>NZ_JACHWJ010000002.1 GCF_014191305.1 Pseudoclavibacter helvolus | reverse complement strand
TCGCCGTGCCGCTGCTCGTCGCCTTCGTGCGCGACGCATGGGGCTCGTCGAGCGCATCCGGCACCAACCTCGCCATCACCTGCGCGTAATCTCGGCATCGTCATGCTCCTCACCGCGACGCTGCTGCTCCCGAGGCCGTGGCTCGCTGCTGCGGAACGCACGTTGCTCGCCTACTCCGCTGCGATCCCCGCGCTCGTGGCATCGTTTGCCCTCCTCGCACTCGTTCGGTCGACGGCCAACCGCAGCGGACGCTGACGCCCTCCTCACCGACGCCGTGTGGCCACTCGGCGCGCTCTGGTTCGCGAGTGCCGCCTTCGGTGCCCTGCTCTGCGTTGCGATCGTCGTCGTCGCCCTGCGCCGACCACGGGAGCCGGATTGTACCTGCGGTCGCGCCGCTCCTGGCCGTGCTCGCCCCGTCGCTCTGGGCGACGCTCGCGGCAGTGGTCACCTCGTTCGTGACGACCATACCTCCCGGCCGTCGCGGCGTCGCTCGTGTCGCCGCAGGCGCCCTGACGGCAGGCGGAATGCTCGCCGCACGGCTCCGTGGCGCACCGGCCGCACGCGCTCTCCCTGCCGAGCTGGCTGCCGCTGCGGTCGCGGTCGTCTCGCTTGCAAGCACCCCGATCTTCACGAGCGCGTTCGGCCAGCCGGCGGGAGCCCAGTACTTCACGGCGACGATCGCGGTTTCCGCGCTCGTGCCGATCCTGCTCGCGCTCTCTCCCTCTGGCCTGTTCCAGGCGCGAGGCAGAGCGTTCCTGGCGTGGATCGGTGTCGGCCTGCTCACCCTCGCCTGGTACGTGTTCGCGATCGCGACCCCTGGTATCCGCACTTCGGAGGCCTTCCATCTCCCCGCCGGGGCTCCGCTTGTTGTGGCCGGACTGCTGCTCTGGTGGTTCGGCAGGGCGCGCAAGGCCGGCGAACCGGCACGCGCGTCCGCCTCCGTGCTCGCGGCCGGCCTCGCAGTTTCGCTTGTTGTCCCCGCCATCACCTCGGCCGACACTCCCGCGAGCACGCTGCTGTACTTCATCGTCGGCACAGCCCTCGCACTCGCGGTCGCCGTGACGGCGACCCTGGTGCGCGTTCCCGTCCACGCGCGTCCGCTGCTTGTCTCGTTGAGCTCATCGGCGGGAGGGGTTGCCGTGCTCGCAGCGCTCGCGCACGTCGCGGCCAACCTGACGGGCGACGTCAATCGAAGCGGGATCTTCACCGGCCTGCTCACGAGCGTGGAGGCATTGCTCTGGCTCACTGCATGCGTGCTGCTCGTCGGCGCGGTGACCTGGCTGCTGCTCCGCCCCGTCTGGGCAGACGACGAGGCCAGGGCACGTCGCAAGCTGCTCGTCGCGCTCCTGACGGCGCTCGGCGCCGCCGTTGCCACCGGCGTCCTCCTCATGACGCGGTTCGAGAGTGGTCTTCTCCTGCTGGGGCTCGCACTGCTGGCCTCAGTCGTCGCCGCCGGACTCCCCGCCAGACTCGTCAGCCCGACTGGGCGCGCAGGCATCGCCCTCGTGGGATTCCTGGCCCTCGCATCGCAGAGCCTCTCCCTCGCGATCTGGACCCCGACCGCGCCCACCAACATCTGGGTCGCGCAGCAGACGGGCACAACACTGTTGCTGGTCGGGATCGTCCTTGCAGCCATCGTCCTGGTCGCCCGCCTGAGTGTCGAAGCGGGGCTCCTGACGAGACTCCCCAGCTACGCGTCCGGGCTACTGGCGGCGTGGATGCTGGTGCACCACGTTCAGCTCATCGACCTCGAGAGCACGAACCCGATTCAACTCGTCGCGACCGCCGGCGTCATCGGCGCCCTCACCGCCATGCTCGGCGTGCTCCTGGCCCCGCACGGGATACGTCGGGGCGACGGAGTTGCGCTCCGCGCGCTTGGGCTCGGCACGGCGCTCCTCGGAACCCTGCTCGCGCCGGCCGCCGCCTCGGCCGCGCCCGGCGAAGGGTTCGAAAGCTGGACCCCGTTCCCCCTCGCGGTCGCCCTCTTCGCCGCGACGTCCATCGTCTCCAGTGGGCAACTCGGCGCGCGGTCTCCCTACGCCGTGCTGCGCTACTTCGGCGTCCCCGTCCTCGCACTCGCTTGGGTGTGGGAGGTCCTCGCGAACTGGGACGGAGCATCCATCTTCGTCGCCTTCGGAGGCGCCTTCCTCGTGCTCTTCGCGGCGGGAGTCGCGACTGCGAGATTCGACCGACAAGGGAGCGAGCCACGGGCATCCAGCGTCGAGAGCCTGCTCTGGCTTGCCGCCGCCCCAGGTATCTGGCTCAGCGCGGGAGCCATCGCCGCCGTCGCCCAGCCGCTCGACCCCGCGGAGTCACGCGTCCTCGCGCTGTCGGTGCCCGAATTCGCGCTTGCACTCCTCACCCTCGCGCTCGTCGTCGTCTGCGCCGTGGTGCCCGTCGCCGGGTGGCTGCGCGCATCGGTGAATGCCCTCGGAGTCGGTGCGTCGATCTCGGCGGCCGTGCTCGGACCAGCGCTTGTCCTCGCGGTCCAGGGGCCGCTGACTCCGATCGCGCTCCCGGTCTGGGGTGTCCTCCCGGCGTGCCTCGTGCTGCTCTTCGCGAGCGCACTCTGGCGCCGCCAGCACCAGCTCGAGAACCCGCGGCTCGCGTCCCTCGCGTCCACGGTGCTCGTGCCACTGGCCGTCGCCGCACTCGTGGTGTCCTCACTCCCGAGCATCCTGCGCAGCGAAGTCTCCAACACCCAGGCGCTCGCGCTCACCTGGGTCGTCGCGCTCTGTGCGCTTTCGCTCACCGCTCTCCTCAGGCCGGAGCTCCTGCCGACGCTGTCGGGGGCCAATCGGGTGCCAGGCGGCCCGCAGTCGCTGCGCGTCCCCGTTCTCGCGCTCTCCGCCGTGGCCCTCGTCGCCTTCACCGGCGTCGTACAGAGCGAGGGCCCTGTCCGCTGGCTTGAACTCGCGACGGTGCCACTCGCCGCAACCCTCCTCGCAGGCGGGGCGCACTTCCTCGCGATCCGGCCGACGCTCCGCAGCTGGCCGGCGCTGGCCCCCGGGCTGGCTCTGCTCTTGGTCCCGAGCTACCTCGCCCAGTTTGCAGACTCCGAACCGTGGCGCCTCATCGCGCTTGGCCTCATCGCCGTCGCGGTGACGATCTGGGGTGCGGTCGGCCGCCTGCAGGCGCCGCTTGTCCTGGGCGCGATCATCACCGTGCTCCACGCCGTCACCGCATTCCGGCAGCAGCTCGCCGTCGTCGCGGGAGTTGTGCCCTGGTGGGTGTGGCTCGCGCTGGCCGGCACAGTACTCGTGGTCATCGCCACCACGTACGAGGCGCGGCTTCGCGACGCCAAGCGCGCCGCAGCATCCATCCGCTCGCTGCGGTGACGCTACCGGCTGTCAGCTCTTCGCGTGCGGGCGCAACGCCTGCAGGTCAGAGCTGGCAGCCGGGGCACCAGTAGAGCTTGCGCGCCTGCATCTCCTCCAGCGCGATCGGCGTGCCGCATACGCGACACGGCTCCCCCGCTCGGCCGTACACCCAGTGCCGGTCCTCGCGGTTCTCGAGGGCCGCCGCCTTCGCCTTGCCGCGGAGCCCGTCGATCGTCATCATCTGGCCGACCTCGACACCGATCTTGAGGAGCTTCGTCCAGTCACGCCACAGCTCCCTGAGCTGCTCATCCGTGAGCTGCGACGTCGGCGTGTGCGGGTTGATGCCCGCCCGGTAGAGCATCTCCGCCCGGTACACGTTGCCGATCCCGCTGACGATCTGCTGGTCCATGAGCACGATGCCGATCGGCGTGCGCTTCCCGCGAGCTCGCTCGAGGAACCGCGCCTCGGCCTTCGCGCCACGGTCGACGAGCGGGTCAGGGCCGAGCTTCTCGATGCGGGCAGCGACCTCGTCGCCCGTCATGAGCTCACACGCCGTCGGTCCGCGCAGATCTGCGCACGTCTCCGCCGTGAGAAGGCGAAGCCGCACGGCGCCGACAGGCTCAGGCGGCCACTGCGAGAGCTCCTGCTCGCGCTCCGCCTCCGCCATCTTCAATCGTGTGCGCCGCGGGGCGCCGATGCTCGACAGGGAAGTCTCGCCGCGCGAGTCCTCGATCGTCACGCCGGGACGCTTGCGCGAGTACTCCCCCGTCTGCCCGAGCGTCGTCGAGACCTGGCCAGAGAAGTCCCACGCCCCGTAGATTCCGAGGTGCACACGCAGCCAGACGCCGCCGTCGAAGCGCGAGAACATGTGCTTGCCGACGGCGAACGTCTCGACCATCTCACGACCGTCGATCTCCCCGGCTCCCTCAGCGAAACGGCCTTGGGGCGAGGAAGCGGCCACGACTCGCCCGGCAAAGTTCGCGGTGAACTGGCGGGCGATGCGGTGAACGGAATGACCCTCAGGCATTCCCCGCCGGTGTCTCCGACTCCACCATCGGGGGTACGACGGTACCAACCGCGCCGAGCATCGACTTGCCGGCGATCTTGCCCGTCTGCTCGTACTCTGCCAGCTGCGAGATGCGACGCAGGTGACGTTCTTCGCCAGGGAACGGCTCGGCGATGAAGATGTCGATGAAGCGCAGCACGTCGACGATCTCGTGCTGCCTCGCGCCGATCGAGATCACATTGGCGTTGTTGTGCTCGCGGGCGAGCTGCGCCGTGGCGTCGCTCCATGCCAGCGCGGCGCGCACCCCTGTGACCTTGTTGGCGGCGATCTGCTCGCCGTTGCCAGAGCCACCGAAGACCACGCCAAGCGACTTGGAGCCATTCGCCCAATCGTTGGCGACGGCCTGAGCGGCGTTGATGCAGAACGAGGGGTAGTCGTCGAGCGCGTCGTACTCGGCGGGCCCGTGGTCGACGACCTCGTGGCCCTGGTCGCGCAGGTGCTCCTGCAGCTGCTGCGAGAACTCGAGGCCGGCGTGATCCGTGGCGACGTGAATGCGCATCAGTCGAACACCGGTCCACGCGTGCGGCTGCGCTTGAGCTCGAAGAAGCCGTCGACCGATGCGGCCATGACAACACCGTCGAACAGGCGAAGCGCCTCCTCGCCCTTCGGTGCCGGGGAGATGACGGGGCCGAAGAACGCGACGCCGTCGATGGCGATGATGGGGGTACCAACCTCGTCGCCGACACGCTCCATGCCGGAGAGGTGGCTCGCGCGGTACCGCTCGTCGAACTCGCCTGCATCGGCGCGCTCGACGATGGACTCGGGAATCTCGAGCTCCGCGATGGCCTCCTGCAGCACCGCGTCGCGGTCCTTGCGTCCGCCCGGGTGGATTCGCGTGCCGAGCGCGTCGTAGAGCGCCTTGACCTTCTCGTTGCCGAGGTCCTGCTCGACACCGGAGACGACACGGCCGAGGCGGGACGTTCCCTGCAGCATGTCGCGGTACGACTGCGGGATGTCCTTCTCCTCGTTCAAGAGCTCGAGGCTCATGATGTGCCAGGTGACATCGAGGTCACGCTGACGGGCGACCTCGTCGATCCACCGCGAGGTCATCCAAGCGAATGGGCAGATCGGGTCGAACCAGAAATCTACTTTGATCGGTGCGGGCATACGCATAAGCCTACTCGGCAGGACTAGGCTGGCCGCGCCGCAAGCCCGGAACCCCCGGGCACCTGACACCAAAGGAGCTGGAATGCCCGGAGAGAACCTGACTCGCGCTGAGTCGGTCGAGCGTCGAGGAGTAGTGCTTGGTGTCGAGCACTACGACGTCGCCCTCGACCTCACGACGGGTCCTGAGACGTTCCGTTCGATCACGACGGTGACGTTCTCGGCGGTTCCGGGTGCGTCCACCTTCATCGACGCCATCACCCGCCAGGTGCACAGCGTTGTGCTCAACGGCGAGGCGCTCGACGTCGCGGCGGTCAACGACGGGGTGCGCATCCAGCTGCCGAACCTGGCCGAGCACAACACGCTGACCATCGACGCCGATGCCATCTACATGCACACGGGCGAGGGACTGCACCGCTTCGTCGACCCTGCCGACGGCGAGGTCTACCTCTACTCGCAGTTCGAGGTGCCGGATTCCCGCCGCATGTTCTCGGTGTTCGAGCAGCCCGACCTGAAGGCGAACTTCTCCTTCCACGTCACGGCCCCCGCCTCCTGGCAGGTCATCTCCAACGAGCCGTCACAGGCCCCTCAGCCCATCGACGATGAGCGCGCCGTCTGGCACTTCGCGACCACGCCGCGCATCTCGAGCTACATCACGGCGCTCGTCGCGGGTCCGTACACGGTCGTGCGCGACGAGCTCACCTCCATCGACGGACGCACCATCCCACTCGCCGTGTACTGCCGTGCATCCCTCGCGCCGAACCTCGACGCCGACAACATCTTCCGCACCACGAAGCAGGGCTTCGAGTACTACGAGAAGGCGTTCGGGGTTCCGTACCCGTTCACGAAGTACGACCAGCTCTTCGTCCCCGAGTTCAACGCGGGCGCCATGGAGAACGCGGGATGCGTCACGTTCACCGAGACCTACGTGTTCCGCTCGAAGGTCGCGGATGCGGTGCGCGAGCGCCGCGTCGTCACGATCCTCCACGAGCTCGCCCACATGTGGTTCGGCGACCTCGTCACCATGAAGTGGTGGAACGACCTGTGGCTCAACGAGTCGTTCGCCGAGTTCATCTCGACGCTCGCGACCGCAGAGGCCACCGAGTGGACCGAGAACTGGGTCACCTTCAACGCCAGCGAGAAGTCGTGGGCGTACCGCCAGGACCAGCTGCCCTCCACGCACCCGATCGTCGCGGAGATCCGTGACCTCGACGACGTGCAGGTCAACTTCGACGGCATCACCTACGCCAAGGGCGGCTCGGTTCTCAAGCAGCTCTTCACCTGGGTCGGCCGCGACGCCTTCTTCGCCGGCATCAACGCGTACTTCACGAAGCACGCCTGGGGCAACACCGAGCTCCGCGACCTGCTTGCCGAGCTCGAGGTCACGAGCGGCCGCGACCTCACCGAGTGGAGCTCGAAGTGGCTCGAGACGGCGGGGGTCAACACGCTGCGCCCCGTCTACGAGCTGGACGAGAGCGGCAACTTCACGTCGTTCGCGATCGAGCAGACGGCAACGGCCGAGCACCCCACGATCCGACCGCACCGCCTCGCGATCGGCCTCTACAACGTGCAGGGCGACGAGCTCGTGCGCATCCACCGCTTCGAGTTGGACGTCGATGGCGAGCGTACCGAGGTGCCGAGCTTCATCGGCGGAGCACTCCCCGACCTCATCATCGTGAACGACGACGACCTCGCGTACACGAAGATCCGCCTCGACGCGCACTCGGTCGCGACCGTGCAGCAGCACCTGCCCAAGCTGCGCGCCCCGCTCTCGCGCTCGCTCGTCGTCAGCTCGCTGTGGGATGCGACCCGGGATGGGGAGCTTCGCGCCCGCGACTTCATCCGCGCCGTCCTCGGCGTCATCGGCACCGAGAGCGAGTCGACGACGCGCCGCACGGTGCTCGGCCAGCTCGCCTCGGCCGCTAAGTTCTACACGGCCCCAGAGGACCGCGCCGAGATCGTCGAGGTGGTCACCGACGAGCTGTTCGAGCTTGCAAAGCTGGCCGAGGCGGGTTCGGACGCGCAGTTCAGCTTCGTGAAGGCCTTCGCCTCGCTCGCCGAGACCGCGCCGCAGCTCGACGCTGTCGCAGCGCTCTTTGATGGCACCTTCGCGCTCGAGGGGCTCGAGATCGACACCGACCTCGGCTGGGAGCTGCTCTACGCGCTGGTCGCCGGTGGCCGTGCTGGCGAGGCGGAGATCGCTGCACGTCTCGAGACGGATCGCACGGCGGACGGCGAGCGCAGCGCGGCACACGCACGCGCGGCACTCCCGACGCCGGAGGGCAAGGAAGCGGCCTGGGCGTCTGTCATGGACCGCTCGGACGCGACCAACGCAATCGTGCGCGCCACCGTCGCCGGCTTCGACCGTGTCAACGACGAGGCGCTCCTCGAGCCGTTCGTCGACCGATACTTCGGTCACATCTCAACGATCTGGGCTGATCGCAGCTTCCAGATCGCCGAGACGCTCATCGAGGGCTTCTTCCCGGCGGGCCTCGCGACAGCGCGCATCCGCGACGCCGCAGATGAGTGGCTCGCGAACAACGAGGGCGCGGCCCCCGCGTTCCGCCGCATGATCATCGAAGGGCGCGCAGGAGTCGTGCGCGCCCTGGCCGCTCAGGAGCGCGACGCGCAGCCAGAGTAGTCATCCCCCGCGGGGCCAGACGACGAGTCGAGGGCCGTTCACCTTGAGGTGGACGGCCCTCGCTCGCGTTCGGAAGCGGACGTCGAAGCTCAGGCTCGCTTCCGCAGCACGACGATGTCCTGGTAGTTGAACGCGCCGGCCTCGATGACCTCGAGGACGTCGAAGCGCTCGCCCCAGGCCGCCTCGGTGAAGGCCCTGCTCTGGAAGATACTGCGGTAGTAGCCGTCCGCGGCAACGTCGTCGAGGGTGCTGTCGAGGAGGTCGTCGATGATGCCTTCCCGCTTCAGGCGCTCCTCGAGCCCGTGCCGACGCGCCGCGGACTCGCCCATCGTCGTCACCATGGCGATGCCGCCGTCGGCGAGCAGCGCGTGGAGCTCGTCTCGCCACGCGAACTGCAGCTCGCGGCTCAGGTGGGTGATCACGGAGTAGCCGATGATCGACGTAAACTCGCCGCGCGTGAACGAGGTCGGCGGCAGCGGGTCGATGACGTGGAAGTCTCCTCCCGCGATGTTGTCGCGGCACCACTGCACCGCCTCTGCGTCGATGTCGCAGCCGGTGAGGGCGAGGTCTGGACGCCTCGCCGCCAGCGGGATGGAGAGCCGGCCGCTGCCGCAGCCCCAGTCGAGCACGCGAGGCTGCGACGCGCGGTCGTACCGATCGATCAGGGGGTGAAGTCGAAGAAGCTGACCGTGCCGGAGAGCGCGAAATCGATGGCGTCGCGGGTATGGGCCACGCGGTGCATGAGCTCAGCGGGCGGCATCACGGGCGGCTCGTCGATCACTTCCCGGACCGCCTCGATGAGCAGGTTGCCTTCGGCCACTCCTTCGACCGCGAGGTGCTCCTTCAGCTGGCGGGGAGACGCCCGCGGCTTGTCAGGGCACTTCTTGCAGGCCCCGCGCGGCGACCCATCGAGCAGGTTCCGGCGGAGCCCTCGCAGGCGTTCATCGACGCTGGCGAGGTCGCGCGCGTCGCCCGCGATCTCGTGGTTTCGGCACGGTGACCAGGCGGGTGGCTCCGTGGTCGTGTCCACCGAGAATCGGCTCCACGGCAGATCGCAGAGCCTCGTGGACACGGCGTCTTCCTGCGCACGGCGCAACCAGTTCAACACCATCTCGAAGCCCCCTGCCCCAACGGATGCTTGTGATGCCCGCCGCTCCCACGCTACCCATCGTGCATTGAGGCTACTGGGCCAGTGCCGCCTCGATAGCGGCGACGACCTCCGGCGCGTCGGGTTCGGTGGTCGGGCGGAAGCGCGTGATCTTGCCGTCTCGCCCGATGAGGAACTTCTCGAAGTTCCAGCTCACACGCCCCGCCTTGCCGTTCGCATCCGGAGTCTTCGTCAACTCCGCGTAGAGCGGGTGCGCCGACCGCCCATTGACCTTGACCTTCTCGAACATGGGGAAGCTGACACCCCACGTGAGCGAGCAGTACTGCTTGATCTTCTCTGCGTCGGAGTACTCCTGCAGGAACTGGTTACTCGGGAAGCCGAGCACTGTGAAGCCCTGCGCGCCGTACTGCCGTTGCAGCTCCTCGAGCTTCTCGTACTGGCCGGAGAGGCCGCACTTCGAGGCGACGTTCACCACGAGCTTCACGGGCTCGTAGGCCGCGAGCTTCTTGGCCTCGCCGTCGATGGTGGTGACTTCGATGTCGTTCACGTTCAGGCTCATACGGAGGGCAACCGGATGCGCCGCTCCCCTATTCCTCGCACGCCGCTCACACGAGACAGATAGGCGCGTCCGCCTACACTCGTTGCGCTATGGCAGACTTCTGGACTTCACTCACGACCGCGCTCGCCCCCTTCGACATCCCCATCACGATCGTCTTCTACATCCTCGGAGCCTTCGTGGTCCGCTGGGTCCTGCTGAGGCTGATCGACCGCTCGGTGAAGCAGATCGTGAGCGGCGTCAAGAAAAAGCGCGGCGTGACCGACACCCAGGCGCTGTCGGTGCGCTCTCCGCTCGCAGCCGTCCGCACCGTGCAGCGCACGCGCACGATCGGCTCCGTGCTGACGAACATCGTGAACGTCGTGATCGTCGTCACTCTGATCGTGATGATCATCTCGAAGATCGACCCTGGCATCCTCGCCTCGCTCTCCCTCCTGAGCGCCGCCGTTGGCGCTGGCCTTGGTTTCGGCGCCCAGCGCATCGTCGGTGACGTGCTCAACGGTCTCTTCATGGTTATGGAGGACCAGCTCGGCGTCGGCGACGACGTCGACTTGGGCGTCGCATCCGGTGTCGTCGAGAAAGTGGGAGTGCGCGTCACGCAGGTGCGCGACGTCTACGGCACCCTCTGGTTCGTCCGCAACGGCGAGGTGCAGCGCGTCGGCAGCAACTCGCAGGGCTGGAACCGGGTCGTGTTCGACCTCGCCGTGCCCTACAGCATCGACCGCCACTTGATCGAGCAGCTGCTGCTCCGCGCCGCCAAGGAAGTCGCCAACGACCCGGAGTGGCTCGACCACTTCATCGAGGAACCCGCAGTGTGGGGACTCCAGACGCTGTCGAACGAGGCCGTCGTCGTGCGCCTCGTCGCGCGAGTACGGCCCGGCGTGCGCGGCGACGTCGAGCGCGAGATCCGCGCCCGCACGCAGGATCTCCTTAAGCGCGAGGGCATCGAGTTGCCACCGCTCAACACCATCGTCTTTGATGGTCCGAACGGCATCGACAGCGGCAAGGACAAGAAATGACCGGCAACCCAATCCACCTGCGCGCCTCTGAGGGCGGAGCCGCCGCCGTGCCAACGCTGTACGACGAGATCGGCGGCATGCCAGCCTTCGAGAAACTCGCGAGCGCCTTCTACGAGGGCGTCCGCGAAGACGAACTCATGTGGCGCATGTACCCGCAGGACGACCTCGAGGGCGCAACCTGGCGACTCGGGCATTTCCTCGCCCAGTACTTCGGCGGGCCGAGCGAGTACAGCGCCGAGCGTGGCCACCCGCGGCTCCGGATGCGCCACAACGCGTTCCACATCAACCCGGAGGCAAGGGAGCACTGGCTGCGGCACATGCACGCCGCCATGGACCAGCTGGACCTGGCTCCCATCCACCGGACGCAGATGGCCGACTACTTCGACCGCGCAGCGACCGCCATGGTCAACACGTTCGAGCCGAGCCCAGGAGCAGAAGCCGACTCCTGAGCTCGGACCGAACGGTCTCGCTCTGCCCTCGCGGTCTGAGGCCTAGACGACGCCCTGCGCGAGCATCGCGTCGACCACGCGGGAGAAGCCGGCGATGTTGGCGCCCAGCACGTAATCGTCGGGCTTCCCGTACTCGCCTGCCGTCTCCTGGCAACGCGTGTGGATGTCTCGCATGATCTCCGTCAGGCGAGTCTCGGTGTGCTCGAACGACCAAGAATCCCGCTGCGCGTTCTGTTGCATCTCGAGCGCACTCGTGGCGACGCCACCCGCGTTCGCTGCCTTTGCCGGGCCGAAGAGCACCCCGTCCTCGGCGCGGAATCGCTCGGCCGCCGCCTTCGTGCACGGCATGTTGGCCCCCTCGGCGACGACCCGCACGCCGTTCTCGATGAGGACCGCGGCTGCCTCTCCGTCGAGTTCGTTCTGCGTCGCGCACGGCAGCGCGATATCGACGGGCACACGCCAGATAGCGCCTGGTTCGGCGAGGAACTCGGAGCGCCCGCCCACGCGGTCCACGTACTCGCTGATGCGCCCGCGATCGACAAGTTTGAGTTGCTTGAGCACCTCGAGGTTGATGCCGTCGGGGTCATGGATGGCGCCAGAGGAGTCACTCGCCGTGACGACCTTCGCGCCAAGCGATTGCGCCTTCTCGATGGCGTAGATCGCGACGTTGCCAGACCCGGAAACCGCGACCCTCTTGCCCTCGAGGTCGTCGCCGGCCGCGCCGAGCATCTCCTGCGCGAACAGGACCGTCCCGTAGCCCGTTGCCTCCGGGCGCACCAGCGAGCCGCCCCAGGTCATTCCCTTGCCCGTCAGCACACCGGCCTCGAAGCGGTTCGTGAGGCGCTTGTACTGGCCGAACATGTAGCCGATCTCGCGGCCACCGACTCCGATGTCACCGGCAGGAACATCCGTGTGCTCCCCGATGTGGCGGAACAGCTCAGACATGAACGACTGGCAGAACGCCATGATCTCGCGCTCGCTTCGGCCGCGCGGATCGAAGTCGGCACCGCCCTTCCCGCCACCGATCGGCATACCCGTCAGCGAGTTCTTGAAGATCTGCTCGAAACCGAGGAACTTCACGATGCCGAGGTTCACCGAAGGGTGGAATCTCAGCCCGCCCTTGTACGGGCCAAGCGCCGAGCTGAACTCGACCCGGTAGCCGCGGTTGATCTGGACGTGCCCGTTGTCATCCACCCACGGCACACGGAAAATGATCTGCCGCTCAGGCTCGCTCAAGCGGCGGATGACCGCCAGCTCGAAGTACTCCGGATGCCGATCGAGTACCGGACCGAGGGTGTCGAGCACCTCGGCGACCGCCTGGTGAAACTCAGGTTCGCCCGCGTTCCTGGCGAAGATGTCTGCCTTGAGGCGATCAATGCTGCGGTCCATGGGTGTCCTCCGGGGGTGGGGCGCACGGGGTGCGCGGATGCTGAGCGAGTAGCCCGCTCAGTGGGCGTCGGCAGCGCTTAGCGTGCCGAGTTGGATCGCAGGAGCACGTTGCCCTGCGGGGTTTCGAGGCGGAGCCAGGCTCCGGCAGTGAGGATGCGGGCGTCTTCGCCCGAGCGCAGGAAGCCGAGGCTCAGGGCTGCAAACGCCCCCCCCGCTCGTGAGCCCGCTCTGCTCGTCGATCACACGCGTCCACACGTCCGTGCGGACTCTCTCGACGAGCGCTGTCCCGAGGTTGCCTGGCACAGCCTCGGCGACTTCGGCGATGCCCTGGTCGGCCGCTGCAATGAGCCTGGCGGCCGGCAGAGTTCCGGCGAGGGCCCAACCGCCCGTAGGTGCGGCGATGCCTGCCCAGGATTCTCGGAGCCGCTCAGGCGGAACAACGAGATCGAACCCGACGGTCGCATCCGCTGGCCCGTCGACGTCGACGTCGACGCTGCGTTGCCGGGCGAGGCGGTCGAGCAGCGCGCGCAGAGGGACTGTCACGTCGAACGCGCCAGCGTGGACGTCGTCGTCGACCGCGCCCACGAGCTCGGCGCGGAGTGCGCGCACGCCGAGCACAAGCGGTGAGGTGTCGAGGATCCCCTGCGGCCGGAGGACTGGCACCCAGAACGCAGCGACTGCGCCCCTCGCGACGATCCGCACGGCGCCGTCTTCGACGCGACCGGCTCGACCCAGGAACGATTCGAGGTCGCGAGCAGCGCGGAGGTCGGAGATGCGGAGGGTGGGAGACATTGCCTTCTAACCTACCCAGTTCTCCCCGGGTTGCGGGTCTCTAGACTGCAGGGATGGCAGATCTGCTCCCCGAGTCGCCCTCGCACTCGTCCGCGCCGCACCAGCCGGCCCCGCTCTCGTTCGACGCACTCGAGGCGCTGTCGCCCATCGAGGCGTTCCTGCACACGCTCGACCTCACCGACACGGGCGCCCGAACGCGCGACGACATCTTCACCGGGCCGAGCCAGTGGATGCCGCACGGCCGCGTGTTCGGCGGACAAGTGGCAGCCCAGTCGCTGGTCGCCGCCGCCAGAACCGTCGCAAGCGACCGTCCGGTGCACTCCATGCACGGCTACTTCCTTCGCCCGGGCGACGTGAAACTGCCTATCACCTTCGCCGTCGACCGAATCCACGACGGCAACTCGTTCACGACCCGCGCCGTCAGCGCGTTCCAGAGCGGTCAGCCAATCTGGTCGATGATCGCGTCGTTCCAGGACGTGAATGACGGCTTCGAGCACGAGGTGACGATGCCGGAGGGCATCCCCGACCCTGAGGACCTGCCGAGCGAGGCAGACCTGCTCGAGACCGTGAAGGCGACGCTCGGATCCGAAGCGCCGGAGTCACTGGCCGCGTACTGGCTGCTGAAGCGCCCGTTCACGATGCGCCACGTCAACGGCCCCGTCTACTTGGAACCCGCCAGCGATCCGACGCCAGCTCAGGCGGTCTGGATCAAGGCGGTCGAGCGCATGCCTGACGACCTGATGCTGCACCGCGCGGCCATCGCGTACGCGAGCGACTACTCGATCCTCGAGCCCATCATGCGCGGGCACGGCCTGACCTGGTCGACTCCGGGGCTTCGCGCGGCGAGCCTCGATCACGGCGTCTGGTGGCACCGGGATGCGCGCGCGGACGAGTGGCTGCTGTACGTGCAGGATTCTCCCGTCGCGCGCGGTGGCCGTGGCCTCTCGCGCGGCCAGCTGTTCTCGCGCGACGGCGCGCTTGTCGCGACCGTCGCCCAGGAGGGCATGGTGCGCCGCAAGCGGAGCTGACGCACGTCGCTCGGAGCGCTGCAGGTGTTCTAGTCGTTGCTGCGGCCGCCGCGGAACTTGAGCGGCTCGCCGATGAATGGGGTCCAGGCTTCGCGTTCGCGGTCGTTGATGCGGCGCGGGCGCTGCGTGGCGGCGTCAATGAAGACCAGGGTTGACGACGCGATAACGTACCTCACGCGTTCGGTGCCGCCTGGTTGCCCTTCCTCCGGGCTCCAGATCTCGTAGTCGACCTCGGCGCTGGCTGCCCCCATCTTGGAGATCCACAGCTGCACGTCGAGGGGCTTCGTCGAGTACGGGATCGGGGCGAGGTACTCGATCTCGTTGCGGGCGATGAGGGTCAGCGTGTCGCCGCCTTCTGCGGCGGCGTCGATGATCGCGAGCGGCCGCTCTTCGTCGTTGGATGCGCCGATGTTCCAGAAGGCGCGGACTCTGGCTTCCTCGAGCAGCGTGAGCACGCGTGAGTTGTTGACGTGGTTGTAGGCGTCGAGGTCGCTCCAGCGGAGGAGCGTGGGGACGTGGAAGCGCATCGGAGTGACGTGTCCTTCGTGTCGGCGGGTGACCTGCCGGAGTCGGCGGAGTGTGGCTGGGTGGGACGAGGAAACCCCGGGGCCGCGCTGAGCGGCCCCGGGGTTCCGGGTGGGACTAGTCCCGCGTGAGCTTGCGGTAGGTCATCCGCGACGGCTTGGCCGCGTCTGGGCCGAGGCGCTCGATCTTGTTCTCCTCGTAGCCCTCGAAGTTGCCCTCGAACCAGTGCCAGCGGCTCGGGTCTTCCTCGGTGCCCTCGTACGCGAGGATGTGCGTGGCGATGCGGTCGAGGAACCACCGGTCGTGCGTGATGACCACGGCGCATCCGGGGTACTCGAGCAGCGCATTCTCGAGGCTCGACAGCGTTTCGACGTCGAGGTCGTTCGTTGGCTCATCGAGCAGCAGCAGGTTGCCGCCCTGCTTGAGCGTGAGCGCCAGGTTGAGGCGGTTGCGCTCACCACCGGAGAGCACCCCGGCCTTCTTCTGCTGGTCTGGCCCCTTGAACCCGAAGGTGGACACGTAGGCGCGGGAGGGGATCTCGACGTTGCCGACCTGCATGTAGTCGAAGCCGTCGGAGACGACTTCCCACACATTCTTCTCCGGGTCGATGCCGCCACGCGACTGGTCGACGTAGGAGAGCTTGACCGTCTCGCCGATCTTGAGCTCGCCGCCATCGAGTTCCTCGAAGCCGACGATCGACTTGAACAGCGTCGTCTTTCCAACACCGTTCGGTCCGATGATGCCCACGATGCCGTTGCGGGGCAGCGAGAAGCTCAGGTCGTCGATGAGCACGCGCTCGCCGAAGCCCTTCTTCAACTTGTTGGCCTCGAGAACGATGCTGCCGAGGCGCGGGCCAGCTGGAATCTGGATCTCTTCGAAGTCGAGCTTCCTGGTGCGCTCCGCCTCGGAAGCCATCTCCTCGTACCTGGCGAGACGCGCCTTCGACTTCGCCTGGCGGCCCTTCGCGTTCGTGCGAACCCAGGCGAGCTCCTCTTCGAGGCGCTTCGCGAGCTTCTGGTCCTTCTTGCCCTGGACCTGGAGTCGCTCCTGCTTCTTCTCGAGGTAGCTCGAGTAGTTGCCCTCGTAGCCGTGGAGACGGCCACGGTCGATCTCGGCGATCCACTGGGCGACGTGGTCGAGGAAGTACCGGTCGTGCGTAATGGCGATGACTGCGCCAGGGTACTTCTGGAGGTGCTGCTCGAGCCAGAGCACGCTCTCGGCGTCGAGGTGGTTCGTGGGCTCGTCGAGGAGCAGCAGGTCGGGCTTCTCGAGGAGGAGCTTGCAGAGCGCGACGCGGCGCTTCTCGCCACCAGAGAGGACGCTGACATCTGCGTCTGCCGGTGGGAGGCGGAGGGCGTCCATCGCCTGCTCAAGCTGCGAGTCGAGGTCCCAGGCGTCGACGTGGTCGATGTACTCCTGGAGCGTGCCCATCTCTTCCATGAGCGCGTCGAAGTCTGCATCGGGCTCCGCCATGAGCGCGGAGATCTCGTTGAAGCGGTCGAGCTTCGCCTTCGTCTCCGCGACGCCGAGCTCGACGTTCTCGCGAACCGTCTTCGTCTCGTCGAGCTCCGGCTCCTGCATGAGGATGCCGACAGTGAACCCTGGTGTGAGGGTCGCGTCGCCGTTCGAGGGAGTGTCGAGGCCAGCCATGATCTTGAGGATCGTCGACTTACCAGCCCCGTTGGGGCCGACCATGCCGATCTTGGCGCCTGGGAGGAACGACATCGTCACGTCGTCCAGAATGAGCTTGTCTCCGACCGCCTTGCGGGCGCGGATCATCTGATAAATGTACTCGGCCATGGGTTCCAGTCTAGGAGTTGGTTGGCACTCGGCGCGCGGAGCTTCGCTACCAGGTGATGGGCTGTGTGAGGCCGATGAGGCATTTGCCCGTGCTGACGGGAGCGACGACGTCCGAGGTGTAGCCGCGCGGGCCGCGCTGGCCCACAAGGCACTCCTCGCCGATCTTCACCGAGACGATGATGTAGTCGGCTTCGAGATCCACATTCGTGCGGTCGAAGGTGACCTCCATGGCCGCCTTGTCAAAGCCGGTCGTGCTGAGCGCGTTCACGAGCTCCACCGAGCTGGCGGAGCCGTTCGTCGCGATCGTCTGCAGGTTTGTCTGGTCGAAGATGGGCTTGTTCTCGCCCGCAGAGCCGCCAGGAACGAAGATTGCCGGCGCCGCCTGGGTGGGCTCAGCTGCTGCGGTCGTCTCGGCAGGGGGCTGCCCCTCCTGCGATGAGCATCCCGCGAGCGCCAGCACCGCCACCAGTGCCGCTGGGGCGATGAGACGGGAGCAGCGCATTCGGGACCTTTCTCGGACGGGGCGGTCACCAGTGTAGGTGGCGCCGGCCCCTAGAAGGGCGTCGGGTACTCCCCCTCGTCGGCGACAGATGGCTGGTGCCACTCCGCCTCGTTCGGCGGCGCCGCTGCTCCGTCCTCCTCAGGAGGTGCCTCCCCCAACGTCCCCTCGGAGCCTTGCGTTCTGCCGAAGCCCTTGGATCCATCGAAGCCCTGCCGCGTCTCACCGCTCGCCTGCTCCCGAGGGGCTCGCTCGAGTTTCGCGAAGATCGAGGTTCCAGCCGTCAGGTCGTGGCCGAGTGCATCCGCCACCACCTCGTGTTTGGTGCGCGGCCCGTTCTGCGAGTCGAACTTCCGCATCCGGAGCTTTCCGACGACGATGACTCGCTGCCCCTTCCGGAACGACGAGGCGGCATGCCTCGCGAGGTCGCCCCACGCCGAGACGTCGTACCAGTTGGGGTCGACGTCCTCCCAGGTGTTTGTCGCCCGGTTCAGACGCCGCGAGTTGGTCGCGATGCGAAAGTTCACGACCTGCTGCCCGCTTGTTGTCGTCTTGGCCTCCGGCTCGCTGCCGAGGTTTCCGATGAGCGTGATGTGGTCTTGCATGTCTCCCCCTGGATTCGGATGCTGTGCGTTCTGGATGCGGTGCGATCCGGCGCGGCGCTCGTGCCGGAAGCTCCGCGCCGGATCGCGGCACCAGTGTGTGTCCGTCGAGGGGCGACGGGGCAGACGAGAAAGGCGCCTGTGGACGGTGTTCCGTCCACAGGCGCCTTGTCGGCAGAGTGCCGAGCGCTGGGAGACCCGCTGCGAAATGCGGGCCGTGCAGGTCAGAGCATGGCAGCGCTGGTCAGAGCATGTATGGGGTGAACTTCGCGCGCACCTTATTGACCTTCGGCACTGCGACGAAGTTGCAGTAGCCCTGACCGGGGTTCTTGGCGAAGAAGTCTTGGTGGTAGTCCTCTGCGTCGAAGTACTGACCGAGAGGTGCGATCTCGGTGACGATGCCGCCACCCCAGAGCTCGTCTGCTCGGTCGCGAGCAGCTTCGAAGAGCTCACGCTGAGCATCGTCGGTGTAATACATCGCGGACCGGTACTGCGTGCCGACGTCGTTGCCCTGTCGGTTGAGCTGGCGAGGGTCGTGCAGCGTGAAGAAGATGTCGAGGATCACATCGGCGGGCACCACGCTCTCGTCGAAGACGACGCGCACTGCCTCAGCATGGCCGGTCGAGCCGGTGCACACCAGTTCGTAGTCGGGCTTGGGATGCTCGCCACCCGTGTAGCCAGAGATCACGTCGCTGACGCCCTTGACGTTCCTGTACACAGCGTCGAGACACCAGAAACAGCCACCTGCAAGCACGAATTCGGTCATGCGCCAAGGCTACGCGGGTGGGCGACGTCGTGGCTCAGCCCTGCGCGAACTCCGCCTGCCCGAAGAACGTCGGTGGTCGCACCTAGCCTGACGACATGACCTCGACACAGCTCGCTCAGTCCACACCGGCTCCCACGCTGACGCCCCGCACGGGCCCGTTCACGCGCCGCTTCGCGGGGCTCACCGCCACGCAGGTGCACGCCGCGCGGTGGCGGGTGACTGGCCCAAACGGCGCAGTGCGCGGGTACGTCGAGGAACACCGACACGGCACGGGCGTGGCCTACGCCGCCACGCGCATGAGCCGAACGTCCACCGCGTTTCTCACACTCGACGAGTTCGCAGACTTCGCCGAAGCCGTCACGGCCTTTCGATACCTCTAGCCACGCCACCACGTGTCGGTGGGCAGCACGGGAAGCTGCCGCTTGTGTTCGGTCTTCCGGTAGAGCGCCTCGATACGAGCTGACGTCTCCGCGCCGACGTCGCCGCCGGTCAGGTACGTGTCGATCTGCGTGTAGCTGAGACCGAGGTTCGCCTCGTCGGTCTGTCCAGGTGTCTCGTCGAGCAGGTCGGCCGTCGGCGCCTTGACGTAGAGGCGCTCCGGTGCGCCGAGCTCCTCAAGTAGCTGACGCCCCTGGGCTTTTGTCAGGCCAGCAAGTGGGTTGAGGTCGGTGCCGCCGTCGCCGTACTTCGTGAAGAAGCCCGTGACGGCCTCGGCCGCGTGGTCTGTGCCGAGCACGAGGAACCCGCGCTCGCCCGCGATCGCGTACTGCGCGATCATGCGCTGCCGAGCCTTCGAGTTGCCCTTGTTGAAGTCCGTGATGGCGCGCCCCGTGGCGCTGAGGAAGGCCTGCTGCAGGCCGTCCGTCGCCGGCTTGATGTCGAAGGTGATCCGCTCGTCCGGCTGGATGAACTCCAGGGCAAGCTGCGCATCGTCTTCGTCCGCCTGCACGCCGTGCGGGAGACGCACTGCAACGAACGTCGCCTCGCCGCCCTCGGCTCGAACCTGCTCAACCGCGAGCTGTGCGAGCTTGCCGAGCAGCGAAGAGTCCTGGCCGCCACTGATACCGAGCACGAGCCCCTTGGCGCCGGTCGCCGCGAGGTACTCCCGCATGAAGGAGATCCGCGCGCGAACCTCCCCTGCGGGGTCGATGACCGGCTTGACGCCGAGGGCCGTGATGATTTCCTGTTGTGCGCTCATGGTGCGACCGATCCTAGCGAGCACCTGTTTCCGCTGGGAGTCATTTTCGCGGGTACTGCCTCCGAGCATCCTGCGCCTGCAGGCCGTAAGAGCCTCACCGCCACCGCGCTCGCGGCGAGAGTCGCTCAGCTGCGCACGAGGCGCGCGATGGCGTCAGACGCTTCCTTGAGCTTCAGTTCTCCCTCAGCGCCGCCAAGCTTGACAGCGTCCGCGACGCAGTGCTTGAGGTGGTCGTCCATGAGCCCGAGCGCCACGTTCTCGAGGGCAGACGTGACCGCCGAGATTTGCGTGAGGATGTCGATGCAGTACTGCTCCTCGTCGACCATCCGATGGATGCCCCTCGCCTGGCCCTCGATGCGCTTCAGTCGCGTGAGGTACTTGCTCTTGTCTTCGATGTAGCCGTGGTGGGCGTGGCCGCCCGTCTCGGTGGTGTCGCTCATGACGTTGCCTTCCTTGGGTTGCTGTCGAGAGATGTCGTGGTGCTCTTCACGCCACGGAAAGCGCGCAGTCGGAGGCTGTTCCCGACGACGAACACGCTGGAGAACGCCATGGCGGCGCCCGCCAGCATGGGGTTGAGCATCCCGAGCGCCGCCAGGGGGATCGCCGCGATGTTGTAGGCGAAGGCCCAGAAGAGGTTGCCCTTGATCGTGCCGAGCGTGCGTCGGGACAGGCGGATCGCATCCAATGCAGCCAACAAGTCGTCACGGACAAGCGTGACGTCGGCCGCCTCGATCGCGATGTCCGAGCCGGTTCCCATGGCAAGACCAAGGTCGGCCTGCGCGAGCGCCGCCGCATCGTTGACCCCGTCACCCACCATTGCGACGACGTGGCCCTCGTCCTGCAGACGACGGATCACGTCGACTTTCTCCTGCGGCAGCACCTCCGCGATCACCTCAGAGATGCCGACGGCCTCGGCGACCTGCTCAGCGACGGTCGTGTTGTCGCCGGTGAGCAGCACGGGGCGGAGCCCGAGGCTCCGTAGCTCGGCGATCGCCTGCGCGCTGGTCGGCTTGATGGTGTCGGCGACCGCGAGCACGCCGCGAGCCGCGCCATCCCAGGCCACGATAACCGTGGTCTGTCCGAGGGACTCTGCGTGTCGCTTGCGCTCCGCGAGTCCTCCGTCGAGCGGGATGGCCCAATCGGCGAGCAGCTTCTCGCGCCCGACGACAACCAGGTGGCCCTCGACGATGCCCTGCACGCCAGTGCCCTCGTGGTTCTGGAAATTCTCTACTTCTGGAAGCGCACCGACCTCGGCTGCGGCGCCTGCGGCGAGTGCCCGGGCGATGGGATGCTCCGATGCCGCCTCAAGGGCGCCGGCGAGGCGCAGGAGCTCGCCCCGTTCGACGCCGTCGGCCGCCCAGGCTCCCACGAGCTCCATTTTGCCGCTCGTGACGGTGCCGGTCTTGTCGACGACGATGGTGTCGACGCTTCGAGTCGACTCGAGCACCTCCGGCCCCTTGAT
Organism: Pseudoclavibacter helvolus; assembly: GCF_014191305.1. GTDB lineage: Bacteria > Actinomycetota > Actinomycetes > Actinomycetales > Microbacteriaceae > Pseudoclavibacter > Pseudoclavibacter helvolus. The sequence goes on along the minus strand of NZ_JACHWJ010000002.1, from coordinate 557,313 downwards.
GAGGATCCCGAGCTGCGCGCCCCGGCCCGTGCCCACGAGCAGCGCGGTCGGGGTCGCGAGGCCAAGCGCGCACGGGCACGCGATGATGAGCACGGCGACGGCCGCCGTGAAGGCTACCGCGACGGGGAAACCTGCACCGAGCCAGGCTCCGAGGGTCGCGACCGAGATAGCGATGACGATCGGCACAAAGACGCCCGAGATTCGGTCGGCGAGGCGTTGCACCTCCGCCTTGCCGGTCTGGGCGTCCTCGACGAGCTTCGCCATCTGCGCGAGCTGCGTATCTCCCCCGACCTTGGCCGCACGCACGACGAGCCGCCCGCCTGCGTTGAGCGTCGCACCGACAACTCGGTCTCCTTCGATGACCTCAACCGGCACTGACTCGCCAGTGAGCATGGACGCATCGACAGCCGAGCGACCTCCGACGACGACGCCGTCCGTCGCGATCTTCTCGCCAGGGCGCACCACGAATTCGTCGCCAACGGCGAGTTCGCCGATGGGGATGCGCTGTTCTGCTCCCCCGCGCAGAACGGCGACGTCTTTCGCTCCGAGTTCAAGCAACGCGCGCAGGGCTGCGCTCGCCTGCCGCTTGGATCGCTTCTCGAAGTAGCGGCCCGCCAGCACGAACATCGTCACGCCGGCAGCCACCTCCAGGTAGATGTTGGCAGCTCCGTCGGACGGCGCGATCGTGAATTCGAACGGGTGCTTCATCCCCGCCTCACCGGCCGTTCCGAAGAAAAGGGCGTAGAGCGACCACACAAACGCGGCGATCGTGCCGACGGAGATGAGCGTGTCCATCGTGGCGGTGCCGTGCCGAAGGTTCAGCCACGCGGCCCGGTGGAACGGCCAGGCACCCCAGACGATGACCGGGGATGCCAGGGCGAGGGACGCCCACTGCCAGTGCGTGAACTGAAACGCCGGCACCATGGCCAGGACGATGACGGGGACGGCGAGCGCGATGCTGCCGATGAGACGCTGCCGCAGGCTCGTGAGCTCGGGGTCCGTATCCCCGACGGTCGTCCCCTCAGCGTTGTGTTGCTCTGGCACAGGGAGCACAGCGGTGTAGCCGGTCTTCTCGACCTCGTCGATAAGTGACTGGGGGTCGAGGCCCTCTGGCGCGTGAACACGCGCTTTCTCCGTCGCATAGTTGACACTCGCGGTCACGCCCTCGAGCTTGTTGAGCTTCTTCTCGATGCGCATCGCGCAGGACGCGCAGGTCATGCCACCGATCTCCAGCTCGATATCGGTTGTTGCGCTCACTTCTCACCCTCCCCGTGCTGTGGCGCCTCCGAGTGCTCATCAGCACTGTCCGGCAACTCCGTTGGACTCGGAGTCTGCGCGGTCTGCTGCAGCTGCGGGCGCCAGTCGCCAGCCCGGTCCGCCTCAGCGACGACCTGCGCCGTGAAGAAGGCCGCGCCGAAGACCGCTGCGAGCAGCGCGGCGTAAAGGCTGAGCTTGACTGGCGCGTTCACGTCAGGCTCGGATCGCTGCGTAGCCGGCCTCGTCGACGGCCGCGATGACGGCCGCGTCGTCGAGCGGTGCAGCGCTCTCGACCACGAGCTCGCCGGTCTCGGCGGAGACAGCGACGCGTTCCACACCTGCCAGGTCACTGACTTCCTGGGTGACGGCGCGCTCGCAGTGGGCGCAGGTCATTCCGGTGACTTGGTACGTGGTGCTGGTCATGGAGGTCTCCTTATCCGGGGCAGTGCCCCCTGGGGGTATGTACGCCAGATGCAACCGTATACCCCCAGAAGGTATTCCCGCTCAGGGGAGGTAAACCATCACGACCAGAACTCGTCCTCGGCTGCCTGGTCCTCGCTGAAGAGCCAGACCTCGGCGATGTGCCCGTCGACGATCCGGAATACGTCGATGCCCGACTGCGCCAGCGGCGTCCGTCCCTCGCGCTGCGCCGAGAACTCGACGGTGGCCACAACGAGGTCGCCGTTCGCGGCTGCCGTTTTGGTCGCAAGGCGGAAGCTTCCGCTGCTGAGCTCGAAGAAACGGCCGAGGTGGGCGAGCACACCCTCCGGCCCGACAGCTCGACCCGACAGCGGGTTGTTGCCCGGCTGATGCCAGATCACGTCGGGGGCGAGAATGGCGGCGACGGCGGGCAGGTCCCCAGCAGCCAGGCTCGTGTCGTACTTGGTGAAGGTCTCGAATGCGTTCATGATGGTGTTCCTCTCTCGGTGTACCTCCAGTTCTACGCACCGGGCGCAGGTCACTTAACCGTGACCAACCGCATCCCGAACCAAGCCAGCATCCCGTCGACAAGAGGTCACCCGTGAGCCCGAAGTGGAACGTCTTCTCCGCGACCTGCCCGTCGCGCACGTCGCTCGCCCAGATCGCGAACAAGTGGACGGCGATGATCGTCATCACCCTCTCGCAGGGGCCAAAGCGATTCAGCGAACTCCACCGCACGATCGAGGGCATCTCGAAGAAGGTGCTGGTCGACACCCTGCGGTCACTCGAGCGCGACGGGATGCTCGAGCGAGCTGAGAGGGACGGCCATCGCGTCTACGCGCTGACGCCGTTGGGGACGAGCCCCGAAGCCCCGCTGCTCGCCCTTCAAGTCTGGGCAGAAGCCCACATCGAGGAAGTGCTCGTCTCGCGTGATGCGTTCGACGAGCGAACCGACGACGTGCTCGCCGCCGCCGACTCGAGCGGGGATCAGTCTTCGCGCAGGATGCGGTAGCCGCGCACCGGGTCGTAGCCGTGGATCTCGCGGGTGTCGAGCACGGCCATGAAGTCGAGCACCTCGTCGGTGACGAGCTGACCCGGGACGAGCACCGGGAATCCGGGCGGGTACGGGGTCACAAAACCAGCTGAGACGGGCTCGCTGCCACCTTTCACGCGCTCCGCGAGCTGCGCGTGGCTCAGGTGCTCGATATTGGCCCGGCGCTGGCCGCGGAAGAACGCTGTGCGGAGGTCGCCGTCCGGAAGGCCGTCGGCCGAGGCGTAGTCGGGCGCGAACGCGCTGAAGTCGGGCAGCGGCGGCATCGGTGCGGGGGCCGGGCGCTCGCCGTCGATCTCGCGTGCCTGCTGCTCCTCCTCGAAGCGCTCGGCGAGCTTCACGAGCACCTCGATGAGATAGCCGACGGAGCTGCGCGAGGTGCCGATGTTGGTCATGAAGAGCACCGTGTTGCGGCTCGTCTTATTGACCTGGATACCGTAGCGATCCATGAGGTGCTCGTGCTTGAACGTGTCGCCGTCGACGCCCGTTCGCGAGATCTCGACGGTGATGCGGCTCGGGTCGACGACGAACTCGTCCTCTTCCCACGCCTGCCACATCGTGGAGAAGCCGTCGCGGTGGGGCATGGGACGCGCGCTGGCCCGGTTCTCGGCGGGGATGAGGTCGTGGCCGGAGAGGACCCGGAAGGTGCGGCGCAGCAGCGGGTGGCGCGCGATCGCCTGCGCGATGCTCGTCGCCAGGTCGAGCTGTCGCTGCACGAGCTCGAAGCCCTCGAGCTCGACCTGGCGCCTGCCGAGGTCGAGCGAGGCGAGGATCTGGTAGTTCGGCGACGTCGACGTGTGCGTCATGTACGCCTCGTGGAACGGCTCCTCGGCCTCGCGGTACCAGTCCTTGTCGTAGACGTGGATCATCGAGCCCTGGCGCAGCGCAGTGAGGGTCTTGTGCGTGGACTGCGTCGCGTAGACCCGGATGCGCGCATCCGGTGCGGGCAGGAGCCGCTCGGCGAGCCAGACGTCGTCGGCTGCGGGCTCGCCCGTCTCTGGGTTGAAGAGGCGGGCGCGCTGCTCCTGGTACGCGGCCGCGTGGGTGCTCGACGAAAGGCGGTCCTCGAGGTGCTTGGCCGCCGCCATCGCCGTGCGGCGGCGAGTGATGGGGTGGAACGCGGCGAACGCGAACCAGGCCTCGTCCCACAGGAAGACCAGGTCGGGCTTGATCGCGAGGCACTCGGCCATGACCCGCTCTGGGTCGTAGACGATGCCGTCGAAGGTGCAGTTCGTGAGCGTCACGAGGCGCACCTCGTCGAGGCGACCGGCCGCGCGGTAGTCGAGCAGCAGCTGCTTGATGCGGTCGAGCGGCACGGCCCCGTAGAACGCGAACTCGTTGAGCGGGTACGCCTCCAGATACGCGGTACGGGCGCCCGTCAGCATGAGCGCGTGGTGGTGCGACTTGTGGCAGTTGCGGTCGACGAGCACGATGTCGCCAGGCGAGACGAGCGCCTGGTGCACGATCTTGTTCGCCGTCGAGGTGCCATTCGTGACGAAGAACGTGTGCTTCGCCCCGAACGCGCGAGCCGCGAGCTCCTGCGACTTCTTGATGGCCCCCACTGGCGCGAGCAGCGAGTCGAGCCCACCGGAGGTGGCGCTCGTCTCCGCCAGCAGCAGGTTCAGGCCGTAGAAGTCGACGAGGTCGGTGATCCACTTCGAGGTGACGACCGAGCCGCCGCGCGAGATGGGAAGCGCGTGGAACACGCCAGCGGGTCGGCGCGCGTGCTCCTGGATGGCCGTGAAGAACGGGGTGTCGTAGAGGTGCGAGACGCGGCGCAGCAGCGAGAGGTGCAGCTCGAGCTGGTCCTCACGCAAGAACACGCGACGGAAACGACGCGTGAGCACGCCGGCGAGGTCCTCGATGTGAGCGCCGGCCACGAGGTACAGGTCAAGTTCCGGGCGCAGCGTGTTGAGCGTGTCCGCAAGACCGAGCACCCGCTGCACCGATGCGAGGCTCGAGCGCGAGGTCGCGAGCGCGGCGGACGAGTCGACGTGCGCGAGGTCGATGGTCTCGCGCATGTCGCGGCTCAAGCGCTGCTGGCTGCGGTCGCTGAAGCCAGGCCGAATGATCACGGCCAGGATGTTCGGGTTCGTGAGCACGGCCGCGACGGCGTCGTCAGCAGACGGCACGATCACGTAGTCGTAGACAAACGCATCCGCGGCGCTGCGGAGCTTGAGAATATCGGCGCGCAGAGCGTCGCGATCGGCCGTGGTCGTCTCGTCGACGAGCAGCACCTCGAAGCGGGGACGCGGATCAGCGTCATCCTGCAGCTCGGCTCGCTCCGCCTCATCGAGCCGGTCGTCACGATGGTCTGCCGGGATGCTCGTGCCGCGAAGGCGGCTCACCACCCGACCGATGCGCTCAAGAGCCGTCGAATACTCACCGTTGTCGAGGGCCTCGCGGATCTCGGCGACGTAGCGCTGCCCGAAGCCCGCCCAGTACAGCTCAAGAGTTTCCAGGGCGCGCAGGTTGCGGGCGATCTCGCCGTCACCATCCAGGATGCTCGCCGTCTCGTGTCCGGACTCGAGGCGCTTGATTGCGAAGCGCAGGTACTCCCAGGCGTCGCTGCGCAGCCGCCACGTGCTCGTGGGCATGCCAGGGTCACGCTCGAGGCTCTGGCCTAAGGCGCGCCGATCAGCGTCGATCGCGGTGGGGGCGGATTCGTGGAGACCTGCGGCATCGAAGCTCGTCACGCTGGCCATTCTTCCAGAGTGCGGGCGCCCTCCCAGCCACGCGACGACTTGCGACGGACGCCCTCAGAGCGCGAGGTAGCGGGCGATCAGGTCGCGGAGCCCATCCGCAACTTCTCGCGGATGGAAGTTCGAGTCCTCGACGCTGCGCGAGAGGAGCCCATCGGCGACCACACCCACCCAGACGGCGAGACGCCCCGCGGTGAGATCCGACCGCCACAGCCCCTGCCGCTGACCGGCCGAGATGATCGCTTCGAGCCTCTTCTCTTGAAGCGAGGCGGCGTCGGCGAGCAACTCCACCAGGCGCGGGTCGCTCGGCGCGGCGCCGAGAGCCGTCACGAAACCAGCAAGGAGCGGGTCAGCCGCCTCATCGAGGAGCTCGTCGATCCAGGCCTGAAGCGCGCCTGGGGGGCTTTCCGACGCCAGCGACGCCAGGGTCTCCCCTTGACGGTTCGCGTCGAGCACATCCGCTTCGAGGATGCCGACAAGGAGGTCGATCTTCTTCGGAAAGTAGTGAAAGAAGGTCCCGGACGAAACGCCTGCACGGGCGCAGATCCGCGCCGTGGTCGCGCCCGCGTAGCCCAGCTCAGAGATGAGAGCGTAGCCGGCCGCGACGATGGACGCGCGCCCGTCACCTGTCCGTGCTGCCACAGCACCCCTTCCGCTCGACCCAGGAATCGCCTCTAGAGCATTCACTCTAGAGTGCTTACTCTAGAACATGACCGATTCAACGCCTGGGCCTGTCGATGCCCCCGAGAAGCGAACCAGCATCGGCACACCAACGTTCACAGCTCTGCCGCGTGACGGTTGGATCTTCCTCCTCGGCCTCCTGACTTTCTGGTTCGTGTTCAACGGACCTCCCGTACGGGAGATCGGTGGCTTCGATCTGACATTGGGATTGGAGGGGCCAGCCTCGAGCAACCCGTGGAAATGGGCCGGAGGCCTCCTGCTCATCGCGCTCGTCGTCTGGGGCGAACGACGCGGTCTCGCGTCGCTCCTGATCACCAAGCCCTCTGGCAAGGACATCGAGTGGGCCTTCTACGCCTTCGGCGGGGTTATGGCGTGGTCGTGGATCGCGAGTCTCATCTCACCCCAGGAGGACAACGCGGGGGTCGCGATCATCTCGAACATGAGCGTCGCCGGCGTCGTGCTCCTCATCATCACCGCCGCCGTCACCGAGGAGCTCGTCTACCGCGGGTACCTGCAGGAGCGCCTCGGGTCGCTCCTGCGGTCGAGGTGTATCGGCGCGGCCGTCAGCCTGGCGATCTTCATCGCGCCCCACATCGTGTTCTTCGGGCCGACCTGGCTCTTCCACCAGCTCGTCGGCTCGCTCGCGCTCGTGGCCTTCACTCTCATCCGCCGCAACCTCGTCGCGACGATGCTCCTGCACCTGCTCGTCAACGCGCCGATTCTCATCCCCACCGTGCTGGCCAAGCTGTAGGCGGACCGCGTACGACCTGCTCCCTGACCAAGATCAGCTCTCTGAGCGCTGCCGGGCCAGCCACGTGTGGTTCACGATCGCCTTGCTGACTGCATCTCGATAGGCGGCGCCTTCCGGCCCGCGCTTGAGGTCTCGGGGGAAGAAGGGGGAAGCCTCCCGGTGCGGGGAGCCGTTGTGGATACGCTCGGCCAGGCTGGCGAGGAAGGTGCGGCCGGTTGAGCGGTACCGTTCGGTCTCCGCGTCGTCGAGCGCAATCAGTGCGGAGTCGTCGACCATGTCAGACACCACGTACCTTGCGTCGAGGTAGAGCTGATCTCCCTGCTCGACGAGGAACCAGCGCCCTGGCTCGTGGTCGACGTAGTGCATGGCGTCCCGCTCCTGGGCGATCCGCTCGGCGCTCCCCCAGTCTTCGACCGGTGGGATCGCACCGAGTCGATGCCGCCTTGCTTCGTTGAGCGCGAGGTACACGACGGTCGATTTTGGGCCCTTCTCGAGGGCGATGCAGAGGATGCGGCGGCACGTCTGGCACGTCAGCTGGCTTTCGACTCGCTCCATGAGGCCCGACCCGTGCATGGCCAGGAGGTCCTCGAGGCCGACCCAGCTGGGGTCCTCTTTGAGGTTGCCGGCCGCGACTGCCTGCGTCAGCGACGCCACGGTCTTTTCGACGTCGAGTTCCTCGGCTTCGTCGCGCATGACGAGCTCACTGCAGCTCGGGCAGTCGTCGTCCTCGGGGCGGCAGGTGAGCCCCGGCTGCTCGACAGTGAAGGCGAGGGCGACCAGGTTGCCTGGGTCGTTCCAGCCGCGATGGTCTTTGAATTCGGCCCGCGCGTATCCGCCGTCGAGTTCGAAGTAGGGAGTCCCGAATCCGGCGAAGCGTCGACGCCCGGCGATGGCCTTCTTGAGGTCGTCGAGAGTTGCGGCGTTACTGGCGCCGTCGAGCCACTCCGAGAGGTCGATGGCCGACGTCACAGTCGTCGCAGTCGTCGTCGGCACGGTGTGCAGCAGCACGGCCACCAGCATGTCGTCGTGCAGGATGAGCTCGCCACCCGCCGCGAATCGCAGGCGACGGGAGTGCGTGGCCGGCTCGCCAAAGCTCCGCTCCGCGACGGCAACCGGCTCGCGACCGAACGCGTCGACCAGCCGCCGGACGGGCGGATCGCCCTCAGCGAGGGCAAGCGCGTCGAGGATCATCGGGAGTCGGGAGGCCATAGTCCACATCGTTGCAGGCTCGGCTCGACGCCGGGTCAGCGCGGAAGCCTCGACAGTGCGGTTTAGGACCTCGCGTGGAACGGGCCTCCGGGGGCGAACGCGAAGTCAGCGAATCGGGTGCCGATCAGCTGGTGGGCTTCCGGCCCCGGGTGCAGGTCGTCCGGGAGCGGCAGGAGCTGCGCATCCGCTTCTCCATAGAGTTCGGTGCCGTCGAGGAAGTGCAGGTTCGGGTCGTGTGCACGCCGCTCGGCCAGGGCCGCGAGTTCCCTCCTGATGACGCTGAGCGAGAGGCGCCCCTGCGTCTCGTCGTCGGGGGTACCCGTCGCGATGAACTTGACCTGGCCGGTGGCGAACGACTCCGGGTCGAACGCGCCTGGGCCCGCCGTGTGCTCGTGGATGCCGCAGAAGATCGGCGAGATGAGCACGATCGGAGTGGTGGGGTGCCCGTCCCGAATCGTGTCGAGGAACCCGTTGACCGCCGGCACGAACGCGCGCACGCGCATCGCGTCGGCGTTCACGACGTTGATGCCGAGCTTCACGCTGATCAGGGCCGCCGGCGTATCGCGCATGACACGGGCAAGGAACGGATCGACCATGGCGCTGCCGCCGAGGCCGAGGTTCACGAGCTCGACCCCGCCGCGACGCGCCGCGACTGCGGGCCAGATGTCGCTCGGCGAGGTGGCGTTCGAGCCGTGACTGATCGAGCTGCCGTGGTGCAGCCACAGGGGCGCGGATGCGGTGACCGGCTCGAGGGGCGCGTCCGAACGCAGCTCGATGAGCTCAACCGACTCGTTGTGAGGCAGCCAGAGCTCGACGCGCTTCGTCTCTCCCGACGGCAGGCCATCGACGATGGTCGCGTGCGACGGTCCGGGGTGGAGCGACATCGCGCCCGTCTGCAGATTGACCTCGACGGCGTCTCCGCCGCTCAGCTCGTCGCTCGAAACGCGCCCGCCGTCGACGAAGACGTCGACGCGACCACGCGGCCGTTCGATGCCCGTGTAGACCGACCGGGTCGGCAGCAGCTCCAGCTCGACCCGCGCAGCGGTCGTACCGACCACTACGCGGACGCCGGACGGCTGACTCTCGACGAGCAGCAGCTGCGGATCCGGGAACTGAGCCCGAACGGTTTCGGGAAGCCGGTGCGGGCGCAGTCCCCTGTCGGTCTGCTCAAGCTCAGCGGCTCCGCGGACGAACTCGGACGAGAGCTGGGTGACGATCACGTGGATGCCTCCGGAATGGGAGTCGACGGGGCGGGGAGCCGCGGAGAAGAGTGCCCCAGGCAGGATTCGAACCTGCGACCGACGGATTAGAAGGCCGTTGCTCTATCCACTGAGCTACTGGGGCGCGATCCAAGCCAGCATAGCGGGCCTCGAAACGCTGCACTGGCCGCCACGAAACGCAGGGAATCACTACGATGTCCCTCATGGCTATTGCTCAGGAACGTCTCGTCTGGATCGACTGCGAGATGACAGGCCTCGACCCGTCTATCGACGAACTGGTCGAGGTCGCCGCTTTCGTGACCGACAGCGACCTGAACATCCTCGACGACGGCTTCGAGATCGTCATCTCCGCGAGCGACGCCGCCATGGCCAACATGGGCGATTTCGTGACGCAGATGCACACGACGTCTGGCCTCATTGAGGAAATCCCGAACGGTGCCACGCTCGAGGCGGCCACCGCTCAGCTCCTCGCGTACCTGAAGAAGCACGTGCCCGTGCCCCGCACAGCACCCCTCGCGGGCAACACGATCGGCACCGACCGCATGTTCCTCGCGAAGTACATGCCGGAGGTCGACCAGCACCTGCACTACCGCAACGTCGACGTGTCCACGCTGAAGGAGCTCTCGCGTCGCTGGTTCCCGCGCGTGTACTTCCACTCCCCCGATAAGGACGGCGGGCACCGCGCGAAGGCCGACATCCTTGAGTCCATTCGCGAGCTCAAGTACTACCGCAAGGCGGTGCTCGTGCCGGAGCCGGGACCGACCAGCGAAGAGCTCCGAGAGGTCGCAGCCGAAGTCGTGAACGACTTCGCCCAAAATCTGTAATAGACTCTCGTAGTCGCAGGCGAGCGAGAGCAAGCGTGCGGCAGACATGGTGGGTATAGCTCAGCTGGTAGAGCGCCTGGTTGTGGTCTAGGAGGCCGCGGGTTCAAGCCCCGTTACTCACCCCATGTTGAAGGCCCCGACCCCCTCGCTATTGCAAGGGGGTCGGGGCCTTCGTCGTGCGGCCGAGTCGTCGGCGGCCGCATCCACACGGGAATGCAGGTTCCCAGTGCCGGGAACCTGCATTCCCGTGTGCTTCTAGCGAGGCGCAGCGGCCTCGAGCTTTGGTGTGTCCGGGACGGGCGGGTCCGCAGGCGGGTCCGACGGTGGGGCCGGGATGCTCGACTCCGGTTCGAGCACAAGCGCTGCGGCCGGCATCTTGCTCGCCCACAACACCCCGAAGAGCACGATCGCGCCGCCGACGAGCTCCAGCGGACCTGGCCGCTCCCCCAGTACAAGCCACGCCGTCGAGATACCGACGACCGGCACGAGCATCGAGAAGGGCGCCACGACGCCGGCCGGGTGGCGCTTCATGAGCCACACCCAGATGCCGGATCCGAGAACCGTGCCGAGCACGATCGTGTAGACGAGGCCAACCCAGGCGGGAACCGCGGCGGCGGTCCAGGCGGTCGCGAGAGACGACCAGATCTGGTCGGGCCCCTCGACGAGCAGCGAGACGGCGAGCATCGGGATGGGCGGCACGACGGCCATCCACATCGTCAGGTGCAGCGGCTTCGGCGGCTCCGCCAGACGGCTCGAGATGTTGCCGATCGCCCAACCGAACGCGCCGAAGACAACGAGCAGGAAGGGCCACCAGCTGCCGGCGCCGCCGCGGGCTACGCCAACGAGCAACAGGCCGGCCACTGCAACCGCGATGCCGATCACGCGACGCGTCGTGAGCTTTTCCCGCAGGAAGATCGCGCCGAGCAGCACCGTGAAGGGTGCCGACATCTGCAGCACAAGCGACGCGAGTCCGGTCGGGAAGCCTGCCGCCATGCCGAGGTACAGCCCCACGAACTGTAGGGTGCCGAATCCCAGCCCGTACCCGATGAGCCAGCGCAGCTTCACCTTGGGGCGCGGGATGAACAGGATCGTCGGGATCGCGAGTAGACCGAAGCGCAGCGCGATTAGGAAGAACGGCGGGAACTGTTCGAGCGACGCGTGGATGGCGAGGAAGTTCACGCCCCAGAGGACTGCGACGAGGCAGGCGAGCGCGATATGACGAGGGGGCACGAACTCAGTGTGGAGCGCATCCACTCTGAAGCACTAGTGATGATCCGTCACCTGTCACTGTAGGCTCCCTACATGGAGTTCCGACACCTCGAGTTGCTCAGAGAGCTGTCGATGCGAGGCACCCTCGCGGCGGTCGCCGAAGCCACGCACCGCACCCCATCCGCCGTCTCGCAGCAGCTGAAGACCGCCGAGCGTGAGCTCGGGCTGCGCCTCGTCGAGCCATTCTCGCGCGGCCTTCGACTCACCGCAGCGGGGCAGATCCTTGCGGATGGCGCCGATGACGTTGGCCGCGCCCTCGCCGAGGTGCAAGCGAAGCTCGAAGCGAGCCTCGGCGAACCGAGCGGCACCGTCTCAATCGGTGCCCTGCCGAGCGCCAGCGAAGCCCTCTACCCCGGTCTGCTGGAGCGAACCAGCGGATCGGCCATCGCTCTCGAGCTCGACGATTTCGACCTCGCCGAGTCCGAGTACGCCGGACGAACGCTCGACGCGGACATCGTCATCGGGCACAGCCTCACTGGCGACGTGCCGCGCGGCGCGGAGCACCTGCACACACGCGTCCTCGCGCGCGAGCCCATCGACGTTGCGCTGCCGTCGGAGCATCCGCTTGCCTCACTCGAGCGTCTCGCGCCTGACGACCTCGTCGGCACCACCTGGGTGGGCGTCCCCGTCGACTACCCGTTCGACAGCATCCTCATCGCAGTCGAAAACGCGACGAGCACCAACCTCGATCGCGTGCAGCGGCTCCGGGACAACCGACTCGTCGAGGCGCTCGTCGCAATGGGAACGGGGCTTGCGCTCCTCCCCCGGTTCACGACGCGCCCGCGGCCAGGGGTGGTGCTTCGCCCGCTCGACGGCGTCCGCTCGGTGCGGAGCATCGTCGCGCTTGCACGCCCAGACCGTCACGCACGCTTCGCTGTGCGCACGGTGCTCGACCATCTCACGGCAGCGGGCGCGGACCTCGAGGCGAGATTCGCGAAAGCTGACCCACAGCGCTCCTGACCAACTTCAGTGCTCAATCGGCGGATGGACGCCCGTTGCGTCGTCCGGAGCAGCTTTCGTCACGCAAGTTAGACAGCTGAAGCTGGGGCGAAGAGCCGTCAGCCCGCGCGCTTGGCCGACGCCACGAACGCGCGAATGCGCTCATGGTCTTTGACGCCGGGTGCCGACTCGACTCCGCTGGAGACGTCCACGCCCCACGGGCCTGCCTCGCCGATCGCTTCCGCCACGTTTCCCGGGTGCAGGCCACCGGCTAGCAGCCAACGCCCGTCAGGCCTGCGGCGCACGAGCTCCGACAGGTCCCAGCGCTCGCCCGACCCGGGCTTGGGCGCATCCAGCAGCAGGAGCTCCTCGCCGAACGCGCCGACGCGCAGCTCAGGATCGTCAGCGAGGGAGGTGGCGCGCCAGATGCGCGGGAAGATCGCTCCAGCGGCTCGCACCTCGTCGCCCGTGTAGGAGCCGTGGAGCTGGAGCACGTTCGCGCCGACCGCGGCCGCGATCTCGGCGGCATCGGTCGATGGCGTGTCGTGCACGACCAGCACCCGGTCGATGCTCGCGGGCACGGCCCCGAAGATCGCGGACGCCTCGTCGACGGTACGCCGGCGCGGGCTCGTGCGACTCATGACGATGCCGATGGCGTCGGCTCCGCTCTCGACGGCAACCGCCGCCGACTCGACAGAATCCAGGCCACACACTTTGACGTACACGCGAGAAATCCTAGGCCTTCGCCTCAGCCCGAGGCGTACTGCTCGGCGCAGCGGATACCCCTGGCCTGGGCACGCGTGCGTCATGTGGTGAGGCTACTGGTGCGATCCGCGCGGAGTGTCGGGCCGCCGGATGAGCGCGTACGTCACGGCATCAGTCGCGAACCGCGATCAGCCGGAAACGCCGCTGTGTCACGCTGATGGGCCGCACCGCGTCGAGGCGCCTGAGCTGCTCGAGATTGTCTTCGACGCTGAAGCCGGGGACGTCCCACGGCACGAGCGCGAGGTATTCCACGACAGTCAGGGCGTCGGCGAACTCCATGCGCCCCGCCCACTCCTCGGCAACCTCGATGCGCAGCCCCGCCGCACGCAACTCAGATTCGGAGTTGGCCAGCGTCACGTCTGCGTGCAGCACCTCGCCACCGAACCACTCTCGGAACTCGTGGGCTTCCCGGCCGTCAACCTGCTGCGTGAGGAAGCGTCCGCCGGGGGCCAGCACTCTAGCGATCTCGTGGGCCTTGAAATCCTCGTGCCGAGAGATGACGAGATCAAGGGAGTCATCCATGAACGGGAGCGGCTCCCCCGCCTCGACATCGTGCCCGTGCACGCTCACTCCGTGAGGCGCGAGGTTGCGGCGAGCGACGGCAACGTTCGGCTCCCACCCCTCGGTGGCAGCGACTTGGAGCCCATCGTCGACGCCACGGCCGACGGCTTCGAGCAGCGCGATGAGTTGCTCGCCCCCACCCGTTCCGAGGTCCACGACTCGGGATGCGGTTGTCAGGGCCGCCCGACATTCCGCGTCGAAATCCCAGTCGGGTTCGTCGGCCGTGAGCCGCCCATCAAGGCGGCTGAAATCCCAGCCGATCATCTGCGATGCGGCGTACGCATCCCGCCACGCTCGCGCATCCGTCGAATCATCCACGTCGCCAGGCTAGCGAGCGAGGCCTGGGGGTGGTCGGGGGCGGAGCGGACAGCGGGTCTCGCCCAGCGAGCCTGCGGGACAATAGGCGGATGGACATGTCGCGCGAGGACTTCGAGGCCCTGGTCGTCGACGAGCTGGATGCCCTGCCTGACGAGATGGTCGATGGCCTCGACAACGTGATCTTCGTCATCGAAGACCGACCTGAGGACGGCTCGCTCGATCTCCTCGGGGTCTACGAGGGCTTCGCACTCACGGACCGCGGTCAGTACGGTTTCGGCGAGCTGCCCGACCGCATCGTGCTGTTCCGCGAGCCACTGCTCTCCATCTGCGACGATGAAGAGACGCTTCGCGACGAGGTGCACACGACGCTCGTGCACGAGATCGCGCACTTCTACGGCATCGATGACGCGCAGCTCCACGAGCTCGGCTGGGCGTAGACGCTCGGGCCGCTTCTGGTTGGCTGTCTACTCGTAGGGGCTCGAGGTCACAGCGCTTCTAGGACGGCGACTTCCGCCGACGGGCAACTCGCGGGGAAGTTTTCGAGCTCGTCGAGTGAGCTTTCCGAAAGGTAGCCACCGCCTCCGTTGATGAACTCTCCGAGCATCACAATATCTCCGTTCGGCAGCGCGACCCCCGATTCATCCTCGAGCACTTCGGTGCCCTTCGGAAACTGTGTGGTGTAGAACTCCGACTCACCTGGCTGCCCGTAGGGCATCGACAGCCCGAAGCATCCACCTGCGTTACGAGTCAGATCTCCGGCCACGATGGCCGCCCGCTGACGCCGCTGGATTCCGTCGCAACCCAGAGATCCTGGTGTGCTTCGGGCGCTGGACTCGAACAGGCCGTCAGTGTCACCAGCAGGAATGCACCCACTGCACTCGCCAGAGCAACTCTCATGCGACCTTTCTAGCAGCGACCACCGCCACAGGCCAGGTGCCTTCGGGCCCCTCCTCCACCCGCTTGACCTGCCCCGGTACGCTTCCTGAATGCAGCAATCGGCACCAGCACGCGAGCCTCTGCGGGTCGGCCGCCTCCTCTGGGGCATCACGCTCGTCCTCGCAGCCCCGGTCTTCGCGATCTGGATGGCCGTGACCGGGCTGCTGTCCGCGCTCGCCGCCGCGAATATCACCGTCGACGCCGTCGGAACGGTCGCGCCCCTTGCCTCAGCCGGCCAAGGCTTGCTCTCAGCCTTCGCCTTCTGGGCGACGTTCATCTCCGCAGGCGCCGGCTTAGTCGTGCTGATCCTGCTAGGGGTGCAGAGCATGCAGGCCGCGCGGCGACCTGTGATCGCGACGGGGCCGACCTTCGGGTCCGTGCTCTGGGGCTGGGCGCTCGCGATTCCACTCGCAACGGGAATCGGCGCACTGGCCGGGACGGTGTTCCGGCCGGTCGCCGAGAGCATCGGCACGGATCTCTCCTTCGACGCCGGTCCCGGCGTCAACTACAGCGACGCCGTCTACGGCCTCATCACGGGCGGCGTCTGGCTGCTCGCAGCACAGGTCGGCGTCGTACTGGCCGCGATCCTCACCGTGAGCTACGTCCGCGCGCGCCGCCAACACAGCGCCAAGAAGCGCGGCGCAACGCCTCGCTGACCCTCACGCCGACACCGACACCGAGGCCTCGCTGACGTTCAACCGTGCCGTCGTCTCCGCGACGCTGCGTCAATTTAAGGGCGAGTTGCGCCCTGATTCGCCGATCGGACCCGGAACGTCAAGCCAATTCAGATCGGCCCGAGCCAAGTCGCCCTTAAATTGACCGGGATGGGCTGAGGGACAGCGAACCCCGAAGCCAGGCTTGGGAACAAGGCTTCAGGCGTCGGGGCTGACCTCGACGACGACGTCGGCGAGCAGGAACGGCGCGTTGCGTCGCCAATGCTCTCGCTCCTGGGCAGCCCACATCTCCCAGAACTCCTCGAAGACGCCGACGTCACCAGGTCGCGACAGCGCGCGAGGCTTCCGGTGCGCCTCGTCGAGCTCGATCCACACACTCGTCGTGGCAAGCGGCGCGCTCTCGCGCGACAGTGATCCGCAGCCCTCGATGATGAGCGGGGCGGAACCGTCGATGTCGCGCCACGGCCCAGGCGCATCCGCCGCCCAGTCCCAGCTCTCGTACCCGGGGTGCTCCGTTCTGAGCATGTCGCGGTGCACGGCCTGGGAGGCGGCGGCAAGACCTCCCCAGCCCGGGTAGGCGTCGTCGAGCGACACGAGCTGCGCGCCGCCGAAGCCGCGAGCTTGGAACTCGGCGAGCAACTCGCCAGCGAGCGTCGTCTTGCCTGAGCCGGAGCCCCCGTCGATGAGGACCACGGGCCGCGAGCCGTCGGCCTCGACGTCGGCAAGCACCCGGTCGAGCATCTCCGCCGCCGCGTTCACGCGCTCCCCACAAGGCGGTACGACCCCGTCGCGATGGCCACCCCGACGGCGACCGCCGCGATGACGACGGCGGCAAGGACGAGCACGAGGTCACGCCAGCCGAGGCGCGAGGGCCGTGCCCAGGTGCGCGCCACGTCCTCCGCCCCGAAACCGCGAGCCTCCATGACGGTGGCAAGGGTCCCGGCCCGCCGGATCGCGAGTGCCAGCAGCGCGAAGGCCATCGTCATGAGGCGCCGGATCGCCCCGGAATCGCCCAGTCCGCGAGCGCGCCTGGCCTGGCTCATGGCCGTCCAGTCGTCACGGAACACGGCGAAGAGGCGGATGCCCGCGAGCGCCGAGACGACGAACCTCGCTGGCAGGTGCGCGACCTGCGCGAGCCCATCAGCGAGACGGGTGGGATCGATGCGGCTCAGCGCGACGAGCGTCGGTACCCCGATGGCCAGCACGCGCAGCCCGACGGCGATGGCCAGCTGGATCGAGTTGTCAGTGATGTTCGCGTACAGGAACTGCCCGTAGCTGGTGCCGCCCGGCTTGGCGTAGAGCAGCATGCTCATGGCGGAGACGGGGGCGGCGATGAGGAGAATCCAGCTCGAGCGCAGGACCTCCATGGGGCGCACGCCTGCGACCCCGAAGGCCAACAGAGAGAGTGCCAGCGCCACGACGGCCGAGACGACGTCGAGCGTCGTGAGAAGGGGAATCGAGTAGAGCACGGCGGCGAGGAACGGAGTGACCGGGTTGACTCGGTCGAGGAACATGGCCCCGACCGGCATCACCTCGAGGGGCACGCCGTCGCCGTCGACCTCAACCGACCTTGCCGGCCGAGCGCCAGCCGAGGCGATTCCCCCGCTCACGCGGGCACCTTCTCGTTCTTACGGTCGTGGGCGCCGATGCGGATGCACTGGTCGCCGAGCACGCGCACGAGCTGTTCGTCGTGGGTCACGGAGACCAGCGAGTGCCCTTCGGCGACCAGGCCGGCCATGATCGTGACGAGCTCCGTCCAGGTCCTTCGGTCCTGCCCGAAGGTGGGCTCGTCGAAGATGAGGACACGCGGCGCCGTCGCGAGCACCGTCGCGACCGAGAGCCGGCGCTGCTCGCCGCCGGAGAGCGTGAAGGGGTGCGCCTCCGCGAGGTGCGAGAGGCGAAGCGCCGCGAGCAGCTCGTCGACACGTTCGCTCGTCTCCCGCTTGCCGCGTCCCGCCGCATCCGGGCCGACTTCCAGCTCGCGGCGCACGGTTCCCGCGACGAACTGGTGCTCTGGCTGTTGGAAGACGGTGCCGATTCTTGTCAGCAGTTGGCGAGAACGCCAGGCGGAGGGATGCGGGCCAGCGGCCTGGGCAGGACGGATCCGGCCGAGCCCCCACCCGTTCCTTCGTTCGGTCGCTCCGTCTCCAGCGTCGCGAAGCACCTGCGTGGCGCGCACTTCACCCTCGACGGGCTTCAGCAGGCCCGCAAGCGTGAGCGCAAGCGTCGTCTTGCCCGCACCGTTCGGGCCAAGGACCACTGTCGACTGCCCCGCGCGGAGGGTCGCGCCGAACTGAGTGTGGAGGGGGTGGTCGGCACGCCCGAAGCCCAGCCCATCCGCAACGAGCAGATCCTCGCCAGGCGACGCCGGGGCCCGAAGAACCTGGGGCTCGTGGCCGCCGATCCACACGCCGGCGGCAAGCAGTGACGCGCGGTGCTGCTCCAGCACGAGATCTGGGTCGCCGTCGGCAAGCAGGTGCTGCTCGGCGCCGAGCACAACAACGCGGTCAACGCTCGAACGCCACACGTCGACCCGGTGCTCGATAACGATGAGTGTCGCGCCGCTGGCCTCGGCCGCCCGGACGACCGCCTCGCGAACCTCCTCGACGCCATCAGGGTCGAGGTTGGCGGTCGGCTCGTCGAGCAGGATGAGGTCTGGCCGCATCGCGAGCACACCAGCGATCGCGAGCCTCTGGCGCTCGCCGCCGGAGAGTTGCGCCGTCGAGCGATCGAGTGGCATCCGAAGTCCCACGGCGTCGAGCGCCTCGCGGACGCGAACCCAGGTCTCCGCGCGCGGCACCCCGAGGTTCTCGCAGCCGAACGCGACGTCATCGCCGATGCGGGCGAGCACCGTGTTGGCCTGCGGGTCCTGCAGCACGAGCCCGACCGCGCCGCGGGCATCCGAAGGATGCTTACCGTCGATCGACAGCGAGCCGAGCTCCTGCCCGTCGTCTTCGTGGTCGCCGAGGACTCCCGCCAGGGCCGCCAGGAGCGTGGACTTGCCCGCCCCGGACGGCCCAAGCAGGAGCACGGCCTCGCCGGGCTCGATCGTCAGGTCGAGTCCGGCTACGGCCAGCTTCGCGCGATCGGCGTGGCGCCAGCCCCACCCCCTCGCCTCAACTCTCGCGCCCATGCGAGCTAGCCGATTCGCTTCGCGCTTCTGCCAGCGGCGAAGCGGTTCAGGGCGCCCGTCGCCGCGAGCGCGCGGGTCAAGAGCCAGCCGACCACACCCGCGAGCACGGCGCCGGAGAGCACGATCGACACCAGGTAAATCGTGAGGAACGCTGGTCCCATCTCGATGTTGGCGCTCAGGAAAAGCTCAAGCACCCACGCCGCGACGGCGGCACCAGCGCCAGCAAGCATCGCGACTCCGAGGCCGAAGCGCTTGTAGAAGAACAACGCGAAGATGAGCTCGGCGCCGAGCCCCTGGGCGATCCCGGAGTAGACGGTCTCAATCGACCACTGACTGCCAAGCAGCATGGAGACGGAGGCGGCGAGCACCTCCACGAAGAGCGCGGCGCCAGGCTTGCGGATGATGAGCCCGCCGAGCACCCCGCCGAGCAGCCAGATGCCGACCGCGATGCCGCCGACTCCCGGCGTGACCGCATCCATGGCTGTGAACCAGAGGTAGCCGACGCTGTTCCAGACGATGAAGATGAGCCCGGTGGCGACGCCGAGGACGGCGGCGGTGACGATGTCGATGACGCGCCAGCGGAAGCGGCTCTTCGGCTGCTTCGCCGGAGCCTCTGACTGCACGGCCGACGTCGGGGATGGTGATGAAGAAGTTGTCATGCTGTGTGCCCTTTCGAGTGAAAGTGCACGGGCGCAGAGCCTGGGGTGGCTCTGCTCGGAGATGTGCCTCCCTGCGCTGGCATTACCCAGATCAGGTTTGACGGTCGAAGGCTTGTGCCTTCCTCTCAGCCCGGACTACCGGACTCCCGTGAACACCTCGAGTATAGGTCGAATCGCGACCCGAGCTACTTCTTGAGCGCCTTGATGAGGCGAGGAAGCGCATGGCCGACCGTCCATACCAGCGGAATCGAGACCGCGATCAGGGCGATGATGTTCGGACGGAAGCTCGTGCCGAACTCGTCGTCAACGTACGCGCCGACCGGGATCGCCATGCCGCCGCCGCCAGCGCCCGACGAGTTCTCCTGCCCCTCCTCGGTGCTCTCGCCGCCGCCGTAGCCGTACGACACGAGGGCGACTGGAAGGATGGTGGACTTGCCGAGTTCCACCTTCTCGCCGTAGGCGAGCGTGACGCCGAGCTTCTTGACGGAGTCGGTGAGGTTCTGTGTGAGGTTCGTCATGCGGCCAGCGTAGGTCGTCGACATGCCTGCCAACCAGGAGAAGTCCTGTGTGCTGGTGGGCAAGGCCCCTCCCACCCTTTGGTAGCTTTAGGGCCTGCATCCACACGCGATGTTCTTCGATGAAGCAATAGGAGCGTGCATGAAAACGTGGCCCGGAAATGCCTACCCCCTCGGAGCGACGTTCGACGGAAGTGGCACCAACTTCGCGATCTTCAGCGAAGCCGCCCACAAAGTTGAACTCTGCCTCTTCGACGACGACGGCAACGAAGAGCGGGTGAGACTCCACGAGCAGGATGCGCACGTCTGGCACGCCTACCTCCCCCACGTGCAGCCAGGCCAGCAGTACGGCTACCGGATGCACGGCGACTACGACCCCGCGAACGGAAGCCGCTGCAACCCGGCCAAGCTCCTCCTCGACCCGTACGCGAAGGCGACGACGGGCGACATCGACTGGGACCAGTCGCTGTTCAGCTACAACTTCGGCGACCCCGACTCGTTCAACGACCTCGACTCCGCGCCCCACATGATGAAGGGCGTTGTCATCAACCCCTACTTCGACTGGGCTGGCGACCGGAAGCCTGGCATCCCCTACAACGAGTCACTCATCTACGAGGCGCACGTCAAGGGCCTCACCGAGCTGCACCCGGATGTGCCAGAGGAGATCCGCGGCACGTACGCGGGCATCGCGCACCCTGCGATCGTCGAGCACCTCAAGCGGCTCGGCGTCACCGCGATCGAGCTCATGCCCGTGCACCAGTTCGTGCAGGACAGCACCCTCATCGAGAAGGGCCTCCGCAACTACTGGGGCTACAACACCATCTCCTTCCTCGCCCCGCACGCCGACTACGCCTCCCAGGGCACTGCTGGCCAGCAGGTGCAGGAGTTCAAGTCGATGGTGCGCACGCTGCACGCCAACGGCATCGAGGTCATCCTCGACGTGGTCTACAACCACACCGCCGAGGGCAACCATCTCGGCCCGACCCTCAGCTTCCGCGGCATCGACAACGCCGCCTACTACCGCCTCGAGGAAGACGACAAGCGGTACTACACGGATTACACGGGCACCGGCAACTCGCTCAACATGCGCCACCCGCACTCGCTGCAGCTCATCATGGACTCGCTGCGCTACTGGGTGACCGAGATGCACGTCGATGGCTTCCGCTTCGACCTCGCGTCGACGCTCGCCCGCGAACTGCACGACGTCGACAAGCTCTCCACGTTCTTCGACCTCGTGCAGCAGGACCCGGTGGTCTCGCAGGTGAAGCTCATCGCCGAGCCTTGGGACGTCGGCCCCGGCGGCTACCAGGTCGGCAACTTCCCGCCGCAGTGGACGGAGTGGAACGGCAAGTACCGCGACACCGTCCGCGACTTCTGGCGCGGCGAGCCCTCGACGCTCGGCGAGTTCGCGAGCCGCATCACCGGCTCGGCGGACCTGTACGAGCACTCCGGCCGCCGCCCCTTCGCGTCCATCAACTTCGTCACGGCCCACGACGGCTTCACCTTGCGCGACCTCGTCTCGTACAACGAGAAGCACAACGACGCCAACGGCGAGGACGGCAACGACGGCGAGAGCCACAACCGGTCGTACAACCTGGGCGTCGAAGGTCCGACCGACGACCCAGAGATCAACGGCATGCGCGCGCGCCAGCAGCGCAACATCATCGCGACGATGCTGCTCAGCCAGGGCGTCCCGATGCTGCTCCACGGTGACGAGCTCGGCCGCACCCAGAACGGCAACAACAACACGTACGCGCAGGACAGCGAGCTCAGCTGGGTGCACTGGGAGAGCGCAGACGAGCCGCTCATCGAGTTCACGAGGGCCGTCGCGCAGCTGCGCGCCGACCACCCCACCTTCCGCCGCCGCCGCTTCTTCAACGGTCGCGTCGAGGAGCGCCCAGAGGGATCAGCGCTGCCAGACATCGTGTGGCTCTCGACCGACGGCACGCAGATGGCGTCGGAAGACTGGAACGCCGAGTTCGTGAAGTCGATGGGCATGTTCCTCAACGGGAACGCCATCGCCGGGCGCGACGAGCGAGGCGAGGAGATCACCGACGTGAGCTTCATGGTCTACTTCAACGCGAGCGAGACCGTCGTCGAGGCGACGCTCCCCAGCGTCGAGATCACGTCTCACTGGGACGTCGTCATCGACACGTCGGGGATGCACACGGACCTCGAGGCCGTCGAGCCGGGTTCGACGATCCCGCTCGAGCCCCGCTCGCTTGTCGTCCTGCGCGAGGCCGAGCTCAAGGAGAAGCCAGACCACTCGGTCGCCGCCTCCGTCGCCGCAATGACGACGCCCATCGCCATCATCACGCGGCCTCCCCTCGGCAGCTGACCAGGCCTGTCCCAACTCAGAAGCACCTCGCGCGACGGAGACCATGATGCGCATCCCATCCAGCACGTACCGATTCCAACTGACGTCCGAGTTCGACCTCGACGCGGCCGCCGAGCAGCTCCCCTACCTGGAGCGGCTCGGCGTCGGATGGGTGTACCTCTCGCCCATCCTGCAGGCGACGCCGGGTAGCACACACGGCTACGACGTCGTCGACCCCTCGAGGGTCGACGACGAGCGGGGGGGCCGAGAGGCGCTCGAGCGGTTCTCCGCCAAGGCACGCGAACTGGGTCTCGGCGTGCTCGTCGACATCGTGCCGAACCACATGGGGGTCGGCACACCGCGCGACAACCCGTGGTGGTGGGATGTGCTCGCGCACGGCCGGGACGCGGCGCACGCCGAGTCCTTCGACATCGACTGGGAGGCCGGGGGCGGCAAGCTCCTCATCCCGACCGTCGGCGACGACGACATGCCCCGCGAGCGCGGCGCCGCGATCGCCAACGTGACCGTCGATGCTGAGGCCGGCGTGCTGCGCTATCACTCGACCGAGTACCCGCTCGCCGAGGGGTCCGCACCTGACGGCGCTTCCGTGCGCGAGGTGCTCGACAACCAGCACTACCAGCTCATCCACTGGCGTCAGGGCGACACCCGCCTCAACTACCGTCGCTTCTTCACGATCACGTCGCTCGCGGGCATCCGGGTCGAAGACGATGACGTGTTCGAGGAAGCGCACGAGGAGATCTTCGACTGGATGCGGCACCGCCTCGTCGACGGGCTCCGGATCGACCACCCGGACGGACTGCGCGACCCCGGCGGCTACCTGCGCCACCTCGCCGACCGGACGCGCGGCGCCTACGTGCTCGTCGAGAAGATCCTCGAGGGCGACGAGTCGCTGCCAGCGGACTGGCGCACGGCCGGCACAACCGGCTACGACGCGCTCGGGCAGATCGACCGTGTCCTCGTCGACGCCGACGCCGAGGAAGCGCTCGACGAACTCGCCGGAGCGGATGGCAGCCCGATCGACTGGGAGCAGCTCATCCACGAGGCGAAGCGCGCGGTCGCGGACGTCTCCCTCAACGCTGAGATCCGAAGGATCGCCCGCGAGCTGCGCTCGACCGGCCTCGAGGACAGCCTCATCGAGGACTCGGTCGCCGAGATCGCCGCCCACTTCAGCGTCTACCGCAGCTACCTCCCCACCGGTGCCCACCATCTTGCCGACGCGGCGCTGGCCGCGAAGGAGCAGCGGCCCGACCTCGCGGAGCCCATCGCGCGCATCCTGCCGTTCCTCGAAGCACCGGAGGCCGAGGCCGCCCTGCGGCTCCAGCAGACGACGGGCATGATCATGGCGAAGGCCGTCGAGGATCGGTCCTTCTACCGGTACGCACGCCTCACCTCGCTCAACGAAGTCGGCGGGGACCCGAACGTCTTCTCCATCACGCCTGAACGGTTCCACGAGCTGCAGACCGCGCGAGCGCGCGACTGGCCCGACGCCATGACCACGCTGTCGACCCACGACACCAAGCGCGGCGAGGACACGCGAGCCCGCATCACGGCCCTCAGCGAGGTGCCGGAGTTCTGGGCCGAAAGCGTGGCGGAGCTGCAGAACGTCGCCCCCATCGACGACAACGCGTTTGCGCAACTCACCTGGCAGGCGATCGTCGGGGCCTGGCCCGCCTCCAGGGAGCGCCTCACCGCCTACCTCGAGAAGGCGGCTCGCGAAGCCGACCTGCACACAAGCTGGACCAACCCGAACGAGGAGTTCGAAGAGCAGCTGCGCTCTGCAGTCGACGCGGTGTTCGACAACCCCGTCGCATCCAACGTCGTCCAGAACGTCGTCGCCGAGACGCAGTCCGCCGGCTGGTCGAACTCGCTCACCGCGAAGATCGTTCAGCTCACGATGCCGGGCATCCCCGACGTCTACCAGGGCACGGAGCTCTGGGCGCGCACGCTCGTCGACCCCGACAACCGGCAGCCCGTGGACTACTCGTCGCGCACCTCGGCGCTCGACGCGATCCTGCACGGCGCCGTGCCAGAGGTCGACGACTCCGGAGCAGCCAAGCTCCTCGTCACCGCCGCGTGCCTCCGCCTGCGGCGCGGCCGCCCCGAGCTCTTCACCGAGTACGAGGGCATCATGGCGAACGGTCCGGCCTCCGAGCACGCCCTCGCCTTCTCCCGGGGAGGCGCCATCACGATCGGCACTCGCCTGCCCATCGGCCTCGAACAGGGCGGCGGCTGGATCGGCACGACCATCGCACTGCCAGAGGGCGAGTGGATCGACCAGCTCACCGCAGCCGTCTACACGGGCGGCAAGGATGTGCCGCTCGCCGCGATCCTGCAGCAGTACCCCGTGGCGCTCCTGGCCAAGTCCTAGCCGCCACCCGCATCCACACACCTCGCCTTCCATCAAGGAGTTCTCCGTGCGCGATTCCCGCTTCGACGTCTGGGCACCCCACGCCGAGACGCTGACCCTGCTCCTCGACGGCACTCAGGTGCCGATGCGGAGCACCGACGGCGACTGGTGGGTTCCGGATGCGGCGCTCGAGCTCGATGAGACAACCCACGACTACGGGTACCTCATCAACGACGACTCGACCCCCGTCCCAGACCCCCGCTCCCGCTGGCAGCCGGAGGGCGTGCACGGTCTCTCGCGCACGTTCGACCCGGCAAGGCACTCGTGGGTGGACGGCGACTGGACGGGCAGGCCGCTCGCCGGCTCGGTCATCATCGAGGTGCACATCGGCACGTTCACTCCCGAAGGCACCCTCGACTCGGCCATCGACCGCCTCGGCCACCTGCAGGAGCTCGGCGTCGACTTCGTCGAGGTCATGCCCGTCAACGCGTTCAGCGGCACGCACGGCTGGGGCTACGACGGCGTCGACTGGTTCGCCGTCCACGAAGGCTACGGCGGGCCTGCCGCCTACCAGCGCTTCGTCGACGCGTGCCACGAGCGCGGCATCGGCGTGATCCAGGACGTCGTCTACAACCACCTCGGACCTTCCGGCAACTACCTCGGCAAGTTCGGCCCGTACCTCTCGGACCACCACGCCACTGCCTGGGGCGACACCGTCAACCTCGACGGCGAGAACTCCGACGAGGTGCGTGCCTACCTGCGCGACAACGTGGCCATGTGGCTGCGCGACTTCCACGTCGACGGGCTCCGACTCGACGCCGTGCATGCCCTCGTGGACGACCGGGCCGTGCACATCCTCGAGGAGTTCGCGCGCGACGTCGACGAACTCGAGGCGCACGTCGGCAGGCCGCTGACCCTGATCGCGGAGTCAGACCTCAACAACCCGCGCCTCATCACCTCTGACGAGGCTGGCGGCTACGGGCTCGACGCGCAGTGGTCCGACGACTTCCACCACGCCGTCCACGTCAACCTAACCGGCGAGACGAGCGGCTACTACGGCGACTTCGCGGGCCTCGACGCACTCGCGAAGGTGCTCACGAAGGGCTTCTTCCACGACGGCACGCTCTCCACGTTCCGCGGCCGCCACCACGGGCGTCCGCTCCCGGCGCAGACCCGGGCCTGGCGGCTCGTCGTGTCGTCGCAGAACCACGACCAGATCGGCAACCGCGCCATCGGCGACCGCCTCACGGCATCCCTCTCACCAGGCCAGCTCGCCATCGCCGCGACCCTCGAACTCACCTCGCCCTTCACTCCGATGCTCTTCATGGGCGAGGAGTGGGGTGCGACAACGCCCTTCCAGTTCTTCTCCTCGCACCCGGAGCCCGAGCTTGCGAAGGCGACAACCGAGGGACGCATCGGCGAGTTCGCGCGCATGGGTTGGGATGCGGCCGTCGTCCCGAACCCTCAGGACGTGGAGACCTTCAACCGCTCGAAACTCGACTGGAGCGAGCTCGACAAGCCAGAGCACGCGAGGCTCCTCGAGATCTACCGCGAGCTCATCGCGCTCCGCAGTCGCGAGGCGGACATCACGACGCCATGGCTCGACGCGAGCACCGTCGACGTCTCCGCGGAGGACGGCACGCTTGTCATCACGCGAGGTAGCCTCGTCGTCGCCGTGAACTTCTCGTCGGACGAGCGCCAGCTGCCGGTCAGGCACGCCACCGAGGTGCTGTTCGCGACGGATGCACGCGTCGCCCTCGGCAAGACCACTGGCACCACAACCGGTGCGCCCGTCGGCACCCCGCTCGTGCCACTGAGCCTCCCCGCGCAGAGCGCCGCCGTCATCCGGGTCACCCGCGCCTGACTCGGCGGGCGGCGGGTTCCCGCGGCCACCGCTGACCAACTTCCGTGTTCAGACGGCAGTTGGTGCAGCGGGTGGCCCCGAGACCACGCGTTCATCACGCAAGTTGGACATGTGGGCGTGGTCGCGCCCAGCCCAGCTCCCGAAGGCAGACTCGCTTGTCGCTCGCAGAGCGTCGGCGTACCTGGGCCGCCCCCTTCATTCGGTCCGGTCGCTGTGCGAGTCGTCGGTTTCCGATTGATGGGTGCATTGCCGAGCGTAGTCGACGGGTGCGAGGTAGCCGAGCGATGAATGCCGGCGGTCGTGGTTGTATTCGGTCTTCCAGTCGCCGATCACGACCTGGGCGTGGAGCAGCGAGTAGAAGCTGTTGATGTTCAGGCACTCGTCGCGGAGCCTGCTGTTGAACGACTCGACGTACCCGTTGTGCCAGGGCGAGCCGGGCGGGATGTAGAACAGGCCGGTGCGGGTGCCGGCCCAGTCGGCCATCGCGTCGCTGATGAACTCGTGGCCGTTGTCGGATCGGAGCACCGCGGGGGCGCCGCGGACGGCGACGAGGTCCTCGAGGTGGGCGGTGAGCCGGTCCGCGGTGATCGACCGTTCGACGAGCCCGCCGATGCACTCGCGGGTGTGCTCGTCGACGATGGAGCAGATCTTGATCGGACGGCCCTGCTCGTCCGCGTCGAACTGGAAGTCCACCGCCCACCTCTCGCCCTCGCTGCGCCACCGGCGACATCCTCCGCTTCGCGAGGTCACCATGGACGAGCCCCTCGCTGGGCGACGCGTGCGTCCCGTCATGGCCTGAGACCTCACATCACCGACGGGGCCCTGCCGAGAGACGATCCTCACGGCAGGGCCCCGTCACGGTGCTTGGGCGCGAGCGGCCGGGTGCGCCTCGGGGGTCAGGCGTCGTCCCGCCCGGCGGCGCGGTGGACGAACTCGATGAGGGAGTTCTCCATCTCGGCGCGGGTCTCGGGCTCGTTGTGAACCTCGTGGCGGACGTCGGGGTAGATGTGGAGTTCGACGTCGTGGCCCTTCTCCTCCAGGCGCCGGGCGACCTCGCGCGCACCCTCGCCGTAGTTGGTCACCGGGTCCTCCGCGCCCGCGAAGATCGCGACGGGAACCTGCGGAGGGCGGTCGAAGAAGTCGTCGCCGTTGGCCTGGTCGTACACGTCGACGAAGCCCTGCAGGAACCGGTTGCTCAAGGGGGCGCCGAAGTTGTTGAAGGGGTCGCGGCCGTGATCACGGACGACGTCCGCGTTGCGCGCCACCCAGTCCGTCGGGCCGAAGTCCGGGCCGAGGCGGTCGTAGAAGCCGTCGAACAGCTGGCCCACCAACGCATCCGCAGCGGGGGCGGAACCGTCGGCCGCCACGGCAGCCTTCAGGGCCTCGCGATCCAGCGTCGACTCGACACCGCGCATGCCCACGGCGATACCGCCCAGCGCGAGCCCGTCGACCTCGACACCCGGCTGCAGCACCAGCGCCCGCGCGATCATCGACCCCAGGCTGTGGCCGAACACCACGTACGGCAGGTCGGGGAACAGCTCCTTGGCCTTCCGGTACAGCGTCACCTCGTCCTGCACGATGACCGTCGCCGACTCGTCACCGGCGTCACCCCACGTCCCCGACTGCATCGCCGTCCGACCGTGACCCGCGTGATCGTCCGCGACCACGACGAACCCCGCATCCACTAGCGCGGCCGTCACGTGCAGGTACCGGCGGGAGTGCTCGCCGAGACCGTGGATGAGCTGGACCACCGCCACCGGCGTGACCGCCGGTTCGTACACCCAGGCCTGGATGGTGTCGGTGCCGTTGTGCGACGTGAACTCGAGTTCGCGCAGAGCCATGCTGACCTCCTCGTCATGCCCCTCGGGCGGGGAGCTCGACGGTATGACCCTACCGTACCTGCCGACAACGGGATGTCCGGCCCCCGACCTCCGTCGCCCACTCGCGGAACTCCCTGTCGCGGGCGCTGAGAGCGGCAGGTACGCGCCCAGCCCGTCCCGAGAGCCGCGTGACCGGGTCCGGACCCGGCGTCCCGGCAGGGTCACCCCCGGTGGGGGGGGTGTCCCTATGGTTTTGTCAAGGGTTTTGGGGTGTCGGGGTTTGGTAGATGGTGCCGTCTCGGAGCATTGCGTAGAGGACGTCGCAGCGTCGTCTGGCGAGTGCGATGAGGGCTTGGTTGTGGCGTTTGCCTTGCGCGCGTTTCCGGTCGTAGTAGGTGCGCGAGACGGGGTCTTTCAGTGCCGCGAACGCGGAGAGGAACAGAGTCCGTTTCAGGATCTTGTTCCCGCGTCGGGAGGCGTGCTCGCCCCGGATGGAAGAGCCGGAGCGTCGCGTGACGGGCGCGAGTCCGGCGTAGGACGCGAGGTGACCTGCGGTCGCGAACTGTTTCCCGGCGACTTCGGTGAGGAGTCTCGCTGCGGTCCTGACGCCGACTCCTGGCATGCTCGTCAAGACCGGGTGAAGAGGGTGCGCATCGACGAGCCGTTCAACCTCGACCGCGATCTCGGCCCGTTGGGTGCGGAGGTCTTCGAGTTGTTTCGCGAGGCGCGGCAGGACGAGGCTGGCAGCGTTCGTGCCGACGACCACGACCGTCTGCTCGGAGAGCGCCTGCATGATCTCGGCCGCGAGGCGTTTGCCCATGCGGGGAGCGAGCTTTACGAGTCGGTTGGCTAGCCGTGTCGGGCCGAGCTTCGCGAGATCCGCGGGCGCGGGGTGACGCTGGAGGAGATCAACGACGGCCTTGTGATCGAGGTGCGGGCCAAGGACTCGTTCGAGCGCGGGGTGAATCTGCGTGAGCAGGCCGCGGATGCGGTTGCTCGTCGCGGTCACTTGTCCCGCGAGGTCGTCATCGAAGCCGCAGAGCATCGAGAGTTCCGCGACCTGCTCGTCCGCGAGCTGGATCGATCGGAGGGCGTGCGGGAGGGTCCGGGCGGATTCCGCGATGATGGCCGCGTCTCTCGCGTCGGTTTTCGCTTCGCCCGCGTGGAGGTCCGCGATGCGGCGCATCGCGAGCCCCGGCAGGTAGCCGACGAGGACTCCCGCGGCTTGCGCGACCGCAATCGGCAGCGCGCCGATCGTGGCAGGCTGATCGACGACGAACAGTAGCGTCCCGTGGTCCTTCAACCCATCGATGAGCGCGCGGAGTTTGCTCTCGTCGTTGGGCAGCGCTTTGTCGAAGAGTTTCTTCCCCGTGCGGTCGATCGCGACCGCGTGATGCTCGCCTTTGCCGACATCGACACCGATGAACACGTCGACGCTGTCGTGTCCGGTGATGCTTGTTTCCATCAGCCCTTCCCCTCTCAAATTTCGGTTCCAGCGTTGGCCGAACCAAGAAGCGGCGAGTCTCGACATCCACGTTACGAACGACACTCGGAACACGTCCGGGCCCTGTCCCTATCAGCGATCACAAGCCGCCAAACCGGGACTCGGTGACAACACCCCCCAGATCATGAACAGCGACAGGGGGCATGGTCTGCCGCGATGTTTTCGGACTGTCCCCAGCCTGAATGCGATGACTTTTATGCTGCCAACGTGAGTGGCCCGTGATGGACCTGATTCGGCGTTTGATACCCTAACCCCGAATGGCGACGCCGACTGTTATAGAACCCCTCGATATAGCGAACGATATCCTTCCGAGCATGCTTCTTGCTCGGATACGTCGTCCGATACACTCGCTCATTTTTCAAGGCAGCGAAGAATGATTCGGCCATCGCGTTATCCCAACATACACCAGTTCGCCCCATCGAGGAACGCATTCCGAGATCTTTCACCGACTTCCGAAAATCGCTGGACGTGTAGACACTTCCGCGATCGGAATGGAACACAGCGCCCTCCTCAATCGGTGTGCTCTCGGCGGCATTTCTGAGCGCCTGCTCGATCAACTCGGTCCGCATGTGGTCCTCAATGGCCCACCCAACGACTTTCTTTGAATAGCAATCGATGACGGTCGCGAGATACACGAAACCCTGCCAGGTGTGAATGTAGGTGATATCGCCGACGAATTTCCGACCCGGTCGGGTGGCCGTGAAGTCGCGCTCGACGAGATCCGGGAGGGCATGCTCCTCGCCATCCGTGGTTGTCGTGACTCGGAACGGTCGAGGCTGGCAGGCCACAAGCTTGTGCTCAGCCATCAGGCGGCGAACGAGCTCCGGGGAACAGTGCGTGCCAGCCTCGGCAAGGTCAGCGTGAATTCGCCGATACCCATACGTCCCGTCCGACGCTTCGAAGAACATTGTGATCTTCTCGACAAGTGCGTCTCGTCGCTCCTGCGTGCGAGTTGGCGTCGGGTCCCTCCAGGAATAGAAACCAGATTTCGAAACACCAAGCCAAGCGCACATTTTCGTGACGGAATGATTAACACTCGCGTCAATGGTCAGGGAGTCAATGTATTCATACTTGCTCACCACCGCTGCTCCCGCGCGAAGTAAGCCGTAGCT
Organism: Pseudoclavibacter helvolus; assembly: GCF_014191305.1. Taxonomy (GTDB): domain Bacteria; phylum Actinomycetota; class Actinomycetes; order Actinomycetales; family Microbacteriaceae; genus Pseudoclavibacter; species Pseudoclavibacter helvolus. The sequence continues at coordinate 526,444 of NZ_JACHWJ010000002.1, read as the reverse complement.
CTTTTCAGGAACGCGGTCTCCGCCCGTAGCTCCAGGACTTCCTTCTCGAGCTCACGGAGTCGCTCTCGCTCCGATCCACTCACAGGGAGTTCCGTGACCGGGTTGTCCGCCCGATACTTCGCGAGCCAATTCCGGAGAGTCTCCGCGCCCACACCATACGACGCTGCAACGTCCTTGATCGGTTTCGACGACGCGATCACCTCCTGACAGAGCTCGTCCTTAAATTCCTGCGTAAATCTTCTACGAGACATGAATTGCCCCTCCCGGCGACTTCCCTACCCAATTTACCGGGGAGCTACTGTCCGAGAACATAGCGGCAGCCCAGCACAGAGTCATGCCGAGCCCGGGATGGCCAACACCCTCCAAGGATCACTCCCCGAACTGGGTATGAAGAAGGTAACGGGGCCGCGTCCCGCCCGGATCATGCCTGCCGGCCCGCCCCGTGGCACTTCGGACGCTCTGTGCCGGCGCCGGGCGTGCCCGTCCACGCCCGGACGGCCCGCAGAACGTGGACCAGGCCTCGGCATCGCGGCTAAGGAAGGTGAGGCCGGGGTCGATCAGACAGGCGACACGGGACATCACATGGAGAAACGGCGTCCCCGCTCCGGTGCTGCGTGTACCCGACGACGGCCCCCCGGCCGACGAGCCCGGCGCCGACGACCTCGGTCCCGGCGATCACGCCGCGGCCCTCGTCGCCCGCGACTACGGTGCCCGCGCCGACGACGCGCCCCACGACCACGCCCACCACGCGCCCGACGACCCGTCCGAGCGTCCCCGCAGTGAAGGCGGTGCAGCGCACCTTCCAGGTGGACCGGTACATGCCCAAGACCGCGGCTCAGGCCCGGGTCGCGGCGCGCCTCGACGACGACGGCGTGCTGCGTTACCGCGAGGACCGCGCCCTCTGGGGCGCGAACAACTGGCAGTTCGTGACGGTGCGGGTGCCCGCCGACGCGAGCAAGGCGCAGGTCATGGCCGTGATCAACGCCAAGACGTCCTCGCGTGTGGGTGACGTGCACACCGGTTCGCGCCTGCGTTCCATCACGCGTGGTCGCTCGGTGACGATCGCGTGGGAGCTCGGCAAGGGCTCCCGCCCCACCTCCGCCTGGGGTGCGAACAAGTCCGTCAACCAGATGTTCTTCGCCCGTTCCTGAGCGACCACAGGTGGGCGTGGCCATCACCACCACGCCCACCTGTGGCGGGCCTGCATCGCCGAGCCCGGCCGAGCGACGCGTCACCCTTGCGAGGGTGGCGCCGTCGCCGCATGTCGGCTCCGCCCCTCGGGGGTGAGTCCGGGACCGGCGCCCTCATGGGTCGAATCACTCGGCCCGGCCATCGAATTCGGCGGCAGCCTCTCGGTGATCCTGGGACCCGCGCGGTGTTGCGGGGCGGCCTGGCACCTCTTCTCCGCGTCGTGCAGCAGCGTCCCTTCGCGTGAGAACACTGTGAACGTTCCCCCGAGATGCCGGGGGAGGCTGGGCCGCCCCCTTCATTCGGTCCGGTCGCTGTGCGAGTCGTCGGTTTCCGATTGATGGGTGCATTGCCGAGCGTAGTCGACGGGTGCGAGGTAGCCGAGCGATGAATGCCGGCGGTCGTGGTTGTATTCGGTCTTCCAGTCGCCGATCACGACCTGGGCGTGGAGCAGCGAGTAGAAGCTGTTGATGTTCAGGCACTCGTCGCGGAGCCTGCTGTTGAACGACTCGACGTACCCGTTGTGCCAGGGCGAGCCGGGCGGGATGTAGAACAGGCCGGTGCGGGTGCCGGCCCAGTCGGCCATCGCGTCGCTGATGAACTCGTGGCCGTTGTCGGATCGGAGCACCGCGGGGGCGCCGCGGACGGCGACGAGGTCCTCGAGGTGGGCGGTGAGCCGGTCCGCGGTGATCGACCGTTCGACGAGCCCGCCGATGCACTCGCGGGTGTGCTCGTCGACGATGGAGCAGATCTTGATCGGACGGCCCTGCTCGTCCGCGTCGAACTGGAAGTCCACCGCCCACACGAGGTTCGGTGCGACCGCTGCCGGGGCGTCGACGGTCGAAGACCCAACGCGTTTGCGGCGACGCCGCTGCGGGACGCGCAGCCCTTCCTCGCGCCAGAGCCGTTGGATCTTCTTGTGGTTCACGACCCACCCCTCGCCGCGGGCATCGTGGTAGGCCCTGCGGTATCCCCACCGCGGGTGCTTCTTCGCATACGCCCGCAGCCAGTCCCGCAACGCCAGGTCCGGGTCGGCTGTCGTCTCACCCTGGAGCGGGCGACGGTATGCGGACCTGCTCAGCCCGGCCAGACGGCACGCCATTCGTTCGCTCACCCGCAGCTTGCGCTTGAGGTGGTCGACGGCGGCGCGGCGCCTGCCCGGGCCTAGAAGTTTCCCTCAGCCAGCTCCTTGAGCGCGGCCTTCTCGAGCTCTGCCTCGGCGAGCAGCCGCTTGAGCGTGGCGTTCTGCTTCTCGAGCTCCTTCAGCCGCTTCGCGTCGTCGGCCTTCAGCCCGCCGTACTGGTTCCGCCACCGGTAGTACGTCTGCTCGGACACTCCGAGCTCTCGACACACCCCGGCGATGTCGCTACCGCCCGCGAGCATCCTGTCGGCCTGCCCGAGCTTACGGACGACCTGCTCCGAGGTGTGACGCTTCCTGCTGTTCGTCATGATCTGACCAGTCTCACTGCCCGGACCCCCGGGCAACAGGACGACTCACACAACCACCGGACCTACCAAACGGGGTCAGCCCATACCCTGACGCGCATGTGCAGAAACATCACGGAGCTCCGCGGGCTCGAACCAGCCGCGAACGACAACGAGATCGAGGCGGCCGCACGCCAGTACGTGCGCAAGGTCTCCGGAATCACGCATCCGACGGAGCGCACTCGCGAGGCCTTCGAGAAGGCCGTCCGCGAGATCGCGCACATCACCGAGCACCTCCTCGAGGACCTGCCAGAGCGACGCCAGCCCCCAAAGTCCGCGCCTCCGCTGCGCCGGCCAGAGGTGCAGGCACGCATCGCCGCGCGGGAAGCCGCCAAGACCGCCTCCTAGCGTCTGCAGAGCCATCCGCAGGGCGGTGTACTGCGCGATCACCGCGAGCGAGGGCTCGCGCGCGGCTCAGTGACGGTCGGGGGCCTCGTCCTGCGTGCGGTTCGCGCGCTCGCTGAGGCCAACGGTGCCGTCGCTTCGCTCGCCGCGGCCGAGCAGTGACGCCGGGCGCAGGGCGAACTTCCCGAAGCGGGCCACCGCCTGGTCGACGGCTCGCTCCGCGGCCTCCCAGTCGTCGTCCTCCTCGGCGCCGAAGAGCGACAGCTGGCCGGAGCTGCCGGCCTCCACGAGGCGTTCGGCGCGCACGCCGATGAGGCGCACGGGCCTTGGCGGCACGAGCGCTGTGCGCAGCATCTCGCGCGCCTCGAGGTACAGCGAATGACCGACGTCGCTCGGCTCTGCCAGCGTGTGCGAGCGCGTGATGGTCGAGAAGTCTGACCAGCGGAGCTTGATGCCGACCTGGCGGGCTTGCAGGCCAGCGCGGCGCAGGCGCGTCGCCACGGCATCCGCCTGTGCCCGCACCTCCCGCTCGAGGAAGACGAAGTCGCCAACATCCTCGAAGAACGTCTGCTCGTGGCTGATCGACTTCTCGCGGTGGGCCTCCTCGACGCCCCGCTCGTCTCGGCCCCACGCAAGCGCGCTGAGCTTCGCAGCTCCCGCCTTGCCAATCGCCCGCTCGAGGACAGGCACGGGCGTGTGAGCAAGGTCGAAGACCGTGTGAATGCCCATCCCCCGCAACTTCGCCTCGCTCTTCTCGCCGACGCCCCAGAGGGCACCGACCGGCAGGTGATGCAGGAACGGGATCGTCTCCTCGTGCGGGATGACGAGCATGCCGTTCGGCTTGCACTTGCCGGAGGCGAGCTTCGCCACGAACTTCGTGGATGCGGCGCCCACCGAGCACGTCAGCCCCGTCTGCGCCTTCACCCGCTCCCGCAGCCGGGCCGCAATCTCGCCAGGTGAGCCGAACAGCAGGCTAGCGCCGGACACGTCGAGGAACGCCTCGTCGATCGAGAGCGGCTCGACGAGCGGCGTGAACTCCCGGAAGATCTCCATGACCTGCTGGGACGCCTCGCGGTACTTGTGCATGCTGCCGGGCAGTACGACCGCCTCCGGGCAGCGCGCGATGGCCTGATGCATGGGCATCGCGCTGCGGACGCCCCTTGCGCGCGCCTCGTAGCTGGCGCTCGAGACGACGCCTCGCTCTCGCGTTCCCCCGACGATGACGGGCTTGCCGATGAGGTCGGGCCGCTCGAGCAACTCCACGGCCACGAAGAACGCGTCCATGTCGACATGGAGGATGCTCGCGGACGCGTCGCGCTCGGACGCCGCACCCGTCTGCCGCACTCCCATGTCTTTCCTCGTCATGCATCCATTGTGCGATGTCCCACCGACATCCGCGGGACGCTGTCCGTCATCTGCGCGATGCTCTCCGCGAATAGACTCTGCGCATGCAGCTCAACGAGTCTCGCGCCTGGACCGCCTTCTACGCACCCGGAACCCCGAAGGACATCGAAGTCCCGAACGGCTCACTCCCCGACATGCTTTCGGAGATCGCCGAACGCTTCCCAGACAAGCCCGCGATCGAGTTCTTCGGCGCCCAGACCACCTTCTCCGAGCTGCAGGACCAGGTGCTGCGCTTCGCGCAGGGGCTCCGCCGCATCGGCGTCAAGCGAGGCGACAGGGTCGCGCTCATCATGCCGAACGCGCCGCAGCACGTGGTCGCCTTCTACGCCGTCCTGCGCCTCGGCGCTGTCGTCGTCGAGCACAACCCGCTCTACACGCGCGACGAGCTGCGCACGCAGTTCGAGGACCACGGCGCCGAGATCGTCATCGCCTGGGACAAGGCCGCGTCGACGGTGCAGTCGCTCCCCCACAGCCTCGGCATCCGCCACGTCATCGCGGTCGACGTGACGAAGGGCATGCCGCTCAAGACGCAGCTGCTCCTGCGTCTGCCCATTGCCAAGGCGCGGGAGTCTCGCGCCAAGCTCAGCGCGAAAGCCCCAGGCACCGTGCCGTTCGAGAAGCTCGCGAAGCAGCAGCGGCTCGACGCGAGCATCCCGACCCCCGGTCCACAGGACCTTGCGAGTCTGCAGTACACGAGCGGCACAACCGGCAACCCCAAGGGTGCGATGCTCACGCACCGCAACCTCTGGTCAAACGCACGCCAGGGCGCCGCGTGGATGCCAGAGTTCACCGCGGGCAACGAGACCATCTACGGCGTCCTGCCGATGTTCCACGCGTTCGGCGTGCTGCTCTCGGTCATCTACTCCGTGAGCGTCGGAGCGAAGGCGGTGCTCTTCCCGACGTTCGACCCGGAGCTGGTCATCGAGGCGTCGAAGAAGTCCCCTGCGACGTTCATCCCCGCTGTGCCTCCCATGTACGACCGCCTCGCGCGCGTCTCGAAGGAGGGCAAGCTCGACCTCTCCGGCGTCATCTACGCCATCTCCGGGGCGATGACCCTCAACGACGCCATCGTGCACCGCTGGGAGGCCGTCGCCGGGGGCCAGCTTGTCGAAGGCTACGGCCTCACCGAGACGTCCCCCGTGGCGCTCGGCAACCCGTTCACGGACAAGCGCAAGACTGGGACGATCGGCATCCCCTTCCCGTCGACGTTCATCAAGGTCACGGACCCCAACGACCCGAGCACCGAGGTTGAGCTTGGCGAAGTCGGCGAACTGCTCATCAAGGGCCCGCAGACGTTCCAGGGCTACTGGAACCGCCCGGAGGAGACCGCCGAGGTGCTCATCGAGGGCGGCTGGTTGCGTTCAGGCGACCTGGTCGTGCAGGACGAGGACGGGTTCGTGACCGTCGTCGACCGGAAGAAGGAGCTCATCATCACGGGCGGCTTCAATGTGTCGCCCTCCGAGGTCGAGCGGGTTGTCACCGAGGTCCCGGGTATCGCCGAGGCTGCTGTCGTCGGCATCAAGCGAGGCGGCGGCGCCGAAGTTGTCACCGCCGTTGTTGTGCTCGACGACGGGGCAACCTTCGACGAGGCGGCGGCGCGCGCGTTTGTCCGCGAACGGCTCTCCGAGCACAAGGTTCCCCGCTCATACGTCGTCTGGGAGGAACTCCCGAAGTCGCTCATCGGGAAGGTGCTGCGCAAGAAGGTTCGGGATGCGCTCCAGCAGAACCGCAATGCGACAGCGGCGCCGGCGGACGATGACGAGGGCGCGACGGCCCCCACCCCGGAAGCGAACTAGTGCTGCGTGTCGTTAGTTCCTAAACGGTTTGTGTTTGGGAGAATGTGGAATGGCGAATTCTCCTGCTGCGGCTCTGCTACTCCCTGACGTGGATCGTGTTGAGTTGGTGTCGTGGGCTCGGTCGACGAGTATTCGTGCGGGCCTGTCGATGCGAGCGCGGATCGTGCTGCTCGCCTCGGAAGGTGTCGCGAACTCGCGGATCGCGGCCGAGGTTGGGACTACGACGACCTCGGTGTGGAAGTGGCGGAAACGGTATGCCGAGGCCGGAATTGCGGGGCTCTCCGATGCGCCGCGCTCTGGCCGGCCGAAGCATCTCGATCATGCCGAGATCGTGGCAGCGACCTTGACGGCCCCGCCGAAGAAGTACGGCGTGACACATTGGTCCTCGCGCCTGCTCGCGCAGCGCCTGGGGGTTGGGAACGCGACGGTGGCCAGGGCGTGGCGGGAGTACGGGGTGCAGCCATGGAAGTCGGAGACGTTCAAGTTCTCGACCGACCCGGAGCTCGTCGGGAAGGTCACCGACGTTGTCGGCTTGTATCTCGCGCCGCCCGAGAACGCGATCGTGCTCTGCGTGGACGAGAAGTCCCAGATCCAGGCCCTTGACCGGACCGCACCCATGCTGCCGATGCGGATCGGGGACACCGAGAAGCGCACGCATGATTACAAGCGCCACGGCACGACCACACTGTTCGCTGCATTAGACGTCGCGACCGGACACGTCACCGGAGCGGTCAAACCCAAGCATCGCCGGCAAGAGTTCCTCTCGTTCCTCCGGCAACTCGACCGCGCCTACCCGGAACGGGACCTGCACCTCGTGATGGACAACTACGCCACCCACAAAACGCCAGAGGTCAAGACCTGGCTCGAGAAACGACCCCGCTTCCACGTTCATTTCACGCCGACGTCCGGGTCGTGGTTGAACTTGGTCGAGGTGTGGTTCGGGATCATCGACCGGCAAGCGATCCGTCGCGGGATTTTCACCTCGGTGAAAGACCTCAACGCGAAGATCCGGCAGTTCATCACTGGCTGGAACGACCGAAAGCACCCATTCGTCTGGACCAAGACCAGCGACGAGATCCTCGCGAAAGCGAACCGTCAACCAACTTCAGAAACGCGACACTAGGGCGTGTCTGACAAAGGTTGAGGGTCTTCGTTGAGAGGCTTGCTGGGTGTCGAGGTTTCAGTTGCTTTCGGATGTGCAGTGGTCGTTGATCGAGGGTTTGTTGCCCGCCCCGACTGGGCGGCCCGGGCGGAAGTTTTCTGGTGCTCGGACGATGGTCGAGGCAATCGCGTACCGGTATCGGACGGGAATCGCGTGGCGTGATCTTCCCGAGGTGTTCGGTCCGTGGCAGACGGTGTGGACCTGGCATCGTCGTATGGCTGCGGATGGGAGCTGGGATCGCGTGCTCGCGAAGCTGACCGCGGCCGCTGACAGCGCGGGGGTCATCGATTGGTCGATCTCGGTCGACTCGACGATCGCTCGTGCGCACCAGCACGCAACGAACGTCACCCGTCTCACAGGGGGCTTCATCGAATTACAAGAATCCGCTCGTCGAGCCGCCTGATCACGCGATCGGCCGCTCCAGAGGCGGGCTCTCGACCAAGATCCACCAGCTCGTGGATGGGTCCGGGCTGCCGTTGGTGATCGAGGTCACGCCAGGGCAGGCGGGTGATTCCCCGATGTTCCTGCCGCTGCTCGAACAGTTGCGCGTCGCTCGCCCGCTCGCCCGCTCGGGCGTCCTCGGACGAGACCCGACGCAGTCCGAGGCGACAAGGCCTACTCCTCGCGGGCGATTCGCGCGCACCTGCGTGAGCGCGGGATCCGGTCGGTGATTCCGGAGCCCGCCGACCAGCAAGGGAACCGGAAACGGCGCGGTTCCCGCGGCGGTCGCCCCGTCGGTTACGACCGGGACGACTACCGCGGTCGCAACGTCATCGAGCGTCGCTTCTGTCACCTCAAGCAATGGCGTGGACTCGCCACGCGCTACGACAAACTCGCCCTCGTCTACCGCGCAGCCGCCGTCCTGAACGCGGTGATTGCCTGGACCAAGGCTTTGTCAGACATGCCCTAGCGCCGAGAACAGGCAAGAGCCCGCCGCCTGCGGGGCGGGCTCTCTGCGTGCCGGGTAGCTCGGGCTCAGCTTCCGGCGACGTACCGCTCACCGGCGGGTGTCAGGCGTGTGCCGGTCGGGCCCTCGAGGTCCACAAGCCCAGCACGTGCCGCCTGCCGAATCGACGCGGCAACGTTGACGGGCACTCGCCACGTCATGCGCTCGAATTCGCCGGAGATCGACGACGCAGAGACCTCGCCGTCGCCGCGCAGGATGGACGCGATGGCAAGAGCGATGCGCTGCCCGTTGTTCGTCGGCTTGAGCTCGGCGGCGAGCTCCTCGAGGCTCTTCACCCGAGCGGCGGCGCGGGAACGACTCCCGGCGCCGCCGCGAGCACCGGCCCGCGTGCGGGAGGCGATCGGCGTCGTTCCCGCGCGGCTCCCCGCGGCCGATTCCGTGGCGACCTTGGCGGCCGAGGCTCGAGTCTGGCCCGCGCCGGCCCTGGTGGAGGCCCGAACGGACGAGCGTGGGCTGCGCACCTGCTCCGGCTTCGCCACCGTCGGAGAACCGCCCGCCTTCTGCCCGCTGGTGGCATCCGGCGATTGCGCAACCTCAGGCTGGGCGCTATTGATCCCGGACGGGCGGCGCGTTCGTCCGGCCCTGACCGATCCCGCGGAGGACCCGCTGGCACGCGCCGAGCCGCTCCGGCCCGCAGCCGGAGCCGGCTCCGCAGCCGTCAGAGCGTCGGGCGCCGACGTTCGGATATCGATCGACGCGAGGTCAGCAGCGTCGACGCCGAACTCGACCACCGCGGTCACATAGCTGTCGAAGACGGCACGGTGCACCGGCGTCTCATGCTGTTCGACGAGCGCGACGATGCCTGGCATGGCCTGGATGAACCTCGCGAAGCCGTGAGCGCCGTCGCTCTGTTCGGAGAGCAGCGACGCGACGCGAACCGTGTGCTTCTTGTCGCCGGCATCCGCCTTGACGTTCGACTTCTTGGCGTCCGACGAGGCGGGCTTGACTGGCTTCTTCGCCGAAGCCTTCCCGGTCTCGCCGGGTGTCACCGCCGCCGAGGGCTCGCTCGACTGCTTGCTGGCCCTGGGGGCTTTCGAGAGCTTCGCCGGCTTCGCGGCTGGTTGCTCGGGCGAGGCCACTGTCGCAGCGGCCTCCGCGTCCGCAGGATTCTTCTCGCCCTCGGACACCTCCGGCGCATCGAGCTGGTCGATCTTGCTCTTCTTCGCTTTCCCGCCGGCTCTGTCTTTCTTGCCGGCTTTGTCTTTCTTGCCGGACTTGTCGTTCTTGCCCGACTTGTCGTTCTTGCCTGACTTGTCGTTCTTGCCTGAGGTATCAGCCTCTTCTTGCTTCTCGACCTTGTCGCTCTTAGCCGACGTTGCCTTCTTGCCCGACTTGGACTTCTTGTCGCGCTTTCCCTGCTTCGTGGGCGCGGCGTCGACAGCAGCCACGGGGGCAACGACAGTCAGGTCTCCAGCCTCTTCACCGGCGCCAGGACGCAGCACCGTCTTGGGCGGCTGCACCCGCTCCTTTTTGACCTTCGCCCGGGGCCCACCCTGGGTGGCGTCGGGTCGCTCGACTCGAGATTTCTTTCCAGATTTCTTGCCCATACGATTCACTTCTCCGTTCACCGAGGCCACTGTGGCTCTGACGTTATCGTCAGAGCCACAGCAGCACCTAGGTCGTTCCCGACAATTCCTCGGTGTACGACGTCTGAGTCCTATGAGTTCTGCGCGCGCTCCAGCACGAGCTCGCGGACGCGCGCTGCGTCCGCCTTGCCCTTCATCGCCTTCATGACGGCGCCGATGACCGCACCCGCGGCCTGTACCTTGCCGTCGCGGATCTTCGCGAGCACGTCAGGCTGCTGCGCGAGGGCCGCGTCGATCGCTTCGATGAGCGGTCCGTCGTCGCTGACGACGGCGAGCCCACGCGACTCGACGACCTCGGCGGGCGAGCCTTCACCTGCGAGCACTCCCTCGAGCACGTCGCGAGCGAGCCGGTCGTTGACTGTGCCCGCGGTGATGAGGCCGTCGAGCTCGGCGATCTGCTCCGGCGTCGCCAGGTCTGTGGCCTGCACGCCGCGATCGTTGGCGATACGCGAGAGTTCGCCCATCCACCACTTCTTCGCGCCAGCCGCCGTCGCCCCTGCCGCGACGGTCGCGTCAACGACCTCGAGGAGGCCAGCGTTCGCGATGTCCTGGAACTCCTGGTCGGCGAAGCCCCACTCCGCCTTGAGGCGGCGGCGACGCGCCACGGGTGCTTCTGGGAGCGTTGCCCGAAGCTCCTCGACAAGCTCGCGACTGGGTCGCAGCGGCATGAGGTCTGGCTCCGGGAAGTACCGGTAGTCGTCGGCGTCCGACTTCGGGCGCCCGGACGAGGTGCGTCCCGTGTCCTCGTGCCAGTGGCGCGTCTCCTGCGTGATGCTGCCTCCGGCAGCGAGCAGGGCAGCCTGGCGCTGGATCTCGTAGCGGACGGCGCGCTCGATCGACCTGAACGAGTTGACGTTCTTCGTCTCCGTGCGCGTTCCGAGCTTCTCCTCGCCACGCGGGCGCAGCGAGACGTTCGCGTCACAGCGCAGGTTGCCGCGCTCCATGCGGGCCTCGGAGACCCCAAGCGCCCGCACGATGTCGCGGATGGTCGAGACGTAGGCCGCCGCGAGCTGCGGCGTCTGGGCCTCGCCGCCGAAGATTGGCCGCGTCACGATCTCGACGAGCGGCACACCGGCGCGGTTGTAGTCGACAAGCGAGTACTCGGCACCCTGGATGCGCCCGGTCGAGCCGCCGACGTGTGTGAGCTTGCCGGCATCCTCTTCCATGTGGGCGCGCTCGATCGGCACGTGGAACACGGTGCCGTCTTCGAGCTCGACCTCGACCTCGCCGTCGAACGCGATGGGGTCGTCGTACTGCGAGATCTGGTAGTTCTTCGGGTTGTCCGGGTAGAAGTAGTTCTTTCGAGCGAAGCCCGAGACCTCGGCGATCTCGCAGCCGAGCGCCAGCCCGAGCGCGATCGAGTAGCGGACGGCCTGCTCGTTGACGACGGGCAGCGTGCCTGGGAGTCCCAGATCGACGGGTCCGATGTTGGTGTTCGGCTCGCCGCCAACCTCGTTGCCCGAGTGGTTCGGGGTGTCGGAGAACATCTTGGTCTTGGTGCCGAGTTCGACGTGCACCTCGAGACCGATGACGGGCTCGTAGAGTTCGAGCGCGCGGTCGTAGTCCATCAGCTCTGGCTTGGCCATCAGCGTGCACCTGCCTTCAGCTGGGGGGCCTGCGCGAGCAGGGGTCCGCCCCATCGATCTTCGAGAGTCTGTTCGAGTGCCGCGGCCACCGTGTAGAGGCGCGCGTCGTCACGGGCTGCCGCCATGAACTGGATACCGACGGGCAGCCCGTTCTCGGGCGCAAGGCCACCAGGCACGGAGATGCCGGGGACACCCGCGAGGTTTGCGGGGATCGTCGTGAGGTCCGCGAGGTACATCGCGGTCGGGTCTTCGGCCTTCTCGCCGAGCTTGTACGCCGTGGTCGGCGAGGTGGGCGCGGCGAGCACGTCGACCTCGGCGAATGCGGCGGCGAAGTCCTGCTGCACGAGCGTGCGAACCTTCTGCGCCGAGCCGTAGAAGGCGTCGTAGTAGCCGGCCGAGAGTGCGTAGGTGCCGAGCAGGATGCGGCGCTTCGCCTCAGCCCCGAAGCCCTTGCTTCGCGTTGCCGACATGACCTTCTCGACGGTGGTCGCGGAAGCGTCGGTAACTCGCAGCCCGAAGCGCACGGAGTCGTACCGGGCGAGGTTGCTCGATGCTTCCGCCGGCATGATCAGGTAGTACGCGGCGACCGCGTACTCGAAGTGTGGCGTCTCGATCCAGGAGATGATCGCGCCGCGCTCCTCGAGCGCGGCGAGCGCCTCCTGGAAGCGCTGCGTGACGCCTGGCTCAAAGCCAGCGCCGTCAGCGATCTGCTTCGGCACACCGATGCGAAGACCACGAACGGAGTCCACCTGGCGACCGGCGAGCGCGGCGTCGGTGAACGACGGCCACTCTCCCGTCAGCGAGGTGGAGTCGCGGCGGTCATGCCCCGCGAGCACGTCGTGGAGTGCTGCGGTGTCGAGCACGTTGCGTGCTGCTGGCCCGATCTGGTCGAGCGAGGAGCCAAGCGCGAGCGCACCGTAGCGGCTGACTCCGCCGTAGGTGGGCTTCATGCCGACGGTCCCGGTGACGGATGCGGGCTGGCGGATGGACCCGCCCGTGTCGGTTCCGAGCGCAAGTGGCGCCTCGTAGGCGGCGACAGCTGCGGCGGAGCCTCCGCCGGAGCCACCTGGAATGCGCTCGAGGTCCCACGGGTTGTGCGTGGCGCCGTACGCGGAGTGCTCCGTGGAGGAGCCCATCGCGAACTCGTCGAGGTTGGTCTTGCCGATGATGACGAGGTCGTCACCTCGGAGACGCTCGACGACGGTGGCGTCGTACGGGGGGATCCAGCCTTCGAGGATGCGCGAGCCGGCGGTTGTCGGCGTGCCCTTCGTGGCGATGTTGTCCTTGACGGCGACGGGGACACCAGCCAACGGCGCGAGCTTCTCGCCTGCCTGGCGTTTTGCGTCGACACGTCCCGCTGCGGCAAGCGCAGAGTCGGCGTCGACGTGGAGGAACGCGTGGACGTCACCGTCGACGGCCTCGATGCGCTCAAGGTGAGCGGTCGTCGCTTCGATCGAGCTGATGCTGCCCGCGGCGATCGCTGCGGCCAGGTCGGTCGCATTCAGGCGCGTGATGTCGACGCTCACTGCTCTTCCCCCAGGATTGCGGTCACGCGGAATCGGGTCCCGTCGCTGTCCGGTGCGCCCGCGAGCGCGGCGTCGCGGTCCAGCGGCTCGCCGGCCTCGTCAGCACGAGTCACGTTGTGCATGGCGATCGGGTGAGTTGTCACCTTGACGTCTGGCGTTGCCACCTCCTGCACTTTCTGGATGAGGTGCTGGATCTCGATGAGTTCGCCGGTGACGCGCTCGATCTCGCCTTCTGCGAGGTCGATGCGTGCGAGCTGAGCGAGGTGCTCAACGTCGGCGGCAGTGATGTCGGTCATTCGTCTCCGATAGTGCGTCGGCCAGGGCTGGACAAGTCTAGGCCGCGCACGAGGCGCGACCGTGCTCGACGCCTGGCTACTGGCGTGGTGGCTGCTGGTGTGGCGGGAAGGGTGGCTGGCCGTTGCCTGGCCAGCGGGGGTCGTACCCGGGCTGTCCCTGCTGCGGTGCTTGTCCGGGGTAGGGCTGCTGCCCGGGATACGGCGCCTGGCCCTGCTGTGGCGCCTGGTGGGGGTACTGCCCTTGGCGGGGTGGCTGGCCCTGCGGCGCCTGCCCGTACGGGGGCTGCCCCTGTGGTGGTTGCCCGAACGGGACCTGCCCCTGCGGAGCCTGCCCATACGGAGGCTGGCCATTCCAGCCGCCCTCCTGCGGTCGCGTCTGAGATTGACGCGACTGTGGGAATTGCTGTGACTGCTGGAACTGCTGTGGCTGGCCCTGCTGCCGTGGGTCGAAGCCGCCCGGCTGCCCCGGGAACTGGGTACCGGGGAACTGGTTTCCCGGGTACTGGTTCCCAGCGCCCTGCTGGCCCTGCAACGGCTGCCCCTGCTGGGGACCGCCCTGCGGTTGACCGGGATAGGGCTGGCGCTGTTGCTGGGGCGCCCTTCCATACTCGGATCCTGAGACGGGCGGCTGCACCTGAGGCCGCTGCCACGAGCCGGGTTGCTGGGGCGGCCGCCCCTGCAGCGGTGGCTGGCCCTGCTGAGGGGGCTGACCCTGCGGCCACGGCTGCCCCTGCTGGGGAGCCTGCTGCGGCCAGCCCTGCTGCGGCGGCTGACCCTGATTCCCGAACTGACCCTGATTGCCCTGGTAGCCGGGCTGCGCCGGGTTGCCCTGGTGGGCTTGGCTGCTCGGGTACCCCAGATTGCCGAACTGGCCCTGCTGCGGGTGCGGCTGACCCGGCTGGCCGAACTGTGACGGCTGACCGTAGGCGGCTGGACGACCGAACTGACCGGACGGCCCGCCCTGTGCGGGCGGGGCTCCGGACGCGGAGGGCGCGGCCTGCGGCGGGTTGGCCAGATACGGCGGGAGGAAGCCTTGCGCTGCTCCCTCACCGGGTGCGGGCGCTGGCACTGGAGGTGGACCTCCCGCGGGCGCCACCGCAGACGGAGGCGTGCGCTCCCAGCGGGGCGAGGCATCGAACGGCTGCCACGGCGCGCCCGGCGCCGGCGACTGCGCAGAGGGCAGTGCGGGGTCGCTGGAGACCGCCCCTCCCGTCGACCGCTCTGGGCGGCGCGGCGCCTCGACGTACGGCGCAGAGGCCGGGACTACCGGAGGTGTCGGTGCGGCGAGGCCAGCTGGCGGGACCACGGGAACGGGCGCTGGCTGGACATCCGAGGTCTGGAGCTCGTGCAGGGGTTCCTGGGGTGCATCCGACGGTGCCTGGTCCAACCCGGCGACCGGCGCCGATACCGACGGGGACACAGGTGCAGACGCAGATGGGAGCTCAGACGCAGATGCGAACGCAAACTCGGATGCGGGCGCAGACTCGGACTCAGACGCGTGATCTGGCGCGGGTTCGCGCTCCTCAGGAACCACGGGGAGGGGCTCCTTCTCGAGTGAGATAGCGACCGGCACGGGCACGGGAGCAGACTCCGCCTCCGCGATGGGCTCGGGAGCAGACTCTAGTTCGGCGACGGACTCGAACTCGGACCGCACGGTCGAATCAGGCTCCACGGTCGAATCAGGCTCCAGGGCCGCTTCTGGCGGGACTTCGGTGTCGCTTCCGACGGCCTCGGAGCCCGGCGCAACCCGCACAACGAGGATGCGCTGTGCGTCGTCGAGCGTGATCTCGACCGCTCCGTCGCCCGTGACGAGCTCGTAGCTCGATTCCCCTGTGCGCTGCAGCCGCGCGTCGCTGCGCGCCGCGTAGGAGTGCAGTGCGCGCACGTGGTCGCCGAGGACGCCGGAGTCGAGGGCGTCGAGAATGGCGCGCGTCGCCCGGTCGGCGGAGGTCTGGGTGTCAGGGCCCGCCTGCACCATGAGGTGCACCTGCACGCCCGGAGCAGCCTCGACCACGACGCTGTCGCGTGACCTCGTGAGCGCCTTGGCAGCCAGGACGAGCAACAGTGGCGCGGTCTCGTCGGTCTTCACAACGGACGACGAGAGCTGCTCGGGCCCTCCGTCGATCACAAACGAGCGCACTCGCCCGGCGAGCTCAATGGCCTGCTCCGGGAAGTTGTTGACGTTGTTCCAGCCCCACATCCACGTGCCAGCGCTCTGCGCGACGCTGCCGATGAGCTGCACTGGGAGCACCGTCGCCGACGGCTGCGTCTGATAGGTGATCGAAGGTGCGGTGAGGTCGACATCCCATCCGGCGTCGCCGAGCTGCCCGGTGAGCTGCGCCTGCGCGTCGAAGTGAAGGATGGCGGCGTCGTCTGCCAGTTCCTGCAAGCTCACATTGAGCATGGTTCCCCATTCCCCCGCGGCGAGCCGATGCCACGGCCTGCACACTGTAGCCGAGACACCGTGCCGGATCCTCGGAGCCTGCCCGCGGTCGTGGACGCCAGAGGGGCGCTCATTCGGCTTCGGCCCGCAGGTGCTCGACGGCGCTCGGCCCGCCCTCGAGGAGCAGACGGAAGCCGTCCGCGTCGAGAATCGGGATGCCGAGTTCCTCCGCCTTCGTGAGCTTCGAGCCTGCTCCTGGGCCGGCTGCAACGAAGTCGGTCTTCTTCGACACGCTTCCGGCCGCCTTGCCGCCTGCGGTGATGATGGCTTCCTTCGCGCCGTCGCGCGTGAATCCCTCGAGCGTTCCCGTCGCGACGACGCTCAGGCCTGAGAGCGGACCCTCCGTGCTGGTCATCGCCCCGGGACCTGGGTGTCCTGGGGTCGCGAAGCGAACTCCCGCCGCTCGCCAGGCCTCGATGATGTCCCGGTGCCAGTCTTCGGCGAGCCACTCGACGATGGCGTCGGCGATCGTCGGCCCCACGCCCTCGACCTGGGCGAGCTCCTCGGCGGGTGCCGCCTCGATGGCCTCGAGCGAGCCGAACCAGTCGGCGAGCGCGCGCGCCGCGACGGGGCCGACGTGGCGGATGTTGAGCGAAACGAGCTGGCGCCAGAGGTCCTTCGTCTTGGCAACCTCGAGCTGCTCGAGCAGGGTCGTGGCCTGCTTCGAGGGCTCCACGAGCCTGAAGTCCTTCTTGATCCGCGCCTTGCGCCGCTCCGCCGGCGTCAACTCCTCGGAGCCTGGCGGGTAGACGAGGGAGACCTTCTGGAACGGAGCGCGACGAATGAGCTCGCCCGTCTCCTCGTCAGTCTTCGGCTCGCCGGTCTCAGAGTCGCGCACGACGACCTCGATGGGCACGAGCTCCTCGAGCGTGAGCGCGAACAGCCGCGCTTCCGTCTCGAGCGGCGGCTGCTCCGGCACGGTCGGCTGGGTCAAGGCCGCGGCCGTGACCTCTCCGAGCGCATCCACGTCGAGCCCACCACGCGAGCCGATGTGCTCGACGCGCCCGCGCACCTGGGCGGGGCAGGACCGCGCGTTCGGGCAGCGCAGGTCGACGTCGCCCTCCTTCATGGGCCGCAGCGGCGTGCCGCACTCGGGGCAGTCGCTTGGCATGACGAAGTCGCGTACGTCGTCGCCGCGCAGTTCGAGCACGGGGCCGAGCACCTCGGGGATCACGTCACCGGCCTTGCGGAGCACGACGGTGTCGCCGATCTTCACGCCCTTGGCGCGCACCACGTCCTGATTGTGGAGGGTGGCCATGCGGACGACGCTGCCCGCGACCTTGACCGGCGCCATGATGGCGAACGGAGTGACCCGGCCCGTGCGACCGACGCTCGCCGCGATGTCGAGGAGCTTGGTGTGCACTTCCTCTGGCGGGTACTTGTAGGCGATCGCCCAGCGAGGCGCGCGACTCGTCATGCCGAGCTCGTCGTGCAGGTCGAGCTCGTCGACCTTCACGACGATGCCGTCGAGCTCGTGCTCCACCGAGTGTCGCTCAGCGCCGTAGTGCTCGACGAACTCGACGACGTCGTCGACGGATGCATTGACCTTGGCGTACGGCGTCACGGGCAGACCCCAGCCGGCGAGGAGCTCGTAGATCTGGCTCTGCGACTCAACGGGGGGCGACGGCCAGGCACCGATGCCGTGCACGTACATCTGCAGCGAGTGGAGGCGAAGCTCTCCCGCCTCGCGCTCGAGGCCGCTCTTCTTCTCGAGCTGCTGGCGCAGTCCGCCACTCGCGGCGTTGCGGGGGTTGGCGAAGTCCGGGAAGCGCTTCGTGGCTCGAGCCAGCTCGGCTTCCTCGTCGAATTCACCGCGGGATGCGGCCGGGCGCGCTTCCCATCGTGCCCGGTATTCCTCGACGGCACGGGGCCGGAGCGAGGCCTGGAACTCGTTGAGCGCCGTGAAGGCGGCGACCGGGATGAAGACCTCGCCACGCACCTCGACGATCGGCGGATGCCCCTCGCCGGACAGCGTCGCGGGGATTCCGTCGATCTGCAGGGCGTTCTGCGTGACTTCCTCGCCCGTGCGTCCGTCGCCACGCGTCGCGGCGGTCACGAGCTTGCCGTGCTCGTAGCGCAGGGCGATGGCGAGGCCGTCGATCTTCAGCTCGGTCAGCCAGTCGACGCGTCGTCCCGCGGACGCCTCGGTCTTTGCGCACCACTCGCGCAGCTCTTCGATGGAGAAGACGTTGTCGAGCGAGAGCATCCGCTCCGCGTGCTCGATGGGGCGCAGCCCCTCGGCAACGCCGCCGCCGACGGTCTGCGTCGGGGAGTCCTGCGACTGCAGCTCGGGGTGCTCGCGCTCCAGGGCGTCGAGCTCGCGGACGAGCCCGTCGTATTCGGCGTCTGAGACGAGTTGTGCGTCGCGCTCGTAGTAGGCAGCCTGGTAGCCGGCGACCAGCTCCCGCAACTCGTCAACGCGAACGCGTGCGTCCTCGAACGAGGTCATGCTGCCGCTCCCGAGCGCGAGTTGAGCGTCGCCAGCGCGGCCTTGCGGCTCACGTTGAGGAGCCACTCGTGTTTCGCGCTCAGTCGCTTCGCCGCACGCTTCTCGCTGGTGGTCTCGAGGTAGCTCTGGACGATGCCGACGACCGCGATGAGCGCCGCGAAGATCGCGAAGACGATCTGCCAGGTCGGTTCGAGCTGCATGAGGAAGTTCGAGGCGAGGAAGACCGTGCCGCCGATGAGGAACCAGAGCACAAACGCGAGGATCCAGTCCTTTGCGCCGAACGGACGGGCCTCGAGCGTGCACCGCTTGGCGAGCTGCAGCGCGGGGGCAGTGAAGTGCTCGTCGTAGTCGCTGCGCCACCGTTCCGGATCGGAGAGGTTCTTGTACTTCCCCGCCCAGCGCTCAGCACGGTCGGTCAGCAGATCCATCGCCTCTCCGTCCTTCAGTACGGAGCCCTCTGCCTGCATGCTCATGCTGCTTCCTGCCCGTCCGCGCTCTGCACCTTGGCTTCCCCTGCGACGGTCTCGTCGCTCTGAACCGCGCTGACCGTGCGATCGATCGTGAACTGGCCGAGCACTCGCGTGCCGACGTAGACAACGGCAGTCTGACCTGGGGCGACGCCGACGAGCGGCTCATCCACGATGACACTCCACTCGACGCCTGGAATCGTCGCGTCGTCTCGCGTGCTCTCAGCGCTCGCACTCACCCGCGCAGTCGCGGGCACCGGGTCGGCGTGCGCACGGATCTGCACGTCACAACGGAACTCCCCGTCGGCCTCTGCCCTCGCGGCGCCCGTCCAGCTCATCCGCTGACCCGCGATCTCCGCGATGTTGAGGGCCTCCTTGGGCCCAACGACAACCTCGTTGGTCTTCGGACGGATCTCGAGGACAAAGCGGGGCTTGCCGTCAGGGGCGGGGACGCCGAGGCGGAGCCCCTTGCGCTGGCCCACGGTGTAGGCCGTGGCACCGTCATGCTCGCCGAGCTTCGCGCCCGCGCTGTCCACGACCTCGCCGGTCGCGGTTCCGATGCGGTCGCCGAGCCATCCCCTGGTATCGCCGTCAGGGATGAAGCAGATGTCGTGCGAGTCGGGCTTCTGAGCCACACTGATGCCGCGCTCTGCTGCCTCTGCGCGGATGAGGTCCTTCGAGGGGGTGTCCCCCAATGGGAAGTAGCAGTGCTCGAGCTGCTGCTGAGTGAGTACCCCGAGCACGTACGACTGGTCTTTTGCCCACGCGCTCGCGCGGTGCAGCTCAATCAACCCGTCATCGCCCGTCTCGAGTGTCGCGTAGTGCCCGGTGCACACCGCGTCGAACCCGAGGTCGATGGCCTTCTCGAGGAGGGCGGCGAACTTGATCTTCTCGTTACAGCGCATGCACGGGTTCGGCGTGCGTCCCGCGCTGTACTCCGCGATGAAGTCGTCGACGACGTCGAGCTTGAAGCGCTCGGAGAAGTCCCACACGTAGAAGGGGATGCCAAGGAGGTCGGCGGCACGGCGCGCGTCCATCGAGTCTTCGATGGTGCAGCACCCCCGCGACCCCGTGCGGAGGGTACCTGGCATTCGGGAGAGGGCGAGGTGCACGCCGATGACTTCGTGCCCGGCCTCGACGGCTCGGGCTGCTGCGACAGCGGAATCGACCCCGCCGCTCATTGCGGCTAGAACTTTCACCGCATAAGTGTACGTCGGGCCTCCGACAGCGCCCCTGGGCCGCCTCCCGACTCTGGTATTTTGACCATGTTCAGCGCCAGTGAATGACGATTACCCCGAGGCAGGCAACGCGTGAGCGACATCCCCGACTCTCCTTCCTCGTTCGCCTCGGACCTCCAGGCGCTGCGCGAACAAGCGGGTAAGCCGACCATCATGAGGCTCGCCAACGAGACGGGCATCTCCAAGAGCGTCGTGGGAGACGCCTTCGCTGGAAACCGCCTGCCGACGGAGAAAACCGTCGCGCGTCTGGTCAAGGCGCTCGGCGCCGAGCCAGACGCCTGGCTCGAGCGCAGGAGCGCGCTCGCGACGCTGGCAAGCGCCGAGGCTTCGCCCTTCGCCGAGCCGTCGGCCGCATCCGCGCCTGAGGATGCGGAAGCTGGGGCGCCCACGGAGCTGCCGCTCCGTGCATCCGCCACCCTCATGCCCCCTCCGTCTGCGGGTATCTCGAAGCGCAGGCTCGTGACCACAACCCTGGCCGCTGCCCTCGTCTCGGCTGCCGTGACGAGCGGCATTTGGTTCGGCGTCGGACAGCTCAACGCCGAGCAGGACCCGTACGCGGAGATCGCCGACGGCATGGACCCTATGCAGACGATCTGCCGCGACGACGCCGTGGTCGCCGCAAGCGAGATGCGGGATCGCGAGACGCAGGTGCAGATGATGTACTCCACAAACTGCAAGGCCGTCTGGGGCCGAGTCACCAGGTACGACGGCATGGCAGCAGGCAACGAGCTCACGATGTCCGTCTACCCGGCCGTCGACCGCGACTCGGAGCACGGCCAGTCGGTGTCTGCCCACGACGTGCAGTCGGTCTACACGACCCTCGGGATCAGCCCGGAGACAAGCGAGCGCTGGTGCGGCCTCGCCACCATGACGGCCGGTGGCGAGACCATCGACCTCGGGCCGGAGCTCTGCATCTGACGACGCTCCCCAGCCCGAGCCGCGGGTCAGCCGATGTGGGTTGCCGAGGTGGTCGTGGCTGGCTCTGAGCCTGTCGCGAGCGGCTTCTCGCGGAGGAACGACAGCGCGATGATCGAGATGATTGTCAGCGGGACGAGTGCGAGGAAGATCGGGATGAGCGCCTCGTTGTACGACCCGACGATGATGGCCCGCAGTTGGTCGGGCAGCTCCGCGATCGCGGCGGGCGTGAACGAGCTTGCGCCGTCCTCGGCAGCCGCCCCTGCTGGGAGACGATCGGCGACCATCTGCGTCAGTCGCGCGGCGAAGACCGACCCCACGACAGCGGAGCCGAGGGTCGCGCCGACCTGGCGGAAATAGTTGTTCGCTGCCGTCGCGGTGCCCACGATGCGTGCGGGGAACGAGTTCTGCACGATGAGTGTGAGCAGCTGCATGCTGCCTCCGAGCCCGATGCCCATGACGCCGAGGGCCACGCAGATGAGCCAGACGGGGCTGTCGACCGTCACGAACGAGAGCACCCCTAGGCCGACGCCAAGCACAGCGGAACCGGCGATCGGCACCCACTTGTAGCGACCCGTGCGCGAGACGTACTGACCGCTCAGGATGGAGGTGATGAGCAGTGCGCCCATCATCGGGGTCATGAGGAGGCCAGAGACGGTCGGGCCGGACCCCGTCACCATCTGCAGGTACGTGGGCATGTAGCCGAGCGTGCCGAACATGATGACGCCCGTCGAGAGGCTCGCGATCGTCGTCAAGATGAAGTTGCGGTCGCGGAACATGCCGAGCGGCATGATCGGGTTCGCGGCACTGCGCTCGACGAACACGAAGCCAGTCGCCGAGACCACCGCGAGCGCAGCCAGGAGCAGGATCGTCGGCGACGTCCACTCGTACTGCGAGCCGCCCCACGTGCCGACGAGCACAAGAGCCGTGGTGGCTAGCGAGATGAGAGCCATCCCGCCGACGTCGATGCGGGTGCGTTCGTGGGCGGGCCGCTTCGGCAGACGGAGGAGGAAGATCGTCGCGAGCAGAGCGAGTGCGCCGAGCGGCAGGTTGATCCAGAAGACCCAGCGCCATCCCGGACCCTCTGTGAACCAGCCGCCGAGTAGCGGCCCCGCCACGGACGAGAACGCGAATACGGCACCCATGACACCCATGTACTTGCCGCGCTCTCGAGCCGGCACGACATCCGCGATCGCCGCCTGCGACAGGATCATGAGGCCGCCACCGCCGAGCCCCTGCACGATGCGGGCACCGATGAGGAGCTCGATCGACGGGGCGAGCCCGCCCAGGACGGATCCCGCGATGAAGAGCCCGATGGCGATGAGCAGCAGCGGCTTGCGGCCGAAGAGGTCGGAGAGGTTGCCGTAGACGGGCATCATGACCGTCGAGGCCAGGATGAACGACGTCACGACCCAGCTCATGTGCTCGACGCCGTGCAGCTCGCCGACGATCGTCGGCATGGCGCTGGAGAGCACCGTGTTGTTGAGGGAGGCCATGAGCATCGTGACCATGAGCCCGAGGAAGAGGGGGACGATACTGCGCTTGTGGGCGCCAGCAGCATCGGCAACCGCGGCAGGCTTGACGGCCCCGGCATCGGGGGTCGTCGTGGCTTCTGCAGTGGTCGCTGCGTCGGTGCGCGCCTGCGAATCGATGCTGGGGGGAGTCGTCATAGAGATTCTGAGATCGCTTTCCGGAAGATGTCGATGGAGTTGTTGATGGCGGCTTCCCGGTCGACGAGGATGCCTTGGGGATCGTTCCTGCTCGTGAAGCGCAGGATGGTCGCGGCGAGCGACAGGAGCGCCTTGGCTGATTCGATGCCGTCCGGGAGGGACTCGGTCTCACTATCGGCGTCCTGCGCCGTCAGGATCGCGAGCACGATGTCCTCTGCCGCGCTGATGTGGCGCCTGAGTCGTTCTTCCAGCACGGGATGCTGGTCGGCGAGCGTGCGTCGCCTCGGGAAGTCGTCGTGGTCGGGGATCGCCGAGTCGAGAACGGCGAGCATGAGCCGCATCGTGCGGCCGAACGAGTCGCCATCGCCTGTGCGGTAGTCGTCGAGCGCCCCCTCTGGCAAAGTCGGCGCCTGCATCCCGAGGACCGCGTCTTCCTTGCTCGGGAAGTAGTTGAAGAAGGTCCGGCGTGAGACGCCCGCACGATCGCTGATGGCGTCGATCGTCGCCTCGTCGAGGCCGCGCTCGATGGTGAGGTCGGCAGCCGCGTCGTGGATGGCGTGCCAGCAGTCGATGCGGTTGCGTTCGCGGAGGGAGAGGGCTGGGTTCGACACCACTCAAGAATATGCATGAGTGCAAACTTTCACAAGTGCAACGTTCCTGTGGGGGTCCTGGGTACAGTTGCACCTCGTGTCATGTCTCCCCTCCCAGAGCCCCTCGGACAGCGCGCGGTCACCGTGGATCTGGACGGCAGTCGCCGTCCTCGCGCTTGTCCTCCTCGCTCTGAACCTGCGGACGGCCGTCACGAACGCGTCATCGATCTTCGACCTCATCTCGGCCGACCTTCCGCTCGAGGGGGCCACCACGGGCGTGCTGACGATGCTCCCCCCTGTCGCCTTCGCGATCGCCGGGCTCATCACCCCCTGGCTGCTGCGACGAGTCCGTCTCGAGCTCCTCATCGTCGTCGCCCTCGCCGCGATCATCGCCGGCCACCTCCTGCGCGGCGCGGCGCCGAACATCCCGACCCTCCTCGGCGGCAGCGTCGTCGCGCTGCTCGGCATGGGAATCGGCAACATCCTCCTGCCACCGGTTGTCGTCACCTACTTCAGGTCGCGCATCCCCCTGATGACCTCGACCTACGCGATCATCGTCGCGCTCGGCACCATGCTTCCGCCGCTCGTCGCCGCCCCGGTCGCACTGGCTTCCGGCTGGCGCACCTCGCTCTCGATGTGGGCCGTCGTCGCGGCCTCAGCCGCCGTGCCCTGGCTAGTCCTGCTCGTGCGCGCCCAGGTACGCGCCGCACGGGGCCACGTCGCTCCCAGCACCGGTGCGATCACGCTCCCGGATGGCACGCGCGCCAAGCCCGCGAAATCCATCTGGCGCTCGAAGCGCGCGTGGGCGCTGGCCGCGACGTTCGCGATCTCCTCGATGAACGCGTACTGCTGCTTCGGCTGGCTGCCAACGATCCTGCAGGACCGAGCGGGGGCGGATACGGTGGCGGCCGCCGGCTACCTCTCGTTGTTCGCCGCCATGGGTATCCCTCTCTCCCTGGCCACTCCCCTCGTCATCACACACCTCGGCACGACCTGGCCGCTCATCTCGGCAGCAACCGGCTTCGCCGTGGGCTACGCGGGGCTCATCTTCGCGCCGACCGGGGCCCCGGTCCTCTGGGTTGTGCTCATCGGATTCGGCCAGCTCATCTTCCCGATCTGCCTCACGCTCATCGGACTGCGGGCGGCAGGACAGCGCGGCTCCGCGATCCTGAGCGGCTTCGTGCAGCTTGTCGGCTACGCACTCGCGGCCCTTGCCCCGCTCACGGTCAGCGTGCTCGCCACCGCGACGGGCGACTGGTCGATCTCGCTCGGCCTGCTCGCCGTACTCACCCTCGCCGTCATCCCACTCGCTCCTGCGCTTGCAGGCAAGTGGAAGATCGAGGACGAGATCCAGCTCGCGCGCTAGTCACACTCCCCTCGAGGCGGCTGTGCGCTAGGGACTGGGGCTCGGCACCACGTCACCGTCGACGTCGATCTGCGGGATGAACTGGTCAACCACTTCGAAGACGTTGCCGGCAAGGTACGAAAGCAGTGCGATGAACAGGCCGACTCCGATCGACCGGATGACGGCCCTCAGCGGGTGGCCGGTCCCCGCTCTCGCTGACACGAGCCCCGTGATCGTGAGGGAGAGGACCACCACAAGCAACGACGCCGCGAGGCGCCAGGCATCGTCGACGAAGACGACGGCAACCGTGAGGGGCAGCGCGCCGCAGAGGAAGGCGAAGAAGCCGCGGACCGCGATCCAGAACGGCTGAGTGGCGGGGCTCGCGCCGTCGAGGATGCCGAACTCCGTTTCGAGCTGCGCGCCGAGCGGGTCCCGCGTCATCAGCTGCGACGCGACCTGGTCGGCGAGACGCGGGTCGAGCCACGCTTGACGTAGTGCTCGCGGAGCTCCACGCGTTCTTCGTCAGGGCTCATCGCGAGGCGACGTTGCTGCTCCTCGATGATGGCGAGTTCCGCGGCTCGGTCCTGAGCCGCCTCGGCATAGGCCGAGCCCCCGAGCGAGAGCCCGCCAGTGATCATGAGCGTCACGGCCGCGAACAGCACGGTCTCGTCGCTGGCGCCCGCACCAGCGAAGCCCTGGATGATGCCGGTCGTCGAGATGATGCCGTCGTTGGAGTCAAGCACCCACTTGCGCACGGTGGCGGTCTCGACCACGGCTCAGCGTCCCGAAGAGCCCACGGTCGCGGTGCGGACAACTGCACCAAGCTCGGTTGCCATGAGGCCCAATGCTACAGCGGCGCCTCTCGCTCTGGCAGCGCCTCGAGCTCGGTGTGCTGCTCGGCGTGGAGGGCCGCGTAGAGACCGCCCCTGGCCATGAGCTCTGCGTGGTTCCCTCGCTCAACGATGCGGCCCTCGTCGATGACGCAGATGAGGTCGGCGTCCTTGACCGTCGAGAGCCGGTGCGCGATCGCGAGCACCGTGCGCCCTCTCGAAGCCGCATCGAGGGCGCGCTGCACGAACCGCTCGGAGCGTGTGTCAAGTGCGCTCGTCGCCTCGTCGAGCACGAGCACCGCCGGGTCCTTGAGGAGCACTCTGGCGATCGCCACTCGCTGCTTCTCTCCGCCAGAGAGGCGGTAGCCACGCTCCCCCACGAGCGTCTCGTAGCCGTCGGGGAACTTCGAGATCGTTTCGTGGATATTCGCCTGCCGGCAGGCTTCCTCGATCTCTTCCTGGGTCGCATCCGGCTTCGCGAAGCGCAGGTTCTCGGCGATCGACGCGTGGAACAGGTAGCTCTCCTGGCTCACGATTCCCGTGTTGGCGATGAGCGCGTCGTGGTCGAGGTCGCGCACGTCGGTGCCTGCGAACTTCACGGCACCAGCTGAGACCTCGTACAGCCGCGGCACGAGGTAGCCGATCGTGGTCTTGCCTGCGCCGCTCGGACCGACGAACGCGACGAACTCCCCCGGGCGGACCGTGAACGACACATCGTCGAGCGTCGGCGCCGAGTCGGTCTCCGCATCCGGGTACCGGAACGACACGTGGTCGAACTCGACCTCGCCGAGTTTCGACGCGTCGAGCGGCACGGGAGCAGAGGACGGTGTGATGGCCGGGGTCATGTCGAGGTACTCGAAGATGCGCGCGAAGAGGGCCTTCGAGGTCTGCACCTCGAGCCCGATGCGCATGAGGCCGATGAGCGGCATCGTGAGCCTCGTCTGCACGGTCGTGAACGCGACGATCGCGCCGGCCGTCAGGTCGACGCCTCCCGTGATGAGGTAGGCGCCGACGATGTAGACCGCGGCTGGTACAAGCGAGAAGACGATCGACACGAAGGCGAAGAAGGTCTGCCCGCTCATGGTCTGCTTCACCTGCAGACCGATCTGCCTGAAGTTCTCAGCGCGGTACCGCTGGCCCTCTGCTTCCTCGCGGCCGAACGATTTCGCGAGCAGGATGCCGGAGACGCTCAGCGACTCCTGGGTGATCGCCGTCATCTCCGAGAGCGACTCCTGCGTCTTCGTCGCGATGCGCGCGCGCACCTGGCCAACACGACGCTGAGCCCAGACGAGCGCTGGCATGAGCACAAACGCGATGATCGTGAGCTGCCACGACAGCAGGGCCATCGCCACGACTGCGGCGAGGACCGTCACGATGTTGCCCACGACGCTCGTGATCATGGACTGCAGCGTCGACGCGACGCCGCCCACGTCGTTCTGCAGGCGGGACTGGATGACGCCCGTCTTGGTGCGCGTGAAGAACGCGAGTTCCATGCGTTGAAGGTGCTCGAACAGGCGCACTCGAAGATCGCCCATGACCGAGTTGCCGACGCTCGCCGTGAAGTACGTCTGCACGACCCCGAGCGCGCTCGATGCGACCCAGAGCAGCGCCATCAGGCCGACGATCTTCCACAGCTCGCCGATATTCGGGCCCGTGCCACCGGGTGGGAAGAGCCCGACGTCGAAGGCCTGCTCGGTGAGCAGCGGGGGCAACACGGAGATCGCCGCCGTGATGAGCACAAGCACAAGCGCGATCGCGATCTTCCCGCGGTAGGGCGCGAACAGGCGGAGCACGCGCTGCCACAGGCCATCGATCTCCGGGGCCTGCTCGTTCGCCGCACGGATCACAGATTCGTCGCGCACGCGCCCTCCGGCTGACGGCCCGCCTCCTGCGCCTCGCATCGTCATGCGGTCAGCGTAGGCGCATCCGCCGACACTCAGACGTCAGTGCGGGCTGGATGCGCTGCAGGCGGAACCCGAGTCGGGCTACACGGCTCGGTCGGAGAACCCGGCCGTTCGCGCCTGCTCGACGACTTTCGGGAGCACGCCGAGGAGCGCGTCGATCTCGGCCTCGGTCGTTGATGCGCCGAGCGTGAAACGCAGCGCGCTGAGCGCGCTGCGCTCGTCGAGCCCCATTCCGAGCAGCACGTGCGACGGCTCGGCGATGCCAGCCTGGCAGGCGGATCCGGTCGAGACGGAGAAGCCCGCCATGTCGAGGAGGAAGAGCAGGGAGTCGCCCTGGCAGCCGTCGAAGGTGAAGTGCACGTTGCCTGGAACCCGCGCTTGCACCTCGACGCCGGCGTCGTCGAGCGTCCCGTCCAGGGGCGCGCCCCGGAGCTGCGCGCCCGGGATCTTCGAGAGCCCGTCGGCGAGGTGGTGTGCAAGCGCATCGAGGCGCGCGCCCTCGGCGTCCATGCGTGACATCGCCGCGTCAGTTGCGGCCGCGAACGCGAGCGCCGCCGGCACGTCCTGCGTGCCTGAGCGCACGCCTCGCTGCTGCCCACCTCCGTGGATGAGGGCTTCAACGGTGTGCGCGCGCGCAAGCGCAAGCGCGCCCATCGCGACTGGCCCGCCGATCTTGTGGGCCGAGACGCTGAGCGCGGCCACGCCGAGATCCCGCAGCGACACCGGGATATGCCCGAAGGCCGCGACGGCGTCGACGTGCACCGGGATCTCGTGCTCCGCCGCCAGCGCAGCGAGTGCGCGCACCGGCTGGATGGAACCGACCTCGTTGTTCGCGAGGATGACGGTGACGAGGGCGACCTCACCGGCGTGCTCGCGCATCCGCTGTTCAGCAACCGTCAGATCGACGAGTCCGGCCCCATCGACCGGCAGCCAGTCGATGGTCGCGCCCTCGTGGTTCGCGAGCCACTCCACTGCGTCGACCGTCGCGTGGTGTTCCCCGCGAGGGGCCAGGATGCGAGTGAGCGCCGGGTCCCGCTGGCGCCTGGCCCAGTAGAGACCCTTGA
Organism: Pseudoclavibacter helvolus; assembly: GCF_014191305.1. Taxonomy (GTDB): domain Bacteria; phylum Actinomycetota; class Actinomycetes; order Actinomycetales; family Microbacteriaceae; genus Pseudoclavibacter; species Pseudoclavibacter helvolus. Next base: position 498,188 of record NZ_JACHWJ010000002.1, on the reverse strand, counting down.
CCCCGAGGTTGATCGCCTCGGTCCCGCCGGACGTGAGTACGACCTCGATCGGATCAGCGCCGAGCGCAGACGCGACGCGTTCCCTCGCGCCTTCGAGCATCCGCTTCGCAGCCTGCCCGTGGCCATGGATCGACGACGGATTCCCAGTCAGCTCGAGTCCGGCGAGGAGCGCTTCCCGCGCCTCCCGCACCATCGGCGTCGTCGCCGCGTGGTCGAGGTAAACGGCCATTTCACTCCTCGCCCTGCCCGGGACCTGCTAACTCTCGACATAGAATTGCGCGATCTGTGCGCATCAGTCGGCGCACGAACGTGCTCGGTGCCGCCCTACGACGGCACCAGCCACTCAATTCGAACAGTTTAGGCCTCATGCTCGATTCACAGACCCGCTCCGACCTCGGCGTCACCCACCACCAGGGGATCGCGCGCCTGCGCGTGTTCTCAACGCACGCTACGGCGATGACCCTCTGCCTCGTGGATGCGGACGGCACCGTCACCCGCACCATCGAGATGGCCAGCATGCCAGGCGGCATCTGGCAGGCGGAGTGCGCCGAGCTCGTGAATGGTCAACGGTACGCCGTGCGTGCGGACGGCCCTTCGAGCGGCACGAACGCGTTCGACAAGCACCGCCTGCTCGTCGAGCCGTACGCCAGGCAGGTCGCGAACGTCGGCACCGTCGCGGTCCCGATCTGGACCGCCCAGGTCGTCGAGACCGAGCCCTTCGACTGGGGCCAGGTGCGCGCCCCGCTCCTCCCTCTGCGCGACGTCGTCGTGTACGAGGCGCACGTGAAGGGCTTCACGCAGCTCGCCCCTCACATGCCTGAGGAGCTGCGGGGCAGCTACGCGGGCCTCGCCCACGAGGACACGATCGCGTACCTGCAGTCCGTCGGTGTCACGGCGGTCGAGTTGCTGCCCGTGCACGCCTTCGCCTCCGAGTCGTTCCTGCGCCGCCAGGGCATGGCGAACTACTGGGGCTACAACACACTCGGCTTCTTCGCGCCGCACGCCGACTACGCCTCCCCCGCCGCCCGCGCCGCTGGTCCACACGCCGTCGCACGCGAGTTCAAGGGCATGGTCAAGCACCTGCACGCGGCGGGCATCGAGGTCTACCTGGACGTCGTCTACAACCACACGTCCGAGGGCGGCCGCGGTGACGAGACCTCCATGTTCCGTGGGCTCGACAACGCCACCTACTACCGCCACGACATGCACGGCAACCCGGTCGACGAGACCGGATGCGGCAACTCGCTCGACACGTCAGAGGCGGTCGTGCGCGAGCTCATCCTCGACTCGCTGAGGTACTGGGTCGAGGAGTTCCGCATCGACGGATTCCGCTTCGACCTCGCGGCCACGCTCGGCCGCAACGCGCACCACGCCTTCGAGCGGCACCACCCCCTCCTCGAGGCCATCGTCAACGACGACCGCCTCGCCGACACGAAGCTCATCGCCGAGCCGTGGGACGTCGGCATGGGCGGCTGGCAGACGGGCAATTTCCCCGAGGACTGGTCGGAGTGGAACGACAGCTTCCGTGACCACGCCCGCTCGTTCTGGGTGCGCGACATCGCGGAGGCGCGCAGCTACGGCGTGCACCCCGAGGGCGCTGGAGCCTTTAGCACCTCCTTCGCGGGGTCCTCCAACATGTTCAGCGACGACCGCGGCCCACTGGCCTCCGTCAACTTCGTGACGGCCCACGACGGTTTCACGCTTCGCGACCTCGTCTCCTACAACGTCAAGCACAATTTGCAGAACGCCGAGCTCGGCCGGGACGGCACGGGCGACAACCGCTCGTGGAACTTCGGCGTCGAGGGGCCGAGCGACAGCAGCAGCATCGAGACCCTGCGCAGGCGCACCATGCGCAACCTGCTCAGCACCGTGCTCCTGAGCGCGGGCGTTCCCATGCTCACGGCCGGCGACGAGGTTGCGAGGTCGCAGAAGGGGAACAACAACCCGTACAACCAGGATTCGCCGCTCACGTGGTTCTCCTGGGACCTCAGCGAGATCCAGCTCGCGCAGCTCGCGCACACGCGCCGACTCATCGAACTGCGCGGCGCACACCAGGTGCTCCGCCCGAGCAGCTTCAACCATGGGCACGCCCTCAGCGAGCACGGCACGAGACGCCGCTGGTTCGACGCGCTTGGCAACCCTATGGGCGACGGGTCGTGGCAGGGCCCAGGCGGCCGCACGCTGCAGGTGCTGCTCGACGCCTACATCCCGGAAGCCGACGCAGACTTCACGGGCGCCGAGCTCGTCGACGGCGTGCGGATGCTCATCGACCGGCTCCTGATCGTCGTGCACGGCAGCGAGGACGACGCGGCGCTCCGCACGCCGGCCGTCGACGACATCACCGGTTACCGTCTGCTCTGGGATTCGACGCACGAGCATCCTGACGAGGCGCTCGGGGCGAGCCGCGTGCTGGTGCCAGGTCAGCTGACCGGCATCGAGGGCCCGTCCGTGCAGGTCTACGCGGTGGACGTGGAGCGGTTGCACCACCACCTCTGATCTGACCCGGTGCGAGACGTCGTTCACATTCCGTGACACGCGGACAGCCCCGATGAGGGTGGGTTTTGGTAGCGTTCGGTTGTGGCAACGACACCAGCGTCAGAAGACCAGATTCCACCGAGCCGCCCTCGTCGGGCAGCCGCGAAGCGCGCGAGCAGTTCGCCGAAGGCGGCGCAGGCCCCCGACGCAGCTGGGACGGCGAGCACAAGCGTGCCCGCGGAGGCGCCAGCCAAGGCGGCTCGCGCGCGCAAGCCGAAGGCTGCGACGGCCAAGCCAGCGGCTGAGGCCGCCGTGGCCACCGCCTTGCCGCCGACCGGAGACAGCTTCCCTGGCTCGGGCTACGTCCCGGCGATCGGCCGCATCCCGATCCTCGACCTGCAGCCGCAGCTCGTCGACAACCTCTTCCCGACGAAGGGGTACGTCGGAGACGTCGTCCCGTTCTCGTGCGTCTCCTTCCGAGAAGGACACGACATCATCGGCGTCGAGCTGGTCATCAACGCTCATGGGGCGCAGGCTCAGCGCATCCGCATGCAGCCGGGCCCGAAGGGCACAGACTCCTGGCTGGCCGAGGCCCAGGTCACCGTCGCCGGACCTCACGAGTGGTGGGTTGAGGCCTGGAACGACGACTTCGCGACGTGGCAGCACAACGCGGAGATCAAGATCCCAGCAGGCATCGACGTCGATGTGATGCTCGAGCTCGGGGCGCTGGTCGTCGACCGCGCGGCTACCAACCCCGAACTCACCGATCACCAGAGCGCCGTGCTTCGGGATGCGGCGACCGCGTCGCGTTTCACGTCGCGTTCCGCGGCCTTCCGCCTCGCCTCGCTCCTCGCCGAGGACGTACTCGAGGTCATCGAGGCTCACCCCGTGCGCTCGCTCGTGACGCGTTCGGCGAAGCGGACCGTCCTGGTGGAGCGCGCGCTCGCAGGAAACGCGGCCTGGTACGAGTTCTTCCCTCGGTCGGAGGGCGCCAAGCAGGCGGCAGACGGCAGCTGGACCTCGGGAACTTTCCGGACCGCCGCTGAGCGCATCCCTGCAGTCGCTGCCATGAACTTCGACGTGCTCTACGTGCCACCGATCCACCCGATCGGCCACACGAACCGCAAGGGCCCGAACAACTCGCTCATGACCGAGCCAGGCGACCCGGGCTCGCCCTGGGCGATCGGCGCGGCAGAGGGCGGGCACCGCGACATCCACCCGGACCTCGGCACCGTGGAGGACTTCCGCTACTTCGTCGGCGAGATCGAGCGCCACGGCATGGAGCTCGCGCTCGACCTGGCGCTCCAGGCGACTCCGGACCACCCATGGGTCGCCGAGCACCCTGACTGGTTCACGCAGCTGCCAGACGGCAGCATCGCCTACGCCGAGAACCCGCCGAAGAAGTACCAGGACATCTACCCGATCAACTTCGACGGCGACCGCAACGGCCTCTACGCCGAGGTGCTCGACACGGTCGAGTACTGGATCGGACTCGGCGTCAAGATCTTCCGCGTCGACAACCCGCACACGAAGCCGCTGCAGTTCTGGGAGTGGCTGATCCACGAAGTCAACGCGAAGCACCCTGAGGTCATCTTCCTCGCCGAGGCGTTCACCCGCCCCGCCGTCATGCACGCACTCGCCAAGGCCGGCTTCCAGCAGTCGTACACGTACTTCACGTGGCGCAACACGAAGACGGAGCTCGAGGAGTACCTCACGGAGGTGTCGAAGGAATCGAGCGACTTCCTGCGCCCGAACTTCTTCGTCAACACCCCGGACATCCTCACGGAGTACCTGCAGCAGGGTGGGCGGAACGCGGCCAAGATCCGCGCCATCGTCGCCGCCACCTCCTCACCGCTCTGGGGCGTCTACGCCGGGTTCGAGCTCGCCGAGAACGTGGCGCGCCCCGGCTCCGAGGAAAACATCGACAACGAGAAGTACGAATACAAGCAGCGGGACTGGGCCGCCCAGGAGGCCAGCGGCTACTCGCTTGCGCCGCTCCTCACGAAGCTCAACGAGCTGCGTCGCGCGAACCCCGCCCTGCAGCAGCTCCGCAACTTCGAGGTGCAGTTCAGCGACAACGAGAACGTCCTTGTCTTCTCCAAGCACCTGCCGGCCGAGTACTCCCCTGACGGCGTCTCCAACACGGTGATCGTCGCGGTCAACCTCAACCACTCCGGCATCGAAGAGGCGACGGTCTACATCGACCAGACCAAGTTCGGCTTCGCGTCCGACACGGAGTTCGGCGTGGAAGATCTCCTCAGCGGGCAGGAGTGGATCTGGGGCGGCGCGAACTACGTGCGCCTCGACCCCTCCATCCTCCCTGCGCACATCCTGCGCGTCAGGCACTCGGCACTCTGACCCGTCGTCCGGTCGCGCTTCTGGCGCGGCCGGACGGTCTCGAGAACGGAAACACCATGACCGACGAACTCCAGCCAGCGGCTCCCGCTATCAGCTTCCCGGACGGCGAGCTGCGCGCGATCGCGGACGGCACGCACTCCGGGCCGCACTCGATCCTCGGGCAGCACCTGCAGGCAGACGGGGCGACGATCATCCGCGCCCGCCGTCCGCTTGCCGAGCGCGTCGCGGCGATCCTCGCTACGAGCGGCGAACGAGTCGAGCTGCAGCACCTCGCCCACGGCATCTGGCAGGGCGCCCACACCCTTGGCCTCGACGACTACAGGATCGAGACGGTCTACGGGGACGGAGTCCCGCACACGGTCGACGACCCGTACCGCTTCCTCCCCGTCGTCGGAGAAGTCGACCAGTTCCTCTTCGGTGAGGGACGCCACGAACGGCTCTGGCACGTCTTCGGCGCGCACCACCGGGAGCACTGGGGCACCCACGCTCCGGTCTGGGGCACCTCGTTTGTCGTCTGGGCGCCGCACGCCCAGGCCGTCCGCGTCATCGGCTCGTTCAACGGCTGGGACGGCAGGGCGCACGCAATGCGCCGCCTCGACGCGCTCGGCATCTGGGAACTCTTCGTGCCGGGCGTCTCGCCCCACGAGACCTACAAGTTCCAGATTCGCACCGCATCCGGCGACTGGGTCGAGAAAGCCGACCCGATGGCCCTGCACGCTGAGCAGCCGCCGCAGACCGCATCCGTCGTCGCGACCCCCAGCACCTACGAGTGGGGTGACGGCGGCTGGATGGGCGAACGCGCGCAGAAGGACCCGCACACGGGCCCGATGACCACCTACGAGCTCCACGCCATGTCGTGGCGCCCGGGCCTCGGCTACCGCGAGCTCGCGGACCAGCTCGTCGAATACCTCGACGGGCTCGAGTTCACGCACGTCGAGTTCATGCCTCTCGCGGAGCACCCGTTCGGCGGTTCGTGGGGCTACCAGGTCACCGGCTACTACGCGCCCACCTCGCGGCTCGGCTCGCCCGACGATCTGCGCTACCTCATCGACCGCCTGCACCAGGCCGGCTACGGCGTCATCATGGACTGGGTGCCTGGCCACTTCCCGAAGGACAGCTTCGGCCTCGCGGAGTTCGACGGCCAGGCGCTCTACGAGCACGCGGACCCGCGACTCGGCGAGCAGCTCGACTGGGGCACGAAGGTCTTCAACTTCGGCGACTCCCAGGTGCGGAACTTCCTCGTCGCCAACGCGCTCTACTGGCTCGAGGAGTTCCACATCGACGGGCTCCGCGTCGACGCCGTCGCCTCCATCCTCTACCTCGACTACTCCCGCGAGGAGTGGGTGCCGAACATCCACGGTGGCCGCGAGAACCTCGAGGCCATCGCCTTCCTCCAGGAGGTCAACGCCACCGCCTACAAGCTCTACCCCGGCATCGCCATGATCGCCGAGGAATCGACGAGCTGGGCGGGGGTCACGAAGCCCACCGAGTGGGGCGGGCTGGGCTTCGGCCTCAAGTGGAACATGGGGTGGATGAACGACAGCCTCCGTTACGTGGAGCGCGACCCCATCTACCGCTCCCACCACCAGGGAGACCTGACCTTCTCCTTCGTCTACGCGTGGAGCGAGCGCTTCCTGCTGCCCATCAGCCACGACGAGGTTGTCCACGGCAAGGGGTCCCTCTACTCGAAGATGCCGGGTGACGAGTGGCAGAAGCTCGCGGGCACGCGGCTCTTCCTCGCCTACCAGTGGGGCCACCCCGGCAAGCAGCTGCTCTTCATGGGCCAGGAATTCGCGCAGCAGACCGAGTGGAGCGAGTCGCGCGGCCTCGACTGGTGGCAGCTCGACAACCCGGGCCACGCAGGCGTGCAGCGGCTGGTCGGCGACCTCAACCGCCTTGCGAAGAACGAGGGCGCGCTCTGGCAGCGCGACGACGACCCGTCCGGCATGGTGTGGCTGAGCGGCGACGATGCGGCCAACAGCGTGCTGGCGTTCGCGCGCCGCGGTTTCGACGGGACCCCGGACGTCGCGATGATCTTCAACTTCTCGAACCAGGTCATCAGCGGGTACCGGCTGGGCCTGCCGCACGCCGGTCGCTGGTCTGAGGTGCTCAACACCGACGCCGAGACGTATGCGGGATCCGGGGCGGGCAACTACGGCTCGGTGGCCACCGAGGACATCGCGTCGCACGGCTTCGCGCAGTCTGCCGCCGTCACGGTACCGCCGCTCGCAGCTGTCTGGTTCAAGTACGAGGGGTAGTCAGCGCCCGCGACTGACACGACGAGGCCCGGATGCGATCTGATCGCATCCGGGCCTCGTGTCGTCGCTCTCGGCGGCGTCAGAACAGGAGGTTCGTGAGCCTCGCCCGTGCCGAACCCACGCGAGGGTCGGTGACCCCGACGACGAGGAACAGGTCAAGAAGGCGCTCGCGCACGGCCGTCTTGCCCTCGGCGTCGAGCTTCGGGAAGAGGGTCAGCAAGCGGTCGAACGCATCGTCGATGTGGCCACCCGACAGGTCGAGGTCGGCGACGTCGAGCTGAGCATCAAGGTCGTCCGGGCCCGCGGCAGCACGCTGGCGGATCTCTTCGAGGGTCTTGCCCTGAAGACGCACGAGGAGCTGGACCTGTGCGAGGCCGGCACGAGCCTCGTCATCTGCCGGGCGTTCGGCGAGCGCGCGCTCGTAGGCGTCGATCGCCGCAGCGTAGTCGCCGCGCTCGAGCGCCTCGAAGGCCTCGGCGTGCAGCGGCGGCAGCGGCGGGGCCACTGGCTCCTGCTCTTCGGCCTCACCCTGAGGCGCCCCGTCGACCGCGACGTGGCCGGTCAGACCCTGCTGGGCTGCGACCTGCAGGATCTCGCCGACGATCTGCGTGATCTGCTCCTCCGGCGGGTTACCCGAGAAGAGCTGAAGCGGCCGACCGCCGATGATGGCGATGACCTGCGGCTGCTGGCCGAGCTGCGGATGTGCATCCAGGTCGACGCGCACGAGCACGATCCGACCTTCCGCGCTGCGGACGATCTTGGCGAGGACGGGCGAGAGCGCCTGCGCATCGCTTGACCACTTCGCGTGCATCTCGACGATGACGGGCAGGAACTGCGAGAGCTGCATGAACTGCTCGAGCGTCTGCTCGTCCGCGTCGATGACGACGTCAGGCAGCGTCGCGACGGGCTCCCCCGCGGCCGGCTGGCCGGCCTCGGCGGGCTGCCCTGGCGTCGGGGCTGCGGATGCACCCGGAGCCTGGCCCGCGGGCGCGTTCGCGCGCTGCACGAGCGAGGAGAGATCAACTGCTCCGTAGAGACTTGCTGGGTTGAGTGGAGGGGTTTCAGCCATAGGTAACCTCGTTGGCGTTGAGCTGGCGTGCGCCTGTCATGGTGTTGGCGAAGCCGAGCAATTGGATGGCGCCGCCTGTCGCTTCCGACGGCACGTAGAACATGAGCTGGTTCGTGTAGAGCGTCTCGAACCCGAGTGACGACGAGCTGGCACCCGCGAGTGCAGCGGTGCGTCCCTGAACGCTGAGGGTCGCGAGCTGCGTACGCGCACTCAGCTTCTCGACCTCTTCGATGGAGACGGCGACGATCGCCCCGCCGTCAAGCGTCTGCACGCCGAAGGGCGGGTCGTCCGACGCGCGCGTCTGGAACTCGATGCGCGCCGCGTTGGCGTCGATCTCCCCAGAGACCGTCGCACGAGCGTCGGCGATCTGCGTCCGCAGCGAGTCGCCATCTGGAGAGAAGAGGGCCGCGTACTGCGAGCCGTCGCCGTTGCTGATGACGTCGGCGTAGGCGGCTGCCAGCTCTTCCGGTGCGATCAGCAGCGGCTGCTCAAGGCCGTCGATGCCAGGGGCGCCGATCTCAGCGGGCGCAGCCTCTGGCAGCGTCACGTCAGGCGTGAGCTGCACGATGGATGCGACCTTATAGGTGTCGCGGGCGCTCGACTGGGTGAGCATGATTCCGAACGGTGCCGTCGGAGTCTCTCCCCCGGCCTCTCGCACGACGAAGATCGACTTCGGCCAGGTCTCAGAAGCCTGCGGAACGGCGTAGACGACCTCGCCCGTCGGGAAGGCAACAGGCCCAGGCAGCGCGTTGTCTGCAGCCTTGGCCTGGTACTCGGCGGCGCGCTCCTGGTAGGCGGCCTGCGTGAAGCGAGGCTTGAGCCCATCCGCATTGTTGGCGGCGTCCGCCTCCTGAGCGAGCTTGGCAGCGTCGTCGAGGATCTGCGTGAGCTTCTGCGCGTTGACGGCGGGCAGGGCCTCGCCCTCGGTGATGAGCGCCTGGTCGATCGACGAGGTCGGCGTCGGAGTCGTCGGGGCGCTTGTCGAGCCGCCGAACTGCTCAGGCCAGAAATCTGCCGAGCATCCAGTGAGCGCTATCGAGCCGACCAGGAGCACCGGGATGAGCCGGAAGAGGCGCTTCGGCGCCTGCGACCGGTCGCGGCCGCGCGGTCGACGCCACTCCTGTGGTGCTGCCACCGGCGCGTCCGCTGAAGGTGCCGCCTCGCCTGGCCCGGAAGCGCCGCCTGCGGGGGGCTCCCCACCGTTGGAGGAGTCGTCCTTGCTTGTCGTGTCGTCGCCGCTTGTCGTGTCGTCGCCCGAAGACGAATCAAGTTCTTTCGCTTCCACGGACTCGGGCTGCGACGCAGACTCAAGCTGCTCGCTCGCGTCGGGCTGCTCGCTCGCGTCGGGCTGCTCACTCGCTTCAACCGGGGCGCTCCAGCTGAACGGGTCGTCAACGGCGGCTGGCGTTTGGGCAACGGCTGGCACGAACGGCGTGCCGGCGCCCTCTGCGCTCGGTGCCCTGAACGAGGGGAACGCGGGTGCTTCGGGCTGAAGAGCCGGCTGCTCGCTTGGCGTCGGCGCTGCCCAGGCATGGACGGGTTCCGCTTGCGGCTCGAGGCGTTCGGCATCACGTGACGGTTCTTCAGAGGGAGAGTCGCCCTCGACGAGCCTGACCGATGCCGCGACGACGCTCTGCGACTGCTCAACCGCGTCGAGATCAGTTGCATCGAGGCCATCATCGGCACCCGGTGCTGCGCGTTCGAACGAGAAGGCCGGAGTTGTGGCGGCGCTTGCCTCGGAAGCGGGAAGAGCTACGGGAATCTCGGACTCGAGTTCCTCGCGAGCTTGGCGCTGAGGCTTCGAACGGCGTCGCATGCTGAGCAGCGCCCAGAGGAGAAGGCCAAGAGAAACGAGCAGCAGGACTCCGCCGCCGAGCAGGAGCGGACCTGCCATCGGTGCCCGGCCGTCGAGCGGCCAGGAGATCGAGACTTCGCTCGGCGCAGGTGCCTCACCGTCGGACTGCACGAGAAGCGCGAAGCCGACCGGGAGCGTCTGCTGAAGTTCGAGCTCTCCGTCGCCCTCGTATTCCTCGAACCACAGGTCATTTCCGAGGATGTTCGGCGCCGTCGTCTCTTCCGCCGACGCCTCGCCGGGGGTGAACACGAGCGCTCCGCTCGCGTCATCGAGCGTGACGATCTCGTGCTGCGTCGTGCCGACCCAGCCCGCGATGTCGGCCTGGCGGCCGATTGCGACGCGGATGGGGCCGTCCCCGCTGATCGTGATGGACTGCGTGCCCGCGTGCTCGATGAGCGTGTCGCTTGGGATGACAAGCAACGGCGACTCTTGGGACAGCGTGCCCGTCGCGACGACCGAGTCTGCGGCACGAGCTTCTGTGACCTGCAGCCAGCCGACGACAAGCAGCGCCGCACTTCCGAGGAATGCGATCGCGGCTAGGATGAATCTCACTGAGTGACTCCTTCTCGAGTGATTGCGCCGTGCATCGTTTGTGCGCTCGACGTGCTCCTCTCGCGAGGGTGCCGTCGTCTTACATGAGGTTCATGAAGACTCTCGACCCCTCAATCTAACGCACGTTGCCCGCACTTCCCCTGGAATACGCCGGTGTCAGCCCTGAAAACGGCCAAAGTGCGGGTCCTCGCGCGGCGAGACGCCCCTCCTTTGAGCAATATCTCCCTCTCTTTCAGGGCCGTCAGGATGCTCCACGTGCCTGCCGTCTAGACTTCACAGCGTGCGCACGCGGTCGGCGCGCACGTGCAACCTGACTCACGCGGAGGCGTCCTTGGCATTCGACGACATCAACTTCAACACTGCTATGCGCGGCTACAACCGCGAAGAGGTCGACGAGGTCATCAGGTCGCTGCGGACCCAGCTTGCGCAGGCCGGCAACCAGGACTCCGGTGCCAGCCGCGAGATCGCTGCAATGCGCACCCGAATCAAGCAACTCGAAACCGAGCTCAACGAGGTTGGCAGCCCGACGTACTCGGGGCTGGGGACGAAGCTCGCGGGCACGCTTGCGACCGCGGAGCAGCAAGCCCAGAAGCTCACTGCCGAGGCACAGCGCGAAGCCGACAAGATCCTCAGCGAGGCTCACCGCAACGCGGCCCGCATCCACCAGGAAGCGAACGACTACGCGGAGCGCGTGACACGAGAGGCGGACGTTCGCGCCTCGCGCGTCTTGAGCGACTCTCGTTCCGAGGCGGACAGCTTGCTCGAGAACGCGAAGCAGGAGGCCGAGCTCACGCGCACCAATCAGGAGCGCGAGATCGAGACGGTCAAGGACCAGGTCACGACGGAGCTTCGCGAGCAGCGCCATTCGACCGACCTAGAAGTCAACGCGCTGCGCGCATCCGTTGACGAGGACCTCGCGACCAAGCGCCAAGCCGTTGAGAACGAGATCGCCGAGTCCTCGGCACGCCTTGCGGAGCGTCAGCGTGAGATGGAAAGGGCACGTGCCGACTTCGAGCGCGAGGCCGCAGCGCGCCGCACCCAGATGGAACACGAGCAGGAAGCCGAGCGCCAGCTGGCGAAGGGCGAGATCGACGCGCTCCGCGAGGCCTCCGTGCGTGAGCTGAACGCCAAGCGCACCGAGCTGGACGTCGAGCTCTCCAAGCGCCGCAACGCTTTCGAGCAGCAGCTCGTGGCAGCGGGACGCAAGGCCGAAGCCGCCGCCAAGAAGCTCATCGACGACGCGACCGAACAGCTGGCGGACCTCAACCAGCGCAGCGAGCAGGTTCGCCGCGAGGCAGGCAAGATCATGGCGGATGCACGCCGTCGCGCACAGGAGACGCAGGACCAGGCGGAGCGCAAGGCAGCCGACCTCCTCGAGACGAGCAACAAGCAAGCTCGCGAGCGCAACACAGAGGTGGAGCAGCACACGCAGAGCCTCCTCGACAACGCCGAGCAGCGCCTCTCGGAGCTCCGCGAGGAGCGCGATCAGGTACAGAGCTACCTCGATCAGCTCAAGCGCGCCTTCTCGCGCACTGACTTCAGCCTCCCGGAGGCGGACGAGCAGATCAGCAAGCGCCCGTCGGCGTCCGAAGCTGAGACAGAAGAGTCCGGCGACGCATCGGCCGAAGCCCACGCGTTCGCCCTCTCCAGCGGCGGTGCGCAGCAGGAGCCTCAGAACGACGAGGCAACCGAGGCTGCCGAGAGCGACACCTCGACAGAGGCCGTTGCCCCCGCACAGTCAGCGGGCAACGGCGGCCGTCAGAGCCCGAATCAGAAGCCAGGCGCACCCCGTCAGCGCTGACCCGCGCAACGCGATCTAGAGCTACGCCTCGCGTCTAGACTCGGATCCCGTCCTTCGGTCGGGATCCGATCAGGGGGAACACCGCATGCGCATCGAGAATCCGTTCAGGCTCGGCTTCATCGCCACGATCGGCGTGCTCACGGCGCTTGTCCTCGGGGGCATGGTCGCCTCCCTGAGCACGATCCTCACCTACATCGGCGCCGCGCTCTTCCTTGCGCTCGGCTTCGAACCGATCATCGCGTTCCTCGAGCGACACCGCTGGCCGAGGTGGGCGGCGATCATCTCCTCGCTCGGCGGCGCGGCGATTGCGCTCGGCCTGGTCGTCTGGGCGCTCATCCCGAGCATCGCGACGCAGGTCGAACAACTCTCGGTTCGTTACTCGTCGATCGTGAACGACCTTGCTGGCTCGAACGTCATCGAATGGGTCGACGAGCGCTTCCCTGACCTTCAGGCTCAGGAATTCGTGACCGACGCGCTCGAGTGGTTGCGCAATAATCTCGCGACCATCGGCGGAGGAGTGCTCGAGGTCGGCTTCGGCATCGTGAACGCGTTCTTCGGCGTGCTCATCGTGTTCATCCTCATGCTCTACTTCGTCTCGAGCATGAACAGCATCAAGCGCGGCTTCTACCAGCTGCTGCCCGCATCGAAGCGGGCCCGGACCGCGGAGCTGACCGAACAGATCACCGCTTCCGTTGGCAAGTTCGTCCTGGGTCAGGTGGCGCTTGGTCTCGCGAACGGCATCCTGTCGTTCACGTTCCTCTCGATCATCGGGGCATCGATGCCCGCGGCGTTCGCGCTTATCGCGTTCCTCGGCTCGCTCATCCCGCTCGTCGGCACGCTCTCCGCCTCGGTCATCATCGTCTTGCTGCAGCTGGCGCTCATGCCGGTCGACAGCAGCGTCTGGTGGATGGCTGCTCTCTACTACGTCATCTACATGCAGGTCGAGGCGTACGTCATCAGCCCGCGCATCATGAGCTCGGCGGTACAGGTTCCCGGCGCGATCGTCGTCATCGCTGCCCTCACGGGCGGCACGCTGCTCGGTCTGCTCGGCGCCCTCGTTGCCATCCCAATCGCGGCGGCGATCCTCCTCATCGTCAAGCAGGTCTGGATCCCCTCGCAGAACGAACGCTAGAGCTCCCACTGAGCCGCACCCCGGCGTGCGCACGGAGGCACGTTCCTGCCCATCTGATTCGAGGCGTGCAGAGCATCAAGTGCCCCCGTTGCGCCTCCCTCGTCATGCTCGAATCGCTGTCGTGCGATGCGTGCGCGACGCCGATCGCATTCCACGACGAGACGCAGACCTTCGTCGACGTGAGCGGCGGCGCCGTGCTCGTCGATGGCCGCCTCTGGTGAGCCTGCGGCAACCGTGGCTGGCAGTGCAATTGGCTCGTGGAGGACGGCATCGCCACGTCCTCGTGCCTGTCCTGCCGGCTCGTCCGCAAGCGCCCCGCGAGGCGCTCCGCGTGCGCCTCGGTGAGCCGTACCGCACGCTGCTCGGGCACTTCCGGCACGAGATCGGCCACTACTACCAGTCGATCCTGCTCGACGACGAGGCGTTGCTCGCCGAGTGCCGGGAGCTCTTCGGCGACGAGCGGGCCAGCTACCGGGACGCACTCGACCACCACTACCGGTTTGGGGCCCCAGAGGGCTGGTCAGCGTCATACATCTCCGAGTACGCGACGATGCACCCGTGGGAGGACTTCGCCGAGACCTTCGCCCACTACCTGCACATCCTCGGCTCGCTCTGGACGGCCGCCGCCTCCAACGTGCACCTGCAGCCCTCGACGACCCCGCTCATCGACTACACCGACGAGCCGATCGAGCGCGTGCTCGCGGACTGGCACGAGGTGTCGCTGCTGCTCAACAGATTCAGTCGGGCGATGGGGCAGAACGATCTCTATCCGTTTGTGCTGAACGCGCCAACCGAGGTCAAGCTCGGGTTCATGCACCGCATCCTGACGCGGATCACTCGCCGGTCGGCCACGACGAGCTGAGGGGCAGCGCGGCTGGGTTCGTGCGCTGCACGATCTCGGTCAGCACGCGCCTGGTCTGCTTCTCCCCCACCCAGAGGTGGCGCCCCTCGTCGACGGGAACAAGCTCGAGGTTCGGGAGGTGCGCGATGCGCGCTGCCGCCTCGTCGGGCTTCAGGAAGTCGTCGTGCTCCGGCACGACGAGCACGACTGGGATGCTCGCATCCGCCCATTGGTCGAGCTCGGTCTGGCTCGTGCGACGCAGCGGCGGCGAGAGCAGGATGAGGCCCTGCACGTCGCCGTGCTCGTGACCGTGCTTGAGTGCCAGCTCCGTGCCGAACGACCAGCCCACGAGCCACGGGTTCGGCAGGCCGCGCTCGCGAACGAACGCCATGGCGGCCTCGACGTCGGCGCGCTCGGTCTCACCGTCACCGAACTCCCCATCGCTGGTCCCACGGGGAGACGTCGTGCCGCGCGTGTTGAAGCGGAGCACCGCGAGGTCGGCCTGAGCCGGGAGCCGCAGCGAGGCCTTGCGCAGCACGTGCGAGTCCATGAACCCGCCAGCGGTGGGCAGCGGATGCAGCGTCACCAGCGTCGCGACGGGCTCCCGCTCGAGGGGCATGGCGAGCTCGCCGACGAGTGTGAGGCCATCGCTGGTGCGGAGCTCGATCTCCTCGCGCCGCGCGGGCAGTTCCGTGCCGCTCTTGATCTCAACGGGGGCGGTTGCGTTCGGGCTCTTCTGTGCTTCTGTCACGCCATCCTCCAACAGTGGTTGTGCCAGTGGCGGCGAGCCGCCAGTGCATGCTCGTCGCCCAGGATGCCCTCCGCGCGCCACACGACGACGTGGGCAACCCCGGCCTCGACAGCGTTCGGGCATCCCGGGCAGACGTAGTCCTTGAGTGCGCGAGCCGCCGAGATGGGCTGCACCGTGTAGGAGACGCCTCGGCGCACCTCGGTGCGCCGCCAGCCGTCGCGCAGGTGCTCGAGCTCATCCGCAGCGCCGGACTCGCGGTCGACAGCGGCCTGCTGCCGCTTCGCCGCTCGTCCGCCCCTCGCCCTTGGAGAGGTCTCGCCACCTTGGCGGCGGGATCTGTTCGAGCGGGGCATGAGAACCATTCTAGGAAGCCAGTCACACGGCAGCTAACAGACAACGCCGCGTGACGCTGAGGTCACGCGGCGTTGTGATGACTGCAGAGTCACGACCAGCGAATCAGTACCAGTTGTTGGCTTCCGAGTGCGCCCATGCGCCGCAGGGAGTGCCGTAACGGCCCTTGATGTAGTCGATGCCCCAGCGAATCTGCGTCTCGGGGTTCGTGCGCCAATCGGAGCCGTGAGTGGCCATCTTGCTGCCAGGAAGCGACTGCGGGATGCCGTAGGCACCGGAGGATGGGTTCTCAGCTGCGGCGTTCCAGCCGGACTCGCGCTGCCAGAGCTTCTCGAGGCAGGCGAATTCGCCGGTGCCCCAGCCCATGGACGCGACGACGTCGGCCGCGACGGCCTTCGAAGTGCCCGGGTCTGGCGCGACATAGTCGGGGCTGCTATACGACGAGGAGCTCGAAGAAGACGAGGACGAGGAGCTGGACTCTTCCTCGGTCGGCGTCGGAGTTGGTGTGGGTGTCGGCGTCGTCACGACGATTCCCGCGAGGTCGTTGCTGCGGGGAGTTGCCGTCGGAACTGCTGCGTCCTCGTCTCCTCCGTTGTCCGCGACGACACCGTCATCCTGGGCATCGACGGCGGAGACGAGGCTGACCTCGTAGGCCTGCGCGCCAGCTGCCGTGAGATCGGCGACGCTCGGGGCGATGGCAAGGGCCGGGGATGCGCCACCCGCGACGCCCGCCTGCAGGACGGCGGTGAGCGCAAGGGCTCCGACGGCCGTGCTCGCGACAATGGGGACGATGATCTTCGCCCGTGAGCGTCGTGCGGCTGTCGGACGCGCTGCTCGCGTCGAGCCGGTTCGCTGCAACGTGGTCATTGATCTCCCGGGGTTGGAACTAGGTACCCATCGAGAATAACGGAATGGTTACGGAATGGCAACGAAACCGGTGTCAGCCCCCCGGGTATCCCCGCAAAAAACAGTCCTGAGCCCTCGTGAAATGGGGCTCAGTAGCAGCTCCACTGGCCCCAGCCGGCCTTCGCCTGGAGCATCTTGGCGCGCATCGTCTGCTCGGCGACTGATGCCTCCGAGGGGAGGCCCGTACCGCCGACGGACTGCCAGGTCGGGATCGAGAACTGGTAGAGGCCGTAGTAGCCGGCCGGGTTCACCGCAGCCGGGTTACCGCCGGACTCACACTGCGCGATGCGCGCGAGCGTCGCATCGATGCTCGGGTCGGAGGACACGTTCGCTTCTTCGTAGGAGCTGCCACCGGAGGAGCTGCTCTCCGGAGATGGCGCCTTGGGGGCCGGTGCGGGCTCGGGCTCCGGCGTGGGGGTTGGCGTCGGCGTGGTCACGACGATGCTCGCGATGTCGCTCGTGCGGGCATCCGAGGCCTGCGTGTCGTCGACGGCGGAGACGAGGCTCACGGCGTAGCCCTGCGCCCCTGCGGCGGTGAGCTCGTCGACGGAGGCAACCGCAAGCACGCCGCTCTCGCCGTCATTCGGCGCTCCGAGCTGCACCGTCGCGGTGACTGCCAGGGCGGCGATCGCGATGCCGGCGAGCGTCGGGACGACGGCCCGTGCGCTGACGCGCTTGCGGAGGCCCACTGGGCGTGAGGCCCGAGTCGAGCCGGTGCGGATGGTTGTCGTGGTCATGCGGGTACTCCCAGGTGGATCGCGAGTGCGAGGTCTTCAGCCGGACGGGACGCTGCGGTGGTGCCGCGCGCCGCTGCCGACTCAGTAGGAGCCGTTGTGCTGGTTCCAGGCGGCGCAGGGGGTGCCCCACGCTCGGTCGATGTAGTCGATCCCCCACTTGATCTGCGTGATCGGGTTCGTCTTCCAGTCGGCACCCATCGTGGCGAGCTTTTCAGCGGGCCAGGACTGCGGGATGCCGTACGCCCCGGACTCGGCGTTCTCGGCCAGATAGTTCCAGCCGGATTCCTTCATCCAGAGCTTGTCGAGGCAGGACATCTGGTCTGCGCCCCAGCCGTACTGGGACTTGACCATCTCCTCGGTGATCTTCTTGAGCGAGGCGGGGTCGGTCGGCACGACGTCGATGCTGACGCTCGAGCCGCGGTCGTCGATGGCGGCGCCCTGGGAACTCTCGCCCGAAACGGCGAGTACCGCGTAGGCCTGCGCCTGTTCCTGCGAGATCTCCTGCACGCTCGGCGAGAGCGATGCGTCTGCCGAGGCGGTCGCGCCTGCACCCGTGAGCGTCGTCACCGCGATTGCTCCAGCTGCGACGACGCCGAGGGCCGTTGATCCGAAGATCGCGGCACGGCGCTTCGCGCGCTGCTTGCGGCGCTGGCGCGCACGCTCTCCGCGCGTTGCAGTGGTTTCCGGCATGGAGCTCCATCCGACGGGTCGAGGGGACCCGGCAATCGTAACGGGAAGGTCACGATTTGACAACGCTCAGGCCAAGCGCAGGTGAAAGGTGTTCCTAACGAATGGCCAGCATGACGTCGATGACGGCGTCGATGAGCAGGTCGACCTGCGTCTCCTTGTAGCCGTGGCGCTTTGGCGTGAACGCCACGCCTCGGACCTCACGCAGCGACATCGCCGTGCCCCCGCGGAGGAAGTCTGCGAGGCGACTCGAGAACTCGTCAACCTCCTTGACGTCGTAGCCACGTTGCAGGACAGAGACTCGATCGAAGCGCTCGCCGTCTTCACGACGGAGCCGTGCCAGCACGGCGCGGGCCGTGGTCTTGGTCTCACGCAGGAAGACGTCGCGGCCGACGCGGTCGATGTGCTCGTCACGCTCGCGGATCGCGACCGCGTCCTCGAGCCGCTCGAGGGCCGCATCCACGTGCGGGGCGGAGTATCCGCCCTTGCGCATCGTGAACGCCGTGTGGCGGATGCTGCTCGTGGACAGGCGCTTGCCCTGCGTGCCGTTGTCGAAGTTGTCGTAACGCTGCCGGGCGACGCGGAATGCACGGTCGACCTCTTCGGCGTCGTAGCCGAGGGTGCCACGAGATGCCAGAGGGAATGAAGTGCTGCTCACGCGGACCATTCTGCCGCATTGCGGGCGAAGATGGCGCAGGCTCCCCGGTGGGGCATCACCAGAGGGTGGTATCGGCGCTCCAGAAGTACAACGCGAAGGCCATCGCCCCGGACGGAAGGATCGAGTCGATTCGGTCGAAGAAGCCGCCGTGACCGGGAAGCCAGGAGCTCATGTCCTTGATCTTCAGGTCCCGCTTGATCATCGACTCGGTGAGGTCGCCCGCTGTGGCGGTGATGAGGAGAAGGGGCCCAATGACCAGGCCGAACCACCACGCCTGGTCGAGGAGGAAGATGCTGACGAGGATGCCGACGACTACAGAGGTCAGCGCGGCGCCCGCGAATCCCTCCCAGGTCTTCCCTGGGCTGATCTTCGGGGCGAGCTTGTGCTTGCCGAAGTTGAGCCCGAAGACGTACGCCCCGACGTCCACGGCCACGACGATGATGAGGAAGCCGAGCACCCACCACTGCCCGTCCTCCTGGGCGGTGAGGAGCACCGTGAACGAGCCGAGGTAGGAAACGTAGATGAGGATGAGCGCCGCGGCCAGGAAGTCGGCCCAGACCGCCTTCCTCGGCGGCCTGTTGCTGGAGACCGAGGCCTCGACGAGTCGCCACACCGTGACGACGAAGACACCGACGAGTAAAGCGATCCACTGGCCCACGACTTCGAAGTAGTAGGCGGCAGGGATGATCGCGACGGCCGCGGCGACCAGCGGGATCCTCGGCACGTCACGCCCTGCACCACGCATGGCGCTCGCGAGCTCGATCGTCGCGAAGACGACCATGGCGATCGCGAACGGGATGAAGAGTTCCTTGATGAAGATGAGGCTCGAGATGAGCATCGCCCCGAGCACGACACCGAAGAGCACGGCGAAGGCCAGGTTGCGTCCGCTGCGGGCGTTGATCGCGTCGTTGCGTGCGCGCAGCTTGTCGCGCTGCTCACGAACCTGCGTGCGCGCATGCTGCGCGCGCGACTCGAGATCGTGCAGGATGTTCGCCCCAGTGTCGCCAAGGCGTGACTGAGCACGCAGCGGGGTCAGCGGCGGGGCAGCCTCACCGTTTGCCATGACTGGGAGCTCACCGGCGGCCGACGGGTCGCCGGTTACCGGTGCGGTCTCGCCCTCATCCTCAGCAGCAGCCGACCCGAAAGCGCTCGCCGTGCCGTGCGCTTCGGACTCCGCTGCCGACTCCCGGACCACTTGGTCCGGGTGCTCGCCGGGGTCAGCCCCGTCACTCCCAGTCGTGGACACGAGTGATTAGACCTCGAGGAGCTCGGCTTCCTTGTGCTTGGAAGCCTCGTCGATGCGGTCGATGTGCGCCTTCGTGGCGGTCTCGAGTTCCTTCTCTCCGCGAGTGATGTCGTCCTCGCCGACCTCGTCTTTCAGGGCCTCGAGGTCGGTCTTCGCCTTGCGACGAATGTTGCGGACGGCGACGCGAGCCTCTTCCGCCTTCGTCTGCACCAGCTTGACGTACTCCTTGCGGCGGTCAGCCGTGAGCTCCGGCATGACAACGCGGATGAGGTTGCCGTCGTTGCTCGGCGTCACGCCCAGGTTCGGGCGAGACACGATGGCCTTCTCGATCTCCTTGAGCGCCGACTTGTCGTAGGGCGTGATGACCAGCACGCGGGCCTCGGGCACCGCGATCGAAGCAAGCTGCTCGAGCGGGGTCGCCGTGCCGTAGTAGTCAACGGGGATTTTCGTGAAGAGCTGAGGGTTCGCCCGCCCCGTTCGCACCGTTGCGAAGTCTTCCTTCGCGTGGTCGACGGCCTTCGCCATCTTGTCTTTGGTCTCGGTGAGCACGTCGTTGATCACGGGGTGTCCTTTCCAGGGCGTTCTGCATCATCCTACCGAGGTGGTGGGATGGGCACGCCACGCTCAAAGGCGCGGCGCGCTGACGAAATAGTCGCGGGGTGACGCTTCCTGCCGGGGCAGTCGGCTAGTCGAGGCTCGACGTGACGAGCGTTCCGATGTCCTCGCCGAGGATCGCACGCGCGATGTTGCCCTCTGGGCTCATTCCGAACACACGCATATCCATGCCGTTGTCCATGCAGAGGCTGAACGCGGTCGAGTCGACGACCTTGAGGCCGCGCTGAAGCGCGTCCTGGTAGGTGACCGAGTGGAGCAGCTCCGCGCTCGGGTCGCGCCGTGGGTCGGCTGTGTAGACGCCGTCGACGCCATTCTTGGCGACGAGCACCACGTCTGCGCCGACTTCCAGCGCGCGCTGAGCTGCGACGGTGTCGGTCGAGAAGTACGGGAGTCCGGCGCCGGCGCCGAAGATGACAACGCGGCCCTTCTCCATGTGGCGCTTCGAGCGGAGCGGGATGTAGGGCTCGGCAACCTGGCGCATCTCGATAGCGGACTGCACACGGGCAGGGGTGCCCGCCTGCTCGATGAAGTCCTGGAGCGCGAGTGCGTTCATGACCGTGCCGAGCATGCCCATGTAGTCGGCGCGCGCCCGGTCCATACCGGCGTTCGCGAGCTGAGCGCCGCGGAAGAAGTTTCCTCCGCCGACGACGATGGCGACTTCCACGTCGCGTGCAGCAGCGGCGATCTCCTTGGAGATGCTCGTGAGCACCTCGGGATCGACACCCATCTTGCCTGCACCGAACGCTTCGCCAGAGAGTTTGAGGAGAACGCGTCTGCGCGGGGCCTGTGGTGACATTTGTGCTCCTTGTGGGGTCGCTGATCGTCCACGAGCCTACCTTGTGCGGAGCATCGGCATGTCTCGGAGCGGCTCGCCCAGGCACCCCCAGAGACACGAAACGGGGCCGGATGCATGTGCATCCGGCCCCGAGTTCGTGAACGTGTGGTGCTACGCGCCGACGCGAATGCGGCCGAAGTCGACGACGTTGACGTTTGCGGCGTCAGCGATCTTCTTGACGGTCTGCTTGTTGTCGCGAGCGTAGTCCTGTTCGAGGAGCACGATCTGCTTGAAGAAGCCGGTCAGGCGGCCTTCGATGATCTTCGGAAGGGCAGCCTCGGGCTTGCCCTCGCTCCGCGAGATCTCCTCGACGATGACCCGCTCCTTGTCGATTGCCTCGGCAGGAACGTCCTCACGCGTGAGGTACTGCGGGTCGAACATCGCGATGTGCTGAGCGATGCCGCGAGCCGTAGCCGCGTCGTCGCCCTCGTACGCCACGACGACGCCAACCTGCGGCGGCAGGTCCTGCGAGGTGCGGTGCAGGTAGATCTCGAAGTTGGCTCCCTTGAGGAGAGTCACCTTGCGGAGCTCCATCTTCTCGCCGAGGATCGCAGCGACGCCGTCGATGGTCTCCTTGACGGTCGTTCCGTCGACGGGGGCTGCGAGAGCCTCGTCGAGGGTCGACGCGCCAGCGGCGGCCACAGCATCGAGCACCTTCTCGGAGAGGGCGATGAACTTGTCGCCCTTCGCTACGAAGTCGGTCTCGGTTGCGAGCTCGATGAGCGTCGCGGTGCCGTTTCCGTTGTCCTTTGCGGCGACGAGGCCTTCGCTGGTGGAACGGTCAGCGCGCTTCGCGTTGCCCTTCGCACCCTTGAGGCGGAGGATCTCGACGGCCTTTTCCTTGTCGCCGTCGGCCTCTTCGAGCGCCTTCTTCGTGTCGACCATGCCAGTACCGAGCTGCTCGCGCAGCTCCTTGACATCAGCGAGGGTGAAGTTAGCCATGTGTGGGGTTCTCCCTAGTGCTTGAAGTTACTTGGACTCTTCGACGGCTTCGACTTCCTCGACCGCTTCAGCGGCCTCGGTTGCCTCTGCGGGCTCAGCTGCTGCCTCGACGACAACGGTCTCCTCGGCAGGTGCCTCGACGACGGCCTCGGCGGCAGGAGCGTCGCCCTGCAGCAGGTCGCTCTCCCACTCAGCGAGCGGCTCAACTTCTGCCTGACCTTCGGTCGGCTTCTGGTGGCGCTGGATGAGGCCCTCTGCTGCTGCGTCGGCGATGATGCGCGTGAGCAGTGCAACGGAGCGGATGGCGTCATCGTTACCCGGGATCGGGTAGTTGACGTCGTCAGGGTCGCAGTTCGTGTCGAGGATCGCGATGACAGGGATGCCAAGCTTCTTGGCCTCGTCGATCGCGAGGTGCTCCTTCTTGGTGTCGACAACCCAGAGCGCCGAAGGCGTCTTCGAGAGGTTGCGGATACCACCGAGCGACTTCTCGAGCTTGTCACGCTCGCGACGCTGGATGAGGAGTTCCTTCTTGGTGAAGCCGCGCGTCGTGTCGTCGAAGTCGACGAGGTCGAGCTCCTTGAGACGGTTGAGGCGCTTCTGGACGGTGCCGAAGTTCGTGAGAAGGCCACCGAGCCAGCGCTGGTTCACGTAGGGCTGGCCCACGCGAGTTGCCTGCTCGGAGATCGACTCCTGTGCCTGCTTCTTCGTGCCGACGAAGAGGATGGTGCCGCCGTGGGCAACCGTCTCCTTGACGAAGTCGAATGCAGCATCGATGTATCCAAGCGACTGCTGGAGGTCGATGATGTAGATGCCACTGCGCTCGGTGAAGATGAAGCGCTTCATCTTCGGGTTCCAGCGGCGGGTCTGGTGCCCGAAGTGCACGCCGCTGTCAAGCAGCTGGCGGATGGTAACGACAGCCATGGTCGTTCTCCCTTTTCGAATGCGCATCTCTGCGCGCGGTTTTTCTCTGCGACCGGCGGCCGCACAGCCTGGTGCCCGATGCACATCCGCTCTCGCACAGCAGTGCTGGAGACCGATGGATGCACACCTCGATGGGCACGCGAAGTCAGCCCGCATTGCGGGCTGCTGGCGACAGTCTACACACGCGCGGTGGCGCAGGGAACAGGGGCGGCGACTCTGTTGTCGCAGACCCTGTGGAAAACAGTAATCCACAGCCAGCTCATCTCACTCGGAAAACCACCTCGCGCCGAAGCACGATGACTGCATGCGCCACCCGCCGCCACTTGCATCGACCATCGCCCGAGGAGCTCGCACCCTCGCGATGCTGCTCGCTGTCGCGCTCCTGTGCGGGCTCAGTCAGCTCTCCGCGCCTCACGCCTCGGCCGCGACGGCCTCGTCGGTCGGTTGGCAATGGCCGGTGGAGTCAACGCCAGCGGTCTCGCGGGCGTTCGAACTCGCCTCGCCGTATGGGGCTGGCCACCGCGGCATCGACATCGTTGCAGCTCCCGGAGCCGTCATTCTCGCCCCCGCGGCGGGAACCGTCAGGTTCTCCGGCTTCGTCGTCGACAGGCCAGTGCTCTCGATCCAGCATGCCGACGGGGCGCTGACGAGCTATGAGCCTGTCGTCTCCGAACTCGAGCCAGGCGCCGCCGTCCTGGCCGGGCAGCGCATCGGCGTCCTAAGCACGGGGCACAGGCATTCACCGGAAGGCTCGCTCCACATCGGCCTGCGGCAGGACGGCGCCTACCGCGATCCTGCACCCCGATTCGGCGCGCTTCACCCACCTGCGGCGGTGCTTCTCCCGCTTTACCGATGACAAGCCGACTCGCCGAGCACCACCAGCACCCAGACCACACCAGAAAGGCACCACATGTCTCCTCTCAACCGTCAGAGGCCCCGAGCCCACCACAGAACTCGAACCGCCGACGACCGATCACGTCTGCGCGAGCGCCCTGCTCGCCGCTACATGACTCTCGTGGCTCGAGCTGGCGCGGGAATCCTGATGCTCACGATGGCGGCGACGTTCCTGCTCTTCTCGGGAGCACAGACTGCGAGCGCGGCAGGCTACGGCCCGGGGTTCGATGACGCGCAGAATGGCGGCCAAGGACGAATCGGCGCCTACAGCTTCGAGGGGCGCAACGTGTACTGCCTGCAGCCCTGGCTCCCGCGACCGCTCGACGAAACGACCAAGGGGGATGTCGTCGACGGGCAGCAGTTCCGGATGAGCGACGACAGCACCGCGCGAGTGAACTGGGCGATCTCCACGCACGGGCAGTCAGCTGACCCGGCCGTGACGAGCGCAGTCGCAATGTTCGTCTGGTCGCTCGCGGCCCCAGAAAGCTACGCGAGCCACGGCACAAGTGGCGACGAGTACTTCCTGGGCCGGGTCCCAGAGCCCCGGAGGGCCGAGGTCAGCAGCACGCTCGCCAGCATCCGGGAGGGTGCCGCAAAAGTCGGGGCTCGAGCACCCGCGAACCACTCGGGCAGCCTGCAGTTCACCACCGATGGTGCGGACGAGAAGAAGGGCACCGTCTCTCTGGCGACGAACCTCGCCGGAGCCACGGGCACGGTAGTGCTGAATGGCGCCACGTTCGCGTCGACGGGAAGCAACACCGCGACGCTCGCGGTCGGCGAGCCTGCGTCGATCGTGGTGGCGTCGAGTGCGTTTGATCGTGGCCCTGTCACGGTGAGCGGCACGGCGAAGGTCACCTCGCCGTCGGAATCGTGGGCTGCGAAGATCCTGCTCTTGCACACGCCGGACGCGCAGCTGCTCGGGAGCAGTGGAGGCACGATCCCTGGGGAGTTCTCGGCCGTCGGGCAGGACCGCGTACCGCGGGTCCCGGCCACAACCCCGACGCCGACCGCGAAGCCGACGGAGCCCGCGGGGCCAACAGCCGTGCCGACTCCGACTCCGACTGCGGTGCCAACGCCGACGCGGACAGCCGCTCCCCCGCGTATCCCGAGCCCGAAGCCGACCCAAACGGCATCAGCCGCGCCCACCCCAACGCCGACGCCGACCGCCGCGCCAACACCAACACCAACACCAACACCAAGCGTCACCCCGACGCAAACCGCGCCTCCGAGCAGCCCGACCGTGACACCGCCGATTGCACCCGTCACTCCGCCGCCTACGCAAACGGCCAAGCCGCCCGTGGCGACCGCACTGCCCCCTGCACCCACGACCGCACCCCCGACGGCCACGAGCACGCAGGCCCCACCAACGCAGGTTCCACCAAGCTCACCAGCGACACCGGCCGCCAGTGCAACGCCGCTTCCGGTTCCGCCCACCGCAACGCCAGCACACACGGCGGCTGCGACGACGGGGGCAGTGCCGACGAGCCCCCAGCCGGAGACGCTTGCCCAGACCGGAGCCTCGGCCATGAGCTGGCCGCTGCTGCTCGGCGTAGGAGCACTCGTCATCGGCGCCGGCGCTCTGGTCTGGGGATTCCTGAGTCGTCGACGGGAGGCCTGACCGACCCCGACACGCTCGAAGTGCCGGGTCGACTCAGAGCCGGCAGGAAACCCACTCGCCAGAAGGACAGACCACGGGCTCGCCCGAAGAGAGGAGGTGCCGCACCCAGAAGGAGAATCACGCTCACGCATGCGCGCCGCGACGGACAGACCCACCCGTCGCGGCGACGCGTGTGGGCTGCTCGACTCCCAATCCCCAGGCCTCGATGCCAAGAACGCCCCTGGAAGCCAGCGCCTCGCCGCCTACTCCCTAGGCTCGCGGATGCGCCTGCAGGTACGAGGCTCGGAGACGTTCGGCCGAGACGTGCGTGTAGATCTGTGTCGTGCCGAGATCCGAGTGGCCCAGGATCTCCTGCACGGCCCGCAGGTCTGCTCCCCCATCAAGCAGATGCGTCGCAGCAGTGTGTCGGAACGTGTGCGGCCCAGAAGGGCCACCGCCTGGCGCAGCCCCGAGCACTTCGCGGGACAACGCGTACACCGTACGGACGTCCAGTCGTCCACCGCGAGCGCCGAGAAAGAGCGCGCGACCCGATCGAGGTTGCTCGAGCGTGGGGCGACCAGACTCCAGCCAGCGATCAATGGCTCTCGCCGCGTGGGCACCGAATGGCACAACACGTTCCTTGTCGCCCTTACCGACGACCCTCACTACCCGCCGACCGAGATCGACGGCACCAACATCAAGCGAGCAGCACTCCGAGACGCGGATCCCAGACGCGTACAGCAGCTCGATGATCGCGAGGTTGCGCTGTTCGACGGGATCCCCGGTCGCCGCCCGGTCCGCGAGCGAGTCCAGGATGCCCCGCATCCCGTCGGCAGAAACAACTCGAGGCAGCGTCGACCCAGCCTTCGGGCTCTTGAGGCGGCGAGCCGAATCAGGGCCCCGCCCCGTCTCGTCGAGCCACGACGTGAACCCTCGAAACGAGGCCGCCATTCGGGCGATGCTCGAGGCAGCCTTGCCGCCCTGGGTCTGCTGCCAGAGCAAGTCGCGGAACACCTCGAGGGTCAGCGCTTTCGGGTCTGCAACTCCGGCGCGTTCGCAGAAATCGAGGAGGAGGCTTAGGTCGCTCGCGTATGCCTGGGTCGTGCGGGGAGACAGCCCGCGTTCGGAGCGCAGCGAACGCAAGTACGCGTCGACGGCCACGGAAAGCTCCTGCATGGTGCCCATCGTAGGTCTCCGCCCGGAAGGCCGGGCGGCGACTCGACCGAGGGGCCTACTTGGCGTGGGCCGGCTTGGACTTCGAGCTCTCCAGGTCCGTCGGCGCTGCGTGCGCAGGCTTCGCGTGCGCTGGCTTCCGTTCTCCGAGCACAGCCTTGCTCGGCCACCAGAAGCGGTCGCCGGTCAGGAAGGCAAGCGCTGGCACGATGACCGTTCGCACCAGCAGAGTGTCGAGGAGCACGCCGACACACACGATGATGCCGATCTGCGTGAGCGTGATGAGCGGCAGCACTCCCAGGGCAGCGAACACCGCGGCCAACAGGATTCCAGCGCTCGTGATCACCCCTCCGGTCGCGGACAACGAGCGGATCATGCCATCCCTCGTGCCGTGTTTCACGGCCTCCTCGCGTGCCCGCGTCACGAGGAAGATGTTGTAGTCGACGCCAAGGGCGACGAGGAACAGGAAGCTGAACAGCAGCACCGAGGTGTCCAGGGCTGGGAAGCCGAAGACGTTCGTGAACAGCAGCCAGCTCGCTCCGACCGAGGCGAAGAACGAGCCGACAACGGTGAGCAAGAGCAGGATCGGCGCGACGAGCGAGCGCAGGAGCAGCAGGAGCACAACGAAGACCACGGCGAGGATGAGCGGGAACAGGAGCAGCTGGTCGCGGTCCTGGGCTGCCTGCTCGTCAAGCGCCTGGGCGTCGAGGCCGCCGACGATGGCGTCCGCCCCGTCGATCTGGGAGAGCTCGGCGCGCAGTCGCTCGACCGTCGCGAGCGCCTCCTCGGTCTCCGCTGGCGACGAGAGGCCCACGTCGATGCGCGTCACCGTCCCGTTCGAATCGCCAACCGCCGCCGAAGCGACGCCTTCGATCTGGGAAGCGCGCTGCGCAACCGCCTCGGCTTCGCTCGACTGCGCGACGACGATGGCTGGAGCTCCGGCCAGGTCAGGGAAGTGGTCGTTGAGCAGCTCCTGGCCGACAACCGCCTCTGGCGTCGACGTGAATCGCTCCGTCTGCGCGAGGCCCACCTTGATGCTCGGGGCGATGGCGGCCAGCGCGATGAGCACGACGATGCCGGCCCCCGCCACGATGGCCGGGCGCTTCGAGACTCCGGTACCGAGCTTGAACCAGAAGCCCTTGCCGTGCTGGTCGTCACCGACGCGGGGAACGACGGGCCAGAAGATGCCTCGAGGGAAGAGCACCAGGGTCGCGGGCAGCAGCGCAAGCGCGAACGCCATCGCAACGACAACGCCGATGGCGCACGCGAGACCAAGCACCACGTTGCCTCCGAGCGAGGCGAAGAGGAGCGTCGCGAGGCTCAGCGCGACCGTGCCACCGCTCGCGATGATCGCCGGTCCCGCGCCCCGGAGCGCGGTTGCCATCGCCTCGCGACGGTCTGCGGAGACACGTAGCTCGTCGCGGTACCTGGCAATGAGGAGCAGCGCGTAGTTGGTGCCCGCGCCGAAGACGAGCACCGACAGGATGCCCTTGATCGATGCATCCATCGTTAGTCCGAACGCGCCGACGATGCGCGTCGCCACGATGCCTGCGACGCCGTCGGCGAGGCCGACCACGGAAAGCGGGATGAGCCAGAGGACTGGGCTCCGGTAGGTGACGATGAGCAAGAAGGCGACCACCAGCACCGTGACCGTGAGGAGCGTGAAGTTTGCGCCTTCGAAGACCGCCGCGATATCGACGGCGAAGCCCTCTGGGCCGGTCATGACGGGAACGAGACCTTCGGGGAGGCCGTCGGCTGCCGCGGTGCGCATGGCTTCCGCGCGAGTGGACTGCGCGTCGACGTCTGTGGTTGCGTCGAGCGGCACGGTCAGGATCATGGCCTCACCGTCTTCCGCGGGGAACGCGGGTGGGAGCGCGTCGGCTCCTGCAGCTTCGGCGATCGCTGGGCTCGCCGCCGCGACGGCGGCAAGATCGTCCGGGGTGAGCGTCTCACCGTCACGGTGGAATACGAAGAGGGCCGCCGAGCGGTCCTCGGTCTCGAAGGCCGCGAGGGCCTCCTCGACCTTCGCGGACTCTGCAGACGCGGGAAGGTCTCCGGCCGGCGCGACGTCGCCGCTCTCCCCCGAGCCCCAGAAAAACGCGAGGCCGCTGAGGGCAACGAAGACGGCGATGACGATCGCGCCGCTCGCCTTGCCCGTGATGAATCGAATGATCCCGCCCATGAACGAACCGCCTAATTTCACTAGTAATCAATTTGCTTAGCTAAACTAGCGCTAGGATGGGTGTCATGCAATCCGGGGATGAGCGGGGTCGCGCGTTTCCGCGCGTCCATGAGTCGACCGCACTGCTGCGCGAGATCCTCACGATTTCCGACGAGTACGAGGTTGTGGTCGCGAAGGAACTCGAGGTGAACCACACGGACCTCGTCGCGATGCAGCACCTGATCTCGTCGGGCCACCTCACGCCCTCCGACATCGCGCGACGGCTCGGGATCACGACCGCCGCGGTGACCGTGGTGGTTGATCGCCTCGTGAAGGCCGGTCACGTGCGACGTGAGCCGAACCCGAACGATCGTCGCGGCGTACTGGTAGTTCCCGACGAGGACTCGACCGCAAAGGCTCGGGGTCTCCTCGCACCCATGATCATGGATATCGACTCGGTGGCCCAGGACTTCGACGAGGCAGAGCGCGAGGTCATCGTGCGGTACCTGGAAGGCGTCGTCGCGAGCTACCGAGAGCACCTGGATCCCTCAGCGAGGTAGCCGAGACCACCTGCACGCCGCTGACTACGCGCGTGTCCGTGCTGGGCGTGGCATCCGTTTGTCAACGCTTGACTTCCGACACCTTGACCCAACCGCTCGGCGTCTCGCGAGCGAGGCGATTCAGTTCCAGCTCGGAGAGGCCCGCGGCAGTCTCGGCAGTCGTGAGGCCCGCCGCAGAGGAGATCGCGTCGAGGCGCTGCGGCCTGCCGACGCGGAGCGCATCCCTCGCCCGCACCGCGTTCGAACTGAGCCGATCCCCCGCGCCTTGGAGCGAGCCCCTGTGCCCCGGCCAGGCTTCCCCGTCGGGAAGCGCAAGCTCGCTGCCCTGACCCTGGCCGAGCATCGCAACGATGTCGTCAACCGAGGTGATGAGCGTCGCGTCCGACTCCCGCAGCAGCCGATGGCATCCCACAGACGCTGCACTGGTCACCGGGCCGGGCACCGCGCCGAGTGGCCGCCCGAGGGTCAACGTGTGGGCAGCCGTGTTCGCCGCCCCCGAGCGGCGGCCAGCCTCCACGACCACCGTGGCCGAGGCGAGGGCGCTGATGATCCTGTTGCGCTGGAGAAAACGCCAACGAGTGGGCGCCTGTCCGACCGGCAGCTCCGAGACGAGCGCGCCTTCCGCGATGATGCGCTCGAGGAGGGATCGATTGCCCTGCGGATAGAGACGGTCGGGCCCACCTGCAAGCACGGCGACGGTCGGGGCTCCTTCGGCGAGCGCAACGCGGTGCGCGACAGCGTCGATTCCGTAGGCCCCGCCTGAGACGATGGCAAAGCCCCGATTGGCCAGCCCACTCGCGAGCCGCACCGTGACTTCTTCACCGTACGTTGTGGAGGCACGAGCGCCGACAAGCGCAACCGACGGAGCCAACTCCAGAAGCGTCTCCACGGACCCGCGCACCCACAGCGCGCACGGCGCATGCGGTCCGAGGTCCTCGAGTTGCCTGGGCCATTCGGTGTCCCCCGGCAGCACGACCCGAACTCCGAGTCTCGCCGAGCTGCGCAGGATGGCTGCGGTGCGGGCGATGTCGAGACGGTCGTGCCATCTCTCGAGTGCCGACGCGAGGTCAGCGAGCGGGATGCCGGCTCCAGCCCCGCGCTGCCGAGCCCGACGCAAGAGTGAGCCTGAGGTGACGGCTTCCAGGGCCGCGACGGGCCCAAGTGCACCGAGCAGGAGCCCAGCCGTCGCGTCGCCGGGTTCGACGGTGCACGACCAAGCGAGCTGAGCGATACGGGCGCGTACCTCGTCGTCGGTCATCGCCTCGGTGCTCGGGCCACTCACTCCCGCGAGGGCCGCGCGCAGATCATCGAGGCCCGGCTCCCGCCCGGGCTCCTGGGCTGCGCTTCTTCGTGGCCCGGCGTACCCGTCACCTTGGCCGAACTGTGCTGTCATCGCCGCCTACCCCAACCTGATCCGGTACGAGAGGGCCTCGTGGATGTGCTCGAGTTCGGGGCGAGGCGCCCCGGCGAGGTCGGCGATGGTCCAAGCGACGCGCAGCACCCGGTCGTGCCCGCGCATCGTGACCTGCCCTCGCTCGAGTGCGAGGGCAAGGGGCGCGTAGGCCTCCCTCCTGGGACGGTTGTCCGGGGCGCGAAGCCAGCGCGAGACGACGCGAGCGTTGATGCTCCACGGAGTCGATGCCAGCCGATGCCTGGCCCGAGAGCGCGCCTGTTGGACCAGCTCGCGGGCGGCAGCCGTGCTGGTTGCCGCGTGAACCGCCGCGGTTCCTTCGAGCTGCGCCTCGTGATCGACGAGCCGAGCGCGGGCGGCCGAGACGCGCTCCACGCGCAGCTGCAGGTCGATTCGGTCCAGCAGTGGACCGGAGAGTCGGGCGAGGTAGCGTCGTGGCGCGGAGGCATCGCACCGGCACTGCCCGTCCGGGTCGCCGTGGTTGCCGCACGGGCACGGGTTCGCGGCCAGCACGAGCTGCATCTCCGCCGGGTAGGCAGCCTTCCCCTGGGCACGGTGGATCTCGATGACGCCGTTTTCGAGCGGTTGTCGCATCGAGTCGAGTGTGTGCCGCGCGAACTCCGGGGCCTCGTCGAGGAACAAGACCCCGCCCGTCGCGAGCGAGACGGCACCCGGTCGGATCATGCCGCTGCCGCCGCCGAGCAGCGCCACCGCCGACGCCGTGTGGTGCGGCGCCTCGAAGGGCGGCCGGCGGTCGAGGCGGGAGGACAACGGGATGCCGCGGAGCGATCGGACCGCGGCCAACGTCACGGCCGCGTCGGGCTCGAGGTCGGGGAGGATGCCTGGCAGGCGCTCCGCGAGCATCGTCTTGCCCGCGCCTGGCGGGCCGAGCATGAGCAGGTGGTGGCCGCCGGCGGCGGCGATGACGAGCGTACGCACCGCCGCTTCGTTGCCAACGACGTCAGACAGGTCGAGCGCCGAGCCAAGCTCATACGCTCCTGCGGTTGCGCCGGCTCCGCCGCGCTCCCCTGTCGTGATGCCCCGGGAGGGTGAACCCGAGGGGTACCCCAGCTCCTCTGTGAGGTCATCGGCGTCCGCGCCATAGTGCAGCGCGACCGCGCGGAGTGACGCGACGGCGACAACACGAATGTCTTCAACGAGCTCTGCCTCGGCCTTCGAGTCCGCTGGCACAACTACGGTGTCGAAGCCCGCGGCTCGAGCCGCCGCGACGGCGGGCAGCACGCCGACGACCGCCCGCACCTGCCCCGTCAGCGAGAGCTCCCCGATGTGGACGGCCTTCGTCGGCGACTCGGCCGCGATGATGCCGGCAGCCGCGAGGAACGAAACAGCGATCGCGAGGTCGAACCCGGCGCCGTGCTTGCGCAGCGAGGCCGGGTACATGTTCGTGATGACTCGGCTTGCCGGCAGCGGGCATCCCGAGCTCTGCAGGGCAGCCCGCACCCGCTCGCGCGCCTCCCCGAGCGACGTGTCCGGCAGGCCAACGAGCTTGAAGAACGGTAGGCCGGGGCTGATCTGCGTCTCCACCTCCACGAGTTCGCCCCCGAGGCCCTCGAGCGCAATCGCCACCGAGTGACCGACCGTGCCCTGCGTCACGCGCCCACTCCCGCCACGTGCTCCACGACGGGCGTGCGGTCGTTCGGCGCGATGACAGCGATCACGTCGAGCCGCATCGCGCCCCGCTCGTCGGGGTGGGCGAGCATCCAGAGCCCCGCGAGGCGCCGCATCCGCGCGAGCTTCGTGGGCGTGATCGCCTCGAGCGGGTGCCCGGCGGCAGTCGACCGCCTCGCCTTCACCTCCGTGAAGACGATGTACCCGCCCTGCTTCGAGACGACATCGATCTCACCCTCCCGACAGCGCCAGTTCCGCTCCACCACGTCGTGGCCGCGCTCCTCGAGGTACGCGGTCGCGAGATTCTCGCCGAGCCGCCCCAGCTGATCCTTGGCACGCATCCGCACCACCTCCCTTGCCGGGAGTCTGGCCTGCCACGAGCGACCGACCCACAACGAAGAGGGACGCTGTGGACAACCACTTGTCCACAGTCACGACGTCAGCAGAGTGGTCGCCTCAGCAGTACGGTCACCTCAGCAAGGTGGTCGCCCAGTAGCGGGGCACCTTCCGCGGCGCCGCAGGTGCCCCTCCCTATGGCGAGACACCGGCGTGAAATGGCGGGCCCGCCCGCTCTGCGTGTCAGCCCTTCTGCGCGAGAGCCAACGGCAGCACGGCGCTCGCCCCGGCAAGACGGAGCTCGCGCGCGCAGACGGTCATGGTCCAACCGCTGTCGACGAAGTCGTCGATGAGCAGCACTGGCCCCGCCGGGATCTCGAGCGAGGCCGCCGAGAACCGGCCCTCGACGTTGGAGAGCCGGAACGCGCTGTTCCCGCCCGGCTGCCCGGCAGGTCCACCGTGGACCAGGTCCAAGGAGCCGAGGAGGGGCAGGCGCCCCGCGCCCGCGATGCCCTCAGCCAGCGACTCGCTGAGCAACGGCCTCGACCGCGACGGCACAAGGGCGACGGCCTGCGGGCGGGCATCCCACTTCCACTCGGAGAGGATGCGGATGCACGCCTGCAGGAGTGGGCCAGTCACGACCGTGTCGGGCCCCGCGGAGGCGAAGAGCTCACGCAGCGGCCCGCCCCAGCCGAGGTCGCTGAGGCGCGCGAGCACGCGCCCCTCGGAAGCCTGCTGCTCCTTGGGGATGCGCCCCTTCAGGTCGACGCCGAGGCTCGCCATGCCGCTCGGCCACTGGCGCCGCGGCGCGATGTCCGCGCCGACGCGATCGAGAGCTGCGCCAGCCCGCGCCTGCACGGCCGCGTCAGTCGTCGCGTCGAACCAGACGCCCGCGCAGTTGTCGCAGCGCCCGCACGGCGCCGCCGTCGCGTCATCAAGCTGCCGCTGTAGGAACTCCATGCGGCAGCCGTCGGTGCGCTCGTAGTCGATCATCGCCTGCGCCTCGGCAGACCGAGCCGAGGCGATGCGCGAGTACCGGTCGCCGTCGTAGCTCCACGGCTGCCCCGTCGAGACCCATCCGCCCTGCTCGCGCCGAACGGCGCCGTCGACGTCGAGCACCTTGAGGAGCAGCTCGAGGCGCGAGCGGCGGAGGTCGACCGCTGACTCGAGGGCGACGGTCGACCTGGGCGATGCTCCCAGGGCTCCGAGCACCGCCTGCGCGCGCTCTTCGTCTGGCATGGAGACCGTGGCGAAGTACTCCCATATCGCCCGGTCTTCCTCACCGGGCAGCAGCAGCACGTCAGCGGACGCACTCGAGCGGCCAGCGCGCCCCACCTGCTGGTAGTAGGCGACAGGAGAAGAAGGAGCGCCGAGGTGCACCACAAACCCAAGGTCGGGTTTGTCGAAGCCCATGCCAAGCGCACTCGTGGCGACGAGCGCCTTGACCTCGTTGCGCTTGAGCGCGCCCTCGAGACGCTCGCGCTCGTCCGGGTCGGTCTTGCCCGTGTACGCGGGCGCGTGGATGCCCGCCTCGCGCAGGGCAGCCGAGGTGTCCTCGGCCCCCGCGACCGTGAGGGTGTAGATGATGCCCGACCCCGGCAGCTCGTCGAGGTGCTGCAGCAGCCAGGCGAGACGCTCGCGCGCGTTGCCGAGCCTGAGTACCCCGAGCCGCAGGCTGGCGCGAGCGAGTGGGCCGCGAATGGTCAGGATGCTGCTGCGGCCGAGCTGCTCCTCGATATCGTGCACAACTCGCTCGTTGGCGGTCGCCGTCGTCGCGAGCACAGGGATGTCCGTGCCGAGACCGGAGATGAGCGACGCGATGCGGCGGTAGTCGGGGCGGAAGTCGTGCCCCCAGTCGGAGATGCAGTGCGCCTCGTCGACCACGACCAGGCCGGTGCGGCGAAGGAGCTCGGGAAGCTGCGTGTCGCGGAACTCCGGGTTGTTGAGACGCTCCGGCGACACCAGCAGCACGTCGATCTCGTCGGCCGCGAGCTGCTCGCGGATGCTCGCCCACTCGTGCGCGTTTGCGGACGACATGGAGACGGCCCTGACGCCCGCCCTGCTCGCGGCCTCGACCTGGTCGCGCATGAGGGCAAGCAGCGGCGAGATGAGGATGGTCGGCCCCGCGCCACGCGCGCGCAGCATGAGGCTCGCGATGAAGTACACCGCCGACTTGCCCCAGCCCGTGCGCTGCACGACGAGGACTCGCCGTCGCTCGTCCACGATCGCCGAGATCGCCTCGAGCTGACCGTCGTGGAAGACCGCGTCGTCTCTCCCGACCAGCGCCCGGAGGATCTGTGTGGCGGCGGATGCGGTGGCGGCGGGAATCATCGTCTCTGTCACTCCACGAGGCTCCCACGAACCACCGACATCGGCGTCCAGGCGGCGCGTCGCGAGCGCGAGAGCGCGCTCCCGTTCCGACGCCGGGCGGCTACTCGTCGAGCGCGAGCTCCTTGGGGAGCTCGAATTCCTTCGAGCCGGTCTCCTCGACGTTGACGTCCTTGAACGTCAGCACACGGACCTGCTTCACGAAGCGGTCAGAGCGGTAGATGTCCCACACCCAGACGTCCTTCATCGTGAGTTCGAAGTAGAAGTCGTGCTCGGTGTCGCGCCTGACCAGATCTACGCTGTTCGCCAGGTAGAAACGGCGCTCGGTCTCGATCACGTATTTGAACTGCCCCGCGACGTCGCGGTACTCGCGAAACAGGGAAAGCTCCTGCTCGCGCTCGTAATCGTCGAAATTCTCGTCGTCCATGATCCGCCCAGTCTACGGGGTCGCGGCGCGGAGCCACGTGTGCCTGTGGAGCTCGCTCGGGCCCGTCGCAGCGATGGCAGCGAGGTGGGCCGCGCTGCCGTATCCCTTGTTCGACTCCCACAGGTATTCGGGATGGGCTTCTGCCGCCGAGATCATGAGCGCGTCGCGCTCGAGCTTCGCGACCACCGACGCCGCAGCCACCGACGTGCAGTCGCGGTCTGCCTTGGGACGCACCACGACACGGAGCGGCGTCGAGAGGCACGGGGAGAGCCAGTCGTGCGATCCGTCGAGCAGCACCACCGCATCCGCGACCGGCACTCCACTCGCGTGCAACTCTGCGAGCGCACGCTTGGCAGCCGCTCCGAGGCATGCGGTGATGCCGCGCTCGTCGATCTCGCTCGCGCTGGCGTAGCCGACACCGACTCCCATGGCCCACGACTCGATACCCTCTCGAGCCTCGAGGCGACGCTTCGCGCTCAGCAGCTTGGAGTCGCGCACGCCGGAGGGGGCACCAAGCTCAACCCTGCGAGCGTCGATCGCACAGGCGCCGACTGCGACGGGGCCCGCAATCGCGCCGCGGCCCACCTCGTCGACGCCGATCACGACGGGCGCGGTGAGCAGCAGCTCGCGTTCGACGTCGAGCGTCGGGTCCACGGGCGGGGTCACTCTTGGTCCGTTCGTTCTGGCACGCGGTCGAATACCTCTGGGTAGTTGCCGAGGAAGGTGAACCTGTCGAGGGGCCAGTTGAGCAGGAACGCCTTGCCAACCACGTCGTCGACGGGCACGAACCCGCCGCCAGGCTCGTCCTGGTGGTACCGGGAGTCCTCCGAGTTGTAGCGGTTGTCACCCATCACCCAGAGGTGACCTTCCGGCACTGTCACCTCGAACGGCATCCCGGATGCGGCCTGCCCGTCTTCGAGCAGCAGGTAGGGCTCGCCGATCGGCAGTCCGTTGATGAGCACCTGCCCGTACTCGTTGCAGCAGGAGACGACGTCGCCTGGCAGCCCGATGACGCGCTTGATGAGGTGGTTGCTCGTCTCCTCGGGCTTGAGGCCGACGAACTCGAGTGCACCGTCGACCGCGGCCTGCGACGGGGACTTCTCGGCGGGAGCCGCGACGGGCAACCATCCGCCCGGGTCCTCGAACACGACGATGTCGCCGCGCTCGATCCCAACGAGGTCGGGGACCAGCAGGTTCACGAGCACGCGGTCTTCGACGACCAGGGTGTCGTTCATCGACGCGGAGGGGATGTAGAAGGGCCGAAGCAGGAAGGTCTTGATGAGCATCGACATGACGATCGCAAGCACGGCGACGATGACAAGGTCGCGAGCAAACGACAGCATCGCCTTGCCGAGTCCGCGGCTGGGCGCCGGAGCCGGCTCGTTCTCCGCGATGAGACCGACGGCGTGGATGGGCGCGCTCGCGATGTCGGAAGAGCCAAGACCCGCGGGGCGATCAGTCTGACTCAGCCGGTGCCTGCCGTCGTGCGGTGCCCTGCCGTGCGATGGAGCGCGGCGGTC
Source organism: Pseudoclavibacter helvolus (assembly GCF_014191305.1). Lineage (GTDB taxonomy): Bacteria > Actinomycetota > Actinomycetes > Actinomycetales > Microbacteriaceae > Pseudoclavibacter > Pseudoclavibacter helvolus. The sequence goes on along the minus strand of NZ_JACHWJ010000002.1, from coordinate 461,162 downwards.
GCGCGCACTCGCGTCGCCCATGGCTCCCCCTCGCGGTCGGTCCGCCGCGGCGGAACCCTCAGTCAACGTGTGGATCGACACGAATGGCTCCCGCGTTGGGGAGCCATTCGCCTACTGCTGGCGCTTAGTTGTCGCGCTTCTCTCGGATCTTCGCAGCCTTGCCACGACGACCACGGAGGTAGTAGAGCTTCGCGCGACGCACAGCACCGCGGGACACGATCTCGATCTTCTCGATGACCGGGGTGTGCACGGGGAACGTACGCTCGACGCCCACCTGGAAGCTGACCTTGCGGACCGTGAAGGTCTCGCGGACGCCGGCACCCTGACGTGCGATGACAACACCCTGGAAGACCTGAACGCGCGAGCGCGTGCCTTCAACGATGTTCACGTGCACCTTGACGGTGTCGCCGGGGCGGAAGTCTGGGACATCGCTGCGCAGCGATGCTGCGTCGATGACGTCAATAACGTTGGTCATGATTTCGCTCTCTGCAGTCGCCACAGGTCGGCTGCGAAGGTCAGTGAAGAGGTTGGCGTGCATCGCGAGGTGCTCTCATCCCCTGTGGCAGAGTCGAGCCGCGGCACAAGGGTCTAGTAAACCATGCCAGCTTGACGCCCGCAATGCGAAGACCGGCCCGCTCGAGCTCGGCGTCGACTGTCCTGGTCAGCGACGGTCGTCGTCCGGTTCAGGATCGAGCGTGATCACCTTGCCGGCGTCGGGTCCGGATGCGCCTCCCGGCCCGGCAGGCGGCGTCCTGTTGCCCGGTGAGCCTGGCATCCCAGGAGCAGCCATGCCTGGCATCCCACCGAACATGCCGAAAGGGTTGGCCTGGGGTCCCGCGGCCTGAGCGGAGGCGAGTCGCTCCTGCACGACCGCCGTGAGTCTGCGTCGCGCTATCGAGCCGGCAACGACCATGGACAGGAACGCGGCGGCGAGCACCCAGAGCCCGGGAGCATCCGGCACAACAGCCCCTGCCGCCCAGAGCAGCCAGGGCACGACGATGAGGGGCAGGTCGCGCAACTGCAGAGCCTTCGTCTCGCGGATGTCCGGCCGCAGCCAGAAGTTCGCGGACAGGATGAGGAGCCCTGCGACGGCGGCAAGCCCTGCGAAACCGAAGACGAAGAGGCGTGCCACGGGAGCGCCCAGGACAAGCCAGCCCACGAACTGCCAGGCGGCGAGGAAAAGCGCAGCAGGGAGAAGTGCGCGGTAGACGAGACGGCCAATGCCCATGACGCAACGCTACGGGAGGTTCCCGAGCAGAGGCTTGAGCGTTCGCTCACGGCACGAGCGCCGGTACGATTGCCGGATGATCGAGCTGCGCACCCAGAACGAAATCGAAGAGATGCGACCCGCGGGGCGCTTCGTCGCCGAGGTCCTCAGTGAGCTCTCGCAGAGCGCCGCTGTCGGCACGAACCTCCTCGAGCTCGACGCCAGAGCTCACGAGCTCATTACGAAGCGCGGCGCGAAGAGCTGCTACATCGACTACCACCCCTCATTCGGCAACTCGCCGTTCGGCAAGGTCATCTGCACGTCGGTCAACGATGCCGTCCTGCACGGCCTTCCGCACGACTACGCGCTCAAGGACGGTGACGTTCTGACGCTCGATTTCGCCGTGGCAGTCGACGGCTGGGTCAGCGACTCCGCCATAACGGTGGTCGTCGGCACGCCACGCGAGGCCGACCTGCGCCTCATCGACACGACCGAAGTGGCGCTCGAGGCTGCCATTGAAGCGGCCCGCCCCGGCAACAAGCTCGGCGACATCTCGCACGCCATCGGGCAGGTTGCGAAGAACGCCGGCTACCCCGTCAACGTCGAGTTCGGCGGCCACGGCGTCGGGCGCACCATGCATCAGGAGCCGAGCGTCCCGAACCGCGGTCGCGCGAACCGCGGCATGCCGCTCAAGCCGGGCCTCGTCCTCGCGATCGAGCCATGGTTCCTCGAGACGACGGACAAGCTCGTGCAGGATGCGGACGGCTGGACGCTCCGCAGCGCTGACGGCTCGCGCGGGGCGCACAGCGAGCACACGGTTGTCATCACCGACGGCGACCCCATCATCCTCACCGCGCGCAGCTAGCGCTGAAGCGGGGCCAGCGCTACCGGAGCTCTGGCGGCAGCAGCTCTGGGCGGACGCGGCGCGTGCGCTCGATCTGCTGCTCGTGGCGCCAGGCGGCGATCTTCGCGTGGTGGCCGCTCAGCAGCACGTCAGGAACCTCTCGCCCGCGCCACAGAGCCGGCTTCGTGTAGCTCGGGTATTCGAGCAGCCCGTCTTCATGCGACTCCTCAACGAGCGACTCGGGGTTGCCGACGACGCCCGGCACAAGCCGTCCGAACGCCTCGATCATGGCGGTGACGGCGACCTCTCCCCCGTTGAGCACATAGTCGCCGAGACTCACGAGCTCAACCCTGGCGCGCTCAGCAGTGTCATCGAAGACCCGCTGGTCGATCCCTTCGTAACGGCCGCAGCCGAAGACGATGTGCGGCTCGAGCGCATACCGCCTGGCGGTTGCCTGCGTGAAGACCGTCCCTGCTGGCGACGGGAACACGACGAGGGGGCGCGCGTCCCCCGAGCCCGAGCCTTCCGCTGGCACGGCCGGCTGGCCGGCGGCGTCATCGAGGATGGCGTCGATCGTCTGCCCCCACGGCTCTGGCTTCATGACCATGCCGGCGCCGCCGCCGTATGGCGTGTCGTCGACGGTGCGGTGCCGGTCGGTCGTCGCGTCGCGCAGGTCGTGCACGCGGACGTCGATGATGCCGTCCTGCCGCGCCTTGCCGAGGAGTGAGACGTCGAGCACCTGGAAGAACTCGGGAAAGATGGTGACGATGTCGACGCGCATGGGGTCCAGCTTAAGCGGATGCGCGCCCGCGACTGATCGCGGGCGCGCAGGACTACGCAGATGGAGAGGCGAGACTACTCGGCGTCGGCCTTGGGCTCGACGGCCGGGGCCTTCGACTCTGACGGCGTCTCTTCGATCTCCTCGAAGAGACCGTTGGGAGGGGTAACGCTGACCACTCCGGCCTCGAGGTCGACTTCGGAGACGATCGCCTTCACGAGTGGAACAAGCACCTCGGCGTCCGCGGTCTTGACGACCAACAGGTCCTGGGCCGGGAAGTGCTCGACCCGGATGACACTGCCGACGGAAACGCCATCGCGCTGCACATCGAGGCCAACGAGCTGGTGGTCGTACCAGGCGTCGTCCTCGAGCTCCTCGGCGTCGTTGGAGTCGACCCAGAGGATCGCCTTGGCGAGGCTCTCGGCGGCGGTGCGGTCAGAAACGCCGACGAAGAATCCGACGGGGTGCCCGTTGTACCAGCGGAGCTCATGCAGCTCCAGGCTCTTGCCGTGCCACTCGTGGTCGGGCGGCACCTGGAGGCTGAAGCTCGCGCCTGGCACGAAGCGCCGGTCTGGCTCGTCGGTGAAGAGCTCGAGCTTGATAGCGCCCTTGAGGCCGTGGGCCTTGGTGAGGCGCCCGACACGGAGCTGGGTGATGCCCTTCTTCTTGCCTGCCACCTCAGTCGTCAACTACGTCGACGCGAACTCGGCGGCCATCGGCAAGTGCGGTCACTACGGTGCGCAGAGCCTTGGCAGTGCGGCCGGAGCGACCGATGACACGGCCGAGGTCCTCGGAGTGCACACGCACTTCGAGGACCTCGCCGCGTGCAGCAGTGCTGCGGTCCACGCGGACATCGTCGGGGTGATCGACGATTCCCTTGACGAGATGTTCCAGCGCGGAAGCGAGCATGACTAGGCCTCGACCTCTTCAGTCGCCGCTTCTTCGGTGACCTCTGCGGCGGCCGGAGCTGCCTTCGGCTCAGCCTTGGGGCGCAGGACGGGCTTCTTGCCAGCCTCTGCGACGAAGGGGACCTTGGCCTCAGGTGCCTTGACCTGGTTCTCGGTCGAGCCCTCGCCCTTGAACTTGCCCCAGTCGCCCGTGAGCTTGAGCAGGACGACGACAGCCTCGGAGGCCTGTGCGCCGACGCTCAGCCAGTACTGTGCACGCTCCGAGTTGACCTCGATGAACGAGGGGTTCTCGGTGGGGTGGTACTTGCCGATCTCCTCGATGACGCGACCGTCGCGCTTGGTGCGCGAGTCGGCGACGACGATGCGGTAGTAGGGTGCCCGGATCTTTCCAAGGCGCTTCAGACGAATTTTGACAGCCACGTGTCTCCTGATGGTGTGTGTATCGGCGAACGACAGCCGGAGGGCGTGGGGCACACTCGGCAGAGCTCAATGGTGAACCGCGGGCCGGATTAGAGGGTCGAGCCCGCGAGACTCAACTGCCTAGTTTGGCAGATACTTGGCCAGTTAGCCAACCGCAGAATCGTGGCCGGACCCCGAACGCTCGCCGAGGTCCGCTGCTCGCTCCGCGGCGCGCTGCCGACGCTGGACGAAGAAGAGCACGATGCCGCCGATCAGGACAAGCAGAACGGCCCCGATCACGTACGGAACGAAGTCCTGCGCTCCGGCCGTCGCAAGTTCCGCAAGGGAATCCGAGTAGCGCATGGGGGCCTCCGCTTCTGGGGGCGGCGCGTGCCGTCGCCCTAGTCCTTTCTCTATATTGCGGCGGATGCCGATTGGCCCGCAATGCAGACACGCCGCGACCCTTGGTACGTCTACGCTTTCACCATGCGTTTCGCCTCATCAGAGCGTTCGACACTTGGTGTCGAATGGGAGCTCGGTATCGTCGACGCTGAGTCGCGCGAGCTGACCGGCATCGGCCCTGAACTGATCTCGCGCCTCGGCGACGAGCGGTTCACGAAGGAGTTCCTCACGAACACCGTCGAACTCGTGACGGGCGTGCATCGATCGGCTGGGTCGGCCGTTGACGAACTGCGCGGCCTGAGGGACTCCCTGCTGACCGCGGCGGATGCGGCGGGCGCTGGCGTGATCGGCTCCGGCACGCATCCCTTCTCCAAGTGGCGGGAGCAGCAGCGCTCGCCCGGTGAGCGCTACCGCCTGGTCACTGAGCGCTCAGGTCGCTGGGGAGGGCAGCTCGCCATCTGGGGCGTGCACACGCACATCGGCGTAGAGGACTGCCGCAAGGTGCCGGCGATCATGCGGGCGGCCCTCGCGAATTACCCGCTCATGCTGGCCCTCTCGACGTCCAGCCCGTATTGGCAGGGCGAGGACACGACTTTCAGCTCGCATCGCACGATGATCTTCCAGCAGCTCCCGACGGGCGGCTTGCCCCCAGAGATGGAGACCTGGGAGGACTACGAGCGCGTCGCGCACGACGTCCTGCACACGGGCATCGTCGACGAGGTCCAGGAGCTTCGCTGGGACGTGCGCCCTTCCGCGCACTGGGGCACGGTTGAGATCCGCGTCTCGGACGGCGCGACGAACCTGCGCGAGCTCGGCGCCATGGTCGCGCTCAATCACGTCATCGTCGAGCACGCCTCTCGCCAGCTCGACGCAGGCCGAGACACGGACCGCCTGCCATCGTGGTTCGTGCGGGAGAACAAATGGCGAGCAGCGCGCTACGGCCTCGACGCGATCATCATCGAGGACGCAGCCGGCAACGAGCGCCCCGTCACTGAGGTACTCGCCGAGCGCATCGAGGGCGACTACCTGCAGGTGGCCGAGGACCTCGGATGCACGGAGGAGCTCGGCGCGATCGCGGAGATCATCGAGAGCGGCTCATCGAGCGACCGCCAGCGGCGCGTGGCCGAGCAACACGACGGCGCACTCGTGCCGGTCGTGGACTCGCTCATCGCCGAACTCAAGGCCTGACACTCCCCTACTGCTGGGGCCTCGAATTCGCCTTCCAGACTTTGTTACTTTGTCAGGACATTAGGTGTATGCTGACTCTCGTCCTCGTTCACCATCGGACTGAAAGTTGTACAGAGCCGTATGACCACTGCAACACAAACCTCCGCGTTTGACCTCATCACGCTTGGCCGTGTGGGTGTCGACATCTACCCCCTCCAGACCGGAGTCGGGCTCGAGGACGTCTCGACCTTCGGGAAGTTCCTCGGCGGCAGCGCGACGAATGTCGCCGTCGCCGGTGCGAAGCACGGCCTGAGCTCGGCGGTCATCACCCGCACCGGCGACGACCCCTTCGGCCGCTACATCGTGCGGGAGCTCGAGCGCCTCGGCGTCAAGAGCGACTTCGTGACGCGCGACGACTCGCTCGCAACCCCGGTCACGTTCTGCGAGATCTTCCCGCCGGATGACTTCCCCCTCTACTTCTACCGACAGCCGAAGGCTCCGGACCTCAACATCGAGGCCGAGACGCTCGACCTCGACGCGATCCGCAACGCCAAGATCTTCTGGGCGACCGTCACGGGCCTCTCCGAGGAGCCGAGCCGCGCCGCGCACCACGCCGCGTTCGCTGCGCGTGCTCGCCGCGACCACACGATCCTCGACCTCGACTACCGCGCCATGTTCTGGCCCGACGCCGCCACCGCGACGGCCGTGATCGAGCCGATCCTCGCGCAGTCGACGATCGCGATCGGCAACAAGGAGGAGTGCGAGGTCGCCGTCGGCGAGACCGAGCCCCAGCGGGCGGCGGATGCGCTCCTCGAGCGAGGCGTCGACATCGCGGTTGTCAAGCAGGGTCCGAGGGGCGTCCTCGCGAAGACCCGCGAGGGCTCAATCGAAGTGCCGACGCACTTCGTCGACGTCATCAATGGCCTCGGAGCCGGCGATAGCTTCGGCGGAGCCTTCTGCAAGGGCCTCATCGCAGGGTGGGACCTCGAGCACATCCTGCGCTTCGCGAACATCGCCGGCGCCATCGTGGCCTCGCGACTCGAGTGCTCGACCGCAATGCCATCGACGGCGGAGGTCGACGAGATCCTGAAGGAGAACTCTCTTGCCTGAGAAGTACCGGATCCTCGACGAAGCGGCGTTCGAGAAGCTCCGTGACGCCAGGGCTGATGGCCCCGCGGCACTGCGGGAAGCGCTCGCGAACCGCAAGCGCCGTGCGTCGCTCCTCCCTGAAGACCGCAGGCTGTTCTTCGTGGCCGCCGACCACCCTGCGCGTGGCGCCCTCGGCGTCCGCGACGACGCCATGGCGATGGCCGACCGCTACGACCTGCTCGACCGTCTCGCGCTTGCCCTCTCGCGGCCCGGCGTCGACGGTGTGCTCGGAACGCCGGACATCATCGACGACCTCGCCCTGCTGGGCGTGCTCGACGACAAGCTCATCGTCGGTTCCATGAACCGCGGTGGCCTCAGGGGCGCGAGCTTCGAGATGGACGACCGCTTCACGGGCTACGACGTCGACTCGATGGTGCGCGACGGCATCGACTTCGCCAAGACGCTCGTGCGAGTGAACCTTGCGGATGCCGGCACGGTCTCGACGCTCGAGGCCAACGCCCGTGCGGTCGACGACGCGGCAGCAGCATCCCTCCCCATCATGCTCGAGCCGTTCATGAGCGAGTGGAGGGAGGGACGGATCGTCAACGACCTGTCGCCCGACGCCGTCATCAACTCGATCGCGATCACCTCCGGCCTCGGCAACAGCTCCGGATCCACCTGGATGAAGCTGCCCGTCGTGCCTGAGATGGAGCGCGTCATGGCGGCGACGACCCTGCCGACGCTCCTGCTCGGCGGCGAGCCGAACGGCGACCAAGAGGCGGTGTACGCCAAGTGGGCTGACGCCCTCGCCCTCCCGGGCGTTCGTGGGCTCGTCGTGGGGCGCACCCTCCTCTACCCCGCCGATGGCGACGTCGCCGCGGCCGTGGACACGGCCGCAAGCCTCGTCCACACCACGAGCTGAGCTCGGACCACCAACACCCCTCGTCGCGGCAGCTGCCGCATCCACCAGCGCCGCTCCAGACCGGCGCAACACAGCGAAGGAACACCCATGACTGACACCGCCCTGCCCACGATCCAGCACTGGATCAACGGCGCCTTCTCGACCGCGACGCCAGCGCGCACCTCGCCGGTCTTCAACCCGGCTCTCGGCACCGCGACGAGCAACGTCGCTCTCGCCGACGATGCTGAAATCAACGCCGCGATTGCCGCCGCCAAGGCCGCCTTCCCCGGCTGGTCGAACACGTCGATCGCGAAGCGCCAGAACATCATCTTCAAGTTCCGTGAGTTGCTGAACGAGCGGAAGTTCGAGCTCGCCCGCATCATCACGTCCGAGCACGGGAAGGTCGTCTCCGACGCCGCTGGCGAGATCCAGCGCGGCCTCGAGGTCGTGGAACTCGCGACCGGCTTCCCCCACATCATGAAGGGCGACTTCACCGAGAACGCCTCCACCGGCGTCGACGTGTTCTCCATCAAGCAAGCCCTCGGCGTGGTCGGCATCATCAGCCCCTTCAACTTCCCCGCCATGGTCCCCATGTGGTTCTTCCCCATCGCGATCGCCGTCGGCAACACCGTCGTCCTCAAGCCCTCCGAGAAGGACCCGTCCGCCGCGGTCTGGCTCGCCGAACTCTGGAAAGAAGCGGGCCTTCCCGACGGTGTCTTCAACGTCCTCCACGGCGATAAGCAAGCCGTCGATGGCCTCCTGAACCACGACGACGTCGCCGCGATCTCGTTCGTCGGCTCGACCCCGATCGCGCAGTACATCTACGAAACCGCGTCCAAGAACGGCAAACGCGTCCAGGCGCTCGGCGGCGCGAAGAACCACATGCTCGTGCTCCCAGACGCGGACCTCGACCTCGTCGCCGACCAGGCCATCAACGCCGGCTACGGGTCCGCGGGCGAGCGATGCATGGCCATCAGCGTGGTCCTCGCGATCGAACCCGTCGCCGACAAGCTCATCGAGAAAGTCACCGAGCGCATCGCGAAGCTCCGCATCGGTGACGGCACCCCCACCGACACCCACAAGGAACCCGACATGGGCCCCATCGTGTCGGAAGTACACCGCGACAAGATCGCCTCCTACATCCAGATCGCGAAAGACGACGGCGCCGACGTCCTCGTCGACGGCCGCACCATCCAGGCCGAAGGCGCGGACGGCGGGTTCTGGCTCGGACCGACCCTCATCGACAACCTCCCCACCACCAGCCGCGCCTACACGGAAGAGATCTTCGGCCCCGTCCTCGGCATCGTCCGCGTCAAGAGCTTCGAGGAAGGCGTTGAGCTCATCAACACCGGCCAGTTCGGCAACGGCACCGCGATCTTCACCAACGACGGCGGCGCCGCCCGCCGCTTCCAGAACGAGATCCAGGTCGGCATGATCGGCATCAACGTGCCCATCCCCGTCCCCGTCGCCTACTACTCCTTCGGCGGATGGAAAGACTCCGCCTTCGGCGACAGCAAGGCCTACGGCCTCCAAGGCTTCCACTTCTACACCCGCGAGAAAGCCGTCACCAGCCGCTGGCTCGACCCCGCCAAGCACGGCGGCATCAACCTCGGCTTCCCCGAAAACGAATAACCAGCCCAGCACGACTAGCCCACACGGCTAGCCAGACCATTCGCACCTAGAAAGACTCACGAGCAATGTCCTCACACGCAGCATCTCCCCACAGGGACACAGCAGAGAACACCTGGTTCAGGGCCCGCGGAGCCCTCTCGCGAGACGGCTGGGAGAGCGTTGTCGATGCGACGCTCCCCGGCTGGGAACACACCGGCATCCGAGTCGCGAACCTCTCCGATGGTCTGCGCCTCGAGCTGCCAGCAGGCGACATTGAGCGAATGGTCATCCCCCTCCGCGGAAACGCGCGCCTCGAGCTCGACGGGGCGGATGCGCCCGCATCCGTCGAGCTCGAGGGCCGTCCCTCAGTCTTCGACGGGCCAGCTGACGTGGCCTACCTGCCCGTCGGGACCAGCGCCACGGTGACCGGCAGCGGCAGGGTCGCCGTTGCAGAGGCACCGACGACGCAGGTCTTCCCCTTCCAGGTGCTGCGCAAGGGCGACGTGCCGGTCGAGCTCCGGGGTGCGGGCCGCTCGAGCCGTCAGGTGCAGAACTTCGGCATCCCCGGTTCGCTGCAGGCCGCCAAGCTCATCGTGTGCGAGGTCATCACGCCGGCCGAGAACTGGTCGTCGTACCCTCCCCACAAGCACGACGAGCACCACCCGGGCCACGAGAGCCGCCTCGAGGAGATCTACTACTTCGAGAGCGAGCCAACCAAGAACGCGACGGTCCCAGAGGGCGCTGACGCCTTCGGCATGTTCGCGACCTACACGTCGCCTGCCGGCGAGATCTCGATCAACGAGATCGTCCGCACCGGAGACATCGCGCTGGTCCCGTTCGGCTACCACGGCCCCGCCGTCGCGGCCCCCGGCTACGACCTGTACTACCTGAACGTCATGGCGGGTCCGGACGAGGCGCGCGAGTGGCTCATCAGCGACGACCCGGCCCACGGCTGGGTGCGCGAGCAGTGGACCTCTCAGGAGTTCGACTCCCGCCTCCCGTACGGCCCCAAGCAGTAACGCCGCGCCTCCAGCGCACCAGCAACAGCTCAGTACCAACGCAGAAAGATGACGCAGATGTCAACCAAGCGAATGACCGTCGGCCAGGCCCTCGTCGAGTTCCTCGGCAAGCAGTACACCGTCGATGGCGACGTGCGCGAGCGCACGATCCCCGGCATGTTCGGAATCTTCGGCCACGGCAATGTCGCCGGCATCGGCCAGGCGCTCAAGCAGGCCAACGTCGAGGACCCGACGCTCATGCCGTACTTCCAGGCGCGCAACGAGCAGGCGATGGTGCACCAGTCGGTGGGCTACGCGCGCATGCACCGCCGCCGCGCGACCTACGCGAGCGCCGCGTCCGTCGGACCGGGCGCAGCCAACATGCTCACGGGTGCGGCCCTCGCCACGGCGAACCGCCTGCCAGCGCTGCTCCTGCCGAGCGATACCTTCGCGACGCGCGTCGCCGACCCCGTGCTGCAGCAGCTCGAGTTCCCGCACGACACGGGCATCCAGGTGACGGATGCGTTCCGTCCCCTCTCCCGCTTCTTCGACCGCGTGCAGCGCCCCGAGCAGTTGTACTCGATCGCGCTTGCCGCCATGCGGGTCCTCACCGACCCGGCTGAGACCGGTGCCGTGACGATCGCGCTGCCCGAGGACGTCCAGGCAGAGCTCATCGACGTACCCCTCGCCTTCCTTGAGGAGCGCGAGTGGCACATCCGCCGCCCCCTCCCCGAAGCGGGCCCGCTCGCGCGCGCCGTCGAGGCGATCAAGAACGCCAAGAACCCGATCATCGTCGCCGGCGGCGGCGTCATCTACTCGGGTGCCGAGAACGAGCTGCGCGCCTTCGTGGAGGCCACGGGCATTCCCGTCGGTACAAGCCAGGCAGGCGGAGGATCCCTCGACTGGGACCACCCGCAGTACCTCGGCGGCATCGGCGCGACCGGCACAACAGCGGCCAACCGCCTCGCAGCGCAGGCAGACGTCGTCATCGGCATCGGCACGCGCTACAGCGACTTCACGACGGCCAGCCGCACTGTGTTCCAGAACGACGGCGCGCGCTTCGTGAACATCAACGTCGCCGCCTTCGACGCCTACAAGCACGGCTCGCAGCTGCCCGTCGTAGCGGACGCTCGTGAGACGCTCGTGAAGCTCATCGGTGCCCTCTCCGGGTTCCGCGTGAGCGACGATTACTCGCGGCAGATCGCGGCCGAGAAGAGCGAGTGGGACGCGGCCGTCGATGTCGCCTTCGAGCCGAGCGGCCTCGACCTGCCGGGCCAGCCGGAGATCATCGGCGCTGTCCAGGAGTCGAGCGACCCGCGCGACGTCATCGTCCAGGCTGCCGGCTCGCTGCCCGGCGACCTCCACAAGCTGTGGCGGGTCCGCGACCCACTCGGCTACCACGTCGAGTACGCCTTCTCCTGCATGGGCTACGAGATCGCCGGTGGCATGGGCGTTCGCCGTGGCGCACCGGACCGTGACGTCATCGTCATGGTCGGCGACGGCTCCTACCTCATGCTCCACACGGAGCTCGTGACGGCAGTGGCCGAGGGCATCAAGATCATCGTCGTGCTCATCCAGAACCACGGCTACGCCTCCATCGGACACCTCTCCGAGACCGTCGGTTCCGAGCGCTTCGGCACCTGGTACCGCGCGTTCGACGAGGCAGGCTCGAACTTCCAGGGCGACCAGATCCTGCCCGTCGACCTCGCCGCCAACGCCCGCAGCTACGGCATCGACACCATCGAGATCGAGCCGAGCGCCGACGCGATCGGCGACCTGCGCGAGGCCATGGCCAAGGCGAAGGCCTCCGACACCTCGACGCTCATCCACATCAACAGCAACCCCCTCATCTACGCGCCTGACGGCGAAGGATGGTGGGATGTGCCGGTCGCCGAGACCTCCACGCTCGACTCCACAAAGAGCGCGCTCGAGGACTACAAGCAGCAGAAGGCCGCTCAGCGGCCCCTGCTCGGCTGACCGGTCGGGGCCGGATCGGATCTCCCGCCGCCGGCCCCTCACCGCAGGACACGCACGAACACGCACACGAACTTCACTACGAACACCAACAGAAAGCAGACGACGATGTCGCAGAGCATCCGAATCGGAACCGCCCCTGACTCCTGGGGCATCTGGCTCCCCGACCACCCCGGCCAGATCCCCTGGCAGACCTTCCTCGACGAGGTTGTGAAGGCCGGCTACACGTGGATCGAGCTCGGCCCGTACGGCTACCTCCCCACCGACCCCAACCAGCTCTCTGACGAGCTCGAGTCGCGTGGCCTCAAGCTCTCCGCCGGCACGGTGTTCACGGGCTTCCACAATGAGGACGAGAGCCAGTGGCAGCGCGCCTGGGACCAGGCCATCGCCGTCGCGGGCCTCGCCTCGAAGCTCGGCGCCGAGCACCTCGTGACGATCCCCGACATGTGGCGCGACGACATCACGGGTCAGGCCAAGGAACCACGAACGCTCGACGCCGAGCAGTGGACGCGCCTCGCCGCTGGCCACGACCGGCTCGGCAAGGCGCTCCTCGAGGAGTACGGCGTCAAGCAGCAGTTCCATTCGCACGCCGACAGCCACGTCGGCACGTACCGCGAGGTCGAGCGTCTCCTCAACGAGACCGACGCTCAGTACACGAATCTCTGCCTCGACACGGGTCATTTCTCCTACTACGGCGGCGACAGCCTGCGCCTCATGAACGCCTACCCCGAGCGCATCGGCTACCTGCACCTCAAGCAGGTCGATCCTGACCGCCTGTTCGACGTCCTCAAGAACGACGTTCCGTGGGCCGAAGCCGCCGCCGACATGATCATGGTCGAGCCGCCGAACGGCATCCCGGAGCTCGGCCCCATCGTGGCCCGCGCCGCCGAGATCGACCCGAACATCTTCGGCATCGTCGAGCAGGACATGTTCGGCTGCTCCGCCGACCGCCCGTACCCGATCGCCGAGCGCACCCTCAAGCACATCTGCGGCTCCACACCAGCCGCCCGCGCCAAGTAACGCCCGAGAAGAACAGGAACCATCGACATGACTTCAACTGACCTCCGCGTCGGCGTCGTCGGCGCCGGCCTCATGGGCGCCGACCACATCGCCCGCATCACGAAGCGCATCAGCGGCGCTGTCGTCTCGGCCGTCATCGAGCCAGACGAGGGGCGCGGCACCGCGGCCCTGCAGAACGCCCCTGGCGCGCAGTGGTTCACGAGCATCGAGGACGCCATCGCGGCGAACGCCGTCGACGCGGTTGTCATCGCGACCCCTGGCAAGTTCCACGAGCCAGTGCTGCTCCCTGCACTCGCGGCGAAGCTGCCCATCCTGTGCGAGAAGCCGCTGACGGCCGACTCCGCGTCGTCGCTGCGGGTCGTCGAGGCCGAGATGGCCGCGTCTGACCGTCCCCTCATCCAGCTGGGCTTCATGCGTCGCTTCGACGCCGAGTACGCCCGTCTGCGCGAGATCATCGCGTCCGGCGAGGCCGGGGAGCTGCTCGCGCTGCGCGCCGTGCACCGCAACCCCGACGTGCCGGAGACGTACACGCAGGACATGCTCATTAACGACTCGGTCGTGCACGAGCTCGACGTCATCCCGTGGCTTGCCGGCAGCGAGATCCGCAGCATCGAGATCAAGTACATGCGTCGCAACCCGAACTCTCCGGAGCGCCTCCGCGAGCCGATCCTCGTGCTCCTCGAGCTCGAGAACGGCATCCTCGTCGACGTCGAGATGAACGTCAGCATCAAGTTCGGCTACCAGGTCGCCACCGAGGCCGTGTTCTCGAACGGGCTCGCCCGCATCGGCCAGGCCAACGGCCTGCAGACCTGGTCGGACGGCGCGTTCGCGAAGGAAGAGCACCGGTCGTTCGTGACCCGCTTCGCGGCGGCCTACGACGTTCAGATCCAGCGCTGGGTGGACGCGGTTGCCCGCGGCACGATCGACGGCCCGGACGCCTTCCACGGCTACCGCGTGGCCCTCGCCTGCGAGGCCGGCGTCAAGGCGTTCGACGGCGGCATCGTCGAGGTGCAGCAGGTCGAGCGCCCCGCGTTCTACGACAAGGCATAAGGAAAGACTCCAATGGTTCGCATCGCGCTGGACCCGACGCCGTTCCACCACGACGCCGGCTTCCTCGACTTCCCGGATATCGCAGCCCGCCTGGGCTACGAATACCTGCAGATCACTCCGCACCCCGACTTCTCGTGGTTCTTCCGCCACCCGTCGGCGGATGACGCCTACGCACTGAAGTTCAAGAAGCGCGCAGCGGATGCTGGGGTCACGATCCCCGCCATCCTGCCGGTCCAGCGCATCTCGGGCCCAGAAGAGGCGGGCCGCCTCGCGGCCGTGCGCAACTTCACACGGGTCATCGAGCTCGCCTCCCTGCTTGAGATCCCGGTCATCAACACCGAGTTCAGCGGCGAACCCTCGCAGTTCAACGAGTCGGAGGATGCTTTCCACCGTTCCATGGAGACGCTCCTGCCGATCCTCGAGCGCGAGGGCATCCAGCTGAACATCGACCCGCACCCCAACGACTTCGTCGAGGACGGCCTCGAGGGATGGCGCGTCATCCGCGGCCTCAACAGCAAGAACGTCGGCTTCGTGTACGTCGCCTCGCACACGTTCCACTACGGCGACCGGGCGACCACCCTCTTGCCCGAGCTTGGCGAGCGCCTCGGCGCGGTTTACACGGCCGACACGTTCGACCACCACCGTTCGCACGGGCTGCGCTACATCTCGAACCCTCCAGGGAACGAGGCCCGCATCCACCAGCACCTCCGCATCGGGGACGGCGACGTCGACTTCACGGAGCTCTTCACGACGCTCAAGGAGATCGGCTACCTCGACCGCCCGGACGCGCTCATCGTCTCGAACGTCTTCGCGGAAGACGAGCGGGCCGACGAGGTCTCGAAGTTTCAGCTCGAGAAGATCAGGGAGCTTGTCGCCTCCTCCTGACCCGAGTGTGGCCCCGCAGCTCTGAGCTGCGGGGCCACACTCGGCTTCGAAGAAATTGTCAGGACATATTAACATCCTGTCATTCTTCGGTTACCATCATGACACGCGTTCGCAGAAGACGCGTCTGGCAGCACCTCGCACAACCTCGCAGCATCCACGACAAGGACGTCCAAAATGGCCTCATCGCATCCGGCGGGCAACACCGCCGAGAAATCACTTCCGCCCCTCACAGCCGGACCGCACCGCTCGCGGCTCGGGCTGATCTCAATCGTCGCGTGCTTCGGCGGTCTCCTCTTCGGCTATGACACCGGTGTCATCAACGGGGCCCTGAACCCGATGACCGAAGAGCTCGGACTCACACCCTTCACCGAGGGTGTCGTCACGAGCTCCCTCGTCTTCGCAGCGGCCATCGGCGCCATCTTCTGCGGCCGCCTCTCCGACAGCTGGGGCCGCCGCAAGACGATCATCATGCTCGCCGTGCTGTTCTTCCTCGGCACGCTCGTCGTCGTCTTCACGCCGAACTTCGAAGTTCTGGTCGTCGGCCGCATCCTCCTGGGTCTCGCCGTCGGCGGCGCGTCAACCGTCGTCCCGGTCTTCTTGGCCGAGCTGGCGCCTTACGAGATCCGCGGGTCCATCTCGGGCCGCAACGAAGCCGCCATCGTCATCGGCCAGCTCTCGGCCTTCATCATCAACGCCATCCTCGGCAACACACTCGGCCACCTCGACGGCGTCTGGCGCATCATGTTCGCCGTCTGCGCCATCCCGGCCATCTGCCTGTTCTTCGGCATGCTGCGCATGCCAGAGTCGCCCCGCTGGCTCGTCGAGAAGGGCCGCGACGCCGAGGCGCTCGAGGTCCTCAAGACGGTCCGATCCCCCGAGCGCGCAGAAGCAGAGCTCGCCCAGGTCGAGAAGGTCGCGATCGAGGAGGGGAACGAGAAGCAGGTCGGCTTCGCAGCCATCCTCAAGAACAAGTGGCTCCTCCGCATCCTCCTCGTCGGCATCGGACTCGGTGTCGCCCAGCAGCTCACGGGCATCAACTCGATCATGTACTACGGCCAGATCGTGCTCATCGAGTCTGGCTTCGACTCGAGCGCCGCGCTCATCGCCAACATCGCCCCCGGCATCATCGCCGTGGTCGGTGCGTTCATCGCACTCTCCTACATGGACAAGTTCGACCGCCGCAAGACGTTCATCATCGGCTTCACACTGACAACGATCTGCCACCTGCTCATCGGCCTGTCCTCGATGCTGCTCGAGGTCGGCAACCCGCTGCGCCCTTGGGTCATCCTGTTCCTCGTCGTCGCGTTCGTCGGGTCGATGCAGACGTTCCTGAACGTGGCCGTCTGGGTCTACCTGTCCGAAGTGTTCCCGCTGCACATGCGCGGCATTGGCATGGGCGTCTCGATCTTCTTCCTCTGGGTCGCGAACGGCTTCCTGTCGTTGTACTTCCCCTCGCTCGTCGACGGGATGGGCATCACTGGAACCTTCTTCCTGTTCGGCGCGCTGAACGTGATCGCACTCATCTTCGTGGCGACGCAGATCCCCGAGACTCGCGGCCGCACGCTCGAGTCGCTGGATGAGGACGTCACGACCGGAGCGATCTTCCTCCCGACTGCGAAGTAGGAGTTCGGACCTTCCAACAACGAGCGCTGGGCTTGGCCACTTCGGCCGAGCCCAGCGCTCGTTGGGTCTTGCTCAGCGCAAGCTCGCAGATTGTGTAACAATCTAGCCGTGATGGCCCTCCTCCTCGTCCTCTTCGCCGCGGTCTGCTTCGGCACAACCGGCACCGCGCAGGCGCTAGGCGCCCCAGAGGTGAGCGCCCTCTCGCTGGGCTCCGCTCGACTCGCATTCGGCGGGACATTGCTTGGCCTTTGGGCTCTGATTGCCGCCCAACGCCGCCGCTCTCGTGAAGATGCCGGGATCAGGTTGCAGGCGACCGCGCTCCGCCGCCCCACCCGCACCCACCTCGTCCTCGTCCTCGTGGGTGCGCTCGGAGTGCTCCTCTACCAGCCGCTCTTCTTCGCGGGCACGGCCGGCAGCGGAGTCGCCGTCGGCACTGTGCTTGCGCTCGGTTCGGCACCGGTTCTCACCGGCCTGCTTCAGTGGGCGCTTGCGCGCCGCTTCCCCGGCCTGAGCTGGGGAGTCGCAACCGCGATCGCCATCCTCGGCGTGACGCTCATCGCAGCTGCCGGAGCGGGGGATGCGGGCGGCGCAAACCTCGGCGGCATCGCGGCCTCAATCGGCGCGGGCGCGAGCTACAGCATTTACACGCTCTCAGCCAAGGCCCTCATGAACCGAGGCTGGAGCGCCGACGGAACCATGGGCGTGGTCTTCGGAGTCGCAGGCCTCGTGAGCATCCCCCTACTCCTCCTGAGCGGCGCAGAGTGGATGCTCACCCCGACCGGGCTCGCGACCGCCGCGTGGCTCGGTATCGTCACGACTACCATCGCCTACCTCTGCTTCGGGGCGGGGCTCGCGAAGCTGCAGGCCGCGACCGTCTCGACGCTCACGCTCGCCGAACCGCTGACCGCGAGCATCCTGGGCCTCCTCGTGCTGCGCGAGCAGCTAGCGACGCTCGAGGCCCTGGGACTCGCCGTACTCGCGGCAGGCATCGTCGTGCTGGTGCTCGGCTCAACCGGCGCCCTCACGCGTCGCGGCACCAAGGCAGCGGCTCCGGCCAGTGCCGGTGGCAGCGCGAGTGTCAGTGCAAGCGCGAGCGCCAGCGCCAGTCCTGACTCGACGGATCGGGGGCAGCGATGACCGCCGCAGAGACGCCGGGCTCACCACCACGGCCGACCGCAGCCGCGAACCTGGCCACAACCCTCCGCGAACGAATTCTCGAGGGGCGCTACGCCCGCGGCCAGTCCCTCCGCGAAGAGCATCTCGCCGCCGAGTTTGGACTCTCACGGCACACGGTGCGCACTGCACTGGCCGCGCTCGCCGCGGAACGCCTTGTCCACTCTGCGCCGTACAAGGGGGTCGAGGTCACGAAGCTCGACGACGCCGAGATCCGCGCCATGCAGGATCTCAGGTGCGCCCTCGAGTCCGAGGCCGTGCGCATCCTGAACACGAGACACCCGCAGGGATGGCCGGAAAAGGTGCGGGCGCCCGTGCTCGCAGAGATCGAACGGCTCCGAGCGCTCGAAGCACGAGACCAGGAGTCCTGGCGTCTGCTCGAGACCGCCCATGCGTCGGTGCACCAGGCAATCATCGATGCGGCCGCGAGCCCGAGGATCAGCGAGGCCGCCCGCTCACTGGAAAGCGAAGTGCGCCTGCTGCTCGCGGGGGCGCACGAGCATTACGGCGCTGCGGGCCTCGCCGATGATCACGAGGACTACCTGCGTCTGCTCGAGCGCGAGGGCCCAGCCGCCGTCCGCGCCCACCTCGATGCCCTCACGGCGCACTTGCTGTCGCCCAACCTGCCGCACCCAGCGAACTAGCGCCTAGCGCCCGACGCCTAGTGCCTAGCGCCTAGCGCCTTACTGAGAAGTCAGCCAGATACACGCTGATTTTCTCGCCAGGGTGGTTTTGGCTCACTGTTGCGCACCAAGCGACAGCGACAGCGGGAGCAGGCGCAGCGCAGACGCCGAACGGGCGGGCCGATTGCTCGGACCGCCCGTTCGGGGATACTGCGTGTCTGCCGCTGACTACTGGCCGGACGACCAGCTGGCGCGACGCGAGCCGCGCTCGCCGCCGCGTGACGGCGATGCGGGCGAGGAGGTGCCTGCACGACGCGGGCGACCCTCACCGCGGCGCTGACCCTGAGCCGCCCCCTCGCCAGCCTGTCCGCGCGCTGGACGCGACGCAGACGAGCCCTGCGAGGAAGACGAGGCTGCACGACCGCGGCCACCGCCGCCGCCGTTGCCGGAGCCACCACGCGCAGAACCGCCACGTGCAGGGGCAGCGTCACGCTTGCGGCGCGCGTTGGCGCCCTGCGACGTGCCACGGCCCTGATTGACCTCGACGTTGCCGGATCCCGGTCCGCCCGGAACGGGGCGCACGGTCGGGGCGACCTCGCCGACGAGCTCGGCCACGAAGGGCGAGTTGACGTTCGCGCGCTGCGGCGTGACACCGATCTTCGCGCGACGGAGGAGCATCTCCGTGTCCTTGCGCTGGCTCGGGAGCATGAGCGTGACGACGTCACCCTCGGAGCCGGCGCGTGCCGTGCGGCCGGAGCGGTGGAGGTACGCCTTGTGCTCGGCGGGCGGGTCGACGTGCACGACCAGCTCGATCGCGTCGACGTGGACGCCGCGGGCGGCGACGTCGGTCGCGACGAGCACGTTGACTTCACCGCCGGAGAAGGCTGCGAGGTTGCGGTCGCGGGCATTCTGCGAGAGGTTGCCGTGCAGGTCGACTGCCGGGATGCCTGACGCCGTGAGCTGCTTCGCGAGCTTCTTCGCCTGGTGCTTGGTGCGCATGAACATGATGCGACGACCCTTGCCGCTCGCGAGAGCGTGCACAAGCGCGGTCTTCGCCTCAGGCGTCTCCGCCTCGTAGACGTGGTGCGTCATGGCGGCGACGTGCGAGTTGGACTCGTCGACCGAGTGCAGGATCGGGTCGTTGAGGAACTTCTTGACGAGCTTGTCCACGCCGTTGTCGAGCGTGGCGGAGAAGAGGAGGCGCTGCCCGCTCTGCGGGGTGGCGTTCATGATGCGCGTGACGACGGGCAGGAAGCCGAGGTCGGCCATGTGGTCGGCCTCGTCGAGGACGGTGACCTCGATGGCGTCGAGGTTCACGATGCGCTGCTTCATGAGGTCGTCGAGGCGGCCAGGGCAGGCCACGACGATGTCGACGCCGTTGCGGAACGCGGTCTCCTGCGGGCGCTGTGAGACGCCGCCGAAGACGGTCGTCACGGTGAGGCCGGCAGCCTTGGCGAGGGGCTCGATGACCGCGGCGACCTGAGTCGCGAGTTCGCGCGTCGGGAGCAGCACGAGGCCGAGCGGGCGGCCCGGGCGGCGCTTGCCACCGGAAACCGCGCCAGCAAGGCGTGCGACGAGCGGGATGGCGAAGGCGAGGGTCTTGCCCGAGCCGGTCTTGCCGCGGCCGAGCACGTCGCGCCCAGCGAGGGTGCTGGGGAGCGTCGACTGCTGGATGGGGAATGCTTCGTGCTTGCCTGCTGCATCGAGCACGCTCACGAGCGACTTGGGGACGCCGAGTTCGGCGAAAGTTGAGGTTGTTTCCGTCATATGGAGGTGTTGCCTTTCAATCGGCACGCAGAGAACGCACAACACTCGTGTGCTGCGCTCTTGCGGCGATGATGCGGGCGAATGTGCCCGTTCGCCGCAACTCGTGAAATCGTGCCGAGGCAGAAAAGGTGCCCTCGAACAACAAACGGTACGACGATTGTGGGAAATAGGACCCACAAGCTGTCGACCCTAGCACGTCGCTTCGATCCCAACCAGATGGCAGGCCTGCGGATGAGGGTTTCGGCGGTCATTCAGGACGCATTTATTAGAATCACCCTGCGCATGCACAGGGCGGCCACCTATCGCCCATGCCTGAGAAACGGTGACGAGATGAGCAGAGACCTGACGACGATCGTCTGCGACGGCTTCCGAGCCGCGTTCGATCGCGAGCCCCTCGGAGTCTGGTCGGCGCCGGGCCGGGTCAGCATCATGGGCGACCACACCGATCTGCAGGACGGGGTCGGCTACGCCTGCGCGATCCCCCTCCGCTCGAGCGCCGCGATCGCTCCGCGCGAGGACGGGCGCATCCGCATCGTCACGGACCTCTCGACGGACGAGGCCGTGACCGACTTGCGGTCCATCTCCTCCGAGATCCCAACTCAGGACTGGCGCGCTTACCCCCTCGGAGCCGTGGCCAGCATGCTCCGCTTCGCACGCGAGAACCCGCCAGAGGGCACGCGAGGCGACGGTGACGAGACCGACCCTGGGGTTCCCTTCTTCCTCGGAACGGGCCTCGAGATCTTCCTCACGACGGATATCCCGATCGGGGCAGGACTCGCCTCTTCGGCATCCATCTGCGCGACGATCAGCACTGCACTCAACGATTTCTGGGGCCTCGGCATGAACGTCGAGGAACTCGCTGAGGTCGGACGCCAAACGGAGGCCGACATCGTCGGCGCGCCAGGCGGCTTGACCGACCACATCACCGTGCACGCGGCGCGAAGTGACGAGGACGTCTTCTTCGACGCGCGTGGCTCCGACGTCTCGATCCTCGCCGCGACGAGTTCGGCGGAATCGGGCCTCGCCCGCGTGCTCATCGACACCAAGGAGTCGCACCGAAACTGGTCGGCCGAGTTCGCGACACGGGCCGGCGACTGCGCGAGGGCCGCGGAGGTTCTCGGCTTTCAGACACTTCGAGAAGTTCGGCCCGCCGAGCTCGACGCCGCTGCAGACAAGCTCGACGAGGTTGTGTTCCGTCGCGCGAGGCACGTCGTCTCCGAGATCGCGCGCACGCTCGAATTCACGAAGCTGATGCGAACCGGCGAGTCCCCCGAGGAACGGAATCACCTGCTCGCGGCGTCACAGACCTCGCTGCGCGAGGACTTCGAGGTCTCCACGGCCCGAATCGACTTCACGGTCGAGCTGGCGACCTACCTCGGCGCGGCGAGTGCGCGTATGACCGGCACGGGCCTCGGAGGCTCGGTGTTTGTCATGCACCCCGTCGACAAAGTCGAAGAGCTACGCGAGAGCGTCTTGAGCGCCTACGCCGAGCAAGGTTGGGAGGCGCCACTTGTGCTCTCCTTCGAGCCCGAAGCCGGCGCCAGACGAGACCGCTGAGGCGCATCCCTCACGGTCGTGACATCACGACCCGCGGCGCTCAGGCTGAGCGCTTCGCGAACGCCGTCGACCCGCGAACGGTGAGCGTCGGCTGGATGAGCCTGCGGACTCCCCCAAGCTCACCCGTGGCGGTCGCCTCGCCCGTAACGGTCGCCTCGCCCGAACTCGGCAGCCGCCGCTCGATACGAGCCAGGAGGAGTTCCGCCGCGACCCGTCCGACGTCGGCGCTCCGGTCGTCGACGGACGTGAGCGACAGGTGGTCGGCACCCGCGAGGTGAGAGTCGTCGTAGCCGACGATCGACACGTCGGCAGGCACGCGCATCCCGAGCTCGTCGAGCGTCCCGAGCACGCCGAGCGCCATGACGTCGTTCGCCGCGAAGATCGCGGTCGTCTCTGGCCAGCGTTCGAACAGCTCACGCGATGCCCGACGACCTTCATCCTGGTCGGTCACGCCGGACCCCCCGACGATTCGCGGCTCAAGCCCCGCCTCCACCATCGCCGCCTCATAGGCGCTGCGCCGTAGCTCAGCCGCGCGACCGCTTCCCGTGACGTGGCCGATCTTGGTGTGTCCGAGCGCTCGCAGGTGCTCGACAGCCAGGCGGCCCCCCGCCTCGTCATCGTTGGCCACGAGGTCCGCCCCGACCGGAACCGTCGCCCGGTTCCCCGCGACGACGGTCGGCACCGGGAAGCCCTCCACCGGCACCGCGTCGACGTCGCCGCCGATGACAAGACCTTCGACTCCGGCCGCCAGGAAGCCGCTGATCGGGGACTGCTCGAGGTGTGCGTTCAGGTTCGCATCTGCGACAGTCACGTGGAAGCCGGGCCCGTTGAGGACCTCCTGCATCCCCTCGAGGAGGTCGACGAACCACGGGTTCCTGAAGTCGTCGATCATGACGCCGATCGCGCGCGTCCGATTCCCTGCGAGTGCCGTCGCCGCCCGGCTCGGCAGATAGCCAAGCTCCTGGATGGCGGCGCGAACGGCTGCGCGCTTCTCGTCGCTCACCCGGGTCGAGTTCTGCAGCACAAGTGAGACGAGCGATTTGGAAACCCCGGCCCTCTCGGCGACGTCGTAGATCGTCGGTCGCTTCTGGCGAGGGGATGCAGGCATTCGACACTCCGGAGAACTTGTGTTTGACAGGACATTCTTTCATGACCTACCTTCCAGTGTAGCGCTCCAACACCGTCGTCGGTCGCCTGCGCTCACCCACCACAGCTCTCGCAGAACTACAGGAGAACCAATGTCCAAGTCACTGGGCGTCGCCGTCATCGGCGCAGGCATGGCCGGGCGCGCACACGCCGCGGCCTACCGCGTTGCATCCACCCTCTACAGCCCCACGCTGCCTGAGATCCGCCTCGTCTCCATCGGCGACGTCAACCCGGAGTTCGGCGCCCTCGCCGCCAAGCGCTTCGGCTACGAGCGCACCGACTCGTCCTGGCAGGCCATCGCGGCCGCCGACGACATCGACGTCGTGAGCGTCGTCATCGCGAACTCGCTGCACCGCGAGGTCGTCGAGGGACTCCTCGCGGCCGGCAAGCACGTGCTCTGCGAGAAGCCGCTCAGCGACTCCATCGAGGACGCCTACGCCATGGCAGAGGCCGCCGAGCGCGCCGAATCCATCGCTCGCGTCGGCTTCACGTTCCGCCGCACGCCGGGCATCGCATACATCCGCCAGCTCATCCAGGACGGAACGCTCGGCGAAGTGCTCCACTTCAGCGGCCGCTACTGGACCGACTACGCCTCCAGCCCCACAGCACCCATGAGCTGGCGCTTCAAGGGTGGTGCCGGCACTGGTGCACTTGCCGACGTCGGCAGCCACCTGGCCTACGTCGCGGAGTTCCTGTGCGGCGACATCCAGGAGATCAGCGGCGGCCGACTCAGCACTGTCATCACCGAGCGCCCCCTGCCGCTCGGCGCAGTGCTCGGCCACGATCACGCCGCCGTCAGCGACACCTTCGAACCCGTCGAAAACGATGACTACGCAGCCTTCTCGGCGAAGTTCGAGCACGGCGTCGGCGGCTTCGAGGTCTCCCGCGTCGCCCCGGGCCACGCCAACAGTCTCATCTTCGAGGTCTTCTGCGAGAACGGTGCCGCGCGCTTCGACCAGCGCCGCCCCGCCGAGATCGAGCTCTTCCTCAAGACCGGTGAAGGCACCCAGAACGGCTACCGCCAGGTCATCCTCGGCCCGGAGCACCCCTACATCGGCGGCGGCCTCGCCATGGATGCGCCGAGCGTGGGTTTCGGCCAGAACGATGCTTTTGCCTATCAGGCGCGCTCGTTCCTCGAAGAGGTTGCCGGCGTACCGGAAGCCGAGGCACTCCCCCGCTGCGCCACGTTCGCAGAGGGCATCCACAACATGGAACTGCTCGGCGCAGTTGCCGAGTCGGCTGCGGCCGGCGGCGCGACGGTCACGATCGACTCCTCGACCACGATCTCCGCGAAGGCAGGTTCCTGATGCGTCTCGGCGTCTACAACGCGATCCTCCACGACCGGTCGCTGCCTGAGGCGATCAAGGTCATCGCCGACCTCGGGCTCACGGGAATCGAGCTCAACTCGGGCGGCTTCCTCCCTGCAACCCACATCCCGAACTTCGACGAGATCCTCGAGAGCGACGAGGCGCGGGATGCGTTCCTCGCCCAGTTCGAGGGCACGGGCGTCTCGATCGCCGGGCTCAACTGCAACGGCAACCCGCTGCACCCAGACCGGGCGATCGGCGAGAAGCACGCGGAGGACATCCGCCGCTCGATCCGCCTCGCGGCTCGACTCGGCCAGGACCGCGTCGTCACAATGTCGGGCCTCCCCGGGGGCGAGCCAGGAGCTTCGACCGTGAACTGGGTGGTCAACGCCTGGAACTCGGCTGCACTCGACGTCATCGACTACCAACTGGACGTTGCGGCGAAGTTCTGGGCCGAGATCGACGAACTCGCCCGCGAGCACGGCGTGAAGGTGGCACTCGAACTTCACCCGCAGAACGTGGCCTTCAACCCGGCGAACTTCCGCGAGCTCATTGAGCGGGCCGGTACGACCAACATCGGTGTCGAGCTCGACGCCTCGCACCTCTTCTGGCAGCAGATGGACCCGGTCGCCGTGGTCCGCGACCTCGGCAAGTGGGTCTTCCACGCGGCCGCCAAGGACGTTCGAGTCAACCCCGCCGCCGCGATCTACGGTGTGCTCGACAACCAGTTCCGCAAGCTCTCGGCCGACGAGCCGCGCACCAACCTCGGTGGCGACGAGTGGGCCAACGAGTGGCCGAAGAACTCCGCGTGGGACTTCGTCGCCCTCGGACGCGGCCACGACACGGAGTTCTGGACGGAGTTCCTGCGCGCGCTCCACGAGGTCGACCCGGAGATGTGGGTCAACATCGAACACGAGGACACTTCGCTTAGACGTATCGAAGGCCTCGAGGTGGCGGCGAAAGTCCTCGCCGACGCCGACGCCGCGCTCAAAGCGTCGCTCTGACCCCAGATTTGGGCGCGACTCTTCTGCGAGAGCCCCGCGCCCGACCACCAGGGCCGCATCCCTTTGGACGCGGCCCTTTGTGGTTCCCGTCCACCTACATCATTTGTTAGGACATTAGGACTTTTAACGCTAGGCTGACAGCACAGACAACGCACGTCACACCTCGACCACAAGGACACCGCACCATGCCTCTCGTACGCATCGACGTCAATGCCGGCCGCACGCCTGAGCAGATCTCCGCCATCGCCGACGCTATCCACGACGCCATCGTCGCGGAGTACGGCATCCCGGCACGCGACCGCTTCCAGATCATCACCGAGCACCAGGGCGGCCAGATCATCGCTCAGGATGCTGGTCTCGGCTTCGACCGCTCGTCCGGCGTCGTCATGATTCAGATCTTCACGCAGCGCGGGCGCACCACGGAAGCCAAGCAGGCACTCTACGCGCGCATCGCCGAGGCGCTCGGCACCCAGGGCGTGGAGGGCAACGACGTCTTCATCGGCTACGTCGAGAACGGGCCAGAGGACTGGACCTTCGGCTTCGGTCGCGCGCAGTACCTGACCGGCGAGCTCGCGGTGCCGAACCGCGCGTAGTACCCGCCGTACAAGACAGGAACGCCCACGGCAGAGCCGTGGGCGTTCCTGTGTGCGGAGACAGAGATCAGCGGTGCGGAGCCAGAGATCAGCGCTCGACGAGCGTGATCTCGAACGTGTAGAGGTCTGGGCGATAGCAGTGGCGTCCGTACTCCACGGCGCGCCCCGCAGCATCAAATGCAACGCGCGACATCGTGAGCACCGCGGCCCCACCGGAGAGGTCGAGCAGTCGCTCCTCTTCGCGGGACGCAGCCCTCGCGCCAATGCGCTGCTTGGCGACGCGCATGGTCACACCCCTGGCGCGCAGCAGCTGGTAGAGACCGTGCTCCACAAGTTCGTCCTCGGTGAGCTCAACGAATGGCTCGGGCAGCACATTGTCGAGGATCGCGAGTGGAACACCGTCGGCACTCCGCAAGCGCGAGATGTGCAGCGTCGGACTTCCCACCTCGATACCGAGGGTCTCGGCGAGCTCAGGCGTGGCCGCCTCCACGCGACGGGAGAGCAGCGTCGTGGTCGGCTTCTGCGCGGAGCGCTCGAGGTCCTCGAAGAGGCTCGTCAGCTCGACGTTGCGGGTGACGGGGCCGTGCACCACCTGCGTGCCGACACCGCGACGACGCACGAGAAGGCCCTTGTCGACCAGCTCCTGGATTGCCCGGCGAACGGTCGGGCGCGAGAGCCCAAGCCTGTGGCCCAGCGAGATCTCGTTCTCGAGCTTTGAACCCGCCGGCAGCGTGTCGTCGCGGATGGCCTTCTCGATGCGCTCCGAGACCTGGTGGTAGAGGGGTACCGGGCTCGAACGATCGATGCCGACGAAGAGCCCGAGCGGGAGTCGGGCCTCGCCTGTTGCTGCAGCTTCATTGCTCAATGGCGCACTCCTCAAACGGCTTGATGACGTGACAAGAGTACCTGTCCCCGCGTGGACGACGAGGGGCGCCTTCGGAGTGGCGTTCATTCACACGAACCACACCCGTCACACCGGTGAGGTCACGAGGCGAAACAACGGGTCCCGTATCCCTCAATTCTCTTGATCTTCAGCGAACTGTCGGCTTAACATCACCGAACCCCCAGACCTTCAGGAGAACTCATGCGACTCCGCACAGCCCTCGCCGCAGGGGCAACATCGGTCCTGCTTCTCGGAGTCGGAGTCGGCGCCGCCGCCGCTTCACCCGGGCAGACCGTCACTGACCTCTCGGCACAGACCCCGGAAGACCTCGTAGCGACCCTTGTCGGTGACGAGACCGCAGTCTCAAACGTCGTCTACACAGGAGATGCCCTCGCGGCCGGCACCTACTCGGGATTCACTGACCTCGGTGTCGAGAGCGGCATCGCGCTGACAACGGGAACCGCCGGCGAAGGCGGGGCGCTCTTGGGCCCAAACAGCGACGACTCGACGAGCGCGTCACGCGGCCTTCCAGGAGACGCCGACCTCGACGCGATCGTCGAGGGCGAGACCCGAGACGCCTCCGTGCTTGAGTTCGACTTCGTGCCCACAGAAGACAACATCGCGTTCTCCTACGTCTTCGGCTCCGAGGAGTACCAGGAGTTCGTCGACACGGACTACAACGACGTCTTCGCGTTCTTCGTCAACGGCACGAACTACGCGACGTTCGACGCCGACGGCACCAACACTGCCGTCGCGATCAACAACATCAACCACCTGCGGAACACCGAGCTCTACCGTGACAACCCGGTCGACTCCGGCTCCTTCGACACAGGCCTCGACGGGCTCACGACGGTGCTCGGTCTTTCGGCGCCCGTCCAGCAGGGCGAGAGCAACCACATCAAGCTCGTCATCGCCGACCGAGGTGATTACGCCTACGACTCCGCTGTGCTCATCCAGGCGGGCAGCTTCCGCTCGAACACCCCGCCGACCGCTGCCTCGCAGTCGCTCTCGACTGACATCGACACTCCGCTCAACATCACACTCGCGGGAACGGACGCTGAAGGCGACCCGCTGACCTACTCGGTTCTCACGCAGCCCGAGAACGGCACGCTGAGCGGCGATGGCCCGAACCTCACGTTCACGCCCGCGGAAGGGTTCGAGGGAGAGACGAGCTTCACGTTCTCCACGAACGACGGGGCGCTCGACAGCGAGGTCGCCACCGTCACCATCACGGTGAGCCCTGTCGTTGTGACACCGACTCCCTCCGTGACACCAACCGAGACGGCAACACCGACACCGACCATCACGCCTACACCGACGACAACCGCCACAGTGGTACCTCCGGTTCCGACCACGAGCCCCACCTGGACGCCGACCCCAACTGCCACCGCGACGACGCCGCCGGCACCGGGAGGCGGACTCGCCACAACGGGCGCTGACGGCTTCGCACCGACGCTCGCGATCGGCGCGGGCCTCCTGCTCGCCGCAGGCGCAACGTTGCTCCTCACGCGCCGCATGAGGAACTCCGACTAAGCGGGAACGCACGAGCCCTGGGGCGCATCCACTCGAAAGAGCGGATGCGCCCCGGGTGCATGCGCCGAAATCGGGGACACCGGCCGACGCAAACACACGGCCGACGCAAACAAACGGGGGCGCACCCAGGTGTCTGGGTGCGCCCCTCCGCTTCGTGTCTCGCTCAGATGAGCCGTTGCGAGCTAGCCGCGGCCCAGGTACTTCTGCAGCTGCTCGAGCTCAGCCTCGTTCGGCTGCCCATCGCCGGCCGCTGGCCGCCCGAATCCGGCGCCGCCGAAGGCGCCGCCCGGGCGCTTCGGGGCCGCGGCTTCTTCGACCGCCTGCTGTGCGCGCTTCGCCGGGTTGCCGCTGCGCTTGCCCTGCTGCTTCTTCTTGCCGCCCTTCGCGACAGCCTTGCGACCGCCGTGCTGACCCGGGATGGGCCCCATGCCCGGAATCTGCGGGGTGCCGCCGCGAGCGACGGTCTTCATCATCTTCGCGGCCTGTTCGAAGCGCTTGACGAGCTCGTTGACGTCAGTGACCGTGCGGCCGGAGCCACGGGCGATCCGCGCGCGACGGGAGCCGTTGAGGAGCTTGGGGTTCTGTCGCTCGGCGGTGGTCATCGACTGGATGATCGCCTCGGTGCGGACCAGCTCGCGCTCGTCGAAGTTCTCGAGCGCCTCCTTCATCTGGCCCATGCCGGGGAGCATGCCCATCATCTTCTTGAAGTTGCCAGCCTTGCGGAGCTGCTGCATCTGCTTGAGGAAGTCATCGAGCGTGAAGTTCTCAGTCGCCAGCTTGCTGGCGATCTCCATCGCCTCGTCCTCGTCAAACGCCTTCTGCGCCTGTTCGATGAGGCTGAGGATGTCACCCATGTCGAGGATGCGCTTCGCCATGCGGTCGGGGTGGAAGACCTCGAAGTCGTCGAGCCCCTCACCGGTCGACGCGTACATTATGGGGCGGCCGGTGAGCTGAGCCACCGAGAGCGCGGCACCACCACGAGCGTCACCGTCGAGCTTCGAGAGCACAACACCCGTGAAGTCGACGCCATCCTGGAACGCCTTCGCCGTCGCGACCGCGTCCTGGCCGATCATCGCGTCGATGACGAACAGCACTTCGTCCGGGTTGGTGGCGCGGCGGATGTCGGCCGCCTGCTTCATGAGTTCCTGGTCGACGCCCAGGCGGCCGGCCGTGTCGATGATGACCACGTCGTGCAGCTTGTCCTGCGCGAATCGGACGGCGTCCTTCGCGACGCGCACGGGGTCGCCGACACCGTTGCCCGGCTCGGGTGCGTAGACCTGCACGCCGGCCTGCTGGCCGACGACTTGCAGCTGCGTCACGGCATTCGGGCGCTGGAGGTCGGCCGCGACGAGGAGCGGCGTGTGCTTCTCCCCCGCGAGGCGCTTCGCGAGCTTGCCGGCAAGCGTCGTCTTACCTGCACCCTGGAGGCCGGCGAGCATGATGATCGTCGGTGGCTGCTTGGCGAACTCGATCTGCCGAGTGTCGCCGCCGAGGATGCGCACGAGCTCCTCGTTGACGATCTGCACGACCTGCTGCGCAGGGTTGAGGGCGCGGTTGACCTCGTCGCCGAGGGCACGCTCACGCACGTGCGCGGCGAAGTCCTTGACCACGGGAAGCGCGACGTCGGCTTCGAGCAGGGCGCGACGGATCTCGCGCACGGTGCCGTCGACATCGGCGGGCGTGAGCTTGCCCTTGGAGCGGAGGCCGGCGAGCGTCTGCGTCAGCCGGTCAGAGAGGTTCCCGAAAATGGCCATAGTTCGCCCATTTTAGCCGAGGTGACGGACTCTGGCGCGCGGGGTGGCCTGGGAGAAGCACAACTGCGATCATCGGGGCATGACCAGCGCAGCTCACCTGATCCTTCCGTTCGAGGGCAAGACGCCCCGCATCCACAAATCTGCATGGATAGCGCCAGGCGCCGTCATCATCGGAGACGTCGAAATCGGCCCCGATTCCTCGGTCTGGTACGGCTGCGTGCTGCGAGCGGATGTGGGCGGCCGCATCGTCATCGGAGCCAGGTCGAACCTGCAGGACGGCACGGTTGTGCACGTCGAGCATGACGTCGACACGATCATCGGCGACGACGTCACCGCTGGCCATCAGGCGCTCCTGCACGGTACGACGATCGCAAACGGGACACTCATCGGCATGAAGGCCGCCTGCCTGTCTCGGTCAGTCATCGGCACTGGCTCGCTCGTTGCGGCCGGTGCGGTGGTTTTGGAGGGGGCGAACATCCCGGATCGCGTGCTGGCAGCTGGCGTGCCGGCCAAGGTCCGTCGCGAACTGACGACTGAGGAGAGCGCGGCGTTCATCCCTCACGCGTCCGGCTACGTCGCGCTTGCGAAACGGCAGAGCCCGTCAAGCGAGGCCCCTGCACTCGGAGAGGCCCTCCCCCGCGAATAGGCTTGAAGGATGGTCCTCCTCGCAAGCATCGCCCTCCTCGTCGGCGCCGTCTTCAACGTCCTCGTCTGGCCGTCCTTCTACCGACGCGTCTCGAACGACCCTCGAGCCCGCGACGAGAACGGCCGCCCGACTCGTTTCCTCACGGTGCACGCCGTGCTCGTGCTGACGGCGCTCGTCATCGGCGTCGCGCAGGCACTCCTCGGGATCCTGCTCATGACGAGCTAGGTGTAGTTCCCCGACACGTTGTGAACAGCAATCGGCACGAGAGGCCGCAGGTCAAGCTCGGGCAGGCTGGTGGCTGCTGGTCTGAAGCGCCGCCGTGAGGCGATCGAGGGTTAGGTGGAGTGAGGCCCAGTCCATGTCAGGTGCCGCCTCATTGAGCTCGGTGAGCCAGGCGGCGTGCTCTTCGTGGACCGCCGCGAGCGTCGATTGTCCGGACGGTGTTACTGCGAACAGTCTGGACTTTTTGTGGCGCGGATTGTTCCCGTAGCGCCCGAGACCGTCGGCCACGAGTTCGTCAGCAATTCGTTGCACACCCTGGCGCTGGAGGCCGAGCGCTCGCGCGATGTCGGCGACCGTGGTGCCATCGCCCGCGCTCTGGAGCACCATTCGGCGCGCGTGCGTCTGTCCGGCAGCGGCGGCCGCTTTCTCGCCGGCGTCGCGCAGAAGCTTGTTCACGTAGACAAGCGCGTGAATCACATCGTCCACCTCTTCCACAGTTGACAATTTGTTGTCACCTTTCTTAGAGTTGCGGAGTGACAACATGTTACCAACTTCTCTCGACTGTGACGCCCGAGCTGGCTCACACCGCGTCCGACCTCACGGATCGATTGGAAAACACTCGGTGGCTTCCTGCGGGGTCCGACGACGCAGCAGCGGCATTGACCCTCCGTTTCGTCGATGCGTGGGCGCGATGGCTTGAGCAAGAACCGGGTCCATCGGATGGCCAGTCCCTGCTCATCCCGACGAGTCACGGAGAAGCGCATGTGATTCGATTCGTCGGCCACGGGAAGATACCTATCTTGCTAATCCATGGATGGCCCACGTCCTTCCTCGCGTTCCATCGCGCAATCGGGCCGGTGAGGCAGATGGCGTCGGAGGTCGTTTTGGCGATCCTTCCCGGGTTCGGCACCGCTCCGGCTCCCAAGGACGGCATGGCGATCGCCGCCATTGCCGGGGTACTCGCGGACGCGATGATGCTCCTCGGGCATTCTCGGTTTATCGTCCACGGCCAGGATTGGGGCTCAGTCGTCGCCCGGCAGATTGCGGTCAGTTTCCCTGATCGCGTAGTCGGGGTGCACGTCAGTGCGGGGCTACAAGGATTCATGGCCGACGGTCCCGCATGCGGTGACTCCTGGCGACGCCTCGGTGCCTTCGCCGACAAAGGCAGGGGCTATCTCCACTTTCAGTCGCATCGTCCCGATTTCCTGGCCGTCGGCCTGGGCGACTCGCCCGCGGGATTGCTCGCGTGGCAACTCGACAAGTATCAGCTGTGGCAGGCAAGCCTCGGTCCAGACTTCGGGCTTGGCGAAGACTTCATTCTTGCGAACGCGACCTTCTATTGGGCTGCGGGTTCAATCGGGAGCAGCATGCGCATCTACTCCGAGAACAGGGATGTTCCCGCCGCTCCACCCTCGGCGGTTCCGACCGCAGTGAGCGTGTTCGGAACCGGCGATTTCGCTTGCCGTGAGGTCTCTATGCGAGAGAACAATCTGATCGCTTGGTACGAGCATGCCGACGGCGGTCACGTCGCGGCCCTCGACGCCACTGACAGCTTCATCTCAGACCTTTCCGACTTCGTGAACCGAATGGAGACCGTGGCATGACGTCCTCAACGACCGTAGTTCTACTAGGAGGCAGCGGCCTGGGCCCGTGGGCCTGGGAACGCGTCACACCATTCTTGGAGGCGCGTGGATTTGATGTCGTCCTACCCCAACTGAGATCCACTGGCGACGACCCCACTTCGGCAACAGAGGTCACACTCTCGGACTGGGCCGAGGACCTTCTCGGCGCGCTCGAGGCGTCGAACCTCGACAACACCGTGCTCGTGGCTCACTCGTTTGCTGGCTACGTGGCCGCAGCGGCACTCGAGCGGAACCCCCGCATTGTCCGAAGAGCCATCTTTCTCGATGCTGCGCTGCCCGCCCCGAATCGTTCGTGGTTCGACGTCATGGGGCCCCAGACCAAGGCATTCATGTCGTCACTCGCAGTGGAGAGCGCCATTCCGTTCTTCACGCTGGAGCAGCTCGACCAAATCCACCCGGGACATGGGATCAGTCGAGATGACTGGGAGTGGATGGGCGCGCACATTGCCGCCCAACCAATCCGAACGTATGCGCAACCGGCAATCACGCGAGAGATTGACCCCGAGAAGACTCACCTCGACTACGTTCGGTGCGTCCGCACCACTCCACCCGTTGCAGACATCGCCGACACGACGCGTGGATGGGCCTTCCGGACCCTTGCCACTGGACACTGGCCGATGATCACCGATCCAGCCCTCACCGCCGCAGTGATCGAAGAACTGGCGACACCGTGACTACCGTCGTCCTCTTCCGAAACATGAATCTCGGCCACCCTGGCAGCCCTACAGGCGAAGAGCTACTCACGATATTCGGCGGACCTCAATCGGCCAGCATCTTTCAGACGAACGGAACAGTCCTCCTTACTGGGCCTTCCGCACGCACGCTCCTGCCGCGGGGAATTGATCGACTACGTGCCGCCGGCTACACCCAGCCCGTCGTCATCCGCACGAGCGCGGAGATCCACCAGGCCATCGAGCACGCCGCGGAACCGGACCGAGATCGCGGCGTTTACCGCACCATGGTCTCGTTCTTTGATGTCCCCTCGGTCCCGCGGGTCCAGATCCCGATGCAAAGCCGCGACCGCCTCGTCGAATTGCGCGAGCTTGAAGCCGGGGTCGCGGTCAGCTTCTGCTGGAAACCCGGCTCGAAGGCGGGAGATGTGAACAGGTTCGTGGAATCCCTCGTCAATGCTTCGGCAACCACGCGCAGCCTCGGAACACTTCGACGGCTCCTCGAACGGGTCGAATCGGACTCGGTGTGACACACGCGAACGCACCCCTCACGGCCGAAGGTAGGCGACGGCTCGTGGCCTTGGTCGTCGAACACGGATGGCCGCTCCGGCGAGCCGCCGACCGGTTCCAATGCTCACCTGCGACGGTCTCGAAATGGGTGCGGCGTCACCGAGCCGGCCTGCCGCTCACCGATCTCAGCTCACGCCCGCACAGGATGCCTCAACGCGCAGACACACATACGGAACGACGGATCATCTCGCTTCGTGCCAACAGGCGCTGGGGTCCACATCGAATCGGCTACCACCTTGGTATCCCGCGCTCCACAGTCGTACGGGTGCTGAACCGTTATCGGATGCCGCTGTTGGCGCACCTCGACCAAGCCACCGGCCTCCCAGTCCGCGCGGCGAAGCCAATTCGCTACGAGAAGTCAGCTCCCGGTGAACTCGTCCACATCGACATCAAGAAGCTCGGACGCATCCCTGACGGCGGAGGCCATCGCGTGCTCGGCCGAAAGGCCGGCGCGCGGAACAACAAGAAGCAGGGACGGGGCTATGCCTACCTCCACCATGCCGTCGATGACCATTCGCGGCTGGCCTATTCCGAGATCCTCAGCGATGAGCGCAAAGAAACAGCCGCAGCGTTCTGGCCGCGGGCTCGAGTGTTCTTCGAGCGCGCGGGCATCCAGGTCACAGCGGTGATGACAGATAACGGCTCCTGCTACCGGTCAAGTGCTTTCGCGACGGCGCTTGGCGAGATCAAGCATCGCCGCACCCGTCCATACCGGCCACAGACAAACGGAAAGGTCGAGCGATTCAATCGGACACTCGCGGCTGAGTGGGCCTACGCGGCCGCCTACGACTCCGACGAAGCTCGCGCGGTGGACTACCCGCGCTGGCTGCACCACTACAACCATCACCGCCCCCACTCGGGAATCGGCGGGGCGGTCCCTGCGGCTCGCGTTCACAACGTGTCGGGGAACTACAGCTAGGGCGCCCTCGCGGCCGACGAGCCAGCGCGCGCGACACGGAGCACCAGTACAGGCTGCTCGGCTTGACTGGTCGCATCCGCCGTCGACCGATTGGCCGCCACCATGACCAAGCGCACCGCTCCCCTCATTGCCCTCGCCGCCGTCACAGCCCTCACCCTCGCCGGATGCACGCCAAGCGCCTCGCCATCCGCGCCGAGTTCGACAAGCCAGAACACCGCACCTCAAGCATCCGCGACTCCGGCATCAGCTCCCCCCGAGGCCTCGTCGCCGGCCGCCGAGGAAGCCGGACCCGTCACGCCGAGCGGTGATCCACGCGTCGTGACAACCGGGCTGCAGGCGCCCTGGTCGATGGTTGAGCTCGAGACGGGCGACTACCTCGTGAGCGAGCGCGACTCCGGCCAGATCGTCCAGGTCTCCGCCGACGGCTCCAACCCGAACCGAGTCGTGACGACGGTTGCGGACGTCGCGCCCGGTGGCGAGGGCGGGCTCCTCGGCCTCGCGCTCGCAGGCACAAGCGACGACGACGAACAGTGGCTGTACGCCTTCTACACGGCGGCCTCTGACAACCGCATCGTGCGCTTCCCCGTCACTTGGGAGGGTGGGATCGGCGTCGGCGAGCCGGAGGTGATCGTCGATGGCATCGCGAAGGCGGGCAACCACAACGGAGGCAGGCTCGCGATAGGGCCCGACGGCTACCTGTACGCAGCGACGGGCGACGCCTCCCAGACCGGCCTCGCGCAAGACCAGGACTCACTCAACGGCAAGATCCTGCGCATGCAGCTCGACGGATCCCCCGTCGCGGACAACCCGTTCGGCAACTTGGTCTACTCGATGGGCCACCGCAACCCGCAGGGACTCGCATTCGACGGGGCTGGGGCCCTGTGGGCAAGCGAATTCGGGCAGAACACGTGGGACGAGCTCAACAAGATCGAGGCTGGCGGCAACTACGGCTGGCCAGCCGTAGAAGGCCAGGGCAACGACCCCTCGTTCCTCAATCCCGTGCTGCAGTGGCCGACCGACGAGGCCAGCCCGAGCGGCCTCGCCTACTCGCGAGACACGCTGTTCATGGCGGGCCTCGGCGGCGAGCGCCTCTGGAAGATCGCGATTCCGCAGGCCTCCGAGGCGAGCGCCGAGGCGCTCTACGTCGACGAGTTCGGCAGGCTCCGCGACACCGTCGTCACTTCAGCCGGCAAGCTGCTGGTGCTGACGAACAACACGGACGGGCGGGGCTCTCCGCGCGATGGAGACGACACCCTGCTCGAGTTCACCCTCAGCGCGACGTGACGCGTTCGAGCCACTGCGCGTAGCTCTCGCGACCCTTTCGGTACTCGCCCTTCGGCAGGAGCGTCCCGTCTCGCATCGCGACCATGGATGCGCCCGGCAGATTCAGCGGCACGTAGAGCACCTTCACTCCGGTCGCACGGCCGTCGCTGCGGACCATGTCGACGAGGCGCTCTGGGGCGGGCCCCGCGAGCTGGAGCGTCGCGCGCCGCGGTGAGGCTTCGGCGATCCCCACGAGCATCTCCGCGACTTCGCGAGCTGCAACCGGCTGCGTCGCCATGATGGGGATGGGCATGACCGGCCCCTGGCGGAGTGTGCCGAACATCTGCGGTGCGAACTCGTGGAACTGGGTCGCCCGCAGGATCGTCCATGGCACTTGGCCCGCCTTCACGCCACGCTCCTGCGCGAGCTTGCCCTCGTAGTAGCCGGACGGCGAGGTGTCAATGCCGACGATCGAAAGGGCGACGTGGTGCGCAACTCCCGCCTGTCGCTCAGCGTCGAGCAGGTTCTCGGTCGTCGTCTCGTAGAAGGCGACGGCCTCGGCCTTCTTCAGTGTGGTCACGTTGAGGACGTCGATGACGACGTCGACGCCCGCGAGCGCCGCGACGATCCCCGATCCGGCCGTCACGTCGACGCCGTTCGAACGGGTGAGCACAACAACCTCGTGCCAACGCTCCTGCGCCGCGTCAACGACGAGGCGTCCCACAGTGCCCGTGCCCCCGGCGATCGCGATCTTCATGCGCCCATCCTCCCAGCGCCCTCTCCCCGACGCACCCCTTCCGCCGAGGGCGATTTCGCCCTCGAGGCGGCGACAAGCTCGCAGCCCTCACCTCGCGGGCACGACCTCGGGCTTCGGGTTCCGCACGCCGAGCCACGAGCTCAGCGCCCCAGCGAAGAGGAGGCCGGCCGTGACGAACATGAGTGGCTGGAAGCTGACGACGTCGATGGTGCCGCCGGCGATGACGCCAATCATGGCGATCGCAACGAGCCCGGCGACGCGCGAGATGGCGTTGTTCGTGGCCGAACCGATGCCCGACTGTGTCGTCGGCACGGACCCCAGGATGGCGGACGTCAGCGGTGCGACCGTCATGGAGAGTCCAAGCGAGAAGACGATGACGCCAGGCAACACCTGAGTCCAGTAGTTCACCTCGGCCCCGAGCCCCGAATACATGAGGGTTCCGATACCGGCCAGGATGGGCCCGACCGTCATGAAGATTCGCGGGCCGAAGCGCCCGCTCAGCGAGCCGAACCACGAGGAGAGCGCGACGTTAGCGATCGAAGTGGGGAGCGTCGCCAGTGCGGCGAAGGTCGCGCTGAAGCCGGCGACCTGCTGCAGGTAGATCGCCAGCACGAAGCCGCCAAGCGAGAGCGCTGCGTAGATGAACACCGTCGCGATGTTGCCGGCCCAGAAATTACGGATGCGGAACAGCCCAAGCGGCAGCATCGGATGCGGGGCGCGCGCCTGCCAGAAGAGGAACGCCGCGAAGCTCAGGAGACCGAGCACAAGCGGCAGGAACACCACGGGACTCCCCCACCCGTAGTTGCCCTGCTCGATGAGCGCGAAGACAGGCCCGCCGAGTCCGAGGAACCCGAGGACCGCACCAAGGATGTCGATGCGGCCTCCCGACCTACTGTCGACGCCCTTGTCGAGCCTGGTGAGCATCCACAGGGTGACGAGGATCGGGATGACGTTGATGCCGAAGACGAGTCGCCAGGTCAGGTAGTCGGCTGCGAGGCCGCCGAGGAAGGGGCCCGCGAGGAACGCGGCGCCGGTCCACGCCGTCCAAACGCCGATCGCCTTCGCCTGGGCCGCGTCGCGGAACGCGGAGATGATGAGCGCGAGCGAGCTCGGAACGAGCAGAGCCCCGGCCACGCCCTGCAGCGCCCGCGCGACGATGACGAACTCCGGCGTCGGAGAGAGCGCGATCGCGACGCTCGTGATGCCGAAGCCGATGAGACCGAAGCGCAGCACGGAAATGCGGCCGAACACGTCGGACAATGAGCCCGCGAGCAGGATGAGCGAACCGAGCGTGATGAGGTACGCGTCAACGATCCACTGCTGCGTGCCGAGCCCGCCCCCGAGCTCCGCAACCATCGCAGGCAGGGCGACGTTGGTCACCGACCCGTCGAGGAAGGCGACAAACGAGGCGAGGATCGCGATGACGAGGATCTGGCGTTGCTGGCGGTTCACGAGTCAGGCAACCCGCAACTCTGGTGTTTGCTTCCGTACGCGGGCAAATTCGGCGCTTTGTCTCGCATCGTGGGAAAACCGAGCGGCCTAACTTTTTCGGGTGCCCTCTGGGTGCACAGCCCCATCCGGTGGTCCGCCCGCATCCGCGGCCATGCGACGGAGGATCGACGGACGAAGGAGCTCGAAACGCAGCAGCTCGGGGAACGGCACATCCTGGAACCGCTGAAGCGACTTCCAGCGCAGCGCGCTCGCCACCGCGTTGGAGCCGACGGCGACCAGCACGTAGATGACGCCGATCCACGTGAGCGAAGGGAACGCCGTGCAGACGAGGAGGCCCGCTCCGATGAGACTCGAGAGAGCAAACACCTTGACGGGCCACGAGTTGATGGGCACGGAACCGAGCGCGTAGAAGACGCCCCCGCTCCCGGCGAGCACAACCGCGAGGGCGTACGCCAGGAACACGAACAGCACATCCGTCATCATCAGCGACCTCCTCGGCACGTGGCCTGCAGGCTACTCCGGGACACCGACATTTCGGTGAGCGTCCCTACCTCCGACGCTTGCCTTCCTCCAACTGCGCCGCATCCGCCGCCATTCGGCGCAGAATGTCCGGCCGCAGGACGACGAGACGGAGCAACTCAGGCAGCCTGGCCCCAGTGAGCTGCGGGAGCTTCCGCCACCGCAGTGCACTCCCCACGATGTTCGCAGCGACTGCGACAAGCACCAGGACAGCGCCGACCCACGGCTGCGATCCGAACGAAGACCAGATCAGCACCGCCGCTCCGAGCAGGATCGCCGCCGCCAGCGCCGTCACGGGCCAAGACCTGGCCGGCACCGAGCCGACGGCCAGCAGCGCTCCGCCGGCCACGGCAAGGACCACCGCGAGCGCGAGAGACAGCACTCCGAACCGCGCGTCGGTCTCCATCAGCAGCCTCCTCGTTGCACGTCTGCCATCGCCTGCGAGCGCATATCAGCCGACAAGCTTCTCCGCGAACACGTGCGGCGTGAAGCCGGCAAGGTCGTTGATGCCCTCACCCTGGCCGATGAGCTTGATGGGCAAGCCGGTGCGCTCCTGCACGGCGAGCACAAACCCGCCCTTGGCCGAACCGTCGAGCTTCGTGACAACAAGCCCCGTCACGCCGGCGTGCTGGATGAACGCCTCAGCCTGCGCGACGCCGTTCTGGCCGGTCGTCGCGTCGAGCACCAGGAGCACCTCGGAGACGGGCGCCAGCTTCTCGACCACGCGGCGGATCTTCGACAGCTCGTCCATGAGGCCGCTCTTCGTCTGGAGACGCCCGGCGGTGTCGATGACCACCATCTCGAGGCCCTCGCGCATCGCGATCTCCACCGCCTGATAGGCGACCGACGCCGGGTCCTGCCCGTGCTGCTGCGGGCGGACGATGCCGGCCCCAGCGCGCTGCGCCCACGTCGCGAGCTGCTCGACAGCGGCGGCACGGAACGTGTCGGCCGCAGCCACCACCACCGTGCGGCCGTTGATGCGCAGGAAGTTCGCGAACTTTCCGATGGTCGTCGTCTTACCAACCCCGTTCACGCCGACCACCAGCGTCACCGCCGGACGCTCGCGCAGGTTCAGGGTCGTGTCGAACTTCGAGAGGCGCTCCTCGATGAGCTCGCGGAGCATCCGCTTCAGGTCCTTCGGGTCCTCCGTGTGGAACCTGGCAACCTGGTCACGCAGCTGCTCGACGATCTCGTCGGTGATATCAGGCCCGAAGTCCGCTGTGATCAGCGCCTCTTCGAGGTCATCCCACGTCGTCTCGTCGATCTTCTGCCTGCCGAACATGCCGCGCAGAGCGCCGGACAGTGACCAGGGAGTGCGTTCAGCCATGTGCCAAGCGTAGTCAGCGCTCTGACACCATGGGTGCTGACCCCTCAGCCAGCCGCTGAATCTTCAGCAGCGACGGCCTGGAACCTCGAATGGAGCACTATGCGCATCGGCCTCATCCGCCACGGCGAAACCGAGTGGAACGCGACCGGACTCCTCCAGGGAGCGACCGACATCCCGCTGAACTCCAGAGGCCTCGACCAGGCGGGCGACGCAGCAGGGCTCCTCGTCGGGCAGGGTTGGAGCCGCCTCTACAGCTCGCCACTCTCCCGGGCGCGAGCGACGGCCGAGATCATCGGCGAAGGAACCAGCCTCGGCGCACCCACCCTGCTGCCGGGGGTCATCGAGCGCAGCTTCGGTGTCCTCGAGGGCGAGAAGTACTGGATGCCCGACGGCACGCGCCGCCCACTCGACCACCCGAGCGTCGAACCGCGCGCGGCTGTCGTCGAGCGGTCGCTGGCCGCGATCAGTGAGGTCGCGGCCGCCCATCCGGACGAGGACTCGCTCATCGTCTGCCACGGCAGCGTCATCCGCCTCGTCCTCACGGCGATCCTCGGCGCCCAGGCGCCGCACATCGGCAACCTCGCCCTCAGCATCCTGCGGCCAGGAGCCGAAGGCGAGTTCGTCGTCACCCTGTTGAACGGCTACCCGCTTGTCCCCACCCCGTAGGGCGCGTCCCGGATTCACACCACAGATTCGATCCCACCCCTAGCGGGGCCCTCTCCACGGTGTACGATGAGCTTCGTTGAAGGGGAGTATTCCTCCTGCGACGCGCTCGTCATCACGGTGACTGTCATCGGCCACCCGGGCGCGTCGGTCGGTTTCTGCCGGCGGAAGAGACCTTCGGCCGATTCGCCGAACACACCCCTCCGGAGGACCCGTGGACGTTCCTATTTGGATCTGGGCGGTGACCATTGCCGTGGTCATCGGCTTCTTTGTTTTTGACTTCTTCACGCACGTGAAGACCCCCCACGAGCCGAGCCTCAAGGAAGCCGGTTGGTGGTCGATCTTCTACATCGCCCTCGCCGTCGTCTTCATGTTCGGCGTCGGCCTCGTGTGGGACTGGCAGCACGCTGGCGAGTTCATCGCCGGTTACACCACTGAGAAGGCGTTGTCCGTCGACAACCTCTTCATCTTCCTCATCATCATGACGAGCTTTAAGGTGCCGAAGATCGCGCAGCAGAAGGCGCTGCTCATCGGCATCGCCATCGCGCTCGTCATGCGCTTCGCGTTCATCATCGCGGGTGCCGCGATCCTCGAGGCCTGGGTCTCCGTCTTCTACATCTTCGCCGCCTGGCTGCTCTACATGGCCGTCAAGCAGGCCATCGATTCGTTCAAGGACGAAGAGCCCGAGATGCCCAAGTGGGTCAACCTCGTCCGCAAGGTCATCCCCGCGAGCGAGCACTACGACGGTGACAAGTGGAAGATCCTCGAGAACGGCAAGAAGGTCTGGACGCCGCTCATCCTCGTCATCGTGGCCCTCGGCTTCACGGACCTGCTCTTCGCGCTCGACTCCATTCCTGCGATCTTCGGCATCACGCAGGAGCCCTACCTCGTCTTCATGGCAAACGCGTTTGCGCTCATGGGCCTCCGCCAGCTGTACTTCCTCATCGGCGGGCTCCTCGAGCGCCTCGTGTTCCTCGACCTTGGTCTTGCGTTCATCCTCGCCTTCATCGGCGTGAAGCTCATGTTCCACGCTCTCCACGAGAACGAGCTGCCGTTCATCAACGGCGGCGAGCCGCTCCTCTGGATCCCCGAGATCCCGATCTGGCTGTCGCTCACGTTCATCTTCGGCGTGCTCATCGTCGCGACGATCGCGAGCATCATCTACACCCGCGCCAAGGGCGGGGAGCCCGAGGCCAGCGCCGTGGGCTCCGCAGCCGGCGGCCCCGAGGCCGCAGCTGCTGGCGTCGAAGGCACCACGCCTGAGACCGCCGAGAACACCGACGCTGCACCGGTCGCGAGCCACGAGCCAGACCACCGCTAGTCGCCCCGCTGGGCCACCAGCACTGACAAAACCGGATGCACGCGCCAGTCGCGAGCATCCGGTTTTGTCGTTCCCGCCTGGTGCCTGGCGACCCAGGGCGGACTTGTGGTCGCTTCACGCGCGCTCGAGCGACCACAACACCGCTCTCGGTGGCCGTGGGCGCGGAGCTTGGTGACGCGCTTAGAGCCGCGACACGTCCGTGACGCGCACGATGGCCTCGCCGGCCTCGTGCGACTCGGCGAGGTCGACCTCCGCGCGGATGCGCCAGTCGTGGTCGCCTGCTGGGTCGTCGATGATCTGCTCGACGCGCCACACGCCGCTCCAGAGGCCGCCGGACTGGCGCACCTCCGAGTCGTCGATCGTGAGGAGTTTCGGCGAACGGGCCGCCGCATCTACCCCCATCGTGTCGTGGTCGTCGAAGTAGTCGTCGAGGGCCTTCGACCAGTCGACGTCCGGGTCCAGCTCGGCGAGCGCCTCGTCGCGCTGGAGGGCCGCGAGCTGTACGCGGCGGAACATCTCGTTGCGCACGAGCACCGTGAAGGCGCGGCGGTTACCGACGACGCTTGGCGGTGCCGGCGGCACGACCGGCTCGTCGCTCGCGGCCTGCTGCTCGGGGTCAACGAGTGACGCCCACTCGTCGATGAGGCTCGAGTCGACCTGGCGAACAAGCTCGCCGAGCCACTCGATGATGTCGAGCAGCTCCTCCGTCTTCGCCTCGTCTGGTACCGTCTGGCGGATCGCCTTGTAGGCGTCACTCAGGTAGCGAAGCACGAGGCCCTCGCTGCGCATGAGCTGGTAGAAGTTCACGTACTCGGCGAAGCTCATAGCCCGCTCGAACATGTCGCGCACCACCGACTTCGGCGAGAGTTCGAAGTCGCGCACCCACGGCTCGTGCTGCGCGAACAACTCGAACGACTGCGCGAGCAGCCCCTCGAGCGGCTTGGGATGAGTGATCTCCTCGAGGCGCTCCATGCGCTCGTCGTACTCGATGCCGTCGGCCTTCATCTGCGCGACCGCCTCGCCGCGAGCCTTGAACTGCTGCTGCGAGAGCACGGGGCGTGGGTCGTCGAGGGTCGACTCGATGATGCTGACGACGTCGAGCGCGTAGTGGCCGGAGCCGACCGCGCCCTCGCCGCTCGTGTTCTCCTCGGAGCCGCGGTCGCCCGGTGCCGCCTCCGCCTCGGGGTCGAGGAGCTCGATGGCGGCAAGCGCAAACGGCGAGAGCGGCTGGTTGAGCGCAAAGTTCGCCTGCAGGTCGACGGTGAGGGTGATGCGCCCCTGCCTGCCGATCTCGACGATGCCTGCCGTCACGAGCGTGCGGAAGATGCCGATGGCACGCAACGCCAGCTCCGGCTGGCGGGCCGGCTTCTCGTGGTTGTCGTAGACGAGCTTCTTCGCGTTGCCGAAGACGTCTCCCCCGCGCGCGATGACGTTGATGATCATCGACGCCGTGATGTGCATGTGCGAGGTGAGCGGCTCGGGCTCGGCGGAGACGAGCTTCTCGAACGACTTCTCGCCCCACGACACAAAGCCCTGCGGCGCCTTCTTCTTGACGATGCGCTTGCGCTTCTTCTCATCGTCGCCCGCCTTGCGCACGGCGGCGGCGTTCTCGATCTCGTGCTCTGGCGCCTCGACGACCACGGTCCCGGCGGTGTCGTAGCCGGCACGTCCCGCGCGGCCCGCGATCTGGTGGAACTCACGCGCCGAGAGGTGCCGCATCCGCTGCCCGTCGAACTTCGCGAGCGCCGTAATGAGCACCGTACGGATGGGCACGTTAATGCCGACGCCGAGCGTGTCGGTTCCGCAGATGACGCGGAGAAGCCCCTTCTGCGCGAGCGTCTCGACGAGGCGGCGGTAGCGGGGCAGCATGCCGGCGTGGTGCACGCCGATGCCGGCTCGAACGTACCGCGAGAGCACCTTGCCAAACGCCGTCGTGAAGCGGAACCCGCCGATCGCCTCAGCGATCGCATCCCGGCCGGCTCGGTCGACGACCTTCAGGCTCGACAGCGCCTGCGCCCGCTCGATGGCCGCGGCCTGCGAGAAATGCACGATGTAGATGGGCGTCTTGCGCTCCTCGACGAGCTTTTCGACCGTCTCGTGGGTCGGCGCGACGACGTACGAGAAGTCGAGCGGCACAGGGCGCTCGACGCCGGTCACGAGCGACACGTCGCGCTGCGTGCGCCGCTCGAGGTCCTCAACGATCTCGGTGACGTCGCCGAGGGTCGCCGACATCAAGAGGAACTGCACGTCGGGCAGCATGAGCAGCGGCAGCTGCCACGCCCACCCGCGATCGGGGTCGCCGTAGTAGTGGAACTCGTCCATGACGACCTGGTCGACATCGGCGTCTGATCCATGGCGCAGGGCGAGGTTCGCGAGGATCTCGGCCGTGCAGCAGATGATCGGCGCGTCCGGGTTCACGGAGCTGTCGCCCGTGACCATGCCGACGTTCGCGGCGCCGAAGATCTCGACGAGCGCGAAGAACTTCTCGCTCACGAGCGCCTTGATGGGCGCCGTGTAGTAGCTGCGGCCGCCCTGCGCGAGGCAGGCCGCGTGGGCCGCGATCGCGACAAGCGACTTGCCCGTGCCCGTCGGCGTCGACAGGATGA
Source organism: Pseudoclavibacter helvolus (assembly GCF_014191305.1). GTDB lineage: Bacteria > Actinomycetota > Actinomycetes > Actinomycetales > Microbacteriaceae > Pseudoclavibacter > Pseudoclavibacter helvolus. The sequence goes on along the minus strand of NZ_JACHWJ010000002.1, from coordinate 416,387 downwards.
CGTGCGCCTCGGAGACAAGCTCCATGACGGCTTCCTCCTGCGCCGGGTACATCGTGATTCCACGGCTTGTCGTCCACAGCTCGAACGCCTCGAACATCGAGTCGGCGTCGTACGGGTCCGGGAGGAGGGTCACGAGACCCAGCTTGGGCTCTGGGATGGCGGGGGCTGGGGCGGAGGTGCCGTCGACGGAAGTCATTGCATCCATCGTCCCACGCCGAGGCGCACGCGCGGTGGCAGGGAGGGAGGGAGACGGGCGCGCATGCGCGGCAAAGGCGTGCTTCTACGCGGCGGGGTCGCTCTCCACAGGGCGGTCTTCGTCGCGGTGGATGCGCTGGCCGACGACCGCGGAGACGCCGTCTTGGCGCATCGAGACGCCGTAGAGCGCATCCGCGATCTCCATCGTGCGCTTCTGGTGCGTGATGACAATGAGCTGGCTGGAGGCCCGCAGCTCTTCGAAGACCGCGAGGAGGCGCCCGAGGTTCGCGTCGTCGAGGGCGGCCTCGACTTCGTCCATGATGTAGAACGGGCTGGGCCTCGCCTTGAAGATCGACACGAGGATCGCGACTGCCGCGAGCGAGCGCTCCCCGCCCGAGAGCAGCGAGAGGCGCTCGATCTTCTTCCCGGCCGGACGCACCATGACCTCGATGCCCGTCGCGAGCATGTCGTCCGGCGCCGTGAGCGTGATGTCGCCTGATCCTCCGGGGAAGAGGATCGGGAAGACCGTGTGGAACGCCTCGCGGGTGTCCTCGAACGCCGCCTCGAAGACGGTGCGCATGCGCTCGTCGATGTCGCCGACGATGCGCAGCAGATCGGCTTTCGTCGCGGCGAGGTCATCGAGCTGGTCCGCGAGGAACGCGTGCCGCTGCTCGAGGGCCGCGAACTCCTCGAGGGCGAGCGGGTTGATGCGGCCGAGCGTCGACATCTTGCGTTCGGCCGCCGCGAGGCGCGCCTGCTGCTCGGCGCGCACAAACGGCACGCCGACGAACTCCTCCTCGGCGTCGTCCTCAAGGGTCGCCGCGAGGTCCTCGTCGAGCTGCTCCGCGAGCGCCGGGCCCGTAGCCGTCTCGGCCTGGCCAACAGCCTGCGCCGCGGTCGGAGCGTGGGTCGCAGCGGCTTCAGCGCCGGCCGAGTCACCGGATGAACGCGGCCCGCCGGTTGCATCCGTCGGCTCGTCCTTGCCGGTCGCGGCGGGTCCGGCGGCGGGCTCCTCCGCGCCGTTCGCAGCAGCCGAGCCCTCCGCCTCACCCTCGGCGGCGACTTCGTGCCTGGCGCGCTGCTCGGCGAGCGCCGAGGCAATACGCTCGGCCTTCGCGCGCAGGGCGTCGTCGTCGGCGGGCACAAGCTGGTCTGGCCCGTACTCGGCGACAAGCACGGCTTCGGCGAGGCGCAGCTCGCTCGCGGCGCGCTCGAGGGTGGACCGCAGGGAGCTCTTCTTCTCGTAGATCTGCAGCTCGATCGAGTGCACGTCCTCGGTGATCTCGCTGAGGCGAGCGCGCAGCTGCTGCTCGGTCTGGCGCAGCTGGCCGAGTTCCTCGTGCTGCGCGGCGCGCTCGCGCTCGGCTTCGGCGAGCTGCTGCTGGGCCTCGGCGAGCGACTCCTGCACGGCGGCGGCGAGGCGCGGGATCGCAGCGAGCACACGCTCGGTCTGCGCGAGCTCCGCCCGCCGCACGACGGTCTCGCGGGCGGTCTTGTCGGCGGCTTGCCGGTCGGCTTCGAGCTGGCGATCGAGGGATTCGGCGCGGAGTCGTTCGCTGCGCGAGCGTTCCCTCAGCGTCTCGAGCTGCAGCCGCGCCTCGACTTCCGTCTCACGGGCGCGCTCCACACCGGCGTTGGCGTCGACGCGCGCCGAGGAGTCGAGCTCGGGGCGGGGCAGGGCCTCGTGTTCCGCGAGCGTAGCCTTCGCCGCGCTCGCCGCCTGCTCTGCGGCTTCGACACCGCCGGAGGCGAGGTCGAAGGCCTTCGCGGCGCGCGCGAGCTCGGCCGTGCCCGCATCCACTCGCGCGCTGGCTCGGTTGAGCTGCTCGCGTTCGGCGGCGAGCGCCCCGTCGAAGGCGCGCAGCGCATCGAGCGTGCGCTTCGCCTCGGTCTTCGTGGCCTGAGACGCGGCCCGGTGCTCCGCGAGCGCGAGCGCTGCCTGGTCGAGCTCGTCGGTGACGACCGTGAGGCGAGCGGATGCACGGTCGCGGGCCGCGAGCAGCTCGAGCCGGCTTGTCCCCTCTTCCGCGAAGCCGCCGCGCAGCGAGGTGCTCGTGACGACCTCACCCGCACGGGTGACGACGGTGAGCGCACCTCCCCCGGAGCTTCCCTCGGACGCGGACGCGAACGCAGCAACCGCGGACCGCGCTTCGTCGAGCGTCTCGCTCACATGCACGCGGGCGAGCAGCGCCGTGATGGCCCGCGGCCCCTGCACGAGATCCGTGGCGGGCCGCAAACCTGCCCCGAGCGCGTCGCCGCCCGAGCCGTGGGCAGAGCTGGCATCCGGAGTCGCGATCACAGCGCCCAGCTCGGCGACAACTTCGACGAGGCCAAGTTTCTCGCCCGTGGCGTGCGCGAGCACCCGGAATGCTGCGTCGGCGTCGCTCGCGAGCACCGCGTCCGCCGTCGATCCGAGCGCCGCTGCGATGGCGGCTTCGTAGCCCTCGTCAATACGGAGGTGCTCGGCGACCGGCCCCTCGACGCCGTCGAGCCGAGCAGCGAGGAGGGCCGCGGTGCCGTCTTTCGCCGCCGTCGCGAGGGTGAGCGCCTGCACGCGGGCCTGGAGGGCGTCGCGTTCGCGTTCGAGCTCGTGGGCCTTCGTGCGCCCGCCGTCGAGCTGCTGCTCCGCCTCGCGCTGCGTGGCCTCGGCGCGCTTGTACGCGGCGTCCAGTTCGCTCGAGTCCGACGCGCTCTGGGCGGCGCTCGCGTCGAGTTCATCCTTCGCTTTGGTGGCCTGAGCCAGGCGATCGCCTGCCGCGTCGCGGGCGTTGCGCTGCCTGAGCACCTCGCCGCGCACCGAGGCAAGCCTCGAAGCGGCGGTGTCGGCGGCGCCGCGCAGCTCGCTCCCGCTGAGGTCGTAGGCGGAGATGCGGGTCGCCTGGGCTTGGATCTCGACGTCGATGCGGTCGAGCGCGGCACGCGCATCCTGGGTCGCGACCTTGGTCGCTTCCCAGAGCGACTCGGCCTCGGCGGCGCGCTCGACGAGCACCTCGGCCTCTCGGCGCGCGACGTCGACGGCCTCGAGGGTCACGGTCGGCACAAACGCGGGCGACTCGAGCCGCGAGACGAGCAGCCCCTTGCGCTGCGAGGCGAGCGCGTTGAGGTTCTGGATGCGCTCGCGCACGCTCTCGAGGTCGAACACGACCCGGCGCGCGCCGTCGGCCGCGTCGCCGCGGTTCTCGGCCGCGAGCAGCTCGGCCCGGTTGAGCGCCGCGGTCAGCTTTTCTTGCAGCACGACCCGCTCTTCGGAGCGCTCCTGCTCGATGCCGGTCGCAAGCCGAAGGGCGGCGCGCAGCTGCACGACGTCGTCGGCGAGCAGGCGCGCTTTCGCGTCGCGCGCGATGGCCTGGATGCCCTGGGCGCGGCGAGCGATGTCGGCCTGCCTCGAGAGGGGCTTCAGCTGGCGGCGCACCTCGTTGGTGAGGTCGCGGAGGCGCGTGAGGTTGGCCTCCATCGCCTCGAGCTTGCGCACCGTCTTCTCCTTGCGGCGGCGGTGCTTGAGGATCCCGGCCGCTTCCTCGATGAAGCCACGGCGTTCCTCGGGCGTCGCGCGCAGCACGGCGTCGAGCCGCCCCTGCCCGACAATGACGTGCATCTCCTTGCCGAGCCCCGTGTCGCTCAGGAGCTCCTGCACGTCGAGCAGCCGCACAGCGTCGCCGTTGATGGCGTACTCGGAGCCGCCGTTACGGAACAGGGTTCGCCGGATCGTCACCTCGCTGTACTCGATCGGGAGCATCCCGTCGGCGTTGTCGATCGTGAGGGTCACCTCGGCGCGGCCGAGCGGCCCGCGGGTCGCCGTGCCGGCGAAGATGACGTCCTCCATCTTGCCGCCGCGGAGGCTCTTGGCGCCCTGCTCGCCCATGACCCAGGCGAGCGCGTCAACGACGTTCGACTTGCCGGAGCCGTTCGGCCCCACGACACACGTCACGCCGGGTTCGAGCGCGAGCGTCGTCGGCTGCGCAAACGACTTGAAGCCCTTCATCGTGAGGCTCTTCAAATGCATGCGCGCTCGCTGGCCTCTCGCTGCTGGATCAGACTTCGCTGGTGGGTCGACTGGGATGGTGGGTCGGGCTGGCCTGGGCGCTCGGAGTGAGCCGGCGGTGCCGTTGCCCGGCACGCTGGCGGGGCTGACGCGGCCCCTGCCTGACAGCTACGGTACCGGAGTGGACCACTTCATTCGGGAGCTCACGCCTCCAGACCCAACGTCGGGCAGAGATGGGGAGTCCTGGCGCCTCCTCGAGCAGTACTCAGCGCTGGTAAACCAGGGCTACGCGGCGACGTACGGCCCGGGACGCGTGCTCGAGACCAGCCAGCACACGCTTGCCGACTGGACGATGCCTGGGCCCGTCACGAGCCGCCTCTTCCTCGTCTTCCGGTCGGGTGACGAGCCCGCCGAGGAAGGGCGTCCGGTCGCGGCGGCGAAGCTCATGGTCTCCCCGCGCGACTCGCCCGCCCACGCATACCCGCACGTGGTGGTGGATGCGCCCCACCGCCGCCGCGGCATCGGCTCGTTCGTCGCGGCCCACCTCGAGGGCATCGCGCGGGCGGACGGGCGGACCTCCCTGCAGGCCTGGGTCGAGCATCCGACCCCTGGAGGCGAGCGCGTGCCGGCTCCGACCGGCCACGGCAGCGTCTCGGCGGCTGACCCGGCAGCCCGCTTCCTCTGGAAGCACGGCTGGGAGCTCGGCCAGATCGAGCGGATCAGTGAGCTGCGACTGCCGGTGCCCGTCGACGTGCTGCTGGCCGAGTCGGCGGCCGCGTCGGCTCGCGCCGGGGCGGACTACCGCGTGGTGACGTGGGAGGGCGAGAGCGACGCCGCCTACCTCGACGACCTCGCTCGCCTGAACGGCGACATGTCGATCGACGCCCCTGCTGGCGAGCTCGAGGTCGACGAAGAGCACTGGGACGCCCAGCGGGTCGTGCAGATGGAACGCCGCGCGATCGCTTCCGGGGCGACGTTCCTCAACGCCGCCGTGCTGCACATCCCGAGCGGCCACCTCGTGGCCCAGTCGATGTTGCAGCTCGACCTCGACGACACGACACGACCCGCGCAGCAGGACAACACGCTTGTCACCGAGGCTCACCGAGGCAAGCGTCTCGGGATGCTCGTGAAGGCCGCGAATCTCATGCAGCTGGCCGAGCGCTACCCGGAATGCACGGGAGTCTTCACCTGGAACGCGGAGGAGAACACGCACATGCTGCGCGTCAACGAGGCGCTCGGCTTCACGCCCCTCGCCCCGGAGGGCGGCTGGCAGAAGCGGTTGTAGCCAGCACGCCGGCCAACTTGCGTGATGAGACGCACGCGGACGGCCAGCATCGCGCATCCGTCGGCCGGATCGTCCCGCAAGTTGGACGCGCGCCCCGTTTGCGGTTTCCGCAAGCATGGTTGCGGATGCGGGAGTTGGTACGCATGCTGAGCGCATGACCTCGCATCACCACCACGCATCCGACGCCTCCGCCGCTTCGAGCGCGACCTCTGCCGCGACCGCCGATCAGCCGCAGGCCCCCACCGAATTCTGGGAAGGCCTGTACTCGGCGAAGCCCGCGGTCTGGTCTGGTCGCGTGAACGCGAACCTCGCGAGTGTCGCCGGCGCGCTCACGCCCGGCCGCGCCTTGGACCTCGGATGCGGTGAGGGCGGCGATGCGATCTGGCTCGCCCAGCAGGGCTGGCGGGTCACGGGCATCGACATCTCGACGGTCGCCATCGAACGCGCACGCGCGGCGGCCCTCGCCGCGGACATCGGTGCGTCGCTGCTCGACTTCGTGGCAGGCGACCTCGAGACGTGGCGCCCGGACGAGCCGCTTGACCTCGTCACGGCGAGCTTCTTCCAGTCGCCGGTCCACCTGCCGCGCACCCAGATCCTCCGGGAGGCGGCCCTCATGCTCGCACCTGGCGGGCACCTCCTGACGGTCGCGCACGCCGGCCCGCCGTCCTGGGTCGAAAACTCGGAGCATCCCGCGCACCTGTTTGTGCGTCCCGAGCGCGAGGTCGCCGACTTGGCCCTCCCCGTCGGCGAGTGGGAGACGGTGATCGCCGAGTCGCGAACACGCGAGGTCACTTCCCCGGACGGTGTTCCCGGCACGCTCGAGGACAGCGTCGTGCTCGTGCGCCGCCTGCGCTGAGTCTGCGTCGAAGCATTCCCGCGACTACTCTTGCGTGGTCGGCGACGGAGATGAGGGACGCACGTGAGCGATGTTGTGATGTACACGGATGGGGCCTGCAAGGGCAACCCGGGCCCCGGCGGCTGGGGCGTCTGGCTGAAGTCGGGCGACCACGAGCGGGAGCTGTTCGGCGGCGAGCTCAACACGACGAACAACCGCATGGAGCTCAAGGCCGTCATCGAGGGCCTCAGCGCACTCAAGAAGCCGTGCAACGTCGCGCTCTACCTCGACAGCCAGTACGTGCGCAAAGGCATTACGGAATGGATCAAGGGGTGGAAGGCGAAGGGGTGGAAGACCGCCTCGAAGCAGCCCGTCAAGAACGCAGAGCTCTGGAAGGAGCTCGACGCGCTTGTCGAGGACAGCGGCCACACCATCGAGTGGCGCTGGGTAAAGGGCCACTCTGGCGACGTCGGCAATGAGCGCGCCGACATGCTCGCCAACAAGGGCGTCGACCAGGCACTCGGCCGAGGCTAGCTCTGCAGTGTCCCGCCGCCTTAGAAGCCTTGAGAACTTGCCGTGACTGAGTTCGCGCGGAGCAGCGCGGTCGCCCACCTCGAGGCTAGGCGTTCATCGCAGGAGAACTCGTGCTACCGGGCGCACACTCACGACGCCTTCTCGGTCGGGTTCATAGAATCCGGTGCTTCGAACTTCGCGGGTATGACCACGGGACCAGTTCGTCTGGAACCGGGCGACGTGATTCTTATCCCATCCGGTCAGGTTCACGCTTGCAATCCGTTGGATGGACGCTGGCGGTACCGGATGATCCACGTCGACGAGGCGTGGCTCACATCACTCTCACCGCAGGCCGGCACCGCCGACCTCACCGCATCGATCTCCGTGCTCCGCGACGCCACGCTCCGACATGCCCTGGACGACCCGATCGACGCGATCTTCGCGGATCGCCCAGAGCTCGAGCTCAGATCCGCATTCGCTGGGCTGCTCGGCCAACTCGGCGCTGTACTCCCCGAGCTTCGGGTCGCGGGCAGCATCGAGCCAGCGCTGGTCTCCACCCTGAGCCCGGCGCTTCAGCGGCTACGCGACGACGCGACAAATCCCCGGCTGGATGATCTCGCCGACCTCGTCGGCATGGACCGATTCCAGCTCATCAGGGAGATGAAGCGGGCGACGGGACTCTCACCGCTCGCTTGGCGGCAGAACACTCGAGTTCTGGAAGCACGCCGCAGGCTTCGCTCGGGCGAGCGCATCGCCGACACCGCGCACTCGCTCGGTTTCGTCGACCAGAGCCACTTCCACCGGGTCTTCCAGGCTCACGTCGCGGCCTCCCCCGGCGCCTACCGCCGCCGACGCAATTTCGTACAAGACCCGCCGACCACCTGATCCGCACACTGGTCGAGTCCACCTCACTCGTCCAGGAAGCCCATGGATCAATTTCTCGGCGTCGCCGTCGCCCACTTCCTCGCGCTGTTGATTCCCGGTGTCGACTTCTTCCTCATCGCACGAAGCGCCATGGCGAACGGGTGGAAGGTCGCGGGCGGCGTGTGCGTGGGAATCGCGCTCGCCAACGGCCTTCTCATCGGGGCGACCTTCACCGGAATCGCTCTTATCTCTCAACCAGAGGTCCTCTTGGTTCTGCAGGGAGCCGGCGGCGTCTTCCTGATCTACATCGGCTGGGTCTTCCTGCGCAGCCGAGCGCCGACCGCTCTGCCTGCAGCGGAAAGAGCCGCCCAAGCCGCCTGGGCACGAAACCTGCTCCTGGGGCTGGCTTCCGGACTCCTCAATCCGAAGAACGTGCTCTTCTACGTCAGCCTTGCCGCGGCACTCGCCTCCGCGCAGCCTTCGACCCTTCTGCTCTATGGGGCTTGGATGGTCACCGTAGTGCTGGCTTGGGACCTGTTCGTGGCGATCATGATCGGCTCAAAGCGCTGACTCGCGAGGCTCTCCCGCTGGATCCCGCTTCTCACAAAGGCAGCAGGAGCCTTCCTCGCCGTCTTAGGCTTGTCGATGCTGGTGACGTTGGCGTTGGAACTCGCCTGAGACGCCCCGAGAGGCCCACCCGTAGGATCGAGACATGGCTACGCCCGCCGGCCGCAGTAGCTCGCGATTCGACGCGGTCTACTCCGTGCTGATAGCTCGGGTGATACTCGCGAGCCCGAACCGCCACGCCTCGTCGACGTCTCCTCCGAGGTTGAACCCGCTGTTGAGCTCCATGCTCACGAAGCCGGCCGCCCACGCGGTCACCGTCCGGGCGGCCTCCAGCGTATGAGCATCGCCGGCGAGCTTGCGCACGAGACGCAGGATGCCCTGGCTCGCGGCCGCACCGAACTCGGGCCTGGCCGTTGGGGTCCCCGCCCCTGGACTCAGGATCAGCTGGAAAGCTGCGGGGCGTTCGTGCCCGAAGGCGCGGAACTCGTCTGCGAGATCCGACAGGTCGCTCGCAGCATCGAGCCGTTCACCGAGCTCGACGAGGCTCGCCTCGGCAACGAACTGGATGAGTTCCTCGCGGTTCGCGACGCGCTTGTAGAGCGAGGGGGGCCGCACGCCCACCCGCGCGGCGACCGCCTGCATGCTCAGGCCGGCGAGCCCCTCGCTCTCGAGAAGGTCACGGGCCGCGAGCACGATGGCGTCGAGGGAGGTCCTGTCCGGGGTTGGCATGCATCCACTATAGCTATTGACAGTAGCCATGATGGCTACATAGATTAGCCATCATGAAACTCGACGCTTCGCTGCACCGCATCGGCAACAACATCGTGGCCGCCTACCTGGTCGTGACGCCGGAGGGCGTGACCGTGATCGACGCGGCGCTCTCCGGCCACTGGCGGGAGTTGCTGACCGAGCTCGCGTCGATCGGCCTGACCGTCGACGACGTGAAAGGCGTCATCCTGACGCACGGCGACTCCGACCACGTCGGCTTCGCGGAGCGTCTCCGACGCGACCACGGCGTGCCGGTCTTCATCCACGCCGGAGACGCGGAGCGCGCAAAGGGCGGTCCGAAGCCAGCCACCGCGAAGCAGTCGATGAAACTCGGCCCCCTTCTCGGGTTCGCCGCCTACACGCTGCGCAAGGGCGGGGCGCGCACCGAGTGGCTGACCGAGGTGGTCGAGGTGCAGGGCGGAGAGACACTGGACTTGCCCGGCTCACCTCAGATCATCAGCATGCCCGGGCACTCCGAGGGCAGCATCGCCGTCTACGTGCCGGCAGCGGATGCGGTCTTCGTGGGCGACGGGCTCACCACTCGTCACGTCCTCACGGGCCAGGAGGGCCCGCAACCGGCCCCGTTCACCGACGAGCCCGCCCAAGCGATCGCATCCCTGCAGGCCATCGTCAGCACCAAAGCTAAGTGGGTGCTACCCGGCCACGGTGCCCCGTGGAGCGAGGGAGTGGATGCGGCGGTGGCGGCAGTCGAGTCGGTGGCCGCAGGCCGACGCTGACCGCAGTGCTCGTCCGAGCGGAGCCGACGTCGCGGGCTGGAGCGACTACCGCTCGCGCTGACACTTCTCGCAGAAGTGCGAGCTCCGATTCATCCACTTCTCGCGCACGATTGGCCGCCCGCACCGCGGGCAGGGCTGCCCCTGGCGCCCGTAGACGTTGAGCGAGTGCGCGAAGTAGCCGGCCTGACCGTTGACGTTGACGTACTGCGCGTCGAAGGATGTGCCACCCTCGGCGAGCGCCTTCGCGAACACCTCGCGTACGTGCTGCAGCAGCTCCCGCACTTTCGACGGCGAGAGGCCCGCCGTGTTGCGCGCGTAGTGCAGGCGTGCGCGCCAGAGCGCCTCATCGGCGTAAATGTTGCCGATCCCCGAGATGAGCGTCTGGTCGAGCAGCGCCCCCTTGACGCCCGTCTTCCGTCGCAGCATCGCCGCGGCCCAGGCGTCGTCGTCGAAGTTCGGGTCGAGCGGGTCGCGAGCGATGTGCACCACCTGCGATGGAACGCGCTCCCCCGCCACGTCCGCCGTCGGCACCAGACGGTCGATTGCGAGCGAGCCGAACACGCGCTGGTCGGCAAACGCGACCAGGAAGTCGCCGGCCGGACCGTCGACCCGAATGCGCGCCCGCAGGTGTCGGTCGTCTGCCGCATCCGCGGTGCGCAGCAGCATCTGACCGCTCATGCCCAGGTGCGCGCTCAGCGCCTCGTCCCGCCCCTCGAGCGGCATCCACAGGAACTTGCCCCGACGCGAGACGGCCTGAATGCGCGCACCTTCCAAGGCGCCCACGAAGTCAGTCGAGTCCCCGGCATGGCGGCGCAGGGAACGCTCGTCGAGCACCTCGACGGCAGACACGGTTGCACCCGTCACCGCGGGTGCAAGGCCGAGGCGAACAACCTCGACTTCGGGCAGCTCTGGCACGGCTAGGAGACCGCAGGGGCGCCGTCGCCGCCCTCGCTCAGCTGGTGCCAGGCCGCGAGCGCGCCGGCCACCTCGGCCTGCTTCTTGCTTGTACCGACCCCCTGCGCCTGCGCGAGGACACGCTTCTTCTTCAGCACCGTCACCGTCGCTGTGAAGCTGCGGTCATGCTCCAACCCAGAACCCTCGACCTCGTATCTCGGCGGCTCCGCGCCACGGGTGTCGGCAAGCTCCTGCAGGGCCGTCTTCGGGTCCTGCTCCGCCCCGAGGCGCCACACGACTGCGAGCTTCGGCTCGACGAGGCGCAGGATCAGCTCAGTTGCGACCTCGACACCTGCAGACAGATACGCGGCGCCGATGACGGCCTCCATCGTGTCAGCCAGCACCGAGTCCTTGTTGTTGCCGCCGGTCAGGTGCTCACCGCGACCGAGGTGCAGGTAGGCGCCAAGGTCGATACCCCGCGCGATCTCAGCAAGCGCCACGGTCGACACGAGGGATGCGCGCAGACGCGACAGCTGCCCCTCCGTGTAGTCGGGGTACGTGCTGTACAGCATGACCGTCACGGCCTGACCGAGAATCGAATCGCCGAGGAACTCGAGGCGCTGATTGTCGGGGATACCGCCGTTCTCGACGGCGTACGACCTGTGGGTCAGCGCGAGCTCGAGGAGAGCGGGAACGAAGTCGACCCCGAGGCCGCCTGCCAGCTCAGCTGACGGTGCGGCGTCGGGGTCGATGATCTTCACGTCGTGCATGACGCAAGGATCAGACGTCTGCGACCTTGCGGCCCTTGTACTCGAAGAACAGCGGAGTGCCAGCTGCGTCCTCGACAACCTTCGCGCGGTGCGGGAGGCTGTAGGTGACCTTGCCGTTCTCAACGGTCTTGACGAGGGTCGGCACGGAGGCCTTCCACTGCGAACGACGCGAACGCGTGTTCGAGCGGCTCATCTTGCGCTTGGGGAGAGCCATCGGCGTCTACCTTTCATCTTTCATCGTGCAGGGAGGCGGGCTCAATTCTGGCCCGGCTCCCCCTTGTAATCATGGTTGCGCGCACCCTCACGAGGATCCGCGGCTTCCTCAGAACCCGTTGCGGGTTCCTCGGCTGCTTCTGTTGAAGCGCCAAACTCTGCCAACGCTGCCCAACGCGGGTCAACCGCGGGCGCCTGCTCTTCGAGCGGCTCCACCAGCTTCTCGCCGGTTTCGGGATCTAGGCCGAGGCAGTCCGGCCGACAAACCGGCTGGAATGGCAGTGCTAGCACTACCGCATCGCGAACGGGCGGTTCAAGGTCGACAGTGTCGTCGTGAACCTCGTACTCGAGGGCTTCGTCGCGAGCATACGCGAAAAGCTCTGCGAAATCGACCTGAAGCGGCTCTTCCAGCGGCGTCAGGCACCTGCTGCACTCACCACTCATCCGCGATGCGAGGCCGACGGTCGCCAAGATTCCGTCGTGCAGCACCTCGAGACGCACGTCCAGTTCAATGGGCGTGCCCTTCTCGATGTAGCCGAGCCCCTCGCCGATGCGCTCAGGCGCGTCGAAGTCGAGCTCGAGCGTGCGCATCGTGCCGGCCTTGCCCACGATGGTCGCGATGTTCACGAGGTACGGAGAGGAAGTCACCGGGAGATTGTACGCCTTCGGCTCGGAGTGCATCCCGACCCCTACTCGATGGACGTGTCGGTGTCGCCCTGCAGGTACTCGTAGACGACCCGCGGCACGTACGGCGAGACGTCGCCGCCGAGGCCGGCGACCTGGCGGACCAAGGAGCTCGAGACGTGCGCATGGCTCGGATCGGGCAACATGAACATGGTCTCGACGCGGGCGAGGTTGCGATTCACGATCGCCATCGGCGTCTCGTACGTCACATCCGCCTGAGAGCGGATGCCCTTGACGATGACCTTCGCCCCAACGTCCGTGCAGTAGTCGACAAGCAGTCCCACGCTCCACGAGGCGACGCGCACGTTGCCGCGGATACCGGTCGCGGAAACCGCCTGCTCGATGAGCTCCACACGTCGGGAGATGGGCAGGAGCGCGTGCTTGTCCGGGTTATGGACGACAACGACGTGGACTTCCTCGAAGACCGTGGCGGCGCGCTGGATGACATCAAGGTGGCCAAGGGTCACCGGATCAAACGAGCCGGGAACGACAGCGATTCTGCTCATGCCGACAAGACTACGGGGCACGTCCTGCGCGTCACGCGCAGGATCACCTCACTCGGCGGCGAGGCTGGCGCCTCGCGCCGAAACCCGCGCGTCGAGGAGCCCTCGTCAGACCCCGTTGGGCGTGTCGTCGAGACCGTCGGCGTTCGGCTCGTCGGTCTGAGACTTGTCGGCCTGTGGCTTGCGGCTCGCCTCGAGGTCCGCGGCCTTGCGACGGAACACGACAAACGAGACGAGCACGACCGAGACACCGGCGAGGCCCATGAGCACCCAGGCCCACGGCGGGATGCCCGAGTCCTGCGGGGCCGACGTCGTGGACTGCTCGGCCTCGTCGGCGGTTCCCGCGTCGTTGTTCGTGATGGTCGCACCCTCGGTGTTCTCGGCGGCACCGAAGCCGGCCGGGGCCGACGCGGACGGCTGTGCGTCCTCGGTCGGTGCGACTCCCACGGAGACGGTGAACGGGATCGTCCCGGAGATCGGGTGACCGTCGGACGAGACGACCTGCCAGTTGAGCGAGTAGTTGCCGGCGGGAAGCTCAGGGAGGGGCTGCGTGACAACCGCGCCATCGACCGTCGCGGGCGACTCGAAACCGACGGCAGTCTCCTCGACGGCGCTCACCGAGAACAGCTCCAGCTGCGGGCCGAGCGTGCCCTCAGCCTGCACCTCAGCGGAGAAGGTCAGCGTCGCGCTCACCGGGGCGACATCCACCTGCTCGTCCGCTGACGGGGTCGACTCGACAAGCTGGTCGTGCGCCGACGCGAACTGTGAGCCGAGGCCAAGCGCGAGCGCCAGGAACGCGAGCATCGCGGCAAGCATGAGGCGGGAGGCGATCCGGAGCGCCTGTGCAGAGGAGGATGAGGTCACTCGACCATCGTAGGCCAGCGGCACGAGGGCGACCCGAGGCCGAGGCCGAGGCCGACCGCGATGTCGACGGACGGCGGACGACGGACGGCTAAAGGATCCCGCCGACGCCAGACGAGGGCGAGTCAGGACTTCCCGAGGAACTCCCGCTCCTCGAAGCTGTGCCTCCCGATCGCCGCGGTGAGGTCGGGCCAGCGCTTCAGGCTCCAGTCGTCGTTGACGAGCAACGCCGCCTCGTCTCTCGCCGAGCGGATGAGGTCGGTGTCCTCGATGACTCGCAACAGCTTCAGGGAGGTGCGCCCACCGGACTGGGCTGTGCCGAGCACGTCACCCTCGCGGCGGAGTTCGAGGTCGCGTTCGGCGAGCTCGAACCCGTCCAGCGTCTCCGCGACGGCGTTGATGCGCTCGCGCGCTGTTGACTCCTCCTCGGAGTTCGACACGAGCAGGCATAGGCCCGGGTGCTCACCTCGGCCCACGCGGCCGCGCAGCTGGTGGAGCTGCGAGACGCCGAAGCGGTCAGCATCCATCACGATCATGACCGAGGCGTTCGGCACGTTGACCCCGACCTCGATGACGGTCGTGGCGACGAGCACGTCGATCTTGCCCTCCGCGAAGGCCCGCATTGCGGCGTCCTTCTCGTCGCTCGGCATCGCCCCGTGCACGGCGGCGACGCGCTTGCCGGCGAAGAGCGGATGCACGGCGAGCGTCGGGGCGAGTTCCATGACGGCCGCGATCGGGTGGGGTGGCTCCTCCCCCTCAGCTGGCTCCGCGGGTTCGGTCGGCTCGATGGCCGGGCACACGACGAACGCCTGCCTGCCACGGTCGACCTCTTCCGCGACGCGCTGCCAGGCGCGCTCGAGCCAGTGCGGATGCTCCCTCGTCGCGACGACAAACGTCTCGATCTTCTGGCGGCCCTTCGGCATCGTGACGATGCTCGAGATGTCGAGGTCGCCGAACACCGTCATCGCGACCGTGCGAGGGATGGGCGTGGCGGTGAGCACAAGCAGGTGCGGCGGCTGAGCGCCCTTGGCGCGCAGCGATTCCCGCTGCTCGACGCCGAAGCGGTGCTGCTCGTCGACGATGACAAGGCCGAGGTCGTCGAACATGACGTCGTCGCTCAGGAGCGCGTGGGTTCCGACGATGATCTTCGCCTCGCCGGCGACGACGCTGAGGGCCGCGCGCTTGCGCTCAGCCTTGGGCATGCTGCCCGTGATGAGCGTCGGCTTGAGCTTCGCAGCGAGCTCCGGCCCGAGCGAGTCGATGATCGAGCGGTAGTGCTGGGAGGCGAGCACCTCCGTCGGCGCGAGCATCGCCGATTGGCCGCCGGCGTCGGCGACCTGCAGCATGGCCCGCAACGCGACGAGCGTCTTGCCGGAGCCGACCTCACCCTGCACGAGGCGGTGCATGGGCACGCCACGCGCGAGGTCCTTCGCGATCTGGCGGCCGACCGTCTTCTGGTCGGGTGTCAGTTCGAAGGGCACGAGCAGGTCGAACGCCGCGAGCATTGGCCCGACGTCGTCGGTCCTGGCCCTCGCGGCGACAAGCTCGGAGATGGCGCGGCGTTGCAGGAGCGCGGCCTGCAGCACGTACGCCTCAGTGAAGCGCAGCGCTTCCCGCGCGCGCTCAAGTAGCTTGAAGGTCTCGGGCTGATGGATTGCGCGCACCGCCTCGTCGTAGCTGTACATCCCGAACATGGCGCGCGTCTCGACGGGGACCGGGTCGCGCAGGAACGGCACGGCGTCGAGGACAGCCTCGACGGCGGCCGCAACCTTCCACGTCGGCAGGCTTGCCGTCGCGGGGTAGATCGGGATCGGCTCCTTCAGCCACTGGTCGCGTCGCTCCGAAACGGCCTCGAGCGGGGCGTTCTCGAAGAGCTCGTACTCGGGGTGCGCGAGCTGGATCGCTCCGCGGTAGGCGGAGGCCTTCCCGGAGAAGATGCCCGTCACTCCGGGCTGCAGCTGCTTGGCTCGCCAGCTCTGGTTGAAGAAGGTGAGGGAGACGATGCCCTTCTCGTCGGTGATCTCGACCTCGAGGATGGAGCCGCGTCGAGCCCGCATCTGTCGGTCGTTGACCCGGAGGACGCGGGCGACCAGCGTGACGTGCTCGCCGAGCGGCAGCGACTCTATCGCTGTCATCTCGCCCCGGCGAGCGTAGCGGCGCGGGTAGTGCTCGAGCATGCCGGCCACCGTAGTCACGTCGAGCTGCTTCTTGAGCTGCTGCGCGTCGCGCTTCCCGAGAACGTCTTCGAGCAAGGTCTCGAGGCCAAAAGCCTCCATTAGCGCCTCCCTGACAGGGAAGCAGGCGCGAGCACCGCCCGGCGGCGCGCAGCGGGCGTGGCTGAGGAACGGAGTGCGGAACGGACCACGAGGACATCATTCCAGAGCTCCACACGTTGCTCTTGCCTCAGAGACTGCTCGCTGCCCGGGTCGGAGAAGGCGGCGTGCTCGTGCTCCACCCTGATGCGGCCGAGCGCTGCGCGAGCCTCGCTTGCCTGCTCCGCGGCGCCAGCCCTGACGGCCGAACCTGTATCGGTGCCTATGCCTGTGCCTGTGCCTGTAGCTGCTTGGTCTTCCGGGACCGCGATGGCAAGCCCGATGGCGTCGACAACCGCTTCCGGCGTGAGGCCAGCAGGCAGACGGATCCCGTAGTCAACCGCGCTCTCGGAGACCTCCTGCCAGGCGGCGCCGCCCGGGCTCGGGTGCTGCGGCGGTGAGCCCGTCAGGACCGCGGCCCTGCGCCCGCGACGCCTGGCACCGCGGAGGAAGGCAGGGATGAGGAGGAGCGCGGCGACGGCGAGCAGACCGGCGATGACCGCGAGCGAGACGAACAGGGCGGTGAGGTCGACCCCAGCCTCGTCGCCGTCCTGCTCTCCTGCGCTCTCGATGCCGTCGGTCGGCGTGGGCGTCGGCGTGGGCGTCTCTGGTGGCGCGGTTGGTGCGCCCGTGCTCTCGGTCTCGACGGGCGTCGGGGTCGGGGTCGTCGTTTCGAACGGATCGGTGGTGGGCGCCGTCGTCTCACCGGGGCCGGGTGCGACGAGGTTGCCGAGCGCGCCAGCCGGCGTCGTCTCGAACATGACCCAGCCGTGGCCTGGCAGGTAGAGCTCAGCCCAGGCGTGGAGCTGGTCGCTCGTCACGGTGTAGACCGGCTGCCCCTCGGCGTTCAGCTCACCTGCGGAGCCCGGTGTGAAGCCGACGCCGATGCGGGAAGGTATACCGAGCATGCGCGCCATGACCGCCATCGAGGACGCGTAGTGCACGCAGTAGCCCGCCCGGGCCTCCAGGAACTCGGCGATGACATCGAGGCTCGTGCCGTCGTACCCCTGCTGGACCGGAGCGGTCTCCGAGTAGGCGAAGCCGTCTGCGAAGAACGCCTGCAACTGCAGCGCCTGCGTGCCGGTCGGCGCAGTCTCATCGACGATCCCGCTGAGAACCTCGCGGATGCGATCGGTGCTCGGCCCCTCAGGCACTTGCGTGAGGGGCTCGAGCTCCGGCGGGACCTCGACGTCGAGCTGGGAGATGACCTCGAAGCTCGGTGTTGGCACAACCGTCTGGATCTCGTAGTTCTGCGCGAGCGCCTCGTCGTTCGCGCTGCGCACGTCGCCC
Source organism: Pseudoclavibacter helvolus (assembly GCF_014191305.1). Taxonomy (GTDB): domain Bacteria; phylum Actinomycetota; class Actinomycetes; order Actinomycetales; family Microbacteriaceae; genus Pseudoclavibacter; species Pseudoclavibacter helvolus. Next base: position 399,114 of record NZ_JACHWJ010000002.1, on the reverse strand, counting down.
GTCTGCTGATCGAGGAGGAACTCCCCCTGCAGGTCGATGACGTTGGCCGCGAAGCCGGGGCGAGGCAAGAACGAGCTGACGCCGTCGTTGAGGACGATGCGCGTCGTGAACTCGCTTGACTGCGCTCCAGCGCTCACGCCGGTGGGGAGAGGCAGGTCGCCGCCGTCGACGGGCCGGTTCCCGTCGAAGGCACCCGGCATCCAGTCGTCGCTCCCGCTCAGATCGCTGAGCGTCTGCAGCGTCAGGTACGGGAGCGAGCCCTGGTCGGTGGTCGTGGCGTAGCGGAGCACCTCGACCGGGTTGTTGCGGCGCAGGTCCTCGCCGAGGTCGATGATCGGGTTCGCTCGGTTCGTGGAGAGCCCTGAAGTCGAGGCCTGCCTGATCGCCTCGATGCCGGTCGGCGCGGGCACAACCGTCGATGCGACGAGCACCGCGACGAGCGAGACGGCGGTGACGGCGAGCGCTCCGCCGAGGCCTGCGAGGCCCCGGTTGTCGACGAGGAACCCCTGATACGAGAGTTCCTCGTCGTGCACGCGCTGATGCCAGCTCGAGACCGCGTAGAGGAAGACCGCGAGCGCCAGCGCGGCGAACACGTAGGACCAGCCGTCGAAGGCGTCGACGCCGAGCGCCATGGGGATGAGCGGGAAGGCGAGCAGCGGCAGCATCGCGAGCGAGCGACCCCTGATACCGAAGACGAAGAAGTCGCAGAGCACCACGATGACGGCGACGCCGATGAGCACGAGCATCGTCATCGCTTCGGTCTCGCGCAGAGGAGCTGCGTCCGAGCGCAGCTGTTCGACGAGCTGCTCGGTGAGCACGCCCCAGCCTTCGACGGTCGCGCGCGGCGACCCCCGCCCCGTGAATCCGACGAGCACAACGGCGCCACCGACGATCGAGGCGATGAGCGCCCACAGCTGGGAGCCCGTGAACGTTCGCACGAGCGCTGCCGCGCCGAGCATGATCGTGACGAGGACGATGGCCTTCGCCGACCAGGAGTTCGTGTCGAAGATCGGCCAGAGGAGGTTCGTCGCGCTGAAGATCAAGACGGCGAGGGCGACCGTGACAACCCACGAGCCGTTGGCCCCTGGCGTGCCCTTCCAGCCCTGGCGTCGACGCATCTGCGCCGTAGTCTTCGCTTGCGTGCTCATGCAGTGGCCTCCAGCTCAAGCACCGGGGTGAACGGCTTGGCTCGGGCGGGTGAGTAGACGGCGACGTTCCAGCCGGCTTCGGTGAACGATTTCAGCGTGGCTGGCGGCACGGGCTTCGCGGAGACGATGAGCGCGAGTGCGGGCGATGCGAACGATGAGAGCGAGCGGATGGCCGTCAGCCCCTCTCCGGCGAGGTGTCTGTGCACGTAGACGACGGGCGTGCGCGCGACACGGGAGATGTCGTCGACGACCTCGGCGCAGGCTTCCCGTCGCTCGGCGTCCGCCGAGTGGGGCTGCGTCAGCATGAGGCGGCGCATGACGCCCTCCAGGGCTTCCTCTGACGGGGTGCGCGTGCTCTCGGTGTCACCTTCTGGGTGGGCGTGCGTCTCGAACAGCTCAGTTTCGTAGCCGAAGCGGTGGAAACGCGCGAGCACGGAGGCAGCGAGCGAGACGGCGAGCTCGAACTCGGCGTCCACGGCGGTCGCAGGGAGGGCTTGCTCGTTCATGAGGTCGATGAGTGTCAGCGGCGCCTTCGGTTCCTCGCCTGCCTGCGCCTCACTCGTGTCGAGGATCACGACCGAGGTGTCCTCAGCGTGGTGCTCCTCCTGGCGCACTCGCAATTCCCCGGCGTGCGCCGTCGCACGCCAGTGGATGCGCCGCAACGGGTCGCCTCGCCGGTAGTCACGTGTCAGCACATCGTCGGAGTCACCCGACTGCGCGACGCCGGCCTCGACCTCACCGCCGCTCTTGCCGCTCGGTACCGACATGGCCGGCAGCTCGACGACGCGGGGCCAGACCTCCACCGAGGTCGCCTCGCCGATCTTGAGGACTCGCCTTGTCAGCCCAAGGCCGTCGATGTTGTCGAAGAACAGCGGGCCGACCTCATGGACTCCGCGGCGCATGGAATCGATGCCGTATGCGACGCGGCGACGGCGCTTGTCTTCGTTGCGGTTGAATCGCGACCCGATCGCCGGCAGCACGCCGCCGATGCTCGAGGGCTCGGCACCTGGCAGCAGGTCCATGTAGGAACTCGGCTCGAGGGCGATCCAGGAGCGGTTCCGCACCTCGGTGACCACGCGCATCCGGTCGCCCACGGCGAGTGTCGTCGGGTAGATGGTGCGCTCGGCCTCGAGGCGCGGACGCCAGATGAGGCGAAGGACGAAGGCGACGATGGGCAATGCGACGAGGAAGCCGCCGAGCGCGAGCAGCTCGCCCCGGCCGAACACAACGGCAGCGGCCGCCAGCAGCACGCCGATCACCACCAGTCCGATGGCGCGGCTGGTGGGCCTGAGCCGCCTCTCGATACGCCTCGTCGCCACGCGCTACGCGGTCGCCGCGCTCGTGGGGACGGCGATCTGCTGGGAGATCTGATCGATGATGCGGGCGGCAGACGCCGAGGCCGCCGTACCCCGCGAACCGCGGGCGCTCAGCACGAGACGGTGCGCGAAGACCGGACCGACGAGCTTCGCCACGTCGTCCGGCACCACGAAGTCGCGACCGGCGACGGCCGCAGCGGCCCGCGAGGCGCGCACGAGGTGCAGTGTGGCGCGTGGGCTCACGCCGACGCGCACGTCGGCGTGCTCGCGGGTGGCCCGGGCGAGGTCGACGATGTACTGCTTGATGGCGGGGGCTACGTAGATTCGCGACGCCTGCTCGATCATGTTGGACACGTCGGTAGCGCTCAGCGAGGCGCGCACGCTGGCGAGGGGGTCGCTCGAGTCGCGGCGATCGACCATCGCCAGCTCGTCGTCACGCTCCGGGTAGCCCATCGACATGCGCGCCATGAAGCGGTCGCGCTGCGCCTCCGGGAGTGCGTACGTGCCCTCCATCTCAGAGGGGTTCTGGGTCGCGAACACCGTGAAGGGCGCAGGAAGCTTGTGGGTGACGCCGTCGACCGTGACCTGGCCCTCTTCCATGCACTCGAGCAACGCCGACTGGGTCTTCGGCGAGGCGCGGTTGATCTCGTCGCCGATGACGACATTCGCGAACACGGGCCCCTGCTGGAACTCGAAGCGCCGCTCGACCTGGTCGTAGATCGCGACGCCCGTCACGTCGGAGGGCAGAAGGTCCGGGGTGAACTGGATGCGGCTCACGCTCGAGTCCATCGCCGCGGCCAGCGTCTTCGCGAGCACCGTCTTGCCGACGCCAGGCACGTCCTCGACCAGCAGGTGGCCGCCGGCGAGGAGCACGACGACCGCGAGGTGCACCTGCTCGTCCTTGCCGGAGATGACCGAAGACACGCTCTCGCGGATCTGCCGCGCGCCGTCCTGCAACGCGACGGCCGTGCTCGATGCGCGAGTTCTTCCAGCTCGCTCTGCAGAAGGAGTCCGCTGAGCAGGCATGGCCCCCGCTGCTGCGGTTTCCGCGCTGTTGCCGTATTCCATGGCCACCTCCGAATTCAAGTGCCCATCATTCCACGCACCCCCGACAAATTCGGCCAACCGCTCTCCGCTGTGTATGACACTCCCCCGCTCGCGGCTACGATCACTGCGTGACACGCATCATCGCCGGAGCCGCCAGGGGCCACTCGCTCGCCGTCCCCAAGAGCGGTACGCGCCCCACGAGCGACCGAGTTCGTGAGGCGATGTTCTCCTCGCTCGAGTCGCTCCTCGACCTCGGCGGCGTCGCCGTCCTCGACCTGTACGCAGGCTCCGGTGCGCTCGCATTCGAGGCCCTCAGCCGTGGCGCATCCACGGCCGTGCTCGTCGAGCAGTCCAAGTCGGCCGCCAGCGTGCTGCGGGCGAACGCCGAGCTGCTCGCTCGGGTGGCGCGCGAGCAGGGACGGCGCACGGTGACGTCGCGCATCGCGCAGAACTCCGTGGCCAGCTTCCTGCGAACGCCCCCAGGCCAGCTCTTCGAGCTCGTCTTCATCGACCCCCCGTACGAACTCGGCGAGGCCGAGCTCACGGAAGCACTCGAAGCGCTTGTGCCGCACCTCGCGCCTGAGGCGGTCGTCGTGATCGAACGCGGATCACGCTCCCCCGCGCCGCTCGTGCCGGAGAGCTTCGAGCCGCTGCGACGCAAGGCCTACGGCGAGACGATCGTCTACAGCTACGAGGCGAGCCCCGTCGAGGAGTCAGACGAGGAGAAGTCCCAGGCGTAAGGGTCCCAGCCCCGCGCATCCCTCGGCTCGCCGTCGACCTTCACCGATGGTTCGCTCCCGTCGGGCAGCGGATGCACCCGCCCGATGGCTCTGAAGCCGTCCGGCAGCGTCGTCCCGGCCGGGAAGGCCGCGAGCAAGCCGTGATCCTCGCCGCCGACCACGACCAGCTCAGTGGCTCGAGCGCGCCGCTCCTCGCCAGCAAGTCCCGGCACGGCAGCACCAAGCGCGGCTTCAACGGCTGCGACGTCGGAGGAGAGCCACGAGGTTTCGATCTCCAGTTGCACGCCGCTGGCACGCGCCAGCCTGGCGGCGTCGAGCAGGAGCCCGTCTGAGACGTCCATCATGGCCGTTGCGCCGGCGGCTCTGGCCGCGAGACCGAGAGAGGCGTCGATCGTGGGGGCCACATGCCAGTCGATCACTGCGGCCACGGCCTCGCCGCGCGCGCGCAGGGCCGCGATGCCCTCAGCCAGGGCCTCGCCTCGCGCATTCCGGGCGAGCGAGTAGAGCAGCGAGAGACCGGCGCCGCTGCGACCGGCCGGGCCGCTGAGCGCCAGGACGTCCCCGGCCTTGGCACCGGATCGCAACACCGCGTCTCCCCCGCCCAGATCACCGAACGCCGTGATAGCGATCGTGAGCTGCTCGCTCGTCGAGAGGTCGCCGCCGATGACGCCGCAGCCGGGCGCCATGTCTGCGAGCCCCTCCGCGAAGCCCTCAGCGAGCTCCTCAACCCAGGAGACCTCGGTCTCGCCGGGCAGCGCGAGCGCCACGGTGATCCCCGTCGGGGTGGCGCCCATCGCGGCGACATCGGCGAGGTTCGAGGCGCAGGCCTTCCGTGCAAGGTCGCGAGGCGACGACCAGGCGAGTCGGAAGTCCGGCCCCTCGATCATGAGATCGGTCGTGATGACCACCCGCCCATCACCCGCCGAGAGCACAGCGGCGTCGTCGCCGGCCCCGAGCACGGCGGCGGCAGACGCTGGGACCCTCGCGAGGATGCGCCGCAGCACCTCAGCCTCACGGCTTTCGCCAACGGTCAGTGCGGCAGAGGCGGGGCGGCGGGCGGCTTCGTCGGGGAGAGCAGGCACCCGTTCACGATAGCCTGGGAGCAAATGTCTCGAACCTCCCGCTCACTCTCGCGAATCGGCTCAGCCGCGCTCGCGACCGCCGCATCCATCGTGCTCCTCACCGCCTGCAATAGCGCGAGCGTGCCTATGGAACCCGCGCCGGACGCCGCGGCCCCCGAGTGCGCCGAGGTCTCCGTGCGCCTCCCCTCGACCGTCGACGGGCTCGAGTTGCGGCTCACCAACGCCCAGGCCACTGGGGCGTGGGGAACGCCGGCCGGCGTGCTGCTGCGCTGCGGCGTGCCGACGCCGGGGCCGACCACCGACTACTGCCAGAACCTCAACGGCATCGACTGGGTGCTCGACGACAGCCAGGCGCCCACGTACCGTTTCACGAGCTACGGGCGCACCCCCGCCGTCGAGGTCATCGTCGACTCCGACGTGGTCTCTGGCACCGCGGTGCTCATCGACCTCGAGAACGCCGTCGCGAAGCTCCCGAAGACGGGCGCGTGCGTCGGCGCCGACGACGTCCTCGGAGCCCAGTAGGGGCACAACAACCGGCCCGCGCGGGCCGGCTGGCGCTCCACGGCCGAACAGCTAGCGCGTGAGCCGTGCCTCGCGAGCCGCCGCGTGCGCGCTCGCGACTTCGATGAGCTCGGTGATGAGCTCCGGGTAGCTCATGCCGCTCGCCTGCCAGCACTTCGGGAACATCGAGATGGGCGTGAAACCGGGCATCGTGTTGATCTCGTTGACGACGAACCCGTCGTCGGTAAGGAAGAAGTCGACTCGGGCGAGGCCCGAAGCGCCAAGCGCCTCGAAGGCACGAACGCCGAGCTCCGCCATCTCGGCGAGCAGCTCGTCGCTCAGCTCGGCGGGGCAGCGCAGCTCGACGCCAGAGTCGTCGAGGTACTTCGCCTCGAAGTCGTAGAATTCGGCCTTCGTCATGACGATCTCGCCAGCGACCGAGGCTCGTGCGCGCTCACCCGGACGCGACTCGAGTACGGCGATCTCCACCTCGCGCCCGACAACCGCGGCCTCGACAAGCACGTGGTCGTCCTCCGCGAGCGCCGTCGTCATGGCGGCGGCGAACTCCTCGAGCGCCGCGACCTTGCTCACACCGACGCTCGAGCCTGCGCGAGCCGGCTTGATGAAGACGGGAAGTCCGAGTCGATCGACGACCTCGGATGCGAGGGACTCGCCCTGCGTGTCCCACTGGTGCTGCGTGATCGTGACGCCGTCGGCGACCTGAAGACCCGCATCCCGGAGCACGATCTTCGTGTAGTGCTTGTCCATGCCAACGCTGGCCGCGAGCACGGACGAGCCGACGAACGGCAGGCCGACGAGCTCGAGCATGCCCTGCACGGTGCCGTCCTCGCCGAACGGGCCGTGGAGGATCGGGAAGACCAGGTCCACTTCACCGAGCGAGGTGCGCTCGGTGAGCTCTGCGCCCGCTTCAGCCCCGAGTGCGTCGCCCTCGACACGGGAGACCGTCACCTCACGGTGCTTCGCCGAGTCGGGCAGGTGGATGCGCGTGCCGTTGTCGACGACCTCCGGCAGGTTCTCGGGGTCGAGCGCGAACTTGTCCGCGTCGTCGTCCTCCAGTACCCAGGCGCCGTCGCGGGTGATGCCGATCGGCAGCACCCGGTACTTCTCGCGGTCGATCGCCCCGAGGACACCGCTCGCCGTCGCGCAGGAGATCGCGTGCTCGCTCGACCGGCCGCCGAAGACGACGGCGATGAGGGGCCGCGAGTCGGCGGATGCGGTGGCGTTCGGCTGTGCAATCGGCATGAGGGTTCCTTCCACGAGCGAGTCTTCGCTCACGGCTACCAAGGGTACGGGTCGAGACGAACGGGAGCCTGCGTTACTCGCCGCTCGGGCCGTCGTCGGTGGCGAGGTGCGGCGCCAGGTCGGCGGGGCTCATGCGGCCGTGGAGGACGTCGTCGATCTGCTTCGCGATGGGCATGTCGACGCCGTGCCGCTCGGCGAGCTCGAGGATCGCCCCGACCGATCGAAGGCCCTCCGCGGTCTGCTGCATCTGGGCGACGACGTCGTCGTAGACGTAGCCCTGCCCGAGGAGCCGGCCCGCTGTGAAGTTGCGTGACAGCGGCGACTCGCAGGTCGCGATGAGGTCGCCGAGGCCCGCAAGCCCGATCATGGTCGACGCCTGGGCGCCCATGGCGACGGCGAAGTCGGAGATCTCGGCGAGGCCGCGCGTCATAACGGAGGCCTTGGTGTTCTCGCCGTAGCCGACGCCGTCGACGATGCCGACCGCGATGGCGATGAGGTTCTTCAGGACCCCGCCGAACTCGGTGCCGATGACGTCGACGTTCACGAACGACTTCAGGTAGCCGTTGCGGGCGAGCTTCGCGACGCTCACCGCCGTCACCTCGCTGTCCGACGCGACGACGATCGCGGTCGGCTGCTCCTTCGCGATCTCGAGCGCGATGTTCGGCCCGCTCGCGACGGCGATCCGGTCGGTCGGGAGTTCCAGGACGCCCTCGAGCACCTCGCTCATGCGGAGGCCGCTCGAGCGCTCGACCCCCTTCATGAGGCTCACGACGACGGCGTCGTCGTCGATGAGCGGGGCGAGCTGCACGGCGAGCTCGCGCGCCGTCTGCGCGGGCACCGAGACGAACACGAAGTGCTGCCCGCTGACCGCCTCGACGAGGTCGGGCGTCGCGCGCAGGTTCCTCGGCAGATCGATGCCGGGCAGGTAGCCCGTGTTCCGGTGCGACTCGTTGATCTCGTTCGCGACCTCGGGGCGACGCGCCCAGATGGTCACCTCGTGGCCCGCATCCGCGAGCACCTTCGCGAACGTCGTGCCCCAGCTTCCGCTGCCGAGCACAACCGCGCGCTGCGCCGAGCTCACGCGCCGCCCGACTCTCGGGAGGAGCCGCCGCGGTCCTGCGGGAACTTGCCGTGCTCCGTCTGCCCGTGCTTCGCCGGGTCGTAGAGCTCGGCGGGAGCCACCTCGCCACGGATGCCCTCGAGCAGCCCCGTGATGTCGTGCATGATGAGCTCCGTTGCGCCCTTCATGGCGCTTGCGCTGTGCATCCGCCCGCTGAACTCTCCGAGGCTGACGGGCTCACCGACGTGCACCGTGATCTTCTTCCGCCAGCCCAGGGTTGGCTTCTTGGCGTACCGGGGCAGGATGTTCTGCGCGCCCCAGATCGCCGTCGGGTAGACGGGGATGTCGGCGCTCAGCGCAACACGGGCCGCGCCGTTCTTGCCGCGCATCGGCCACAGGTTGGGCTCGCGGGTGAGCGTGCCCTCTGGGTAGATGATGACGCCCTGGCCGAGCCGCACGAGCTGCTGCGCGGATGCGATGGCCGCCTGGTTGGCGCCGCGCACGTCACGCGAAACGGGGATCTGCCCACTCTTGCGGAGAATCCAGCCGAGCCCCTTCACGCGGAAGAGGCGGTCGGCGGCCATGAAGCGCGGCGCGCGGCCGAGCTTCCAGACAGCCATGCCCATGATGAGCGGGTCGATCTCGCTGGTGTGGTTCGGGGCGACGATGAACGCGCCGCGCTCCGGCAGCTTGCCCTTAATCTCCCACCGCATGATCGGCCAGCTCAACGGGAAGGCGACCGCCGCGAGGAACCAGAAGATCGAAGGCCGACCCTTTTCTGGCGAAAGACGTTTCTCCGCAGATCCCCGCTTCTCAGCGGACACCCCTACGCCTCAACCGTGAAGTCAGCTCCGAGAGTCTCGAGCTTCGCGATGAAGTTCTCGTAGCCGCGCGCGATGATGCCGACGTTGGAGACACGCGAGGTGCCCTCCGCCGCGAGCGCCGCGATGAGGTGGCTGAAGCCGCCGCGCAGGTCGGGGACCTCGATGTCGGCTGCCTTGAGCTTCGTCGGGCCGGAGATGATGGCGGAGTGCTGGAAGTTGCGCTGACCGAAGCGGCACTCCTGGCTGCCAAGGCACTCACGGTGCAGCTGGATGTCGCTGCCCATCTCGACGAGTGCGTCGACGAAGCCGAAGCGCTGCTCGTAGACCGTCTCGTGCACGATGGAGACTCCGTGGGCCTGCGTGAGGGCCACGACGAGCGGCTGCTGCCAGTCGGTCATGAAGCCTGGGTGCACGTCGGTCTCGATGACAACGGGGCGCAGCTCGCCGCCCGGGTGGTAGAAGCGGATGCCGTCGTCGTGGATCTCGAAGGCTCCGCCGGCCTTGCGGAAGACGTTGAGGAAGGTGAGCATCTCGGGCTGCTTCGCGCCGCCGACGTAGATGTCGCCCTTCGTGACGAGCGCCGCCGAGGCCCAGCTTGCTGCCTCGTTGCGGTCGAAGAGCGCCTTGTGGCTGTAGCCGCCGAGACGCTCGACACCCTCGATGCGGATGACGCGGTCGGCGTCGACGGAGATGACGGCGCCCATCTTCTGCAGGATGTTGATGAGATCCATGATCTCGGGCTCGATGGCCGCGTTGCGCAGCTCGGTGCGGCCGTTCGCGCGGACGGCGGTGAGCAGGACCTGCTCGGTGGCGCCGACGGACGGGTACGGGAGCGTGACCTTCGCGCCGTGCAGGCCCTCGGGAGCGCTCATCCGGATGCCGCTCGGCAGCTTCTCGATGACGGCGCCGAAGTTGCGGAGCACCTCGAGGTGGAAGTCGATCGGGCGGTCGCCGATGCGGCAGCCGCCGAGGTCGGGGATGAACGCCTCGCCCAGACGGTGCAGCAGCGGGCCGCAGAAGAGGATCGGGATGCGGCTAGAGCCGGCGTGTGCGTTGATCTCGGCCATGTGCGCCGTCTCGACGTTCGTCGGGTCGAGGCGCAGGTCGCCGGAGACCTCGTTGCGGTCGATCTTCACGCCGTGCAGCGTGAGGAGCCCTGCGACGACGCGGACGTCGGAGATGTCCGGCACGTCGCGGAGGACGCTGACTTCCTCGCCGAGGAGCGCCGCGACCATGGCCTTCGTCACGAGGTTCTTCGCGCCACGCACCTCGATGCGACCCGAGAGCGGGCGTCCGCCGTTGAAGACGATGGTGTCGCCGGTCAGACCGACTGATGCGCCGGCGCGAGCCGAGTCGTTGGTGATCGTGTTCACTGAGTTGCACTCCCTGCGGTGGTGGACCTGCGGATTGGAAGAGTCCGCGGACGCCACGCCTCTCGGCGTGACTCAAAGGTGGAGATCGCGTGTTCGTCACGCAACGTCAACGAGATGTCGTCGAGGCCCTCGAGCAGACGCCATCTCGTGTAGTCGTCGATCTCGAACGTCACCGTCATGTCTCCGACAGTAACGGTGTTCGTAGTGAGGTCAACGACCGCTGTAGCGCTCCGGTCCGCTTCTGCGGCGTCCCAGAGCTGTTCTACGATGTGCTCCTCCAGCGTGGCGACAAGCAGCCCTTGCTTGCCGGCGTTGCCGAGGAAGATGTCTCCGAAGCGGGAGCCGATGACGGCGCGGAAGCCGTAATCCTTGAGCGCCCACACGGCGTGCTCGCGAGACGAGCCGGTGCCGAAGTCGGGTCCGACGAGCAGGATGCGCGGGTTGGCCTGGTATTCGGGCCGGTTGAGCACGAACTTCGGGTCCTGCCTCCAGCCGTTGAAGAGCGCATCCTCGTAGCCGGTCTTGGTGACGCGCTTGAGGTAGACCGCTGGAAGGATCTGGTCGGTGTCGACGTTGGAGCGCCGCAGCGGCACGGCGGAGCCCTCGATGCGGCTTGTCTTCTCCATCAGACGGTCACCTCCTGCGGCCGCTGCGCGTCATGGCTCGGCGCGGATGCGGCGGGCGTGTCGAGATCGGACGGACTCGAGAGCGTACCCCGAACTGCGGTCGCGGCGGCGACGAGGGGCGACACGAGGTGCGTTCGCCCGCCTTTCCCCTGGCGGCCCTCGAAGTTGCGGTTGGAGGTGGATGCGCAGCGCTGGCCCGGCTCGAGCTGGTCTGGGTTCATACCGAGGCACATCGAGCATCCAGCGAAGCGCCATTCGGCACCGAACTCCGTGATGATCTTGTCGAGGCCCTCGGCTTCCGCCTCGAGGCGCACTCGCGCGGAACCGGGAACGACCATGACACGGACGCCGTCGGCCTTCTTCCGCCCCTGGATGACCGACGTGAACGCCCGGAGGTCTTCGATCCGGCTGTTGGTGCATGAGCCCATGAAGACGACGTCGACTGGGATGCTCTTCATGGGACGACCGGCTTCGAGCGCCATGTACTCGAGCGCGCGCTCGGCGGCCTGGCGGTCGTTGGGGTCGGTGAAGTCGGACGGCTCTGGTACGACGCCATTCAGCGAGATGCCCTGGCCGGGGTTGGTCCCCCACGTCACAAACGGCTCGAGGTTGTCGGCGTCGATGAACACCTCGGCGTCGAAGACGGCGTCGTCGTCGGTCCTGAGCGTGCGCCAGTAGTCGAGCGCCGCATCCCAGTCGTCACCGCTCGGGGCGTGGTCGCGGCCTTCGAGGTACGCGAAGGTCTTCTCGTCGGGCGCGACCAGACCGGCCCGGGCCCCCGCCTCGATGGACATGTTGCAGATCGTCATGCGCCCCTCCATGGAGAGGGCTTCGATCGCGGAGCCGCGATACTCGAGCACGTAGCCGGCGCCGCCGCCTGTGCCGATCTTCGCGATGACGGCGAGGATGATGTCCTTCGCCGTAACGCCCTCTTTGAGCGTCCCGTTAACGTTGATCGCCATGGTCTTGAAGGGCTTGATCGCGAGGGTCTGCGTCGCGAGCACGTGCTCGACCTCGCTTGTGCCGATGCCGAACGCGATGGCCCCGAAGGCTCCGTGGGTCGAAGTGTGCGAGTCGCCGCACACGACGGTGATGCCCGGCTGCGTGAGTCCGAGCTGCGGTCCGACGACGTGCACGATGCCCTGCTCGGCGTCGCCGAGCGGGTGCAGGCGGATGCCGAACTCCTTGGCGTTCCGGCGCAGCGTCTCGATCTGTGTGCGACTCGTGGTGTCCGCGATGCGGTTCAGGATGTCGACCGTCGGGGTGTTGTGGTCTTCCGTCGCGATCGTGAGGTCAGGGCGCCTGACCGGTCGACCCGCGACCCGAAGCCCGTCGAACGCCTGCGGGCTCGTCACCTCGTGCATGATGTGCAGGTCAATGTAGATGAGGTCAGGTGAGCCATCTTCGCCCTTGGCGACGAGGTGGTCTTCCCAGACCTTCTGCGCGAGGGTCCTCGGCTGCGCTGGGGCGGTGCTTGGCGCTGCTGTCGTGCTGTTTTTCGTCTTCATGTTGCTTGTGTCTCCTCGCATCTGCTCAGGCACCATCGACACCGCGACGGGATGCACCGGCGAAGTTAGCCCCCGTCGCGGCAGCAAAGGAGGAGCAGACCGGCAGACATGCGAACCATGCTAACACTGCACCTCCTGCCGACTTCTGGGGTGTGAACCGCATCGACGTGACCATGCGGCTCCTGACGAGACGTGGGCGAGTGCGGGCCTCAGCTCCGGCGAATCGACAGCCGGTACTCGCCCAGCTGTACAACATCGCCCGAGCGGAGTTCCGCTGGGACTCCAGGCTCAACCGCGAGGGCACCGTGCGCATTCCCGCCTGGGAAGAGCGCGACGCCGTTCGTCGAGTTGAGGTCGTCGACGTACAAGCGATCTCCGTCGGCCCAGAACCGTGCGTGAGTCTTCGACATGGTTTGCGTGAGGTCGGCGACTGCCGAGACCGACGCGTCGGGGAAGCGCTCCTGAGAGGGGTTCCGCCCGATGACCACCGGTCCGTAGATGGGGAGGCTGACCCCGTCGGAGAGCACGATGACCCATTCGGGGAGGGGCTGCTCGACCGCGTCATGCTGGTCGTGCTGGCCAGATTGGCCGGGAAGGCCGGACTGTTCCTTCTGGCCCGGCTGCCCGTTCGGCGCACCGAACGGGGTCTCCCCCGGCAACGGGGCGGGGGTTGCGCTCCCAGGCGCGCTCGGCGCCTCCAGCACGGATGGCGGAGCCGACGGGGCTGGGACCTGCGCTGACGGCTGTCCACCGTGCGCTGATGGTTGTCCGAGCAGCGACTCGAGTGGCGCGCTCGTCGGCTGTGCAGCCTCGCCGAAGCGTGGAGCGGCCGGAGGCAGGACGGGCGCCGGCTGGAGTGACTGCCCTTGTTCTGGCTGCGGCTGCGGCGCGAGCCTTGGCCGAGGGGCCGGCATTGGCGGTAGCGGATACTCGTCGTCGAGCTCGGCGCGCAGCCAGTCATCGGCCGGAGCTTCTGCTGCTCCTCCGTTGCCTGCCCCATTGCCTGCCCCGTGAGGCGACCAGTCGGGTCGACCCGACTGGCCCGCCGCTTCAGGCACGACCGGCTCCTGGCCGATCATTCCCGGCGGTACTTGGATGAACCCCGAACGTTCCACGTCGCCATGATACGGCTCGCTGGGTCCTGTGGAACGTATATCGTCCACGCAGACGGCGCCAGAAGCCTGCGGAGCTCATCGCCTCTGCGACGGACGAGTCCACGTCGGCCCACAGCTTATCGAGTTGCTCGTCGGTCGGAAGCTCGTCGCCGAACACGGCCCGGTCGCTTCGGTCCGCGATCGAGACAAGCGACGGATGCACCGCCTCCGCGATCTGGAGCCGCGTCCGTTGAGGCGGCACCTGGTAGCCGAGCTCGGCGAACCTGTCGATGCCGTCGCTCCAGGCCCCCGCGGCGCGCAGGTCAGGGCTGCCCTCGTGCTGCCGCCTCCGCCGCCTCCGTCTTTTCAGCAGGCCGATGACAAGGAGTGGTGCCAGGAAGAGGACAAGGGGAACTGCGAGTGAGACGCCGACTGTGGTGAGCCAGGCAGGCAGGTTCTCCTCATCTTCAGGTTCCTCCTCCTGCCGTCGTTCGTCGGCGCTCGTGAGGAGCTCATCCGGCTTCTCTTGCGTCTGGGGCGGCTGTCGGACCTGGGCTTTCGGCTTCGACTGCGGGTCGGTTGTCGTGTTGACGGGCACGTCGGTCTGCTCGGGTGTCGGGTCGAAGGCCACCCAGCCGAATCGCTCGAAGGGGACCTCCACCCAGGCAGTGACGTCGGACCCGCGCACTTCGGTCGTACCGTCGGCCGAGATCTGCTCCGGCGCGTACCCCATGACCACGCGTGCCGGGAATCCGAGCTGGCGGGCCATGATCGCCATGGCCGACGCGTACTGCTCCTGGTCTCCGACGAGGTAGCGCAGGTCGAAGAGCTCCTGCATGCGGTCGAGCCCGTGGCCGGCGCGCGAGGGAACCGTATCGCTTGCCGTCCCGTGGCTGAGGAACCCCTCGGCGACCAGGGCGTTCTCGATGGCCTTGAGCTGAAGATACGGGGAGGTCTCGCCCGCGACGTAGCTCTGCATCCGCTCGACGAGCGCAGCCGGGGCCGCTGGCATAGCCGGGTAGTCGAGGTCGACGACGTTCACGTTGTCGAGCTGCCCCTCGACCGGGAGGTCCTGGGCCAGGGCGGCGATCTCGTACGTGTCGCCTTCCCGGAGGCCCGAGGTGATGAGGCCGCCACCCGTGCGCGAGTTGTAGCGGAAGTCGCCGCTGCGCCCAGGCAGGCTGCCGCCCGTGAAATTCACGCCTGTGGGCACGCCGACGCTCGGCAGCCAGATGTCAGAGTATCCGCGGACGGTCACGCCGAGCGCTCGATCGGACGACGACGTTACGAACGGGTTGCTCGGCACGACCCGACCCGACAGGTTGTAGCTGCCCGTTGCGTCCATCGACTCCTGCGGGTCGGCGATCTGCCAGGCCTTGCCGGAATAGCTCTCGAGCGTTGCGAGACGGATGCGGTCTCCGCCTTGGAGGCCGGTCACGTCGAAGAGCACCGTGTCTGGGGCGAGCTTCGAGTACTCGCGGAAGCCGGCGAGCGGGCTCGTGTGGGTCAGCGGGTCGAACGGCGGCGTGATCTGCTCTCGTGCGACGACGCGCTGGTCGGCGATGGTCGTGGAGGCCACGAAGCCGCCGGCGGTTGTGAGCAGCGCGGCGACGAGGACAAGCACGCCGGTGCCGAGGGCGCGGGAGCGCGCGAGCGCACGCCTCGCGTCCTTCGATGCGATGTTGCCGAGGCCGCGGCGCCAGCTGAGCCAGACGAGCGCGATGACCGCGAAGGCTCCTCCTCGGAGGACGCCGGCGACGCTGTCCTCCGTTCCGATGAAGATCGCGCTGGCGAGCACCGCGAGGGGGCCAAGCAGGGCCACCGTCGGAGGCCAGACGGCGCCGGGGCGGTTCGGCGCGACCCACAGCAGCACAAGCATCGAGACGAGGGATGAGACGGTCGCCGCGAAGTACGGGAGCACCGCGAGGTGGGTGGGCGCGAGCAGTGGAGTCGAAAGGGTGACGGCGTCTCGCCAGGCGAATACGGGCGCTCTGGCGAGGTCGGCGAGTGTCGTGAGCGTCGGCAGCACCCCGCCAAGGCCCGAGCGCGGCAGCGCGAACGCTGTCCCCAACAGGAAGTAGGCGGCGATCGCGACGAGCAGCGTGTTGAAGCGAGTGAGCCCAAGCCAGGCGCCGAGGACCGCGGATCCGATGCCAACGAGGAGCCCGCCCGCGACGGCGAGCAGGAACCAGGCGCTGCCGTAGGCGGCCGCGAACCCGCACGAGGCGAGCAGAGTGAGCGCCGCGATGACGCCCGCGTCGACGAGGACGCTCGCTCCGAGCGCCCGCGCCTGCGGCTTGCCCGGCGGGTTCGGGGCTCCACCGGTCTGTCCCTGCGCTGTCGTCATGTGCGCACCCGCGTCTCGCGCACCAGGCGGGGCAGGTCGTCAAGTTCTGGCACGGTGCACACGACCGTCTCGCGGAGACGCGTGCGGCTCGCGGGGTGCCCGATCGAACATCGGAAGACGACGAGCGTTACGTCGGCGGTGAAGACGGACTGCAACTGCCCGAGTTGCGCGTCGGTCGTGGCGCTGCCACAGACGAGGAAGACGATGCTGGCCTGCGGGAGCCGCCGTGCGCTGAGCGCGACGAAGTCTCGCAGCGACGGAGCGGCCGTTGCGAGCGGCTCGAGCCGGCTGCTGCCGTCGAGCATCGACGAGACTGCTCGCGTCGGCAGCCGCCCACCCTGCGTCATTGCGCTCACGGAGACGCCGGAGTGGATGAGCTCCTGCGCGAGCGAGGCGAGCACCTCAACGCCAAGCTCGAACTCCTCTTCCGAGGCGTAGGCGGCGGTCTCGAGCGTCTGCAGCACGTTGGCCTGCGAGCGTCTGGTCTCCTGGAACTGCCGAACCATGAGCAGGCCCGTGCGCGCGCTTGTCCGCCAGTGGATGTTCCTCCGGTCGTCGCCCGGTTCGTAGGGGCGGAGCGCGTGGAAGGCAAGGTCGTCGTCGGTGATGCGCTCGCCGGTCACGCCCTCGAGGTCGCGCAGGAGGCCTGCGACCTGAGCCGTGATGCGCACCGTTCGCGGGTGGACGAACAGCTCGAGGACGCCGGTCCACTTCGTGGCCCGCTCGAGGAGGCCGAGCGGGTCGCCTCGCAGCGAGCGGGCTGGGCCGGCCTCGATGACGGCGCGGCGTGTGGTGGGCACGGCAAAGAGGTCTTCGTGGGTCTCGTCTGGCGCGAGCGGCGGCACGCTGAACTGCGCCGTGGCCTGCCCCACCGGGAGCGCGAGGCGGGTCGGGAGGACGCGCCGCTCGCCGAGGTTCGTCACCTGCAGGCGGCCGAGCGCGCGGTCGCCGACGCGCACGCGTCGCGGCTCGAGTTCGACCTGCACGCCGAAGCTCTCCCGGCCGATCGTGAAGGGAACTGCCGCAGCGAAGACTCCGACGAGGACTCCCCCGATGCCGATGAGCTCGAGCCAGCCGAAGGCGATCCCTGCGGCGAGGAGTAGGACACCGGCAACGAGCACGATCCAGCCGAGCGGCGTCACGCACTTGATGGCGTCGCCGATCGTGAGCCGGTCGCGCTCGGCGACGTCGGCTCCTACGGGTTCGTGCTCATCGCTCACTAGACAGCCCGGTGCTGAGGAGGCTGCACCTCGAGGAGGCAGCGGTCGATGACCTGATCGGGGGTGGTGCCGGAGAACTCGGCCTCTGGGTCGAGGATCAGGCGGTGCGCGAGGACGGGGTGCGCGAGGGTGCGCACGTCGTCTGGGATGACGTAGCGGCGGCCGTGCGCGAGGGCCCATGCCTTCACGGCGCGCGCGAGCGCGAGGGCCCCGCGGACGGAGACGCCGACAAGCACGTCGCGGTCGGCGCGAGTGGCCGTCACGATCTCCGACACGTACGCCATGATCGACTCGTCGACGTGCACTTCGGCGGCCAGCTCCTGCATGACGACGACGTTTTCGGCGTGGAGAATGGCTGGCACGCTGTCGGCGCGCTGCCGATTGCCGGCGTCCATCAGCAGGCGGACGGTGCTCTCGTGGTCGGGGTAGCCAAGCGAGGTCTTCATGAGGAAGCGGTCGAGCTGCGCTTCGGGCAGCTTGTAGGTTCCGGCCTGCTCGACAGGGTTCTGCGTGGCGATGACGAGGAACGGGGCCGGCACCGGATGCGGCGTGCCGTCGACCGTGACCCGGCCCTCTTCCATCACCTCGAGGAGCGCGGATTGCGTCTTCGGCGAGGCTCGGTTGATCTCGTCGGCGAGCACGATGGACGCGAAGATCGGGCCTGGGTGGAACTCGAAGTCGCGCTTCACCTGGTCGAAGATCGTGACGCCCGTGACGTCGGAGGGCAGCAGGTCTGGCGTGAACTGCACACGACTGTTGGTGCCGTCGATGGTCTTCGCGAGCGCCTTCGCGAGAACTGTCTTGCCTGTCCCTGGCACGTCCTCGAGGAGGAGGTGCCCCTGGCTGAAGAGCGTCGTGAGAGTGAGCTCGACGACGTGGCGCTTGCCGACGACCGCGCGCTCGATGTTCGCCGCCAACCGGTCGAACGCATCCTGGAACCAGGCCGCCTGCTCTTCGGTCACTGTCACACGGGCTCCTCTTCGCGACGGCTGTGGGCCGCCTCTGTTGATCGTCTCTTCTGCCACCGACATTCGGCTACCACTTCTCCAGCACGGGGCTCGTCACGACGATTGCACCCTTGTCGATGATCTCCACCCAGTACCCGCCGAGGCTCCCCTTGCAGTTCGGAATGTTGACCCCGCCTTCGGAGTTCAGCGCGGTGGCGCTCACTCCGGACTGCCCACCGACCGACTTATCGTCTCCCGGCTTGTTGTTGCTGTAGCACTTGACGTCGTAGGACGTTGCCGCCAGGAAGTCCTCCCCCTTGATGACGAAGCTCTTGACATCGTCGGGCTCTCCCTCAACAGCCTTGCCGCCAGTGACGCTGACCTTGTAGAGAGGCGTGTAGATCAGGTTGCCGAAGACTTTGCCTGTGGCGTTCGAGACGCCAGCCTCGTTCTTCGCAGCCACATAGACAGTCACCTGCGTCGACGCTGATTTCGGGATTGTGATCCCCGTGATCTCGAACGACAGCTGAGTGGCCGGCACGCTTGTGGTCGTCGGGGCCTGCGTGCCGATCTGCACCGTCACGTCGTAGCCGGTGAGGCCGCCGCCATCCGCTGTTGGCGCAGACCATTCTGCTGTCAGCGAGCCCGTGAGCTCGCCGGGTACCGCCAACTTGTCCGGCAGGCTGAGACCTTGCGGGGCTTGTGGAAGGTCTATCGGCTTCGCACCGGCGGAGCTGGCGGGTGGTCCGAATCCGAGTCCGTTTGCGGCACGCACGGTGGCCGTGTATTCGCGGCCGGGCAGAAGCCCGTCCGCCGCGGTGAACGTCACGCTGTTGGCGAGACCGGCTGACTTCTCGATTGGCACAGGGCCGCCCGTGAGCGTCACCTCATAGCCGGTGATCTCCTGCCCGTTCGAGACGGCACCTGACCAGCTCACGACCAAGGTGCCGAGGGCGCTGCCCTTCGCGAGCGTCACGGTGGTCGGCGCGCCAGGCACGTCCTGCACCTGGACGGTCGCGAGCCCCGTCGTCTCGCGGAGCGGGTCGCCGGTCTGGTCGCCGATGCGGTAGCTGACGGTGATGGTACCGATGAAGTTCGCCTTGGGAACGATGCGGACCTGCCCGTCGACAATCGACACGGCGGCGCCGGAGCCGGCTCCCGAAACCTCGCTTGCCGAGATGAGCCTGAGCGGCGACTCGGGGAACGGGTTGAAGTCGTTGCCGGTGACGTTCATCGTGACGGTCTCGTTGCGGCGCGCGAGCTGCTCGTCTGGCACGGCGCGCGGCAGGGGCTTTGAGGTCGAGACGACCGTCACCGTGACGGTTCCCGTCTGCACGAAGTCGCGGAACGTGTAGGTCACGGTGTACTTCGCGACGGTGCCGACCTTCGCGGTCACGCCCGCCCCGACCTTGACGGTGCTGCCGTCGAGGCTCGCCTTCAGGTCACCGGAACCACCCGTCAGCTTCGAGAACTGCACCTGCGGCAGGACGTCCTTGTTGGGGTGGCCAGTGGCCGTTCGCAGGTCGAAGCTCTGCTCTGTCCCCTGCTCGACGGTGAGCTGTGGGGCCACGAACGTCGGTGCGACGTCGAAGAAGTCGGGGTCGCCGACCGTGATCGGCACGCGGATGGTCGCGATGCCGGCGTTCGGATCGTTGTCGCCCTGCGCATCCGAGACCTGGAAGGTGATGGAGGCGGGCCCGCGGAACCCGGGCTTCGGCGTGAAACTCAGTTTTGTATCGCCCTGCACGAGGGTGCTTCCGTCGGCCTGCTCGGCCCACACCTGCTCCGGGTTGATGAGGGCGACCCTATTGCCCGACGGTGCGCGCACGAGGTCGTTGACGTCCCACGAGATGGATTCGCCGGCCTTCACCTTCTGGGCTGGCAGATCGGGGATGAGGAACGGAGACTGGCGCTTCGACTCCTCCGTGATGAGCGCGGGAATCATGAGGAAGCCAGCAGCGGTGAGGCCCGTGTCTGCGGCCGTGAGCCGGTACACGATGATCTGCCTGACGTCGCTGAGCGACACCGTCACGCGGCCGTCCTCCTCGACCTCCGCAGCCCCTGCGCCGGTGCCCACGAGGTCGACCGCGAGCTCGCTCACGCGGCCCCCAGGGTTCGCGGCGCCATCGCGCACGTTGACGCTGAGCGTCTCAGCCCCGGCGAAGTCGTCGAGGCGCACGACGTGGTCGGTCGCCGTGGGTGGGAGCGTCGGTGCGTCCGCGCTCATCGTCACGTGGATGAAGGCGGCGTCCTGCCCACCCTGGCCGTTCGTGATCGTGTACGGCACGGAGATGAACTCGCCCTCGCTTGGCACCGTGACGATGACGGACTCGCCGTCGACCTCGGCTTCAAGGCTCGCGTCGACGCCGACGAGTTCCGGCACGAGCTCGAGCTTGTACCCGTTCGGGTCCGAGTCGTTCTGCAGGACGGGCACCGCCATGCGCGAGCCTGGCTTGGCACGGACATTGTCGTCGACAGCAACGGGAGGCGACGTCGCGGCGGGCCGCGCGACGACACCGACCCTGATTGTGCCCTCCGCCCGCTGGCCGTAGCCGTCCACGACCTCGTAGCGCAGGACGTCGGTGCCGGCGGCGCCCGCGAACGCCTCGTAGATGAAGGAGGTCTGCGTGACCTCGCGCACCGAGCCGAGCTTTGGCACGTCGATGAGCTGCGTGAGCTCGACGGAGTCGCCGTCCGGGTCGATGCCGCTCAGCGGCACCTCGATGCGGACGCTTGCGCCCTCGAACACCCGCGCCGTATCCACGCCAGGTGCCGGGGGCCTGTTGCTCGACTCATCCGGGGCCGTGACCTGGAAAGAGACGTTGGCGCCGGCCTGCTCCCCGTGCTCGTCGATGACGGTGTACCCGAGCGAGTAGCTGCCCGGTTCGGTCGGCGCTTGGAGGCGGACGTCGTCGCCTGAGACGAAGGCGTAGCCGTCGCCGACCTGCACATTGTTGAGCTCTGGTGCCAGCGACATCTGCGCCTCGTCCGGGTGCGAGTCGTTCTCGAGCACGGAGACACTCGTGTAGTCGCCTGCGCGCACACGCCTCGTGTCGTCGACTGCCACCGGAGGCTCGTGCGTCACTGCGGGCTCGACCGGGACGACGACGATGAACCCGACGGACGTCGCGGTACCGTCCGTGATCGTGTACGGGAGCTCGATGGGCTGCTGGATCGCCGACTGCGATGAGAGCCGCACGATCGTGTTGTCGATGAGCTCGACGGCCAGGCCAGCGATCCGCGCCGCATCCGTCGTCTCGACGCTCTGCACGGATAGCACACCGGTACCCGTCGAGACGTCGTTCCCGAGCACGTTCACGGCGTTCGACTGGCCGGGACGCAGGTAGGCGAGGTCACGCACGGCCGTCACCTGCGTCGGCTCCGCCGCTGGCTCTTCGACGTCGAAGCGGATGATGCCGACCGAGGTCGCACCGCCTGCCGTGAGCGTGTACTGCACGTACGCGGTCATGGCGGTCTCGGAGACGAAGGTGACGGTGCCGAGGTCGGGGTTGAAGCTCGCCCCTCCCGTCGCCGTGCCGAGCTCAGCGATCTCCACGAGTCCGAGGGCCTGCCCGTTCGGCGAGAGGTCGTTCACGAGGGGCTGAGCCGTGATGGGCTCACCCACGACACCTTTCGCGTAGTCGGGGGTACCGACCGGGCCGAGGGTTCCCGGGGCCTCGACGCGGACGCGCAGCTCGCCCGCGGCCTGCGAGGTGCCGTCCGAGACGAGGTATGGCACGACCCGCTCCCCCAGCTCGGCGCTGACGGCAGTGAAGGTGATGCGGCCGTCAGGGGTGAAGCTGACGGCGTCGCCGACCGGGGCCGTAGCGCCCTGCAGGAAGATCGGGTCGCCCTCCGGGTCGACCCAGTCGGGCATGACGTTGTAGGAGATCTTCTGGCCAGCCTCGACTGCGACGGTGCTCGTCCGGTTCGTCGTAGGCGTCTGGTTCTCGGCGTCAGCTGGCTGGATGCGGATCGTGAGCCGCGCATCCGCGACGCCACCCGGTCTGCCGTCCGTGGCGGTGTACGTCAGGGTCTGCTCACCGGATGCGCCATCTGCGGCACGGAACTGCAGGGCGCGTCCGGCGTCGATGAGCCGAAGCTCTCCGAATGACTCCGGCACCTCGCCCGAAAGCCCAGCGATCGTGAGGATGTCACCGTCGACGTCCGAGTCGTTGTCGAGCACGGTCAGGTAGCCCGTCGAGCCTGCGCGCACGCCGAAGGAATCGTCGATGAGTTCCGGTGGAGTGTTCTCCTCGCCTCGCTCGGCGAGCGTGGCCTCGAAGGACTCCTCCGTCGCCTCGTTCTCGCCCTCGACGCCGTCGGTGTCCTCCGGTGGCACAAGCTCGTTCCAGTTCTCCACCAGCCGCATGTTCTCCTGCGGCAGCCACACCTGGCCGGTTGCGACGTCGTTGAGGGCGACGACGTTGCGGTTCACGCGGTAGAGGATCTCCCCGAGTGGAGCCGTCGACATCGACTGCACACGGGGTTCGTCGTCGCCGCACACCACCATCGTCGCGGCGGCCTGACCCCAAGCCGCGTGCGTGCATCCGCCGACGACGGCAGGGCGCGCCGTGCCAGCCGAGGTGGCCTGCGAGCCGACGATACCGGCAGGCACTCCAGTGGGCTCGCCGCCGCTCAGAGGCACCCGCAGGATCCCGTCGACCGTCGCCAGCACGACCTCGGGGGCCGCGGCACCCGGTAGCTGGACTCGGAGCGTGCTCTTGGGAACCTCGCGAGTCTGGCCGTCGACAAGCAGCGTGCTCGCCTGGGTGTCGAAGACGACGGGCTGCTCTCCGACGGCCGTCAACTCGTAGGCGCGTGGCGCGCTCGCCATGGGTTCCCAGCGCTGCTCGGCGCCGATGCCCTCGATGCGGAGGATCTGCTGCTTCTCGGGCGACACCGCGAGCACCGTGCCAAGCGAGGTCACGACGACCTGCGCGTCGGCCCCGAGCTCGGCGACGGGCTCAGCCGTTGCCGCGTCGAAGGCCAGCGGCTGCGTGGCGTCGATGAGCCAGAGGCTGCCGGTCGCGGGGTCGAGCAGTGCGATCACGCCGGCACCGTAGGCGCTCCGGCTGCCCGCCGGGGTCAGGATGCTCTCGCGCAGGTCGGTCATCGCCGGGTCGACGCGGCCGAGCGAGCCGCTCGTCTGGTCGTGCAAGAAGACGGTGTCGCCGTCCTGGAGGATGCCGACGTCGGCCGTCACGAGGCTGACGCTCGCGTCGAGCTCCTGGATCTGCGCGTTGAGTCTTCCCGCCCGGAGGTCCTGGCTGTTGGAGACCCAGACGTCGCTGCTCTCCAGCTCGATCTCGGCGGCGGGGAAGCCCTCGTGGAGCAAGGCGAAGAGGAGAGGCGTGCCGATGAGCAAGGCAAGCACAAGCGTCATCGCGAGCTGTCGGCGGCCTCGCGAGGTCGGCGATGTTCCGCGCATGCTTCCCCACCCCCGGCAGAACTCGTCAGCGCCTCGTCCAGAGCGCACCAAACTTCATTGTGCACGAGGACTCGACACAAGCGCGACCGGTAGAGCTCCCCGTAGTCCTCTCGACTAGGTCGTGTCTGACAATGTCTCGCCTACTCCGCTCGTCCTGATCGCGCGATCTGCTGCGTTGGAGAACTCACGCAATGCTCCGCATTGGGCTTCGTTCTCCGCCTTGCATCTCGCACGACCAGGCCGTGCTCGCTGCGGCGATCCATTGTCAGACACTCCCTAGGTGCGCCCTGCTGTGGAGTAGGCCACCAGGACCTTCGTGATCGAGGCGGGGTGCCGCGCGGCCTCGTCAGCGACGGTCGAGGGTGTCGAGATCCTCCGGTGTCACGAGTCGCGTCGAGATCGCGTACTCGACGAGGCGTGCGCGACGGTTCGACGCGAGCTTGTTGCGGCCGCCTCGCAGTCCCGAGACTCCGAACTTGTCGAGCTTGTCGCAGACGTTGTCGAGCTTGCGGTTGAACGTCGGGAGGGTCCAGCCCAGGCGCGCCGCCGCGTCCGCGGAGCTCGGGATGACGCCGCGGCCAGGTACGGAGTTGCGCAGGACATCCTCCGCCAGGGCGAGGATCAGCTCGCGCTGGGACTCGGTGAGGTGGATGACCGCCTGCGTCGTGTTGCCGGACGGCGACATGTTCACGTGCGAGGTGTTGTAGAAGTCAGATGCCGAGTGGATGGCGAAGTCGTACGTGGTCGAACCGGCCGTGAACATGACCTGCATGTGCTGGAACACGACGGGCAGCTTCGCGCCGGGCGAGAGCCACGACTGGACTTGGCCTGAATCGTCGGTCACGGTCGCCGAGAGCACGGAGCCGACGTTCGAGAGCCACCACATCCCGAACTCCGCCTGGAGGACAAGGAACTGGCGGTGCAGGTACGGGTTCTCGTCGATCACGAGGTCAGCGTCGCGGCCGATCGTGAACGGCTCGGCCGGGTCGAGCTCGTACCACTCGCCCACGAACTCCAGGCGGAGCGGCCCGAGTGGCGGCACCTGGCTGACGACGCGCTCGTCACTGTCCGGGATCTCGACGGCCTCTTCAGGGACCTCGTTCGCTTCCGCGGCGGAGGTGTACTTGCTCTCACTCATATGACCATCATGGCTGATCGACGAGGTCATTGCGGGTAGCAGACCTCGAGCGGCTCCGGGCTGACCTTTCCGCCGCGTCGAATCTCAACCTCGATGCAGGTGAGCGCGCCGTCAGCGATTCCCGGGATGACGACCGACGTTTCACTTGTTGTCGACCCGTCCTTCCCGCCCTCGCCCATCGTCCAGTAGTAGACGTCGCCGGGCTTCGGGTCGGGGTTCGACCACGAGAAGGTGACGGACCCGTCGAGGCTACGCACGGCGACGGGGGCGACAAGAACCGGGGGGAAGCCGCCTGCCTCGATCGACACGGGAGTTGCGGTCGCGCGCCCGATCTCCTCGTCGCCCGGGGTGAGCATCCACGCGACCGCCGCGGCGACGCCGATAACCACCACCAGTCCTCCGGCGATGATGCCGACGAGCCCATTGCGCGACAGCTTCTTCTGGCTTGCGGCGGCGTTGGCCTCACTCACGCGAGCCAGTTCATCGGCCATCGAGGCACTGCCGCCGGGGAACTGGGGGTTCGGAGCGGCGGATGCGCCGCCGAAGTCCGGTGCCAGCGGCGCGGGTCCGGGAACTGCCCGGCCCGGGGTCGTGATGCGGCGAGCAGTGGTCGGGCCGGAGTCGTCGATCGCCTGCCCGCCGGTGTGCTCTGGCCCCCGAACCTTCCGGCCAGGGCGAGGCCCACTGGCGGTCTCGTACCGTGCCGCGAAGCCACCAGGCGCCTGCTGGGCCGCAACGCGCACGACGGCGCGGGCCGAGGTCAGCTCGGCCTTGCTGGCCCTTGCCCCCTCGTGCACCTGTGCGTTGATCAGGGAGACGGGACGCAGGCTCGTCGCGTCGACATCCCCGTCGCCGGTCGCTGCCGGCGCTGAGATCGTCATGTTCGGGACATCGATTGCGGTCGGCGCGTAGTTCAGCTCCAACTCGACCCGCTGCAGCGCGTAGGCGAACTCGACCGCGCTCTGGTAGCGGTGCGCGGGATTTCGTGCCATGGCCTTGTGGAGCACGCTCACGAGCGAACGGGGCACGTCGCCTCGGTCGATGGGTGAGATGGCTCCGCGCTCGATGCGGGAGATGAGGTCGAGTGTGGTGTTCTTCTGGCCGGGTCGTTCGAATGGGGTGTGACCGGCGACGAGCGAGAAGACCGTGGCGCCCAGGGAGAACACCTCGCTGCGCACATCCGGCTTCGGCTCGTCCTCGAACATCTCCGGAGGGGACCACGGGACCGAGAGCCCGCCTCCGCCTGCCGGGGCCGCCTCGACGAGTTCGCCCGCGTCGGCGAGCTCATCGTCGACCGCTGACGAGATGCCGAAGTCGGTGAGTGCGGGCCAGCCGAAGTCGTTGGTGAGGATGTTCGCGGGCTTCACGTCCCGGTGCAAGATCCCGACGGCGTGCGCCGTCGCGACCGCGCTGGAGATGCGCACTCCGGTGCGGAGCACCTCTTCGACCGGGATCTGCTCGCGCTTGTAGCGTTCAGACAGGCTCAGCCCCGACGCGAACTCCATGATGAAGTAGGGCCTGCCGTCGCCGGCCACATCCGCCTGGAAGATCGTGACGATGTAGGGGTGTGACGACATCTGCGCCATGAGGTTGGCTTCGCCGATGAACGCTTGCCTGCTCGTCTCGCCGAGGTCGTCTCCGCCGAGGAGCACCTTGACCGCCACGAGCCGTCTCGGGAACTGCTGCTCGTAGAGGAACACGTCGGAGAATCCGCCGGAACCTAAGTGCTTTCGGTAGACGTAGCCAGGAATCTCGGGCGGCTCCGCTGGCGAGCGTCGCTGCCCGGCCATGCCTAGTGCCTCGCCGTCATCGACAGGTTCCGCACGGTCAGGAAGATGCCGCTGCCGAGGTCGATGACCGTGTCTGGCATGACCGCGGTCGGCTCGCCAGCACGCAAGCGCTGGGGCCCGCGGCCAGGCATGACGACGTCGGTGCCATTGCGCGAGTGCAGGTCGGTGACCACGATGACGCCGCCCTCGACGCTCAAGAGCACGTGGTTGCGAGAGATGTCGGTGGCGCCTGACAGCTTGACGTGGCGTGGCTCGACACCTCCCGTCTGCTCAGATCCCATGTTGGGCGCTCGGCCGAGCACAAGCGGGCCAGCGAGCTCGACCGTGCCGCCAGTGGAGAGTTCGACGATGTACGCGGCTTCGCCGTGCGCGCGGCGCTGGTCTGGCGCGGTGGGTGCGGGCGATTGATGGGCGATGAACGGCTCCGGGGAGGCGCTCGGCGCGGCGGCGACCGGAGGAGCCGTCGGTGTCGTCGGAGCAGGCGGGGCCATCCGGGTTGCGAGCGGCGTAACTCCCCCCTCCGGGTGGGTCTCGAAGGACAGCGCCTGCGCGAGCACGGTCTCACCGAGCTCGCCGAGACCCGCTTGATTTATCGCGCCACCGCGAAGATCACGCAGAGAGGCTGCCACGACGGTGAAGCCGTCGTGCTCACCGAGCTCGCGTGGCTCCGAGCGCGAGTCCGCGTCATTCCGCGACTCCTGGCGGGCAGCGCGTCGTGCTGACGCCTCCTGTCGGATGCGGCTCGCTTCGTCGCTGAGAATCGTGCGACCGTCGTGCTCCCCGACCAGGTCTGCCTGCGCCTCGGCGTCGAGAATCGGGACAGGGAAGGTGTGCGCGCCGCGGTTCGGCTCGCCGTCGGACTCCGAGTCTCCACCGGATTCCAGTGAGTCTCCGAGAGCCTGCCCGTCCTCGAGAGCCTGCCCGTCCTCGAGAGCCAGCTCGTCGTCGGACGGAAGCTCGATGATCGTCGCCTCTGGGAGTTCGTCGCTCGCGTCGGCTGCTGAGTCGTCGGACGGAATCTGCTCCTCGGACGGGGTTCGATCCTCAGACGGGGTCTGCTCCTCGAGCATGTCCCCCTCCTGCACTGCCTCGCCTGGGCCGACGGCGCCGTCGAGGTCCGGGTCTGCTGCCGTCTCCGGGGCCTCGTTCGCAGGCGCGAGCGTCTCCGAGATCTCCTCGTCACGCTCGGCGAAGAACAGCTGGATGGGCACCTCGTCGAGCCCACGCCGATCGTCGTGGACGGTGACCTCGACTCCTCGAGCAGTTGGGAGGACGGCCTCGACCCACGTCAGAGCGTCGCCAGAATTGATGACCGATGGGCGGATCCCGACCTGCGGCGCGTTCGGGAGCTCGACAACGCGCAGCGGCCCTCTGGCGATGACACGAAGGCCGTTGCCCTCGGCGATCAGGTACACGAATGGGGCGACTTCGCTGAGCGGGCCGCCACCGAGGAGGGCCGCGAAGACCCTGTCGTGCGAGAGCGCGCCGTCTCCGAAAGCCAGGCGAGCCGCCCCGAGGGCGCCGCCTGCCTCGCAGCCCGCGTCGCTCTCAAGGGCCGGGTCTGCCAGCTGCGAAGACGCGAGCGGCCTCAGGACCAGGAGGGCGTGGCGGCGCTGGCGGAAGATCACGGAAGCTTCAGCCTCGACCTCGTTGAGTGCCTCGGTCATGGTTACCTCGGCGTCGTGTCTTCGAAGGTGTCATCCGCGGGCGGAGCAGCGATCGGCCCTGTCGTGACGATCGGCATCGCGGAGGCCTGGTCGGCGTTGGCGTACTCGGAGTCGATGACGACGACGCTGACGTTGTCGCGTCCTCCCACCTCGACGGCGGTCTGCACGAGCGTCTCCGCGAGCGTCAGTTCCGGCTCCGGGTCCGAGTGGTAATCGAGCATGACCTGCGAGATCTGCTCGTCGCTGAGCTCCTTCGTGAGGCCGTCCGAGCAGACGAGGAATACCTGGTGGCCGTGCACTGGCATGAGCCAGATGTCGGCCTCGACGTCGCTCTCGGAGCCGACTGCGCGAGTTATGACGTTGCGGTCGGGGTGGATGAGCGCATCCGCTGCCGAGATGAGGCCCATGGCCACCATCTCCTGCACGGCGGAGTGATCGACGGTGACCTGCACGAGGGCGCGGCCGTTCCAGCCGTAGACGCGAGAGTCGCCGACGTTGAAGATCATCCAGTGCAGCAGCTCGGCGCCGAGGTCCGCGAGGTCGACGAGCGCGATGCCGGACAGCGTGGTGCCGGCGACGGCGCCTGGGCCGTCGGCCTCGGTCACGAGGTCCTGGACTGCCTGGTTGGCACGGTCGATGGTGCGAAGGACGCGGTCAGGCGTCGCAGGCTCCTCGACTTGGAACTCCTCGTCAAAGGTCGCGACGACCGTCTGACTCGCCCGGTCGCCGTAGGCGTGGCCGCCCATCCCGTCTGCGACGAAGAACACGGGCATGCGCGCGAGCACGGAGTCCTCGTTGACCTGG
Source organism: Pseudoclavibacter helvolus (assembly GCF_014191305.1). Lineage (GTDB taxonomy): Bacteria > Actinomycetota > Actinomycetes > Actinomycetales > Microbacteriaceae > Pseudoclavibacter > Pseudoclavibacter helvolus. Next base: position 370,188 of record NZ_JACHWJ010000002.1, on the reverse strand, counting down.
CGCACGCTTCCGACGTCGCTGGCGGCACTCACGCGCAGCGCAACAGCTTCCTCCGCGCGTGCGTACGACGAAGCCAGTTCAGTATTCACAAATAGCACCTCTGGAACTCTGCCCGGGTGGCCTGCCCCGAAGGCACACCTTGTACGCGTAGATCGCGCGTGCGTCCATTGTGGCATTGCGGCGGCCCTGCTGCGAGACCGGCCAGCGAGACCGCCACAGTCTCAGGCTTCTTCAACGATGTCGCCCGCCGGATCGAGGCCCCCGGAGCGGGTCAGCTTGAGGCGCCCGGTCAGTTCGAGCCGCCCGAGGAACCGCTCGTCGTGGCTCACGACGAGCAGAGCGCCCCGGTAGTCGCGCAGCGCGTCGACGAGTTGCGCGGCCGACTCCCTGTCGAGGTTGTTGGTGGGCTCGTCGAGGAGCAGGAGCTGCGCGGGCGGGGTCGCGAGCAGGAGCCGCACGAGCGAGACCCGGAAGCGCTCCCCGCCGGAGAGCGACGAGACGGGCCTGTCGACGACGGCGCCTCTGAGCAGGAAGCGGGCGAGCTACGCGCGCAGTTCCTGCACGGCTGTCTCGGGGGCCGATCGCTGCACGTTCTCGAGCACGCTCGCCGCGTCGTCGAGTCCGTCGAGGCGCTGACGCAGGTAGCCGACGCGGGAGGTAGATGCCTCCACCCACGCTCCCCCTCGCGTGCTGACGCGCACTGTCCCCTCGGCGGCATCGGCGCCAGCTCCGCCATCGACGCCACCTCCGCCAAGCGCTTGAGCCGAGGCGGCGATGGCGTCGAGGAGCGTGGTCTTGCCCGATCCGTTCGGCCCCGTGAGCGCGATCCGTTCCGGCCCCATGAGGACAACGGGCCGGAGCCCACCGGATTCAACGGGCAACTCGAGGGTCGCGAGGCGACGAGATGTAGCGACGTCGGGGTCAGGCAGTTGGATGCGGATGCTCGCGTCGTCCCGCACGCGACCCTCGGCCCGCTCAACGGCGTCTCGAGCGTCCGCCAGGCGTGCGTCGTGTTCTCCCCTCAGCTTCCCCGCGGAGACCTGGGCCCGAGCCTTCTGCCCGTTCATGAGGATCTTCGGCGCGCGCTTGTTGGCCTGCGCCTTCTTCCCGGCTCGGAGGCTGCCCGCGATCTTGGCTTCGGCCTCTCTCCGGTCGCGCTGCTCGGACTTGAGCGCACCCTCCGCTGAGCGCAGCGCCTGTGCGGCCGCGTTCTGCTCGCGCTGGAGCTGTTCGAGATAGAGAGAGTACCCGCCGCCCGTGAGGCTGATCTCGCCTCGCCGCAGCTCGGTGATCTGGTCGACGTGCTCGAGCAGCTCCTCGTCGTGGCTCGCGATGACGAGTGTGCCCCGCCACGACGAGACGAGTGCGGTGAGCTTCTCGCGTGCATCCCGGTCGAGGTTGTTGCTCGGCTCGTCGAGCAAGACAATGGGGGCACCGCCGAGGCGGAGCCCCGCTACGGCCACGAGCATCGCCTCACCGCCGGAGAGGCCGCCGACGGTACGCGTGAGCATCGCCTCATCGAGACCGAGGTTTCGGAGCGCGGCTTCAGCGCGCACGTCGATATCCCAGTCGTCGCCGAGCGTTTCGTAGTCGGCGGGATCGATGGAGCCACCGTCGATGGCGCGCAGGGCGGCGATCTTGGCATCGACGCCGAGGAGGGCCGTGACCGGGAGATCGGTATCGAGCGTCAGCTGCTGCGGGAGGTACGCCACATCGGCAGCAGCCCGTAGGACTCCGCCGGTCGGGGCGAGCTCGCCCGCGAGGAGGCGCAGGAGCGTCGACTTGCCGCTGCCGTTGCGGCCCACGAGGCCGGTTCTGCCCGGCGGGAAGGCGCCAGAAAGTGCGTCGAGCGCGGGGGTCCCATCTGGCCAGTTCAGGCTGAGGAGGTCGAACGCGAGTGGAAAGGTGTTGTGGGGTGTCGTCGTAGACATGGGGCTCCCTAGTGGTTCAGTGCGCGCACTGACACCGGAAGCCTCAGAAGGTGGGTTCGACGATCGTCAGCGCACAGTGTGCGTTACGGGGGCGTCGAGAATCCTCACCGGCCTGCCAATCTTTCGGGAACAGGAATCACACCAACGTATCCCTGCTCACGAGAAGCGTCAACCGAGAGATGAGGGGCACGGAGTGCAATTAAGGACAGGCATGCAGAAAGCCCGGTGCGAGAGAATTCTCGAACCGGGCTTCCGTTGGTGATCCCAGCGGGATTCGAACCCGCGCTGCCGCCGTGAGAGGGCGGTGTCCTAGGCCGCTAAACGATGGGACCGTTTTGGCAACTCGGATATTCTGGCACACCGGGTGAAGCCAGCGCAAGTCGGAGTGTGGGCGGCGGCGCGTCGCCCGCCGTTCCGGGCTTGTTGAGGGTCCGGCCAGACGCCGGTTGCTAGCGTTGACGCGTCGGTCCGGTGTCCAAGGGGCCACCTGAACCGAGGAGGATCATGCGCCTGACCAAGCTTGAACACGCAGCACTCTCGATCGAGAAGAGCGGCTCACGACTCTTCATCGATCCGGGCAAGTTCACGACGCCGATCACGGAAGCCGCCGGAACGGTCGCGATCGTCATCACGCACGAGCACGACGACCACTGGACCCCTGAGCAGCTGACCCGCATCCTCGCCAGGAACCCGAAGACGCCGATCTTCACGACAACCTCCGCCGCCGAGAAAATCCTGGCGGCGAACCTGCCAGACATCGGCGAGGTCATCGACGTCGCCGCGGGCGAGTCCGTGCTCGTCGGAGGGTTCGACCTGGAGTTCTTCGGCGGCGAGCACGCGATCATCCACAGCTCGATCCCCCGCATCGAGAACATCGGCGTACTGGTCGAACACGGCGCCCTTTACTACGGCGGCGACGCTTACGTCGCGCCGGAAGGCGTCGACATCGACGTGCTTGCCGTCTGCGCGAACGCGCCGTGGATGCGCGTTGCCGAGTCGATGGACTACATCGAGCGGGTTCGTCCGAAGCGGGTGCTGCCCGTGCACGAGATGCTGCTCGCGAAGCTCGGGAAGGCGCTCGCCACGACCCGGTTGCGGGAGTCGGCCGAGCGGGCGGGCGCGCAGCTCATCGACCTGCAGCCGTTCGAGACGCTCGAGCTCGACTAACTCCCACCGCGGGGCAGCGCGAGCATCAGTGCTCGCGGAGCATTTCGATGAGCTCGCTCTTGCGCTTGCCCGAGTACCCCGTGAGGTCCAGTTGCTTGGCTCGCTTCTTGAGTTCGGCGACCGTCCAGTCGTCGTAGGAACCGGCTTCCCCACCCTTCTTCCCCACTGCGCCGCGCCCCCTCTTGGCCGCGGCGTTCGAGATGCGGGCGGCCTTCTCCTTTGAGTTGCCCTCGTCGCGCAGCTTCTCGTAGAGCTCCTGATCTTTCAGGCTGGGCTGGTCGTCGCTCTTCTTGGGCATCTCCGCTCCTCTCAGTCGAGACCCGATTGGGTCGGGCCTGGCCCTCCATAGCCCGGAGGCTCTCGCCTTGCGGGCTCGCCGTCAGAGGTTTTTGCCACCCGTGACAGCGATGATCGCGCCGGTTGTGTAGCTCGCGTCGTCCGAGGCCAGGTAGACGTACGCGCCCGCGAGCTCGGCCGGCTGGCCCGCGCGGCCAAGGGGCGTGTCCTGCCCGAAGCTCGCGAGCTTCTCCTCGTCCCACCCGGTGGCGGGGATGAGCGGCGTCCAGATGGGCCCGGGCGCGACCGCGTTCACGCGCACCCCTTTCGGCCCGAACTCCTTGGCCATCGACTCCGTGAGCGAGACGAGGGCGGCCTTGGTCATGGCGTAGTCGAAGAGCCCTTCGCTGGGCTCGTAGCCCTGTACGGAGGACGAGAAAATGACGGATGCGCCGGGCGGGAGGTGCGACTCGGCGGCGCGGAGCGTGTAGATGGGCGCCTCGAGGTTGGTCGAGATGACCCGGCGGATCTCGTCGGTCGGGGTGTCGCCGATGCTCATGCGGTCGCGCTGGTAAGCGGCGTTGAGGACCAACAGGTCTATGCCTCCGAACGCCGCCACGGTTGCGTGGACGATCTCGGCGCAATACTGCTCGTTGCGGAGGTCGCCGGGCAGGAGCAACCCGGTCTCGCCGGCCTCGTTGATGAGGCGCGCCGTCTCCTGGGCGTCGTCCTCTTCTTCGGGCAGGTACGAGATGGCCACCTTGGCGCCCTCGCGGGCGTAGGCGATCGCGACGGCGCGGCCAATGCCGGAATCACCGCCCGTGATGAGCGCGCGGCGCCCCTTGAGCCTGCCGTGGCCCGTGTAGCTGTGCTCGCCGTGGTCCGGGGCCGGAGTCGTCTCGCCCGTGAGACCGGGCTGCTGTTGCTCTTGGTCGGGGAATCCGCTGTCGCGGAACAGCGTGCGTGGGTCTGTGAGTGCGGTCATCGTTCGCCTCCGTTGGGGGTCGGTTGTGCGTCGTGACTGGCGGACGGCGCTTCGCCTGCAACAGTGGGCCGCCCGAGAACCCATCTCACGCTAGGGACAGAACGTGGGTGTTCTCTGACCAGCAGGTGTCCGCGCACCCAGGTTCGGGATGCGGGGCTACCGCGTGCGCCGAACCCCGAGCGCGACGAGCGCCGCGCATCCGCTCGCCAGGATCGCGACTGCCACGAGCAGGATGATCATGCCGAAGGTCGGGGCGAGTGCCGAGAGGATGGCGGGGAGGGCAAAGCCGATGTAGGTGAGGGCGTAGTAGAGGCCCGTGAGTCCCGCGAGGTTGCGCCGGCCGGCCATCGCCTGCACCTCGACGAGTCCCGTGAGCATGCAGATCCCGTAGGCGCCGCCGAGCAGGACGCCCGCGGCGCACGCGAGCAGCGGGGACTGCAAGGCGACGTTGGCGGCGACGAGGAGCGCGCCGAGGGCGAGCAGTGCGAGTCCGAGCGAGCCGGACGCTCCCCCGACGCGGGCCGCGATGCGCGGCACGCTCGGCTGGATGAGGAAACCGACCGTGAGGGTCACGAGCGTCAGGAGGGCGGCGAAGGCAATTTCGAGGCCGCCGAGCTGCTCGACGACGATGGCGGGCGAGACGGCGAACGCGAGCGCCGGGGCCGCGAACACCCACGGTGCCATCGGCAGGACAACCGTGAAGAACCGTCGCCGGTGCTCCGGGGCGATGTGCACGTCGACGAGGGGCCGACTCGGCCTAGCCTCCCCCGCCTGAGGGGTGACTCCCGAGTGAGGGGATTCTGCTTCCTGCCGGGACCGCGGGCCGGCGGTCTCGGCTCCCCGAGTGAGCGCGACGGCGGCGATCGCCGTCAGGACGAGCTGCACGATGTACGGGGTGAGGGTCGGCCATGGCGCCCACTGGGCCAGCAGACCGGCGGCGACGGCGCCGAGCAGGAACCCGGCCGTGATGGTGAGGGATGCGCGCCTCGCGGCGACGGCGGGCGGAACGATGCCCGTGGACAGCTCACGGATCCAGGTGGTGCCGACGACCATGGCGACGGCCACTGAGACACCGGAGAGCAAGCGGCCGACCATCATGGCGGTCGGGCTCGCGCTTCCGAGCGCAAGCACCGCAGCGGCGGCGACGCTCAGGACGACGGACGCGACCATGAGGGGCTTGCGGCCGAAGCGGTCGGAGAGCGAACCGGCGATGAGGAAGCCGGGGATGAGCCCGATGATGTAGGCGCCGAAGAAGAGGTCGACCTGCAGGGCCGAGTAGCCCTCGACCTTGCGGTAGAGCAATAGGAGCGGCGTGAACTGGTTGCCGCCCCAGGCCATCATGAGCACGGCGGGCGCGGCAGCGAGCCAGGCCCGTTCGCGTCGCGGAGCGGGCTTCGACGACGATTCGCTCACCCCTTGAGCACCTTCATCGTGAAGTGGGAGGTGACGCGGTGGACGCCGGGGAGGCGCCACACCTTCTCGCGGAGCAGCTTCTCGAAGCTCTCGAGGTCGGCGACCTCGACTCGAAACGCGTAGTCGGGCGAGCCGAACATGCGTCGCACCTCGGTGACCTCGGGAAGCTCGACGGCTTGCGACTCGAACGCCTCGACCGTGGTGTGGGCCTGGCTCGTGAGGTCGACATCGATGAGCACCTTGAAGGCGCGGCCAACCTTGTCCGGGTTGACCTCCGCGTGGTAGCCGAGAAGGACGCCGTCTTCCTCGAGGCGACGCACTCGTCGCAGGCAAGGCGCCGGCGTGAGACCCACGCGCTGCGCGAGTTCAGCGTTCGTGAGTCGGGCGTTTGCCTGCAGTTCGCGCACGATTGCGCGATCGATGGTGTCCACACTTGATTATTGCCGAATATGGCGTCGGCGTGCCCCAATTGGCTCTCGGGATGCGCGCCTTCCGTGCCAAGATCTTTCGCATGACGACGGCAGACCCCGAAGCACGCGAACCGTGCCCTCCGGAGCCTGCAGCGACCCCCACCGAGCGTCGGGGGCCGCGGCGTTTCGGCACCCGCCGTACCCGCGACGCGCGGCGCGCGCATCCGCGCCGGACTGCGCGATTCGCTCGCGGCTGGCCTCGGCGTGGTGCCGCTCGGCGTGGCTTTCGGCGTCCTGGTTCTCCAGGCGGGACTGCCATGGTGGGTCGCGCCGTCACTGTCGGTGTTCGTCTACGCTGGCTCGATCGAGCTCCTTCTTGTGGGCCTTATCGCCGCCGGGACGCCGATCGCGACGATGGCGCTCACGACGTTCTTCGTCAACTTCCGCCACGTCTTCTACGCCTTCTCGTTCCCGCTGCACCTCGTGCGCGGGCGCCTCGCACGCCTGTACTCGATCTGGGCGATGACGGACGAGGCGTACGCCATCATCACCCCCATCCCGCCAGCGCAGCGCTCCGCGACGCGCCTCCTCACCCTGCAGCTCGCGCTGCAGACGTACTGGGTCGGCGGCGGGCTGCTCGGGGTGGCGCTCGCAAGCATCCTGCCTGTAGAGATCGAGGGACTCGAGTTCTCGCTGTGCGCGCTGTTCACGGTGCTCGCACTCGACGCGGTCCGCTCGAGGGAAGACGTGCCGTCACTGCTCATCGCGGGCCTCAGCGTGTCGTTCGGGCTGTTGTTCGTGCCTGGCGCTCCCCTGTTCGCGGCGCTCATCATCTTCGCCGTAGCGCTCGCGGGGCGAGCGGTCTTCGCCGCGCGGCGCGACCGCAAGGAGACGCGGGTGCACGATGTTTGACGTGTGGTGGTTCATCGGCACACTCGCCGTGTGCGGCGGGATCACGTTCGGGTTGCGCGCCCTGCCGTTCGCGGCACTTAAGCCCCTGCGGGACTCGAAGACTGTGCAGCGACTTGCCGTGTGGATGCCCGCCGGAATCCTCGCGATTCTCGCGGTCGTGACGTTCAGCGATTTCGCGAGCGAGCCGCGCACGGCCTTGTGGGCAGCTATTGCGCTGGCAGTGACGGTTGGCGTGCACCTGGGTTTCGGGCGGCGAACGCTCCTCAGCGTCGGGCTCGGGACGGCGACGTTTGTTGTGCTCGTGAACTTCTTCTAGCCGCTTCCCCGGCGCCAGCACCGGCCCGCCTCATCGGCTCGACGCCGAGCTACCTGGCACCCGTGCGTCGTCCTCGGAGCCAGCTGAAGGCGATGATCGAGAGGCTCGCGTAGCCCACGAAGAAGAGCAGCATGCCAAGCTCATCCATCTCGAATTGCACGCCCTCAACGCCGAGCACGAGGCGGTTCATGGTGAGCCAGCCGAGGTGGGCGCCGATGCAGGTCCAGACGGTGGCGGATGCTGTTGAGTCGCGCGCGCAGATCAGCAGGTACCCGAAGGCCGCGAGCATCGTGTAGTAGACGATCGGGTCGTTGCCGGCCGGCGCGAACCGCATGCCGTCGCTCACCCCTCGCGTCTCGGCGAGCAGCCACTGGGCGGCGAGCACGACAACGGGCACGACCAGGAACGTCGCGATGTTGAGGACAACCGCGGCGGCAGGCGGGAAGGCGTCACGCAGGTTCGTGAGGGCGTAGCCGCGGATGGCGAACTCTTCTGGGATGGCCTCGAGGAGGAGCGCGACGACGGTGTTCGTTGCGAGGAAGCCGAGGAGTTGCAGCGGGTCGAGGGCGATGAGCTGGATGACGTTCGTGAGGTCCAGCAGCAGGAGCACGGCGACTCCCGAGGCGGCGAGCACCCCGAAGCCGAGAGCGAACCCCGAAGCGTCCGACCGGAGTCCCGTCAGGCCGATGCTGGCGAGGGCGCGTCGGTCGAGGCGCCGCCGCAGCAGGAGGACAGCCCCGACGACGAGCACGGTGACGCACGACGCCACGAGCACCCTGAACCCGAACCCGCTCGCCGCGGTTGCGTCGACGCCGAACAGCAGCACGGAGGCTTCGGTCGACGCGACGAGGCCGATCGCCATGACGACCGCGGCGGCGAGTGCCCTCCCAATAGCGGCGCCACTGCTGACGGCCGGAGCCCGGTCGGCTCCGTGATCGACACTGGTCATGTGGCCTCCCCCAAGGTTGCGGCCAGTGTACGGGCCGCAATCTCGGCGGGTGCCCCAGAATTGCCCCGCGCCGGCGTCGCCGCTCGCGAGGCGGGCCGACTACTGCGGCTGGCGGGAGTCGTAATTGGACTGGACCGGGCGGGCCCGGTAGCCGTCACGGAGCACGACGACCATGGTCGCCGTCACGCCTGCCACGGCGATCGTGGCTGCGAAGATTCCTGTGATGACGAGTGTGATGAGTTCCATGAGGCCACCTCCGTGACGTTCGACGAATGTTGCGTGTACGCACATCCAATCGCCGTATTGGCCTGGCCGTCGCGGTCCACTTCGCGCATACTGGACCCATGGAGTCGAATTCTGGTTCTCGCATTTCCGCCCGCACCCTGTTGTCGCTGGCGGGTGAGCTTCGTGACGACTCGACCGCGTACGAGGCCCTCGCCGAGCGCATCCGCCTGCTGATCGTCGACGGGCGCATTCCTGTCGGCACGCGACTGCCCTCCGAGCGTGAGCTCGCGGTGCAGTCCGGGCGGAGCCGAACGACGATCGTGGCGGCCTACCAGTCGTTGCGCGACAGCGGGCATGTGCTGAGTCGGCAGGGGTCGGGGAGCCGAGTGACGCTCCCCCGGCTCGGCAGGCAGGACTACCGCCCGAGCGGCGATGGGGAGAGTTACGGCGTGGATTTCGCGCGGGCCGTTCCGTCACCCGTCGAGGGCCTGGCTGAGATCATCGCCGATGCCTCGGCCTCGATGCCACTCGCGCTCGGCGCCCCCGGTTTCGACCTCCTCGGAACGCTGTCGCTCCGGTCGGCGATCGCTGACCGGTACACCTCTCGTGGCCTGCCGACGACGGCCGACCAGATCATCGTGACGATGGGCGCCCAGCACGCCATCTCGTTGACGGCCCACACGCTGCTGACGCGTTCCGACGTGGTGCTCGTCGAGTCGCCGACGTACCCGCACGCGTACGAGGCGATGCGGCGGGCGGGGGCGAGACTCATCGCGACGCCCGTCACGACAAGCGGCTGGGAGATCGAGCATCTCATCGAGACGATCGAGCGGATGCGGCCGGCGCTCGCGTACGTGATCCCGGACTTCCACAACCCGACGGGGGCGTCCATGCAGCCTGAGGACCGGGTGCGGGTCACCGAGGCGGCGCGAGCTGCTGGCACCATCCTGGTCGTCGATGAGACGACCGCCGACCTGTCGATCGACCGACCCTGGGACGACGGGCCGTTCGCGCGTCACGCGCGGGGCGCCTCCCCCTTTTCCGGTTCCGGGGTCGTGACCGTCGGGTCGCTCAGCAAGGCGGCCTGGGCGGGACTGCGCATCGGGTGGATCCGGGCGGATGCCGCGCTGATCAGGCGCTTCGTGCAGGCGCGGCCCGCCGGCGACTTGGGGACCCCTCAGATCGAGCAGCTGCTGGCGGAGCGGATCGTGCGGGCGCTGCCCGAGCTGCTGCCGCGGCGCCGGGAGCAGATGCGGGTGCACCGCGACGCGCTGCACGAGGCCCTGAGCCTGCACCTGCCGGAGTGGCACGTCCCGCTGCCGGACGGTGGTTTGTCGATGTGGGTGCATCTCGCCCAGTCGGCGAGCTCGGCCATGACGTCCCTCTCGGAGGCACGAGGTCTGGCACTCGTCGCGGGGCCGAAGTTCTCGATCGACGGGAGCCTCGAGCGGTTCCTGCGGGTGCCGTTCACGGCGCCGATCGCGGACCTCGAAGCTGGGACGCGGATCCTCGCCGACTCGTGGGCTCAACTCTCGGCGCGCGACCTCCGTTCGATGGCTGACACGCGTCTGCCTGAGATGGTGTGACTATGGCTCTCTTCATCAGCGACATCGACGGCACCCTGCCGGGTGCTCAGCGCACGCTCACCCCCCGCACAATCGAGGCGATCAGGGCGGTGCGAGCAGCTGGTCACCACTTCGTACTCTGCTCGTCGCGCCCGCCCGAGTCGATGCGCGTCCTTGAGCGCCTGTACGGGGGAATCGGGTCGCCGCTCGTGGCCTTCAACGGCGGGCTGGTGCTCTCGGGCAGCGGTGAGGTGCAGCACGACGTGCCGATCTCGCCATCTGATGCGCGGTTCATCGCCGAGCACTGCGAGGGCACTGGCTTGCACGCGAGCTTCTTCGCCGGGGAGCACTGGTACACGTGGGGTGAGGACGAGTGGACGGACCGTGAGCGCACCCACACGTGGGTGCATCCAGAGGCGGCTTCGACGCTGGAGTTCGTCGCTTCCGGGGGCGTGGATGCGACTCCCCCGCACAAGGTCATGTGCATGGGCGACCCCGCGCTCGTGGATGCGCTCGAGGCGGCGCTCGCCGGGCACCCCGGGGTGGTGAGCTACCGGTCGAAGGACACGTACCTGGAGATCGCGAACGCCGACTGCTCGAAGGGGACGGGCCTGCTCGCGGTAGCGCAGCAGCTGGGTGTCGGTCGCGAGGACCTCTACTACTTCGGCGACAACTACAACGACCTGCCCGCGTTTGAGGTTGTCGGCCATCCGATCGCCGTCGCGAACGCGCGCCCCGAGGCGCTGGCGGTGGTGGAGTCGGTGATTCCGAGCAACACGGATGACGGCGTTGCGGTGTTCCTCGAGGAGTGGCTGGCCGGAGTCGCGGGCTGACCTGCGGCGACCAGTCCAGTGACCCCCGAGTGGACCGCGACACGCCCGGGCGTTTGCGATTGGATTGCAATATCCGGCGCCTGCCGGCAGATCACGGAGGTGGACTCATGGAACTTCTTGCTATTGGTATCGGGGTTGTGGCGGTTGTCGCCTTCGCCGCTGAGACTGTTCGCGCCGTCCGCAAGGATGGGTACGCGCAGCGCCCCACGCGCTTCGGCTACAACACTCGTCAGCCGCAGCTCTAGTCGCGCTGCTGCACCCCGCTCTTCCTGAGCGGAGTTGGACAGCAACCGGTGCCGCCCTGGTCCTCGTGATCTCGGCGGCACTTTCGCGTTGGTCGGCGGCTCGATCTGACCGATCCGACGGTTCCGACGGTTCCGACGGTTCCGACGGTTCCGACGGTTCCGACTGTTCTGACGGCTCCGACGGTTTCGGATCCTGCAACTTCATGTTTCGTGGTTCCGGATCCAGATTTCATGTTCTGCGGTTCCATTCGGGGCGTGGGGCGTCGGTGCTCTCGTAGGTGCGTCGTCGTGGGTTTCGGCGCCGTACGTGGTGGCCGACGGTCGCGACGACTCTCCAGCGGCCGTCGGGGCCGAGGATGAGGGTGAGCCTGCTCCGGTGGACTTCGTGGTGGTGGAACGAGCACAGCAAGATGCCGTCCTTCACGTCGGTCGGGCCGCCTTCACTCCAGGGCACAGCGTGGTGCGCTTCGCACCAGCGTGCTGGGGCTCCGCACCCGGGGGCTCGGCAGTGTCGGTCGCGGACGAAGATCGCTCGGCGTTGGGCCGTGGTGAAGAGGCGCTGCTTGCGGCCGAGCTCGAGGATCTCCCCGGTGGCGGTTCGCGTAGCGATTCGGATGAAGCCGTCGCACATGGTCTTGGCCGCGAACGATGGCGGGATGGGCTCTCCCGTGCGCTCGAGGTGGGGCACGTCTTCGGGGCGTTCTGCTTCTCCTGCCAAGCCGGTTTCGGCGGTGACGATCACGATTGTGGGCGCTTCACCGCCTGTGCGGGGCGCGTCGGGAGATTCCGCGTAGCAGCGGAGGATCATGTCGAGCGCGTCGATCCGCCGCTGCTCGATCGAGCGTGGGTCCACCAGCGGAACTTCGCCGATCGCGTCGGAGGTGTCGGAGGTGTCGGACCCTTCGGGGCTATCGGAGCCGTCTTCGACTTGGGTGTCAGCCAGTGGGAGTTCGTTGGCTCCGAGCGCTGGCGCGTGTGGCTCCCCGCACTCGGATGCTGCGGGGAACTCGACCTTCCGGCGGGGCGCGAGGAGCGCGTCCAGCACCGAGATCAGTTGCTCGCCCTGCTCGGGCGTCGCGACGAACTTCCCCGCGATCGCACCATCAGCGCGCCGCACCCACCACAAGCCGCGCTCTTCCGCGACCTTCTCCGCCCGAGGCTCGTCACCGTCCGGATCCAGGCACGACACCCACGTCGCGGCCTGCACCTCCAGAACCTTCGGTACCGCCGGCTGCTCGTCCTCCGGGTTCAGCCCACACGCCGACGCCACCAGCTCGACCTCCGCCCGCGCGACGTCCTCGACGTCCACCCGGTTCCGGGTCTGCTCCAAGCCCTTCGTGATCGCCGAGGCCTGCGCCACCGACATCACACCAGACGCGACGGCACGCGACACCTCCGCATACGCGGCCGGGATCGGCTCGCCCGAGAAACTCATCCGCCCCCGCGTCGCCTCGGCCACCTTCACAAGCATGTTCGCCTCAACCGGCTTCACGCCAAGCACCTGCTCGAACATCGCAGGCAAGTTCCGGAACCCCGCCTTCCGCGCGACCGTCTCCGACCGCGGCGTCTCGCCCTCCCGACGCAGCAACTCGCCAGCCACTTCCACCAGCGCCGCGTCCAGAACCCGACGCCGAGCCACCAACTCGTGCACCATCACCACGATCTCAGCGTCAGGAACCCCCGAAAGCTGCGCCCGAGCCTCAAGAAGCGCATCCACAACAGCCGTCTCATGCGACGACTGACGATGCGTCTCCTGCACTGACTCCGATGCCACGATAACCTCCCCCAAGATCACCATCAGCTTAGCACTGGACCGCGCCAAAAACTAGGTATTGACCAGGATTTCTACGACAAACTCGTATCTACTTACGACAGAAAATCACGACGCGCAGTATCCCCTGGTGAGCAGGGTAAATCCGCGAGCAGCCCATCGCGAGATCTTGCTCACGGGTCCCTCCGAACAGAGCAGGACCGTCCGAACAGAAGAGGGAAGAGCCAGCGTCCTACGCTGATGCGATGACCTTCCTACCCCGCGTCGTGAAGCACGAGGCGCTCACGCCAGCCGAGCTCACGCTAGGGCGTTGAGGTCGGCTCCTCGCCCGTTCCCCCGGCTTCTGACCGCCCTGCCACCTGCTGGGCCTGGGGCTGGGCCTGGACCTGGACCTGGACCTGGACCTGAGCCTCAAGTTCGCGCTGGCGCCTCAGCCGAGTCCACGGCACGAACCCGATCCACGTGACGGATGCGACGACCGCTCCCATGTTCATCGACGAGAGATCCACGCGCTCAACCGTACGAAATCCGCCCGGGCCGCCGCGTCGGCTGCGCGACGGAGATCGCCCGATTCGGTCAGCACCCCAGACCATGAGCGACCCAGACCATCAGCGACCTAGAACACCGGGCACCGGGCACCGGGCACCGTCAGCCACCGAGGCCAGAAGCAGACTGACCCGCGCGGCTACTCCCCGCTCCAGCGCCGGTCACTCCGGTCGAGCAGCACGTAGAACGTACGGACGAACGCGGCAAACGCGCCGACGCCACACACCCCACAGACGATGAGCGAGACCCAGAGCACAACGCCCAACGTCTCCTGATGGTCCGTGACGAGAGCCAGCTGCGCTGAGGCGAGCGACGAGACGATTCCGCTCAGGGCCCCGATGAGTAGGAACACCACCCACCACATGAATGACGTCGCGGAGGACCCGTCAGCGGCGGACCGGAACGAACGCTGGGGGTGTGGGGTCATGCATCCAGTCTGCCGAACTGCGTTGGCGCGCGAATCCCCGGAGACCCGCGCGGGACCCGGGGCGGCGCGCGGCTCCCGCCCGGCTCGCGCGTGCGAGGATGACCGCATGTCGCGCACCCCGACCGAGCTCCTGAGTCCTGCCGACCAGGAGCGACGACGCAGCTTGCGGGTCATGAAGGCCGTTGCCCTCGGGGCGCTCCTCTTCATGGCGGTCGTCTTCGTGGTCGCCTTCGCGCTGCAGCGCGACGTTCCCGCGTTTGCGTACGTGCGTGCCGCGGCCGAGGGCGGCATGGTCGGCGCGCTCGCAGACTGGTTCGCCGTCACGGCCCTGTTCCGGCACCCGCTCGGGATCCCGATCCCGCACACTGCGATCATCCCGAAACGCAAGGACGAGATCGGCCGGACGCTCGGCGAGTTCGTCGAGACCGAGTTCCTGCGCGGCGACGTCGTCCGCACGAAGCTTCAGGCAACGTCGATCGCGTCTCGCCTCGGAGAGTGGATCGAGCAACCGGAGCATGCAGAGCGCATCGCCTCCGAGGCGTCGATCATGGCGACGGGTGTGCTCGAGGCGCTCAGCGACGACGACGTACAGGGCCTCATCGAGGACCTGGCCCGCGAGCACCTCGTGGAGCCGCAGTGGGCCCCTCCGCTCGGCGAGTGGATGTCGCGCGTCGTCGCCACCGGCGCGCATCGCGGGGCCGTCGACCTTGCCGCCGACAGCGCCGCAGCCTGGCTCGCCGCTAACCAGGGCGCGTTCGACGGCCTCGTCTCGCGGCGCCTGCCGTCCTGGGTGCCGTCGGTCGCGACGCGGCTCGTCGACAACACTGCCTACAACGAGGCCGTAAAGTTCGTAGCCGCCGTTCGGGCCGACGACGCGCATCCCGCACGAGCCGCGATCGACGGCTACCTGGCCCGCCTCTCGGACCAGCTGCAGCACGACCCCGAGCTCATCGCTCGCTTCGAGGGCGCGAAGGGGAACATCTTCGACAGCCCCCGCATGCGCGAGCTCGCGGCCGAGGCGTGGAACGCCGCCAAGACCGGGCTCATCCGCTCGCTCGCGGACCCAGAGAGCGCCCTCCGCACGCGGGCCACGGCGGCCCTCGTCGACATCGGCCAGCGGCTGACGACGGATGCGCAGCTCCAGCAGCGCGTGAACACGTGGGTCACCGACGCCGCCGTGTTCCTCGTCGACCGGTACCGGCACGAGATCTCGTCGATCATCTCCGACACGGTCGCGAGCTGGGACGCCGAGGAGACAAGTGAGAAGATCGAGCTCATGGTGGGGCGCGACCTGCAGTACATCCGCCTCAACGGCACCATCGTGGGGGCGCTCGCCGGCGTCACCATCTTCACGATCGCGCACGCCTTCCTCGGCTAACGGCACCGCCTGGGCTAGTGCCCTACCCGTACAGTTGGCGATACCGGCGCTGGGCCGCCGGATGCAGCGCGATCGGTGACGTGTCGATGAGGTTCGAGGCCGTCAGGTACTGCACTCCGAGCGACCCCTCCGGAACGAGCTGCGCTGCATCCCGGATGAGCACGTCGACAAGCGAGTCAGCGATGTCATCCGGCAGGTCGGGACGGGCGAGGAGGTAGTTGGAGACGCCAATCGCCGGCACCGCGGCGTCGCTCCCGTAGGTGCTCGCCGGGACGGCCGTGAGCGTGTAGACGCCCGGGAACTCAACCTCGAGAGCCGGGAGGGCACTCGTGAGGTCGACGAGTTCGACACCCGCTTCGAGGTTCTGCACGGCCGGCAACGGCAGGCCTCCCGACCAGAAGATCGCGTCGACCGCGTCGGCTTCGATCGCGGCCATAGCCTCGTCGAGGTAGAGCTCGGAGACAACCGCTGTGCCGGGCCCGTCGAGGAGGCCAAGGGAGGTGAGCACGCGCCTGGCCGTGAGCGCCGCGCCAGACTGCGGCGCCCCGACCGAGACCCTGCGCCCGGCGAGGTCCCCGACACCGCCGATCGGCCCGCCGCTGCGGACGAAGCACTGCAGGTAGTTCTGGTAGACGCGACCGATGGCTACCTTGTTCTGCGCGTCGATCGCGGCGGCGTCGGCGAGCACAATGGCAAGCTCGGCGTCCCGCGCCTGCAACAGCGCCAGGTTGGCGAGGCTTCCGCCGGTCGTCACGACCTCGAGGCCCGTCGTGCCGTCCTTGTCGAGGGCGTCGCGGAGCAGCTCGCCGAACTGCACGTAGGTGCCGCCTTGCTCGCCGCAGGCCATGCGGATACGCTGTGGCGCCTGGCCGAGCGAGCACCCGCTGAGCGCAAGGGTCGCGGCCGCGGCCACCCCGGCCCCGGCCCCCAGCAGCAGTCCGCGGCGTGTGAGGCTCACCATGTTCGCACCAGGCTCACCCGCACCCGGAGCCCACCCTCCGGCGCACGGTCGTAGCCGACGCTGGCCCGGTTGGCCCTCGCGAGCTCGCCGACGATGGCGAGGCCGAGCCCGGTTCCCGGCTTGGCTCGGTGCGCGGGCGAGCGCCAGAATCTCGTGCCGAGCTGCGCGAGCTCGCCGCTGTCGACGCCGGGCCCGTTGTCGCTGATCTCGAGCACCGCGCGCCCGGCCGCGCCGCCGCCGTCGTCAACGTCGTCCTCGCGCGCATCCTCATCGGAGTCACTCGCGAGAACAAAACCCACCACGATCTCCGCTCCGTCCCCCGCGTACTTCCGCGCGTTGTCGAGCAGCGTCTCGACGATCTCCTCCAGGTCGCTCTTTCGGCACGCGACCCGCACCTCAGCGTCGCCGACGACGCGCAGCCGCATCCCGGCCTCACGGAAGCGCCCCTCGTGGGGCGCCGCGAGCATGGCAGCGGACGTGAGGTGCTCGCGGGCGGCGCCGTCGGCGAAGCCGGTGCGCCTGCCGCTCGCCTCAGCGGTCGCGCGATGCTCGGCGTTGGCCAGCACGAGCATGCGGTCGACGACGTGCTCGAGCCGGTCGAGGTCACCGCCCACGGCCTCGAGGTCCGCCTCGTCAGCGTCGTCTCGCGGCAGGGCGTCGATGCGAAGCCGGATCGCCGCAAGCGGGTTGCGCAGCTGGTGCGACGCCTCCGCGACGAACCCACGCTGCTGCTCGAGCGCATCCTCGACACCCCGCGACATGCGAGCGAACGACGACGACAGGCGCCTCAGCTCGAGAGGACCCGTCGCCGCCTCGAGATCCGGTTCGCGCTGTTCCGCGAGCGCGTTGGCCGCAGCGTCGAGGGCGCGCACGGGGCGCAGCACCCAACTCGTCCAGAACTGCGACGCCGCGAAGAGCAGCAACAAGAGGAGCAGGCCCGCGAGCGCGACGAGCGCCCACCACCTCGCGATCTGGGCCTTGGCCTCCGCCTGGTTCACCTCGAGCACAACGGCACCGGATGCTGCGCTCGACCCGTTCGCGAAGGGCTCGGCGACAAGATGGGTGTCGTCGCTCCACGGGTAGATGGTCGGGATCGAACGCTGGGGCACCGTGCGAGACGCGGCGAGCACAAGCGATGCGACGCGCGCATCCATCTCGATGCCGCCGACAGATGACACGACCTGACCTTCGCTGTCGACGACCATCGCGGCTTCACCGTAGGTCTCGGCGAAGCGCTCGAGGTAACGGTCGAGTCCGGCAGCGTCGTCGCTCGCGACCGCCGCTTCTGCTCGCTGCACGATCTGGTCCATGGAGGTCGCCCGCTGCAGAGTGAGCTGCTGCGTGCGGTTCACGGCGATGCCCTCGCTCGCCGGCACGATGATCGCGACGATGGCGAGCAGACCGAACAGCATGAGGGGCAGCAGCACCTGCAGCTTCACGGCGTGAGCTTCGTCTCGAGTCGGTAGCCGAACCCGCGGATCGTGGTGATCGCGACGGCTGGCAGCTTCTGCCGCAACTGCGCGAGGTGCACGTCGAACGAACGGGAGGTCGCCGCGTAGGCGTCGCCCCACACCTGGTCGAGGAGCTCTTGCCGGCTGACCGCCCGGCCGACCCGTTTCGCGAGCACGGCGAGCAGCTCGAACTCGGTCGGCGTCAGGGCCACCTCGCCGTCGCCAACCACCACCCGACGCGAGAGCAGCTCGATGCGCGCCTCACCGACGTGCACGACCTCCGGCTCTGATTCCGGAGCGCGCCGCCTGGCGACCGCGTCGATGCGAGCCAGCAGCTCGTGCATGCGCACGGGTTTCACGAGGTAGTCGTCGGCGCCGAGCCCGAGGGCCCGCACCGTCGAGCGCTCATCGCCGCGAGCCGTGACCACGATGACGGGCACCTGGCTCACCTGGCGGAGCCGCCTGAGCACCTCGAGCCCGTCCATGTCCTCGAGGCCGAGGTCGAGGAGCACAAGCTCAACGTCACGGTGCTGCAGCAAGACGTCGCTGCCGCGGGCGACCCGAAGGCAGGCATGATCGGCGCGCCCGAGCACGGCCGCGAGGGCGGCGGAGACGGACGCGTCATCCTCGGCGACGAGCACACGCATGCCCCAATGGTAGGCGTGGGGTGGGCCGTCACGCCCATGCGAGCCGTCGAGCACATCCCAAGACAGCCCGTGCGCAGCCCACGTAAAGGGAATGTAAGGATCCGCGCGCGAGCCCTTGCGCACTCTCGAGAGTTGTCGAGTACACCCACACCGAGGTGGGGCCGGGGCCCCGCCCCGATGGCAGAAGCAGATCAACGACGATGGAGAAGTCAATGACGACGACACAAGTGCCGGGCAGCCTGCGCCGCTCGATTTCCAACACCCTGAAGGGCTCGGCCGGCAACCTCGTCGAGTGGTACGACGTCTACGTCTACTCGGTCTTCGCCTCCTACTTCGAGTTCCAGTTCTTCGACTCGGAAGATAAGAACTCGCAGATCTACATCTGGGCCATCTTCGCGGTCACCTTCCTCATGCGCCCTATCGGGGCCTGGTTCTTCGGGCGCTTCGCCGACCGGCACGGTCGCCGCCTCGCCCTCACCGTCTCGGTCTCGATCATGGCCGGATGCTCGTTCCTCATCGCGCTCACCCCGTCGGCTGAGGTCATCGGCGCGGGTGCCGCGATCATCCTCATCATGTGCCGCCTCGTGCAGGGCTTCGCGACGGGCGGCGAGTACGGCACAAGCGCCACCTACATGTCGGAGGCGGCGATCCGCGGACGCCGCGGCTTCCTGTCGTCGTTCCACTACGTGACGTTGGTCGGCGGCCACGTGCTCGCCCAGGCGACGCTCCTGGTCATGGTGCTCGCCATGCCGACCGAGGCGATCTCCGAGTGGGGCTGGCGCATCGCGTTCGGTATCGGAGGCGTCGCAGCAATCGTCGTCTTCTACCTGCGACGCACGATGGACGAGTCGCTCAGCGAATCGGCCCTCGAGTCAGTCAAGGACGGCCAGTCGCGCACCTCTGGCTCCATGAAGGAGCTCATCCTGCACCAGTGGCGCCCGCTCCTCCTGTGCTTCCTCATCACGATGGGTGGCACGGTCGCCTTCTACACCTACTCGGTGACGGGCCCCGGCATCGTGAAGAAGGCGTTCGCTGGAGATGACGTGGTCTCGGGCACGATCCTGAACCTCATCGCCCTCACCGTGCTCATGCTGCTGCAGCCCCTCGGCGGTTGGCTTTCCGACATCGTCGGCCGCAAGACGCTGCTCGTGTTCTTCGGCGCAGGCGGCGTGCTCTACACCTGGTTCCTGCTCACGTACCTGCCCCAGCAGACCAACGAGCTCGCGGCGTTCGCCATCCTCGTCGGCGGCTTCGTGATCCTCACCGGCTACACCTCCATCAACGCCGTTGTGAAGGCCGAGCTCTTCCCGACGCACATCCGTGCACTCGGCGTCGGCTTCGGCTACGCCATGGCGAACTCGCTGTTCGGCGGCACCGCGCCCCTGCTCTACACGGCGGCGGGCGAAGCTCAGCAAGTGCCGCTCTTCATCGTCTACGTCACGATCGCGATCGCCGCGTCGCTTGTCGTCTACGTCTTCTTCCTCAACAACAAGGGAGTCAACTGGCTCGACGACGAGAAGGCGATGCGGGCGAAGGCCGCCGAGCGCGACGTGCAGCGTGACGAATCTGAAGTCGCCGGCGTCCGCTGACGCCCCCTCGCTTGCCCAGCGTCCGCCGACGCGACCACGCGCATCCTCACGGCAAATGCAGGCTCGTTCCCGAACGAGCCTGCATTTCCTGCCGGATGCGCCGGGGTGCGGATGCGCGAAGACGCGAGCGCGCGGATACACAGGCAGGCAGACAGACGGGCGCGCGGATGTGCGGGAAGGCAAGTGCGCAGGCAGGCGGGTGCGCGCGGGTCAGACGCGCGCGGGGCGGCGAGCACTCTCGGCGCCGTCGTCTGCGTAGATGACCTGGCCCGTCACGTAGCCGTTGTCCTCGCTGGTGAGCCAGGCGAGGAGGTTCGCGACGTGGCTGGCGTCGCCCGTCAGTTGGCCGGGCGCCACCGGCTCTTCGTGGCCGTGCGCGGCCCTGCCCTCGTCCGTCTCGAGTGCCCCGGCCGTCATCGACATGAAGGAGCGGCCCGGGGCGACCACGTTGAGGGCGATCCCCGATCCGCCCCACTCCGGCCGGGTCGCTGCCTGCCGGGCCCACCGGGCAACGGACTGCTTCGAAGTCGCGAAGAGCACTGAGGAGCCGAGCGGGGTCAGCTCTGAGGTGAGCTCATCCGAGTAGGCGAGGGCTGCCTCCTCGTCGCCGGTTTCGATGAGCTCGAGCAGCCGACCATTCACCTCTTCGAGCGGCACCAGGGTCGCGACCACCGCGGCGCGTGGCGCGTCGGAGAGCGCAAGGAGGGGCCGCAACCCCTCGAGCGTGGCGACGGCGCCGAAGTGGTTGACGGAGACTGTCTCGGAGGAGGGGCGCATGCGATCGGCGATCGCGAGGGCACCGTCGACGATGCCGCCGCTCAACTCGGTCGCCTGCGCACCAGCTCCTCGCGGCCGTCGGCGTTCGTGAGGTCGACGTTGATATCGGCGCCGACGAGGTCGACGCCTATGACCCGGTGCCCGTCTTCTCTGAGTTTGAGGGCCGTGGCTTTGCCGAGACCGGTTGCCGAGCCTGTGACAACGTACGTACGAGTCATTGGGGAGATCCTTCACGCTGAGGGAGCGTTTCGCTCAGTGACGTATGAGCCGCAAACAGGCGCGGCGAAGACTGCTAGGGCGCGGTTCGTTGGTACTGAGGGGGTTGGCTCAACCCTAGAACCAAGGCGCGAGCATGACTCGGATTTCGTCCGGTTCAGGAGGCCGCCTAGCTACTTTTTGGCACGGCCTGACGCTCCTGCGCCCGCATGCAGGCTTCGTCAGCAGCCCGCTCGTACATTGGCGGCATGACTTCCCGGATGCTCCCCCTCCGCTTCGGCTCGCAAACCGTGCTCGTCACGGGGGCCAGTTCCGGACTCGGCGCAGAGTTCGCCAGGCAGCTGGCGTCACGCGGGAGCGACCTCGTGCTGGTGGCTCGCCGCGAGGCCAAGCTCGCGGAGCTGGCCGCCGACCTTCGTGGCCGGTACGGCGTGACGGTGACGACGATCGCCGCCGATCTCGGGGAACCTGGCGCCGCGTCCGCCCTCACGTCAGAGATCGAACGCAGGGGCGTGCGCGTGACGAGTCTTATCAACAACGCGGGGTTCGGCACGAGCGGCGCCTTCCACGACGAGGCCCCCGAGCGGGTTCGCGCCGAGATCGCCCTCAACGTGGCGGCGCTCGTCGACCTCACGCAGGCGCTCATCGGGCAGCTGCGCGCAGGCGACGGCTTCCTCGTGAACGTCGCGAGCGTCGCGGGCTACCAGCCGACGCCCGGCTTCGCGGTCTACGGAGCCACGAAGGCGTTTGTGCGCAGCTTCACCGAGGCACTCTGGGCCGAGTCGGCCGACACGGGCCTCCGCGTGGTCGCGCTCTCCCCCGGCCCGACCTCAACGGGGTTCTTCGACGTCGCCGGTGAGGACATCGGCTCCGGCCTGCCACGGATGTCTGCGCGCAGCGTCGTCGCGATCACCCTCCGGGAACTCAAGAAGCCGAAGCCCGGGCCGTCCGTGGTGCCCGGCCCCATCAACACGGTCCTGACCGTCGGCTCGAAGCTCGCACCCCGCAAGCTCCTGCTCCGCGGGATGAGCCGGGCCCTGGGCTCCCGCTAGCTCCTCACCAACGGCAACGCGGCCACACGCCGACGCATCTACGCCGGCAACTACCGCAGCAGTCGCCCGATGCCCTCGAAGTGTGCGCTGTACCCGTCGACGAGCTTGCGGGCGACGCCAACGGAGTCGACAAGCGGATGCGCGGCGAAGCCTCGCCACGCGAGCTCACGAGATCCCCTCGTCGCGGCCTCGATGACGAGGCGCTCGGCCGACTTCACCTGCGTCATGAGCCCCAGCATCGCCCCCTCGACGGGGGCGATGGGCCACGGGTGCACGCCGTCGGCGTCCACGACGCAGCCGACCTCGACCACGGCGTCCTCCGGGAGCGCGGGCACAAGCGACCCGTTGCGCACATTGAGGATCATCGTCGCGGGCTTGCCAGACGAGAGCGCCGCCATGAGGTCGAGCGCGACGCTCTCGTAGCCGCCTCCCGCGACGTCCTCGACCTCGCGCTCTTCACCTTCCTCGCGGCTCTCCGCCATATAGCTCGCCTCGCGCTCGTGCCTGGTGTGCATCCACGACTCGTGCGGGTCCGAGCCCGGGTTCGCGAAGAACTCGCCCTGCTGCGCGTCGAGGTACTCGCCCCTCGTGGTCGCGGCAGCACGGATGCTCTCGTTCGCCTCACGCGTGAAGTAGTAGTAGTACAGGTACTCGTTGGGCAGCGCGCCGAGCGCCCGCACCCAGTCGAATCCGAGCAGGCGCGCCTCCTCGATGCGCTGCAGTGCGGCATCGGAAGCCAACAGTTCTGGGAGGCGCTCGACGCCGTCGACCTGCAGCGAGCGCAGCCAGCCGAGGTGGTTGAGGCCGACGTAGTCGAACGCCACGGTCGACGCGGTTCCGGCGCTCCCTGGCGCCGCTGCCCCCGCGACCGCCGCCGCGCGGCGCATGAGTCCGATCGGGGTGTCGCAGATGCCGACGACCCGGTCGCCGAGGACTCCGCGCATCGCCTCCGTCACGATGCCGGCCGGGTTCGTGAAGTTGATGACCCAGGCCTCCGGCGCGACCCGCCGGATCGTCTCGGCGAGCGAGACCATGAGCGGGATCGTGCGGAGCGCGTACGCCAACCCGCCAGGGCCGACGGTCTCCTGGCCGAGCACCCCGAGGCCGAGGGCGATGCGTTCATCCGCGACCCTCCCCGCCGTCCCGCCGACGCGGACCGCGCTGAACACGAAGTCCGTGCCACGCAGGGCCTCTTCGAGGTCGGTGGTCACCGTGACGCGCGGCGCGAAGCGCTTCTCGCTCGCGATGCGTTCGACGATGACGCGGATGATCGCGAGCCGTTCGGGAGACACGTCGTAGAGGGTCAGCTCGTCGATGCGCACCGGGGCTTCGTCTGACGCCACCGCTTCGAACACCTGGGGAACGCGGAACCCTCCGCCTCCGATGATCGTGAGCTTCATGAGAACAACACCTCTGCTTTCGCGTCGACGACCACCGCGCGGGAAACCGCAAGCGCGCTCCACCAGTGATCGAACATACTTGAAGCTCAGACACTGCTGTTGAGAGCGAGAGGAATCGCGATGGCTTCGGTACACCGCCAGACTCCACCGACCGGTGCGGTCGTGGATGCGCGCTTCGACGTCGTGCTCGCGGGCTCGGTCTTCTTCGACATCGTCTTCACCGATCTTCACGGAGTGCCGAGCGCCGGCACCGAGGTGTGGGCCGAGGGCATGGGCTCGACGCCGGGCGGCATCGCCAACCTGGCCGTGGCGGCAAGCCGCCTCGGTCTCACGACCTCGCTCGCGTCGGTCTTCGGCGACGACGTCTACGGCCGTTGGTGCTGGGAGCTGCTCGAGGAGCACGAGGGCATCGACCTGAGCCACTCGCGGCGCTTCGAGAACTGGCACACCGCCGTGACGGTCTCGGTGGCGCAGAACGGCGACCGCAGCATGATCACGCACGGGCACCCGAGTCCGATCTCGAGCGACGCGCTGCTGAGCGACGGCGTGTCGAGCCGCACGGCGCTGACGGAGCTCGGGGTCATGTCGAGCCTCGAGCAGGAGCCGTGGTGGCTGCGGGCCGCGAAACAGGGCACCAGGATCTTCGCGGACGTCGGCTGGGACGACACCGGCGCGTGGGACCCGGCTGTGCTCGAGCCGCTTTCCTCCTGCTACGCGTTCCTGCCCAACGAACGCGAGGCGGTCGAGTACACGCGCACGGACTCCCCGCTCGCCGCGGCGCGCGCACTTTCAGCGCACGTCCCGCTCGTGGTGGTGACGTGCGGCAAGGACGGTGCGATCGGCATCGATTCGGCGACGGGCGAGGAAGTGCGTGTCCCGGCTGTGCCCGTTCGCGCGTACGACGCGACGGGCGCCGGCGACGTGTTCGGCGCATCCTTCGTCCTCGGTACGCTGCGCGACTGGCCGCTCGAGCAGCGCCTCAAGTTCTCTGCGCTCTGCTCAGCGCTCGCCGTGCAGCAGTTCGGCGGCTCGCTCGCGGCCCCTGGATGGGGTGACATCTCCGACTGGTGGGATGCGACGCGGGCCTCCGGTGACGCCGACCTCATCAGTCGCTACGGCTTCCTGCAAGATGTGCTCCCGCCGGAGCGCCCCGGGGCGGTGCGCCGCGCCGAGGCGACCTTCCGCCTCATCGACCATTTCCCGGCCACTTGAATGGCCCTCGCAGCTTGAGTGACGAAGCCCGCCACGTGAGCTCCCCAACCGATATCTTTACCCTCTGCTCCCCCGCAGCCAGCAAGAGAAGGAAGCCCAACATGAACGAGAAGCACCGGAAAACCGCGGCAGTCGCTGGCGGGTTGGCGCTTGCCCTCGCCCTGGCGGGTTGCGCCCCAGGCACTGGGCAGACGGATGCTCCAGCTGCGCCGGCTGGTGAGATCAGCACCGACATCTCGCAGGTCGGGGAAGTGACCCTCACGGTCTGGGACCAGGAGGTGCGCGGCGGGCAGAACGAGCAGATCGAGCAGCTCAACGCGGCGTTCGAGGAGCTCTACCCGAACGTCACGATCGAACGGAACTCGCAGGCCTTCGACGACCTTGCGACGACCCTCCGTCTTGCGCTGACCGACGACAATGCGCCCGACGTGGTGCAAGCCAACAACGGCCGCAACACGATGGGAGCGTTCGTCGAAGCGGGTCAGCTGCGTCCGCTCGACGACTACGCGGAGGCGTACGGCTGGTTCGACCGCTACCAGGAGTCGATCCTGCAGTACTCGACCTATAGCGAGGACGCGAAGGTGTTCGGCGAGGGCAACCTCTACGGCCTCCCCCAGGTCGGCGAGGTCGTCGGCATCTTCTACTCGAAGGCGAAGCTCGAGAAGATCGGCGTCGAGGTGCCTGGAACCTGGGCCGAGTTCGACGCGGCGCTCGCGACCGCGAAGGCGGCAGGTGAGACGCCGCTGCAGCTCGGCAACATCGAGCAGTGGCCGGCGGGTCACGTGTTCGGCCCGCTGCAGGGTGAGTACGTGGATGCGGAGAGCATCACGAACCTGGGGCTCGGCAACCCTGGCGCCAGCTGGACCACCCCGGAGAACGTCGAGGCGGCGACCGAGCTCAAGAGCTGGGTTGACGACGGCTACTTCAACAGCGGCGTGAACGGCACCGACTACGACGCCGCCTGGCAGGCCCTCGCGGGCGGCAACGGCGTCTTCCTGATCGGCGGCTCCTGGCTTGCGGCTGACCTCGAGGCGAGCATGGGCGACGACCTCGGCTTCTTCGTGCCGAAGACGAGCGAGGGCACGCTCGCGACGACCGGCGGAACCGGCCTGCCCTTCGCGATGACCTCCGCAGCTGACAACACCGACGTCGCCGCGGCCTACATCGACTTCCTCACGAGCGACGAAGCGATGCAGATCCTCGCCGACACTGGCAACCTGCCCGTCAACAACTCGGCGGAGCTCGCGCCGGAGTCCGGCGTCTTCGCCGACATCTACGGCGCCTTCGGCGAAGTCACCGAGTCTGGGAGCGTGCTCCCGTACCTGGACTACGCAACGCCGACCTTCGGTGACACCATCGGCCAGTCCCTGCAGGGGCTCATCGACGGGCAGCTCACCCCGCAGCAGTTCACGGAAGCGCTCGAGACCGACTACGCGGCCTTCGTCGCCGACAACGAGTAGCGCGAACCTCGCGGCGAATGTCTGACTCGAGCACGACGGCGCGTGGACGCCGCCCGGCGAGGGGTGCCAGCAGGGGCACCCCCGCCTGGGTGCCGTTCGCGTACCTCGCGCCCGCGTTCATCCTCTACGGCACGTTCCTGCTGTTCCCGCTCGTCCGAGCCGTGCAGTTCTCGTTCTTCGAGTGGGATGGGCTGGGCGCATCTACGTTCGTCGGGTTCGACAACTACGTGCAGATCGTTCAGGACGAGCGCCTCCGGGAGGCGTTCGGGCACGCGTTTGTGCTCATCTTCTTCTACTCGATCCTGCCGCTCGCGGTCGGGCTCATGCTCGCGGCGATCCTCACGCGCGCGCAGGTGCGCGGGCTTGGGTTCTTCCGCACGCTCATCTTCCTGCCGCAGGTCATCGCCATGGTCGTCGTGGCCGTCACGTGGCGGCAGATCTACGCGCCGGACGGGCCGCTCAACGGGCTCTTGCGCCTCGTGGGGCTGGAGAGCTGGACGCGCGCGTGGCTCGGCGACTACACCTTCACGCTGCCGGCCGTCGGCCTCATCGGCTCGTGGGTGTCGCTCGGCCTCGTGACGGTGCTGCTCATGGCGGGCATGAGCAGGGTGCCGAAGGATCTGTACGAGGCGGCGCGGCTCGACGGGGCCGGGCCCGTACGCGAGTTCTTCTCGATCACCCTGCCCTCCGTGCGCGGCGAGATCACGGTGGCGCTGACGCTCACGATCGTGGCGGCCCTCAAGACCTTCGACCTGATCTACGTCACGACAAGCGGCGGGCCAGGCACGTCCACGACCGTACCGAGCTTCGAGGTGTACCGCCGGGCGTTCGAACTCGGCGAGGTCGGGGCGGCAACGGCCGTCGGTGCCGTGCTCACCCTTATCGTCTTCGCCATCAACTTCGTCGTGAACCGGATCGGAGACCGCGCATGAAGGTCTCCCCGTTCGAGAAGGTCGCGAACTACCTGATCCTCGGCGTCTTCGGGCTTGTCATCCTCGGGCCGATCAGCGTCATCGTCACGCTTGCGTTCGGGCCGGAGAACGCGAGCGTCGCGCAGGAGGGCCGAGTCTTCCACTGGGAGAACTTCCCCACGGCGTGGGAGGTCGCCAGGTTCGGGCAGTACATGCTGACGTCGGTGGTCGTCGCGGTGATCGTGGTGGTGGTCGCCGTCCTCGCGTCCATCCTCGCTGGCTACGCGCTCGGCACCATGAAGTTCCGCGGCGCGACGCCGATCTTCTACCTGTTCCTGCTCGGCATCATGGTGCCGACGGAGGCGTTCATCGTTCCGCTCTACTTCGACCTGCGCACCGTGGGCCTCACGAACACGGTGTGGGGCGTCGCGTTTCCCCAGATCGCCATGTCGATCGCGTTCGGCACGTTCTGGATGCGCACCTACTTCCGCTCCTCCAGCCAGGCGCTCATCGACGCGGCCAAGCTCGACGGGGCAGGCTCCATGCGCATCCTGTGGCAGGTGCTCGTGCCCATCGGCCGACCCGCGATCCTGACGCTCGTGCTGCTGACGTTCATGTGGACCTGGAACGAGTTCCTCATCCCGCTCGTCATGTCGCCGAACGGTAGCGTGCGCACGGCGCCCCTCGGCCTCGCGTTCTTCCAAGGGCAGTACACGCAGGGTACGGCGCTGCTCGCGGCGGGCGCCATCATGGTGGCGCTGCCCGTCGTCGTGCTCTACGTGTTCCTGCAGCGCCACTTCATCCAGGGGATGCTCGAGGGGGCCGTTCGCGAGTAGCCGGCGCAATGTCAAGCGCCGCGGCCTCCCACCTGACCCCGCGTACAGCGATGCGTCGGTCGTCGCGGCACCCCTGAGCCGCGGCAGAAGTGAGGCTCCCCCGTGCGACGGTTCCACTGTGATGTGTGCGAGAACGAGGTCTTCTTCGACTCGGTGTCCTGCGAGCGATGCTCGTCGAAGCTGGGCTACGTCCTCGGCCTCGACGACGTGCTCGTCGAAGGTGGCAACGCTGCACAGGACGCCGGCCTCCGGCGGTGCAGCAACGCTGAACTCGCGAGATGCACGTGGCTGACGGCGCAGCCGTCAGGACTCTGCGAGAGCTGCCAGCTGACCCGGACCCGGCCGAGCAACGCCGATGCCAAGGGCCTGAAGCTGTTCCCCGTCGCCGAGGAGTCGAAGCGGCACCTCGTGCGCGATCTCACGCGCCTCGGCTTCGCGACGCGACCCCAGGAGGGCGGCGAGCCCGCCACCGTCGGGCAGGCGCCGGTCTTCGACCTGCTCTCGAGCGTCTCCGAGAACGTCACGATCGGCCATGCCAACGGCGTCATCACGATCGACCTCGCCGAGGGCGACGACAGCTACCGGGAGCAGGTGCGCCAGCGCCTCGAAGAGCCCTACCGCACGATGCTTGGGCACTTCCGCCACGAGAGCGGGCACTACTACGAGTGGCAACTCGTCGAACTGACCTCGCGCATCGACGAGGCTCGGGAGCTCTTCGGAGAAGAGCGCGCCGACTACCAGGCAGAGATCGACCGCCACTACGAGGAGGGCCCACCGGAGAATTGGCGCGACGACTACCTCAGCAGCTACGCGACCATGCACCCGTACGAGGACTTCGCGGAGACCTGGGCGCACTACCTGCACATCCAGGACACCCTCGAGACGGCGGTGGCGTTCGAGCTGCTGCCCGCGCCGGAGCCCGGCGCATCTGCTCGCGACGTGGTCATCAACAGCTGGATGCCGTTCGCGACCGCCATGAACGTCGTCAACCGCTCGCTCGGGCAGCGTGACCTCTACCCGTTTGTGTTGCCGGACAAGGTCATCGAGAAGCTCGCGTTCGTGCACTCCCTTCGGGGGCCGCCGCACGTCCCCGCCTGATCTTCTCGGCGTCCTAGTCTCCGGATACGCGCACCGCGACGAGCGCCCCGTGCGGTCGCGCGCCTGAGTCGGTGCGCGCGTGAGCCTCCTGAACGGCGAACCCTGCGCCGTCGATGAGGGCGGCCAGCTCGGCAATCGGCCATGTGTACCCGGTGATCACCCGGTGTTCAAACGCCGCGACCCTCGCCCCTTCGAAGAAGCCCACAAGTAGCCCGCCGCCCGGGCGAATGCACCGGGCGAGTTCCGCGAGCGCAACCGGGAGGCGGGACGGCTCGAGGTGGATAAGCGAGTACCAGGCAAGTACGCCGCCCAGGCTCGCCGACGCCACGTCGAGAGCCTCGGCGGTGCCGTGCCGGAACTCGCAGCCCGGGTGGCGGTCCGCGGCGATGGCCAGGAACTCGCGAACAGGGTCGACTCCCCCGATGTCCACCCCGCGGTCTCGCAGCCATGCCGTCCAGTGCCCTGGCCCGCAGCCCACGTCGAGCACTGGACCCTCGATCCGGTGCGCCCATGACCCGATGAGCTCGCGGTCCTGCTCGGCGGTCGCTGAGATGCTGCCGAGCAGGTCCGCGTACTCCCGAGCGCGCTCGGCGTAAGCCTTTGAGGCGTCTTCGACGCTCATTAGTTCACCTCGACGGAGCCTCTCGCGCCGCGCGACCGGACACGCCGGCTCAGCGGGTGATGGCGAGCTGGCCGATGGCCGTGACAGGTGCCACGCGCCCGTCGGCGAGCTCGTACTGGCAGCCGACGATGCTGAGTGCACCGCTCGCGACGGCGTCGCTGATCACGCGCGAGCTGCGCACGAGTGCGTTGATCGTCGAGTACAGGTGGCGGCGGCCGACGGCGTCTGGGTCGATCTGCGCCTCATCGACGTACGGAGTCGACTGGTCGCTCGTGAACCACTCTTCCTGCACCGACGGCTGGATGCGCGCAAGCTCGTCCTTGATGGCCGGCGTCACGTCGCGTGGGTGCGCCGTCGTCTGGTTGATGGCGGCCTTGACCGCGCCGCACGAGCCGTGGGCGAGCACGACGATAACGGCAACACCGAGCTCAGCAACGGCGAACTCCATGGTCGCGGTCGTGTTCTCGTTGGCGATCTGGCCCATGTTCCTGGCGACGAACAGGTCGCCAAGGCCACAGTCGAACAGGATCTCCGCGGCGACTCGCGAGTCGGAGCACCCGAGGAACGCGGCGTTCGGCGCCTGGCTGCCGGATATCTCGGTGCGGCGGGCTGCGCTCTGTTGCGGGTGGAGCAGATCGCCCTTGATGAAGCGTTCGTTGCCCTGGACGAGGTCATCCCAGGCTTCCTGTGGCGTCACGCGGGGTGCAGTCATGTTTCCTCTTTCATCTGGGGCCTGCTGTTTAGGGTATTGGCTTGCAATGGGCGCCGACGCATTAGCGCGGGAGTTCGGCTTCATCCGGCGTCAGCTTGCTCTGGGTCGTGGGGGTGCGGCGTAAGAGGCTGGCCCTGAGGTCGTCCCAGCTCTGCCAGGAGGTGACAAAGGCAGCCAGAATGATGACGGTACCCACCCAGGCGGCGATGATGCCAGGAATGGGGAAGAGGAGACTCGCCCAAAGCATGATGCTCAGGACGCCGAGAACGTAGGCGGCCCCCGCACGCAGATGCTTGTTCCTGCTGAGCCCCTCGGCTTCGACGACTCGGCTGCTGGCGCGTGCAAGAACCACGGCACCAACCGTCACGGCAGCGCCAACGACCAGGATCTGCAGGATGGGCTGCGGCACAACTTTCATCGATTGCAGGACCGACACACCGTCGAGGATCTCGCACATGAGGAAGATCACGAGGGCGCGTTCGAAAATGACGGTACCTGCGTGCACGGAGACGGCGCGGCGCCCCGTGCTGCGACGAGCCCAACGCGAGATGCCCTTCGAGAGAGCGTACGTCGCACCGCCAGCGGCTCCCATCGCGAGGATCACGACCGAGGAGGTCCCTTCCACGAAGACGGCAACGGTGGTCGCGCCTGCTGCGGCCGTTATCGCAGACACCAGCCACGGTCGTTCCACTCTGGCCAGCGCGGCTTCCGGCGCCCCCAGCCACGCCCGTCGTTCCGTGCGGTCGGTGTTGAAGAGGTACTCGGCGAACACGAGCCACACGAAGACCGCCCCGAATGCTGCGAGAAGGGGTCGAACCGCCAGGAGGTCCGCCGCAAAGAGGTCAGGCTCGTCGACGATCTCGCGGAGCGCTCGCCCCACGTCTCCAGTACTCAGGTGCTCCGCCGCGACCGCGAGCTCAGGAATCAGGAGCCTGTCGAAGACGACCCCGAGCACGATGCCGAAGGTCAGAAACACTCGACGGGACCGATCGTCGATTCGGGACGCGACGCCTGCCATCGGCACGGACGATTTGACGCCCATTGCGATCTCAAGCACAACCGTGAAGAGGAACGCGACGGCGATTTGCAGGCGGAGCATCTCCCAAACGACGACGCCGACAACGACGGCCAACACAGCAGGAACGGTCAGGACATGTCGAATTGAACTTCGCAAATACCGAGGCGGCGGAGGTCGACGGCGCGACGGGATGGCAGCGCTTCGCCCTCATCACGCTGCCCATGATCCGCCGCAGCATCTCGACGAACCTTATGCTCACGACCCTGCAGACGCTCTCGGTCTTCGCGCTCATCTTCGTCATGACCAACGGCGGGCCGGGCACCGACAGCACCACGCTGCCGCTCCTCGCCTACCAAGAGGCGTTCCGCTTCGGCCAACTCGGCTTCGGCACCGCCATCGCCACCATGCTCCTGCTCGTCGGCGCGCTCTTCTCGGTCGCCTACATTCGGGCGCTCAAACCGGAGGTGGACTGACCATGTCACTCAACACATCCGTGGCCGCGGCTGATCCCGCGCCCACTACCAGGTCGATCGCGACCGGCAGCCACCACATCGAGACGAGCGCAGCCGCCCCGCGCGGGCGGGCGATGCGCTGGTTCGCCAACATCGTGCTCGTCGTCATCGGCGTCATCTTCCTCCTCCCCCTCGTCTGGCTGGTGCTCGCGTCCTTCGACTCGACCGCCACCCTGTCGGTCAAGTGGCCGGAAGCCCCGTCGTTCGCCAACTTCACGGCCGTCCTCACACCGGAGATCTCGCTCATCCCGCTCTGGAACAGCCTCGTGCTCTCCGGCGGCTGCGCGATCGTGACGGTGCTCGCAGCGATCCTCGCCGCGTATCCCCTCTCCAGGTACAAGTCGCGCATCAACAAGCCGTTCCTCTACGGGGTGCTGTTCGGGACCTGCCTGCCGATCACGGCGATGATGGTGCCCGTCTACGCGCTGTTCGTGGCGTTCAACCTCATCGACAACATGTTCGGGACGATCCTCTTCCTCGCCGCGACGTCCCTGCCGATGGCGATCTGGATGATGAAGAACTTCATGGACTCGGTGCCCGTCTCCCTCGAGGAGGCCGCCTGGACGGACGGCGCCCCGGCATCGCGGTCGTGTTCATCTTCGTCTTCATCCAGACCTGGGGGAACTTCTTCATCCCGTTCATCCTGCTGCTGAGCCCAGACAAGCTGCCCGCCGCGGTGAGCGTCTTCTCGTTCTTCGGCCAGTACGGCGCGGTCGCCTACGGGCAGCTGGCCGCGTTCTCGCTCCTCTACTCACTGCCGGTCCTGGCGCTGTACGTGCTCGTGTCCCGCCTCGGCGGCGGCTCGTTTGCGCTCGCCGGCGCCGTCAAGGGCTGACCTACGACTTCCACCTCTTCCTCCAACGCAGAAAGGCGCCCCATGCCTGACCCCACGCAGTTCGTCGACCTCCGGAACCGCCGGTTCGTCTCCGAACGCCTCACCCCCGCCATCTACCGCGAGCGCGTGCCGCTCACGTTCACCTCGTGGGATGTGCCGGGCGAGCCCGTGCCGTTCGCCGAGGCCGTCGCCCAGGAGTACGCGCCCTTCCGGGTCGGCGACGAGTGGAGCCGCCCGTGGGGAACCACGTGGTTCCACATCACCGGCACGGTTCCCGCCGACTGGGAGATGACGGATGCTCGCGTCGAGGTGCTCGTCGACCTCGGCTTCGTGAGCGGCCACCCCGGCTTCCAGGCCGAGGGGCTCGTCTGGACCCCCGAGGGGCACATCCTGAAGGCCATCGAGCCGCGCAACACCGCGGTGCCGCTCGAGATCGGACCAGGCGACAGCATCGACCTCTATATAGAGGCCGCTTCGAACCCGGACGTGCAGGGCGAGTCGGTCTACGCGCCGACCCCCATGGGCGACCTCGCCACCTCGGGCGATGCCCCCAACTACCGCACAGGTGTGCTCGACATCGGCCTGCGCGACGTTCCCGTGTGGGAGCTGGCGCAGGACGTGTGGACCCTCGATGGCCTGTGGCGCGAGCTCGGCGAGGAGCAGCCTCGGCGCGCGGAGATCCTGCGCGGGCTCGAGCGCCTCATCGACACGCTCGACCCGGACGATATCTCCAGCACGGCGAAAGCCGGCCGCGAGGTGCTCGCGCCCCTGCTCGCCTCCCCCGCTTACGCAAGCGCCCACCACCTGGTCGCCGTCGGGCACGCGCACATCGACTCGGCCTGGCTGTGGCCCGTGCGCGAGACGATCTGCAAGTGCGCCCGCGCCTTCTCGAACGTGCTGTCGCTCATGGACGGGAACGACGACTTCCTATTCGCCTGCTCGTCCGCGCAGCAGTTCGCGTGGATGAAGGAGCACTACCCCGACCTGTTGGAGCGCATCAAGGTGCGCGTCCTCGACGGGCGCTTCGTGCCCGTCGGCGGCATGTGGGTGGAGTCGGACACGAACCTGCCTGGCGGCGAGGCCATGGCCCGCCAGTTCGTCGCGGGCAAGGGCTTCTTCATCCGCGAGTTCGGCATCGAGCCGCCAGAGGTGTGGCTGCCAGACTCCTTCGGCTACTCGGCGGCGCTCCCCCAGATCGTGAAGGCAGCCGGCTCGAAGTACTTCCTGACGCAGAAGCCGTCGTGGAACGAGACGAACGTCATGCCGCACCACACGTTCAACTGGGAGGGCATCGACGGCTCGCAGGTGTTCACGCACTTCCCGCCCGTCGCCACCTACAACTCCGTGCTCTCACAGGAGGAACTGCACAAGGCGCAGCGCGACTACAAGGAGAAGGGCGAGGCCAACTCGTCGCTCGTGCCGTTCGGCTACGGCAACGGCGGCGGCGGCCCGACGCGCGAGATGGTCTCGGCCGCCGAGCGCACCCGCAACCTCGAGGGGTCCCCGACGGTCGAGATGACGAGCCCGCAGGCGTTCTTCGAGCAGGCGGAGGCCGAGCTCGAGCAGCCCCGGTCTGGTCCGGCGAGATCTACCTCGAGTTCCACCGCGGCACCTACACCTCGCAGGCGCGCACGAAGCGCGGCAACCGCCGAAGCGAGCACCTCCTGCGCGAGGCAGAGCTCTGGGCGACCGCCGCGGCGATCCGCAAGGGAGCCGCGTACCCGTACGCCGAGCTCGATTCAGCCTGGCAGACGGTACTGCTGCAGCAGTTCCACGACATCCTGCCGGGCTCCTCCATCGCCTGGGTGCACCAGGTCGCGGAGGAGCACTACGAGCGCGTCGCGGGTGAGCTCGAGACGCTCATCGCGTCGGCGCTCGGCTCGCTGACGGGCGCCGGCGAGACGGCACTGCTCGCGAACGCCAGACCGTACGCGGTGGACGGGGTGCCCGCGCTCGGTGGTGGCGCATCCGGTGCCAACTCAGGTGCCGCCTCGCACGGTGCCCCGGTGACGCTCACGCGCTCCGGCGACACCCTCGTGCTCGACAACTCGCTGGTGCGTGTCACGATCGACGCCGACGGTCTCGTGTCGTCGCTCTTCGACATCGCCGCTGATCTCGAGCTGGTTCCGGCCGGTGAGCGCGCCGCCGAGCTGTGGATCTACCGCGACACCCCCGCCCAGTGGGATGCGTGGGACATCGACGTGCACTACCAGCGCCACGGCCGCCCGATCCGCTCGGTCGACTCGATCGAGGTCGTCTCGGAGGACACCGACCGGGTCGTCGTGCGCGTGTCTCGCTCGCACGGCTCGAGCACCTTCGTGCAGGAGCTGTCGCTGAGCGCCGGGCGTCCGACGCTCGACCTGACGACGGATGTCGACTGGCAGGAGCGTCAGAAGCTCCTCAAGCTGGCGTTCCCGCTGGATGTGCACGCGGAGCGGTCGTCGTCCGAGATCCAGTTCGGGCACGTCAACCGCCCCATCCACCGCAACACGTCGTGGGACGTCGCACGGTTCGAGACGAGCGCGCACCGCTGGGTGCACGTCGGCGAGACCGGCTACGGGGTCGCCGTCGCGAACGACTCGACGTACGGGCACGACGTGACCCGCACGACCCGCGAAGCCGGCAGCACGACCACCCTCGTGCGGGAGTCGCTGCTGCGCGCTCCCACCTTCCCGGACCCGCACGCCGACCAGGGCCGGCACGTGCTCCGCACCTCGGTGCGAGTGGGTGCGGATGTGCTGGACGCGGCCGCTGAGGGCTACCGGCTCAACGTCGCACCGCGCGCCGTGACCGGAGCCGCGGCGATCGAGCCGCTGCTGACGGTCGACGACCCGGCCGTCATGGTGGAGGCCGTGAAGCTGGCCGAGGACCAGAGCGGCGACGTCGTCGTCCGCCTGTATGAGGCTCGCGGTGCGAAGGCTCGGGCAGTCGTGACGCCCGGGTTCGCGTTCGAGTCGGTCGCTGAGACCGACCTGCTCGAACGTGACGTCGACCAGACGGCGATCGTGGATGCGGAGGGCGCGCTGGCGCTCTCGGTGCGCCCGTTCCAGCTGGTCACGCTGCGCTTCCGTGGGGTGTCAGTGCTGCGCTGACGTCTGGGGAGACCGGGCGGCGCAGACTGCGCTGCCCGCCCGGTCCGAGGCTGTGGCGAACCGCACCCTCTGACTCCTGGGGTGCGGTTCGCCACAGCTGTCTCCGCCACGCTCCCGCCTGTCGCCGCCTGCCGCCTGCCGCCTGCCGCCTGCCGCCTGCCGCCGCTGCCTGCCGCGGCTGCCTGCCGCCAAAGTTGTGGGCAAGTGCTCTTGCAACGCACGGCAACCGCACTTAGCCACACCCCTGTGGGCGAACCTGACGCCCGAAACGAGCCGGGCTCCCTGAGGCGAACTCTCTGACACCCGAAGGTTGCGTGCTGGGGCCTCCCAGCGGCGCAGGCGTTAGATGGCCTCCTGAGCGCGCGACCCCCACGCGCAGGAATGAGCGACGATGCCCACCTTCACGAACATCCATCACCTCGCGGTGACCGTGCGCGACCTCGACACGAGCGTCGCCTTCTACGCGCAGGTCTTCGGCTTCGAGCCAGCGACCGAGATCGACGACAACCAGCTGCACCGCAAGCTCTTCGCGCTGCCGGGCGGCACGAACCTCGGTCTCACGCAGCACGACCGGGGCGCGAAGGGCGCTGGCGACGGGGCCGACAGCTTCTCACCCTTCTCCCCCGGGCTCGACCACATCGGCTTCACCGTCGAGAGCCGCGACGAGCTCGAGGCTTGGGCAAGCCACCTCAGCGAGCACGGCATCGAGCACAGCGGCATCGTCGAGGCGCCGTACGGCTGCGCTCTGAGCTTCAAGGACCCCGACCAGATCGCGCTGGAGTTCTTCGTCTCGAAGTAGCTGCGACTGCTCGGCGCAGGCGAGGCGCGGGCACAGGGTTGTGGCACAACGCTGTTCCGCGCATCCGGAACAGCACAACGCCACAATCCTGTGGCCCGAAGCAGCCGGCCAGCAGCGGATGCGGGTGCCGCGTGCGCCCCGCGGGCGGCTCGCGGGCACAGAGTTGTGGCAGAACGCTGTTGCCCGCATCCGGGACCGCACACTGGCACAACTCTGCGCTCTTGGAGCGGGCGGAGGGATGCGGCGGCGAGCGGCGGCGAGCGGCGGCGAGCGGCGGCGAGCGGCGGCGAGCGGCGGATGCGGCGGATGCGGCGCCTACACCGGGAGCAGCACCGAGAGCGTGTAGCTCCACACGCAGATGAAGGCAAGCATCCCGAGGCTGTAGCCGATGGAGATGCGCAGGATCTCACCCTCGCGCCCCGAGAGCCCAACCGCGCCCGCCGCGATCGCGATCGACTGCGGGGAGATGACCTTCGCCGTCGTGCCGCCGGCCGTGTTCGCGGCGACGAGCAGCTCGGGCGAGACTCCGATGCGTCCCGCGGTCGCGACCTGCAAGGGCCCGAAGAGGGTGTTGTTGTTGACGACCGAGCCCGTGAGAAACACGCCGAGCCACCCGATGATGGGGGCGAGCAGCGGGAAGACGGGGCCGACGGCGGCAAGCGCACTTCCGATGCTGGCGGAGCCGCCAGAGTAGTTGGCGATGTTCGCGAGCACGAGGATGAGCGCGATGAGCAGAAGCGCCTGCCAGAGTTCGCGGAGGGTGGCGACGAGCTCACCCCAGAGGTCGGCGGCCTTGAGGCTCGACGTCGTGAGGAACGACACGATGACGGCGAGCAGGATGGCCGTGCCGGTCGCGCTGATGGGCGCGAAGTCCCAGGTGCTGGCGACGGGGTCACCGCTCGGGAGCGTGATCTGTCCCGTGAGCCCGGGGATGGGGAACTTAATGACGGCCGCCGCGAGCGGGCCGTCGGCGGCGAAGAGCTGCTTGAAGGCGGGGATGCTCCACACGAGGATGAGGCCGGTGAGGATGTAGAAGGGGCTCCAGGCGACGGCGATCTCGCGCACGCTGTGGCGCTCGAC
Source organism: Pseudoclavibacter helvolus (assembly GCF_014191305.1). Classification (GTDB taxonomy): domain Bacteria; phylum Actinomycetota; class Actinomycetes; order Actinomycetales; family Microbacteriaceae; genus Pseudoclavibacter; species Pseudoclavibacter helvolus. The sequence continues at coordinate 332,559 of NZ_JACHWJ010000002.1, read as the reverse complement.
GGCCGGAGCCTCTCCCCCGCCCTCGCGGAAGATTCGCTTCGGCTGCCACACGCGGCCGAGGGCGAAGAGGGCGAGCATGGCGGTGAGGCCGGAGCCGAGGTCGGCGAGCTCAGGCCCGAGGAACCAGAGGACGGAGGCCTGCACTCCGCTGAAGACGACACTCACCACGAGCGTGGCGGGCCAGGTCTCGCGGAGCCCGCGCCAGCCGTCGAGGATGATGACAAGCAGGAACGGCACGAGGAACGTCAGCGGCTGCAGAAGCAGCAGCATCATGCGCGACATCTCGAGCACCTCGACGCCTGCGACCTGCGCGCCGACGATGACGGGGATGCCGATGGCACCGTAGGCGCCGGCAGCGACGTTCGCGACGAGCGACAGCATGGCGGCTTTCACGGGCTTGAAGCCGAGCTGCACGAGCAAGGCGGCGCAGATCGCGATGGGCACGCCGAAGCCGGCCGCCCCCTCGAGGAAGGCGCCAAACGCAAAGCTGATGAGCAGCACCTGGATGCGCTGGTCGGGCGAGATACCTGAGATGGATGCGCGGATCACGTCGAAGCGTCCGCTGGCGACGGCGAGGCGGTACAGCCACACGGCCATGACGATGATGTACGCGATGGGCCAGATGGCCGTGAGGATTCCGAGGAACCCGGACCCTGCGACCGCAGTGCCCGGCATCCCGAACGCGACGAGCGCGACCACGATCTCGGCGACGACGGCGATGCTCGCGGCGAGGATGCCCTTCATCTTGAGCGCCGTGAGGCAGACGAGGAAGATCGCGATGGGGATCACGGCGACGAGCGCCGAGATCCATGGATTCCCGAACGGGTCGGTGTCCTGCGTCCACAACTCTTGAATGATCACGGGAGGCTCCGTTCGTCGCGGGGAAGTGTTCGGCTCTGCTGGTCACAGTAGTGGCCGCGAGCGGCGCGGTGCGAGCGTTTCGCAACGCAGAAGTCGTTGTGAGCGCAAGACCGTCCATCGGCAATGGTGTCAACACGAGTTCCACCTAGTAACACTTCTTGGCATAAGTGTTACTAAAGTGGAGGCATGGCAACACTGGAGAGCAAGACGAGCGAGCCCGTGATAGCCGTGCCAGCGGTCGGCGCGGCGCGCCACAGCTGGCGCCCCTCCGACGCCCGCTTGTTTTCCCGTTCCGAGGTGAGACGACAGACAGGCACATACACGTCAGCGGTACCGGCACAGCTCGCAGCCTGGTCACCCACGCTCACGAGCGAGCTCGGGGCAGACCTCGAGGATGCAACGCGAGCCTTGAGCGACTTCGATCGCCACGCCTCGCTTGTCCTGGGCACAGAAAATGCCGCCCTCGGCCCGATGTCGGCGATCCTGCTGCGCACGGAGAGCGCATCCAGCTCGCAGATCGAGAACCTGACGGTAAGCGCGAAACAGCTCGCGCTGGCAGAGATCGGCGCTGGAGCCTCCCCGAACTCACAGACGGTCATTGGGAACGTCCGCGCAATGGAGGCGGCGGTCGCGCTGACGGAGCAGCTGTCCGTCGACGCGATCCTGACGATGCACCGCGAACTGCTCACGCACCAGCGCGGAATGGAGGAGCATGCCGGCTGGCTTCGCAAGGAACTCGTCTGGATCGGAAAAGGCAACGCCGGCCCGCGAGAGGCCGACTTCGTGGCGCCCCAACCGGAGCTCGTACCCTCAGCACTCGATGACCTGCTCACCTTCGCCGACCGCGCTGATATGCCCGCCCTGCTGCAGATCGCTGTTGCGCACGCGCAATTCGAGACGATCCATCCATTCGTCGACGGCAACGGGCGAACGGGCCGCGCCCTGGTCCAGGTCATGCTTCGCGCGAGCGGAATCGTGTCGCACACGACCGTCCCGCTCTCCGCTGGCCTGTTGACCGACCTCGAGCTCTACTTCGCTGCACTCGGCGCCTTCCGGCAGGGAGACGCTGCGCCGATCGTCCGCACGTTTGCGCAGGCGGCGAGGTTCGCGGCGGCGGCTGGCCGGGATCTCGTGGATGCGTTGCGTTCTGAACTCGACAGCTCACGCGAGCTCCTTGCAGGTGTGCGGCCGCAGGCCACTGGGCTGCGCCTGCTGCCACTGCTCGTGGGGCAGCCGATCGTTGATTCCGCGTTCGTGCAGCGGATGCTCTCCGTTGATGCGGTGACCGCGAATCGCGCCTTGTCTCTGCTCACGGAGCGAGGCGTCCTCACCGAGCGCACGGGCCGACGTCGAGGACGGGTCTGGCAGCACTCGGGGGTCCTCGACGCGCTGGACGAATTCGCCTCGGGTATCCGCCGCAGCCAGCGCTAGCGTGAGTGCTCCCCACCCTCGCTCTCTGATGCCTTGCCTGCGAGACTGATCGCTTGACGCGCATCGTGGCAATTCTTGGCGACATCACCGAGCAGGGCGTCGACGCGGTCGTGCACGCGGCCAACACCGGGATGCGCGGCGGCGGCGTCGACGGCGCGATCCACCGCGCGGTGAGCTCCTGAGCGCGCGCTAAGCGACCTCCGCCGCCATCCGCTCCCCTGCAACCTCAAGCCATTCGAGCGTTTCGTCCATTGCCCGCTGCCCCGACCCCGCGAGCTCGGACAGCGAGAGAATGCTGACCCCTGCTGCGGAGAGCGCCTGACGCTCCTCGGCTTCGAGGCCGACGCGACCTGCGATCACACTAAACCGCGCCCCCTCTTCCTGCGCGAGCTTCCGAACGAGCGACGGGACTTTTCCGGCCGCCGACTGCGCGTCGAAGCTGCCCTCTCCCGTGATGATGAGGTCCGCCCCGCGCAGGAGGTCACGCAGGCCGACCGCCTCGGCGACGGCGACGGCACCCGCGGAGATCTCCGCACCGATAGCCAGCAGGCCGAACCCGGTGCCACCCGCCGCCCCAGAACCGGGCTCCGCGGCGAGCGCAAGAACATCGCCACTCGCCTCTGGCGCCCTCTCGAGCACCTGGGTCAGGCGAGCCAGCCCGGCTTCGAGCACGGGAACATCTTCTGGGGCTGCCCCCTTCTGCGGGCCGAAGACCGCCGCCGCACCGAGCTCGCCGAACAGCGGGTTCACGACGTCGGTCAGCGCAACAAGACCGTCAGGAGGAATCCGGACGAGCCCGGAAAGGTCGACGCTCTCCAGAGCGTGCAGTCCACTGTTGCCAAGCGGGATCTCGGCACCGTGAGCATCCAGGAACCGAGCACCAAGAGCAGTCAGCATCCCGGCGCCACCATCCGTGGATGCGCTGCTCCCCAGCCCGACGAGCACCCGCCTCGCTCCATGCTCGGCCGCGTACCGGATGGCCTGCCCAAGCCCGATCGTCGACGCACGGAAACACGAGTCATGGTCGACCCCGGCGAGGAGCGCGATGCCGCTCGTCTCGGCAAGCTCAACCACCCAAGTGCCGTCTGGCAGCTCCACGAGCTCTGCATCCACCGGCGCCCCGACGGGGCCCTCGACCGGCACGATGACAACCCGCGCGCCGGGAACGGACCCCGCAATCGCGGCGGTTGTACCCTCGCCGCCGTCAGCCATCGGCACCTCGACGCAGTCGTCATCTGGCCTGGCACGCAGCCACCCCCGCCTGATCGCCGCGGCGACCTCAGCCGCGGAGGCGGTGCCCTTGAACGAATCGGGTGCGATGACGGTGCGGCGCTGCATGCCCCCAATCTACCGACGAGACGCGACCGAGGAAAGCGTTTCCCGCTAGGCTCCTGGTAGTCAGGGCGGCGCGCACCGCCGCGCGCCGGGGAGGAGACTCGTGAGTCGACACGGAAACCACGTCACGCTCGGCGAGGTCGCGCAGGCCGCCGGCGTCTCGATCGCCACAGCCTCGCGCGCCATCAACGGCAGCGCAGGCAGACGCGTGAACGAGGAGATCAAGAAGCGGGTGCAGGAGACCGCGGACCGGCTCGGCTACTCGCCAAACCTCAGCGCGCAGGCCGTCGCGCGAGGTGCATCCTCGACCATCGCGGTTGTCGTGAGCGACATCGCCGACCCCTACTTCAGCGCCATCGCCGCTGGCGTCATGCGGGGAGCCGAAGAGGCGAACCTCATCGTGACGATCGCCGCCGCCGAGCGCAGCGTCACGAGCGAGCTGGAGATCGTGCGCACGCTCCGTGGGCAACGACCACGCGCCATCATCCTCACGGGGTCCCGCCGACTCGACGACCCCCAGCAAGCTGCCCTCGAAGAGCAGCTGATCGCGTACGACGCCTCCGGCGGGCGAGTGGTCCTCGTTGCCCAGGCACCGTCCCCGTTCGACGTCGTGGAGCTGCGCAACCGAGACGGCGCGCAGGAGCTCGCGCGGCAGCTCGTCAGGCAAGGCGGGCGAGCGTTTGGCATCGTCACCGGCCCCCTCGACCTGCTCACGAACCGGGATCGAGTCGACGGCTTCCGCGCGGGACTCGCAGAGTCAGACCTCGCAGTGCACGAGGACGCGATCGTCCCGGCCGCCTTCACGCGCGACGGCGGCTACGAGGCCCTGCGCACCCTGCTCTCACGCTTCCCGGACACCGACACCATCTTCGCGACGAGCGACCTCATGGCGACCGGCGTGCTCACCGCGCTCAGGGACCTCGGGAAGGAGCCTGGCCGCGACGTGTCGGTCGCGGGCTTCGACGACATCGCCCTCGTGCGCGACGTCACCCCTCCCCTCACGACCGTCGTCGCCCCGCTGAGCGACATGGGCTACCGCGCGGTGCGCCTCGCCCTCGCCGAGCGCGGCAAGGACGGCCCGGTTGTCCTCCCTGTGAACACAGCCGTCGTCATCCGCGAGAGCACCCCGCAGCGGGGCTGACCCACCCTCGACGCAAGGCGCGCGTTCAGCGTCGCGTTCCCGCGATCTCCCGCGCCGCATCCGCTCGTTCAATTCGCGCTTGTTTCGGTAAGCGCTTTCCAATACGCTGGCCTGAGCCTCAATGCCGAGGCTCAGACGAGAGGATGGATATGACCACGGACAAGCTCGGGATCATCGTCAACGGCGCGACGGGGCGCATGGGTTACCGCCAGCACCTCGTCCGCTCCCTACTTGCGCTCCGCGACGAGGGTGGGATTCCGCTTTCCGACGGCACGCGCCGACCCATCGAGCTCTACCTGGTGGCGCGCAACGAGGAGCGCCTCCGCGAGCTCGCCGCGAAGCACGACATCGAGAAGTTCACGACGGACCTCGACGTGGCGCTCGCCGACGAGGACTTCCCCGTCTACTTCGACGCCCTCATCACGCGCCTGCGGGTCCCCGCGATCCGCAAGGCCATCGCGGCAGGCAAGGCCATCTACACCGAGAAGCCCACGGCGGAGAGCTACGCGGATGCGCTAGCACTCGCGGAGGAGGCAGAGGCCGCCGGCGTCAAGAACGGGGTTGTGCACGACAAGCTCTACCTGCCCGGGCTCATCAAGCTTCGCCGCCTCATCGAGAGCGGCTTCTTCGGCGAGATTCTCTCGGTGCGCGGAGAGTTCGGCTACTGGGTCTTCGAGGGCGACTGGCAGCCCGCGCAGCGCCCGAGCTGGAACTACCGCTCGGAAGACGGCGGCGGCATCGTCGTCGACATGTTCCCGCACTGGAACTACGTCATCGAGAACCTCTTCGGCGAGATCTCCTCGGTCTACGCCGAGACGCGCACGCACATCCCGGAGCGCTTCGACGAGGCGGGGAAGAGCTACACGGCGACGGCCGACGACGCGGCCTACGCGATCTTCGACCTCGCCGACGGCCCGATCGTGCAGTTCAACTCGAGCTGGACGGTGCGGGTGAACCGCGACGAGCTTGTCGAGATCCACGTCGACGGCACGCACGGTAGCGCCGTGGTTGGTCTGTTCGGCGCGAAGGTGCAGCCTCGCAACGTCACTCCGAAGCCCACCTGGAACCCCGATCTGCGCGACGACCACGATTACTCGGCCGACTGGATCGAGGTGCCGCAGAACGACGCTGTCGACAACGGCTTCAAGCTGCAGTGGATCGAGTTCCTGCGCTACGTGCTCGACGACGGCGAGCACAACTACGACTTCCGCTCGGGCGCCAAGGGCATGCTGCTCGCGGAGGCCGCCCTCGAGTCGAACGCTTCCGGCCGCCGGGTGTCGCTGGCAGAGCAGGCGGGCGAGAAGTGACGTCCACCGAGCTCATCGCCGCGCCGCGCAGTGCGACGGGCACTGGTCTCACGCTGCTCTCTCCTGCGGGCGAGGCGTCGCGGGTCGAGCTGCTCGAGGCCCCGGCCTTCCAGCGCCCGGCTGGCGGGCTTCGCTCGCGCGAGCTGTACGCCGCCGCGCACGTCATCCCGCGCACGACGGCGGACAACGTACCTGGCGCGCCTGCCGACATCGACTGGGATGCGACACTCGACTACCGCAGGCAGCTGTGGTCGTGGGGCCTCGGCGTCGCCGACGCCATGGACACGGCGCAGCGCAACATGGGCCTCGACGCGGCCGCGACAAGGGAGCTCATCGCCCGCAGCTCGGCGGCAGCGAAGGACGCGGGCGGCAGGATCGCTGTCGGCGTCAACACCGACTCCCGCACCGAGGAGGTGCTGACGCTCGACGAGATCGAGCGCGCCTACCTCGAGCAGCTGGAGTTCGCCGAGGCGCAGGGTGCGCTGCCCGTCATCATGGCGAGCCGTCACCTTGCCCGCGCGGCGCAGTCGCCGGCCGACTACACGCGCGTGTACACACGCGTGCTCGGCGCCGTCACCTCGAAGGCGGTGCTGCACTGGTTGGGCACGGCGTTCGACCCGGCACTGCGCGGTTACTTCGGAGCCGACGCCTGGCAGCAGGCGTCCGACCTCGTCATCGCCCTCATCGAGGAGCACGCGGACAAGGTCAGCGGCATCAAGATGAGCCTGCTGGATGCGGACGCCGAGCGGGCTGTGCGGGCTCGCCTCCCCGAGGGCGTCACGATGTTCACGGGTGACGATTTCAACTACGTGGAGCTCATCGAGGATGACGCGGCTGGCATCCACTCGGACGCCCTCCTGGGCGCCTTCAGCGTGCTCGCTCCGAACGCATCCGCGGCCGTGCAGGCACTCGACGCGGGAGACGCGGCCGAGTTCCGGCGCATCCTGGAGCCGACGCAGGAGCTGTCTCGCCAGGTCTTCGCGGCGCCGACCTTCTACTACAAGACGGGCGTCGCGTTCCTGAGCTGGCTCAACGGTCACCAGGATGCGTTCCAGATGGTGGGCGGGCTGCACGCGGCCCGCAGCCTCCCACACCTCTCCCGCATCGTCGAGCTCGCGAACGGCTCGGGTGCGCTCGAGCGGCCGGAGCTCGCGGCCGAGCGCTGGAACGCGATGCTCCGCCTGAACGGGGTCGAAGCATGAGCGCGCATCCACGCCTTTCGATCAACCAGGCGACCATCAAGCACGCGTCGCTGCGCGAGGCCATCGACGCCACGGTGCGGCAGGGCGTGCAGAGCATCGGGCTGTGGCGTGAGCCGGTCGCAGAGCTCGGTCTCGCCGAGTCGGCGCGCGTGCTCGGCGACTCGGGCCTGCGGTTCTCGAGCCACTGCCGCGGCGGGTTCGTGACGATGGCAGAGGGCGCCGAGCGCCGGGCCGCCATCGACGACAACCGCCGGGCCATCGAGGAGGCGGCGACGCTCGCGGCCGCCGGAGCCGACGGTTCGTCGGCGTCGCTCATCATCGTCGCCGGCGGCATCCCCGACGGGAGTCGCGATCTCGCCGGGTCCCGCGGACGCTTGGAGGAGGCGATCGCCGAACTCGCGCCAGAGGCCGAGGCGGCAGGCGTGACGCTCGTGCTCGAGCCCTTGCATCCGATGTACGCGTCCGACCGGGCCGTGCTGTCGACACTGAAGCAGGCGCTCGACCTCGCCGACCGCGTCGGCAGCCCCGCCGTGGGCGTGGTCATCGATGCGTTCCACGTCTGGTGGGACCCGGACGCCGAGGAGCAGATCGCTCGAGCGGGACGGGACGGACGCATCGCCTCCTACCAGGTGTGCGACTGGGCCACTCCCCTGCCGGCAGACGTGCTCCTGAGCCGCCACCTGCCGGGGGCCGGAGTCATCGACTTCGCCGAGCTCACGAGGTGGGTTGGCGAGGCCGGGTACACGGGCGACGTCGAGGTCGAGGTGTTCAACGCCGAGCTGTGGGCGAAGGACTTCGACGAGGCTGTCGCCGACACCGTCGAAGCGTTCGGCGCCCACGTCGGCGGCCACCTCGCGGTGCCAGTCCGCAGCTGAGCCGCCGACTCCACACGAGCCGAGCGCCTGCCCTCCCACCGGGGCAGGCGCTCTGCTGCGCGCGCAGACTGAGCGGCACAGCACCGCCGCCTCACCCACCGACGACTCCCCCACCACTGTCTCCCCCGCCTCCACGCGCGAAGAAGCCCGCTCACCGTGCGGTGAGCGGGCTGTGGACCTTCGCCGGATGCGGTCAGTCGCCGCCGAGAGGGCTGCCGAGGAGTTCGCGAATGCGACCGGCGACCTTGTGGAAGCGCGGATCCTCGAGCGTCGGCTCGTACGCGCGTTCGCGGGGCAGGTCGACGTCGAACTCCTGGATGATGGTTCCGGGGCGCGGTCCCATGAGGACGACCCGGCTCGCGAGGTAGACGGCCTCCGGCACGGAGTGCGTCACGAGGAGCACCGTGAGGTCGGTCTGCGCCCAGAGGCGCTGGAGCTCGACGTTGAGATGCTCTCTGGTGAGCGCATCCAGCGCCCCGAAGGGTTCGTCCATGAGGAGCACATCGGGGTCGTGGAGCAGCGCACGGCACAGCGAGACGCGCTGCTGCATGCCGCCGGAGAGCTCGTGCGGGAGGGCCTTCGCGAAGTCGGTGAGGCTCGTGAGCTCGAGGAGCTCGTCGCAGCGCTTGGACGCTGCTGCCTTGTCGAGGTTCCGCATCTCGGCCTGCAGCAGGATGTTGCCGCGCACGTCGCGCCACGGGAGCAGGGCAGGGCGCTGGAAGACGAAGCCGACGTCCTGCCGGGGCGAGGTGACGCGGGAGCCGCGCAGCTCGATCGTTCCCTCGCTTGGGACCGTGAGGCCAGCGACCGCCCTGAGGAGCGTCGACTTTCCGCAGCCGGATGGCCCGACGATGGAGACGAACTCGCCCTTTCGGACGTGCAGGTCCACGTCGCGCAGGGCCTGCACGCTGCGCCGCTTGGTCTCGAAACGGATACCGACGTCGTTGATGCCGAGGAGGTAGTCCTGGTGGCCGCCCGCCGAGGCTGGGGCCGTGCGCTCGTTGACCGTCATGCTCATTCTGCCGCTCCGCCTGGTTCGAAGCTCGCGTCGAAGTACTCCTCCACCGGCTTGGCTTCCTCGATGAGTCCGGCTGTCGAGAGGACGTCGATGGTCGCCTCCCAGTCGGTGGTGGTGTTAACGCCGGGGGCGTTGCCGTCGCTGTCCGGCGAGGTGAGAAGCGGGATGGTGTTGTTCCACTGCTCGATGAGCACCTCTGCGGCGGGCATCTGAGGGTCCTTGCCGTCCATCGCGGCGACGGCGTCTTCCGGTGCCTCGACGGCGGCCGCGTAGGCCTCGGAGGTGGCGGCGACCATGTTCTCGATGAGGTCGGGGTCGCTCTCGATGAGGTCGGTGTTGGCGATGAGGCCGTTGCTGAAGAAGTTCAGTCCGACGTCGGAGTACTTCAGGTAGGTGACGTCCTTGCCGCTCTGCGCGGCGATGGTCGGGCCCTGGTCGTGGGCGAAGCCGATGAGTCCGTCGACCTGCTCGTTGATCATCGCGGCCATCTTGCCCGCGGCATCGAGGTTCTGCTGTGTGACATCGCCTTCTTCGAGGCCTGCGGCTTCCAGGTAGAGGGGGAACGTGGTTGTCGGTGCGTCGCCGGCCGAGGTGGCGATGGTCTTGCCTTTGAGGTCGGCGGGCGTCGTGATGCCGGAGTCGGTGAACACCTGCACCGCGGACGGCGTGGTCTGGAGGAAGACGCCGACGCTGCGGATGCTCACGCCCTTGTCGATGTTGGCGAGCACTGCGGGGGTGTCGGCCCAGCCGAAGTCGACCTGACCCTGCCCGACGGCCTGCGCCGTCTTCGTCGATCCCTGACCCGCCTGGATCGTGAGATTGATGCCGTGCTCCTCGAAGATGCCCTGCTCGACCCCGTAGTAGAAGGGAGCGTGCTCGCCGTACGGGTACCAGTTGAGCATGAGGGTGACGTCGGTGAGGCCACCTTCGCCCTCGGCTCCGCCCGCTGCCGGTTCAGTGGAGGCGTTGCCCGAGCAGGCGGTGAGGAGCAGCGCGCCGGCGGCGACGGCGGTGACGAGCCCGGTGCGGATTGTCTTCTTTGACATGAGGGGCCTTTCCTTGTGGGTGTTGGGGATGTTCGGTGGCTGGTGGAGGCGAGGGCGTCGTGGGGTAGTCAGCTCTCGAGGTTGCGGCGCGAGGCGTGCCAGGGCACGAGGAAACGCTCGGCGACGAGGATCACGGCGAAGAGCAGGATGCCGAGGAGCGACATGATGATGAGTGCGGCGAAGAGCATGGCGGTATCGACGTTGCCGTTGGCCTGCAGGATGACGTAGCCGAGGCCTGCGTTCGCGCCGACGAACTCGCCGACGACGGCGCCCGTGACGGCGAGGGTCGCCGCGACCTTCATGCCGGAGAGGAGTTCGGGGAGCGCTGCGGGGAAGCGCACCTTCACGAACGTCTTCCAGCGTGACGCTCCCATCGTGCTGGTGAGTTCGAGGATCTCCGGGTCGATGGTGCGGAGGCCGCTGATGCCGGCGATGACGATGGGGAAGAAGGCCATGAGCACGGCGACGAGGATCTTCGGTTCGGGACCGAACCCCATCCACACGATGAAGAGGGGCGCGATGGCGATCTTGGGGATGACCTGCGCGAAGAGGATGAGCGGGTAGAAGGTGCGCTCGAGGGTGCGCGAGTAGACCATGATGACGGCGACGGCGACGGCGAGGATGACGGAGAGCGCGAAGCCGATGACGGTCTCGACCGTCGTCACCCACGTGTTGTCCCAGAGGTACTGCGGGTTGTCGGTGAACGCCGCGAGCGTGTCCGCGGGTGAGGGCAGGATGTAGGAGGCGACGGTTCCGGTCTCCGTCACGGCCCACCAGGCGGCGAACGCGACGATGAGGAAGATGGCCGGGTAGGTGTAGCCGGAGAGTCCCTTGGCGATCGAGCGTCGCTTCGCGGGCGGGGGCGTCGGTGTGTCACTCGGCGAGCCGATGACAGGGGTGTTGGTGGTTGCGCTCGTCATGCGGAGCTCCTTACAGCGTTGTAAGAGGGAATTCGGGTGAAGGCGAGACTTGTGGTAACCGCTTTCCCGATGGATCCAACATAACGTGGATTCATCCGTGAGACAACCGTCGGAAAAGCCGGGAGCGCTTTCCTCGCTGCCGGGTCGTCGAGCACCCGCACGACGCCCGGCCGCGGCCGTCACTCCCAGGAGGCACCCGAGCTGGCTTCGTAGCCTCGAGGGCATGAGCGCTTACGACTACCTGATCATCGGCGGCGGAATGGTGGCGGATGCGGCGGCTCGCGGCATCCGGGAACGGGATACGACGGGCACCATCGGTATCCTCAGTGCGGACGTCGACGAACCGTACGCGAGGCCGGCCCTCTCGAAGAAGCTCTGGGTCGACCCCGACTTCACCTGGGAGCAGACGCCGCTCGGAACGAGCGACGCGACGGGGGCGGAGATCAGCCTGGGCACGCTCGTGACCGGCATCGATCGGGAGACGAAGACCGTCACGACGGACGGCGGCGAGACGCTCACCTACGGGAAGCTGCTGCTCGCGACCGGGTCGAAGCCCGTCGAGATCGACGTGCCGGAGAGCCCGCGCATCCTGTTCTTCCGCTCGGCGAGCGACTACCGCTGGCTCCGCGAGCTGAGCGAGGGTGGGGCCCACGGCGTCGTCGTCGGAGGCGGGTACATCGGCACGGAGATCGCGGCCGCCCTCGCCCAGAACGACGTCGAAGTCGACCTCGTCTTCCCCGAGGAGGTGCTCGGCGCATCCACGTTCCCGTCCGCGCTCGCCGAGCGGTTCCAGGAGCTGTTCGTCGAGCACGGGGTCGGGCTCGTGCCCGGCCGGCGGGTCGACGGGGTCCGTGCCGAGGTTCGGGTGCCGTTCGACGAGAGCGCCGATGAGCTTGTGGGCAGCGAGGGCGACGCCGAGGGTGAGCGGGGCGGTTCCTCCCCCGCGACGTCATCGTCTGGGGTGACCGTCGTCTTCGACAACGGCGCCGAGACGGAAGCGGACTTCGTGGTGTTCGGGCTCGGCGCGAAGCCGGTCGTGGACCTCGCGGAGGAGGCTGGGCTCGTCGTCGATGAGGGCGGCGTCGTGGTCGACGAGCTGCTGCGCACCATCGACCCGTCGATCTGGGCGGCGGGCGATATCGCCGTCTACCCGGACCCGGTGCTTGGGCAGACGCGCGTCGAGCACGTCGACAACGCCACCGAGATGGGGGCGGCCGCCGGCCGTTCCATGGCGGGCGCCGCAGACCCGTACTCGCACACGCCGTACTTCTACTCGATGGTGTTCGGCACGCGGTGGGAGGCCGTGGGAACCCTCGACCCGGCACTCGAGGTGCTCGAGGCGGAGCTGCCCGAGTCTGGCGAGTCGGATGAGAGCCGGGTCATCTACTTCCGCGACGAATCGGGCGCCCCCGTCGGCGTGCTGCTCTGGGACGTCGGCGAGGACGAGGCGCTGCGCGACGCCGCAAGGACCGTCATCGATGACGGCGTGACGTCGACGGAGGAGCTGCGCGCACGCATCCGGTAGCCCGGCTCGGGGGCTCTGCGCACGCCGAAGGCCCGCCACCTGGGCGGGCCTTCGGCGTTTGCGGACGTGCCGCTACTCGGTGCCGACGGCCGCGTCGGCTCCGTCGCGCATCTTCTGGATGTGCTCGTCGTGCTGGTTGCCGATCGCCGTGTCGGCGTGGTCTCCGGCGGCGTCGAACGCGTGGTCGGTGAACTGCTCACCCTGTTCGCTGTTCGTCGCCTGCGCTGCCTTGTCACCGATGTTCTCGAATACCATCCGGTCTCCTTCGCTTCGTCGGATCGACGCGATTGCGCCACGAGAACAGTGGAGCACCCCCACGTGGATGCGCGGTGTGCGGGAGCTTGGCGCGGCTCAGGCTCGGAGACTCTCGGCTGGTACCGTGCTCACCCACCCGAGGCGAGCATCCACGCGACGCGGGCGAGGTGGGCGGCCCGATCAGAGGACGACGAGGAATCCGATCACGGTGCTGACCACTGCGAGGAGCATGAGGATCAGCGCTGGCGTGAAGCTCTCCTTGCGGCGCGCGTGCACGAGGACCGCGAGCAGCATCGTGATGGCGAGCCCGGCCGCGGCGATGGGCGTGAGGACCGTCGCGATGCCGGTTGCCAGAGGCAGGATGAGGCCGAGCGCGCCCAGGATCTCGACCGCCCCGATGGCCTTCACGGCGCCGGCGCTGTAGTCCTCGACGTAGCCCATGCCGTTGGCCTGCAGCGCGGCTTTCGAGCGTGCGAGCTTCATGGCGCCTGCACCCAGGAAGGCGACGGCGAGGAGGATGTTGATGACCCAGAGGGCGATGATCATGGGGGTTCCGTTCGGTGGTGTGAGGTGCTGGATCGTTGAGGTGCTGAAGATCTGAGGTCAGGCGCGGGCATCGTCGAGCGCGGAGGCGCGCTGAGCTTCGAGCTCAAGGCCACGCTCGCTCGCGGGGAAGCGCTCGGCGGTCGCGCGCACGTCGTCGGCCGAGAAGTTGGCGCCGAAGAGCTCGCTGCCCGGCTGCAGGAGGAAGCTGTCGTGCAGGGTGCCGACGAAGACGGGGTCAAAGCCTGCCGCATCCACGAGCTTGGCGGCACCCGCAAGCGCGGCCTCATCGTCGCCCGTGATGCCGATGCCACGACGCCCCGCTGTACCGGCGGGCACGGGCCCCTCGTCGAGGTCGTGGTAGCCCATGTGGTTGAAAGCCTTCACAACCCGGGACTCGGCGAGGGCCTCCTGCACCAGCTCACTGCTCGCCGTGAACGGGTCGTTGAGGTCGTCACGCACGCCGTCGATCTCCCACCAGTAGTTCATGGCGTCGATGACGAGCTTGCCGCGGAGTTCGTCGCGGGGAATCGCCTCGCGGCCGTCGAGCGGCAGGGCCTTGCCGAGGGGCAGCGCCAAGATGACCACGTCAGCCTGCGCTGCGACCTCGGCGCTCGTTCCGGTGGTCGCGCCAGGCACGAGCACGTCGATGATGAGGTCGATCTTGCTCGGTGCGCCGGACCCGGCGATGAGCACGCGGTAGCCGCTGCCGATGAGGAGGCGCGCGAGCACCGTGCCGACCTTGCCGGCGCCGAGGATCCCGATCGTGGGGAGGCTCACGGCCGGCAGGTTCGCCGCGGACTGGGCGTCAGACATTGATGGACTCCTTCGCGAGCAGCGCGCGCACCCGCGGCGCCACCTCGGTGCCGAGCAGGGTGATGGTCTGCGAGCGAGCATCCGTCGAGAGGCCGATGAGGTCGTACTTGAGGTCGAAACGGCTGATGCGGAGGGCGTCGACCATGCGCACGATTTTCTTCGCGACCGTGTCTGGCGAACCGACGAACAGGGCGCCCGTCTCGAGCTCCATGAGGTAGCGGTCCTTGGTGGGCGGGTAGAAGCCGCGCTCCTTGCCCATCATCTCGACCATGGGCTTCCATGACTCCCACCAGATCTCGGCGGCGTCCTCGTCGGTCTGGGCCACGAGGCCAAGCGCGTGCTGACCGACCCGGTTTGCGGGCATCCCGAACTTCTCGAGCGCGCGGTCGTAGAGGTCGACGTGACCGGCGAAGCGCTCGGGCTGCCCGCCGATGATGGCGAGCATGAGCGGCAGGCCGTAACGGGCGGCGCGCACGACCGAGTCGGGGCTGCCGCCGACGCCGACCCAGGTGGGGATGCCGCCCGGGCGCATGGTCGGGTGCAGCGTCTGGTTGACCAGCGGCGCACGCACGGTGCCCGACCAGGTCACCGCCTCGCTGCGCTGCAGCTGCATGAAGAGGTCGAGCTTCTCCTCGAAGAGCTGCTCGTAGTCGGCGATGTCGTAGCCGAAGAGCGGGAACGACTGGGTTTGGGATGCGCGCCCCACGACCATCTGCGCACGCCCGTTCGAGAGGGCGTCGAGGGTGGAGAACTCGTTGTAGAGGCGCACGGGGTCGTTGGTGCTGAGCACGGTGACGGCCGAGCCAAGGCCGATGCGCTCGGTTGCGGTCGCGATGCCGGCGAGGATCACGGGGGTCGCGGAGTCGACGAAGCCCTCGCGGTAGTGCTCGCCGATGCTGAACACGTCGAGGCCCTCCTTTTCGGCGAGGCGCGCCTCGTCGACGAGGAGACGGACGGTCTCGGCGTCCGACAGAGGCTGACCGTTGACGTTCGGCACGTCGCCAAACGAGTTGAGGCCGATCTCGAATCCGAACTGGGCTGCATCCACTGCGCCTACTGCATCTCTCTCGCTCATCAGGGCCTCCAGGTAGTTGACGCGTCAATCATGCGCCCGAGTAGTTGATATGTCAACCACGTGGCATGATGGGGGCCGAAGTGAGCGGAGCACCCCATGAGCAAGCAGCAGCGAACCCAGATCAACCCCCGCACCCAGATCAGTGCAGAGGAATTGCGTGTCTGGCGCGGGTTCATCGAGACCACAAGCGTGCTCAATTCCCGCCTGGCGAGCCGCATGCAGAGCGAGTCGGCACTGTCGACGGGCGACTACGGCGTGCTGCTCGCCCTGCGCGAGGCGCCTGGTCGCTCACTGCGCTCGTCCGAGCTCGCGTCGTCGATCGGCTGGGAGCGCAGCCGCCTCTCGCACCAGCTCGGCCGCATGGAGAAGCGCGGCTTACTGCGCCGCGACCCCTGCCCAGAAGACACGCGGGGCTCCGTTGTGAGCCTCACCGACGAGGGCGCGACGGCGTTCCGGCGCGGCTCGGTGCCGCACCTCAAGGCGATCCAGGAGCTATTCCTCGATGCCCTTTCCCCCGAGCAGCTGGCCCAGGTCGCGTCACTGACGGATGCCCTTCGTGGGCACCTGGGACTCGACGAGTCGGAGGGCGGCCCGGATCTTGACTGACGAGATCGTGACTGACGAGATCGCTGCTAGCGAGATTCCGGCTGGCGCCGCGCACTTCGCGACGGTCATCGTGATCGGCGCAGGCCAGGCCGGACTCTCGGCCGGCTTCCACCTGCAGCGGCGGGGCTTCGCGAGCGCGCTTGATGCGCCGGACGCCGAGCGCACCTTCGTCATGCTCGACGCCAACCCGCGGGCCGGCGGGGCATGGCAGCACCGCTGGGAGTCGCTGACGATGGCAACCGTGAACGGCATCTTCGACCTGCCGACGTTAGCGCGCACGCCGGGGAGCGAAGCCGAGCCGAGTCGGGATGCGGTACCGCGGTACTTCGCCCAGTTCGAGCAGGCAAATCCACTACCCATCCTCCGGCCGGTGCGGGTGCTCGAGGTTGCTCGCGTTGACGCCGACCCGCGGGGCGACTTTCTGGTGCGCACGGATGGCGCCGGATCGTGGCGTGCCGGCGCGATCATCAACGCGACCGGAACCTGGAACAACCCGCTACTGCCGAGCATCCCGGGCCAGGAGTCGTTCGAGGGGCGACGACTGCACACGCGCGACTACGTGTCGGCGGATGAGTTCGCCGGGCAGCGGGTCGCGATCGTGGGCGGCGGCATCTCGGCCGTGCAGCAGCTCGAGGAGATCTCGCGCGACGCGAAGACGTTCTGGTACACGAGGCGCGAGCCGGTGTTCCTGGAGCGCGGCTTCAACCCGGAGGTCGAGGGCAGGAGCACGATCGCGCGGGTGACGGCCGACGTCGAGGCGGGCGAGCCCGCGAGCAGCGTTGTCTCGTACACGGGCCTCGGCTGGTCGCCGTACGCGATCGCCGCCCGCGACCGGGGTGCGCTCGAGCGGCGCCCCATGTTCACGTCGATCGAGCCGGAGGGTGTACGGGAGGCCGACGGGTCGTTCACGCCGGTCGACGCGATCCTGTGGGCGACAGGGTTCCGGGCCGACCTGGCACACCTCGAGAGCCTGGGCCTGCGCAACGAGCGCGGCGGGATCACAATGCGGGGCACGCAGGTGGCCGAGGAGCCGCGCATCCACCTCATCGGATTCGGGCCGTCGCAGTCGACCGTTGGCGCGAACCGTGCGGGGCGTGATGCGGTGCGGGCCATCGAGAAGCTGGACCTGCACAGCAGACTCGAGTCACTCCAGCCGTAGTCCGACACCCCACACCCGGCGCGCAAGCCCGGTTTCGAGGATCTTACAAACTCGAAACATGCTGCTTGCACCGTGATGACGGTGCGCACATCCAGCAGTTTCCGCGGGACTTTTCCCCCGAACCCCGCCCCAGTTCCACCCGAAGTGCACCCTGCACAGCATCTTCAGCTCCGGGGTGACAACCTGCACTCGCCCGCTGCATCCGCGTTTCTAGAGTTCTCAACTAATCAGACGCACGCAGCGGAAGGCGCACTACATGACCAGCTACAGGGTGTCCATGGACATCGGCGGAACATTCACTGACATCGTCCGGTTCGACGAGGAAACCGGCGAGTTCAGCGCAACCAAGGCCTCAACCACACCGGGCCAGCTCAGCACGGGTGTGCTCAGCGGCCTGGAGTCGATCGTCGGCGACCTGACCGACATCGACTTCCTCGTCCACGGCACGACCCAGGGGCTCAACGCGTTCCTCGAACGCCGCGGCGTGCGGGTGCTGCTGTTGGCCACGCAGGGCGTCGAGGACGTGTACCACATCGCCCGCGGCCCCCGCACTCGCCTCTACGATGCGCAGTACCACAAGCCGGAACCACTCGTCGAGCGCAAAGACGTCGTCGGCATCGCTGGCCGTTTCCAGTACGACGGCACCGAACTCCAGCCGCTCGACGAAGCCGCTGTGCGCAGCGCAGCCGAACGCGCGAAAGCAGAGGGCTACGGAGCAGTCGCCGTCGCCTACCTCTTCAGCTACCGCAACGCATCGCACGAGCTCCGAACCCGCGAGATCATCCGAGAGGTGCTCGGCGCCGACTTCACCGTGGCCCTCTCGCATGAAGCCGCCAAGGAGTGGCGCGAATACGAGCGCACCTCGTCCGCGGTCATCGAGGCGTACACGGGCCCCGTCGTTCGCAACTACCTCGTTGACCTCGAGGAGAAGCTCAGCGACCGCGGCGTCGAAGCTCCCCTCCACATCATGCAGTCCTCCGGTGGCGTCCTGACGGCGAATTCCGCCCGCGAGCGACCGCTGCAGACGCTCCTCTCTGGCCCGGTCGGCGGGGCCATCGGCGGCGAGGCGCTCGCCAAAATCGTTGGCAACAAGAACCTCATCGGCGTTGACATGGGCGGCACGTCCTTCGATGTGTCGCTGGTTGTCGACGGGGTTCCGGATGTCTCGACTGAGGCGACCCTCGAGGGCCTCCCCATGCTGATGAGCATCGTCAACATCCACACCATCGGCGCGGGTGGCGGCTCGGTGGCATGGGTGGAGGCTGGTGGACTGCGCGTGGGACCGCGTTCGGCCGGCGCCCAACCTGGACCGGCGTGCTATGGCCGGGGCGGCACCGAGCCGACCGTCACCGACGCCAACTTCATCCTCGGGCGAGTGGATGCGAAGAACTTCGCCGGCGGGCAGATGAACCTCGACCGTGATGCGGCCAACGCGGCGCTCGAATCCGTCGGAGGCGAGCTCGGCTTGAGCGTCGTCCAGATGGCAGAGGGGATCTGCAACGTCGCGAACTCGCAGATGGCCCAGGCCATCCGCACCATCACCATCTCGCGCGGCATCGAGCCCCGCGACTTCTCGCTCGTCGCGTTCGGCGGTGCCGGCCCCATGCACGCCGTCTTCCTCGCGAAGGAGCTGGGCATTCGGGAGACCGTCGTGCCACGCTTCCCTGGCGCCTTCTCAGCGTGGGGCATGCTGCAGGGCGACATCCGCCGAGACTTCACGGAGCCGTACTACTTCCTCGACGAGGATGTCGACGCGACGGACATGTCGCGGGTGCTGCGCGAGGTGGAGGCGACGGCGCTGCACTCGCTCGAGAGCGAGGGCATTCCCGCAGACGACCGTCACGCTGAGCACGCGGTGGACGTGCGCTATGTCGGCCAGGAGTACTTCCTCACCATTCCGCTCGAGTCCGCAGACGAGCCGGTTCGGGAGGGGTTCCTCGCCGCGCTCGGCGAGCGCTTCGCCCAGGCGTACGAGGCAAGGTACGGGCACTCGACGCTCGGCGCCCCGCTCGAGATCGTCACCCTGCGCACCCGGGTTGTCGGGCGCCTGAAGGGCGCATCCACGTACTACATCGGGGAAGCCGAGTCGCCGTCGTTTGCCCACGAGACCAGGCAGGTCATCTTCGACGGCCAGCAGCTCGACACCCTCGTCACGGAGCGCGATGAGCTCCTCGCCGGACACACCTTCGCAGGACCGGCGATCGTCATCGAGGCGACGGCCACCACCGTCGTGCCCCCGGGCTTCGAGGTCTCCGTCGACGCACACGGCTCGCTCATCATTACCAACCTCGACATCGAAAGTGAGGACTGACCCATGAGTTCCACCACAACCTTCGCTCCCGTCACGGTCGACCCGGTCACCGTGGAGATCATCCGCAACGCCCTCACGAGCGCGGCCGAAGACATGAACGCCACGCTCATCCGCTCCGCCTACTCGATGATCATCTACGAGGGTGGCGACTGCGTGGTCGCACTGCTCGACAAGAACCACGCGGTGCTCGGCCAGTCGGCGGGGCTCCCGCTGTTCCTCGGCAACATCGAGACGTGCTCGAAGGCGGTCGAGGAGAAGTACGGCCGCGACGTCTGGCAGGAAGACGACGTCTGGATCCTCAACGACTCGTACATCGGCGGCACGCACCTCAACGACGTCACCATCTTCGCGCCAGTCTTCGTCGACGGCAGCCTCGTCGGGTTCTCGGCGACACGCGCGCACTGGATGGACGTCGGCGGCAAGGACGTGGGTGCGTCGATGGATTCGACGAGCATCTTCCAGGAGGGCTTCCGCATGGGGCCAGTGAAGCTGATGTCGGCCGGGGTCGAGACCGACGTGGTTGAGCTCATCCAGACGAACACCCGCTTCCCGTACCAGACCATCGGCGATATGCACGCGATGGTTGCGGCCCTGCGCATGGGTGCCGTGCGGATGCAGGAGCTGGTGCGCAAGTACGGGATCGAGGTCATCGAGACGGCGCGGGACGAGATCTTCCGCCAGACGGAGGCGCTCGAGCTCGAGCGGGTGCGGGAGATCCCCGACGGGGTCTACTCGGCCGAGGGAGTGCTCGACAACGACGGCATCAACCTGGACGTGCCGATCCCGATCAAGCTCGTCGTCACGGTGTCAGGCAACCAGATCGAGTTCGATGTCACCGAGTCGGCTGACCAGACGGAGGGCCCGGTGAACTGCGGCGTTGCGCAGACGATCTCCGCGCTGCGGGTCGGCTACAAGATCCTCGTCAGCCCAGAGAGCAACTCCAACGGCGGCTCGTTCCGTCCGCTCACCGTCACGGTGCGCGAGGGCTCCGTGCTCGGGGCGGTCGCTCCGGCCGCCTGCCAGTGGTACTTCTCCCACCTCGGGATGCTCATCGACATGGTGTCCCGCGCGCTGGCACCTGCGCTCCCAGATCGGGTCGCTGCCGCCAGCCATGGAGACTCGATGATCATCACGAGCGCCGGGTTCGATCCACGCGTCGGGCGCGAGTGGGTCTCCATGGAGGCGACCCTCGGCGGCTGGGGTGCATGGAACGGCGCGGACGGCGAGTCGGCGCTCATCAACAACGTCAACGGCTCCCTGCAGGACTTCCCCATCGAGATGGTCGAGACGAAGTGGCCGTTCCGCATCCGCGAGTACTCCATCCGCCCCGACTCCGGTGGAGCCGGTCAGTGGCGCGGCGGGAACGGCGTCGTGCGCGAGTACGAGTTCCTCGCCGACGGCGTCTTCGGCCTCTGGTTCGAGCGTTCGAAGACTCCCGCGTGGGGGCTCTTCGAGGGCAGCGGCGCCACGGGCCCTGAGGTGGTCATCAACCCGGGCACCATCGAGGAGAAGCGCACGCTGAAGCTCAACGCGGAGCCCGCGAAGAAGGGCACCGTCGTGCGCCTCGCCGTCGGCGGTGGTGGCGGGTA
The DNA here is from genome assembly GCF_014191305.1 of Pseudoclavibacter helvolus. GTDB lineage: Bacteria > Actinomycetota > Actinomycetes > Actinomycetales > Microbacteriaceae > Pseudoclavibacter > Pseudoclavibacter helvolus. Next base: position 311,544 of record NZ_JACHWJ010000002.1, on the reverse strand, counting down.
CGGCGACGCGAGCAAACGCGACCCAGAAGCCATTCGCTACGACGTCGAGAACGGCTTCATCTCGGCGGAACGAGCCGCTGCCGACTACGGCTTCCAGCCCACATCCTGATCCCCTAGCGACACTCACTCCCTTCCAGAGAAAGAGCACTCATCATGAAGACTAGGAATGCCGTCCTCCTCCCGGGCATCGCACTTGCCTCGGTCGCTGTTCTCGCCGGCTGCAGCGGCGCTGCACCCGAAGCCACTGCCAGTGGTGGCGAGGAATCGCTGAACATCGGGTTCTTCGGCTTCGCAGCCGCGAACTCCTTCGCCCAGGGCACGTGGGGTGGGGTCGAGGCCGCGGCGGAAGAACTCGGCGCGACCGCGGAGTTCGTGGACTCGAACTTCGACGGACAGCTGCAGGCCCAGCAGATCACCGACGCGGTCACGACAGGCCAATACGACGTCATCATCATCCAGGCGAACGACAACCTCGCGGTGCAGCAGCCGCTGGAGTCGGCGATCGCGGCAGGGATCACGGTTGTAGTCGAGTTCACCGCGGTCGGCCCCGACTTCGAGATGGTGGAACCGCAGATCGAGGGTGCCATCTCGATCGTGGATCCGGCCGTCACCAACGGCGAGAAGCTCGGCGAAATGGGGCTCCTCGCGTGTGAAGAGGCCGGCTCCGCCCCCTGCAAGGTCGCGTACATGGAGGGGTTCCGCACCCTCGCCCTCGACAACGCCCGCACGCAGGCAGTGGTCGACACCCTCACCGAGGGCGGCGCTGAAGTCGTCGCCAAGGTCGAGGGCGGCTACACGGCGGATGCAGGCCAGGCCGCGTTCCAGGACATCATCACGGCCAACCCGGACGTCGACGTGGTCATCGGCTCCTCGCAGGCCGTTGGCGGCGCGAAGCTCGCGGCTGGCGCCGACAGCGACGTCCTCTTCGTCGGCAATGGCTCGTCCAGGCAGGCCATCGAGGCCGTCAAGAACGGCGACTGGTTCGCGACGTACTCGCTGGACAACTACACGAACGGGTACACGGCGGCCGAACTCGGCATCGGCAAGCACAACGGTGAAGAGGTCGAAGTCGCCGTCAACGAGGCCGACCTGGCCCCGGGCAAGGGCATCGGCACCGCCGAAAACCTCGAGGGCTTCGAGTCGACCTACGACGACTGACCCTGCCGCCTGGCGGGGCGTCACGCCCCGCCAGGCACCCCAGGTCCGATGACCGCAGACACGAGAGGAAGCAGCTGTGGACAGCACCGCGGTACTCCCCCGCACACCAACAATCGGGCTCGACGGAGTCGGGAAGTCCTACAACGGCGTCTCCGTACTGCGCGACGTCACCTTCGAGATCGTGCCTGGCGAGATCCACGGCCTCCTCGGCGAGAACGGCGCGGGCAAGTCGACGCTCCTCAAGATCCTCGGCGGTGCAATCCCCGCCGACGTCGGCACGCTCACGTTCGACGGCGCCCCCATCCGGCTCTCGAGCCCTCGGGACTCCATCGCGCACGGCGTCTCGCTGATCGCCCAGGAGCTAGCGCTGCTCCCGAGGCGCACAGTGCTTGAGAACGTCTTCCTGGGGCGCTGGGCCAACGCGGCCGGCTTCGCAACGCGGGCCGCCGACCTGGCCGAGTTTGATCGGCTCTGCGAGGAGTCGGGATTCGAGCTCGACCCGTCGGCGCTCGTCGGGTCGCTCCCGCTCGGCAAGGCGCAGCAGGTTGAGATCCTGAAGGCCCTGGCCAGAGGCTCTCGAGTGCTGTGCCTGGACGAGCCGACGGCCGCGCTCGGCGAGGGCGAGAAGGAGCAGCTCCTCGCCGTACTCCGGGCGCTCGCAGCCAGGGGCACGACGATCGTCATCGTCTCGCATTTCCTTGAGGAGGTCCTCGGTATCGCCGACCGCATCACCGTCCTCCGAGACGGTGCGCAGATCACGACGGAACCCGCCGCTGGCCACTCCACCGAAACGCTGGTGCGCCTCATGGTGGGGCGCGAGGTCGCCGCGCTCTCGCGAACCCCGGACCCCGTTCCGGCGGGTGCACCGGTCGTGCTTCGAGCCACCGGCATGAGCAGCGCGCGGGTCACGGACATTTCCCTGGACGTGCGACGCGGCGAGATCCTCGGCCTGGCCGGACTCGTCGGCAGCGGCAGATCGGAGGTGCTCAGGGCGCTGTTCGGCGCCGACCGGATCACCGCAGGCACGATCGAAGTCGGCGGTTCCGAGGTCAAGCGCAGCAGCATCCGCCAGATGATCGACCGAGGTCTTGCGCTGGTCCCCGAGTCGCGGAAGGAGACCGGTCTCGTGCTGCGCCGCGACACCGTCGAGAACATCGCCCTACCGTCGCTCGCATCCAGGCAGACGGGCGGGATCTTGCGCCGCCGGGCGGAGCGGCAGGCGGTCGACCGCGTCATCGCGACCGTCGACGTGCGCGGCACCGTGCGCAACGTGCCGCTCGGCGCTCTCTCCGGCGGCAACCAGCAAAAGGCGCTCTTCGGGAAGTGGCTCATGACTCCCCCGAAGGTGTTCCTGATCGACGAACCGACTCGAGGTGTCGACATCGGCGCCAAGGTCAACATCCACAACCTCATCCTCGACCTCGCCGCCGCCGGCACAGCGGTCATCGTTGTGAGCTCCGAGCTCGAAGAGGTGATGGCGCTGGCGCATCGAATCCTCGTTATGCGCCACGGCCGCATCGCCGCCGAGTTCACGAGCCCCGCCGACCGCGAGGACATCATGTCCGCCGCTTTTCTCTAGGAGTTGAACACCGTGACCACAGACACCGTTCCCGTCGAGACTGAGACGCGGCCGCTGCACAAGCGTATTGACCTCAAAGACTTCGGCATCCTCGGCGGCCTGCTCGCCATCATCGTCTACCTGAGCCTCTCGACGTCGACGTTCTTCACTGGCCAGAACATCGTGAATCTCCTCGACCAAGCCGTCGTCATAGGGCTGCTCGCGGTCGGGGCTACGCTCTGTATTGTCTCGGGCGTCTTCGACCTCTCCTCGTCAGCAACATTGGCCGTCTCGGCCATCGCGGGCGTGTACTTCACCTCGCAGTTCGGCGTCGGCGTGGGCTTCGCGCTTGCTCTGCTCGTCGGTGCCCTGCTCGGCACCTTCACTGGCACGATGATCGTGGCAACCCGAGTGAACTCCTTCATCGGCTCCCTCGCAATCAGCATCATCTACCGCGGGCTTGCCGTGGTGCTCACGGGCGGGATGATCCTCGCCGTCCCTGCAGAGCAGCTCGAGGGCTTCCGGGTCTGGGCGACGCCCGTGTTCGGCGGAATCTCTGGCGGAACGATCCTCTTCGCGATCGCGGCACTTGTGCTCGGCTTCGTCCTCTGGGGCACCACTTTCGGCCGACGCATCTACGCGGTCGGCGGCAACGAGGAGGCGGCCCGGCTCTCTGGCGTGCGGACGCCGCTCATCCACATCTCCGTGTTCGCCATCAACGGCGTCTGCGCGGCGGCCGCCGGCATGGTCCTGGCGTCCAGGGCGGGCTCAGCGCAGCCGTCGCTCGGAACCGGGATGGAGCTCACCGCCATCGCTGCTGTCGTGATCGGCGGCACGAGCATCCTAGGCGGCGCGGGCGCCGTCTGGCGAACGGTCGTCGGCGTGATCATCCTCACGGTCATCGGCAACGGCTTCAACCTGCTCCGCTGGGACACGACCTACCAGCAGGTCGTCACGGGCGCGCTGATCCTCATCGCCGTCGCCGCGGATGCGTGGCTGTCGCGGAAGTCGCGGCGAGCGGGAGGATAGACCCGACAGCGCGCCGAGCGTCAACTCGGAAGTCTGGCGCAGGTGGCGGCGTCTGGCGCACGATGCAGTGAACAGAAGCGAGGAGGCACCATGCGGATCGGCGTTCGCGTGTCCGAGGACGAAATCTCGGCGGTTGGGATGCTCGGAGACGGCCGCCTGCTCACAGCAGGAACAAGGTCACCGCTCGGATTCGTGGCCGCCGTCGCCGCCGCGATCGCCGAGTTGCGGGACGCCGGTGGTGAGCGGGTCTCCTCCGTGGTGTTCGACGTGAGCGAGGTGCTGGCGCTCGACGCTGGCGCGAACGTGACCTCGGTGTTCATCGAACCCCGCTCCCCGATCGAACCCCGCTCGCATTTCTGGGCGGCGGAGGATATCCCCGTGCAGGTCGAGGCACTGCGAGGTGGCCACAACGCGCTCGGTCACGAGCTCGTCGAGCTGAGCACTGCAGAGCTGCATCGCCTCGTCGAGCGGGTGCCGACCGGTGCGCAGATCGTCGTCTCGGCCGCAGGCTCCCCGGTCAACGCCGAACACGAGCACCGCACGGCGGCGGCCTTCCGGTCGAGGTCCACAGTCGCGAGCGTGGTCGAGTCGAGTTCGTTCTCCAGCGACAGCCTGCTCTCGCGAGAGTTCACCGCCGTCGTCAACTCACTGCTCCTCACGAGCGCCGAGCTTCTCGCCTCAGGGCTGGCCGACGCCGTGGCGACCCTGTCCGACAACAGCGTGCGGGCGTTTGTGACCACCAACGACGGTGGATGCACGCCGCTCACTCGACTCCCCATCACCCCCGTTCACTCGTTTCGTTCCCAGCCGTCCGTGTCGCTCATCGGCGCGGCGACGCTCGTCGGCAGGTCAGAGGGGTGGATCGTGATCGCAAGAGAGAACGGCGTGGTGATCGGCGAACTCATCGATGGACTGCCGGCGATGCTGAACCGCACCGATCTCCCTGGCGGCGCATCCCTCGCCTCGAGCGCGGCCCGAGTGGTGCCTCTCACGGAAGTCCTGCTTGCCGGCTCAGCGTCGCCGACGGCAACGGTGCTTGTGCCCGGAGGAGAGCGGGCGCTCGCGCCCTTCGGGCTCGCGCCGACCGCGGTCACCGACGAGGACCTCGTGGCGGTGGGCGCCGCAGTTGCGCCCATGTCTTACTGGCACCACAGCGTGACGACTGCGCAGGACGCGGCAGGCATGACCCGGGCCCTGCAGCACGGGGAAACTGTCGCCCGCGCCAACCTCGTGGCTGCGGGAGCCGAACCGGCAGCCGTGCGCATCGCCGAATCACGCGTGCTCAGCACGGCCTATGGCGAAACTCACATGGTGCGCATCCGCGTTCGGGGCGTCGCCCACACCGGGAAACCAGGGGTCGATGCGTCGCCTCTGCACGATGACTCGCTCACGCCGATTGCCGGCACCGTCCCAAGCCTGGGAGCTGGCGCGTGAGGCGCGAGTTGCATGAGGCCGACGTGCGCCACCTCTGCACCGGCGCGCTGTTTGTGGCGTGCACCATTGACCACGGCGGCACGCTGCAGTACCGCGACTTGGCGCTCGCCGCCATGTCGGCCACCGGCCGGCGTCCGCTGCTCATCTCTCCAGACGAACTCGACAGCGACGCCATGTCGGCGTCGCTGGGGTTCGTGAACAAAGGCCTCATGACCTTGGAGATGATACCGGTCGGCGACGAGTTCGAGACGGCGCTTGAGCTCCTCGCCGGACACCTGAGCCAGCCGCTCGAGGGCGTCTTCCCACTGGCCGCGGCGAGCATCAACGTGATCGTGCCGCTGTACGTCGCGCTCCGAACGGGTCTTCCTCTGGTTGATGCGGACCCCATGGGCCGCGTCTTTCCCCTGCTCGATCAGACGACGTTTGCGCTCGCCGGGCTCAACGCAGGGCCTATCGGGCTCACGGGTCCGACGGGCGAGACCGCCGTCCTCGAAGTGCTCTCCCCCGCTCGCGCAGAACGCATCGTGCGTGCGCTGGCCGCCGAGCTCGGTGGATGGGCGGCAACCGCCTCGTACCCGGTCACAGGGGCGCAGCTCCTGCAGCACGGGGTCGTCGGCAGCATCAGCCGCCTCATCGAAATCGGTCGGATCCTTGACTCCGACAAGTTCACCCATGAGAAGCACGCAGAACTGACCAGACTCCTTGGCATGAAGAAGGCCATCCGCGCCCGAGTCACCGCCGTGGAGGGGCTATCCCGACCCACCCTGCCCGGCCTCCCTGACCGCCCCTCGAGCGTCACGCTCGTCGACGAGGCGCAGGGGCGCATCATCCGCTTGGAGGTCCAGAACGAGATCCTCATGATGCTCGTCGACGGGGCCGTGCACGCGATCATCCCGGACATTATCACCATGCTCAGGCCCGAGGACGCGGGCGTGACGAGCCTCGAGGATCTGTGGGTTGGCAACAAGCTCGACCTCGTCTCCTTCCCTGCTGCCGAGCAGTGGTATACGCCTGAAGGCCTCTCGCTGCTGGCCCCGATGACCACGCACACAGTGCGCGGTATTGGCGAACGGGGGCGCCGGTGATCGTTCCACGACGAGGAGTGAACCTCACCGACCTCCTCGCATCACAGGCGGGCGACGAGCTCACTCCACATCATCTGCCGGAGCACCCGCAGGCGGTGCGCGAAGTGATCATCATCACCAACGTCGACGACGTACTCAGCGTCGGTCCCGACAGCGTCGTGTTGCTTGGCGAGGAGCTCGCGCTTGGCGGTTGGGTCGTCTCGGTAGCCCTCCGCTACGCCTGGGAACGCCACGCTGTCGCCGTGATCGTCTCGGAGCAGGTGTTCTCCGACTCCATCATCGAGCTGGCTCGGCGCTTCGGCGTCGCGCTCCTCACCGCGAGCGCCGCGATCGACCGGGCCGCGGTCTCGCTCGCAAGGGAGCTGGGAGCACTCGAAGCCGGCGTCCTTAGCCGACTGGATGCGCTGCAGTCGCGTGTCGCCAAGTCGGCTTCGCCGCAGCGCGCTCTCGAGGCGCTCGCTACGGAGTTCGGCGGCGCTGGCGTTCAGCTTGTAGTCGGCGGCATCGAGCTCTTCGGCGCCGGACAGCCACCGGCAGACTCCATCGAGGTGCGGCGCGTCCTGGACGCCCGCGAGGCCGACTGCGAGCTGCGCGCTTTCGTCGCGCGCGGCCAGCAGGAGTTCGCCGACCAGGCGCTCGCCAGGGCCGCCGCGACCATCCATTCACTCCTCATGGCTCAGGAGCTCGCCGACATCGACGCGGCCGCGCCGCTCCTCAGCTTCGCCGAACTGGCTGACACGCCCGTGGTCCCCTCGCTGGAGGCCGAGTCCACCACGACCTTCTCGCGTTCCGAGGCGCGGAGCCGCGACACAGCGTCCCTGACAGTTGTCGTGCTGCGGGTCGAAGGCAATGATGACCTGGCCGCCTCTCGCCTTGCGCCGGTTGTGTCACAGCGGTGGCGGACCGCGTTCCCCAAACTGCCCCTGGCGCGCGCGTCCGGCGGCTGGTTCGCGTTTGTGCCGCACGAACGCGGCGACGCCAAGCTTCACCGCAGCCTTGACAGCCTCCTGACTGGACAGCCTGGTCGCGCTGGTCTGGCCGGGCAATCCGGAATTCCCGGCGGTACGGGCGGGGCGGGACGTCTTGGACTTGCCGTCGGGCTCGCGTCGGGTTCTGTCGACGAGAAATCTGCGCTGCTGCGGCGCGCGCACCTCGCCTCGCGACTCGCGCGTAGCGGCGAGGTCATCGACGCAGAGAACATCGGCGTCCCGCTGCTTCGTCGGCTGCTGACTCGCGAGGATGCGAGGGCGCTCGCCGAGGTCAGCTACCCGGACCTCCTCGCGGATCCGCAGGCAGACGAGATCATGCGTGCAGTGCTTGCTTACCTCGACGCGGCGGGGTCCGGCACGTCAGCCGCCCTCCGCCTCGGAGTGCACCGCAACACGCTGCAGGGGCGGTTGCGTCGCGCGGCCGAACTCGGAGTCAGCCTTGATCGCCCCGAGCTGGTCCTGCCCGTGCACCTGCTTCTCGCAGCGATCGTCGCCGACGGCCCAGAGCAGAATTTCCCCCTTCACGACCAAACCGATCAGGAAATGGAGTCCCACGAATGACCGCACCCACACAGCTCTCGCTCACCGCTGCCGCAGGGGAGGCGACGGCGAAACTCTCGAGCATTCTCGTCACCGTGACCGCCCTCACACCGGACGGCACAGAAGTGTCCCGCCTGTACTCCACGCACCCTGAGACCTACGCTGTTGGCGGTCGCAAGCGCATGGATCCCTCGCAGACCTCCCCGCTTTGGAAGTCGCAGGTCGTGGAAGGGCAGCAGGCGTTCCTGGGCGCAAACCGCGACGCGGTGCGCGAGTTCTTCTTCGACTGGAAGACCATCGAGAGCCTCGGCTGCGGTGCGATCGTGAACACGCCAGTGGTCCTCGACGGCGAGACGATCGGCTCCATCAACTTCCTCGGCAGCGAAGGGAGCCTGACCTCGGAGTCGGTGGCAGTGGCGCTCGACATCACGGCGCGGGCGACCGCGGCCGTCGCGAGGGCCCGCGCAGAGGCGTTCCCCGAGGTGACCCGGTGACGCGGTTCGCTACTCGAGGCGGGTCGCTCCGCATCCGGAACGGACTCGTGTTCGACGGCACCTCAGAGACGCTCGAGGCCCGGGATGTGCTCATCAGGGATGGGATCATCGTCGACGAGCAGACGGTCGGCTCCGGATCGCGCGACGTGCCGACGCTCGACGCGAAGGGCGGCATGGTCACTCCGGGCTTCATCGACGCGCACCTGCACGCGTACGCTTTGTCACTCACGCTGCTCACCAACGAGACGCGCCTGCTCAGCTACGTGGCGCTCGTCGCGAAGCAGCGGCTCGGGCGCACCCTGCACCGGGGGTTCACGACCGTGCGCGACGTCGCGGGCGGCGATGCGGGCCTCCATCGAGGCATCGAGGAGGGCCTCATCGAGTCACCGCGGTACTACTACACGGGCGCCGCCCTGAGCCAGACGGGTGGGCACGGTGACCCGACCGCGGCCGACGACACGCTCTGCTTCCACTCGGGGCCCGGCCTGGAGATCGTCGACGGGGTCGAGGCGCTCCGCCTCGCCGTCCGGACACGGATGCATGGGGGCGCGCACGCCATCAAGATCATGGCTTCGGGCGGGGTCACTTCTCCCGCCGACCCACTTAAGATCCCCCAGTACTCGCTTGAAGAGATCCAGGTCGTCGCCGAGGAAGCTGGGCGCCGAGGCTCCTACGTGGCCGCGCACGCGTACTCCCCCGACTCCATCCAGCACGCGCTGCGCGGCGGGGTCCGTTCGATCGAGCACGGCAACCTGTTGGATCCGCCAACCGCGGAGGCGATGCGCGAGGCCGGCGCCTACCTCGTCCCGACGCTGGTTACCTACGACGCGATGTCGCGTCACGGGCGATCGCTGGGGATGACTGAAGTCGGGCTGAGCAAGAATGCTGAGGTGCTTGAGCAAGGGAAGCACGCTATCGAGCTCGCCAAAAACTCCGGCGTGCCGGTCGGGTTCGGCTCCGACCTCATGGGTGATCTCGAAGGCGAGCAACTGCAGGGGCTCCGACTGCAGAGCGACGTCACGGGCGTGCTCGAGCTGCTGCGAAGCCTCACGTCCGTCAACGCGGCCCTGCTCCGGGAGGAACGGCTCGGCCGCATCGGCGCTGGCGCATTCGGCGACGTGCTGATCTTCGACGGGAACCCGTTGGAGACGCCGGAGCTGCTGTGGTCACAGCGTCGGCCACGCGTCGTCCTGGACGGTGTCCCCATCACGGCGTCGGCGTCTCAATGAACCGGGTTGTCCTGCAGGGGGTCTGGGCGGACGACTCCAATGCCGGTGCCTGTGCGAAGTTCGGTGCCCGGTCGGTCGACGGCTTCGTCGCTCGACCAGGGCAGACTCGAATCGAGGACGTGGACGGCGAGGTCGTCTGCTTCACGGGGCTGGGCTCCCGCGCATCCGGCACCGCGGCCGATCTTCGCATGGCCGCGCGCGCCGGTGCGCGACGAATCTCCCGTGCGCTGCCAGCGAGGTCGCCGGAGCGTGCAGCCGTCGATCTGGTGGTTGATGTGGATTCGTTCCTCAACCCGCGCACGGCACCGGCCGCCGCGCTCCGCTCGGCAGTGCTCGCCGGGGCGTCCGAGGGCGGCTACGAGTTCCAGATGCTGGACGCCGTGACCCACCTATCATCGACCCTCGGAGTCAGCGTCAGGCGACCTGATGGCACTGCCATGCAGGCTCCGGTCCTTGAGCTCGCTCTGGCACACGCCGTCGCCGGCGCCCGCGATCTCGTCAACCTCCCTGCGTCGGCCCTCACGCCGACGGGGTTCGCTGATCTGGCCGCCGAGCTGCTGCTCCCTCTCGGGGTAAACGTGGCCCGTCGCGATGCGGCTGAGCTTGAGGCGCAGGGCTTCGGCGGAATCACCGCGATCGGCAAGGGGGCGGACAACCCTCCCGTGCTGCTTGAGCTGGCGTTCGGCGAGGAATCGCCCACATGCACGTTTGTCGGCAAGGGAGTCACCTATGACTCGGGTGGGCTGTCGTTGAAGCCTCCCGACGCACTGATGGACATGAAGTCGGACATGGCGGGTGCGGCGGCCCTGGTTGCCGTGTTCTCAGTACTCCCACAGTTCGCCCCCGGGAGCTCGTTTCGCGCCGTCATCGCGCTTGTCGAGAACATGCCGGGCCCGAGGTCAGTGCGCCCCGGTGACGTCGTCGTCCTGCGCAACGGGTCCACATTGGAGATCCTGAACACCGACTTCGAGGGGCGCGTCATTCTGGCGGATTCGCTTGCGCTGGCAGCAGAGAGCTGCCCGGCAGCCATCGTCGATCTCGCGACCTTGACGTACGCCGCGAACCACGCACTGGGCTCGCGCTACGCCGCAATGGTGGCTTCAGATGAGCGACTCGCGGAACTCCTGATCGATGCTGGCAAGCAATCGGGCGACCTCGTCTGGGGGATGCCGCTGCAGCCAGAGCTTGAGGAACAGATTCGTTCGGACGTTGCCGACTATAAGAACTTCCCCGGCACGGCGGAGGCCCGTGTGTCGACTGCTGCGTTGTTCCTGCACCAGTTCGTCGGCGGTATCCCGTGGGCGCACATCGACATGGCGGGGCCCGCCTTCAAAACGTCTGCGGATGCCTTCTCGGCAAGCGGCGGCACCGGGTTCGGCGTGCGCTTGCTCACCGAGTTCATTGCTTGGGGCGGCGCAGGTCGCCGCTGACCCCCAGACACACGGAGGCAGGGCGACCTCGCGGGCTCATGAAGGGTGGATTCCTCGTATCTGGAACCCGGGACAGGCGGCTGTGTGCGCGGTGCACGTTCGAGCGGGTACGGATGCGCCAGCCAGACTGTTCGCGTACGGTCGCGCCATGACGACCCCACAGAACGTATCCCCCGCGTCCGGCGACTCGAACGACTCCTCGACCGGCGACGAGAACCTGCGCGACATCATCGAAGAGGTCGAGGGCGAGCACGGGCGGGACGGCGCGGCCGCTATGGCCGACAAGCTCCGCGACCGCACCGAGGAGACGCAGCAGGAGGAAGAGGACCCTGCCGAGGAGCAGAACTAGGCGGATGGGCGTCGCATCGTCGTGACCGGTAGCGTCGTGTCATGACTCGCCCCGCCGCCACCCCAACCGTCCAGGTCGACGACGACCGATTCCGCGTGACCGAGTGGCGCTTCCCTCCCGGTGCCGAGACCGGCTGGCATACGCACACGATGCCGTATGTCGTCGTGCCGCAGACGACGGGAACCCTGACCGTCGAGACCGAGACTGCTGACCCGTTCGCGATGGAGTGCACGGCCGGCGTGAGCTACAGCCGCGAGGCCGGCGCACGCCACAACATCGTGAACGACCGCGACGAGCAGTTCACGTTCGTGGAGGTCGAGGCGAAGTGCTCCGTCGCGTGAGGGACGCAAACAGCGTCGACTCCGGTTCCGGAGATTCCGACGCGGTTCCCTAACGAGTCCCCGAGGAGCCCGGGACTGAGCAGAACCTTGAGACCGACCCTTCGTTCGTGGCGCTGACGCCGGATGAGCGGCGGCTCGCGCTGACCGCCGGACGATTGTTCGGCGTGATGGCGACAAAGGCCGGTCAGGAGTCCCCTCACCCGTTGCGCGCGGTGCCATTCGAGGGCGGGGTCGCGGTGTTCCGCGCGGTTCGCGGCGGCGGCATGATCCTCGTCGGGGACGACGAGTCCGTCATGTTCCGCGCCTCGTCGTACACGTTCGATCGTGCCTTGGAGGAGTTCAGCGCCGGCGAGCGCACTCAGGTGGAGTCGTTCGGACGCGGATGAACCGTCGTCGCCACTGCTCTGGCAGCAGCCACGACGGTTCAGTTCACTCGAAGTCTTACTGTGCGCGGATGTCGGAGAAGACCATGAGCCAGTTCGGGTCGACGGCATAGAAGGCGTCCGTCAGGTTTGCCTTCTTGAGGCACGAGTCGGTACCGGTCAGGAGCGTCCCAGAGAAGGTGACGAGCTGCCCTTCCTCCATTGACGTCAGGGCGGTGAACATCGGAGTCCCAGGCTCGATCAGAGTGTTGTCGCCAATGTCCGAGAACGCATTGTTCCAGGTCTGGAAGACCATGTTCTCCGCAATTTCGATGCGAACGTGCGCCTTGCCCTCATCGTTGGCCCCGATCTCAATGATCTTGCCCACCCACTGCTGGGTAGCACCGCCAGGGACGGTTTCGCAGAGCGCTGCATCTCTCGAACGGATGGCTTCCGATTCCTGAAGCTCTGTAGACGCTGCGTCGTAAGCGTCCAGGTGCTGATCAGCGACCGTGACAAATGACAATTGCTGGTCGGGGTAACCACCGTAGGCGTCAGCTGGAACCGGCTCCGCCGGCGCTTGCGTGGGAGTAACCGCGGGGGCCTCCTCAACGGGTTCAGCGGGCACTTCGACGACAGCTTCTACTTCTGCGGCAGCGGTCGCTTCCGTCGTCGCAACGGCCGCAACCGGCTCGTCTGCATCCCCCGAACCGCCCAGTCCGATCGTGGTGCCGATCGACGCGACCACAGCCAACGACGCGAGGACGATTCCAACGACCGCCATGGGCCGGCTCTGCCCCTTGCTGAGAGCGAGAACACCGAACACGATCGCCACGAACCCGACGAGCAATCCAAGAACCGGAACGAGCCCGATCAGGAAAGCGACGATGCCGACTACCAGGGCCGTGACCGCGAGCCCCTTGAGCTTCTTCCCGACTGATTGAGCCGGGAGAAAGCTGTGGTGATTCTGTTGCTGGCCGTACCCGTTCTGCGGAGGCTGAGGTTGCGACTGCGCACCGAAGTTGGGTGCTGCTGGAGGAGGGGACATTCGGAAACCTTCTGACGGAAACTGGGAGTTTCCTGAAGGCTAGGGAAAATACTCACGATGCGTATCCCCGGGCAGTCCCCGGATTGCCAGCCCGATGAAGACCGCGAACATCTCGATGCATTGCGTGAGAGTCTCAGCTCTGCGAGCTTCTTCCGACGGCCTTCGCCGCTCGGACGCCAACGCGGGCACCGTAGAGGACGAACCCGAGCAGGGCGAGGCATCCGGCCATCACAACCCCGATCATGACCGGGCTGGGCATCGGGATCAGCACCACCAGGCCGGTCACGAGCGCCAGGATGCCGGCGGTCATCGTGGCGCGCTTCGACCGCACGTGCGCGGCGAGCCAGGCCACGTCGCTTGACATCGTGCTCGGCGTCCGGATGCCGGCGATGTCGTTCCGCCTCAGCTGGCCCGAGGCCGCGGCCTGGGCCATCCACATGACGAGGAGCCCGGAGCCTGCCATGACGATTGCCAGAACGATTCGAACGGCGAACGGGGTATCCATCTGCACCATCGTACGGAGCAGGCCGTCGTCGCCTTTCAGCTCGCAGGCCCATAGCCCTCGTTCGGTGCGGCAGCTCCTCGTGCCCTAGCGTTGTCGACGTTCCGAGTTCGGCAAGATTTCCTGGAGGTCAGCCTCGATGCCTGATCAGCTTCCCCCATGTCCCGAGTGCGCGAGCGAGCTCGCCTACGAGATGGGTGCGCTGCTGGTGTGCCCGATGTGCGGCCACGAGTGGTCGGCCGATGACGCCGACGGTGCCGAGGCACACCTCAAAGTTCGGGACTCGGTCGGGAACGTGCTGGCCGACGGCGACTCCGTCACGATCGCGAAGGACCTCAAGGTCAAGGGCGCAGGCGGCGGAACGGTCAAGGTGGGCACGAAGGTCAACGGCATCCGCCTGATCACGGACGGCGTCGGCGACCACGACATCGACGCGAAGGTGCCAGGGTTCGGGCAGATGCAGCTGAAGTCGAGCGTGGTCAAGAAGGTCGTCTGACGACGAAGCCGGCCGGCCGGCAGCGGGATTCTCGTTGCCGGCCGGCTTCGTTGATGAGCCTGTGCTCGCTACACCAGCTCGGGTCGGCGGATGCTCTCCGCTCCCCCGTCGATGAAGATGATCTGCCCGGTGACGTATCCGTTGTCCTCGCTCGTGAGCCACGCGAGCAGGTTCGAGACCTGGATGGGGTCGGCGGCCGGGCCACCGTATGGTGCCGGGGCACCCGCATCCATCGCCGCGCGGCCTTCTTCGGTCTCGAGCGCGGCCGCGGTCATCGGAGTGAGGATGACGCCGGGGGCCACGGCGTTGAGCGCGATGCCGGCCTTCGCCCACTCGGCGCTCGGGGCATTCCTGCGCACCCAGCGGGCGATCGACAGCTTCGAGGTCGTGTAGAGCACCGAGGAGCCCGTCGCGTTGGCGGTGGCACCGAGCGAGTCGGCGTAGGCGAGCGCACCGGCCTCGTCGCCCGACTCGATGAGCTCGAACAACTGCTGGTCGACCTCTTCGAGGGCGGCGAGGGAGGCGACGACGGCGGCGCGCGGCGCGTCCGACTTCGCGAGCAGCGGGCGGAGGCCCTCGAGCGTGGCGACGGCGCCGAAGTGGTTCACGGCGACGGTGACGGGGGCCGGGATGACGAGGCCGGCGATCGCGAGCACGCCATCGACCACGCCGCCGCTGAGCTCCTCGGCGCGGGCGACGAGCTCAGCTCGCCCCTCGGCGGTGGTGAGGTCGGCGTTGACGTCGGCGCCCTTGAGGTCGACGCCGATGACGGTGTGCCCGTCGGCGCGGAGCTTCTCGGCGGTGACCTTGCCGATGCCGGAGGCGGAGCCGGTGACTACGTAGGTGCGGGTCATGAGGGGGTGTCCTTATCGTCGTTGAGGAGCCAGGCGGGGAGGAGCGCGAGCAGCTGTTCGGTGGGTTCTGGGGTATCGCTGAGCAGCCAGGCTGTGATGACGGCGAGGCTGCCGCCCGCGACGTACTCGGCGGCGACCTTCGGGTCGAGGCCTGAAGGCACCGTGAGCTGCATGGTGCCGAGGGTCTGCTCGGCGAAGGCCGCGCGGACGGCCCGGGCCGCTTCCGTGGTCGTGCGGCTGCCGAGCACGCCGGCGTAGAGCGTGCGGCGCTTCGCGAACTCGGCGACGAGCTGCGAGGTCGTCGCCCGGGCCGTCTCGATGGGGGTCGCGGACGCGCGCAGGCTCAGGTCGAGTTCCTCGATCTGCGTGAAGACCTCGGTGAGGATGCGGACGGCGAGCGCGTCGAGGTCGCGGAACTGCGCGTAGAAGGTCGAGCGGCTGACGCCGGCTTCGGCGACGATCGCTGGCACCGTGACCTCTTCGCCACGAGCTGACAGCTCCTCGACGGCGGCGACGATCGCGGCCTGCGTCCGGGCGGGGCGAGGGTCAGGCGAGCGGGGCGTGGCGGTCGTTGGCACACGACGAGCCTAGCAAGTTTCGGACGCTTGTCCAGAAAGTGCGGACGCCTGCTCGACTTGGGCTCGGCCAGCCTTTGCTCGAGCAGCTGCTCGCGGAACAGAACGAAGCCGTCCGATGCGAAGTGCGACTGCGTCGTGATGACTTTCCTGGCGGTCAGCGCTCGACTGCGGTCGACGGTCGCTGGGCGATAACGTTCGATAATGACGAAACATCTGTGATCCACTCACGAGCGTCCTCCGCGATCCATCCGGCGAGGTCGAGAGCAAGCCTGCGATCACGCCGAAGGTCGCGCGCGTGGACGGGTTCGTGATGCGCGGCGCGGTTCCGAACGTAGTTCAGTTGTTGCAATGCGAACGCGACCTGTTGCTGTCGGTCGCGAAGGTCACCCGGCCCGTCTGGAAAAGCCCGATGTGTAGATGGCACCCAAAGTGCCGTCAGATACCGAGATTCGACGAGATATCGCCAGAATCCGAGAGTGAGTTCAGCGATGACTCTCCCGTGTACTTCCGGGCGACGCCCCTGTCGAGTTGCGCGGCCACGGGCCTTCGCAACGTCTGCCAGACCGCGCGCGTCAAGTGGTGCGATGTCGAACCAGGAGACCCCTCCCGCCCTTGCCGCGGACCACGCTCGTAGTTCTCGGTCAAGGGCGTTCCGCACGAGTACCTCTACCATCGAGGTCAGTTCGACAACGCTCGCGCACGCCCTCATGTTCCACTCGTACAGGGCGAAGACATCCTCGGTTGACCCGCTTGTGGCGCGCGAGTATGACCCAAGACGCTCCGCAGTGAGCAACGGGAGGAGACCGTCGCGGGAGTATGCAGATGTTGACATTCAGGCCTCCGCTAGTAGGCTGACATTCGAAGACCCCGGATCGATCCCTGGCCCAGCCACATCGCCGGGGTTTCGTCTTGCCCGTGCTCGCGCTCAGCCTGGGGCCTGCGCCTTGCGCGATCCGAGCAAGACGCTGACCGCGAGACTCAGTCGTTCCACGTGCCCGTGTCGAGGAACGCATGCATCCGGTCGAGGTGGGGTTCGAGCTCCCATCCTTGCGCCGCAACCCAGGCGTCGTCGTAGTAGGTGTTCGCGTAGCGGGCTCCCCCGTCGCAGATGAGGGTGACGACGCTGCCCCGCTCACCCGCGGCGAGCATCCGCGCGATGATCTGGAGGGCGCCCACGAGGTTCGTTCCGGTGGATCCGCCCGCCCAGTGCTGAGTGCGTTCGCGGAGGACGCGGATCGCGGCGACGGATGCGGCGTCCGGCACCTGGATCATGTCGTCGATGACGGTCTCGATGAATGACGGCTCGACGCGTGGGCGGCCGATGCCCTCGATCTTCGAGCCCCGACCGGTCGCGTGGCTGCGGTCTCCGCTCTTCCAGGCCTCGTAGAACGCCGAGCCTTCCGGGTCGACGACGGCGAGGCGGGTGTCGTGCCCGCAGTACCTGGCGTAGCGGCCGAACGTGGCGGAGGTGCCGCCGGTGCCGGCGCTGACGACGATCCAGCTGGGGATGGGGAAGCGTTCGAGCGTCATCTGCGAGTAGACGCTCTTCGCGATGTTGTTGTTGCCGCGCCAGTCGGTGGCGCGCTCGGCGTTGGTGAACTGGTCGAGGTAGTGCCCGTCGAGCTCGGCGGCGAGCCGTTCCGCCTCCGAGTACACGTGGAGGGGCTCGTCGACCAGATGGCAGCGGCCGCCGTAGAACTCGATGAGCTCGATCTTCTCTGGGCTCGTGGTGCGGGGCACGACGGTGACGAACGGCAGCCCGAGCATCCGCGCGAAGTACGACTCCGACACGGCGGTCGACCCGCTCGACGCCTCGACGAGCGTGGTGCGCGGACCGACCTGCCCATTCACGATGGCGTAGAGGATGAGGGAGCGCGCGAGGCGGTGCTTCAGCGACCCAGTCGGGTGCACCGACTCGTCCTTCAGATACAGGTCGATGCCCCACTCCGGCGGAAGCGGGAACACGTGGAGGTGCGTGTCGGCGCTGCGGTTCGCGTCGGCCTCGAGCACGCGGATCGCCTCGCGCATCCACTGGCGTCGGTCTGGGGTCTCGGTTGCGTGTGCCACCGATCCAGTATGCGACGCGAGCGGCCGGATGCTCCCCCTGGCATGCGGAGTGGGCGCGTCGGTCAGTCGCGGCGTTCGACGACCATCCCGGTCGGGACCTCGGGCACGTCGCCGGGCCACGGCCCGAGTCGCAGCGCGTTCTCGGGCACCCCCTTCTCTGCGGCGTAGTCGGCGACGGGAACGGACACGCTGGTGAAGCCGTTGTCGGCAACCCCAGGAGTCGAGGTGGTGCTCGGCACCCACCCGGCTTCGATGCCGACGGCGGTCATGTCGATGTCGTCGTCCACGGGGCCCATGTAGTGGATCTCGACGGCGATGTTCGGCATGTAGCCGTCGCGCACCGACCACGCGGATTCGGTGAGGAAGACGAGGAGCGCGCCAGGGTTGGCGAGCTGGTACCCCTCCTCCAGGGTCACTTTCATCCCGAACCCGGTGTTGCCCTTGATGTTGGGATCCGACCCGCCGACGTCGGAGAAGGTGAGCCCCTCGATGGAGTTGAGGGTGTCCTCGAGCTCGACGAGCGTCTGCCCGCCGGTCTCGGCGTCGCGAGGGATCTCCGGGTACGCGGGCCCGCATCCACTGAGCACGGTGGAGGCGAGCAGCGCAGTCGCGAGTGCCGTCAGGAGTCGGGGATGCGCGGAGAACATACCAACAGGCTACGGGTCGGCCGCGAAGCCGATCGGCAGTGCGTCCGTGCCTGGCGGAGGCTCGGTCGGGTGCCGTCCAGAGTCAGGCGGACACCTCCACGACCCCGTTGTAGCGATTGCTCAGCCGCAGCCAGTCAGCGACGACGTTCGGGGAGATCGCCACGTCGGCGACGAAGATCCCCTCAGCCCCACGGTCGAGCCACTCCTGCACCCGGTCCAGGTCGGAGAGCGCCGTGATCTTCGCCCCGCGCCCGCCCATGGCCACCGCGAGCGCCGCGAAGTCCACCTCGGCGAAGGTCATGGCGTCGGTGTCGAGGCCGCGCACGCCGTACTGGTGCACCTCCATGCCGAAGGCCGCATCGTTCATGACGACGACGAGCGCCGACGGGACCTCGCGGAGCAGCGTGTCGAGCTCGCTCAACTCCATCAGGAATCCCCCGTCCCCCGTCACGAGCACCGGGAGTCGGTCGGGGCGGGCGGCCGCGACACCGAGCAGCGACCCAACGCCCAGGCCGATGCAGTGCAGCGCGAGCCCTGGCAGCAGCATGGCGTGCGGGTCCGGGGCGCTGAGGTGACGCGGCGCCCAGCCCATGAAGTGCCCGTTGTCCTGGGTGATGCTCCGCTCGAGCGGC
Organism: Pseudoclavibacter helvolus; assembly: GCF_014191305.1. Classification (GTDB taxonomy): domain Bacteria; phylum Actinomycetota; class Actinomycetes; order Actinomycetales; family Microbacteriaceae; genus Pseudoclavibacter; species Pseudoclavibacter helvolus. The sequence continues at coordinate 292,722 of NZ_JACHWJ010000002.1, read as the reverse complement.
AGGATAGCCTCGAGCTCGGTGATCACGGCCTGGGGATCGAGCCGTCCGTCCGGGGCGACCTCCTCGAAGGGCCGCGAGTCCGCGCCGGGCATGGTCACAGACCCGCGCCACCCGTCGCGGTCGGCGTCGGTGAGCTCCGCGAGCAGCGCCTCCGCGAAGGCGCGTGCATCCGCCCGGTGGAACTCGTCGACGCGCGGATGCGTGCTGCCGGGGCGCGTGTCGACCTGGATGATGGTCTCGGCGTGCGTCAGCAGGGTCTCGTAGCGCATCTGCCACAGGTTCATGCTGGCGCCGACGACGAGCACGACGTCGGCCTCGCCGATGAGCTCGGCGACGTCTGGCCTCGAGAATCCGCCGGCGATGCCGAGGTCCCATGGCGACCCGGTGAGGCCGTGCGCCATGAGGGAGGTCGCGAAGAGCGCACCGACCCTGTCGCCGACCCGTCGCAGCGAGTCGCCGGCTTCAGCCAGCACCGCCCCGTGGCCAGCGAGGATGAGCGGTCGCTGTGCGCGAGCGAGGAGTCCGGCGACGTGGGTGGCGTCCGCACGCTCGATGTCGGGGGCCTCCGCGAGCTCGTGCGCCCGAAGCACCGCCTCCTGTTCGAGCGCGGCGACCGGCGACGCAGGCTCGACTGACGTGTCCACTGACGCGTCCACCAGGTCGTACGGGATCGTGACGATCACCGGCACCCGGTCCCTGGCCGCGATGGCATAGGCGAGCTCGGTCTGCGCCGTCGCGTTCGCCCGTCCGACGGTGAGCGTCTGCACGTACATCGCGGCTGCGACCCCGATCTGGTCGATGTCGATGGCGCGGGAGCCGGTCGTCGGCTCCCCGCCGACGATCACCACGACGGGCACTCGGGCGAGACGCGCTTCCGCGAGCGAGGTCAGCAGGTTCGTGAAGCCGGCACCGTAGGTCGCCGAGGCCGCGGCGACGCCTCCGCCGGCCAGGGCGTAGCTGTGCGCGGCGATGACCGTCGCGGTCTCATGGCGCACGCTCACGACGCGGTGGCCGCGGCTCGTCAGGCTCGCGACGAAGTGCGCGTTGCCGTTGCCCACCAAGCTGAACACCACGGGACTGTGGGCCGCGACGACGTCCGCCACAGCATCGGCGACCGTGCTCGTTCTGGTCATAGGGTTTCCTCGACTGATGTGTATGGCGTGTCCGAGAACAGGCCTGTTCTCGCCTCGTGCGTGCTCAGGAGCTCCGGGCCCCGGCGGCGGAGCTCAGCGACGTCACGCACGCCAAGCAGCTGCATGGTGCGGCGCAGCCCGTCCATGAAGAGACGCGCAGTGGTGTCCAGCCCCGCGTGCCCGCCCGCGACGAGGCCCCACAGGTATGGGCGCCCGACGAATGCGGCGTCCGCGCCGAGGGCTATGGCGGTCGCGATGTCCGCGCCGTGCCGGAAGCCCGAGTCCACGACGATTCCGAGGTCGTCGCCGACCGCCTGACGAACAGGGGCGACGAGGTCGATCGGCGCGATCGAGCGGTCGAGCTGCCGGCCTCCGTGGTTGGAGAGGTGCAGCGCATCGACGCCGAGGTCAGCGGCGCGCAGCGCATCCGCCGGGCCGATCGGCCCCTTCAGGACCAGCTTTCCGTCCCAGCGCGACCGGATGTCCTCGAGATCGGACCACTGCACCGACGGGTCGAACTGCTTGGTGATGTTCTCGATCGTGTACCCGCCGTCTGGTCCGTCGGCGGCGGAGACGTTCGCGAACTCCATCGAGGGGCTGCGGAGCATGCCCGTCCAGTACTTCGGCTTCGTGCCGATGTCGAGGACGCTCGCGAGGGTCAGCTTCGGTGGGATCGTGAATCCGTTCCGCGCGTCGCGGAGACGCAGGCCCGACACGGCCGTGTCGACGGCCACTTCGAGCACTCGGTAGCCGCTGTCGCTGGCCCGAGCGATGAGCTGCTGGGTGAGGCGGCGGTCCCGCCAGATGTAGAGCTGGAACCAGAGGTCGGTGCGACCCGCGTCGCGCGCGGCGAGGTCTTCGAGGGAGGTCGTCGCCATCGTCGAGAGGGCGTACGGGATGCCCGCGCGCCCGGCCGCCGCGGCGACGGCCTTCTCCCCGAGGGGCGAGATCATCCGCGTGTAGCCGGTGGGCGCGAAGCCGAACGGGGCGGCCGCCGGGTGCCCGAGGATGCTCGTCGCCGTCGAGGTCTGCGCGACGTCCGTCAGCACCTGCGGCGTGAACGACCAGCGGCGGATGGCGTCCGTGTTCTGCGCGAGGCTCAACTCATGATCGGCGCCGCCGTTGACGTAGTCGAGCACGGAGCGGGGCAGTCGTCGCCTGGCGAGCCGTTCGAGGTCTTCGATGCTGTGGCAGGCGGCGAGCTGACGCGCGGCCAGGTCGCCGGAGGGCAGGCGCAGGTCGATGAGCGAGAGCGCGTCGCGGATCTTCACCGGACGCCGCCTGTCGGTTCCGACACCATCATGCGCGCTGCGTCTCGAGCCGAGCGATGCGACGGGTCACGGCCGCCTCGTGGGCGGGGAAGCCCTCGTGCTGCGTGAAGCTCACCACGGTGTCCGCGACGCGTCGCAGCGCGGTCGTGTCTGCCTGGGCGATGGCGGTCTTCTTCTGGAACGCCTCGACCGTGATGCCGCTGGAGACCTTGGCGTAGCCGCTCGTCGGGAGCGCGGCGGGGCAGCCGATGACGAAGTTCGCCATGGAGATCGTCGTGTCCTGTCCGAGGAGGACCTCCCCCGCGTCCTCGATGAGTTCGAGGACCTCGCGCGGGTGCGCCGTCGCGATCTGCATGTGCTCCGGAGCGAAGGCGTTGGCGACGTCCGCGGATTCCTCGAGCGAGCGGGTGAGCACGGCCCCGCCGTTCACGCCGAGCGCCGTGCGGGCGTACTCTGCGCGCTGGTCTGGCAGGTCGGCGAGCTGCGTCACGAGCTCGAGCTGCACCGCCTCGATGAGGTCGGCGCTGTCGGTCACGAGCACGCTCGTGGAGTCGGGCCCGTGCTCCGCCTCGGTCAGCAGGTCGGCCGCGATCAGGTACGGGTCGGCCGCCGCATCCGCGAGGATGAGCGACTCGCTCGGACCCAGGAGCATGACGCCGACCGTCCCGAAGCGCTGCACCTCGATCTGCGCGCACGCGACCGGAGCGCTTCCGGGACCGCAGACCTTGCGGACCTTCGGGATCGTCTCGGTGCCGAACGCGAGCGCGGCGATGCCCGCCGGACCGTTCGCCCGGAAGACGTTGCGGATCCCGAGCTCGTCCGCGACGACGAGGACGGCCGGGTCGACCTGCCCGTCGGAGCCCGGGATGGGCGGGACGACGACGGCGAGCTCCTTGACGCCGGCGACGACGGCAGGCGTGCCGAGCTGCGCCATGACGGAGGGGTACGAGCCCTTGCCGCTCGGCACGAACAGGCCGGCGCTCGCGATGGCGCTCACCTTCTCGCCGACGAGCAGTCCTGGTTCCGACTCGAACTCCCAGCTGCCGGCGCCGACGAGGTTCTCGTTGAAGGCGCGAAGATGCGCGATGAGGTCCCGGATCGCGGTCACGAGCTCGGGGGCGATCTGTCTGCGCGCCTCGGCGAACTCCTCGTCGCTGACGCGGATCTGGTCGGCCGTGATGTCGACGCCGTCGAAGGTCTTGAGTGCTCGCAGCAGTGCCTCGTCGCCGTGGTCACGGACGTCCTCGATGATGCTCAGCACGCCGTCGCGAAGTGCCGGATCGAAGATGCGGGCGGCTCCGCGATCGAGGAGGTCCGCTTTCTGGTCGGCGGAGAGCTGACTCCATGGGCCGCGGTCGCGCAGGGGTCGTTCGATGGTCATGTCGTGCTCCTGGTTCTGTTCGACGTCGATGCGCTCGGCACGAGGTCGGTGGTGGGAGGGTGTCGTCTCGGGGTGGGGCGGTCAGACGTTCGAGGCGCCGGCTATGGGGATCAGCGCTCCGCTGAGGAACTGGGCCTGCGGGGTGAGGAGGAAGGCGACGGTCGCCCCGATCTCCTCGGGTCGACCGAAGCGCCCCATGGGGATGTGCGAGAGCAGCTGCTGTCGGGTCTCCGGGTCGTCGAGCCAGCCCTGGGTCATGTTCGAGGGGAAGTAGCCGGGGCAGATGCCGGTGACGGCGATGCCCTCGGCGGCCCATTCCACGGCCAGCGACTGGGCGATGGAGGCTGCCGCCGCCTTGGAGGCGTTGTAGTCGGCGAACCCGCTCTCGGGGCGGAGGGCGTTGACGGAGGAGTTGACGACGAGGGCACCCGGGCGGTCGAGGTGGCGGTGCGCCAGCTGCGCGGTCCGCAGGATGCCGCCGACGTTCACGTCGAAGAGGCGGGTGATCTCGCCGATGTCGAGGTCGACGGCCGGCTTGCCCTGGCCGTCGATGCCGGCGTTGGCGAAGACCCCGCTGAGGCCGCCGAACGTGTCTGCCGCATCCCGGAACGCGCCTTCCAGCTGCTGGGGGCTCGTCACGTCGCACACCGTCGCGCCTTCGGCGACGCCGGCCTGCAGGGCGGCGGCGACCGTCTCTTCACGTGTGCCGGTGATCCAGACCCGCGCACCGGATGCGGTGAGGTGCCCGGCGACGTGGCGTCCGATGCCCGAGGTGCCGCCGGTGATGAGCACCCGGCCGTCGTCGGCCGCCATCACGCGCCGCCGCAGTCGACGAGGATCTTCATGGCTTCGCGGCGAGCCGGTGAGGCGAGGAAGGCGGGGAGCTCGAGCAGCGGGATGGTGTGCGTGACCGAGCGCCGGTACACGTCGGGTGACTGCTCGAGGATGCGGAGCGCCTCGTCGAGGTGTCTGGTGTCGAAGCCGACGCTGCCGGTGATCGTGAGGCTCCGTTCGACGACGTCGGCCGGGATGAGCTGGGACGGCGAGTGGCCGAGCGCGACGAGCAGGATGCTGCCGCCGCGGGCCGCGGCGGCCACGGCAGCCGCCAGGGACCCGTCGTATCCCGCGGCGTCGATGACGAGGTCGTAGTCGTCGCGCTCGATGTGGGCGATGGCGTGTGCGCCGAGCTCGCGGGCGAGGTCGGACCGCTCGGGCACGGGATCGATGACGTCGACGGCCGCCTCGGGCCACCGACGGCGCACCTCGGCGTTGGCGAGGAAGCCGATCGGTCCGTGGCCGATGATCAGCACCGTTTCCGGTCTCTCGACGCGCGCCTGGTCGAAGGCGCACAGGGTGACCGCGAGGGGTTCGGCGAGCACGGCGGTCTGCGCATCGAGGGCGTCGGGCACGGCGTGCAGCGTCGCCGTCGAGACGACGACTCGCTCGGCGAATCCGCCCGGCCGTTCCTCCCCGAGCCAGGTGAGGTTCGGGTCGAGTCGATCGGCCGGCACGGTCCTGCCGTCGTCGGTTCGCGGCGTGCGGCTGTCGATGAGCACACGCGTGCCGACGGGCCAGCCCGGGTCGCTGCTCTGCAGGATGCGGCCGACGACCTCGTGCCCGAGGGTGGCCGGCCAGTAGCTCACCCAGTCGCCGCTGCGCAGGACGTGCAGGTCGGAGCCACAGATCCCCGCGCGTTCGACGGCCACGACGACCTCACCAGGTGCGGGTGCGACGGCGGGACGGTGACCGACGGTGAGCCGGAGGTCCTCGTCGAGGAGCAGCGCCCGGAAGGTCGCCGCGTCATCGCTGGCGGACGCGATCGCGGATGGGGGCGCGGACTCCTGCGCCCGGTCCTCGAGGAGGAACGCCGCGGCGCGCTCGGCGATGGTCATGATCATGCCGACCGGGTTGAGTGCCGTGATGGTCGGGAACACGGAGGCGTCGACGACGCGCAGCCCTTCGACGCCGCGCACGCGCAGCCGGCTGTCGAGCACGGCCATCTGGTCGCCGTCCGCACCCATTCGGGCGGTGCAGGAGACGTGGTAGACGGTCTGATGCGTCTCCCTCAGCACGGCCGAGAGCGCCTCGTCGCTCTGCACCTCCGGGCCGGGGAACACCTCGCGCACGAGGTGCGTGGCGAGCGGCTCGGCGGCGGCGACGCGACGGGCGAGGCGCACGCCCTCGACGAGCATCCGCTCATCCCGCCCCTCCGGGTCGGTGAAGGAGCCGTAGTCGATGGATGGTCGCGCGTCGGGTTCCGGGGACGTGATCCACACCCGGCCGCGACTGCGCGGCTTCGCGACGTTGGGGGCGAGCGACACGTTGTTCGTCGGGATCCGCGCGCCGACTCGCTCCGCGTGCACGGTCCAGGAGTGCAGGGGGATGTGGGTCGAGATGTCCGGGGTGCTGGTCGAGGGGTCGACGCTGACGACGTAGCCCGCGTCCCACCCTGTCGCGCACACCGCGGAGCGCTCCCCGGCCGCTTCCCACACGACGAGCCCCTCCGCGTGATCCTGGAGGTTCTCCCCCACGCCTGGCGCGTCGACGAGCACGGGAACCCCGGCGGCCTCGAGGACGGCTGCCGGCCCGATGCCCGAGCGCATGAGCAGGGCCGGGGTGTCGATCGCGCCGCAGCTGACGACCACCTCGTGTCGCGCCCGGACCGTCGTGAAGGTCCCGTCGGGGTTCCGGAGCACGGCGCCCACGGCGCGGTCGTCTTCGATGAGCAGCCGCTCGACGATGCTCTCGAGGCGGATCGTCAGGCCTGGCCGTTCCGGCTGCGAGTGCAGGTAGGAGAACGAGGCGGATGAGCGCTGGTTCGTGGAGGGCTCGTAGCCGATCTCGAAAAATCCGGCCCCGTCGATGAACTCCACGTCGTTCCAGCGCTCGCGCCTGGGGACCTCGAGGGCGGCAGCCGCAGCGTCCACGGCGTCACGGATGTACGGGTTCTGGTCTTGGGCGGCGACCGGGGTGATCGTCGCCGCGATGCGGTCGAACCAGGGGCTGACCTCCTCGTACCCCCACCCCTCGAGGCCGAGGGACGCCCACTCGTCGAGGTCTCCGCGGAGCGGACGCCAGCTGATCATCGTGTTCGCCGTCGAGCAGCCGCCGAGGATGCGCAGGCGCGCCTGGCGGATGAACGAGTTGCCACGTGCCTGCGGCTCGCTCCGGTAGTCGAGGTCGTACTCCCCCTCGAGCATCTCGTCCCAGCGGCGGATGCTCGCCGCTCTCGGCTCGTCGGCGTCGCTGGGGCCGGCTTCGACGAGCAAAACCGAGACTCCCGGCTGCTCGCTGAGCCTCGCCGCGACGATGCATCCGGCGGTGCCGCCGCCGAGCACCAGGTAGTCGAACTGGGCTTCCGATTCTTCGCTCACGCGCTTCTCCGTCTCAGCCGCGGTGGATGAGGTCGAGGATCTCCGTGTAGTAGCCGTGGAACTCCGGGCTTCCCAGCACGTCGACCTCGCGCGGCCGGGGCAGGTCGATCTCGAACTCGGCGGCGACCTTCCCGGGGCGCGGTGTCATCGCGATGACGCGGTCCGAGAGGAAGACCGCCTCCTCGATGTCGTGGGTGATGAGCATGACGGTCATGCGGTGGCGCTCCCACACCTCGGTGAGGAGTTCCTGCATGGTCCGGCGCGTGAGCGCGTCGAGGGCGCCGAACGGCTCGTCCATGAGGAGCACGTCCGGGCCGTAGGCGAGCGAGCGGGCGAGCGCGACGCGCTGCTGCATCCCGCCGGACAGCTGTGCAGGGTACTTCGACTCGAAGCCGGTGAGGCCGACCTGGTCGAGCACATCCCGAGCCCGGTCGATGCGCTGCCGCTTCGTCAGATCGGCCTCGCCGTCGAGCGCGAACACGACGTTGTCGATGGCGCTGAGCCACGGGAGGAGCGTCGCCTGCTGGAACACGACGCCGCGATCGCGACCAGGGCCGAGGATCTCGTGCCCGCTGAGCGAGGCGGTGCCGGCGGTCGGAGCCTCGAGGCCTGCGATGACGGAGAGCAGCGTGCTCTTGCCGCAACCGGATGCCCCGACCACGGAGACGAACTCGCGGTCGCCGAGCACGAGGTCGACGTCGGCGAGCGCCGTCACCTCGCCGAAGCGCTTCGTGACGTCCGAGACGACGACCTTGGGTGCGCGGAGTGCGGTTTCGACGGCCATCAGACACGTCCTTTCAGGTAGCGGAAGAACTGGCGGCCGAGCGCGCGCATGACCTGGTCGAAGACGAGTCCGAGCACTCCGAGCACGATGACGTAGCCGATGATGAGGTCGGTCTCGAGGAAGCGCTGCGCCTGGGTGATGCGGTAGCCCATGCCCTCGGTGGCCGCGACGAGCTCGGCGACGACGAGCCAGGTCCAGGCCCAGCCGAGGCTGATGCGCAGCGCGTCCCAGATCCGCGGGAGGGCGGAGGGGAAGACGATGCGGACGAGGATCTTCGTGCGGCTCAGGCCGAGGGTCGCGCCGAGGTTCTGGTACGACATCGGGACGCGCCGCACGGCGTCGGCGACCATGAGCACCTGCTGGAAGAAGGTGCCGAGGAAGATGATGAGCACCTTCTGCGAGTCGTCGGTGCCGACCCACAGGATCGTGAGCGGCACGAAGGCCACGACGGGCATGTAGCGGATGAAGTCCATGATCGGCTCGATCGCGGCTTCGACCCTCGGGATCGACCCGCAGAGCACGCCGATGGGGATCGCGATGACGCTGGCGAGCAGGTAGCCGACCATCACGCGGTACGTGCTCACGGCGATGTCGGTCCAGAGCTGGCCGTTTACCGCCTGGTCGATGAGCTTCTCGCCCACGGAGATCGGCGATGGGAGGAAGAGCGGGCGGACGAGGCCGCTCGTGGAGACCGCGGTCCACACGGCGAGGAGGAGGACGAAGGTCACGACGGACGTGATGAGGTACTGGCGCCGGGTCAGCGGCGCTCTGACCGGTTTCCGGCGCGCCCCGGTCGCGGGCCGCGTGCTCGCGACCGGGGTGGTGCTCTGAACTGCCATGGGACTCAGGTCTCCTGTGGTTACTCTGCGCCGACGAACGTCAGGTCGACGATGGACGGGAGGTCGGTGCCGCCTTCGAGGATGCCGATCTCGGCGGCGATCTTGTCGACGCTGGGGAGCACGGTGTTCAGGTAGTTGCCGCCGAGCTCGGTCTGGTTCTGCTCGAGCGAGAAGAACTGCACGCCGTCGAAGGCGGAGTTGAGCGCTTCCACGTCGCTGCCGAGATTCTCGGCGATGATCGCCCTCGCGGCGTCGGTGTCGGACTCGTAGAAGTCGATGGCGGGGCCCCAGGCGTCGACGACGCTCTGGACGGTCTCGCGGTTCTCCTCGAGGTACGTGTTGTCGACGACGAGGACGTCGCTGATGAGGCCGGCGTTCTCGGCCGCCGTGTAGATCTCGGTGATCTCGGGGCTCGAGGTGCGGGCTTCGGAGATGTAGGGCTCGTAGGTGACCGCCACTGGGATGCTGCCGCCGATGAGGGCGGTTGCCGCTTCGGATGGGTCCATGGGGACGTGCTCGATGTCGTCGAGGCTGAGGCCGTTCTCCTGCAGCGCGTAGCCGAGGAGGAGGTTGCTCACGGAGCCCTCCTCGAAGGCGATCTGCTTGCCCTTGAGGTCGGCGATGTCGGTCACGCTGCCGTCGGAGAGGATCGCGTCGGCGGTGAGGGAGGCGTCGAGCAGCAGGACGATGCTGACGTCGAGGCCCTGTTCGATGAACTGGAGCGCGGTCTGGCTCGCGACGTTAGCGACCTGCACGCGGTCGGAGGCGAACGCCGCGGTCATGTCCGCGTCGTTGGTGAAGTTGGTGATCTCGACGTCGACGCCGGCATCCTCGAAGTAGCCGTTCTCCTGGGCGATGTACCAGGGCCCGTAGCCGAGCCAGGGCTGGATGCCCATGCCGATCGTCGAGGCCTCCCCGTCGGCGGAGGCTGCGGAGTCGGCGGAGCATGCGGTCGTGGCCAGCAGCGCGGCACTCAGAGCGAGGGCTCCCGCGGTGCGGAGTGCGTTCTTGGTGGTGGTCATGGTGGTCCTTCCGGGACTCGGTTCGCTTGGGGCGGGTTGGGTCAAGAATCGGGAGGCCGCGGAGCACAAGCAAATAGCGAGACACGAATCTTCGCATCTAAAAATACGATGCAATTGCCTAGCAATATCCACGAAATCTATACGAAACACAGCCCGCCCAGGGTGGCCGATATGGCAGGCCACCGCGGCCTCCCAGGACGGGAGCACCATGCACGCCACCCTCTTCACGAACGGCCAGCTCTACCTCGGCCGCGGAGTGTTCGCGCACGCTTCGCTGCTGGTCGACGGCGATCGGATCCTGCGAGTCATTGCCGAGGGCGACGAGCTCCCTGCCGCCGAGGAGCTCGTGGATCTCGAGGGCGGCACATTGCTGCCCGGATTCCACGACGCCCACGTCCACCCGCTGCTCGCCGGCATCCAGGCCCTCGGCATCGACCTCAAGCCCGTGCACGACCGAGGCGAGTACCTGGCGCTCATCGCCGCGCACGCCGAAGCGAACCCGAACGCAGACGTGCTGACGGGAGGCGGCTGGTTCGGCGACGTCTTCGCTGACGGGTTCCCCACGGCCGCCGATCTGGACGGCATCGACGACCGGCCCGTGATGCTGCACAGCCACGATGCGCACGGCCTGTGGGTCAACACGGCCGCACTCCAGGCCGCCGGCATCGACGAGACCACCCCCGACCCGGACGGCGGGCGTATCGTGCGCGACGAGAGCGGGCGTCCGACCGGGATGCTCCTGGAATCGGCCGTCGCCCTGGTCGAGCACCTCATCCCGGTGCCGGACAGCACCTTCCTCGAGACCGCCCTCGAGACGGCGCAACGCGAGCTGCACTCGGTCGGCGTCACGACCTGGCAGGACGCGGCCGTCGGCGAGAGCGACCTCGGCCCCGACCCACTGCCCGCCTACCTCAGCCTGGCCGGCGACGGTCGCCTCACGGCGCGCGTCGTGCTCGCCCAGTGGTGGGACCGCGCACGCGGGCTCGAGCAGCTGGCCGACCTCGAGCAGGTCCGCGCGAGCGCCGCGGCGGCCGGCCTGGATGCCGGCACCGTGAAGGTCATGATCGACGGCATGGTCGAGAACCACACGGCGTCGATGCTGGAGCCGTTCGCCGGCCACCCCGGTGACGTCGGCATCGCGTTCCTCAGCCCGGAGACGCTCATCGGGCTCACCACGGCGCTCGACGCCGCAGGCTTCCAGGTGCACTTCCACGCAGTCGGCGACGCCGCCGCCAGGCACGCGCTCGACGCCGTGGAGGCCGCGATCAGGCACCATGGGCTGCGCGGCAACCGGCACCACGTGGCGCACCTGGACCTGATCGACGTGTCCGACGTCTCCCGCTTCGCGGAGCTGGAGGTGGCCGCGAACGTCACCGCCCTCTGGGCTCGGCGCGACGAGGAGATCGTGCACCGCAAGCTGCCGCTGCTCGGCGCGGAACGCGAGCAACGGCACTTTCCATTCGGCGACCTGCACCGTGCTGGTGCGCGGATCGTGGGTGGCAGCGACTGGCCGGTGACGACACCCAACCCGCTCTGGTCGATCAGCACCGCCGTCACCCGCCGGGGGCTGGCCGAGGATCCGCACGCGATCGGGGCCGGCGTGCTCGACGATCCGCTGCTGCCGGAGCAGGCGCTCCCGCTCGGCGTGGCCCTCGACGCCTACCTCGCCGACGCGGCCTGGGTGAACCGCCTCGAGACCGAGACCGGTCGCCTCGAGGCCGGCTGCCTCGCCGACCTGGTCTGGGTCGATGCGGATCTCCGCGAGGTCGGCGCCTACGGCTCGGCGCGCGTTCGTCGCACGTACGTCGGCGGGGAGCTCGTCTACCAGGCCCCTTGAGTGGCTCCCGCCCCGTACTCGGCGACGGAGCGCCGGCACTGCGCGGCGAAGAGCTCCGCCTTCTTGGTGAGCTGCTTCGCGCCGCCTGACCAGGCCAGCACGAGCTCGAGCGGGGGGAGGTTGTCGACGATGTGGAGGTGCCGGAGCTCCCCGCCCGAGTACGTGGATGCGACGCGCGGCTGCTGGTTGAGCAGCGTGAAGCCGTGGCCGCTTCCGACCATGGCGCGCACCGCCTCGAAGCTCGCGAAGCGGTAGCGCACGTGTGGGCGGAGGCCGGCGCGTGTGAACCACTGGAGGAAGTAGTCGCGGCTCACGGGCATGTCGAGGAGCACCATGGGCAGCTCGGCGAGTTCGGCGAGGCTCACGCTCTCGCGGTCGGCGAGCGGATGGTGCACGCTGACGGCTGCGTACAGCGGCACCTCCGCGAGCACCTCGCGCTCGATGTCGGGAGTCAGGCCCAGGTCGTAGGTGAGGGCGATCTCGATGGCCTGACTGGCGAGCGCATCCGGGACCTTCTCTGCCGTCATCTCCGTGACGTCCACGAGGAGTTCGGGGTGCGCCTCGCCGAGGCCGCTGATGACCGATGGGAGGTAGAACGGGGCGAGGGTGCGGAAGCAGCCCACGGTGAGGCGGCCCGCGGTGTTCTCCGGGCGGAGCGCGCCGAGGGCGTCGTCGACCGAGGCGAGGATGCCGCGAGCGCGGACCAGGAAGTCGGCGCCGGTCGCGGTGAGCTGCAGCCCCTTCGCGCGGCGGCGGATGAGCAGCTGCGCGCCGACCGCGGTCTCGAGGTTGGCGATCGCGGTCGAGACGGCGGATTGCGCGACGAAGAGCTCGTCGGCCGCCCAGGTCATGCTCCCCTGCTCAGCGGCGGCCACGAAGTAGCGGAGCTGCGTGAGGGAGACGTCGGTGCGTCCTGTGGCGCGCATGCGGTCCTCGTTTCGAATGTGTTACGGAGATATTGCCGAGCTCTTGCATCTCTATTTTAGATACTTTAGGCCTGCTGTGGCTATTTGCTTTGCCTCGCGCCGGTTCCGAGACTCGATCTCGACAGAGCCGGACAAGCGAAAGCAGCAGGCAATATGCCAACTTCCCCGCACGACCCCCACACGGATCAGGATCGTCTCCCCCGCGAGCACGTCGACGTGCTCGTCGTCGGCGCAGGACAGGCGGGCGTCGCGATGAGCGAGCACCTCGCCGGGAAGGGCATCAGCCACCTGGTCCTGGAGCGCGATCGAATCGCGGAGCGATGGCGCACGGGCCGGTGGGACTCGCTCGTCGCGAACGGGCCGGCCTGGCATGACCGGTTCCCGAGCCTGGAGTTCCCGAACCTCGCTCCTGACGGGTTCGCCACGAAGGATCAGGTGGCCGACTACTTCGAGGAGTACGTGCAGCGCTTCTGCGGCCCGGTGCGCACGGGCGTCGAGGTGACGGCGGTGCGGCGTCGTCCCGGTTCCCCGGAGTTCGACGTCGACACGTCGGCGGGGCGCATCTCGGCGGGCGCCGTCGTGGCGGCGACCGGGGCCTTCCAGGTGCCGGTGGTTCCGGCGATCGTCCCGGAGAGCGACGCGATCACGCAGCTGCACTCGGCCGACTACCGGAACCCAGCGCAGCTGCCTCCCGGCGCGGTGCTTGTCGTCGGTGCCGGCTCCTCCGGCGTGCAGATCGCCGCGGAGCTCCGGCGAGCCGGCCGCGAGGTCTTCCTCTCGGTCGGCCCGCACGAGCGGCCCCCGCGCAGCTACCGTGGCCGCGACTTCGTCTGGTGGCTCGGAGTGCTGAACAAGTGGGATGCGTCGACGCCGCCGCTGGGGGCGAAGCACGTGACGATCGCCGTGAGCGGCGCCGACGGAGGGCACACGGTCGATTTCCGCGGCCTCGCCGCGGCCGGCATCACGCTCGTGGGGCGCACCGAGTCGGCCGACGGAACGCTGCTGCGGTTCGCGCCTGACCTCGGCGACAACATCGCCAGAGGCGACGCGAACCTGCGTGCGCTGCTCGCAGAGGCGGACGCCTACGTGGAGCGAACGGGCATCGACCTCCCTCCGGAACCGGAGGCGCACCTCCTGGGCCCTGATCCCGACTCCGTCACCAACCCGCTGCTGGAGCTCGACCTCGAGGAGGCCGGCGTCACGAGCATCGTCTGGGCCACCGGCTACTCGGCCGACTACTCGTGGCTGCCGGAGGGGGCCGTGGATGAGCGCGGCAAGCCCGTGCACCTGCGCGGCGTCTCGGCGGCCCCCGGCATCTACTTCCTCGGCCTGCCGTGGCAGTCGAGGCGCGGCTCGAGCTTCATCTGGGGCGTCTGGCACGATGCGGGTCACCTCGCCGACCACATCGCCATCCAGCGCAGCTACCTCGCCTACTCCCCTGGCGCCGACACCGAGCCCGACCCCGTTCCGACCAGACAGGCTCACGCGAGCCATGTCCTCGAGACCCTGGAGCACTGACATGACGACGCACACGCGCATCCGCCCGTTCAACACGAAGGAGACGTACCCCGAGCAGGAGCTCGACAACGACCTCTGCCAGGCGGTGGTCGCCGGCGGGGTCGTGTACCTGCGCGGCCAGATCGGCCAGGACCTGGACTCGCGCGAGAGCGTGGGCATCGGCGACGTCGAGGCGCAGGCGGAGAAGGCGATGGCGAACATCGACCTCCTGCTGCGCGAGAGCGGCTCGCAGCTCGCGGACATCGTGAAGGTCGTCGTCTACCTCACCGACATCCGCTACCGCGAGCCGGTCTACCGGGTGATGGGTCGCTGGCTGAAGGGCGTCCACCCGGTGTCGACGGGGCTCGTCGTCGACGCGCTCGCGCGGCCGGAGTGGCTCGTCGAGATCGATGCGACTGCCGTCATCAGCGAGCCGGCAGCGGACGCCGGAATCGAGGGCACACGATGACGCTCTCGCTCACGGCCAGGTCGTCCGATGGTGCGCTCGGCATCATCATCTCCTCCTCGAGCCCGGCCGTCGCCTCCCGCTGCGTGCACCTGCGGGCGGGTGTCGGCGCATCCGCCTCGCAGAACGTGACCAACCCGGCGCTCGGCGGTGCGGTGCTCGACGCCCTCGAGTCGGGGGCGACAGCGGATGCGGCGCTCGAGGCCGCCCTCGCCGGCGACGAGTTCCCCGACTTCCGCCAGCTGACGGCGGTGGATGCGCTCGGCAGTGTTGCGGTGCGCTCCGGTGCGCGGGCCCTCGGCGTGCACGGCGAGCACGTCGGCGACTCGTGCGTGGCGGCCGGCAACCTGCTCGCGGGCGACGGCGTGCTGGCCGCGATGGTGGCCGGCTTCGAGTCGGCGGACGGGCCGTTCGAGGAACGGCTGATGGCCGGCCTGCGCGCGGCTGCAGACGCCGGTGGCGAGGCGGGCGAGCTGCGCTCGGCGGGCCTCGCGGTCGTCGAGGGGGCTTCCTGGCGCGTCACCGACCTGCGCGTCGACGACCACGATGACCCGGTGGGCGAGCTCGAGCGGCTCGTGCGGCTGTGGCTGCCGCAGAAGGATGCCTACCTGAGCCGGGCCCTCCGGCCAGACGAGGCCCCCTCGTACGGGGTGCCAGGCGACGAGGCGGACGAGTGAGCGCCGCGGGCCGCGCGCCGGGGGCCGTCGATTCAGGTGGCGCCCTCAAGGACGAGGTGCGCGCGCGGGTCGAGGCGGCGAGCGCGCGCATCCTGGGCGTCAGCCACGCGCTGCACGCCGCCCCCGAGGTGGCGTGGCGGGAGCATCGCTCCGCCGAGCTCATCGTGGCGGCGCTCGAGGAGGCGGGCCTCACGGTCGAGACCGGGAGCGCCGGGCTGCCGACGGCGTTCGTCGCGACGGCGGGCGCGGGTCCGCGAACGGCCGCGGTCATCGCCGAGTACGACGCCCTGGCCGGGCTCGGACACGCGTGCGGGCACAACATCATCTCGGCGGCTGCCGTGGGCGCGGCGATCGCGCTCGCCCCGGTGGCCGACGAGCTCGGCCTCACCGTGAGGGTCATCGGCACGCCGGCCGAGGAGGGCGGCGGGGGCAAGATCGTCATGCTCGAGCGCGGCGTCTTCGAGGGCGTCGACCTCGCGATGATGGTGCATCCGGGGCCGGATGACGCGGCCTGGGCCCGCCCGCGCGCCGTCGCCCACTTCGACGTCGAGTACACGGGGGTCGAGTCGCATGCGTCCGCCTACCCGCAGCTCGGCGTGAACGCGGCCGACGCGTTCACCGTCGCGCAGACGGCGATCGGCCTGCTCCGCCAGCAGCTCCCGGACGGGGTGCGCGTGCACGGCATCGTGCGCGAGGCCGGCACGGCGCCGAACGCGATCCCGGCGATGGCGCTCGGCAGCTGGTACGTGCGCGCCGATGATCTCGAGCAGCTCGACGCGCTGTTCCCGCGCGTCGCCGCCTGCTTCGAGGCTGGCGCCCTCGCGACGGGATGCACGATGCGACTCGAGGAGACGAGCGGGCGCTACGCCGAGTTCCGGAACGACGCACCGCTGCTCGGCGCCTTCGCCGAGAACGCGGCAGCGCTCGGCCGGGACATGGACCTGGCCGAGAAGAAGCCAGCGGGTATGAACACGGCGTCGACCGACATGGGCAACGTCTCTCGCCTCGTCCGGTCCATCCACCCGTACCTGGGCATCGACTCGGCGCCGGCCGTCAACCACCAGGCGGCGTTCGCCGCCGCGGCCGCGACTCCGGCCGCAGACCGCGCCGCGCTCGACGGGGCGATCCTGATGGCGCAGACCATCATCGACGACGCGCTCGCGCACCTTCCCGCACGAGCGATCGACGGTGCGAGCACGAGCACGAGCACCAGCACCGCGTCAGTGCCCAACTCCGAGGAGCAGTCCGCATGAACGACCTGACCGCCTGGCGGGCGATCGCCGATTCCGTCACCCCGCGCACGCGCCTCTTCATCGGCGGCGAGTTCACCGACGCCGCCTCGGGCGACACGTTCGAGACGTTCAACCCTGCGGACGGCACGGTGCTCGCGACGGTCGCGCGCGGCGCATCCGTCGATGTCGACCGGGCCGTCGCCGCCGCGAGGGCGTCGTTCGAGCGAGGCGTGTGGTCGAGAGCTGCACCCGGTGAGCGCAAGCGTGTGCTGCTCGCGGTCGCGGATGCGATTCGGGCGGCAGCCGACGAGCTCGCCGTGCTCGATTCGCTGGATGGGGGCAAGCTCATCAGCGCGACCTCGACGATCGACGTGCCCGGTACGGCCGCGATCCTGCAGTGGTATGCCGAGGCGATCGACAAGCGCTACGGGGAGGTCGCCCCTGTTGCGGCGCCTGACCTGGCGATCATCACGCGTGAGCCGGTGGGGGTCGTCGGCGCCGTCGTGCCGTGGAACTACCCGCTCGAGACGGCCATGTGGAAGATCGCGCCTGCGCTCGCCGCTGGCAACAGCGTGGTGCTGAAGCCTGCTGAGGAGAGCCCCCTGTCGGCGCTGCGGCTCGCGGAGATCGCGGTCGCTGCGGGGCTGCCGGAGGGCGTGCTGAACGTCGTGTCGGGCCTCGGCGTCGAGGCGGGGCAGGCGCTCGGCCTCCACCCGGACGTCGACGTCATCGCCTTCACGGGATCGACCGCCGTCGGGAAGCGGTTCCTCGAGTACTCGGCTCGCTCGAACATGAAGGCCGTCTGGCTCGAGTGCGGCGGGAAGAGCGCGAACCTCGTGTTCCCGGACGTCGACGACCTCGAGATGGTGGCCGATGCGGCTGCCGCGGGTATCTTCACCTGCTCTGGCCAGGTGTGCTCCGCGAACTCCCGGTTGCTGGTGCACTCCTCGATCGCGGAGCGCCTCTCGGAGCTGGTCGCGGAGCGCGCCGCCGGCCTCGTCGTCGGCGATCCGCTCGATCCGGCCACGCAGCTGGGTCCGCTCGTGAGCGCGAGGCAGCTCGAGCGCGTGCACGACTACATGGTGTCCGGGAGCGCCGAGGCGCGACTCGTGACGGGTGGTGTGCGTGCGGCGGATGCGAGTGGCGGCTACTTCGCGTCGCCCACCGTGTTCGCGGGCGTGCGACCGGATGCGCGCATCGCGACGGAGGAGATCTTCGGCCCCGTCCTCGCCGTCACCGCGTTCGAGACGGAGGCCGAGGCCGTAGCGCTGGCGAACGCGAGCGAGTACGGCCTCGCCGCGTCGGTGTTCACCGACAGCATCCACCGCGCGCATCGGGTCGCGTCGGCCCTCAAGGTGGGCACGGTCTCCGTGAACACGGTCGACGCGCTCGACGTGACGACCCCCTTTGGCGGCGTCAAGCAGTCCGGCAGCGGCCGCGACCTGTCGCTGCATGCGTTCGACAACTACACCTCGCTCAAGACGACCTGGTTCGCCGGCCGATGAGCGCATCCCTCTCCGCGAAAGGCTCCACCATGACGCATCCGCTTGCCCGGCTCAGTGCCGAGGAGATCGACCTGAACCGAACGCTCGTGCTCGCCGCCGGTCACGACGAAGCCTCGACGGCTTTCATGCTCACGAACCTCGTCGAGCCGGACAAGGCGGAGGTGCTGGCCGGGACGGTGCGCGAGCGTCGGGTCGGCAACGTGCTGCTCGATCGGCGTGATGGCACGGTGACGGAGCTGGTGACGGAGCTCACCTCGCCGCGCGTGGCGAGCAGTCGCGTCGTGGATGTGGAGCGGGAGGGGCAGCCACCTATCGTCGATGAGGAGTTCGACCGGGTCGAGGAGCTGCTTCGCAGGCACGAGGGGTGGGTGGCGGCGATGGCTCGCCGTGGGATCACGGACGTGTCGCTGGTGCGCATATCGGCGCTGTCGGCGGGCCGCTTCGGCCTGCCCGGCGAGGAGGGGCGGCGCATCGTGCGGTGCCTGTCGTTCCTGCAGCAGGACCCTGACGACAACGCGTGGGCGCATCCGGTGGACGGGGTGGTCGCGTACCTGGATCTCATCTCGGGCGAGGTGCTGGAGCTCATCGACGACCGCATCTTCGAGGTGCCGGCGCGGCGCGAGAACTACCACCTGAAGGCGGAGCGACCGGCGGCCCGGACGACGCAGAAGCCGATCGTGATCACGCAGCCGGAGGGGCCGAGCTTCGCGGTCGACGGTGATGTCGTGGAGTGGGAGAAGTGGCGCTTCCGCATCGGCTACAACCAGGTGGAGGGGCTGACGCTGCACGAGATCGGCTTCACCGATGGCGGGCGTCTTCGGCCGATCGTGTACCGCGCGTCGATCGCGGAGATGGTGGTGCCGTACGGCGACCCGAGCCCGGTGCGGTTCTGGCAGAACTACTTCGATGCTGGCGAGTACTCGCTCGGCAAGGTCGCGAACTCGCTGGAGCTGGGCTGCGACTGCCTGGGCGAGATCCGCTACTTCGACGCGACGATCGCGGCGACGGATGGCCGGCCGCGCACCATCCGGAACGCGATCTGCATGCACGAGGAAGATGCGTCGATCCTGTGGAAGCACAGCGACGAGTACACGCATTCGAGCGATGTGCGGCGGAACCGGCGCCTGGTGGTGTCGTTCTTCATCACGGTCGGCAACTACGACTACGGCTTCTACTGGCACCTGTACCTCGACGGGCGCATCGAGTTGGAGTGCAAGGCGACGGGGGTGGTGTTCGCGTCGGCGTTCCCCGGTCCGCTCGAGGATGGCGGCGAGTATCCGTGGGCGTCGGAGATCGCCCCGGGTGTGGGGGCTCCCTACCACCAGCATCTGTTCTCGGCGCGACTGGATATGACGGTCGACGGTGTCGAGAATTCGGTGGAGGAGCTGGCGGCGCAGCGGGTGCCGATGGGTGGGGGCAATCCGTACGGCAACGGGTTCACGTTGGCGACGACGCGGTTGAGGTCGGAGCTGGAGGGCGTGCGCGAGGCTGACGGCAAGCGGGGCGTGGTGTGGCGGGTCATCAATCCGGAGTCGCTGAACTGTGTGGGCCAGCCGGTCGGCTACGTGCTGCGCCCGGAGGGTGGTCTGCCGCGATGTTTTCGGACTGTCCCCAGCCTGAATGCGATGACTTTTATGCTGCCAACGTGAGTGGCCCGTGATGGACCTGATTCGGCGTTTGATACCCTAACCCCGAATGGCGACGCCGACTGTTATAGAACCCCTCGATATAGCGAACGATATCCTTCCGAGCATGCTTCTTGCTCGGATACGTCGTCCGATACACTCGCTCATTTTTCAAGGCAGCGAAGAATGATTCGGCCATCGCGTTATCCCAACATACACCAGTTCGCCCCATCGAGGAACGCATTCCGAGATCTTTCACCGACTTCCGAAAATCGCTGGACGTGTAGACACTTCCGCGATCGGAATGGAACACAGCGCCCTCCTCAATCGGTGTGCTCTCGGCGGCATTTCTGAGCGCCTGCTCGATCAACTCGGTCCGCATGTGGTCCTCAATGGCCCACCCAACGACTTTCTTTGAATAGCAATCGATGACGGTCGCGAGATACACGAAACCCTGCCAGGTGTGAATGTAGGTGATATCGCCGACGAATTTCCGACCCGGTCGGGTGGCCGTGAAGTCGCGCTCGACGAGATCCGGGAGGGCATGCTCCTCGCCATCCGTGGTTGTCGTGACTCGGAACGGTCGAGGCTGGCAGGCCACAAGCTTGTGCTCAGCCATCAGGCGGCGAACGAGCTCCGGGGAACAGTGCGTGCCAGCCTCGGCAAGGTCAGCGTGAATTCGCCGATACCCATACGTCCCGTCCGACGCTTCGAAGAACATTGTGATCTTCTCGACAAGTGCGTCTCGTCGCTCCTGCGTGCGAGTTGGCGTCGGGTCCCTCCAGGAATAGAAACCAGATTTCGAAACACCAAGCCAAGCGCACATTTTCGTGACGGAATGATTAACACTCGCGTCAATGGTCAGGGAGTCAATGTATTCATACTTGCTCACTACCGCTGCTCCCGCGCGAAGTAAGCCGTAGCTTTTTTCAGGAACGCGGTCTCCGCCCGTAGCTCCAGGACTTCCTTCTCGAGCTCACGGAGTCGCTCTCGCTCCGATCCACTCACAGGGAGTTCCGTGACCGGGTTGTCCGCCCGATACTTCGCGAGCCAATTCCGGAGAGTCTCCGCGCCCACACCATACGACGCTGCAACGTCCTTGATCGGTTTCGACGACGCGATCACCTCCTGACAGAGCTCGTCCTTAAATTCCTGCGTAAATCTTCTACGAGACATGAATTGCCCCTCCCGGCGACTTCCCTACCCAATTTACCGGGGAGCTACTGTCCGAGAACATAGCGGCAGCCCAGGGGCAGCCGAGTCTCCTCGCCGATCCTGCGTCGTCGATCGCGCGGAGGGCGGCGTTCACGACGAAGGATCTGTGGGTGACGAGGTACAGCCCGATGGAGCGTTTCCCGTCGGGCGAGCTGGTGAACCAGAACGACGGGTTCGGCACGATCGATGGCTGGGTGGCGCGGAACGCTGGCATCGACGGGCAGGACATCGTGCTGTGGCACACGTTCGGGCTCACCCATTTCCCGCGCACCGAGGACTGGCCGATCATGCCCGTCGATTCGACGGGGTTCAGTCTCGTGCCGCACGGGTTCTTCGACAGGAACCCAACCCTGGACGTGCCGGAGCCGATGAAGGCGCACGGGGCGGTGAGCTCCTGCTGCGCTGCGGAGGAGGTCGGCGGCCAGGATGCGGCGGGCGGGTCGGGTGAGTCGGGCGGATCCGGGGAGTCGGGTGGGTGCTGCGGGGCGGGGCCGGTCGCGCACGGGTAGCGGGGTGCGGGTGGCCGGGGCGGTGCGCGGCTGGTCAGTTCGGGTTCTTCGAGCCCGCTGGGGTTGCGGTGGCCGCGTCGACGAGGTCTCTGAGGTCCGCGGCGCGGAGGCCGGGCCACCCGTGATTCGGCTCTGTGACTGGCCCCGGGAGGGCTTCGGCGCCGTGGACGGCACCGGCGAGTGACCCGGCGATGGCGGCGACGGTGTCGGTGTCGTTGCCTCCGCGGACGGCGCGTTCGAGTGCATCCACTGCTGACGTGGCACCGGTGATCGCGGCGAGTGCGCCTTGGAAGGCGCGGACGACCCAGCCGTTCTGTTCGGAGAAGTCGCGGGGGTGGGCGCCGGGCGCGAGCGCTTCCTCGGTGAAGCCGCGCCACCTGTCGCGGCGTTCGCTGGGGAGGGCGTCGAGCTGGCTGAGGACGTCGAGTTCGCCGGTGCGGATGGCGTGGCGGATGCTGAGGCACCAGAGCACGCCGGCATCGGCGTTGTCGTCTTCCCAGTGGGTGAGCTGCGCGATGCGGGCGGCGGCGTCGGCGAGGTCGCGCTCTTGGCCGTCGGCGAGGTAGCCGAGGGCGACGGGGCCGGTGCGCATGAGGGCGCCGTTGCCGCCGCTTCGGCCGGCGCGCAGGTGGACGTCGCGGGCGGCGCCGCGGGCTCGGTCTTCTGTGACCTCTCCTTCGAGGGCGGACAGCACGGTGCGCGTCTGCGCTCCAACGTCCTTCGCATCCCGAGCCCACTCACGCCAAGCGACGACGATTCGTGCGAGCACATGGGCGTCGTTCAGCGACTCCCCCGCCGCGAGGCCCTGAAGGATCGGCATGGCCATGGAGGTGTCGTCGGTCCACTCGCCGACCCCGTGGCCGAACACGCCGACACCGTAGGACACGGGCGTCGCATCCGAGAGCGGCGGCCCGAACTCGTACTGCGAGCCGAGGGCGTCGCCGACAGCGGATGCGAGGACGGCGCCGCGTGCGCGGTCGAGCTGGGGTGGGGTGAGGGTCATGTTCCTAGTGTGCAATGTGCCACCGACAAAGCGGTGGGCGGGTCGAACCAGAGTCCGAGTCCGCAACGATCGTGCGTACCGAAGCAGCAAAGTAGCCCAAACGGGCGATCAATACGCGAATGCGCCCAGGCTGAGTCACGTTGGCCTACAAAAGTCGCTACGTTCACCTCATCGATTCAACATCGAATCGTGCAGACGCCTGGGGGGACAGATGGAATTCTGGGGAAGCATCGCCGAATGGGTAGCCGCGTTCGCTGCAGTCTCTGCTCTCGTCGCTGCAGTTTGGGCTGGCAGAACTTCTGCGGCATTGTTCACGATCGAACGTGCTCGCGATCACGACAACGCGAATCGCATCAGACAGCAGCAAGCAACGCTCATCTCCGCGTGGACGGTTTCCTGCCCCGACCACGAGCTCGAGCAGTTCCGCGGTGCGCCCATCGAAGAGTCAGACGGCGTGCGCATCCAGAACTCGTCGAACGCTCCTGTCCACGATGTTGTTGTTCGAAGCAGCTCGTTTGCAGGCATGAACAAGGACGCGACGTTGAGCATCGTTCCGCCGGGGGATCTTGTCATGCTCCGCAACAAGAAGTTCCCCTGGTCTCTCGCGAAGCCGAGAAGCTACATCAAGGGCACTATCCACCCGATCACGAAGCGTCCAGAATGGCGCGTGCACTCCATTGCGTTCACCGATGCCAGCGGCGTGCGCTGGGAGCGAAGTGGCAGCGTCCTCCGCGAGCTCAACGGGAACGCAGACGCAGCTCCGGCCGTGACGAATTCGGCACATGTCTGAACCTTCCGCGGTTGACGACGCGTTCTACGTCTACGGCCTCATCGATCCGAAGGTCGCTCGCGAAACCGCAGATGAGCTCTTTGCCGTGTTCTATGTGGGCAAGGGAAAAGGACGACGCTGGAAGCAGCATTCCAGGGACGTCCAGGAAGCACTCATCATCTCCGAGCGACTCGGTTCGAAGCAGGCGACGATCCGCCGCATCTTGGAACGCGGTGAATCGATTCCTGCGCTGATCTTCGCGGAGGGTATCGAGACGGAGAAGGACGCCTACAACGTGGAGCAACTCGCGATGACGCTCGTTGAGGCCTTACTTCGTACACAGGGCCGCTCACTGTCGAACGCGACGCCCGGGCATGGACAGCAGGTGACCCGCATCCCTGGCACGCTGATCCAGGAAGTCCAGCAGGGCGAGGACGACAGAGGCCAAGAACCGATAAGTGCCTCGTTCCCTCACATACCTGTCGAGATAAGCCCGCGGCGACGCAATGTCAGCGTCCAGCCTTTCAGCCATCCGGTGCTTCTCGTGAAGGGGACGCGCGAGCCGCTCGCCCTGTTCGAGAATCGACTGGCCGATGCGTCCCTGCTCTCGGCCGGCTTCGGTGCTCTCGCCGACCGGATCAAGGTGCTCGAGTCTGTTGAAGTCGAACGCGAGCGGCGGGGTTGGGACCCTGACGAGCCCTGGGAAGGCGCAGAGGCGAGTGTCAGAGCTCGCCGCTACTGGCCGATCGCAGGTTGGAGGGTCGTTTCGTGGATGCAAGGGGCCGGAGACCGTCCGCGGGATCTGCTCCTGGGTATCCCGACGCCAAGCGGTCAGACTGTCGTTCGATATGCATGGCGCATCGACTACGACGGGCAGTGGGAGTTCTACCCGGAAGGGAAACGTTGGGGCATCCCTCTCGGAGAGCAGCTGCTCAAGCACGAGCTACTGAACACGGTGCTGGTGGAGAACCGAGACGACGACTCTGACGCTGAGACGCAGGTGCTCCTCAATCACGCGGCGGGGTGGCGCCACCTCCAGTGAACGTTCGGGCCTGACGGCCGGCCTGATCACTTGCCGCGCAGCGAATCTCTGCGGGTGAAGTGCATCGTCCGGGACCGAGTACCCGTTCTGTGCGGCCAGAGCCGCCGGGGTTCACAGCGCCTCGGCGGCTCCTCCGGTCAGGCAGTGCGCGGGGAAGCGCAATGCTTCGGTTACGCGCGAGGGGCAGTCTGAGGCTCGGAAGCCGGTGCTGCGTCTACGCCAACGCGGGCAGGCAGCAGCATCCCGACTACGAAGAAAGCGGCCAGCACAACACCCCAGATGATCGCGGCGACGACCCCGCCGACGAGGAACGGGAAGTTCCAGATCGCGATGACCAGCACGAGGACAAGCCCGATGCCACCCGCCAACGACGCGACCGTGACCCAGGACGAGGCTGTCCCGTCGGCCGCATCCCGCTTCAGGCGTGCGCGGAAGGCGACGACGGCGAAGCTCGCGAGTGTCATCATGACGATGACACCCACGGCGCCCGCTCCGGAGTACCAGGTGTAGATCTGCAGCACCGGGTCGAGCTGCGCGAGCGCGGAGACGACAACCACGACCGCGGTAATGATCGTCACCCACAGGGATGCGCGCGACGGCGCCGAGTGCTTCGGGTGCACGGCGGCGAGGGTGCGCGGGAGCACGTCCCGCTCCCCCAGCGTGAAGAGGTAGCGGGTGACGATGTTGTGGAACGCGAGCATGCACGCGAACATGCTCGTCACGACGAGCACCTGCACGATGTCGGCCATGATCGGCGCGACCACGTCGCCGGCGAGGCCGACGACGACGCCGGCTGGGTCTTCGTTCGAGAGGGCGACCGCGTCATCGGCACCGAGGCCCGCGATGACGAGCCACGAGGAGACGAAGTAGAGGGCACCGACGGCGATGACCGCGATGTAGGTGGCGCGCGGAACCGTGCGCTCGGGGTCGCGGGCTTCGTTGCGGAACACGGCGGTCGCTTCGAAGCCGAAGAAGCCCAGGAACGCGAAGAGCAACCCGAGTCCGGGCGTGCCTGAGACGGCTTCGCTGACGCTGAACGGCAGCGTCGTGAGCTCACGCCCGGAGGCGAGCACGCCCACGTCGATGACGATGACCGCGACGACCTCGAGCACCAGCACGACGCCGAGCACCTTCGCGGAGAGATCGATGTTGCGGTAGCCGAGGAACCCGACGATCGCGATCATGAGGCCCGAGATGATCCACCAGGGCACCTGCATCCCGGTCCACAGCTCGAAGAGGTTGCCGGCCTGAACGCCGAGGTAGCAGGTCATCGACACGGTGAGCAGCACGTAGGAGAGCAGGGCGATGGATGCGGTGCCCAGCCCCAGGCGTCGCCCGAGCCCGCGGTCGACGTACGAGTAGAAGGCGCCAGCGTCTGGCACGTGCGGGGTCATCCACGCGTATCCGACGGAGAAGAGCAACAGGATCGCGGTGGCGACGAGCACCATGAGGGGTGCGCCGACGGAGCCGGAGACACCGAAGATGATCGGGAAGTTCGCTGCGACCACGGTGATGGGCGCGGCGGCCGCGATCACCATGAACACGATTCCGGGCACGCCGAGCTTGCGGGTGAGTGTCTGCGTCAAAGGGGTGTCCTCTTCTCGGGCGAGCCGAAGAAGGGGGCGGGGCTCGCGCGGGTACCTGAGAACTGTAGTGGGCAACGGGCTGGCCAGCGCGCCTCCTGGGCGGCCCTTAGTACAGCAGATTCAGCGTTTTCCGCTTCATCGCACTGGGAGACAGAGAGTAGACAAACGGCCCGCGAGCGTCGGCGAGCCCATGGATGCGTCGCTCGTGCAGCAAGAAGAGATCCGCCATCTGTTCCCTGGTTCGGCTGCCGCTTGCCAACGAGACGACGCGTGCGTCGTGAGTGTAGATGGCGTGCGCTTCAAGCGGTCTCGTGGCTACCCGGTGATCTTTCGTGAGGAGAATGAACCCCGCCGCGGTGCCGGCCGCGATCCACGTCTCGTCCTGCATTCGTTGAGCCTCAGCGTCACCGAATTTGGCGGCGAGCGTTGTCACCGACCAACCGGCACCCTCGAGCCTTGATCGCACCGTTCGCTGCCCGAGAGAGCGATCCAGGAGAAACCGAGGCCCCGACATGTCAGGCGGCTGCTCGCGTGATCAACGAGCGGATCTCAGGAGCTGTCAGCCCGTAGTCCTCGGCAACATCGCGTTTGGACTCACCAGCCTTGACGCGGCCAACAACGTCATGAATGCTGACCCCGATTCTGGCGATCGTAGGCTGCCCCCCGTTCAGACGTGGGTCGACCATCACGTCGATGGGCTCGAAGAACGGGAGGCGGATGCGCTGCGCGAAGCCGTCACCGTAGTCGATGCTCTCCAGGAACTCCGCGACAACTTCATTGAAGACACCCTGCCCGTTCCGAACAACGATGAGCTGGTTTTCTCCCTTTTCGTAGAGAATTTCGGCCCCGTCAGTCCGGAGCTTGTCGCTGAGCAGCGCCTGCCGTAAGCCCATCTCCTTGCGGAGCACCTCCACCGCGGGGCGGATGCGCGTCATGTGCAGTCCTGCTTTGCGAAACGACTCGACAATGAACGCCTCGGCAAGGGCATCAAAGGGAACGGTGAGGCCTCGCCCCTCGGTCACTCCCGTGAGGAGTGGGGGCGTCCAACCCGCTTGACCGTCGCGCTGATCGAACTGTTGCCCGTTGGCCCAGCGAGCAAACGACGAGGACGGCGCCTGAACGATCTGTGCCGCTTCGCTTTTGCCATAGAGCGGCAGGGTGTAGGCGGGATCAGCAAGACGCGTTTGCATGCAAACAGAGTACTCGACAGCCTCAGGAGGCGATCGGAAGCGAGCCTCGGAGCTACAGATCCCTGATGCCGGCGAGGCTTTCGTTCCGACAACCCGAGCCCCGTCGCTCCGGATCACCCTGCCGCGGTCGCCTCGGCCCTGCATAGCGCGAGGTCTTGCTCTAGCTGAAAACGAGCGGAACTCCACACGAGCAAGCACTCTTGCGCGTGGACAAGTCGCGCAGCTCGCTGACCAACGCTGTCGCCAGTGCGGCGCCGCTCGCGTTGTGGGCTTCCAGCCGCCTCTTGAACGCGCCAGCCTTCGACGAGTTAAGTTCGCAACCCTTGCGTCCCATGTGAGCCACGATGGCAGGCAGATCACCCTTGCCGTTACCCGCGAACCAGATCCCATTCTCCCCATCAGGAAGCGTTATCTCCGTCGCTTGTCCAGGGCCAGTGACGCGAACCGCTTGGAACAGATCGCGATACTGAGGCGCTACGCGCGAAGAATCACCGCGCGCCACGGGCTTTTCTGGCTCATTGCGTTTGAGAGTGTAGATAGGGCCTGAATCCTCCGGTCTCGAGGAGTGATCTTGCGATGTAGTGGGTCAGGTTCCGGAAGCCGAGCGCGATACCGCGGAGGTGCTCGAGGCGCCCGTTAATGGCCTCGGTCGGGCCGTTGCTGCTCCCGGGACGATCGAAGAACGCGAGGATGTCGGCGGCCCGGCGCTTGAACGTGGTGCCGAGCGTTGCCAGCTCCGGGACCGTCTTCGCGGTAGCCTCGGCGAGCGCATTGATCACGGCGCGCAGCGCGGTCTTCCCGAGCTGCTTCCGGGGTTCTCGATAGGCAGTGATCACGCGTTGATAGATCGTCCAGACAGCCTCGACCTCGGCATGCTCGGGGTTCGCGAACACGCTCTCGAGACGCCCGATCTGACGCTCAGTGAGGAGCGTCGTCCCGGTGCGCAACGCTCGCCTGACGCCGTAGAGCGGGTCGCTCGTGCGGCCGCGGTGTCCGGTCGTTGCTTGCTGGACTCGCTGCCGGCAGGTATCGAGGGCGTCACCGGCCAGCTTCACGACATGGAACGGATCGAGGACCTCGACCGCGTCTGGGAGCTGTTCGACCGCGGCGCACTTGAAGCCCGTGAACCCGTCCATCGCGACGATCTCGACACCGGTGCGCCATGCGTCGGGGCGGGCTTCGAGCCAGTCCCGGAACACGGCCTTCGATCTGCCCTCGACCATGTCCAGAAGGCGGGATGGGCCTGTCTTGGCGCGGATCGGGGTGAGGTCGATGATCACGGTCACGTACTTGTCTCCGTGTCGCGTGTGTCTCCAGACATGCTCATCGACCCCGATCGTGGTGACGTGCTCGAAACGGCGCTCATCGTCGATGAGCAAGCGATGCCCTTCGGCCAGGACGGCGCGGTTCGCGGCGTCCCAAGACACATCAAGCGCTTCAGCGACTCGCGCGACCGAGAGATGCTGACACACGAGCGAGACCAGACTCCATCGCAGCGCGGCTCGGGAGAGCTTCGCGCGAGGTGCGGCCGCGGCGGTCGTGTCTTGCCGCCAAACGTGCTTGCAGTGCTCGCACCGGTAGCGGCGCACCTGGAGCAGGAGCACAGTAGGTCGCCATCCGGAAGGTTCGTGCGCGAGCCTGCGCGTCACCGAGTCTCTCAGCCTCCCCTGGCTGCCGCAGCGGTGACACCAGTCATCGGCCTCAACGACCCGGCACACGAGGACCGTTCGCTCGTGCGTCACGAGCTGCCCGGTCACCTCCAGCCCGAGGTCGTCAAGACGGCAGAAGGTCGTGAGGTTCGGCGACTGGAGGGTAGCGTTACGCATGTCGAGGTCTCTCGGATGGGTGTGTAGGAACTTCCATCCTGGGAGACCTCGACCTCTACCAACGCAAAGACGCGCTACCCCACTCCTACACTCTCAAACGCGATGAGCCGGTTAACGCCGGGCACCCGCAACTACCACGACCCGAGAGACCCCGCCGGCCTGGAAACCCGCACGCAGCGTCGCGCGCCCCAATTTCGTACCCATAAGGCAAAATGACTCCCCAAGACGAGCAACGACGCTCAACTCACGCCACACGAGACCCCGGTGAAAGATCGAGGTTAGCCTCGGGGTTTCACGGTTCTCGTCGTTGAGGTGCGTGGTGGCGTAAGAAAGGTGCCCCTGATCTGGGATAATTGAGCTTGTCTAAGAGCTTCATTGTCCACAAAAGGAGCACCTTCAAGGTGAAGAATACCGGAGCGTACCCACGAGTTCGCGTCGACACCGCGCGAGTCGCCGCGGTCGGGCAAGCGGGCGGTGTCCTGCTCACGGAAACGGTGCGCGCGACAGGCCTCGACCTGGCGTTGTCGGACGCGTTGTCGTCGTGGCGGAAACCGTTCGCGACACATGATCCGGGCAAAATTGTCGCGGATCTCGCGATCGCGCTCGCTCTGGGTGGTGACGCGCTCGCCGATATCGACGCGTTGCGGGGCGAGCCGGGCGTGTTCGGGCTTGTCGCGTCGGATCCGACCGTGTCCCGCCTGATCACCGCGCTCGCCGCCGACCCCGTCCGGGCGATCACAGCGATCAACACGGCGCGCCAAGCTGCTCGCGCCCGGGCATGGTCGTTGGCCGGCGAGCACGCCCCCCGACCATGCAGCGAGCGCGAGGCACCCGCTGGTCATCGATTTGGACGCGACGTTGATCACCGCGCACTCCGAGAAGGAATCCGCGAAACCCACGTTCAAGAAGGGGTTCGGTTTCCACCCGCTCTGCGCGTTCGCGGACCACGGGTCCGCCGGCACCGGGGAGACGCTCGCGATCAAACTCCGCCCAGGGAACGCGGGGTCGAACACCGCGGCCGATCACATCGACGTCGTCCAGCAGGCACTCGCGCAGCTCCCAGGCAGCTCGCCCCGGCCCGGGAAGAGAGTTCTGATCCGCGCCGACGGGGGCGGCGGCACGCACGAGTTCCTCGCCTGGCTCACCGGACGCAGACTCTCCTACTCGGTTGGGTTCACGCTCCCGTTCGAGACGCCAGAGCTCTACAAACAGATCCCCGAAAAGATCTGGACGCCCGCTTACGACGCCGACGGCGACATCCGAGACGGCACGGACGTTGCCGAGTTCACCGGGCTCATGAACCTGCAGAAGTGGCCTGCGGGTATGCGCGTCATCGTCCGCCGGGAACGCCCGCATCCGGGCGCGCAGCTCCGCTTCGAGGACGTTGACGGCTACCGATTGACAGCGTTCGTCACGAACACGACACGAGGGCAGCTCCCCGATCTCGAGCTCCGGCACCGCAAGCGGGCGCGCTGCGAGGACCGTATCCGCATCGCGAAAGATACGGGCCTGCGGAATCTACCCCTGCACGGGTTCGAGCAAAACCGCATCTGGTGTCTGCTCGTGGCCCTCGCGACCGATATCACCGCCTGGATGGGAATGCTCGGCCACCCAGGCGAGCAGGCGCGGCGTTGGGAGCCGAAACGGCTCCGCTACCGGCTCTTCTCTCTCCCCGCGAGTCTCGCGAAGACCGGGCGGCGCATCACCCTGCACCTCTCGGACCGAGCCGCCTGGGCTACGACCACGTTGGCCGCGATCAGCACGCTCCGCGCTCACGCACGAGCACCCGGATGACACTGGACTGCTACCGCACACCACAACCGAGGACACCCACCGGCTTGGAACCCCGCACGCAGCGTCACGCGCCCCAATGTCGTACCCATACGACAGAATCAACACCCGACAACAGCAACGACGCTCGAATCACACCCCGCGGGCCCCCGATGAAAGATCGAGGTTAGTGGCGCGTACCAAGTTTCTGATGCTCTCGACTGCCAATGCGATTTGGCCACTGGGTTCGTCAGCGCAGTTTGTCGAAGCAAGAGCATATGTTGCCGCGTTCTTATTTCCCACACCCTGGCCGCTGTCAACCAGTTCCTGAAGGGTGTCATTCCAACTGGGCCAGTCAATGTTGATGACTGTCTCAAGCGTGTCATCAACAGCGTGGAGTTCAGTCGACAAAGCGCCAATTGGGTAGTCAAGCTCATCTAGATTAAAGTACCGCTGGAGAGCTTTGTTGTCTTTGACATGATTGTAACCGGCATTTTTGACAGCCCTCTCGTTCTCTTTAATCTTCTCAGGATTCTTCTCATGCTTTTTCTTCTCAGTCATCCGGGCCTCGCAGCCTGAATCGTTATCGAAGACCACCATCGTCGGAATTTTTAGTTCGCTCAAGATTGCATGGGGGATATACAGGTGGCCCTTGCCTTGTGCTGCAGCGACTGCAATGCCATCTGTAGAAAGATCCTTGGACCGCGCAGCAACGCCTTCGAACACGGCCTTATCGTCATCACCTTCGACGAGCATTACGGGCTCTTCGGACATTCGGTGGGGGTCATGGGGTGAGTCCGCCGGCGGCGAGGAGCATGCGGAGCCGGTAGTTCTCTCGGTTTCGGAAGCCGCGAGCGAGGCGACGATGCAGCTCGATGATCCCGTTGATCGCCTCGGTGCCGCCGTTGTTTGCCCGGCTGGTGGTGAAGTAGGCGAGGAACGCTGAGCGCCAGCGTCGCAGGGTGCGGCCGAGGCGTGCGATCTCGGGGATCGGGCAGGTGTGGAACGACTCGATGACCTTCTCGGCGATCCGGCGTCCCGTGGTCAGGTCTCTCTGGTGGTAAGCAGCGCGGAGTTGTTGGGCGCACTGCCATGCGACGAACACCTCGTCGTGGGCCGGGTTCGCCTCGATCGCCGCGATGAGGCGGGCCTGCTGCTTCTCGGTCAGGTTCTCCGCCCCGGCGCGGAGGATGGTCTGGATCCCGTAGAGCGGGTCGCCGGTCCGTCCGCGATGGCCGAGGGTGTCTTGCTGGACCCGGCGGCGGACCTCGTCGACCGCTTGAGTGCCGAGCTTGACGACATGGAACGCGTCCAGCACGGCGGTGGCATCTTGCAGTTTGTCGTCGATCGCGGTCTTGTAACCGGCGAACGGATCCAGCGCCGCGACCTTCACCTGCTTGCGGAATGCGTCGCCACGTGCGCTGAGCCAGGTCGCGTAGGCCTTCCCCGACCTGCCCGGCACGAGGTCCAGCAGCCGGGCCCGCGTCTTCCCGGTGCTGTCGCGGGTGAGGTCGACCATCCCGGTCAGCTCCTTCGGACCGCGCTTGCGCGGGTCGACGTGATGCCAGATGTGCTCGTCAACGCCCAGCGTTGTCACGTTCTCGAACCGGGACTCATCGGCCGCGAGCTTCACAAGCTCCGGCTCGACGGCCCGCCACACCGTCTTCCACGACGTGCCCAGCTGGCGACGCAGTCCTTCGATCGTGGCGTGTTCGCGACGCAGCTGACCGACTGCCCAGACGACCGCGCGTCGGGTGAGTACCCCACGCGGGGCGACAAGAGACGGCAGCTGTTCCACGAACGTCTGCCGTGCACAGCCCGACTCGTCACACCGCCAGACTCGCTGCCGCCACACGATTCGCACCCGTGTCATGCCGGGCACGTCATGAAGCAGCCGGCGGCGACGTCCACGGCCGGTCGCGACGGTCCCGCACGACGGGCAACCGGCAGGCGCCGCAGGACTCGAGACCGTCACGATCAGTAGTCCGTTGCGGCGGTCCACGTGCTCGACATGGACGCCCTCGAGGCCGAGCAGGAGGTCACAGCGGGAACACGGGTCAGTGGCAGAGCGCGCGTCAGCGCACACCGAAGTAGGGTGAAGCACGTCGAGGTCCTCGTGATGGATCAGGTGGTTAGCGCTTCTGATCCTCCGGGACCTCGACCCCTACCCGTCGAACCTCACCCGGCGAGCCCTACCCCCACCGAAAGTCCGAAGAGCCGCATTACGGCGTCCGCAAAGAGGGCTTCGGATAGGTGCTGGTTGCACACCATGTCCCACCTGGCGGTGACTACCTTCGGGTCGACATAACCCGTCAACCTGGAAGCAACTGCATCCAATTTTGCGTGCGAGACTGTGACCTGAGCGTGCTGATCAGGGGCATCCGCACTTCGCCGAACTCGCCGAATCTCATCGAAGTACCGAGCGTCTACAAAATAGGGTGAGTGTGTTGCATAGGCGACCTGCAGGCCATTGGCGAGGTCGCTCGCGAGCGTCCTGAGCACGCTGGAGAATGCTCGAGCTTGCGTGGGGTGCTGGAAGAGTTCAGGCTCTTCAATTGCTAGGCAAATGACACTCTCGGAATCCTCGCCTGCGCTCTTGCTGGCAAGCATTTTCAGGCTGGAGATTAGTAGGGCACGCTGAAAACCATGCCCTTGCCGGTCAACATCGGTTTCTGTCATCTGGTCCATTACAGTCACCCGTATCTTCGACATCTGGGGCTTGAGCTCGGGCTCTTGAGCCGACAACTGGATTTTGCGACCGGCGGTGAACGCCTCGATTTCACGGCTTAGGTCAGAGCCAAGCTGATCAAGCTGAGAAACGAGATGTTCTTTTGATATTGCTTCTCTACGACTCGCCACGTCCTCCGCGAGCCGGGAATACGCGGCATCAGCCTTGGCACGATCAACTGTCTTCTCAAGGATGCGACCAATGATTGTTCCCCGAGAATCTTGACTCTCTTCGTTGGCGCGAAGATCAGCAGTTACCAACACGAAATCGAAGACTCCAGACAGGACGTTCTGCCCGTTGAATCCGAATAGATGGCTTCCGCCTGATTCGGACTCTTCAAGGTGTTCAGAGTTGGCGCGTTCCCATTCATCCATGGCGGACTCGACCTTGGACATGGAAGACCACTTGGGTAGTTCGTGATCAGGGTAATTCGCGAGTAGTTCGGTTAAAGCATCCTTCTTCGGGCCAGCCCCAGACGCGTTTCGAACTGTCTCGAAAGGCGGGAACACTAAGGCGTTCCCAGTCATTTTGTCTTGACCATTGGTCCACGTGCGCCAAGCGGTGAATGTATCGGCGTTCACTGGAGCATACTTATCGCCAAGGGCCGCGCGATCTGTGCTGGTCAATGTGTCAAAGGTGACTCGCACTCGTACTCGCTGTAGGTCGCTTCCCGACCAGACATCCTTCTCGTCGATGACTCCACCGTTGAAGAACCAATCCAACGCGCGAAGCACTGAGCTTTTTCCGGCCCCGTTGGGGCCAATAAAGGTCGTGATCTGGTCAAAATCGATGTCGACTTCGTTGAGGCATCGAAAATTCTCAATGCCGACTGACTTAATACGCACACATACCGCCTTTGGTCTGCTCCACTGATCGCACGTAAGTTTTTCAGAGACGAGGTCGGTGTCAAGTCGTGGAAGCAACTGACTCTGTGATGAGGAGTTTCTGGAGAACTTCTTTTGGGGTGAGGAACCCGTCCACGCCCCACTTGGTTGCATTTAGTTCAACTGAAGTTGGCACCTACTTTCCCCTGGATTCAGTAGGCATAGCGACTGACGCGAAACAGATCTTCCGCAGAAAAAAAGGCTTGGCGCCGCTACTACCACTGCGTAAGGGACCAGTTATAACAGCTTCAATTGATGCCTTCTTGATCTCTCGCGTTCAGACTAATGACCTTTGGACCGGACCACAAGCCGGTTATGTTGAGCGCACAGCGGCCGCTAGACGGTGACGCTACCACCGCGTCTCGCTCGGCATCGAGTTCGTCGACTGGGTTCACCGACTACCGATCTCGCCTACATTTGACATAGCAACACCCGCACCGCCGCGCGAAGGAGCCCCACCCCGCCTATGAGCAGTAACAACCACGCCAACTTCATCTGGCAGATCGCAGACCTGCTGCGGGGTAGCTTCAAGGCACACCAGTACGGCGACATCATCCTGCCGTTCACTGTGCTCCGCCGCCTTGACGCGGTCCTCGCGCCGACTAAGAAGGCCGTGGTCCGCGAAGTCGAGATCGCGAACCGCTCCGGCATCCCCGTACGCCCCGCGTACCTGAAGAATCAAGCCGGCCACACGTACTCGTTCTGGAACGCCTCGCGCTTCGACCTCGCTACCGCCCTCGGTGACTCCGAGAACCTCGCCGCGAACCTTCTCGACTACGTCAACGGTTTCTCCGACGGTGTTAAAGACATTTTCGATAAGTACAAGATCAGCGACCGCATCGCCGAACTCGACGAAGCCGACCTCCTCTTCCATGTCACCCAACGCTTCGCGGGCGTCGACCTCTCCCCCAGGGCAGTTCCCAACGAAGAGATGGGGCACATCTTCGAGGAGCTCATCCGCAAGTTCGCGGAAGCTTCCAACGAGACAGCCGGTGAGCACTTCACCCCGCGCGACGTCATCGAGCTCATGGTCGACGTGCTTCTTGACCCCGACAGCGACACCCTCAGCACCCCGCACACGGTCCGCTCCATTTACGACCCAACGGCCGGCACCGGCGGCATGCTCTCCGTCGCCGAAGACCACATCCGCGAGATGAACCCCACCGCGACGCTCACCCTCGCCGGCCAGGAGATCAACCCGCAGTCGTACGCCATCTGCAAAGCCGACATGACGGTGAAGGGGCAGAGCGTCGACGCCATCTTCTTCGGCGACACCCTCACCAACGACGGTCACCTCGGCAAGACCTTCAACTACGGCCTGTCCAATCCACCCTTCGGCGTCGACTGGAAGAAGCAGCAGAAAACTGTCGCCGAAGAGCACACGCAACGCGGATACGCGGGACGCTTCGGCCCCGGGCTCCCCCGCGTCTCTGACGGCTCCATGCTGTTCCTCCAGCACCTCGTCTCCAAGATGCGGCGAGCGGAAGACGGAGGCGGGCGCGCCGCTATCGTCCTCAATGGCAGCCCCCTCTTCACCGGCGGAGCCGGCTCTGGCGAGAGCAACATCCGCAAGTCGATCCTCGACCGCGACCTCCTCGACGCCATCATCGCGCTGCCGACCGACATGTTCTACAACACCGGCATCGCCACCTACGTGTGGGTGCTCTCCACCAACAAGCACCCGGACCGCCGCGGCAAGGTGCAGCTCGTCGACGGCAGCAAGCTGTTCCGCAAGATGCGCAAGGGGCTCGGGTCGAAGCGCAACGAACTCGGCCAAGAGAACATCGACGAGATCGCCCGCCTCTACGCCGCCTTCGAAGACAACGACCGCTCCAAGATCTTCGACCGCGAAGCGTTCTACTACCGCACCATCACCGTCGAGCGCCCGCTCCAGCGCGCCTACTCGGTCACCCCCGACAACCTCGAGGCCGCGATGCAGCTCAAGCAGGTGCAGAAACTCGACGAGCAGGCAGCGGATGCACTGCGTCGCGTCCTCGAGAACCTCGCGGCTGAGACCGACCCCGAGTCGTGCGCGGCACCTCGCGTCTGGCTCGCCCGCAAGCCCTTCGCCGCCGAACTCAACAAGCGGCTGAAGACGGCGTCGGTCGCGCTCCCGGCGGCCGCGCTGACCGCTCTTGCTGACACACTCAGCGAGGAGGACGAGCGGGGCGAGTTCAACCTCGACCCGAAGGGCAAGCCGATCGCAGACTCGTCGCTGCGTGACACGGAGAACGTGCCGTGGAACGAGGACATCCACGAGTACTTCGACCGCGAGGTGAAGCCGTTCGCACCCAACGCGTGGATCGACGAGTCCAAGACGAAGGAAGGGTGCGAGATCCCCTTCACCCGCCACTTCTACCAGTACGTCCCGCCACGCTCACTCGAGGAGATCGACCGCGACCTCGACGAGGTCCTCGGGCGCATCCGCGCGCGCCTCGAGGCTGTGAAGGCGTGAGGAGTTTTGCGCCAGAACCGATCAAGCGACTCGGCAGAGTTGCACTTGGCAAAATGGTCCAGCCAGCGCCTAACGACCCAACAGACATCAGTGCCCCCTATCTTCGGGCAGCGCACATTCAGCCGAACGGTCGCAGACTGGACCTCCCCGAGCAGACCATGTGGTTCTCTCCCGCCGAGTTGCGGTCCCTCGAGCTTCGCGCTGGCGATGTCGCGATCGTCGAGGGCGGAGCCGGGTTCGGCCGCAGCACATACCTTGAAGAGGATCTCACCGGTTGGGGCTTCCAGAACTCCATTGTACGGGTCCGACCGGACGCCCACCTGTCGGATGGGCGGTTTATCAACTACGCCCTTCAGAGCGCGCTCGTACACGGCGAGATTGCAGTGGCGTGCAATCTGGCGACGCTCCCACATTTCACTGCTGAGAAGGTTGCGGCGTTTTCCATTCCCGCACCTCAAGTGGAGACCCAATCCGCAGTAGCTGACTACCTCGACCGGGAGACGGCGGAGATCGACGCGTTCATCGCGGACCAGGAGAAGCTCATCGAGCTTCTCATCGAGCGCCGCGCAGCAGCGTGGCAGAAGCTCATTGACGAGGCAGTTCCCCCGCTCCTGCCACTTCGGCGCGTGATCAAGTCGATCGTAGATGGGCCTTTCGGATCATCGCTGTCGTCTAAGCACTACTCGGACTCAGGGACCCGAGTCATTCGTCTTGGAAACGTTGGTATCAACGAGTTCAAGCGCGAGGACGAGGCTTACATCCCGTCCGACTACGGCGCGGAGCTGAGCGCACACCAAGCAGTCACGGGGGACGTGATAGTTGCAGGGCTGGGCGACGACCGTATGCCGCTCGGGCGAGCCGCCGTCGTACCCGAAATCGGACCGGCCATAGTCAAAGCTGACTGCTTCAGAGTTCGCCCAAACGAGCTCACGACCGGCCCCTACCTTGCCTGGGCGCTTTCCTCACCTGGTGTGGGAAGCCGAATGCGTACCGCTTCACGCGGTTCCACCCGCCAGCGCCTGAATACGACCGTTGTCCGCGAGATCCTGGTGCCGGTGCCGGACTTGGAAATGCAGAGTCTCTTGCTCGCACGTAGCCGCGCGACTACTGCGCAGCTCGACGCGACGATTGCCGAAGCCCGCCAAGCCATCGCCCTGTCGAAGGAGCGTCGTGCCGCGCTCATCTCGGCCGCGGTGACGGGAAAGATCGACGTGCGGGAACACGGCAAGGTCAACGCATGAGCATCCACAAAGAGGACGCGTTCGAGGTCGAGATCTGCGAGCACCTCGAAGCAAACGGCTGGCTCTACTCCCCCAACGATGCCGGCTACGACCGCGAACGGGCCATCTTCCCCGAGGATCTCTTCGCGTGGTTGCGGGAGACGCAGCAACCGCAGCTCGACAAGCTGATCAAGCCGAGCGCATCCACTGAAGTGCAGGCGCAGGCGGAGCGGCAGATCCTCGACCGCATCACCAAACACCTCACAACGGACCCCCAAAACGGTGGCGGTACCCTCGGCCTGCTGCGTGACCCGCTCGGCGTCACCGCGGGCGGTGGGTCGGCGAAGCTGTCGTTCTTCCAAGCCAAGCCACCGACCGAGCTGAACGCGCAGGTAAACGAGCGGTTCGCATCCAACCGCCTCCGCGTGATGCGTCAGGTGCGGTACTCGACGAAGAACGGCAACCGCATCGACCTGGTGCTGTTCGTCAACGGTCTGCCCGTGTCGACGATCGAGCTCAAGACCGACCTCACCCAGAACCTGCAAGCAGGCCTGAAGCAGTACGCGAGAGACCGACGCCCCGACGGCGAACCCCTTCTGACCTTCGGGCGCGGGGCGCTTGTGCACTTCGTCGTCACCAACGAGGAAGCGCACATGACCACGCGCCTTTCCGGCGCCAGCACCTACTTCCTCCCCTTCAACCGCGGCAAGAACAACGGCGCCGGCAACCCGCCCATCCCGGGCACGAGCCCGAGCGCGTACTTTTGGCAGGAGATCCTGCAACGCGAGACCTGGCTCGACCTCGTCGGCCGGTTCATGCACTATCGGTTCGAGGAGAAGACCGACAGCGTCACGGGCAAGAAGACCGTCAGCAAGCAGGTGCGGTTCCCCCGCTACCACCAGTGGCGCGCCGTCACGAAGCTCGAAGCCGCGGTGCGTGAAGAGGGGCCTGGCAGCAACTACCTGATCCAGCACTCGGCGGGCTCCGGGAAGACCGACTCCATCGCGTGGACCGCGCACCGCATGGCGCAGCTCCACGACGCCGACGGCGAGAAGGTGTTCGATGGGGTCATCGTCGTCTCCGACCGGCAGGTGCTGGACGGGCAGCTCCAGCGCGCCGTCGAACAGCTCGAGACCACCGGCGGCGTGTTCGAGGCGATCACTCGTGGCGGCGACGCCGCGAAGTCAGCTCGACTCACCGCCGCGCTCCTCGCTGGGAAGCAGATCATCGGCGTCACCCTTCAGACTTTCCCGTGGGCACTCGACACCATCGAGAAAAGCGTCGGCCTCGCCGGGCGGAAGTATGCCGTTATCGCCGATGAGGCGCATTCCTCACAGTCGGGCAACGCAGCCGACAAACTCAAGCAGGTGCTGACCGCGGGCGCGAAGGGCGCATCCGCTCGCGACCTCCTCGATGTGGCTAAGGAAAACACCACGGGCGCCGCCACTGCAGATGCCGACGCAAGCGAAGCATCCGTCGACGCCGAGGACGTGCTCGCCGACGTGATGCAGCGTCGCGTGGGCACCGGATCGATCTCGTTCTTCGCGTTCACAGCGACCCCGAAGGGCAAGACGATCGAACTGTTCGGGCGCCCGGACGAGAGCGGCACGAAGCAGGCGTTCGACCTGTACTCGATGAAGCAAGCCATCGAGGAGGGCTTCATCCTCGACGTGCTCAAGAACTACCTGCCCTACGACCTGGCGTTCAAGATCGCGCACACCGACTCAAGCGGCACCGAGGTTGAGGTCGACACGCAGCAGGCCGGCAAGGAGCTGATGCGGTGGGTGCGGCTGCATCCGACGAACATCAGCCAGAAGGTTGCCATCATCGTGGAGCACTTCCGCGCGAACGTGCAGCCCGAGCTCGGCGGGCGCGCGAAGGCGATGGTCGTAACGGGGTCGCGCAAGGAGGCGGTGCGGTACAAGCTCGCCATCGACAAATACTTGAAGGAGCGCGGATACGGCGGCAACCTCGGCGCGCTCGTAGCGTTCTCGGGCACGGTCACCGACCCGGAAAGCGGGGCCAGCGAGTACACGGAGACGACACTTGGTCTGCCGCGATGTTTTCGGACTGTCCCCAGCCTGAATGCGATGACTTTTATGCTGCCAACGTGAGTGGCCCGTGATGGACCTGATTCGGCGTTTGATACCCTAACCCCGAATGGCGACGCCGACTGTTATAGAACCCCTCGATATAGCGAACGATATCCTTCCGAGCATGCTTCTTGCTCGGATACGTCGTCCGATACACTCGCTCATTTTTCAAGGCAGCGAAGAATGATTCGGCCATCGCGTTATCCCAACATACACCAGTTCGCCCCATCGAGGAACGCATTCCGAGATCTTTCACCGACTTCCGAAAATCGCTGGACGTGTAGACACTTCCGCGATCGGAATGGAACACAGCGCCCTCCTCAATCGGTGTGCTCTCGGCGGCATTTCTGAGCGCCTGCTCGATCAACTCGGTCCGCATGTGGTCCTCAATGGCCCACCCAACGACTTTCTTTGAATAGCAATCGATGACGGTCGCGAGATACACGAAACCCTGCCAGGTGTGAATGTAGGTGATATCGCCGACGAATTTCCGACCCGGTCGGGTGGCCGTGAAGTCGCGCTCGACGAGATCCGGGAGGGCATGCTCCTCGCCATCCGTGGTTGTCGTGACTCGGAACGGTCGAGGCTGGCAGGCCACAAGCTTGTGCTCAGCCATCAGGCGGCGAACGAGCTCCGGGGAACAGTGCGTGCCAGCCTCGGCAAGGTCAGCGTGAATTCGCCGATACCCATACGTCCCGTCCGACGCTTCGAAGAACATTGTGATCTTCTCGACAAGTGCGTCTCGTCGCTCCTGCGTGCGAGTTGGCGTCGGGTCCCTCCAGGAATAGAAACCAGATTTCGAAACACCAAGCCAAGCGCACATTTTCGTGACGGAATGATTAACACTCGCGTCAATGGTCAGGGAGTCAATGTATTCATACTTGCTCACTACCGCTGCTCCCGCGCGAAGTAAGCCGTAGCTTTTTTCAGGAACGCGGTCTCCGCCCGTAGCTCCAGGACTTCCTTCTCGAGCTCACGGAGTCGCTCTCGCTCCGATCCACTCACAGGGAGTTCCGTGACCGGGTTGTCCGCCCGATACTTCGCGAGCCAATTCCGGAGAGTCTCCGCGCCCACACCATACGACGCTGCAACGTCCTTGATCGGTTTCGACGACGCGATCACCTCCTGACAGAGCTCGTCCTTAAATTCCTGCGTAAATCTTCTACGAGACATGAATTGCCCCTCCCGGCGACTTCCCTACCCAATTTACCGGGGAGCTACTGTCCGAGAACATAGCGGCAGCCCAACTGAACCCTGGCCTCAAGGGCAGGTCGTTGGAGATGGCGTTCGCGGGTGACGAGTTCCAGGTGATGATCGTCGCGAACAAGTTCCAGACCGGATTCGATCAGCCGATGCTCGTCGGCATGTATGTCGACAAGAAGCTGTCGGGAATCACGGCCGTGCAGACGCTGTCTCGCCTCAACCGAACGTTCCCGGGGAAGGAGAACACGTACGTTCTCGACTTCGTGAACGACCCGAACGAGATTCTCGCCGCGTTCCAGGTCTACTACGAGGACGCGAAGCTGACGGAGGAGTCGGACCCGAACGTCATCCACGAGATGCTGTCGAAGCTGCGGGCGATGCGCATCATCGACCAGCACGACATCGACGGGGTCGTGCACGAGTGGCTCGAAGGCAAGCGACACAACGCGCTCTACTCCTACATCAAGGTGTCCCGGGACGTGTTCTGGGATCGGTGGGATGCGGCGGTTGCCGACGAGGATGCCGTCGAGCTAGCTCGCCTCGAAGAGTTCCGGGGCACCGTCAACCAGTTCGTGAAGTCATACGACTTCCTGTCGCAGATCGTCAACTACGACGACACCGACATCGAGAAATGGGCGATCTTCCTCCGCGTGTACCGGACGCCTATCAAGCGCAAAGACACCCTCGCGTCGGCGATCGACACCGACGAGATCGTGCTGAAGCACTTCCAGCTCAAGAAGCAGGAGCAGGCTCGGCTGCGGCTCGTCGATGGGGAGGCAGGCGAGCTGAGCGGATTGAAGGCAGCTGGCTCGGCCTCGCCGCGAGAAACGAAGTACGGGCTGCTTTCGGAGGTGATCGACAAGATCAACGACCTGTTTGCTGGCGCTGACATCGACGAGGTTCAGGCCGTCGAGGCTGCGAACACGCTCATGGGCCAGGTGCTCGAAAGCGATGAGCTGCGGTCGCAGGCCAACGCCAACACCCGCGTCGATTTCGAGTTCTCACCGAGCATCAACGTCGAGCTGGAAGACGCGGCCTACGCGTCAGGTGCCCAGCAGAATCGCGCGTTCCAGCACCTGCTGCAGTCACAAGACTGGGACCGCGTGAAAGAGATGCTGCTGGCGATGGATATGTACGAGAAGCTCCGCGAACGCGCCAGTCGCGACGCCTAGCCCCGAGGCGCGTGTCGGAGCCTCGCCACGAGTTCAGCGGCCGAGGTTCTTGGCCGCCCGCGTGTAGGCGTCGAGACCCTCACGAAATCCGACCGCGACCGGCTGCACGGCAACAAGCTGCACACGATCCCGGCACTCTCGATAGACGAGCCGAAAGCGAGGCTTGATACCGCCGACCGTGTCGAAATAGAGCTTGAAGCAGTCCGAGAGATCACCGGTCGCGACTCGATCATCCAGCGAATGGCCGCGGACCTTGCCGTCTCGCACGAGCACTGCCATCTCCAGGGCTTTCACGCGGGTCGCATCGTCGGGCAATGCATCGAGGTCTGCTTGGAACCCCCGAGGCGGCTTCGCGAACCTCGTCACTCGAAGCGCGCCGGGTCGAGACCCAGACCAGCAGCGATCTCCGCCATGCTGGCGTCACCCTCGCCGGCAGCAAGCCGGGGCGCTACGGTACGCGCGATAAAGGCATCCTCGAGCAGACTCTCCATACGATCGAGCAGCTCGACGGGAATGATCGCCCCGACCGGTTTGCGATGCGTCCCGAACAAGACCGGCTTGAAATCGAGACCTTCCGCCTCGATCTGCTTGCCGATGGCCGGGAGGTCCTTGCGGGCTTCCGAGCTGGACAGGATGCGTGTGGTTGCCATGCCGCAATAGTACCAGAACACGTACGTCTTTACGTACTAGAACTGGGCACCGCCGCCCCACCCCAACTGTTCACCTGCGCGCCAATTTCCAGTCCAGCGGTCTCGTAATTGCCGGTCACCT
Organism: Pseudoclavibacter helvolus; assembly: GCF_014191305.1. Lineage (GTDB taxonomy): Bacteria > Actinomycetota > Actinomycetes > Actinomycetales > Microbacteriaceae > Pseudoclavibacter > Pseudoclavibacter helvolus. The sequence continues at coordinate 249,717 of NZ_JACHWJ010000002.1, read as the reverse complement.
TCGCGAGTTTGCATACCTCGAAATCCCGGGAGCATCCCTCGGAAGGACCCCGAACTTGCGCCGTTCACCGCTCCTCGCCTTCGGCATCATGGGCGTCAGCGCCCTCGCCCTCACCGGCTGCCAGACGGCCGAAGCCACCGCCGACGACACCACCATCACGATCGCCACCATCCCCCTCGGCGAAGACCCCACCCAGGCCAACCCCATCGACGCACTCGTCGAGCTCCTCGAAGCCGAGACCGGCTACACCGTCGAGGTCACCGACGTGCCCGACTACCTCAGCGTCGTCGGGCCATCCGCGCCGACCACGTCGACATGGGCATCATGAGCGGCTTCCCGTCCGCCCTCGCCGTCAACACGGGCAAAGTGGATGCGCTGCTCGCCTGGGAGGGCAGCGAAGACCCCGTCTCCACCTGCGTCGTCTTGAACGACTCCCCCGTGCAGGAACTCACCGACCTCGAGGGCAAGACCGTCGCCTTCGCCGACCAGGCCTCCAGCTCCGGCTACTTCATGCCCGTCCACATGCTCCAGGAGGCGGGCCTCGAGCAGGGCACCGACTACGAGGCGATCTTCGCCGGCGGCCACGAGGGCTCCTTCGCTGCCCTCGAACAAGGCCAGGTGGACGCCGCCTGCACCTCCATCATGCTCACCGAGCTCGGCGAACCCATCTTCCCCTTCGCAGACGGCGAGTGGCGCGGCGTCGGCGAGAGCGCGCCTATGCCCGTCATGGGCAGCGTCCTCGGCAGCCCTGAACTCAGCGACGAGAAGCGCACCGTCATCCAAGACGCCATCCAGGCGGTCTTCGTCGAGGAGAACGCCGAGGCCCTCGGCGCCCTCGGCTCCGGCTTCATCGGACTCCCCGTCTCCGTCGACCCCGAGCCCTCCGTCTTCGATGGCTTCGTGGAGATTGCCGGCATCGCTGGCGTGAAGCTCGAGGACCTCGAATGACGAACCTCGCCCCAGCACCCAGCGCGAACACCGCGCCCGCACCAGCAACCACCACGACCAGCGACATGGATGCACTCACCCGCCTCCCCCGCGTCACCGTGCGCGGCCTCCGGGTCGCCTACGACGAGACGACCGTGCTCGACGGCGTCGACCTCGACCTGCACCCCGGCGAGATGGTCGCCCTTCTCGGCGCGTCCGGCTCCGGCAAGTCGACGCTCATGCGCAGCCTGACCGGCTTCGCACCCATCACGGGCGGGACGGCACGCGTCGCCGGCCACGATGTCACCAACCTCCGGCGGGGCGAGCTCCGGCATTTGCGCGCCGGCGTCGGTCAGGTGTTTCAGCAGTTCAACCTCATCCCCCGCCTCAGCGTGCTCACCAACGTGCTCACCGGCGCCCTCCACAGCGCGGGCCCCATCAACCTCGTCGGCGGCTTCAGCAGCGAACACCACAGACGGGCGATGGAGCTGCTCGACCGCGTCGGCGTCGCGCACAAGGCGAAGGACCCCGCCCGCTCGCTGAGCGGCGGCCAGCAGCAGCGCGTCGCCATCGCCCGCGCCCTCATGCAGCAGCCGCGAGTGATCCTCGCCGACGAACCCGTCGCATCCCTCGACCCGAAGCTCGCCGACTCCGTGCTCGAACTTCTGCGCGACATCGCCACCCGCGACGGCATCCCCGTGCTCGTCAGCCTCCACGTGCTGCCCCTCGCACTCCGCCACACCGACCGCATCATCGGCCTCCGCCACGACGAGATGCTCGTCTCGGCGCCAAGCGGTGCGCTCGACGCCGACAAGCTCTCCGTGCTCTACGACGACGAGGAGGCCCACGATGACCACCACCGCGCCTAAGCCGCCCCGCGCATCCACGGCCCCCACCCTCACGACCGCCGAGCGCGACCGCCTCGAACGCGCCTTCTCGATCCCGCGAGCGCGCTTCATGCTGGGCATCCCAGTCGCCGTCATCGTGCTGCTGTGGTCGATCGCGGGCGCCGAGTTCAACTTCGCGAAGCTCGGCGACGGGGCCATCAACATGGGCGAGTTCCTCTCGCGCCTGTTCCCGCCCGACTTCTCGAAGTTCGGCACCATCTTCTCGCTCCTCATCGAAACCCTGCAGATGGCCATCGTCGGCACCGTCCTCGGGGCCGTGCTGTCGCTGTTCATGGCGTTCGCCGCATCGTCGAACATCGCCCCGAAGTGGATGTACTACCCGGCCCGCTGGGTCATGAACATCATCCGCTCCGTGCCCGACCTCGTCTTCGCGCTCATGTTCGTCTCGGCCGTCGGCCTCGGGCCGTTCGCGGGAATCCTCGCCATGACGCTCGGCTCGATCGGCTCCATCGGCAAGGTCTACGCCGAGGCCATGGAATCCGTCGACCGCGGCCCCATGTCGGCCATGCAGGCCGTCGGCGCGTCCCGCCGCCAGCTCATCCAGTACGGCGTGCTCCCCCAAGCCGCGCCGCTCCTCGTGTCGTACACGCTGCTGCTCTTCGAGGGCAACGTGCGCGGCGCCACCATCCTGGGCCTCGTCGGGGCCGGCGGCATCGGCCTCGAGCTCACCACGGCGATGAAGATGTACGACTACGGACATCTCAGCGCCATCATCATCTGCATCATCGTGCTCGTCACGCTGATCGACCAGGGCAGCGCCCTCATCCGAAAGCGACTCACATGACCACCACGCTCGACATCACCCTCTCCGCGCCCGTCAACCTGCGCGACCTCGGCGGTACCCCCATCGCCGGCGGCACCCTCCGCGACGGCCTCGCGATCCGCGCCGACGACCTGTCCGTCATCACCGAAGAGGATGCACGCGAGCTGAGCACTGGCGGGCTCGCCTCGGTCATCGACCTGCGCACCGCCGACGAGGTCGCCCTCACGGGCCGCGGCCCGCTCGCCACGCACGCCGTCACCTACCACCATCTGCCCCTGATGGGCAGCGTCGGCGGAGGCATCCCCGCCGCCGACGAGCACGGGAGCGCGCACGCCGGCATGGGCGAAATGTATGCGCTCATGGTCGAGACGGCCGCGCCGCAGCTCGCGACGGCGCTCGGCATCATCGCCGTTCCCCCGGCGCGACCGCCTTCCACTGCGCGGCCGGCCGCGACCGCACTGGTGTGCTCGCCGCAATGCTGCTCCTCGCACTCGGCGCAAACGACGACGACGTCGTGCGCGACTACGCCAAGACCGACGCGAACATGGGCGCGATCCTCACCCGCATCGGGCCGACGATGAGCGTGCTGCTCGCGAAGTTCGGCAAGGACCTCGAAGAGGTGTCGAAGCTCAACGGGTCCCTCCTCGACGGGGCCGAACCCATGGACGTGTCGATGCGCATCCTCCTCGCCCGCCTCCGCGAGCGCCACGGCGACCCCCTCGCGCCGCTGCGCGCGGCCGGGCTCACCGACGCGACCGTCGCGCAGCTTCGGGCGAAGGCGCTCGCGTGACATTCGCCGCGACTGCCGCCGCGCCCGCATCCCTTGAACTGGATGCGGGCGCCGCGGCGCCCGCGGCAGTGAGCGAGGAGTCGGAGACGCGGCGCGGCCCCGGTCGACCCCGCACCGAGGAACTCGACGGGCAGATCCTCGCAGCGACGCTCGCGATCATCGACGCCGGCGAGGCCGTGACCGTGTCGAGGGTCGTCGAGCGCAGCGGCGTGAGCCGGGCTGCCCTCTACCGACGGTGGCCGTCGATGACGACCCTCATCGCGGACGCCCTCGACGTCGGGCGCACGGTGCCCCCACCCCTCGCCAAGCCGGGCTACCTGCGGGCGAGCATCTTCGAGTTCCTGATGGGGGCATCCGCCGAACTAGACGAGACGAGCTACCCGGACCAGCGGTTCCGGCAGCGCATCCGCCTCGTCATGAGCGACCGGGAACTGCAGCAGGCGTACTGGGAGTCACACGTCTCCGTGCGTCGCCGCCCCATCGAAGACGCCCTCCGCGCCGGTGCCGCCGAGGGGTCACTGCGCGCTGACCTCGACGTCGAGGCGTGCTTCGACCTCATCGCCGGCATCTTCTACTACCAACTCGTCGTTCGCGGCGACCGCTTTGACGACCCAGCCGCGCGCGCCCGCTGCCGGGCCGGCCTCGAGGTCGCGTGGCGCGGGATGGAAGAATAAGGCGCTCAACGGTCGCGTAGGGCGGGCGCCCGGCGGACATCGACCGCCGACTCCAGCGCGTAACTGCACAGAAGCTGATCGAAGCTTCACGCCCACCACGCGATGCGTTACAGTTATTGCAGTTAGGGGTACTGCCGTGAACACTTCCACGATCCTGCAAGGCGCCGCCATCGAACAAAACGATGTCGACCAGCTGACCGCCGCCGTCGAGTCGCTTCCACCCGAGAGCCCTGTGCGCGCTGTCGTCACCAGAATGCTCGCCGCTCTCGATCGAGGCGCGGGCATCACACTTGTCGAACAAGACAAAGAGCTCAGCCCGAACGAGGTTGCCGCGCTTCTCGGTGTCAGTCGGCCACACATCATGAAGATGGTGCGCACTGGTGCGTTGAAAGCACACCACGTCGGAACACATCTCCGGATCGCGTTCGCGGACTACGAGGACTTCGTCGCCCGACGCGACAGCGCATCGAAATACGTCGCGGAAGTCATCGCAGCGGCGCAGAACTCGGCCGTCGAACCGTTCACCGACGAGGAATTGCGGGAGCTCAACGACCTGTAGTGCCGTGCATCAGACGAACTCGGTCGAGAAAAGCTTGAGCGAGCGGCTTGACACTCTCACACAGACGGCAGACCGGCAGATCGGCATTCTCTCCCTCTGACGGTACAAACCAGGCACCGCACAGCGAGCGGATAGCGCGGCCGAGCACGAAGCCTTCCGTGTGATGCAGGGAGTCGACCCAGTGCAAACAATTCCACTCGGGAGATGCACTTGCTCCCGATACCGCGAATCCGGTTGCAGGTAAACACTGCCGCACGAGATCAGCTGCTCCCGCATGAGGCGGGTCCTCGGCGAGTATGCGACGGTGAGGGACACGACACCAAACGACCAGTTCGCCTCGCCAACCGAATCTGCGGGATCGCCAACTTCCACGCTCAGCCGAAATTCGAGCGCCTCTCCCGCTTGTCCTCCGTTCGGGTGCGCGGGCGAAACTAAGACCACTTCGCGTGCATCTCGAACAGTCGACCGCAGTCCGTCGCACAGGACTCGGACGAGGTCGACCTGGACGTCGTGCAGGGCCTGGCGGCTCTCTTCAGCTTCACGGAGCGAATACTCGAACCGCGAGGGCATGTAGGCCGGCGTCGCCGCACCCTCACGCTGGCCAAGCTTCAGCACCTCCGCGACGTGCGCGTGAAACCGATCGTGGCGCTCCGCGTACACCAGCCAAGGGTCACCGTGACCGTCGAATACGACAGCGCCCCGGTAACCAGCGCCCGATCGGTCGCGTGCCTCGACAACAGTCGCACCAAAGGACTTGGTAGCTTCACCGTGCTTGGACGGAGTGCCGGAGTCGATCTCTCGCTGAGCATCCTTGAGGAGGTCGCAATCGAGCGCATAAAGGTCAAGCCGCTTGAGTATCCGAGCCGACTCGTCCGCCGAGGCCAGCGACTTGGCCCGAGCAATGGCGGAGAGCACCTCCAAAATGGCAGGTGTCTCGGGCAACGACTTCATCACCCGCAAGGTCGGCCGTACTCGACGCATGCTCCTCCTTAGACCGGTCCGACGATGCTACTCGCCCAGTGACGCAGCCTGCGCTCTGCCCCAGCCTCGTCCGGTCTGAGGGCAGAGCATCGCCCCACCCACTTGACCCCGCCCCAACGTCATAGTTTCTGCTTGACCGCATGAACCTCCTGCCTGTCACGTACCTCGCCTCGCACGTCCTGTCCCTGCTCGGCAACTCGATCGCCGGCATCGCCCTCCCGCTCATCGTGCTCTCGACGACGGGCAGCACCCTCGGGGCGGGCACGGTCGCGGCGGCCACGGCCATCCCGGCCGTGCTCGCCGGCCTCTTCATGGGGGTCGTCATCGACCGCATCAACCGGCGCACCTCATCCGTGGTCACCGACCTCATCTCCGCCACCTCGATCGCGGCGCTCCCGATCGTCGACCTCGTCTCCGGGCTCAACCTCGGCTGGTTCGTGCTCTTCGGCATCATCGGATCCCTCGGCGACGTGCCCGGCATGACCGCCCGCGAAGCCCTCCTCCCCGCAATCGTGCGCCACGGCAACCTCAGCGCCGAACGCCTCATGGGCCTGCGCGAAAGCCTCAGCGCCGTCGCCATCTTCGTCGGCCCCGCCGCAGCCGGCACCCTCATGGTGCTCTTCGACGGCTCCACCGTGCTCTGGATCACCGCCGCCACCTCACTCCTCGCCGCCCTCATCACCCTCCTCATCCCGAAGGCGGTGGGCGTTCTCGTCGCCGACGACGGCTCGCGCGCATTCACCCCAACAGGCAGCGGATGGTCGCAGCTACGCGACGGCTGGCGGGCCCTGTTCCGCAGCCCCTTCCTCGTCGCCACCACGGCGCTCAGCCTCGTATCGGTGTTTGTGCTCGCGGGACTCCAGGGGCTCGTGCTGCCCGTCTACTTCAAGCTCGTCGACCAGCCAGGGCTCCTCGGGTTCGTGCTCAGCGCACTCGCCCTCGGAATGCTCGTCGGCGGTGGCGCCTACGCCTTCGCTGGCACGCGCGGTCCGCGCCGGGCCTGGTTCGTAATCGGCATGATCGGCACGACGATCGGCATCGGCCTCATCAGCCTGCTCACCTCGGTGTGGATCGCGTTCGCGGGCGCCTTCGTGCTGGGCGCCGCGAGCGGACTCTTCGGCAGCCTCATGGGCGTGCTCATGATCGAGCGCATCCCCGAGCAGCTGCGCGGCCGCATCATGGGCACCCAGAACGCCCTCACGACGGCGGCCCCGTCGGTTGGCATCATGCTCGTGGCCGTGCTCACCGAGTACGCGAGCGTCAACGCCGCCGCGCTTGTGCTGCTCGGAGCCTGGGGATGCGCGTTCGTCTACGGCCTCGCCGCCCGCCCGCTTCGTACACTGGAACCCCAGTCAGCGAGCGTGAACGCGGGTGGAGTGCGATGAACAGCAGTGAGCTCGCCGCCGCGCCGGCGTCACGGTGCGCGCGCTGCGGCACTACCACCAGCTCGGGGTGCTGGATGAGCCGCCCCGCACCTCGAACGGGTACCGGCAGTACGGGGTGCACGACCTGATCCGGGTGCTGCGCATCCGCCGCCTTGCCGCCCTCGGGATCGCCCTCGAGGACATGCCGAACCTCCTCGACGAAGACGGTGCCGAGACGCCCGCGATGCTCGACCGGCTCGACGCCGAGCTCGCTGCTCAGATCGAGAGGCTGACCGCGCAGCGGGCGCTCATCGCGCAGCTACGCGGCCTCCCCACGACCCCGGACCTGCCGCCGGAGCTCGCCGCCTTCATGGGCACCCTCTCCAGCCACCTCTCCCCCGAGCTCGAGCAGATGGACCGCGACCAGACCGTGCTGCTCGCGCACCTCGTCGGCGAGGAGGGGATGCCGCACCTGGTCGGCTACTACGAGCAGCTCAGCGACCCTGCGCTGGTGCCGCAGATCATCGCGATTGCCGCCGAGTTCCACGAACTCGACGAACACACCAGCCAAGACAGGTTCGACGCGTTCATCGAACGCTTCGTCACGACCTTCGAGCAGGTCGTCGAGGCGTTCCGCACGGACGCCCCAGACCTCAACTTGTCCGACGCGGCGAGGCTCTTCGACGAGTACTCGGCGTCCATGCTCAACCCCACCCAGCAGCGTGCGATGGCGGTCGTCGGCGAGCGGCTGGATGCGGCAGAGGGTGGGCAGGCGGCCCCGGCTTAGATCCGTCGGGTGGCGCCCCTCGCGAACGCGGCGACGTCGGCGTCAACACCGCGCAGCCGCCGACCCGCGCGGGTCGCGCCGGCGAGGAGCTCCAACACGCCCATCGTCTTACTCTCGGCCGGCGGGGCCGAATAGTGGTCGCTTCCATCGCGCCACCCGAGCGAGAACAGAACCTCGCTGACTTGGGCGCGCCACTCCTCCGCACGCGATTCGCTCCCCACCACTGCGAGTGCGCTCCACCCGGAGTGCCGGTCGTGCGGGGCAGACCCGAGCGGCAGCCGACTCTGGATGTGCGCGAGGAGCGCCTGCGGGTCTCCGGCGACCGCCTGTCCGGCCCGAGTCGGCACCATGCGGCCCTTGCGAACCGCGACCAGGCCAAGGCTTCGTGCCGCGTTGCGCAGCTGCGCGACCGGCCAGGTCTGGTCCTCCCGGTTGCACATGCCGATCCACCACTCGCTCACGCCGGTGCGCCGCGCGATCTCCTCGACGTGCGCGGGCTTCAAGTAGCCGGCGCTGGTCAGCGGCACTCCGTCGCCGACAACCTCGAGCAGCACCCGGAACGGCGCTGTCAGCCTGTCCGCCGCATCCGCACCCACTTCGGTGCCACCGGCCGATGAGGGAAGCGCGAGGCGGGCACGCAACGCACCAATTCGGTGTCGCCGTTCCGCGTTGAGGAGCGACGACAGCTCTTCGCCCACGGGCCCAGCTTCGCGTGACACTTCCGAAACCCAACTGTTGGCTTCAGCGAGGTCGAACACGTCCGGGTGCCACTCCTCTGGCAGCCAGCTTTTCGCCTCACGGGCCGACTCGAACACCTCCGGGCGCAACTCTTCCGCGAACCCTCCCCGCACCCAGTCTGCCAGTTCCGTGTATCCCCACGGGCCCCCGCAGTCTTCCGGCGGGCACGCCAACTTACCCGCAACACACGTCGCGACAGGGGGCGCTTCCTCGAGCACCTCTTCGACGCGCAGGATGTGGCCCCACCCGTCGCCGAAGTCGTAGTCGTACCAGAGGCGGTCGCCGACCTTGGCGACGAGCTGGTCGAGCCGCACCCCGTCTTCGAGCATCCCCTCGTCGCCCTCGTCGAGGTCGAACTGCGTCAGCAGTTCGGGCGCGTTGCGCTCATGGCCCGTGCGGAACCGATGCAGGTGGCTGTCCGTCCATCCCATCGCCGCCTGAATTACCTCATGCAGGCGCGGCATCAGCATGTCACCCGCAACCTCGATACGTCGCCACACAGGCGGCTTCGTGCGCTGCAGGTCGACGCGGATGCGGAACCCGCGAGTCGTGGCGGGCACCGGCAGTAGCTTCGGTTCGGGGCGACGATAGTCGTTCAGCGCGTCGCCGACGCCGCCGAACATGGCCGCGAGTTGATCTGGCGACGCTCCAGCGATCATCTGCTGGATGAGTTTGTCCGCGTCCGGAAACCCGAAATCCTGCGAAGTCATGTGCACGTCCTGTTCGCTGTCCTGGTTGCCCGCGCCAGGGCACGCGACCATCTTGCCAGTAGCCTCCGGGGCGGCCTGAGCGCGCGCGCACGAAACCGCCGGCGGACCTGCCGAGGGCGACACGCGTCAGCTCAGTCCGTCCCGAGCCTCGCCAGACGTTGCCCAAGGAAATAGCAGGCCAAAGCTAGCTAGAAGCGGCGGCTTTCCTGCCCTACGCCGGCAGTCGCGTGATCGCCGTCTGGATCGCGACAACGGCAGCGCCGCGCGCCCAGGCGCCGAACCCCGCCCGGTCGACGTGGATCCGCACGGGCTCCGCCTGCGCATCGCGCTCGGCATCGACAACTGCCCGCACCCGGTCGGCGACGAGGTCGTACAGCCCAACGCCTTCACCGGCGAGGACGACCGACGACTGCAGCGTGAGGTTCGTGGCGAGCGAGATGAAGCGGCCAAGCGCGTCCCCCGCTGCCTCGACCACTGTGCTCGCCGCAGCCTTGCCGGACGCGGCGAGCAACAGCACCTCGTCGTAGGTGACCGGCCGCTGCAGCGCCGTCGACACCTGAGCGGCGATCGCGTCAGACGTGAGCATCGCTCGCGCACATCCGCGGTGCCCGTCGGGGCAGACGGGGCCGGATGCGGCGAGCGGTATGTGCCCGCCCGTGCCAGCCCCAGCATCCACGGTTCGCACCGTCTGCCCGTCGACAACCAGCCCGTAGCCGACGCCAACGCCAACCGTGATGACGACGAAACCGGGCAGGTTGCGTCCCATGCCGAACCAACGCTCCGCCTCTGCGAGTGCCACGACGTCGTTCTCGACCGTCACCGGCACGCCGAGGCGCGACGACAGCATCCCGCCAAGGTCGACGCCACTCCACTCGAGGAACGGTGCGCTCTCCACAACGCCGCTGCGGATGAACCCGCCGAGGCTCACGCCGACCCCGCTGAGGTCGGTCACATCCAGCGCCTCGGCGCTGCGAACAATGTCGGACACCACGTCGTCGGGGCTACGGCTCCTCAGCGGCTGGTCGTGCGAGGCTTTCGGCTCAGCCCGGATGCCGGTGGCCACGGCATAAAGGTGCTCGCCCGTGAGCTTCACGCCGACGAACCTGCCCGCGTCGGGAGCGACATCCAGCGGGCGGGATGGGCGGCCCACGGAACCGTCGGCGACATCGCCGAGCTCCACGAGGAAGCCTTTGTCGATGAGCGGCTTCGCCAGGCGAGTGAGGCTGGCAGGTGACAGCTCGAGCCTCGTCGTCAGGGCCGTGCGCGACAGCGGCCCGTGGATGAGGACAGCCCGAGCCACCGCGATCTCGCCGCTTGCAACCATTGGTCGCCACCCCCTCGACATCGATCAGTTACTTCCATTGTGGCACGAAGTCGGCTTCCCGCGGGTGCTCTGACTGGAGAAACTTGTCGTTGCCCCCGCGATTACTTCCGTGCTAAAACTAATCCGTGCACTCCCTCGACAACGACGTCCTCGTCTCGGCCGTGACCCGCAACGGCGCCATCCACCTGCGCCGGGGCGGCACGAGCGTCGTCATCGACGCCCAGACAGGGAGCATTCCGGCCATCGTGCACTGGGGGCCTGACCTCGGCGAGGCCGACGCGTCCACCCTCGATTCCCTCGCGATCGCCACCCGCCCCCAGCGCGTCTCCGGCGGCCTCGACGAGACGCCCCGCCTCCGCACCGTCACGACGGCGGCCGACGGCTGGTTCGGCACCCCGACCCTCGCCGGCCACCGCGGCGGCCTGTCCTTCTCGACGAGCTTCACGGCCCCCAGCAGCGCATCCCCCCGCACCGAGACGACCTCCGACGGCATCGCCATCTTCCTCACCGACGACGAGGGCGGCCTCACGGCCCGCGTCGAACTCCAGCTCGGGGCGAGCGGCCTCCTGCGCCAGCGCATCACGATCCGCAACGTCGGCGAGACGCCGTACACGGTGGATGCACTCAACCTGCTGTTCCCGCTCCCCTGGGACGCGACCGAGATCCTCGACACGACGGGCCGCCACCTCCGCGAACGCTCCGCCCAGCGCAGCGAGCTGACCTTCGGCACCCACCTCCGCGAAAGCCGTCGTGGCCGCCCCGGCGCCGACTCGACGCTGCTCCTCGCAGCCGGCACCCCCGGCTTCGGCTTCGAGTCTGGCCTCGTGCACGGCATCCACGTCGCCTGGAGCGGCAACCAGCGCGCCTTCGCCGAGCGCGCCACGACGGGAGAATCGCTCCTCGGCGGCGGCGAGCTCTACCTCCCCGGCGAGATCGTGCTCGGCCACGGCGAGGAACTCTCCTCACCGTGGGTGCTGGGCTCGTGGGGGCAGGGCCTCAACGAGTTCGCTGCCCGCTTCCACACCGAGTGGCGCGCCCGCCCGCAGCACCCGATGCGGCCACGCCCCGTCACCCTCAACACGTGGGAAGCCGTCTACTTCGACCACGACCTCGACAAGCTGCTCGCCCTGGCCGACGCTGCCTCCGACGTCGGCGTCGAACGGTTCGTGCTCGACGACGGCTGGTTCCACGGCCGCCGCGACGACACCTCGAGCCTCGGCGACTGGACCGTGGATGCCGGGGTCTGGCCCGAGGGCCTGCATCCACTCGTCGATCGGGTCACGGCCCTCGGCATGGAGTTCGGCCTGTGGGTCGAGCCCGAGATGGTCAACCCCGACAGCGACCTCGCGCGGGCGCACCCCGACTGGATCCTCCGCTCCCGCACGACGCTGCCACCGTCGGGCCGCCAGCAGCAGGTGCTCGACCTCGCCAACCCCGACGCCTACGCGTACATCGCAGAGCACCTCAACGCGCTCCTCGACGAGTACCCCATCGCCTACCTGAAGTGGGACCACAACCGCGACCTGGTCGACGCGGGCGCGGGCCCTGGCCAGGCAGCGCGCGTCCACGAGCAGACGCTCGCCCTTTACCGCCTGCTCGACGAGCTCAAGACGACCCACCCGGGCCTCGAGATCGAGAGCTGCGCATCCGGTGGCGCCCGAGTCGACCTCGGAATTCTCGACCGCACCGACCGCGTCTGGACGAGCGACTGCCTCGACCCCGTCGAGCGGCTCGAGAACCAGCGCTACACCTCACTCGTCGTGCCGCCCGAGCTCATGGGCATGCACCTCACCACTCCCCACGTGCACTCGACGGGCCGCACCGTCTCGCTCGCGTTCAGCGGATCCGTAGCCCTCTTCGGCCACTTCGGCATCGAGTGGGACCTCACGACCCTCACCGACGACGAGCGCGCCACCGTCTCCGAATGGGTGGAACTCTCCAAGCAGGTGCGTCCACTCGTCGCCACGGGAGCATCCGTGCAGGTCGACACCGCCGACCCCGGCCTCGACGTGCGCGGCGTGATCTCCGACGACCAGAGCCGCGCCTACTTCACCGTCGCGCAGACGCAGACCCTCATCTCCTCCCCCGCCGGGCGCGTCCGGCTGCCGGGCCTCGACCCCGACCGCGAGTACCAGGTGCGCCTGGTCACCCCGGGCGGCATCACCGAATCACCCGCCCAGTCACCGTTGGCCTGGGCCCACCACAACACCGTGCTGACCGGGCGGATGCTCTCCATCGTCGGAGTGCGCCCACCCGTGCAGAACCCACAACAAGGCATCGTCATCGAGCTCACCGCCTGACCGGCGGCGAGCTCGGAACGCGCAAGGAGGCGCACATGAAGAAGAGATTCACCAGGGTGGCCGCGGTCGCCGTCGGGGTCCTCGCCCTTTCGGCGAGCCTCAGCGGCTGCAGCACCGACGCCGACGAGGGGGTGACGACCCTCAACTTCTTCCAGTACAAGGGAGAAGCGATCGAGGACTTCGCGAAGATCATCGCCGACTTCGAGGCCGAGAACCCCGACATCAAGGTCGTGCAGAACCAGATCGCCGACTCGGAGACGGCGATCCGCACGCTGCTCGTGAAGGACCGCACGCCCGACGTCATCACCCTCAATGCGAACGGCAACTTCGGACGCCTCGCCGAGGCCGGCGTCTTCCACGACTTCAGCGAAGACCCCGTGCTGCAGACCGTGAGCCCCGCCGTGCAGGAGATCCTCGCCGAGCTCGGCAACGCAGAGGGTGAGGTCAACGGCCTCGGCTACGTCAACAACGCAAACGGCATCATCTACAACCGGGAGATCTTCGAGGAGCAGGGCATCGAGGTGCCGACGACGTGGGACGAGCTGATCGCCGCGTGCGACGCACTCGAAGCCGCTGGCATCACACCGTTCGCCGGCACCCTCGCCGACAGCTGGACGGGCATGCCCTCGTGGAACGCGATCGGCGCCTACGCGACCCAGGACGGCTTCTTCGAGGACATGCGCGCCGAAGGGGACGCGGTTGGCCCCGATTCGGCGGTCTCGTTCGAGCAGGACTTCCCTGACACCATGGCGAAGCAGCAGCAGCTCTTCGGCTACACGCAGGACGGCTACCGCGGCGCCTCCTACGACGACGGCAGCGCCCTTTTCGCCAACGGCGAGGTCGCGATGCTCATGCAGGGCATCTGGGCGCTCAGCCCCGTCAAGAACATCAACCCCGACATCGACGCGGCGATCTTCCCCTACCCGGTGCCGGAGAATCCGGACGACCGGATGCTCGTCTCCGGCGTCGACGTCGTCGTCACGATGGCGAAGGACACGCCGCACCAGGAGGAGGCGCTGCGCTTCATCAACTTCATGTTCGAGAAAGAGACCGTCGAGGAGTACGCGGCCTCCCAGACCATGATCCCGTCCATCATCGGGGCCGAGCCGAGCGACGACCCCGCCCTGCAGTCGGTCAAGCCCTACTTCGACGCCGGCAAGATCACGGGCTTCATCGACCACCAGGTGCCGCCAGCGATTCCCCTCGTCGGCATCATCCAGGAGTCCCTCTTCGCGAACGACGGCGGCTCCGCCGCCCTCGCGACCCTCGACAACGAGTGGCGAAAAGTCGCCGCCCGGACGATCCCGCTGACGGAGGACTGACATGGCCACGCTCACGCAAGCGGTGCGGACCACAGCGTCCGGACCCGAGACGAAACGCGCATCCCGCACCCGAAACACGGGCTCGCGCACCGGCTCCAGCTACTACTGGATGGTGTGGCCCGCGGTCATCGCCTTCGCCGCTTTCCACACGGTTCCCATGATCGTCGGCATCTTCTTCAGCTTCACGAACTATGCGGGCTACGGGGAATGGAACGCCGTCGGCTTCGCAAACTACGTCAACCTGTTCCGGGATGACCGGGTGCTGGAGGCGTACGGCTTCTCGTTCCTGTTCGCGATCGTCGCCACCATCCTCACGAACGTCATCTCGCTCGCCATCGCGCTCGGCCTGCACGCGAAGATCAAGGCGCGGAACTTCTTCCGCGGCGTCTTCTTCGTGCCGTACGTGCTCGCGATCCTCGTGATTGGCTACGTCTTCCAGTTCATCTTCTCGAACTCGCTGCCGCAGCTGCTCCCGAACATCCCGTTCATCGCCGAGAACATCCTCACCAACCCCGACCTGGCGTGGGTCGCGATCGTGATCCTCGCCGTCTGGCAGTCGTGCGCATTCTCGATCATCATCTACCTCGCCGGCCTGCAGACCATCCCGGGCGACCTCTACGAGGCCGCCTCCCTCGACGGGGCCTCGCCGTGGCGGCAGTTCACCGCCATCACCTTCCCGCTCATCAGCGCGTTCTTCACGATCAACGTCGTGCTGAGCCTGAAGGGGTTCCTGCAGGTCTTCGACCCGATCATCTCGCTCACGAACGGCGGGCCCGGCACGTCTACAGAGTCCGTGACGATGCTCATCTTCCGCGGTGGTTTCTCGGGCGGCGAGTTCGCCTACCAGACCGCCAACGCGGTGATCTTCTTCATCGTCATCACCGTCATCTCCCTCCTGCAATTCCGGGTCCTTCAGCGTCGAGAGGCCGATTTCTGATGTCAACTGCAACCACCACCGCCGCGCAGGAACTCGCGGCAGCCCCGCTCCCCGACAAGCCCGTCGGTCGTGTGCGCCGGAAGCGCGTCCGCGAGAGCGACGACGACAGCCGCAAGACCAACTGGTGGGCGACCGCGCTCATCGCGGTCTGCTCCCTCACCGTCCTCGTGCCCCTCTATCTCGCGGTTGCGGTCGCGCTGAAGACTCCGGAGCAGGTCGCTAACGGCACCGGCTTCGAGCTGCCGTGGCCCATCCGCTGGGAGAACTTCGCCGACGCGTGGGAGCGCACCGAGTTCCCGCAGGCGCTGCTCAACACGGGCCTCATCACGGTCGGGTCGGTGATCTTCACGCTGCTGACGAGCTCACTGGTCGCGTATGCGCTGGCGCGCAACCTGCAGAAGCGCTTCTTCAAGGGCGTCTACTTCTACCTGCTGGCTGCGCTCTTCGTGCCGTTCCCGATCATCATGCTGCCGCTGGTCAAGCAGACGTCACTGCTCGGCCTCGACAACCCGTTCGGCCTCATCGTGCTCTACACGATCTACGGCCTCTCGCTCAACGTGTTCATCTACACGGCCTACATCCGCTCCATCCCCATGGAGCTCGAGGAAGCAGCCCGCATCGACGGCGCCTCCACGTGGCGAGTGTTCTGGCAGATCATCTTCCCGCTGCTCGGACCGATGAACGCGACCGTCGGCATCCTCACCTGCGTGTGGGCGTGGAACGACTTCATCATGCCGCTCGTCATCCTCACCGACCCGGGCGCTCGCACGCTGCCGCTGGCCCAGTACGTGTTCCAGGGCCAATACAACACTGACTACACGGTGGCGTTCTCGTCGTACCTCATGGCCATGGCGCCCCTGCTAATCGTGTACATCTTCTCGCAGCGCTGGGTCATCTCCGGCGTCACGCGGGGGTCGATCAAGTAGCAGACGACGATGGATGCGCGTGGCAGGGCGTGGCCCGGAAAACCCGAGAGGTGGTCCGGGCCACGTCTTGTCTGTGCGGGCCGGGTGGCGCGCTCCTAGCGCCAGTCAGCCATCGCAACCGCAAGCGCCTTGCGCGCCCTCGCGATGGCACCGCGAACGGTGCTGACGGGAATCTCTAGCTGGTCCGCGATGCCCTGGTAGCTCATGGACTCGAGCTCCCGCGAGACCCAGCATCGGCGCTGCTGCTCGGGGAGGTTCGAGAGGGCGACATGGAGAGCTGCGGAGAGGAGCGCGAGCTGAGTGTTTGTCGTCGGCGACTCGTTCTCCGACGCGGCCGGCTCCCACTCATCGACCCGGTCGTGCTCGCGGCGACGCCTGAGCACATCCACGCTGCGGCATGCGACGATGCGCAGCATCCACGACCGCACGGCCGCGAGGTCCTTGAGGGTCGACAATTTGGTCCATGCCTGCGCGAGCGATTCCTGCACGACATCGTCGGCCTCGGCGTCAGAACCGAGGCGCCGGCGGGTGCAGACGTACATGAGGGTTCGGTATCGCTGCACAAGCAGGTCGAACGCGCGGGCATCGCCGAGCGACGCGAGCCCCGCGAGGAACTCGTCGCTGTCGCCGGGGGCGGCCACGCTCCGGAACTGAGCCATGGCCTTCGTGCGGGCGACGGACGGCATCTCCCTCACGACGGCTACGGCCGTCGCTGCTGGTGCTACGGCTACTGCCGGTGCGGCCTCAAGCGTGAGCATCGTCACGGACCTCACTTCTGGAGCTTTCAGTCGGACGCTTGGAAGCCGCCACGGGGAGAGAATCCCCCGTCATGGAGAGCGGCGAGCAGAACCCGGATGCTTCGACACATCCGCAAACCATTCGGAGCCGTGCCGTATCGGGATTTCGAGCAGCCGCACCCCGGTGCCTGACGTTCGTTTCCAACTGCGTTCATCCCATCCACGTCGGCGATTCCTTGCTTCGCGGGAATAGTTAGTTAGACTAGCTATATGCCCAAGACGAGGATCGACCACGAAGCTGAGAGCCGACAGGTAACCACAGCCGACGGCTTCTGGGACGCCTACCAACGCAGCACCCTCCCCCTGGAGGCGATCGCGATCTGCGGCACCGGCATCATCATCAGCGCCGGCATCATCACGGCGATCAGCACGTTCTTCTGAGCGCGGCGCCGGACGCCAGCTGTTCTTAGACTGCCGTTGCGAACACGACGACGTTCTTATCGTAATGGCCGATGTCGCGGTCGAAGTAGCCGCCGCACGTGATGAGGCGGAGCTCGTCGCCCGGAACTGCGCCGAAGACGCGCGCTGTGGGGAACTCGGCCTTCTCGACCGTGACAACCTCGGTGACCTCGTAGCTCGTGACGCCGCCCTCTGCGTCGGTGACGCTCACCACGTCCCCTTGAGCGAGCTCGTCGAGACGGAAGAACGCGGCGGGCCCGGCGAGGCCGTCGACGTGCGCGGCGATGACGGTCGGCCCGCGACCGCCTGGCTTGCCGCCGCCCGTGAACCAGCCGATCTCGTCGAAATCGACGGGCACTTCCATCTTGCCGTCGGCGGCGATGCCGAGGTCGATGAGCGTGCCCTCCACGTCGATGGCGGGGATCGAGACGGCGGTCGGCTCGATGCCCTCGGGCATGACCTCGACGCCGCCCGCCCCGGCCGGCGGCTGGGTTTCGGGCGCCGGCGCAACGGTCGCCGCCTCGGACGGTGCCGCCGGAGTTGCCTCGGCAGAGGCCGCCGGCGACTGGGTGCCTTCGGATGCTGAACCCTCCCCGCTCGGCGCGGCCGCGCATCCGCTCACAAGGAGCAACGCTGCAACGGCGAGCGCCGGGACGCGCAGTGCGCGCCCCGGCAACCAATCGAGATGTGTGGTCACTGACCCGCTGCGCGAGCCTTGCGCGCAACTGCAACGCCAGCCGCGCCGACAACGGCGAGGCCACCGAGGCCGAGGAAGCCGAGCGTCGTGGCGTCGAGACCACCGGCAGCAGCAGCGCCACCGGCAGCTACGCCGCCCGCACCGGTGTCGACGCCGCCGATCGGAACCTGCACGAGCTGGCCGCGCACGACGCCGGCCTTGAAGTCAGCCGTGTGCGAGTCGCCCGTGAAGCCGGCCGGGTTCGCCTCGATCTGCTTGAGCGTGAACCCATCGCCCGTGTCAGTGCCAGCGTCGCTGTTGAGACCCGTCGTGAACGGACCCTCGAGGCAGCCGCTACTCGTGCGCGTGCCGTCACCGTTGTCGGTGGGGTTCGGGAACGCGATGCGCGGCGGGCCGGCCTGCCCCCTCCGCCGCCTCGTGAATGTGCGTGGCCGTCTTCGCGGGGCTCTCGTACTCCCCCGTCACGCCAGTGAGGGTGATGTCGTAGCAGATGATGTTCAGGTCAGAGTTGATGCGGAAGTCGAACTGACCCATCGAACCGGGCTCTCCCGGCGTCACGTCGCCATCGTTGTTGATGACCGCGTCCGGGGTCGCCATGACCGTGTAGGCGCTCGTGAACGAGTCGGGTTCGGAGACTTCCGTCTCCGTGGTTGCGGGCGCGGCGGCGACAAGAGCGATGGCGGCGACAGCTGTGGCGCCGAGGGTGAGCGACTTCGCGAACGTGTGCTTGGGCATGAGGGTGCCTTCCTGCTTCGCAGCTCCCCGGTGGAGCCGTTGTACAGGGGCATACGGCGTGAAGCCCTCCCGCGTTCATCCGACCCCAGACTTTTTCGAGAAAGTTTTCGGGGACACTCTGAACGCGGCACGCAGTAAGGCAGTACACCCCTCTACCAACCGCAGTTGAGTCGCTGGAGGGAGGAGCTGTGAGCACTGCCGTTATCGTTGACCGCGCAAGGGGGACGACGACGAGAGGACACGCACGGATGGCGGATGCGCCACACTCGTTCGACCTCCAGTCGGCATTCCGCGACCACGGCAGCGTGTCCTCGGCTTCAACGTCAACGCCCTCCGCGACCGCGCGCTGGCTGAGGACTGCGTGCAGGAGACGTTCCTGCGCGCGTGGCGGGCCCGCGACAGCTTCGACCCCGCCAAGGGCGGGGAGCGCACCTGGCTGTTCGCCATCGCCCGCAACGTCATCGCGGACGCCCTCCGCGCCCGCGAACGATTGCCCCGCGTCTCTGCGAGCGGTCCCCCGACTGGGGCCGGCGAACCAGCAGCCGAGACACCCGACCCCCTCACCGGGCTCGGACTCACCGAAGCCCTCGCCCGACTGCCAGACGAACAGCGCGAAGCGATCGTCGCCATCCACCTGACGGGCTACAGCTACGCTGAGCTCTCCGCCCGCTGTGGGGTGCCCGTCGCCACTCTCCGCACCCGCGTCTTCTACGGCCTCCGCGCCATCCGCGGCCACCTCGACGAACCAGGAGGAGCTCGTGCCTGACCAGAACGCAGACCGCCGCGCCGAGCTCATCGCCGCCGCACTCGTGGGCGAACTGACCGAAGCCGAAGCGGCCGAATTCGAGCGGATGCGCGCCTCCGACCCCACGATCGACGCCGAACTGGTTCAGCTCCAGGGACTGACCGGGAACATCTCTGGGCTGCCCGACTGGATGGAGGCGTCACCCAGCGAGGAGCTGCGCGAGCGGGTGCTGGGGATCGCGGCCGCAGACAGGGGTGGGAGTGGGGCGTCTGGAGCTGGAACTGGAACTGGAGCCGGAGCCGGAGCATCGGGAGCGCACGAGTCGGGAACGGACGAGTCGGGAACGGACGAACCGGGAGCGCACGAGTCGGGAACGGACGAGGCCAGAACTGCAGATGCGAGCGCCGTGGGGACACCTGTTGGGTCCGGGCCATCGGAAGCCACACGTCGCGGGCGCGAGGCTGGCGCCGGCACCGTGAGCGACCCGGAGGATACGCGGATCCCCGGCCAGCAGGATGCGCGGATCACCCCTTTGCGGCGGTCCCGCTTCGGAGGCGGGCTGCTCCTCGGAGTCGCCGCCGCCGGGCTCGTGATCGGCGCTGTCGGAGACTTCCACCTCCCACGGGCGGACACCCCACCTCCGGTCGGCGGCCCCGGCACCCTCGGCGCGGTTGAAGCCGTCAACTTCCAGGGAGAGCCGTCTGGGGTCGAGATCGACGGAAGCGTCGTCGCGCACACCTGGGGCACAGAGACCCTGCTGACCGTCACCGGCCTGCCGAGTGGCGAGTTCTATTCAGTCGTCGTCGACGACGAGGCCGGCGAGGAGGTCGGCTCTGGAACCTTCCTCGGATCCGAAGTCGAGATCAACTGCGCCGTGAACGCGGCCGCCCTCCGCGAGGAGGTCACGAGTGTCGAAATCCGCGCAGAGAGCGGCGACGTCGTGGCATCGGCGGCGTTGCCGCGCGTCGAGGGGTAGCCAGCTCACGCATCCAGAGGCACGCGGCCGACTGCGGGAGCGGCGTGGAAGCAGAGGGCGACAGGCGGATGGCACGGCGTCACGCCCAAGTCACGGGAGATTCACACAAGGAGCACGGGACACGAGCGGCGGCGCGACACGCTGGCGCAAGCGCCACTCCCGAGCGGCGGCCGTCGCTATCGACAGACCGACACAGCGCACCTCGGCACGACTCGTGATGCGACAACTCGCCCCGGTGACAGGTGCGAGCAACTCGGATCGAAGTGCCGCGGCGCCTTGGTGCCGTGGTGCCGTGGTGCGCAGCGTCGGTGGTCCGTGCTCTGCTGGAGGGGGAGAAGGAAGTCGGCTCAGCCACAGCGCACCGCATTGGCGAACAGCTCAAGACTTCGCAGCCACCTGTGCGCCGCCAGACTTGCCCGACACTAAGGGCACCCTTCGTAACTATAAACGAATTGACTCAGAAAAGCCCTGTTGACAACTGAATTAATTAAGGCCTTGCCGTTAGGCTGGCGGTGATCTTGGGGGAGATTATCGTGGCATCACAGTCGGAGCAGGAGGCGTATCGCCAGTCGTCGATGGAGACGGCTGTGGTAGATGCGCTGCTCGAGGCGCGGTGCCAGCTGGCAGGCCTTCCGGATGCGGAGATCGTGATCGCGCTGCGGGAATTGGCGGCTCGTCGGCGCGTGTTGGATGCCGCGTTGGTGGAGGTCGCGGGCGAGTTGCTGCGGCGCGAGGATGAGTCGCCGCGGGCGGAGTCTGTGGCACGAAAGTCGGGGTTCCGGAACCTGACGGCCATGGTGGAGCAGGTTCTCGCCGTGCGGCCGTTCGAAGCGAGCACGCTGGTGCGGGTGGCCGCGGCGACGCGGGAGCGGATGAGCGTCACGGGCGAGTCGATCCCGGCGAAGTATCCGGCCGTTTCGAAGGCAGTCGGGTCGGCGGTCATGTCGATCGCGCAAGCGTCAGCTATCACGAAGGGCCTCGATCACACCGGGAACCGCGTGAATGTCGACGAGCTCGAGCGGGCTGAATTGGAGCTGGTCGCGTCGGCCTGCGGGGTGAACCCGGAGGACGAGCAGCCGGCGGTGCCGAAGGTGCTCGAGGCTCAAGCAGCGACGTGGGTGTCCTACCTCGACCCGGACGGCGCCGAGCCGCGGGCGGACAAGATCGCGGAAGAGCGCGGCCTCTGGATCTCCCGCCGCAGCGACGGCGCGGTGGTTGGGAAGTTCACTGCAACGCCCGAGCAGGGCGAGCAATTGATGTCGGTGTTCGACGCGTTACTCTCGCCGCGGCGCAGGGTTGAGTTCCCGGCAACGTCCGAGTGCGGGGAGCCAATGGCACCAGCGCTCGGCGCCGACGAGCACCCGCTCGACGAAGACAGCGACGATGTTGAGGTTCCACTGGTGGACCCACGCTCGATCGAGCAGCAGCGCATCGACGCGCTCACGATGGTCGTGCGCGCCTACGCCGAGTCACCCGACGCGCCCAGGACGGGAGGGGAAGCCCCCACTGTCGTCATCGTGACCACCCAGGCCGGCATCACTGGAACAGCAGTACGCCCCGAGGACGTTCCCCACCTGGAGCGCACCGGGGAAGCGATCCCGCCCAGTGTCGCCGCGCAGATGATGTGCGACAGCTTCATCCGCGTCGCGACGCGCAGCCGCGCCGGGGAGATTCTCGACCTCGGCCGCAAACAGCGCCTTTTCACCACCGCCCAACGTCGAGCCATCGCGACCCGAGACCGCCAGTGCCGAGCGCCCGGGTGCAACGCACCAGTCCGCTGGTGCGAAGTGCACCACACCAAACCGTGGAGTGAGGGCGGACCCACGGACGTGAAACACGGCATCCTGCTGTGTTCCTTCCACCACCACGAAGTCCACCGTGGACGGCTCGTCGTCATCAAAGGCAGCAGCGGACGCTGGCACGTCGTGCCAGCCCTCGGACACCACGTCCCCCGCAGAACAGCCCGCCGCCGCCGCTACACGAGCAACACCGTCCAAGCCTCACGCCCGCAGATCAACCGAAGACCCTGAAACCACAGGCAGGAGGAACAGCCACTCCGACCGGCGACCCTGATCCACCGACGATGTTAAGCCACGGACGGCCCTCATCCACGGACGGCCCTCACGCACCGACGGCACTTATCCACCGATGACTCTCAGCCACCGACGGCCCTCACCCACCGACGGCACTTATCCACCGATGACTCTCAGCCACCGACGGCCCTCACCCACCGACGGCACTTATCCACCTTCACCTCGGGGCGTGCGCGGCCTCCACCGCGGGAGTTGGCCACCATCCGCTAGTCGGCGCGCAACACAACCCTCGGCAGTGCAGCCCCGTAGAGCTCCACGAGCGACGACAGCAAACTGAACCTGCTGAAGTCGTACGCTCCGACGTTCACCTGCGGCGCCGCCGCATAGGCAGCCGCCTCGTCAGCGGCCGGCGCGAACGGTTCGCCATCGCCAACGACAACAACGTGCTTCGTGCACGCAAGCAGCGTGGCAGCCGTCACGAGATCAAGCTGGGAAGCACCATCGATGACCACCGAGTCGAGCATGACTCCCCGGCTCAAACTCTCAGAAAGGGACACGCTCCGACTCAAAACGACCGGATAGTCGCGCACGAACCCCTCGAAATCCTTCCAATACGTGGTGCTCGCGTACTCACTCCGCGGGGCCCCAGCGAAGCGCCGCCGCAGGGCCGACTCGAACGCCTCGGCCGACAGCGCCTGATGCTCATCGACAAGCTCCGGAGCCCGCATCTGCTCCACGGCATGCGCGGCCTCCGAGACCTGCTGCCCAAGCTCCTGCAGCCTCCGCTGGTAGAACTCAACCTGCAAACGGATCAGCTGCGGACCGCGCTCCTTCGCGCTCGCCTTCGACGCGTCCATCGTCACCGACACCGAATCGCGGTTGAACAGCGGAATCGCCGAGAACAGGGCGGCAGTTTTCGCCTTCACCTCAACCACCGCGGCCGCCTCAGCGAGCGCCGGAGCGGCGACGGCGAGCAGCGGCAACTCCCCGAGATCGGGCTCGATCCCGGCTGCGACAAACTCGTGGAACCGCTCCCGCTCACGCTCGCACGCCGTCAGCTCACCGTGCAGCTCCGACCGACGACGCTCCGCTCCCTGCGCGACAGCCAGCATCTCGTCGACCGTACCGAGCCGAGCCGCCTCCGGAACCTCCGACGATGCGTGCCGACCCGCCGCAGCCAGGAACGCGCCAAGCGCCGCGTTCCCCGCAGCCTGACCCGCGAAAAACGCTTCCCGGCGGGCCACGGTGCCGAGCCCCGCAATCGCGAAGGCGACACCTGCATCGTCGAGACGCTCACGCACATCGTCCAGGCCGGCATCCTCCGCCGCCACGACCGCGACGTGAGCCCCAGGGCGTGCAAGCAGGTTCGCGACGACGTTCACGATCACCTGTGCCTTCCCCATCCCGGCGCCACCCTCGACGACCGAGACCTGTGCTGTCAGGGCATGCTCAACTGCCTGCCGCTGGCTCAGGTTGAACGGAAACGGGAAGAGGCGAGGATGCGGATGCTCGCGGCGAAGGATCGGCGCACCATTCACGTAACTCGCCAGGACGCTGCCCCGGTGCACGGGCACGAGACGCTCGAAGGCCAATCTCCTCGACAATGACCCGGGATCCCCTCGACCACCAAACGCCAGTGCGCCAGCACGGCCTGCTCACGCTCGCTCGGCACCGCCGACCCCGCCCGCTCCGTCTCAGCAACCGCCTGGCGCGACACTGCACCGCTCATCTCGAAACCCCGCCCTGCCGCTGGAATCTTCCTCGATGCTCGCACCCGACACGAAGGCGCAAGGTGCCGACCAGGCGAAGCACGCGTCGTCGCCGCCGACGCCTGGTCAGCACACAAGGCCAGGCGCCCACACCCGCGCTGGCCGTTCACATAACTCCAGACGCTAGCCTAACGGACCGGGCCAGAATCGCCACAGAGGGATTAAGCCGGACGATCCTCGCGGGGTAAATCACTCCCAAGACGACCGACCAGGCACGACAACCCAGCAAGAGACCTCAGCCTGAGACAAGCCCCGTCAGAGCCGATAGACCCCGCGAGAGCAGACACCCCCATCACTGCAGACAAGCCCCATCAAAGCAGACAGCCCCATCACTGCAGACAAGCCCGATCAAAGCAGACAGACCCCGCGAGAGCAGACAGCCCAGTGAGCCAGCATGAACCCGCCGTCACCGTCACGCTCCGCCTACAGCAGCTCACGGGAAGCCACGTGACCCGGGAGCATCGGCACTCCAGTAGACCCTCATTCCTCATGCAGTGCCCGCCGTGCCGACTCAGCCTCATGTCGTCGAACCGGTACCCGGGCAGTTGAGCGCGCAAGTCTGGGCGCGTGCTCGCGAGCGCTGCACGCTGGGTGGGAACAGGTCAGCGCGAGCCGACCCCGATCATCCACTCGTCGCCGTTGCCGTCTAGGGAGTCCTGCACGGCCGCCTCGGCGTCGCTCAGCGCTCGCTCGGCGGCGTCGAGCTCCAGCTTGGTGGCCAGCTCCGCTTCGAGCCGCTCCCGGTCGGCAGCCTGGCGCTCGGCGCGCGCCCGCAGCGACAGAGACTGGGAAAGCGACTGGGAAAGCGACTGGGAGCCTGGGGCGTGCAGATCCTCGCTGCGGAGCGCGGCCAAGCGTGAGCGCAGCTCCCTCGTCCGCAGGTACGCCTCTCGGACGCGGAGCATGAGCTCCGACTGCTTGCCTGATTCGTCCGCGCTCGCATTCACAGCTCAGAGCCTAGAGCTTCCCCGGCGCTTGGACGACCTAACGCCGCGGCGAACGGAAGCTCGCGTCCGGTGCGTCCGGTGCGTCCGGTGCGTCCGTCGCGTCCGGCGGCCAGCGGGTTCGCGTGGGCCGGCTCCGGGCAAATCCGCATGCCAGCGGCCGAATCGGCAGAGCCGATGATGGCGCGCACCCACTGGTCGTTGATTGCCGGCAGCCGTCCGTCGACGAAGCGGAACCGCAGGTCCGTGGCCGGACTGATCCAAAGCGTCTCCCGTCCGCTGCCCTGACCGGCGGGGCGCGACGTGGAGAACGCGACGCTGTGTCCCGCCCTCAGCAAGCTCAGCAAGGCAATCTTGAGGTGAGCAAGTGGCCGGTCGTCGATCTCGAGTTCGTGGCTCTGACTGCCGTAGTACATGAATCCCATGAGGTCACCTCTGGGTTGTGAGAAACCAAGGCGACGTACCCGTCTCGACCACTCGGCGTGCGCCCCGACGAATGAAGGAGGGGCAAGGGGGAACCGAAGTCCTCTGAGTGTTGCACGCGGGGTCCGCATTCCCTGCGCCTGAACCTGATCTCGCGTCGCGCGGCATACCAGACACACCCGCCGCGTGACACTGCCGTTGCCCGAGCGCGATGAGGAGTGGCTGAGTGATTCGCGCCTTTCGCTCCATGCTATGCCGCGGACACCCCGAGGAGCCCACGGACATTCTCGTGCGCATCAGCGGCAACGACTCCGTCGCCGATGGGAGCAAGACCGACTCCGCCACTCCGGCCTGCTCGCCGCAGCTCGCGGCGGCGGGTTCGTCGCCCTGCCGAAGCCAACTGCATCCAGGACAGCCGAACTGGTTGCCCCCAATTCGGCCGTCCGGATCGAACCAGCCCCGGGGGGAGGTCTCGACAGACGACACCGGCCGCTTACTGACCTCACATTCAGAAAGACGAGTTGCCGCGGAGGGAAGTCCCACCGCCCTCGCACCGGCCGCCGGCGAACTCGTACGGTGGATGCATGACTGAGGCAGGAGAACAAAAAGTCGCGCTCATCACCGGCGTCGGCCGCAGACGCTCGATCGGTGCCGCGCTGGCTATCGGTCTCGCCCGAGACGGCTGGGACCTCGCACTCAACTACTGGACGCCATACGACGACCGGGTTGGCCTCGAGCGCATCGGCAACGACCCGCGCGCCGTCGCCGACCTGTGCCGCTCGCTCGGTGCATCCGTCAAGCTCATCGAGGGAGACCTGAGCGACACCGCCGCCCCGGCCGCAATCGTCGACCAGGCCCGGGCGCTCGGGCCGCTCGCTGGCCTCGTCATGTCGCACGCAGAGTCGGTCGACAGCTCCATCCTGACCACGGACCTCGACAGTTGGGACCGGCACTTCGCCGTCAACGCCCGCGCGACGTGGCTGCTGATCAAGGCGTTCGCAGAGCAGCTTCCCCTCAAGTCCGAACCTGGGACGCCCCGGGCGAGCGTCGTTGCCCTCACGAGCGATCACACCATCGACAACCTGCCGTACGGGGCGAGCAAGGGCGCCCTCGACCGCATCGTCACGGCGGCCGCCGTCGAGCTCAAAGACCGCGGGGTGCGCGCGAACGTCATCAACCCCGGCCCCATCGATACGGGGTGGATGGACGATAAGACCCGCGCCTGGTGCACCGAGGCGACCCCGGCTGGTCGCCTCGGGACGGCAGAGGACACGACGAACCTCGTGCGCTTCCTGTTCTCACCCGCCGGCGCCTGGATCAACGGGCAAGTACTCTCCAGTAACGGCGGGTTCAAGTTCGGGTAGGCGACCCCTTCGACCGCTCAGCGGGAAAGAGCGGGTCACCCGATTCGGGTGGCCCGCTCTCGAATATTGCTGGCTATGCGTTCAAATTCGCGATCGCGTAATCCGCCTCTTCGACGGTGAACTGCTCGCCGTACTCGCTCGTGAGCTGGTCGTGAATTGCAGCCGGTGACATCGCCATCTCGTTTTGATACGTCTTGGCCTTCGCGAGAGCGTTGGCATTCCAGTCGGTCTGCACATTGTCAACCGCATACTGAGCAGCCTCCGCCGAGAACTGTTCGCCGTATTCGGAGACCAACTGGTCGTAGAGTCCAGCCTTACTCATGTGCATCTGATTTGCGTAGATGTCCGCCTTGGTCAGCGCCGACGAGTACTCGACGGGAACCGCGGGCGCAGCGGGTGCCACGGGTGCCGGTTCAGGTTCAGGCGTCACCACAGGCTCAGGCGTGACAACTGGCTCTGGCGCTGCAACCGGAGCCGTGGTTTCGACTGGAGCGGCCGCCTCGACGCTGGGCTCGGCCGGCGCAGTCGCAGCGGCGGTCTCGACAACGCCGGCAACTTCGCCCCCGATCGAACCCAGTGCGGAAGTCGTGATCACCGATGACAACAGCGCGATCGCGCCAAGCACGAGACCGATGATCGCGAAGGGTTTCTTCTGCTTCTTCACGAGCGCGAAGATGCCGAGGACGATCGCGGCCAAGCCCGCGAGAATGCCAGCGACAGGGACAAGGCCGATCAGAAAAGCGACAATGCCGACGATCAGCGCCGCGAGCGCGATGCCCGAAGCCGGCTTGGGTGGTTGCCATCCGCTGGGAGTGCTGCCATTCGGAATGGCAGCCTGGTAGTGCGCTGGAGGCTCGTAGGTGGGCGCCGAATTCGCCGAAGGAGAATTCGAATAGTGCTGAGGTGATCGGGGCGAATCGCCCGACGGGGAGCCCTCAGGCGAGTAGGGGGTAGTCATTCGCCAATCTTGCCAGAATTACCGTATGCAAATACACCACCGAACCCCAGGTCCACGAGGGATTAATTCCCCCAACCCCACACCCATTTACCCGGACAATGGGCCCTCCGCCGGACGCAACGGCGCTCTCCCCCGCCGACCTCACTCCTCGCACGAACTCGCTCTTTGGCGCACAGGAACTCGAGCGGCACATTTCGGGTAGACATGACTCATGCCCGCGTTCAATGAGCCCCGATCCACCGCGCGGATCTGGCTCTGGACAACCGTCGTCGTGGTCCTCATCTCGCTCGTCCTGGCGCCAACACACGACTACACGATCTGTGTCGATAACTACAGCGACCCTGCCCTCTCCTACTGCGAGAGCTACCCGCTCTCCCTAGCCGGCAACCGAACCCACGTGTGGGCCTGGCTGGCCGCCCTGACCTTGGCTGCCCTCACCGGCTGGCTGGCGGCGCGCCGCCACAAGACGCGACCTCACGACTGAGCGCAGGGACACGAACCCCAGAAGCGGCGCGGCCCTCCCCTGCTAACTTGAGCGCGTGGCCCCGCAGATTCCCCCGCAGCTCGCCGACCGGCACGCGCGTCGCCTGCGCCGCCCCGCCACGGAGTCGACGCCCGAATTCGACCTGACGTTCGTGCGGACGGGGCCTCGCGCATGCACGCCCGTCGTCGTGCTCCCCGGCGGCCCCGGTCTCGGGTCGCTGCTCCCCTACCTCGGCTTCCGCAGGCGCGCCTCGCAGGGCGGACTCGACGTGATCATGGTCGAGCACCGCGGCATCGGGTTCTCGCGCGCGGACGCGTCTGGGCGTGACCTGCCGACCTCCGCGATGCGCATCAGCGACGTCATCGACGACATCGCTGCCGTCCTCGACCACGAGGGCATTCCGAAGGCGCACATCGTCGGCGCCTCCTACGGCACTTACCTCGCTTCGGCCTTCGGCGCACGCTACCCGGAGCGCGTCGCCGGCATGCTGCTCGACTCGGCCCTGCAGTCCGCGGAGTCGCTCAACCTGGAGCGCCACACGGTGCGCGAGCTCTTCTGGCATGCCGACACCGCCGCGGCCGAGGCGACTCACGCGCTCATCGACCAGGGCGTCGACTCGCGCATCCTGCTCGACGTCGCCCGCGCCGCCTACGAGCTCGGCGGCGACGAGCTGCTCCTGCCGGTGCTGCGGCAGCGCGCCAACCACGCACACACGGCCGCCTGGAGTGCCCTGCAGCTGTACGCGACCCGCGACCGCTCCATCGCACGTTTCCCCGGCATCTACGAGTTCGACCTCGCCGGCGTCATCGGCTTCCGCGAGCTCGGCTACGGCGGCACCCCGGACGGGCTGCCGCTCGACCCCGCCCTCACCTACTCGGAGATCGCCGACCTCTTCCCCGCCTTCGCGGGCGCACCGTTTAACCTCGCGGCGGAGACCCCGAAGTTCCCGTGGCCGCTGGTACTCCTTGTCGGCAAGCGCGACCTCCGCACCCCGCCGCCCATCGCGCGAGGCATCGCCGCGACCGCGCAGGATGCGGTGCTCGTGCACATCGAGAACGGCCACTCAGCCCTCGAATCGCATCCGCTCGCGCTGCTCAACGCGATCCGCGCGCTCGTGCGCGGCCAAGAGCACGCGCTCCCCGGGGCTGCGGCGGCGCTCAACCGTCTCCCGCGCCGAGGACTCGCAGCGCGCATCCCGGAGCTCCTCGGCGCCGCGACCCTCGTCGAGAGCACGATCCGGCCGTAGCGCGGTGACCCTCTCGTCAATTTAAGGGCGAAGTGGACTCCGCCCGCTTCGCCCCGCGAAAACATGCCCGGGAATCCGCGGAACTTCGAGGGCCTCATCGAACCGACGAACCACTTCGCCCTTAAATTGTCAAGATACGAGCCCGAGCCCGAGCCCACGCTCGGGCCCAGGCCGCCGACGCCAACGCGACACGGAACGCGTCGCGCTACGCCCGCGCCACGCCCGCGCTACGCGCTGATGACTGCGTCGACCTCGACCTCGAGCAGGAGGTCCTTCGCGACGAGGCCAGCCGTGCCGATGAACGCGCACGCCGGGCGGATCTCGCCGAATACCTCGCCGTGCACCGCGCCGACGGCGTCGAAGTCGCGCTCGATGTCGACGAGGAAGACCCGGGTGCGCACAACGTCAGCCAGGCTCCCGCCCGCCTGCTCGAGCGCGGCGCCGATGCGCTCGAAGATCTCCCGCGCCTGCTCCTCAGCGTCGACACCGGGTGCCGTCGTGCCGGCCACGAAGACCTGGTTGCCGACCTTCACGGCCCGCGAGTAGCCGACGGTCGCCTCGTAGGGCGAGCCGGAGGAGATGTTGATGCGTTCGGTCATGGGGGCTCCTTCATGTGGGCAGGCACGCTCCTCACGGGGAGCGGGTCCTGGCAGGCAATATCCAGAAGAGAGCATCCCACGACGCCGAGCATCCGGGACGCGGTCGCGTCAGACTTCGACACGGCCCGGATCGCCGTCGGCATCTCGTCCTGTCTCACCTGCCTCGAGTGCCTCCCTCGCGGCCGGCGCCTCAATCCGACCCTGCGCCTCCGACTCGCTCGGCGACGCACCCCGCTCCGACGCATCATCCGCCTTCACGACGTCGAGCATCCCCGTCGTCGCTTCCGTGTACCACTCGGTGAGCGCCGGGTCCTCGGAGTCGAGCCACGCACCGGCGCCGTGCTCGGCCTCCACGACGCTCGCCCCGAACACGAAGTCGTCCCCGTGCTCGGCGATGCCTGCACGCACGCCCTCGTCGATGGCCTCCTTCGCGTAGCGACGACGCATCATGTACGGGTCCATGCGCAGGTCCTTCGCCCACGCCCACATGATGCCCATCACGACAAACGCGAACGGCAACGCCGTGACGACCATGATCGCCTGCAGCCCCGAGAGCGCATCCCGCCCGCCCGCAAGCAGCAGCGAGGCGGCGATGAGGCCGAGCATGAGGCCCCAGAAGATGGTGACCCAGCGCGACGGCTCGCCCTTACCCTGCTGGCTCATCGAGCCCATCACGATTGAGGCCGAGTCGGCAGAAGTGACGAAGAAGATCACGATCGACACCAGGGCGACGACACTCGTGATCGCCCCCAGCGGCAGCGCGTCCAGCAGCGCGAAGAGCTGCGCCTCAGGCGAGCCGGCCCCGCTCACGCCGGCCCCCTGCGTCTCCAACCACATGGTCGTGCCGCCCACGACCCCGAACCAGACGAGGCACACCGCTGACGGCACGACGATGACAACCGTCACGAACTCGCGCAGCGTGCGGCCACGGGATATCTTCGCGATGAACAGGCCCACGAACGGCGTCCACGACACCCACCACGCCCAGTAGTACGTGGTCCAAGCCTGCATGAAGACCTCCGTCTCGTCCCCCATCGAGGCATTGCGCATCAGCATTGTCCCGAGCTCGCTGAAGTACGCGACGCCCGCGGCGGGGATGATGTTCGCGAGCAGCAGCGTCGGACCGGCGATGAG
Organism: Pseudoclavibacter helvolus; assembly: GCF_014191305.1. Lineage (GTDB taxonomy): Bacteria > Actinomycetota > Actinomycetes > Actinomycetales > Microbacteriaceae > Pseudoclavibacter > Pseudoclavibacter helvolus. Next base: position 218,404 of record NZ_JACHWJ010000002.1, on the reverse strand, counting down.
CACGAAGAGACCCAGGACGCCCGCGACGACCATGTTGACGTTCGACAGGATCCGGATGCCCCGCTTCACGCCCGACACGGCGGACAGAATGAAGAGGGCCGTGAGCACAGCGATCGCCCCGATGATGAAACCATTGCCGAGCGATCCGAGCCCCGTCACCATCTCGACGCCCGAAGCGATCTGCAACGCGCCGATCCCCAGAGAGACGGCAGTGCCGAAGAGCGTCACGAGAATGGCGAAGATGTCGACCATCGGCCCAAACCAGCCCTGCGTGCGCCGAGAGAAAACGGAGTCGAAGAGCGCCGAGATCAGCGGAGGTCGGCCTCTCCGAGAGGCCGCGTACGCGATAGCGCCACCTACGAGCGCGTAGTAGGCCCACGCCATCGGCCCCCAGTGCAGCACCGTCTGGGCGATCGCCGTGTGCATCGCATCCACACTGCCCGGCTCCACGTTGAAACCGTGCGGCGGCGCGAGGAAGTAGGTGAGCGGTTCCATCGGTCCGTAGAAGAGGAGCCCAATACCGATGCCAGCGGAAAAGAGCATCGCGATCCACGACATCATCGAGAACTCGGGCTTCTCGTCGTCGGCACCGAGTCGCACCCCGCCCGTGCGGCCGTAGCCGACGACGAGCATGAAGATCGCCACGACGATGGTCAGCGCCGAGAAGAGCCAGCCGAGGTTCTCCGTCACCCAGTCGAGTGACACCGAGCCGACCGCGGAGATGCTGGCCGGGTCGAGGAGAGCCCAGCCGATGACCGCGACGACGCCAGCACCGGCGACGTCGAACACCCACCAGTTCGTTCGGAAGGCGCGACCCGTCTCCTCAACGCCGATGCCGGGGATGAGGGCGGGATGCACCGGATCCGGGTCGATCACCTCCCGGATGATGCGCGTCACCGGCTTGCGTTGCGGTCCGTACGACGGGGACTGCGGTCCGGGCGAGGAGGGTGGTGTGTCCCGTGAGCTCATGGCGCGGGGAACGTCCGTTTCTCTCGGGGGAAGGCAAACGGGGTGCAACGTTACCCGAAGGGTCGAGGAACTTCGGAGGCCCGCTTGCCAGACTTGGCGGAGATACGCGTGCTCTCGCGGCCAGAACAGCTGCCGCCGCACGTCCATCCCTCCCCCGAACGCAGAGGACACCCATGCCCCTCAACATCGCCGACCTCAAGATCAGCAGCCCCGACTTCCAGCCCGGAACCCGCCTCGCAGACGAGTTCAGCGCAGACGGCGGGAACGCCGCCCCGCGCCTCGAGATCACCGGCGTCCCGGCCGAGGCCGTCGAGCTCGCGCTCCTCGTGCACGACCCGGATGCGCCCCTTCCGCTCGGCTTCACCCACTGGGTTGTGTACGGCCACCCGGCCCGCGACGGCGCCGTGGATGTGGGCGGCGAGAACGTCCGCGTCGGCGCGAACACCGCGGGCAAGAACGAGTACATGGGCCCGCGACCCCCGGCTGGCCACGGCGACCACCACTACTTCTTCACCGTCTACGCGCTCGACCACCACGTCGAGGGGATCCCCTCCCGCGAAGAGTTCCTTGAGGGCTACGCGCACGCCATCCTGGAGCAGAACCGCATCGTGGGGCTCTACTCCAACTGAAGCGGCGTCACTACCCCCGGCGTTCCCCTCAGCCGCCCCGCCTAGAGTTGGTGCGGTGACCCACCCCCATGACCCCACCCAGGGAGTCCGAGGCGAGCTCGCCCAGGACACCACCATCGACAACCGCGCCCCGCGGCCGCCCCGGTCGAAGGCGGGGCGTGCCGTCGAGAAGAGCGTGCAAGTCGTCGGCGACAAGGTCGGCCCCAACAGCGCGCTGATCCTGCTGCTCGTGATCGGGCTGGCGATCGTGGTCGGGCTCAGCGTGCTCGCGGCCGAGATCTACGAGGCCGTGACCGACAGGGACGGGGTCGCCGGCCTCGACCAGCCGTTGCTTGACTACGCGATCACCCTGCGCTCCCCCGTCGCGGACGCCGTCATCACCGGATACACCGACATCGCAGGTCAGATCGGCATGCCCATCATCGCGATCGCGACACTGCTTGTGCTCTCCATCCGGCGCCGATCGTGGACCCCGGTCATCCTCATCGTCGCCGCGGGCGGCGGGTCGCTCCTCATGACCGTTGTCGGCAAGAACTTCATCGGCAGAGTGCGGCCCGAGCAGTCGGAGGCTGTGCCGCCCTTCGAGACCTCGGCGTCGTTCCCGAGCGGACACACCCTCAATGCGGTCGCCGTGGTCGGCGTCATCGCCTACCTGCTTATCCTCAGACGGCAGACGAGACGCGCGCGGGTGCTCATCGCGCTCGCTGCCGCGCTCTTCGCGCTCACCGTCGGCCTCTCGCGCGTATACCTGGGTCACCACTGGTTCACGGATGTGCTCGCCGGCTGGGTCATCGGCGCCGCGTGGCTCGCGTTCGTGATCTTCGCGCACCGGCTCTACCTGTCCATCCGCGAGCACCGGCACGCGCGGCAGGTCAGGGCGGCGTCGGGGGCGGCAGCACCGTCAGGATCAGCAGGCACAGCACCGACCTGGGCTGGCACCGGCACCGGCACCGGCACGGAAACGGACCTCGAGAGGTAGCGCTCCTCTCCCAGGGACACAGACTGACTACAAACGACGGTGGCCCGCCTCTTTGAAGAGGCGGGCCACCGTCGTTTTCAGGTGAGCTCGAGGTCAGTTTCAGACGCGCTGCTCGTGCACTGCCTCGAGCGCTTCGCGGTCCTCGGGGAGCATCCCGTCGATGGGCTCGCCGTTCCAGACGATGTCCGCGCCGAGGGCCGCGAGCAGCTCCTTGCGCTCGCCGGGCGAGAGCTGGGCCCCGTGCACGATCGTCGCCGGGCTCCATAGCATGGCGAGCTCGTCGTGCCAGCCGGCGCCGACGTCGCGCACGTGCAGCAGGTCGTGGAGCGACTTCGGGAGGTGCTTGATGGGCTCGGCAAACGCATCCGCGAGCACGGCCAGCTTCACCTGACGCTCGACGCCGGGCGCGACCACGAACGTCTCCGGGTTGGTGCCCTTGAACGCCTCCGAGACCTCTTCAGCCTCGAGCAGGATGACGCCGCTTGTGGGGCGCGGGTTGCACTCGATCGCGAACAGCCCGCCGTCGTTGTCGACGAAGTCGAACGAGAGCTGGCCCGTGTAGTTCGGGTCGAGGGTGTCGACGAGCTTCTGCGTGTAGTCGAGCGTTTCCGTGCTGTCGATTGCCTCGAAGGAGATGCCGGTGCTGTGCGCCCACTGCTCGGGCGCGCGGTAGGTGCAGTGCGCCGTCACGCGGCCATCGACGACGATGCTGTACGTGCAGATCATCGGTCCGTCCACGAACGGCTGCACGAGCCAAGGCTGGTTGGGCGTGGGCACTGCGTCCTCGACTGACATCTTGCCGGCAAGCGGTCCGGTGTTCGTGAGCAGTCCCACGCCGCCGCGCGAGAACGCGGCGCGCGCGAAGAACCTCGGGTACTTATCGATTGCCGACTGCAGCTCCTCGGGGCTGTTCGCCACGATCGTCTCCGGCACGGGCACGCCGGCCTCAATGGCGAGGCGCTTGAAGCTGGCCTTGTCGTGCAGGCGTGCGAGCTGCTCGAACCCGCCAGTGAATACGCTGGTGCCGTCCGGGAGCTCGTGGCCGCGGGCCGCGAGGTAGAAGGCCTCCTCGAACGTCGGGATGATGACGTCGATCTTGTGCTCTTCCGCGATATTCACGAGGTCTGCGATGAACTCATCGGTGTTGAATCGCGGCGAATTCGTCACGATGTGCCCTGCAAGATACCTCGAGTGGTTGCCGATCGCTCCCTCGTACGTGTCGCTTGCGAACACCGTGTGCCCAGTGCTGCCGAGCTTGCGGATGATGTCAAGCGCAAACGTGTTCCGGGAACTGGTGACAAGTACTCGCACGAGGAAATCCTCTCGAGGGGAAAAGCGGGGTCACGCCAGCCTAGTGAAGTCGACGTCGCATCCTCGACCCGGACATTCATGAGGAAACTCCCCGCGAAACTCCCCGCATCCGGCCTCCTTGGCGGACTCCCCGCACGGCGGTCACGTGAAATGTCGGCGGCCGGTGCTGTACTGAAACCATGGAAACTCAGGGGTGGGTTGCGCTGAGCTTTGTGCTCGGGGCGGCAATCGCAGGCATCATCGCTCTCGTACTTCGGAGCCACGCCAACAAGCGCTGGCGGGCGACGCTTGAGGAGCGCCAGAACGCGGCGGAGGCCGAGCGGAAGGCGCTCAACGCCGAGGCCGAGCGCGCCTACTCGGAGTTCCAACAGCAGAAGCAGATGGTGCTGGATGAAGCCGAGACGAAGCTGGGGCAGCTCGCGTCAGCACATGAACTTGCGTTCCAAGACCGCCGGATGCTCGTCGACTTCCTCAAGGACCGAGCCAGGCGGTCGGTCGAGACGGAGCTCGTGTCGCGCGAGGCCATCCTGCAGGCGAGCGCGACGCTCGGGCTCAACGGTGTTCTCGCGACTCGCACATTCATCCTCGTCCAGCAGGGCATGAGCACCAACCGTCACGTCGTGCAGCTCGACCACGTGCTGCTCACTGACGCCGGCGCGCTCCTCGTCGACCACAGGACCTGGGACGGCGTGATCTTCGACGGCGTGCGTCCGGGCGAGGCCGAGCCCGCGTTTGCGAACCTCATCGACGACACGGCACTGCGCCCACCCTTCGCCCTCCAGATCGTCGGCAGCCGCGCCTCGGGTTCCGCCGACGAATCGAACCAGCCTGCGGACGGCACCCTACGTGTGATCACCCACCTCGGCGACGCGTCGCCGCGAAGGCAGGCACTCACCAAGGCGGCACAGCTCGCCCAATTCACCGAAGAAGCCCTCGGCGAGGTGATCACCGTCGACACCTGCGTCTTCTACTCCAACGCCGCCGCAAAGGTCCTCACGGACGCAGCATCGCTCACCCCGTCCGCAGACCGCTCGGCAGTCATCTCCGACGAGGCGCAGTTCCTCGATCTCCTCGTGCGGCGGGAACGTGCCAGGCGCCGCCCCCTCACGGCTGAGCAGATCGAACAGTTCACGGCCCTCCTCCACGAGCAGGGCGCGAAGATCGACGCGTTCGGCGACTACGCGCACCTGGCGTCCGCGGCCGAGCCGATCGACGACGGTGCGGCGCCAGCACCAGCGCCAGAAGCAGCGGCAGCGGCAGCACCTGCACCGGAGGCGTCACCTGCGCCGGCACCAGCCGTGGATGCAACGGCAACGGAAGACCCGGTCGTGGTCTCCGCACCCGCGGAGCCCGCCGAAGCTGCGACTGCCGCCGCGAGGTAGTCCTGAATCCGCCACTCACGACCCACGACATCAAGGAGAAGCAGCCGAAGTTAGAACTCTGAAGCCACGTGTGCTCGGATGACTTCCCGCACGCAGCCCGACGACCCGACGACGTTCGGGTTGGTAGCGTCCGGCGATGTTCCCCGTGCCACGGGGCCAGCCGGAACGGGAGCCGGACATGTCACTCACTAAGCAGATCGACGTCGAAGTCGTTGTCGTGGGTGGCGGGGTGATGGGCGCATCCGCCGCCTGGAGCCTCGCGCGCCGCAGAGTGAGCGTGGCCCTCATCGAACGCTACGAGCCGGGCCATCGACACGGCGCATCCCACGGCGCGACCCGCAACTTCAACCCCGTCTACGCCGAACCGCACTACCTCGAGCTCCTGAACCGAGCCCACACGCTGTGGCGGGAGCTCGAAGACGACTCAGGCGACGTGCTCCTCGACGAGATCGGCTTCATCGACCGCGGGTCTCGGCCTGCGGCACCCGGCAATGACGACGACCGGGCGGGCACCTTCGACTCCGAGGAGCTGCCAGCCGCGGTCGCCCAAGAGCGCTGGCCGCTGCTGCGCTTTGACGACGCCGTTCGGTTCTTCCCCCGCGGCGGTCGCCTTTACGCCGACCGCACCGTGAACGCTCTGCATCGTCAGACGGCGGCTCACGGCGGAATCGTCCGGCACGGTCTGCGCGTCACTGACGTCACGCCGCGGGCCGACCATGAGGTGAGCGTCTCGGCGCTCGGAGCGGAGGGCGAGGCCGTCTCGATCAAGGCCCGCCGCGTCATCGTCGCAGCAGGGGCTTGGACGCAGAAGCTCCTCGGCGCGCACCTGCCCTTGCCACCGCTCGTCGTCACGCAGGAGCAGCCGGCGCACTTCAGCGTTCGACCGGAGTTCGCCGCAGCAGCCGAGCTCCTCCCCTCCTTCAACCACCGCAGCGCAGCGATCGGCGGCGAGTGGTGGCCATCCGGCATCTACGGGATGCACACGCCGGGCGAGGGCATCAAAGTCGGCTGGCACGGGGTCGGCCCCGTCACCGATCCCGACCAGCGGAGCTTTACCGCAGACCCCGACCAGCTCGAGCAGCTGCGCGAGTACGTTCGGCAGTGGGTTCCCGGCGCGGATGCGGAAACCGCCGTCGACATCAGCTGCACCTACACGACGACCCCGGACTCGGGGTTTGTCCTCGACCGCTCGGGACCAATCGTCGTCGGCGCCGGCTTCTCGGGCCACGGCTTCAAGTTCGCTCCGGCCGTCGGCGAGGTGCTCGCGAACCTCGCGCGGGGACGCGCACACGCGGCCCCGCACTTCTCGCTCGCCCGCGCAGGAATCTTCCGCTGAGCCTGCGCCCGCGCCCGCACCCATGTCTGCGCCCGCGCGTCTCGGGCCGGGTCCGGGTCCGGGTCTGCGGCCGCGTCCGGGTCTGGATTTGATGCCTTTCCGCGAGCGACTCCGCAGAGCTTGAGGCAGGAACAGAGCTCGAGGCGGGAATGCGAAAGGCCCCGCTCGGCGGGGCCATTTCGTGTCGTACAGGACTGCGTGAAATCCAAAAAATGTCTGGAACTCCAGAACAGCGTGAAATTCAAGAACTGCGTGAAATTCAAGAACTGTGGGATGTTCAAACTTGCTGGGGTACCTGGACTCGAACCAAGAACAAAGGTACCAGAAACCTCCGTGTTGCCAATTACACCATACCCCACTGGCACCGAAGCGCCTCAGAGAGCATAGCGCACTCCCGGAGGCTGATCAAATCAGCGTGGCGCGGGGCGCTCAGGGCCGGACCTACAGGCCGAGCAAATCCCTATCGACGGCCATACCGGTCTGCGCCCCGTTGCCTGCAGCGACGATCAGCATCTGCGGGCCAGGACCCGTCAGCTCGCCCGTCGCGTAGATGCCGGGCACGCTGGTACGGCCGTGCGCATCCGCCGCCACCAGGCCCAGCCCATCGAACTCGATGCCGAGCTCGCTCGCGAAGTCGAGCTTCGCGACGTAGTTCGGGCGCACGAAGACCGCTTCGGCCGTCACGACGTCACCGTCGGCGAGCGCAACGCCTGTGACCCCACCCGGCCCGCCTTCGACGTCGACGACCTCGCGGGTCTCGACGACAACACCACGCTCCAGGAGGTCCAGCTCCTGCAGCGCACCCAGCTGCCTCTCCCCCGCGAACACCGTGAGGGCACCGCTGAAGCGCGTGAGCTGGACGGCACGCTCGTACAGGTCGGTCACCCCTGGCGCCGCGATGACCGAGACTCGGCGATCGCGCTGCGTCCAGCCGTCGCACTCGACGCAGCTGTGGATGCTCGTGCCGTAGAACGCGCGCAACATGGGCAGGGCCGGAAGCACCTCGGTGAGGCCCGTCGCCAGGATGACTGAACGGGCGAATACGGCGCGGGCCGGGGTGCCCCGCACGCCCTTCGCCTCGACGGCGAACCGGTACGGCACACGCACACCGTCCCGACGACGCGACGCGACCTCGCGCGGGTCCGCGCTGAAGCTCTGCCCATCAGCGACGGGCACACCACCCGCCACGAACGCGAACGACCCCTCGAACGCGGCCCCCTGTGAGGCTCCGGCGCCCGCCGCCTCGCCGTCGCTGAGGGTACGCACCCGTGTCACCTGGGCGAACTGAATCTCCGCATCCTCATAGGCCACGACGTCCTCCCGCCCGAGCCGCCGCAGCTCGTTCGGGGCCGTGTGGTCGCGGGTGAGGAAGCCGTGCGCCTCAAGCGTCGCCGAATGCCGTGGCCTGTTGCCGTCGAGCACGAGCGTCGAGTAGCGGTGGCGCGCGAGAATCAGCGCGGCCTGCAGCCCCGCGGGGCCGCCCCCGATGACAACGACGTCGTAGTGCGTTCCCAACGCCTCAGTCATGCAGTCCTCCCGGAGTCTCGCGCCCGCCAGCTCGGCCGAACGGGCATCCACTGAGGTTAGCCTCACCCGTCACGACGTGCGAGGGCGGCGCGAGTCGCGGCGGTTTCACGCAGGGCTCCGGCGCGCTGAGCGCGCGACTCCACGACGCCACCGCTCCCACCCCGCCACGCCATGCCGCCACTCCGAAAACAAGTCTCGGGGTGGATGCGCGTCGCGAACTACGCCGCGAGACGCGAGACGAGCGAGCGGATACGTGCGAGCGACTGCTCGCGGCCGAGCAGCTCGAGCGACTCGAAGAGGGGCGGGGAGATCTTGCGGCCGGAGACTGCGACGCGGATCGGCCCGAACGCGACGCGCGGCTTGAGGCCGAGCCCGTCGATGAGGGCGCCGCGGAGGGCAGCCTCGATCCGCTCGGTGGTCCACGCATCCGGCGCGTCGAGCGCGTCGAGTGCCGTGATGGATGCGTCGAGCACACCCGTCACGTCGCCCTTGAGCGAACCGACCGCCGTGTCCTCGACCTCGAGATCGGCGGCGTCGACAAACAGGAAGCCCAGCATCTCGGGGGCCTCGCCGAGGAGCTGCATGCGCTCCTGCACGAGGGGCGCCGCGCGCCCGAGGAGCTCGAGCTGCGCATCCGTCGGCTCGAGCGACAGCACGCCGGCGAGCTGCAGCGGAGCGACGAGGCGAGACGCGAAGTCGTCGGCAGCGAGCAGGCGCATGTGCTCGCCGTTGATGGCCTCGGCCTTGGTGAGGTCGAAGCGTGCCGGGTTCGGGTTGACGTCCTCGACGTCGAACGCGACGACCATCTCGTCCATCGTGAACACGTCACGGTCCGCGGCGATCGACCAGCCGAGCAGCGACAGGTAGTTGAGGAGGCCCTCCGGAAGGAAGCCGCGGTCTCGGTGGTGGAAGAGGTTCGACTCAGGGTCGCGCTTCGAGAGCTTCTTGTTGCCCTCACCCATGACGTACGGCAGGTGGCCGAAGCGCGGAATGAACTCGGCGACTCCCACGTCGATGAGCGCGTGATAGAGCGCGATCTGGCGCGGCGTCGACGAGAGGAGGTCCTCGCCGCGGAGCACGTGGGTGATGCCCATGAGCGCGTCGTCGACGGGGTTCACGAGCGTGTACAGCGGCTTGCCGTTCGGCCGGACCAGCACGAAGTCGGGGAACGAGCCCGCCTTGAACGTGATCTCGCCGCGCACGAGGTCGTCGAACGAGAGGTCGGTGTCCGGCACACGCAGGCGCAGCGCCGGCTCGCGACCCTCCTCCTTGAGGCGTGCGATCTCGTCGGCAGACAGGTCGCGCTCGTAATTGTCGTAGCCCATCTTCGGATCGCGACCGGCCGCGATGTTGCGCGCCTCGATCTCCTCGCCAGTCGCGAACGACTCGTACAGGTGGCCGGCGTCGCGGAGCTTCTGAATGACGTCGAGGTAGATGTCGGTGCGCTGCGACTGGCGGTACGGCTCGTGCGGCCCGCCGACGTTGACGCCCTCATCCCAGCCCAGGCCGAGCCAGCCGAGACCGTCGATGATCTGCTGGTAGCTCTCCTCCGAGTCGCGCTCCGCATCCGTGTCCTCGATGCGGAACACGAACGTGCCGCCCGTGTGCTTCGCGTAGGCCCAGTTGAAGAGGGCCGTGCGGATGAGCCCGACGTGCGGGGTGCCCGTGGGAGACGGGCAGAAGCGGACGCGGACATCGCTGCCCGTTGCGGTGGTTACGAGCGAAGAAGAGGATGCAGTCATGAGGCCCCCAGCTTACCGGGGCGCGGCCAGGCGCTGGGCGATCAGTCCAGTGTCTTCCGCCAGGCGCCTTCGCTGACGAACAGTCGGAAACCGAGCGCCTCGTTGACGTCGAGCATCGGGCGGTTCTCCTCGGCGTTGTAGGTGTAGACGCGCTCGGTGGCTGGCGACAGCAGGCGCCACGCGAGCAGGTTCTCGGCCTTGACGAGCATCCCCAGCCGGTGCCCCCTGTGTTCGCGCAACACGAGCGTGTCCTCCTGGTCGGCGCGCTTCGTGCCGTCGTCGAAGCGCTGCAGCTCCGTGAAGGCCACGAGTTGCCCGCTTGGCACATGCTCGATCGCGCCGACAAGCACCTGGTCGCCTCGGGCGAGCGCCGTCGCCTCGAGCTCGTCGCGCACCCGCTTGGCGTCCCACTGCTGCTCGTCCTCGGCCAGGTCCCCCTGCGGCGCATCGGTACTCATACGGGCCTTCAACTGTGCGTAGTCGTCGACGTACTCGTCTGGCGTCGGGTAGGTCCACGACACGTAGCGGTAGTCGTCGCCCACCGCCTCGCGAGCCTCGTCCCGGAGCGCCCGCAGCGCCGGGTCGTGCTCCTCACCCAACTCGAGCACGCTCATCCGCTCGACCTGACCGAGCTGGAAGCCGCGCCGCACGAGCATCTGCGCGGCCGCATCGAGAGCCGGCACGTCGCCGACACCGGTGGGCGACGGGATGCGCGGACCCACGACCTCCCGATGCACGACCCAGGTGCGGATCTCGGTGCGACCCGCCTCCCGCGCCAGTCGCTCCCCCACCTCATAGGCCGCGGACCCGAACCCGCGACCCCGCGCATCCGGGTGTATCTCGAGCATGACCTTCGCCATCTCGACGTCCTCGGTCAGCGGGAGGTCGAGGAGCACGCGGCCGACAAGCCGCCCGTGCTCTCGGATGAGCCGCCCGTCCCTGCGTTCGTAGTCACTCGGCTCGTAGCCGGGCAGCAGCACCTCAGCTGGCAGGACGAAGTCGTCGCTGGCATAGGTGTCCCGCGCGACGGCGTTGCGCAGCGCGGTCATCTCATGGAATGGCCCGGCCGAGGCGTCGTCGAGGGACGCGGGAATCGGGAGGGGCTCGGCGGTGAACCCGTCCGGGGCAGTGCGGGCGGTGGCAGAACTGTCGGTGGCAGTGGTATCGGACGACATCGAAGGGCTTCCTGTTGGCGCGGTGAAGCTGCAACATCGCAGCCGGCAAGGGTATCGAAGGCCCAGCACGCACCTCAAGGGGCGGCGTGTCGACCGGCAAGCCCCCGCGCATCCACCCGCACGGCACCGCGTTCACCGTGGGACACGAAATCGCTGCCAGCCGTTTCCCCCTCTACGAACATCGTTAGAGGGGAAACGGCTGGCAGCGATGGGCTGGCGAGACGCCGGCGAACTGCGTGAGGCTCGCGCGGCGGCTAGCGCGCGGTGACGGGGTTCGAGAGCGAGCCGATGCCCTCGATCGTGCACGTGACGGTGTCGCCCTTCGCGAGGGGACCGACGCCCGCGGGCGTGCCCGTGAGGATGATGTCGCCGGGCAACAGCGTGAAGACGCTCGAGGCGTATTCGACGAGCTTGGCGACCGAGGTGATCATCTGCGAGAGGTCGCCTTCCTGGCGCAGCTCCCCGTTGACCTCCGCCGTGATCCGCCCGCTGGACGGATCGAAGTCGGTCTCGATGATCGGCCCGAGCGGGCAGAACGAGTCGAAGCCCTTCGCGCGAGCCCACTGGCCGTCGCTCTTCTGCAGATCGCGGGCAGTGACGTCGTTGGCGATCGTGTAGCCGAAGATGACCTGGCCGGCGTCGGACGCGGGCACGTTGCGGGCCACCTGGCCGATGACGACGGCGAGCTCCGCCTCGTGATCGACGCGCTCCGACTGCGGCGGCAGGACGATGGGGTGACGCGGACCGATGACCGAGGTGTTCGGCTTGAGGAACATCATGGGAGCCTCGGCGGCCTCGTTGCCGAGCTCGTTCGCGTGCTCCGCGTAGTTACGTCCGAAGCCGATGACCTTCGAGCGCGGCAGCACCGGCGACTGGAGCTGCACCTGGTCGATCGGGATGCGTTCGTCGAGCGTCTCGTAGCCGAGGTAGAGGGGGTCACCCGCCAGCTTGACGTAGACCTTCTCCTCCTCGTCGAGGATGCCGAAAGTGAGCTGACCCTGGTATTCGAAGCGCGCGATCTTCACCGGGCCAGCCTACAGCGGTGCCGGGTTCCGATCTCCACCCCGTTTCGGGATGGGTTCCTCATCTTGGGATGGGTTGCTACCCATCCGGAGATGAGGAACCCATCCCGAGACCGGCGGGCGCGGCCCGAGACTGGCGGCGGGCGCGGGCCGGAAGCGGCGGGCAGCAGGCAGCAGGCGCCGGAGACCGACCCGCCGCTACTGCAGCGCGGGGGCCGGCTCGGCGTCTCCGTCGGCGCCAGTCTTGATGGTCTCGCCGCGGAAGAAGCCGGGGCTGCGGAAGTACTGCACGACCATGAGCACAACGCCGAGGAGCAGCACGCCGACGCCGAGCACGAACACGAGCCCGATGCCGTCCTGGGCGATCCCATCGGCGTCGTAGCGCGTCGCGAAGATCGCCGAGCCGGAGCCGAACGACGGCGATAGCGACGCCCTCGCGGTCTCGAAGAAGAAGTAGAGCAGCGCGAGGCCGCCGAGCAGCGGGAACAGGAACCGGAAGAACACGTTGCGCGTGGATGCGAACAGGGAGCGACGGAAGTACCAGACGCAGGCGAGCCCGGTGACGCCGTAGTAGAAGCAGACCATGAGGCCGAGGGCAGCGATCGTGTCCCACAGGGCGTTCTCGGAGAGGAGGCGCAGCACGATGTAGAAGGCGATGGCGGCAACGGCCGAGGCGATCGTCGCGACCGACGGCGACTTGAAGCGCGGGCTGACGCTCGCGTACGACTTCGGCAGCGCCCCGTAGTGCCCCATCGCGAGCAGCGTGCGCGACGGTGACACCATGGTGGACTGCAGCGAGGCGGCCGAGCTGAACATGACGGCGACGGTCATGAGCAGCGCGAACGGGCCCATGATCGGCTCCGCGAGGGAGGCGAGGATGCTCTCCTGGTTGTCAGGGTTGCCCGCGCCGAGCCCCTCCTCGCCGATCCCCGCGTAGGCGAGCACGGCGAGCGTCATGAGCACGTAGATGGCGACCATGACGAAGATCGTGAGCATGGATGCGCGGCCCGGCGTCTTCTCCGGGTCCTTCGCCTCCTCGTTCATCGTGATGACCGTGTCCCACCCCCAGAAGAGGAAGATCGACAGCGAGACGCCCGCGGAGATCGCGGCGAGCGAGCCGACCTCGAACGGGTTGAACCACGACAGCTCGATGGGCGTCGCGTCGAACGCCGTGCCGTTCCCGACGTGCACGAACGCCGCGATGATGAACCAGACGATCGCGATGAGCTGCACCACGACGAGCACGTACTGCACCTTCTTCGTCGACTCGACGCCCCGATACGAGATCCACGCCGCGAGCGCCGTGAAGATCACGGTCATCGGGATGTTGATCCAGAGCACGCGCGTGAGGTCGGCGAGCGCCGGGTTCTGGAAGATCTGCGCCAGCATGATGAAGAAGAAGTCGACGGCGACGGCCGCCAGGTTGGAGAGCACCAGCACGGTGGCGGCGATGAGCCCCCATCCGCCCATCCACCCGATCCACGGGCCGAACGCGCGGGTCGCCCACGTGAACGAGGTGCCGGAGTCGGGCATCGCCGTGTTGAGCTCCCGGTAGCCGAAGACGACGAGCAGCATCGGGATGAAGCCGACCAGCATGATCGCCGGCGTGTACACGCCGACCTCCGCGATGGTGGGGCCGAGGCCGGAGGTGACCGCGTAGGCGGGCGCGATGCAGGAGACGCCGATGACCGCGGCTCCGAGCACGCCGACCTTGCCAGCGGAGAGGCCCTTCGCGCTCAGTCCCCCACCGTGGAGCTCCTCGTTGAGCTTCGTGGCGGCTGAGGTTTCCGATGTTGTCATTTGGTGATGATGACCCATGGACGGCGACCCGTCAATGGGCCGAAATGGCCCCGAAATATACGCGAATCGACAGAACGGCCATGGGCGCGCGCACCTTCTCGGCGTGCACCCATGACCGCACTTCTCTGCGTCTCGCCGTTCAGTTCGCTGCCATGCAGTTCAGCGAATGAACGACCCCGGAATCAGTCCTTCAGCACCTCGATCGACTGCGTGTCGCGGTCGTTGCCGATCTGGATCGTCTCGCCGCGGAAGAACGCGGGGTTCCTGATCGACTGCACGACCATGATGACAACCCCGAGCAGCAGCACGCCGATGCCGAGCACGAACACGAGCCCGATGCCGTCCTGGGCGATGCCGTCCGCGTCGTAGCTGGTCGCGAAGATCGCCGAGCCGGATCCGAACGACGGCGAGAGCGACGCCACTGCTGTCTCGTAGAAGAAGTAGAGCAGCACGATGCCGCCGAGCAGCGGGAACAGGAACCGGAAGAAGAAGTTCCGTGCGGAGGCGAAGAGGCTGTGCCTGAAGTACCAGACGCAGGCGAGGCCCGTCACGCCGTAGTAGAAGCAGATCATGAGGCCCAGGGCCGCGATCGTGTCCCACAGCGCGTTCTCGGACAGCAGCCTCATGACGACGTAGAAGACGACGGCGGCGATGGCCGAGGCCAGGGTCGCGACCGACGGCGACTTGAAGCGAGGGCTGACGTCCGCGAAGCGCTTCGGCAGCGCCCCGTAGTGCCCCATCGCGAGGATCGTGCGCGACGGCGACACCATCGTCGACTGCAGCGACGCCGCCGACGAGGAGAGGATGGCGAGGGACATGAGCAGCGCGAACGGACCCATGACCGGGCCGGCGAGCGCCGCGAAGATGCTCTCCTGGTTGTCCGGGTTCCCCGCCCCGAGTCCCTCGGTGCCGATGCCCGCGAAGACGAGCACCGCGAGGGTCGTGAGCAGGTAGATCACCATGATGATGATGATCGTGAGCATGGCGGCGCGGCCCGGGGTCTTCTTCGGGTCCTTCGCCTCCTCGTTCATCGTGATGACCGTGTCCCAGCCCCAGAAGAGGAAGATCGACAGCGAGACGCCGGCGGCGACCAACGACATGTCCCCCAGCTCGAACGGGTTGAACCAGGACAGCTCGACGGGAGTCGGGTCGAAGGCCGTGTTGTTGCTCAGGTGCATGAACGCGGCGATGATGAACCAGGCCAGCGCGATGACCTGGAACGCGACGAGCCCGACCTGGATCTTCTCGGTCGCCTCGACACCCCGGTACGAGATCCACGCGGCAAGCGCCGTGAAGAGGATCGTGACGGGGATGTTGATCCACAGCACCCTCGTGAGGTCGGCGAGCTCCGGGTTCTGGAAGACCTGCGCGAGGAGGATGAAGAGGAAGTCCACCGCGACGGCGGCGAGGTTCGACAGCACCAGGACGGTTGCCGCGATCAGCCCCCATCCGCCCATCCACCCGATCCACGGCCCGAACGCGCGCGACGCCCACGTGAAGGTCGTGCCGGAGTCGGGCATCGCCGAGTTCAGCTCCCGGTAGCCGAAGACGACGAGCACCATCGGGATGAAGCCGATGAAGAGGATCGCGGGCGTCTGCACGCCCACCTGCGCGATGGTCGGGCCGAGGCCCGAGGTCAGCGTGTAGGCGGGGGCGATGCAGGAGATGCCGATGATGGTGGCGCCGATGACGCCGACCTTGCCGGCGGAGAGGCCCTTGGCGCTGAGCCCGCCCCGCTCCGTGTCGTTGTTGGTTGTGCTCATTGCTGGGTCGCCTGTTCTGGAGTCTTCGGAGGCTCTGCGGGCTGCGCCGCGCGCGGCACGACGATGATCGGCACGGTCAGCACGCGCAGCAGACGCTGAGCGCGAGCGCCGAGGAAGATGCGGCCTCCCTGGGCGAGACGGCTGGAGCCGACAAACGCAACGTCGCCCGACTTCCAGTTGGCACGCTCGAGGGCGGCTTCGAGGCTCTCGCCCTCAACCGTCTCGACGGTGGCCTTGCCCGACTCGAGGAGCGCCTCGGCACGGCCGGCGAGCACCGCACCGCCGAACTCGCGCACGAACTCCTCGACCTCCTGCACCTGGCTCGGCGGCACCCGGTCGAGCTGCACCAGTGAGAGCAGACGGAGCTGCACGTCACGCTGGAGCGCGCTCTCGACGGACGTGCCGATGAGCGCGGCCGCTCCCGAGCGCGTCCCGAACAGCGTCGTGATGCGCGTGACGGGCCCTTCCTCCGCGAAACCGGCCGGCGCGAGCGCGACGGGAACCGGCGAGGCGTGCAGGAGGGTGGACGCGACCGTCCCGACCGTGAACTGACGCAGCAGCGCCGTCGTGGCCGCTCCGATGGCGATCGCCACGGCACCGAACTCCGAGGCCACGTCGAGGAGGCCCTGCGCCTCGCTGGAGGCGCTGCGTACAACGCCCTTCGCGGCGATGTCAGCAGGCACCTGAGCGAGGGCTTCGCTCATCCACGTGTCGATCTGCTTGCCGATGATGCTGTCGGCGTCGTCGAGCGGCAGCGGGTGCGTGCCGCTGTACGGCGACGTCTCCGGGGTGATCATCGCGACGATGAGTTCCGTGTCGGTGCCCTTGGCCAGGAAGGAAGCGAGGGCGAGAGCGTCATGCCCTCGGTCGCTCGCGATGTAGCCCACTACAAAACGCTGCGTCATGCTGCCACTCCAATTTTTGAGGTGTTGGCCGATTTCGGGATGTCGAGGGCGCTCAGGACTCGAGGATGCGCTTCGCCGTAGCTTCGCCCATCCGCACGGCGCCGTCAACGTGCTGGTAGCCCTCGGCCGCGAGGTCGGAGCTCGACCAGAAGATGGGGCCGACCGGGTCGTGCTGGATGGCGCCCCAGCGGGCGAGCCCACCGAGGTCGTAGCTCGTGGCGTAGGCGCCGCGGGTCCACTCTTCTGCGCCGAAGTCGGAGAGGTAGAAGACCTCGGGGTCGAGTGCCTTCGGCCCGAGGAACTCGGCGACGGCCCCGAGGATCGCGGCCTTGCGCTCGTCCTCGCTCAAAGCCCACATGGCTTCCGCTGCCTCGTCGGTGATGAAGCCGACCAGCGTTCCGCGCTCGTCCTCGTGGTTGGTGTTGTCGTAGACCTCCTGCACGAGGTGGCCAGCGCCGAAGGACGTGCCGCTGAGGCCGTCTTCGCGCCAGAAGGGCGTCGCGTAGGTGGCGTGCACCTTGATCACGAGGCCCATGGAGATGTGCTGGTGCACGATCATCTGCTTGCGCGGCAGGGCCGGCACGAACGAGACGCGCGAGTAGAGGTTCGGCGGCACGGCCATGATGGCGTGCTGCGCCTTGACGGTGACGTGGTCGGCGACCGCGGTGACGGGCGCGGCCTTGCCTGCGCCGTTGTCTTCCCAGTGGAGGAAGCGCACCGCGTTGTTCAGGAACACGACGTCGTCGCCGAGCTCTGCGGCCATCTGCTGGCTGACCGACTGCATGCCGCCGACGACGCGCTTGTCCAGGATGAAGCTCTCGTCGACGAGGTTGGAGAACGAGCCAGCGGATGCGGCCATGAGCACGGCCTGCAGGGCGGAGAACGCGAAGGCCGGCTTCGTGAGCATGCCGCCTGCGACGAACAGGCCGATGTTGTTGCAGGCTTCCTCGTCGGTGGACTGCTGACGCAGCCAGTGGTGGAAGGAGATGGTGTCGAGCTCGCGCGCCTTGGCGTGCGCCCACGGCTCGGTCGGCCCGATCTCGGCGGCGAGGCCGTCGAGGATCTCGATCGTGCGGTCCATCTCAGCGGCCGTGTGCTCGCTGACGGGGAATGTGTCGCCCTCGTAGACGGTGCGCTCGCCCTTGGGGCTGATGTAGACCGACTTGCCCTCGCGGTACCGCGAGAAGGTGTCCTTGCCGAGCTCCTCGAGGAGGGCGAGCAGGGCCGTCTGGTCGGGCGAGACCCACTGGCCGCCGATCTCAAAGAACTGGCCGTCGATGACGTTGCTCCAGGTACGGCCGCCGACTCGGTCGCGCGCCTCGAGGACTGCGACGGTCTTGCCTGCCTGCGTGAGGCGCCGCGCTGCGGTGAGGCCGGATGGCCCGGCTCCGATGATGACGACGTCGCGTTCGATGGTCTGCATTTTCGCTCTTTCCGTTGTGACAGCACCAAGCGCCCTGGCTTCGCCGTCGAAGTGAGTCGGGACGGTGGCCAGGTTGTGGCCGGGCCGCCCAAATAAACAGGATTCATTTACGTTAGTCCAGACCGGGTCCGCGAACAAGCCGCATTTGCGAGGCGATATGGTCGGGAGACGGGAGGACGTGTGAGCATCAGCGATCATGAGCAGTCTGACGGACAACGGCGTGCTGGGCGACCCCGCACGCGCATCCTGACGCAGAAGCGCATCACCGACGCCGCCATGCGGGTCGCGAGCCACGACGGCTATGACGCCCTGACCATGGCGAAGCTCGCCAAGGCACTCGACGTGACCCCCGCCGCGCTCTACAACCACGCGCACTCGAAGCGGCAGATCCTCCGCTGGATCGAGGACCGCCTCATGGCCGCCGTCGACGCCTCCGCCTTCGAGACCGAGCCGTGGGATGCGGCCCTGGCGGCGTGGGCACGCAGCTACCGCCTTGTCATGAAAGAGCACGATTCGCTTGTCGAGGCCATCGCCAAGATGCCGGTCGCCGGCGCGACCGACACGCTCGCGATGTACGAGAGCGTCGCGTCAGGGCTCCGCCAGGCGGGCTGGCCCGACGCGAGCATCATGCCGGCGATCGTCGCCATCGAGTCGTTCATCTACGGCTCTGCGTACGACCTCAACGCCCCACTCGACATCTTCGACCTCGGGGAGCACGCGGATGCGGCACCGACGCTCGCGGCATCGGTCGCGGCGCACTCCCCCGAGGTCCTGCGTGAGCAAGCATTCGAGCGAGGCCTCGAGGCGCTCATCCGCGGACTCGGCGCGGCATCGGGAGCCTGATCCCGCGTCTCGCCTCCACGCGCTGAGTGAAGCGCTCACTGAACAGTCGGGCCGTTCGTGGATTTACACGAGCGTTACATTGCAGAAACCTGCGGACAAGCGTGAAGTCATAACTTCAACGCATGACCGATCAACTGGCACAGACTGGCGCATCCAGCAGCGAGCGCGCCGCCGACACCGCGGCGCACCCCGCGGGCGACGTCAACATGAAGCCGAGCTACGACCCGCGGCTCGCCAACGAGGACCTCGCACCCCTGCGCAAGCAGCGCTGGGGCTCCTACAACATCTTCGCCTTCTGGATGTCGGACGTGCACAGCGTCGGCGGCTACGTCACGGCCGGCAGCCTCTTCGCGCTCGGCATCGCGAGCTGGCAGGTGCTGGTCGCGCTCATCGTGGGCATCCTCATCGTGCAGTTCTTCACGAACCTCGTCGCCAAGTCCAGCCAGAAGACGGGCGTGCCGTACCCCGTCGTGAACCGCGCCATCTTCGGCGTCAAGGGCGCGAACATCCCCGCGATCATCCGCGGCCTCATCGCGATCGCCTGGTACGGCGTGCAGACGTTCCTCGCCGCGGAGTCGCTCAACATCGTCTTCCTCAAATTCATCCCGGCAAGCGAGGTGCTCCGCACCGACTACTCGTTCCTCGGGCTCTCGGCGCTCGGCTGGATCTCCTACGCCATCCTCTGGTTCGCCCAGGCCGCGCTGTTCTGGGGCGGGATGGAGTCCATCCGCCGCTTCATCGACTGGGCAGGCCCCGCCGTCTACGTCGTCATGATTGTGCTCGCCATCTACCTCGTCAGCCAGGCGGGATGGGAGAACATCGACTTCAATCTCTCCGCAGGTGAGCCGCTCGACTTCTGGGCGTCCATCCCGGTCATGTTCACCGCCATCGCGATCGTCGTCTCGTACTTCTCCGGCCCGATGCTGAACTTCGGCGACTTCTCTCGGTACGCGAAGAGCTACAAGGCCGTCAAGAAGGGCAACTTCCTGGGCCTGCCCCTCAACTTCCTGTTCTTCTCGATCCTGACCGTGCTCACCGCGAGCGCGACGGTTCCCGTCTTCGGCGAGCTCATCACCGACCCGATCCACACGGTCGAGCGCATCGACACGCACTTCGCGATCCTGCTCGGCGGCCTCACGTTTGTCACGGCGACCGTGGGCATCAACATCGTCGCGAACTTCATCGCCCCTGCCTTCGACTTCTCGAACGTCGCGCCGAACAAGATCAGCTGGCGCATGGGCGGCATGATCGCCGCCGTCGGCTCCGTGCTCCTCACCCCGTGGAACTGGTACAACAACGACGCCGCTATCCAGAACACGCTGGGCGTGCTCGGCGCGCTCATCGGCCCGCTCTTCGGCATCCTCATCGCCGGGTACTTCGTGATCGGCAAGCAGCGCATCAAGGTCGACGAGATGTTCACGATGAGCGAGACGGGCGCATATTGGTACAAGCGGGGCTTCAACCCGAACGCGGTCTGGGCGATGGTGCTCGCGGGGGTGCCGACCGTCGGGATCGCGGTGCTGACACGTCCGCTCGCCGAGGCGGGCATCCTTGACCTGAGCTACCTCGCCGATTTCAGCTGGTTCATCGGCTGCGGCCTGGGCTTCGCACTGTTTGTCCTCTTCGAGCGACGCCGCCCGCTCATGCCTACGTTCGAGGGCGAGACGGCCGGCATCTCCGACGGATCGATCGAGGAGGACTGACCCCGTGCGCATCACCCTCATCAACCCGAACACCTCCGTGGCGATGACTGACAAGGTCGCCGCCGCCGCCAGGGAGGTGGCGGGCCCCGGCGTCGAGATCGTGGCCGTGTGCCCAGCTCCCGGCGAGGGACCCGAGGCCATCGAGAGCCACTTCGACGAGGTGCGAGCTGCATCCGTCGTCGTCGAGCTCATCGAGCGTGACCTCGCGGCCGGCGGCAGCGACGGCTACGTCATCGCCTGCTTCGGAGATCCTGGGCTCGACGCCGCCCACGAGCTCGTCGATGTGCCCGTCATCGGCATCGCCGAGGCGGCCATGCACGTCGCTGCGCTCACGGGCCGCACGTTCGGCATCGTGACCACCCTCTCCCGCACCCTGGGACGCGCCGACGACCTCGTGCTGCGGTACGGCTTCGAGCGGGCCTGCGTCGCGGCGTACGGCACGGGCATTCCCGTGCTGGCCCTCGAGGAGACGGGGTCCGCGGCCTTCGAGGACATCGCCGCGTGGTGCGAGCGAGTGGTCCGCGAGGACGGCGCGGACGCGGTCGTGCTCGGATGCGCCGGCATGGCCGACCTGTGCGCCCGGCTCTCCGCGCGAGTCGGGGTGCCGGTCGTCGACGGCGTCGCCGCCTCGGTCGGGCTCGTCGCCGCGATGTCGCGCATGGGCGTCGGCACGAGCAAGCGCGACGAATACGCGAGGCCGGGCAGGACCCGGCCTCTGCCAGCGGTTCAGGTGCAGGACCGCTCGGTAGTGATCGCGTGAGGATCGCCGCCGAACGGGTCTTCCTCGACGGCGCCTTCTCCCCCGCGACGGTGTGCGCCGAAGACGGCGTCATCACGCGACTTGAGCCGTTCGATCCCCGCGCTGACGTTGTCCTTCCCTCGACCCAGGTGCTCCTGCCGGGCCTCGTCGACACCCACGTGCATCTCAACGAGCCGGGGCGCACGCACTGGGAGGGCTTCGCGACCGGCACCGCCGCCGCTGCCGCCGGCGGGGTCACGACCGTCGTCGACATGCCCCTCAACTCGATCCCCGTCACGGCGACCGTCGACGCGCTCGAGACGAAGCGCGCCGCGGCCGCAGGCCAGCTCGCCGTCGACCTCGCCTACTGGGGCGGCGCAGTCCCCGAGAACCTCAGCTCGCTGCGGCCCCTCCTGGCGGCCGGGGCCGTCGGTGTGAAGTGCTTCCTCGCGCCGAGCGGCATCGACGAGTTCGGACACCTCTCGTTCGGCGAGCTCGAGGCGGCCCTCGCGGAGCTTGCAGACGTTGATGGCCTCCTCATCGCGCACGCCGAGCTTGAGGATCACCTCGGGGAGGCATCCGGCCCCGTCTTCTCCGACTTCGTCGCCACGAGGCCCCCCATCGCCGAGGTCGAGGCGATCCGCGCGGTCGTCGACGCCGCGAGGAACACGGGGACCCGCGCGCACATCGTGCACGTCTCCGCCGCCGAGGCGCTCGACGTCATCCGCGACGCAAAGGCGGAGGGCGTGCGCATCACGATCGAGACGTGCCCGCATTACCTGAGCCTCCGTGCCGAGGAGGTGCCCGACGGCGACGGGCGCTTCAAGTGCTGCCCACCCATCCGCGGGACCGCCAACCAGGACGCCCTCTGGGAGGGGGTCCTCGACGGCACGATCGACGCGATCGTGAGCGACCACTCCCCCGCGACGCTCGAGCTCAAGGCCGGGCCCGACCTCGGCACGGCATGGGGCGGAATCGCCGGCCTGCAGACCGGGCTCTCCGCGGTCTGGACGGAGGCACGGCGGCGTGGCATCCCGCTCGAGTCGATCCTCCCGCTCTTCACGACCGGGCCAGCCGGCCTCGTCCGGTTCGCTGACCGCGGCCGCATCGCGATTGGCGTGCCCGCGCATCTTGCGGTCTTCGAGCCAGAGCTCGAGCACACCCTTGAAGAGGGCAACCTCGAGTACCGCACCAAGATCAGCCCGTGGCATGGGCAGCGGATGCACGGGGCCGTCGTCACGACGTACCTGCACGGTGAGCAGATCTACACTCGCGCCGAGGGGCTCTCCGCACGACGCGGGCGCGAGGTGCTCGCGCCGGCCGCACCGACGGCGGCCGGGCTGGAACACAGAGCCGGGCTGGAACTCAAGGAGGAGCGGGCCGCATGACATCAACCGGAACAACTGCCGCGGCAGGCATCGCGCACGGAGGTGCGAACGCGGTTGCAAACGCGAACGCGAACGTCTTCGGCGTGGGCGCGGCCGCCCCGACCTTCGCCCCGACGCCGATCCTGCAGCCTGGCGCCTCCCTGCCAGAACGCACAAGCTACCTGCCTTCCGGGCGGGCGACCTCGCTCTGGGGTCGGCTCCCCAGCCGGGACGACGCACCCGTGCTCACGATCGAGCAAGGCGCCACCGTCGTCATCGACACCTTGAGCCACGAGGGCCTGCTCCCCGACCAGGGTCAGGACCCTGTCGCCTTCTTCGGGAAGCACGGCGTGCATCCAGACGCCGTGCTGCTCGACGCCATCGAGATCGCCCGAGACTCGGCTCGCGACGCCGCGCACGACGGCCCGCACGTCGTGACGGGCCCCATCGCCGTCCACGGCGCGCAGCCGGGCGACCTACTGCGCGTCACGGTCGTCAAGCTCGAGCCTCGCGTGCCATACGGAGTCGTCTCGAACCGCCACGGCAAGGGCGCGCTGCCTGGCGCCCTGCCGAGGAGCGGCACCACCGTGAGCGTCTTCACGCCCGTCGAGGAGCGCGACGGCACCCTCGTCGGCACGATGCCGCTCACCGAGGGCGGCACCCGCAGCGTGGCCTTCCCACTCGCCCCGTTCCTCGGCACCATGGGCGTCGCTCCGGCGGAGGGCGGCCGCCTGCACTCGGTGCCGCCGGGCCCCCACGGCGGCAACATCGACATCAAGCTGCTGACCGAGGGCAGCGTGCTCTACCTGCCTGTCCAGGTCGCCGGCGCGCTCGCCTACGTCGGCGACCCGCACTTCGCGCAGGGCGACGGCGAGGTCGCGCTGACCGCGCTCGAGGCCTCCCTGCGCGCGACGCTCACGTTCGACGTCGTCCCGGCCGCGGATGCGCGCCGCGAGTTCGGCGTCATCACCGGCCCACTGGTGCGCACCCCCGAATACCTCGTGCCGACCGGCCTCGACCCAGACCTGAACGTCGCCATGCGCCACTGCGTGCGAGCATCCCTCGACCTGCTGCACGCACGGTGGGGAATGGAAGAGCACCTCGCCTACGCGTACCTCTCGGCGGCAACCGACTTCGACATCTCGCAGGTCGTCGACGTCGTCTGCGGCGTGCACGCGCGCATCCGGGAAGCGGACTTCGCCGACGTCCCCGCTGGCGACGACTCGCAGGCAGGAGCAGCCGCGTGACTGCACCGACACCACCAGCCGAGCTCCTCGCGGCCTTCGAGGCGTACGAGCGAGCCGTGCAGGCGAACGACCTCGACGAGCTCGACGCCTGGTTCGCGCCAGGCTCCGAGACGATGCGCGGCGACGACGCCGGACTCCTGGTCGGACACGACCAGATCAGCGACTTCCGTTCGCAGCGCGGCGGGGTCGCGAAGCGCACCATCGAGCACATCGAGTACCGCCCCTTGGCGGACGGGGTCGCGCTGCTCGTGTCCACCTCGCTCTTCGCGACGGGCGGGCGGGGCCTCCAGACGCAGCTGTGGCAGCTCCTGGCGGATGGCTGGCGCATCACCGCCGCGCACGTCACGCCGAGGCCGCGCGCCTTCGACCGCTCGATCTGGCGCACCGTCGGAGACCCACTCTTCCAGGGCGCCTGGGAGGGGCCGCTTCTGGGGCTGACGGTTGCCGTGAAGGACCTCTTCGCGATCCGCGGCTACCGCATCGGCGCAGGCAACCCGGCCTACCTCGACTCGGCGAAGGCCGAGACGCGCACGGCGCCCGCCGTGCGGGATCTGCTGCGCGGCGGCGCCTCCCTGCGCGGCATCGCCCGCACCGACGAGTTCGCGTACTCGATCGCCGGCGACAACGCCCACTTCGGCACACCGCCGAACGCTTCCCTGCCCGGCGCGCTGCCTGGCGGCTCGTCGAGCGGGCCAGCGTCCGCCGTCGCGATCGGGCAGGCCGACATCGGCCTCGCGACCGACACCGCGGGCTCCGTCCGCATCCCCGCCTCCTACCAGGGGCTCTGGGGGCTGCGCACGACCCACGACCTCGTCCCCCGGCAGGGTCTGCTGCCGCTCGCGCAGTCGTTCGACACCGTCGGCTGGCTCACGCGAGACGGCGAGACGCTGCAGGCCGTCGCCGATTGGTGCCTGTCGTACGAGAGCTCCGACTCAACCGCGAGCGCGGCGGGACAGCGCGGCGCCAAGCTGCCCACGCGCCTCGTCGTACCGACCGAGATCCTCGCCGCGGCCGCACCGGAAACCGTCGACGCCTTCGAGGCGTTCCTGCTCGGGCTGCTCGCGGCAGGCGTCGTGGATGCACCCATCGAGCGCGTCTCGATCGGCGAGCTCGCGGGCTACCAGGAGCCGTTCCGGGTCGTGCAGGGCGCGGAGGCGTGGCGCAACAACCGGCGCTGGCTGGAAGCGCACCCGGGCGCCACAGGTCCCGCCGTCGCCGAACGCTTCGCGGCGGCATCGCGCATCACTGAGGCGGAGGAGCAGGCGGCGCGTGACGCGCTCGCACCGCTCAGAGCTCGCCTCGAGCGTCTCGTGGGCGACGCCGTGCTGCTCTTCCCGACAGCGCCGGGGGCCGCACCCAGCCGCACCGCCGACGCCACCGCTATCGACGCGATCCGCACGGCCACGCTGCGCATGACCACGCCGGCGGCGGTCGCCGGGCTGCCCGCCCTTTCGGCGCCGCTGCTTCGTGTGCCGACAGCAACCGGCGCTCAGGACGCCCCGGTCGGCGTCTGCTTTGTCTCGCGGGCCGGCTCCGACCTGGCCCTCGTCCGGCTCGGCCGCGAGATCTCTGCCGCCTCTGCCGCCTCTGCCGCCGCTACCGCATCCACCCAGCCCGCCTCCACAGGCGAGTGAGCCACGAGAGATTGATCCAGATGACTGCGATTCCCCCGATCGAACCACCAGCGCGCCTCCTCATGGGGCCGGGCCCCATCTCGGCGTACCCGAGCGTGCTGCGCGCCATGTCGAGCACGCTTGTCGGCCAGTACGACCCGTTCATGACGCAGGCCATGAACGAGACGCAGGAGCTATACCGGCAGGTGTGGGCGACCG
Source organism: Pseudoclavibacter helvolus (assembly GCF_014191305.1). Classification (GTDB taxonomy): domain Bacteria; phylum Actinomycetota; class Actinomycetes; order Actinomycetales; family Microbacteriaceae; genus Pseudoclavibacter; species Pseudoclavibacter helvolus. The sequence continues at coordinate 192,710 of NZ_JACHWJ010000002.1, read as the reverse complement.
ACAACGACGCGACGATGCTCATCGACGGCACCTCACGCTCCGGCATCGAAGCCGCGCTCGTGTCGCTCATCCGGCCAGGCGACCGCGTGCTCGTGCCCGTCTTCGGCCGCTTCGGGCACCTCCTCGCCGAGATCGCAGAGCGCGCCCTCGCCGAGGTGCACACCATCGAGGTGCCGTGGGGGCAAGTCGTACCCGTCTCGCAGATCGAGGAGGCCATCGTGCGCGTCAAGCCGACCCTCCTCGCGTTGGTCCAGGGCGACACGTCGACCACCATGAACCAGCCGCTCGACGAGATCGGCGCGGTCTGCGCCAAGCACGGGGTGCTCTTCTACGCCGACGCCACCGCATCCATCGCCGGCAACGAGTTCCTCGCCGACGAGTGGGGCCTCGACGCCGCCACGGCCGGCCTGCAGAAGTGCCTCGGTGGCCCGAGCGGCTCGGCCCCCATCACCCTCTCGGACCGCGCGGTCGAGATCATCCGCTCCCGCACGCGCGTCGAGGCGGGCATCCGCGAGGCGGGTGACGAGTCAGCGAGCGACTTCATCCGCTCCAACTACTTCGACCTCGGCATGATCCTCGACTACTGGGGCCCGCGCCGACTCAATCACCACACCGAGGCCACCTCCATGCTCTACGCGGCGAGAGAGTGCGCGGCCGTGCTGCTGCGTGAGGGGCGCGACAACGTCATCAACCGCCACAAGCTCGCAGGTGCAGCGATGCTCGCCGGCGTGCAGGCCCTCGGCCTCGAGGTCTTCGGCGACGTCGCTCACAAGATGAACAACGTCGTCGCCGTCGTCATCCCAGAGGGCGTCGCGGGCGACCCCGCCAGGCAGGACATGCTCGACGACTTCGGCATCGAGATCGGCACGTCCTTCGGGCCCCTGCACGGCAAGGTCTGGCGCATCGGCACGATGGGCTACAACGCGAGGAAGGACGCCGTCCTCACGACCCTCGTCGCGCTCGAGGCCGTGCTCCGCAGGCACGGCGCGTCCGTGCCGATCGGCGGCGGGGTCGAGGCCGCCGCCGATATCTTCCGAGCTGCCGGCGCGAGTGATGCCCCAGGGGCCACCGGAGCCGCTGATACCGCGGGAGCTGCCGCGTGACCGCCACCCGACTGGGCACGATCGACCCCGCCACCTTCGAGCTCGCAGCCCGCCGCGTCATGGCGCGCTGCGACGAGCTCGCGCGCATCACGTCAACACCTGGCGCCATCACCCGCGTGCACCTCTCCCCCGAACACGCGCGCGTCAACAGGCTCGCCGCCGAGTGGATGCGCGAGGTCGGCCTGCAGACTCGCCAGGATGCGGCGGGCAACCAGCTCGGGCTCCTCTCCGCCGCAGACCCGGACGCGCCCGTGCTCATGCTCGGCTCGCACCTCGACACCGTCGTCAACGCCGGCCGCTACGACGGCATCGTGGGCGTGCTCATGGCCATCGAGGTCGTGCGACTGCTGCAGCGCCGTGGCGACTCGGCGGGTCGTCGAGGTGACGCGGAAGCGCCCGCGCAGTCTCCGTTCGAGTTCAGCCTCGAAGTCGCCGCGTTCTCCGACGAGGAAGGCGCACGCTTCGGCAAGGCGCTCCTCGGCTCCTCCGCCGTCGCAGGCACGTGGGACGAGGCGTGGTGGGAGCTCGAAGACGCCGACGGCACGACCCTCCGCGAGGCCGCCCTCGAGTTCGGCCTCGACCCCGGCCGCATCGCCGGTGCCGCCCGCCGCCCCGACCAGCTCGTCGGCTACCTTGAAGCCCACATCGAACAGGGCCCAGTGCTGCACGCACGCGGCGAATCGCTTGCCGTCGTCTCGTCGATCGCATCCGCTCGCCGCTTCCAGCTTGTTGTCGAGGGCGAGGCCCGCCACGCCGGCGGCACCCCGTACGACATGCGGCGCGACGCGCTCCTCGGCGCGAGCGAGGCCACTCTCGCCGTCGAGCGCATCTGCTCGGCGCAGCACCACATCATCGGCACGGTCGGCCAATTCGAGGCATTCCCCGGCGCCATGAACGTCGTGCCGGGCGAGGCGCGCTTCAGCCTCGACCTGCGGGGAGAGTTCGACGGTGAACGCGACAGGGTCTGGGACCAGATCTCCCGCGAGCTCGACGAGATCATGGGGCGCCGCCGCCTGCGCTGGCACACCCGCGAGGTGCACAACGCGCCCGCCCTGTTCTGCGCGCCGCTGCTGCAGGACGTCGTGAGCGAGGGCATCCGCTCGAGCCTCGTGCCCGGAAGGGCCGCAGACCGGAGTATTCTCGGCTCGGGCAGGCCGGAAGACCCCACGACCCTGTTCAGCCCAGCCGGGCACGACGGCATGGCCATCGGGGCCATCACCGACGTTGGGATGCTGTTCATGCGGAACCCCGACGGCGTCAGCCACCACCCCGCCGAGGCAGTATCGCTCGGCGACGTCGCTCTCGGCATCCGCGCCCTCGCAGAAGCCGTCGCCCACCTCGGCGCCGAACACCGCAGCACCCAAGGAGCTTCATGACCACGCCAGCCCCCACCAGGACCCGCCGCGACTGGTTCGTGCTCATCGCGATCGGCCTCGCGGCAGGCTTCCTCTCCGGCTTCCTCGGCGTCGGCGGCGGCACCATCATCGTGCCGGCGCTGACCGGGTTCCTCGCCTTCAACCAGCGCCTCGCCGCAGGCACCTCGCTCGCCGCGATCATCCCGCCAGCCATTGTCGGCGTCATCGGCTACGTCGTGACGGGGTCTGTGAACTGGATCGCGGGGCTCATCCTCATCGCGGGCGCCATCGCCGGAGCCTGGATCGGCTCGTGGCTACTCAACAAGCTGCCGCTCATCGTGCTGCGGTGGATGTTCATCGTCTTCCTGCTCGGCGTCGCCATCTCGCTCTTCCTCGCCGTCCCGAGCCGTGACGCCGAGGTCGACATCACCGCACTCACCGCGCTCATGCTCGTCGCCCTCGGGCTCGTCACCGGCATCATCTCCGGACTCATCGGCGTCGGCGGCGGCGTCATCCTCGTGCCGGCCCTCATGCTGCTCTTCGGATCGAGCGACCTCGAAGCGAAGGGGACGAGCCTGCTCGTCATGATCCCGACCACCATCACGGGCACCATCGGCAACTCCCGCCGCGGCAACGTCGACCTCAAGGCGGCCGCCGCGATCGGGCTCACGGCCGCCCTCACGAGCCTCCTCGGCGTGTGGTGCGCCGTGCTCATCGACCCGTGGGTCGGCAGCATCCTCTTCGGCGGCTACCTGCTCTTCATCGCTGGGCAGAACGCCTACAAGACCATCAAGGCGCAGCGCGCGGCCAAGCGGGCCCCCGCCGCCTGACCCGCCACGCGCTGCGACAGCCGCTGCTCCGACGGCGACAGCGACAGCCGCCAGGCGAGCGCAGAGACACCTCGACGCCCCGGCGGCGCGGAATGTGCCGGGGCGTCGAGATTCTGGTGCCGAGGCTCTCGCCCGGCGGTCTGGTGCGCGCCCGTGGCGGGCGCGAGCGGCTTACGCCTGCGCGCGGATGGCGGCTTCGAGCACGTCGAGGCCGTCGTTCAGCAGCTCGTCCGTGATGGTGAGCGGCGGGAGGAGGCGCACGACGTTGCCGTAGGTGCCGCACGAGAGGAGCACGACGCCCTGGCTGAGCGCGTCGGCGACGATCGCATTCACGGCTGCCGGGTGCGGCTTCTTCGTGGTCGTCGCCGTGCCGGCCTCGACGAACTCGAACGCCAGCATGGCACCGCGTCCACGGACCTCGCCGATGATCGTGTTCTCGCCGAGCTCGGCGCTGAGCGCCTCGAAGCGCGTCTTCACGATGGTCTCGATCTCGAGGGCGCGGGCGGCGAGCTGCTCGTCCTCCATGATGCTGATCGTGGCGAGCGCGGCGGCCGTGGCGACCGGGTTGCCCGTGTAGGTGCCGCCGAGTCCGCCGACGTGCACGCTGTCCATGATCTCGGCTCGGCCGACGACGGCCGAGAGCGGCATGCCGCCTGCGACGCCCTTGGCGATCGTGACGAGGTCGGGCACGATCTCCTCGTGCTCGGAGGCGAACCAGGCGCCCGTGCGGCACATGCCGGCCTGCACCTCGTCGGCGATGAAGACGACGCCGTTGGCCTTCGCCCACTCGACGAGTGCGGGGAGGAAGCCCTCGGCGGGGACGATGAAGCCACCCTCGCCCTGGATGGGCTCGATGATGATGGCCGCGACGTTCTTGCCGCCGACCTGCTTCTCGATGACGTCGATCGTGCGAGCCGCCGCCTCTGCGCCAGTCAGGCCGTCACGGTACGGGTAGCTCATGGGCGCGCGGTAGACCTCTGGCGCGAAGGGCCCGAAGCCGTCCTTGTACGGGATGTTCTTCGCAGTGAGGGCCATCGTGAGGTTCGTGCGGCCGTGGAAGGAGTGGTCGAACGCGATGACGGCGTTGCGGCCGGTCGAGTGGCGGGCGATCTTGACAGCGTTCTCGACGGCTTCCGCACCCGAGTTCAGGAGGACGGCCTTCTTGGCGTGGTCGCCTGGCGTGATCTCGATGAGCTTCTCGGCGACGGCGACGTAGCCCTCGTACGGGGTGATGCCGAAGGCGGTGTGCGTGAAGTGCGACGCGGCTTCCTGCACGGCGGCGACGACGCGGGGGTGGGATGCGCCGACGTTGGTGACGGCGATGCCCGCGCCGAAGTCGACGAACTGGTTGCCGTCGACGTCGCGGATGATGGCGCCATCGACATCAGCCGCGTACACGGGGACTGCGGGAACGAGCGATGCGGAGACGCTCGCCTCACGACGGGCCGTCAGGGCCTGGGACTTGGGGCCTGGAATGGCGCCTTCGAGCTTGCGCTCCTGGGCAATGCGGAACTCCGTCACGATGCTTCCCTTCCTCGGGGTTCGACCTCTTGGTATGGCTTGAAGGCTACGCGGTTCTCCCCAGCGCGACGAATGGGCACGCGCACGACCTGTCCTACGGCGGCTGTGCATCCGTCTAGGCGTGCCTACAATCGGGGCATGCTTGCCACCGTCGACACGCTTCTCGCGGACCGCTCCCTCGGCCTGACCCTGCTCACCGGAGCCCCCACGACAAGGCGGACGGGCATCGAGTGGGTCGCGACGACCGAGCTGCTCAACCCGCAGCCCTTCCTCACGGGCGGCCAGCTGGTGCTGACGACGGGGATGCGCCTGCGCGGCACGCGCGCGTACCGCTCGTTCGTGGACTCGCTCGTCGCCGCCGACACCGTGGCGCTCGGCGTCGGCACCGGCTTCACGCACGAGAGCGTGCCGGAAGCCCTCGTCGCCGCAGCCGAGCAGGCCGGCCTCCCCCTGTTCGAGGTGGCCTACGAGACGCCGTTCGCAGCCCTCACCAAGATCGTCACGCAGGCGAGCACCGACGCGCAGCACTCGCGCCTCGAGGGTGAGCATCGGCAGCAGCAGCAGCTCGTCACCGCGCTGCTCTCCGATGGCGGCGTCACCGGGCTCGCCGCGCGCCTCGGGAGGCTCACGAGATCGCACGTCGCCGTCACGCGCCTCGGTGAGCTCCTGGCTGGCAGCCTCGACGTGCAGGATGAGGCCGTGAGCGGCTGGGATGCGCTCCCCATCTCCACTGGCCAGTCTGCCGGTGCGACGCTCCACATCACGAGCCCGCGCATCAACGAGGGGCTCGTGAACTACGCGCGCTCCCTGCTGAGCCTGCAGCTCATGCAGGACGCGCGCCGCGTGCGTGCGGCCCGCGACGCATCTGGTCTCGTGCTGCACGACCTGGTGCAGGGGAAGTTCTCGGTCGAGGACGCCGAGCGACGACTGACCGCGCTCGGCGTCGCGACGGGGCAGGCCGCGCGCGTCCTCGTCGCCGAGACCGACGAGCGGCGCACCGCGGAGCTCACCGCGCTCCCCCTGCCCGCCGAGCTGCAGTCGTCGGTCTCCGCGGTGTTCGACGGCCGCCTCGTGGTGATCGTGCCCGAGCGGACCCGCATGCCCGCGGCGGCCGAGGCACTCATCGGCCTGGCCCGGTCGGCGGGCATCGCGGCCCGGGTCGGCATCGGCGACCTGTACCCGACGTCGCTCGCGCTGCGCTGGAGCTACTTCGAGGCCCGGGATGCGCTGCAGGGCGCCCCGCAGGACGTCGACGTCGCCACCTCGGCCCGCCTCTCCATCTCGTCGCTGCTGCTCGCGAGCCGCGACGTGCCCGTGCTCGAGCTGGCCGCGGAGGTGCTCGGTCCGCTCGAGACGCACGACACCGAGCACGGCTCCACGCTGCTCGCGACCCTCGATGCGTACTTCTCACACTCCGGCCAGATCGCGCAGGTCGCGGAGGAGCTCGGCACGCACCGCAACACGGTGCGCTACCGGCTCGACCAGATCGCGAGCATCACCGGACTCGACCCCCGCGTCATGGCCGAGGGCGTGCAGCTGTGGCTCGCGGGCGCGGCCAGGCGCCTCAGCCCGAGCGGTGGGATGCGCAACTGAGCTGCGCGAGCGGACCCTGCGGGCCGTCAGCTCTGCCAGACTTGGCGCATGCGCACCTCCGTGACCCTCCCGAACGGCGTCGAGATCGAACGAGGCAACGCCGTCGACGTCACCGTCGACGTCCTGGACGTGGAGGACCTCGCCTTCGCGCACGTGTGCCGCTCCCTGCGCCCGCAGCTGCAGCCACCCGCTGGCCTCATCGTGGCGATGCCCGCCGGCGACGACGTGCTCGGCTACGTGTACCGCGAGGAGCAGCGCGAGGACGGCCGACGTGACGAGCTCGACGACACCGACTCGCTGTTCGTCGACATCCACGAGCTCACGTTCGAATTCGACGCGCCCCGAGACCCCGGCATGGACGAGGACGGCGTGCGAGCCCTGCTCGCCCGTGCCCGCCCCGAGACCGCGCTGAAGATCGAGGGCGTCGAGCTGCTCGACCTGCGTGACGGCCCCATGTCGCTCATCACGTGCCGTCCGCCCCGCGCGTGGACGTTCCGCCAGCTGGTGCTGGAGGTGCAGCTGCTCCGCGGCTCCTACATGGCGCTGCACTACAAGAGCTAGCGGCGGCGCTGCGTCACCTATCGCCAGCGGACCGCGCGCGACGGGACAACGGCGAACGTCAGGAACCAGCCTCCGGCGTAGGCGAAGAGCGCGACCAGCCCCATCGCGGCGACAGGGCTTGCGAACACGCCGAGCGCGAGCATCCCGAGCACCGCCGAGATCACAGCAGTCCGCCGCAGCCATCCCGGGACGCGCACGAGGTACCTCGTGGTCGCCCACCCGGCGAGGGCGGCGACCACGAGCACCACAGGTCCCAGCCAGAACTCGGCGAGCGCGAGGAACACCGCGAACGCGGTCGCCAGGACGACCTCGAGGACCGCCAGGAGCACGAAGCCGCGCCTCGACGGCGCAGCCATGGCCCGCTCCTGATACTCGGCGCCCTTGCGGGCAGCCCACCCGTAGACCATGTGAACGATGCAGCTACGCCAGGCGCTGCGTCCAGCCCATGAGGTCGGGCAGCTCGCCGTTCTGGATGCCGGTCAGCTCGGCACGGATGCGCATGCTCACCGAGTCCGCCGTGACCGCCGGGTTCTCGATCGTGAAGTCGGGCGACTTGACCTTGCCGATGGGCGAGATGACTGCCGCGGTGCCGCACGCGAACGCCTCGACGATCGACCCATCGGCGACGCCCTCGCGCCACTCGTCGATCGTGATGCGCCGGTGCTCGATCCTGCGACCCGCCCGCTCGCACAGCTCGAGCACGCTGTCGCGCGTGATGCCGGGGAGGATGGAGTCGCTCAGGGGGGTCAGGATCGTGCCGTCGGACTTGATGAGCACGATGTTCATGCCCCCGAGCTCCTCGAGGTACCTGTTCTCGGAGGAGTCGAGGAACAGCACCTGCTCGCAGCCGTTCGCGTACGCCTCCTCCTGCGGGAGCAGCGACGACGCGTAGTTGCCGCCGCACTTCGCCGCACCCGTGCCACCGGCGCCGGCGCGCGAGTACTCCTGCGAGAGCCAGATGTCGACGGGGCGCGTCGGGTCGGAGAAGTACGAGCCAGCAGGGCAGGCGATGACCATGTAGCGCACCGTCTGCGCCGCCCGCACGCCGAGGAAGTTCTCGAACGCGATCATGAACGGGCGCAGGTACAGGGTCTTGCCCTCGCCCGCCGCCGGAACCCACTGCTCGTCGATCTGCACGAGCTGGCGCACCGACTCGAGGAAGAGCTCCTCGGGCAGCTCAGGCAACGCGAGGCGCTTCGCCGAGTTCTGCAGGCGCTGCGCGTTGCGCTCTGGCCGGAACCCGAACACCTCTCGCCCGCCGTGGCGGTACGCCTTGAGGCCCTCGAAGATCTCCTGGCCGTAGTGGAACACCGCCGAGGAGGGGTCGACCTGCAGCGGCCCGTACGGCACGACGCGGGCGTCGTGCCAGCCGTCGGCGACGGTCCAGTCGATGATCACCATGTGGTCGGTGAAGTGCTTGCCGAACCCGGGGTCAGCGAGCACCGCATCCCGCACCTCGGCGGATGCGGGGGCCGGGTTGCGCTCGATCGAGAACTCGAGGGACGCGCCCTCGGTTCGTTCGGGCTGGGTCGTCGTGCCTGGGTGGGTGCTGCTGGTGTCGCTCATGCGTTGGTTCCTTGCGCGGTCAGTCGGGAGATGATGGCGTCGCCGATCTCGGACGTGCTCCTGGATGCCCCGCCTCGCGAGGCGAGGTCGGCGCGGCAGGCTGCCTCGAGGGCTGCGGCTGCGTCGATGAGTCCGAAGTGCTCGAGCAGCAGAACGACGGAGAGGATCGCCGCCGTCGGGTCGGCTTTGCCGAGGCCCGCGATGTCTGGTGCCGAGCCGTGGACGGGCTCGAACATGCTGGGAAACTCGCCGTCGGGATTGATATTGCCCGAGGCCGCCAGCCCGATGCCGCCGGTGATGGCTGCGGCAAGGTCGGTCACGATGTCACCGAACAGGTTATCGGTGACGATCACGTCGAACCGCGACGGGTTCGTGACGAAGAAGATCGTAGCAGCGTCGACGTGCAGGTACTCGACGGCGACGTCAGGGTAGTCGGCGGAGACGCGGTCGACGACGCGCTGCCAGAGCACGCCCGCGTTGACGAGCACGTTCTTCTTGTGCACGAGCGTGAGGTGCTTGCGCGGGCGGGACTTCGCCTTCTCGAACGCGTAGCGCACGGTGCGCTCGACACCGTAGGCCGTGTTCACGGAGACCTCGGTTGCGATCTCCTGCGGGGTGCCGACGCGGACGACGCCGCCGTTGCCGACGTACGGCCCCTCCGTGCCCTCGCGCACGACGACGAAGTCGACCTCGCCGGGGTCGCTCAGCGGGGTCTTCACCCCGGGCGAGATCGCGCCAGGGCGCAGGTTGATGTAGTGGTCGAACGCGAAGCGCAGCTTCAGCAGCAGGCCGCGCTCGATGATGCCCCCGGCCAGCCGCTCGTCGGCCGGGTCGCCACCCACGGCGCCGAGGAGGATGCCGTCGTGCTGCGCGAGCGCGTGCAGCTCCGCATCCGAGATGATCTCGCCGGTCTCCAGGTAGCGGGCCGCGCCGAACGGGTACTCGGTGAGCGTCAGCTCGACGCCCTCTGGCAGCGCAGCTTGCAGCGCACGCTGTGCCTGCGCGGTGACCTCCGGGCCGATCCCGTCGCCCGCGATGACGGCGATGTCGAGCTTCTCTGGCGCTGCACGTTCCGGCACGAGGCGTCCTTTCCTGCCGACGGCGGTCGCGGCTCCCCCAGTTTAGGCCGCTGCCGGACTAGCGTCTGTCGTCATGACCACCGCGATCCTGCGCCGCAAGGACGATCTGCCGCGTGCGCGCGCCGCCAGCCGCCTCACGGCCTACGTGTACGGCAACATCATCATCCTCGCGACGCTCCTCGGGCTCGTGCACGCGGGCGAGAATCCCAGCGAAGGTGCGATCGTGGTCCTCGCGACCGGGGGCACGACGCTCCTCGCGCACCTCATCGCCGACGCGGTCGGCCACTCCACGAGGGCCGAGGTCGGTGACCGCCGCGAGCGCACGGCGCACATCGAGTTCCTGCACGAGCTGCGGGATGCGGTGCCGATCGCGTCGGCTGCGTCCATCCCGGCCGCGATCCTCGGAGTGGCCGCACTCGGCGTCATCGACGGCGAGACGGCGCAGCTCGTCGCGGAGATCGTCATCATCGTGCGACTCGCTGCGATGGGCTTCACGGTGCAGCGCATCCGCGGCGAGCGGCCCTCGTTCCGCACCTTCGCCGCCGGCGTCGGCCTCGCCCTCATCGGCGTCGCCATCTCCCTGCTCAAGGCGAGCCTCGGGCACTGACGACACCAGCGGCTCAGAGCGGGAGAAGCTGGTTGCGCGCCAGGTCCCGGTAGAGCTCCGACGTCTGCATGAGCTCGTCGTGGCGTCCCGAATCGACGATTCGTCCCGCGTCCAGCACGAGGATCCGATCCGCAGATCGCACCGTGGCGAGCCGATGGGCCACAACCAGCATCGCGTACCGTCCCGCCCTGCGAGCGATCGCCGCCTGCACGCGCTCTTCGTTCACCCCGTCGAGGTGCGATGTCGACTCGTCGAGCAGCAGCAGGTCGGGCTTCAGGAGCAGCGCGCGTGCGATCGCCAGGCGCTGACGCTCACCGCCTGAGAGCAGCACGCCGCCTTCCCCCAGATCGGCGTCGAGACCGAGCGGAGAGCGCTCGAGCACTCCCACGAGGTCCAGCTCGCCCAGCAGCTCGCGGATATCGGTGTCGGTGTGCGCCTCCGAGCCAAGTGTCACCGCGTCCCTCAGGGTCCCCGCGGGAACGGGCGCCTCCTGCTCGACATAGGCGATCCGCGACCGCACGGCCTCCCGGGAGATGCCCGCGGTATCGACTCCGTTGAAGCGGATCGTCCCGCCGTCCACATCGTAGAAGCGAGCGATGAGCTGCAGGAGCGTGCTCTTCCCTGCCCCCGACGGCCCGACGAGGGCGACGCGCTCACCTCGCGGCACCTCAAAGCTGACCGCCGCGAGCGTCGCGGGGTCCTCGGATTCCCGCTCGGGAGCGTCGTGATAGGAGAAGGCGACGTCCTCGAACTCCAGGACATTGCTCCCACCGGTCGCAGGAGCGGTAACGGTGGCAACTCCGGCATCCGCCTCCAACGGCAGCTCCATGACCTCGCTGATGCGCACCATCCCGCCCACGGCCTCACCGACAGCGCTGATCGTTCCGAAGATCTGCCCGAGCGGCATGATCATCAGGAACAGGAACAAGATGAAGGAGACCAGGTCGGACACGGTCAGCGCACCCGCCGCGACCTGGTAGCCGCCGAGTCCGAGGACCACCAGGAACGTGGCCTGCATGGCGGCGGACGAGACTGGCGCGAGCGTCGCGGTGATCCGTGCGACCCGAAGGCCGGCGGCCCAGCTGGCTTCCACGTCCTCCTTCACGCGCTGCGACTCCGAGCCCGTCATGTTCGCCGCCCGCACGGTCCGCACGGCACGGATGGCCCGATCCAGCGAGGAGGACAGGCGACCGACCGCCTGCTGCACTCCCAAGCTGGCCTCCTCGATCCGCGACGTCATCATCACGACGAGGAAGACGGCGACGAGTGCGACGCCGAGTGAGACCACGAGCAGCAGCGGGTCTATCAGCCACATCGCCGCGAGCGCGCCGATCAAGGTCACGACGCCGGCGATCGACTCCACGAACCCCTGCGTAAGCATGCTGCGGATGACCGAGGTGTCTGCGTTCACGCGGGAGACCAGATCACCGACACGGTGACGATCGAGGGTCGCGATGGGAAGACGCAGGATGTGGTCGACGAGGCCCTCCCGAGCTGATCGGATGGCGACCTCGGCCGTCCTCTGGATGAGGTACTGCAGGAAGCCCGAGATCAGCCCGCCCACGATGAGGAGGGCGACGATCAGCCACGGAAGCATCCCGAGCGACTCCCTCGCGCCGACACGGTCGATGATCTGGCCCACGAGCCACGGTTGCGCGAGCGCCGCCCCCGAGCCGCAGATGCTGAGGACCACGATGACGACGAGCGTCGACTTCTGCACGAAGACGTGGCGGAACAAGCCGGCGAGTGCCGCCGACCGCTTCTCCCGCGTGAGACTCATGCGCGCACATCCCGTCGACAGAACGCGACGGCTGCGGAGCAGACCAGCGCCACGACCGTGAGGAGGAACACCGCGTACGCGCTCCCGGGGTCGAGCGATGCCGCCGGGTTCGCCGCGGTCACGGCAGCCGCATCGAACAGCTGCGCGCCGGCGATCGTGGGCAGGAACTTCGCCCACGGCGTCAGGAAGACCAGGACAAGCGAGATCTGCGAGACCGCGATGAGCACGAGCAACGGCACCAGGGCCTGACGGACCAGGACAGCGAAGCTGAACCCGATCAACGCGATTCCCGTCCAGTAGACGACTCCGCCCAGCCAGCGCACCAGGAGGGAGGCGGGTACGCCGTCGCTGAGCACGCTGAGCGATCCGAGACCGAGCTGGCTGCAGATGCTGAGCAGCGGGATCGTCACCGCTCCGAGCAACGTCACGGTGACGGTGAGGACCGAGATCTTCGCGAGGACGAACCTGAGCCGATTCGGCACGGCGACGAGCGAGGTCTGGATCTGGCCGCCGGAGAACTCACCGCTTCCCGCGAGCACCCCCACGATGATGACGCCGATCTGGCCGAGCGCGATCCATTCGAGGCCTACGACCTCAGGGGTCGTCCCCGCTGCGAGCATCGGGTCGTCGACGCGCAGTCCCTCGCCGACAGAGGGGGCGGTGACGGCGGCCATCAGGACCGGCACGACGAGGCTCACGGCCAGCGTGATGAGGACCGCTCTGAGGGTGAAGAGCTTCCAGGACTCCGACGCCAGCGCCATCTTCACGCGGCATCACCCGCAACATGATCGGCGCGGCCCCGCGTCCAGGCGAAGTACGCGTGCTCGAGGCTGTCGTACCCCGAGACCAGGCTCGTCGCTGCCCCTGCCCTGATGACCGTTCCGCGCGCCATCACGACGAGGTCATCAGCCATGGACTGCATCTCCCCCATGAGGTGCGACGAGATGAGCACCGTGCGTCCGGAACCCGCCAGCGAGCGCGCAAGATCCCGAATCCAGCGAATGCCCTCCGGGTCGAGCCCGTTCATCGGCTCGTCCAGGATCACGACCTCCGGGTCGCCGAGGAGCGCGGCCGCGATGCCCAGACGCTGCCCCATGCCGAGAGAGAAGGTCCCGACGCGGCGGTCAGCGACGTCCGACAGCCCGACGAGCTGCAGCGTTTCCGGGATGCGCGTGGGCGAGATCCCGTTGCTCGCCGCCATCCAGCGGAGGTGCGCTCTCGCCGTGCGTCCGCGATGGGCGCCCGACCCGTCGAACTGCGCGCCGACGCGGGTCAGGGGACGCCGCAGGGTCCGGTACTCGGAGCCGAGCACCGAGGCGCGCCCGGACGTCGCTCGGTCGAGGCCGAGCAGGATGCGCATCGTCGTCGATTTCCCCGCCCCGTTCGGACCGAGCAGTCCCGTCACCCTGCCTGCTCTGGCTTCGAAGGTCACGGACTCTATCGCGGTCCGCTTCCCGTAGATCTTCGTCAGGTTCTCGACTTCGATCATGAACCCACCCCCTTTTCTGCGTGGTTGACGGCCCAGGAGCGGACCGAGAGAAATCCAGCGACGGCGAAGACGCCGATCCAGCTCAGCAGCACGAGCAGCCCGAGCATCGGCCCCAGGTCCCCAGTAAGCGGAGCGTCCTGGAGCAGCAGTTGAGCGCCAGCCTGGTCGGGCAGGAACCTGGCGGCCGAAGTGAACTCGAGCAGGTACGGCGAGATGGCGAGCGTGAGCGCCAGCATGGCGCAGAGCCCGACGATGCCGCTGCGGAACGCCGACGAGATCAGGAACGAGAGCAGGCTGATGAGCGACCAGTAGACGATGTACCCCGCGAGCAGGCGGAGGTCTCCACCGGGAAGGCTCGTCAGGCTGCCGACCGCGCGACAGTCGAGGACAGCGCAGCGGGCTGCGTAGCTCCCGAGAACGGCGGGAATGGCGGCCGCGAAGCCGAACGCGAGCGCGGAGAGCGCCTTCGCGAAGAAGAAGGTGCGCCGGTCGGGGACGGCGAGCAGCGAGGAGGCCACGGCACCGTTGTCGCGCTCCTGCGCGAAGACGCTCGCGCCCAGGAAGATCGCCCCGATCTGTCCGTAGTGCACCACCATCAGGAAGGCCGACTCAGGCTCGAGCCCGCCAGCAGCGCTGACATCCCCGGAGATCATCGCCTGGTGCGTCAGCGCGGTGACGCCGTACGCGGCACTGGTCACGACCGCGACGGTTGCGAGGATCGCGATCCGCGACGAACGCAGTGAGGTGAACTTGATCGCTTCCGCTCGGAGCGATCGGAGGAACGCGGTCACGGCCGGCCCTGTTCGGTCGTGAGGACTCTCTTGTAGCTGGCTACCTCAGGGGGTTCCGACACGGGCATGCCATCCGCCTCCACCCAGGCATGCGCGACGAACGGACCTGTCCGGTAGCCCGAGCACCAATTCGGCGCGTGGCCGTCGAGGCGGCAGAGGAGGACCGTCGCGATGGAGCGCTGCAGACAGCCCTCTCCAGCGCAGCGCTCACTCACGCCGCACACCTCCGCGCGCACCGCTTCAGCCTGCTCACGCGTCGACGGGCGGGCTCCCCGGCTCAGCTCGACGAGCAGACGCCTGATCCGCCGCGGCCTGGCGTAGGTGATCAGGAACGCGACCGAGACCGTGCAGCGCACGGTCAGGGCGCGACGGCCTCTCGTCGTGATGGAAGGCTGGGCGCTCAGCGGAAGGCTCATGCGTTGCGCTTCGCGATGCGCGCTCTGACCAGGACGGCCAGGAGGTCTCGCACGTCGTCTCGCATTCCTGGCGAGTGGCCGTATTCGCGCTCCAGCCGTTCGACCGCTTCCCCCCCGCGTGCATCCGTGGACGGTGAGCTCGAGCACCCGCCGGGCGGTCGCGTTGCCGCGCCAGTACGTTCCGCCACCGGCATCGAAGAGCACAACCCCTTCCCCCTCCTGCTCAAACGAGCAGGTCGGCGACAAGGTATAGATATCGGCGTCGCTCATTCGGCCGCTCATGCGCCTTCCACCTCCCGCACCCAGAGCTCAAGGGTCGCGAGCTGCTCGATTTCGAAGAGGTCTTGCGTCTTCAACATGGGCATCTCCAATGCATTGAGAATCGCGTCCGGATTCAGGACATCCAGATCGATAAGGAAACTCTCGCGGAACATCGATTTCAAGCCATCGATTCTGGAAGCGAAGGCAGTGAAGAGATCCGCACTGTACTCACCCTTGTCTTCACGACTGAATATCCAGTCCGGCGCGAGCCCCTTCATGCTCGCCGCCAGCAGGGGCTTCGAATGCCGCTGACCCACTGATATCGACGAGGAGAGACCGAACATGAGGCGCAGGATCTCGTCATCCAGAAAGGGCGCTTCCCAGCGGACCCCCTCGTCTGCGAACGCCTCGTTGACCTGGCGCACGACTTCGCCCTGGAACATGACCGACTCGGCCATCTGGTGCCGGGCCTTGTCGGGGAAGTGCGGCTCGATCCCGACACTTGCCTGACCGCGGATCTGCGCCTCGACCCTCGCCCGTGTCTGCGCAGAGGCGAAACGCGAGACCCCGAACCCTGGGGCCCAACCGAACGCGTCAGCGTGCGGACCCGCGTCTGCATGGACACGCGCCACCAATTCGGCCCCGAGGGTGCGCGTGGAGCAGACAGCCGCAAGAGTCCGCAGCACCGGCCACCGCTGCGCACGTGCCAGACGAGCGGCGGATCGCAGCCCCACAGCAACGGCGCCGGACTGCACCAACGACGACATGACCGCCGGCTGCAGGGCGAACAGCTCGTCACCGCCCAGCCCATTGATGTGCGTGCGAATATCTCGTGCACGCTCCTGCTCGAACAGCATCTGCAGATGCGGCATATTGGCTCGCCAGGCCGGCGGCCCGGAGACGCTGCGCCCGGAGCGTTCCCCGTTGCGCGTTGTCGTGGCGAACGCGTCGAGCGTCGATGTGAAGGACGGCAGCTCCATGAACTCGCCGCGCAGCTCCGCCGCGGCCCGCCGCGCGAAGTGCGAGTCCTGGTTCTGTGCATCCGCAGTGCCTGCGTGGAAGTGAGCAACCTGGCCCCCGACCGCCTCAGCCAGGTAGGCGAGCGACGTGGAGTCCATCCCCCCTGAGAGATCTGCCCCAAGGAGCCCGCCTGGGCCGAGGCGCCGCTCGACCGCGGTGCGGAGCGCGTGCCGCAATCGGCCCGCCGCCTCCTCGAAGGTCGCATCTTGGTGCTCGCCCGCCTGCCACCAGCGTCGATCGCCCACGCATCCCTCAGCCTCAACCAGGTCGTGACCTGGCGCGACCACCCGGACGTTCGCCCAGAACGGGCGGAGGCGGAAGACGCTCGGCAGGTTGGGGCAGGTCTCCAGCGACAGTCGATCGGGGTCGAGTGGAGCGGAGCCACGCAGGTCGAGCTGGGATGCACTGGTGCGAACGACCCCGTCTTCCATCGTCCAATAGCAGAGCGTGGACGTCGAGAATGCCGACCGGACTGCACTGAGCGTTGAGATGCCCCTCACCCCCTTTCCCCTTCGAGGCACGAGGGAGCGATGCACGCGATGAGCGCACCGCCCCCTCGCTCGAACGTCGAGACTCAGCCGACCGTCACCTTGATGAAAGCGCGCCCGCCGAAGATGTCGCGCCAGCGACCGAACCAGACCCCGTTCGTGAGCTTCCGGTACGATCCGACCTGCTCGATTTTCGGCGCAATGTAATTGGACATCTTTTCCCCCTTGATAGTGAGTCACGGCCTTCATTGGCCGCCGTTCTAAACCGGAAAAGGAGGCACTTTACGTCAAGCTTTTACCATGATGCGTCATACAAGTCTCCAAATTCCAGTATTGCGCCGTGGCGTGAGCATTCTCGGACCGCTTTTGCACATGTTTTGAAAGGAACGAGAATGGGGTTAGGGAAGTTCACCGCCCCTGTTCTCCTGCCAGACTGTTCTGTGCATGTGGGTAGCGTTGCACGATCGCGGTTCACGGAACATCATTCGAAAGGTCGAGCCTTGGACGCTCAGCCTGATCCCACGCGACAATGCGTGTTCCATCCCAACTCAGCGCCGACGGTGCTCCCCACCCCGAAGCCGCACACACCCGATCACCCACACCCTGCGCCCAAAGAACAACGCTGCCTGCGTTCCAACCGCGGCGATCTCTCGCGCGGTTGGGAACGCAGGCAGCGTTCGTGTGGGTGACGCTGGGCGTCTAGCTCTCGACGATGTCGATCTCGTGCAGCTCGGAGGCGCCGATCGCGTCGCGGAGGCGCGCGAGCAGCTCGTCGCTCGCTGGCTCGTCGATCGTGAGCACGGAGAGGGCCTGGCCGCCCTCTTCGTCGCGGGCGATCTGCATGCCGGCGATGTTGACGCCTGCCTCGCCGAGTGCGGCTCCGTAGAGGGCGACGACACCGGGGCGGTCGCTGTAGACCATGACGAGGTGGTGCGCGGCGAGCGGCACCTCGATGCTGTAGCCGTTGATGCCGACGAGCTTCTCGATCTGCTTCACGCCCGTGAGCGTTCCGGAGACGGAGACCGTCTTGCCGTCACTGAGCGTCGCTCGCAGCGTGAGCACGTTGCGGTACTCGTCGCTGTCCTCGTCGACGTTCATGCGCACGTCGAGGCCGCGCTCCTCCGCGAGGAGCGGCGCGTTCACGTAGGAGACCTGCTCGGTGACGATGTTCGTGAAGAAGCCCTTGAGCGCGGCGAGACGCAGCGCCTTCACCTCGTAGCGGGCGAGCTCGCCGTGCACCTCGATGTCGAGGGCGACGGGAGAGGCGCCGATGAGGCCCTGCAGGAACTGGCCGAGCTTCTCCATGAGCGGGATGCCGGGGCGCACGTACTCGTCGATGATGCCGCCTGCAACGTTGACCGCGTCCGGCACGAGCTCGCCGGCGAGCGCGAGGCGCACGGAGCGGGCGACCGAGACGCCGGCCTTCTCCTGCGCCTCGTCGGTGGACGCGCCGAGGTGCGGCGTGAGCTGCAGGTTCGGCTGGTCGAGGAGGTCGCGATTCGATGGCGGCTCGGTGACGAACACGTCGAGGGCCGCGCCGGCGATCTTGCCGGACTCGAGGGCGTCGCGGAGCGCGTTCTCGTCGATGATGCCGCCGCGCGAGCAGTTCACGATGCGAAGCTCGGGCCTGGCGAGCGCGAACTCGGCTTCGCCGATGAGACCGGTGGTCTCCGGCGTGCGCGGGATGTGGATGGTGATGAAGTCGGACTGCGCCATCAGCTCTTCCAGGCTGAGGAGCTGCACGCCCAGCTGCGAGGCGCGGGCGGGCGTCACGTAGGGGTCGTAGGCGACGAGGTTCACGCCGAAGCCCTTGAGGCGGTCGACGACGAGCGTTCCGATGCGGCCGAGGCCGACGATGCCGACGGTCTTCTCGAACAGCTCGACGCCCGTGTACTTCGAGCGCTTCCAGTCGCCGGCCTTCATCGACGCGTTGGCGTTCGGGATGTGGCGGGCGAGCGAGATGATGTGGCCGACGGCGAGTTCGGCCGCCGAGGTGATGTTCGAGGTCGGCGCGTTGACGACCATGACGCCTGCCTTCGTGGCGGCGGGCGTGTCGACGTTGTCGAGGCCGACGCCGGCGCGGGCGATGATCTTCAGGTTCGGGGCCGCGGCGATCGCCTCGGCGTCGACCTGGGTCGCGCTGCGCACGAGGATCGCGTTGGCCTCGGCGAGCGCCTCGAGGAGCGCGGGACGATCGGTGCCGTCGACCTGGCGGACTTCGAAGTCGGGACCGAGCGCATCCACGGTTGCGGGGGAAAGCTGCTCGGCAAGCAGAACGACGGGCTTTGACACGTGAAGAATCCTCCAGTGGAGACAGGGAGTCTGCGGGCGCAGGCCGAACCGATCTTATCGCTGAACGCGCATCCGCCCCACGTCGCCGTAACAAGCGAGCGACGCGCACGAAGAAGGGCCGGCCCCGAGCTGATGCTCGAGGCCGGCCCAACGCAGTTCAGAACTGCTGAAGGATGGTGACGCTTAGCGCGCGACCTGTCCGTCGACGTAGTCGCTGTCGGTCTGCTTCCAGGCGAAGAGCTTGCGCAGCTCCTGGCCGGTCTTCTCGATGGGGTGCGACTCGCCCTTCTTGCGGAACTCAGCGAACTCGACGCCGCCGTTGTCCTGGTCGTCGATGAAGCGCTTCGCGAACGCGCCCGACTGGATGTCGGCGAGAACGGCCTGCATGTTCTCCTTGACGCGCGGGTCGATGACGCGCGGGCCGGAGACGTAGTCGCCGAACTCAGCCGTGTCGGAGACCGACCAACGCTGCTTGGCGATGCCGCCCTCCCAGATGAGGTCGACGATGAGCTTGAGCTCGTGGAGCACCTCGAAGTAGGCGATCTCGGGCTGGTAGCCAGCCTCGGTGAGCGTCTCGAAGCCGTACTGGATGAGCTGCGACGTGCCACCGCAGAGCACTGCCTGCTCGCCGAAGAGGTCGGTCTCGGTCTCTTCCGTGAAAGTCGTCTTGATGACGCCAGCGCGGGTTCCGCCGATAGCGGCCGCGTAGGAGAGCGCCGTGGCCCATGCGGTACCGGATGCGTCGTTCTCGACGGCGATGATGTCCGGGATGCCACGGCCTGCGACGAACTCGCGGCGCACCGTGTGGCCGGGGGCCTTCGGGGCGACGAGGATGACGTCGACGCCCTCGGGAGCGTCGATGTAGCCGAAGCGGATGTTGAAGCCGTGCGCGAAGGCGAGCGTCTTGCCTGCCGTCAGCTTGTCTTTGACGCTGTCCGTGTAGATCGAGCGCTGGTGCTGGTCCGGCGCGAGGATCATGATGACGTCGGCCCACTCGGCTGCGTCTGCAACGCCCAGGACCTCGAAGCCGTCTTCCTGCGCCTTGGGGGCCGACTTCGAGCCGTCCTTGAGGCCGATCTTGACCTCGACACCGGAGTCGCGGAGGTTCTGTGCGTGGGCGTGGCCCTGCGAGCCGTAGCCGACGACGGCTACCTTCTTGCCCTGGATGATGCTCAGGTCGGCGTCGTTGTCGTAGAGGATTTCAGCCACGTGTGTGCTCCTTGATTGTTGGCGTTTGGCTTGTGGGTTCTTGAGTGCTGATCAGCACAGGCAGCTGCTGGTCAGCCTGAGCGGGGTGGATGTGCGCGACGCGAGGTCAGCGCGCGACCCGCTCGGTCATGGACTTGGATCCGCGACCGACGGCGACGAGGCCGGACTGGACGATCTCGCGGATGCCGTACGGCTCGAGGACACGCAGGAACGCCTGCACCTTGCCCGTGTCGCCTGTGGTTTCGATGACAAGCGCGTCCGTGGCCACGTCGACGACGCGGGCGCGGAAGAGGTTGACAGCCTCGATGACCTGCGAGCGAGTCGCGGAGTCGACCTTGACCTTCACGAGCAGGTGTTCGCGCTGGACGGAGGCGTCGAACTCGAGCTCGACGATCTTGATGACGTTGACGAGCTTGTTGAGCTGCTTCGTCACCTGCTCGAGCGGGAACTCCTCGACGTCCACGACGACCGTGATGCGGGAGAGCCCGTCGACCTCGCTCGCGCCGACGGCGAGGGAGTCGATGTTGAAGCCTCGGCGGGCGAAGAGCCCGGCGACGCGTGTCAGCAGACCTGGCTTGTCCTCGACGAGGAGCGAAAGTACGTGCTTCGACATGTTCTACTCCCCCTCGAAGGTCGGGCTGTGTTCCTTGGCGTACTGGACGAAGCTGTTCGAGACACCCTGCGGCACCATCGGCCACACCATGGCGTCTGCGCTCACGACGAAGTCGATGACGACGCTGCGGTCGTTGGTCTCGAGGGCGAGCTTGATGGCGGCGTCGATCTCCTCTTCCTTCGTGACGCGGATGCCGAGCGCGCCGTAGGCGTCGGCGAGCTTCACGAAGTCAGGGATGCGAACCGTCTCGTGTCCCGTGTTCAAGTCGGTGTTCGAGTGGCGGCCGTCGTAGAAGAGCGTCTGCCACTGTCGCACCATGCCGAGCGACGAGTTGTTGATGATGGCGACCTTGATGGGGATGTTGTTGATCGCGCAGGTCGCGAGCTCCTGATTGGTCATCTGGAAGCACCCGTCGCCGTCGATCGCCCACACCGTGCGGTGCGGCTCGGCGACCTTGGCGCCCATGGCGGCCGGGATGGCGTAGCCCATGGTGCCTGCACCACCGGAGTTGAGCCAGGCGTTCGGCCGCTCGTATTTGACGAATTGGGCTGCCCACATCTGGTGCTGCCCGACGCCCGCGGCGTAGATGGCCTCCGGCCCCGTGAGCTCACTGATGCGCTGGATGATGTGCTGCGGCGAGAGGAGCCCGTCGCTCGGTTCGGTGAACCCGAGTGGGAACTCGGCCTTCAGGCCGTCGAGGTAGGTCCACCAGTCCGCGAGGCGGGCCGTGTCGGCGGGCGCATGGTCGGTGACGGCGGCGAGGAGGTCGATCGCGACTTCGCGCGCGTCGCCGACGATCGGCACGTCGGCCGTGCGGATCTTGGAGATCTCTGCTGGGTCGATGTCGACGTGGATGACCTTCGCGTTCGGCGCGAAGAGCGCCGACTTGCCGGTGACTCGGTCGTCGAAGCGGGCGCCGATCGTGATGAGCAGGTCGGCTTCCTGCAGCGAGAGCACCGCAGGCACCGTGCCGTGCATGCCTGGCATGCCGAGCATCTGCGGGTGCGAGTCGGGGAACGCGCCGCGGGCCATGAGCGTCGTGACGGCCGGTGCCCCGGTCTTCTCGACGAGGCGCTGCACTTCAGTGGATGCGCCGGAGCGGACGATGCCGCCGCCCAGGTAGAAGACGGGCTTCTTGGCCTGCGCGATGAGCTGAGCCGCCGCGAGGATCTGCTTGCCGTGCGCCTTGAGCACCGGGCGGTAGCCGGGGAGGTCGAGCTTGACCGGCCAGATGTACGGCGCCTTCTTCTGCTGTGCGTCCTTGGTGATGTCGACGAGGACGGGCCCCGGGCGACCGGTCGACGCGATGTGGTGCGCAGACGCGATGGCCGCGGGAATCTCCTCCGGCGTTCGGACGAGGATGCTGTGCTTCGTCACGGGCATCGTGATGCCGATGATGTCGGCCTCCTGGAACGCGTCGGTCCCCATGAGGTGCGAGAACACCTGGCCGGTGATGGCCAGCAGCGGCACCGAGTCCATGTAGGCGTCGGCGATCGCGGTCACGAGGTTCGTTGCGCCTGGGCCGCTCGTCGCGATGCAGACGCCGGTCCGGCCGCTCGCCGAGGCGTAGCCCTCGGCGGCGTGGCCGGCGCCCTGCTCGTGGCGGACCAGGATGTGGCGGAGCTTGGTGCTGTCGAGGAGTGGGTCGTACACCTCGATGATGGCGCCGCCTGGCAGCCCGAAGACGTCCGTGACCCCGAGGTTCTCGAGGGTGCGGACAACAGCCTGGGCTCCGGTCAGCATTTCGGGCTCGCGCCCGGAGGAGGGTGACGCCGCGGCAATGCGGGCGGCAGTTTCCTGCGTCATGAGATCCGTTCTTCTTGTACTCGATGAGTCGAGCGCAGTCGATGGGGCCGAGCCCCAAGGTCAGAGCCGAGGCTCCGGGGGCTAGCCCGTGGTCGCACCCTCGGACGCGCTGCGGACGAGCTTCGAGTATTTCGCAAGCACGCCGCGCGTGAACTTCGGAGGGAGTGGTTCCCAGCCTTCTCGGCGGGAGGCGAGCTCAGCTTCGTCGACGAGTAGGTCGATCGAGCGAGCCGCGATGTCGACCCGAATCAGATCTCCACTGCGGACGAAAGCGATGGGACCTTGGTCGACCGCTTCCGGTGCAATGTGGCCGATGCACAGGCCGGTTGTGCCGCCTGAGAATCGTCCGTCCGTCAAGAGTAGTACATCCTTGCCGAGCCCCGCGCCCTTGATGGCCGCCGTGATGGCGAGCATCTCGCGCATGCCCGGTCCGCCCTTCGGGCCCTCGTAGCGGATGACGAGGACGTCGCCAGCTTCGATCTCGCCGTTGGTGAGGGCGTCCATCGCGCCGCGCTCGCGCTCGAACACGCGGGCTGGGCCCTCGAAGACGTCGGCGTCGAAGCCGGCCGTCTTCACGACGGCGCCTTCTGGGGCGAGCGAGCCGTGCAGCACCGTGATGCCGCCCGTCGCGTGGATGGGGTTGTTGACCGTGTGCACGACGTCGCCGTCGACCGGGTCCGGGTTGAGGTCGCGAAGGTTCTCGGCGAGCGTCTTGCCCGTCACGGTGAGCGCGTCGCCGTGCATGAGGCCCTCGTCGAGGAGCGCCTTCATGACGACGGGGATGCCGCCGTGGCGGTCGACGTCGTTCATGACGTACTTGCCGAACGGCTTCATGTCCGCGATGTGGGGAACCTTGTCGCCGATGCGGTTGAAGTCGTGCAGGGTGACATCGACCTGCGCCTCGCGAGCGATCGCGAGGAGGTGGAGCACGACGTTGGTCGATCCGCCGAGCGCCATGGCAAGCGCGATGGCGTTCTCGAAGGCTTCCTTCGTGAGGATGTCGCCCGTCGTGATGCCCTGGCGGAGCAGGTTGACCACTGCCTCACCCGAGCGGTGGGCGTACATGTCGCGGCGGCGGTCGGCCGATGCGGGAGCGGCCGAGCCTGGCAGGCTGAGGCCGAGCGCCTCGGCGACGGAGGCCATCGTGTTGGCCGTGTACATGCCGCCGCAGGCACCCTCGCCCGGGGCGAACGCGCACTCGATGCGCTTGAGGTCGGACTCGGACATCTTGCCGGCCTTCGTGGCGCCAACGGCCTCGAAGGAGTCGATGATCGTGATGTCCTTCTCGGTGCCGTCCGAGAGCTTCACCCAGCCCGGAGCGATCGAGCCCGCGTAGAGGAAGACGCTCGAGAGGTCGAGTCGCGCGGACGCCATGAGCATGCCGGGGATCGACTTGTCGCAGCCGGCGAGCAGCACGGTGCCGTCGAGGCGCTCGGCCATGACAACCGTCTCGACGGAGTCGGCGATGACCTCACGGGAGACGAGTGAGAAGTGCATGCCTTCGTGGCCCATGGAGATGCCGTCGGAGACGGAGACCGTACCGAACTGGAGCGGGTAGCCGCCGCCGGAGTGCACGCCTTCTTTTGCACCCTGCGCGAGGCGGTTGAGGGAGAGGTTGCAGGGGGTGATCTCGTTCCACGAGGACGCGATGCCGATCTGCGGCTTGTCCCAGTCGTCGTCACCCATGCCGACAGCGCGAAGCATGCCGCGCGAGGTGGTGGCTTCGATGCCGTCGGTGACGACCCGACTGCGTGGCTTGATGTCGATTTCTGGCTCAGGCATGCCCGCCATTCTACGCCGCGGCGAGCCTCGGCCCGCGCCGCGGCGACGCGCTACTTCTCGCCGTGTCCGAGGCCCTCGTGCTCCGGTGCCGGTTCGCGTTCCGGCTGACCGGTCCGAACCGCGTGGGCTCGGGTCAGTTCGTCGTCGGTGCGTCGCTGCGCGCTCTCGACAGCTGCCGCCAGCTCGTCGACGTAGAGCGGAGCATTGTCGAACTGCCTGCTGCGGTAGCCGGCTCGCGCGAGCATCGTCGCGCCGGCCGGCGTCGTGAGCATCTGGAAGAACATGATCGGGATGAGGAAGAGGATCGTCGGCAGGTGCGTCTGCTGCACGGCGAGGCCGATGAGCAGGAACATAAGGCCGGCGATCTGCGGCTTGGTCTGCGCGTGCATCCGCATGAGCACGTCCGAGAAGCGCATGAGGCCAACCCCGGCTGCGAGCGAGAGCAGCGCGCCGAGCCCGAGGCAGACGAGAGAGATGATGTCGAGGGCGTCAAGAGGGCCGTTGGCCACAAGGAGCCCACCGGATGCGAGAAGCGCGTCAGAAGCGTTCACTTGCGTTCGCCTCCTGCCTGGTGACGTGCCTGGCCACTGCGATCGAAGCGATGAATGCGGTCATCGCGAGTGCAAGCACAAGTGGGAGCGTGTCCGTGTGACCGCGGATGATCATGTCGGCGACGAGCACGCAGATGAGGATCGTGAGGAGCGCGTCGGACGCGACCATGCGGTCGATGATGGAGGGGCCGCGGATGATGCGGATCACCGCGAGGAGCGCGGCGACGGCGAACATCGTGCCGAAGATCCAGACGAGCACGTCGACGACCATCACTTGTCCCCCTCCTGAGCTGCAGATCGGCCGGTGGCCGACTCCTTGACGATGACGGGCATGTCGTGCGCGAACTGCTTGTCGCGGATCGCCTCGTGCTTCTTCTGCGCTGGCGACTGCCCGATGGGACCGAGACCGCGGCGCACGCGGTCGCGGTTGACGCGCCACAGGTCGTCGCGGGTGCCGAGGGCAAGCGCGAGGCCCTCCTCAACATCGAGCGCGAGTGCCTTGACGGACTCGACGGATTCGTCGGTGGACGCGTCGAGCACGTGCAGGTACAGCACCGAGTGCATCCGGTCGACTTCGACGACCATCGAGCCGGGGATGAGCATGTTGACCTCGGCCGTGAGGGTGAGGATGAAGTCGCTGCGCGTGCGCAGCTGCACCGAGATGACGGAGCCCAGCGGCGGCTTCGCCGGCCGGAAGGCGAGCCACGCGACGATGAGCGACGCGCTCACGAGGCGGTAGACGAACTTCACGAAGAAGACGAGCGTCCACCACAGGTTGATGCGTCCGGAGAGGTCGACCGCCGGCAGGTAGAAGACCTCGACGATGATGACCGAGAAAATGATGCCGGTGACAACGCTGATGACGTCGACGTGCCCCCACAGCACGAGCCAGAACGCGACAAGCGCGAGCAGCAGCGGCAGCTGGACGAGAATCGCGTGGCGCCGCGGCTTGCGGGCGCTGGTGTCCTTGACCTTCATCATGGCTTGAGCACCTCCCCGTTGGAGACCGAGCTGATGTACTCAGCAGGGAACAGGTCGAACGCGGCAGTCTCGGACCACTCGTAGATGGGGCCGGCGAAGACCGTGATGGCGACGCTCACGGCGACCGTCGTGGTGGTCGCGATCGTCATGAGCCGCGACGATGACTTCGTCTCGGTGACGACGGCCGACTCTGGAGTGTCCGAGATGCGCTCCGTCATGGGCGAGGAGAAGTCGACGACCTGCTCCTGCGTGCGCCAGAAGCCGAGGTTCCAGACGCGGATGAGCGCGTACAGGGTGAGGAGGCTCGTCACGGCACCGGCGCCGATGAGCACGTAGCTGAGCACGCTCCCCTGGGCCGCGCCCGCCGTGAAGAGGCCGACCTTGCCGATGAAGCCCGAGAACGGCGGGATACCGCCGAGGTTGAGCATCGGGATGAAGAACAGCACGGCCACGAACGGGGCCCGCTTGAGCATCCCGCCGAGGTGCGTGAGGGACGACGAGCCGGCTATTCGCTCGATGAGCCCCGTCACGAGGAACAGCGCCGTCTGCACGATGATGTGGTGGACGATGTAGAACACCGTCGCCGCGTAGCCGAGCTCGGTGCCGAGCGCGACGCCGAAGATCATGTAGCCAATGTGGCTGACGAGCGTGAACGACAGCATTCGCCGGATGCCTGCCTGGGCGACGGCACCGAGGATGCCGACGATCATCGTCAGCAGCGCGATGACCATGAGCAGCACGGAGATGTCGTTGTCCCAGAACAGCAGCGTCTCCGTGCGCAGGATCGCGTACACGCCGACCTTCGTCAGCAGGCCCGCGAACACGGCCGTGACCGGAGCTGGCGCCGACGGGTACGAGTCCGGCAGCCAGAACGACAGCGGGAAGAGCGCCGCCTTGATCGCGAAGGCGATGAGCAGCGGCATGTGGAGCATGAGCTGCACATCCTGCGGCAGCTCCGCCATGCGCACGGCGATCTCGGCGAAGTTCACGGTTCCGACGGCGCCGTAGATGAGCGCGATCGAACCCAGGAAGATGAACGACGAGACGAGGCTCACGACGATGTAGGTGACGCCGGCCTTGATGCGCTCCGTCGTGCCCCCGAGCGTGATGAGCACGAAGCTCGACACGAGCAGGATCTCGAAGCCCACGTACATGTTGAAGAGGTCGCCCGCGATGAACGCGTTGTAGACGCCCGCCGACAGCACGAGGTACGTGGGGTAGAAGATCGAGACCGGGGTCTCGTCGTCGCCGTCCGCCGCGCCCTGGCCGATTGAGAAGGCCATGACCGCGAGCAGCACGATGCTGGTGACAACGACGAGCATCGCCGACAGCTGGTCGACGACGAGGGAGATGCCGAACGGCGCGAGCCAGCCGCCGCCCTGCACGACAAGCGCCTCGCCAGACGTGGTGACGGCGACCAGCAGGCCGACGCTCACGGCGAGCGCGAGGACAAGCGTCGCCTGCGCGATGAAGATCTGCAGACGGGCCGCGCGGGCCGCGGTCAGCGCGAGGGCCGCTCCGATGAGCGGCACGAGCACGATGAGGGGAACAAGCCAGGTCATGATCGATCCCCCTCCCCTGCGTTGTCGTCTCTGCGGTTGGCGGCGTCATCCGAGCCGGAATCGAGGCCGACCTCGGGCTGGGTGCCCTCGGCGTCCTGCTCGCCCGCCCGGAACTCTTCAAGCTCCTCGTGGCGGTTGCTCGGCTCGGTGGCCTTGAGGGATGCTTCCGCGAAGCTGTCCCTGCCAGACCCCGAGTCCGGCCCTTCCCCCATGTCGATGCGCGCCGTCGAGACGGCCGCCTCCGCGTACTGCCCGAACTCGGTGTCGCCCGAGTCGTCCTCGTCGAACTCCTCGTCATCCTGCGAGAGGTCGGCGGTTCGCATCGCGATGTCCTCTTCATCGTCGCTCACGGTGTCGGCCTGCGCCAGGCGCCACGAACGGTAGATGAGGGCGAGCATGAACGCCGTCACGCCGAAGGTGATGACGATGGCGGTGAGGATGAAGGCCTGCGGGATCGGGTCCGAGTAGTCCTCGGGTGCCACATCCGCGTCGTAGATGGGCGCGAGACCGAAGCTGCCCGACATGAAGAAGATGAGGATGTTCGTGGCGTTGCCGACGAGCAGGATCCCGAGGAGCATGCGCGTCAGGCTGCGCTCGAGGAGCAGGTAGACGCCGCAGGCGTAGAGCACTGCCATGCCAACGAGAAGCACAAGGGACAGGGTCATGAGCGGGTCACCTCCTCGGATTCGACTGGTTCGATGTCGTTCTGGTCGGTTTCGACCTCTTCGTTGACACGAGCGAGAGCGCCGGTGTTGAAGCCCGTCTCGCCTCCCTCTGCGTTCTCGCCCTGCAGGCCGTCGTGCTCTGCCGCTGACGTGTCAGAGTCAGGGGATGCGTCCTGTTCGATCTGCAGGTCGATCTCCGAACCCAGCGAGCGCAGGATGTCGATGACCAGCGCGATGACGATGAGGTAGACGCCGATGTCGAACACGGTCGACGTGACGAAGACGAACTGGCCGATGCCTGGAATGTCCTGGTCGATCCAGGAGGACGTGAACGGTGCCTGGCCGAAGAAGATCGGCACAAGCGCCGTGAGGGTCGCGAGCAGGAACCCGATGCCGAGCAGTCGACCCGCATCTACCTTCACGGCCTCGTCGAGCTCCGCACGGCCGCCAGCCAGGTAGCGCGCGGCGAGCGCGAGGCTCGCGACGGCACCTCCGGCGAAGCCGCCACCCGGAGTGTTGTGCCCCGTGAAGAGGAGGAAGAGGGAGGCGATGAGCAGCGCGTGGAACACGAGCCGCACGACGACCTCGAGGATGATCGAGCGGTTGTTCGGCGCGAGCGACTTCCCGGCGATGAGCCAGACCTTGCGGTGCTCCCCCTGCAGCTTGTCCGCCTTGCCCAGCTTCTGCCCTGCCGCGCTGACGGCGGCGAGGTCGATGGGCTCGGTGACCGGGCGGGATGCACGCAGGAAGCGAGGGCCGCGGGCCGCGTCGACGCGCGACCGGCCTCGATTGTTGAGGTAGACGAGGCTCGCGACGCCCGTAGCGGCGGCGATGAGCACGGAGAGCTCGCCCATCGTGTCCCAGCCGCGGATGTCGACGAGCGTGACGTTGACGATGTTCGAGCCGTGGCCGCCCTTGTAGGCGAACTCGGGGAAGAACACCGAGTCGGGGATGGCCTGGCGGGACGCAAGCGAGATCCACGCGACGACCGCGAGCACAATCCCGACGCTGCCGCCGATGAGCCAACGAAGCCACGAAGGCGGATTCTTGAGTGCCTTGCCGTGGCGGGCGGGGAGCCTGCGCAGCACCAACACGAACACGACAAGCGTGATGGTCTCGATGAGGGCCTGCGTGATTGCGAGGTCAGGGGCGCCTGAGAGGGCGAAGAGGCCGGCCATGCCGTAGCCCGTGACGCCGACCAGGATGACGCCCTGGAAGCGCTTCTCCGAGCTCGTGACGAAGAACGCCGCGAGGATCATGATCAGGATGATCGCGATCTCCTGCCAGCGGATCTCGGTCTCGAACGCGGGGACGGGCGTATCCATAGTGACGAGCGTGAAGACGGACGCCACGACGAACATGATGAAGATCGACGCGAGGTAGAAGGGCAGCGAGCCACGTTGCGTTGTCGCCGTGGTGCGGGCCGCGATGACGTCGACGACGCGCATCGTGGTCCAGTAGCCGCGCGACGACTCGATGAGCGGTGGCACCTTCGCCTGCGCCCGGGCGACGGGGGCCCGCCACACGAACAGCAGTCCTCCGAGGATGAAGGTGCCGATCGTGATGAACAGCGCAGGCTCGAACCCGTGCCAGAGCGCCAGGTGGTACGGCTTAACCCCTTCCAGCTCTGGCAGCGTGTCGGCGTACATCGCGAGCACGGGGTCGATGAGGCCGGAGGCGAAGCCGAGGCCGAGGGAGGCGATGACCAGGACAAGCGGGGAGAACATGAAGTCGAGGTGCTCTGGCACGTAGCGCACGCGCTCGACGTCCGGCTTCGAGGCGAAGGCGCCCCAGAGGAAGCGGGCCGAGTAGGCGACGGTGAAGACCGTGCCGAGCACAACTCCGACCAGCGCGATCCAGCCCCACACGTTGCCAGCCTCGCCAGCGTCCAGGAGCGCCGTGAGGATGGCCTCCTTCGCGACGAAGGTGAACATCGGCGGCACGCCCGCCATAGCCGCGATGGCCAGCGCCGTCATCCAGAACAGGACGGGGGCGGCCTTCGCGAGGCCGGAGAGCTTCCGGATGTCGCGGGTTACCGTGCGGTGGTCGATCATGCCGACGATGAGGAACAGGGCCGCCTTGAAGCAGGCGTGCGCGATGACCATTGCGAGGCCCGCGAGCGCCGCATCCCTCGTGCCGAACGCGACGACGACCGTGAGCAGGCCGAGCTGGCTGACGGTGCCGTAGGCGAGGATCAGCTTGAGGTCGTGCTGGCGCAGCGAACGCCAGCCGCCGATGAGCATCGTCGCGACGCCGATCGTGATGAGCACTTCGCGCCAGCCTGGCATCTCGGCGAAGCCGGGGGCGAGGCGGGCGATGAGGTAGATGCCGGCCTTGACCATCGCCGCGGCGTGGAGGTACGCGCTGACGGGGGTCGGGGCGGCCATCGCGGCGGGAAGCCAGAAATGGAACGGGGCGAGGGCCGACTTGGTGACGGCCCCGGCGAGCACGAGCATGACCGCTGTGATCGTGAAGCCGTCGAACTCGGGCGGGTTCGCGATAATCTCGGACAGCAGCGACGTGCCGGTCGAGGCGTGCAGCATGACGAGGCCGACGAGCATGGCCAGGCCGCCGAGCGTCGTGACGAGCAGGGCCTGCATGGCGGCACCGCGGCTCGCGCGCTTCGACGAGTAGTGGCCGATAAGGAGGAACGAGAGCACGCTCGTCGCCTCCCAGAAGATGAAGAGGAGGTAGATGTCGTCGGCGAGCACCAGCCCGAACATGACACCCGCGAAGGCGAGCAGCACGGCGGCGAAGCGACCGAGGTCGGGCTCGTCCGGCTTGAAGTAGCGTCCGCAGTAGAGCAGGACCAGCGCTCCGATGCCGGTGACGATGAGCGTCATGATCCAGGCGAGCACGTCCATCCGCATGGCGATCGCGATGTCGATCTGCGGAATCCAGGGCACGCTCTCGGTGAGTACTTCGCCGCTCAGAAGGCGGGGACCGAGCAGCGCGGTCCAGACGAAGGCGGCGGCGGGGATGGCGGCGGCGGCGAGGAACGTCACGTTCCGTAGCCACCTGTGGAGCACCGGGATGAGGATGCTCGTGCCGATGAAGATAGCCAGGAACGCGATCATTCGGCCTCCTGGAGCTCATGCAGCGGTGTGGACGTGTTTATTTTACCTGGCAGTTGGCCGTGCAGAGTCTGAATGCATCGGATCGACCTCTGGACCGAGCCAGGATGGTGTGTTGTGACGATTTCACCGAAGCCGCAGCCGACCGCCCGAACCGCCAGGGCACTTGCCCCAGATGCAGCTCGCGGGTTCGCGCTGTTGTTCATCGCGATCGCGAACCTCACGGTGTATCTGTACGGGAACGAGGCCGGAATCCTCGGCCGCCCGATCGACGGATCCGCGGGCGATCGCGTGGCGAACGTCGTCGGAGCCCTCTTCATCGATAACCGCAGCTACCCGCTCTTCTCGCTCCTCTTTGCGTACGGGATGCACCAGCTCCTGTCCAGGGAGCAGCAGCGCGGAACACCGTGGCCGCAGGCCCGATCCCTGCTCCTGCGCCGAAACCTGTGGCTCTTGGTCTTTGGCATCGCGCACGGATTCCTGCTCTTCATGGGCGACATCATGCACGTGTACGCACTCGCCGGGTTCCTCCTGGTCCTCCTTGTACGCGCACCGAATTGGGTGCTGTGGACGGTGTTCGGCGTCACCACTCCCCTCATGATTTTCCTGGGCGCAAACGACGCGTTCCTTGCCTCGGGGTTCGACTTCGGGATGGGCCCGATGATGCCGTCCGCGCAGGCCGAGACGTTGGGCGAGGCACAGCTCGACCGCCTCGGCGAGTTCTCCGGTTCTCTCCTGTTCTCGCCAGTCCTGGCGATCTCGCTCATGGCTCCCATGATGCTTGGGCTCCTCATGGCCCGATCCCAGCTCCTCGAGCGGCCTTGGGAGCACCGGCGGGCCGCTCTCATCATCGCTGTCGTCGGTGTGCTCTCCGCCGTCCTCGGCGGGCTCCCCTTCGCCTTCGGATTGGCGTTCGGGTTCACTCCAGGACCGGAGTGGCTGGGCGCCGGCATGCTCCACACCGCGTCGGGGCTCCTCGGCGGCGCGGGATACGCGGCCATGTTCGCCCTCATCGTGTCGCGAAGGCAGTGGGCAGGTGTTGCGCCCGGTCCAGCGATCGGCGCGTTGACCGCGCTCGGCAAGCGGTCCATGTCCGGCTATCTCGCCCAGTCGGTGGTGTTCGTACTGATCATGCCGGCGTGGTCCCTGGGTCTCGGCGGGACGCTCGGCACGGGCGGTGCCCTTCTCGTCGGCACGAGCACGTGGCTGGTGACCGTGATCGGTGCCGTCCTCCTCGAGCGGGCAGGCAAAGCCGGACCGGCGGAGTGGGCGATCCGCCGCCTCGCGTACGGCCGCCCGACCGTGAGCGCGACGACTGCACTTCACCACTGAACCGCTCCCTGGTGTTGCGCGGCTGGCCAGCGAGCTGTGACTGGCATCGCGTGGCGCGGCGGGTCCCGACCGTACGATGAGCCGCATGCAGACGAAGAGGCTCTACCGCGAGGGCAAGCGAGTTGGCGGCGAGCACTCGCTGTCGAGCCTCGCCGAGCACCGCGCATCCGAGGGCTGCACGGCCTGGGTCGACCTGACACTCGATGAGGAGGGCGCGCTCAATGAGCTCGCACGCCTCCTCGATTTGCACGCGCTTGCGGTCGAGGACGCGCGGTCTCGGCTGGAGCGTCCCCGCCTCGCACGCTTCGACTCGCACCTGCTGCTGACGCTGTCGAGTTCGGCGTGCGGTGAGACCGGCGACGTCACGATCTCTCGGCTGACCGCGTTCATCCTGCCCGGCATCCTCGTGACCGTCCACGAACCCGCGTTCCCCATCGAAGACGTCACGAAACGGCTCGACGAGAACGAGGAGCTCTCGGAGTTCGGAGTTCCGTGGCTCGTCTGGGGGCTCCTCGACGTTGTCGTCGACAGCCACACCGACTCCGTCGAGCAGCTCGACGAGGTCATCGAGGCGCTCAGCGACGGACTGTTCAGCGATCGGCCGGACACGAGTGAGGTGCAGCGGCGCGCATTCACCCTGCGCCGGAGCGTCTCGAAGCTGCGTCACGCGACGCTCCCCCTCAGAGAGGTCATCACCCTCTTCATCCACCAGGGCGAGGAGAAGGTCGCACCCGAGTTGCACCCCTACTTTGCCGACGTCGGCGACCACGCCGCGCTCGCCGCCGACTGGTCCGAGACGCTCGCGGAACACGTCTCGACGGCCATCGAGACGAGCATCGCCCTGCAGGGCAACAAGATGAACGAGATCATGAAGAAGGTCACCGGGTGGGCTGCGATCATCGCCGTCCCGACCGCCATCACCGGATTCTTCGGCATGAACGTCGACTTCCCCGGCCACAACGAGGTCGAGGGGCTCATCGCGTCCGTCTCCCTCGTCATCGGCGCGTCCGTGGTGCTCTACATCGTCTTCAAGAAAAGGGACTGGTTGTAGCCACCCGAGTGCGCTCGCACCCGGCCTCCCGCGCCACCCTCGCCCGGCCTCCCGCCCGACCCCGCCCCCAACTCCCGCCCGGCCCCAGCCAATTTAAGGGCGAAGTGGAAATCGGCCACGCGCAGAGGCCCGGAATCTCGCGGTGCCGTCACTGGCGTTGCACGTCCGAGAGCCAACTCGCCCTTAAATTGACAGAGCGGGCGACACCCGACCCCGCTCATTCCGATCTCTCTGCACCCCAGTGATCGGCGAGCATCGGGGCACGGCGAGGCACAGACCTGTGGGGTGCGCATCCGAATCTCTCGAAACGGATGCGCACTCCACAGGTCTGTTGTCTTGCGGTCTAACCAGCGAGCCGGCCAGCTAGCTACGCCGTGACGCGCTCCTGGTCGATGACCTGCTGGCTCTTGGCGTCGCGCGAGTGGTCGGTTGCGCCGTGCACGTCTTCGTTCATGGTGGCCTCGTCGAACGGGGCCCCTCCGCTGAGGACGAGGTCGACGCGCTGCTTGTCGATCTCCTTGGTCCACGTTCCGACGAGCACCGTCGCGACTGCGTTGCCGGTGAAGTTCGTGAGCGCACGAGCCTCAGACATGAAGCGGTCGATGCCGACGATCACGCCGACGCCGTCGACGAGGTCGGGGCGGTGGGCCTGCAGCCCGCCGGCGAGCGTCGCGAGTCCGGCGCCGGTGACACCGGCTGCGCCCTTCGACGCGATCATCATGAACACCAGCAGCGACACCTGCTCGCCGATGGAGAGCGGCGTGCCCATGGCGCTGGCGATGAACAGCGACGCCATCGTCAGGTAGATGGCCGTGCCGTCGAGGTTGAACGAGTACCCGGTGGGGATCGTGATTCCGGCGACGGACTTGGATACGCCGACGTGTTCCATCTTCGCGATGAGGCGAGGCAGCGCGACCTCGCTCGACGACGTCGAGACGATGAGCAGGTACTCGCGGCCGAGGAACTTCATGAGCTTGAAGATGTTGACGCGGGCGACGAGCCAGAGCAGCGAGCCGAGCACCACCACGATGAAGAGGGCGCAGGTGATGTAGAAGGCGACCATGAGCGTGCCGAGCGCGATGACCGCGTCGATGCCCGTAGCTCCCACAACCGCGGCGATAGCTCCGAAGGCACCGACCGGAGCGACCCACATGATCATGCCGAGCACGCGGAAGACGAGCGCCTGGATCTGAGCGATCGCGTCGATGATGGGCGCGGCCTTCGTGCCCATCTTCTGCAAACCGAAGCCCAGGAGCAGGGCCACGAACAGCACCTGGAGGATGCTGCCGTCAGTGAGTGACGAGAACAGCGAGGTCGGGATGATGCCGAGCAGGAAGTCGGCCGTGCCCTCGCTCTTCGACGCATCCGCCTCGTACGTGGCGCTCGCGATATTGAGGCCCTCACCCGGGTGGATGAAGTTGCCGACGACCATGCCGATGCCGAGGGCGAACGTGGACATCGTGATGAAGTAGAGGAGCGCGAGCCCGCCGACCTTGCCGACCGTCGCGGCCTTCGCGATGGAGCCGACGCCGAGCACGATCGTGCAGAAGATGATGGGGGCGATCATCATCTTGATGAGCGCCACGAACGCCTCGCCGACGGGCTTGAGGGCCTTCCCGAACTCCGGGAGGACGAGGCCAACGGTGATGCCGGCGAGCACGGCGATGATGACGGCGATGTAGAGCCAGTGGGTCTTGTCGATGCCACGCTTGCGTGGGGCCTTGGTGTCCTGAGATGTGAGCGCCATTGCTGTCTTCTCTCCCTTGAGATCCGACGCGAGCTGCGTCGGGAACGATGGATTGAGCATCCGCTCACCGCTGTGACCATCGCGACTTGCGTTCATACTGTTTTCACCGTGCACCTCAACACCGAGGTCTGCCGCGGTCCCCCATCGACGCAGAGGAGGCGCTGTGCGATTCGCAAGCTGGAGCGTCGCGACTCGACTCTTCGTGCTGCAGTTCGTCGCCATCCTCGCGCTCACCGGCATTGGGGTGGCCGTCGTGTGGGCGGACGCACGCCGAGAGGCGGAGGACGACGCCGCGCTGCGCAGCCTGGCCGTCGCCGAGACGATCGCCCACGATCCGTTTGTCGTCGAGCAGCTGCAGGTGGCGGAC
Organism: Pseudoclavibacter helvolus; assembly: GCF_014191305.1. GTDB lineage: Bacteria > Actinomycetota > Actinomycetes > Actinomycetales > Microbacteriaceae > Pseudoclavibacter > Pseudoclavibacter helvolus. Next base: position 157,218 of record NZ_JACHWJ010000002.1, on the reverse strand, counting down.
CCCACAAGCACCCTCCAGCCGTACGCGATCACCATCTCCGACTCCACGGGGATCGACTTCATCACGATCATGGACACGAGCGGGGTGCGCATCACGCACCGCAACCCGGAGGAGATCGGCGGGCTGTTCCAGGGCAATATCGACTCGGCCCTCAGGGGCTCGACCTTCACCGAGACCTACACGGGAACACTCGGCCCTTCTGTGCGCGCCGTCGCCCCCATCTGGGACGACGGCGAGGTCGTGGCTCTCGTCTCGGCCGGCGTCACCGTGTCGAACGCGCACGTCGCGACCGGTTCGCGCATCACGCTGATCCTGTGGTCCGCGCTTGGCGCCCTGCTCATCGGCGGCGCGGGCGCCTGGGCGCTGAGCCGATACCTGCGGCGGGTGACCGATAACCGCGGCCCGGAGGACCTGTCCCGCATGTTCGCCTACTACGAGGGTGTGCTTCGTTCGATCGACGAGGGGCTTGTGCTCATCGACACGAAGGGCAGGCTCGCGCTCACCAACGTGGTCGCCGCCGAGTACCTCGGCCTGGCGCCTTTCGACCCGCAGGCCACCCCGCAGCCGGTGCGCGACCTCAACGTTCCGGAGGTCCTGAGCGACGTCATGCTGCGGGGAGACGCCGTCGTCGACGAGATCGTCGTGACCGAACGCCACGTGCTTGTCGTGAACTGCGAGGCCGTCGTGACCCGTGGGCCCGGTCAGGATGCGCCGCGCTTCGCGGGCACGGTCGTCACGCTCCGCGACCACTCCCGCATCGAGGAGCTGAGCGGCGAGCTCGAGACCTCGCAGACCCTCGCGGCGGCACTCCGCTCGCAGGCTCACGAGTTCGCGAACCGCCTCCACACGATCATCGCGCTCATCGAGCTCGGGCAGCCAGACGAGGCGATGCGGCTCGCGAGCTCCACGCTCGATGTCAGCCAGGAGCTTGCTGACCGCCTCGTGCGCGCCATCGAGGACCCGGTGCTCGTCGCACTGCTCCTCGGCAAGTCGTCGCAGGCCGACGAGATGGATGTGCGCTTCGACCTGCACCTGCCTGCCCGGGTTCCCGCGAGCGCCTCGGCGCGGGACCTCATCACGATCGTCGGCAACCTCATCGACAATGCCCTCGAGGCCGCCCGCGCGACGCCAGCCCCGGCGGTGCGGGTGCTCGTCGAGGAACTCGACGGGGAGGTGCTCATCGAGGTGAGTGACAGCGGAGCTGGGCCGGACCCGGAGTTCCTCGGGAGGATCTTCGACTTCGGCGTCTCTGGGAAGCCGGGCAAGGGCCGCGGCGTCGGGCTGGCGCTCGTCCGGCAGGCCGTGCGCAGGTCGGGCGGAAGCATCGACGTCGACGGGTCAGCGTTCACCGTCTGCCTGCCGGTGCGCGATTCGGAGCTCACCCCGAGCGGGGTCTCAGAAGTGGAGAAGACGGCAGATGACCGGTGACCGGGCAGCGCATCCAGCATCCCTGCACGTACTCGTTGTGGACGACGAGGCGCTCACGGCGCAGGCTCACGCCTCGTACGTCGACCGACTGCCAGGGTTCCGTGGCGTCGGTGTCGCGGGCACCGCGTCCGCGGCGATCCTCGCCGTCCGCGCGGCCGCCTCGGGTGACGCCGAGCGCATCGACGTGGTCCTGCTCGACATCAACATGCCGGACGCGACGGGCATCGACGTCGCCAGGCGGCTCAGGGCTGAGGGGCACGACGTCGACATCATCGCCGTGACTGCCGTGCGCGAGGCGGCAACCGTCAAGCAGGCGGTTTCGCTCGGCATCGCCCACTACCTGCTCAAGCCGTTCACGTTCCAGACCTTCGCGGAGAAGCTGGAGGCGCTGCGCGAATACCGGGCCGGCCTCTTCGACCACGTCGTGTCGAGCCAGGACGAGGTCGACCAGACGCTCGCTTCGCTCCGTCAGGCCACTCCGCAGGCGAGCCTCCCCAAGGGCCTCACGAGCGAGACCCTCGCAAGCGTCATCGCTGCGCTTCGGTCGCTCGGGGAGGGAAACGGCATCTCCGCGAAGGAGCTCTCGGAGCAGCTGGCACTCTCTCGTGTCACCGCCCGCCGCTATCTCGAGCACCTCGTCGACACGTCAGCGGCGGAGCGCACCCCGAGGTACGGCACGCCCGGACGCCCCGAGCTGGAATACCGTCTCGCCTGATTCGCTTGGAGCGTTCGTCACCTTTCGGACAGCCGAGAGGAGTAATCTCCGGAAAATGATCACCGTCGGCATGAGCACTTCCTGCACGTTCCCGAAGTCTGTCGAGACGTCGTTCCAGATAGCTCGCGATGCGGGCTTCGACGGCATGGAGATCATGATCTCGACCGATCAGACGTCGAGAAGCGTGGATGCGCTGAAGCGCCTCATCGACAAGTACCAGCTGCCGGTGCTCGCCGTGCACGCCCCCGTTCTGCTGTTCACGCAGTTCGTGTGGGGCCGCGACCAGCGAACGAAGCTGCAGCGTTCCGCCGAGCTGGCGCGCGATATCGGCGCCTCCACCGTTGTTGTCCACCCGCCGTTCCGGTGGCAATCGGGATACGCGGAGAACTTCCTCGACATCGTCCGCGAGATCAACGCGGACACCGGCACCGAGATCGCCGTCGAGAACATGTTCCCGTGGAAGGTGTCAGGACGTGCGTTGCAGGCCTACAAGCCTGGCATCGACCCCGTCGAGATGGACTGCGACGCCGTCACCCTCGACTTCTCGCACGCAGCGCTCTCGGGCCGCGACTCCCTGCAGATGGTGAAGGCCGCGGGTGACCGCCTGCGGCACATCCACCTCTGCGACGGCCAGGCACCCGAGGCGAACGACAAGCTCTTCGACGAGCACCTCGCGCCTGGCGAGGGCGGCCAGCCCGTGGCCGAGACGCTGCAGTACCTCGCATCCATCGGGTGGTCCGGGCACGTCGTCGCCGAGGTGAACACGCGCAAGGCCAAGAACGAGCCTGACCGCCTGCGCATGCTGCGCGAGACGGTCGCGTTCGCTCATGATCACCTGCAGCTCGGCCGCTCGGTCCCCGACGCCGTCTAGCGACCGTTCTCGACGACCACTCTCGTCTCGGGACCGCGCAGTCCCCGACGCCGTCTAGCGTCCACTGCCCGCTCTCGTCTCCCACTCTCGTCTCGGGATGGGTTTCTCATCTCGGGATGGGTTGCAACCCATCCCGAAGCGCGCAACCCATCCCGAGACTCTGGCTGTCGGATGCGACAGCGCTGCGCCAAGAGGTGCGACCACACCGCGACATGCGCTGCGCCGAGAGGTGCGACCGCACCGAGACGCGTGGCCACCCCCGAGACGAGTGGCCAGCCGGCCGCCGAGCGCCTACGCGGCGACGAGCTCGCGGCGGCCAGCCGCGAGGCCGGCGACAAGCGAGGCCTCGAGCGGCGCCTGCGGCCGATGACGATGCTCGCGGCTCCGAACGCGAGCGCTGCGATAACCAGCATGCCGACGGCCGCCAGGACGACCCCGGATGCACTGCCACCGGAGTAGGCGAGTTGCAGCCCCGCGGCGAGGTGCGTCCCAGGGAGCAGTCCCGAGATCGTCTCGACGAACGGAGACTTCAGCTCCAGCGGAATGAGTCCGCGCATGGCCAGCACCTGGATGCTGAGGAGGCCGACGGAGGCGACGGCCGCGGCGCGCCTTCCCCAGAGCGTCGTGAACAGCAGGTGCACGCCGATGAGGGCGATCGCGCAGAGGGCGCCGAGGCCGAGCGTCGCGAAGGCCGCGGTGACGGGCACGCCCACGAAGCCGTGGGCGATGACCATGACGGCGAAGAGTACGACGGCGAGCGGCAGGAGCATCCGCCTCGTGGCGTCGAGCAGGATGCGCACGTTCGAGGCCATCGAGGCGTACGCCTCGGTTGGCACGAGGCGGCGCATGAGCGTCGTCGCGAGTGCCGCGAGCCAGAGCGCGAGCGGCAGGATGAGCGCGGTGAGGATCTCGCCGAAGCTCACCTCGTGCTGCATGGCCTGGTTCGCCTGGACGGGATTCGCGACGACCTCGGCGAGCGCGTCGGGGTCGCCGACGGCGTTCTCGGCCTGCGCCGCCCCGTCGCTGAGCCCGGTCGAGAGCTGGCTCGCGCCTGAGGTCAGCTCGCCAACGCCCTCTTGAATCGGGGCGACGCCGTCGACGAGGAGCTGCTGCCCGTCGCGGAGCTGCCCGAGGCCCGTGGCGAGCGCGCCTGCTCCCGTCTCGAGTTGGGTGCCTCCCGTGACGAGCTGGGATGCGCCGCTTTCGAGCTCGTCCCCCGCCGTCGCGAGGTCGGAGGCACCCGTCGTGAGGCTGCTCGAACCCGCCGAGAGCTGCGTGGCGCCGGTGTTGAGCTGGTCGATGCCATCGGCGAGCGTGACGAGGCCTGCGCCGATCGCCTTCAAGTCGGTTGCCCCGTCGGTGACAGCGGTGAGCTCACCCGTCGCGCCGTCGAGGGTCGCGACGAGGCCGTCGACGCCACCTGTCGTGCCGGCGATGCCCTCGAGCTGCGTCTCGCACTCGGTCTTGAGGGTCGGGTCGGCGAGCGCCGCGCACCAGGCGACAAGACCATCGGTGGAGTTGTTGAGCGCGACAAGCGCGGGCCTGATCTGCTCTTGGTAGGTCGCGGTGCCCTGCGTGACGGCGGTCGAGTATCCCTCGAGCTGGGTGCCCGCGTCAGCGAGTTCCTGGCCGCCGGTTCGGAGACCAGGCGTCTGCTGGGCCAGCTGACCGACGCCGGCTGCAAGCTGGTCGGCACCGCTTGTGTACTGCGTGATGCCAGCCGAGAGCTGACCGACGCCTCCCGTGTACTGGGTGATGCCGCTCGAGAGCTGTCCAACGCCGGAGACGTAGGTCGTCACGCCGGTCGAGAGCTCGCTGGCGCCGTCCGCGCTCTGCACGAGTCCCGCCGAGAGCTCGCTCTGGCCGTCGGCGAACTGCGCGAGGCCGGAGCCGAGCTGCGTGCCGCCGTCGGCGAGCTGGGATGCCCCGTCTGCTGCGTCGCGCAGGGAGGTCGCGGTCTGCCCGATGCCGTCGAAGAGCTGGACGGCGACCATCTCGGTGACCTGCGTGCCGAACTGGGCGGTGAGCGCATCCGAGAGCCCGTTGGCGATGGCGGGCGAGAGGTAGTCGTGGGACTGGTCGGTGGTCACGTCGATCGTGGCCGGTGTCGCTCCCTCGTCGGCGATGCCGGTGATGCGTGCGGAGAAGTCCTCCGGGATGGTGACGACGACGTACGCGGAGCCGTCTTCCAGCGCGGCCTTGGCGGTTTCCGCGTTGGCGAGCTGCCAGTCGAAGCCCGTCGCGGTGTCTGGGTCGGTGAGCGCGCTGACGACGAGTCTGCCCGCGATGACGGTCGTCTCGTTGCCGTCTGGCGCGGTCTGGGTCTGCATCTCGTCGTTGTTCACGATCATGGCCGGGATCGCCGAGGTGCGGGCCTCCGCGCCGGCGAGGCCGGCGAAGTAGGCGCCGGCGACGATGAGCGGCACGAGGATCGCGACGAGCAGGTTGCGTAGGCGCCGGCGGCGCAGCGCCCCGCGGTCGGCCGTGACGGCGTGGAGGACGGCGGCGCTCATGCGAGTGCTCCCTTGTGCGCGCTGGTTGCTTCGTGCGTGGGTTGCGGTGCGCCTGCGGACGCAGCGGGTGGGGCATCGAGGCGGATGCGGCCTGCGGGCCGGCGCACCTCGCCCACGATGGCGGCGGGGTCGAGCCCGCTTGGAAGCCCGAGGACGATGGTCGTCTCAGGCGCGGCGAGCGCGCTCGCCTCCCTGAGGAGGGACGCGGCGAGGCGGGTCGTCACTTCTGGTTCGGCTCCGGGGCCGAGGTCGAGGATCAGAACTTCTGGCCCCTCCGCGAGTGCGATGCGTGCCAGCGCGACGCCACGGGAGGCGGGCCGGAGCTCGCCGAGGCTCGTGTCTGCCTGCACGCGCGGCGAGCCGTCGCGCAGCCGGGCAGCGGCGGCCGAGATCTCGGCGATCCCCTGCTCGATGAGCGCAGGCGGCACCGATCCGCCCGCGGCACCGCGGCCGAGCCGCAGGCGCTCCTCGAGGAGCGCCCCCACCGTGAGCTCCGCAGACCTGGAGTCGAGGGTCGAGGCGTCCACGACGGCGACGCGACGCATAAGCGCGCTCTCGTCGCCGGGCGTGAGGTGCCCGTGCGCGTGGGCGTGCCCGCTCACGGGGGCGATGCGGCCGGCGAGGGTCGCCGCGAGCAGCCGACGCTCGGCGAGCTGCCCTTCGACGAGCAGCACCCCGCCGCGTTCGATTCCGCCGGTAACCGGTCGCGTTGTCGTCGATTCGGCACCCGCGACGAGGCCGTCTATGGCGATGCCGTTGGGCTGGTCGCGCATCCACTCGGCGTTCTGGCGGTAGTGGCGGAGGTGCTCCCCCTCGACATCGAGGTCGGGGAGGATGCGCTCGAGCCAGGCAGGCAGCGCCCAGGCGCGATTCCCGAGCATCGCCATGACGGCGGGCACCAGCGTCATGCGCACGAGGAACGCGTCGAAGAAGATGCCGGCGGCGAGCCCGAGCGCGATCGCCTTGATGACGCCAGCGCCCTCCGGCACAAACGCGGCGAAGACGAAGAACATGATGAGCGCGGCCGCGGTGACAACCCGCGCGCCGTTCGCGAAGCCCGTCTCGACGGCCTCCTTGGCGTTCCCGCTGCGCACGTAGGCCTCGCGCATGCCGGAGACGAGGAAGACCTCGTAGTCCATTGCCAAGCCGAAGATGATGGCCATGAGCAGGATGGGCATAAAGCTGATGATGGGGCCGGGCACGACGTGCAAGGCGTCGGCGAACCACCCCCACTGGAAGATCGCGACGACAACGCCGAAGGCCGCGAACACGCTCAGCAGGAAGCTCAGCGCCGCCTTGAGCGGAACGAGGATCGACCGGAAGACCATCATGAGCAGGAAGAAGCTGAGCCCGACGACGACCGCGGCGAATGGCAGGAGCGCCTGGTTGAGCCGGTCGGAGATGTCGAGGGCGATGGCCGTCGCACCCGTCACCGAAGTTGTCATGCCGGTCTCGGCCTCGAGGTCGTCGCCGAGGTCGCGGATCTCGCCGACAACCCGAAGCGTCTCGTCGTCGTCGGGTCCGGTCGACGGCACCACCTGGAGGATCGCGGAGTCGACGGTCAGGTTCGGCAGCGGGTCGCCGACGGTCTCGACGCCGTCGACCTCTGCGACGCGGTCGGCGATGAGCTGCAGGTCGTCGAGCAGGGTCTCGTTGTCTCCCTGCGTGATGTCGACCATCACGATGAGCGGCCCGTTGGCGCCTGGCCCGAAGTGCTCCGAGACGAGGTCGTAGCCGACGTGCGCCACGCTGTCCTCCGGCTCGGAGGCACCGGAAGGCAGGGCGAGCTTGAGGTCGAGGGCGGGGATCGCAAGCGTGCCGAGGATGGCCACGACGGCGAGCGCGAAGGCCAGCGGCGCCTTCATGACAAGCCGCACCCAGCGCCTGCCCATCGTTGGTTTCGCATTGGCACCCGTCTCGCGACGGAACGCACGAGACCCGGCCTTGGGGCGCATCCGCTCACCCGTGAAGCCCAGCAGCGCTGGCACAAGCGTGATCACGGCGGCCATGGCCGCGAACACCGCGCCGGCTGCGGCCACGCCCATGACGTTGAGGAACGGGATGCCGACGATCATGAGGCCCAGCAGGGCGATCATGACGGTCACGCCGGCGAAGACGACAGCGTTGCCCGCCGTGCCGACGGCGGTCGCGGTCGACTCCTCCGGGTCCATCCCGTTTGCAAGCTGCGTGCGGTGGCGCGACACGACGAAGAGCGCGTAGTCGATGCCGACGGCGAGGCCGATCATGACCGCGAGCAGCGGAGTCGCGCTCGAGACGACCACGAACTTCGCGGCGAAGAGGATGCCGCCCATCGTCACCCCGACCCCGACAATGGCGGAGGCGAGAGGGAGCCCGGCGGCGAGCACAGATCCGAAGGCCACGAGCAGCACGATGGCGGCGAAGACGACGCCGACGATCTCGGTCGGCGTGAGCCCGTACTCGAGGTCCTGGAAGATCTGCCCGTCGAAGCCGACCTGCAGGCCAGAGCCCTCGAGCGACGTGCCGATCTCGGTCACCTCGGCGATGAGCTCCTCGCCGATGTCCTCGCTCGTGCCGTCGAACTGCACGCGGATGATGCCTGCCTGGGCGTCGTCGGAGACCGCGTCGGTTGCGTACTCCGAGAAGGGCGAGAGCGCTTGGCTGACGCCGTCGAGCTCGCCGAGCTGATCGGCGGCCTCCTCGATCGCCCCCCGGTACGGCTCGGCCTCGACGGAGTCGCCCGCCGGGGTCACGACGACGATGCTGGCGCTTGCACCTGCAGCCTCGGGGAACACCTCGCCGAGGCGGTCGAGCGCCGCCTGCGACTGAGTGCCTGGGATCGCGAACGACTCCTTGAGCGCACCGCCTGCGGCCACGCCGACGCCGAGCGCCACGGCGAGCAGGAGGATCCAAGCGGAGAGCACACGCCACGGGTGACGGTACGAGCCACGAGCGATTCGGAAGAGAAGAAGGGCCATGAGTCTGTTGCCTGCCTGTCGGCTACCGGCGCGTGGCCGAGATGAAGGTGAGCGCGGCGACGAGCTCCTCGCGTGTCGGCTCCTGCGTGCGGGCTTCGCCAGGGATGTTCTCGTTGGCGAGGCAGTACGTGACACCAGCAAGCCCGATGGCGATGCGAAGCGCACGGTCGGGGTCGTCGTCGGACAGCGCCGCAACGAGCCGCTCGATGATGGGGTCGACCCTTGTCGCGATGAACTCGCCAGCTCCGGTGCTGCGGTGGTTCACGAACATGTGCACGGCGAGGCGGTGCTGGAGGAGGAAGTCGACGAACGGGCCGACGAGTCGTTTGTCCTCGGCGCCGATGTCCAGGTGCTGCAGCGAGTCGACGAGCTCCTCGAACGCGCCGAGGGCCTCGAGCACGGCCTGTTCGAAAAGGCCCTGCTTCGAGCCGAAGTGGTAGAGCAGGTTGGCTTTCGTGTAGCCAGCCTTGCTCGCGATCTCCTGCAGGGAGGCCCCCTCGTAGCCGTGCGCAGCGAACTCGACGAGCGCCGCCTGCTTCAGGAGATCGGTCGGGTGTTGGCGGTGCGCCGATCGGGTCCGCTCGGCCTGCTGGGATTCGCCCCTGGGATCATCTGGCTGGGGTTGCTGCTCGCTCACCCGGAGAGTCTATTGACCGAACGGTCAGACTTCAACCGATCGGTCAGGATGCGCGCGATTCGCGCATCCTGACCGACCTGGTGACCCGGAGAGCTAGACGCCAGGAGTGTTCGGCCCGGCGATGGCGTGGCCAACGGACAGGTCGAGCACCGAGGCAGCACCGATCACGCCGACGTGCAGCGCCGTCACTTCGAATTGCCCTGCCACGGTCGACGCCGAAGGCAGCGCGCCCGGGAGGTGCTTCTGCGCGTTGACCGTGAGCGCGAGGACATCGCTCAACAGCGGCAGCGTCGCCGCCAGGAGGTTCGTGATGGCAGTGAGCTCCGCAGACAGGGGGCCCGCCGGGTCGAGGAGCGCGTGCAGCGCGGCCTCGACGCTCGCCGCAACCGCCGACATGACACCGCTCATGAGGCCACCGAGCAGCGCATTGGTGAGGACACTTCCGGTCGTGAACGTCGCAGTGCCGTTCGCGAACTGCGCCAGCGTGCCGGTCAGCGTCAGCGAGCCCGTTGTGACCGTGATGGTTGCGATCGACCCGAGTCGAGCGAGCAACGCTGTAACCCACTGGTCAAGGATGATGGTCACTGTCGTCGCCGGGAAGGCCGAGGCGAACAGGGAGGTGTTCGGCGGAAGGTTATTGAGCCACCCCGGGGTGCCTGCCGGGTACGGCCCGGCGAAGAGTGTCGCGAGGTCGATGTAGGCGACGCCGCCCGCGGCATCCAAGGTGAGCGTGGACGAGCCGTCACCGGGGATGGGCTGCAGCAGGTCAGCCGCAGCTACGGAGGCGGCGACGTTGATGTTGGCCGCGTTGATGACACTGCCGAGCAGCGGAATCGACGTGAGCGGTCCGAGGATGCTCGAGGTGTCGACCGTGAGGGTTGGCAGGGCGTTTGTCAGGGCAGTGATGAGCGCGCCGGCCGCGGGGCTCGTGAGCTCGAGCCCGAGGTGGCTCAGCATCGACACCCGCGTTGCCGCGGGTTCCGAGCAGGGGTCCTGGATCTCGCTCAGCGCCCCGACGGCGCCGACAACAAGCGCGGCGCCAGACACCGAGCTGACAAGGTCGGCGACGGGCGAACCTGCGAGGTTCTCGAGGATTCCCTTGAGCTCGATGCGCGCGAGGTCCGGCGACTCGTAGGGGTTCGGGTCCAGCGTGATGCTGCCGTCGTCGGAGACCGCGCCGACGGCACCAAGGATGCACCGTTCTGGTTGGCCTCCGCGTACTGGTTCGCAACACCAGAAGCGGTGTCCGCCAATGTGAGCACACCGCTGAGCACCGCGGCAGGCCCGGCAAGTGGTGCGAGCGTGGCGGGCCCGGCCATCGTGACCAAGGGCGGAGACCCGGCTGCGTTGTTCGCCGGTGCGCCCGCGAGTCCGGTCACGGCGTTGAGCGAAATGCCCGCGAGAGAGCCGTGCAGAAGACGTGCACCGGCGCGCGTGTTGTACAGGCCTGAGGCCGACTGGCAGGTGGATGCGGCAGCAAGTGGGGCCGCCGTCGCAGTCAGGATCACGGGCGTAGCCCAGGCCGCGCCTGCAAGCATGCGCCTGCGTGTGAAGCCGACCGGACGGTCGGGGATTGAGACAGAGAAGTGTCCCACTGGGGAGTGAGCATTCATCAAAGAGCCTTCAGTGAGGGGAAGTGTCCGCACTGGGGTGCCCGGACACAGAGGATCGCCCGCACTGGGGGTGCGGAATGATGATCTGAAGATAACTTGGCCCGCACCAATCTGACTAGTTCCGGACATAAAGAACGCGTCATATTGACTTAAACATGGCGAATCGTACCGGGCCATCTCCGGGCATGCCCCCGCGTCATCGTCGTGCGATTCACACCGCACTTCACGATTCAGCCAGACGACACCGCTAACCTGACGGGGTCAATCAACACGTCGGCGCCATCACAACGACGCGGCCCGACACAAGCAGGGAGCGGAAGCCATGCGCAAATTCCTCACCAACGGCGCGATCCTGTCCTCGGTCTTCGGCATCGTCGGCGTCGTCCGGCAGACGTCGATGGAAACGAAGCGCTGGCGGGCCGTGCTCGTCTGGCTCGCCTGGGGCATCTCGACGGCGCTGGCCATCAGTGCAGTCATGGACGACGCGAACCAGAAGAAGCTAGAGCTCGACTAACAATCCGCGCGCCGTGCGGCGTGTCTAGCGACGCGCCGCACGAACGCCGTGAGACTAGTGCTGTCTCATTCCGGGCCAGAAGACCTATCCCGGTACAAGAGCCTCAAATCCTGTGCAGAAAGGGGACTCCGTGTTCGGTTGGTTCCGCAAGCGGCGACACCCCGAGGGTGAAGTCACGTCGACGACAGAGTCGACACAGCCCGCCCCGCACGGAGCGGCTACGCTTCCTGCACCCTCGCAGCAGCATATGGGCGCCATCCCGGCGCCGATCCCCGCCGCCTCAGCACCGTCAGCACGCCCGGCGATGCCGCTAGGTGGCCACCCCAACTTCTCCGGCCTTGAACGCCCGGGCAGCGAGCTGGAACCACCACGCCTCCTCGAGCCGAGCGCCATCATGAGCGACGAGGCGCGCGAAGAACTCACGCTCCTCCTGGACGACATGTTCGGGGCAGAGGGCCGCTACCGCCTTGAATGGCGCCCCGATCGCGAGCCTGGCGACGACGCCATGTTCTCGGAGATCATGGTCGCCGACCTCGTCCGCCGCATCCAGAACACGCTCGGAACCGTCGCAGCCCTGGAATCGGGCCAGGAAGCCCCCGCACGCCTCGCTCCCGTCAGCGAGGAGGAACGACAGAAGGCAATCGAGACGTTTCTCAAGCCAGAGGAGTCGCTCGAAGACATCGTCGAGACAGTGACCCCGCGCCCGGCAGACATCGCCGCACGTGCCTCCGTCGCCGACGAGCGAAAGATCGCCTGAGCCGTCCGCCTCGCGCGCTCCTGAGCCTCAGGCGCTCTTGAGCCGCACAGCAGAGAACCCCGGTCCGAGTTTCGGACCGGGGTTCTTGCGTGCACTCTGTGCGCTGCGCTTGGACGCAGCAGGTGGCTACACCGCGAAGTACGGCAGGAGACCCGCGAAGACCACGGCGATGACAGCCAGGTACCAGACGATGATGATCGTCACGAGGAACGGGGCAAGCTTCTCCCCCACGCGCCTCGCGCCGGCACCGAGGTGCCCGTGAACCATGTTGAAGATCGTTCCTGTCGAGACAAGCGGAATCGTCGCAGCCCAGATGATCATGCACCAGAGGCAGAGACGGGCCAGCTCGAAGGCGCTGTACCACTGCAGGTAGCTGACGAGTGCCGCGGCACCGACGAGGCCGACCTGGAACGCCACCCAGAACCAGCGACGGTAGCTCGCGCCGGCGAAGATGCCCGCGCCGATGGCAACCGTCACCGCGAACGCCACGAGCCCGATGATGATGTTCGGGAACCCGAGGATCGCACCGGCTGACGACTGCATGGCTGGCCCGCAGGTCACGAACAGGCTCAGGTCGCAGACGAGGGCCTCGGTTGGCGCCTGCAGCTTGTGGATGTACTCGACCGTCAGGAAGAAGCTCGCGAGCAGCCCGACACCGCCGAAGACGACAAGCGCCCACGCCACGTTCTTGGGCGTGCGGACGAGCCAGGGCAGCTTGGATGCGCCGCCCCGCTCGTCCTCGAGAGGCTCAGCCAGTTCTGGGGAGCTCGTCACGACTCGACTCCGCTACTCGCCGGTGTTGGCGGTGCCGACGAGCCCCATGAGCGTCGCGGCGTCCGGCGGCGTCTGCTGGATCTCGCCATCGATGAAGATCGTGGGCGTTCCGTTCACACCGGCGGCGCGCGCAGCCGTGGTGTTCGAGGCTGCCCAGCTCGAGAACTCGCCGTTGGTGGTGTCCGCGAGCGCCTGCTGGTTGGTGACGCCGAGCTGACCGAGCGCGGAGGCGTAGTCTGCTGGACCCCAGCCGGTCTGCGTCTCGGCGGGGATGCCGAAGAGGCCGTCGTGCACCTCGAAGAACGCGCCGGGCTCGTTGGCGACCGTGGCGGCGATAGCCGCGGCGGCCTCAGCGCCGTAGGGCGCGACGATGTTGATGGCGTGGTAGGTCACCTGCGCGCCACCGGATGCCACGAGGTCGTTGTAGACGGCCCCGGTCTGCTCGTGGTAGTCCACGCAGTGGGGGCACGAGTAGTCGAAGTAGTAGTCGATCTTGACCGGGGCATCCGCTGCCCCGACGACGATCGCGGAGTTGTCGACGACCTCGATGGGCTGTTCGACCGTGGAGCCGTCGAGCCGGCCGACCGCGACCGTGCCGTCTGCCGTGATCTCGATCTTCTTGCCGAACCAGGTCGAACCGAACACCGCGAGCAGCACGATCGCGCCGAGCACGACGACGGCGCCGACGATGATGCCGACCTGTGTCAGTACACGCCCACGCTTGGCGCGCGCTTCTTCCTGCTTGCGGATGGCGTTGGCCTCCTCGCGAAGCTTCTGAATGTGTTCGCGGTTCTTGTCTGCCATGCGGCTCTCCTCGGGTTCGACGACCGGCGTCATTGTACGTGAGATCATTTTGTGACCTTCACATAAATACTTGTGGCCACAACTATTACATTGTGCACCCCCGAGAACCCCACGACCCCCAGGGAGCAGATGCCGTGAGTTCGATGTTCCGCTCGCTCGGTGAACGGAACTACCGCATCTGGTTCGCGGGGTCGCTGACCTCCAATGTGGGCACGTGGATGCAGCGCACCGCGCAGGCCTGGATCGTGCTCACCGAGCTCACGGACAACGACGCAACCGCTCTCGGCGTCGTCATGGCCCTCCAGTTCGGCCCGCAACTCCTGCTCGCCCCCTACGCCGGGGTGATCGCCGACCGGCTCTCGAAACGCAAGGTGCTCATCTGGACGCAGGCAGTCATGGCCGTGCTTGCCCTCGCGCTCGGCGCGATCGTGACGGCGGGCATCGCGGAGCTCTGGCACGTCTACGTCTTCGCGCTGCTCCTCGGCTGCGCCGCCTCCCTCGACGCTCCGGCGCGCCAGGCCTTCGTCTCCGAGGTCGTGGGCCTCAAACTGCTCTCGAACGCCGTAGCGCTCAACTCCGCATCATTCAACGGGGCCAGGATGCTCGGCCCAGCCGTCGCGGGTGTCCTCACGGTCCTGATCGGCGCGGGGCCCGTGATCCTCGTCAACGCGCTCACCTACCTCGCGACGATCGCGGCGCTCCTGGCGATGCGCTCTTCTGAGCTGCTGCCCTCTCCCCCGTCGAAGCGAGGCCGCGGGCAGATCCGCGAGGGCATCCGCTACGTCGCGAAGCGGCCTGACATCGTCGCGGTCCTCGTGCTCGTGTTCCTCCTCGGCACCTTCGGCCTGAACTTCCCCATCTACACCGCGACCATGACGACCATGGAGTTCCAGGGCGGCGCTGACAGCTTTGGGCTGCTGTCGTCCATCCTCGCGATCGGCTCCCTCGGGGGTGCGCTGCTTGCAGCCAAACGTGAGCGGGCGAGGTTCCGTGTGCTCCTGACTTCGAGCGCCTTCTTCGCGCTCAGCTGCCTGGCGGCCGCGCTTGCGCCCACGTTCTGGATCTTCGCGGTGGCCCTCATCCCGATCGGCTTCACCTCCCTCAGCGCGATCACCACGGCGAACGCGCTTGTCCAGGGAAGCGTCGAGCCGTCCATGCGAGGGCGGGTCCTCTCGCTCTACATGGCGATCTTCCTCGGGGGCACGCCCATCGGCGCCCCGGTCATGGGCTGGATCGTCGAGCTGTTCGGGCCGCGAGCCGCCCTGCTCGTCGGTGGCGCATCCGGAGCCATCGGAGCGCTGCTCGCTGCCTGGATCCTGCACAGGGCGGGTGCGTTCAGGTGGCGCGACCGTCCCTGGCGGAACTCGGACGACCCGCGCACAGACGAACCGCTCTAGCGCACTGCGCTTCGCCCGCGGTCAACAGCCTCGGGATGGGTTCCACGCTTGCGGATGGGATGCAACCCATCTCGAAGCGTGGAACCCATCCCGAGACTCAGGGCGCGCGGCCGTGCGCGCAGTCAGCTCAGTGCGCTCCGAGGACCCGCTTGAGGTGGGCATTGTCGAACACGCCCTCCGGGTCCAGGCGTTCACGTGCCGTGTGGAAGTCACCGAAGCGCGTGATGACGTGCTTGAACTCCTCAGCTCGCACCGTGTGGAAGCTCCCCCAGTGCGGCAAACCCCCGAGGCTCAGGAAGAGGTCTTCCGCTGCGGTGAAGATCGGTCGCGCGTCGAGCGTCGATGGAACGCGCACCGTGATGTTGCCGACGGTCCTTCGGTAGGCGTTGGAGAGGAAGGCATCGTCGGCTGCCGTCGTCGAGATGCGCACGGCGTACGGGAGGTGCAGGCGAGCCCGCTCGAGAGTCTCATCGAGGGCCCGCAGCACCTCGGGCGTCTCCCCGATCGGGAACGCGTACTCGAGCGACGCGAAGCGCACCGGGGCAGGCTCGGCGAGGGCGCGCATAGGCCCGAGGGTGGACTCGCCGACCGGATGCACACGGTTCGCAAGCTTGTTCACTGCAGGGGTGAGCAGCGGCAGCGACTTCGACAGGCCGATCGCCAGCATCTCGCCAAGCGCGCCGAACGACGCCGAGCGGCGCGAGGGCGTCGGCTCGTCAGCGATCTCGCCGGACTCACGGAATCCCTGCGTCACGAACACCTCGTCGGTGTGTGGCCGCCAGCTCGCCGAGAAGTGGTCGGCACCAGAGGCGAGCACCGCGAACTCGTCGAGGAGTCCGCTCATGCGCATCTCCTCCTCCGAGGTTCGAATGCGGTAGCCGGGAACGATGCGGAACACGAGTTCCGTGAAGATTCCGAGGGCACCGAGGCTGAGCCTGACCGATGGCCACAGTTCGAGGTCCTGGT
The DNA here is from genome assembly GCF_014191305.1 of Pseudoclavibacter helvolus. Classification (GTDB taxonomy): domain Bacteria; phylum Actinomycetota; class Actinomycetes; order Actinomycetales; family Microbacteriaceae; genus Pseudoclavibacter; species Pseudoclavibacter helvolus. The sequence goes on along the minus strand of NZ_JACHWJ010000002.1, from coordinate 141,272 downwards.
GCGCGCTGACCGTCACGAGCTCACCGGTGCCCGACACGAGCGTCGCGGAAACGAGCTGGGACGAGAGACTCGCGAAGCGCGCCCCGGTGCCGTGGCTGCCCGTTGCGACGGCGCCACCGAGCGTCACGGCAGGATTGTTCGGGAAGTTCTCGAGCTGCCAGCCGTAGCTCTCGAGCAGGGCCCCAGCCTCGGCGATCGTCGTACCAGCACCGAACGATGCCTCGTGGCTGTCGAGGTCGATCCAGTTCAGGCCACGGAGGCCGCGCGTGTCGAGCAGGATGTCCGGCGCGACAGCGAGCGCGTTCGAGGTGTGGCCAGCACCGACGGGCCTGACGTGCCTGCCACTGACGTACGCCTCCGCGACGATCTGTTGCACCTCGACCGGAGTCCTCGGGGCAACGACGCTCGAGGGGGTCGCGCGTGCGGTTCGCGGCCAGTTCGCCCAAAGTTCACCGGGTGCATTCGTCACGGAATCTGCCTCCTCGTCGTCGGCGCGATCCGCGCCAAGCCAGTGCATGCCCATTCTGCCAGCACCGCGCCTCCGAGAACGGCAGATCCGCGTCCGCTAGATGCAAGAAGGCCCGGTAGCTGGCGAGAGCTACCGGGCCTATCTCGTACACCCCCTCGGACTTGAACCGAGAACCCATTGATTAAGAGTCAATTGCTCTGCCAATTGAGCTAGAGGTGCATGTCGTTACGTTTCCGTGGCGACCGAGAGAGCATAGCACTGTTTTGAACTCGAAGTCCAATCGGCCACAACATGCCACGATTGAGGGCATGACGACATCAACTCCGACTCGCCTCGAGCCAGGTGCAAGCGCCCCCGACTTCACCCTCACCGACCAGGACGGCAACTCCGTCTCGCTCGCCGAATACAGAGGCAAGAGGGTCATCCTCTACACGTACCCAGAGGCCTTCACGCCAGGGTGCACGGCCGAGGCCTGCGACTTCCGCGAGAGCGACGCACCTCTTCGAGCGGCCGGGTACACGATCCTCGGCATCTCGTCTGACGAGCCGGAGAAGCTGGCCGAGTTCCGCGAGGCCGAGCACCTCGACTTCACACTTCTGAGCGACGCCGACCACGCGGTCCAGACGGCGTATGGCGCGTACGGGGAGCGGAACAAGTACGGCCGCATCGCCGTCGGCCCCATCCGCTCGACCTTCATCATCGACGAGACGGGCAACATCGAGCACGCCATGTACAACGTCAGGGCAGCCGGCCATGTGGCCCGCATCCTGAAGCTGCTCGAGGTTTAGCGCCCCGCTTCGACCTCATCGTCGTCGCGGTGCAGTGCGCGGCCAGTCGCGGGATGCACCGCGGCGACGAGACCGATGAGGCTGACGGCGACAAGCGCCCAGCCGGCCCAGACCGCAATATCGCCCTGAAGGAACACCCAGGCGACTGCCAGTTGCATGATCTGCCACGTGATCGTGGCGCCGCGCACCCAAGAACGCAGACGAAGCGTGGATACAGCAACGAGCGCGAGCAACACGGCTCCAAGCAGGGCGAGGCCAGCAAGCGCAAGGGAAGAGGCCAGGAACTCGGCCTCTTGCGCCGCGGTCTCGGCGACGAGGAACACCGTCACAGCTGCGAGGATGGCGGCCTCGAAACTGAGCACCGCAGCAAGCACATTGACGGTGACCGGACGCTTGGCCGTGCCTAAGCTCACGAATTACCCCTTGCCTGGAAAATCACGCTGTGGCAAAATCTTTCTCTAGGTAGAGATACCCGGAGGTATGCAAAATCGAGGCCAAGTCTATAGGCCAGTCACCGCATCCCGGGTTCACGAACTTCGCTCCCAGCGGAGCGTTTTTGTGCGCGAGGCGCACTCGATAAGGAGCACCACTGATGGATTGGCGCGATACTGCCGCCTGCTTGGACGCAGACCCCGAGCTCTTCTTCCCGGTCGGAAACACCGGCCCAGCTGTCGACCAGATCGACGCAGCGAAGGCCGTCTGCGCTTCCTGCAAGGTGACGGAGGTATGCCTCCAGTACGCACTCGACACCGGACAGGACTCCGGTGTCTGGGGCGGCCTCTCGGAAGACGAGCGCCGTGCACTCAAGCGACGTGCGGCACGCGCACGACGCGCATCCTGAGCAAGACCACTTCCGCGGCCTGACCGCGGATCGCCCAACGGGCGGCGTTTAGGCGCCGCCCGTTTCGCGTTTCCATCGGCTGGGGATGCGCAGCTTGACCTGGGTACCCTCGCCAGGTTCTGAGTGCCACTCGATCGAACCGCCCAGTTCACCTTCCACGAGCGTGCGCACGATCTGCGTGCCGAGACCTGCGCCGATTCGTCCCGCGACGAACCCTGAGCCCGTGTCGGCAACTGTGACGGAGAGCCCGCCGGGAGTCTGTTCTGCGGTGACCGTCACCTCACCCTCCTGGCCGGCGAGGCCGTGCTCCACGGAGTTCGTGACGAGCTCCGTGAGCGCAAGCGCAAGCGGGGTCGCGTACTCGCTTGGCAGCGTGCCGAAGCGACCGCTGACGACCGGCCTGACGACCGTGTTGGAGGACGAGGAGACCTCGGTGATGAGCTTCATCACGCGGAGGAAGACATCGTCGAAGTCGACCGTCTGCGAGAACCCGCCTGAGAGCGTGTCGTGGACGACGGCGATCGAGGACACACGACGCATGGCCTGGGTCAGCGATTCCCTGGCCTCGTCGCTGCGGGAGCGTCGCGCCTGAATGCGAAGGAGCGCGGCGACGGTCTGCAAGTTGTTCTTCACCCGGTGGTGGATCTCGCGGATCGTGGCGTCCTTGGTGATGAGCTCTTGCTGCTGGTGCCTGACGTCCGTCGTGTCGCGGCAGAGCACGATCGCTCCCGTACGTTCTCCGTGTGCGCGGAGCGGCAGGGCTCGAAGCGTCACGGTGATGTCGCGAGCTTCGACGTCGGTCATCCAGGGCGCCCGGCCCGTGACGACGAGAGGCAGCGCCTCGTCGACCGTCACCCTGCTCTTGTCGTGGACCAGCGCCGAGGCAACTTCCGAGAGCACCTCGCCCTCGAGTTCGCCTCCGAACCCGAGCTTGTTCATGGCGCTCAGTGCGTTGGCGCTCGCGAAGGTGACGACGCCGTCCCTGTCGAGCCTGATGAGGCCGTCGGATGCACGCGGCGCTCCTCGCCTGGAGATTTGCGGCGCCTCCGGGTCAGGGAACGCCCCCTCTTCGATCATCGCGAAGATCTCGTCCGCGCAGTCGCGGAAGGTCTCCTCCTGCCGCGTGATGGAACGGGTGCTGCCGAGGTTCGTGTGCCTCGTGATGACCGCGATCGGATGCTCGCTGACGCCCTCGCCCGGAAGGCGGCAGAAGACGGGCGTCACGAGGAGCTGGGTCGGGATCTCGTCGAACCAGTCAGGCTCAGTCGAGCGAACCGTGATGCCCTCTTCGTAGGCCCGGCGCACAGAGGCGGCCCACTGCTCCCGCACGGATTGCCCGATGAGGTCTCGGTAGAAGAGCGTCGGGGCGCTGGACGGGCGGCCCTGTGCGACGGCGACGAAGTCATCGTCCTTGGTGTGCACCCACAGCACCACGTCGGCGCACGAGAGGTCGGTCAGGAGCTGCCAGTCGGCGCTCAGCTGCAGTATCCACGACTGCTCAGCTTCACTGAGGGTTCCGCGGCGCTGGAGTTGCGATGAGAGACTCGACACTCGGTCAGCTTAGGAGTTCTGAGCTTGCAGTTCGCCACGACCGCGCCAGAATCGGCGAAATGCGGTACTTCCTGACGTCTCCGCTTGCTTCGTTTCCCGCGCACCGGCCCCTGCAGTCGCGGCCACCAGGATGTCCGACACGTAAGCGCCGATCGCGCGGGCGAACACCGAACGCGGGCTCGCGTAGGTCACGGGCTCTCCCGCGAGGAGTGCTCGATCGCAGGCCGTTTGGTCGAGTGGGATGAACGCACTCGCCTCGATGCCGGCGAATCGTGAGAGCACGTGCTTGATCTGGCCAGCGGCGCCGAGACCGACCGCGTCCGCCCGGACCCGATTCACGATCACGTCCGTCGGGGTGTCCCCCACGATCTCGACCAGGTTCGCGCGTGCACGCAGGAAACGCTGGAGGCCGACGGCCTGCCCATCAGCCACGGCGAGCACCCTGTCGGCCGCAGTGAGGGCAGTCAGCGTCGCGGCCGAGCGGCGCGGAGAGAACGCGTCGCTCGCGATCTCGTCATCGCTTTCGAGGCTGAACCCCACGTCCACGACCACGAAGTCGGCGACCTCGCGGCATTTCTCGAGCACCGTGAGCACCCGGTCCCGCGAGAGCTCCGGCCATCTCGCCGGGTTTGCAATACCCGTGAGCACGAGGAGATCGCCCCTCCCGAAAGATCGCGACACGGCGATGCGCTCGAGCTCATCCAGTGTGAGACGCGCGGCGCCTGCCAGCCGGCACGCGGCCGCGAAGCCAGGCGCCTCGTCAGTGATGCCGAGCATCGGCGCGAGAGAGCCCCCAAAGCTGTCTGCATCGATGAGCAGCACCCTCTGGCCGGCCTCGGCGGCGCTGGACGCGACCGCTGCGGCGACGGTGGATGCGCCCGGCGCACCGTGCGGCCCCCAGACGGCCAACAGCATCCCCCGCCCGTCTGGATCAGTCCGGCGCAGGGGTGATGGCACTCCGCGGGAACGCACCGCGGATCGTGCGCCCGGACGTCCACGCGCTCGGTCAGCGCGTCTGCGGGCGGCCCGAGTGGGGGCAGCGGGCACCTGCCGTTCTGGCCCGGACGGCTCGGAAACCTGCTCACCGGCAGGCGGGGCGGCCACCGCTGGCGGCCTCGCGAAGGACAGCGACTGCTGCGGGATGGGCCCTGTCGCCACGTCGCGCGAAGGGTCGACGGCCCCAGACGCGAGCAGCACCTCGATCTCGCTCCAGCTCGCAGCCGCCTCCACCACTTCCGTCGCAGACAGCGCCTCTGCGTTTCGGCGTTCCAGATCGCCTGCCACGACCACGATCGCCCTCGCACCGAATCGTGAACAGGCTGCGACGCTGCGCGGGGTGAGCGTCTCCGGCGCCCCTTGCAGCAGAACGATATCTGGCCGGAGGCGCTCGAGCGCCGTCGCAGCCGCGAGGCTGCCTGAGACTCTGTCGACGATGTCGTGCCCTGCCGCGATGATGCCCTCGAGCAGCCGGGCCTCGATCTCGAAATCGATGGCGAGCAGAATGCGCGACACGCTATTGCCCCTTCTCGAGGTAGACCGGGATGAGCGCCAGGCGCGAATCGTTGCTGATGACTGCGAGCAGGGCCGGTATCTCGGACTTCGGCAGGAGCAACTCCACGCGATCCGCTTGGCTCGAGGACAGCGTCCCCTCCCGTGGCAGGATCTTCGCGACGACGGCGCTCGCAGAGGTGAGGACGGGGGCGCCGTAGGTTCCTGGCGAAGTCTCCTGGCTCGACCAGAGCTCAACTGCACTGCCGGGCCCGAGCTCTGTGGGCAGACCACCAGATACCTCGACGATCACCGAGGAACGGCTCGAATCGGCGTCTCCGATGGCAGAGCGCGGCACGAGCTCCCCTGATTGCACCGCCTGCGTCACGATGAAGCTGTCGCTCGGGACCGTCTCGGCGCTCAAATAGGCCTCAGCGCTCGCCCCAAGGGCAACCTCGACCGCCACGAGATCGTCGACGGTGATCAGCTGGCCCGGGGCGATCGTCGCAGAAGCCGCGTAGGCCAGCTCCGTGCGGTTGCCCGCGACAAGAACCGCGACAACGCCGAGCACCGACGCGACCACGAGGACGGCCCCGAGGAAGAGCCTCGGGTCCACCCAGCGTCTCGGCTTTCTCCCCTTGATCACGCTCATGCACCATTCCCCCATCGTCGGTCGCCAGAGGTACGGCGACCCCGCCATCGTGGCGCAGCGTGAGAGAAGGCGCAGAAGTTATCCACAACACGTACCGATCGGTGATCTGCGCGCGATAATCGACGGCATGAACGCATCCGTTGACCCCCAGTCAATCGGCCGTTTCCTGACCCTCTCCGAGGTCTGCGAGATCCTCAACGTCACGATGGATATCGCGACGGGACTCGTACAGAGCGGGGAGCTGCCGGCTATTCGCATCGGTGGAGTCGGCGAATGGCGAGTCGAGCGAACCATGCTCGAGCAGTACATCGACGACCAGTACGAGTACCAGCGCCGAGTCGCCTCGCTCCGCCAGAGCGAGTTCGCGGACACTGGCGGCTTCCTGTCCTCGGAAGCAGGCCAGGACGACGTGATCCCGCGGCTCCGCCCTCTGCTCTAGTCGTTTCCTGCGCGTTCATAGTTTCGTGCGCGTTCATCGTTTCGTGGGCGCTCATGGTTTCGTTGGCGCTCGTGCTCGACGTCTGTGCCGACAAGCGCCGCTGACCGGTCAGTCGCCTGCGAGAATCACGAGGCGAAGGTCCGAGAGCGGAATGATCCGGTAGGCGACGACGTCCCTCGCACGCCTGGCCACACCGCGCTCGTGAACGGCCACGTCCACGTGGTCGCGAGCAACTCGGTCGATCGTGCCGACGATCGTCCCGGTGGTGACGACGAACTCGCACTGCTGACGGCGACGTCCGAGGTCACGAAGCGCGAACGACAGACCGAGGCGCCCCGAGAGGTCACCTGGTCGGCTTCCCAGCGGCTCGCGGAGGCTTGCGACGAGCTGCTCCGCGTCAAGGACGAGGGAGGCGATACCAGCGGTCGGAACGATGCAGACTCGGGCTCGACCCGACTCCGCGAGCAGTTCGGCCGAGAGCCAGTCGCTGCCAAAGGCCTTCGGCCGCACCGCGACGATGGAGCCGTCAGACATCTGCAGCGACACCGGACGCTCCCCGCTCTCCGCGAGCGCGATGAGTCGCTCGCGCACGGTCAGCCTCCCGACGCGCAGTCGCTCGTCCTCGATGGCGCGCCTTCCCGCCTCGGCGTCGAGCCCACCCTGCAGCTCGCTCGCCAGGTCGTCAAACAGGTCGTCCCACCGTACCTCGCCAGCGTATGTTCCGAGTTCGCAGGGGCCAGAGTTATCCACAGGGGAGTTCAAACCTCGCGAGCTGTGGCGGTCGCGTGGTTTCATGACGCCAGGCGGTTCGGGGGGAATCGCCTGAGATCATTCGGGGGCCGCATGTTGCCAGCGCGCAGCATCGGGGCGTTACGCGCCGTCGATGCAACTCAGTCATCGGCTCCTTCGCGGGCCGGCGAACTCATCGACGCAGACCCGCTGTTCGTGCGCGAGCGAACGGCCGCGAGGGACCTGCCAGACCCGAAGCCGCTCATCTCCAACCTCGCACGAAGCGTCGTTGAGGTCATCGCCGGGGTCCGCGACATCGAGCAGCTCTCGAGGTGGGTGACCGACGACGTTTTCAGGCATCTGCTCATCCGCACCCAGCACGCAGCCAGAGCCCGCCAAGCGCGCCGACGGCCGACGAGGCGCCCGAACTTCGTCGAACTCACCCTGCGCGTCCAGGACACGAGCGAGAACATCGTCGACGCCGTTGTTGTCCTCGACTTCGGCGCGCGGGTCAGAGCCGTCACGGTGCGCCTCGAGGGACTTGACCGTCGCTGGCGAGCCTCCGCCATCCACGTCCTCTAAGCCCTAAGCACTGAGCACTGAGCACTGAGCACTGAGCACTGCACCACCCAGCAGGACAACGCAGCGGGCGCACCACGTGTTGTGGTGCGCCCGCTGCGTCTATGGGGACATGCGCTTACGCGGCTGCTTGCCGCAGCCAGCGGCTACTTCTTGCGGCGACGCTGAGCCCGGTTGCCCGCAGGCTGGTCGCCCGGCTTGGACGTCCCGCCCTTGCCGAAGGAGCTTCCGGCCACTGGCGCGTTGCTCGCAGACGGCTCGGCCTGCTCCGCGGCCTGACGCTTCGCGGGGTTTCCCGAACGCGACGCTGGCTGCTGGCGCGGGCGAGTTGCCTGGCGAGGGCTCGCGGCAGGGGCAGCGGGCTCTTCGCCGGCCTCGTCACGCGCCTGGTCAAGCGCGGACGACGTGCCGAGGTCGCGCTCACGGCGCTTTGCCTCCGCTGTTGCCCGCTGGTTGAGCTGGCCGCGCTCGTTGCGCACCTCGACCTCACCCTGGTCGGTGGCAGCGGAGTAGCTCAGAGCTGTCTGCTCCTTCTCGTCGAGACCCTTCGCGACGATCTGCACGTCTGGCGTATCGCTCGCCGACGGCGTCTCGTCCTTCTTGACGGTGACCTCGAGGTTGTACAGGAAGCCGACGGACTCTTCGCGAATGCTGCCGAGCATCTGCTGGAACATCGCGAACCCCTCGCGCGTGTACTCGACGAGCGGGTCCCTCTGCGCCATCGCGCGGAGACCGATGCCGTCCTTGAGGTTGTCCATCTCGTAGAGGTGGTCGCGCCACTTGCGGTCGATCACGCTCAGCACGACGCGGCGCTCGAGCTCGCGGGTGGCGTCCTCCCCGATCGACTCCTCGCGCCGCTCGTAGGCGTGCCGCGCGTCCGAGAGGACCTCCTCCTCGAGCAGCTTGCGGGTGAGCTTGCTGCGCCCACCGGCCTCCTCGAAGAGCTCCTCCTCGGTGATGCCAACGGGGTAGAGCTGCTTGAGGTCCGTCCAGAGGGCGTCGAACTCCCAGTCGTCGCCCGTGCCGTCACCCGTGTGCTCCTGGATGATGTCGTCGATCGCGTCGGTCAGGAAGTTCTGCACCTTGTCCGCGATGTCGTCGCCCTCGAGGATGCGGCGGCGGTCGCTGTAGATCGCCGTGCGCTGCTCGTTGAGCACGTTGTCGTACTTGAGCACGTTCTTGCGGATCTCGGCGTTGCGCGACTCGACCTGCGACTGCGCGGAGCGGATGGCGCGCGAGACGATGCGGGACTCGAGCGCGAGGTCGTCCGGCGTGCCGTCGCCGGCCATGATGGCCCGCGTCGCCCCCGTGTTGAAGAGGCGCATGAGGTCGTCCGTCATCGAAAGGTAGAAGCGGCTCTCGCCAGGGTCACCCTGTCGTCCGGAGCGGCCGCGCAGCTGGTTGTCGATTCGACGCGACTCGTGGCGCTCTGTTCCGAGCACGTACAGGCCACCGGCCTCCGCGACCTCGTCTGCCTCGCTCTTGACCTGCTCCTTCATGGAGCTGAAGACCTCGAGCCACTTCTCGTCGTACTCGTCCGCGTTCTCCTGCGGGTCGAGGCCGAGGGCGGTCATCTCTGCGACGGCGAGGAACTCGGCGTTGCCGCCGAGCATGATGTCGGTACCGCGGCCGGCCATGTTGGTTGCGACCGTGACGGCGCTCTTGCGCCCGGCCTGGGCGACGATGGCGGCTTCACGCGCGTGGTTCTTCGCGTTGAGCACCTCGTGCTTGATGCCGCGCTTCGCGAGCAGCTTCGAGAGGTACTCGCTCTTCTCGACGCTTGTCGTGCCGACGAGTACTGGCTGTCCGGTCTCGTGGCGCTCGACGATGTCTTCGACAACCTGGTCGAACTTCACCTTCTCGTTCTTGTAGACGAGGTCAGGGTTGTCCTTGCGCTGCATCGGTCGGTTCGTGCGGATGGGCACGACGCCGAGCTTGTAGGTGCTCATGAACTCGGCGGCCTCGGTCTCGGCCGTACCGGTCATGCCCGCGAGCTTGTCGTACATGAGGAAGTAGTTCTGGAGGGTGACCGTGGCCATCGTCTGGTTCTCGGCCTTGATCTGTACCCCTTCCTTCGCCTCGATGGCCTGGTGCAGGCCCTCGTTGTAGCGGCGGCCCTTGAGGATGCGGCCGGTGTGCTCGTCAACGATGTTGACTTCGCCGTTCTGCACGACGTATTCCTTGTCGCGCTTGAAGAGCGCCTTCGCCTTGATGGCGTTGTTCAGGAAGGAGATGAGCGGGGTGTTCGCCGACTCGTAGAGGTTGTCGATGCCGAGGGCGTCTTCCACGCGGTCGATGCCGGGCTCGAGGACACCGATCGTGCGCTTCTTCTCGTCGACCTCGTAGTCGCGCCCTTCCTTGAGCTTGCGCACGATCGAGGCGAACTCCGAGTACCAGCGGTTCGCGTCGCCCTGCGCGGGGCCGGAGATGATGAGCGGCGTGCGGGCCTCGTCGATGAGGATGGAGTCGACCTCGTCCACGATCGCGAAGAAGTGCTCGCGCTGCACCATGTCCTCGGAGCGCCAGGCCATGTTGTCGCGCAGGTAGTCGAAGCCGAACTCGTTGTTGGTGCCGTACGTGACGTCGGCCGCGTACTGCTCGCGACGCTCGGCGGGCGACTGGCCGGAGACGATGCATCCGGTCGTCATGCCCAATGCGCGGAACACGCGGCCCATAAGGTCGGACTGGTAGGTGGCGAGGAAGTCGTTGACCGTAACGACGTGCACGCCCTTGCCAGCGATGGCGTTGAGGTAGGCCGGCAGTGTCGCGACGAGGGTCTTGCCCTCACCGGTCTTCATCTCGGCGATGTTGCCGAAGTGAAGCGCCGCGCCACCCATGAGCTGCACGTCGTAGTGACGAAGCCCGAGCACACGTCCGGCCGCTTCACGGACGGCGCCGAAGGCCTCAGGCAGGAGCGCGTCGAGCGACTCTCCGGCCTCGTGGCGTTCGCGGAACGAGGCCGTGATGTCACGAAGCTCTTCGTCGCTGTACTCCTTGAATGCATCCTCAAGGCGGCCGACCTGCTTAGCGACGCTCTCGAGCTTGCGAAGGGTGCGCCCTTCGCCCATGCGGAGAATCTTCTCGAGAACTGAGGCCAAGGTCTGCTCCTACTGGTTGACGCAAGTGGCGCGAGAGCGCGCGGCGAAGCACAGCCCATGCTGTGCACATCCGTTGATTCTACGCACCTCGCCCCGACCGATGCTGGATGCATCGGCCGGGGCGAGGTGGACGAACTCGAGGTCAGGAGACGGGAACCTCGTTCTCGTCCAGGGCGATGATTCCGTAGTCCCAGCCGCGGCGTCGGTACACAACACTCGGGCGGAGCGACTCGCTCTCGATGAAGAGGAAGAAGTCGTGGCCGAGCAGCTCCATGTGGTCGACCGCTTCGTCCTTGCTGAGGCGCTTGGGAGCGAACGTCTTCTCGCGGATCACGACAGGCGAGTAGAGCTCCTCGAGAGTCTCCTCCTCTGCCGCGATCTCCGAAGCGGTGCCGCCGTTCTCGACGAGCCTGATGGTGTCGGTGTCAGCGGGAACGACGTCGACCTGCGAGAAGTTGTCGGCAGCTGCCTCCTGGAGACGCAGGGGCGTGTGCTGGCCGCGGTGGATCTTCTTGCGGTCCTTGTTCCGACGGAGACGCTCGACGAGCTTGTCGAGGGCGAGATCGAAGGCTGCGTACTTGTCACCGGCCTCCGCCTCGGCGCGGATGACCGGGCCTGGACCGAAGAGCGTGATCTCCACTTTGCCCTTGTCGAGCAGGTTTCCCGCCCGGTCCGTGCGCTTGGTCAGCTTGATTTCCGCCGCCTGCGTCTTGCCATCGAGAAGCGAGACCTTTGCGAGCGCCTTCTCTGTGGCGTACTCGCGAAAGCGGTCCGGGATCTCGGTGTTGCGACCGGTGATCGTGATTTCCATGTCACTCTCCTGTCGTTCTGCACGAGGCCGAAGTGTCACTGCCTCGTGATGCTGTGCCGCAATCGTAGACCCCAATTCACTCCGCGTTGTCTGCGATTTCGCAGGCATGCCCTACCCTCCGCGCGTGTCGAGTTGTACCCCGCCAGTTACGGATTTCTGCGCACGGCTTCGGCGATGACCACGCACCCGACGACAACCGCGCCACCGGCTTCCAGAGCGCGGACAGCCTCGCGGAGAGTGGCGCCGCTCGTGACCACGTCATCGACGAGGACAACCCGCCTCCCAGCGAGCCCTCGCTCCGCGCGGTAGGCGTGGCGGAGGTTCTCTGCCCGCGCTGCCACGGAGAGCCCTGCCTGGTCCTCGACCGGCCGGACGACCCTCAGCCCCCTCACACTCGGCACGCCAGGCACGGCGAGCCCCCAGAGCAGTGCGAGGTGCGCGTAGCCGCGTGCACGAAGCGACTTCGCGGAGGACGGGGCAAGGATCGCGACCCAGGCACGGCGAGCCTGCCCATCCTCGAATGCGCCGACTGCGGTCGATGCTGCCAGGGCACCGACCGCCTTGCGCAGGAGCACGGCGAGCGGGCGGGCCGAATCCGTTCGCCCCCGTTCCTTGAGCGCGGCGACGAGCGCCTTGGTCGGACCGTCGTAGTCAGAGGCGGCGAAGACCGGGATGCGGCTGCCATCGGCGGCGCTGATCCGCAGCCCGCACTCTCGCACCAGAGTGAGGCGGGCGAGGCGCTCCGCGCAGGCCCGACACAGCGCGCGGTCGACGTCACCGCACGAGGCGCAGGTGACCGGCAGCACAACCGCGAGCGCGTCGAGCGCAGCCGCGCGCAGCTTCTGCGCTCGCTCACGCAGGCACGCGGCCAGGCTCGAGCGCGGAGTCGAGTGCAGCGGCATCCAGCAAGAATGGCCCGCACCGGGTGCGGGAGCCACGATCCAGGTCAGGCTGTGGAGAACGGCGCGAGCGGGCCCGTCACACCTGGGTCAGGATGAAGTCGACGATCGCGTCTGACTGCTGCCACCTGTTGCCCTTCGGCACGTAGATGTGGTGGTCCTTGTCGAGCACCCTCAGCCCGGCTGGCGTGTTGCTGCCCGTGATCTGCTGCCCATCCTTCACGGCACCGTTGACGCTGACCGAGCCGCCGACCGTCTGCGTGCGAACCTCGGCTGTCCCCTCGCTTCCCGTGGCAAGCACCGCGAGCGAGGTCTCGTCGACCCATGCCAGATCGATGGGCGAGACTCCCCCTGGAGCGAGGATGAGCGGGGTGCCGAGCGCGATGGGACGGTTCGTGCCCACCTCGCGTTCTATCGCCATGACCGCGATGCGGACGCCGACGGACGTGTTCTCCAGGACGGCGAGCCTCGCGCCGTCACGAGAGACGGCGATCGCCCTGTAGCCGGTGGCGCCGACGGGCTGGTCGGGTTCGAGCCAGCTGTGCTGGCGGTCCTCGACGTCCGTCGCGCGGAGCCCAGAACCGTCCGTGCTTCCCGTCCAGGTGTATCCCCAGCTGTCGAGGCTCATCGCCAGAGGACCGGGCCGAGCATCGACGAGCAACGGTGCCGGCTCGTTGATGGGCGTCGTGAAGACGCCGTTCGGAGTCACGAAGGACGCGACGTCGCCGTCGGCCGAGTAGGCGCCCCTCTGCGGGCTGAGCGAGGCGATCGCTCCCTGCAGCGCAGCAGTCTCTTCGGACGCCGTCACGTTGGTGCCGCTGAGGAAACCGAGCTCGCCGCCCTTGTAGACGAGCGGCGTGCTCGTCACCTGGCGGTTGACGACAACGTCGTTGTCCGGCGGAAGCTCCTGGTCGATGGGAACGCCGGTGATGGACATCGTGACGCTCGTGATCGACTCGAAGTCGGCGAAGCTCTCGGTGAGCTGCAGGAGCATCCGGGAGTACTGGTCTGGCGAGGTGGACGAGAGGCTCGACGAGAAGTCGACATCGGCGACGTCACCCTCGACCGTGACCGCGCCGAGCAGCGACACACCGGAGGGGATCGCGCTCACAACCTTGCCCTCGGCGAGCCACGGAGCTGGTCCGTTGACAAGCGCGCGGGCGATTCGCGTCATCGCGGTCTGCTGTGCGTCGAACCAGCGAACATCTGGCACGAGCCGCGAGAGCGTGTCGTTGTAGAAGTAGAGGGTGTAGCTCTTGAACAGGCTTCGGAAATTCTGGCCGAGCAGCACGATGCCGGGAGGGGCCTCCGTGATCCTCCACTCACCCTCAGCATCCTGGGCGAGGGAGAACTCAAGGCGCTCCGTCGCGCCGCCCCCGAGCTCACTGTAGAGCCCGTCGGCGTCGACCGTCGCTGACGACTTGTAGCTGGCCTCGATGCGGTCAGGTCCCGCGTCCGCGACGTCAGGGACAGAAGCGGTGATGACGATGCGCGCGTTCGGGTCCCATTCCTGTCTGAACGAGTCGGACAGGTACTCCCGCGCGACCTCGTAGTCGTTTTGCGTGCCTGTTCCAGCGTCGAGGAAGCCCTCGACGATCTCCTCGCGGCTCATCCCAGCTCGCGGCGCGTCGGGGAAGAAGCTGTACGACTGGTCGCTTTCCTGCTGTTCGGACTCGCCTGCGAGGACCTGCCCTGACGTGGGGATGCGTGCGCAGCCGACCAGCACGAACATGGCGACGACCACGATCGCAGCGCCGATTGCCCGTGAGGCGCGGCGTGGGTTGGCTGCTCGTGTCACTTCGCTTCCTCCTGGTTCGGTTCGTTGCTCTCGCTGGCGTCCGTTGTGGCGTCTTCATCGTGCTGTTCGCCGCTGGGAAGCGACGGCACGGGCTCGGGGGCCGAGCTCGTCACGACGACTGCCTCAGCGTCATCCCATGGCGCAGGGGCCTGAGCCGGCTCCTCCGAATCCACGTTCTCGATGACGTCCATGGAGTTCGTGGGGGCAGAGGAGACCAGCGGCTCAGCGTTCGAGGAGCGCATGCCGACGAGGTCAGGCAGCTCGATCGGCTGCGTGTCGACGTCCTCGTCCGTGAACGCCTCAGAAGAGACATCCTCCTGGTCGATCGTGATGGTCGCGGCGCCCGCGTCCCCCGGCTCGAGCGGGAGCGGGGAACCCATGATCTTGCCGCCCACGAATCTCGGCAGCGTGAGCCTGAAGTTCGTTCCCTTGCCAGGCTCCGACCACACTTCCAACCGCCCCTCGTGCAGGCGAACGTCCTCGAGGGAGATCGCGAGGCCAAGGCCGGACCCGCCCATCGTGCGCTTGCGGGAGGGATCGGCGCGCCAGAAGCGGTCGAAGACCCTGGTGCGCTCCGCCTCGGTCATGCCGATGCCGTAGTCGCGCACCGACAGCGCGACCGCCGACTCGTTCGAGTCGACCGACACGACGATCGGCTTCGCCTCGCCGTGCTCGATGGCGTTGCCGAGGAGGTTCCTGACGACGCGATTGATTCGTCGTGCGTCGAACTCCGATTCCCCGTAGCCGCCAGGCGCGTTGAGCACGAGCCTGGTGCCGTGGTCGAGCGCCACCGGCGTCATGGCGCCGATGACGTCGTCGGCCACCGTCGCGAGGCTATTGGATTCCCGCAGGATCTCCACGGCTCCTGCGTCGTAGCGCGAGATCTCGAGGAGGTCAGCGAGGAGGATCTCGAAGCGCTCGATCTGGTCGTGCAGGAGCTCGACGGAGCGAGCCGTCACTGTATCGAAGTCGTCACGGCGGTCGAAGAGCATCCCGCCCGCGAGGCGGATGGTCGTGAGCGGCGTGCGCAGTTCGTGCGAGACGTCAGAGACGAAGCGCTGCTGGACCTGAGACAGGTTCGCGAGGCGCTCGATCTGGTCCTGAAGGCTGTCGGCCATCTCGTTGAAGGAGCGTGCGAGCGTCGCGATGTCGTCTTCGCCTGATTCGGGGACGCGCTGCTCGAGGTGGCCGGCGGCGAGGCGCCTGCTGGTCTTCGCTGCCTCGCGGATCGGCTGGATCACGGCACGCATGACAAAGCCGGTAATGACGGCGACCAGCAGAACAAGCACGAACATGGCGACGACGAGGGTTCGCTGGACGAAGTCGAGCGTCTGCTGCGTCTCCTCCATCGAGTAAACGAAGTACATCTCGTACTGCCCGAGACTCTGCACGGTCACGGTGGAGCCGATGACGATTCCGGGCACTTCGTTGCCAAGTTCGTCAACGAGCGCGATCGATTGGTAGTGCGTCTGCGGGGAAGCCGAGGTCGTGCCGGTTGCGGCGGTGTCGGCTCCGGCACTCACAGCTTCCTTCAGCTCCGGCGAGACCAGGTCTGCTGAAACAGGACCCTTCGCGAGAGCCCGCAGCTCGTTCGACTGCTCCCCCGTCGCCGACGCGCTCTGCATGAAGATGACGCCGTAGCTGTTGGCGGCCGAGTCCTGCGCGGCATCCACCGCGAGCGTCTGCAGCGTCTCGAGAGCGGCGCTGTCGGTCTCTTCGCCAGAGGCGAATACGGTCTGCGCTGCGGTCACAGCGCGCTCGGTCTCCGAAACAAGCGGCCGTAGCCTCGAGTTGAAGAGGTCGCTTGCGATCGAGTTCGACATCACGAACCCCACGGACAGAACCGTCGCGGTCGTCAGCGCGACAGAGAGTGCAATCGTGCGGAACGGCAGCGACGTGCGCCACAGGAACACGAGGTTGCGCCAGACTCCGCGGGCGGAGCGCCACCTGTACGGCACGCGGATGCCATCGGTATCGACGTCGGAGGGCCGAGAAGAAGAGGTGGACGCGCGCGGGCTCAGTGCGCTCACGTCAGGAGAACGCGGTCGTGTTCCCAGCGCGGTAGCCCACGCCTCGAACCGTCGCCACGATCTTCGGGTGGTCCGGATCGTGCTCGACCTTCGCGCGCAAGCGCTGCACGTGCACGTTCACGAGTCTCGTATCAGCCTTGTACTGGTAACCCCAGACCTGCTCGAGCAGCTCTTCGCGGGTGAACACCTTCTGGGGCTTCGCCGCCAGGGTCAGGAGCAGGTCGAACTCGAGGGGCGTGAGGTTGATCTGCTCTTCGCCGCGCAGCACCTCGTGTGCGTTGACGTTCAACGTGAGGTCGCCGACGCGGATGATGCTCTGCACCTCGGGCTGGCTTGCGCGCAGACGAGTCTTGATGCGGGCGACAAGCTCCTTCGGGTTGAAGGGCTTGACGATGTAGTCGTCGGCTCCCGCTTCCAGGCCGCGAACAACGTCGGTAGTGTCCGACTTCGCGGTGAGCATGATGATGGGCGTACCGGACTCGGCACGCAGCAGGTGGCAGATCTGGATGCCGTCCAGTCCAGGCAGCATGACGTCGAGCAGCACGAGCTCCGGTTTGACCCGGCGGAACTCGCCGAGGGCCGCAGCGCCGTCGCCGCAGAACTCGGGTTCGTACCCCTCAGCCCTGAGCACGATGCCGATCATCTCCGAGAGCGCGAGGTCGTCATCGACTACGAGGATGCGTTCGCCCACAGAACCCTCCCTGTTCCAGAACCCGCACGAGACCGGGCGGTTCTCTCAGCGTAGCGGGCATCACCTCCTCAGAGGCTCAACCCAGAGTGCGCGGCGGGCAGTATGCCACGATGGACGGGTGACGCATGGCCCAAACGAGCACGCACCAGAGCCCAACCACGCGTATCCGCCGAGCCCCGGAGCGCAGACGCCCGGCGCGTTCCCGCAGGGAGCGCAGTGGCCGGCCCAGCAGCCTCCGCAGTACGGCGCGCCCGGCTCCGCGGGCTGGCAGTACGGCCCGCCTCAAGAACCGGGGTACGGACAGCAGCCTGGTGGGCAGTGGATGCCAGCTCCACCACCCGGCCTTTTCCCCCTGCGTCCGCTGGCATTCGGCGACGCACTCGCTGCCACGTTCCGCCTGTTCCGGACCTCACCTAAGACGACGCTTGGTAGCGCCGTCATCGTCATGGGCGTCACGACGCTCTTCGCGAGCCTCCTCCCCGTCGTCGTCGGCCTGCTCATGTTCACCCGCATCCCGTTCGCCGGGAGCGAGGAGGACATCGCGCCGATGCTGATCTCCTCGATCACGCTCACGTCACTTGCCGCGCTCTTGGGGCTGGCCATCGCGGGCGTAGGTTCGGCGCTCCTGCAAGGCATTCTCGTGCGAGTCGTCGCACGAGGTGCGATCGGCGAGAAGCTCGGCTTCAAGGAAGCCTGGCGTGCTGGCTGGCGAGGCATCTGGCGCCTGATCGGCTACGCCGTGATCGTGGGCGTCGGATCCATCATCCTCATCGCCATCGGGTGGCTGCTCATCCCCTTCATCATGTTTGTCGTGCTCGCTGGCTCCGGCGGCGACGAGGGCACGATCGCAGGCTCCATTGGCCTCGGCGTGATCTTCACGCTGCTGCTTGGCGGCGCGACGGTCGTGCTCATGGTGTGGGTGGGCATCAAGATCATGTTCGCGCCGAGTGCCATCGTGCTCGAGGGCCTCGGACCGATCGCCGCGATCCGTCGCAGCTGGGCCCTCTCGCACGGGAACTTCTGGCGAGTCCTCGGAGTCGTGGTTGTCATCCAGGTGATCCTGAACTTCGCGACCGGGGCCGTCTCGACGGTCGCGCAGCTGGCCGTCAGCATGGGACAGGTGCTCCTCACGCCCCTGGGTAGCGGGCAGACGACCGAGCCGAGCGCGGGCACGGTCGTGGCGTTCGCGGTGATCCTCCTCATCACGTCAGCCCTGCAGGTGCTGCTCGGAGCGATCGTGCTCGTCCTGACGAGCGGGAACGCTACGATCCTCTACTTCGACCTGAGGATGCGCAAGGAAGGGTTCGGGGTCACACTCCAACGGTACGCGGAGCAGTCCGCCGCTGGGGCCGAGATCACGGACGCACACTTCGACGTCCAGCTGGAACAGCAGCTGGCGCCGATGGCCGCGCCCGGATACGTGCGCTGATGCTGCGCGGCCCATGGGCCGGCTCGCCGGAGCCTCCGCTCGAGATCGACGAGGATCCAGCGCGCGAACTGCTCCGGAGCGAGCTCTCGAAGAGCGAGTACACGCAGGCCTCGCCGACCTGGCTCGACATCTGGATCGAGGACTTCTGGAACTGGGTGAACGACATCCTCCAGCCCATCGATGGGGTCCCTGGTGGTTTCTCGCCAATCGCCCTCATCATCGGCGCGATCGTCGTGCTTGGCGTCATTGCACTTTTTGTCGGCCGGCCCATCCTTGTTCAGCGCGCCAGCCGCGGAGCGTCGCTCTCACCCGACCTCTTCGACGGCGACGCCCGATCGGCCCAAGAGCTGCGAGCCTCCGCCGCCGCGGCGGCGGCCCGCCAGGACTTCGAGACCGCGGTCATCGAGCAGTTCCGTGCGCTCGCGCGGTCCGTGCACAACCGCACAGTGATCGCGCTCAGCCCGGGAATGACCGCGACGGTGGTCGCTGACGCAGTGGCGGCGGCGTTCCCTGGACACGGGCATGGGCTGCATCGCGCCGCCGAATCCTTCAACGCGGCTCGCTACCTCGGGCTGGGGGCGTCCGAGGATGATTGGCAGCACCTGCGTGGCGTCGATGCTGCCCTGGAGGCAGCCAAGCCCGCAGCGCTGACTCCGCTGGCCGGACGCGCCTCGTGACGGTCGCCCAGGGCGCCACCCCCACCTTCGCTGAACGGTTCAGACGCGTACGGCCGTGGCTGCTGATCGCGGCCGGGGCCGTCGCCGTGGCGGTGACGAGCGCCCTGATCGCGGGAGGCGTCGCAAACTCCAATTCGCCGTACCTGGGCGTCGACTCCGCTCGCCCGAACGGCGCGAAGGCCATCTTCACCGTCCTCGACAATCAGGGCATCGACACCAGCACGGCGGCCACCGCAGACGAGGCCCGGTCCCAGCTGCAGGACGCGGAAGGCGAGACCACACTCGTTGTCCACGACCGAGACGGCATCGCTGTTGACGAGCTCGCGGACCGGATCACGGAGCTCGACGCGGACCGGATCCTCTTGATCGCTCCGAGCAGGTCCCTCCTCGAGGCGTTCGGAGGTTCGATCGCCATCGGTGGGGTCGGCGAAGTCGGCGACGAGGCAGACACGGTCTCGGCCGGCGCCGCCTGCACTTCTCCGCTCGGCGAGCTGGCTCCGGAGATCTCACAACGGGGAGCACGGCTCTACCAGCTCGGTGACGAAGCCGCCGCTGGCGGAAGCGCCTGCTACCCGGAGTCAGAGCGCTTCGCGTACGTCGAGACGGCGCTGCCCTCCGGAACGAAGCTTGCCGCGCTCGGCGCGACCGACAATCTGAGCAACGGCGAGGTACTAAACGCCGCCAACGCCGCCATGGGGCTGGCCGTGCTGGGGCAGACCGAGTCGCTCGTCTGGTACGTCCCCGGAGTCGCCGACGCCGAGGCTGCCTTCGGTGTCCAGCCCTCGCTCGATTCCTTCGTACCTCCGTGGCTGACTCCGACGATCCTCATCGCACTCGCGACGCTTCTTGGCGTCATGGTCTGGCGCGGCCGTCGTTTCGGCCCCCTCGTCGAGGAGCGCCTGCCGGTGATCGTCGAGGCATCCGAGACGATGCAGGGCCGGGGCCGGCTCTACGCGCAGCAACGCGCCAGACTCCGCGCCCTCGACAACCTCCGAGTCGGCACGACCACTCGCCTCGCGAAATCACTTGGGCTGGCGCGCGCGAGCCACGTGCAGGAGATCATCACCTCGAGCGCCACGATCCTTGGTGCCAACCGAGCCGCCGTTTCCTGGACCCTCCTCGACGCGGTACCGCGCAACGAAGCAGAGCTGCTCGACCTGAGCCAGGCGCTGCTGACCCTCGAGCGATCAGTTGCAGCGGCTGCAAACCCAAGCAGCGTTCAACGAACTCCCGCTTCCACCCCCACAAGCACGACAAACCCGAGCACCACAGCCGAGAACTCCGGAGGCCCCGTATGAGCACCGATGTCCGTGAAGCCCTGCAACGTGTCCGCGGTGAAGTCGCAAAGGCGGTCGTCGGGCAGGAGCGAGCCGTCGACGGGCTCCTCGTCGCGTTGCTCGCCGGCGGTCACGCCCTGCTCGAGGGCGTCCCGGGAGTCGGCAAGACGCTGCTCGTGCGGGCACTCAGCGAGACGCTTTCCCTGGACACGAAACGCGTGCAGTTCACGCCAGACCTCATGCCAGGGGACATCACGGGCTCGCTCGTCTACGACTCAGCAGCCGGCGAGTTTGAGTTCCGAGAGGGCCCCGTCTTCACGAACATCCTGCTCGCGGACGAGATCAACCGCACACCTCCGAAGACCCAGTCGGCGCTCCTCGAGGCGATGGAAGAACGCCAGGTTTCCGCTGATGGGGTGACTCGCGCGCTCCCCGCGCCCTTCTTGGTGGCGGCCACGATGAACCCCATCGAGTACGAGGGAACGTACACGCTCCCGGAAGCTCAGCTTGACCGATTCCTCCTCAAGCTGGTGCTCGACCTGCCTTCGCGTGATGCAGAGTTCGAGGTGCTGCGTCGGCACGCCGCCGGATTCTCGCCCCGCGATCTCCGGGCCGCAGGGGTCCGGAGCGCACTCTCCGCGGAGGAGCTACGCCAAGCCCAGGCGGAGGCAGCGGCCGTCGACGTCAGGGCCGACGTACTCGCCTACATCGTTGACATCGCGCGAGCCACAAGGCAGTCGCCGTCCGTTCGCATGGGCGTCTCTCCCCGTGGGGCGACTGCGCTCATGTCCGCGAGCAAGGCGTTCGCCTACCTGAGCGGCTACCAGGCGGTGACACCGGACCACGTACAGGCGATGGCCCTGCCTGTCCTCCGCCACCGTCTTCAGCTGCGTCCAGAGGCGGAACTCGAGGGCGTCGGTGCTGATGCGATCTTGCGCTCCGTCCTCGCACAGGTCCAAGTACCCATCTGATCCGAGTCAACGTAGTACCTCCACATTTCGACAATCCGAAGGGAAGCGTGAGCACATGGTGGTGAGCGGACGCCTGGTCCTGCTGACGGCGGTCGGCGCCGTGCCCGTTGTGCTCTTCGGGCAGACAACGGAATCGGCATATCTGACGCTCGCGATCTGGCTCCTTTTCGTTCTGCTCACGTCCATCGCGGACATGCTGCTCGCGGGCGCTCCACGCCAGGTCGGTATCGAGCGGGATCTGTCCGCTCGGGTTCGATTGGGCGAGGATGCGGTGAGCCGGCTCGCCGTCACGAACCTGGGTTCGCGCACGCTTCGGCTGCAGGTCAGGGATGGCTGGGAGCCGACCGCTGGCGGGACCCAGCACCGCGCGAAGCTGGAGGTCCCTCCGGGAGAGCGACGCTCGGCGGAGTTCCCCCTTCGCCCCTCGCGTCGGGGTGACCGCCGCGCGGAGCTCGTCACGCTCCGCAGCTGGGGGCCGATGGGCCTCGCCGCTCGCCAGGTGAGCCTCGCCAACCACGGCGTCTTGCGGGTCCTGCCTCCCTTCAACTCCCGGAAGCATCTCCCGTCTCGGCTCGCGCGCCTGCGCGAGCTGGACGGCGCCACGCGCCTCATGGTCCGCGGGCACGGCACGGAGTTCGACTCGTTGCGTGAATACGTCCGCGGCGATGACGTGCGCTCCATCGACTGGCGTGCGACGGCTCGGCGCCAGGACCTGGTGGTGCGGACGTGGCGGCCCGAGCGCGATCGCCGCGTTGTCATCGTGATCGACACCGGGCGCACGTCCGCGGCACGCGTCGCCGACGAGACTCGGCTGGATACCGCGATCGAGTCGGCCCTACTGCTAGCCGCTCTCGCGACTCGCGCTGGCGACCGGGTGGATGTCGTCGCCTGGGACCGCCGCGTTCGCGCTCGCATCCAGGGAGTCTCCGGTGCTGAGCTGCTGAGCAGAATGGTTGAGTCTCTCGCCGATGTGCAGCCTGAGCTCATCGCGACGGATTGGCGGGCGATCCCCGGCCTCGTGCGCGGAGTGACCACGCATCGTGCCCTCGTGGTGATCCTCTCGACGCTTGAGACCGCGGGAACCCTCGAGCCGGTTATCGCGTCGCTTCCGCAGCTGGCGAGCAAACATGTCGTGGTCCTTGGCTCAGTATTGAACCCTGACGTCCACGAGGTAGCGCTCCGCCGAGACACTCGCGAGCAGACCTACGCGGCTTCCGCGGCCGAGCGCGCTCTCTTGGATCAGGAACGGGTGCGGCAGACCGTCCGTCGGCTTGGTGGCGACACGGTGACGGGAACGCCGTCGGCGTTACCGCCCGCGATCGCCGACCACTACATCGAGCTGAAGGCTTCCGGGCGCCTGTAGCCAGCTGGGTGCCGGCCTGAGACCGGTTGGGTGCCGCCCGAGCCGCGTTAACGACAAGAGCCCCGTGCCCAAAAAGGCACGGGGCTCACACGGTGCTGCTCAAACGCAGCGCGCACAAAAAAGCCGGGGTTGGTGGTCAAGGAGCATCTCTGCTCACTCAACAACCAACCCCGGCTCATGAAGAAGTCCGGCGGTGACCTACTCTCCCACAGGGTCCCCCCTGCAGTACCATCGGCGCTGAGAGTCTTAGCTTCCGGGTTCGGAATGTAACCGGGCGTTTCCCTCTCGCTATGACCGCCGAAACACTATGGATAACCAATCATGTTCCGAACCACACACCCCGAAACCCGAAGGCTCAGAACATGTGGTCGATTCTCGATCGTCTATCGAGAACCACAAAGTGGACGCGAACAGCAACAACATTCATGTGCATGTTTTATCAAATCATCAGCTTATTAGTACCGGTCAGCTCCACACATTTCTGTGCTTCCACATCCGGCCTATCAACCCAGTCGTCTACTGGGAGCTTCTCCCCCGAAGGGATGGAAATCTCATCTTGAAGCCGGCTTCCCGCTTAGATGCTTTCAGCGGTTATCCGTTCCGAACGTAGCCAATCAGCGGTGCTCCTGGCGGAACAACTGACACACCAGAGGTTCGTCCATCTCGGTCCTCTCGTACTAAAGATAGATCTTCTCAAATTTCCTACGCGCGCAGCGGATAGAGACCGAACTGTCTCACGACGTTCTGAACCCAGCTCGCGTGCCGCTTTAATGGGCGAACAGCCCAACCCTTGGGACCTACTCCAGCCCCAGGATGCGACGAGCCGACATCGAGGTGCCAAACCATGCCGTCGATATGGACTCTTGGGCAAGATCAGCCTGTTATCCCCGAGGTACCTTTTATCCGTTGAGCGACAGCGCTTCCACAAGCCACTGCCGGATCACTAGTCCCGACTTTCGTCCCTGCTCGACTTGTCAGTCTCACAGTCAAGCTCCCTTGTGCACTTACACTCGCCACCTGATTGCCAACCAGGTTGAGGGAACCTTTGGGCGCCTCCGTTACTCTTTAGGAGGCAACCGCCCCAGTTAAACTACCCACCAGGCACTGTCCCTGAACCGGATTACGGTTCGAAGTTAGATATCCAGAATGACCAGAGTGGTATTTCAACAACGACTCCACGAACACTAGCGTGCCCGCTTCACAGTCTCCCACCTATCCTACACAAGCCACACCGAACACCAATACCAAGCTGTAGTAAAGGTCACGGGGTCTTTTCGTCCTGCTGCGCGTAACGAGCATCTTTACTCGTAATGCAATTTCGCCGAGTTCGCGGTTGAGACAGCTGGGAAGTCGTTACGCCATTCGTGCAGGTCGGAACTTACCCGACAAGGAATTTCGCTACCTTAGGATGGTTATAGTTACCACCGCCGTTTACTGGGGCTTAAATTCAGAGCTTCGCCGAAGCTAACCCTTCCTCTTAACCTTCCAGCACCGGGCAGGCGTCAGTCCGTATACATCGTCTTGCGACTTCGCACGGACCTGTGTTTTTGATAAACAGTCGCTTCCCACTGGTCTCTGCGGCCATCAATGCGCTTTCAGGAGTAAATCCCTATACGCCTCAGGCCCCCCTTCTCCCGAAGTTACGGGGGCATTTTGCCGAGTTCCTTAACCACGATTCTCTCGATCTCCTTGGTATTCTCTACCTGATCACCTGTGTCGGTTTGGGGTACGGGCGACTAAAACCTCGCGTCGATGCTTTTCTTGGCAGCAGAGGATCACCGACTACCTCACATACGTGAGTTCCGCGTCAGATCTCAGGCTTCACGAGTGACGGATTTGCCTATCACTCACCCTACATCCTTGCCCGGATTCAACCAATCACCCGGTTCGGCTACCTTTCTGCGTCACACCTGTTAATACGCTAACCGCACCAGAACGGGGTCGAGCGCTAGGCTTCCCACCCACCCGAAGGCAGACGAAAAGATTCGGACTCTTAGCACTACTGGATTAGCTTGGGCGGTTTTTCGCCGGCCACGGGAATATCAACCCGTTGTCCATCGACTACGCCTGTCGGCCTCGCCTTAGGTCCCGGCTTACCCAGGGAAGATTAGCTTGACCCTGGAACCCTTGATCATTCGGAGGACGGGTTTCTCACCCGTCTTTCGCTACTCATGCCTGCATTCTCACTCGTGTAGCGTCCACGGCTGGTTTCCACCGCCGCTTCACTCGCCACACGACGCTCTCCTACCCATCCACACGACTGGACCACGAAGGCCTGTCTATAAATATGAATGCCACAACTTCGGTGGCGTGCTTGAGCCCCGTTACATTGTCGGCGCGGAATCACTTGACCAGTGAGCTATTACGCACTCTTTCAAGGGTGGCTGCTTCTAAGCCAACCTCCTGGTTGTCTGTGCAACTCCACATCCTTTTCCACTTAGCACGCGCTTTGGGACCTTAGTTGGTGGTCTGGGTTGTTTCCCTCTCGACTATGAAGCTTATCCCCCACAGTCTCACTGCTGCGCTCTCACTTACCGGCATTCGGAGTTTGGCTGACGTCAGTAAGCTTTTGGGCCCCATCGGCCATCCAGTAGCTCTACCTCCGGTAAGAAACACGCAACGCTGCACCTAAATGCATTTCGGAGAGAACCAGCTATCACGAAGTTTGATTGGCCTTTCACCCCTAACCACAGCTCATCCCCCCAGTTTTCAACCTAGGTGGGTTCGGTCCTCCACGAAGTCTTACCTTCGCTTCAACCTGGCCATGGATAGATCACTTCGCTTCGGGTCTAGGACATGCGACTGAATCGCCCTATTCAGACTCGCTTTCGCTACGGCTGCCCCACACGGGTTAACCTCGCCACATATCACTAACTCGCAGGCTCATTCTTCAAAAGGCACGCCGTCACAGCTACAAGGCTGCTCCGACGGATTGTAAGCAAACGGTTTCAGGTACTATTTCACTCCCCTCCCGGGGTACTTTTCACCTTTCCCTCACGGTACTTGTCCGCTATCGGTCATCTGGGAGTATTTAGGCTTATCAGGTGGTCCTGACAGATTCACACGGGATTTCTCGGGCCCCGTGCTACTTGGGATACTCTTCAACGTCAATACACGCATTTCGACTACGGGACTCGCACCCCCTCTGGTCAGCCATTCAAAGCTGTTCGTCTATACGCTATTGTCACGCCCACTGCCTGGTAGAGCAGCACGAAAAGTCCCACAACCCCGACCGTGCAACCCCTACCAGGTATCACACACGACCGGTTTAGCCTGATCCGCGTTCGCTCGCCACTACTAACGGAATCACTGTTGTTTTCTCTTCCTGTGGGTACTGAGATGTTTCACTTCCCCACGTTCCCTCTACCCGCCCTATATATTCAGGCGGGAGTCACCAGGTCACCACAAGGGGCCTGGCGGGGTTTCCCCATTCGGAAATCCTCGGATCAAAGTTCGATTATCAACTCCCCGAGGCTTATCGCAGATTTCTACGTCCTTCTTCGGCTCCAGATGCCAAGGCATCCACCGTTTGCTCTTAAAGATTTGATTTACACATGAGTAGCCAATCATTTCATTCTCAGAAACTCTTGACTAAAATTGCTGAACACCACAAACCCAACCATCCGAAGACGATCAACATTTGCGGCATTCAAGATGCTCGCGTCCACTGTGTAGTTCTCAACATACGATCGGTACCAACCCCACTCGACACACAGCCGAGCAACGAAGGCCCAAGAGTCCGATCCACCACCAACTCCGAAGAGCAGCAGCAGGCCCGGTCCCTCAGGACCCAACAGCGTGCACACCAGAACCCAACCCAACACCAGCCGTTCCAACCCCCGAAGAGGCGTACTAAACCAGCATCACGCTGAGCACCGAATAGTCAAATGTTCCACCCATGAGCGCCACCGGCCGACATTCGCGACCGAAATGACTTCAGCTCCACACGACAAAGCGTGCGTGCTAAGTGCTCCTTAGAAAGGAGGTGATCCAGCCGCACCTTCCGGTACGGCTACCTTGTTACGACTTAGTCCTAATTACCGATCCCACCTTCGACGGCTCCCTCCAAAAGGTTAGGCCACCGGCTTCGGGTGTTACCGACTTTCATGACTTGACGGGCGGTGTGTACAAGGCCCGGGAACGTATTCACCGCAGCGTTGCTGATCTGCGATTACTAGCGACTCCGACTTCATGGGGTCGAGTTGCAGACCCCAATCCGAACTGAGACTGGCTTTTTGGGATTCGCTCCACCTCGCGGTATTGCAGCCCATTGTACCAGCCATTGTAGCATGCGTGAAGCCCAAGACATAAGGGGCATGATGATTTGACGTCATCCCCACCTTCCTCCGAGTTGACCCCGGCAGTCTCATATGAGTTCCCACCATTACGTGCTGGCAACATACGACGAGGGTTGCGCTCGTTGCGGGACTTAACCCAACATCTCACGACACGAGCTGACGACAACCATGCACCACCTGTATACCGACCTTGCGGGGCGAACATTTCTGAACGTTTCCGGTATATGTCAAGCCTTGGTAAGGTTCTTCGCGTTGCATCGAATTAATCCGCATGCTCCGCCGCTTGTGCGGGCCCCCGTCAATTCCTTTGAGT
The DNA here is from genome assembly GCF_014191305.1 of Pseudoclavibacter helvolus. Taxonomy (GTDB): domain Bacteria; phylum Actinomycetota; class Actinomycetes; order Actinomycetales; family Microbacteriaceae; genus Pseudoclavibacter; species Pseudoclavibacter helvolus. Next base: position 114,081 of record NZ_JACHWJ010000002.1, on the reverse strand, counting down.
TTTAGCCTTGCGGCCGTACTCCCCAGGCGGGGCGCTTAATGCGTTAGCTACGACACGGAAACCGTGGAATGGTCCCCACATCTAGCGCCCAACGTTTACGGCATGGACTACCAGGGTATCTAATCCTGTTCGCTCCCCATGCTTTCGCTCCTCAGCGTCAGTAATGGCCCAGAGATCTGCCTTCGCCATCGGTGTTCCTCCTGATATCTGCGCATTCCACCGCTACACCAGGAATTCCAATCTCCCCTACCACACTCTAGTCTGCCCGTACCCACTGCAGACCCGAGGTTGAGCCTCGGGATTTCACAGCAGACGCGACAAACCGCCTACGAGCTCTTTACGCCCAATAATTCCGGACAACGCTTGCACCCTACGTATTACCGCGGCTGCTGGCACGTAGTTAGCCGGTGCTTTTTCTGCAGGTACCGTCACTTTCGCTTCTTCCCTACTAAAAGAGGTTTACAACCCGAAGGCCGTCATCCCTCACGCGGCGTTGCTGCATCAGGCTTTCGCCCATTGTGCAATATTCCCCACTGCTGCCTCCCGTAGGAGTCTGGGCCGTGTCTCAGTCCCAGTGTGGCCGGTCACCCTCTCAGGCCGGCTACCCGTCGTCGCCTTGGTGAGCCATTACCTCACCAACAAGCTGATAGGCCGTGAGCCGATCCATAACCAAAAAATCTTTCCAAACACAGACCATGCGATCATGTTAGATATCCAGTATTAGCCACCGTTTCCGGAGGTTATCCCAGAGTTATGGGCACGTTGCTCACGTGTTACTCACCCGTTCGCCACTAATCCACCCAGCAAGCTGGGCTTCATCGTTCGACTTGCATGTGTTAAGCACGCCGCCAGCGTTCGTCCTGAGCCAGGATCAAACTCTCCGTAAATGAATAACAACCAAACAAGCCCAAAGACTCGCCGGTAAACATCACGCCACCACACCAAAGTGCAATGACAAGTTTGAAACTGACAAAAAACAAAACAACACCAAACCCGAAAGTTCAGTACTGACTTGTATTGTCCAAATATGTTTCCAAAAGGAATCCTTACCCCTCAAAAAGAGAGGCCACCCCTCCAAAAAGAAGAGGCACGGGATCAAATTGGCATTTGACATAGTGCACGCTGTTGAGTTCTCAAGAATCGAGCGCTTCCCTCTTCAAACCTCACGGTCATCTCTAAGGAGCCATCGCTTGTACTGCATCCCCCGGACAAGAACCACGGACCGTGAGCATGAAGCTCATCCTCCGCACAACCAACTGGAAGAACCAGAGGCCACCGATCTTGCTACCCAGTGAGGCAGGAGTTCCGAGTGTAGATCATGTTGCTCCAACTTGCAAGAACAAGTGGCAGATGCTGATCTTTCTTTCAGAACCATCCGGCCTGTGCGACCCGCTCTCGCGTTTCGCTCCGTCGGCCTGACGAGTGATTACATTACGCAGAGACACAGCGGCGCACAACTTGACCCAGATCCCGGGCGTGTCGACTCGGCGAGTTCGGGGCTACTGGCCTACGGACAACTGGGAAGTCAGCCTGCGTAGACCCGTTGCGCCCCACCGTCGAAGGTGTTCAGGGCGCCCGTCTCGCCCGCGCGCACGGCCCTGCCCCCGAGCCAGAGCGCGTAGACCAGGTAGAGCGCGAGCGCTGCGGCCCCGATGCCGATCTTCACCGCCCACGGCCAGTCCTGGCGAGTGACGTACCCCTCGACGAGTCCCGAGATGAACAGGAAGATGGTCGTCCCGATGGCTACGACGATAAGCGCGCGTCCGTCATCGGCGAGCGACTGCATCCGAGTCTTGGCACCAGGTGCAACCCAGGCCCAGAAGATGCGGAGGCCGGCACCCGCAGCGACGAAGACCATGGTCAGCTCGAGGAGTCCGTGAGGTGCGATCCAGAGGAAGAACGCGTCGAGGTGCCCGTGCGCGCCGAGCACCGCGGCACTCTGGCCCAGCCCGAGCGCGTTCTGCACGAGGACAACCGGTACCCATAGCCCCGTTATCCCGAAGGCGATGCACTGAGCCGCGATCCACGCGTTGTTCGTGAATACTCGCGCCGCAAAGCTTGATTCCGAGAACTCAGAGTAATAGCCGACGAAGTCTTCTTCTGCGTACTGCTCAAGTGCCGCCTCAGAACCGAGAAAACCAAGAATCTCAGGATTCGCCACAATCCACCAATAGCTGAGCAGAGCAACAATCAGCGTGAATAGGGCCGCACCAAGTGTCCACCACCGCACGCGATAGAGAGCGGCAGGCAAGACCAGAGAAAAGAATGTGCCGAGAACAACCAGGATATTTCTTCCGGCTCCCGTGAACCGGCCGCGTGCACGCGAGAGTTGCACGGAGAGATACTCCCCTTCACGAGTCTCGCCGTAGCCGGTCCGCAGGGCCGACAACTCCGTCGACGAGTCCTGGTACCTGGTAATGAGCTCGTCAATCTCGGCGCCGCTGAGATTCCGGCGCCTCGCCAGCGCCCCCAGGCGCCGCCATTCCGCCGAACGGGCGGTTGTGAGAGCTTCAAGATCCATCTGTTTCAATACTGCCATGGCCACTCAGATGCGACCCAGGGAACGCCTGAGCGTCACCGACGAGCAGCTTGTCGCCGGCGAAGGCGTGCATCTCGATGTCAGGCCGGCCGGCTTCGCTCTCCGAGCGGCCTCAACTGCCCTGGACGCGCTTATCTACATGGCCGGGTACATCGGCCTGCTCATCCTCACGATGACGATCCTGTCCAGCGACGACTTCCCCATCGCGATCGATGAGGCGCTCCTGAGCGCTGTCGCCATCTCGCTGCTTGTCGTCTGCCTCGTCATCGTCCCGTGTGTCATCGAGACGCTGACGCACGGAAGGTCGGTGGGCAAGTTCGCGACCGGATTGCGGATCGTGCGCGACGACGGCGGCGCTTCCGGATTCCGCCAGGCACTCATCCGCTCCCTGCTCGGGTTCATCGAGATCTACGGATCCGCGGGCGGCATCGCCATCATCACGGGCTTGGTGAACGCCAGGGCGAAACGTCTCGGCGACATCCTCGCGGGAACCACGTGCCAGCGCGAGCGGGCGCCCAAGCTCCGCCGCCACCTCGGGCCAATGCCGCCGCAGCTCGTCGGGTGGGCGGCCATCGCGGATGCGGGCAGACTCCCCGACCGTACGTCACGCCGCATCTTGGACTATCTCGATCAGGCCGCGCAGCTCACGCCCGTTCACCGGAATCGCGCGGCGGGAGAGATCGCGCGCGAGACCCTCCCCCACGTGCATCCCATCCCGAACGTCGACGCAGACACCTACTTGCGCGGCCTCGCGGTCTTGCGCCGCGATCGCGAACTCGCGGCACTCGCCGCGATCGGTCGTCGAGAAGTTGCCCTTGCTCCGACCCTGAACGGCATGCCCCACGCTTTCCCCGACCGCGGCTAGACGGCCACACCGCAGGCCGGGAGAATCCGAGAAGAGTCAAGCGAAACGCTCGCGAACCGATTCGATCCGGATGCGACGCAGCCCGCCAGACAGAATCTGGCGGGCTGCGTCGATCTCGGCGCGCGACGAAGGCGCGGCGAGCGCTGGTCAGTAGCGGTAGTGATCAACCTTGTACGGGCCATCGACGGCAACGCCGATGTAGTCGGCCTGCTCTGGCGTCAACTCGGTGAGCTTCACACCGAGCGCGTCGAGATGGAGGCGCGCGACCTGCTCGTCGAGGTGCTTCGGCAGAACGTGCACGCCGAGCGGGTAGGCGTCGAGTCGCTGCCAGAGCTCGAGCTGCGCCAGGACCTGGTTCGTGAACGAGCTGCTCATGACAAACGACGGGTGGCCGGTTGCGTTGCCGAGGTTGAGCAGTCGACCCTCCGAGAGGACCAGCAGCGAACGCGAGTTCGGGAGGCGCCACTCGTGCACCTGCGGCTTGATCTCGACGCGGGTCGCCCCCTCAAGTGTCTCGAGCCCCGCCATGTCGATCTCGTTGTCAAAGTGGCCGACGTTGCCGACGATCGCCATGTGCTTCATCCCGAGCATGTGCTCGAGTGTCAGCACGCTCTTGTTGCCGGTGCAGGTGATCCAGATGTCGACCTGGTCGAGGACATCTTCGACCTTGGCGACCTGGAAGCCGTCCATCGCGGCTTGCCACGCGCAAATCGGGTCGACTTCGCTCACGATGACCCGAGCGCCCTGGCCGCGAAGCGCCTCGGCGGCCCCCTTTCCGACGTCTCCGTAGCCGACGACAAACGCGGTCTTGCCTCCCATGAGCACATCCGTCGCGCGGTTCAGCCCGTCCGGCAGCGAATGGCGGATGCCGTAGGTGTTGTCGAACTTCGACTTCGTCACCGAGTCGTTGACGTTGATGGCCGTGAACTGCAGCTCGCCGCGCTCGGCAAGCTCGTACAGGCGGTGGACGCCGGTCGTCGTTTCTTCCGTGACGCCGCGAACCTCCTCGGCGATGCGGGTGAAGTGGCCGGTGTCGTGGGCGAGCGACTCGCGAATGGTGTCGAGGACAACGCGCATCTCCGTGCTGTCGTCTTCGTTCGCCTCGCGAACGGCTCCCGCGATCTCTGCTTCACGACCGAGGTGCACCAGCATGGTCGCGTCGCCGCCGTCATCGAGGATGAGGTTGGGGCCGACCGCGCCCTCGGCGCTCCAATCGAAGATGCGCGAGGTGCACCACCAGTACTCCTCGAGCGACTCGCCCTTCCAGGCGAATACGGGCACGCCCTTCGGGTCTTCGACCGTCCCATCCGGACCGACCGCGACTGCTGCGGCGGCTTCGTCCTGGGTGGAGAAGATGTTGCAGCTCGCCCAGCGAACTTCCGCACCGAGGTCGGTGAGCGTCTCGATGAGCACGGCCGTCTGCACTGTCATGTGCAGCGAGCCGGCGATGCGCGCACCAGCCAGCGGGTTCTGTCCTGCGTACTGCGCGCGAAGCGCCATGAGGCCAGGCATCTCGATCTCCGCCAGGCGGATCTGGTGTCGGCCAGAAGGCGCGAGCGCAAGATCGGCGACGACAAACGGACGCTCGGTGGAGAGCTCGATACCTGACGGAGATGCCATGACTGCTGCTTCCTTGCTACGGGGGTTGGTGGATGCTGCTGCGACGGCCCGCGAGAAACGGGCCGCACTCCGGCGGCTACTCCGCTCGGATGAGGGAGAGGACCTGGTCGCGGAGCGACTGCAGGCGGGCCTCGTCCTTGGCCTCGGCGTTCAGGCGCAGGAGCGGTTCCGTGTTGGACGCTCGCACGTTGAACCACCAGAAGCCGGTCTCGTCTGCACCGCGAGCCGTGAGCCCGTCGAACTCATCGAACTCGGCTGTGCCCGCGAAGGCATCGACGATGCGCGCGAGCGCGGCGGGGACATCCGCCACCGTCGAGTTGATCTCGCCTGAGGCGAAGTACGGGTTCTCGAGCCCACCGATCTCAGAGAGCTGCTTGTCGGACCCGCCGACGGCGGCGAGCACGTGCATCGCGGCGAGCATGCCGTTGTCTGCACTCCAGAAATCACGGAAGTAGTAGTGCGCCGAGTGCTCGCCGCCGAAGACCGCGTTTGTCGTCGCCATCTGCGCCTTGATGAGCGAGTGGCCGACCTTCGTGCGGACAGCCTTCGCGCCTTCCGCGCTGATGGCCTCCGGCACGTGACGGGAGACGATGAGGTTGTGGAGGATCGTTGGCTCGGTCTCGCCCGCCGCACGGACGCGAGCGATCTCGCGGCGAGCGACGATCGCCGTGACCGCGCTCGGCGAGACGGGCTCGCCAAGCTCGTCGATCAGGAAGCAGCGGTCGGCGTCGCCGTCGAAGGCGAGTCCGAGGTCGGCGCCGTGCTCGACGACGGCCGCCTGCAGGTCGACAAGGTTCTTGGGGTCGAGCGGGTTCGCCTCATGGTTGGGGAACGTGCCGTCGAGCTCGAAGTACATGGGCACGATCTCGAGCGGCAACGCGCCGAGACCCGCCGCCTCACCGAGCACAGCGGGAACCGTGAGCCCGCCCATCCCGTTGCCCGCGTCTACGACGATCTTCAGCGGCCGGATGCTCGACAGGTCGACGAGCTCGCGCAGGTAGGCGGCGTAGTCGGCGAGCACGTCGATGCGCTGCTCTTCGCCCGGCTGCTCGACGGCCGCGATGCCATCGTCCAGGAACGCCGCGGCACGGTCACGGATCGCGGAGAGACCCGTGTCGAAGCTGAGGGCTTTGGCGCCGGCGAGCGAGAGCTTGATGCCGTTGTAGGCGGCCGGGTTGTGGCTCGCCGTGAACATCGCGGCCGCCGCGTCGTAGCGGCCCGACGCGAAGTAGTCCTCATCGGTTGAGCACAGGCCGATGTGGGTCACGTTGGCGCCCCGCGTTGTTGCACCCCGGGCGAACGCCGCCGCGAACCCTGGTGAGGAGTCCCGCATGTCGTGGCCCACGACCACCGTCTGCCCGGCGAGAGCGAATTCGTCGACAAAACCGGCGCCGAGTGCCGTCACGAGCGTCTCGGTGAGCTCGCTGCCCACGAGCCCCCGAACGTCGTAGCTCTTCACGACACTAGAGAGAGAACCCCGCTCGTCAGTCGAAGCGGGTGCGATAGCCACAGAAGTCATGAACCCAAAACTACCGGACGCATCATGCTCCACCCCTGCGGAGGGGTCGAGCGTTCTGCGTGGCGCGCGCACAGGTCGTAGCTGTGCGGTTCGGCTGCGATCGCAAGCGGGCCGATGACGGCGAGCTTGTCCTCGTAGTCGAAGGTCAGCGTGTACTCCGCTTTGCGGGTGCACGCGACTCGTGAGCATGGTCGATTGGACATCGGCGCAAGTCTACGCCGGGCGTAAACTCGCAGGCATGCCACGTCGCCGCCGGGAGAAGAAGTCCGAGAATGCCAGGAGGCAGGCGCGCCCTGAACGTGGCCTCGCCCGCGGAAGGCACGGCAGGGGCATCCGCTCGAGCGTCGCGGGACCATACCTGCCGATGCTGACGGGTCGTGTCGTCAGGTTCGAGAACCACGTCGCCGACGCCATGAATTACCTGCGCGCCGCCAACCCGGAGCGGCTCGCGAACGTGCAGGTCGATATCGCGAACGTTCCGAAGACGCTGCAGCACGCCGACGGCATGGACCGCTGGCACGTCGAGGCGCCCAACCGCATCATCCTGTACCGCGTCGCGATCGACCGACTCGCGCGACTGCACTGCGAGGACCCGGTGCACTACCGGATGCTCGTAGAGCGGTGCGTGCTGCAGGCGGTCGCCGAGCTACTCGGATCAGACCCGTGGGACATCGCACCGGAGCGATTCGGCGACGAGTGACGGTCGCCTCGCGCGACTAGCGGTAGACGGTGATGACCTCGGCGAGCGGGTTGCTCGCATAGCTCGGGATGGCCGCGAGCTGCCCGTCGCCCGCGTAGGCGAGCTGGACCGAGACTCGGTCGAGCCCTTCGAGCCTGTACTCGCGTGACGCCTCGACGTCGACGGATGCCGTGCCGTGGGCCGGGATCGTGACGACCGTCTCCGTGCCGTCGTCCGCCACCAGGGTCGCGGTCTTCTCGACGCCATCAGCGTCGGCGAGCTGCAGCTTGGGCGAAGGGCCATTCGGCACGGCGACGACCTGGCTGCCGCTCAACGCGGGCACGGGCAGGTACCAGGCCAGGTCTGATGATGTTGCTGTCGCCGTCGTCTGCACCGCTGCCACGACCGGGTGGCTCGCTTCGATCTGCAGCGTGTACTGGCCGATCGGGTAGCCGGTGAGCGGGATCTCCGTGGTTCGACCGCCCTGGATCGTCAGCGAGATCGGCTCGAGGGCGACGCCAGCGGCGTCGCGGACCTCGACGGCGAGCTCCGTCTCCTCATCGCCGGGGGCAAGGACTCGGAGCATCGCTCCGCGCTCGAGTACGAGGGTGCCCTCCGCCTCGGAAGCGGTGCTTGTCGACGGGACCCCGACGATCGAGAGCGAGGTGCTCGGTGCATCCTGGGCACCGACGATCTCGATACCACTCGGCGTGGCTCCGGAGGTGCGCGTCTGGTGCAGCGTCGAGATGACGCTGCCTGAGACGGCCTCGACCTGCACGACGAGGTCCCCCCGGTCCGGCGCGACCCCCTCGAGGCTCACGATCTCGCGGCTGCTCGCCGGCACGACGATCTCGCGGATCGTCGGCGCCTGCACCGTGCCGTCCGCAGTGGTGACCGTGACTCGGACCTCCGCCTGCCGAGCTGCGGGATTCACGATGACCAGCTGCGTGCTGCTGCCCTCGGCAGTGCTTCCCCCGACAAGCCACTGCTCAGCAGAAGGCATGCGGCACGCTGTTGCCGCGAAGCCAGCGGCGGAGGGCTGGTTCAACTCAAGCGTCTGCGCGGCGGCGAACACGGTCGGCGCACCCTCCCCCGTGAGTCCGGGAACGGCGAAGCGAACTGGGGCGAGCGCCTGCTGCTCGTCGGCCGCAGGCGTCGACTCCACGACGGGGGCAACTTCGAGCTCATCCTGGTCGCCAGCGAGGCGGATGCTCGTGGTTCCGAGCGTCGAGGGAAGCGTCGGGTCGTCGGTGGCGAGCCCGAGCAGCGTGAGCGGGCCTGGGCACACTCGGTCCTGCGCGCTCGCCACCGGGCTCACGAGCACGGAGTTCGCGGGACTCGAGACAGCACCCTCCGGCGCAAGCTGCACTGCTGCGACGACTCCGCCGACGGCGACGATCGCGGCGCCCACACTCAGCACGCGCCAGACGGGCCGCCTGCCCCGCCGCTTGCCTGGCGCCTCGCGGGCCGCGTCGTCTGCTGCGCGAGCCTCGGCGATCACCTTCGACTCATCGAGCGTCATGGTCGCCTCCTCGTGCACCCGTGCCGAGCACGTCATCGTCGTCTGCTTCGAAGTCATCGACCGTGAGCGACGTCACATCGCGTCTCAGCACGCGCTCGTCACCGCCTGCACCGTCGCCGTCGAGGTCGTACCAGGGACGTCCGATCGTCCGCTCTCGACGCCGCACGTCGGCCGCCCTGGCGTTGAGGCCACCCGTTGGCAGGGCAGTGAGGAGCGTCAGCGCGAGAAGCACTCCCTGGACGATGAGCATCGAGCGCCCGAGCGTCGTTCCCGTGTTCGCGGTATCTAGGGGGCCGGCCACGCTTGGATCGGTCGGCTCGAGGGTCGGCCCGACGACCTGCCACAGCGTGCCGAACTCCGTCGAACCGGCCGGACGCAGACCGGAGTTGGCGGAGAGCGTGGAGACGACCCGGCCTTCCATAGTGGCGGCGTCGCTGGCCCCTTCAGGCACAAGCAGGTAGGAAATGCCCAGTGCGTGCAGCTCCTCCGTCGGTCGGAACAGCGAGTCTGACGCGAAGTTCACGGCGAGCTCGGCCAGCCGCTGGTCACCCGCGGAGAACCCCACGCTCGTCGTGCGCAGCGTCGACTGAGAGTCGAGGCTGTCGCCGGTGCCTCGTTCGAGCCTGACTTCGACGGCGCCGCTCGCGAGCGGCACGATGACCAGGGTGCCGACCTCGTCAGACGCTCGCCCCTGCGCGTCGACGATGGCTGGCAGCGATCGGCCGTCGCCCGCGCCGACGAGCGCGTCTCCGCGCAGCATCGCGGTTGCAGGCAGGGCCGCTACGAGAATGATTCCGGCGAGCGCGATCCCGGCCGAGATCTGCGAGGCGCGTGGGCGAAGGGCGGCGAGCATCGCTGCCGCCGCGATGACGGCGCCGAGCCACATGAGCGATTGCGCACTGCCCGGCCAGAGAGAGATGCTCTCGACGCCGACATGGGCGAAGCCGAACCGGGTCGCCGCAGCAGCAGTCACGAAACCGAGCAGGAGGAGCTGGAGGCCGAACAGCGCGGCTCGCCAGTTCCGAGACCCGGGGGCGAGGACAGCCAGCAGGAAGAGCGGCACCAGGAGGCCAGCCGCGGCGAACGGCACGGCGGGGTAGGCGTCCAGAAGCCCACCGGCCCAGCTGGGATCAGCGACAAGGGAGCTGGGGAATCCGAGGAGCAGCTGCCAGGCGTCGGGCGCGGTGCTCGCCAGCGGAACGCCCGGGTCCGCGAACAGCGCGAGCGGTCGTCCTCGGTTCCACTGCGCGACCGCGAGAGGTGCGAAGAGCACCAGCGTCGGCGCCGCCGTCAGAAGTCGCTGCACGAAGCCTGGACCGCCGATGACGAGCCACACGAGCCAGACAACCGCCAGGGGCACGGCCAGGAGCGGCGCCGATGCGATCGCGACGGCCGCGAGTAGGCCGGTGGCCGCCGCACGAGACCAGTTCCTCGAAGCGCTTAGCGCGGAGAAGATAAGCCAGGGCAGAACGAGGTGTGCGATGACCGCAGCAACCCTGCCCTCCGCGAGGGCCACGAGCAGCGGGGGTGCGAGCATCCACGCAAAGGCCGCGAACGCGCGGAGCCCGGCCCTGTTGGTCAGACGCGCCATCAGGAGCCATGCGCCCATGGCCGCGAGGGGCAGCGCGAACAGCCAGACGAGCACGATGCTCAGGCTCGGGTACCAGAAGGTGAGCGTGCCGAGCACGGCGAGCACGTACGTGAAGGGATCCGCGACGCCGAAGGCACCGTCACCCACGTCGCGGACGCCGTAGCCCGTCCTCCCCCAGAGCGTTCCGATCGAGTCCGTGAGGGGCAGCAGGCCACCGCCGGAAAGCGTCGACTGTCCGATGAGCGGCAGAGCAAGACCGAGACCGAGGACCGTCGAGATGAGCAGCACCCAGAGCCCGCCAGAGCCGACGAGCGAGTAGCGTTCGCGTTCCTCGTGCGTGAGCGCGCGGAGCTCCTCGCGCTGCAGGCCAAGCGTCTTCTGGTTTTCCTCGGCGCTCACGAGCAGCGGCTCGATGACGGTCCAGGGCTCCGTCCTCGTCTTCGCGAACTGCGCCCGCGAGCGGGCAGCCCCCGTCTTGCCGAAGGTCACGCGAGACGCGGAACGGAGCTCGGCGAGGATACGCCCAGGGCGCTTCCTGACGAGATGCCAGATGCCCTTTAGGAGCGCGATCGGAATGAGCAGCACCCGGAGCACGGCAAAGGCAGCCGCCGGGGTCTTCGTGAGGCTGCGGTGCACCCGTGCGGTGTCACGCGCGGCATCGACCGCGGATGCACTCATGCCGGGGTTCATCGCGGCGGTACCGGGGGCCTCAGGGTCACAGGCGACCCGAGCGGACGGCGTCAGCAGCACGCGACCGCCGGCAAGCCACACGCGCGTGCAGAAGTCGAGCGCATCGTCCACCGCGGGAAGCCCAGGGTCGAAGCCGTCGAGCGCCAGCCATGGCTCGCGGCGGACGAGCATCCCGCCGGCCGCGACGCCGAGCACGTCGGAATCTTGGTCGAACTGCCCTTGGTCCAGCTCGTCCTCGCGGAGGCGAAGGCTCTCGCCGTTCTGCAGCATCGACTGGCCGAACTCCACGAGCGTCGCCGCGTCGTCGCTTCGAACGAGCTTCGGGCCCGTCACCTCGAGGGACGGGTTCCGCTCCGCGGTTGCGAGGAGCTGCTCGAGGGCATCGTGTTCGGGAGCGTTATCGGCCGCCAGCAGCCAGAGCCAGTCCCCCTCAGCCTGGAGGCCCTGTTCCTCGAGCACAGTCACCGCCTCGGCGACGGCACCACCAAAGGTCGTGTCGGTCTCGAGCGTCAGCAGGATGTCTGGCCCTGCCGCGCGCATGACGTCGAGCGTGGAGTCCTTCGACGCGAGGTTCACCATGATGACGCGGTCTGGGACGCGCGAAGAGCTCTCGAGCGCGGCGATGGTGCGCTCGAGCGCGCGCGACGCATCTCGCGCGACAAGGATTGCGGTGACTCCAGGACGCATTGAACGAATGGTATTCGGCTCCCCCGGGCGTTGTCGCATTGCGGGCGGCAAGCCGCGAACACGCACCGCGCCCCACGGCCGAGCGTCGGACCGCATCCAGCATGGTGCACGAAGGGCCCCGCCCGACCGAAGTCGCGACGAGGCCCCGTCTGCTTGCTGCGCCCGGCCTCCTGGCCGGGCGTCCCACTGCTTATGCCATCTTGCGCAGTTTGCGCCGCTCTCGCTCGCTCAACCCACCCCAGATACCGAAGCGCTCGTCGTTCGACAGCGCGTACTCGAGGCAGTCGCTCCGAACCTCGCACGAGTCGCAGATCCGCTTCGCGTCGCGCGTCGATCCGCCCTTCTCCGGGAAGAAGGCCTCTGGGTCGACCTGCGCGCACAGCGCGTCTGCCTGCCAGGCGAGCGGGTTGTCGTCGCCGACATTCCTGCGAACTCCGGGGACGCCGAGGTTGACCGGGTCGACATACCAGTCTTCGGGAACCGAGGGGTTCCTCCCTGGAATTGCCATATCACGTTCTCCCCACGTTGCTTGCGGGCACCTGCCCGCGCGTCGGAATCATTACATCGTTGTAATTCACCCCGCGTCAAGTCGGAAGCCCTCAACACTAAGCCCGGTCTTGAGACTTTTCGGAGAAGCCGCGCGCGATTCGCGGCGGCGTGTCGCAGAGGATCCCCCGCCGGGCCGGGGTGGAGCCCCTCGAATCCGGCGTGACAGAAATTCCCAGCTAGTCGGCGTGTCGCATCGGCACCGTGTCGCGCCTGTCGAGACCCGGGCCAGCAGCGAAGAGGTCGACCGAGCCGATGACCCGCACCGGCAGTTCGTCCGGGGTCACGAAGACGGACTCACCCGCCGTGATGGTCGCCGTCGACTTGGCGCCCTCGAGCTGGGCTTCCCCCTGAAGGCACAGCAACATCGTCGGGCCGTCGAGGTGGATGGTCTTGACCGTCTCCTCCTCGCCGGCAACGACCCTCACGAGGCGGAAGTCCGGGATCTCCGGCCTGTACTCCTCCACGCCCTCCTGGATGCGCGTGGCCGCGATGTACGGCGGCGGCACGGGCGCAAAGTCGAGCCGCGCCAGAAGCTCGGGAATGTCGATGTGCTTCGGCGTGAGACCCCCGCGGAGCACGTTGTCCGATGCCGCCATGATCTCGATGCCGAGCCCGCGCACGTAGGCGTGCATGTTCCCCGCAGGGAGGAAGATCGCCTCGCCCCTGCGGATGGTGATGTGGTTGAGCAGGAGCGCAAGCGCGATCCCGGGGTCTCCCGGATACATGCGCGCCAGCGTCGCGATGATGCCGCGTTCTCGGGCGAAGCGCTCGGTCGGGTCGCCGGGCTCACCGCCCGCAAGCGCAACCCTCGACACCGCCACGACGAGTTCATCGACGGACTCGCCGCCCTCGAGGAGCGAGGTGACGAGCGCACGCAGGTCTTCCCCAGTGGAGAGCGCAGCGACTCGTGCCGTGAAGTCCGCGAGCGCCGCGCGGCCCGACTCCGGGTGCGCCTCGTCCGCGGATGCGCGCAGTGCGAAGTCGCCGACCACGGCCGCGACCTCGGCGAAGTCTCGGAAACCCGCAAGCGCATCCATCGTCTCGCTGAGCGCCAAGAGCATCTCGGGCTTGTGGAGCGGGTCCTTGTAATTGCGCTCGGGCGCACCGAGCGGGACGCCCGCCGCGTTCTCGCGGTCGAACCCGAGACGCGCATCCGTCAGCGTCGGATGCACTTGGAGCGACAGGGGAGCCGCGGCGGAGAGCACCTTGAGGAGGTACGGCAGCCTCGGCCCGTCACCCTCGCGCAGGCCCATGGCGTATCGCCCGAGCGTGGCCACTGGCTCCTGCGCGATCCAGGCGTCGAGGGTCGTCGCACCACCGGCGGCTTCAGGCTCGACGATGCGGCTGGGGGCGCCAGGGTGCGCGCCAAGCCAGAGCTCGGCCTGTGGCACCCCGTCCCAATCGGCGTCGTCGAGGGTGCAGGCGCCCGTGGTGCCGAGCAACTGCGAGATCGAACCGGGGGCACCCCAGGCGTAGTCACGGGGCGCATTCTTCAGTGGCAGAAACATCACGCGAAGGCTACCGAATCTCGGTGCGACTGTGGGAGTGGCTGGCGGAACTGCAGGGCAGATACAACGGCCTGCCCGGAGTGGGGGCCCGAATTCACGGATTCTGCCAAGCCGCTGGCGCATCCCGGTCGCGAGTTCGTAGGCTCGCGGAGCGCCCTCATCGTCGCCAGAGGCAATGTCGCCGGCCTGACGATCACGGAGCGCCCATCACCCGCGCGAATCGGAACAGGACGGTCATGGACCACAACGAGTTTCAGCTGCTGCCAGGCGACTTCACGGGGCTCGAGGCAGACCTCACCCCCGAGGAGAAGGGCCTGATCACCGACCTCCGCAGCTATCTCGAGCGTGACGTGCGCCCCGTCATCGACGAGCACTGGGAGGCGGCGACCTTCCCGCGCGAGATCGTCGCGGGCCTCGCCTCCGCCAGAGTCGTCGGCCTGGCATTCGAGGAGACCCGCCCGTTTGTGAACTCCGCGGTCTTCCGGGGGTGGACCGCCCTCGAGCTCGCTCGCGTGGATGCCAGCGTCGCTACCTACGTCGGCGTGCAGAACGGCCTGGCCCTCGGCGCGATCGGGCTGTGCGGCTCAGCCGCGCAGCGCGAGCGGTGGCTGCCAGCGCTTGCTTCCGGCGAGATCGTCGGCGCCTTCGGCCTGACCGAGCCCGGCTCCGGCAGCGACTCCGCCAGGGGGCTCACCACGACCGCCGAGCTGGTGGGCGACGAGTGGGTGCTCAACGGCGCGAAGCGGTGGATCGGAAACGCGACCTTCGCCGACATCGTCGTGATCTGGGCGAAAGACGTCGCGGACGGGCAGGTCAAGGGGTTTGTGGTCGACACCTCGCTCCCCGGCTTCACCGCGACGAAGATCGAACGCAAGGTCTCGCTGCGCATCGTGCAGAACGCCGACATCACCCTCAACGACGTGCGCGTCCCCGCCGACGCGAAGCTGGAGCACGCCAACACTTTCAAGGACACCGCCCGCGTGCTTCGCCAGACCAGGGCCGAGGTCGCCTGGCTCGCAACGGGGATCGCCGTCGGAGCCTACGAGGCCGCGCTCGCCTACGCCAAGGAGCGGATGCAGTTCGGCGGGCCCATCGCCGCTCGTCAGCTCATCCAGGAGCGTCTCGTCGACGCACTCGGGCTCATCACTTCCAGCATCACCCTCTGCGTTCGCATCTCGCAGCTCGGGGACGCTGATGCGCAGAGGGACGAGCACTCCGCGCTCGCGAAGGCGGTCGCGACGAGCAACATGCGTCAGGTCGTCGCGCTTGCGCGAGAGGTGTGCGGAGGAAACGGGATCGTCGCCGACTACGGGGTCGGCCGTTTCTTCGCGGACGCGGAGGCCATCTACTCGTACGAGGGAACGAGGGAGATGAACACCCTCATCGTGGGCAGGTCGATCACGGGCCATGCGGCCTTCGTGTGACGCTCCCCCTGCCCCACGCAGACCCCGTATTCCGAGACGAAGAACCGGGGACTCGCGCGAGTGAGCGAGAATAGGCCGGTGAGCTCCACCCGAATCCCCGCAGACTCTGCCGAGACCGCACGCGCCCCCTGGCGCAGTCTCGCCGCTCGGGTTCCAGGGAGCCCGGGCCTCACCGCCTTCGCGACCTTCACGTTCTTTACGGCGTTTGCAGGCGACTTCTGGCGGAACCTGCTGACCTGGTACGGGTTCGGCGTCATCGTCGCGATCATCGTCGCCGGGGCCATCTGGCTCCTCGCCAGCAAGAAGCCGCTGCCCAAGATCATGCATCTGCCCTCCGCGTTGATCGCGTTCGTCGCCTGGTGCGCCCTCTCGATCATCTGGTCCGTGTACCGGCCCGAATCGCTCCTGGGCTTCGGCATCCAGCTCGTGACCGCGCTCGTGGCGCTCGCCCTCGCGGTCTCCCTCACGAAGCCGCAGTTCCTGCGCGCCTTCAGCGCGGCGATGCGCTGGATCCTCGGACTCTCGCTGGCGTTCGAGGTCCTGGTGGCCATCTTCTTCCCTGGCGGAGTGCTGCCGCTCGCCCTGCTCATCCCGGGACAGCTCGAGCGCGTCACCGGCATTCCGGGCGCCACCGCCGAGACTGTGCCTGCTGCGTTCCTCTGGAGCCAGGGGCACATCTTCGCCGGCAGCGCGATCCAAGGCATCCTCGGCAACCGCAACCTGCTCGCGATGGCTGCCCTCCTCTGCGTCATCGCGGTCGCTGTCCAGTGGTACGCCAAGCAGATGAAGCGCTGGCCGGCGATCACCTGGATCGTCCTCGGCCTCATCGCGATCCTCCTCTGCAAGTCCGCCACGGTCTTCGTCGGCTGCGCGGTCGTGCTGCTCGCCGTCGCCCTCGTCTTCATCGCCAGACCACTCAGCAACGCACAGCGATGGGGGATGTACGGGGCTGTCTTCGCGGTCATGCTCGTGATGGGCTGGATCGTGCTGCAGTTCAACACGCAGCTCTTCGGGCTGATCAACCGCTCGAGCGACATGTCTGGCCGCGGCGACATCTGGGCTGAGGTCGGCCGCCTCGGCAGCGAGCACTGGCTCACGGGCATGGGGTGGATCAGCTACTGGGCTCCCTGGGTGGAGCCGTTCAAGGGCCTACTCGTCGTCGACGGTGTGCACTTCCTCCAGGCCCACAACGCCTACCTCGATGTGTGGATGCAGACCGGCCTCATCGGCGCCTTCTTCTTCGTCGGCATCGTGCTGTCGACCCTCATCCGCACCTGGTGGCTCGCGGTCGACCGGCCGCAGACCGACGCGAGCGGACCCCGCGACTTCCCGCCGACCGCCATGCTCGCGTTCCTGCTCATGGTGGCGCTCACCGTGCAGTCGCTCACGGAGTCACGCCTGCTCGTCGAGGGCAACTGGCTCCTGCTCTGCTACCTGGCGATCTACTCGAAGCTGCGCATCCAGGACCTCCCGGCGCTCCCGAGGCGCACGATCTCCACCAAGACCGGCCCCCTTCCCATCATCGAGCGCAACAAGCTCGAGGGACTCTGACGCGCCTACTTCCCCGCTGAGCGCAGCAGGTGCTCGCAGGCGAGCGCAAACGATTTGCCGGGAGCGACCGCGAAGGTGCGCTCCCCCGCGGGCTCAGCCGAGCACGCGGCGACCGCGTCACGGTACTGGGCCTCCCAGGGTTCGGCCGCGAGGCGGTCCGTTGGCACAGCGCCCCACTGCAGGGCCACGACCGCGCCAACGCCCAGCAGCACCGCACTCGCAACGACGCGCGAGGCCCGGGGCGCGCGCCTTCCCCAGCGTTCGACGATCACCGACGCGGCGAACGGGAGGCTCGCGAGGGCGAAGATGCCTGCAGCGGCCCCGTAGCGATTGCCGAGCTGCGCAGTCGCCCAGCCATCGCCGGAGAACCCGGCGTACTGGAAGATCGTCAGCGAGTTGACGAGCATCGACCCGCCGAACGCTGCCGCGGCCACCACAAGCAGCACCGGCAGCGCCACGCGATCCGAGGTCCTCCCGAACACGAGCACGACAGTCACCGCGAGCGCGAACGGAACGACGGCCAGCATCAGGATGGCGATGCCGTGCTCGCCGAGCAACTCAGCGTTCCGCGCGGTGTCCCCGCTCCACATCGGCAGCACGGTCGTGGCGGCCCAGCCGACGACGATGTCCGCGAGCGAGATGGGACCGTGGGGCGCGTTGTACTCGGGGCGGGGGTTGAGCATCCACGTGGCCAGCTGGCCCGCCGCCCCGACAAGCGCTGCACCAAGAATGAGCAGCGTGCCGCGGCTGCGATCCCAGAACAGCCGAACAAGCAGGATGGGGAGCGCAACCAACGCCTGCACCTCCGTCAGGAAGCAGGCGAGCGTGACCACAGCCCAGAGGGCTCGTTCCCAGCGACTGGTGTCCGTTCTGGAGAGGAAGATCCACACAACAAGCCACAGGCAGTAGGTGTGCAGGTTGGCGAGGTCGCCGAGCACCTCTCGGCTGACGAGCGGGACGAGCAGCGGCGTGAGCGCAACGCCAACGCGCGCCGGCAACCACGTGACGATTCCCATGGCCAGGCGGAACGTGCCAGCACACACGAGCGCGGCCACAAGCAGGCTCAACAGCGAGACGACCACCCCGAACCGCTCGAGCGGCACAAGCTCGGCTGCGACGACCGAGAGGATACGCGGCAGGAAGTGCTGATACCCGGCGTAGGGATGGAAGAGCGCCTGGATACTCCCCAGTTCGAGCTGCTCCCGCAGGAACGTGTCGCCGTCCTCAGCCCACAGCACTTCCGTGCTCCCGCTGGGGACCCTGAACCAGGCGACGACGAAGGCGACCGCGAACACGGCGAGCATCCAGAACCGGTCCCTCATACGGTCGAATCTACCGCTGCGCGTTGCTCGGGCCCCACCCGGCGGACCACTAAACTCTGGGCATGCCTAGCAGTGCAGCAGAAGAATATGACCTCGAGACCATCCGCAAGGACAACGAGGAGCTCCGCGAGCGCCTCGACGTCCTCGCTCGCGAGCGCGCCGACGAGAAGTCAGAGCTCGCAGCGCTGAAGGCCCGCAACATCTCGCTGCAGCACTCGCTCGACGACGCACACCATCACCTGCGGCTCCGCCCCAGCACGCTCACGCGCGTTCGCGGCAAGGCTCGGCGCCTCCTCTCGATCCCGAAGCGCCTCGTCCGAGCAGCCCTATCGATTCCCCGCCGCATCCTCGGAGGAGCCAAGTGAAGCTCAGCGATCTGAGGTCACCTCGACGGCTCGGGATCTTCTTCTTCTTCGACGAAGAAGGCGTCGTCGACGAATACGTCACGACACTGCTCGACGGCATGCAACGCCACTTCGACAAGCTCATCGTCGTCGTCAACGGCGAACTCGACGAAGCCGGAGCCGAGCTGTTTCGCTCGCGACCCGAGACCGACCTCATCGTGCGCGAGAACGAGGGCTTCGACTCCTGGGCCTACAAGACCGGCATCGACTCCATCGGCTGGGCCGGCTTGGCCGAGTTCGACGAGTTCGTGATGTTCAACTTCACGATCGTCGGACCAGTCGCCGACCTCAAGCTGATGTTCGACACCATGGACTCGCGTGACCTCGACTTCTGGGGCATCACCGTGCACCATGCAGCACCGTTCGACCCGTTCGGGTCGCTCGAGACACCGACGCTCCCCATCCACCTGCAGTCGCACTTCATCGCGGTGCGTCGCTCGATGTTCCTCTCCGAACCCTTCCAGCAGTACTGGGACGAGCTTCCGGCGATCCCCGACTACGCGCATGCCGTCGCCAAGCACGAGGCGAAGTTCACCTGGTTCTTCGAACGTCTGGGATTCACGTGGGCACCGTACGTCGATACCAGCGATCTCGAGTCGGACACGCTGTACCCGCTCAACACCTACGCCCTTGAGCTCGTGCGGGACCGCAACTGCCCCATCTTCAAGCGCAAGACGCTCTTCGCCGGGGTTCCCTCCATCATCGAGGAGTCGTCGAGCCTCAACGCCCGCCGCTTGCTCGACTACCTCGAGACGTCCGGCCGGTTCGACATGCGGCAGCTGCGTACTCACATGAACCGCAGCATGAACCAGTACATGGTCTCGACGACGCTGCACGACTGGGAGATGACAACGGGCGCCCAGCCGGAGGTCGAACGCTACGCCGCGCTCGTGCCGCTCGGTGAGCGCTTCTCCGAGCGCCTGCAGCAGGCGCTCGCGTTCACCGACGCCCAGGTCTACGTGTGCGGGCCCCGGACTCGTCTCGGTGAGGCGAGAGGCCACTTCGTCGACGAACCCGTGCACGCGCTCGAGGCCCAGCACCACTGGACGGAGGCGATGCCTCACATCGCGGAAGGCGTCACGCTTGTGCTCGGCCCCGACAACTTCCACACGCCTTACTACGCCGCAGCGCTCCGCGATGCTCGTGCCCTCGTCGAGTCAGCGTTCGACCTGCCGACGCCCAACGACGCGATCGATGCGTTCCGTCGCACCCCAGAGCTCGGCATGCTCGTC
The DNA here is from genome assembly GCF_014191305.1 of Pseudoclavibacter helvolus. Classification (GTDB taxonomy): domain Bacteria; phylum Actinomycetota; class Actinomycetes; order Actinomycetales; family Microbacteriaceae; genus Pseudoclavibacter; species Pseudoclavibacter helvolus. Next base: position 94,379 of record NZ_JACHWJ010000002.1, on the reverse strand, counting down.
GCGCCCCCCGTCCTGCACAGCGAGTACTTCCAGGAACTCGGCCTCGAATGGCGCGATACGACGAGCGACTTCGAGACGCTTGCCGACGCGCTCGGCATCACTGCCCCGTTCTCCCGCTCCACACCAACCGTGCAGGGGCCAGGCGGTATCTCGATCGTGCGCACGGAAGCCCTGCACCAGTTCGGAGCGCTCGTGGCGGCAGCGCCGTACGGGACTTTCAGGAAGCTCTCCCAAGACGACTGGCAGAAGCTCGTCGCCCTCGCGGTGCAGAGCTCCGGCTTCACTCCGCGCATCGTCGTGACGCCTCGTCTCGCGAAGTACCTGCTCTCGCTGTCCATGACGCTGCTTCGCACCATCAGCGATGCGGCCGGTCAGGCTGAGGGTGCAACCGCGATGTCCCTCGTGAAGCGGATGCGCGCGCTCCGCTAGCCGCCAGCCCGAGCCATGACGTCGGCGCAGTCGAGCTCGAAGAGCCGCACCCCTGGTGCGGCCTCGAACTCGGCCGCCCCGTTAGGGGTGATCGCGCACTGCTCGCGTGCCGACCGCACCTGTGGCTCCCACAGGTCGGTGGCGGTCTTCGCCGACCCGACCTCAGGGCCCTGCAGGCCGACGAACACGAACGTCGCGAGCATCCCGGCCCACGCAAGCGATCGCGCGACGACCGGGGCATTCGCGCTGAAACGGGTCACGAGCACCGACGCCGCGAACGGGATGGTCGCCAGGACGAAGAGCGCCGCGGCCGCGCCGTAGCGCAAGTTGACCGGCACCGAGAGCCACTCGTCGCCCGAGTAGCTGCCGTACTGGAACAGCTCGACCGGATTCAGCATGAGCGACCCGCCGAACGTCCCCGCCGAGACGAACAGCAGCACGATGAGCGCGAAGCGCTGTGGACCTCGCCCGAACACGAGCACCGTGAGGGCCGCCACCGCGAACGGCAGCAGCGCCAGGAACGCGACGCCGACGCCGTGCTCTGCGAGCAATGCCGTGTTGGACGAGCTCGAGCCGTTCCAGATCGGCATCACCGCATTGACGAGCCAGGCGACGACGACGTCCCACGCGGTGATGACTGCGTCGGAGGGCATCGGCCGCGGGAACCCCACCCACGTCGCGAGCTGCGCCCCGACGCCGATGAACGCGCCGACGATGACGGCGAGCGTCTGGAAGCTCCTGTCCCAGAAGAGCCGAACGAGCAGCACCGGGATGAGCAGCAGCGCTTGGACCTCGGTCAAGCAGGCGATCAGCATGACGGCGGCCCAGAACACCCCCTCGCCCTTGGTCCGCACCTTCGCCACGGCGATCCACGCCGCCAGCCACAGGCAGTACGTGTGCAGATCGGCGAGGTTGCCGATGATCTCGAGACTGAGCAATGGCACGACGACCGTCACGAGGGCCATGAAGAAACGGGCAGGAAGCCAGCGCAGAATGTCACGCGTGAGCCGGAACACGCCAGCGGCCACGAGGCCGGCGAAGACCGCGCACGCCGCGAAGACGGCCCTGTTGAAGTACTCGAGCGGGACGAACTCGACGATACCCGCGGCGAAGAGCCTCGGCAGGAAATGCTGGTAGCCGGCGTACGGCTGGAACAGCGCGCCGAGCGTGCCGAGGTCGAGCTGCTCGACGAGGAAGATGAGGCCGTCTTCCGCCCACACCACGTCTTGATCCTCTGGCGAGACGCGGAGCCACGTGGCAACCGTCACGACGACGAGCACGACCGCGCTCCAGAGCCACTCGTTCCTCATCACCGAGGGCAGCCGCCGGCGAACCAGCACTTCGCCGTCCACGCGAGGACTCGCTGCCTCTTCGAGTGCTTTCACGCTTTTCCCTCCGCCGAACGACCCCTGCGCCCGAGTCATCCTGCCATGGCCCTCGCTCACGCAGCGTCAGCCTCCCCGCCAGCCTCACACGTGAGGCTGGCCTCTCCCGTTAGGCTGGGCACTTCTCTGGAAAGGAACGAGATGACACAACGCGAACGAGTGCTCGTCACGGGGGCAGGCGGGTACATCGGACGTCATGTCGTGCAGGCGCTGCTGCTTGCCGGTGCTGACGTGACCGCAGTGGTCCGACCCGGTGGAGCAGGGCGGGTTCCCGCCGGCGCACAGGTCGTCGAGCTCGATCTTCTCGCCGCTGGCGCGGAGTTCTCCAGCATCCTCGACCCGGCGCCAGACGCCGTCATCCACCTCGCATGGGAAGCGGGCTTCGCCCATAACTCCCCCGTGCACATGCTCAAGCTCTCCGAGCACTTCAGGTTCTTGAACGCCTCCGTCGAAGCTGGCACGAAGCGCCTCGCCGTGCTCGGGACGATGCACGAGGTCGGGAGGCACGAAGGCGCGATCACCGCCGAGACTCCGACGAACCCGCTGTCGCTCTACGGCATCGCCAAAGACGCGCTTCGCAAGTCGTCGTTCCTCGCGTTCAGCGACAAGGTCACGCTGCAGTGGCTTCGCGCCTACTACATCTACGGCGACGACCGGAACAACCAGTCGATCTTCACCAAGCTCCTCGAGGCCGCTGATGCAGGGAAGACGGAGTTCCCCTTCACCTCAGGCAAGGCGAAGTTCGACTTCATCCACGTCGAAGAGCTGGGCAGGCAGATCGCCACTGCAGCACTGCAGGATGAACTGCGCGGCGTCGTGAACGTCGGCTCCGGCGTGCCCGTCTCGCTGGGCGAGCACGTCGAGCGGTTCATCAGCGAGAACAACCTGGACATCGCGCTCCAGTACGGGGCCTTCCCCGACCGCCCGTACGACTCCAAGGAGATCTACGGCGACGCGACGGACATCCTCGACCTCATGGCGCGCTCACCGCGCAGCTGAGCCGCGCCAGGCGCGTGCCCGTCAGCGACGGAGCACGCGCTTGGCCGCGATTCGGGCGCGACGCTCCAGCGCAACCCCTCTCGAGCCCTGCAACGCCTGGAGCTGGCCCTTGACTCCCGCCAGCTCGCCCTCGAGGCGAAGCGTCTGAGCGCGAGCGTCAGCGGCGCTGTGCTCGGCCGCGGCAGTCCGGTCTTCACGCTCGAGGAGCGCCGCGACGTGCGCATCGGCCGCCGCGAGTCGCTGCTGCAACTCGCCGTACCTGATCCAGAGCGCGCTGAGCTCCCGGTCCTTGTTGTAGAGCGTCGTGTTCCGCTCATCAACCTCGACGCGGAGGGTGCGCACCTCTTCGTGGATCGCGTCGTCGAAACGGCGGAACAGCTCCGCCGTCTCCCGCAGAGCCGTCAGCGCATCATCTGAGTAGACGTCGTCGTTCGCGTCCGCGAGCGCGCCACGCACGAGGTCGGGGACGACCGCGTCCTCGCCGAGGCCCTCGAGGGAACGCACGATCGAGTCGTCCTCGACGTAGGCGCTCACCGCCAGCTCAGAGGACAGCGGCATGCGAAGCGCGAAGAACGCCTCGAGCACCCCACCCTTGTGGCGACGCCAATCGCGCATGCCATGGTGGTTCGCGCTCGGGCGCAACCCCGGGTTGGCCTCGAAGCCGAGGGCCATCGACACGGTCTTGCGCTCGAACTGCGTCCACGATCGCCACGGCACGTGCAGGACCTCGAGCTCGAACCCCTCAGGGACCGAGCCGCCCGGCTCGATCGAGACGAAGTGGTTGCCGTGCGCGACCTCAACCTCCGCATCACCGACGTGGATAGCGTTGGGAGTCGGATGCGCGAAGACGCCGACCCCGTTGAGCTCCGCGAGCTCGCGCTCGTCGCGGAACCGCAACCGCCTGAGCCCGCTCCCCGTGCGGCCGAACGAGCCGACCATGTTGGTCACGGGCACCGTGAACATGCGGATGCTCGGGTCATAGTGCTCGAGCGCCTGCCGGATCGTGATCGACCGGTCGACCGCGAAGACGAACTCATCCGCGTCCCCGTTGATGACCCAATCCGCGCCGAGGTCGGTGAACGCCGACCTGGCCATGCGGGTGACGACCTGCGCCTGCTGCTTCTTGTGCTCCGCATCGTGGAGCAGGGTCAGCACGCCGCGTTCCTCGTAGCGTTCCAGGATCTCCCGCGTGCCATCAACTGAAGCGTTGTCGGTCACGATCAGGTGGTCGATGCCCTGGGCGAGGGAGTGCTCCACGACGGCCGCGATAATGTCGGCCTCGTCGCGCACCATCATGGTCATGACGATCTTCATGGGGCAAGGCTACCGCGCGGCGAGTACCATCGGATGTCAGCCCAGGCACAGCGCACGGGCATCCATCAGCATCGACTGGCGCCTCGCCGGTCCTGCTGAAAGCTGAGAAGAAGAGGACGCCCACTTCATGCGTCGAGTTGCGTTTTATCTCGTCTACGACTCCAAGGGACACGTCGGCGGCTACGTCGAGCACTGCCTGCGCGAGCTGCGGAAGCATGTCGACCACGTCTTCGTGGTCTCGAACTCGCCGCTGACGACCGACTCCAGATACCGACTCGAGCAGATCGCCGACACGGTCTGGGAACGCCAGAACGTGGGCTACGACGTCTGGGCTTACCGCGACGCCCTCCGGGAGTTCGGCGAGGCAAGGCTGCGCGACTACGACGAGCTCATCCTCGCGAACTACACCTTCTATGGGCCCATCGGCTCCTTCGATGCGCTCTTCGCGGAGGCAGAAGACACCAGGGCAGACTTCTGGGGAATCACGGACCACGCAGAGGTTGTCCCGAACCCCATCACCTACTCAGGCGTCATGCCCCGCCACATCCAGTCGCACTGGATCGGTGTCCGTCGGCACATGTTCACGTCAGAGGCGTGGCGGACCTACTGGGACGAGATGCCGCCGATCGTCAGCTATGACGATTCGATCCTCCAGCACGAGTCCCGCTTCACGAAGTACTTCGAGGACGCCGGATTCAGCTCCTGGGTCGCGTACTCCGCCGCCAAGTACGGCGACCAGCACCCCATCTTCAACCTTGCCGACGTCCTCATCGCCGACGGCTGCCCCATCGTGAAGCGACGCTTCTTCTTCCACGACCCCGTCTACCTCGACCACAACGCCATCATCGGCAAACGCGTGCTCGACCTCCTGGAAGCGAAGGGCTACCCCGTCGACCTGCTCTGGCAGGACATCGCCTCCACGGCGAAGCCACGCGTCCTGAACGCGAACGCCGGGCTCATGGAGATCATGCCCGACGTCGACCTCGGCGGTGAGGATCCGAGCGGGCTGCGCGTCGTCGTCGTCGCGCACGTCTACTACGAAGAGATGATCGACGAGATCGTCGAACGGGCCGACACCATTCCCGGCGGTTACGACCTCGTCGTGACAACCGCCTCAGAGGAGAAGCAGGCGTATATCCGGGCCCGCCTCGAGCAGCTTGGCCGCCCAGACGACGACGTGCGGGTCGTCGCGTCGAACCGCGGCCGCGACATCTCGGCGTTCCTCATCACCTGCCGCGACGTCCTCGAGTCAGACCGCTACGACATCGTCGTGAAGATCCACTCGAAGAAGAGCCCGCAGAACGGCTTCAACTCGAGCAGGCACTTCAAAGAGCACCTGTTCGAGAACCTGCTCAACTCGCCCGGCTACACGACCAACCTGCTGCGCCTCTTTGTCAAGCATCCGACGCTTGGCATGGTCTTCCCGCCGATGATCCACATCGGCTTCCCGACAGTCGGGCGTGCCTGGTTTGCGAACCTCGACCCGGCCAAGGAGCTCGCCGCGAAGCTCGGGATGCGCGTGACCTTCGACGACACAAGCCCCCTCGCGCCGTTCGGCTCCATGTTCATCGCGCGGCCCGAGGCCCTCAAACCGCTTGTCCAGGCCGGATTCCACTGGGACGAGTTCCCTGACGAAGGCGGCTACGAAGACGGTGGGCTCCCCCACGTCCTCGAGCGCCTCCTCGGCTACTCGGCCGTGAGCGAGGGTTTCCACCTGCGCACGGTTATGACCATCCATAATGCTGAAATCTCGCACACCATGCTCGAGTACAAGCTGCAGGAGATCACGGCGGATGTGCCCGGCTATTTCCCGGTACAGGTGGCACTCGTGCGCAAGTACCTCGAGAGCCAGGCATCTTCGCCGCTCGGCAGGGTCAAGTCGTCGATCCTGACGAAGAACCCAGGCCTCGCCGACGCTCTCCGCCCCGCTTACAGCCGACTGCGAGGCGTCGCACGGGCCATCCGCAACCGCGGCTAGCCCTACAGAAGCCCCGCGCGAAGCGGGTGTTAGTCTTGGCCAGCCCCTGGCCGGGGCAAGTTTCATAAGCGTGCGGAGGACAATGTCAAAGGCCGTTCAGGTGGGGTCTCCGAACTTCGGACTCACCTTCAACTTGCTGATCAACCTGACGCTGCGAGAGATCCGCTCGGAATACAAGCGTTCCGTGCTCGGTCGTCTGTGGTCGCTGATCAACCCGCTCGCTCAGATCGCGACCTTCTCGCTGGTCTTCGGCCTGCTCTTCAACATCACTGCAGCACCGGGCATCAACTCGGGCGTGCACTTCTTCCCGCTCTGGATCGGTATCGGCGTCGTCAGCTGGGGCTTCATCTCCAACTGCGTCAACGGAGGCATGGGGTCGCTGCTCAGTAGCGCTGACCTGCTCCGCAAGGTCTACTTCCCTCGCTGGGTGCTTCCGCTCTCGAAGATGTTGGCCAACGCCTTCACCTACCTGATCGAGATCACCGTCATCACGCTCATCATGTGCTTTGTCGGTAGCTTCCGCGGGCTCATGTACTTCCCACTCATATTTCCGTTGATCGTGCTCATCATCATGTTTGTGCTCGGTCTTGGGCTCATCCTGTCGGTGACCGTCATCTACTTCCGCGACATCGAGCACCTGTGGGGCATCCTCACGCAGCTGTGGCTCTACGCATCCGGTGTCATGTTCCCGCTCACGATGGTCGCCGGTGCGGAGCAGAAGCTCTTCGACGACGGCTTCCGCCCGTTCGGCGAGCGGTTCCCGCTGCTCAAAATCTTCGAACTGAACCCGACGGCGCGCATGCTCGAGGCCATCAGGAACATCATTTACGACTACAAGGTGCCCGAACTGGCCGACTGGCTGTACATCGGCGCTTGGGCTGTTGTGATGCTTGCAATCGGCATCCTCGTCTTCAGGCGTTTCTCGAAGAACATCGTGGAGGAGCTCTAATGGCCGGCACAGCAGTCGACGTCAACAACATCTCGAAGTCGTTCCGTATCTACAAGGACCGGAACCAGTCGCTCAAGGCGACCGTGCTTAAGGGACGACGGGCGCTGTACGAGGAATTCAAGGCCCTCGACGACGTCTCGTTTGAGGTGCCGGAAGGTGGCACCTTCGGACTCATGGGCCGCAACGGCTCCGGGAAGTCAACCCTCCTGAAGTGCATCGCGGGCATCCTCACCCCCACGTCTGGCAGCATCACGACCCGCGGGCGCATCGCCGCCATGCTTGAGGTTGGTTCCGGGTTCCACCCAGAGCTGACGGGGCGCGAGAACGTGTACTTGAACGGCGCGATCCTTGGCATGTCCAAGCAGCAGATCGACCAGCGCTTCGACTCGATCGTTGACTTCTCCGGCATCGAGAAGTTCATCGACCAGCCGGTCAAGAACTACTCGAGCGGAATGTACGTGCGCCTCGGCTTCGCCGTGTCGATCCACACGGAACCCGACGTGCTCCTCGTCGACGAAGTCCTCGCCGTCGGCGACATGGACTTCCAGGCGAAGTGCCGCGAGAAGTTCACCGACTTCAAGGCAAGCGGACGCACCGTTGTTGTTGTCTCGCACGGCCTGGAAGGCATGCGAGAGTTCTGCGACCGCGCCGCCTGGCTCGAGTACGGGGAGCTGCAGGAGGTTGGCCCAGCAACGGCCATCGTCGACAAGTACCGCGACTCTGGCAACGTCACGGAGACGATCGACGGCGGCGGGCAGCGCCACGGCAGCGGCGAGCTTTACATCGACAGCATTGAGATGCTGAGCGCCGAGGGCGTCTCGAAGAACGAGGTCAAGACGGGCGAATCGCCCGTTGTGCGCCTCAACTTCGAGGCACGCAAGATGGTCGAGCGCCCCAACTTCAAGCTCGCGATCGAGACGCTTGAGGGCGTCCGCATCTGGAGCACGTCGATCAAGCAGCTCGGCTGGCAGCCGGAGACCGTCCAGCCGGGTCAGGGCCACATGGACTTCCACCTGGAGGGCCTCGCGCTTGCACCAGGCGAGTACGTGCTGAACGCCGAAGTGTGGCGCGACAACAGCACTACTCCCATCGACAGCCTCACCGGCTCGTACCGGTTTGCCGTGCACTTCGGTAACCCGTTTGCGCTCGAGGGACTCCTCGCCATGGACTCACACGTCATCGCGAAGCTCCCAGGCCAGTAAGTCACTAGCGCTTTACACCAGAAGGACCCCGCCGCGGCGGGGTCCTTCTGCGTTAGCCGAGCGCATCCGCTGGCAGGCCGCTCACGGAGCCCGGCCGCCTGTGGCGTCTTCTGCAGACTTGGGGGTTGCGCATCCGGATGACAGGGAACGGATGCGCGAGGCCCAGGTCTGCGTCGGCGGCAGCGCGGGCAAACGCAGAACGGGCGAACGCAGCGCGGGCGAACGCAGAACGACCCCCGCCGAAGCGGGGGTCGTTCTGCGTGTGCTGCCTGGCGCCTGAGCGCCTGGCCGTCACCGGCTAGCCGGCGACAGGCTCTCCGATGCGGAACGTGGAGAAGAGCTCACGGGACAGGGTGAACGTTGTCGGCTCGCTGGTCGGCGTCGGCTCAGCCTCGGCCTCGTCGTCAGCCGTGGCGGCTGGAGACTCAGCTGGGGTCTCGTTTGGCGTCTCGGCCGGCGTTTCCGTGGGTTCGGCCGAAGCCGACTCGGTTGCGTCCGGGCGTGCCGTCGGGTTGCCGTCGACACCGACCGTGCTCTCGGGCGCCGGGGCGCTCTCGGCCGGCGTCGTCTCCGTCGGAGCTGGCTCCTCCGTCGTGGGCTCCGCTTCCTCGGTGGAAGTGGGCGTCACGGTCGGCGAGGCGAGCGACGGGTCGATCGGGTGCAGCACGCCGTCCTTCACGAGGTAGAGCTTGCCGTCAGGGCCAAAGACCCGGTCGGTGATGGGCTCTGCGGTGGCCGAGACGGTGAGTCCCGCACCAACCTCGGGAGAGATGAGTGCAAACTCGAGGCCAAACGCCGCGGCGTGCTCCGGTGTCGCGAAGGGCACAAGCTCCCCGTCGACTCCGATGTACGAGACGCCGCCGACCGTCACTGCCGAGGTGTACAGCGGTGCTGTCTTCTCACCGAACTCCGCGAAGTTTGCGTTTGGCACGCTGCGCGGGTTGCTGATGTCGAGGCCAAGCTGGGCGGCAACCTCGGGAGAGCCAACCTGCAGCAGCTGGTCACCGTTCACAACCCACGTGCCGGTACCGGCGCGGTTCGTGATGACCTCACCTGCGGTGAGCGGCACCGCTGGCTCTGGAGCAACCGTCTCCGTTGGCTCTGGCGTGCCAGTTGGTGTGGCCGTCGACGTTGGCGTCGGCTCGACGGAGACCGTTGGCTCAACCGAAGTTGTTGGCTCCGGCGTTGCCGTCTGCGTTGGTGTGGCCGTTGGCGTCGGTGTAGCGGTCGCTGTAGCCGTCGGCGTTGGTGTCGCGGTTGGCGTCGGCGTTGCCGTCGGCGTGCCGTAGCCGGCAGGCACCTCGGTCAACTGCTCGCCACGCTTGGTGCTCGCCGCGAAGTTGTCCGAGACGGCGATGATGCCGCGTTCCCGTGCGCCAAGTGCGTCGAGGAGCTCGTCTGACGGGATGTGGCGTCGCTCGCCCTCGAAGACCAGGAAGATCTTGCCGTTGGCGGCGCGGATGAACTCAGTCATGTCATCGCCGGAGACGGGGAGCACCCCACAGAGCTGGCTCGAGATCGAGGTGAACTCGAGGCCGTAGCTCGCTTCGAGCTCAGGGGTGAGCGCGTGCGCCTGCCCCTTCGTCGAGATGTAGGCGGTGTCGCCGCAGCGGACGGCGTTCGAGGTGATCACCGTGTCGCTGACCGGGATGCGGTCGAACGAGGCCTGCGTGATAACGGAGGGCGCCGAGCCGAAGCCCATGTCCTTCGCCAGTTCCAGTGACGCGATGCTCGTCAGGTGAGCGCCGTCGAGGACGTACAGGTCGTCGCTGCTTGGGCTCTTGAGGAGCGCACCGTTGGTGATGCCGTTGCCGGTGTCGATGCCCTCGAGCGTGCCTTCCAGCACCGTGTAGACGGTGTCGGAGATGCCGCGCTTGCTGGCCTCGGCCTCAACGTCTGCCTTCGAGGAGAATTCGACGCGTTCGCCGCCCACCACGAGGTTGTACTTCGAGGAGTCTTCCTCCTGCACGAAGTGTGCACCGTAGACGGCGCCGTTCTTGCCAAGCACCCCGAGGATCTCGGGCGAGACAGTCACGAACTTCGACGCGCCGTAGGTGGAGGCGGGAACCCCGAGGAGTCCGCCGTCCGTCTGGACGTAGTACGAGGAGCCGTCGGTCACGAGGGGCTCTGCGGAGAGTGGCTCCCCTTCGGTGAGGCTGTCGAAGGCCGCACCGAAGGTGCCGGTCGGCTCAAACGCGTTGAAGTTGGTGAGCGCCGCGGGAACCGGGTGCGCCACAAACTTCTCGTCGAGCACAACCTTTGAGGTGCCCTCGAGGTTCTCGACAACAGCGCCTGGGCTGAGCAGCGGCTCCCCCTCGGTCAGGAAGTCGATCTTGTCGTCCTTGAGCTTCGTCGTTCCGATGTAGTAACCCTCGGTGCCGAGCTGCGCGATGTCCGCGACCTCGCGCTTGGTGGTGCCTTCGATGAAGAACATCTGGCCGCTACGGTTCTGCACAAACTTCTCGAGCGGTCCGCCGTTCTTGAAGCGGTCAAGCTGCTCCTGGGTGATCTTCGCGAGGTCGGAACCCTGTGGGTAACCGAAGTCTGCTGCGACAACCCAGTTGCGCACCTTCCGGAACACCCCATCGTCGATGTAGTAGGGCTGCCCGCCTGGGCCAACCAGGATCTCGCCGACGCTCACGCCGGTCGAGTAGCCGTCGAAGGTCGAGGACGGAACCGTCGAGACGGCGCCGAGTGCGTAGGCGAAGTCAGCAACCTTGGATGCGCTCACCGGGTAGCGGACTTCCTCTGAGAGGAAGTAGACCTGCGAGTCACCCTCGGCCTTCACCAGCCACGGCACGCTCACGGCACCCTTCGGGTCACCGAACCAGTCGGTGTACATGCTCCAGAAGTTGCGGTTACCGTACGCGGAGCATCCATCGCCCTCGCCGTACATGTTGTTCAGTGCAGCCTGGTTGGGCTGGTACGGCGTGTAGTTGTAGAGACCGGCCGTCGCGTAGTTCGAGATCTGCACTGCGGACGAGCCGCAGGAGAAGTTGGGGTTGTACAGCACGTTGTTCGTCGCGAACGGGATGTGGTTGAAGCTGTACGGGTTGGCCTTGTAGTACTGGAACTGCCGAGCCGCGTTGTAGACCTGGTAGAAGAAGCCGCCGTAGCTCTGGTCGCAGGGTGCGGTGTCAGGGCAGCCGAATCCGGTCGCAGCCGCGAGCCGACCGAGAGTCGGGCTGGACATCGAAACGAGGCTCTGCTCCTTCTCGAGGAGCACCAACATTGCCTTCTGGCTGAAGTTGCAGGCCTGCCCGACCTTGGCGATGATGTCCGCCGCGGACTCGCCGCCACCGGCACCCGAGTAGGCCGAGCAGTACTGCGTGCCCGGCATGTTGGGGGTTGCCTGCGTGTAGTTGCGCAGCGCCGTCGACGACGACGAGCTGTTGCGCGAGACGAGGAACTGCTGAACCTCGGCGGACGACAGCGCATTGCCGTTGTAGAAGTTCTCATCGCTGATGAGGTTGCCCGGGTCGAACGCGCTGGCGTCGGCCGCAGAAGCAGCTTCGATGCCGCCCGTGGTCGGGTTCGAGGCGATGAGTTGCAGCCCGAGCAGCCCGGAGGCTGCTACCGCTGCGGTAGCAAAAATGGCAAGAGTACGGCGAAACATGAGTTCCCAACACGTCGGTCGACTGGGCACTGGGCATTCACGGAGTACACCGAGAAGGCTCAGCAGTTTCCAAGTATGCATACATGCGTCACGGAACTCCACACCTGTCCCAACTTTCACATGAGTCACATAAGTAACATCGACCCACCGGCGGGGAGCTCCTCCCCCGCCATTGCGGGGCAGGCGGCGCGACCACCAGCACACGCAACACGCGACACGCCGCAAAAAGAAATACCCGGGAAATTGCGAACCAGGGGGTAATGGCGGTCAGCGCGTCAGTTGGTTGCCTGCAGCAGCTCGTCCATCTGCGAGCCGAACTCCCCCGCCAGCGCCCTGGAGAAGGTCGCTGTGAGGTGCGAGCTTGGGGAGTCCTGGTACACGACCAGGTTGCCAACAACCGCCTGGCACACCTCCGCGGTGCACAGCTGGTCCGTCACGTCGATCGTCGAAAGGCCAAGCCGGTCGGCGAGGAGGGTTGCGCGGTCTGGATGCGCCTCGAGACCGTCGGCGAACGAGATCTCGCACCGATTGGCGACCAGCGGGTCGCCGCCGCTCGCATCCAGGCATGCGTACACGGATTCGGGGATGAGCGGCACATCCACAACCGGCACAAGCCGCACTCCCTGCTCAACCAGCGACGACCAGTACGCCTCGACGTTCTCGATCGGGCTGTCGGACGCCCGGTAGCCCCCCGCAAGCACGAGGTCGAAGTCCTCCGACAGCAACGCGTCGATGGTGGCGGGCGCGCCTGCGCACAGCTCGGCCGGTCCCTCATCGCAGCGCATACCCACAAACGTCGAGAGCGACCAGCCGCGCGCATCCACCGCCTCAATCAGGCCGGGGATGAGGTGGGCCGCGTGCGAGTCGCCGATGAGGGCAATCCGCACCTCGCCGTCTGGGTTGCCGTAGTCGCAGCGTTCGAGGGGCCCGTGGGAGGGGGCGAAGCAGTCATACATGCCGCCCTTGTCTTCCGTACGCACAGACAGGCCGGGGACCAGCGGGGCGTTGGGGTCGGTTGCCATGTCGGGTCCGGTCAGGACCGTGGAGGCGCCGTCCGAGTCAGGCGGGGTGGGAACAAAGAGGAGTAGGGACGCCGCGGCGACGGAGCCGGCCGCGAGCATCCCGATCGCACCAGGCACGTACCCGCGCCACGTTGCAGCTGAGCGCCGCGACGCCCGGCGGAACCGGTCCTCGACGAGGGGCTTGCTAAGGGCGGCCAGGCCGATGGATGCGGCAATCACGACGAGCTTGTCAACCGTCGTGAAGCCTCGCCCGAGGGCGTAGGGCAGGATCACGATGATCGGCCAGTGCCAGAGGTACACCGAGTAGGAAATGTCGCCGAGGTAAACGATGGGCTTCACCCGGCCCAGGAGTGCTGGCGAGACGGCGCCCCGCACATCCCCCGCCCAGATGACGAGCATGGTCCCGACAACTGGTAGCAGCGCCGTCGCTCCCGGGAACGAGACACCCTCCGGGAGGAGCATGATCGTCGCGCCCAGCATCGCGTAGCCAAGCCAAGACGCCACCACGCGCGTCGGGAGCGAGGTCAACTTCGACGCATCCGCCCCGAACTTCCCAGGCAGCACCGCCAACAGCGCACCGGCCGCGAACTCCCACGCCCGCGAGAACGTCGAGAAATAGGACAGCGACGGCTCAGCCGCCGTCACCCACAACGAATACGCCAACGACGCAACAAAAACCGCGGCAACCGCGAGGAGCGCGTACCGGCGAACCAACACCACCCGCGTGACGTGCGCGCGAGCCTCGCTCGAACCAACCGGCGGCCTGCGGCGCAACGCACGCACCGCAACCCACGTCGACGCCGCAAACAGCAGCGGCCAGAGGATGTAGAACTGCTCCTCCACCGACAACGACCAGAAATGCTGCGTCGGACCAACGATGTAATCCCGCGCCAAGTAACTGACCGACTCGCCAGCAAGGTTCCAGTTCTGCACATAAAACGTCGACGCCAACACGCCCCGAAGCGCAGGCCCCCAACTCGACGCCGGCAACCACACCACCGACGCGACCGCCGTCAACACCAGCACAACACACGCCATCGGCAACAAGCGCCGGCTCCGGTTCGCCCAGAACTTCGCCAACGAAATCCGACCGTGATCCTGCGCATGCCGCAACAAGTGCGCCGTGATCAAAAAGCCAGAGATCACAAAGAAAATGTCAACGCCGACATAGCCACCCGTAAACCGATTCGGCCACAAGTGATACAACAACACCGCACCAACCGCGACCGCACGCAACACCTGAATATCAAGGCGGATGGGTGCACGGGAGCCGTTCACGCCGCCCACTGCGGGCGAGGTTGAGCTCCTCCGAGTACCTGGCACGCCATCATGCTAAGTCGCGGGAGGGCCCGAGCATCCTCAGCCGATCCCCCGCTCCTCGAGGATCTTCGAGATCTGCACGCCAAAGTCCTCCGCGAGGGTTCGCGAGAACGTTGTTGTGAGGTGCGAGCTTGGGGAGTCCTGGTACACGATCGTGTTGCCCACGACTGCCTGGCAGGCCTCGGCCGTGCAGAAATGCGACGTGAGGTCGATGACCGGCAGCCCAAGCTTGTCGGCGATGGGCTTCGACCGGTCTGGATGCACCTCAAACGCGTCCTTCAGCGAGATCTCGCACTTGTTGGCCGCCAGCGGGTCGCCGTCACTCTCGTCGAGGCACGTGTGTGCGGTCTCGGGGTTGAAGGGCACGTCAACAATCGGCACGAGGGGCAGGCCAAGTTCAACAAGGCGGGTCCAGTACGACTCGACCGTCTCCGGCTTGCCGCCCGAGAAACGGAACGCTCCCACCAAGACAAGGTCGTAGTTGTTCTCCTCGAGCGCCGCGATGGTGTCCTCGCCACCAACGCAGAACGGCGTTGGCCCTGCGTCGCAGTTCATGCCGAGGTACGTCGTCAGCGACCACCCCTCGATCTCGGCCATGTCGGTCAGGGCCGGAACAAAGTGGGCCGCGTGCGAGTCGCCGATGAGCGCGATGCGGACATCCGCCCCCTTTGGCCCGTACTGGCAGGGCACCATGCCCGAATTCGCCGTATCAAAGCAGTCGTACATCCCGGCCCGGTCTTCGGCCCTGACCGCCAGGTCGGGCATCAGCGGCAGGGTGGGGTCTGTCTCCTTCGCGGCACTCACGATTTCTTCGGAAACGCCATCCGGGTCAGGGGCCGGGGGCACAACCATCACCAACGCGGTTGCTGCGACCGCGGCGGCCGCAACCATGCCAACAACCCCGGGCACAAAGCCGCGCCACGAGGTAGCGGTCCAGCGCATGCCCTGGCGGAACCGGTCCTCAATGAGCGGCTTGCTGAGGGCGGCCAGGCCAACGGATGCGGCAATCACCACCAGCTTGTCAACCGTCGTAAAGCTGCGCTCGAGCGCGTACGGCAGGATCACGATGATCGGCCAGTGCCAGAGATACACCGAGTACGAGATGTCGCCGAGGTACGTGACGGGACGGACCCGCGACAGGAGCGCCGGCGTGAAGGCGCCACGAACATCCCCAGCCCAGATCACGAGCATGGTGCCAACAACGGGCAGCGCCGCCGTTGCGCCGGGGAAGGGCACCCCGACGGGGAGCAGCACGATCGTCGCGCCCAGCATGGCGTAGCCAAGCCACGACGCCACAGCGCGGGTGGGGAGCTTCGTGAGCTCTGACGCATCCGCCCCGAACTTGCCTGGCAGCACCGCCAAGAGCGCGCCGGCCGCGAACTCCCACGCCCGAGAGAACGTCGAGAAATAGGACAGTGACGGCTCCGCGGCCGTGACCCACAACGAGTAGGCCAACGAGGCGACGAAGATGAGGGCAACGGCGACCGCTGCGGCGCGGCGCACCCCCACCACCTGCGAGACGTGGGCCAGGGCCGTGCCCCGGCTCTCCGCGCTCCCGCGACGGCGGATCGCGCGGACCGCAAGCGCCGTCGTCAGGACAAACAGCAGCGGCCAGAGGATGTAGAACTGCTCCTCCACAGACAACGACCAGAAATGCTGCGTCGGACCAACGATGTAGTCACGCGCCAGGTAGCTGACCGACTCGCCAGCGAGGTTCCAGTTCTGCACGTAGAACGTCGACGCCAACACACCACGAAGCGCCGGACCCCAGCTCGACGCTGGCAACCACACCACCGACGCCACCGCCGTCAAAACCAACACAACACACGCCATCGGCAGCAAGCGCCGGCTCCGGTTCGCCCAGAACTTCGCCAACGAAATCCGGCCGTGATCCTGCGCGTGCCGCAACAAGTGCGCCGTGATCAAGAAGCCAGAGATCACAAAGAAAATATCGACACCGACATAGCCACCCGTAAACCGATTCGGCCACAAGTGATACAACAACACCGCACCAACGGCGACGGCACGCAACACCTGGATATCAAGGCGCACGCGGCGACGCCCCGGGGAAGCCTCCTCCAGCGGGCGTTGCGTGTGAGGTTCGACAATCTCCGGCACAGCACAACAGTAGAGGTAGGCGCCTTCAATGTGCGCTTCACTCTTCACGAGAATCGCCGCGCACGATCTCGCGATCCGAATGTCGCCTTAAAGTACGCCTTCGCGGACCAGCAGCGCCGTCACCTGCGCCGTGAGGTCTTCGGCCAGCGTCTTCGAGAACGTTGTGGTCATGTGTGAGCTCGTCGAGTCCTGGTACACAATCGTGTTACCGATGACAATCTGGCACGCTTCCGCCGTGCAGAAGCTCGCCGTGAGGTCGATGACCGGCAGCCCCAGCTTGTCCGCGATGGGCTTTGACCGGTCGGGGTGCGTTTCCAGTGCCTCCTGCAGCGACGTTTCGCACGTGTTTGCCTTGAGGGGGTCGCCGCCACTCTCGTCCAGGCAGTCGAAGGTGGACTCCGGGTTGAAGGGCACGTCCACAATCGGCACCAGCGGCATGCCCATCTCAACCAACGACGTCCAGTACGCCTCGACCTCCGCCGGCTCCCTCGCCGAGTTGCGGAAGGCCCCGACCAGTACCAGGTCGTAGTCCCCGGACTGCAGCCCAGCGATTGTGTCCTGCGCCCCGGCGCACAGCGGAGTTGGACCGGCGTCGCAGTTCATACCCACGTAGGTCGTCAGGGCCCAGCCCTGCGCATCCACCATGTCGATGAGGGCCGGGATGAAGTGCGCCGCGTGCGAGTCCCCGATCAGCGCGATCCGAACCTCGGAGTCCTCCACTCCGTACTCGCAGCGCTCGAGGCCCTCGTTGTAGTAGTCGAAGCAGTCGTACATCTCCGTGCGGTCGTCGGCCCGCACGGAGAGGTCCGGCGTCAGCGGCAGGGTGGGGTCGGTGGCCTTGTCTGCGCTCGCGATGACCTCGGAGACGTCATCGGCGTCTGGCGCAGGTGGCACGAGCACAAACAGCGCGGTGGCGGCGACGGCCCCGGACACCACCATGCCAACAACCCCGGGCACAAAGCCGCGCCACGAGGTGGCGGTCCAGCGCATGCCCTGGCGGAACCGGTCTTCGATGAGGGGCTTGCTGAGGGCGGCCAGGCCGATGGATGCGGCAATCACGATCAGCTTGTCAACCGTCGCGAAGTTGCGCTCCAGCGCGTAGGGCAGGATCACGATGATCGGCCAGTGCCAGAGGTATACCGAGTACGAGATGTCGCCGAGGTACGTGACGGGGCGGATCCGCGAGACGAGCGCTGGCGTGAACGCGCCACGGACATCCCCCGCCCAAATCACCAGCACGGTACCAACGACAGGAAGCAGGGCCGTCGCTCCCGGGAACGAGACACCCTCCGGGAGGAGCATGATCGTCGCGCCCAGCATCGCGTAGCCAAGCCAAGACGCCACCACGCGCGTCGGGAGCGAGGTCAACTTCGACGCATCCGCCCCGAACTTCCCAGGCAGCACCGCCAACAGCGCACCGGCCGCGAACTCCCACGCCCGCGAGAACGTCGAGAAATAGGACAGCGACGGCTCAGCCGCCGTCACCCACAACGAATACGCCAACGACGCAACAAAAACCGCGGCAACCGCGAGGAGCGCGTACCGGCGAACCAACACCACCCGCGTGACGTGCGCGCGAGCCTCGCTCGAACCAACCGGCGGCCTGCGGCGCAACGCACGCACCGCAACCCACGTCGACGCCGCAAACAGCAGCGGCCAGAGGATGTAGAACTGCTCCTCCACCGACAACGACCAGAAATGCTGCGTCGGACCAACGATGTAATCCCGCGCCAAGTAACTGACCGACTCGCCAGCAAGGTTCCAGTTCTGCACATAAAACGTCGACGCCAACACGCCCCGAAGCGCAGGCCCCCAACTCGACGCCGGCAACCACACCACCGACGCGACCGCCGTCAACACCAGCACAACACACGCCATCGGCAACAAGCGCCGGCTCCGGTTCGCCCAGAACTTCGCCAACGAAATCCGACCGTGATCCTGCGCATGCCGCAACAAGTGCGCCGT
Source organism: Pseudoclavibacter helvolus (assembly GCF_014191305.1). Taxonomy (GTDB): domain Bacteria; phylum Actinomycetota; class Actinomycetes; order Actinomycetales; family Microbacteriaceae; genus Pseudoclavibacter; species Pseudoclavibacter helvolus. The sequence goes on along the minus strand of NZ_JACHWJ010000002.1, from coordinate 76,082 downwards.
GATCAAAAAGCCAGAGATCACAAAGAAAATGTCAACGCCGACATAGCCACCCGTAAACCGATTCGGCCACAAGTGATACAACAACACCGCACCAACCGCGACCGCACGCAACACCTGAATATCAAGGCGCTGCGTTCTGGCGCCCGCGTTCGACGAGCCCTTCGTGGTCACCGCTGTGCCCGAGGTCGCCAAAGAGGTGTTCGTCACAGGAGCGACTTTGGAGAGATCTGGCACGGCACCATGCTACTGACCGGTTCACTCGTGCGAGGCCGCGGCGCGGCACCCGCCTCAGCTGAGCGCCGGGGACCCCTCCTGCGCATCGATCCACGTGCACAGCTGGCGCACTCCCGCATCCACCATCACCTTCGGCTGCCACGACAAGGCCTCTTCGGCCTCCGCGATGTCGCAGGACGCGTGACGCACGTCTCCGTTGCGGAACTTCCCGTTGATCACCGGCGCCGGTGCGCCGTAGAAGTTGGCGATGAGCTGCGCCAACGCCAACACGCTGGTGCCCTCACCCGAGCCGATGTCGTACGCGTGCTTGTTTTCGCCTGACGTCAGCACCCCGGAAACCAGCGCGTCCGCGACGTCGTCGATGAAAACAAAGTCGCGCACGATCTCGCCGTCCTCGTAGACCGGGATGGTCTTGCCAGCCTTCGCCTGCTGGGCAAAAAACGAGACGATGCCCGTGTACGGGTTGATGAGCGACTGGCCAGGCCCGTAGACGTTCTGCAGCCGGAACAGCACCGGAGTCACCCCAAGCGAGAGGCACCACGAGCTCAGGATGTGCTCCTGCGCGAGCTTCGTGGCCCCGTACACGCTGGTCGGGCGCGGCTCAACCCGCGACGAGAGGAACGGGAGCGCCGACAGCCCGGGGAAGTCCCACTCCCCGCGCTCGAGCATCGCCGCCGAACGCTGACCCGGGTAGCTCACGGCCCCCTCGTCGTCGGCCCACGCGCCCTCGCCGTACACCGCGCGGCTCGAGGTCAGCACGATCTTCTTGGGGAGCGCATCCGCACGCACAAAGGCGTCGAGCATCTCGGTGGTCCCAACAACGTTCACTCGTGCGTGGCGGCTCGCCTCGAGGAGCGACTGCCCCGTGCCCGTTTCCGCGGCGAGGTGGATGACCACGTCTGGCTTCACGTCGGCCAGCAGCCTGTCCCAATCGGCGGGCACCGTCACGTCGCCCTGCACAAACTCGACGCGCTCATCAAGTGCGGCCGGGCGCTCAGCGCTCGGGTGAATTTGCGGGTGCAGGTTGTCGGAGGCGACCACGCGGTCGAAGTGCTCCGGCAGTCGCGTGGAGAGTGCGGTTCCGATGAATCCGGCGCCGCCGGTGATCAGGCAAGTCGACATGGGTGTCCTTCTCTGTCCGCCCCGAGATCACTCGGGGAGCGTTGGAATCCAATTGAGGTAGCGCTCGGTGATCTCGAAGACCACAACGTCTGGCTGAAACTCATCGGCTTCCGCAACGATATCGGCGGGCGGGCCCGCCGAGCCAAGATTATGGCCGATCTGCTTCGTCGAAGCGAAGCCCGCCTGCCAGGCGGGGCCGATGCTGTTGCCCTGGCTGTCGCGCACGATGAGCGCCGTCGCCTCGGACTGCGGGTCCAGGGTTTCGGTCATGGCGGGGAGCTCCAGCATGTCGAGCCGCTCGGCCGTTGTTGTTTCGACCACCGTGCCGTCGCCGGAGGTCAGGAGCATCTTGGATGCCGGCGACTGCAGCACCGGCTGCGCCCAATCGACGGGAGCTTCGCTGAGCGCAAGCCCCGGCTCTGGCTGCGAGTCATCGGCGGGAACCGGTTCCAGTTCCGAGAACTCGAGTGGGCTCAATGACGCGTACTTTTCATCGACGGAGCCGAGGCACGCCGCCAGCTGCTCCCAGCCGATCGCTGCGCCGTAGGGACTCCAGTGGCTGTTGCCAGGCGCGTAGACGGGGCCACCAGACTTCGCGTCGCGAAGCGCCTGCCGCATGTCCATGATGGGCAGCTCCGGATACGAGGTGATCAAGTATTCAAGCGTTGTGGGCCCGCGCAACTCCTCGGCCCAATCCGGCAGCATCTCCGGGTACACCGACCAGTCAGCAGGCACCACCTGGATCACGAGGTCGATGTCCCGCTCGTCGAGCTCGCCGCGCAGCTCGGTGAAGTAGCCGGCCCACTCGTCGGCCTCATCGGCGCTGAGGAACGACCGCCCGAGCGACTGCGAGAAGTTGTTGGCCTCGATGTCGCCCCAGAACATCCAGTTGTCGTCGCCGGCAACCGCGACCCGCGGGGTCTCGAGCTTCGCGAGCTCGGCGGAGTAGACGGCCTCGCTCGCCTCCCTCGCCTCGCCCGTCCACGGCGAACCGGTCACGACGTCAACGGGCTTCGGCGCGCACACGTCGGCAGTCGAGGTTGTGGATGCTGGGGTCGCGGAGGTCTCAACGGTCACGGGCTGCGCCGTCTGCGTTTCCTGCACGGCACCGGGCGGCACAACCTGTTTGGCAGCATCCCGAGCCGTGACGACGCCCGTGATGGTTGCGATCAGCGCGGCAACAACCAAGAGGATCAGCGGAACCAGGCGCACACGATGCCAGCGCTGGGCCCACGTGCGGCGCCCGTCCTCCGACTTGGGCTCGGTGAAGCCGTCGTCTGGGCGCAGGCCCCCTGGGCCAACGGCGGTCACGCGCCCGCCCCATCGTTCTCGGAGCGGAGACGTGCCGCGAAGTTCGACGACGAATACGCGGGGTTCACGAGCCTGCGCTTCACCGCGTCAACACGCGGTTTCCCCTTCGCGAGCAGCCACGCGAGCCACTTCGGAGTCCAGTTCTTCAGGCTCATGGCCGGGCTCTCGATCAGGTGCCAGGAGAGGTACGCGCAGATATGCGCCGCGATCGCGATGACCAGGTGGTACACAAACCAGCCGGCGTCCTGGAGCCCGAAGTAGGCGCCAAACTGCATGAGCGGCCACGCAAAAATGTAGATGCCGTAGGAGAGGTCGCCGTGCTTCTCCCACCGGTTGAGGCGCGGGGTGCGGATGGCAAACCACATGAGGAAGTACATGAGGAAGTACTGACCCCACATGTTCCAGCCGCCGGACGCGTACGTAAACGCCGCGACGCAGACCGCAAGCACGGCGAGCCGGTCGTCGATCGGGATCTTGTCCCCGAACAGCGCGAACAGCATCCCAAACGCAAACGGGGCGAAGAACATCGGCATAAACGGGTTCGTGAGGAACGGGCTGATCGACAGCATGTCCACCCAGCCGCTCCACGTGAGGAAGTTGACCCCGATGATGCCAACCGCGATGATGCCGCCGACGATGCGGTTCGAGAAAACGCCAAACAGCCCAAGTACGCCGACCATGATGTAGGCGCGGAACTCGTACATGAGTGTCCAGGCCGAGCCGTTCCAGTCGAAGCCGCCCAGCTGTCCCAGCGGCAGGGAGCCGCCCATGCCAGCGATGTTGCGCTGCCCAAGATCGAGCCACATGTTGTTGAGGAAGTACGTGTACGGAGACTGCGAGGTGGCGTTCCAGAAGCCATCCATCGTGCCTGCTTCTTGGAACCACGCGATTGGCGCCAGCACAAAGGCCGTCGTCAGCAGCGCCAGCCAGAACGCAGGGAAGATGCGCAGCACACGACGCCAGAAGAAGCGGAAGATCGTGGACTTCCCGCGCCTGCTCTGCGTGATCAGATAGCCGGAAAAGAAGAAGAAACCAGCGACGGCAACGCCGCCGATGGACTGCTCGGACGACACCTGCGTACCGAGGTCGTGGCCGCCGTAGAAGCCGCCAAGCGGACCGGCGTGCGCGAAGATCACGGCAAACGCGAGCAGCCAGCGCAGAAACCCGATGCTGTTCGCCCGAGGGTCGAACGCCTTATCGAGCATCAGCGGCATGGGGTCCTCGGGAGAGTCGGAAAGTGGTCACGACAGCGAAGCGCGTGGGTCCGCGCCGCACAGTATCGTAACTCGACTCCGTCAGCAGAAGCCTGGGCCGCTGATCTGGGCTTCCAGCGTGACCTCAGGCCTGACCTTCACGGCGGATGCGCGTGAGGCCCCGTGAGGTCAGCCGACCGTCACCGTCATTGGCTCGCTGAATCCGTCACCCTCTGGACCCTCGTACTGCATGACGGCTTCCCAGTCGCCCGCCTGGATCGCCGGGTCGCGCAGGTTGACGATGCAGCTCGACGCCTCGGTGTCCGCGGAGGTGGGGGCCGTGACAGCCGCCGTCGCGATAAACGTCTCCGGCCCGTTTCGGAGGACCAGCGTGCACGTGCCGCCTGGCTCCGTCGTCGACACCAGCGCGGCCGCCGAGATGACGCTCTGGTCTGGCACCCAGTACACACGACTCAGGGAAACCTGCACGGCGGGTTCGCCAGCAGGCTCGCTTGGCTGCGCCGTCGTGGTCTCGGTCACCGTCACGGTTGGCACCGGCGTGGCGGTGACAATCAGGGTCTCCGGGACGGCGACCTCAGTCGCCTGCGGCAGCGTCGTCACCGGGGTGGTGTTGTCCGGCGGCGCCTGCTGGCCAAGCGGGTTCATAAGCACAAACACGATCGCGGCGATCGCAACGGCCGCGGCAATCAGAAGGCCAATGACCAACCCGCGACCGGCGCCACGGCGCTCGGCCTGACTCTCCAGTTCCTCGAGCTCGTCAGGGTCGTACTTGCCGCCAAGCGGTGTTTCGCCACCAGTCATCAGCCACCTCCAGTCGCAGACACGGTACCCGGCCCGCGTTTGCGCTCATCGATGCCGCGCCGCTGGTCTCAGCGGAAGCGCGCGATCAGCAGCTTCGACTGGGCGGCCAGGCGCCGAATGCCCCGCTCGAGGGCGGGGAACCGGCGTAACTTCACCATGAACCTGCTGAACAGCATCCACTCGGCTCCGCTCCGCGCCCTGACCCCAGCAAAGCGGCGGTGCGGCCCGCGCGGGTCGTCCCCAAACTGAGCCACCAGGTCCTCAAACTTCGCGGCAAGCAGCGCGTAGTCGCTCGCGAGCCCGTCGGCGGTCTCCGCCTCCGAGACGGCGAACCCCGCGTCGAAGACAACACGGCTGGCAAGCAGGTCGAGGAGCCTCGCCAGCTCCCCGTCCGGGAACTTCTCTTCCAGCTCCGCGACCCCGTGCACCTCGCACGCCCGCGCGAGGTGCTGGAGCGCATCCACTCGGTACGCCGCAAACCCGGCAAACGGCGCGACGGGGGTGTTGGTGTCGAGCGGCGCATCCACACCAAGCACGGCAGCCAGCTCGGCGACCCTCTTGCGGCTCCCCCGCCAGCCATCCGCGAGCAGGCCCGTGCCAACCGGGGGTGCGACGGGCACCAACATGCCAAGCGTCTGGTGGTCAGCGAACTCCCACGCGAGCGGCTCCGCGCGCTCGAAGATGACCCGCCTGCCGCGCTGCCGCGCCAGCATGGCGGCGCTCGGTGGCACTTCTGCCAGCGAAGCGGCCTCGTCAGACTCGACCAGGACCAAATCGGCGCTTTGTACCCGCGAGTCCCCCGCGATGAGCCTCGGCCAAAAACCACCGCGCACGATGCGCACGTGCAGTCCCGAGATGGTCGCGACCTCGTCGTCACTGCCCTCGTCGCGGCGCCAATCGTGGGTGACCGCGGTCGAGGCCCGACGGAGCACGCGCGGGCCAGCTCCGACGCCGGCCGCCAGCACCCGGCTCGGCGCAAACCGGCTTGTGCTCTCGACCAACACACCAGCCGGGAAGCCGCGGCGCTCAACCTCGAGGGCCACGTCGCGCGGCGAAACGCCCCGGTGGTCAAGCTCAACTGGGTTGTGGGCAAACAGGCGCCGCTTCACGATCGGAGCCCCGGCCTCCAGCAGCATCACCGGCGCCTCCATGCTCGGATTCGCGATGACCCTGCCGTCAACACTGAAGTTGCCCGCCGGGAACTGCGCCCCCTTCGAGAAGCCGCGCTCCGCAAAAAACGGCGAAAAGCGGGCCTCGTGGTGCCGGACCGAGTCGTCGTACGAGCGAATCTGCGGCATGGATGCCCAGTACTCGCGCCACGCGTCGCTCACGATCACCGAGCGCCTGACCGCAAGCCAGTGCGACTGCAGGTGCGCGGGCAAGGAACCGCTGAAGGTGTACGGGTTTGGCGTGAGCTCGCCGTGCTCGGTCAGGCCCCACACGTCGTAGCCGGCAGCATCCGCCCAGCTGAACGTCTCGTCGAAGGAGGTCATAGGGCCCAAGAACGTGTAGTTCACCAGCACAACCTCGTCGAACGAGGCAAGCCGCTCAGCGCCGATCTCGTCGAGGGCGGCACGATAACCGCCGACGTCGAAGCCCTCGTTCGGGCGCTCAAACACCGAATCGGCGACCGAGTCGAGCGACGCTCTTGACTCGTCCGTCACCGAACCGTTCACCACAACAAAAAGCTCACTCGCGTGCGGGCGAAGCCCACGCAGAGCCCGCAGCACCCCAGAATCGGCGATGCCCGCCTTGTCAAACAGCAAGTAGATGATGAGTCGGTTCATGCTCGTAGGCAGCCAACGAGGCCTGCCGTTCCCCCTTCAGGTACGCACCAAGCGAACTGCACCTGAGCGCGTGCAGACTCGTGCCAAGCTAGCACCAGGCGCACGCGCCCCGCCGAAGGAAGCCCGGCCTCCGCGCCCCGCCGAAGAAAGGGAGACCCGATGCCAGCTTCGCGACTTGTTGCCGAACGCCGACCAGAGGATGCACGCGAGCAGCAGCTCGGCGACGCCGCCGTCACCGCGGTCGTGTGCACCTACAACGGCGAGAGGTTCCTCGAGCAGCAGCTGCTCAGCATCCTGTCGCAGAGCCACCCGGTAGCTGAGGTCATCATCTCCGACGACGCTTCGCAGGACGGGACCGTCGAGCTCGCGCGCCGCCTATTGGAGGACTCAGACCGGGCCTATCGCATCTACACGCGAGACAAGCCGCTTCGCGTGAGCGGGAACTTCGAATTCGCGCTCGGCGAGGCTCGAACGGACTACCTCGCGACGAGCGACCAAGACGACGTCTGGCACCCCAAGAAGGTCGAGCACCTCCTCGCGGCCCTCGTCGGCGACGACCAGGCGCTGCTCGCCCACTCCGATGCGCTCCTCGTCGACGAGGACGGAGAACCCATCGGCGGCACCCTCCTCGACTCGCTCGAGATCACGGCGACCGAGTGGCGCGACTACGAGAACGGGCGGCAGCTCGAGGCCCTCACCGCCCGCAACTTCGTCACCGGCGCGACCATGATGCTCCGCGCCTCCCTCGTCTTCCGGGCGGGGAACGCCCCGGAACCATGGATCCACGACGAGTGGCTCGCGACGACGGCGGCCCTCGTCAACGGGCTGCGCGTCGTGAAGGAACCCCTCATCGACTACCGGCAGCACAGCGACAACCAGATCGGGCAGACTGCACCGACGCTCCAGGTCAAGATCGCGCAGGCGACCAAGGACGGCTCCGCCGACCAGCTGCGCCGCTACCGCCGCACCGTCGCCCTCCTCAAGCGCGTCAGCGAGCTCGGCGGCACACCAGAACAGGAAGCCCACGTGAGGCGCAAGGTCGCCCACGAACGGCAACGGCTCCAGCTGCCCACCTCGCGCATCCGCCGTCTCCCCCGCATCCTCAAATGGACGCTGCGCGGACGCTATGCGACCTACTCGCGAGGCAGCTACGACATCGCACGCGACCTCTTCCAGTCGCTGAAGGAACGCGACAGCGACTGAATCGCAGGCTGAGCGAACGACGAAGGCCGTGACTCGATCGAGTCACGGCCTTCGTCATCACGCGGGGCTCCCTACGCGAGGAGTCCCTGCATGTAGCGTCCGTATCCGCTCTTCTGAAGCGGCTTCGCGAGCGCCGCGAACTCCTCGTCGTTGATCCACCCGGCGCGCCAGGCGATCTCCTCGATGCAGCCGATCTTGAAGCCCTGGCGGTCCTCGATGACCCGCACGTACTCGCTCGCCTGCATCATCGACTCGAACGTGCCCGTGTCGAGCCACGCCGTGCCACGGTCGAGGACCTGCACCTGCAGCTTGCCCGCGTCCAGGTATGCCGAGTTGACGCTCGAGATCTCGAGCTCGCCGCGCGCGGAAGGCTCGACGTTCTTCGCGATCTCGACCACGTCGTTGTCGTAGAAGTACAGACCGGGCACCGCGTAGTTCGACTTCGGCACCTCCGGCTTCTCCTCGATCGACACGGCCTTGTTGTTCTCGTCGAACTCCACGACGCCGTACGCGACCGGGTTCGACACGTGGTACGCGAAGATCAGGCCACCGTCGAGCACGTTGTTGCCGCGCAGCGACGAGCCGAGGCCGGAGCCGTGGAAGATGTTGTCGCCGAGCACGAGCGCGACCGAGTCGTCCCCGATGAACTCCTCACCGATGATGAACGCCTGAGCGAGCCCGTCCGGGGAGGGCTGCACGGCGTACTCGATGCGCATCCCGAACTGCGAGCCGTCGCCGAGCAGGGCGCGGAACTGGTCGTTGTACTCGGGGGTCGTGATGATCAGCACCTCGCGGATGTCCGCCATCATGAGCGTCGACAGCGGGTAGTAGATCATCGGCTTGTCGTAGATGGGCATGAGCTGCTTTGAGATGCCCTTGGTGATGGGCCACAGACGCGTGCCGGAACCGCCAGCAAGAATGATTCCCTTCATGGCTACGCACCCGCCTTCGCGCTGAGCTCGGCGTAGTAGGCGCGAGCCTCTTCCCAGCTGGGGAGTAGACCGGATGCGGCTGCCTCGGCCAGCGAGGGAGCATCCGTGTCCTTCGGGGAGAGCAGCAGCTCGCCGGCTTCCTCCGGGAAGCGGAGGTCGACGTCCTTGTCGAGCGGGTTGATGCCGTGCTCACGCTCTGCGTGGTACGTGTCGGTGACGAGGTAGCTGACCGTGGCGTCGTCGGTCAACGCGACGAACGCGTGGCCGAGGCCCTCCGACAGGTAGATGGCCTTGCGGTCGACGTCATCAAGACGCACCGAGTCCCACTCGCCGAACTTCGGCGAGCCCGTGCGGATGTCGATGACGAAGTCGAGGACAGCGCCGCGCGTGCACGTCACGTACTTGGACTGGCTCGGCGGAATGTCCGCGAAGTGGATGCCACGCACCACGCCGCGCGTCGACACCGAGGTGTTCGCCTGCTTGAGGTCAATCGAGTGCCCGACAGCTTCTGCGAGCTTGTCGAAGCGATACCACTCCAGGAACACGCCACGGTCGTCGCCGAACTGCTTCGGCGTGATCTCGTAACTGTCTGGGATGCTGAGTTCGCGAATCTCCATGCCGAGAAGTCTAGTGCGGCGAGGAATGCGAACGCTCTCCGACCCACTCGGCCATACTGGATGGCTGGCGAAGCCTCGCCGCGAACGACTCGCACAGAGAGTGCTCGCACAGAGAGTAAGGAACGACGGGATGCACACACAGGCAGAGCCGCGCACGCTGCCGCGCGTCGCCGTCCTCCTCGCGACGCACATGGGCAGGACCTACCTCGACGAGCAGATCGACTCGATCCTCGACCAGGCGGGTGCCGACCTCCACATCTTCGTCTCCGACGACGGATCGACCGACGGCACCCTCGAACTCCTCGCCGAGCGAGCGGATGCCGACGCGCGCATCACGATCCTGCCGCCGGAGACCTTCGGCGCACCCGCACCCAACTTCTTCCGCCTCCTCACGACGATTCCCATCGCAGAGTACGACTACGTCGGATTCGCCGACCAGGACGACGTGTGGATGCCAGCCAAACTCGAGCGCCACATTCGACTGCTCGCCGAGGGTCGCGCAGACGGCATCTCCTCGAACGTGACCGCCTTCTCGGAGGACGGCACTCGCATCCTCATCAAGAAGGACTACCCGCAGCGCCTCGTCGATCACCTCTTCGAGACCCCTGGCCCTGGCTCGACGTTCCTCCTCACTCAGCGCTTCGCGCGTCTCGTCGCGGAACAGCTCGACAACCCACACTCCCCCGCGCGCGAGGCCTTCGCCCACGACTGGCTCATCTACGCGCTCGCCCGCTCCGCCGGCCTCCGCTGGGTCATCGACGGCGAGTCGACGGTCGACTACCGCCAGCACGTCGCCAACGCCGTCGGCGCCAACACCGGCCTCTCACAGGCCTGGAAGCGCCTCAAGCTCACCTCGAACCGGTGGCACCGCGGGCAGGTGCAGCTGACCGTCGAGGCGTGCATCCACGTCGCCTCCGCTGACGAGCTGCCGAGGCTGCAGTGGCTGCACGAGATCCTCGCGGAATTCACTTATCGGGACGCGCTGCGGCTCGTGCGGCGCTGGCGCCAGCTCCGGCGCCGCCCCCGCGACCGCGCCGCCCTCGCCACGCTCATCACTGCACGACTGTGGTAGCACGGTTGGGGCCGCGCTAGAGTAGCTCCGACTGTGCGCGGGTCAGCCCGCGCCTCTCGAACCACACAACCATCGGCAAATTTCCATCGGCACAGCCCGGCCGACGATTGAACAGGACAGGTATGAAACTTCTCGTGACCGGCGGGGCCGGCTTCATCGGCTCGAACTTCGTGCGCCGCGCGCTCCAGGACCAGTACGAGGGTCTGGAGGGCGTCGAGGTCGTTGTCCTGGACAAGCTGACCTACTCGGGGAACCTCGAGAACCTCGCGCCAGTCTCCGACTCCGAGCGCTTCACGTTCGTGGAGGGCGACATCACGGATGACGTCGTGCTCGACGAGTGGATCCCGAAGGTGGATGCGGTTGTCCACTTCGCGGCCGAGTCGCACGTCGACCGTTCCGTGCGCGACGCGTCCGTGTTCATCGAGACGAACGTCGTCGGCACGCAGAAGCTGCTCGACGCGGCGCTTCGTCACGAGCTGCCTCGGTTCGTGCACGTCTCGACCGACGAGGTCTACGGGTCGATCGAGGAGGGCAGCTGGAGCGAGACGTTCCCGCTCGAGCCGAACTCGCCGTACTCGGCATCCAAGGCGTCGTCCGACCTCATCGCGCGTTCGTACCACCGCACGCACGGCCTGAACGTGTCGATCACGCGCTGCTCGAACAACTACGGCCCGTACCACTTCCCCGAGAAGGTCATCCCGCTGTTCGTCACGAACCTCATCGATGACAAGCATGTCCCGCTGTACGGCGAAGGCAACAACATTCGCGACTGGCTGCACGTGGACGACCACTGCCGCGGTATCGCGATGGTGCTCGTCGGTGGCAAGGCTGGCGAGATCTACAACATCGGTGGCGGCACGGAGCTCACGAACAAGGAGCTCACGCAGCTGCTGCTCGACGCGACCGGCAAGGACTGGTCGTACGTGGACCGCGTGCAGGACCGCCTCGGCCACGACCTGCGCTACTCGGTGGACATCTCGAAGATCCAGCGTGAGCTTGGCTACGAGCCGAAGGTTCCGTTCGAGCAGGGTCTGGCTGACGTGGTGCAGTGGTACCGCGACAACCGCACCTGGTGGGAGCCGCTGAAGGAGCGCGCTGCCCTGTGACCGAATCGACGTCTGTCCCCGCCGCGGCGGCCGCACCTGCGGTCGCCGCGCGGTTCCTGATCACGGGTGCATCCGGGATGCTCGGCCGTGACCTTCAGCGTGCCCTCGCGGGCCGGGAAGTCACGGCTCTTGGTCGCGCTGCGCTCGATATCACCGACGCTGCTGCGGTGGATGCCGCCGTGGCGGGGATGGACGTCGTCATCAACGCTGCCGCGTACACGAACGTGGACGGCGCGGAGACCGACGAGCAGGCCGCGTTCGCGGTGAACGCGACCGGGCCCGGCGTGCTCGCCGCGGCTGCCGCGAGGCACGGGGCGCGGCTTGTGCACGTGTCCACGGACTACGTGTTCCGAGGCGACGCGACCTCGCCGTACGCGGAAGATGCCGGGCACGACCCGATCTCGGCGTACGGGCGCACGAAAGCGGCCGGCGAGACGGCAGTGCGTGACGCCCTGCCAGACGCGTCGTACATCGTGCGCACCGCGTGGCTGTACGGCGCGGACGGCCCGAACTTCGCGAAGACCATGGCGCGCCTCGCGGCGAGCAAGCCGGAAGTGTCCGTGGTGTCGGACCAGCTCGGCCAGCCAACGTACTCGGCGGATCTCGCGGCGCAGATCGTCGCGCTTGTCGACGCGAACGCGCCCGCGGGCACGTACCACGGCACCAACGCTGGGGTCGCGTCCTGGTACGACTTCGCCCGAGAGATCTTCCGCCTCGCGGGTTTCGATCCCGAGAACGTGAAGAAGACGGACAGCACCGCCTTTGTGCGTCCGGCCCCTCGCCCCGCGTACTCCGTCCTCGGCCACGACGCCTGGACGAACGCGGGGGTTCCACCCATGCGGCCCTGGCTCGAAGCACTCGAAGACGCCGCCGCCCAAGGAGTCCTCAACACCTGATGGTTACCCTTCGTGTCCTGCTCGATCGCGCCGCCGACGAGCGCCCAGGCGGAACCAGGCGCTACAGCGAAGAGCTTGGGCGTCAGCTCATCACGCGCGCGCCCCGCGGCTGCGACGTGGAGGCGATCATCCCCAAGCGCTCACGCGAGGAGGTCGCCCTCCTCGAGGAGCGCGTCCCCGGGCTCAGCAGCGTCGTTCAAGCTCCGCTCCGCCCGGAGCGCCTCGAGTCCTCTTGGTCCCGCGGGCTGCTGACGAACTCCGTCGGCGGCGGGTTCATCCACAGCTTCACGCCGCTCGCGCCGATGCGCGACATCTCGCTGAGCCAGGGCATCGACCAGACCGTGGTCACCTGGCACGACATGACGGCGTTCACGCACCCAGAGCTCGTCAGCGCGCACACGACCAAGCATCACAAGGCGCTCCTGCGCCGGGCGTTCCGCTACGCAAGCGGGATCGTCGTGCCCACCAATGCCGTCGCTGACCAGGTCATCGAGCACTACGACTTCGGCGACCGCGTGCGAGTCATGAGCCCGGCCGCGGCAGCCAGCATCCAACTCCCGGGTTCAGAGGAGGCAGGGGACGCCATCGCAGAGTCCCTCGGCCTGCCTGACGAGTACATCATCACGCTCGCGTCGCTGCACAAGCGCCACGGCCTCGCCCAGCTCCTCAAGGCGCTCGGCGACAAGGGCCTCGACGGCGTCAAGCTCGTCGTCGTCGGCCCGACCGAACGCGGCGAGGTCACCCTCGACGCACTGGTCAGCGAGTCCGGAATCGAAAGCGAACGTGTCGTCGCCGTTGGCGTCATCACCGATGAGCAGCTCGCCGTCGCACTGCAGCGCGCCAGCGCCCTCGTCGTGCCGAGCCTCAGCGCCGGATTCGGCCTGCCCATCATCGAGGCCTTCAAGTTCGGCACCCCGGTCATCACCTCCGACGACCCGGCGCTTGTCGAGGTAGGACTCGACGCGACCCTCGTCGTCGAGCGAGGCGACGGCATCGCCGACGCCGGCTACCCTGAGCGTCTCGCGGGCGCCATCGCGGGAGTCCTCGCCGACAGCGATCTCGAGCGCCGACTGCGCCTGGCAGGCAAGGACCGCGGCGGAATGTTCTCGTGGGAGATCTCGGCAGACCAGATCTGGAACTTCCACGCCGACCTCTAGGCGCACCAGCGAGGCTGTCCCGGCGCGAGACTTGGAGTGACGTTGGACGAAGTGCTGCGCTGGGGAACCTCGCTCCTCACGCTGTGCGGGTTCGGCCTCGCCATGGGTCTCAACCCAGCCCTCTACGCCGCGACCGGTGACGTGCTCGCCCGCAACGTCGACGTCTCCAAGCGGCTCGCGTGGATGCTCCTCGGGCTCGCGGTCGGCACCACGACGCTCCTACTCGTCTTCCGGAGCTTCGACCCCACGACTCGTGACCAGGTTCCGCGGGAGCCTCGACGCGGCGCTCCTCAACCGGACGATCGACCTCGTCGTCGGCATCATCTTCCTGGTCTCCGCCGCGGTGGTGCTTGTCTGGCGTGCGCGCATCCTGGAATTTCCTAAGAAGGCCAAGGCGCCGTCGAAGCCCCGCGCATCCGGTACCGCGTATTTCCTGCTGGGGCTCGGGGCGTGCGTCGGCTTCACGACGCTCCCGATCATGTACCTCACCGGTCGTCTCATCCACGGCCTCACGCCTGACGACCTGCTGCGCATCGCCGCCTACGCGGTCTTCCTCGTCGCGTTGGCCGCTCCGTTCCTCGCACTCGCCTGGATCTGGACGAAGATCCCGTCGGTCACGGCGCGCGTCGTCGGCTTCTACTCCAAGGCCGCCACGTGGGACTACCGTCGCACCCTGGCGATCCTGCTCGCCGTCGCGGGCCTTCTCTTCCTTTGGCTCGCGTTCTTCGCCCCTCGCGGCCTCTGACGCCGCTGCGCGCCGTCTCGACGCCCGCCGCCCCTCCATGTCGCCCCTCCGCCACTCCGCCACTCCGCGTCGCCCCTCCGCGTCGCCGCCACCCGCCCGACTTTTCGGGATGGGTTTCACGCTTCGGGATGGCTTGCAAGCCATCCCGAAGCGTGAAACCCATCCCGAGATCAGGCTCTTGAGTGGCGACCGTCAGCGAGTTGCGCTAGCGGATGCTGCGACCGGGCACATGCGCTCGACACGTGGCACCTGCCACCTGTGGATAAGTCCCGGTCACTCACTCATGGATCCCTACTGTGGCGGACATGGAATCGCAGGAACACGACCGCGCGGATGCACGAATGCATGCGTTCACGACACGCGACGGCCAGAACGCCGGCATCAGTGCGCGCGAACTCTACGGCGGCGACTACGGGCGGCCACACCGCGGTGTCTTCACGACTCGTCCAGTCGAGTCGGCAGTCGACTACGCCCGTGCCTTCTCCCCACGAATGCGCGACTGGCATGCACTCGGCGACACGACCGCCGCGCGCCTCTGGGGCCTCCCGCTCACACGTCGCTTCGATGCCGAGACGACAGTGCACATCGTCGTTCCGTCCGGCCGCAACAAGCCGCGAGGGGCCGGCATCCGGGCGAGGAGCATCCAGGCTTCGAACTGGGCCAGAACGATGGAGTTCGGGGTCTCACTCGCAACTCCTCCACTCACTTGGGCCCTCCTCGCGCGCGTGCTGACGGCTCGAGAGCTCGTCACCGTCGGCGACGCGCTTGTGACCTCCTCCCGCAGCTACAGGGGCATCAACCGGCCATACGACCCAACGGTCTCCGAGAATCCCTACGACCCCGTTCCGCCGCTCGCCGAACTCGTCGAGCTGCAAGCCGTGGCCGATTCCTGGGGGCGCACCGTCGGCGCGACCCGGATGCGGGCAGCCCTCACGTTGATCCGCCCCGGAGCCGAATCCCCCATGGAGACGCTCACCCGGCTCCTGATCCTCGATGCAGGTTTCCGAGAACCAGCAGTCGGGTATCGCGTACTCGACGGGGGCGCATTCGTCGGACGCGTTGATCTCGCCTATCCCGAGGCGAAAGTCGCGGTCGAATATGACGGCGAGTACCACTGGGAGAAGAAGCAGGCGATGGAAGACCTCGCCAGGATCAATCGTCTCCAGCAAGCTGGTTGGACGGTGATCCGCGTCACCAACCGAGACCTCGCCAACCCGACCGCATTCTTTTCACAGCTGCGCACGGCACTGCGACGCAGCCGCGCGTCCTAATGCAACGGCTTCCCCGCGGCTTGGTGCCCAGAGTCGCTTCGCGCCCAAAATCGCTTCGCTGTCGCCCGCGGCTTCGACTCGGGATGGCTTGCAAGCTTCGGGATGGCTTGCAAGCCATCCCGAAGCGTCGAACCCATCCTGAGACTGCGCGGGCGCGCGCGGGGGGCGGCGAGCCGGGCGGGCGCGGCGCTACTCGGCGGGGGCGGTTTCCTCGGGGGCCGGGGTCGTCTCAGGCGGGTCGGAGGCGATCGCGTCCTGGACCGCGGCGTGGATGCCCGGGATGTCGGGGTTGCCCTGGTCGAAGTTGGGCGGCACGATGTCGAGGCGCACGCTGTTGCCGCTGCGCGACTTCAGGAGCAGGTCGCCGACGTAGCCGATCATGCCCTCGGGAATGTCGGTCTGGACGACCTTCTCGAGCGCATCCGTGACCGGACCGATCTTGCCGAGCAGATTGCCCGGGGTCATGGTCGCGACCATGGCCTCCTGCAGCTGCCGCTGGCGCTCCATGCGCGCGAAGTCGGTGGTCTCGTAGCGGGACCTGGCGTACCAGAGCGCCGTCGAGCCGTCCATGTGCTGCTGCCCGACCTCGATGTACTCCGTCGCGGGCGCCCATCCGGGTGACCCGTCATCGTTGATGCCGATGCCGACGCGTTCGGTGACGTTGATGTCGACGCCGCCGAGGGCGTCGATGAGCTCGGTGAACCCGGCCATATCGACGAGCACGTAGTACTGGATGCTCAGCCCGGTAATGCCTTCGACGGCGTCGCGCATCGCTTCGATGCCTGGCTCTGAGCCATGCTCTGCGGCATCGGCGTAGCCGCCGTCTTCGGAAATCGTCGCCTCCGTGTAGACGGAGTTGAGGTAGCAGGCGTCGACGGCGCAGCCCTCGTAGAGGTTCGGGTAGAGGTCCTGCATGGGGCCCTCGGAGAACGGGAAGCTCTCCATGGCGCGTGGGAGGCCGATGGTGGTGAGCTTGCCGGTGAACGCGTTGAAGCTCATGACGCTGATGGAGTCGGGGCGGAGGCCCTCTCGGTCGTCGCCGCGGTCACCGCCGAGCATCATGATGTTGAGCTGGCCGTCCGCGGGGAGCTGGATGCCGTTCGAGGCACCGCCGAACAGGCCTTCGATGGCGGATTTGCCCTGGTTGGCGATCTGCGAGGTGACGGCGGCGAAGACGAGCGGCACGGTGACGAGCACCACGCCGACGATGGCGATAAGCGGGCGCGCAACCTGCTCGAGCTTGATGATGCGGACGAGGCGGAGCGCATCAAGACCGCTGACGACCCACATGGCGACGTAGAAGAGCAGCACCAGGTGCACAAGCGTGATGCCGAGCGTCGTGGAGAACACGAACAGCAGGGGCCCGCGGAGCACCAAGGCGAGGATCACCAGGACGAGGATCGCCGCGATTCCGCCGAGCCAGAGGGACAGCATGAAGCGCCCGAGCTTGCGGTTCCCGGCGAGCACCTGCGCGGTCCCTGGCAGGAAGAAGTTCGCGATGAGCAGCCACCAGGCGCGCCTGGTCATAAGCTGCGGCGAGCTGGCGTCCGGGTACCGGAGCGGGAGGGTGAGTGTCATGGGGTCCTGCGGTCGAGGAGCAAGGGCAGCTGCGACGGTCTGGCCGAAGGGTTCTCGGGCTAGAGCGACTGCTTGAGGGCGTCGTTCTTGGCTTCGACGGCGTCGCGCAGTCCGTCACTGTAGTCGGCGAGTCTGGCCGCGAGCGCTTGATCGCCTGTGGCGAGGATGCGCGCGGCGAGGATTCCCGCGTTCTTGGCTCCGCCGATGGAGACGGTCGCGACTGGGATGCCTGCAGGCATCTGCACGATCGAGAGCAGCGAGTCCATGCCGTCGAGGTACTTGAGCGGCACCGGCACGCCGACGACGGGGAGCGTCGTGAGGGAGGCGACCATGCCGGGGAGGTGTGCGGCCCCTCCGGCTCCGGCGATGATGACGCGGATGCCGCGGTCTCGTGCTTCGCGGCTGTAGCTGACGAGCTTCTCGGGGGTTCGGTGGGCCGAGACGACCTCGACCTCGACCGGGACGCCGAATTCGGCAAGCACGTCCCGGGCCTCGTGCATGACGCGCCAGTCGCTGTCGCTGCCCATGATGATGCCGACGAGCGGCCCGGTCGGCGAGGCCGCGTCCACGGGCGCAGGCGCGGGCGATGCGGTGGGGTGGTCGCTCATGGGTGCAAGCGTAGACGCGCGTGCGCCAGGCAACGCTGAGGCTGGCCGGTGAGGTTCCGCCTCGAGAGCGCGCTTCGCTGAGCCTCCCCGGCTCCTCCGGTTCGCCTCAGGAGGCGCTGTTGTCGTCGAAGGCACCCGCGGCGGCGCGCGCGCGGTAGGTGACGTCGTCGAGGTCTTGGCCAGCGACCGTCACGTGGCCGACCTTCCGCCCGGGCCGCGCGGACTTGCCGTAGCTATGGATCTTCGCGTCGGGATGCTCGTGCATCGCCTTCTCGTACCTGTCGCCGTAGCTTCCCTCCTGAGGGCCGCCGAGCACGTTGACCATGACGGCGTGCGGCGCGGTCATGCCGGTGTCGCCAAGCGGGAGGTCGAGCACGGCGCGGAGGTGCTGCTCGAACTGGCTAGTCATGGACCCGTCGATCGTCCAGTGCCCCGAGTTGTGGGGGCGCATCGCGAGCTCGTTGACGAGGATGCGCTGGTCGGTCGTCTCGAAGAGCTCGACGGCCAGCACGCCGGTCACGTCGAGACCGAGGGCGACAGACTGTGCGATCGTCGCGGCGACGTAGCCGAGGCGGTCGTCCGCGCCTTCCGCACCTGGGGCCGGGGCGAGCACCTCTGCGCAGACACCGTCGCGCTGCACGGTCTCGACAATCGGCCACAATGCGATCTCGCCTGATGGACGCCTGGCGACGAGCTGAGCCAGCTCGCGGCGGAAGTCGACGCGCTCTTCGACGAGCAGCGGGTTGCCGTCCGCGAACCAGTCGGCGCCTTCTGCGCCGGACCGGACGATGCGCACCCCCTTGCCGTCGTAGCCGCCTCGCGGGGTCTTGAGCACCGCGACGCCCCCGTTGGCGTCGATGAAGGACTGCAGCTCCGTCTCGTCGCGGACCTCGGCCCACTCGGGGATGGGGATGCCGAGTTCAGCGAGGCGCTGGCGCATGAGGAGCTTGTCCTGCGCGTACTGGAGGGCGTGCGGCCCTGGGCGCACGGCGATTCCCGCATCCACGAGTCCGCGCAGCACGTCCTGGGGCACGTGCTCGTGGTCGAACGTAACCACGTCCACGCCCCGCGCGAACTCGAGCACCTCCTCGAGCACGTGCATGTCTCCGACGGCTGTGACCGCCCGGTCTGCGCTCTCGCCGCGGCCTGCGGCGAAGACGCGCAGATCAACGTCGAGCTCGATTGCGGGTGGGAGCATCATTCGCGCGAGCTGCCCGGCTCCGATGACGCCGACGACCTGACCCATGGTTCGCTCCGTTCGAAAGTGCTGCCGGCAGTCTGCTGCCGTGAGAAGTCTGTGCGCTCGCATCGAATTCGACGCCAGGGGAGTTCTGCCCGAGGGCGTTGCTATGGCAGTTCCGTGCCTTTTGCTCTGACGTGTCTATACTCCGACGAGGGTCACAACTCCCCAACACTTTATCTTGCTTGCGGCAACTTCATCCCCGCAAGTGCCCCACGATGGAGGTCGAGCGCTTGACCAATCGCTCCCACAAGCACGCAGAGCCGCATCACTCTGAGCCAGAGGATTTCGTCGGCTTCGTCGCCGCCGAGACGGCCGAGTTCGATCTTCCTGCACAGCGCACGTCCCGCACGCTCTGGGGCCGGGTCACGAATGTCTTCAGACGCATCGCCGCGTCGAAGGGCATGATGGCTCAGCTCATCAACTTCGGGCTTGTCGGCGGGGTCGGCTTCATCGTCGACACGGGACTCTTCAACATCCTGATGCTCACGGTCCTCAACCCGAGCGAGGTCGCGCACGGAGCGCTCTGGGCCAAGGTCATCTCGACCTGCGCGGCGATCGTGACGAACTGGATCGGCAACCGCATCTGGACGTTCCGCCAGCACAAACGACAGGACAACTTCCGCGAGGCCATCGAGTTCTTCGGGGTCAGTCTCGTGGGCCTCGGCATCGGACTCCTGCCGATCTGGTTCACGAACGCAGTGCTCGACAACCACTCGCTCGTGGCCTACAACATCGCGAACCTCGTTGGCATCGGCCTTGGAGCGATCTTCCGCTTCATCCTCTACCGCTTCTGGGTCTTCTCCCCCAAGCGCGTTGCCGAGATGCAGGAGAAGAACGACTCGGACGTCACGGCCCGCTGAGCTCCCGGATGCACGCGGCAACGCTGTTGGCGCTCGGCACGTCCACGAGTCGCAAGCGGTGCCCGGACACGGACGTGATGACGATCGTTCCTGAGCGGAACATCGCCTGCCAGAGGTTGCGCCGCACGGTCACGTCGACGATCGAGTTCATGTAGATCTCGCGGGTCTCGCTCGTGAGCGTGCCGTGCGAGAGCACAACTCGGTGGGTGGTGATGCGGTTGCGCGCTTGCAGCCAGACCACGATCGGCACGATGCCGAGCAGTACGATCGCGGCGAGCGAGATCAGCAGCCAGGCGTGACGGGTGCCGATGGTCGCTTCCTGCAGCGCTCCGAGGTTGTAGCCGGCGGCCGCGAAGCCAGCGATGAGCACGAGAGACGGCAGGAGAAGGCACCGACCGTGCTTGCGGACGCGCATGATCGTCTGTTCGGGGAGGCGCATGCCGAGCGGCTCGTAGGGGCGCTGTTGGTGGCCGTCGGGCTGCACCCCAGTCTGCTGCGCGTATCCGCCGTATGACTGCCCCGGGTGCTGCTGACGCGACTGCTGGTAGTGCTGCTGGTTGGGATCGCCGTACTGGGCGGGCGCGGCCTGCTGCCAAGGCGCCTGCTGGCTTGGGTACTGGGCGGCCTGAGGCTGCGCGGTGTACTGCTGGCCTGGCTGCTGCGCGCTGGCCGGGGCTCCGAAGATCTGATCCCAGGACTGGTCGCTGGGGTGCGGTGGACGGCCGCGCATCAGACCCCGTTCTCGGGGCGGACCCGCTCGACGTCGCCCGCCGCGACGGCCCTGGTCTCGCCGTCGTCGCTTCGGATCACGAGGTGGCCCTCTGGCGTGAGCTCGGTCGCGAAGCCGTGCAGGACCTCTCCGGAGGGGAGGGTGGCCGCCACTCGGGCGCGGAGCGTCGAGCAGACGTCGCTTAGTTCCCCGTGCGCGCCGCTGGCCACAGCGTCGCCGCGGGCTTCGCGGAGCGCTTCGAGCCTAGCCACGAACTCGGAGAGGTACGCGGGCAGGAGCTCCGCCTGGCGCGCGGGGAGCATGCCACTGAGCGCGAGCGAGGTCGCCTGCTGAGTCGGGAGCTCGTCGGCCTGCAGGGTGATGTTGACGCCCGTGCCGACGACGCACGAGAGCTCTCCATCGCGCGTGCCAAGGACCCGCCCGAGGATGCCCGCGACCTTGCTGCCGTCGATCTGGACGTCGTTCGGCCACTTGATCTCGACCCGGGCGGCCTGCTCGTCCGGCCGGAATCCGGGTGCTGGCGGCGACAGCTCGAGGATCGCGCTGCGGAGCGCGAGGCCGGCGATGAGGGGCAGCCAGCCGAGGATGCGGGGCGCAGCCTCGTCGTCGACGAGCCTCACGAGCGTGGATGCGGCGAGGCACTTGCCGCGAGGGGAGATCCACTCGCGTCCGTGGCGACCGACGCCAGCGGTCTGCGCGTACGTGACCAGCGTGCTGAGCGCGGGGTTCTGGCTCGCTTCCCCGCCGGTGCGCTCCCAGATGTCGGCGAGCACGTCGTTGGTGGAGGTGGCTTCTGGCACGGAGATGAGGCGGAGCTCGGTTCCGGCGGCGCGCCCTCCGAGAAGGAGCTGAGTGATGGCCGGGGCGCTCACTGCGCGCCCGCGATCGCCGAGCCGATGACGGACAGGTACACGAACGTCATGACGACGGAGGCGAGGCCGGCGACGAAGAGGGTCACGAGCGCGGCGATGGCGAGCGCCTTGGAGCGCCGCTTCTGCCACAGCGCCACGATCGCGAGCACAAATGCGACGGCCGCGATGGAGACCGCGAGGGCGATGTTGAGAACTGGAACCGGGATGAACGCGAGCACAAGAGAGAGGGCGGCGACGCCGAGCGCCCACATTCCCCAGACGCTGCGCCGCGACTCCTCCGGAGCAGCCGGAGCAGCACCGCGAACGCCAGAGTCGTAAGGGACGACGGGCGCGCTCGACAGCAACATGCACTGCTGCGCCTGTGCATCCGGTGCCAGCGGTACAACCTCGGCGCCCGGTCGGGGCGCGGCCCCGTTCGGTGCGCCAGTCCCCTGAGTCATACCGCCAACCTCTCAAATGTCGTGCGTCGTGCGTTCCTCTTGCACTTCACCAGGGAATCAGGCTAACCCGTACGGCCGCATGTGAGCCGTTGCCCGGTAAAGTAGCGCGGGTGAACTCCGCACCACTTGAACCGACCGCTTCCACCCCGGCGATCTCGACGACGGCCGAAAAGATCGCCGACCTTCGGGCGAGGCACGCGGAAGCGGTGACTCAGGCGGAGGAGATCTCGGCTGAGAAGCAGCACGCGAAGGGCAAGAAGACGGCGCGCGAGCGCATCCTCGAGTTCCTCGATCCCGGCTCCTTCGTCGAACTGGACGAGTTCGTGCGCCATCGCACCACCGCGTTCGGAATGGACAAGCGACGTCCGTACGGTGACGCCGTCATCACGGGCACCGGCACGATCCACGGTCGTGGCGTCGCCGTGTACTCGCAGGACTTCACGACGTTCGGCGGATCCCTCGGCGAGGTTGCCGGCGAGAAGATCATCAAGATCATGGACCACGCCATGAAGGTTGGGGTGCCGATCATCGGCATGCTCGACTCCGGCGGCGCGCGCATCCAGGAGGGTGTGGTCGCGCTTGGCAAGTACGGCGAGATCTTCCGCCGCAACACGCAGGCCTCCGGCGTGATCCCGCAGATCTCGATCATCATGGGCCCGGCCGCAGGCGGCGCCGTCTACTCCCCCGCGCTCACCGACTTCGTGATCATGGTCGACAAGACGAGCCACATGTTCGTGACGGGGCCAGACGTCATCAAGACGGTCACGGGTGAAGAGGTCGGGTTCGAGGAGCTGGGCGGCGCGCTCGCCCACAACCGCACGACCGGCGTCTCCCACTACCTCGCGGCGGATGAAGACGACGCGCTCGACTACGCGCGCCAGCTGCTCTCGTTCCTGCCGGACAACAACCAGGCAGAGCTCCCGAGCTACGACATCGACACCGAGCTCGAGATCACGGATCTCGACAAGAAGCTCAACACCGTCATCCCCGACTCCCCGAACCAGCCGTACGACGTGAAGCAGGTCATCGAGCTCATCGTCGACGACGGCGACTTCCTCGAGGTGCAGCCGCTGTTCGCGCCGAACATCATCATCGGCTTCGCTCGTGTCGACGGCACTTCGGTTGGCATCGTCGCGAACCAGCCGAACGCGATGGCAGGCACCCTGAACATCGAAGCCGGTGAGAAGGCATCCCGCTTCGTGCGGTTCTGCGACGCGTTCTCCATCCCGATCCTGACGCTGGTGGATGTGCCCGGCTACCTTCCCGGCACTGACCAGGAGTGGTCCGGAGTCATCCGTCGTGGCGCGAAGCTGCTCTACGCGTACGCGGAGGCGACCGTCCCGCTTGTCACCGTCATCCTGCGCAAGGCCTACGGCGGCGCGTACATCGTGATGGGCTCGAAGCAGCTCGGCGCAGATCTGAACTTCGCCTGGCCGACGGCCGAGATCGCGGTCATGGGCGGCCAGGGCGCCGTCAACATCCTGTACCGCGGCGAGATCAAGCGGGCGGAAGAGGCAGGCGAGGACGTCGCCGCCGTGCGCACGCGTCTCGCAAACGAGTACACGTACAACGTCGCCTCGCCGTTCCTTGCGGCGGAGCGCGGCGAGCTGGACTCCGTCATCGAGCCGGCCTCGACGCGCGTCATCGTCACGAAGGCCCTGCGCACGCTGCGCACGAAGCGGGCATCGCTTCCCCCCAAGAAGCACGGGAACATCCCACTGTGAGCCAGGAGCAGATTCCGTCGCACGTGGGCCTCGAGCACATCGTGCGAACGGTCAGCGGCAACCCGAGCGAGGACGAGCTCGCGGCGGCGACGCTTGTGCTCGCCTCGATGATCGAGTCGGCGCAGGACCTCGATCGCCCCCGCGACATCGTCAAGCGGCGCACCGCGTGGCAGCTGTCACAGCGTGGGATGCGCGGAGGCGGCTCCGCGAGTGACCCGTTCGGCGGCTCCTACCGGAGCTGACTCCCGGCGCATGCGCACAGAGCGATCATCGGGCGGCTTCGTACTGGCCGTCGTGGCGCTGATCGCAGTGATGCTCGTGTTCGCGACGCCGGCCGGGCTGCCAGAGGCTGACGGGAGCGGCTCGACAGCGGCCGACCCGTGGGGGCCCGAGGGCATCCGCGAGTGGTTCGGCGTGCACGTCTTCGGTACCGAGAGCGGCTTCGAGCCAGTCGTCGTGCCTGACGACGAGGCGAGGAGCGATTCATTGGCCTACCCGCCCCTCGTCGCGGCCCCAGTTGGCCCGTGGCCGGAGGGGGACGCCGGCATCGAAGCGTTCATCGCGGCGACCGGCGTGCCGGCAACGTGGGCGACCGACGGGCAGACGGCCTGCCCAGAAGAGGCGCAGGCCTGCACGAAGCAGTCGTGGTGCGAGGGCAACGGGTGCCCGGTTGAACAGCCGACGGCGAGCATCCATCTGAGAGCAGACGACGCAACCCTGTTCCCAGTCATCACCGACGTCGGAGCTGCCGTGCTCATCCACGAGCTCGGCCACGCACAGCAGGCCTATGTCTTCCCGAATCCCGACGAGATGCTCCGCGTACTCGAGGAGGAGGGTTACGGCCAATTCACCGGCCATGGCGGCGATGCCGTCCCCGCCGTCGAAGGGCACGCTGAGTGCTACACGCAGGCCCTGACACCAAGTTCCGCCTACTTCGGAGACTGCCCAGTCGAGTTCAAGGAGCGCGCCGTCACCCTGCTGCTCGAGAAGCGACTCTAAAACCTTCGCGTTTGTCGCTAAAGTGAGCGAAAACCACCAAACTCCCAGGAGAAAATATGCCGAAGACCACCGTCAAATCTGCACTCGTGATTGGGGCTATCGCCCTGCTCGGACTCGGCCTCAGCGGCTGCTCCGCTGCTCAGGAGATCGTCGACTCGGTCGAGGGCGAGCTCTCAGGAGGCGAGAGCGAGGTCCGGGACGGCGAGACGCAGGAGGTCACGGAGTCGGGTGACCTCGACGTCTTCAAGCTCGCCGTCGGCGACTGCTTCAACGATGCGGGCAGCACCATGGTCAGCGAGATCCCCGTCGTGCCGTGCTCGGACCCGCACGACTACGAGGTCTACCACGAGGTCGAAATGCCGGCAGGAGACTTCCCCGGTGACGAGGCGATCACGACGCAGGCCGAAGCCGACTGCACGGCGCAGTTCGCCACCTTCATCGGGCTCCCCTACGACCAGAGCTCGCTGTACTTCTCGTACCTGACTCCGACGCAGCAGAGCTGGGATGACGCAGGCGACCGCTTGATCCAGTGCATCGTCACCGACCAGGCCACGCAGACGACGGGCACGCTCGCCGGCGCAGCGCGCTAGACGGGCAAGATCCCACCTCTCGGCCCCGCCGAGACGACAGAACGCCGGGCACCTCGCTTTCGCGGGTGCCCGGCGTTCTCAATTTCGGATGCTCGAGATCGCACCCGCTCCGCTCGACCGGGCTCAGACCCGCACGAAGCGCGCCACAGTCTCGAAGTGGTGCGTATTCGGGAAGAGGTCGTAGGCGCGCATCCACTCGAGTGAGTAGCCGTGCGCGAGGAGCAGCCCAGTGTCTCGAGCCAGGGCGACCGGGTCGCAGGCGACGTAGACGAGCTGAGCTGGCCCGAAGCCGGCGAGGCGATCGATGACATCCTTGCCTGCACCAGAGCGTGGCGGGTCGAGGATGACGGTTCCGCGGCGAACGCCCTCGCGGTCGAGGTGCGTTGCGTCGCGTTCGAGGCGCGCGAGGTACTGGTCGACGCGTGCCGTGACGGCACTCGCTCCACGCCACTCGGCGAGGTTCGCCGTCGCATGGCCCGTCGCCGCCGCGTTCGATTCGACGGTCTCGATGAACGCGCCAGGACCGGCCTCCTGCGCGAAGGCGGCGGCGAGCAGGCCGACGCCGCCGTAGAGGTCGAGGTTCACGGCGTCGGGGTCGACGAGCGCGGGGTCGAGGGCATCTGCGACCGCGTTGGAAAGCGTCTCAGCGGCGAGGCGGTGCACCTGCCAGAACCCGTCCTCGTCGACCTTGTACTCGCGCCCGTTGACGACCTCGGTGACCACACCTGGCTTACGGCCGTGCGCACCGTCGAGGATCGTGCGCATGCGTGTGTCGAGTTCGGCGGGAGCGACGAGCTCGATGCGTCCGGTGCCCGCGAGCCGCTCACCGAGGGGAGCGAGCTCTTCGATGTCTCCGTGCGCGAGCGGCAGCGTCTCAGTCTCGATGACCCGGTGCGAGCGGGCCGCGTATGGGCCGACCCTGCCGTCTTTGTCGACGTGCAGCGTGACGCGGGTGCGCCAGCGCGTGCCACCGTTCTCGTCGTCGCCGAGGAGCGGCTCGACGGTGCCCTGCCATTCATGGCCGGCGAAGCGCGCCATTGACTCGCTGAGCACCTGCGCCTTCAGCTCCCGTTGGCGCGCCAGTCGGATGTGGCCGAGCTCGGCGCCACCCGCCCGCTCTTCGGGAGCCCGCTCGATGGCGGCTTCCTGCCAGACGTGCGGTTGCCGGTCGGCGGATGCACGCAGCACGTCGGTCGCGACGGCCCTCGCAAACGACTTCCGCACCTCGGTGACGCGGGCGCGGACAAGCTCGCCGGGCACGGCATCGGCGACGAACACGACTCTGCCCTCGTGGCGAGCGACGAAGATGCCCCCGTGCGCGATGTCGCCCACCTCGAGCTCGATCTCGTCGCCTGGGTTGATCTCCGCCGGAGTGTCCTGGGTCGTGCCGTCCTGGGTCATGCGCTCGAGCCTAGCCGTGCGCATCCACCGATCTTCGCGGTTGCGGTTCAGAGGCGCGTGAACAGGCCAGGGTAGGTGACGACGAAGCTCTGCTTGTCCGTCGCGATCTCGCGCTCGAACGAACCGTCGACGGCTTGGAACAGGTAGCGAGTTCGCCCGAGTCGCCGGTAGCGCTGTCGGTCGAGGAAGACCGCGAACGTGTCCGTGTCGATGTAGGCGACCTCGATCTCTCGTTGTTCTCCGACTTCGAGTCCGAGCCTGCGCATGGGGAAGGTGTTGGTCAGAGGCGTCGCGCGGATGTCGACGTCGAGGGCGCCCCTGAGCTCTGGGGCCGCCTGATCGCCGACGCGCCAGTCGCCGCGACCGTTCGAGGTGATAGTGAGAGTCTCGCCGGTGCCAGGGCGGCGTAGCGAAACGAGCCGCGTTCGCAGCACCGGGTCCGTCTCGAGCAGATACTCGAGGTGCGGTTGCGCGCCCGAGTCCGTGCTCTCGGAGACGGGGGCCGAGATTCGAGAGTTCGCGGTGATCCCGCCGACGGCGTTCTCGACGACACTCGCGGCCTCAACGTACCCGGTCGCTTCGGCCACCCAGGCGAGCGTGGAGGGTGCGGCAACCGCCTCGACGCCGGGCGCATCCCACACGACCGAGGAACGGGAGAACCTAGTTTGCTTCGGCGCGCGGTACCGCGACTCGAGGCGGGTCACCAAGCGCCCTTCCCTTCGGAATCTGGGCGCGTGGCCGATGTGAGGAGCCTGATGAGCATGCGACAGATCGTATGCAAGCGGCCTTGACGCACTCTGGCAGGAGGTGGCGCGTTGGCTGACCGCCCCCTGACTGCCGCATGCGTGCCAGCTGCCGAGATGCCCGACCCAGGATCGAACGCGACTCGGCCCCTACTCGGCCCCGGTTCGATTTCTGCTCGATCTCTGGGGTGGCCGCTCCCCCGGTACTCTCGCCTCATGCGTTTGTACCTCGCCTCGACGTCGCCCGCCCGCCTCATGCTGCTCCGCCAGGCAGGCATCGAGCCGATCGTCATCCCGTCGAGCGTGGATGAGGATGCCGTGATCGAGGCGCGCCTTGGGGAGGGTCCACTCGAGCCGAGCGAGTACGTCCAGTTGCTGGCACGCGCGAAGGCGCTGGCGGTTGCGGATGCTCCCGACCCGACGACGGGCGAACCGCTCGATGGACTTGTGCTCGGCGGCGACTCGATGTTCGAGATCGGCGGCCGGATGCTCGGCAAGCCCCACGAGCCGCAGATCGCCCGTGAACGTTGGCTCGCGCAGCGTGGCCAGACGGGCACACTGTGGTCGGGGCACTGGCTCGTCGACCGCCGTGGTGGCAGCGCTTCCGCGGGGGACGGTGTCGGCAGCACCGCGAGCGCCAGCGTGAGTTTCGCGGGCGACCTGGACGATGCTGAGATCGATGCGTATGTCGCCTCTGGCGAGCCGCTGCACGTGGCGGGCGCGTTCACGATCGACTCGCTCGGCGCACCCTTCATCGAGCGCATCGAGGGCGACCCGTCGACGGTCGTTGGACTGTCGCTTCCGGCCCTCCGACGCCTCGTGCGCGGATACGGGATCGGCTGGCCTGAGCTCTGGAATCGGGCCTGACGCCCCGCAACTCAGCGGCTCGCGGTGCCCATCGATCGGACAGTCCGCGTATTCGGACACGAAATGAGCACAGACTTCTCTCGCCCCTGGTGAATGTCGGGGGCCGGGCGTAGCATCGCGATCCAGACGTCAACGAGGACGCCCCGCGATGGAGGTCCAGCCATGCCACAAGACCCATCTGGCGCTTCGGGGCCAGCCCGGGCGATCGTCGATCAGCTCGGCGGCGCCGGGAACATCGAGAACCTCACGCACTGCGCAACCCGGCTTCGGTTCCAGCTGCGCGACGCATCCGGCATCGATCAGGCGGCGGTCGAAGCCATCCCTGGCGTGATGGGCGTCGTCCCGCAGTCGGGCGAGCGCTACCAGGTGGTCATCGGCGGCGGCGTGCAGAACGTCTACAACGACATCCAGGCGCTCCCAGCGATGGCGGGCGGCGGGGCACCCGCCGACCCGGAGGACGCAGCCTCCATCAAGGCCGCCGCCAGGGCGAAGGGGCCCCGCGGCAAGTTCGCGTGGCTCGACAGCGTCTTCGAGTTCCTCTCCGACTCGTTCCGGCCGATCCTCGGGGCGCTGCTCGGCGCATCCCTGTTCATCACCTTCATGGCCCTCATGAGCACGTTGGGTGTCATCCCCAACTGGGCCGACCCGCGCACCGACCTCCCGCCGTCGTGGCGCTTCCTCAATCTGTGCTGGCAGGCGGTCTTCATCTTCCTCCCCCTCTACATCGCCTACAACGCGTCGAAGCGGGTCGGCGCCGACCCCTGGATCGGCTTCGCCATCGTGGGCGTCGTCATGCTGCCGGGCTTCACGGGGCTCGCGGATGGCATAGACCCCATCGAGGTCTTCGGCTCGCAGGTGTCGGTCGTACCGATCTTCGGGCTCCCTCTGACGGTCTTCGACTACAGCTCGCAGGTGTTCCCGCCGCTGCTCATGGCCGCGCTGCTTGGGCCGCTCTACAAGGGCCTGAAGAAACTCATCCCTGAAGACCTGCACCTCATCTTCGTGCCGTTCCTGAGCATGCTCATCATGATCCCGATGACGGCGTTCCTCATCGGCCCGATCGGGGTCTACACGGGGGCCGGGCTCGCCAACCTGCTGCGCGCCATCAACGACTTCTCGCCGCTCATCTTCGCCATTGTCATCCCGCTCGCGTACCCGTTCATGGTCCCGCTCGGCCTGCACTGGCCCATCAACGCGATCATGCTCCTCAACATCCAGACGCTCGGCTACGACTACATCCAGGGCCCGATGGGTGCCTGGAACTTCGCGTGCTTCGGCGCCACGGCGGGCGTGCTGTACCTGTCGATCCGCGAGAAGGACGCGCAGATGAGGCAGACCTCGACGGGCGCCCTCGCCGCTGGCCTCCTCGGCGGCATCTCGGAGCCGTCGCTGTACGGCATCCATCTGCGGTTCAAGCGCATCTACGGGCGGATGCTCGTCGGCTGCCTCGTAGGTGGGCTCATCATCGGAATCGGCGGCGGCGTGAAGACGAGCGCGTTCGTGTTCACCTCCCTGCTCACGATCCCGGCCTTCGACAACATCCCGCTGTACGCCGCCGCCGTTGGCGCAGCGTTCTTCGTGTCGATGTTCCTCGTGATCTTCTCCGGCTACCGCAGCCCGGAGCAGCAGGCCGCGTTCGAGGCGGCACGTGTGCCTGTCGCCGACCTGGAGACGGCGAAGAAGGGCGAGACCACTGAAGACGTCATCGCGGCGTCCGCGCTCCGCGCGCGCGAGTCCGCACCCCGCACGGTCGAGGTGTTCTCCCCCACTCGAGGGAGAAATCGTTCCGCTCTCGGAGGTACCTGACGCCGTCTTCAGCCAGGGCATCATGGGCCCAGGTGCCGCCATCAAGCCGAGCGGGAGCGTCGTCTACGCCCCGGGGACCGGCACCGTCGCCGTTGCCCAAACGACGGGGCATGCCTTCGGGCTGCAGCTCGACAACGGGCTCGAGATCCTCATCCACGTCGGCATCGACACGGTCGAGCTCGACGGCAAGGGGTTCGACGTGAGGGTCAAGGTCGGCGACAAGGTCACCCCGGAGACGGTGCTCGTGGAGTTCGACAGGGACATCGTCGAAGCGGCGGGCTTCTCGCTCATCACTCCGGTCATCGTGCTGAACGCTGCCGCTTTCGCTTCGGTCGAGGCGGTCGGACTCGGAAGCGGCAAGGTCGGCACGCCGATCCTGGAGGCGGTGACCAAGGCGACGGCCCCCAGCGAGGTCTAGCTGCGTCGGCTTGTCTCGCGTGGTGGGGGACGCAGGTCAGGAGCGTGCAGCCAGCAGTTCGCGCGCCGAGACGAGCAGCGTCATCGCGCGCGCATCGAAGGAGTGGAACTCGGCGACCTTGCGCGCGGTCGCCGCCCGCTGTTCCTCAGTTGGCCATCCGTGGTTTCCCGCAGCGAGCAGGCCACGGAGCTCGTCAACCGACGAGTAGGTGCGCACGGAGTCGCCGAACTCGACGGGGAAGCCACCCGTGATCTCGTCGGAGACGACGATGGCGCCAGCTGCCACGGCGTCGAACAGGCGGTTGGAGACGAAGCCGTGCCGCGCCATGTCGTCCCAGTGGTCGTTGAGCACGATGCGCGCGCCACGGTACGCGCCCGGGGCGGCAGCGTTGTCGAGGTACTCGGACTTGATGTGGCGCTTGTCGATGAACTGCTCCCACAGGTCGCCGTAGACGTCGAGGTCGGCGCCCGCGGCGATCGAGTCCCGCACGATCGGCCGGAAGACGTTGCGCGAGCGCCCGACGAACAGCACATCGGACTCGAGGTCACCCGGCTGCGGCGCTGGCGTGAACCGGTCAGCGTTGGTCGCCTGCAGCAGCGGCCGGATCTCTCGATCAGGACGCGACATGACGGCTGCCCACGGCACGCTCGCCGCGAGTCGCAGGTCGAAGGGCAGGTCGAGCTCGTCCTCACTCACCCAGTCCGGGTGGCTGATGATCCAGAGGATGTTGACGGACCCATCGACGAGCTCTGGCCGGTGGAAGCCGCGCAGGTGCACTGCCACGTCGTCCGGGATGCTCGGGTCGGGCCGATTGCGCGTCTCCCAGCGGTCGACATAGACGGTCTGACCGAGGCGGCGCAGTGCCTTGGCGAGATCCTCGGCGTAGAACACGTCTCCCCAGACGTCGCCTTCTGGGGAGTCCGGGGCCGGCACCTTGATGGCCCACGTCAGTGGGCGTTCCCCCGCGCCGCTGCCGAGGGCGCGCGCCGCGCGCGATCGCACTGCTCTGACGAGGTTCTTGGCACGGGAGATCACCCGGTCAGCCTAGCCGTCAGAGGTCGAGCCGGCCCGGCATCGAGCTAGCTGAGCGCGACGGCGGACTCGCCGCGGATGAGCTCTGCCAGCTCGCGCACGTGCACAGTCGGCATCGGCTGCCTGGAGTGCGCAGCCCCGAGCTGGATGCGAGCTTCGATGTCCGTATTCTCGGCGGCTCGGTTCCCAGTGCTGGTCCCCTCGGCTGTGCCGCGCACGAGGATCAGTTGCGTGTCTGTCGGCCAGCTCTGCGAGACCTGGCCATCGCTGTGCTGAGCACCGCGATGCTTGCCCGCCCTGTCGAGCTTGCCAAGGAGGCGCTCGGCCACCTGCTCGGGCGTCCCCTCGCCGAGCCCACCAAGCAGCACACCGAAGTGCGTCACCTCGCCGAGGTTGAGCTCAATGCTCTCCCGGAGCTCGGCGAGAGCCTCAGAGGTCGTCGCCGTGATCTCGACGGGCATGACCGCGTCGGCGTAGTCGTCGACGAGCAGGGCGAAGGGCGCCACGTTACGGCCGACGATAGCGACCGTGTTTCCGCCGCGGAGCAGCGCATCGGCGAGCTGCCGATCTGCTCCGTCCTCGCCGCCGGCGATGCACCAGGTCTGATTCGTCATGGTCTGCTCCGTTCTCCTCACAACACCAGCTCTGGTGCCGCCCTCCGAACTATACTTAGGAAAGTCCTCACTATTAGTGAGAGACTCGCAATCCCAGGAGGTTCCCATGCAGGCACACGAGTCCCGCGAAGAGCTGCTTGCGCAGCTGAACGAGGTCAAGGCCGAGCTCACGCGAGGGCTCTCCGCGAGGCACATGGCACCCTTCCTGGAGCTCGACATCACCGCGCAGCAGTTGAAGACCGTGTTCCTCGTCACGACCGGCATCGTCACGACCGTCTCGCAGGCAGCCGAGCAGCTCGGGGTCGCCGTGCCCACAGCATCCGCGAGCATCGACAAGCTCGTCGAGAACGGTCTTCTGACCCGCACGGAGGGCAAGCCCGACCGGCGCATCAGACACCTCACCGCCACCTGCAAGGCCATCCGGCTGCACGAACGCTTCCTCGGGCTCCGCACAGACACCGACGAGTTCGCCGCCCACCTCAGCGACGAAGAACTGCAGGGCCTCGTGATCGGCTTCCGCGGCATTCGCCGCGTGCTCCGCCAGTTCTCGGAAGGCGCCTGACGGACCTCACTCAGGGGGCGAAGGACCGCCAGAACAGCTCGATCGAGCGGCGGGCCACGCCCTCGCGCTCATCGCGCGGCGTGCGAGGCAGCACGCCGGCGAGCATCGAGAGCAGCAGGAGGACGTCCTCCGCACTGATGTCATCGCTCACTCGACCGGCCGGCCGGTCACGCGCGAGGGCGGTACCAAGCAAGGCGAGCATCCGGTCGCGCACGCTCGCGCCGTGCGCATCTGCCGTGTCGGTCAACGTGAGCTGGATGAGCCCGACCGACACGAGCATCTGCTGCACGATGAGCTCGAGGAGCTCGGCAAGATCGGAATCAGGTGCCGCCATGAGGTCCTCGAGCTCGACGATCGCCTCCCCGAACACCGCGAGGGCAAGCGCTCCCCGGTCAGGGAAGTGCCGGTAGAGGCTCCCCTGGCCGACCCCCGCCAGTTTGGCGACCGCGCTGAGCGGCGCGTCGACTCCCCCTTCGGCGAACACGACCCTTGCGGCCTCGATGAGAGCACGACGATTCTCGGGCCCCGCACTCGGTCCCCGATTGGCTTTCGCTGGAGTCGACACCGGGATAGCATAATCCGGACAGTGTTGTCCGGTTCGTTCGATCCGAAGCTGTCACCGCCCGAGAAGGCGCTCCCCGAGCACTGACTGGCGGACCAAGCAGAAAGCTGGCATCCAGATGACCTCGAACGCGTACCCCCTCACCTCCGCGAACACCATCGGCGAATGGCTCACCGACCCGACGGGCGGCGTCGTCATCCGCGAGATCCTCGCTCAGGGCGGCCAGGACGCCTCCTCCCTCGCACCAGTCGCGGGCGTGCCCCTCTCGCAGCTCGTCGAGCTCAGCCAGGGCAAGTTCCCGCAGGAGATGGTGGATGCGATGATCGCGCGCGTGAACAGCGGCGAGGTCACCCCCGCTGAGCCAGGAGCGTTCGGCCCCGTCACCGACCTCGACGCCCCGCGAGCGCCCCGGGCCGCGGCGTGGGTGGAAGCGATCACCGGCGGCCGCTTCGCCGGGAAGACGGTCATCGTCACGGGCGCCGGTTCCGGCATCGGCAAGGCCACGGCGTCGCGCATCGCGCGCGAGGGCGGTCGCGTGATCGCCGTCGATGTCTCCGCTGAGCGCCTGGCAACCCTCGTCACGGAGCACGATGGCGCCGACATCGTCACCCTCACTGCCGACATCACCGACGACGCAGGCGTCGCCCAGATCGTCGAGGCGGCAGGCTCACAGATCGACGGCCTCGCGAACATCGCAGGCATCATGGACAACATGACGCCGGTCGGCGAGGTCAGCGACGAGATCTGGAACCGCGTCTTCGCCGTCAACGTGACCGGAACGATGAAGCTCATGCGCGCCGTCGTCCCAGCGATGCTCGCCGCCGGCAAGGGCTCGATCGTCAACGTCGCCTCCGAGGCAGCCCTCCGCGGGTCGGCCGCCGGCGCCGCCTACACGGCGTCCAAGCACGCCGTCGCGGGCCTCACCAAGTCGAGCGCCTTCATGTACGGCCCAAGCGGACTCCGCATCAACGCCGTCGCGCCTTGCGGCGTCGCGACCAACATCGAGGCGCGCTTCGACTCGGAGCTCGGCGCGAAGCGCGTGCAGCAGGCCATGGCGATCCTGCCGACCCCCACTACGGGCACCGCGCTCGCCGCATCCATCACCTTCCTCCTGAGCGATGACGGCGTCAACGTCAACGGCGTCATCCTGCCCTCGGACGGCGGCTGGTCGGCCGCCTAGCCCGGACGCGCAGGAGCGCCCGCCACGCGGCGGGCGCTCCGCACGTAGGCTTCCCCCATGAGCAAACCCGTCACGCGCACACGCAAGTTCTTCTGGATCGGCCTCGTCGTGATCGCGTTGATCTTCATCGGCTCCGGCGTCTACGAGATGCTCGTCTAGCACTCGCTCTCCCCCTCGCGCGCTCTCCCGCGCGCGAGCGTCCCACTTAATCTCGGGATGGGTTTCTCACTTCGGGATGGGTTCTTTCCCATCCCGAAGTGCGGAACCCATCCCGAGACGAACGGCCGGGAGCTGCGCGAAACGAACGGCCAGGATCGGCGCCAAAACGGCGGGGCGGGCGGCGCCGCTAGATCACGTTGTACTGCTCGAGCATCCGCCCGCTGATCGTCTTGTCGACGAACCGGCACGCGAAGCCCGGGATGGGCAGCTTCTTGCCGTCGCGCAGGTATGACGTCGACTTCATGAGCTCACGCACGTCGTAGATCGAGCCGAACACCTCTGGCACACCGCGGTCTACGCCGAGGAGCTGGTAGACGGCTTCCATCGCGGTGCGCACAGAGTACTCCGTCGTGAAGATGCAGTCGCGAGACGACTCCGCGAACTGGCCGATGAACGCGAAGTTCACGACCTTCTCCGGCACGACCTGCGGGCGGTCGGTGCCGTTGCGCGGCAGGAAGAACGCCGTGATGAAGGGCATCATGCACGGCCTCGTGATGGCGCCCGTCGCGGCGAGCTCGTCGATCTCGCCGTCGGGAACCCCGATCTGGTAGAGCCACTCACGCGTGATCTCCTCGCCCGTGCAGTCGCGCATGGGCTTCTTCACGTAGTCGCCAGGCACGTCTGTGAAGAGCGCGTACACCCACACGACGGTCTGGTCGTCAGGCTGCTGCGAGAAGTGCGGCTGGCGGTTGACCGTCCAGCTCATGAGCCACTTCGAGTCCTTGGCCGAGACGATGCCGCCCGTCACGACCTTCCCGGAACGCGTGGGGCGCTTCGCGATCTTCTCGATGTAGGCCGGGATGCGAGCATCCAGCGTCGTCACGGTGGCCGACTCCCACTGCGACTCCTCCGGGGTGGTGCAGAACTTGTCGGGGTTACCGAACGACGGGTCCTGAGCCGCGATCTTGCGCCACAGGTACCAGCTGCCTCCCTCGAGCACCTCTGGGTTGTACTGCGCGGGCGTGTGGTGGTCGCCCCAGTTGGAGTTCTCGACGAGCGAGCCGTTGGTGACGAACACGAGGTCGTTCTCCGTGAGGTCGAGTCCGCCGTGCTCGCCGTCGCGGATCAACTCGATCGCCTTCGCGACCTTCTTTTCCGGCGTGATGTCGAACTCGACGTTGACGACCCGCGTGCCGTTCTGCACGGTCACACCCTGCGCGAAGAGCCACGTGATGAGCGGCAGCACAAGCGACTCGTACTGGTTGTACTTCGTGAACTTCAGCGCGCTGAAGTCGGGGAGGCCGGCGATGTGGTGGATGAAGCGCTCGACGTAGAGCTTCATCTCGAGAGCCGAGTGCCATTCCTCGAAGGCGAACATCGTGCGCCAGTAGAGCCAGAAGTTCGACTCGAAGAAGTCCTTGCTCATGACCTCGTTGATGCGCTTGTCGTAGAGGGTCTCAGGCAGCGAGAGCACGAGGTCGATGATGTTCTTCGTCGCCTTTGTGTTCAGCGTGAAGTCCATGCCCGTGTTGGCGCTCTCGCCCTGGTTGACCGTTGCGCGCTCGAGGGGAGCGGTTCGGGTCCTCCTTGTCGAGCCAGTAGAACTCGTCGAGCACGGAGGCACCCTCGATCTCGAGCGAGGGGATGGAACGGTAGAGGTCCCACAGGCACTCGAAGTGGTTCTCCATCTCGCGGCCGCCCCGGATGAGCCAGCCGGTCTCGGCATCACCCGCGCCGTCGAGGGCCCCGCCATCCGCATTGGACGCCTCGAGGATCGTGATGCGGTCGCCGGCCATCTGGCCGTCGCGGATGAGGAACGCCGCCGCCGCGAGCGACGCGAGCCCGCCCCCAACGAGGTAGGCCGATTTCTCGTCGACCCCCGCCGGCTTCTTCGGACGCGCGAACGCTTCGTAGTTGCCCTTGCTGTAGTACATGGCTGCCCTTCGTTGGGGAACGGGGAACGGGGAACGAGCTGCTTCCCATCCTGTCCGAGTCAGGTTTCGCGCGCGAGGCGCCGCCGCGTCGAACACCCGGGGCACCAACGCAAATGGCCGGGTGCATCCGCGGGAAAGCGGATGCACCCGGCCAAGCCGGATTCCGGGACGAGCCCGGTCAGCGAATCAGGACTACGAGGTGAGCTGGCTCTGCTCGGCGTCGAGGTCGCTGACGGCCTGCTCGAACTGCGAGTTGTAGAGCCTCGCGTACGCGCCGCCCTGCTTCACGAGTTCGTCGTGGGTACCCTGCTCGACGATGGAGCCGTGCTCCATGACGAGGATCAGGTCGGCGTCGCGGATCGTCGACAGGCGGTGCGCGATGACGAAGCTCGTGCGGCCCTGACGGAGCGCCGCCATCGCCTGCTGCAGCAGCAGCTCCGTGCGGGTGTCGACCGAGCTCGTGGCCTCATCGAGGATGAGAACCTGTGGGTCGGAGACAAACGCGCGAGCGATCGTGATGAGCTGGCGCTCACCGGCGGAGACGTTCGACGCGTCCTCGTCGAGCACCGTGTCGTAGCCCTCAGGGAGTGAGTGCACGAAGCGGTCGACGTAGCAGGCGGTCGCGGCTGCGAGCACTTCCTCGTCGGTCGCGTCCTGCCGCCCGTAGCGGATGTTCTCGCGGATGGATCCCGCGAAGAGCCACGGGTCCTGCAGCACCATGCCGGTGCGGCTACGGACGTCGTCGCGCCTGAGCTCGGCGATGTTCTGTCCATCGAGGAGGATGCGGCCACCGTCGAGTTCGTAGAACCGCATGATGAGGTTCACGAGCGTCGACTTGCCTGCACCCGTCGGCCCGACGATAGCGACCGTCTGGCCTGGCTCGACCGAGAAGTTGAGGTTCTCGATGAGCTTCTGCTCCGGCGAGTACGAGAAGGTGACGTCGTCGAAGACGATCTCGCCCGCACCGTTCACCGGCTTGGGCGCATCCTTCGAATCGGGCTCCTGCTCCTCCTCGTCCAGCAGCTCGAACACGCGCTCGGCCGACGCAGTACCCGACTGCAGCACAGCGGCCATGCCGCCCAGTTCCGCGAGAGGCTGCGTGAACTGCTGCGAGTACTGGATGAACGCCTGCACGTCACCGAGGCGGAGGTTGCCGCTCGCGACCATGAGGCCACCGAGCACCGCGATGCCGACGTAGGAGAGGTTGCCGATGAACATCATCGCCGGCATCATCACGCCAGCCCAGAACTGCGCCTTGAATGCGGCCTGGAAGAGCTGCTCGTTGTCGACCTGGAACTGCTCGCGTGCATCCTTCTCACGGCCGAAGACGCGCACAAGGGCGTGGCCCGAGAACGACTCCTCGACGCGCGCGTTGAGGCGCCCCGTCTTCTTCCACTGCTCGGCGAAGTTCTTCTGCGACTTCGGCCCAATGACGCCGAAGATGACGCCCATGAGCGGCAGCGTGATGAGCGCGACAAGCGCGAGCTGCCACGAGATGGAGAACATCATGACCAGCACGCCGACGACGGTGAGCACGCTCGTGACGACCTGCGACAGCGACTGCTGCATGGTCTGCGTGATGTTGTCGATGTCGTTGGTGACGCGGCTCAGCAGCTCGCCGCGCTGCACGCGGTCGAAGTAGCTCAGCGGGAGCGCGTTGATCTTGCGCTCCACGTCTTCGCGCAGCTTGAACATCGCCTTCATCATGATGATGTTGATGACGTAGCCCTGCAGCCACATGAGCAGCGCGGAGAAGACGTACAGCGCAAGCACGGACAGCAGCACCGTGCCGAGGCGCTCGAAGTTCACGCCGTCGCCTGGTGTGATGTCCATCGCCGCGACCATGTCGGCGAACTGGGTCTGGCCGGAGTCGCGCAGGCCCGCGACGACCTGGTCCTTGGACGCGCCAGCAGGCAGCTGGCTTGAGACGACACCCTCGAAGATGAGGTTCGTGGCCTCGCCGAGCACCTTCGGCGCGATGACCGACAGCACGACGCCGACGGCGCCGAGGAACGACACGATGATGAGCGCCGCGCGGTACGGGCGGAGGCGACCGAGGAGTCGACCGAAGCTCTGCCCGAAGTTCTTCGCCTTGCCTGGTGCGACGCTGTCCCAGTCGCCGGAGGACTGCCTCGCCTGCTCGGCAAGCTCCAGCTCGAGCTGCTCTTCTTCCGTCAGGACCTTCTCGACGACTTCCTTGGGCTTCCGCCTGCCACGGCGGGCGCTCTTGGGATCCTGGTTCTGGTTCTCTGCGTCATGGCTCATGACTGTGCCTCCACTGCAAGCTGGGAATCCACGATCTCCTTGTACGTCGTGCAGCTCTCGAGCAGCTCGTCGTGCGTTCCGAGACCGACCATGTGCCCGTCGTCGAGGACGACGATGCGGTCGGCGTCGACGATGGTCGAGAGGCGCTGGGCGACCACGATCTTCGTGACATGCGGCAGCTTCTCCCAGAGGGCGCGGCGCAGTCTGGCGTCGGTCGTGAGGTCGAGCGCCGAGAAGGAGTCATCGAAGACGAACACCTGCGGCTCGTGCACGATCGCGCGAGCGATGGCGAGTCGCTGGCGCTGTCCGCCAGAGACGTTCGTGCCGCCCTGGGCGATGCGCGACTCGAGCTGCTTGTCCTTCTCCTGGACGAACGCCGTGGCCTGCGCGATCTCGAGCGCCTTCCAGAGGTCGTCGTCCGTCGCGGCCTCGCGGCCGTACCGGAGGTTGGAGGCGATCGTGCCGGTGAAGAGGAACGGGCGCTGCGGGACCAGGCCGATGCCGTCCCACAGGAGCTCCGCATCCGCCTGGCGCACGTCGACCCCGTTGACCTTGACGGTGCCACCCGTCGCATCGAACAGGCGCGGGATGAGCGACACGAGCGTCGTCTTGCCCGCACCCGTCGATCCGACGACGGCGACCGTCTCTCCGGGGGCGGCGCGGAACGAGATGCCCGTGAGTACCGGCTCCTCTGCACCCGGGTACGTGAACTCGACGTCGTCGAACTCGACGACGCCAGGCTGAGGGAAGTCGGTCACCGGGTTGGCCGGCATGATGAGCGTCGACTCGGTCGCGAGCACCTCGGAGATACGATCCGCGCTCACCGCCGCGCGCGGGATCATGATCGTCATGAAGCTCGCCATGAGCACACCCATGAGGATCTGCATGACGTAGGCCATGAACGCGAAGAGCGTGCCGATCTCGACGGTGCCCTGGTCGACCTGGATGCCACCGAACCAGATGACGCCGACGACCGTGATGTTGAGGACGAGCATCGCGAGCGGGAACAGCGTGACGAAGAGGTCACCGACTCGCTTGCCGAGGATGAAGAGGTCGTTGTTCGCGACCTCGAAGCGCTTCTCCTCGATGGGCTCGCGCACAAACGCGCGGACGACGCGAACGCCCGTGAGCTGCTCGCGCAGGATGCGGTTGATGTTGTCGAGCTTGACCTGGAACTGGCGGAAGAGCGGCACCATGCGGCTGATGATGATGCCGACGAGGACAAGCAGCACCGGGGCCGCGACGCCGATGATCCAGGAGAGGCCGACATCCTGCTGCAGGGCCATGATGATGCCGCCGATCGCGAGCATCGGGGCGGAGACGAGCATCGTCGAGCCCATCATCGCGAGCATCTGGACCTGCTGGACGTCGTTCGTGTTGCGCGTGATGAGCGAGCCCGCACCGAAGCGCGAGACCTCGCGCTCGGAGAAGCTGCTCACGCGGGCGAAGACATCGGCGCGGATGTCACGGCCAAGCGCCATGGCGGCGCGGGCCGCGAAGACCGTCGCGATGATCGAGCAGGTGATCTGCCCGAGCGAGATGGCGAGCATGACGGCGCCGGTCGACCAGATGTAGTCGGTGTCGGCGTTGGCGACGCCCTTGTCGATGATGTCGGCGTTGAGTCGCGGAAGGTACAGCGACGCGAGCGCTTGTAGAAATTGGAAGACGAGCACGCCCGCGAGGAGCGGCCAGTACTTCCGTAGGTAACGGGCGAGGAGCTTACCGAGCATCGATTCTCCGGAACGACGAGGCGTCTCGAGCGACGCATCCACTAACGTGGTGGATGCGCGTCACTGAAGACGCGGAGTGGACGGCAATGGGGTGGGCCCAGATCGGACCTGGCACGCTTGACCATTACTGGCTAGGTGCCTGGCTGGCTAAAAACTGTAGCCCTGTAGCTAAACACGAGGTAACACTCTGTGCAATCACGTTCCCGCCCTGTGGGAACGTGCCGCAAGACCAATGTCGTCCACCTGACAGCGCTTCGGCGTGGTGAGAACCTCCAACCGGGCGCATCTGACAACCTTCTCCGGATAAGTTTGTCGAATCGAGCCAAATCCGGCCGCCCCGACCTCAATAGGCTTAGGAACCATGTCGCGAATCTCGAAGCTCCTCATCGCCAACCGTGGCGAAATCGCCGTACGCATCGCACGAGCGGCTCGAGACGCGGGTATCTCCTCCGTCGCCGTGTACGCAGACCAGGACCGCGACGCCCCCCACGTACGCCTCGCTGACGAGGCCTACGCGCTGCGCGGCACGACAAGCGCCGAGACGTACCTCGTGATCGACAAGCTGCTCTCCATCGCCCGCCGCTCCGGCGCAGACGCCGTGCACCCCGGCTACGGCTTCCTCGCCGAGAACGCCGACTTCGCCCGCGCCGTCATCGGCCAGGGCCTCACGTGGATCGGGCCGTCCCCCGAGGCCATCGAGGCACTCGGCGACAAGGTCACCGCCCGCCACGTCGCGGAGAAGGTCGGCGCACCTCTTGCTCCAGGCACGCTCAACCCCGTAGACGGCCCCGACGAGGTGCTCGCCTTCATCGACGTCCACGGCCTGCCCGTCGCGATCAAGGCGGCGTTCGGCGGCGGCGGTCGAGGTCTGAAGGTCGCACGCGAACGCGACGAGGTCACCCAGCTCTTCGAATCTGCCACTCGCGAGGCCATCACGGCCTTCGGCCGAGGCGAGTGCTTCGTCGAGAAATACCTCGACAAGCCCCGCCACGTCGAGACGCAGTGCCTCGCAGACGCGCACGGCAACGTCGTTGTCGTCTCGACTCGCGACTGCTCGCTGCAGCGCCGCCACCAGAAGCTAGTGGAAGAGGCCCCTGCCCCGTTCATCACGGCGGAGCAGGAAGCCGAGATGCGTCGTGCGTCCAAGGCCATCCTCAAGGAGGTCGGCTACGTGGGCGCCGGGACCTGCGAGTTCCTGCTCGCCGCCGACGGCACCGTCGCGTTCCTCGAGGTCAACACCCGCCTCCAGGTCGAGCACCCCGTCTCCGAAGAGGTGACGGGCATCGACCTCGTGCGCGAGCAGTTCCGCATCGCACAGGGCGAAGCGCTCGGCTACGACGACCCCCAGGTCACCGGCCACTCCTTCGAGTTCCGTATCAACGGCGAGGACCCGGGCCGCGGATTCTTCCCGGCGCCAGGAACCGTCACGACGTTCCGCGTTCCCGGCGGACCAGGGGTCCGCGTCGACTCCGGCGTCCGCGAGGGAGACGTCGTCTCCGGCGCGTTCGACTCGCTGCTCGCGAAGCTCATCGTCACCGGCGCAACCCGCGAGGAGGCGCTCGAGCGCTCCCGCCGTGCGCTCGAGGACTTCGAGCTGAACGGCATGCCAACCGTGCTGCCGTTCCACCGCTCAGTGGTGCGCGACCCCGCCTTCACCGCCGAGAACGGCGAATTCGGCGTGTACACGAGCTGGATCGAGACCGAGTACAACAACACGATCGAGCCCTGGGGTGGCGAGGCCGGCGATGTCAACGAGCCAGTGGCCCGCCGCAACGTCGTCGTCGAGGTCAACGACAAGCGCCTCGAGGTTTCCTTGCCAGAGCGCCTGCTCGCCGTCACCGGCGCGGGCCACGGCGGCGCCGGCCGCACCATGGCCGGTCACGCCCCCAAGCGCCGGTCGCACACCAACGTCGAGACCCACTCGAGCGGCGACATCACTGCGCCCATGCAGGCGACCATCGTGAAGTTCGCCGTCGAGGAGGGCCAGAAGGTCGTCAAGGGCGACCTCCTCGTTGTGCTCGAGGCCATGAAGATGGAGCAGCCA
The DNA here is from genome assembly GCF_014191305.1 of Pseudoclavibacter helvolus. Taxonomy (GTDB): domain Bacteria; phylum Actinomycetota; class Actinomycetes; order Actinomycetales; family Microbacteriaceae; genus Pseudoclavibacter; species Pseudoclavibacter helvolus. Next base: position 33,653 of record NZ_JACHWJ010000002.1, on the reverse strand, counting down.
ATCCAGGCTCCGCGCGACGGCATCGTCGCGTCCATCACGGGCGCGGCAGGCGAGACGGTCTCGAGCGGCACGAAGCTGCTCGAGCTCGCCGACGCCGAGTAGCCTCAGCAGGTGCTCGACGCTTCCTTCCTGACCCCCGCGCTGCTCTCACCACCGATCCACGCGACGACCGCGGCGACCGACCCGAGCTGGCTCGAGTCGTTCACCGGCCTCGAGGGCTTCAACGGCTGGTTGCTCGCGCTGGTCATCGCGGGCGGCTTCGCGGCCGGGTGGGTGGATGCGGTGGTCGGGGGCGGCGGGCTGATCCAGCTCACGATGCTCCTCACGCTGCCCGGTGTCACGCCGGTGCAGGCGCTCGCGACAAACAAGCTCGGCAGCATCGCCGGGACTACGACCAGCTCGATCACGTACTTCAGGCGAGTGAAGCCGGATCTGCGCACGGCGCTGCCGATGGCGGCGATCGCGCTCTTCGGGGCCTACGGCGGCGCGATCCTCGCGTCGAGCATCCCTGCAGCCGCCTTCAAACCGATCATCGCCATCGCGATCCTCGGCATCGGCATCTTCACGGCGTTCAAGCCGAGCGTCGGGCAGCTCGACAAGCTCAAGTACGAGGGGCGCAAGCACCACGTCGTCGCGGGGCTCATCGGCTTCGCGATCGGCGTCTACGACGGCGTGCTCGGGCCGGGCACCGGCTCGTTCCTCGTCATCGCCCTGGTCTCGCTGCTCGGCTACTCGTTCCTGCAGGCGAGCGCCAAGGCGAAGATCGTCAACTTCGGGACGAACCTCGGCGCGCTGCTCTTCTTCGCCCCGCAGGGCTACGTCCTCTGGGCGCTCGGCGCCGTGCTCGCCATCTCGAATGTCGCCGGCGGCTACCTCGGCGCGCGCACCGCCATCCGCGGCGGAAGCAAGCTCATCCGCTGGGTCTTCCTCATCGTCGTGAGCGTGCTCTTCGTCAAGCTCGCCATCGACATCTGGAACGAGTACTTCGGCGGCTGAGCGCACCGCGATCCGCAGAGGGGGATGCTGCGGATCGTCGGCCTCCGTGCGGGCCCGACTACTCGGTCTTGATGACCGATATCTCGAACTCCAACGTGATGCGCTCCGACACGAGCACCCCGCCGGAGTCCAGCGGCATGTTCCATTCGAGTCCGAAGTCGCGCCGCAGCAATCGGCGGCTCCCCTCGAAGCCCGCTCGGAGCACGCCGAACGCATCCGTCTCGACCCCGACCAACGAGATCGGCACCATGACCTCCTGGGTGACGTCGCGGATCGTGAGATCTCCGGTCACGGCGTACGAGCCCTCGTCGATCTCCTCGATCTTCCTGCTGACGAACGTGATGTCCGGCCAGCGATCCACGTCGAAGAAGTCCGCGCTGCGCAGATGCTCGTCACGCTTCGCGTTCCGGGTGTCGATGCTCGACGCTCTCACCGTCAGCGTGGCCTCGGACTTCGAGGGGGCGTCGGCGTCGACCAGAAGCTCGCCCTCGACGTCATTGAACGCCCCTCGCACCGTGGTGATCATGGCGTGACGCGCCGAGAACCCGATACGGGTGTGCTCAGGGTCGAACGCCCAGACTCCATTCACTTGCTCGACATCGATCATCGCTCCCCAATCGTGGATTCCGCCAGCCACGCACAACGCGCAGCCAATCGTCACGATACCTGCGCTCGACGGGACTGCCCGCCAAAACGCTGGCGGAGCGCGAAAAGGATAATGCGGATTAGCAGCGAGCGCCCGCAGAGGCCGCCTAGCTCTTCGTCTGCTCCGAGTAGGGCACGTGCATGGCGTGAGCCGCATCCGAGATGCTGCTCGCGAGCGACGGGTAGACGGCCCACGCGCGCGCAACCTGGTCGACCGTGAGGCGCTGCTCGATCGCGATCGACAGTGGCAGCACGAGTTCGGAGGCGCGCGGCGCGACGATGACGCCGCCGATGACCGTGCCGAGATCGTTGCCCGCGATGAGCTTCACGAAGCCGTCGCGGACACCTTGCATCTTGGCACGCGGGTTCTCGCTCAGCGGCAGCTTGTAGACGCGCCCCTCCCGGGTGCCGTCCTCGATCGAGCGCTGCTGCCAGCCGACGGTCGCGATCTCCGGGTACGTGAAGATGTTCGAGGCCACGTTTCGGAGGTTGATGGGACGCACCTCGTCACCCAGCGCGTGGAAGACCGCCGTGCGCCCCTGCGTGGACGCGACGGACGCGAGCGGGAAGAACTCCGTGCAGTCGCCCGCCGCGTAGATATTCGGCACAGAGGTGCGGGCGACGCGGTTGACGCGGATGTGACCGGAGGGCGTGACCTCGACGCCGGCGCCTTCCAGGCCGATGCCCGAAGTGTTCGGGATGGAGCCGACCGCGATGAGGCAGTGCGAGCCGCGCACCTCTCGCCCGTCGTCGAGCGTCGCCACGACCTCGTCGCCGTCGCGGACGACGGTCGCCGCGCGAGACTTGGACAGAACCGTCATGCCGCCCCGCTTGAAGACGTCCTCGATCACGTCAGCCGCATCCGCGTCCTCGTTGGGAAGCACGCGGTCGCGGCTCGAGACGAGCGTGACCTTCGCGCCCAACGCCGAGTACGCCGAGGCGAACTCGGCGCCCGTGACGCCGGATCCGACGACGATGAGATGGCTCGGCATCTCCTTGAGGTTGTACAGCTGGGTCCAGGTGAGGATGCGCTCGCCGTCCGGCTTGCACGAGTCGAGGGTGCGCGGGCGAGCACCCACCGAGATGACGGCGGAGTCGAACTCGATGCGATCGAAGTCCTGCCCGCCGGAGCCCGTGCCCACCGTGACCGCCGAGTTGCCGTCCAGCTTGCCCTCGCCCTGGATGACGTTGACGCCAGCCTCCTCGAGGGTGCGCTGCATGTCATCCGACTGGTTCTGCGCGAGACGAAGGAGGCGCTTGTTGAGCTTCGAGAGGTTCACCGCGACCTCGGGCTTGAGGGGCTTGCCCGTGTCGCCCTTCGCGAAGAACTGCACGCCGAGTTCGCCGGACTCGCGGATCGCGGTGGCGGCCTCTGCGCTGGCGATCAGGGTCTTGGAAGGGACGACGTCGGTGAGGACGGCGGAGCCGCCGACCCCAACACGTTCGATGAGAGTGACTTCTGCGCCGAGGCGGGCTGCCGAGAGTGCGGCTTCATACCCGCCTGGCCCCCCGCCGACGACAACGATGCGGTGCTTACGATCAAAAGGCGTGGCCATGCGGCTATTGTCCTCCTCCCGCATGAACCCGCCAAACCGGGCGAGTATCCGGGCCATTTCCTGACGACCCTGGCGTTCATCCGCTCGTGGTCCCCGCTCGCCGCTTCCCGGTCGCTACTCTGGGGAGCATGTCAACGCACGTATCAGAGTCGATCGACGATCCAGCCACCTCACCCTTCGAATTCGCGCAGGCAGCCGCCGCGGTTATCGCCGAGAAGACAGGTGTCGAACGTCACGACATCGCGCTCACCCTCGGCAGCGGATGGGGTCAGACAGCCGAGATGCTCGGCGAGACGATCGCGACCATCCCGGCCGACGAAGTGCCCGGGTTCGCGAAGTCAGACATTCCGGGCCACTCGGGCACGCTGCGCTCGATCCGCCTTGCCAACGGCAAGCACGCACTTGTCATCGCCGCTCGCACCCACTACTACGAGGGCAAGGGCGTCCGCCGCGTCGTGCACTCCGTCCGCACCGCGGCAGCTGCCGGCGCCTCCGTCATGATCCTCACGAACGGGGCAGGCGGGGTGCGGCCAGAGTGGGGCCCTGGCACGCCGGTCCTCATCTCCGACCACATCAACCTCACGGCCGACTCACCCCTCGAAGGTGCCACGTTCATCGACCTGACCGACCTGTACTCGGCCCGCCTGCGCGAGCTGGCGATCACGGTGCGCGACCTCGATGAGGGCGTCTACGTGCAGTTCCGCGGCCCACACTACGAGACGCCAGCCGAGGTCAAGATGGCCCGCACCATCGGTGGCGACATCGTCGGCATGTCCACGGCACTCGAGGCAATCGCCGCCCGCGAAGCTGGCATGGAGGTGCTCGGCATGTCGCTCATCACGAACCCGGCCGCTGGCGTTTCGCCGAACCCGCTGAGCCACACCGAGGTGCTGGAGGCAGGCAAGGCCGCTGAGGCCGACCTCGCCGAACTGCTCTCGCAGATCGTGGTGAAGCTCTGATGAGCGGCCTCGCACGCCAGCTTCAGGTCGCATTGCGCCACAACGCGACCTCCTGGCTGTCCCAGGACCCCGACGAGGTCACGCGCGCCGAGCTGCAGCAGCTGCTCGACGCCGCTGGCGACGTCTCTCCTGAGCTGACGGTCATCGAGGAGAGCGACACAAGCGATCGCGCCGACGCCTGGCGCGAGCTGCACGACCGCTTCTCTGCGCGCCTCGCCTTCGGGACTGCGGGCCTCCGCGGCAGGCTCGGCGCCGGCCCCAACCGGATGAACCGGGTCCTCGTCGCCCAGGCGGCCCGCGGCTTCGCCGACTTCCTGCTTTCGCGCGAGGATTCGCCGTCCATCGTGATCGGCTACGACGCTCGCAACAACTCGAAGCGCTTCGCCGAGGACACGGCAGAGATCATGCAGGCCGCTGGTGTTGCCGCGACGATCCTGCCGAGGCAGCTGCCGACACCCGTCCTGGCCTTCGCGGTTCGCCGCCTCGGTGCATCCGCCGGTGTCATGGTCACCGCCTCGCACAACCCGAAGTGGGACAACGGCTACAAGGTCTACCTCGGCGGCGCCGACGACGGCTCGCAGATCGTCGCTCCCGTCGACCTCGAGATCGCTTCGGCCATCGCCGCCGTCGCGGCGGGCACCACGGTGCCCGAGATCCCGCGCTCTCCCGCCTACGCCACGGCAGACGAGTCCGTCGTGAGCGAGTACGTCTCCGCCACCGCCGCGCTCCTGCGCGGCACGCCGAGCGACATCCGCTTCGTCTACACGCCGCTGCACGGCGTCGGCTGGGAGACGTTCCGCGCGGTCGTGGCCGAGCTCGGCATCCATGAGCCCGTCGTCGTCGCACAGCAGGTGGAACCGGACGGCGCCTTCCCAACGCTCGACTTCCCCAACCCGGAGGAGCCCGGCGCCCTGGACCTCGCCTACGAGACGGCGGATGCTGCCGGCATCGACCTTGTCATCGCGCATGACCCCGACGCCGACAGGCTCGCGGTTGCCGTCAAGGACACATCCGGGTGGCGCCGGTTCGGTGGCAACGACATCGGCAAGATCCTCGGCTGGCGAGCGGCAGAGCAGGCGAAGGCGGACGGCGTGCACGGCACGCTTGCCACCTCGGTCGTCTCAGCCCCGGCCCTCGGCCGCATCGCCCACGAGTACGGGCTCGACTACGCCGAGACCCCAACCGGATTCAAGTGGATCTCTCGCGCCCCGAACATCCTCTACGGCTACGAGGAAGCGCTCGGCTACCTCGTGAACCCCGAGACGGTGCACGACAAGGACGGCATCTCCGCATCCGTCGCGATCCTCGAGCTCATCATGGGTCTGCAGGCCGAGGGGCGCACGCTCATCGACCACGACGACGCGTTTGCGGAGCGGTTCGGCACGTTCGTGTCGACGCAGGTGTCCGTGCGCTTCGACGACATCACCGAGATCCCGAGGGTCATGGCGGTGCTGCGCAGCCACACCCCGACCGAGGTCGGCGGCGTTGCCGTCGTCGAGACCGGAGACCTGTCCGGTGATGAAGTGCCTATCGACCTGCTGCGCTACCAGCTCGCCGACGGCACCCGCGTCATGGTGCGCCCCTCGGGGACCGAGCCGAAGATCAAGGTCTACGTCGACGCATCCAGCGAGGATGGCTCACCCGCCGAGCGCGCCGCAGACGCCGAGGCGAAGGCCGCCCAGGCTGGCGAAGCGCTGCGTGTGACGCTCACCAGCGCGTAGGCAGCGCCCTTCGCATCCACAGAGCCCCTCGGGTTGGAGATCTTTCCGCCCCGAGGGGCTCTTGCCGTTCTTGCCGTCGAACCCTCGCTGTCGCTCCCGCCCCGGCGCCCGCAGCCGTCTCGGGAGTTGGGTTGCGCGCGCAGGGCGGAGCGCAGTTGCGAACACGGGCGAGCACGGGCAAAACGGTAGCGAGCGGATGCGCGCGTCAGGACGCGTGGGTGAGCTCCCGTTGTAAGAGCGAGCGCTTCACGTCGACGCCCCAGGCGAAGCCGCCGAGCGTGCCGTCAGATCGCAGCACGCGGTGGCACGGCACGAAGAGCGCCGGGGCGTTGGATGCGCACACGCTAGCCGCGGCTCGAACGGCCGTCGGACGTCCAAGCGCCGTCGCGAACTCCGTGTAGGTGAGCGGATGCCCTGCCGCGATGTCGCGCAGCCCGAACCAACCCTGCATCCGGAACTCCGCCCCGAACTGGGCCACCAGCACGTCGTCGATAGCGTCGAGCTGACCGTCGTAGTAGGCCCGAACTGCCGCGGAGGCGGCGGTGCGGCCGCGCACAAGGGCAGCAGGCCTGGCCTTGGGTGTGATGCGGGCCACGACGCGCTGCTCATCGTCACTCCAGCCGGAGGAGAGGACCGCCCCGTCGCTCTCCCTGGCGATGATCGTGAACGGACCGTCTGGGGTGCTGATCGTCTCGATGACGGCGCAGTCCTGGCTGGGTGCGCTTGGGGTGGTCTGTGTGCTCATGCTGGTGTCTCCGTAGTGAGAGGTGTGGTCTGTGCGACGGCGCTCTTCGTGGCGCCTGCCCGCGTTCTGGGCGGAGTCGCGCCCCAGAGGTGGAGCGAGAGGTAGCTTCGCCACGGCCTGAACTGCTCCGTGACCTCGATCAGCGCCTTGGGTTCCGACTGCAACCCGAGGGCCTTCGCGCCGCTCCGCAGAGCGACATCACCCGTGAGCAGCACGTCGGGGTTGGCGAGGACACGCATGCTCACGTATCCGGCCGTCCAGTCGCCGATGCCTTTGAACGCCGTGAGCGCTGCATGCTGCTCGGCGATGTCATCACCCGCCGAGAGTTGCAGCTCTCCGCTCGCGAGCGCCTCGGCGATGCTCGTGATGGTCGCCGATCGCGACCGCGGACCCGCGAACGACTCTTCGCCGAGCGCCGCGATGGCGGATGCACGCGGGAAGAGTCGGGTCACGCCTTGGTCCGCGCTCGTTTCCTCGGCGTCGCCCTCCTGCGTCAGCGACGTTCCCGCCCGCGCCGCGAGCCGACCAAGGGCCGTCCGCGCCGCCGAGACGGTGATCTGCTGGCCGATGATCGCCCTGAAGAGCATCTCGTCGGGGTCCACGGCGCCAGGGAGGCGGCGGCCGGGGCGCAGGCGCACACGGGCTGCGATGGCGGGATGCACGGAGAGCGCCCCGTCGATGGCCGTCGGGTCAGCATCCAAGTCGAAGAGCCGTCGCACACGCGTGACGAGGGTCTGCAGGTCGCTGAGGTCGGTGAGTCGCGCACGAAGCCGCAGCGACGACGACTGCGAGCCAGCTGCATCCACGCCGAACCACGCTGGCCCACCCGGCAGGTTGAGGCTGCGTTCGTAGCTGTTCTCGGTCGCGACTTCGACGCCGGCGATGGCTCGCTCACGGAGCCAGGCGAAGACGCCAGCCGCGTCGTACGGCTCTCGATAGGCGAGGGCAAGGGTCAGCGGCACGGCGCCGTCACCCAGAGCGAGCCCGCTGCCGAAGGCGCTCGCGCCGCCGAGCTGGTCTGCGCCTGTCGTCGACCGTCCACGCGATTTCGCGCGAACAAGCGTCGGGGTCAACTGGAAGACCTCTTGCACCGTCTCGTTGAACTGCCGCACGCTGGCGAAGCCTGCCGCGAACGCCACGTCCGCGAGCGGCAGCTCGGTCGCGCCGAGGAGTGCCGCCGCCGTCCGCGCCCGCTGCGCACGCGCGAGGGCCAGCGGGCCCGCGCCGAGCTCTGCCGCGAGCACACGACCGAGGTGGCGTGAAGAGAAGCCGAGTCGCGCCGCGAGGCCCGTGACGCCCTCCCGTTCGACGACGCCGTCCGCGATGAGCCGCATGGCGCGGCCCGCGACGTCGCCGCGCACGTTCCACGCGGGGTCACCGGGAGCAGCGTCCGGCAGGCAGCGCTTGCAGGCACGATAGCCCGCCTCATGCGCTGCCGCGCTCGTCGGGTAGAAGGTGACGTTTTCACGTTTCGGCGTGCGCGCCGGGCAACTCGGCCGGCAGTAGATGCCGGTCGAGCCGACCGCGGTGATGAACTGCCCGTCGAAGCGGCGGTCCTTGGCGAGGATCGCGCGGTACCGGTCTTCTCTGGTCAGGGTGGTGCTTGCCATGTGACGAGTCTGGCAGGTTCAACCGACCATCGCTCGCGGAAATCGGACACGACGGTGGGCGATCGCTGGCAGGCTCGAGTGGCGAGCTGGCAGGACACGTCAGCCCAGCTCAGCGTCCCTCAGCGAAAGAACCTCAGGCGACGAGAAGCCCAGCTGCGACGAGCCTCGGCTTGAGCAGTTCGACGAGCGACTCGGGCGACGCCGCCGCGATGAGCTCGCCGAGGACGGCGTCGTTGTCGAAGGTCTTGGCGAGCGCCGCGATGAGCTTCAGGTGCTCGGATGCACTCGTCGCGGTCATACCGACAACAACTCTTACGGGGTCGTAGCGCGCGTGGCCGAAGCCGACGCCCTCCGGATAGGTGATGACGGCGAGGCCGTTCTCGATCGTCTCTTCACCTGGCCGCGCGTGCACGAGCGCAACGCCGGGGCCGACAACGACGTACGGGCCGAAACGCTCGATGACACGAACCATATTGCTCGTGTACCCGCTCTTCGCGAATCCGCGCTCGGCGAGCAGCTCCCCCATCTGACCGACTGCTTGGCGCCAGTCGAGGGCATGCTCGGCGAGGCGCACGCTGGTGGAGTCGAACTGCAGCTCAGGAGTGGCCTGCGCGTTCATGCTCCCGCCTCGTCGAACCCTTCGCTCACGATCTCGGCCAGCTCTTCGCGGTCTTCAATCGGCAAGAAGGCACCTTCGGCGGCGTTCAGCTGGAAGGTCTCGAGGTCAGCGAGGTCGTAGTCGAAGGTGTCGGCGAGCAACGTCAGCTCTCGCGAGACGCTCGTCGCGCTCATGAGTCGGTTGTCCGTATTGACGGTCACCGTGAACCCGAGCTGGTACAGCAGGTCGAAGGGATGGTCTTCGATGTTCTCGCCCCACGCGGTGATGGCGCCGGTCTGCAGGTTCGAGGAAGGGCTGAGCTCAAGCGGGATTCGGCGGTCGCGCACCCACTGCGCGAGCCGACCGAGAGAGACGTATGTGCCGTCCTCGTCTTCGCCTTCGAGGTCGATGTCCTCGGCGATGCGCACGCCGTGGCCGAGGCGGAGGGCATGCGCGTCGAAGATGGCGCTCTCGATGGAGTCAAGGCCGGCCGCTTCGCCTGCGTGGACGGTCGCTGGGAAGCGCTCCGACATGAGGTAGTCGAACGCCTCTTGCAAGTTGGTGGGCGGGAAACCGTCTTCAGGGCCCGCGATGTCGAAGCCGACGACGCCCTGCTCGCGGTGGCGGACGGCGAGCTTCGCGATCTCGAGCCCGTTGCCCGCGTGCCGCATGGCGCTCACGAGCTGGCCGACGCGGATGCGCTTGCCGTGCGAGCGCACGTCGTCGATACCCTCGTTGATGCCGGCCTGGACCGCGTTGACCGCGTCGTCGAGGCTCAACCCGCGCTTGAGGTGCTGCTCTGGAGCCCAACGGACTTCGCCGTAGACGACGCCGTCGGCGCCGAGGTCGTTGACGAAGTCGCGGGCGACGCGACGCAGGCCGTGCGAGGTCTGCATGACTGCTGTGGTCACGTCGAAGGTCTTCAGGTACTCGACGAGCGACCCCGAGTCGGACTGGTCGGCGAACCAGTTCGAGAGCTCGGGCGCATTTGTCGCTGGAAGTTCGAGGCCGATCTCGTCGGCAAGCTCGATGATCGTCTGGGCGCGCAGCCCACCGTCGAGGTGGTCGTGCAACGAGACCTTCGGCAGCGCACGGATGTTGGTGCCGTCCCGCAGCGTGAAATCGCCCTCGTCGAATGGCGCGGAGCTCTGCACAGACACGGTGTTCCCCTTCGAATGTGGCCGCGATCCAGAAAGTGCGGCCGTCCAGAGCCATGATTCTATCCGGCAGAGGCAACGCGCGCGCGACTTGGCGCGGCGGTGTGGAGAAGGTTTCCCTTCTCCACACCGCCCGTCCAACTACTCTGCGCCGACGCGGCCGGCGATGAGCGGGCCGCCAGTGAGGATCTCCGAGCCGGCGTCGCCGATCTCGTACGCTCCTTCGAGGGCGTCGAGCGCACGCGGGAAGCGCGCTGCATCCTCGGCCGACAGGGTGAAGAGCACGTCGCCCTTTTTCACGGTGTCGCCCGGCTTCGCGACGAGGTCGATGCCTGCTGCGTGGATGACCGGGTCCTGCTTGCGTGCCCGTCCGGCGCCGAGGCGCCAGGCGGCGATACCGAAGGGCAGCGCTTCCTGGCGGACCAGCACGCCGTCGCGGTCCGCGCGCACTTCATGCATCTCGCGCGCAACGGGCAGCGCACCGTCGGGGTCGCCGTCCTGCGCGGAGACCCAGCGGCGCCACACATCCATCGCAGCACCGTTCTTGAGCGCGCCCTCGACGTCCGCGTCCGGCTTTCCAGCCAGGCGGAGCATTTCGCGCGCCAGCTCGACCGTGAGCTCCACGACGTCGGCGGGACCGCCGCCTGCGAGTACCTCGACCGATTCGCGCACCTCGTTGGCGTTTCCAATCGCGAGGCCGAGCGGCACGTTCATGTTCGTGAGGAGCGCCGAGGTGCGCACCCCCGCGTCTTCGCCGAGCGCCACCATGGTCTCGGCAAGCGCACGCGAGCGCTCGATGTCGCCCATGAAGGAGCCGGAGCCGAACTTCACGTCGAGCACCAGCGAGTCGGTCCCCTCCGCGATCTTCTTCGACATGATGCTCGAGGCGATGAGCGGGATGCACTCGACGGTTCCCGTGATGTCGCGCAGCGCGTAGAGCTTCTTGTCGGCAGGAGCGAGGCCTGCGCCGGCCGCGCAGATGACGCCACCGATCTCCTGGAGGAGGGTAAACATCTCCTCGTTGGAGAGCTCGGCACGCCAGCCGGGGATGGCCTCGAGCTTGTCGAGCGTTCCGCCCGTGTGCCCGAGCCCACGGCCGGAGAGCTGCGGCACGGCGACCCCGAAGGACGCGACGAGGGGCATGAGCGGGAGGGTGATCTTGTCACCGACGCCACCGGTGGAGTGCTTGTCGACAGTGACCTTGCCAAGCCCGTCGAAGTTCATCCGCTCGCCAGAGGCGATCATCGCCAACGTCATGTCGCGGATCTCGGTGCGCTCCATACCGTTGAGGAAGATCGCCATCGCCATGGCGGCCATCTGCTCGTCGCCCACGTAGCCATTTGCGTAGCGGGAGATGAGCCAGTCGATCTCAGGCGTCGACAGCGAACGACCGTCGCGCTTCGCCTTGATGAGGTCAACGGCGTCGAACGCCTCGACTGCGGACTGGGCGGGGGTGGAGCTCATGCGATCCTTTCGAGATCTCTTGGGCCGAACGCATCCGGCAGTACCTGATCGATGGTGCGGATGCCCGAGACGGTGTCCAGGAGCATCCCTGGCGCCGAGAACTCGTACAGCAGCTGACGGCAGCGGCCGCACGGCATGATGACGTCGCCATCGCCGTTGCAGCAGGTGAACGCGACGAGCTTTCCGCCACCACTCGCCTGGAGGGCGGACACGAGTCCGCACTCGGCGCAGAGGCCGACACCGTAGCTCGCGTTCTCGACGTTGCAGCCGACGACGATTCGACCGTCGTCGACAAGCGCGGCCGCCCCGACCGAGTAGTTCGAGTAGGGCGCGTACGCCTTCGTCATGATGTCGTGCGCCGCCTGGCGGAGGATCGCCCAGTCGGGCTCGAGCGCTTCGGTTCCTGTTGCCGTCATTGCTAGGCCTTTACGTAGGGTTTGCCAGCGGCGGCCGGGCCGCGGGACTGGCCCACGAAACCGGCGACCGCGAGGATCGTCACGATGTACGGGATCATCGCCATGAACTCTGGCGGGATGTTCGCCCCGACCTGGCTCACGAGGGTCTTCAGGTTCGAGGCGAAGCCGAAGAGCAGCGCGGCGAGGGTGGCGTAGACCGGGTGCCAGCGTCCGAAGATGAGGGCTGCGAGGGCGATATAGCCCTGACCGCTTGTCATCTCCTGGCTGAACGAGCCGACGCTTCCCAGCGTGAAGAAGCTGCCGCCTGCGCCGGCGATGGCGCCGGAGAGCAGGACGTTCCAGAAGCGCGTCTTGTTGACCTTGATGCCAACCGTGTCCGCAGCCTTCGGGTGCTCGCCGACGGCGCGGAGGCGCAGGCCCCAGCGGGTCTTGAACAGCGCGAAGGTGAGCGCAGGCACCGTGAGGAACATCAGGCACACGATGAAGGTGTTGTCGAAGAGCAGCGGCCCGATGACAGGGATGTCGCTCAACAACGGGATCGCGAAGCGCGGGTACTTCTCGTTCTGCGCGATCGTGTTGAGGAACCCGCTGTCGCGCGTCATGACGCCCGAGTAGAGGAAGTTCGTCAGGCCGATCACGAGCATGTTGATGACAACACCGACAACAACCTGTTCGACCAGGTAGCGAATCGAGAAGACGGCGAGGATGAGCGACACGAGCATGCCCGCGAGGATCGCGCCGAGGAGGCCGAGGAACGGGTTGCCCGTCATCGAGCCGATGAGCGCGGAGGTGAACGCGCCGGCGAGGAGCTGGCCCTCGATGGCGATGTTCACGACGCCGACCCGCTCGGACACGAGGCCGGCCATGGATCCGAAGATCAGCGGCGTCGAGATCGCGAGCGTTCCCGTGAGGAGCCACGTGAGCGGCACGTTGGCGTTGGCGCCGATGAAGACGATGAGCGCCCACACCCAGAGGATGCCGAACACGACCATGACCCACATCGGCAGCTTGTTGCCGGCTGCAGTGCGCAGGAACGCGACGACCGTGATGCCGGCGAGGATCACGCCGATGATGAGGTTGGTGACCATGGTCGGGAGGACCAGCGGGTCGAACTTGAGCGGCACGCCGTCGGAGTTCAGGTCGATCGTGCTCGAGGCGCCCGCAGGAGCGAGCAGCCCGAAGACGACCAGCACCAGGGCGCTGAAGAAGGCGTACGCGATGGGCGCCTTCCAGCTGCGCGTGGAGCGGACCTCAGCCTTGGTGCTCGCGCCCACCGGGATCTGCTCCTCGGTGCTTGGCGTCACTGCGGTCATGCGTTCACCTCGTTCTTCTTGCCACGGCTGTCGTCCTTCTTGCCCGAGCTTGCGTCATCCCGACCCTCGCGCGACGCGCGGATGCGGTCGAGCAGGCGGATGCCGGATGGCTTCGGCAGGCGGAAGATCGCCCGAATGAGCGGAGGCGCGGCGATGAAGAGAACGATGAGCCCCTGGATGACGGCGACGATGTCGATCGGGATGCCCTCGACGACCTGCATCGGGAACGAGCCCGCCTTGAGCGCTCCGAAGAGGAGGCCCGCGAGGATGATGCCGACGGGGTGGCCCGCTCCGAGAAGCGCCACCGTGATGGCGTCGAATCCGATGCCGGCGTGCACGCCCGGGTCGTAGCCGGCGGTTGCGCGACCGAGCACCTGCGTGGCTCCCGCGAGGCCGATGAAGGCACCCGCGATCGCCATCGTGAGGAAGGTGATGAACGCGACGTTGATGCCGGCCGTTCGAGCAGCGCTCGGGTTGAGGCCAACGGCACGCACCTTGAAGCCAACCGTCGTGCGCTCCATGATCCACCAGTAGACGAAGGCGGCGATGATCGCGAGAATGAAGCCCCAGTCGGCGGCACCCACGAGGTCTGGCAGCTGCGCCGACTCGACGATCGGCTTGGCCTTGGCGTTTCCACCAGCGCCCTCAGCCTGGAAGAGCGGTGTCTTGAGCAGGTACGTGATGCCCCAGAACGCGATCCAGTTGAGCATGATCGTGACGATGACCTCGTGGGCCCCCGTCTGCGCCTTCAGCCAGCCGGCGACGCCAGCCCAGATCGAGCCGCCGACGATACCGGCGAACGTTGCGACGAGCACGTGTACGACGAAGGGAAGCTGCAGGCTCGCGCCCACGAAGCCCGTGAAGAGCGCGGCGATGAGGATCTGCCCCTGGCCACCGATGTTGAACAGTCCGGCGCGGAACGCGAATGCGACGCCGAGGCCAGCAGTGATGAGCGGGGTCGCCCACATGAGCGTGTTCGTCAGCGGTACGAAGCCGTTGCGGGGCGAGTAGATCGCGCCTTCCCACAGCGCGCGGAACGCGCCGCCGATGACTCCGCCGGCCGCGGCGAAGAGGTCCATCGGTCGGGAGAAGAAGTAGCCGGTGGTCTCGAGGACCTCATCGCTCGTGAAGACGACGAGGAGCGAGCCGATGAGCAGTGCGAGCACGATCGCGAGGATCGAGCGCAGCGGCCCGCCTCCGAGGATGTCTCGCCAGAGGCCGTGCCACGGCGACTGCTCGCTCGCAGCTACTGGCACCTGAGTGCCTGGTGGCGGCGGCGTCTCTGCCGTCACGTTCTGAAGCTGACTCATACCTCAACCCCCGCCATCATCTGGCCGAGTACGTCGCGAGACGTGTCCGGTCCAACGATTCCCATGCTCTTGCCCTGGTACATGACCATGATCCGATCCGCCAATTGCACAACTTCGTCGAGTTCCGTCGAGACGATGATGACCGGGATGCCCGAGTCGCGCACGCGCACGATCTGCTCGTGGACGAACTCGATTGATCCGACGTCGAGTCCGCGGGTCGGCTGCGACGCGATGAACATCCGCAGGTCGCGGCCGAGCTCACGCGCGAGGACGACCTTCTGCTGGTTTCCGCCGGAAAGGCGGCCGACGGCTGTCTCGATGGAGGGTGCGCGAACGTCGAAGTCCTTGACGTTCTTCTCCGCGAAGGCCGTGATCTCGCGCAGGTTGAGCGCGATGCCGTTCGAGAATGGCTGACGGTCGGCGCGATCGAGGACGAGGTTCTCGGCGATCGTGAAGTCACCGACGATGCCGTCCTCGGTGCGGTCCTCCGGCACGAAGCCGAGTCCCGCATCCAGCGTCTTCTTGACCGACTGCCCGATGAGCTCGTTGCCGTCGAGCGTGATCGAACCGAGGGCCTTCTTGTGCAGGCCGAGAATGGCCTCCGTGAGTTCCGTCTGCCCGTTGCCCTGCACGCCGGCGATGACGAGGATCTCCCCCTCGCGCACGTCGAAGCTGAGCTCGTCGACCTGCTTGGCCCCCACCTCGTCGAAGACCGTCAGCTCAGAGACGACAAACGTCGTGTCACCGAGCTTCGGTGCCTCCTTGTCGACGTCGAGGTCGACCGCACGGCCGACCATCTTCGCAGCGAGCTCCTCGTTGGACTCGCTTGGCAGCGCAGTCCCGACGACCTTGCCTCGGCGGATGACGGTGATGCGGTCCGCGACCTTGCGGACCTCACGCAGTTTGTGCGTGATGAAGACAATCGAGGTGCCAGCCTTGCGCAGCTGGTCCATGATGACGATGAGCTCGTCGGTCTCCTGCGGCGTGAGCACGGCTGTGGGCTCATCCAGCACGAGGATCTTCGCGTCGCGCGAGAGGGCCTTGATGATCTCGACTCGCTGCTGCGCGCCGACGGGCAGGTGCTCGACCAGCGCGTCAGGGTCGATGTTGAAGCCGAACTGCGCGGAGAGGTCGCGCACCTTCTGCCTCGCGCTGTCGATGTCGAGGACCCCGGCCCCGTTCGCCGGCTCGTGCCCGAGCATGAGGTTCTCCGCGACGGTGAAGACGGGGATGAGCATGAAGTGCTGGTGGACCATGCCGATGCCCGCGGCCATGGCATCGCCAGGACCGGAGAAGTGCTGGACGACGTCGTCCAGCAGGATCTCGCCCTCATCGGCCTGGTACAGGCCGTAGAGCACGTTCATAAGGGTCGACTTGCCAGCACCGTTTTCACCGAGGAGCGCATGAATTTCGCCCCCCTCGATCGTGAGGTTGATGTTGTCGTTGGCCGTGAAGGCACCAAATCGCTTGGTGATGCCTCGAAGCTCGAGTTTCATAGCGGTCCACTTCGCTGTGCGGTAGTGCGGGAAACGGCCGGTTGGGCCGGTCGTGCTCGAGGCGGGCGGCGGGTTGCCGCTCCACCTCGGAATGCATGCGTAGGCATGCTACGGGGCCGCCGCGAGTTGCGCGACGGCCCCGCATTCATGTTGTGCCCGGAGGCCAATCCGGACGTGCAGAGGTTTAGACCTTAGGAGAGGAAGGCGACAGGTCTGGGTACTTTCCGTCGATGACTTCCTGCTTCAGCGCGTCGATCTCGTCGGTCGTGCCTGCCGGCAGCTTCGACTCGAAGTCACCGAAGCCGGAGAGGCCAACACCCTCGTTCTCGAGGACACCCGTGTAGGTCGTGCCACCCTCGAAGGTGCCGTCAAGGCTCTGCGAGATCGCGTCGAGAACCGTGACGTCGAGTCCCTTCATGATCGACACGAGGATGATGTCCGCGTACTGCTCGTCTGCGACGGCGAGGTCGGAGTCGACACCGAGGATGACTGCATCCTGGCCGCCTTCGCGGATTGCCTCAGCTGCACCCTGGTAGAGGGGGCCGCCGACGGGGAGGATGACGTCTGCACCCTGGCTCAGGAAGCCGGTGGAGATCTCCTTGGCGCGGGAGACGTTCGTGAAGTCGTCCACGAACGAGCCCTGCTGTGCTGCGACGTCCCAGCCGATGACCTTGACGTCCTTGCCCTTGACCTCGTTGTAGTGCTTGACGCCGTTGGCGAAGCCGTCCATGAAGATCGTGACGGTCGGGATGGCCGCGCCGCCGTAGGTGGCGACGGTGCCCGTCTTCGAGTACGCGGCAGCTGCATAGCCCGCGAGGAACGCGGCCTGAGCCGTGTCGTAGTTGAGCTCGAGGACGTTCGGGATGCCGAGGCCTTCGACGTCGACGATCGCGAAGTCGACCTCAGGGTTAGCCTCAGCGGCTGCTGCCGTCGCGTCTGCCAGCTTGAAGCCGACGGGAACGATGATGCTGCAGCCCTGGTCGACCATGGTCGTCAGGTTCGCCGCGTAGTCGTCAGGTGTCGCGGACTCAGCTTCGAGTACCTTGACACCGAGCTCGGACTCCGCGTTCTCGAGTCCAGTGTGTGCGAGCTGGTTGAAGGAGCGGTCGTCGAACCCGCCCTCGTCAGAAACCATGCACGCGGTGAAGTCGGATGCACCTTCAGCGGGAGCGTCGCCCGCTTCTGGAGCAGGTGCACAACCGGCGAGCACGAGAGCTGCGACGCCCACCGTGCCAATTGCAGCGAAACGCTGCTTCGAAGAGATAGCCACTCTCGGTCCTCCTGAGTTGGATGTCCGTCGGACCGCAGAACGCGGACTCCGGCGGAGCTGGTGATTGCCCGAGCATAGCCGTAGCTCGGCGTCAAAATTCGGTCGAATTCGGAATCGAAACCCGACCGTTGCACAGTTACGGGTGTGTTTCTCGGCGCGTCGGCCAGCGATTCTCACGAGGCCGGAAAAATCCGGGCCAATCGGTCGGTGAGGAGCGCATGCCACCGCTCATGGATCAGTTCGCGCCCGTGGGCGACGACGGAGATTCGACGACGATCTCCCCCGAGATGATCTTGGCCTTGAGGTCTTCGATCTCCGACTTCAGCTCTGCAGGAACCTTCGAGTCCCAATCGTGGAAGGAGGAGAGGCCGACACCGTCGTTCTCCAGCGTGCCGACGTTGTTGCCCGCCTCGAAGGTGCCGTCGATGTCGGCGCCGATGACGCCGAGGATGGCGGGCTCCATGCGCTTCTCTACCGTCGTGACGAGCAGGGGGCGGTACTCCTCACCGAGGAGCTCGTAGCCGTCGGAGTCGACCCAGATGATTCCGACGTCGCCAGCGGCCAGCGCGGCCGCGGCCGCGCCTTCGCCCGCCTGGGCCGCGACGGGCATGATGATGTCCGCGCCCTGGGAGATGAGCCCCTGCGCCGTGGTCTGCGCAGCATTGGTGTTCGTGAAGTCGTCCGTGAACGACCCCTGCTGCGTCTTCGGGTCCCAGCCGACGACGCGCACCGAAGCGCCCTTCGCCGTGTTGTACTGCTCGACGCCTGCAGCGAAGCCGTCCATGAACACCGTGACGGGCGGCTGGTTCCCTCCGCCGAAGGTGCCGACAACGCCGGTCTTGCTGACGCCCGCCGCGAGATAGCCGGCAAGGAATGCGGCCTGCGCGGTGTCGTGCACGATCGAGGCCACGTTCGGCCCCTCGACGACCTCGTCGACGATCGAGTAGGTGATGTCCGGGTTCGCTTCGGCGGATGCCCTTGTCGCGTCGGCGAGCTCCCATCCGACGGTGACGATGTAGTCGCAGCCCTCGCCGACCATCGTCTCGAGGTTCGTCTCGTAATCTGCCTGCGACTGCGAGACCGTCTCGCGCATCTCCACGCCGTACTCCGCTTGCGCGGCCTCGAGCGACTCGAAGACGGCCTGGTTGAAGGAGCGGTCCTGGATGTTGCCACTGTTGGCGACCATGCACGCGAGGTAGTCACTGCCAGCGGACGCCTCGCCCGTCGAGCTCGGCGCCTCTGGCGGTGCCTGGCAGGCGGTCAGTGCGAGCGTTGCGACAGCGAGGGCGCCGATGGCGCCTGGGATGCGAGAGCGTGACATGCCGGAAGAGTAGTGGGAGCCGAGCTGGGACCGCTACAGGCGCGCACCGATCGTTGTGAAGCTACGATCCGTGCGCGCCTGGCGTTTATCTCTGCGCTGAGGCCTAGAGCACCTCGGGGCGCTTCGACGCCTTGATCTCGGCGACAAGCTGCTTGACCTTCTGCGCGTTTGCGGCCGTCGTCACGAGCAGCGCATCCGGGGTGTCGACCACGACGATGTCCTTGATGCCGGCGATGGCGACAACGCGGTCGGTGTGGTTGACGATGAGGCCGGAGCCGTCGACAACGACGACGTTGTTCTCGTCGCCGTGGACGGTCACGCCGTTGCCGTTCGTGCTCTTGCGGAGGCGGCTCACGGCTGCGAAGTCACCCACGTCGTCCCACTGGAAGTAGCCGGGGATCACCGCGAGCTCGCCGCGTGCGGCCGCTGGCTCCGCGACCGTGTAGTCGATGGCGATCTTCTCGAGGCCAGGCCAGACGCGAGCCGTGACCTCGGCCTGCGTATCGGTGCCCCACGCATCCGCGATCTCGTTGATACCGGCAGCCAGCACCGGGTTGGATTCCGCGAGCGCCTCCATGAGGCGGTCGACGCGAGCGAAAAACATGCCTGCGTTCCAGAGGTACTCGCCAGACGCGAGGTAGCGACGGGCGGTTGCCTCCTTGGGCTTCTCGACGAACGCATCCACCTTGCGTGCGCTCGGCGCCGCGGGGATGCTGAGCGGCTTGCCCGCGCGGATGTACCCGAAGGCCGTTGAAGGCTCGATCGGCTGGATGCCGATCGTCACGATCGCGCCGGCGTCAGCCGCCTCGACGGCCTCGCGCACCGCGGCCGCGAATCGGTCGGTCGCGCCGATCAGGTGGTCAGCGGCGAAGGACCCGATGATCGCGTCTGGAACGCGACGCTGCAGGATGGCCGCCGCCAGGCCGATGGCAGCCGTGGACTCTCGCCCCTCGCTCTCGAGCACGATGTTCTCGTCGATGAGCTCCGGGAGCTGGGCACGCACCTCCTTGGCGTGGGCCTCGCCTGTCACGACGAGGAGCCTGTCTTCCGCGCACAGAGGCGCAAGTCGGTCCCAGGTCGCCCTTAGAAGGGTCGAGCCGTTTCCGACGACGTCGTGGAGGAACTTCGGGGCTTCAGCCCGCGAGAGCGGCCACAGCCGTGAGCCGACGCCTCCCGCTGGGATCACGCCATAGAACCGATCGATCGCATCTGCCATGCGCAACACCATAGGGGAACACCGTCACCGGCCCGTTTCGGCATGACGAAGCTGTGGATAACTCGTCGAGAAGGTGTCGCCGGGAGTTCACCTCGCCGCCACACCCTGCGCCTACGTTCGCCCTATGCGCATCGCGGTTGTGACCGAGAGCTTCCTCCCCACTGTCAACGGCGTGACGAACAGCGTGTGCAAGGTGCTCGACCACCTCGCGCTCCGTGGGCACGAGGCCATCGTCATCACCCCGGCGGCGGGCTCGCCGAGGGAGTACCGGGGCTTCCGGGTCGTGGAAGTGCCTGCGCTCGACTACCGGCAGTTCCCGGTCGGCCTCCCCTCCCCCAGGGTTGATCGACTGCTCGCCGAGTTCGCCCCGGATGTCGTCCACGCCGCGAGTCCTCTCTTCTTGGGGTCGCAGGCCATCGCCGCCGCGAAGCGCCGAGGCATCCCGAGCGTTGCCGTCTTCCAGACCGACGTGGCCGGCTACACGAAGCGCAACCGGCTCAGCGCTATGGAGGGCTTCGCCTGGTGGTTCATCCGCTGGCTGCACAACAACGCCGACCTCACACTCGCGCCGTCCACCGCCGCCCTCGGCGATCTGCGCCGCGCGAAGATCACGAACGCCATCAGATGGGGCCGCGGGGTCGACCTCGAGACCTACCACCCCCGCAACAAGCACGAACCGGCCGTCCTGAACAGCCGCCGCCGACTGGGAGCCGACTCGCGCACAGTCGTCGGCTACGTCGGCAGACTGGCACCGGAGAAGCAGGTCGAGCGCCTCTCCTCCCTGCGCGGCCTCGACAACGTGCAGCTTGTCGTGGTCGGCGACGGCCCCTCCGAGCCCAGCATCCGCAGAGCCCTCAAGGGCGTGCCGACCCACTTCGCCGGAAGACTCGGCGGGCGCGACCTCGCTCTTGCGTACGCGAGCTTCGACGTGTTTGTACATACGGGGACAGAGGAGACGTTCGGCCAGACCATCCAGGAGGCGCACGCGAGCGGGCTCCCCGTCGTTGCGCCATACGCTGGCGGCCCGATCGACCTCATCGAGCACGGCGTCGACGGGTTCCACTTCGACCCGGACCGCGCGGGCGACCTCGACCTCAGAGGCATGCTTGAGCACCTCGCCGATTCCCCGGCCCTCCGAGCCAGGATGGGCGAAGCCGGCCGGCGCAGGGTGCTCTCACGCTCGTGGGCGAGCGTCTGTGACGAGCTCCTCGGCCACTACGCATCGGTCATGTCGGATGCACGACAGCCGACCACGCTTCCTCTCTCCTGAGCGTCCCGGTCCAGGCTGAATCGCCTCTCGCGATCCGGCCGAAGGAAGGCTTACCTTCCCAGCCGAAAACCGCGGGAGGCGTAGTCTAGGCGGGTATCAACATGCCCAACGCAGTGTGGTTGGGGCCTGCCGCTCATCTTCACCTCCTCGGCGCAAGAGTCCTGAGCGGAAGAACGCAACGCGACAGAAGGGCAAACCCGTGTCAGCCGTACAGACACCAGCTCCGGCGGGCTCGACAGCCCCGAAGAACACAGCGAAGAAGCCGCATCGTGGCGGCACGCTGTACCGGGGGAACGAGGGCATGTGGTCCTGGGTTCTCCACCGCATCACCGGCGTCTCCATCTTCTTCTTCCTGATCGTGCACGTGCTCGACACGTCGCTCGTTCGAGTGAGCCCCGAGGCGTACAACGCGGCGATCCACACGTACCAGACCCCCATCATGGGTATCGGCGAGGTCGGGCTCGTGGCGGCTATCTGCTACCACGCGTTCAACGGAATCCGCATCATCCTCATCGACTTCCTGCCTGGCGGCGCGAAGTACCAGAAGCTCATGTTCTGGATCGTCATCGGCCTCTGCGTCGTCACGATGATCGGCTTCACGCCCCGCCACCTCATCAACGTGTTCAGCCACTAGGAGGGAGTTGCCATGACTATCGAAACCATCGAGTACCCGCGCGCTGCAGCTGCCGCCAAGAACAGCACCAACTGGGAGCGCATCGGCTGGGCGTTCATGCGCGTCTCCGGCGTGCTGCTCGTCATCCTCATCTTCGGCCACCTGTTCACGAACCTCATGGTCGGACAGGGTGTTGCCGCTATCGACTTCGCGTTCGTCGCCGGCAAGATGGCCGACCCGTTCTGGGTCGTCTGGGACACGCTCATGCTGGTCCTCGCGTTCATCCACGGCGCCAACGGCATGCGCACCATCATCAACGACTACGTGTCGAAGGCGACCACGCGTCGCGCACTCCAGGTCACGCTGTTCATCGTCACGACGGTGCTTATCGTCCTCGGCCTCCTCGTGATCTACACGTTCGACCCGTGCCCCGCAAACGGCGCTGCCGAGAACCTGCCGAGCTTCTGCTCGGCCTAGCCGCAGCGTTCGGCCACACGACTTCCACCACCTGAGAAAGAAGAGCCACAGACATATGGCAGAGAAGCTCGCTCCGACGCGAACCGTCGACGGCGTCCACTACCACCAGCACGAGATCGTCATCGTCGGCGCTGGCGGTGCCGGGATGCGCGCGGCCATCGAGGCCGCACAGGGCGCTGACACGGCCGTCGTGACGAAGCTCTACCCAACCCGCTCGCACACCGGCGCGGCCCAGGGTGGCATGGCTGCCGCCCTCGCGAACGTCGAGGACGACAACTGGGAGTGGCACACCTACGACACCGTTAAGGGCGGCGACTACATCGTCGACCAGGACTCTGCCGAGATCCTCGCGAAGGAAGCCATCGAGGCGGTCATCGACCTCGAGAACATGGGCCTCCCGTTCAACCGCACGCCTGAGGGCAAGATCGACCAGCGTCGCTTCGGCGGACACACGCGCGACCACGGCAAGGCGCCCGTCCGCCGTGCCTGCTACGCGGCAGACCGCACCGGTCACATGATTCTCCAGACGCTGTACCAGAACTGCGTCAAGCACAACGTGAAGTTCTTCAACGAGTTCTACGCGCTCGACATCGTCATGACGGAGGTCGACGGCCAGGAGGTCCCCGCGGCCATCGTCGCGCTCGAGCTCAAGACCGGCGAGCTGCACGTCTTCCAGGGGAAGGCCTTCATCTTCGCGACGGGTGGCTTCGGCAAGGTCTTCAAGACCACGTCGAACGCCCACACGCTGACGGGTGACGGCATGGGCATCGTCTGGCGCCGCGGCCTCCCACTCGAGGACATGGAGTTCTACCAGTTCCACCCCACCGGCCTCGCCGGTCTCGGCATCCTCCTCACCGAGGGCGCACGCGGCGAGGGCGCGATCCTTCGCAACGCCTCGGGTGAGCGCTTCATGGAGCGCTACGCGCCGACCATCAAGGACCTCGCGCCTCGTGACATCGTCGCCCGCTCGATGGTGCAGGAAGTGCTCGACGGGCGCGGCGCTGGCCCGCACAAGGACTACGTCTACCTCGACTGCACCCACCTGGGCGCCGAGGTCCTCGAGACGAAGCTGCCAGACATCACCGAGTTCGCGCGCACCTACCTCGGCGTGGACCCAGTCACCGAGCCGGTGCCCGTCTACCCGACCGCGCACTACGCGATGGGTGGCATCCCCACGAACAACGCGGGCGAGGTGCTCTCCGACAACGAGACCGTCATCCCCGGCCTGTACGCCGCCGGCGAGTGCGCCTGCGTCTCCGTGCACGGCTCGAACCGCCTCGGCACCAACTCGCTACTTGACATCAACGTCTTCGGCAAGCGAAGCGGCCGCAACGCCGTCGAGTACGTCAAGACCGCCGAGTTCGCACCGCTCCCAGACGACGCGGCAGCGTTCGTCAAGGGCATGGTCGACGACCTCCAGGCATCCACCGGCACCGAGTCGGTCGCCGGCCTGCGCCGCGAGCTGCAGGAGACGATGGACAAGAACGCCCAGGTCTTCCGCACGGCGGACACCCTGACCGAGGCGACCAAGGTCATCCACTCGCTGCGCGAGCGGTACACGCAGATCGCGGTATTCGACAAGGGCAAGCGCTACAACACGGAGCTCCTCGAGGGCATCGAGCTCGGCTTCCTGCTCGACCTCGCCGAGGTGCTTGTGTACTGCGCGCTCAACCGCCAGGAAAGCCGTGGCGGACACATGCGCGACGACTTCCCGAAGCGCGACGACGTCAACTGGATGCACCACACCATGGCGTACCTCACCGGCGACCGGAAATCCCCCGACCCCGCCGATCACATCCGTCTCGACAAGAAGCCCGTGCGCGTGACGCGTTACGAGCCGACCGAGCGCAAGTACTAGGAAGGGCGCATCGAATGACTGCTGCAACTACTGAAGCACCAGAGGCGCCCATCGAGGCTCCCAAGCCGTTCACGGTGACGCTCAACGTGCGCCGCTACAGCCCCGAGACGGACACGGAGCCGTACTGGCAGGCGTTCGACGTCGAGATGTACCCGACTGACCGCATCCTCGACGCGCTACACCGCATCAAGTGGGACCAGGACGGCTCGCTCGCGTTCCGTCGCTCCTGCGCGCACGGCATCTGCGGCTCCGACGCCATGCGCATCAACGGCCGTAACCGCCTCGCCTGCAAGACGCTCGTCAAGGATCTCGACATCTCGAAGCCCATCTACGTCGAGGCCATCAAGGGACTTCCCCTCGAGAAGGACCTCATCGTCGACATGGAGCCGTTCTTCGAGGCCTTCCGCGAGGTCCAACCGTTCCTGCAGACGACGTCGAAGCCCGAGAAGGGCAAGGAGCGCTTCCAGTCGATCGCCGACCGTGAGCGCTTCGACGACACGACCAAGTGCATCCTGTGCGCCGCGTGCACCACGTCGTGCCCCGTGTTCTGGACCGACGGCCAGTACTTCGGTCCGGCCGCGATCGTGAACGCGCACCGCTTCATCTTCGACTCCCGTGACGAGGACGCGAAGGTTCGCCTCGACATCCTCAACGACCGCGAGGGCGTCTGGCGCTGCCGCACGACCTTCAACTGCACCGAGGCCTGCCCGCGTGGCATCCAGGTCACGAAGGCGATCGCCGAGGTCAAGCAGGCGATGCTCAAGGGCCGCGTCTAGCCAAGAGCAGCACGTGAGTGAGGGAGCAGCCGGGTTCGGCTGCTCCCTTTCTCGTCTCCAGGAGAGCAAGTCTCGTCTCGAGGTGCGGCCTGAGCGCGCGCCCTCCGTGCGGTGCACTCCGACCGCGCCTAGCCTTCGTCTATGACCACCCCCGGCTCACCCCACGAGACCAGTGTCGTCAAAGCGCACACCGCGCCGGATGCACGCGACCCGCGGAAGCCGGAAGGGCTCGGCCCAGTCCTGAAACCCGCCTGGCGGTACATCTTGATGCGAGCGATCCGCGAGTTCCTGCGAGACAAAAGCACTGTGCTCGCCGCGGCCCTCACGTTCTACATGCTGCTCGGGCTCTTCCCCGCTCTGCTCGCACTCATGTCGGTCATCGGCCTCTTCGGCCTCACTGCGACAGCCGTGTCGTTCATCGACGAGATGGCGACCCACCTGGCCGACACGACCTTCGCAGAGACGCTGCGCAACACGGTGCAGCAGCTTGGCGAGTCGAGCGGCGCCGGCACCGCGTTTGTGGTCGGTCTCCTCGGCGCGCTCTGGTCGGCGTCCGGCTACGTCAACTGCTTCTCGCACGCCATGAACACGGTTTACGAGATCGACGAGGGCCGCCCGTTCTGGAAGCTTCGGCCGATCATGATGCTCTGGACGATCGTCCTCCTCGTGCTGATGCTCGTCATCTTCGCAATCCTCGCGCTCTCCGGCCCGGTGGCGTCCGCGGTCGGCGGCCTCATCGGCCTCGGCGACGCGTCACTCGCCGTGTGGAGCGTCGCGCGGTGGCCCATCGTCCTACTGGTGGTGATCGTGATGATCGCCGTGCTCTTCTACGGGACGCCGAACGTGAAGCTGCCGAAGTTCAAGTGGATGACGCTCGGCGCCTTCATCGCGCTCTTCGTGACCGGCGTCGCGAGCGCGGGGTTCTTCTTCTACGTCGCGAACTTCACCAGCTACGAGCGCCTCTACGGCAGCGTGGCCGGCGTCATCATCGGCTTGCTGTGGCTCTGGATCGTCAACCTCGCGCTCCTGTTCGGTGCGCAGTGCGACGCGGAGATCGAGCGCGTGCGACAGCTGCGCGGGGGTATCCCGGCCGAGCAGAGCATCCAGCTGCCCCCTCGGGACACGAAGGCGAGCGCGAAGCGGCTCGAGCAGATCGAGAAGGACGTCGCAAAGGGCCGCGAGCTGCGGAACGGTGCCGTCGACTGACGTTCTGGACCCTCAGAGCTGCCACTCGCGCGCCGGGGAACGAAGCGGCCAGCGAGGACACTCCACACGACTGCGGCACAGACTCAGGCGCGGGCCAGTGCACGTTCTAGACTCGCCTGGTGCCCATCACTCGCACGCTCATCACCACCGCAGCCCACTCACCCACGCGCACCGCGCTTGCCGGTGACGGCGAGCGACTCAGCTACGGCGACCTCGCCCGCTCGTGCGCGGCCGTCAGGGCCGGCGTCGAGGCCCTGCTCGGTTCCTCCGAGCCGATCGCGAGCGGCGCCTCCGCCTCCGAGACACGCGGCGTGCCAATCGTCACCGTCTCCCTCTCGCGTGCCATCGACGCCGCCCGCCTCCTCACGGGAGTCATCAGCTTCCGCGCCGTCGCGGCCGTGCTCGACCCCCTGTGGCCGCTCGAGCATCGCCTTGAGATCCTGCGGCGGGTTGAGCCCGCGCTGGTCATCACCGACGATCCGGAGTTCGAGGCCCAACTCGACGCCACGTCGTGGGGAGGAACAGTCACCTCGTTGGCAGCGTTCGACCTGGCAGCGGCGGATGCGCTTGCCGAGCGGGGCGCGTCGGCCCCGGGCCCAGAGATCCGCCCGCGCGACGAGCCCTTCCTGTTGCTCTTCACCTCCGGCACCACCGACCTACCCAAGGGCTTCCTGCGCACTCGCGGCAGCTGGGACCACAACGTCGACATCAGCCGCCGGTACCTCGGAACGACCGACGGACGCTCGACGATCGCACCCGGCCCTCTCTCGTACAGCCTCACCCTCTACGCGCTTGTCGAGGTGCTCGCCACCGGCGGCTCGCTCTACCTGCAGAGCGGCTTCGACGCGCAGGCCGCGGCTCGCACGATCGCGGGTGAGCACGTGGAGCGCCTCGTCGGGGTGCCGGCCATGCTGCTTGCCGTCCTGCAGGCGTCCCGCCGCGGGCACCTGCCGCTCGACTCGCTGGTCGAGGTCATCACGGGCGGGGCGAACCAGCCGGAGCACATCCGCCGCGGCTTCGAGGAAGCCGTTCCCGAGGCGCACCTGCGCAGCTACTACGGGGCCTCAGAGATCGGCTTCATCGGCTTCAGCGACGAGGGTGACGGCACCAACCTGACTCCGTTCGGTGGCGTCGAGGTGAGCGTGCGGGACGAAGCGGGGGCTGAGGTGCCTGCCGGCGAGACCGGCACCCTGCACATCCGCGTGGGCTCGGCAGTCGAGCGCTACCTCTCCGCGACGAGCGCGGACCGCATCACCGACGCCGACGGCTGGGCGAGCGTCAACGACCTCGCGGCGTTCGCGAACGGGCGCATCCAGCTGCTCGGCCGGGCAGGCGACGTCGCTGTCTCCGGCGGGCACAAAGTGTCCCTCCCCCAGGTGGAACGCGCACTCGCTTCGCTCCCAGGCTGCGAGGCGTGCTGCGCCGTCGCGCTGCCGGACAGCAAGCTCGGCTCGATCGTCGCGGTTGTCGTCGAAGGCGACGCGGATGCACTCCCCACCAAGGCGCAGATGCTCGGCCACCTGCGCGCGCACCTAGCACCCCAGTTCGTGCCCCACCGCCTCTACCGTGCGCAGCTCCTCCCGCGCACGGCCGGTGGGAAGATCCGCCGTGCTGCAGTCCTCGACCTCGTCACCGCTGGCGAGGCGGTGCGGCTATGAGGCGCGCCGTCGTCACCGCCGTCGGCGCCGTCACCCCCAACGGGCTCGACGTCACGAGCACGTGGTCGTCACTGCTCGCGGGACAGAGCGGCATCCGGCTCATCGAGAGCGTCGACGTCTCCGACCTCGCCGTGCGGGTAGCCGGAGAGGTGCGCAGCTTCGACGCCGCGGCCCACTTGCCGAAGCGTGACGTCGCGCGCCTGGACCGCCACGCGCACTACGCCGTGGCGGCCGCCGACGAGGCGATGCGCTCGACCGGCATCGCGCCTGGCTCGCTCCCGTTCGACGCGACGAGGTTCGCCGTGACCATCGCGACCGGCTCCGGCCCCGTCTCGCTCACGCAGGACGCCGCGCGCATCCTCGACGCCTCAGGGCCGCGCAGAGTGCCGCCAGGCGTCGTGGTCTACGGCGGGCCGGACGCGGCTGCCGCCTACCTCAGCGAGCGCTACGGGGCCCGCGGCGCGAGCGCCGGGCTCTCCGCGACGTGCGCAAGCGGCACCGTCGCGCTCGGCGAGGCGATGCGCACCATCCGGCACGGGTACGCCGACGCCGTCCTTGTCGTCGCGGCCGATGACTGCCTCAACCGGGTCAACTTGGCCGTCAACGCGACCCTCGGCGCCCTAGCACTCGGACACGAGGACGCACCGGAGACGGCCAGCAGGCCCTTCGACCGCGCGCGCCACGGGTTTGTCATGGCGGCCGGTGCGGCCGCCCTGCTCGTGGAGTCGGAAGAGGGCGCGCATGCACGTGGTGCTGAGATCTTGGGCGAGGTCGCCGGCTACGGCGCGACGTCGGACGCCTACCACCCGACAGCTCCGAGACCCGACGGCAGCGGCGCCCTCGCCGCCATGCGAGCGGCCCTCGACGACGCCCGCCTCGACGCAGGCGACCTCGAGCACGTCAACGCGCACGGCACCAGCACGCCACTGAACGACGCCATGGAGACGGCCGCCCTGCGCGAGCTCCTCGGCGCCCGTCTCGGCGGGGTTCCCGTGACGGCCAATAAGTCGGCAACCGGTCACCTGCTGGGCGCCGCCGGGGCTCTCGAAGCCGTCATCTCACTGCTGACGATGCGCGACTCGGTGATCCCGCCGACGCTCAACCTCGACGATCCCGAGTTCCCAGAACTGGACGTCGTCGCCCGCGAGGCCCGGCCAGCGCGCATCCGCACCGTGCTCTCGAACTCGTTCGGCTTCGGCGGGCACAATGCCTCGCTGCTGCTCCGCGAGTTCGACGCCTGACCTCTCGCGCCACCCCGCCGAGCCAGCTCGCTTCGCTCCCAGCCGAGCCCAGGCCCGGGCCCGCTCAACTCAACTCCGCTGAACTCAGCTCAACAAGCTGATCGCTGCCCGGCGAGTCCCCCTCTGAGCGCCCACTCAGAGGGGGAATCGCCGGGCAGCGATC
Organism: Pseudoclavibacter helvolus; assembly: GCF_014191305.1. GTDB lineage: Bacteria > Actinomycetota > Actinomycetes > Actinomycetales > Microbacteriaceae > Pseudoclavibacter > Pseudoclavibacter helvolus. The sequence continues at coordinate 4,598 of NZ_JACHWJ010000002.1, read as the reverse complement.
GACTTCAATGGGCCCGAGGTGGTGAACCGACCGGCAGCGGTCACTCCCAACGAGCACGTCGGCTTAGAACGCGGGCGGCACGTCCAGCGACTCAAGCGTCTCCCGCACCTTGTCGCTCGTGAACGCCTTCTCGAGCGCAGCGATCTTCGGGGTGCCGAGCTTGTCCTCGCGCGTCACGAGCGTGACCGCGAACTGAGGGTCCTGCTCGACCGCGAGGCCGTTGTCGACGGGCGTCAACCCGAGCTGACGCGCGAACGACGGCAGGTTGAAGACCGCATCCGCCTCCTCGTAGGCCGTGTTGAGCTGCAGCAGGTCGACCTGCGTGATCGTCAGCTCCCGGGGATTCTCAGTGATGTCAGCAACCTTGCCTTTGAATCGCTCGACACCCTCGTCAAGCGTGATGACGCCATCGTCGGCGAGCAACTGCAGTGCGCGAGCCGCGTTGGCGCTGTCGTTCGGGATGACGACGCTGCCACCCTGCGGCAGCTCGTCGAGTGAGCCCAGACTCTTGGAGTAGAAGGCGACGACCGTCGAGTAGATCGGCTTCACGCCCGCGAGCGACGCGTCGTTCTTCGTGTTGAACTCCTCCATGAACGGCACGAACTGCACGAAGTTGGCGTCGATCTCACCGTTCTCGACAAGCACGTTCGGCTGCACGTAGTCGGAGACGGGGACCAGCTCGATCTCGTAACCCTCCTCGATCGCCTCGGCCGCCGCCTCCACGACGTCCGTCATGGGGGTCACCGTGGCCGCGACCTTGATCGTGACCACGTCGCCGCCGCCGTCCGTCTGACCGGCCGACGGGGCGCATCCGGCCGTGAGAAGGGCGAGGGATGCGACGGCCAGCGCTGCCCCGATCGTGCGAAGTCGAAGTGTCATGGCTGTTGGTTCCTTTGCGGGTCGTGCATGCAGTTGGTCGTGGATGTTGGTGAGCAAGAATTTGAGATGAAGGTCACCGGCGGTCAAGCGCCACCGAAAGCCTGTGGCCGCCGGTCTGGAGCAGCTGCACGCACACGATGACGATCACGATCGTCGTGTACATGAGCGGGTAGTCGTACTCCTGGTAGCCGTAGCGCAGCGCGAAGTCGCCAAGCCCTCCGCCACCGACGACGCCGAGCACCGTCGAGTACGAAAGCAGGCTGATCGCCGCGGAAGTGAGTGCGTAGACCAGTCCGCTGCGCGCCTCCACGAACAGGAAGCGCGTGACCACCTGCCCCGTGTCCGCGCCCATCGACCTCGCCGCGTGCAGCACACCGGATGGCACCTCGAGCAGTATCTGCTCGACGAGCCGCGCGTAGATCGCGACACCGACGAAGCACAGCGGGAACGTCGCCGCCTGGGTGCCGAACGTGGTGCCGAACACGAGGCGGGTGAGTGGGATGAGGAACACCACGAACAGGAGGAACGGAAACGATCGCACGACCGTGACGTAGAGGTTCGCGACCCGCCACAGCGTCCGGTTCTCGCGCACGCCTCCCGGCCTGGTCAGGAAGATCAGCACGCCGAGTGGCAGCCCGAGCACAATGGCGGCGACCAGGGAGAACACGAGCATGTAGCCGGTCTCGGCGAGCGCCTGCCAGATGGCGTCGGCGTTGGCCGTGAGTGAGGTGACTATGCTGTCGACGAGCTCGATCACGACCCGAGCACCCGTTTCGCGTGCTCGACGTAGGAGCCGCGGTCGTCACGAGCGCTGTGTTCCACTGCGACGATGCCTTGCAGGTGGCCTCTGTCGAGGATCGCAGCCCGATCGCAGATCGCCTTCACCGCGGCGAGTTCGTGTGTGACAAGCGCGATGGTCGTGCCGAAGTCGTCGCGCGTCGAGGCGAGCAGGCGAAGGATGTCGCTCGTCGTCCGTTCGTCGAGCGCTGACGTCGGCTCGTCGCAGAGCAACAGCGGCGGCCTCGTCACGAGGGCGCGCGCGATTGCGACCCGCTGCTTCTGCCCTCCTGAGAGCTGCGCCGGGTAGTCGCCGCCGCGGTCACCGAGCCCCACGTAGTCGAGGAGCTCGCCGACGAGCGCCGGGTCGCGGCGACGCTGGAGCCGCAGCGGGAGTTCGACGTTCTGCCGCGCGGTTCGATTCGCGAGCAGGTTGAAGCTCTGGAACACCATGCCGATGCGTCGGCGAAGCCCTCGCCGGTCGCGCTCACGCATGGTAGCCGGGTCGGTGCCCTGGATGAGCACCCGCCCCTCCGTCGGCGTCTCGTCGGCGTCGAGCAGCCGAAGCAGCGTCGACTTGCCCGCGCCCGACTCCCCAACGATCCCGATGATCTCGCCGCGTTGAATCTCCAGATCGATGCCGTCGAGCGCTGGCGCCCCCGCTCCGTATCGCACCGTGACGCGTTCGAGAGCGGCCACGGGGCCGGGTTCAGGCATGCACACTCCGAACGTTTCTGGATTCTGCACAACTATACGCGTCACGTGCTCGCAGTGCCGGTCGAGCGTCCGCTCGTGACTCGGGATATGCGGTGGGCGGCAGACGGCAGACGCCGACCGCACAGCAAAGCGGGGTGCATCCGGAAAGCTCCGGATGCACCCCGCTCGGGATCTACTGGCCAGGCGGCGAACCGCCAGGCCTTAGGTTGTGTGGTTAGACCTCGACGACCGGCACTGCAGTCGTGATGACGCCGCGAGTCGCGAGCGCGTCCACGACGCGGCCCTTGGCCTCGACGGCCGACTTCGCGAAGATCGCGAGGTGTGCGATCTCCTTCGCCTGCTCGAGGGTGACTCGCTTGAGCGCTGCACGGACCTCGACGAACGCGGGAGGCGCCATCGAGAGCGAACGAACACCGAGTCCGACAAGCACGATCGCGAGGTTCGGGTCAGCCGCAGCCTCGCCGCATACGCCGACGCTCTTCTGGTGGTGCTCGCCAGCCTCGCCGATGCGCTCGATCAGGCGCAGCACGGCGGGGTGCCACGGGTCCTGGAATGCCGCGACGCTTCCGAGGAGGCGGTCGGCAGCGAGCGTGTACTGCGTGAGGTCGTTGGTGCCGACCGACACGAAGTCGCTCGACTCGAGCACCTGCTCAGCAAGCAGCGCAGCGGAAGGCACCTCGATCATGCTTCCCGCCGTCATGAGCCCGTACTCGCGGGCGAGCGATGTGAAGTGCTCACTCTCGTGCGCGTCGGAGACCATCGGGGCCATAACCCAGACCTTCGCCTCGGTTGCAGCCTGCGCGTTGGCAAGCGCCTGGAGCTGGTCGCGGAGGATCTGCTCCTTCTTCATGAGCACGCGGATGCCGCGGAGCCCGAGCGCCGGGTTCGGCTCGTCAGCCTCCGTGAGGAACGCGAGGGGCTTGTCGGCGCCGGCGTCGAGCACACGCACGACAACCTTCTTGCCTGGGAAGTGCGCGAGCGCCGCCGTGTAGTCGGCCGTCTGCTTCTCGACCGTCGGTGCGGTGTCGCTGTCGAGGAAGAGGAACTCGGTGCGGAAGAGGCCAACACCCTCGGCTCCGAGCGCAGCTGCACGCTCGGCATCTGCTGGCTTGCCGATGTTCGCGAGGATCTGGACCGGCGTGCCGTCGGCGAGCTCGCCCGGCTCGACGGGAGCGGCCTTCATCGCCGCGACGCGGTCGATCTCGGCCTGCGCCTCTGCGATGCGCTCGGCGGTGGGCTCGGTGATGACCTGGCCCTTGGCGGCGTCGACGAGGATCGTCATGCCGTCAAGCAGGCTGTCCGCTTCCTTGACGGCGACGACGGCCGGGAGGCCCTTCTCGGCCGCGAGGATGCCCGTGTGCGCCTTGGGGCTGCCGTCGCGCGTGACGAGGGCAAGCACCTTCGACAGGTCGAGCTTCGCCGTGTCGGCCGGCGCGAGGTCGTGCGCGACGAGGATGAACGGGGTGTCGCTCGAGGGCACCTCGGGAGCTGGGACGCCGCGGAGTAGGGCGATGACTCGCTGCGAGACGTCTCCGAGGTCGGTGGCACGCTCAGCGAGATAGCCGCCGAGGCTCTTCAGCATCTCGGCGAAGGAGGAGAAGGACTCGAAGACCGCACGCTCGGCGGTCTTGCCCGCCTCGGTCGCTGCCTTGATGCTTTCGGCGAGAGACGGGTCTGCGGCCATCATGGCCTGCGACTCCAGCACGTTCTTCGCGGCGCCGTCGACGGTGGCCGCGCGAGCAGTCAAACCCTCGCCGGTTTCACGGAGTGCGGTGATGGCCCGCTCGTACTCGGTCGCGGCGTCGCCTGTGGCGAGCTCGTCGGCAGGTTCAGGGAGCGGATCAGGCATGCGTAGGACTTCACCGAAAGCGACGCCGGTCCCGACGCCAAACCCCGTGTATTTCATAGCAACTCCTTCGTGCTGGTAACTCAGACAGCGTATCGGCACAGCAACGTAGGCTTCGACCGTGACCGAGCAAGACTCAGCTAAGAGTTCGCGCAGTTCCACGTTCGCGCCGCCGTTTCCGAAGTTCCCCCCGGAGGCGCCGTTCGGCGAGCGCATGAAAGCGCTGATCGCCTGGGCTCAAGCTACCCGCCCCGCCCGAGTCTTCGCCCATTTCGGGGCGAGGAGTGCCTCGGTCCTTGCGGGTGGCATGGCCTATTCCGCTATCTTCTCCATCTTCGCGGGCATCTGGCTACTCTTTTCTGTTGCTGGCATCTTCCTG
>NZ_JACHWJ010000001.1 GCF_014191305.1 Pseudoclavibacter helvolus | reverse complement strand
CGAGTACTTCGCCCCATCGAGCGCGTACGCCTCGAGCTTGCCTGCGTCGTTCTTTTTCCACGTGCGCACCAGGCGGATCCCGAGCGCTTCGTCGATGAACTCCGACTGCGCGGAGTCAGCGCCGTCACGGATGGGCTTTGGCGTGAGCTTCACACCATGCGGGTCGAACAGCTCGGAAATGCCGTCGATGAACGACGACTTCCCGGATCCGTTGCGGCCCGCGACGATGACCAGCTCGCCGGCCGTCGTCTCGATGGACACGTCACGCGCGCCCTTGTAGTCGGTAACTGAGAACTTCTGCGACATCAGGCGTCTCCCTCTGTCTCGTCCTCGTCGTCCACGATCTCCGCGTCGACAACATCGCCCGCGGCCTCGTTCTGCTCCCACTCGGAAAGGAGCACGTTCGCGATCGTCCACAGCGTCTGCGGCAGCTCGCGGTACTGGTACCGGCCGGGATCGACTTCGCCGATCTCCGCGCGCAGGAGGTTGCCCCGCATGCCAGCCTCGATGCCCGAACGGGTGAACAAGCGAAGCGATAAGCGGCCCGCGGGCTGGTCGCGGATCTCGTACTCGTACCCGCCGCCCTCCTCCAGCTCGAGAGTCAGAGCCTCAGGCTCAGCCTCAGGAACGTCCAGCGGAGGCTGCCCCGTCCGGGCGCCCGTGCGCTCCGCGACGAGCTCACCGAGCACCTGCAGGACCACGTCCTTGTACTCGTCCGACACCGGTTCGACCTGAAGGAAGCGAGCCTTCGGTTCCTTCTCGAGGTCCTCGTCGATGTTCACCTCCTGCGTCACCAGCAGGCCGATGACCGGGAATACGGTCTTGTCCTGCAAGCCCTGCACGAGCTTCGAGCTGATCGATGTCAGCCCGTTCTTGTCGTCCTTCGGCAAGGCCGATGCGAACTTCACCATGACTTCTCTCCTCCGTTGTGGGGCCACCGCACAGCGCGGCACGCCTCCAGTTGTTTCGCGCCTATCGACGCTTCGACGGGCACGCCAAGGTGACGCCACCCGAGTGCGGCGAGTGCGAGCGCATCCGCCAAGTTGTGGTCCGTGATCGCCGCCGCGGGAATCGACTCCCGTAGGGCCGCGACGACCGCCGGCTTCTTCGCCGTCCCGGATCCTGTCGCGTACTTCGCCCTCGTCGCTGGCGACACCGACGCGATGCGGTCACCACGGGCAACGAGCGCATGCACGACTCGCCACCAGACGCCGGCTCGCTCGTGCGGGTTCCCGAACTTGGAACCATGCGACGGAGCTTCGATGACGATCAGCCCCGGGGGAGTAGCCGCGATCACCTGATCCGCGATCGACACCTGACGTGCCGCCCACTGCTCGAGGGACGCACCCTTCGGGAGTGACTTCGACTCGACAAGATGCTTCGCGAACCGCCACCCCTCGGTGGTGCGTCGTATCGTGACGACGCCCGACCCCGTCAGGGACAGATCCAGCCCCGTTACGAGCACGCTTCCAGCGCCTCGTCCAGGAGCGTCTCTGCCCACACCGGGGCGAACGCTTCATCCCAAGTGCGGAACGGGCCGTGCTCGAAGTAGGCCGGGTGAAAGCCATGCTCGCTACACGGCATCTGCCCGATCGGTTCGAACAAGCGCCAGAGCCGCGTCTGCGGGTTACGCCGAATGATCCACTTCATGAGCGGGTTCCTTCCTCCACCAGCGAGCCACGCTCGCCTCGAGTTCTTCCTTCGTGCGTCCGAACGCCACGAACCCGCCGGGGAAGCGAGCTACGAGGACGCCGGACGGATGGACGCTGATCACCAGAGCTCCTCCACATCCGCCTGCAGCGGTTCGCGCTGCTTGCACGCGGGGCAGGTCCAGTGAGACGCGCGCACCTCGCGGTCGCGGTCGACGGTCACGAATCCGGTCCAGCCGCACTCCCAATGCGTGCGCCATTCGTCGTGGCTGTCCACGAGCTGCCCGCTGCTACCCATGAGCGGGCCTCCGGGGATGCGCTTCCCACAGCTCGGCGGTCGCCCACAGCACCGTCTTGACGAGCAGCCGCCCGTCCTTCTCGATCACCGGCACCGCGAGACGATCACGCACCCACACCCACGATTCGTGAGTGGGCGACCACCGAACGCAGGTCGGCGCGCGAAGCGTCAGAGTCAGCTCCGACATCTCCAAGCGAGCCTGACCGCACATCTGCGCCCACCGGTCCTGCGCGTGCTTGGTGACCTTCAAGCGGGCGATGTCCATCACCGGAGCGCCCGTCTTCTGGACGCCGTGCTTGTACGAGTCCGCCGGCCACCCGTACCGCTCCCGCAACCGATGCAGGTCGGCGGTGATCTTCGCGAACGAGTTGCCCGCGCGAAGCGTGTATCTGTTGCCGTCAGGGAACAGGTAGTGCTCGCTCTCGCGGTGACGGCCGTCGAACCTTGCGCCCATCGAGCGCAGCTCCTTGCGGGCCAGCTTCGTGGGACTTTGAATCTTGCCCATACGGGGTCCTTCCTCCCTTGGAAGAGTCGAATGAGTGCCCTCGCCGGGGATCGCGCCCGGTGCATCTCTGAGATCAGATCGAGGGCGCCCCGCATCTGGCGGGGGTTTCTCACCGCGCGACTGTGCGCATTCCAACTTGCGGCGAGAGAGTTAGGCGGTCCCGAGGATCGCGTCCGTCAGGGCAAGCGCGCGCTGGGCAGCAGCTCGTCCTTGCTCGAGGTCATGCTTCGCCTGAGCGAGGGCCATCAACGTGAACGGAATTGTTCGGTGGAGGGTGACGATAAGTTCAGCGTCGGCGGGCGAAGGCGAGTCCTGCAGGTGAGTCTCGTGAAGCATGGCGACAGACACGGTGCCGTCGAACGTCGGGCCGCGACCAACCACGAACACGTTGGCCAGAGTCTCGATGTGCCACGGACCTGGCGTGCTCGTTGCCTGGAGCTGTTCCAGCTTCTCGATTGCCGCCGAGATGCGAGCAAGCGGGGCAGTCACGCTTTCACCTCGCCACCGTCACGAGTGACCTCGCGAAGCACAACGCCGGTCCGGAACTTCGCCTTCGGCACACGGCCCAGGATCGGGCGCAGCTCAGCGAGCGGCACCTTCACCTCGAGGAAGCGCGTCGCCCGCTCGAAGTAGCTGTGCGCCGTGCCCGGAGTTGGCGACACGTGCAGACCACCACCGCACTCGTTGTCGTCCGTCCAGTCCAGGCAAATGACCGTCTCGCCGACCGGGTACGCGAACAGGCGCTCCGACTTCAGGTCGTCGTTCACCGCCTTGTAGAGCAACGCGTGACCGTCCTCGACCGTGACGCCCTGGAACTCGCACCAGGTCTCAGCGTCTTCCTCGTTGACCCCGGACAGGTCGATGATCCGACCTCCGTCGACTGTGACGTCCGCGCCGTACACGTAGATCGTTGCCCACGGGCCGGCCTTCGCGATGGTCGCTCCGGATTCGGCACGGAGGACGATGGATGCGCCGCGTAGGTCCTGAACGGTGCCGCCCTGCAAGACCTCCTGAACGGTGCCGCCCTGCCAGACCTCCTGAACGGTGCCGCCCTGCAAGACCTCCTGAACGGTGCCGCCCTGCAAGACCTCCTGAACGGTGCCGCCCTGCCAGACCCTCTGAACGGTGCCGCCCTGCAAGACCCTCTGAACGGTGCCGCCCTGCAAGACCTCCTGAACGGTGCCGCCCTGCCAGACCTCCTGAACGGTGCCGCCCTGCAAGACCTCCTGAACGGTGCCGCCCTGCAAGACCCTCTGAACGGTGCCGCCCTGCCAGACCCTCTGAACGGTGCCGCCCTGCCAGACCCTCTGAACGGTGCCGCCCTGCCAGACCTCCTGAACGGTGCCGCCCTGCAAGACCCTCTGAACGGTGCCGCCCTGCCAGACCCTCTGAACGGTGCCGCCCTGCCAGACCCTCTGAACGGTGCCGCCCTGCCAGACCTCCTGAACGGTGCCGCCCTGCAAGACCCTCTGAACGGTGCCGCCCTCGAGGATGACGTCGTGGTCGCCCGTAGGCCCAACCACGAGCCGCAACCGCTTCTCGGCCCGGATCCGGACCTCTGACCAACCCGACGCGGCAAGGGCCGCGTCGAGCTCTGCCTGCGTGGTAACGATGACTGTCGACATGCTCTCTCCGTCTGTAGATATGAGTGATGGGTGAATGAGTGCGGCAGCCGCGCATTGCACACGATCTGGGAGCTTCGAACTCACTGCCGCCATCCCGGTCTTGCCTGGACCCCTCGAGCGCCGCCATTCCCGCGACTCGGGGCCCGTGTAGGTGGGCGCAGTGGGAATGCACTCGCCACCCGTGAACCGGGACGAAACTTCTATGGGCCGTAGCCCCCTCCGGCCTCTGCCGGGAATCAACCCCTGCCGTGTCCGCCTAAGCGCCGGTCTTCGTGGGTTTCCACCCCTCGGTGCTGCCCGATCTCGCATGAAGCGGTCATCAGGTCTGCCGAACCACGCGTCACGCGCAGTCCGTACTCGCTAGCCGAGAGGCTTATCTGCTGTGGAGTTTTCAACTTGCAGTGGTCGTCTCGCCCGTTTTTGGGTGCAAGAAACCAGCGCCTCGTCACGGCTTCGAGCCGCGGCATCACGCCCCGGGGACGGGACGAGGCTGGGAGAGGTGCCGCCTACCGGTGAAGGCGGGCGGTGACGAGGAGCGCGAACGCGAGCCCGCAGGCGAGGAACAGGAGCAGAGCGCTCAACGGTCCGGCCGGGAGGGGGCGCCGTACACGAGGTAGACGCCGAGGATGATGACGAGAGCGACGCAGGCGATCAGAGCGTGAGACGAGAGTGGCGACATCGCTATGCGTCCTTGACCTCGGCCGACGCGAACAGTGCAAGGAAGCGATCCTTGGGAATCAGCACTCTTCGTCCAACGCGAATGACAGGAATCTCGCCGGCATCAATTCCCGCCGTGACGGTTCGAGGGTCGACGCCGAGGATCTCAGCCACCTCGCGACGTGAGAGCACCGCATCGGACGAGTCGCGAGCCTTCGCGAGGGTCATCAGGCCGGCGGTGCTCATGCCGGTACCTTCACTGCGGTTGCCACGGAGTTGGGGACTGCGAGGAGGGTGGGGATGTCGATGCCGAAGACGGTCGCGATCTCCCCGAGGTCTTCGAGATCGAAGTTGACGGTGTGGTTCATGCGACGCCCGATCCAGAACGGGGACTTCCCGAGCTGGGACGCGAGCCACGACTGGTTCTTGTTGCGTGCCGCGAGCAGGAGGCGGATAGCCTGGGCTGCAGCGTCGTTGCCTGTTTGCATGTACCAACAATGGCATACGCAAACCGCTCATTGCAAGCTGGTTTTGCACTTGACTAGCGACTAGCGCATATGCCAAGCTTCAACACGTGACCCGATACAACGACCTCACGCCCTTCTCCATCGCGTTCGCCGCCGCCTACCGCGGGTTCATGGCCGAGAACAACGTGACTGGCAAGCAGATCGCCGCCAAGCTCGGGCGCAACACCGGGTACGTCTCCGAGCGCATCAATGGCAAGCGGGCGCTCGACACGGAGGACATCGACGCCCTGGCGATGCTTGCCGGGGGCGGGCTGGACGGAGGGCAGCTGTTCCTAGAGCTCGCGCGACGGGCTAGCGACTCCAGCACCCGTCCGGACAACGTCACCGCTTTCCCCGGTGCGCCGGACCGAACCGAGCTCACTGAGGAGCAGGAGCTGCGCTACGCGGCCGACACATCAGAGGTTGAGGACGAGATCTTCGACTAGCTCGAATGTCGGTGGCTCAATGCAGACTCGCCGGCACCATCTCCCACCTTCCCTGCTAGGAGACTCATGTACGACCCATACGAGCACGCCCAAAAACTCGGGCTCAAGATCGAAGAAGCACGGATCCGAACGGCGAACGCGCTACTCATTCCCGAGAAGAACCTGATCCTTGTGCGCCCCAAGCTTCCGGCGGTCCATCGCCGGGCCACGATCGCGCACGAGATCGTCCACTTCGAGAAGATGGATGTGGGGCGCGCACCTTGGCAGGAAGATCGCGCCGATCGCATCGCCGCGAAGCGTCTGATTCTTCCTGCCGACGTGCTGCGAGCTGAGCGCATGTACGAGCATCCTGAGCTGATCGCACGCGAGCTCGGAGTTCCAACCAAGTATCTGCACGCCTGGCGCCAGGCGGCGTGAAGCACGGATCGTGGCGACCGCAACACGGTACGCCGCTCGACAAGAAGGGGGCATCGTGTCTGCAAGTTCAACGAAACGGCGCCGAGGCAGGTCGTCGGGACGCGGCAGCGTGTCGAGCTACCAGACCAAGGCGGGACAGAAGTGGCGTTGGCAGCTCTGGATCAAGCTCGATCCCAGCGGTGACGACAGTGACGAGCGGCGCGTCGGGGGGACGGGGTTCGACACCAAAGCTGACGCCGAGGATGCTCTCGACAAGAAGCGTTCCGAGATCGCGGACCAGGAAGTCGTGGTCGCAGGTAAAGCGCCGCTAATGAGCGTCTACGCGCAGACTTGGCTGGACACGCTCCGGGTGGAGGACAGTACGAGGGCGGGCTACGAGGGGCTCGTCAAGCGCTACGTGATCCCGACGCTCGGCAGCTTCCGGATCGATGCGATCAAGCCGACGAAACTCGCCCAGGTCTACCTCCGGCTCGAACGGGACGGAGGCCGCGGGGGAGCTCCGTTGTCCGCGAACACTGTGCGCAAGACCCACGTCGTGATCGGCTCTATCCTCGACGCGGCTGTCGATGACGGGTACGTGCGCCAGAACGCAGCGCGGCGCACGCGAGTCGTCAAGGCCCCCACTGCGAAGCAGGTGAAAGCCGAAGCTCCAGAACTCGAGGTTTGGACCGCCGAGCAATTGACGGCCTTCCTCAAGTGGGATCGCCACATCTACGACGACTCCGACTACACGCTCTGGCTAGTGCTCGCGCACACGGGCATGCGCCGCGGCGAAGCACTTGGACTGAGGTGGAAGGACTTCGACGTCACGAATCAACGCATCTCTGTGCGACGGGCCGCGAACAGCATCAAGCACGGTGAGACAAAGGGGACGAAGAGCGGCAAGCCTCGCGTGATCGACCTGGACGAGAGTGTCGTGGAAGTGCTGAAGGCGTGGAAGGCGGTGCGCGGTTCACTCAGCCTCGACCTCGCACGGGCCGACGCGGTGATCTTCGGAGACACGGCCGGCAATGTCATCAATCCGAACAGAGTCACGGGCAGATGGGCCGCTCGTGTTGCCGCCGCGCGCCGAGCTGGGGTAGAGCTTCCGAAGCTCGCGCTACATGGTCTGCGTCACACACACGCGACGAACCTGCTGCAGGCGGGCGTGCATCCGCGCATCGTGCAGGAGCGCCTCGGTCACGCTGACATCAGCATCACGATGGGGCTCTACAGTCACGTCACCGAGTCCATGCAACGCGACGCAGTAGCTCGCTACATGGCCGTCATGCAGGCTGAGCACAAAACCGAGCACAAGGGGCCGGATCTGGGTGCGGTCTGATTCCGAGAATGCCTGGTCAAACACCGCAAAGAACTGGTGCCCCTGGAGGGACTCGAACCCCCAACCGTTTGCTTAGGACGCAACTGCTCTTCCATTGAGCTACAGAGGCTGGCGCGACAATGCTACCGGTGCTCGCGGCCTCGTGTGCACATCGCGCGGGTCTTGGGCCTGCGAGTCGTCAGAAGTTCATCATGATTTCGCAACGAAGCTGTTCGTGGACCGTTCGGAGTGGAAGTGTTGGGCCATGAGCACCTCAGAACAGCGCAGGGCGAGCCTCGCGGGTCCGATCGGTCTCGGCGTCGGGCTCATCATCATGGGCACGGCCTACCTTCTCGACCGTCTCGGCATCCTCCCCATGGATTGGGGGCTGCTTTAGCCGATCGCTCCCATGATCGTCGGGGTGGTCGCCCTCGTCACCAACATCCGCAACTGGTGGGGCTGGATCCTGATCGCGGTGGGCGTGTTCTTCCTCCTCAACGAGCTCGTCTTCGGTGGGCTCGGCAACATCTGGGAGCTGTGGCCTGTCGCGGTCATCGTCGTCGGCATCGTCTTCATCGTGAATGCTATCCGGGGGCGCAACAAGACCGAAGCTGGTCGCGACGGCGGGGGAGCGATCCCGCCGTCCCCGTATGGGGTCGATCCGGTCTCCGGCCGCGAAAACTAGGCCAGGCTGGGCGCAATCCACGCGCGCCTCCCCGCGCAGGTGGGCCCGGACACTTACAGTGTCACGCGTGTGGGGTCTGTTTCGTAAACGAGGTTCAGAGCCGGGCGACGCGAAGAGCGACGATCACGGCTCCGGCAAGGGTGCGCCCACAAACAATGAGACGGAGCCGATACCCGACCTGAGTCCGGTGCGGGAACGCCTCGAGCGCGAGCGTGCCGAGCGCGACCGTGAGGCGCAGGCTGACGACGAAGGCCTCGACCTCGGTCGTGACCACGAAGACGGGGTCCGCGCCCGCAACGCCGATGGTCCGAGCCTCACCCGCGGTCGGTCCTGGGTCGCGGATGCGGTTGCGCACGAGCGCAAGACGCATCCGGTTCCCTCGGCAGACGAAGAAGCTCTCACCGCCCTCGACCTCGAGCGTGCAGAAGAGGCAAGGGCGCTCCAGGCGGCTGTCGACGCCGCCCAGGACTCCTGGCTGCACGAGCTCGCCCAGCTCGGCGGCCCATCCCCACTCCTCGACTTCGCCGACGAGCCCGGTACTTACGTTGAGCTCACGAGCGCCCACCCCGGTGGCATCGCGCCCTTCGCGGCTGGCAAGACCGTGCTCCTGTCTGCGCTCGTGCGCGAGAACTCCTCGTTCCGAGGGGCACGCGACGCAGCCGATCTCATCGCACAGAAGGGCACCGAGCTGCTCGCCGGCCGCGGTATGAGCACGATCCAGCTCGCCACGGGCTTCGCCGAGTGGACGCAGGACGGCACGCATTTCCGCGCCCCCATCCTCACGCGCACGGTCGACCTGCGCCGCGCCGGTCGCGACTACGAGTTCACGCTCAAGGGCCCAAGCCGAGTGAATGCTTCGCTCGTACGCCACCTCGCACAGCACTTCGGTGTGCGCCTCCCTGTCGCTGAGCTCCTTGGCCTCGCCAAGTCGAACGACGCCTTCTTGCCGCAGCAGGTCTTCGACCGCACTCGGGCGCTCGGCGCCTCCATCCCGCAGTTCACGGTCTCGGCCCGAGCCGTCATCTCGAGCTTCGGTGAGGTGGCGAGCGCCATGCTTCGCGACACCAACGAGCTCACGCACCCGGTGCTTCGGGCGCTCGCGGGTGACGAGGACGCGCGCCAGCAGGTCTCGGCTCCCCAGCCGGCAGAGCAGCGGCCGAGCCCCGACCGGCGCGACCCCGTTGGCGATCGGTTCCTACTCGACGCGGACACCGAGCAGGAGCGCGTCGTCGACGCGATCGCGGCGGGCAACTCGGCCGTCATCAACACGATGCCGGGTACCGGCCTCACGCAGACCGTTATCAACGCGCTCGGACTGCTCGTCGCCGACGGCAAGCGTGTGCTTGTCGTCACGCCCCGCTCGGCGAGCATCCGCGCCATCCGTGCTCGGCTCAAGAGCGTTGGGCTCGAGGGGCTCGCCGTCACGCCCCGCACCCTCCGCCGTGACGCCATCGCCTCGATCTCGCGCAACGAGAAGGCCCGCAAGCCTGCGATGCACGAGCTGGACGACGCGCTCGTCAGACTCCGCCACGTGCTCGCCGACTACCGGGACGCGCTTGTGCATCCCGACCCCGCGCTCGGCGTCTCGGCGCTTGACGCCCTCGAGGAGCTCTCCCGCCTCGAACTGCGCGACCAGCCGCCCATCACAACCGCTCGTCTTGACCGCGACGCCATCGAGGCCATCGCGACGGGCCGTGACGCCATCGCCCGCCAGCTCCGCGCAGCCGGCGAGCTCGGTCAGTTCAAGTACGGCCCCGACGACTCGCCCTGGTACGGGGTTTCGTTCGAGTCGACGGATGAGGCCAACCGCGCGCAGGAAGCGGCGGTCGAGCTCGACGCCGGTACGCTCGTGGAGGTCATCGACCGCGCGCAGGAGCTCGTCGGTCGCACCCGGATGCGCCCCGCAGAGACGTACGGCGAGCTCGGCATCTACCTCCGCCTGCTGCTCGACCTGCGCGAGACGCTCGATCGCTTCCGCCCCGCGGTCTTCGACCACTCGCTGACGGACGTCATCCATGCCACGAACCCGAAGCGGGAGGGAAGCGATCTGACGTCGGCCCGCCGCAGGCAGCTGCGCCAGCTCGCGAAGGACTACGTGCGGCCCGGTGTCGTTGTGGAGGACCTGCACGAGTCGCTCAAGCTCGCTCAGCGTCAGCGCATCCTGTGGCACCGCTACGTCACGGACGGGTCCACGCCGACCGTGCCGACGGGAATCTCGGACGTCCGTAAGTTCCACCGCGAGGTCGCCGAGAAGCTGCGCCTCCTCGACGAGCCACTTGTCGACGCAGGCGCCGTCTCGCTCAGCGAGCTGCCACTGGCCGAGCTGCCGGCTCGGATCACGGAACTCGCGGCCGACAGCGAGGTGCTGCACAACCTCGTCGAGCGCCTCACAATCATCGAACGCCTCGAGAACCTCGGCCTCACGCCGCTCCTCGAGGACCTCTCCCAGCGCCACGTCGAAGCGGATGCGCTCGGCGACGAACTCGAGCTCGCCTGGTGGCAGTCGGTGCTCGAAGACCTCCTCGACCGAGACAAGGCGCTGCTCAACGCGAACACGCGCGTCGTCACCCGCCTCGAGAGCGACTTCCGGGTCGTCGACCAGGCCCACACCGATCACTCCGCGGCGCAGCTCGCCTGGCAGCTCGCCGAGGCGTGGAAGGTCGCGATCGTCGACTACAGCGAGCAGGCGGATGCTCTCCGACAGCTCCTGCGTCGCCCGGGCGTGCCCTCCACGAAGCTGGCCGTCGAGGCCGGCGACGTGTCGAAGAGCATCGCCCAGCTCTGGCTGACCACGCCGTACGATGTGCCGCTCGTGAGCGAGCGCATCCACTTCGACACGGTGGTGCTCGTGGATGCGGGAACCATGTCAATCGCGGAGAGCATCGGGGCGATCCGCCGCGGTGACCAGGTTGTCGCGTTTGGCGACCCCGTCACGCAGTACCCGACGCCGTTCACCGTCGCTGTCACGCGGCCAGCCGCAGACAGCACGGACACCTGGGGCCTGCGGCACTCCGACGAGGTCGGCGAATCGGTCTACTCGCGCCTCGCAGAGTTCCTGCCGGAGCACGCGCTCACGCGAAGCTACCGGGCAGGAGGCGAGGACCTCGCGGAGCTCGTCAACCGGCGCTTCTACAAGGGGCGCATCCGCTCGATGCCCTGGGCGGGCACCCTGCTCGGGCACTCGAGCCTCAGCTTCTCGTTCGTCGAGAACGGCACGGGGCTGCCCGACCCGATCACGGGTGGCGTCGAATCCACCGACGCCGAGGTGAGCCGCGTCGTCGAGCTTGTTGTCGACCACGCCGTGCACCGGCCGCGGGAGTCGCTCATGGTCGTCACGGCGTCTGCCCTGCACGCCCGCCGCGTCGAGCAGGCCGTGTACTCGGCCGCGTCTCGACGCAGCGACATCGCTGACTTCTTCACGGCGGCTCGTGGCGAGCCATTCACGGTCACGACGATCGAGCTGGCCACGGCGCAGTCTCGAGACCGGGTCATCTTCTCGATCGGGTTCGGACGAACGCCCCACGGACGTGTGCTCGCGAACTTCGGCGTGCTCGGAACCGAGCTCGGCGAGCGTGCGCTTGCCGTCGCCATGACCCGCGCGCGACGTTCCCTGGTGATCGTCTCCTGCATCCGCCCAGGTGAACTCGACCCCTCGCGCATGTCGCGTGGTGTCCTCGGTCTGGCGCAGATCCTCGGCGAGGCCGAGTCGAGCGAGACCGGTTCAGCTCAGCAGAGTTCCGCCCAGCCGAGCTCCGTCAAGGCGGGCTCCGGCGAGGCAGCGGCTGGCGAACCAAGCGCGGAGAGCTCCGACGACGAAGAACACGAAGTCGAGGCGCCGCCAATGCTGCTCGACCTCGCGAACCGGCTCGAGTCGTTCGGCATGACGGTCGAGCTGTTCCACCGCGGGCGAATTCCTCTGGCGGCCGCCTACCGTGGCCGTGCGATCGCGATCGACACGGACGGGCTCGACTTGCGCATCGCGGGTTCGGCGGATGCGACGCTGCGCGAGACGCTGCGCCTCCGCCCGGAGCTCCTCAAGCGCCTCGGCTGGTACTACTTGCGCGTGCACTCCTTCGAGCTGTTCGCTCATCCAGAAGCCGTTGCTCGCCGCATCGGCAAGGCGCTGAAGGTGCCGCTCCCGGCGGAGACCGCTGGCATCACGGCCGGGTCCATGGAGGGTGAGCTCGGCGAGCTGACCTCCGGCGGTTCGGTGACGAATGCGGGTGCCTCGGCGGGTGCGAACCTCGCCTCGGTCACCCTGCCTGACGGCAACCAGCAGATCGCCATCGCTCGGCCGGGCGAGCCCGGCGGTGCGAGCTGAGCGTGAGCCACTCGGACGGACAGACCACGAACCTAGACGAGCAGAGCACGGCCCCGGACAAGCGCCCTGCAGGCAAGCCGCGCCGGCGGGTCACGACCGCGCCGCCGGCGGGCAGTGACCCAACGCCACAGTCCGTGGATGGCAGGCGGGAGCCCGCCGTGCTCGCCGGGGAAGACTCGCCTGCGGCCTGGGGAGACGCCGACGTCCGTTACGCGGACGATCGTGTCGAGAGCCCTCGCGGTCCAAACGACGACCGACTGCGCGCCGATAAGCCGCCGCACTATGGCTGAGCGGGCCATCGAGCCGAACGACCCTACCGTCCCAGGCTCGGATCCCGAGCATCCGACAACCGGACAGGTCCCGATCGTCTCGAGCGTCGACGGACCAAGGCCACCCATCCCGGCCGAGATCTGGGTGCTGCTCGTCGCGACGTTCTTCATCGCGATCGGCTTCGCGCTCATCGTGCCGGTGCTCCCGCAGTACGCGCTGAGCTTCGGTGTCGGCGCGACCCTAGTCTCCGTCGTGGTGAGCGCGTTCGCCTTCATGCGGCTGGTCTTCGCCCCAGGGGCCGGCGCGCTCATCAACAAGCTGGGGGAGCGGCGCATCTACGTCGCTGGCCTCCTCATCGTGGCGGCCTCGACGGCCGCCGTGGCCTTCGCGCAGGACTACTGGCAGCTGCTCGTGTTCCGAGGCCTCGGCGGGGTCGGCTCCGTCATGTTCACGATCTCGGCGGCGGGCATGATCGCGCGCTACTCGCCACCGCAGATCCGCGGGCGAATCTCGGCCCTCTGGGGCGGCATCTTCCTTATCGGGAACATCGCGGGACCCGCCGTCGGCGGGGCGCTCGCTCAGTTCGGTATCGGAGTCCCGTTCCTAGTCTACTCGGGCACGCTGGTCATCGCAGCCGCGATCGTCGGCATCATGATGGGACGCGCGCACCGCATTACGGCAAGGAAAGTCGCCGAAGAGGCCGGCCTGCACGACGCGGGAGACGATCGCGCGCCAGCGGCGAGGAAGCTCGAGCCGAAGAGCTTGCGCGAAGCGCTCCAAGACTCGGCGTACCGAGCTTCCCTGGTTTTCGGCTTCGCGAACGGATGGGCGAACTTCGGCGTACGCACGGCCATCCTTCCGTTGTTCGTCGCGACGAGTATCAGCCAGGAACCGTGGGTCATCGGCGTGGTCATCGCGGTTGGCGCGGTCGGCAACGTCATCTCGCTGCAGTACGCGGGGCGCAAGACTGACCGCGTCGGGCGGCGGCCGTTCATTCTTGCCGGTCTCGCCATCTCGGCGGTGGCGATGTTCGCGACGGCTTTCGCGGGCGACATTGTCACGATGCTCGTCCTGAGCTTCGTGCTCGGCCTCGGCTCTGGCCTTGCGGCGCCGGCGGAGCAGGCCGTCATCTCCGACATCATCGGCTACGGCCGCAGCGGAGGCCAGGTGCTCTCGACCTACCAGATGACGCAGGACGGTGGCAGCATCCTCGGACCCATCGTGGCTGGCGTCATCGCTGACCTCTTCGGGTTCACGTGGGCGATCATCGTCTCGTCGGTGATGCTCGCGATCGCCTGCCTGTCCTGGGTATGGGGCCGCGAGACGTTCCGCTCAGCGTGAGACGCAAGAACGCCGCCGGGTGACCGGCGGCGTTCTTTGTGCAGTGCATGCGGCTGCGGGGGTGCTGCGACGTGACTAGGCGCGCGTCTCTGGGCCTTCGCCCTCGAGCTTCGCGGGTGACTCCTGCTGCGCCTTGAGAAGGTCGCGGATCTCCTCGAGCACGTCCTTCTCGGTGACCGCTGCTTCGACGGCGGGCTTCGGCTTGCCGTGGATGAGGCGGTAGCTCATGTCGTTGAGCTTGTTGATCGGCACGATGATCGCGAAGTAGACGACCGCTGCGATCAGCACGAACTGGATGATCGCGGCGATGACCGCGCCGAAGCCGATCTGGGCGCCGAGGATATTAACGGTCGCGGCGGCGATGTCGTCAGCATCGAAGATGGCGGCGATGATCGGGTTGAAGATGCCAT
Organism: Pseudoclavibacter helvolus; assembly: GCF_014191305.1. GTDB lineage: Bacteria > Actinomycetota > Actinomycetes > Actinomycetales > Microbacteriaceae > Pseudoclavibacter > Pseudoclavibacter helvolus. The sequence continues at coordinate 1,453,810 of NZ_JACHWJ010000001.1, read as the reverse complement.
CGACGATGGCGGTGACGATGCCGGTGAACGCGGCACCGATGATGACGGCGACGGCAAGCTCGATGACGTTGCCACGCATGATGAATTCGCGGAATCCCTTCACGGGGTCCCCTTTCGTTCTGTACTTGAAGTACTGAGATGTGTCAGTTCAGGAAGCAGCTGGAGTGCTGCTGGCGCTGCTTGAAGCTGCAGCTGGTGCCGGGTCCTTCTTCGCCTCTGCGGCGGCAGGTGCGGAGGATGAGCCTGAGCTCTTCTTCGCGCTGGCTGCTGAATCGGTCCGGTAGAACCCGGATCCCTTGAAGGAGACGCCGACGGCACCGAAGACCTTGCGCAGCTTGCCTCCGCACTTGTCGCAGACGGTGAGGCTCGCGTCGGCGAACCCCTGCTGGATGTCGAAGGCGTTGTCACATTCGGTGCAACGGTATGAGTAGGTAGGCATAATCTCGCTTTCGGGACCAGGACAGCATAATCGCGCCAGAGAGCCCGCGGGGTAATGCGTCAGAAACGTGTGGTGCCGGACGGCGTGACAACTCCGTTGACGCGCTCGTCGTGCACTTCGCGGGGGACGGTGCCGACGAGCTCGTCGTCGTAGATGACCGCGTAGATAGGGGGACAGCCGACCATCGATCCGAGGGTGCGGTCGTAGTAGCCGCGGCCCCAGCCCATCCGGTAGCCGCTGGTGTCGACGGACGCGGCTGGAACGATGATGAGGTCGGCGTCGCCGAGCGCGATGGGGCCGAGGAGCTCGCCGAGTGCTTCGGGGAACCCGAGCTCGTGGGGCCGCTCCGATTCGCCGTCGGAGACGACCCAGTCGAGGAGTCCGTCTTCACGGGTCACGGGGAGGAGCACGGTGATGCCTTGCGTGCTCGCCCAGTTCAAGAACGGTCTCGTGTTCGGCTCGAATTCTCCGGAGAGGTAGCAGGAGATGCGGGTGGCGCCGTGGGCCGCCACGAGGCCCTGCAGATGTCGCGAGAGCTCCTCGCCGTGCTCGGCGAGCTGCAGCTCCCCGTGGCTGCGTCGTCGCTGTCTGATCTCGGCGCGGAGGGCACGCTTCTCGGTCTTCGCGTCGGTCGCCATGTCTCGAGCCTAGCGAAACCATTCCGGCTGGTTTGGGGAGAAGCGGGGAGCGAACCCGTAGGCGGCGCCCAGTTGACGCGCAAAGGTCAAGTGCGTTTCGCGATGACATTCGCGGGCCATACGATACGGCCTATGTCCTCGCGCATTACTAAGGCCGTTATTCCAGCTGCGGGTCTCGGGACGAGATTCCTGCCCGCAACAAAAGCCATTCCGAAGGAAATGCTGCCGGTTGTCGATCGTCCCGCCATCCAGTACGTGGTCGAGGAGGCTGTCGAGGCCGGGCTGTCCGACGTCCTCATGATCACCGGGCGCAACAAGACCACGCTCGAGAACCACTTCGACCGGGTTGCCGAGATCGAGGCGCTGCTCGAGGCGCGCGGCGAGACGGAGAAGCTCGCAAGGGTGCGAGCCGCGACGAATCTCGCAGACGTGCACTACCTGCGTCAGGGCGACCCCCTCGGGTTGGGGCACGCGGTGCTGCGCGCCAAACAGCACGTGGGTGACGAGGCGTTTGCGGTGCTCCTCGGCGACGACATCATGACGGGTGCCGGTTCGCTGCTCAAGCGGATGATCGCCGTGCACGAGGCGACCGGTGCGAGTGTGGTGGCGCTGCAGGAGGTGGAGCCCGCAATGATCTCGTCGTACGGCGTCGCCGCCTACGACGTGGGTTCGAGCGTCGAAGACGGCGTGCCTGGTGCTGGTTCGGACACCATCCAGATCACGGGGCTTGTAGAGAAGCCCGCCCTCGAGGATGCGCCATCGAACTTCGCCGTCATCGGCCGGTACCTCCTGCGTCCTGAGGTCTTCGCGGTACTCGAGGAGACGAAGCCGGGCGCCGGTGGGGAGATCCAGCTCACGGACGCCCTGCAAGTCCTCGCCGCGAAGCGCGAGGAGCTCGGCGGCGTCGTCGGCGTCGTCTACCGGGAGCGTCGCTTCGACACGGGCAACAAGCTTGACTACATCAAGGCGATCGTCGAACTCGCAGTCGATGACCCCAAGCTCGGCCCCGCGCTCAGCCCGTGGCTGAAGCAGTTCGCCGATTCCATCGGAGAGTAGACTCCGCTTTCTATGAGCGCATCCGTTCCCACGCTGACGCACGGCCCGGTGTCGCTGCGTCCCATCAGGGTTCGGGACGCGCGCGAGCTCGAGTCCGTGTTGCTCGCGAACCGCGAGTGGCTCCAGCCCTGGGAAGCGACGAGCCCCGGCGGTGGCGGGCGCTGGGATGTGCGTGGCGGCATCCGCTCGCTGCTCGCGCAGGCCTCAGCGCACACGGCTCTGCCGTTTGTCATCGCCTACGAAGGGCGTTTCGCGGGTCAGCTCACGGTTTCTGGCATCAGCTACGGCGCACTCTCCTCCGCCACCCTGGGGTACTGGGTCGCGCGTGAGTTCGCGGGGAAAGGGCTCGCGACGGTCGCGACCGCCATGGCGACCGATCACTGCCTTCAGGGACTCGGGCTGCATCGCATGGAGGTCTGCATCAGACCGGAGAACGCGAAGTCGCTGCGAGTCGTGGAGAAGCTGGGCTTCCGCTACGAGGGGCTGCGCCGTCGCTACATCCACATCGACGGAGACTGGCGGGATCACTTCTGCTTCGGCGTCGTGCGGGAAGAGGTTCCGCAGGGGGTGCTGAGGCGGTGGCGTGAAGGCGCCGCTGACGAGGCGGAAGCGCGGGTGCCTCAGTCCGATTGGGAGCGGACGGCGCAGCCCTTGCGCTGAATGCCAGTTCCATGCGCGGAAGAAGTTCGGGATTCCCGACTCAGACACTCCGCACCAATCGGAGGCCGTAGGTGCCTCCGCGCTTAATGTTGACGCCATGCAGTTCGGCAGCAGTCTCGTCCTCGCCCTGGCGGTGACGCTCTGGCTTGCCTATTTCGTGCCAACGTGGGTGCGCCGCCGCAACTACCTCGCGACCGAGCAGAACGCCATCCGGATGCAGCAGGCGCTGCACACGCTCGCGAACACCAGCCACCTCGGCGAGGCACGGGTCCGTGCCGATGGTCGCGGTGTGAGCGAGCAGGAGCGGCGCATCAAGCGCGCGCAGGCTGAGGCGGAGCGCGCCGAGCGCGAGCGCGACGAAGCGGCTCGACGGGCTCTGCCTGCGGTCGCCGTGCCCCGTTCTGTTGAGGATCGGCAGCGGGCCGCTCGTGCGACGCGCCGCGCTCGCCTCGTGACTTCGCTGCTGACGCTCGTCGGACTCATCGCGGCTGCGGTTGGGATCTGGCTGGGCGCAAGTGCTGGGGTCTGGTGGGTGCTGGTTGCTGGCGTTGTGACGGTGCTTGCCGGAGTCGCGGGCCTGCAACGTCTTGCGCGCATCGCGAATGCACAGCGTCTCGCGGCGCGCGCCTCTGGCGCAGCGCAGCGCGAGGTGCGCGCTGAGCGCCGTGCCGACGCGACGATCGACTTCTCTGTGAGCGATGCTGCTGCCGTCGAAGTGCAGCCCGCCGTTGCAACGCAGGTGACGGAGCCGCTCGGCGGCTGGGTTCCGGTTCCTGTGCCGAAGCCGCTCTATCTCGAGCGTCAGTCGGTTGACGCCCTGACGAGCGTCGAGGAGGAGTCCGGAGCGCCCGGGCGTCCAGGGCCCGACGGTCCTGGTGGCGGTGTCGAGGTGGAGAAGGTCAACCATCTCGAGCTGCTCCGTGAGGCGGCTCGCAGGTCCGAGCAGAAGATTCGGGACGCGCACGCCCAGCCCGGCATCGCGACGTTCTCGACCCGTGCCTCCGCGGCGACGCAGGGCATGCCACTCGCGCAGACGGCCGCGACCCGAGCCGGTCTTGCGCAGTCCTCGCCCGCGCTGAGCGAGGTCGTGCTGAACCCGATTGTGGTCGCCCCGGTTGAGAAGCGACCGAGCCGCTGGGCGAGCATGGGCGTTGTCGAAGAGGTTGAGCCCGGCATGGGCGACCTCGACGCTGCACTGCGACGTCGTCGCGTCGGCTAGTCGCATTCGGCGTGCGCGCACGATCCACTAGTCTGGTCGGATCATGGCAACACCAGTAGACGGCGACCCGTTCTCGCGCACCGACGACTCATCGATCGATGTGCCGAACGGAATCTTCGCGGCGGGCGACGAGATGCTCGACCGCACCGGCGCGACGAACGCGCGCCTTGTGCTCGGTGGTCCCTTTGCCCGCTTCCGCGCCGCGCCTGCAGCGGCCCGGTTGAGCTGGTTCGTGGCCGCGGTGGCCCTGGTCGTCGTTGTGATCGTGATTCCGGTCGCGATCGGATCCTTCGCTTCGGTTCGCAAAGAGTCGCTTGCCGCGTCGACGGCGGCCCCGGCTCAGCCGGCTGTTGTCGTGTTGAGCGCTGAGACGCTTGCGGTGAGCGCTCAAGTGGACGCGATCGAGCCTGCCTACGTCATGTCGAACGGTCTCGTGACCGACGAGTCGAAGACGAAGATGGGCGACCTGCTGACGACGGCCCGCGAGCAGATCGACGCGAATGACGCTGCTGGTGCTGCCTCGACGATGGAGTCGGCCGTGCCGTACTTCGTGTCTGAGTACTCGCAGCGGGTTGCGACGGCGGCCGAGACGCAGGTTGAGGAGTACGACCAGTCCGAATGGGAGACGGATGAGCGGCTGGCTGAGCTCATCGAGGTCGTTCGTGCGAACGCTCAGGGGCAAGATCTGCCGGCGCTTGTGGCTGCTGTCATCGAGATCCCGCAGCTCGTCGGCGACGCGAGGGCTGAGCACTTCGGCAATCGGCGTACCTACGTGCCGCCAGCTCCGACGACTGCAGCGCCCGCGCCGACGGCACCCGCGGCGACCCCGCCTCCGGCGACCGAGGCTCCGCAGATGACGCAGGCGCCCGCCCCGTCACAGGCCCCGGAGCCAGAGCCCACGAAGGCTCCTGAGCCCGAGCCGACTGGCGGACCCAACTTCACCTCGGGCCCGAACGGCGACTAGAACGGTGGCGGCTCGCTTCCTGCGGGCCGCGTGCGCGGAGCGTCTTCGACCTGCCCGGCTCTTCCCATGCGGCTCGGACGAGGGAAGTTGCCGGATCGACTCTGTTCGTCGGACCGATACTCTCCGTCGGACCAATACAGTTCGTCGCTGGGTCTGAAGATCACGCCGTGGGGTTCTGGTCTGCTGATGTAGACCTTCCCGCTTGGGGTGGTCCATTCGAGGACGCCGCCGCCGAGTTGTTTCACTTTCCAGGCGGTGTGGTGTTTGACGATGTGGTGGTGTTTGCAGAAGTGAGGCTGTCGCACGAACGATTCTGAGCTGGGTTTCGGAGTTCGATCCTGGTTCGTGGGCAGCGTTCCCGGGGGCGCGGGAAACCCGCCCGGGCTAGCCGCGGATGGCCCGATGGAGCTTGAGCAGATTATGGGCGGTGCAGATCAGGCGCCACTCGCTTTGTACTGAGGCGAGTCCTCGCCCGGCGAATCTTCGGTAGCCCAGGTTGGCTTTGATGTTCCCGAAGACCGGCTCGATCGAGTATTGACGTTTCGCGTAGACCCTTCGATTTGCGGGTTCGCTGAGTTTATCGGCTCATCGCGTTTGAGAGTGTAGAGAGGGCCTGAATCCTCCGGTCTCGAGGAGTGATCTTGCGATGTAGTGGGTCAGGTTCCGGAAGCCGAGCGCGATACCGCGGAGGTGCTCGAGGCGCCCGTTAATGGCCTCGGTCGGGCCGTTGCTGCTCCCGGGATGATCGAAGAACGCGAGGATGTCGGCGGCCCGGTGCTTGAACGTGGTGCCGAGCGTTGCCAGCTCCGGGACCGTCTTCGCGGTAGCCTCGGCGAGCGCATTGATCACGGCGCGCAGCGCGGTCTTCCCGAGCTGCTTCCGGGGTTCTCGATAGGCAGTGATCACGCGTTGATAGATCGTCCAGACAGCCTCGACCTCGGCATGCTCGGGGTTCGCGAACACGCTCTCGAGACGCCCGATCTGACGCTCAGTGAGGAGCGTCGTCCCGGTGCGCAACGCTCGCCTGACGCCGTAGAGCGGGTCGCTCGTGCGGCCGCGGTGTCCGGTCGTTGCTTGCTGGACTCGCTGCCGGCAGGTATCGAGGGCGTCACCGGCCAGCTTCACGACATGGAACGGATCGAGGACCTCGACCGCGTCTGGGAGCTGTTCGACCGCGGCGGACTTGAAGCCCGTGAACCCGTCCATCGCGACGATCTCGACACCGGTGCGCCATGCGTCGGGGCGGGCTTCGAGCCAGTCCCGGAACACGGCCTTCGATCTGCCCTCGACCATGTCCAGAAGGCGGGATGGGCCTGTCTTGGCGCGGATCGGGGTGAGGTCGATGATCACGGTCACGTACTTGTCTCCGTGTCGCGTGTGTCTCCAGACATGCTCATCGACCCCGATCGTGGTGACGTGCTCGAAACGGCGCTCATCGTCGATGAGCAAGCGATGCCCTTCGGCCAGGACGGCGCGGTTCGCGGCGTCCCAAGACACATCAAGCGCTTCAGCGACTCGCGCGACCGAGAGATGCTGACACACGAGCGAGACCAGACTCCATCGCAGCGCGGCTCGGGAGAGCTTCGCGCGAGGTGCGGCCGCGGCGGTCGTGTCTTGCCGCCAAACGTGTTTGCAGTGCTCGCACCGGTAGCGGCGCACCTGGAGCAGGAGCACAGTAGGTCGCCATCCGGAAGGTTCGTGCGCGAGCCTGCGCGTCACCGAGTCTCTCAGCCTCCCCTGGCTGCCGCAGCGGTGACACCAGTCATCGGCCTCAACGACCCGGCACATGAGGACCGTTCGCTCGTGCGTCACGAGCTGCCCGGTCACCTCCAGCCCGAGGTCGTCAAGACGGCAGAAGGTCGTGAGGTTCGGCGACTGGAGGGTAGCGTTACGCATGTCGAGGTCTCTCGGATGGGTGTGTAGGAACTTCCATCCTGGGAGACCTCGACCTCTACCAGCGCAAAGACGCGCTACCCCACTCCTACACTCTCAAACGCGATGAGCCAGTTTATCGTTCATTGATTTTCGAGCTATTCCAGGTTCTATCGCATCGCCGCGAACGTGGGCGAGCATAGCGATCACCCTGCTCTCAGAAACTTGTAATTCATCTCTTGCTGCCCTTCGCGATATCTCACCGGAGTTTACTCGCTGGACAACGGGAATCCATTCGCTCGGTTCCGGTTCCCGGTTCCGAGTTACTTTCTGTCCTTGCGACCCGAAGTAACGCTTGGTCATATCCCGAACCCAGGTATGGGATACACCAAGAATTTCTCCCGCCGCCCGCTGCGTGAGCTCACCGCGATTGACTTTCGCGAGCACGATGAGTTTGTCATCGTCTGGCTTCTCTTTCGTTCTCCAGGTCGGGTTCCGTGTCGCGATGAGGACGTCGGCCCCAACGTCTGTAGTTCCGTTCGCGGTCGTCCAGTAGCCTGCATCGGCAACGAAAACGCCAACTGGCGTGAGGGATTCTGCGAGTTTCAGATTACGGCTGACACTTTCCGTCATGGGCACAAAAGAAGGTTGGTCATTTGTTGAGGAGTTCACCGGCTCTTCGGACTTTCGGTGGGGGTAGGGCTCGCCGGGTGAGGTTCGACGGGTAGGGGTCGAGGTCCCGGAGGATCAGAAGCGCTAACCACCTGATCCATCACGAGGACCTCGACGTGCTTCACCCTACTTCGGTGTGCGCTGACGCGCGCTCTGCCACTGACCCGTGTTCCCGCTGTGACCTCCTGCTCGGCCTCGAGGGCGTCCATGTCGAGCACGTGGACCGCCGCAACGGACTACTGATCGTGACGGTCTCGAGTCCTGCGGCGCCTGCCGGTTGCCCGTCGTGCGGGACCGTCGCGACCGGCCGTGGACGTCGCCGCCGGCTGCTTCATGACGTGCCCGGCATGACACGGGTGCGAATCGTGTGGCGGCAGCGAGTCTGGCGGTGTGACGAGTCGGGCTGTGCACGGCAGACGTTCGTGGAACAGCTGCCGTCTCTTGTCGCCCCGCGTGGGGTACTCACCCGACGCGCGGTCGTCTGGGCAGTCGGTCAGCTGCGTCGCGAACACGCCACGATCGAAGGACTGCGTCGCCAGCTGGGCACGTCGTGGAAGACGGTGTGGCGGGCCGTCGAGCCGGAGCTTGTGAAGCTCGCGGCCGATGAGTCCCGGTTCGAGAACGTGACAACGCTGGGCGTTGACGAGCACATCTGGCATCACGTCGACCCGCGCAAGCGCGGTCCGAAGGAGCTGACCGGGATGGTCGACCTCACCCGCGACAGCACCGGGAAGACGCGGGCCCGGCTGCTGGACCTCGTGCCGGGCAGGTCGGGGAAGGCCTACGCGACCTGGCTCAGCGCACGTGGCGACGCATTCCGCAAGCAGGTGAAGGTCGCGGCGCTGGATCCGTTCGCCGGTTACAAGACCGCGATCGACGACAAACTGCAAGATGCCACCGCCGTGCTGGACGCGTTCCATGTCGTCAAGCTCGGCACTCAAGCGGTCGACGAGGTCCGCCGCCGGGTCCAGCAAGACACCCTCGGCCATCGCGGACGGACCGGCGACCCGCTCTACGGGATCCAGACCATCCTCCGCGCCGGGGCGGAGAACCTGACCGAGAAGCAGCAGGCCCGCCTCATCGCGGCGATCGAGGCGAACCCGGCCCACGACGAGGTGTTCGTCGCATGGCAGTGCGCCCAACAACTCCGCGCTGCTTACCACCAGAGAGACCTGACCACGGGACGCCGGATCGCCGAGAAGGTCATCGAGTCGTTCCACACCTGCCCGATCCCCGAGATCGCACGCCTCGGCCGCACCCTGCGACGCTGGCGCTCAGCGTTCCTCGCCTACTTCACCACCAGCCGGGCAAACAACGGCGGCACCGAGGCGATCAACGGGATCATCGAGCTGCATCGTCGCCTCGCTCGCGGCTTCCGAAACCGAGAGAACTACCGGCTCCGCATGCTCCTCGCCGCCGGCGGACTCACCCCATGACCCCCACCGAATGTCCGAAGAGCCAGTTCACCTCGGCGGCGAGAACTATGTTCTGAACCGTTGCCGCAGCCTGCGCGTTATACCCCTGCATCACTCCAGACGCTTTCCTTGCTATCACGAGCGAGTGCGGGTCCGTCGTGTTGCCCTTCCGCGCGCTCGCCGTGCGTGCAGGTGTCTGAGAGGGCTCGGGTCCCCTTGGTTTCTTCCCGGTTACCGCCGCCTTTTCAGCGCGTTCTTTCATCCGTGTTTCGTAGTCACGTCCTCGCTGGCCATCGATCTCATTCAGTGCTTCACGAATTCGCTCGCGACGACCGCCACCTCCAGCCCATTCCTTCGGGAGATCACCCCCGCGGTTATCCCCGAGCTGCGCGTCCTCGCTTGCATCCGTAGCTTCGGCTTCCGCAAGAATTTCTGCCGCCAGTTCCTCGCGAGACTTATTCGCGAAGTACGAAGCGTTCGCTTCAATTTTCGTCCCGTCTATCGACACAACTCCGGTATCCACCAGGCCCGCTCTCACACAAAGTCCGAGAACTTGCGAGAACAGGACAGAGATCGCTGCCTGGTGCCGCCGGCGAAATCGAGCAAGCGTAGCGTGGTCCGGAAACTGGTTCGCGGTGAGAACTCGATAAGCGACGTCTTCAATGCAACGCCTCTCGAGTCGTCGAGATGAACGCTCGCCCGTGCAGTAGGCATAGACTAAAACGCCCAGCATCATTGCCGGATCGTAGACCGAACCCCCACGGCCATCCGCGCGATGTGCCGCGTAGAAAGCACTCAAATCGAGTTCGCCGACTGTTTCCAGAACGAACTGCCCTTGCGCGACCCCCGAGGACACCTTCACAAGCAACGCGACGTCGTCCGCGATCGAGCGGACATGCATGGCGGACTCCGCGCATCCGTCAGCGACATCGAACGCGTGCCCGAAGTCGTACGCCGCAGCGTGCGCTCGCAACTGCAGTGCAGTAGCGCTCGCGATCATCGCGGCCGCCTGCTCCTCCATCGCGAGAATCTCCGCCCGACGGGCCGCGACCGACGCCGGGTCCGAGGGATCAAACCCACGGCCCGGAAGATCGGAATCGCGGTGCTGTTGCATGCCCCCAACACTACGGACCACCACCGACATTCGAGAGGGTCTTGGATAACTTTCCATCCCGAAACGCTCTGTCCACAGGAGCGTCAGAGAGTTATCCCCAGATCTGGAGTGAACTCAGATGCGTCACTATTCGTATACATGTTCGATTCTAGGTACGGTTTAACTGTGAAACGCAATTAACTAAAAATCCTCGCGCAATCTTCGATCAATCCCAGCAACGAGGCAGCCGCGCCTGCCGAGCGAACTCCTCGACGACGAGCTTCAGTTCTCAGCCTTGCCGATCTTCCAGTAGCCGGAGAAGGTGATCGAGCTCGGTGGCAGGTCGCATTGCCGGACGAGGTGTCGGCGGATGACCTTCACCGTCGTCGACTCGCCCGCGACCCAGGCGTAGAACGAGCCGGAGATCTCGGTGTCGATGGCCCAGGCGTCGATGGCCTGCGTGAGGCGCTCGCCGTAAGGGTGTTCGCCTCGCACAAGCCAGGTGACGACGACGTCGCCATTAGCCGTGGGCATCGGGACGCAATCGGCCGCGGTGGGTACTTCGAGGAAGACGCTCGCTGCGGTGCCCTTGGGGATGCGCTGGAGGATGTTTCGGACGGCGGGGAGACCCGACTCGTCTGCCGCCAGGAGAAGGCGCCGTGCGCCGTGCGGCTGGAAGTCCATGCCGCCGGTTGAGTCATCCGCCCGGCTGTCCGGACCGACGACGATGAGTTCGTCCCCGGGTTGCGCGGTCGACGCCCAGGAAGTCGCCGGACCGGCTGGCTCGTGCAGGACGAAGTCGATGTCGATTTCGCGTTCCGCCGGGCGAACCGCGCTTGGCGTGTAAGTGCGGATCGGGTTGCGGTGCTCGTCGGGGAGCGTGCGCCAGCGGGTGTACCAGTCCGTGAGGGACGGTGGGGGAGAGTCCTTGATTCCGAAGTCGCCGTACGTGCCGTCTGGGTGCTGGATGATCAGCTTGATGCGGTGGTCGTTGCCGTGCGGCGCGAAGTGCTCGAGCTTGTCCCCGCCGAGCGTGACTCGCACGTAGCTGGGTGAGACTCGTGCGACTCGCTTGACCTTGGTGACGAACGGCGGGAACGGGGTGTAATGCTCTGTCATGCGGGGATCGTGGCCGGGGCGCGCTGCACGACCGCTGCCCGCGCGAGGGGTACGACGAGTGGAGTGCCCGTTTCGGGATCGGGCAGGACACGGGCTCGCACGCCGAACACATCGGCAACGAGCTCCTCTGTGACAACTTCGGACGGGTGGCCCTCCGCGATGAGCTCGCCTGACTTGAGGGCGATGAGATGAGTTGCGTAGCGTGCCGCCTGGTTGAGGTCGTGCAGCACGGCGATGAGGGTCTTGCCCTGGCGGTGCAGCTCCGCGCAGAGCTCGAGGACGTCGATCTGGTGGGCAAGATCGAGGTACGTCGTCGGCTCGTCGAGAAGAACGACGGGCGTGTCCTGTGCCAGGACCATAGCGATCCAGACCCGCTGTCGCTGTCCCCCGGAGAGCTCATCGACGCTACGGTCGGCGAGCTCGGTGAGTCCGGTGCGCTCGAGCGCGTCCTCGACCGCGTCGTCATCGTCGTGGGACCAGCGCTGCAGGATGCCCTGGTGCGGATGCCGGCCACGGGAAACGAGGTCGGCCACAGTGATCGTGTCAGGGGCTATCGACGTCTGCGGGAGGAGCCCCACGCGTTTGGCGAGTTCCTTGGACTTGAGTGTGCGGATGTCGGTGGAGTCGAGGAGCACGCTTCCGCCGGCAGCGGGGAGCAAGCGGGCAAGGGAGCGGAGGAGCGTCGACTTGCCGCAGGCGTTCGGCCCGACAATGACGGTGAACGAGCCGGATGGGATGGTCACCTCGAGCCCGTCGAGGATCGTTCGCTGCTCGTAGGCGACCGTCAGGTCGGCGGCGCGGAGCTCACCGCTCACGCGAGACCGCGCTTAGAGGCGTCGGTCGTTGAACGCGACCTCTCGGTAAGAAACGCGCTGTGGTGTCGCATGTCGTGGACCAACTTCATCTCGCATCTGGCGAATGCAGGCAAGGCTTGCCTTCATGCCAAGTATTCCACGATTCCGTGCCGCACGGCGAGTGAGCAAACGCGCATTCCGAGAACGTGCCTGCGTAGCGCGTGCCGGCGCACGTTAGGCGGCCAGGGCGTGCGCCCGGTACTGGCCGGGGGTCACGTTCAGGACGCGCCTGAAGGCGTCGATGAAGGTGCTGGTCTGTGCATAGCCGAGGGATCGCGCTACGAGAGCAACACTTGCTCCGTTCGAGAGCTGCTCGAGCGCTGACTGCACCCGCACCAGTTGACGCCAGCTGTGGAAGGAGATGCCCGTCTCGTTCTGGAAGATTCGCGCGAGCGTCTTGCTGCTGAATTCGAGCGCCTCGGCCCAGTCATCGAGCGACCTGCGGTCGCCGGGCTCAGTGGTGAGCGCATCCGCTATCGGAAGGATGCGCCGGTCGCGAGGCATGCGAACTCGAAGGTCGTGGGAGGCCGGGGAGAGGTTGTCGAACAGGACTCGTTCGATGTTGCGACGCTGCACCTGCGTGAGGTCGACGGCGCGCAGTCGGGCGAGAAGCTCGAAGAGCAGTGGAGTGATCGAGACGCCGTAGGCCTCGCGTGGTCGCAGGAACGACTCGCGCTCCGAGAAGAAGGTCGCCTGGAACTCACAGTGAGCCGAGGTTCTGCTCGTGTGGAGGGTGCCGGCGGGGACCCAGACAGCGAAGTGAGGGGGCACAACCCAGACGCTCCGCTCCACGACGAGCTTCATGATGCCTCGCTGAACGGAGAGCAGTTGGCTCACGGGGTGGGAATGGGGTTCCCACTCGAGCGGCTGACCGTACTCTTGCGGCGACAGCGTGGTCGCGGCTGGGAGCAGTGCAGGGGGCGGTGAGACGTCGGGCTCGATCACGATGGTGTGAGAGTCACGTTGCCACGTTGGTGGCAGTCCGGCGGTGCGCATGATCCGTTATGGTACACATCCTCGGACCGTTCCAAATAGGCATCCATGCGTACTCAAGAAGCTCACACGAATTCTGCGATTCGGTGCTTCGTTTTTGGGGATTTCCGACAAGCATTCGGGATTTTTTGGCGCGGCCAGCGCCACATACTCGATGCGGGTCGGATTGGCGGTCGGTGAAGCCTGGTGGTAATGTTTCGCTTCGTCAGGGCCTATGGCGCAGTTGGTAGCGCGCCTCGTTCGCATCGAGGAGGTCAGGAGTTCGAATCTCCTTAGGTCCACTGATAGCGAAGAGCCCGGCCGAGTTTCGGCCGGGCTCTTCGCATCGGTAGGAGTGCCGCCACGGTTCTGGCGGCACCATGCCTCAGTCGAGGTCTCGGTACCGCTTTGCCCCGGCGAGCGCTTCGACGAGCTCCGACTTGCTCACCTTGGCACCGTAGCCGGGGGTGTCCCTCTGGATACGCCAGCCTTCGGAGAGCGGGGTGAGTGCGACGGTGTCGAACCCGAACTTGTCGTAGAGGCCACGGGCGAACTCGAGCCCCGCCTCGCTGTTGCTGGCCGCGACGAGCGCGCGACGATCTGCGGAGCCGAGCGGACGCGCATCCGCCGTGATGTCGGCCGCGCCGATGTGGTTGAACGCCTTGACCACGTGCGACTCGGGGAGGTGCGCCTGCAGCAGCTCTGAGGTGGTTGTCGACTCGTCTTCGAGCTCGGCGATGCTGCCGTCGCGCTGCGGGTAGTAGTTGTTGGTGTCGAGCACGATTTTGCCGGCGAGTGCCTCGATGGGAACGGTGCTGTAGGCATGCAAGGGGATGGTCACCACGGCGATGTCTGCGGCCGCTGCGGCTTCGAGTGCGGTGGCGGCGCGGGCGGTGGGGCCGAGCTCGGCCACAAGCGCCTCGAGTGTCTCCGGTCCGCGTGAGTTGCTGAGGACGACGTCGTAGCCCGCCTCCACCGCCTTACGTGCGACCTGGCTGCCAATGTTGCCTGCTCCGATGATTCCAAGAGTTGTCATGCCGTGGACAACTCCGGCAATGCGCTCCTGCTTCCGGTGTGACATCGCGTGACGGATGATGACGTCACTAGAATCTCTGCAACACGAGGAGCAGACATGGCCGGGCATCGCATCTACGGGACCGCATTCGCGGACGTCTACCCGCACTACGTCACGAAGGCGGAGCGAAAGGGGCGCACGAAGGCTGAGGTTGACGAGATCATTCGCTGGCTCACCGGCTACAGCGAGACGCAGCTCGACGGCACGCTCGAGAGCCGCGTCGACTTCGAGGCGTTCTTCGGCGAGGCGCCGCTCATGCAACCGAACCGCTCGCTCATCAGAGGCGTTGTCTGCGGGATCCGCGTGGAGGAGATCGAGGAGCCCCTCATGCAAGAGATCCGCTACCTCGACAAGCTCATCGATGAACTCGCGAAGGGCAAGGCCATGGAGAAGATCCTCCGCAGCTGACGCCTCACGTCTTCGCGGCGTGCGCCTCCGCCTGTCCTGCCGGTAGCGTGAGGGCGTGAGCGTCATCGGCACGTCAGGTAATCCGGCCCCTTCTTCGAGGAGCCGAGGACGAGCTGGCGAGCGCGAACGGCGTGCTGGGCGCATCACTGGGCTCGACCTCGCTCGGTTCCTGGCGCTCATCGGCATGATGGCCACTCACGTCTGGGTCACGAACTCGGACGGATCCACGCCGGCCCTCGCTGCCTTCCTCGGCGGCAAGGCGGCGGCCCTCTTCGCCGTGCTCGCGGGTATCGGCGTTGTGCTCACGACCAGGCAGCAGCGTGAGCGCAAGGCGCATGGCGCGGCGGCCCTCAACGTGTTCGGGCGCGGCCTGGCGCTCATGCTGATCGGCATGACGCTCGGCCTCGTGCCTGGCCCCATCGCCGTGATCCTCGTCTACTACGGCCTGGTGTTCTGGCTCCTGATTCCCCTCCTACGGCTCTCGAACCTGTCGCTGCTCATGGTCGCGACAGCCTGGGCGGGCCTGTGGCCGTTCTTGTCGATGCTCCTTCGCGCACCGCTCAACGTGGGCTCCGAGCTCGGGACACCAAGTTGGCTCGATCTCGCGCATCCGCTTGAGCTGATTCGAGGGCTGTTCGTGACGGGCACCTACCCGGTGCTGACCTGGGTCGTCTACGCGATCGTCGGCATGGTGGTCGGGCGGATGCTCCTCATCTCCAGGGAGCGCGGCACGATTCTGCAGTTGAGCTTGGGGCTTGCCAGCGTTGGCGCCGTGCTCGCGCTTGTCGGCGTCGGCGTCAGCCTGCTTCTCGCTGGTCCCTTCGGCGGGCTGAGCTCGATCAGCGCCTCGACGGGCGCCGGCGACCGGGCCTCCGAGTTGTTCTACTCAGCGGCTTTCGGCACGTCTCCGACTGAGAGCAGCTGGTTCCTGGCGTCACCCGCGCCGCATTCCGGGACGACGTTCGACCTCGCGATCACTGCTGGCACGTCACTCATCGCGATCGGTGTCTGCCTGGCGTTCTGCCTCCGGCTCGGGGACGCGGCGATCCGATTTCTCGGGCCGGCGATTGGCGCAGGCGCGACGCCGCTCACGATCTACGCGGTGCATGTCATCGTCGCCGGGGTCACGTACTCAGTCGTTGTGCACGGCGGCGCGCTCGCGGATGCGCCCGAGCTGTTCTGGCTGGTCTCGAGCGCGCCGATCTGGCTCATTCACGTGGCGTGCGCCCTCGGCATCGGTGCCGTCTTCTACTGGTGGCAGCGCCGTGGGCCGCTTGAGGCGGCCGTCACGTGGACGGGGCAGCGGTTCGCGTCGCTCACGACACGTCGCCGGTGACGCGCCTCGCTCGAGGCGCGTCCTAAAACGCAGACGGCGCCCGCCACCTTGTGGTGTGCGGGCGCCGTCCTCGTCTGGCGTCTCGGCTACTTGCCTGCGAGCGCCGTCTCGATCTGCGGGGCGACCTCGTCGATCGCGTACTTCACGGCGAGTGTTGTGCCGAGCGAGTAGGCCGAGGCGATGTCACCGTCGATGACAACGGCGCGGCCGTCCGCGACGGCGGGAATCTGCTTCCACTGCGCGTCGTCGGTGATCGCCGACGTCTCGATGAAGATCGGGAAGGCGACGATCAGGTCGGCGTCGAGGAGGTCGAGCTGCTCGTTGGAGACGGTCGCTGAGAATCCGGTCTCGGCGACGGGGAGCTCGGCGATCTTCGGGCTCTGCGCGAAGCCGAGGTTCTCGAGGAACGCGACGCGCTCGCTGCCGTCGATGTAGGCGCCCCAGCCCTCGGCGGTCTTCGTGGCCGCCGTCGCCGTCTTGCCAGCCCATTCGGGGTTGGCATCCGCGACTGCCGCGAATGCTGCGTCGACCTCGGCGAGGAGTTCGTCACCCTTCTCGGGCACGCCGAGCGCGCTCGAGATGAGCTCCATCTGCTGTTCGGTTGTCGTCAGGTAGCTGTCGCCGCCCTCTGGTACACCCACGGTTGTCGTGATGGACGAGAGTCGGTCGTAGCGGTCCTGGTCGCCCGAGCTCTTTGTGTCGAGGATGAGGTCGGGCTCGAGAGCAGCGATCGCCTCGTAGTCGGGCTCCATGGTTTCGATGATGACAGGAGCCGTGTCGTAGAGGCCCTCGGCCCACGGGCCGACTCCCTCGCCGCCGAACGCGAGCCAGTCAGAGGCTCCGACGGGCTGGACGCCCAGGGCGAGGGCCGTTTCGGCGTCGCCCCAGCCGAGAGCGACGATGCGCGTGGGCGCCGCGTCGATCGTGATCTCGCCGAACTTGGTGTCAACGACGGCGGGAAACGCTCCGTCCGCCGCGGGAGCGGTCGTGTCGTCGGCAGCGCCGTCCGAGGTTGCGGAGCATCCCGTCAGCAGGAGTGCGGCGGCGGAGGCGAGGGCGAGGCCCTTGGCGAGGTGTTTCATGAAGGCCTTCTGTCTGAGTGAGCGGCAGTCGATGTAGGTTAGCCTAAACTCGGTTGTCGTGACGTCAGAAGTGAAGGTCAAGGCACCTGGTGGTGTGGCGCGGTCCAGTGCAGGCACCGCACGGCGTGTGTCCGCCGGCCGTCGCGTCTCGATGCTCCTCATCTCGGCCGCCCTGGTCGCGATCAGCTGCGCCGCCAGCATCGCTATCGGGTCCCGAGAGGTGCCCCTCGACCAGGTCTGGGCCGCTGTCATCGGGGGAGAGGTCGATCAGGCCACACGCACGGCCATTCTCGACCTCCGCGTGACGCGGACCATCATCGGCATCCTCGTGGGCGCCGGGCTCGCGGTGGCGGGCGCGATCATCCAGTACGGTCACGAGGAACCCCCTCGCCGACCCGGGAATCCTCGGCGTGACCTCTGGTGCGTCGTTTGCTGTCGCGCTCGCCGTCGCGGTGCTCGGAGTGACAAACCCAATCGGCTACGTCTGGTTCGCGTTTCTCGGAGCCGCCGCGACGACCGTACTCGTCTACTTCCTCGGCAGCGGGAAAGGAGGGCCAAATCCGCTCAGGCTTACGCTCGCGGGCATGGCCTTCGGTGCCGTTCTGAGCGGGATCATCGCGGCCATCAGGTTCAGCGACCCTGAGCGCTTCAACGCGCTGCTCGTGTGGGAGTCTGGCTCCTTCCAGTTGCGGACGCTCGAGACGACCTTGCCGGTTGCTCCGTTTGTGGTCGCGGGGATTGTCTTGGCGCTCGCCCTCGGCCGTTCCCTGAACGCGCTCGCCCTCGGCGACGACCTTGCTCACTCGCTTGGATCGTCTGTGGCGCGCACCAGGGTCCTGTCCATCGTGGCGGTCACGTTGCTCGCCGGTGGAGCGACGGCGATCGCCGGACCCATCGCGTTCGTGGGTCTCATGGTCCCGCACTTGGCGCGGGCGATAGTCGGCCAGGACCAGGGCTGGATCATGGGGCTCAGCGTCCTCCTCGGGCCCTCGCTCGTGCTCGTCGCCGATGTGCTCGGAAGGGTCGTCCTGCGCCCTGGTGAGCTTCCCGTTGGCATCGTGACGGCATTCATCGGCGCCCCAGTCCTCGTCGCGCTCGCGCGTCGCAAGAAGGTGAGCGGGCTGTGACCGCACAGGAGAGTACACAGCGTGAGGTCCGTAGTTCGGGGCAGGCCAGGCCGCTAGGGCCCGCGCGCGTCGCCCGCGAGCACCGGCGTCGCCGCACGGTCGTGGTGACGCTTAGCCTCGCCGGCATCGCCCTGGTGCTGGCCGTCGTGGCGCTCGGACTCGGCAAGTACCCGCTGAGCCCGATTGAGGTGCTCGAGGCGATCTTCGTCCCTGACGGTGGCTTCGCCACGACCGTCGTCCTCGAGTGGCGCGCGCCGCGCGTTGTCGCGGCGCTCGTGTTCGGGGCCGCGCTCGCCGCCTCTGGAGCCCTCTTCCAGTCGCTTACGAGGAACCCACTCGGCTCGCCCGATGTCATCGGCTTCTCCACTGGCGCGTACACGGGCGCCGTCATCGTCATCATCGCGGGCGCTGGCACGTTCATCGGGACGGCGCTCGGCGCGCTTGCTGGCGGCATCCTGACGGCGATTCTGGTGTACGCGCTTGCCCGCCGGGGCGGTGTCAGCAGCTTCAGACTGATCGTCGTGGGTATCGGCGTCACCGCCTTCCTCCACGCGCTCAACACGTGGATGCTCCTCCGCGCGCAAACGGAGGTCGCTATGACGGCGTCCATCTGGGGAGCGGGATCGCTGGCGCTCGCCCAGTGGTCACAGCTCCTGCCCGCCGCGATCATCCTGGTCCTCCTCATCCCCGCAGTTGCGATGCTCGCCGGCCCACTCCGGCAGCTCGAGCTCGGGGATGAGACCGCGAGGAGCCACGGCGTGCGCGTCGAACCGACACGCTTCGCCGTGCTGATCGTCGGCGTCATGCTCACCGCCGTCGTGACGGCGGCGACGGGACCGATCGCGTTCATCGCACTCTCTGCACCGCAGCTCGCGCTCCGCCTCGAACGGGGGCCCGGTGTCCCGATCCTGTCCTCGGCGGTCCTCGGCGGCGTCCTGTTGCTCGCGGCTGACCTCATCGCGCAGCATGTGCTCGGCGGCACCGTTCCCGTCGGGGTCGTGACGATCGTCATCGGCGGCGCGTACCTGGTCTTCCTGCTCGCGCTGCAGTCGCGGCGGTGATCCGAGGTGCTCGGCTGTGCTTGGATTGCTTCATGCTCAGCAAGCACCATGACATCGCGGTCAGGGAGTGATCTCCCGGGCTGACCGGCGCGCGCGCATCGCAGTCGCGGCCATGTTCCTCACCAACGGGGCGCTCTTCGCGAACCTGCTCCCTCGGTACCCGGGGCTCAAAGCCGAGCTGGGACTGAGCAACGTGGAGTTCGGACTTGTCGTCGCCGCGTATCCGAGCGGGGCGCTCCTCGCCGGTCTCGCGGCGGCGGCGCTCATCCGTCGTTTCTGGTCGTCTCGCCTTGCCGTCGCGGGCACTGCGATCACGAGCCTGGCCCTGTTCGCCGCGAGCTTCGCGCCGAACGGGCTGCTGCTGGCGGCGGCGTTCGCTCTCGGTGGGGCGGCGGATGCGCTGACCGACGTCGCGCAGAACTCGCACGGGTTGCGTGTGCAGCGACGGTTCGGGCGATCGATCATCAATGGCTTCCACGCCATCTGGTCGATCGGGGCGGTGCTCGGTGGGCTCATGGGGGCGGGGGCCGTGGCACTGCAGGTGCCCCTTCCGCTGCACCTCGGCATCAGCGGGGCGCTGTTCTCGCTCGTGGCATTCCTCGCCTACAGGTGGATGATTCCCGGCCCAGAACACGACGACGTCGAGGTCACCACCGCGGGGATCAGGGTCGTCAAGGAGGGCGCCCCGTCGCGGGGCGGTTCAACGAAGTACCTCGTGCTCTTCGCCCTCGTCCTCCTCACGGTCGCAGGCTCGGTGGTCGAGGACTCGGGGAGCACGTGGGCGGCGCTCTACCTCTCCGGTTCGCTCGAAGCTCCGCAGGCGCTGGCCGCGTTCGGCTTCATCGCACTTGTCGGCGCGCAGTTCGTCGGTCGGATGCTCGGTGACCGGCTCGTCGATCGCTTCGGCGAGCGCAGGGTCGCGCAGGCCGGCGGTCTCATCACGGCGCTCGGAATGGGTGTTGCCCTGCTCTTCCCCAGCGTTGGCGGAACGATCGCCGGCTTCGCCGCTGCGGGACTCGGCATTGCGACGCTTGTGCCCGCCGCGCTGCACACGGCGGACGAACTGCCCGGCTTCAAACCTGGCACTGCGATAACGCTTGTGTCGTGGCTCATGCGCCTCGGCTTCCTCGCGGCACCGCCGCTCGTCGGCCTGCTCGCCGATGCAACGTCGCTGCGCGTCGGACTCATCGTGGTCCCGGTGGCAGGCGTCGTCGCGTTCCTGTGCGCGGGAGTCCTCGCCGGGCGCACCCGCAGACACGACTCCACCTAACCCCACCCCCGAGGAGCAGGAACGCAGGAATCCATGGACCGCGTGTTCGAGATCGTCGCGGTTGTCGTCGAGGTGCTTAACGCCGGCATCCTCCTGGGGCTCGAGGTGCTGTGGCAGCTGACCTCGTGCGCACCATCACCTCGAAGCCCTCGCTCGAGGACGCCCTCATCTTGGGGCTCATCGTTGTCATCCGGACGGTCCTGAGCATGTCCATTCAGATCGAGATCGAGGGTGTCCTGCCTTGGCGCCGTGCCCTCACGACGAGCGGCGCGCAGGTGCTCGCCGATCAGGTCAGATCAGCACATCGCCCTCAGCCCGGCGACCCCGCGGGCGCAGCCGAACCTCACTGATCAACTGGCGCGTGAACGACCTTGGCCCGCACCTTCACAGGTGCGGGCCAAGGGCTGTCAACAGCGGTTGTCTGGGACCGAGCGTCGTCTGTTACTGAGTTCAGACGCCGAGGACAGCGCGGAGCATGTGGGCTACTCGCGCCCGGTTGCTCGGCGTGTCCTGCCAGGCGAGCACTCGGCCGAGCGAATCGACCACGTGGAACCCAGCGTGCGCAACGCAGCGGGCTTCCGAAGCGGAGAACTGCGGCTTGACCGCGCGAAGCAGGCCAGCCCATTCCTCGATGTGATCGCGCTGCAGAGCCAGCAGGCGTTCGCGCTCTTCGTCTCCGAGGTTCGTTGATTCGGCGATGTAGACCTGCAGGAGCTTGTGGTGTGCAAGCTGCGCCTCGACGTAGGCGTCGATCAGTCCGTCTAGCGCGGCCTCGTTGGAGTCGACCGCCGCGAAGACGTCGCGCGTCACCTGTCCGAGGTACTCAGCCGCTCGTGAGCATGCCGCCGCGAGGATCCCGCTCTTGCTCTCAAAGTGGCGGTAGACGCCAGACGCGGTGATGCCGACCGCGCCACCGATCTCTTCGATGCTGACGAGGTTGTAGCCGCGGGCGAAGAAGAGCTCGATGGAACGCGCGACGATCTGCTCGCGCTTGGCAGTGGATGGGATGCCCGTGGCAGCAGGAGCAACGTAGGACTCAATGTCAGCAAGGGTGGCGTCGAGGGCTCGTTGGGACGCTGCGCGGAGGTAGTCGGCGGTCGCTGCCGAGATGCTCGTGCGGTGCATAGACACGCTGGCGAGCACGGCGAAGGCGGCTCGGCTCTGCAGGGCTCGGTCTTCGCTGCTCAGCTCGGGGTGGAGCTCCTTCAGCGCTGTCGAGAAATGGCCGTAGACCTTGGCGAGCCGCTGGTCGACGGAGGCGCGATCCGCGGGCTCGAGGTAACGAGACTCCCAGCGGATGATCTCGCCCGTTCCGCGGCACTTGATGAGGCTGTCGAGCGTCGCCTGAATCAGTGCGGTGGACTGCTCGGCGGCCGTAGCGCGCTCGGCGGCTGACGTCTCTGCCACTTCATCTGTTGCACTTTCGACGGCATCGACAATGCCGAAGGCTGTGTGCTTGAAGAGGTCGTACTTGTTCGCGAAGTGACGGTAGAGGGCCGGCGCGGAGATGCCAACCGAGGCCGCCACGTCGCTCATGCTCACCTGGTGGTAGCCGCGCAGGGCGAAGGCCTGAGTAGCGGCGGACTCGATGCGCTGCTTCCGGTCCTTGGGGCGGACGACTGGGGTATGAGGCCACGTGGGGGGAGTGGTCATGGAGGGGATGTTGCTCCGTTCAAAATCTGGTACTGGTAGTGAACGAGGTCTTCGGCGTTCGGGGGGTTCGCGCCTCGCCCCAGAAGGATACCCGTCTCACCGGTGGTTCTTCTCCGAACACACCTGATTTGTCGAGCGCACACTCCGCGGCCCGTGAACGACGAATGCCACCTCGCGATGAGCGAGGTGGCATTCGAGAGCTCAGGGAACTAGCTCTGAGCGCGCTTCTTGCGTGCAAGCAGCATTGCTCCACCGGCCAGGAGCAAGGCGGCTGCGGCCGCACCGAGTGGCAGGACGCTCTCCGCCCCCGTGGTCGCGAGAGGCGTCGGCGTGGGCGTGGCCGTCGGTGTTGGCGTCGCGGTCGGCGTTGTCGTGCCGCTGCCGTCACCGCCACCCTGCTGCTTGACGGTCGTGACATGTTCGATCGACGCGCCGTTCACATTGGCGCTGTTGCCGAACTTCTGTCCGAGGACAAGAGGGCCGCTTGCCTTGGTCTTATAGGTGAGGCGGTAACGGGCGTCTTCCGGGATCGGTCCGGCAAACGTGAACGTGTAGCTCAGGCGGTCGTCGCTGAGCGCAACGGAGTACTCGGCCGGGTCGACCTCGGCCAGGGCGTCGTCACCCGTGGCCGAAGAGAAGGAGAACGATCCAGGGACGATTTCGTGTGGTGCGAATCCGGCCTCAGTTTTGAGGGCATCCGTGATCGTGAGTGTCTCCTGCCCTGCGAACTGTGAGCCTGGCACGTAGATGCGCCACGTCATGGTGCCGCCTGCTGTGATCGGGAGCGAGTTCTTGACGAGTGAGGTCACGGGCGCCTCGCCCGGTGGGACTCCGATGCCTCCGCCAGGGAGGGGCACAACTGTGACGACGCCGTCGACGACAAAATCAACGCCGTCCTTTTCGGTGACCTCGCTCGCCTCTGCCCAGAACCAGAGGTGGCCGGCGATGTCGTCGAGGCCGTTCACGTAGTCGGTGAGAGTGCAGGTGACGACCGGCGCAACGTCATCGCTCACAGCGCAGTTCGCGACGGTTGAGTCCGGGCTGTCCGGGGCCGCGATCGAGAACGACCCGGCGCCGGCGATGCCGAACTCGGGTGGCAGCGTGATGCCGAAAGTCTCGCCAGCTGTTGCTCCGTTTGGGACTGACCATTCTGCGTCGATGCGCAGCCAATCCCACTTCTTCGGCTCATCCGTGGAGGAACCGGAGTTGGTCTTGATGGTGATCGTCGCAGGGTCGATGGCAGCCGGGTAGGTGAAGTCCGCTTCTGCGGCGCCTGCCGTCGCGATGCCACCGCCGACCGTGAGTGCGGTTGCTGCCAGTGCTGTTGCGAGTGGGAGCGCCGCTCGACGCCTTCCTTCTCGGCTCGTGCGTGCAGGTGTTCTGCTCAATCTTCCCACTGTGGTCCTCGCCGAGCACCAGACGTGGAGCGCGGCCCGATCAGGGTAATGACGCGATTCGCGTGTTGTCGCGCCTCAAGTGGGGGACGCTGGCAGGTTAGTCCGCCTCGGTAGCCCGGGAGTTCCGAGAACGCGTTTTGAGTTCTGCAATCAGTGGAGTGATGCTGCATCAGCTGAAAACAAAACGAGTGCGACCCGAAGGTCGCACTCGCTGTGCGTGGTCAGTTCGTCAGAGGACGAGGACCGCTGAGAGCCTGATTTAGAGCGGGCGGATGCTCTCGGCCTGGAGACCCTTGGGTCCCTGGGTCACATCGAACTCCACGCGCTGGTTCTCTTCAAGCGTGCGGAAACCCTGGACGTCGATTGCGGAGTGGTGCGCGAAGACGTCGGGCGTTCCGTCGTCCGGAGCGATGAAGCCGTAGCCCTTGTCTGCGTTGAACCACTTCACGATGCCAGTTGCCATGTTTTCTTCCTTCATTGTTATGCAGCCCGTACTTCGGGCGAGTGATCCGCAAGCGGATCTGTGCTTATTAGGCACGGTCTATTTCGCGCAGGAATGCGCTCCCGAATCAGAGGCGATTCGGATTGCTTTCCACGGCGGCGTGGAAAAGCAAAGCTCAGGGGTGGATAAGTTCTTGGGTTCGGGGCTGTCTGGGGGCAGTTCCGATTCGGATGGGGCGCGCGCTCGACCCGTGTTAACTGCGGTGCTACTGGACGGCTTCCCGACGCTCAGCGCGTGAGGTCAACTCTATCACGCTCCGGGCCCGCAATTGCAGGTGAATTCGGGCGAAAGAGTCACGCGGGGTCACGGATTCAAAACCCACCAATTGGTCAGTCGCGTGCGCTTTCGCTTCGTCCGAGTTTCCAGTAGCCGCAGAACGTCACCTGGGCCTTCGGTACCGAGAGGTCCCGCACGAGATGGCGGCGGACTCCAGTCGCGAGCTGGGCCTCGCCGACGGCGAACGCGTAAGGGTTCGCGCCCCCCAGCTCGATCGCCCGAACGCGCTCCAGCGCCAGTTCCCCGGGCCTGGTGTCGCCGGGTCGAGTCACCCAGTCGACCGAGAAGCCGGCAGGGGGCTCGACGGGCTGGGCATCTCCCGAAGTCGGGACTTCGATGATCGCGTGTCCGCGTGCATCCCTAGGGAGGTCTCGCAAGATCCCGACGACCGCTGGCATGCCCGTCTCGTCGGCGACGAGAAGCTGCCAGTCGGTGGTCGAGGGTGGCGCGAAGCCGCAACCCTGGTCGATGAGGGCCACGGGGGCGCCGTGCGCTGCGTCTCGCGCCCACGGTCCGGCTATCCCGGCGTCGCCGTGCACGATCACGTCGATGTCGAGCTGTCGGGTCTGGGCTCGGAACTCGCGCACGGTGTAGTTGCGCATCGCGGGTCGTTTCGACTGCGAGATCAGGAGGTACTTGAGGTACCCCTTGAAGTCGATCCGATCCGGCATGCGGTCGAAGACGGAGTCGTCCTGCTGGGGGAGAAGGAGTCTGAACCACTGGTCGAACCCCAGTCCACGAAAGCGAGAGAAATCTTCTCCCTCGAGCGTCACGCGCACCACGTGCTCACTCACGCGCTCTCTCGCGACAAGCCGGGACCTGACCAGGCCGC
This sequence comes from Pseudoclavibacter helvolus, assembly GCF_014191305.1. Taxonomy (GTDB): domain Bacteria; phylum Actinomycetota; class Actinomycetes; order Actinomycetales; family Microbacteriaceae; genus Pseudoclavibacter; species Pseudoclavibacter helvolus. The sequence continues at coordinate 1,428,818 of NZ_JACHWJ010000001.1, read as the reverse complement.
TCGAGGCGTGGGTGGTGGTGATGTTAGACATGATGGACTCCTTCGGGGGTTAGGTTTACCTTAGTCACGTGGAGGTTGCGTGACCAGCCATTGCTCGCGCGCTCGACGGGCGCGTGCAACGGTCGCCGTGCCTCGCGGCGGACGGCACCGTGTCTACGCTGGAGCGTGAGTGCGTAGCATTGAGAGCCAGCGAAGGAGTGGATCGCATGAAGGGTGAAGAGTCAACCTCGCCCGTGCGCGCGCTCCGAGCCGTTGGCGCTCAGCCAGACGCTGGATCCGCATCTGGTCCGCGGGCCCTCCGGGTCGATCTCGAGGGCGGAAGCGTCGAGGTCCTGGTGCGTGTCTCCTCTCAGGGGCGCAAGCACGACAACCTCCTCCTCCTCGGGGAACCGCGTGAGGCGACCGCGGAGACCCTCGCCGGACTCCTCCCGGAGGCCCACGTGCTGGCCCCTTCGATCTCAGATCTGGGGTGGCGACGGAGCGAGCAAGATGGCCGAGCGTCCACCACGCGAGCGGTCGTCAAGCTCCTTGACCACTTCTCGGTCGAGCGGGCTGTGCTTGTCGGAACCGAAGTCGGAGCGGAGCTCGCCGTGGCATTCGCGGCTGCCCATCCGGACCGTGTGGGGGCGCTGGTCCTCATCAACGGCGGACTCAGCGACACGAGAGACGGCACAGCTGTGACGGAAAGCGGCGGTGCCTCGCCGCGAGACGACCTCTCAGGGCTCAGGGTGCCTGTCGCGCTTCTCTTCGGCGGCTCCGCCGGTGAGTCGAACGGCTACACGACCGAGTCGGTGAATGCGATCACCGCGTGGCTCAGGCACGTCGAGGCGCAAGAGGTAGTCGCCGTCGACCACGGCGACTTCGAGGCGCAAGCTCTCGCCCTCGTCGCCGATATCGTCCAAGCTCAGCTCGCGTCCGTTCGAGCGAGGGCCGCGCATCCCGCAACGGGGTCGCACCGCGTCATCACGCCGGCCGACGACAAAAGCTGAGCGCAGGCACGCAGTCCAGGCCCGCACGCCTGCCTCGGCGTCGTATGCTGGACAGTTGCACACACGGGCTCGCCAGGCCCGAACAGGTATTGGATGGTCTATGAGCGTCGCAGCAAGCGTCGAGCCCCGCACGAACACGAGCCCGAGCAGATTCACTGTTCGTGAGGCCCAAGTCGATGAATTCGCGACGGTGGGCGAGCTCACGGTTCACTCGTTCGACGCTGGAGCGCACGGCAGCAAGCCCTGGCGCGATTCGCGTCGATCAGCAGAGCGTGACGTCGCCGCGCGAAGCGAGGCGGGTGTGATCCTCGTGGCGGTCACCCAGGACGACGGCGGGCAACCCTCGAACATCATCGGGACGACGACGCTGCTGCGTGCCGGAACGGACCCCGCTCGACTCGCGCGCGGGGACGAGGCCGAGCTGCGCTTCACGGCTGTGGCGCCAGAAGCGCGAGGCGAGGGTGTCGCAGACGCGCTGGTGCATGCGGGGCTCGAAGCCGCACGCCGGGGTGGCGCGCGTGCGGTTGTGCTCGATGTCGGTGCCTCGAACACGCAGGCCAGGCGGCTGGCAGAACGTGTGGGGTTCGCGAGAGTCAAGGGCCGGGACACCGAAGACGCGGTCGTCGGCGGGGAGCTTGCGTACCGCTACGACCTGACTCAGACCGAAGGCGTGCGCATCCGCCTCGTGAGGCACCACGAGATCGCTGCAATCGGACTGCTCACCGAGCGCGCGTACAGCAACGACTACGAGGTGACCCCGAGCTACGCAGAAGACCTGCGCGACGCGGCCAGCCGCGCACGCCGGGATGAAGTCTGGATAGCAGAGGACATCGCGACGGGCACCATCCTGGGCTCCGTGTGGACCCCTCGGCCAGGCGAGCGGATCTCGCAGCTCGCGAAGCCGGGCGAGCTCGACTTCAGGATGCTCGCGGTTGCCCCCGAGGCGCGCGGACGCGGAATCGGCCAGGCTCTGGCAGGACACGTCATCGCGCTCGGCCGAGACCGAGGAGCTTCGCGCGTCGTCATGAACAGCGGACCCGAGATGCTCGGCGCTCACCGGCTGTACGAGCGCCTCGGGTTTGTGCACCTCACTGACCGTGAGGGGCCGAAGGAAGTCGCCCCAGGAATAGTGGTGCACCTGTACGCGTTCGGCTACGACCTCACCGCATCGCCGGCTGTGGAGATCTGACGCTCCTAGACTCTGAGGCACGAATCTCTCGCTGAAAACGATGAGGAGCAGACGATGCCAAGGTACGAGCGCTTCGATGCGGGTGACCCCTGCTGGGTGGAACTGGCTACGTCGGACCCGAGAGGGTCCGCGTCCTTCTACGCCTCGGTCCTCGGCTGGAGCCTGCAGGACATGGGTCCGGAGAGCGGCCACTACCATCTGATCGCGGCTGGCCCGCTGGAAGACGGCGGTCAGGCGACCGTCGGCGGGCTCGGCGCCGCAGAGCCGGGCCAGCGCACCTCGTGGATCGTGTACTTCAACGCGCCAGACCTCACCGCAGCGCACACTCGTGCGCTCGAGGCCGGGGCGGCTTCCCTTGTCGGGCCCGATGCCGTCATGGAGCAGGGCAGTATGGCGCTTCTTGCCGATCGCCAGGGCGCGACGTTCGGCCTCTGGCAGCCTGCAGGCCGACTCGGTTTCGACGCTTGGGGTGAGCCGGGCACCGCGGCCTGGTTCGAGCTGCACACCACGGTGCTCGACGAAGCCACGGAGTTCTACGCGACGGTCACGTGTCTCGTTCCGCACCCCATGTCCGGCACCCCGGAGTTCCGCTACAACCAGTTCGCCCCGAGGCGTGGCGGGGCGGATGCCCGCTTCGGCGCCTTCGAGGAGACGAGCGGTGGCGGGCAGGCAGCCGGGGGAGCGGATGCGCGACCGCCCGCGGAATGGCTTGTGTACTTCGTCACGCCATCCGTCGACGAGGCGACGGCGAGGGCCGCCAGCCTCGGGGCTGAGGTACGCGGTGAGCCCACCGATACCCCATTCGGCAGGATGGCGAACCTCGTCGATCCCTTCGGAGCGGGATTCTGCCTCGTCGAGGCTGGCACAGGCGGCAACGAGTGAACGCGGCAGCTGAGTACGGGCCGCACGATCTCTCGGGCAGGCGCTACCTCGTAACGGGCGCTTCGACCGGGCTGGGCTTCTTCACCGCCAGTAGCCTGGTGTCTCGGGGTGCGCAGGTTGTCGTCACGGGTCGAAGCGCGGCGAGGTTGGACGCTGCGGCTTCAGCGACGGGACGGCCGGACCTCGTGACTGTGCTGCCGTTCGATATCGCAGAACTGAATGAGGTTCGCGAGGCGGCGGCGACGCTCCTTGGCGGGGAGCAGGGCGGGCGGCAGGGGTTCGACGGCGTCGTCCTCAACGCCGGAGTTGTGCATCCACCCGCCGAGCGCGAGGAGACGAGCGACGGCGTCGAGCGGCTCTTCGCGACGAACGTGCTCGGACACTTTGCCCTGTTGAGCCACCTCACCGTTGGCCGCGACCTCCGGGAAGGCGCGGCGGTCGTCTGGCTCGGGAGCATCGCGCCCGGACTCACACGAGCGCACCTGCAGGACGTGCAGTTGCGCGGCGGCTACACCTCGTGGAGTGCCTACGCGCAGTCGAAGCTGGCGACGCAGGTCCTCGCGATCGAGGGCGATAGGCGTGCGCGAGCGGCAGGGGCGCACGTGCGGAGCCTCGTCGCCCACCCGGGATACTCGACCGGCGGGCTCACGCCGACCGTTCCGGGAGTGCACGAGCCGTCGCTCGGCAAGCGGGCGCTCGACAGCCTCCTCGTCTTCGCCGCGCAGGGCAAGGACGCCGGAGCCCGATGCCAGCTCCGAGCCGTGACCGACCCGGAACTGCGAGGCGGGGAGACGATCCGCCCGGCCTACACAACAAAAGGGCGCCCCGTGCTCGGCAGCTCGCACTGGCGTAGCTACAACGCCGAGCTCGGGGAGCGCCTCTGGGACTACTGCGAGTCGCTCGCCGGGACAGCGCCCGACTTCTCGGCGATGTCGGCGCGAACCTGATCCATGTCGACGTTTTCGAGCGCCTCGATCAGCTTCTCGACGCCGGCAAGGGGCATCGCGCCCGGCTCGCGGTAGAGGAGCACGCCGTCGCGGAACGCCATCAGGGTCGGAATCGACGTGATCTGCAGTCCAGCGGACAGCTCCTGGTTGCTCTCCGTATCGACCTTCGCGAAGGTGATGTTCTCGTGGCGTTCGGACGCTGCGGAGTAGATAGGGCCGAACTGGCGGCAGGGCCCGCACCATTCTGCCCAGAAGTCGACAAGCACGATTCCGTCGGTGGCGACCGTGTCCTTGAACGTCTCAGTGGTGATGTCGATGGTTGCCATGCGTCTCCTGTCTCGGGGCGTGCCGATTTCTCACGGCGTACGGGGAGCGCAACGCTCCCAGGAGGCACGCTATTCCGACTCGCCTGAGCGGCGCATCCGCAAGCGGCGTAGCATCCACCCTCGTGGAAACAGTCTCCCGCCCCTGGCCCGCCCTCTGGGCGCTCGTTCTCGGCTTCTTCATGATCCTGGTCGATTCGACCATCGTGTCCATCGCGAATCCTTCGATCCTGCGTGACCTGCAGACGGACATCACGGCGGTCATCTGGGTGACAAGCGCCTACCTGCTCAGCTACGCCGTGCCGCTGCTCATCACGGGTCGACTCGGCGACCGCTTCGGTCCCAAGCGCATCTACCTCATCGGCCTCGTCGTCTTCACCCTCGCCTCGCTGTGGTGTGGGTTCTCCGGAGATATCGGGATGCTCATCGCGGCTCGGGCGGTCCAGGGCCTCGGCGCGGCGCTCATGACGCCGCAGACGATGTCCGTCATCACGCGCATCTTCGCTCCGGACAAGCGCGGAGCGGCGATGGGCCTCTGGGGCGCGGTCGCCGGTGTCGCCACGCTGGTCGGCCCCATCCTGGGTGGCTTCCTCGTGGACGGCCTCGGTTGGGAGTGGATCTTCTTCGTCAACGTGCCGGTCGGCATTGTTGCCTTCGTCCTGGCCTGGCGCCTCGTCCCGGACCTCGAGACGAAGGCGCACTCGTTCGACTGGCTCGGGGTCGTGCTCAGCGCGCTTGGGCTCTTCCTGCTCGTGTTCGGCATCCAGGAGGGCGAGACCTTCGACTGGGGGCAGATCGTCGGCCCCATCTCGGTGTGGGGGCTCATCGTGTCCGGCGCTCTTGTGCTCGTCGCTTTTGTCGTCTGGCAGCGCTTCAACCGCAAGGAGCCGCTCCTGCCGCTCGGGCTGTTCCGCGACCGGAACTTCACGGTCGCCAACCTCGGCATCTCGGTGCTCGGCCTTGCCATCGTGTCGATGCCGCTGCCCATCGCGTTCTACTTCCAGACCGCGCGAGCCCTCGAACCGACGCAGGCGGCGCTCATGCTTGTGCCCATGGCGGTCGTGTCGGGCGTCATGGCGCCGTTCGTGGGACGCTTGACCGACCGGACCGAGCCGCGCTGGATTGCCTTCGCGGGATTCCTGATCGTCGCCGCTTCGCTCGCGTGGATGTCGCTGCTCATGACGGCGGACCGGCCCTTCTGGCAGCTGCTGATCCCACCCGCGTTCCTGGGCCTTGGGCTCTCCGGGCTCTGGGCGCCGCTCGCGACGAGCGCGACGAGGAACCTGCCTCCCGCGCTTGCCGGGGCCGGGTCCGGCGTCTACAACATGACGCGCCAGGTCGGCTCGGTCCTCGGGTCGGCCGCGATCGCGGCTCTCATCAGCTCACGGCTCGCCGCCGAACTGCCTGGGATGCCGGCCGAGGCCGCCGAGCAGAGCAACGGCGAGCTGCCAGCGGCCGTCGCTGAGGGCTTCTCGACCGCAATGGGACAGTCGCTCCTGCTCCCGATCGCTGCCTTCCTCGTGGGTTCGGTGGTTGTCCTGTTCTTCGAGAAGCCGCGAGTCCAGAGCCGGGCGCAGAGCGACAAGAGCGCGTAGACGAAACCGGTCGCCGCGAAATGCGGCGACCGGTTCGGTCGATCTGACGTGCGGGTACTAGGGCACGAACGGCCCGAAGACCGGTGTCCACTCGTAGACGTCGGTCTGGCGGATGACACCGACCACCGCAAACGGGTCCGCCGGAATCAGCTCACGCAGCGATGCCTCGTCGTCGCTCTCCCAGAGGAGCAGCGCGCCCGCGTGAGGGGCGGCCCAGGGGCCAGAGGCCTTCAGGATGCCCGCATCTTTCTGCTCGCCAAGCCACGCCCGGTGGGCGGGGCGGTGCTCGTCACGTGTTGCGTCTGAGTCGTCTTCGTAGTGGTAGATCGTGGCAAAGATAGGCACGGGGGCTCCTAGTTCCGGTCGGTGCTGGTCGGGTCGGTCGGCTCGTCGGTCGGGCGCTGGAAGCTGATCTCTTCCCACTCGGTAACCGTCGGCGCTTCGAACTCGTCGTCGCTCGCGGCCGCTTCGGCTGTCGCGATGAGGCGAGTGTCGTCGTCGTCGGCCGAGAGCAGCGGTGCGGCAGTCTCGTGCGCGTCGATGCTCGCCTCTGTGTCGAAGGCAGAGTCGGAGACCGACTCCGCGAGCAGCGCATCCTCGGTCAGGGTCGCCTCGTCGGTCTCGACGAAGTCGTCGCCGCTCTTCTCCAAGACGACGGGCGCACTGCCGGAGCGAAGCTCGTTGCCGTCCTCGACGAGGCTCGACTCTGTGCCATTCTCTGGCATGCGGCCAGGAACCTCGTAGTGCACGTAGAGGGCGTCTTCCTCGGCGGGGCTGAGGTTCTGGTCGACCTCGGTGCTCGGCGCGCTGGTCACGAGCGACTTCGGGTACGGCACGAGGATGCGCTTCTCGTCGAGCTCCGCGAGGTCGAGCGGGATGAAGAACTCCTTGGTGCCGAAGAAGCCCGTCTTCACGGTGATCCAGTTCGGGTCGCGAGTCTGGTCGTCGAGGTACACCTGGCCGACGCGCCCGATGCGCTCGTCGCCTGGACCGAACACCGTCGCCTGGAAGATGCGGGTGAGCTTCGCTTCGTGCGCCTTGAGCGCGGCAGCGGCTCCGCTCTCGCCCGCGATCAGGGTGTCGTCGGCCGCGAGCGAGTCTGCGGCTTCGTCGGCGGCCTGCGGCGGCTCGATGGGGTCATCAGCGAGGCCCTCGGTCGCGTCAGCCTGCGCAAGGTCCTGCTCAGGGATCTCGGCGGCCTCGATGCGCGTCGTGTCGTCGTCGCGCGGGTCGAAATCAGGGTCGAACTTATTGTTCGTGTCGTCGGCAGCCATGCTGTGCTCCTCGGTCAACGTGGATGTGGCGGGCCGCCCGCGCCTGCTTGCGCGCGAACGACCTGCACAAGACTAGCGATCGCGGCGGTGCGCTGGCCGAATCGCCGCTAGGAGGCCGGTCCGGGCGGAGTGGTGTCGGCTGCCGCCGGCGGTCCGGCCGGAGGCTGCGTGGCAGTTGGCCCTGGCGGGACGGCGTCAGCATTTGGTCGCCGCGCCGCACGGTTCGCGGCGCTCCTGCGGCTCAGGCGGACGATGAGCCAGGCCACGGCGCCGAGCGCTGCGAGGAGCACAAGCCCGGGGAGTGCGAAGCCGAACGCGGTCCAGAAGGCGGCGAACCCGCGGAACAGGGCCGCCATCCCGTCTTGCAGTCCCGCCAAGAACCCGGCGGGCTCGTCGCCGGGGGACGGCGCGTCGCTAGAGATTGAGATCGAGACGGTCGAGTACGCGATGCTCTCCTCCAGGACCTCGAGCTGGGCGCGGAGGCTCTGCAGCTCGCTCGTGCGCTCGGTGAGCGTCGTCTCGATCGCGAGGAGGTCGTCGACCTCGGTCGCTGCGGAGAGCATCCCGCGCAGCGAGGTGACCGAGGCCTCGAGGGTCGCCACGCGCGAGGACATGTCAGTCTTCTGCAGCGTTACGTCGACGGCGGAGGTCTCGACCGAGACGACGTCGCCAACCTCGCGCAGCTCGGTGATGAAGGCGTCGTAGTCTCCCGCCGGGACGCGAGCCGTGAGCTGCGCGGAGATGTAGTCGCCCCCGGTCTCCGACCTGGCATCGATGCGCCCGTCACGGGCCTCGACGAGAGTCTCGACCTTCTCGCGGACTCCGGGTACGTCTCCCGTCTGGATCCCGACGTAGCCCGTTGTGACGACGTCTCGGGTCTCCTGGGCAGCGTCGGCCATGGGCTCCTGCGCGCCGTAGTCCTGCGCGACCCCCTGGGGCGCACCCGCCGACTCCGTGGAGGACATGCCCCCGGCGGCGCATCCGGAGAGCAGAAGAGCGCTCAGTGCTATTGCGGTGGTGGCGCCGAGCCGCCGGTGTGAGGTGCGCATAGGAGTCATGCAAGCACCTGACGCGGCGCGGTGTGCTCCGAGTTCCCCGAGAGAGCGGCGGCGATCACGTGCATCCACTCGTCGCCGTCGCCGAGCGATCAGAAGAAGAGGTCCGGGTCTTTGCCTGTCCGTTCGCCGGATTCGAGGGCGGCGAAGACGGCCAGGTCATCGGCGTCGAGCGCGAAGTCGAACACTTCGAGGTTCGAGGCGAGCCGAGCACGGTGAACCGACTTGGGGATGACGAGGTTGCCGAGGTCGAGCTGCCAGCGCAGCACAACCTGGGCCACGGTCTTGTGATGCTTGGCGGCGACGGTGACGAGTGTCGGCTCCTCGAGCAGCGTCCCCCGCGCAAGCGGGGACCAGGCTTCCGTCAGGATGCCGTGCGCGTGGTTGTATGCGCGGGTCTCGGATTGCGGCAGTCTCGGGTGCAGCTCGATTTGATTGACGGCCGGGACTGTCCCGGTCTCCGCTGCGAGACGGTCGAGGTGGTGTCCCTTGAAGTTCGAGACGCCGATCGAGCGGGCGCGGCCCTCATCCCGGAGCCGTTCGAGCGCACGCCACGTGTCGACGTATCGGTCCTGTGTCGGTGCCGGCCAGTGGATGAGGTAGAGGTCGACGTAGTCGAGCCCGAGCTTGTCGAGGCTCTCGTCGAACGACGCGATCGTCTCGTCGAAGCCGTGGCGGTCGTGCCAGACCTTGGTCGCGACGAAGAGGTCATCGCGTGGAGCGCCGCTCTCGCGGATGCCACGACCCACACCCACCTCGTTGTCGTAGAAGGCCGCGGTGTCGATGTGGCGGTAGCCGAGGTCGATCGCGTCGACCACAACCCTCGTTGCCTCGGGGTCTGGCACCTTGTAGACGCCAAGCCCGAGCTGCGGGATCGTGATGCCGTCGTTCATGGTCAGGCTGGGGGAGAGTGGCGAGGGCATGGGGCCTTTCTTGCGGCGGCGGGCGCACGGCCAGTCGTGAGATCAGGACGGCGAGGTCAAGATGGCGCGTTCAGGATGTTCATTGGCTCAGTGTCCGGGCGCGGGGCGATGTCGGTGCCGCGGAGGTCAGGGATGCTGCGGCGCCAGATGAGCGCGACAGCCGCGCCGAGGAGCGCGAACGCGGCGCTGATTAGGAACCCGCCGAGGGAACCGGCGACGTCGTTCGCGATGCCGGCGAGCGCGGAGCCCGCAGCGGCGCCGATCAACTGGCCCGTCGCCATCCACCCGTACGACTCTGCGCTCTCACTGAAGCGAACGCTCGAGGACACGGCCGAGAAGCTGCCGGAGAACACCGGCGCGATGCCGAGACCGCTCACGAAGAACGCCGCGCCGAGCCAGATCGGGTTCGTGGAGAGGAGCGCAAGGCCTATGCCCAGGAAGACGATCCCCATTCGGCGCGCCAGCGAGATCGGGGCGAGCGGGAGGTGCCCGAAGGCGAGGCCGCCAACAAGCGAGCCGACGGCGAACACGGCAAGCAGGATCCCCGTTTCGGGACGCTCGTGGCCGAACTCGGCGACGACGGCAGCCTCGATCGCGGAGCACGCGCCGACGAGCAGCGCGCCGATGGCCGACATGAGCACAACCACCGGGTTGCGCAGGACCGCGCCCGCCCTCCTCCGCGACTTCGGGATGCGCACCTTGCCCACCTCCGGGGCGGCGACGAACCAGAGACCGCCCAGCAGCAGGATCCCGGCTGCCACGAGGATGCCCGCGGCGGGGGAGATGGCAAACGCGACGGCCGTCGTCGCTACGGGGCCGATCACCCAGATGACTTCCTGGAGGGAAGCATCGAGAGAGAACAGCCTGGAGAGCTGCGCGGCGTTCACGACCTTCGGGTAGATCGTCCGGACGGCGGGGGAGACGGGAGGGATGGTGAGACCGGCGACCACCGCGAGAATGGATGCCTGCCAGAGCACGGGCGGCCAGAGCGCGAGCGCTGTGAGCGACAGGGCGCAGGCGACCATCGTGACGAGCAGGACCGGGCGCATGCCCCAGACCGTCATGAGGCGGCCCGCGACGGGGCCGGAGACTGCCTGGCCGATGCTCAGCGCCGCGAGCACAACGCCGGCCGAGGTGAAGTTGCTGTAGGTGTCCTCGACGTGCATGAGGATGGCCAGCGAGAGCATGCCGGCGGGGAACCTGGCGACGAGCTGCGAGAGCAGGAGTCGTGCCAGGCCGGGGGTTCTGAGTACAGTCGCGTAGTTCGTCACAGCGCCGACAATCGTACGCCCTGGACGCAGAATCTCGGTGGTTGGGGACAGGCTGTGCACAACCGCCGAAAATCGGTGGAGAAACGCCGGAAACTCGGGCATTTTCTGTGGAGGACTTGTGGAGAACTACACGGTTGTAACACCGCATCTAGTGGTGGTAGCCTCAACGAGCACAAGATGTAGTGGCCGCGGGAAACTGCGACACAACGGGGGTTCATCCACCTGGCACCGCGGGAATCTGCTCAAGCAGTGGCGCGGAAGACCGGGCGAGACGCTTTCAACACACTGCACGAATAGCACTCCCCAAGCACTTAGGAACCAGGAGAAAACCATGGCAATCGCCGTCTACAGCAAGCCGTCATGCGTGCAGTGCACCGCTACCTACCGTGCCCTCGACAAGCAGGGTATCGAGTACGAGATCTTCGACGTCTCCGCCGACGAGAAGGCGCTCCAGACCGTCAAGGAGCTCGGCTACATGCAGGCTCCCGTCGTCATCGCAGGCGACGACCACTGGTCGGGCTTCCGTCCAGACAAGATCAGCCAGCTGGCTGCTCTCGCTACGGCCTAGCCGTCGCACAGCGCCGTTCTCTCGTCTCGACTGAAGAAGGGACTGCTCCCATGACAGGCCTCATCTACTTCTCGAGCGTCTCGGAGAACACGCGCCGCTTCGTCGAGAAGCTCGATCGGCCCGCCAGCCGCATCCCGCTCTTCCCGAGCGAACCCCAGCTTGTCGCGGGCGAGCCCTACGTGCTCATCGTTCCCACCTACGGTGGCGGCGATGGGCGCGGGGCCGTCCCCAAGCAGGTCATCAGATTCCTCAACGAGCCGCGCAACCGCGAGCTCATCCGCGGCGTCATCGCCGGCGGCAACACGAACTTCGGCAAGGGCTACGGCCTCGCGGCCGACATCATCTCAACGAAGTGCGGCGTACCCACGCTCTACCGCTTCGAACTCTTCGGCACGCCAGACGACGTCGCCGCAGTCAACTCTGGATTGGACAGGTTTTGGCAGCATCAACAGCTCTCGACGACGCAGGTGTCATCACGATGAACGCACCGACGGCGGCGAACACGCTCGACTACCACTCGCTCAACGCGATGCTCAACCTGTATGACGAGAACGGCCAGATCCAGTTCGACAAGGATCGCGAAGCTGCTCACCAGTACTTCATCCAGCACGTCAACCAGAACACGGTCTTCTTCCACGACCTCGAAGAGCGCCTCGAGTACCTCGTCGAGAACGAGTACTACGAGCCCGAGACGCTCGCCATGTACTCGCACGCGTTCATTGAGGGGCTACGCAACCGCCTCTACGCGAAGAAGTTCCGCTTCCCGACGTTCCTCGGCGCGTTCAAGTTCTACACGTCGTACGCGCTCAAGACGTTCGACGGCAAGCGCTACCTCGAGCGCTTCGAAGACCGCGTCCTCATGGTCGCGCTCGGCCTCGCGCAGGGTGACGAGACCCTCGCCACCTCGCTGGCCGACGAGATGATCGCCGGGCGCTTCCAGCCCGCGACCCCGACGTTCCTCAACACAGGCAAGAAGCAGCGCGGCGAGCTCGTCTCCTGCTTCCTCCTCCGCATCGAGGACAACATGGAGTCGATCGGCCGCTCCATCAACTCCGCGCTGCAGCTCTCCAAGCGCGGCGGCGGCGTCGCCTTCAACCTCTCGAACATCCGCGAGTCCGGCGCTCCGATCAAGCAGATCCAGAACCAGTCCTCTGGAATCATCCCGATCATGAAGCTGCTCGAGGACTCCTTCTCCTACGCGAACCAGCTCGGTGCGCGCCAGGGCGCCGGTGCCGTGTACCTCAACGTGCACCACCCCGACATCATGCGTTTCCTCGACACCAAGCGTGAGAACGCCGACGAGAAGATCCGCATCAAGACGCTGTCGCTCGGTGTCGTCGTCCCCGACATCACGTTCGAGCTCGCCAAGCGCGGCGAGGACATGTACCTCTTCTCCCCGTACGACGTCGAGCGCGTCTACGGCAAGCCGTTCGGCGACATCTCTGTCACGGAGAAGTACTACGAGATGGTCGACGATGCGCGCATCCAGAAGACGAAGATCAGCGCGCGCCAGCTCTTCCAGACGCTGGCCGAGATCCAGTTCGAGTCCGGCTACCCGTACATCATGTACGAGGACACGGTGAACCGTGCGAACCCCATCGAGGGCCGCATCAACATGTCGAACCTGTGCTCGGAGATCCTCCAGGTCAACTCGCCGACGACCTACACCGACGACCTCGGTTACGAGACCATCGGCAACGACATCTCCTGCAACCTCGGCTCGATGAACATCGCGGCCGCCATGGACTCGCGCGACCTCGCGACGGCCGTCGAGACCGCCATTCGCGGCCTCACCGCCGTGAGCGACATGAGCCACATCGCCTCGGTGCCGTCCATCGCGAAGGGCAACGACGAGTCGCACGCCATCGGCCTCGGCCAGATGAACCTGCACGGCTTCCTCGGGCGCGAGCGCATCTTCTACGGTTCGGAAGAGGCCCTCGACTTCACGAACATCTACTTCTATACGGTCGTGTTCCACGCGATCCGCGCCTCCAACCTCATCGCGACCGAGCGTGGCCGCTCCTTCGCGGGCTTCGAGCGCTCGACCTACGCGACGGGCGAGTTCTTCGACAAGTACGTCGACGCAGAGTGGGCACCCAAGACGGAGCGCGTCCGCGAGCTCTTCGCGGACATGCACATCCCGACCCAGGCCGACTGGGCCGAGCTGCGCGAGCTCGTGCAGAAGCACGGCATGTACAACCGCAACCTGCAGGCAGTCCCGCCGACCGGTTCGATCAGCTACATCAACCACTCGACGTCGTCGATCCACCCGATCGCCTCGAAGATCGAGATCCGCAAGGAAGGCAAGCTCGGCCGCGTCTACTACCCGGCTCCGTACCTCTCGAACGACAACCTCGAGTACTTCGAGGACGCCTACGAGATCGGCTACGAGAAGATCATCGACACGTACGCCGAGGCGACGCAGCACGTCGACCAGGGCCTGTCGCTGACGCTGTTCTTCAAGGACACGGCAACCACCCGCGACATCAACCGCGCGCAGATCTACGCGTGGAAGAAGGGCATCAAGACGATCTACTACATTCGTCTTCGCCAGCTCGCGCTCGAGGGCACCGAGGTTGACGGCTGCGTCAGCTGCATGCTCTGACCTACCGGAGCCCAGTCCGGGCCCGAGCGGCCTCAGGGTGAGATGCCCACTACTCCAGCACGAACGCGACAGAAAAGAACTCCACGCACATGAACCCGCAGGCTGAGACGAGCCACCTCCTCCAAAAGGTCGAGGCGATCAACTGGAACCGCATCCCAGACGAAAAGGATGTCGAGGTCTGGAACCGACTCGTCAACAACTTCTGGCTGCCGGAGAAGGTGCCGCTGTCGAACGACGTGCAGTCGTGGAACACGCTCACGCCGGCCGAGCAGACGCTCACCATGCGCGTCTTCACGGGTCTCACGCTGCTCGACACGATCCAGGGAACCGTCGGCGCTGTCAGCCTCATCCCTGACTCGCTGACGCCGCACGAGGAAGCCGTTTACACGAACATCGCGTTCATGGAGTCGGTGCACGCCAAGAGCTACTCGTCGATCTTCTCGACGCTCGCGAACACTCCGCAGATCGACGACGCGTTCCGCTGGTCGACGGAGAACGAGAACCTGCAGCGCAAGGCGCAGATCGTCATGAACTACTACCACGGCAACGACCCGCTCAAGCGGAAGATCGCGTCGACGCTGCTGGAGTCGTTCCTGTTCTACTCGGGCTTCTACCTGCCCATGTACTGGTCGAGCCACGCGAAGCTCACGAACACGGCCGACCTCATCCGCCTCATCATCCGCGACGAGGCAGTGCACGGCTACTACATCGGCTACAAGTTCCAGAAGGGCCTCGAGCTCGTCGACGAGGCCAAGCGTCAGGAGCTTAAGGACTACACGTTCGAGCTGCTCTTCGAGCTGTACGAGAACGAGGTGCAGTACACGCACGACCTCTACGACGAAGTCGGCCTGGCCGAGGACGTCAAGAAGTTCCTGCACTACAACGCCAACAAGGCGCTCATGAACCTCGGCTACGAGCCCATGTTCCCCTCGAGCGTCACCGACGTGAACCCGGCGATCCTGTCGGCGCTCTCGCCGAACGCCGACGAGAACCACGACTTCTTCTCCGGGTCGGGCTCCTCCTACGTCATCGGCAAGGCCGTCAACACTGAAGACGAGGACTGGGACTTCTAAGATTTCTTCCTAGAGGCCCCAGGTAAATACCTGTTCACGCCCCTGATCCGCGAATTTTCGCAGATCAGGGGCGTTTTCGTGTCTCCAGTCAACAAGACAGAGGAGAACAGAGATGAACAGGAATACCCATTCAGAGAGGCACGTAGGGGGCACGCGCCCACCTTCCACACGGGAGCGGAGGTGCTCGCCTACCCGAATTTCTGGTTTGCGTGCCCTCCAGGTCGTGCCCCAACGTGCCCTTCGGCTGGTGGAGAAGGCCTTCAGATCCGCTGAATTAGGCGGATCTAGAGCCTGTCTCGGCGCCAGGGGCACGAAGGGGCACGACGGCCCACAGGAGTCCGTTCGAGTCCATGGGAGGGCATCATGAGTACCACGACGCAGAGCAACGCCGCAGCAAAACGCGAAGCATGGGGAAGGCTGCGAAAGCTTCCCTCCGGCCGGTGGCAGGTCCGTTACCCAGGACCAGACGGAACGACCTACACGGCTAGAACTGATCAGGATAAGCCGCTCACGTTTCTCACGAAAACGGATGCCCGCACCTGGCTGGCCGGGGTGCAGACGAAGATGGCGCGGGGGCTGTGGGAGCCACCGGAGGAGATCGCAGCCAAGCTTGAAGCCGAGCTGGCAGTCGAACAGGCGCAGTCGTTGGGCTTCGAGGAGTACTCCAAACGTTGGCTTGAAATGATCCGTACCGAACCTAATCGCAGCGGTAAGAAGCGGGCGGTTGGGACGGTGCGCTCGTACCAGGGGAAGGTCACCGGCTATCTCATTCCAGAGTTCCGAAACACTCCGGTGCGTGAGATCGACGCCGCCCGCATCAAGGTGATGACGGATCGGCTTGACCAGATCCCCGCACCGCTGAATCCGAACTCGAAGTTCAACGGCATCACGAGGCCGGTGCTCATCGTGCTCATGATGATCCTTCGGCAGGCAGCACGAGACGGCATCATCCCCGCGGCGCCAAACGTGTCGGTACCGCGGCAAGAGTCGGTGAGACACGACGCAGACCACGACGCGGGTGAAGACGTTGCAAATCCCATACAGGTTGAAGCACTGTACGAGGCGGTTCCAGATCAATGGGCTATGGCGGTGCTGCTCGCGGCATGGTGTCAGCTGCGCCGGGGTGAGTGCCTCGGTCTGCAGCGTCGTGACATCGAGTGGCACGACGACGGAAGCGCCACTTGCATGTGCGACGTCAGCTCAACGCCAACACCGGTGGCTACACCGACCTGAAGAGCGAGGCTGGTAGGCGATCCCTCAGCATCCCGAAGCTCATGATTGATCGACTGCAGCAGCACTTGGACGACTACGTTTCGTCCGATGCGAAGGCGCCGGTACTTCCCGCCGACCGTTGGGGGAGCATCCCGCTCTCGAACACCCGGTGGGGATATGGGCTGCCGCTATGTTCTCGGACAGTAGCTCCCCGGTAAATTGGGTAGGGAAGTCGCCGGGAGGGGCAATTCATGTCTCGTAGAAGATTTACGCAGGAATTTAAGGACGAGCTCTGTCAGGAGGTGATCGCGTCGTCGAAACCGATCAAGGACGTTGCAGCGTCGTATGGTGTGGGCGCGGAGACTCTCCGGAATTGGCTCGCGAAGTATCGGGCGGACAACCCGGTCACGGAACTCCCTGTGAGTGGATCGGAGCGAGAGCGACTCCGTGAGCTCGAGAAGGAAGTCCTGGAGCTACGGGCGGAGACCGCGTTCCTGAAAAAAGCTACGGCTTACTTCGCGCGGGAGCAGCGGTAGTGAGCAAGTATGAATACATTGACTCCCTGACCATTGACGCGAGTGTTAATCATTCCGTCACGAAAATGTGCGCTTGGCTTGGTGTTTCGAAATCTGGTTTCTATTCCTGGAGGGACCCGACGCCAACTCGCACGCAGGAGCGACGAGACGCACTTGTCGAGAAGATCACAATGTTCTTCGAAGCGTCGGACGGGACGTATGGGTATCGGCGAATTCACGCTGACCTTGCCGAGGCTGGCACGCACTGTTCCCCGGAGCTCGTTCGCCGCCTGATGGCTGAGCACAAGCGGCTCTTCGGACTTTCGGTGGGGGTAGGGCTCGCCGGGTGAGGTTCGACGGGTAGGGGTCGAGGTCCCGGAGGATCAGAAGCGCTAACCACCTGATCCATCACGAGGACCTCGACGTGCTTCACCCTACTTCGGTGTGCGCTGACGCGCGCTCTGCCACTGACCCGTGTTCCCGCTGTGACCTCCTGCTCGGCCTCGAGGGCGTCCATGTCGAGCACGTGGACCGCCGCAACGGACTACTGATCGTGACGGTCTCGAGTCCTGCGGCGCCTGCCGGTTGCCCGTCGTGCGGGACCGTCGCGACCGGCCGTGGACGTCGCCGCCGGCTGCTTCATGACGTGCCCGGCATGACACGGGTGCGAATCGTGTGGCGGCAGCGAGTCTGGCGGTGTGACGAGTCGGGCTGTGCACGGCAGACGTTCGTGGAACAGCTGCCGTCTCTTGTCGCCCCGCGTGGGGTACTCACCCGACGCGCGGTCGTCTGGGCAGTCGGTCAGCTGCGTCGCGAACACGCCACGATCGAAGGACTGCGTCGCCAGCTGGGCACGTCGTGGAAGACGGTGTGGCGGGCCGTCGAGCCGGAGCTTGTGAAGCTCGCGGCCGATGAGTCCCGGTTCGAGAACGTGACAACGCTGGGCGTTGACGAGCACATCTGGCATCACGTCGACCCGCGCAAGCGCGGTCCGAAGGAGCTGACCGGGATGGTCGACCTCACCCGCGACAGCACCGGGAAGACGCGGGCCCGGCTGCTGGACCTCGTGCCGGGCAGGTCGGGGAAGGCCTACGCGACCTGGCTCAGCGCACGTGGCGACGCATTCCGCAAGCAGGTGAAGGTCGCGGCGCTGGATCCGTTCGCCGGTTACAAGACCGCGATCGACGACAAACTGCAAGATGCCACCGCCGTGCTGGACGCGTTCCATGTCGTCAAGCTCGGCACTCAAGCGGTCGACGAGGTCCGCCGCCGGGTCCAGCAAGACACCCTCGGCCATCGCGGACGGACCGGCGACCCGCTCTACGGGATCCAGACCATCCTCCGCGCCGGGGCGGAGAACCTGACCGAGAAGCAGCAGGCCCGCCTCATCGCGGCGATCGAGGCGAACCCGGCCCACGACGAGGTGTTCGTCGCATGGCAGTGCGCCCAACAACTCCGCGCTGCTTACCACCAGAGAGACCTGACCACGGGACGCCGGATCGCCGAGAAGGTCATCGAGTCGTTCCACACCTGCCCGATCCCCGAGATCGCACGCCTCGGCCGCACCCTGCGACGCTGGCGCTCAGCGTTCCTCGCCTACTTCACCACCAGCCGGGCAAACAACGGCGGCACCGAGGCGATCAACGGGATCATCGAGCTGCATCGTCGCCTCGCTCGCGGCTTCCGAAACCGAGAGAACTACCGGCTCCGCATGCTCCTCGCCGCCGGCGGACTCACCCCATGACCCCCACCGAATGTCCGAAGAGCCGCACAAGCTCGTGGCCTGCCAGCCCCGACCGTTCCGAGTCACGACAACCACGGATGGCGAGGAGCATGCCCTCCCGGATCTCGTCGAGCGCGACTTCACGGCCACCCGACCGGGTCGGAAATTCGTCGGCGATATCACCTACATTCACACCTGGCAGGGTTTCGTGTATCTCGCGACCGTCATCGATTGCTATTCAAAGAAAGTCGTTGGGTGGGCCATTGAGGACCACATGCGGACCGAGTTGATCGAGCAGGCGCTCAGAAATGCCGCCGAGAGCACACCGATTGAGGAGGGCGCTGTGTTCCATTCCGATCGCGGAAGTGTCTACACGTCCAGCGATTTTCGGAAGTCGGTGAAAGATCTCGGAATGCGTTCCTCGATGGGGCGAACTGGTGTATGTTGGGATAACGCGATGGCCGAATCATTCTTCGCTGCCTTGAAAAATGAGCGAGTGTATCGGACGACGTATCCGAGCAAGAAGCATGCTCGGAAGGATATCGTTCGCTATATCGAGGGGTTCTATAACAGTCGGCGTCGCCATTCGGGGTTAGGGTATCAAACGCCGAATCAGGTCCATCACGGGCCACTCACGTTGGCAGCATAAAAGTCATCGCATTCAGGCTGGGGACAGTCCGAAAACATCGCGGCAGACCAATACATCTGGGCTGACGCGCGGGATGGAGTAGCGGGGCTGCCCCACCGCTTCAGGTTTCACGACCTGCGGCACACGGGGCTCACGATCTTCGCGCAAGAGGGGGCGACGCTCGCGGAGCTGATGCGACGCGGCGGTCACGCTGACATTCACATCGTGTTGCGTTACCAGCACGCCACGATGAATCGAGACCGGGAACTGGCTGACCGTATGAGCGATCGTGTCAGCACGAGCATTGCCCGAGCGAAGAAAGAAGGCGACGGTGGCGAGGAGACCTAACCGGACAGCTGCGGACACCTGTGGAGTGACACTCATTCGCTTACAGGGAGGTAACACCATGATTGCCCGCAACCCATCCGATGCATCCGAATCCGCGTTGCTACCATTGGCGGTCGCAGCCGAGAATCTCGGAGTTTCGGTCAAGACCATCAGACGTCGAATCGCTGACGGCACCGTCCGCGGATATCGGGTCGGGCGCCTCATTCGCGTTGACCTCGACGAGCTTCGACAGAGTCTGGTCGTAGAGATGCCGACGGCAAGGTAGGAGCTACAGCACCCGACTTTTGGGTGAGACAGCATGCGGCGCCTCCGCGCGGATCACACTTCGCGCGGGGGCGCTCGTTTCGCCCTCAAGCATGCGCATGATGTCGGTTCCATTGGTAATGACACGGGCGTGACCGCTTTGCAGCAGCAGGTTGGATCCCGTGCTGGCGGCGCTCGTTATGGGGCTCTTGGGACATTCGGTGGGGGTCAGGGGGTGAGGCCGCCGGCGGCGAGGAGCATGCGTAGTCGGTAGTTGTGGCGGTTGCGGTAGCCGCGGGCGAGTCGGCGGTGGAGTTCGATGATCCCGTTGATCGCTTCGGTGCCGCCGTTGTTCGCGCGTGCGGTGGTGAAGTAGTTGAGGAACGCGTCACGCCACCGTCGTAGTGTGCGCCCCAGGCGGGCGATCTCGGGGATCGGGCAGGTATGGAACGACTCGGCGACTTTCACGGCGATCCGCCGCCCCTCGGCCAGGTCCTTCGCGCGGTAGGCCGAGCGGAGTTCCTGCGCGCACTGCCACGCGATGAACACCTCGATGTGGGCGGGGTCGGCCCCGATCGCCGTGTCGAGGCGGGCTCGTTGCTTCTCGGTCAGGTTCTCCTCTCCCGCGCGGAGGATCGTCTGAATGCCGTAGAGCGGGTCTCCCTTTCTCCCGCGATGCCCGAGGGTGTCTTGCTGAACACGGCGGCGAACCTCGTCGACGGCGGCGGTGCCGAGCTTGACGACGTGGAACGCGTCAAGGACCGCGGTCGCATCTTCGAGCTGGTCATCGATCGCGCTCATGTATCCGGCGAACGGATCCAGCGCTGCCACCTGCACGTTCTTGCGGAACGCGTCCCCGCGCTCAGCGAGCCAGGTCGCGTAAGCCTTCCCGGAACGACCCGGCACGAGGTCGAGGAGCCTAGCCCGCGTCTTTCCGCGGTCATCTCGGGTGAGATCGACCATCCCGGTCAGCTCCTTCGGGCCACGCCTGCGGGGGTCGACGTGATGCCAGATGTGCTCATCCACCCCGAGTGTGGTGACGTTCTCGAACCGGGACTCATCGGCCGCGAGACGCTGAAGTTCGGGCTCGATGGCACGCCACACCGTCTTCCACGACGTCCCGAGTTGGCGGGCAAGACCTGCGATCGTCGCGTGCTCACGCCGCAACTGAACAATCGCCCACACCACCGCCCGCTTCGTGATCGACCCCCGCGGAGCGACGAGCGTCGAGACCTGCTCCACGAACGTCTTCCGATCGCAACTGCTATCGATGCACTGCCAGATGCGTTGCCGCCACACGATCCGCACCCGCCCAACACTGGGGACATCGTGCAGGACCCGACGCCGCCTGCCACGACCGATCGCGACGACCCCGCACGAGGGACAACCCGTCGGCACCGTCGGGCTCGAGACCGTGACCGTCAGAACCCCGTCGTCCCGCTCGACAGCCTCAACATGGACCCCGTCGAGGCCGAGCAACAGGTCACAGCGCGAGCAAGGGCAGGCAGTGGAGCGCGCAGAAGCGCACCCCGAAGTAGGGTGAAACACGTCGAGGTCCTCGGAATCGATCAGACAGTTAGCGCTACTGATCCTCGGGGACCTCGACCCCTACCCGCCAACCATCACCCGGCGCGCCTCACCCCCACCGAATGTCCCAAGAGCCACATTGACTCCCTGACCATTGACGCGAGTGTTAATCATTCCGTCACGAAAATGTGCGCTTGGCTTGGTGTTTCGAAATCTGGTTTCTATTCCTGGAGGGACCCGACGCCAACTCGCACGCAGGAGCGACGAGACGCACTTGTCGAGAAGATCACAATGTTCTTCGAAGCGTCGGACGGGACGTATGGGTATCGGCGAATTCACGCTGACCTTGCCGAGGCTGGCACGCACTGTTCCCCGGAGCTCGTTCGCCGCCTGATGGCTGAGCACAAGCTCGTGGCCTGCCAGCCTCGACCGTTCCGAGTCACGACAACCACGGATGGCGAGGAGCATGCCCTCCCGGATCTCGTCGAGCGCGACTTCACGGCCACCCGACCGGGTCGGAAATTCGTCGGCGATATCACCTACATTCACACCTGGCAGGGTTTCGTGTATCTCGCGACCGTCATCGATTGCTATTCAAAGAAAGTCGTTGGGTGGGCCATTGAGGACCACATGCGGACCGAGTTGATCGAGCAGGCGCTCAGAAATGCCGCCGAGAGCACACCGATTGAGGAGGGCGCTGTGTTCCATTCCGATCGCGGAAGTGTCTACACGTCCAGCGATTTTCGGAAGTCGGTGAAAGATCTCGGAATGCGTTCCTCGATGGGGCGAACTGGTGTATGTTGGGATAACGCGATGGCCGAATCATTCTTCGCTGCCTTGAAAAATGAGCGAGTGTATCGGACGACGTATCCGAGCAAGAAGCATGCTCGGAAGGATATCGTTCGCTATATCGAGGGGTTCTATAACAGTCGGCGTCGCCATTCGGGGTTAGGGTATCAAACGCCGAATCAGGTCCATCACGGGCCACTCACGTTGGCAGCATAAAAGTCATCGCATTCAGGCTGGGGACAGTCCGAAAACATCGCGGCAGACCAGAGGGCCCGACGGTGTTCACGTAAGTACCGGTCAATGGTCGCGGCAGACATGTGCAGCAGCTCGGCTCGCACCTCAGACGTGTAGTCGTGCTCGCCATACACGAGTTCGTGATGGGCTTCGAGCCGGGGAATCCATTCGGGGAGCATCTGCTGCATGTACTTCCCGCACGGGTACATCATGACCCGCCACAGCCACACCAGCACGCGCCTGGAAGCGGCCGAGTATTTGGTCGGTCGGTGGTGTCTGCGGTCGATCCGGGTGACGTTCTTCGCCCCGAGGTTCGGGTCGGTGAGGTAGCGTCTGGCCGTGACGCGTGACACCCCGGTAGTTGCGCAGAACTGGTCCAGAATTTCGGACTTCTCGGACTTCGCCGCGGTCGTGTACGCCTGTTTCAACTGTTTGGTGATTTCGATTCGTGTCGCCACTGACACCACACCCTTGTTCATACTCGTTCAGCGTAGAAGTACGCGATCAAAGTATGTGAGGCACGACTTAGGCTACGCGATCAATATACGCAAGGTACGCCGGCTTCTTGCACTACTCCGCGGGCGACCCCACACTTGTGTGTATGACGCACACTGTTCGAACCCATTCCTGCAACCCGACCGGCTGCCTGTGAGTGCCGGTGAGGTGGTGATCGGACTCATCTCGGCTCCGGGTGTGGCCGCCCAAGTCGCGGCTGATCTCGCTGAGGACCTGCGCGCAGAGCTGAGTGTTCTGATGCCCACCGTCCGATGGCGGGTGCCAACGGTGGTCGATGCCCTCGTCCACCCACCTGCTGACGATGCTGTCCTCGTCGGCGCGGCGCGGGAGCGGCTCCTGGTGGAGGCCTGGGACCTCGTCGTCTGCCTCACCGACTTGCCGCTCAGCGTTCGTCGCCGGCCGGTGGTCGCCCATGCCAGCCCGGTGCACGGAGTGGCTGTCGTATGCCTGCCGGCGCTCGGGGCGGTGGGACTGCGTCGACGCGCCAGTGGCGCAGTCGTCGGTCTCGTGCGCACCTTGCTCGGGGAGGCCGAGGATCACGGGTCCGCTGGCTCGCAGGCCGCCCTCCGGCGCCGCGCTGGCGAGCTCGGGAGTCAGCAGGAAGGGGAAGACGGCAGCGTCATGTTCACGGCGAGGGTCCTGAAAGGGAACGCGCGACTCCTGGTCGGAATGATCCGGGCCAATCAGCCGTGGCGGCTTGCCATTGGACTCTCCAAGGCTCTGACCGCCGCTCTGGCGGCCGGAGTCTTCGCGATGATCACATCCGACATCTGGCAACTGGGCGACGCGCTCAGCTGGACCTGGTTGACGGCGATCGGAATGGGCGCCGTCGCAGCGATCACGGCCTCGCTGATCCTCGGAGCGGGCCTTTGGGAGCGCGGTTCGAATCCGGCGGGTGGGAAGCACGTCACCCTATTCAACCTGGCCACGACGGGAACGGTCGTGCTGGGTGTGACCTTCCTGTACACAGCGCTCCTGCTCCTCGCACTCCTGATCACCCCACTGCTGGTGCCTGCACATTTGCTGGAGGAGAACCTCGGACACGCGGTTCAAGTCGGCGACTACTTCAAGCTGGCCGTGCTGGCCAGCGCCCTGGCAACGGTCGGCGGAGCCCTGGGCGCGGGCCTGGAGAGCGACGAGGCGGTCCGGGCCGCCGCCTACACGTACCGGCAGGAGCCGGGCGAGGTCCAGCGGAACGGGTGACAGACATCAACCCGGTCCCCGATCAGCGGGGCTCAAGCCATTGTCATCGTGCTGTCACGGCGTCCCTCGCGCGCGCCGGTCGCGCGGCTTCGCCCGCTGATCCAGAGGCCACCATCTCGATGACCTATGGTGTCACAGCACCTGGTGTCACAGCGCCTGGTGTCACAGCGACGCCGGGTCTCAAGACGGTGAAGAGCGACCATGAGATTCCCTTCCTGGCTCGAAGTACGCGGACCAGCATGGCGAGAAAATTCGTCGGGCCGATGCCCGTGGTGCCTCATGTCAAGATGATCGCGTAACCCGGGTCGTGCCTCACATAGATTGATCGCGTAGCCCTGGGTCATGCGGAGTGAATCTTCACGCCGCCAGCCTGCCGCTTCCGCCGGCTCTTCTGCGCGTCTGCCACCTCGGCCGTAAGGACCTCGGTCTTCCATCGCGCTTTGGTGATGAGCATGTCCTGATACCTCACAATGTCACGCGTCAACTCGACCGGGTTGAGCTTCGCATACTGCGCCCGCAACATCCGCTCCTGGGTGTGAGAAAGCACCCCCGCTTCGAGCAACCGCTGGAACGGAGTCTTCGGGGCGTCATACACGCGTCGCCTGCGCCCCTGACCGTCCACACTCCACCCGACAGGCTTCTTCGTGGGCGTGATGGCGCTCATCGAAATTCCCCAGAGTTGCTCATCGGAATTCCTCAGGTCGTGTGGTCAGGTTAGCGCAGGTTCGTGCCGGTCGTGACGCGGCGGAGTTCGTCTGCGGCGGTGGCGTGGTGGCGGAGCCGGTAAGAGGCTCCATCGAGGGTGATCACGACGGATCGGTGCAAGAGCCGGTCGAGCATGGCTGCGGCGACGGTGGTGTCGCCGAGGATCTCGCCCCAGGCTCCGACCGGCCGGTTCGTGGTGATCACGATGGAGGTCTTCAGGTAGCGCTGGTTGATGACCTGGAACAAGGCTGAGGCGGCCTCGCCGGGTAGTGGCAGGTAGCCAAGCTCGTCGATGATGAGCAGGGTCGGACCGGCGAAGAAACGCATCATCGTCGACCACTTGCCTTCGATCGCGGCGCGGTGGCAGCGGGCGGCGAGGTCGGCGGCGGAGGTGAAGTAGACGCGGTAGCCGGCGGTGACGGCGGCGTGGCCGAGGCCGGTGGCGATGTGGGTCTTCCCGACGCCGGGCGGGCCGATCAGGAGCACGTTGGTGGCGGTGTCGATGAACCGGCAGGTGCCGAGCTCGGCCAGCAGCGACCGGTCGATGCCGGATGCGGCGTCGTGATCGAAGTCGTCCAGGGTCTGCCCGGTGGGGAGGTTCGCGAAACGGAACCGGCCAGCCAAGCGGCGGGCGTCGGTGGCGGTGACCTCGACTCGCAGTAGGTGCTCGAGGGCCTGCGTCAGGGTCCATCCTTCGGCTTGCGCCTGGTCGAGGACGGCGGGGAGGGCGTCCGCGGCGTCGGCGAGTTTCAGGTCGGTGAGGTGGCCGCGCAGCTGTTGATAGACGCTCGCTGCCGTCGTGGTGGCTGTGGTTGTGGTCATCGGAGGGTGTTCCTGTTCTTCGCGGCCTGCTCGTAAGCGGCCAGGCTGATCACGGTCGAAGGCTGCGCTGCAGCGCTGGTGAGGGCTGCGGCAGCGCGCAGCGCGGCCCTGCCGGGTGGGATGCGTTCTTTGCGGCGGTGCGGGCGTCCTGGTGTCGCTGACGCCATCGCGATGGCCTCCAGTGCGGTGACATGGCCGCTGTCGCGGATCGTGACGCCGAGGCCGGGTTCGGCGACCTGGTGGCGGGCGACGACCGTCCCCGATGCGGTGGCGATGTCGATGATGTCCGCGCCGAGCCGCTGCCGGACCTCGACTTTCGCGGCGGCGAGTTCGGGCGGGACGGAGTAGCGATTCCCGCGCCAGTCGATCAGCGCTTGCCGGGTCGCGGTGCGCTCCTCTGTGATGATCACAGGGAACACAACCGCAGGTAGCGGTCTGAGTCGCTCGTTCACGAACAGGGCGGACGCTGTCGTCGTCCCGAGCTCGCCCTCACGCCGCCGGTCGTCCTGCCCTGCGGCGAACGTGTTCAGGCTGGCCTGCGCTTGCTCGAGGGTGAGGTCGTCGGGCAAGGTCCGCCACCAGCGTTGCGCGGCGGTGTGATTGTTCTTCTCGACCACGCCCTTCCTGTTCCCCGACCTCGGCCGGCAGACCACCGCGGTGACGCCGTGGTGCTTCGCGAACGCGGCGAACTGCGGGACCAGGTCGCCGGTGCGGTGGTCCAGGACCGTCCGCATCCGGTCGAACCGCCAGGTCTTCGTGAGCCCGCCCAGCAGGGCGAGCAGGGTCGTCATCGCGGCGAGCAGGTGCGGGGTGTCCATCGACGGGGAGATCACGCCCCGCCAGACACCCGAGTGCGCGAGCGACCCGACCAGGACATACGCGGTCTTGCGTCCGAACCCCCAATGCGCGGGCGGGTCGGGCATCTCGACCCAGTCGAACTGGGTCTCCTCCCCGGGCGGGTGCTCGATGACCGCGTATGCGCGTTTGGTGACGTGCGCGCACGCGGTGCACGCCGGACGCAGCCCGCGGGCACGAATCTGCCGCGTCAGCGTCGGATACGACCCCTCGTAACCGAGCGGTCGCAGCTCGTCGAGCAGCGCCACCGCCCACAGGTGCGGGTCCTCGGTCAGTCTCGCGGTGGCGTAGTCGACGAACGCGTCGAACGAGTCCGGGATGGTGCGCTCACGCATCCCGGGCTGGCGTTCACCGTTCAGATACGCGCGGATGGTCTTGCGGTCATGGTTAGTGCGGCGGGCGATCTCGCTGATCGTCATCCCCTGCCGTTTCAGAGCGTGGATGTCCACGCTGCTCCTCTCTGAGAGCATGAGAACAGGGCCTTCCTCGGGCTGGTGTGTGGTCAGAGACCACCAGCATCGAGGAAGGCCCGCCTCATGCGGCGGAGCGACCCAGAGTGGGGAATTTCGATGAGCAGAACCGAGGAATTTCAGTGAGCGCCGTCAGGCGTGAAGAAGTTCATCTTCCACCCCACCACCTGCCACAGTTTCGCGAGCACATCTCGTTCCTCGGCGGTGTCATACCGGTAGTAGAAGCCATACTTCCGGACAATGTGATTGTTCTTGGACTCGACAACGGCTTGATCGTTTTTCTTGTAGGGCCGGGACCTGGTGAAGAAAATCTTCCGCTCACCGGCCCACGTGATGACTTGGTCGTTGATGAACTCGGACCCGTTGTCGCAATCCAATCCCGCGATATCAAACGGCAGCGCAGCCTCGAGTCGTTCGAGCGCGGCAATCATGTGTACGCGGGCGTTATTGCGCAGCACTTCCAGGTGCGTCCAACCCGTATACACGCAGGTTGCGGTCAACGTTCTCGCGAACTCACCCTGCAATGTCGGCCCGCAATGCGCGACCGTGTCACACTCCAGAAACCCAGGCTCTGTTTCGGCTTCGTCACCGGCTTTCCTGATCTGGATCGAGGTACGCAACAGTGCGCCCGACCGGGTGGCCGAGATACCTTTGAGTTCGAGGGCCCGACGGTGTTCACGTAAGTACCGGTCAATGGTCGCGGCAGACATGTGCAGCAGCTCGGCTCGCACCTCAGACGTGTAGTCGTGCTCGCCATACACGAGTTCGTGATGGGCTTCGAGCCGGGGAATCCGGCTCTTCGGACATTGGGTGGGGGTCATGAAGTGAGGCCTCCTGCGGCGAGGAGCATGCGGAGTCGGTAGTTGTGTCGATTGCGGTAGCCGCGGGCGGGGCGTCGGTGGAGCTCGATGATGCCGTTCACGGCTTCGGTGCCGCCGTTGTTCGCGCGGTTGGTGGTGAAGTACGCGAGGAACGCTGACCGCCACCGGCGCAGGGTCCGGCCGAGGCGGGCGATCTCGGGGATCGGGCAGGTATGGAACCGGTCGGTGACGTGCTCGGCCATTCTGCGCCCCTCGGTGAGATGCTTCTGGCGGTACGCGGAGCGTAGTTGCTGCGCGCACTGCCAGGCGATGAACACTTCATCGTGGGCGGGGTCGGCATCGATCGCCGCGGTCAGGCGGGTGTGTTGCTTGTCGGTGAGGTTCTCCGCTCCGGCGCGGAGGATGGTCTGGATGCCGTAGAGCGGGTCGCCCTTGCGGCCGCGGTGTCCGAGGGTGTCTTGCTGGACGCGGCGTCGGACCTCGTCCACGGCCGCGGTGCCGAGCTTCACGACGTGGAACGCGTCGAGCACCGCGACGGCATCGTCGAGCTGGTCATCGATCGCGGTCTTGTAGCCCGCGAACGGATCCAACGCCGCGACTTCCACGGTTTTCCGGAAGGCGTCGCCTCGCTCACCCAGCCAGGTTGCGTAGACCTTCCCCGATCGGCCGGGCACGAGGTCGAGGAGTCTGGCCTTGGTGTTCCCGTGCACGTCGCGGGTCAGATCGACCATGCCGGTCAGCTCTTTCGGGCCCCGCTTGCGGGCATCGACGTGGTGCCAGACATGCTCATCGACACCGAGGGTGGTGACGTTCTCGAACCGGGACTCATCGGCGGCGAGCGTGATGAGTCGGGGTTCGATGGCCCGCCATACCGTTTTCCACGACGTGCCCAGCTGCCGGGCAAGCCCCGAAATCGTGGCGTGTTCGCGGCGCAGCTGCCAGAGCGCCCAGTCGATGCCGCGCTTCGTGATCGATCCTCGCGGCGCGACAAGGGTCGGCAGTTGCTCCACGAACGTCTTCCGCGCGCAGTCTTCCTCGTCACAGCGCCACACGCGCTGCCGCCACCAGATGCGCACTCGCGTCGCGCCGGGCACATCATGAAGTACTCGTCGTCGACGCCCTCGTCCAGTCGCGATGACACCGCACGACGGGCACCCGGCCGGCGTCGCGGGGCTCGAGACCGTCACCACCAACACGTCATCACGGCGGTCGACATGCTCGACATGCACACCATCGATGCCGAGCAACAGATCACAGCGGGAACACGGACAGGAAGAGCGCACGTCAGGGCGCACGGAAGTAGGGTGAAGCACGTTGAGGTCCTCGTGAAGATCAGTGAGTTAGCGCTTCTGATCCTCGGGGACCTCGACCCCGACCGCCACACCTCACCCGGCGAGCCTCACCCCACCGGATGTCCCAAGAGCCGGGAATCCATTCGGGGAGCATCTGCTGCATGTACTTCCCGCACGGGTACATCATGACCCGCCACAGCCACACCAGCACGCGCCTGGAAGCGGCCGAGTATTTGGTCGGTCGGTGGTGTCTGCGGTCGATCCGGGTGACGTTCTTCGCCCCGAGGTTCGGGTCGGTGAGGTAGCGTCTGGCCGTGACGCGTGACACCCCGGTAGTTGCGCAGAACTGGTCCAGAATTTCGGACTTCTCGGACTTCGCCGCGGTCTTGTACGCCTGTTTCAACTGTTTGGTGATTTCGATTCGTGTCGCCACTGACACCACACCCTTGTTCATACTCGTTCAGCGTAGAAGTACGCGATCAAAGTATGTGAGGCACGACTTGGGCTACGCGATCAATATACGCAAGGTACGCCGATGCCTTGCGCATTTGAAAACGGTGGTCCAGGATGGTGACAACAGCCCCAGCTTTCTGACACGGGCACGCGGAGAAAGTTGAAGTCGAGCCATATCGACTCTCCGTGTACGAGGAGGTAGCCAATGTGATCGCAAATGCAGTCGGACGCAACACCGAGCAACCGGTGCCGGTGGATCCATCTCGCGATCACGACCAGTACATTCTCGATGCCAAACACGCGGATCAGTGCCCGCTACCACAACACCGTGTTGCTCATCGGGATTTCGCTGGCGAAACTAGCTGTGCGCAGGATCCCCTCGAACATCCACTAGAGTCCCGCAGTTCACTCGCTCAGCGCCGTCCGGGCGCCAGGTTCGGCGTCTCCGGAATCCGGGCGCTCACCGCAACAGAAAGGAAACCGACATGGCCAAGGCAGTAGGAATCGATCTGGGAACCACGAACTCCGTTATCGCCGTCTGGGAGAACGGCGAGGAGAAGGTCATCCCGAACGCGGAGGGAGCCCGCACTACCCCGTCGGTGGTCGCTTTCACCGAGGACGGTGAACGGCTGGTCGGGCAGCTTGCCCGCCGGCAGAGCATCCTCAACCCGAAGGGCACCATCTCGTCCGCCAAGCGGTTCATCGGCCGTTCCTTCGACGAGATCAAGGAGGAAGCCAACGCCGTCGGCTTCGACGTCGTGGAAGGCCCCAACGGCGAAGCACGGTTCAACATCCGCGGCAAGCAGTACGCGCCGGAGGAGATCAGCGCCCAGGTGCTGCGCAAGCTCGTCGACGACGCCAGCAAGTTCCTCGGTGAGAAAGTGACCGAGGCCGTCATCACCGTTCCCGCCTACTTCAACGACGCCCAACGCACCGCGACCAGGGACGCCGGACGCATCGCCGGGCTCGAGGTGCTGCGCATCATCAACGAGCCTACCGCCGCCGCACTGGCGTACGGAATGGACAAGAAGAACCACGAGACCATCCTGGTGTTCGACCTCGGTGGCGGCACGTTCGATGTGAGCCTCCTCGACGTGGGCGACGGGGTCGTCGAAGTGCGATCCACCGCGGGTGACACCCACCTGGGCGGCGACGACTTCGACCGCCGGCTGGTGGACTACTTTGCCGACGAGTTCAAGAACGAGAATGGCATCGACCTGCGCAACGACCCGCAGGCGCTGCAGCGACTGTTCGAGGCGGCCGAGAAGGCGAAGGTCGAGCTCAGCTCGGTGTCCCAGACCCAGGTCAGCCTGCCCTTCATCACCGCCGACGCCAGCGGACCCAGGCACCTCACCATGACCGTGAAGCGGTCCAAGTTCGAAGACCTCACCGCTGACCTCGTTGAGCGGTGCCTCGGTCCGGTGCGTCAGGCGATGGCCGACGCGAAGGTCAGCGAGAACGATATCGACGAGGTCATCCTCGTGGGCGGTTCCACCCGCATCCCCGCTGTCCAAGCGCTCGTCAAGCGGCTCACCGGCGGCAAGGAGCCGAACATGACGGTGAACCCCGATGAGGTGGTCGCTGTGGGCGCCGCCATCCAGGCGGGCGTCCTCAAGGGCGACGTCGACGACGTGCTGCTGCTGGATGTCACCCCGCTGTCGCTGGGTGTGGAGACCCGCGGTGGCGTGATGACGAAGATCATCGAACGCAACACCACCATCCCCGCCCGACGCAGCGAGGTGTTCTCCACGGCCGAAGACAACCAGCCGTCGGTGGAGATCGTCGTCCTGCAGGGCGAGCGGGAGAACGCCGCAGACAACCGGGTGCTGGGCCGGTTCCAGCTCACCGGCATCCGCCCCGCTCCTCGCGGTGAAGCGCAGGTGGAGGTCACCTTCGACATCGACGCGAACGGCATCCTGCACGTGACGGCGAAGGACAAGGACACCGGCACCGAGCAGGGCATCACCATCAGCGACACCTCGAATCTGGACCAGGGCGAGATCGACCGGATGATTGAGGAAGCCGAGCAGCACCGTGCTGACGACCAGGCGCTGCGCCAGGCCGTGGACGCCCGCAACGAGCTGGACTCCGCCGCCTACCAGGTCGAGCGGGTACTGCGTGAGCTCGGCGACGCTGCACCGGAGCACGAGCGTGCCCGCGCGGAGCTGCTCATCACGCAGGCCCGCGAGGCAGTGCAGAACAACGTCGGCGAGCAGGAAGCGAAAGAGCGCACCGGCGAGCTGCTGCAGGTTGCGCAGTCCCTTGCTGCGGCCCGCGCGAACGCCAGCCACGCTGAGCAGCCCGCTCAGGACGACGAAGACGACGTCGTCGACGCCGAATTCGACAAGTAGCACGGAGGGAGGATTGCGATGGTCGAGGAGCAGAACGAGGACACGCGGGCCGTGGACCTGCTGAAGGACGACCTCACCGACGTGTCCCCGGAGGAGATCCGCGCCGCGCAAGCAGCGGTCGCCGCCCAGTTGGAGACGGCCGAGGACCGGTGGCGCCGGGCGGCTGCGGACTACGACAACCTCCGCAAACGGATGGCGCGCGAGATCCAGACCGTCCGCGAGCAGGAGCGGCAGCACACCGCCAAAGCCTTCTTGCCCGTCGTCGACGGGCTGGATCGGGCGCTCAGCTTCGGGGTGGATCTTGACGAGGGCGTTCTGGGTGGCATGCAGGCCATCCGGGCGCAGGCCGCTGATGCGTTGCGCGCACTCGGGTACCCCGAGATTGTCACCGACGGTGCGGAGTTCGACCCGCAGCTGCACGAGGCGGTCTCGGTGGTCGAGGATGCCAGCGTCCCGCCGCGCAGCATCCTCGCCGTCACTCGCCCCGGGTTCGGAACGCCTGAGCGGATGCTGCGACCGGCTGCGGTCGTGGTCACCCGCAGGCCGGATGAGGAGTAGGAGATGGCGGAGGATCTCTACAGTGCGCTGGGGGTCTCCCGGTCGGCGGATCAGAAGGAGATCCGCCGCGCCTACCGGGAGAAGGCCCGCAAGTTCCACCCGGACGTCAACAAGACCCCGGGGGCGGAGGAGACCTTCAAACGGATCAGTGAAGCCCACGATGTGCTGTCAGACCCGGAAACCCGCGCGCAGTACGACCGGTTTGGTGAGAACTTCCGGCAGTACGCCGCCGCGGACGCGGCTCGCTCCTCCGAGCAGCCGCGACGCAGCGGGGGCACTCGATACACGTGGAGCGGGGGCGGCGCGCAGAGCGTGAACTGGGAGGACCTCTTCGGGGGCGGCTTCGGTGGTTTCGGTCGCGGCGAGGACCACACCGCGGAGCTGGAGATCACCGTCGAGGAGGCCTACCGGGGCGGGCGGCGCACCGTGCAGGTTGCGTCCCCGTACGGCGGCGCGCAGGGGTACACCATCGACATCCCAGCGGGCGCTGTCGACGGGCAGCGGCTGCGGATCGCTGGCGCAGGCGGAGCGGGCGCCGACGGACAGGACGGGGACCTGCTGGTCACGCTGCGCGTGAAGGGCAGTAAGCGGTACCGGCTCAGCGGCGCGGACATCGAAACGGACCTTCCCATCTCACCGTGGGAGGCGGCGCTGGGCGCGGATGTCAGCCTGCCCACCCCCGGCGGCCCGGTCACCGTGCACGTTCCGCCCGGCTCGTCCACTGACAGGCGGCTCCGCCTGCGCGGGCAGGGGATGCCCCGCAAAGGACAGCCGGGAGACCTGTATGCCCGGGTGAAGGTCGTCGTTCCCCGCACTCTCAGCAAGAAGGAGAAGGAGCTGTTCGAACAGCTCCGCGACGAATCGTCTTTTGATGCTAGGAGAGGATCATGACTTCACGTCACCTGCCCGTCCGTGTCGCCCGGGCCGACCTGGCGACGACCGCGGTGGCCGCAGGCATCCACCCGGATACGCTGCGGAAGTTCGTCGAGCTGGGGCTGGTCACCGCCCACGTCGACACCAGCGGACGGCTGTGGTTCCCCCGTACCGTCCCCGCCCGCGTGCACACCATCGTGCGTCTGCACTCCGATCTTGCCGTGAACTACGCCGGCATCGCACTCGTGCTCGAGCTGCTCGCCCGCATCGAGCAGCTCGAGCGGCACCGGACCATCCGACTTGAAGGAGACAACCCATGGACATGAACTCACTCACTCAGAAGTCGCAAGAAGCGCTCACCTCGGCCCAGAGCATCGCGGTCCAGGCCGGTCAGATCGAGACGGATGAGGAGCATCTCCTGCTCGCACTGCTCCAGCAGGAGGAGGGGCTGGTTCCCCGACTGCTGCAGACAGCGGGTGCTGACGTGGAAGCGGTACGCGCCGACGTCGAAGCGGAGATCGCCCGCAAGCCCAGCGTCTCCGGGTCCTCCCCGCAGACCGGTCAGGTGTACGTGAGCCGCAGCCTCACCTCCACCCTGGAACGAGCGGAGCGGGAGGCAAAGCGGCTGAAAGACTCCTACATCTCCGTGGAGCATCTCGTTCTGGCCCTCGCCGACGACTCCTCCAACCGTGCCGCGTCCCGAGTGCTGCGCGGGCACGGTGTCACACGGGAGAGCTTCCTCAGCGCGCTCACCAAGATCCGCGGCAACCAGCACGTCAACTCCGCCACCCCCGAGCAGACGTACGAGGCGTTGGAGAAGTACGGCCGTGACCTGGTCGCTGACGCCCGGCTGGGCAAGCTTGACCCGGTCATCGGGCGTGATGCGGAGATCCGTCGGGTCATCCAGATCCTCTCCCGCAAGACCAAGAACAACCCCGTCCTCATCGGCGAGCCCGGTGTCGGAAAGACCGCCATCGTGGAGGGCCTTGCCCAGCGGATCTTGCGTGAGGACGTGCCCGAGGGCCTTCGCGACAAGACCGTGTTCTCGCTGGACCTGTCTGCCCTGGTCGCTGGCGCGAAGTACCGGGGCGAGTTCGAGGAGCGAATGAAGGCAGTCCTGGCAGAGGTGAAGGCAGGGGAGGGACGCATCCTGCTGTTCATCGACGAGCTCCACACTCTGGTGGGGGCGGGAGCCACCGAAGGGGCGATGGACGCCGGCAACATGCTCAAGCCGATGCTCGCCCGCGGGGAGCTGCACCTCATCGGTGCCACCACCCTCGATGAGTACCGCAAGCACATCGAGAAGGACGCTGCCCTGGAACGCCGGTTCCAGACGGTGATGGTCGAGGAGCCTGACGTGGAGGACGCGATCTCCATCCTCCGCGGCCTGCGCGAACGACTGGAGATCTTCCACGGTGTCCGCATCCAGGACAGCGCATTGGTCGCGGCCGCCGTGCTGTCCCACCGGTACATCTCCGACCGGTTCCTGCCCGACAAGGCCATCGACCTCATCGACGAAGCCTGCGCGCGATTGCGAACAGAGATCGACTCAATGCCCGCTGAGCTCGACGAGCTGACCCGGCGGGTGACCCGCCTGGAGATCGAGGAAGCGGCGCTGTCGAAGGAAACGGACACTGCCAGCAAGAAACGGCTGGAGGAGCTGCGCCGGGAACTAACCGACCTGAAGGCGGAGGCGGACTCCAAGCGCGCCCAGTGGGAGGCGGAGCGTCAAGCGATCCGCAAGGTCCAGGAGCTGCGCGGTGAGCTGGAGCGGCTGCGGCGGGAGGCGGAGGAAGCTGAGCGCTCCTACGACCTCAACCGTGCCGCTGAACTGCGGTACGGGTCTATCGCTGACGCGGAACGACGCCTGCACGCCGAGGAGGAGCGTCTCGCCTCCAAGCAGGGCAGGCAGCGCCTGCTGCGGGAGGTGGTCACCGAGGACGAGATCGCCGAGATCGTCGCAGCGTGGACGGGGATCCCCGTGGCCCGGCTGCAGGAAGGTGAACGCAACAAGATCCTCACCCTGGACGCCACCCTCAAGGAGCGGGTGGTCGGTCAGGATGAGGCCATCACGCTCGTCAGCGACGCGATTATCCGTGCCCGCTCCGGCATCCGCGACCCGCGCCGACCCATCGGCTCGTTCATCTTCCTCGGCCCCACCGGAGTGGGAAAGACCGAACTGGCCAAAGCGCTCGCGCAAGCACTGTTCGACAGCGAGTCGGCAATGGTCCGGCTGGACATGAGCGAATACCAGGAACGTCACACCGTCAGCCGGCTCGTCGGTGCACCTCCCGGGTATGTCGGGTACGACGAGGGAGGGCAGCTGACCGAGGCGGTGCGCCGCCACCCGTACAGCGTGGTCCTTTTCGACGAGATCGAGAAAGCGCACCCGGACGTGTTCAACACGCTGCTGCAGGTCCTCGA
This sequence comes from Pseudoclavibacter helvolus, assembly GCF_014191305.1. Taxonomy (GTDB): domain Bacteria; phylum Actinomycetota; class Actinomycetes; order Actinomycetales; family Microbacteriaceae; genus Pseudoclavibacter; species Pseudoclavibacter helvolus. The sequence goes on along the minus strand of NZ_JACHWJ010000001.1, from coordinate 1,393,562 downwards.
CGACGGCCGCATCACCGACAGCCAGGGACGCACCGTCGACTTCCGCAACACCATCGTCATCATGACCTCCAACATCGGTGCTCATCACCTGTTGGGCTCCGATGGCGGCGCGATCCCCGACGACGTGCGAAACCGTGTGCTCGGTGAGTTGCGCGCCCACTTCCGTCCCGAGTTCCTCAACCGGGTGGACGACATCGTGGTGTTCTCGCCGCTGGGTCGTGAACAGATCCAGGACATTGTGGAGCTGCAGTTCACCGACCTGCGCTCCCGGCTGGCCGAGCGTCAGATCCGCATCGAGCTGACGCCCGCGGCACGCCAGCTCATCGCCGACCGAGGCTACGACCCCGTGTACGGTGCGCGTCCGCTGCGACGCTACATCAGCCATGAGATCGAGACCCGACTGGGTCGTGCGCTGCTGAGCGGGCAGCTGGTGGACGGGTCGACGGTCACGCTGGACGTGCAGGACGGCGACCTCGTCTTCAACATCGCAGCGCCCGCCGAAGAGGAGGACACGGCGTGAGCGCGATTGTGACCTGCCCCAACTGCGGGAAGAAGAACCGTGTCCCCGCCGCCGCGTCGGGGTACCCGCGCTGCGGCGTCTGCAAGAGCGCCGTGCCGTGGATCGTCGATGCGGGCGATGCGGACTTCGCCGAGGTGGTCGAGCAGGCCCCGCAAGTGGTGCTCGTGGACTTGTGGGCGACCTGGTGCGGACCGTGCCGGATGGTCAGCCCCGCCCTCGAGAAGGTCGCCACGGAACGTGCCGGCAAGCTCAAGCTGGTGAAAGTGGACGTGGACGCCGCCCCGGAGACGGCCCGCAAGTTCTCCGTCCAGGCGGTGCCGACTCTGCTCATCCTCAACCAGGGGAACGTGCTCTCCCGCCAATCCGGAGCCGCCCCGCCGGACGTGCTGCTGCGCTGGGTGGACGAGGCGCTGCAGAAGAAGGCTGACTCGGCCGGCGCTGCCCCATGAGACACGTCGACCCACACGTCCCGCTCATCCGCCCGGTCCGTCCCCGGACACCCGGGTCATGTGAGGACTGCGTGGCGGCCGGCACGCCCTGGCTGCACCTGCGGATGTGCCGCACCTGCGGGAAGGTCGGGTGCTGCGACTCCTCCCCGATGCGGCACGCTCGCACGCATGCGCTCACGGCGGGGCACCCCATCGTGCGGTCGCTGGAGCTGGGGGAGAACTGGAGCTGGTGCTACGTGGACGAAGCGTACCTATGAGTGACACGCCCGCCGCCAACCGCCGCCAGGTCGCTCAGACCGAGACGACTGACACCATCGGCGCCTTCCCGCGGCTCAGCGGCGAGCAGATCGCGGTGCTGCTCGTACGAGGGCAGCGCCGCACACTCACCGACGGGGAGGTTCTCATCCAGCCCGGCGAGCACCCGTCCTCCCTCTATGTCGTCCTGGAAGGGCACCTGCTGACGGCGGACACCGAGCTTGCGGCGGATCCGCGTCACTCCGATGAGTCGTTGGCGGTCGAGGTGCACGGCCGCGGCCGGTTCGTGGGGGATGTCGGGCTGCTGGAAGGACAACCGTCTTTCGTGTTCGTCTCCGCCATCGGCGCCGCCGAGGTGGTGGAGGTGCCCGTCGATGAGCTGGAGGCCATCGTCACCTCGGACCCGCTGTTGGGTGAGATCATCCTGCGGGCCTACCTCATCCGCCGCTCCCTGGCCATCGGGGCGGGAGCGGGCCTGCGGATCGTCGGCTCCTGCTTCTCCCCGCAGACCCGGGATCTGCTGGACTTCATCGCACGAAACCGGCTGCCCCACCGGCTGGTGGACCTGGATGAGGACGATAAAGCGGAGCGGCTGGTCCGCCAGCTCGGCGCCACCGTCGCCGACTTCCCGCTGGTGATCCTCGGCGGCTCGCGCACCGTCCTGGGTGCCACCCCGGCACGGCTTGCCGACGAGTTGGGGATGCGCCCGCCCGCCCCACCGGCCACCTGCGATGTGGTGGTCGTCGGCGCTGGGCCGGCTGGTCTTGCCGCGGCGGTGTACGCAGCCTCCGATGGGTTGTCGGTCTACCTGTGCGACGCGGTCGCCACCGGCGGGCAGGCGGGAACGTCAGCGAAGATCGAGAACTATCTGGGGTTTCCCGCCGGAATCTCCGGCACCGAGCTCGCCGACCGCTGCCTCCTGCAAGTGCGCAAGTTCGGTGCCACGTTGGACATCCCGACCACGGTCCAGGAGGTCGTGGAGGATGAGGACCGCTTCCGGGTGATCTTCGAAGATGGCAGGGAGGTCACCTCAGATGTGGTGGTCCTTGCCACCGGGGTGCGATACCGCTCGCTTCCCGCCGCGGGGCTGGACCGGTTCCAGACCTCGAACTTGTTCTACGCGGCAACAGCGCAGGAAGCGCGGATGTGCGTAGACACACCTGTCGCTGTTGTCGGCGGCGGCAACTCCGCCGGACAGGCCGCACTGTTTCTTGCCCGCACGTCCTCCCGTGTGCACCTTGTGGTGCGCGCCGCGGACCTGGGAGCGGGAATGTCCAGGTACCTGGTGGACCAGATCCAACATCACCCCCGTATCAACGTGCTGCTGTCCTCGGAGGTCGTGGAAGCACACGGCGGCAACCGTTTGGAAGCGGTCACAGTCCGTCACGGTGACGTGCTGGAGAAGCTCCGCGTGTGGCACATGTTCGTCTTCATCGGCGCCGCTCCGGCGACGACGGGATTGAAGGTCGATGTGGCACGCGATCCCGATGGGTACATCCTCACCGGCGCGGAGGCGGAGCTGGCCGGCGCGCGGACGGAAGGAAGCCCCCGCTTCTCCTTGGAGACCACCATCCCCGGGGTCTTCGCTATCGGCGATGTACGGCACGGGTCTGTGAGGCGAATGACCTCGGCTGTGGGTGAGGGCGCCAGTGTGGTCCGGCAGATCCACGAGTACCTGAACGAGGGTCGTCACAGTCGAGTGCGCGCAGGAGCTCCGACATCCAGGGACACCTGATGCCGCAAGCCTCCCCGAACCCGGCAGCCGTGGGAAAACCCGCGGATCCTCCGGTGGCCCATGCGGGCGTAGCGGGCGAGATCCGCTCGACGTTGCGTCGGATGAGGTGGTTTCGCCGCATGCCGGTGCTGCACATCGCCGAGGAACGCGGCGAGGGCCCGACGGTGCTGCTGCTGCACGGTATCGCGTCCTCGTCGGTGACGTTTCACCACGTGATCCCGCTGCTCGAGCGCACCCACCGGTGCATCGCCATCGACCTGCTCGGCTTCGGCGAGTCGCCGGCGCCGGAGTGGGCCGATTACACCCTGGCCGACCAGGTCGCCGCTATCGAGCGGACGGTCGCGTCGCTGCGGCTGCGCGAGCCGTTCACTGTGGTCGGGCATTCCATGGGCGCCCTCATCGGCGCCCGGTACGCCGCCCGGCGGCAAAAGCGAGTCGCGAAGTTCGTGATGGTCAGCCCACCTATCTATCTCGCACCCCATGAAATAGGGGACGTCATCGAGCGGGCCCGGATGGACTTCTACCTGCGGCTCTACGAGTACCTCCGCACGAACCGGGAGTTCACCCTCCGGCACGCTGCGCTGGTACAGCGGCTGCTGCCCATCCCCAAAGCTGTAGATATCACTGAACGCAACTGGGAGCCATTCGTCAAGTCGTTGCAGCACTCCATCGAGTCACAGACCACTCTCAGCGACATCGCCCATGTCAAAGCCCCCATCGACGTCATCATGGGCGACCTCGACGAGTTCCGCTCCGAAGCCGTGCTGCGCATCGTGGAGCGGATGATGGGGGTCACCGTTCGGCGTGTGCGGGCAACGAACCACCTCATCGGCAAGCGCCTCGCGCGAGTCGTCGCCGAGGCGGTGACAGCATGACGATTTCGCCCAAGAAAGCAGATTCTTGGTACGAGAAATAACCAGATGAAAGGGTCAAAAACGATGGCGCTCCCGCGTGGAGAGTGCTAATTTAAAGGCATCGGGATAGACCCGAGGACCCGCATACGGAAAGGAATTGATTCATCATGGCAATGTCGTTCGATCCTTTGAGCGAGCTCGACCGCCTCGCGTCCGGCCTGCTTCAGTCCCGTCCGGGACCGCGTGTGATGCCGGTAGACCTGTACCGTGAAGCTGACCGTTACATTCTCACCGCCGACCTGCCCGGGGTCGAACCGGAGTCGGTAGACATCGACGTCGACGGTCAGCTGCTGACCATCCGCGCCCAGCGCACTGCACCCCACACCGAGGGAGCCAAGTGGCTCGTTCAGGAGCGACCGGCGGGTACCTACCTCCGCCAGTTCAGCATCGGTGAGGGTGTGGACTCGGCGAACATCTCCGCCTCGTACGACAACGGCGTGCTGAGCCTGGTCATCCCGGTCAGCGAGAAAGCCAAGCCGCGCAAGGTTCATGTCCTGAGTCAGCACTCGCCTCAGGAGTAACGCCCGGCCGGAGACCCATCGACGAGCCAGAGTTAGCTTCTCGTTCGCAGCACGCGCCGAAAGCAAACAGGGGCGACCTTTCCCTGATGCCGAACGGCGCAACACCCGGCCTTGCAAGACCGGAAGACGGGCGTGCACCCAGCCTTCTGGTCTTAGCACGGTGATTCATCCAGTTTTCACTAAAGGAGTACGCCCATGACCAGCCCCGAGGCCCCTCGCAACAACCCTTCGGAACAGGACGCTAGTGAGCCCCCGTTCACCAATGACCCCCGCTGGAAACAAACGATCGCGCGGTTCTCTGACTACGCCAGTGCGCAGGCAGCGGTTGACCGTCTTTCCGACGCCGGCTTCGCTGTGGAACGAGTGGCGATCGTGGGGCTCGACGTTCGTGTTGTCGAGCATGTACTCGGTCGCTTGACAGGAGGAAAGGCTGCGCTACGGGGCGCAGGCGTTGGAGCATGGTTCGGTGTTCTGCTAGGTCTGCTGTTCGGGCTGTTCGCCCCCGGATTCGGTTGGCTGGCCATCCTGATCATCTCGGTCGCCTCTGGCGCAGTTTGGGGCGCTTTGCTTTACTTCCTTGGACACCTGGCTACGGGCGGCCGACGGGACTTCGACTCACTGGGGACCCTTGAGGCGGGCCACTACGAGGTCCAAGTGGAAGCACCATACGCTGCGGAGGCCGCTCGTCTCCTCGCGGACCAGACCGCCCACCCCGGAGACTGAAAAGGGCCCTTCACGAATGAGGGTGTAGCGCGGGTCTGAAGCCTCCGGCTTCGAGCAGCGATCTCGGCACCAGCCGGCGCACCCTCGAACGACGAGTCCGTGCGGCGCTCAACCTCACTCCGCTCGGCTTCGTCCAACGGCTGCGCATCGAACGAGCTCGGCACCTCTCAGCAACCACGGACCTCACCTCCGCCGAGATCGCGCTACGGGTCGGCTACGCGAACGCCGAGACTCTGCGCTCCCTCCTGCGCAGGGAGCGACGCCGTTCCTGACCTATCGCCTTGCCTTAGAACCGCTCCTGCCGCTCGAAGCAGGCGTTCAAGACGTGGCTCTCGGCCCACACGAAAGCATGGAGGGACGCGCTCACGGTGGTGGCGATGGATGGCTTCGCCGGTTTCAAGACCGCCGCCGCGGAAGAGGTGCCGGACGCGGTCGCGGACATGGATCCGTTCCACGTCGTCCGCCACGCCGGCGACGCTGGACGACTGCCGTAGGCGCGTGCAGCAGCACATCCACGGCCATCGTGGCCGCAAGGGCGATCGGGTCTGCTGAAGGTTTGATTGACTCTTGTCCGCCAGTTCTGTAGGACTGGCTGGGAGGATATGGATCATGGCCAAATACTCGGAAGAGTTCAGAAAAGATGCTGTCGCGCTCGTCAGACAAGGCGCGACCCAGTCACAGATCTGCAAAGACCTCGGGATCTCGAAATCAGCGCTCTCGAAATGGGTGACCGATGCCGACCGAGCTGATCGTGGACTGCCCCTCGCGGCGGAAGTGACGCGAGAGGAAGATGCTCAGATTCGTGAACTGATTTGGCCTGGGTTTAGTGGCTCTTCGGACATTCGGTGGGGGTCATGGGGTGAGTCCGCCGGCGGCGAGGAGCATGCGGAGCCGGTAGTTCTCTCGGTTTCGGAAGCCGCGAGCGAGGCGACGATGCAGCTCGATGATCCCGTTGATCGCCTCGGTGCCGCCGTTGTTTGCCCGGCTGGTGGTGAAGTAGGCGAGGAACGCTGAGCGCCAGCGTCGCAGGGTGCGGCCGAGGCGTGCGATCTCGGGGATCGGGCAGGTGTGGAACGACTCGATGACCTTCTCGGCGATCCGGCGTCCCGTGGTCAGGTCTCTCTGGTGGTAAGCAGCGCGGAGTTGTTGGGCGCACTGCCATGCGACGAACACCTCGTCGTGGGCCGGGTTCGCCTCGATCGCCGCGATGAGGCGGGCCTGCTGCTTCTCGGTCAGGTTCTCCGCCCCGGCGCGGAGGATGGTCTGGATCCCGTAGAGCGGGTCGCCGGTCCGTCCGCGATGGCCGAGGGTGTCTTGCTGGACCCGGCGGCGGACCTCGTCGACCGCTTGAGTGCCGAGCTTGACGACATGGAACGCGTCCAGCACGGCGGTGGCATCTTGCAGTTTGTCGTCGATCGCGGTCTTGTAACCGGCGAACGGATCCAGCGCCGCGACCTTCACCTGCTTGCGGAATGCGTCGCCACGTGCGCTGAGCCAGGTCGCGTAGGCCTTCCCCGACCTGCCCGGCACGAGGTCCAGCAGCCGGGCCCGCGTCTTCCCGGTGCTGTCGCGGGTGAGGTCGACCATCCCGGTCAGCTCCTTCGGACCGCGCTTGCGCGGGTCGACGTGATGCCAGATGTGCTCGTCAACGCCCAGCGTTGTCACGTTCTCGAACCGGGACTCATCGGCCGCGAGCTTCACAAGCTCCGGCTCGACGGCCCGCCACACCGTCTTCCACGACGTGCCCAGCTGGCGACGCAGTCCTTCGATCGTGGCGTGTTCGCGACGCAGCTGACCGACTGCCCAGACGACCGCGCGTCGGGTGAGTACCCCACGCGGGGCGACAAGAGACGGCAGCTGTTCCACGAACGTCTGCCGTGCACAGCCCGACTCGTCACACCGCCAGACTCGCTGCCGCCACACGATTCGCACCCGTGTCATGCCGGGCACGTCATGAAGCAGCCGGCGGCGACGTCCACGGCCGGTCGCGACGGTCCCGCACGACGGGCAACCGGCAGGCGCCGCAGGACTCGAGACCGTCACGATCAGTAGTCCGTTGCGGCGGTCCACGTGCTCGACATGGACGCCCTCGAGGCCGAGCAGGAGGTCACAGCGGGAACACGGGTCAGTGGCAGAGCGCGCGTCAGCGCACATCGAAGTAGGGTGAAGCACGTCGAGGTCCTCGTGATGGATCAGGTGGTTAGCGCTTCTGATCCTCCGGGACCTCGACCCCTACCCGTCGAACCTCACCCGGCGAGCCCTACCCCCACCGAAAGTCCGAAGAGCCGGTTTAGTTCCGACCTTTCATCAAGGAAGATTGGAACATCATGCCCAAACCATACGAACCAGAGTTCAAAGAACGCGCACTCCGCATGCTCGCCGAAGCGCTCCCCGAGCATGCGAGCGTGCACGCTGCGAGCATGCATGTCGGAGGGCTGCTCGGCATCTCACCTGACACGCTCAGAATCTGGCATCGACAAGCGCAGATCGATACCGGCTCAAAGCCCGGCGTGACGACTGATATCGCTGCCGAGAACCGTCGCCTCCAGAAAGAAAACACGGAACTGCGCAAAGCGAACGAAGTCCTCAAAGCCGCGAGCATATTTTTCGCGAAAGAACTCGACCAGCCACGAACGAAATGATCCGATTCATCGACGAGCATCGTGATCGTTTCGGGGTCGAGTTCCTCTGCCGTACGCTGCGTGCGGCAGTTCGTGGATTCCTCACGTCACGCGGATATCGGGCAGCGAAGAAACGACTCCCCTCGCCCCGTCAGCTCCGTGACGAGATCCTTGTTCCCGAGATCAAGCGACTCCACCATCAGCATTACGGTGTCTACGGGCGCCGCAAAATGCATGCCCTGCTGCGACGCGAGGGCTGGGAGATTGGCCGTGACGCCTGCGAGCGGCTCATGAAACTGGCTCTTCGGACTTTCGGTGGGGGTAGGGCTCGCCGGGTGAGGTTCGACGGGTAGGGGTCGAGGTCCCGGAGGATCAGAAGCGCTAACCACCTGATCCATCACGAGGACCTCGACGTGCTTCACCCTACTTCGATGTGCGCTGACGCGCGCTCTGCCACTGACCCGTGTTCCCGCTGTGACCTCCTGCTCGGCCTCGAGGGCGTCCATGTCGAGCACGTGGACCGCCGCAACGGACTACTGATCGTGACGGTCTCGAGTCCTGCGGCGCCTGCCGGTTGCCCGTCGTGCGGGACCGTCGCGACCGGCCGTGGACGTCGCCGCCGGCTGCTTCATGACGTGCCCGGCATGACACGGGTGCGAATCGTGTGGCGGCAGCGAGTCTGGCGGTGTGACGAGTCGGGCTGTGCACGGCAGACGTTCGTGGAACAGCTGCCGTCTCTTGTCGCCCCGCGTGGGGTACTCACCCGACGCGCGGTCGTCTGGGCAGTCGGTCAGCTGCGTCGCGAACACGCCACGATCGAAGGACTGCGTCGCCAGCTGGGCACGTCGTGGAAGACGGTGTGGCGGGCCGTCGAGCCGGAGCTTGTGAAGCTCGCGGCCGATGAGTCCCGGTTCGAGAACGTGACAACGCTGGGCGTTGACGAGCACATCTGGCATCACGTCGACCCGCGCAAGCGCGGTCCGAAGGAGCTGACCGGGATGGTCGACCTCACCCGCGACAGCACCGGGAAGACGCGGGCCCGGCTGCTGGACCTCGTGCCGGGCAGGTCGGGGAAGGCCTACGCGACCTGGCTCAGCGCACGTGGCGACGCATTCCGCAAGCAGGTGAAGGTCGCGGCGCTGGATCCGTTCGCCGGTTACAAGACCGCGATCGACGACAAACTGCAAGATGCCACCGCCGTGCTGGACGCGTTCCATGTCGTCAAGCTCGGCACTCAAGCGGTCGACGAGGTCCGCCGCCGGGTCCAGCAAGACACCCTCGGCCATCGCGGACGGACCGGCGACCCGCTCTACGGGATCCAGACCATCCTCCGCGCCGGGGCGGAGAACCTGACCGAGAAGCAGCAGGCCCGCCTCATCGCGGCGATCGAGGCGAACCCGGCCCACGACGAGGTGTTCGTCGCATGGCAGTGCGCCCAACAACTCCGCGCTGCTTACCACCAGAGAGACCTGACCACGGGACGCCGGATCGCCGAGAAGGTCATCGAGTCGTTCCACACCTGCCCGATCCCCGAGATCGCACGCCTCGGCCGCACCCTGCGACGCTGGCGCTCAGCGTTCCTCGCCTACTTCACCACCAGCCGGGCAAACAACGGCGGCACCGAGGCGATCAACGGGATCATCGAGCTGCATCGTCGCCTCGCTCGCGGCTTCCGAAACCGAGAGAACTACCGGCTCCGCATGCTCCTCGCCGCCGGCGGACTCACCCCATGACCCCCACCGAATGTCCGAAGAGCCATGAAACTCGCTGGATTGCGGGGCGTGCGACGTTCTCGGCAGGCTTTTACGACGAAGAGTGACCCGGCAAACCGGCTGCCAGGTGATCTCGTCAACCGGAACTTCACTGCGACAGCTCCCAAGCGGCTCTGGGTCGTCGACATCACATACGTCGCGACGTGGTCTGGGTTCGCATATGTGTCGTTCGTAACTGACGTGTACTCGCGTCGGATCGTGGGCTGGAACGTAGCTGCGACGCTGAAGGCTGAAGTGTTGCCGTTACAAGCCCTCGAGATGGCAGCATGGCAGGCCGGCGGCAGTCTTGAGGGGCTCGTACATCACAGCGATCACGGCTCGAACTACATGTCGATGGTCTACACGAACCGGGTCGCTGAGCTCGGCGCGATCCCGTCAACCGGGACGGTCGGCGATAGCTACGACAATTCGATGGCTGAAGCAGTGAACGCGCTCTACAAGGCTGAACTTATCCGGCAGCAAGGACCCTGGAGAACGGTCGAGCAGGTTGAATTCGCCACGTTGAAGTACGTGTGGTGGTGGAACAACGAACGTTTGCATGGGGAACTCGATATGCGCACCCCTGCAGAAGTGGAAGCGGCGTACTACGCTGACACTGAACCGGTGCCGGAACTCATCCGGTAACGGACAAACCGGTCGGAACTAAACCCAGGCCAAATCAGTTCGAGGGCCCGACGGTGTTCACGTAAGTACCGGTCAATGGTCGCGGCAGACATGTGCAGCAGCTCGGCTCGCACCTCAGACGTGTAGTCGTGCTCGCCATACACGAGTTCGTGATGGGCTTCGAGCCGGGGAATCCATTCGGGGAGCATCTGCTGCATGTACTTCCCGCACGGGTACATCATGACCCGCCACAGCCACACCAGCACGCGCCTGGAAGCGGCCGAGTATTTGGTCGGTCGGTGGTGTCTGCGGTCGATCCGGGTGACGTTCTTCGCCCCGAGGTTCGGGTCGGTGAGGTAGCGTCTGGCCGTGACGCGTGACACCCCGGTAGTTGCGCAGAACTGGTCCAGAATTTCGGACTTCTCGGACTTCGCCGCGGTCGTGTACGCCTGTTTCAACTGTTTGGTGATTTCGATTCGTGTCGCCACTGACACCACACCCTTGTTCATACTCGTTCAGCGTAGAAGTACGCGATCAAAGTATGTGAGGCACGACTTAGGCTACGCGATCAATATACGCAAGGTACGCCGTCTCGTTGCCCGGGGAACCATGCGCGACTACCCTTGAAAGTGTCCCACCCCGCCGCTGGACAGCGCGGGACACGAAGCCCATTCCACAGTGGCACGCTGAGGGCACGACAACTCTATAACTGCCGAGAATCCGCGAAATCACGCGGGTGGTGACGAGTACTGGGACTTCTAAACCCGCGTCTTCGACGCTGTCAACCTCGAGGCGGCACCAGCCAGATTCCTGGTCGGTGCCGCCTCGAGGCGTTTCGAGCGCGTACGCCCCGCAGTTTGTTGCCACGCCCGCCCGCAGCCCGCCGCCCGCATCCTGCGGCCCGCCCGCGCCCCCGCTGCCCACAGGGTCGGCAGCGGTCTTGTGGTCGCTTCCGGTGCGTCTTAACGGCCACAACACCGCCCTCCGTCCAGGGGGCACCGCCGGGGGCGGAGTTGAGGTTGTGCTCGACGTGTGGTGCGCGCGGCCCAACTGCTGCCGCGGTCCAGGCGTCGCGCGCTACGCTCTGCTGAGCGGCACTCTGCCGCGAAAGGGCGAGCACGGTTCCCCCGAGCACGATCGAAGGAGACCCCCATGGGACACGAGAAGAACGAAGAACTGCGCGACGAGCACGAGCAGCAGGAAGAGCACCGTCAGGAGCACCGCGACGAAGCATTCGAAGCCGGTAACGGCGCCGTCGACGACGAGGGCTCGCAGGACCGCCGCCGCGAGGATGGCGTCAGGGACCTCGCCTGATCGCCGAGCCCGGCGCGGCCAACGGTCCGCGCCGGGCTCCCAGCGCGCGCTGAGCGCACGCCCAGCGCAACGCTGCGCACAGGCACGACTCCGGGAACGCAGGAGAAGCCATGGCTGACAACGAAGTCACCACCACGCCAGATGACGGGCGCCATGAGACGCCCAACGAGCGCTACGACCGCAACTGGAACGAGCTCATGCAGGAGTTCCGCGTGCTGCAGACCGGCACGCAGATCATGGCAGGGTTCCTACTGACCTTGCCGTTCCAGCAGCGGTTCACCGAGCTCGGGCCGTTCGACCACGTGCTCTACCTGTGCCTCGTCATCTTCGCCGTCCTCGTCACGCTCTTCGCGCTCGCTCCGGTTCTGCTGCACCGCCTGCTCTTCCAGGAGCACGCGAAGGCCCAGCTTGTCCACGCGGCGAGCGTCATCCTCATCGTGTGTCTGGTCGCGGCCTCACTGCTCTTCGTCGGCATCGTGCTGTTCGTCTTCGACTTCGTGGTGTCACCCACCGCGGGCCTCTGGGCTGGGGGAGGCGTCGCGGCCCTCGCTGTCTTGCTCTGGACGGTTGGGCCGAGGTGGCTGAGGCGAGCTCGCGACCGCGCAGCACTCGGCTACCCGAGTGCGAACTCGTCGAAGAGGTGAGCCGGTGCCTCCGGCGTGCGGGTGTCGTACACGTAGCTGCCGACCACGGCGCCCGCATCCGCTGACACGGTCAGCACGCTGAAGATGCTCAGGTCGGGGTCGGCGACGTAGGGGAGAGGCAGGTCGGCTACCCCTCGCCGCGGACTGATCGTCGGCACGACCGGGGCGAGCCCGCCCGGGTCGCCCTGGGAGAGGGCGTCGTAGACGTTCCACTGCCGGGGCGGCCCCGCTCGCCGTCGCCCGCTGCTTCGGTCGAATGCTCCGTGCGTGCTGCCGGCGTGCGAGGTCTCGAGGTAGTGCACGCCGGCCTTCGAGGTGAACCGCGACCAGAGGTGGGAGTGGCCGCCGAGAACGAGTTCAACTCCGGCTGCTTCGAGGAGTGGTGCGATATCTCGCAGCAGGATGTTCTCGCTCGACGGGTAGTCGTAGCGCACGCCCGACACCTCGCCGGCCGCATTGCGCTCCTCGAGGCGCACGGGATGCGCGAAGTGCGGCATCGCGTTCACCCCGATGCTGTGCGGGCTCTCGTGCATGACAACAATCCGCAGGCGGGCTTCCGCAAAAGCAGGGCTCGCCAGCTCTCGACGCAGCCAATCATGCTGCTCGCTGCCGGCGCGCAGGTCGTCGATGATGTGCGAACCGTAGCGCTGCCCGAGCGGGTCACCGAGGACTCTGCGGGCCTCCTGGTAGCGGCTCGACACGAATCGATCCTCCGGGTGGTCGTCGGCGCGGTCCGAGCGCCAGACGCGCGCCGCGCTGAGCGCGATGATGCGCACGCCTCCGAACGTGACCGCGTAGTAGCGCGACCCTGATACGGAAGGGAACAGCGTCTCGTAGTTGGAGAGGCTGTGGCCGTCGGCGCAGGCGGCGAGGGGCAGCGCGCTCTCGAACGACTCGGCGAGCATTGCTCCTTCCTCTCTCCGGCCCTGGACCTCGTGGTTGCCGACGACGGGAAAGATCGGGGTGCTTGGCAGGATGCCTTGCATCGAAGGGAAGAACGCCGAGCCTCTGGCGTCGTCGAACCACTCTGAGGCGCGATCGGGAACGTTCACGAAATCACCGGCGTAGAGGACGGCGTCGAACGCGCCAGCAGTCACCGTCGCCTGCTCCATGGCACCGGGGACGCTGGCACCCAGCTGGTGATCGCTGGTCAGCAGGATCCGCAGCAAGGGCACATCAGCCGGGGGAGCGGGGCTCAGGCGAGCGACACGCGATGCGGCGCCGCCGCTGACAACCCGGTACGCGTAGTCCCTGCCTGGGACGAGTCCCGTGGCCCTGGCCGAGACGCGCCACACCTCGCGAGCCACGGTCACCTCGGTCTCGAGGGCTCGACGCAGCTCGATCAGGCCGGTCGGGAGCGCACTCTCGCGATCCTCCGCCATCGCCTTGAGGTGCGTGCTCGACGCATCCACCGTTACGGCACCGGGAAGCAGGATGGCAAGCTCCGAGCTCTGCAGCTCGGTCGCAGTAAGGTTCGCGAGCTGCTCGGCAACTTCGGCCGCGGCGTAGACGAGACGGCTCTCGGGCGGCCGACCGTCGGTCACCCAGGCGACCTCGACGCTGGACTCATCCGGACGGAGCAGGTAGGGCTCGCACAGCAGTCCTATATCGTCTCTGACACGCGTCATTACGCCATCGCCCCCGCTCCGACTCTTGCGGCTATCCCCGCCAGTGGCAAGAGTAATCACATGAGCACCCCCTTGACGCCTCCCTCCGGCGAAATTCCTCCGACGATCTTCAGCAGCGCCGACGAGCTCGCGCCGCTCCCCAAGCTGAGACTGCCCAAGGGCGGCACGAGGAGCGAGGTCGCCTATCAGCTCGTCAGGGACGACGCGATGCTCGACGGCAACGCTCGGCAGAACCTCGCCACCTTCGTCAGCACGTACATGGACGAGCACGCCGACCGTCTCTACTCGGAGACGTTCGATAAGAACATCGTCGATAAGGACGAGTACCGCCGCACCGCCGAGATCGAGCAGCGTTGCTGGAAGATGATCGCCAACCTCTGGCACGTGCCCGACGTGACAAAAGCCATCGGCACAAGCACGGTCGGCTCCTCGGAGGCGGCCATGCTCGCTGGCCTCGCGCTCAAGAAGCGCTGGGCCACCGCACGCAAAGCGAAGGGCCAATCAGCGGATGCACCGAACATCGTGCTCTCGAGCGCCGTGCAGGTGTGCTGGGAGAAGTTCTGCGTCTACTGGGATGTCGAGGCGCGCTTCGTGCCCATCGACGACGCCCATCCGACCCTCTCGGGCGACCAGCTCGACGCCGTCGTCGACGAGAACACCATCGGCGTCGTCGCCATCATGGGCGTCACCTACACGGGCGCCTACGAGCCCGTGAAGGAGATCTCCGCCGCGCTCGACAGGATCCAGGCCGCGCGCGGGTTGGACATCCCCGTGCACGTTGACGGTGCATCCGGTGGCATGATCGCGCCGTTCCTCAACCAGGACCTCGAATGGGACTTCCGCGTCGACCGGGTCGTCTCGATCAACACGTCCGGGCACAAGTACGGGCTCGTGTACCCCGGTCTCGGCTGGGTTGTGTGGCGCGACGTCGACCTCGTGCCGCCGGAGCTGATCTTCCGCGTCAGCTACCTCGGCGGCGACATCCCAACTCTCACGCTGAACTTCTCGCGGCCCGGCGCGCAGGTGCTCCTGCAGTACTACCAGTTCCTGCACCTCGGGTTCTCCGGCTACCAGCGCGTGCAGCGGGCGACGATGGACGTCGCCGAGTTCCTCGCGCAGGAGATCGACACGATGGACGAGTTCACGCTCTTCAACAAGCAGCTCGACATCCCAGTCTTCGCGTGGCAGCGCACGGACGTCGGCGGCGCGTGGACTCTCGCCGACGTCTCGGACCGACTGCGCATGACGGGCTGGCTGGTTCCGTCGTACCCGCTTCCAGACAATCTCAGCGATCGACTTGTGCAGCGCATCGTGGTTCGCAACGGTCTCGGTCGGGACCTGGCGGGTGATCTCATCGGAGACCTCCGGGCCGCTGTCCGCGACCTCGACTCCGGTGCAGCCGGTCACTCCGCCGCCGCTAGCAGCACTCGCGGCTTCGCGCACTAGGCGCTTCTGCCTCTGGCCGTGAGTCGCGGCCACCGTCTTGCGGGGTGCTCCGCCGCTTGGAGCATCCCGCAAGGTGAGAAAGGGCGTTTCCGCGCCGTAAACGAAACATCACAAGGCGAACACGAGCTGCGCAACGCGTCATACAGCGGACTCTCAGGCCGGTAGCGTTGCGCTCACAATTCGGTTGAGGCGATCTGCGTCAGCCGACAGACCGGCAGACGCGGGGGCAGCGCAGGGTTCCGACAGGTTCCAACGCTGCTTCAGACTCTGCCCTGGCCGAGGAGCACGATGCGAACTTCGCTCACCTCACTCCTGCAACGAGTCGCAGACTCACGAAACCAAGTCCTATCCGTCATCGCGGTAGCACTGCTGATACTGCTGACTGGCGGTGCCATCGCGGGAACCGCCCAGGCGGCCACGATCGGCAAGAGCGCGGTCGAGGGACAGACCTACACCATCGCCACCGACACCACGTGGGCGCCGTTCGAATTCGAGATCGACGGCGAACTCCGCGGTATCGACATGGACCTCATCAACGCCATCGCGGATGATCAGGGATTCAACGTCGAGATCAAGTCGCTCGGCTTCGACGGTGCGCTGCAGGCAGTTCAGACCAACGCCGTTGACGGCATGATCGCCGGAATGTCGATCACTGACGAGCGAAAGGGCACGTTCGACTTCTCGAACCCCTACTTCGACTCGGGCATTCAGATGGCCGTCTCCAAGAGCAACAACGACGTCACCACCTACGAGGACCTCGCGGGCAAGACCGTGGCCGCCAAGAACGGCACGGAGGGTTTCACGTTCGCTGAGGCGCTCGGCAAGGAAGTCGGCTTTAGCGTCACGGGCTTCCAGGATGCGTCTGACGCTTTCAACGACGTCACGAGCGGCAACTCGGTTGCTGTCTTCGACGACTTCCCGATCCTCCAGTACGGCATCGAGACGGGTGAGATCAACCTCAAGACCGTCACCGAGCCGGAGCGCGCGTCGTCGTACGGCTTCGCCGTCAACAAGGGCCAGAACCCCGAGCTCCGCGAGGCGTTCAACGAGGGCCTGAAGAACGTCGTCGAGAACGGCACGTACCAGGGCATCCTCGACGAGTACCTCGGAGATGGTGCACCTGAAGCGGCCAAGATCTCTGGTGGCGTCGTCACGCTCGGCAACGAGGTCATCGAGGACGACGGCCCTGGCACGCTCCCGAAGAACCCGCTCTTCGCCGTCGACACCCCGCAGGACAAGGGCTCGTACGTCATCGCGACGGACAACACCTACGCGCCGTTCGAGTTCGAGCAGAACGGCGAGACGATCGGCATCGACATGGACCTGATGCGCGCGATCGCCGCGAACCAGGGCTTCACGGTCGACATCAAGCCGCTCGGCTTCGACGCCGCTCTCCAGGCGGTGCAGTCCGGACAGGCCGACGGCATCATCGCCGGCATGACCATCACCGACGAGCGCAAGGAAGTGTTCGACTTCTCGGAGCCGTACTTCACCTCCGGTGTGCAGATGGCCGTCAAGGATGGCGACACGAGCATCACTGGCTACGAGGACCTCGCCGGTAAGAACGTCGCGGTCAAGACCGGAACGGTCGGCGCATCCACCGCTGAGGAGCTCTCGACCGAGTACGGCTTCACGATCCGCACGTTCTCGGACACCGCAGACATGATCGCGGAGGTGAAGACGGGCAACTCCGTCGCGCTGTTCGAGGACTTCCCGGTGCTGCAGTACGGCATCCAGCAGGGCAACGGCCTCATGACCGTGACCGAGCCCATCGCGGGCGGCGAGTACGGTTTCGCGGTCCTCAAGGGCCAGAACGCCGAGCTCCTCGAGATGTTCGACGCCGGCCTTGCCAACGCTGAAGACACGGGCGTGCTCGACACGATCAACGACCGCTACCTCGGCTCGGAAGAAGAAACCGGACAGGTCGGCTTCTTCGAGCTCGTCGCTGCAGCCTTCCCGTCGCTCATGCTCGGCCTCGGCTACACGCTGCTCGCGACCGCGCTCTCGCTCGTCTTCGCGATGATCCTGGGCCTTGCGTTCGGCTTCCTGAAGATCTCGAAGAACATGCTGCTCCGCGGCATCGCCTCGACGTACGTGAACATCTTCCGAGGCACCCCGGTGCTGGTGCAGGCGTTCTTCTTCTACTTCGGTGTGCCAGCAGTGACGGGCATCTCGCTCGACGCGCTGACGGCCGGTGTGATCACGCTGAGCCTCAACGCCGGTGCGTACATCACGGAGACCGTGCGATCCGGCATCCAGTCGGTTGACCCCGGCCAGATGGAAGCGGCTCGCTCGCTCGGTCTGACGCGTGGCAAGTCGATGCGCCGGGTTGTGCTGCCGCAGGCGTTCAAGATCATGACGCCGTCGCTCATCAACCAGTTCATCATCACGCTTAAGGACACGTCGCTGCTGTCCGTCCTCGGCTTCGCTGAGCTCACCTACCAGGGCCGCATCGTCATCGCGTCGACCTTCCGGTCGTTCGAGATCTGGCTCGTCGTCGGTGTGCTCTACTTCATCGTCATCTACCTGCTGACGGTCCTCTCCAACTACGTCGACAAGAGGTTCAACAAATGAGTGACGTGAACAACTCAGCGTCGGATGCATCCGCAGTGGAGCAGACCCCATTCACGGGACGCTTCGACGCGGTCAACTCGGGCAAGCCGCGCGTGCGCGTCGTCGAGATGCACAAGTCGTTCGGCCCCGTCGAGGTGCTCAAGGGCATCGACCTGGAGATCGCGAACGGCGAGGTCATCGCGATCATCGGCCCGTCCGGTTCCGGAAAGTCGACGCTCCTGCGCTGTCTCAACCGCCTCGAAGAGGTCACCAAGGGCCACGTCTTCGTCGACGACGACGACATCACCGCCCCGAAGACGAACCTCGACAAGGTGCGCCAGCGCATCGGCATGGTGTTCCAGCACTTCAACCTCTTCCCGCACATGACCGTGCTGGAGAACGTGACGCTGGCGCCCCGCGAGATCAAGGGCATCACGAAGGAAGCGGCCAACAAGCGCGGCGAAGAGCTGCTGCGCCGAGTCGGCCTCGACCACCTCATGGATCGCCGCCCCGCGCAGCTCTCCGGCGGTCAGAAGCAGCGCGTGGCGATCGCCCGCGCGCTGGCCATGGACCCGGAGATCATGCTGTTCGACGAGGCCACGAGCGCCCTCGACCCCGAGATGGTCGGCGAAGTGCTCCAGGTCATCCGCGACCTCGCGAAGTCGGGCATGACGATGGCCCTGGTCACACACGAGATGGGCTTCGCACGCGAAGTCGCTGACCGCGTCGTGTTCATGGCCGACGGCAAGATCGTCGAGATGGGAACGCCTGACGAGCTCTTCGGGAACCCGAAGGAGTCGCGCACGCAGGACTTCCTCGGCAAGGTTCTCTAGCCGCCGCAGCGCGTTCCAGCGCTGAAGAACGACGTGCCCCCTGTCCAGTGGACAGGGGGCACGTCGTTTCCACTAGCCTGTCGAGGTGACGCTCAACTATGCACCCCCAGAGGCCCAGTTCGCCAACGACACCACCCCCGGATCCGAATGGTGGCGGTCGGCCGTCATCTACCAGGTCTACCCGCGCTCGTTCGCGGATGGCAGCGGTGACGGGATCGGCGATCTCGCCGGTGTGACGGAGCACATCCCAGACCTCGCCGACCTTGGCATCGACGCCATCTGGCTGTCCCCGTTCTACCCGTCGCCCCTCAACGACGCCGGCTACGACGTCGCCGATTACTGCGACGTCGACCCCGTGTTCGGCACGCTCGCCGAGTTCGACCGGATGCTCGAGGCTGCTCACGAGCGCGGCATCCGCATCATCGTCGACATCGTCCCGAACCACTCTTCCTCGGAACACGCCTGGTTCAAGGCGGCGCTTGCCGCAGGGCCAGGCAGCCCTGAGCGTGCCCGCTACCTGTTCCGCGAAGGCAAGGGCGAGCATGGCGAGCTGCCGCCGAACAACTGGCAGTCGCTGTTCGGCGGACCAGCCTGGACGCGCCTCACGGAGGCCGACGGCACGCCGGGCCAGTGGTACCTGCACCTCTTCGACTCCACGCAGCCCGACTTCGACTGGTCGAACCCCGTCGTGCACCAGGACTTCGAGGACATCCTCCGCTTCTGGCTCGACCGCGGTGTCGACGGCTTCCGCATTGACGTCGCCCACGGCTTGGCCAAGGAGGACGGGCTGCCCGACTACATTCCGGTCGAGAGCAACCTGCCGATCGTCGGCGACCCCCGCACGCCGTACCTCGGCCAGGAGGCCGTGCACGAGATCTTCCGCGCCTGGCACCTGGTCGCCGCCGAGTACGACGGCGACCGAGTCCTGTGCGGCGAGGCATGGCTTCCGAGCGTCGAGGAGATGGCCGAGTGGGTTCGCCCTGGCCAGCTGCACCAGACCTTCAACTTCGCGTACCTGCGGGCACCTTGGGACGCGGACGGGCAGAAGGAGGTCGTGACGCGCTCGCTTGCCGCGTTCGCCGCATCCGGCGCCCCGAGCACGTGGGTGCTGTCGAACCATGACACCGTGCGCCACGCGACCCGCCTCGCGCTGACGGAGCCGAACACGCACGGCGCCGGCGTCGGCCCGAAGACGCCTGGCCAGCCAGACCCGGTTGTGGGGGAGCGCCGGGCGCGTGCCGCCACAGCCCTCATGCTCGGCCTGCCGGGTTCGAGCTACCTCTACCAGGGCGAAGAGCTCGGACTGCCCGACGTCATCGACCTCGCCGACGAGGACCGCCAGGACCCGATCTTCATCCGCTCGGAGGGTGAGCTGTACGGCCGCGACGGCTGCCGCGTGCCGATCCCGTGGGCGGCGGAAGGCAAGAGCTTCGGCTTCAGCGAGACCGGTGAGTCCTGGCTGCCGCAGCCAGCGCTGTGGGGGAAGCTCGCGCGCAGCGAGCAGGTGCACGACGCCGCCTCGACCCTCAACCTGTACCGCTCGCTGCTCGCGCTGCGTCGCGAGCACGATCTCGGCATGGGGGATGCGCGCTTCGAGTGGGTCGACGGCTTCGGCGACGAGGTGCTCGCGTACCGCAACGGCGACGTCACCGTGATCACGAACTTCGGCGCCGAGCTGGTGGCCCTGCCTGCCGGCTTCCGGGTGCTCGCTCGCAGCGAGGTCGCGCACGTCGACGGCGCTGGGCTGCTCACGACCGACACGACGGTCTGGCTGGGTGCCGAGCAGTAGCTCCGTCGCCCTGGACGTAACGGCGACGGGCAGTGCCGGGGCTGCGAGGCTTATCACCGAGCTCTCGACCCCGGCGCTGCCCGTCGTCGTCATCTCGCTGCTGTGCGGCATCTCGAGTGCCCCGGGCTGGGCAGGCCTCCTGTGGGGCGCGATCCCGGCCGTCCTTTGCGGGGTTGTGCCGTATGCGGTGCTTGAGATCGCGTCTCGGCGCGGGATGCTCACCGACCGTCACGTCACGCAGAAGCGGCAGCGTCCGTGGGCCTACGGAATCTGCCTCTTGTCCGTCGGCGTGAGTGTCGTGCTGCTGGCAGTGCTCGGTGCTCCGTCGATGATGTTCTGGGCGCTCGCGACGATGTTCGCGAAGCTGATCGCGGCAGGCGGCATCACCCTGGTCGGCCCGAAGGTCTCGGTGCATGCGTTCTGTTGGAGCGCACTGTGCGCGTTCCTCGCGCTGCTCTTCTCGCCTTGGTGGCTGCTGCTTGGCCTCGTCCTGCCGGTGATCGCCTGGAGTCGTCTCCGGCTCGGGCACCACTCGCCGACCGAGGTTGTGCTCGGAACCGTCCTCGGCGCGCTGGTCACGGCGGTTGCCTGGTTCTTGCAACCGATGTGATCGGCGGCGCGGGCGGGCCGACCCGCGGCGCGGCTGGGTACAGCTCAGTCGGATCGTACGCCTCTTCGCTGACTCAAGACACAGCCAATTGTGGATGCCGGGGAGCACATTCGAAGCGGTGGCCGGATAACGCCGGCCCAGTTTCGGAAGGATTGAGCAGATGGCATTTGAGGGCAAAGTCGCGATCGTAACCGGCGGCGGTTCGGGGATCGGCGAGGCGATCGCGAAGGACCTCGCGGCGAACGGCGTCAAGGTTGTCGTCTCGGACATCAATCTTGACGGCGCGAAGCGGGTTGTCGGTGAGATCGAGGCTGCTGGCGGCACGGCGTCGGCGTTCGAGGCGAACACGGCAGTCGCCGAAGACAGCGTTCGAACCGTCGAGTTCGCGGTTGCGACCTACGGGAAGCTCAACTACGCGGTGAACAACGCTGGTATCGGCGGCAAGGCTGCCCCCGCCGCCGAGGTCGAGGTTGACGACTGGGACCGCGTCATCAACATCAACCTCAATGGCGTCCTCTACGGCCTGCGCGCACAGATCCCCGCCATCCTCGCGGCAGGAGCGGACGAGGGCGCGATCGTCAACATGGCGTCGATCCACGGCACCGTCGCCGCGATCGGCAGTGGCGCGTACACGGCCGCGAAGCACGGCGTGGTCGGCCTCACCAAGAACGCGGCAGCAGAGTACGGGCCGCAGGGTCTGCGCATTAACGCGGTCGGCCCCGCGTACATCCGCACCCCACTGCTCGAGCAGCACCTCGACGCCGCTGGCTTCGCCGCGCTCGAGGCGAAGCATCCGCTTGGCCGCCTCGGAAAGCCAGAGGAAGTGGCGAACCTCGCGACGTTCCTGCTCTCCGAGAAGGCGAGCTTCATGACGGGCTC
Source organism: Pseudoclavibacter helvolus (assembly GCF_014191305.1). Classification (GTDB taxonomy): domain Bacteria; phylum Actinomycetota; class Actinomycetes; order Actinomycetales; family Microbacteriaceae; genus Pseudoclavibacter; species Pseudoclavibacter helvolus. The sequence continues at coordinate 1,371,753 of NZ_JACHWJ010000001.1, read as the reverse complement.
CTACGTGCTCGTCGACGGCGGCTACACGGCGGTCTAGCGGTCTAACCGCCGCGCCGGCCACAAGTGTCAGCCAGAAGCACGCTCCTCCTCGGAGCAGCGTGCTTCTTGCTGACTCTTCGTGCCGCGGTGGGCTCGGCTGCTACTTGGCTGACAGAGCCTGGCGGATGCGCTTGAGCGAGACCGTCTCAGCTGTGCCGAGCTGCTGAGCGAAGAGGCTCACGCGGAACTCCTCGAGCATCCACCTGACCTGCACGATGGGTGCGGGGGCCGTGCGGCTCACGGGGAACGTGCCGCCGGCCTCCGTGTAGAGGGCCGTCGCCTGCTCGACCTGCATGAGGCCGGCCCGTTCGATGCTCGAGTGGCTGAGCACGCGCTCGAGTCGGTAGGTGAGGGCACGCAGGTAGCGCGGCAGGTGCGCGAGGCGGGCGACGCCGGTCTTCGACACGAAGCCGGGGTAGACGAGCGCCTGCAGCTGCGAGCGCGCGTCGGAGAGCGACGGCAGTACGGAGATGTGGTTCGCCGACTTGAGCGCCTTGTTGGCCTCGCGGAAGCGGTCGAGCACCTCGGAGACGAGCTTGGTCTGCGCGAACATGCGATCGACGAGCGTCGCGTTGAAGGCGTCGCGCAGCTCGTCGAAGGCCGCGCGAGTGCGCACCGGCCCGCCGTGCTCGGCGCTGTACGCGGCGACCGCGTCCTGCGCGAGGGCGGCGACGATGTCGTTGAAGAGCGCGGGCGTCGAGTGGTACGGGCTCGTCGCGAGGGCGAGCTTCTCCTTCGCCGTCAGGTGCTCCTGCACGTAGCTGGCGGGGGACGGCACGGATGCGGCGAGCAGGGCCGCGACCCCGACGGGATGCTCGCGTGCCTGGTCCTCGGGTGTGGTCACGAGGCGCAGGTCGATGCTGCCCTTGACGACGGCAAGCGAGGGGTAGGCGCGAATCACGCCGTGCTTGCGCTTGATGTCGATGAGCTCGGGGATCTCGTCGAGCGGCCACTCGCTGAGCGCGTGCTGGTCGTAGCGGAGCTCCGCCGTCGACGCGCTCTGCGCGGGCACCGAACCGGCCTCGCGCACGCCACTCCCTGGCCGTGCCGGGGCCGCGACCTGCTGCGTGGCGCGCAGCACGGAGGCCTCCGACGCCTTCTTCAGCTTCTCCTGCAGCCTCTTCAGGTCTTCGCCCGTGCCGAGCTCGCGGCCGCGGTCGTCGAGCACCCGGAAGCGCACGCGCAGGTGCGACGGCACGCGGCTCCAGTCGAACTCGCTGACGTCGAAGCGGATGCCCGCCTGCCGCTGCATGATCTGTCGAAGCGCGTCGTCGAAGTCGCCTGGCACGTCCTGGCCCAGGTCGGGTCGAGCCTCGCCGAGCTCGCCGAGCAGCTTGTCGGCCCAGTCGGAGGAGGGCACGAAGTTGCGCCGCGTCGCTTTGGGCAGCGACTTGAGGAGCGCGATGACCAGCTCCCGACGCATGCCGGGCACCTGCCAGTCGAAGCCGCGGTCGTCGAGCCGAGAGAGCAGGGGGAGCGGGATGTTGACGGTCACTCCGTCGTCGGGCGCTCCCGGGTCGAAGCGGTACCTGAGGCGGAGGCGCTGGTCGCCCTGCTTCCACTCGGTCGGGAAGCCGGCGCCCTGCTCGTCGGGGTCGGCGTGCTCCTCGCCGAGCACATCCGCCCGCGTCATGGTGAGCAGCTGCGGGGTCTGCTTCTGCGCGCCCTGCCACCACTTCTCGAACGTCGACTGCGAGACGACGTCGCGCGGGAGCCGTTCGTCGTAGAACTCGAACACGGCGTCTTCGTCGTCGGAGTAGGCGCCGCGAGACCGCGTGCGCTCCTCGAGGTCGGCGAGGGACTTGCGCAGAGCCCGGTTCTTCGAGTCGAAGCTGTGGCGGCCGTTCCAGTCGCCCTCGACGAGTGCATGGCGGATGAACAGGTCGCGCGACCAGGCCGGGTCGATCTTCGAGAACTGCACGGTGCGGCCGCGGACGATCGGCACGCCGTAGAGGGTGACGCGCTCGATGGCGACCGCCGAGCCCTGCTTCTTCTCCCAGTGCGGGTCGGAGTGGTTGCGTTTCGCGAGGTCGCCGGCGAGCGCCTCGGCCCAGGCCGGGTCGATCTTCGCGACGGTGCGCGCGAACAGGCGGCTCGTCTCGACGAGCTCGGCGGCCATGACGACGTCTGGCTGCTTCTTGGCCTTCGCGAGGCCTGAGCCGGGGAAGATCTGGAACCGCGTGCCGCGGGCACCCGCGTAGTCGCGCTTCAGCTCGTCGCGGATGCCGATGTGGCTGAGGAGGCCCGCGAGCATGGAGCGGTGGATGGCATCGGCGAGCGCGCCGGGCTCCTGTACCTGTCCGGCGGCCGGCCGCTGCACCTTGAGGCCGATGGGGCCGGCGAGCTGGCGCAGCTGGCGGAACACGTCCTGCCACTCGCGGAAGCGCACGAAGTTGATGAACTCGTCGCGGCACTTGCGCCGGAAAGCGCTCGAGCCGAGCTCCTGGCTCTGCTCCTCGAGGTAGTTCCAGAGGTTGACGAGCGTTAGGAAGTCGCTGGACGGGTCGCGGAAGCGGGCGTGCAGCTCGTCGGCCTTCTGCCGGTGGTCGAGGGGCCGTTCGCGGATGTCCTGCACCGTCATGCCGGCCACGATGATGAGCACCTCGCGGCTCACGTCGTGCTGCTTCGACTCGATGACCATGCGCCCGAAGCGAGGGTCGATGGGGAGTCGGGCGAGGCTGCGGCCCGTCTTCGTCAGACGGAGCTGGCTAGCCTTTCCGTGGCTGGCCTTGCCGGGCTCGACGGCGCCGAGCTCGCTGAGCAGGTCGGTGCCGTCCTTGATGCCGCGCGCGTCCGGCGGCTGCAGGAACGGGAACTCGGAGAGGGCGCCGAGGCCGAGCTCGAGCATCTGCAGGAGCACGCTCGCGAGGTTCGTGCGGAGGATCTCGGGCTCGGTGAACTCGGGGCGGCGGTCGAAGTCGGCCTCCGAGTAGAGGCGGATGGCGATGCCCGCCGAGGTGCGGCCGGCGCGGCCGGAGCGTTGCTTCGCGGAGGCCTGGGAGATGGCCTCGATGGGGAGGCGCTGCACCTTCGCGCGCGTCGAGTAGCGCGAGATGCGGGCGGTTCCCGTGTCGATGACGGCGACGATGCCTGGCACCGTGAGGCTCGTCTCGGCGACGTTCGTCGCCAGAACCACTCGGCGGCGCACGCCGGGTGGGCGCTTCGACTCGAACACGCGGTGCTGCTCGGCGGAGGAGAGGCGGCCGAAGAGCGGCAGCACCTCGGTGGACTCTGGGCGGCGCTCGCGCGCGAGGTGCGCGCGGATCGCGTCCTGCGCATCCCGGATCTCCTGCTCGCCCGACAGGAACACGAGCACGTCACCCGGCAGGTCGCGGTCGAGCTCGTCGAGCGCATCCACGATGCCCTCGAACATGTCCCGCTCCGGGGTCTGCGGGGCGGCGTCCTCGTCGTCTTCTCCTGGCAGAGCAGCATCGGCGACGAGGGGGCGGTAGCGCACGTCGACGGGGAACGTTCGACCGGAGACCTCGATCATCGGGGCGTCGTTGAAGTGCTTCGAGAACGACTCAGGGTCGATCGTCGCCGACGTGATGATGACCTTGAGGTCTGGGCGTTTCGGCAGGAGCGTCTTCAGGTAACCGAGGAGGAAGTCGATGTTGAGGCTGCGCTCGTGGGCCTCGTCGATGATGATCGTGTCGTACTTGCGGAGCAGCCGGTCGCGGTGGATCTCGTTGAGGAGGATGCCGTCCGTCATGAGCTTGACGCGCGTCTCGGCAGACACCTCGTCGGTGAAGCGCACCTGGTAGCCGACGAGCCCGCCGATGTCGCCGCCGAGTTCGTCGGCGATGCGCTCGGCGATCGTGCGCGCGGCGATGCGTCGTGGCTGCGTGTGCCCGATCATCGTGCGACCGAGCTCGAGGCAGATCTTCGGTAGCTGCGTGGTCTTGCCTGAGCCCGTCTCGCCCGCGACGATGACCACCTGGTTTGCGGCGATGGCGTCGCGGATCTCGTCCCGCATCTGGCTGACGGGCAGCTCCGGCGGGTAGGAGATCGCGAGGGGAGTCGTAGTCATGAGCAGTTCAGTCTATTGCCAGGTGCGTCCAGAATGTGCCTCGCACCGGCCACTCAGCGGGCCCGGTTCGCCATCGTTCGCTTCCAGCGTGGTGTGGGAGTTCGCTTTAGTTGCACACGCTTGGTAAAACTGTGGGATGACCGCATTGCAGATCCCCAACGTTTCCCTCAACGACGGCACCAGCATCCCCCAACTCGGCTTCGGTGTCTTCAAGGTCGACCCGGCAGAGACCGAGCGCATCGTCTCCGACGCGCTCGAGGTCGGTTACCGCCACATCGACACCGCCAAGATCTACGGCAACGAGGAGGGTGTGGGCCGCGCGATCGCGAAGTCGGGCATCCCGCGCGACGAGCTCTACGTCACCACGAAGCTGTGGAACGACGAGCAGGGTCGCGACACGCCTCGCGCCGCGATCGACGCGAGCCTCGAGCGCCTCGGCCTCGAGAAGGCGGACCTGTACCTCATCCACTGGCCGACGCCGAAGCAGAACAAGTACGTCGAGAGCTGGGAGGCGCTTGTCGAACTGCAGCAGGCTGGCCTCACGACGTCGATCGGTGTGTGCAACTTCTTCGAGTCGCACCTGCGCGACATCATCTCGGCCACGGGCGTGAAGCCTGTCGTCAACCAGATCGAGCAGCACCCGGCGCTGCAGCAGCCCGAACTCGACGCCTACCTGCGTGCCGAGGACATCAAGACCGAGGCGTGGGGGCCGCTTGGCCAGGCCAAGTACCCGCTCTTCGAGCTCGAGCCCGTCACGGCGGCCGCGGATGCACACGGCAAGACACCCGCGCAGGTTGTCATCCGCTGGCACATCCAGAAGGGCAACATCGTCTTCCCGAAGACCACATCGCGTGAGCGCATGATCGAGAACGCCCAGGTCTTCGACTTCGAGCTGTCCGGTGCCGAGTTCGACGCCATCACGGCGCTTGAGCGTGGCGAAGAGGGACGCGTCTCGGCGCACCCCAACGAAGTGAACTAGCTCCCCGCAGTCGCTGAGAACGGCCGGTGCTCCCACAGGGGGCACCGGCCGCTTCACTTGCGATGTCGAAGACGTCGGTCGGCTCGCCTCCGAAGATCGAGCGCGTTGCGACGCGGCGGCGGGGGAGCGAGTGCAGCGGCGTCAGGCCATGCTCTGTCGCGTGCTGGGCGAAGGCGACCACCTGCAGGTAGGCGTCACCGGTCTCGGCGACGAGATCGTCCGCGTTGGCGGATCCCGCGAAGGTCAGCTCCGTGCGTCTCGGCAGGGTTCCAGAGGCAAGTTGCCCGCCACCGCTGGCCAGTTTCGAGATCTCCTCCTGCAAGCTTCGCAACTGCCGCACCGAGAGGGGCGCCGCAATCCGGTGGGCGAAGAGCATCCGCGTGTCGGTCTCTCCGCCCGCGGCCATAGTCCACGCCTCGTCCTCGACGGCGATGCTGGCCTGCTCGAGTACGTCGAGGAGCCTACGGTCGAGCTCCGGCGTGACGACGGCGAGGTCGCTGAACGTCTGCACAATGTCCTCGGGGTCCGCGGGCGAGCCGAGGTCGACGCTGATCGCCACCCAGTGGGTCTCGGGAACGTCGACGTATTCCGTCACGAAGTCCGCCACATCTCGTGTTGCGACGTGCTCGGCGATGTCGAGGTAGAAGTCTTCCATGCTGCGGCGAAGGGCGAGCTTCTCGCGCCAGTCGGCGACGGAGAACGAGCCAGCGTCGTCGATCTCCGCAAGGGGAACGTGCGCGCGGCGGAGGAAGTCCAGGCGAAGCCCGGCACGCAGCTGGTCGTGGGAGAACGTGCGGTAGCCGGACGCCGGGTCGACATCGGCCGGCGTGAGGAGGCCCCGCTGCGCGTAGACGCGCAGGGCCTTGGGGGAGAGACCTGTCAGTGCGCGGAACTCCCCGGCGGTCAGTCCTGAGTGTGCTGAATTGGTCATGCATCCACCCTGAGTCATGCCCCTGGGGCCAGGTCAACTCGGGATGTTGCTGCCGCGTGGGCGGCTCGACGAGGCTGGGCTCGTGGGCCGGCGTTCTGCCAAGGCGGTCGCCCAGACGGCGCGGTTCGTCCTGACGTACCGCGCGGCAGCCTCCCAGTGCGCGCCGTGCCCATCGTGGAACATCGACGCCCAGGGTTCGTGCCCCGTCAGGCCCGAGGTGCGCAGCAGGTCGTGCATGGCGCTGGCCCGCTCGGCCATCGCAGAAGGTAGGTGCCTGCGCATTTCGGGATCCGCGCCGTAGCCGTCGACGAATGCGGCGAGCTCGAGGGCGGCGACCTCTGGCGGTTTCTCCGTGTCGTTGAGCGTGAAGGCTTGGGCCGCGTAGGCTGTGTCCCACAGCCGGGTGCTGGGAGCTGCGGCGTCCCAGTCGATGAACACCCAACGGTCACCCATGATGAGGTTCCACGGTGCCAAGTCGTTGTGACACATCAGCTCGGCCCCTGGCGCCTCGATCGCCGTCTCCCAGCTTGCCTGTGGCCTCGGCTCGAAGCCTGAGCTCGCCTCGTGGATTGCGCGTACCAGCGAACCGACCCGGTGCAGGGCCGTCAGGGAAAGCGCAGGGGCATCAATCGCGAGGGTGCCTGGGATGAACTCCTGCACCTGCCGGCCAGACTCGTCACGGCCCAGGGGCGTCGGCGCATCCACACCCGCTTTTCGGAGGAAGGTCACGAACTCGACGACGCCCGCCGTCGATGCGCTCCACCGCTTCCGCACCGTGTCCCCGACACGGACGACCTCACCACCGACGTTGCCGCCATCAAGATGCTCAGCGTCGTCCATCTCACGAGGTTAGCCGTGCGCCAAGTGAGGCGTCTGGAGGCAGACGCGCGATGGGCTCGCGCGCATCGACTCGATCTCGGGGCGCTCTCGAACTCGCGCACTCACAGGATGCGGAAGGACCTCGGATGGCTCGCCCAAGGAAGCCTCCTAGCCTCGCACGATGACGAATTCAAAGACTCGCAAATTTGCTGGGCTCAGCGGACTCGCTGCGGTTGGAGTGTTGGCCGGTGCCCTCTTCTCGGCAACTCCCGCCAACGCCGCGGGGTCCGCCTACTACGCCTTTCCGACGCAGGCCGAGTGCCTGACGAAGTGGGGAGCTGTCGTCGGAGGCTCGATTGGCACGGGCTGAAACGTCTACATCGGGCCGAACGCGTGCGAGCAGGACACGAGCGGGACCTTCGCGGGCATGTATCGCCTGTACGTCGCGTACCCGTGAGCCGTCATGGCGCAAGCCGTACGTGAGCGGAAAGGCGGCTAGGTCGGTCGGCCGGCGATAGCCGCGAGTTCGCCCACTGAACCGTCGGCGATGACGCGCAGGTGCTCAGTGATCGTCTCGATCGGCCAGTCCCACCAGGCGACGTCGAGTAGCGCCTCGATGTCGGCGTCGTCGAAGCGGCGGCGGATGAGCGTGGCCGGGTTGCCGGCGACGATTCCGTAGTCGGGCACGTCTTTCGTGACGACGGAGGAGGTCGAGATGATCGCGCCGTGGCCGATGTGCACCCCCGGCATGATCGTCACGTCACCGCCGATCCACACGTCGTTGCCGACGACGGTGTTGCCGCGGCTCGGCAAGTCGGTGACGAGGTCGAAGTGCTGCGCCCACGAGCCGCCCATGATCGGGAACGGGTAGGTCGACGGACCCGACCTGCGGTGGTTCGCGCCGTTCATGATGAACTTCACGCCGGCCGCGATCGCGCAGAACTTTCCGATGATGAGGCGGTCTGGCCCGTAGTGGTGCAGCACGTTGCGGGTCTCGAACGCCGTCGCATCGTCAGGATCGTCGTAGTAGGTGAAGTCGCCGACGCTGACGAGCGGGCTGGTGATCAAGGGCTTGAGTAAGACGACCCGTTCTTGCCCCTCGATCGGATGCAGCGTGCTGGGGTCGGGGGGGGGAAGGGCGGGCTCGTTCACCGGCTCAGTGTAAATCTCGAGTTCCTCGCGCACATCTCAGTTGGCGTCGCGCAGGAGCGATCCGTGTGGCCGCAGCGTGCACACTTGAGGCGAGTGCACCGGACCTTCCGGTGCCCGAACGCCTGCGAGGACCCCATGATCACGAGCACCGAGATACTCGGCACAGAGGAGCACCTGCTGCAGCGGAATTCGCGCGCTGCGGCCGTGCACGAGGCGGTCGCGGCGAGGGGTCGCGCTGCGGTGATCGCCCTGAACGCCCGCTACGACGCCGAGTCAGGCGAGACGGCTCTCGAGCAACTCGATATCGAGCTCGAAGCCGTCATCGGGCGGAGCCTCGACGAGTACGTGAAGGAAGCCAGTGGGCTCTTCAGCGCCGAGGAGCTCGCCCTGTGGACAGCGAAGATAACTCGGGTGTCCGGCAGCTACGTCGGCCGTGCCGCCGCCGTCGGAGTACCAGGCGCGCTCCTACTGCTCGATGCTCTCGAAGAAGCGGAGGCGGGGGAGTCGAACGGCTTCATCTCGCTCGACGACACCCTTGGCAACGGCGCCAAGTATTGCCAATGCGGCTACGCCTCGAGCCGGACCGTGCCCGAACGGTTGTGCCCCCTCTGCTCAGGTGCGGTGCTCAACGAGTGGAGAGCCGAGGAGGATCGCCTGCTGAAGAGCGCCCCCGGGGTTGGGGCTGATCTTGAGGTTGTCTTCGACGGGTTGCTCGACGAACTTGCGGGCATCCACCTTGCTCCGGGTGGCGTCGCAGCCTCGACCTCAGCACGCCGCCGTGCGGGAGACCGAGGGATCACGCGCGTGAACGAGACGAGAGCCGCTGAGATCGCGCTCCTCAACCTTGCTCGCTGGCGCGAACTCTGTGAGCTCAACGCGCTCGGCCAGACCATGGCGGTGACTGCTCACAGCAAGTACTGGTCGCGCTGGGGCCTCGGATCGGCGCGGATCTCAACCCTCGCGGTGGTCAGCGCTCCGGAGCTCCAGGCGCGGATGCGCAAGGTCTCTGGCAGTAGGCCGGCTCCGAACCCCACCTTCTTCGAACGGTTGTTCTCTCGGAGGTGATGAGCCTGCCCGCCACCTACCGCCAGCTGGGCAGCCAGTGCGTGAGCGACCAGTACGAGGTGGAGATCATCTGGCCGGTCCACACTGGCCAGAAGAGCACTGACACGAGCGCCATGACGACGAGCAGCACGCCGACGGCGGAGACGCCGATCGTTCGGGACGCCTGCGGGGTCTGGCGGTCGCCCGCGATGGTCTGGATGACCACGAGTGACGCGAGGATCATGAACGGCAGGAACGCGATCGCGTAGAAGTGGAAAACGGCCTGGCGTTCGAGGTACGCGAGCCACGGGAAGTAGCCGGCGCCGTAGCCGACGAGGATCGCGAAGTACTGCCACTTCGGGCGCAGGAAGCACATGATGATGAGGAACAAGATCGACACCGTGCCGAACCAGAAGATGATCGGGTTCGAGATCGACGTGATCGCCTCGACGCACTGCCCGACGTCGCAGGATGAGCCGTCGCCAGCCTCCGAGTAGACGTAGCTGAACGCGGTGGGACGGATGAGGAACGGCCACTCCTGCGGCCCAGACTGGTACGGGTGCTCGGCGCTCAGGCCGCGGTGGAAGTTGTACGCCTCGACCTGGTAGTGCCAGAGGCTCTGCAGGGGGAGCGGCACCCACGACAGCAGTCCCGTCCAGGCGTTGCCGGCCTGCTCGGCCCAGTCGCGATAGAAGCCGCCGGTCGTCGCGAGCCAGCGGGTCCACGTCGCGAGGTAGGTGAGGGCGGCGAGCGGCACGGTCAGGATGAACGAGACCGGGCCCTGCATGAGGATCGCGGCGGAGCCCCAGAACGTCACGCCGAGGCGCTTCCGCTCGATCATGTCGACAACAAGCGTGTACACGCAGAACGCGGCGAGGAAGTAGAGGCCGGACCACTTGACGGCCGACGCGGCGCCGAGGGTGACGGCGGCCGCCATGAGCCAGGGGCGCCACCAGAGGCGCGGCCCCCAGTCGGGCCCGACTGGCTTCACGTCGGGCGTGCGAGACGTGGTCGTGGCCTTCGTCGGAATCGGCTCGCCTTCGAGCCCCTCCTCCTTGCGCCACGCCATGATCTTCGTGCGCAGTTTCTTCTGCTGGTCCTCGCGGTCGAGCAGCACGAAGAGGAACGCGAGCAGCACGAAGAACATGAGGATGCCGTCGAGGATCCCGACCCGCGACATGACGATCGCGTGCCCGTCGATGGCGAGCATCCCGGCCCCGATCGTCGCGAGCACCGGCGAGCGGAAGAGCTTCTTCGCGACCACCCAGAGCAGCGGCACGGCGAGGGTGCCGACGAGGGCCACGCCGAACCGCCAGCCGAAGGGGTTGTCGGCGCCGAAGACGAGCATCCCGAGCCCGATGATGTACTTCCCGAGGGGCGGATGTACGACGTACGACGGGTCAGTCGTGTACCCGTTTGGGTCACCCGCGTTGAAGGCGTCGTTCGGGTTGTCGGGCCATTCGGCCTCGTAGCCCAGGTTGAGGAGCGTCCACGCATCCTTCACGTAGAAGGTCTCGTCGAAGATGAGGAAGTGGGCGCCGCCGAGGTTCCAGAATCGCAGGACGGCGGCGAGCAGGGTGACAACACCGAGGAGGATCCACTCGGTGCGCACGCGCAGCCGGAGCGTGCTCGTCACGCGGGCCCACAGGTCGTCGAAGACCGAGCCGCGCGCTACGGACACTTTCGGAGCTACCGCAGTAGCCGCAGGCACTGGCGCAGCCGAGCCGTCAGCCGCAGCCGAGCCGCTAGCCGCACCCGAACTGTCAGCATCGCCGTCAGCCGGAGCAGCGACTTGAGCCGTCGCAGAGGCCGTCGTCGCGGGTGACTTCGCCGCCTCGTCAGGTGTTCCGGTCTCTGCTTGCTCGCTCACCCAAGCAATCGTAGGGGGCGAGGTGCCAGACGCGTCGGAGGAGCCGAGCAGCGTGGGAGGATCGCAGCCATGATCATCCTCGCGGGCACCCCTATCGGGAACCTCGGCGACGCTTCGGCGCGTCTCATCGACACGTTCAAGAACGCCACCCTCGTGGCGTGCGAGGACACCCGCTCGACGGCGAAGCTGCTCGGGATGCTCGGAGTCGAGAATCGGCCACGCCTCGTGGCCCTGCACGAGCACAACGAGGACGAGCTCGCCAAGACGATCGTCGAGCAGGCGCGCGACTCCGACGTTGTGCTCGTGAGCGACGCCGGAATGCCGGGCATCTCGGACCCCGGCTACCCGATCGTCGCGCTCGCGGCGAAGGAAGGGGTGACGGTCACGAGCGTGCCCGGCCCGAGCGCCGTCATCACAGCGCTTGCGATCTCGGGCCTGCCTACCGACCGCTTCACGTTCGACGGCTTCCTGCCCCGCAAGGCGGGGGAGCGCGAGACGTTCCTGCGCTCGCTCGCGAACGAGCCGCGCACGGTCGTGCTGTTCGAGTCGCCGCACCGCCTGGCCCGGACGCTCGCCGACATGGCCGAGATCTGGGATGCTGACCGCCGCATCGCGGTCTGCCGCGAGCTGACGAAGCTCTACGAAGAGGTCAAACGGGGCACCGCGGCGGAGCTCGTGCCGTGGGCGGAGGAGGGCGTGCGGGGCGAGATCGTGATCGTCGTCGAGGGGGCTGCCCCCGCTGTGGTCGACGAGGCCGGGGCGCAGGCGATGGTCGCTGAGCTCGTGGCGAGCGGGATGCGTCTGAAAGAGGCGGCCGCTCAGGTCGCCTCCACGACTGGCATGAGCAAGCGAGACCTCTACCAGGGGCATCTCGCGAAATAGTGGTCCCGGGGTTGCTGCCCGGCGCACCTCGCGTCGTAACAGTCCCCAGCCGACAATAGGATGATCCCCATGGCTTCCGGCGAATCGTTCTACATCACGACACCGATCTTCTACGTCAACGACGTTCCTCACATCGGTCACGCGTACACGGAGGTCGCTGTCGACGCGCTTGCCAGGTGGCACCGTCAGCGCGGCGACACCACGTGGCTGCTCACCGGCACCGACGAGCACGGCCAGAAGATCATGCGGTCGGCGCTCGCCAACAACGTGACGCCGCAGGCGTGGGCCGACAAGCTGGTCAACGAGGCGTGGAAGCCCATGCTCGAGACCCTCAACATCTCGAACGACGACTTCATCCGCACGACGGACGAGCGGCACGAGACTCGCGTGCAGCGCTTCCTGCAGAAGCTCAACGACGCCGGCTTCATCTACGACGCCGAGTTCGAGGCGCTCTACTGCGTTGGCTGCGAGGAGTTCAAGCCGGAGTCGGAGATCGTCGCCGGCACTGGGCAGTACGAGGGCGAGAAGGTCTGCGCCATCCACTCGAAGCCGCTCGAACTGCTGCAGGAGCAGAATTACTTCTTCAAGCTCAGCGAGTTCCAGGACCGCCTGCTTGCGCTCTACGAGGAGAACCCCGAGTTCATCCAGCCGTCGTCGGCCCGCAACGAGGTCATCTCGTTTGTGCGTTCGGGACTCCGCGACCTCTCTATCTCCCGCACCACGTTCGACTGGGGCGTGAAGGTGCCGTGGGACGAGTCGCACGTGGTCTACGTGTGGTTCGACGCGCTGCTCAACTACATCACGGCCATCGGCTACGGCGACGACGACTCCGAGCTGGAGAAGTTCTGGCCGGCGCACCACGTCGTCGGCAAGGACATCCTCCGCTTCCACGCCGTCATCTGGCCGGCCATGCTCATGGCGGCCGGCCTCCAGGTGCCGGCTGGCATCTTCGCGCACGGCTGGCTGCTCGTCGGCGGCGAGAAGATGTCGAAGTCGAAGCTCACGGGCATCGAGCCGACCGAGATCACCGACGTTTTCGGGTCCGACGCGTTCCGCTACTACTTCCTGCGCGCCATCCACTTCGGCCAGGACGGCTCGTTCTCGTGGGAGGACCTGTCGGCCCGGTACCAGGCCGAGCTCGCAAACGGCTTCGGCAACCTCGCTTCGCGCGTCATCGCCATGGTTAACAAGTACTTCGACGGGGTCGTGCCGGAGCAGTCGACGCTGCTCGACTCCGAGCAGGCCATCATCGACCTCGCGACCGAGGTCGCGGCCAAGGCCGATGAGGCGATGCTCGCGTTCAATATTGACGGCGCGCTTGCGCACATCTGGCGGCTCGTGGATGCGCTCAACGGCTACATCACGGAGCAGGAGCCGTGGGCGCTCTCGAAGCAGGGCGACGAGGGGCGCGCGCGTCTCTCCGCAGTTCTCGAGGTCACGACCCGCGCGCTTGGCCACCTTGCCGTGCTCCTCAACCCGTTCATCCCGATCGCGGCCGAGAAGCTGTGGTTCGCGATCGGCGGAGATGGCGATCTCGCCACGACGCGCATCGACGACGCCTACAAGCTGGTCGGGTCGCGACCGCTCAGCGAGCTCCCGCCGCTGTTCCCGCGCATCGAGCAGGAAGTCCAGCGCTGACGGTGCCAGGTTCTCAGCAGGGCGAGGCGCAGCACGGCGACGGCGAGAAGCTGCGCCGCCGCTCGGCGAAGAGCGAGTCCGGGCACACGCGCATCCTCGCGTACCCGCCGTATCCGGAGGCACTGGATGTGCCCTGCTACGACAACCACACGCACCTCGAGATCGAGGACGGCGAGGAGGACGAGCGGCTCTCGCTCGAGGAGCACCTCGCTGCCGCGGTGGCCGCCGGTGTGAAGGGCGTTGTGCAGGTCGGCAACGACGTGCCCTCGAGCCAGTGGTCGGCGCGCATCGCCGCGACGCACGAGCGGGTGCTCGCGGCCGTCGCGTTGCACCCGAACGTCGTGCCAGAGCTCGCTGCGGCAGGCACGCTCGAGGACGCGATCGCGGAGATCGACCGCCTCGCGGCCGAGCCACGCGTGCGGGCCATCGGTGAGACTGGACTCGATTACTTCCGAACGCCGGAGCCCGCCGACCAGCGGTTGCAGGTCGAGGCGTTCGAGCGGCACATCGAGCTCGCGAAGAAGCACGGCATCGCCATGCAGATCCACGACAGGGATGCGCACGACGACGTCATCTCGACCCTCAAGCGGGTCGGGGCACCGGAGCGGACCGTCTTCCACTGCTTCTCCGGCGACGCCGACATGGCCCGCATCGCGGCCGACGCGGGCTGGTACCTCTCGTTCGCCGGAACGGTCACGTTCAAGAACGCCGCGTCCCTGCGGGAGGCGCTGTCGGCCACACCGATCGAGCGCATCCTGGTCGAGACGGATGCCCCGTTCCTCACCCCGGTGCCGTTCCGCGGGCGCCCGAACGCGCCCTACCTCATCCCGGTCACCCTGCGCGCGATGGCCGAGCACCTCGGCCTGCCCATTGATGAGCTGAGCGCGCAGGTCGGCGCGAACACCGAAGCTGTCTACGGCAGCTGGGACCTGGCGGCGAAGCCGGCATCGATCGAAGGAGCGACCGCATGAGCGCGAGCCTGCTTGGCGCCAACGAGATCCGCGAGCTTGCCGCAGAGCTCGAAGTGACCCCCACGAAGAAGCTCGGCCAGAACTTCGTGCACGACCCCGGCACGGTGCGGCGCATCGTGCAGACGGCGAAGGTCAAGCAGGGTGAGCACATCCTCGAGGTGGGGCCTGGCCTCGGTTCGCTCACGCTTGGCCTCCTCGAGACGGGCGCGAGTGTCACGGCCATCGAGATCGACGAACGTCTCGCGGCTCGCCTGCCGCAGACGGTTGCCGAGCACGCGCCTGGCGCGCAGCTCGACGTGATCGTCTCCGACGCGCTCCAGGTGCAGGATGTGCCAGGCGAGCCGGTCGCGCTCGTCGCGAACCTGCCGTACAACGTGTCGGTGCCGGTGCTCCTCCACCTCCTCGAGCGGCTCCCTTCGCTCGAGCGTGGGGTTGTCATGGTGCAGGCCGAGGTGGGGGAGCGCATCGTCGCCGGCCCCGGTTCGAAGGTGTACGGCTCGCCGAGTGTCAAGGCGGCCTGGTATGGAACCTGGTCGAGCGCGGGCCTCGTGGGACGCAAGGTCTTCTGGCCGGTGCCAAACGTCGACTCGATCCTCATCTCGTACACGGAACGTGACATGCGTCGCGGCTCGGAGGAGCTGCGCCGCAAGGTGTTCCGCATCGTCGACGCCGCCTTCGGGCAGCGCCGAAAGATGTTGCGCCAGGCGCTCTCACCGCTGCTCGGCGAGAACGCCGCCGCGACCTCGCTCGTGCTGGAGGCGTCCGGGATCGACCCCACCTCGCGTGGCGAGACGGTCGGGATCGACGACTACGTGCGCCTCGCCGAGGCCTGGAGCCCGGAGGCCTAATTCGCCGTCGTGACGGTCAGGCCGTGCAGGGTCCGCAGAGCCGCGCGGCAGGGCAGTTCTGCCCGGTCAGTGCCCTAGATCAGACCCCATTCCGGGAGGTAGGGTCGCAGCATCCGACCAACAACGGAGGTGAGCGGGGGGATACCTGGGGGTCGGCACATGGGAATTTTCGATCGCGCCAAGAGCGCATTCGGAGGCGGCAAGAGCAACGACGATTGGGCCGCTCAGGCGGTCGCGGCGCAGCAGTTCGCAAGCCAGCACCTCAAGGACGCCGGCTACAGCGACGGCGCCCCCGTGACCTCGGCCAACGTGGGCGAATTCAGCGGGCAGGCCTACGCCGACCGTGATGTGCTCACCGCCTACGGGCAGGAGCTGAATCGCATCATCGCCATCGGGCGGACGGGCCCAGCCGTCATCGTGGGCGCCGTCGACACTGGCGAACGAGTGGCAGGCAACCCCTGGTTCCAGCTCGACGTCGAGGTGACGCTGATCGGGGCGAGCCCCTACATCGTGTCGAAGCGCGAGATGGTCGCGCCCCAGTTCCTCGCGAACTACGCAGTTGGCACCGCGCACGGTGTGACGGTCGACCCGGCAGACGCGCAGAACATCGCCTTCACGAGCTGACCGTGGGCGTCTTCGGCGACATCGGGCGCCTCATGAAAGCTGGCCTGCAGTCGACGGCGCGCACCGACTACGCCGAGAACCTGCGGCAATCGGCCGATCTCGCCGAGGCGTACTCGGCCGGCACGCTCGACGGCACTCACGGAGCGGCGGGGGCGAATCCGTTCGAGAACATGAATATGTACGCGAGCATGGACGCGGTCGCTGGCACCGTCCTGAGCCTCGAACGTACATTCCGCGAAGTGCAGGGCGTTCCCGTCTACTCGGTGGAACTCGAGATCGAGGCCGACGGGCGCCCGCCATATCGCACCCGCTACGAGACGCTCATCGCGGCCGGCGCGAAAGCGAACTGGCAGCCGGGCAAGGTCCTGCCGTTTCGGGTCTCCAAGACAGACCCGCACCAGCTCATGCTCGGCCAAGCCACCGCGTCGGCGGAAAGATTCGGGCAAATTCGGGCTGGTTCGGGCCGACTTGATCTGACTCGGGCAGACTACGGGCCAGGCACCACAACGAAGTCGGTGCCCCGGAGCTTGGCAAGGAAGAGTCATGGACGAGTCACGGGCCACCGACGCCGACGTTCAGCAGCCGTCGCGCCGGGCGCGCACCATCACGATCACCGCGATAGTGGCGGTCCTCGCCCTCGTCGCCGGGTGGATCGTGCTCGGGTTCGCGGGTGAGCCCGACTCGACGGACGTGGCCTTCGTGGGCGAGTCGACGCTGCCCGGCTACCCGACTCGCGGCCCAGGCGCCGACCTCGACGATCAGCGGCCCCTCGTCGCCGCCGCCGAGCACTGGCGCGAGGCTGTTGAGGGCGGCGACTTCGAGCTTCCGAGGGGCCAGGTCATGGAGCTCCTGTGGGCCGGGAATGTGGATGCGACGAAGCTCGAGACCTCTGCCCTCAGGTCCGCGTTCTCGGCGGAACTGCTGATCCTCCGCTCCGACAACGCGGTCGCTGCCCTTGTCCGGCCACTCGACGGCACTGGCAGCGGCGACGAGACGGCCTTCTCGATGCTCGGCACCGCATCCATCGCCAGGAGCCGGTACGAGCGCGGCTTCACGGTCGCGAAGGGTGTGTTGCTCTTCAACGAGCGGATGCGGCCGGGCGCGTCGCTCGACACGGCCACGTTCTCAGCGGAGTCGGCGCCCGTCCTGGGTGAGTCCGGCACCGCCGACGGCCTCTTGCTCTTGGCATCGAGGTCGCTGCTGCGGATTCCCGACGCGGGTGGCCCGGCGGACGACGTGCGCGAAGGGTTCGCCTACGTGCACCCCAGTTCGGGACTCACGCTGCTGCAGACGGAAGACGCGAGCCGGGACTGGGCGGCGCTCACCGACTCCCTGCGGGGGAATCCCAGGTTCGCCGCACTGTCGCGAGGCATCATCACGGCGCGCGACGAGGGCCACGGGTTCCGACTGCGCGCGTCGATCCTCGACGAGCTGCAGTTACCGAGCGGTGCACCGCTCTCGCTTGTCGAGGTGGCGCACCTCGAGAGCCAGGGGCGCGGGTCCGGGGTCCTCTGGGCGACGGTCGTGGCGACCCGTGGAGACGACGATCCGACACTGCTTGGTGCTGGGCCGGTCGCGAGCCCCGTCAACGGTGCGCCGCAGCTGCCCGTCATCGCGGCGCGCTGGCTGCGTGACGACGCGGTTGACGTGCTCGCGGTGGCCGGGTCTCGCGACATCACCGGGTTCGAGGTCGTGGCCTCCGGCGGCACAACGAGGCGAGACGGGTCGAGCGGAGTCGTTGGGCGCGGCGAGCTCGGGCTCACGTGGGAGAACGCGGACGGCAGCAAGGTCACCAGGCCGGCGCTCGTGGTGATCGGTCGTTCCGAGGCGGGCCCAGTGCAGCCGCTCGAGCCAGTTAGCTGAGCGCGGACCCCGCGCGGACTGCTTGGATGACAGGCATGAACACGCAGAACGTCACGAACGTGCCCTGGAGCGACGGGCGCTGGACCAACGAGCCCGTGTCGGCAGACGTCGTCGACGGCGATCTCCTCGTCACGGCCACCGAGGGCAGCGATGCCTGGCGCACGACGTCGTACGGGTTCGTCCACGACACCGAGCACGCGCTGCTGCGTCCCCTCGAGCAAGAGTCGGCCGTCGAGGTCGAGTTCCTCGCGGACTTCAGCGAGCAGTTCGATCAGGCGGGCCTCTTCGTCAGAACGGATGAGACGAACTGGATCAAGGCGGGTGTCGAGCTCAGCGACGGTGAGGACCAGCTCGGCGCGGTCGTGACCAGGGGCGAGTCGGACTGGTCGCTTGCACCGGTTACGAGTTGGCGTGGGCGCCGCGTCACGGTGCGGGCGAGCCGGAGCGGAAACGCGGTCACCATCCGCGCTCGAGTGGATGCGGAGCCCTGGAGACTCGTGCGGGTCGCGCCGCTGGCCGCTGACGCGCCCGTGCAGGCCGGCCCGTTCTGCTGTGCGCCATCCCGCAGCGGCCTCGTCGTGCGCTTCCTCGCCTGGCGGTCCACCCCCGCAGACGCTTCGCTCCACGAGTGAGGTGCCGCGCCCGCGCCCGCGCCCGCGCCGCGGACCGGCCCGTTACGCCGCGCCGCTAGCGCCGCTAGCCGGCGAGCTCTAGCCCGCGAGCTCCAGCGAGAGCGCGAAGATCTGCGTCCAGGTCTCCTCGCCGTGCTCGAGCTCCGGGCGGCGCTCGAAGCCGAGCTGCTCGAGGAGGCGCTGCATGGCGACGTTCTCCTCGGCGACGTACGTGTCGATGCCGGCCGCGAGGTGCAAGTCGGCCCACGTGATGGCGGCCCGCGTGACGCGGGTGCCGATGCCGTTGCCACGCAGCTCTGGTGCAACCCAGAGCTCGTCGAAGACAAGCTCAGCACCGACGCCGTCGAGATCGCCGGAGAGCACAGCCGTCGCAACGACGCGAGTGCCGTCGAAGGGGATGGCGTGGAACTCCACGCGGTTGGCGCCCGCTCGGGTGGTGGTCACACGGACGGCGTTGCCGATCGACGTGTGCAGCCCGAGGCTCATTGCGGCGCCAGCCTGCCCGTCTCGACGCGCTGCTGGCACATGAAGTTCAGGCCTGTAGTCGTGTGTGTCATCTTCATGCTCCTTCCACGGTCGGGGTAGTGCGGTCCGCTCCTCGGTGGGGCGGGCTTGTGCTCGTGGTGGGTACCGTACGCCTCACTTCGCGGGGCGCGCATCCAGTGTTGCGTCAGAAGTCCTCCGGGGGCGGCAGGTGAAGCGCCAGCCGTCACACACTGACGCGCGGTTCGTATTCTGCAAGGCATGACTCACGAGAACCCGCCGTTTGCCATCGCCGTCGAAGCGGGCAGCGAAGGCGTCAGCCCGACGCGCATCCGCGCAGCCATCTCCGCCCTCGAGCGCTTCGGCGTGACGATCGCGACGTTCGAGGATGCCGGCTTCGCCGCCCTCGATGCGGATGCACCGCGACTGGATGCGATCACGCAGGCCGCGTTCGCCGCCCCGCTGTCGGGAGCGACCGGACTCGTGCCCCTCGTGCGCGTCTCGGCAGTCGAGCCCTTCCACCTCGCGACGCAGCTCGCGACGCTCGACTACGCGTCGCACGGCCGCACAGGCTGGATCGGCGAGGTCGACGGCAGCGAAGCGGAAGCCGCCGCCTTCGATCGCGCCCCGCTCGACGGGCCGGAGGCGCGCCGCACGGAACTGGACGACACCATCGAGGTGCTTGGCCGCCTCTGGGACTCGTGGGAGGACGACGCCGTCATCCGCGACGTCGAGACGGGCCGCTACCTCGACCGCGACAGGCTGCACTACGCCGACTTCGAGGGTTCACGCTTCAGTGTGAAGGGGCCCTCGATCATCCCGCGTCCGCATCAGGGCCTGCTCCCGACCTTCGCCGCGTACGGCTCGGCCGCGCCCGAACTCATCGACGTGGCGCTCATCCGCGAGCGCACGATCCTCGAGGCGAGCGCCGCGGCGGGGCAGGCCGACAACCAGGGCATCGCCAGAACGATCGTGGAGGTCGAGGTTTCGCTCGACTCGCGCGGACGTGCCGCGGCCGACCGTCTCGGGAACCGGGCGACCGACGCCGACGTGGCGGGGCGCATCCGCTACTCGGGCGACGCCGCGGGGCTCGTGGAGCTGATCACGGAGGTCGCATCGTTCGCGAACGGCGTGCGGCTGCTCCCGGTCGACTTCGACGTTGACGTCCAGGAGCTGGGCCGCGCCGTGCTTCCCGCGCTGCGCCGCGCCGGCGTCTTCACCTCGCCCAGGGCCGGCGAACATCTGAGGGATGCTCTTGGGCTCGCGCACCCTGCCAACCGCTACGCCGCCCAGGCGCTCTGACTCGCGAAGGACCAGCACGATGACACAGCACAGCACAGGCGAGACCCGGCCTTCGAACGCTTCGGGCGCAGGCCAGATCCAGTTCGGCGTCTTCTTCCAGGGGGTGAACTCGACCACCATCTGGTCGAGCGAGCAGAGCGGCTCTCAGACCGAGTTCGAGTCGTTCCGCCGCATCGCGCAGACGGCTGAGCGCGGCCTCTTCTCGGCGTTCTTCCTCGGCGAGGGGCTTCGCCTGCGCGAGCACCTCGGCAAGATCCACGACAACGACGTGGCCGGGCGACCGGACGGCATCACGCAGCTTGCCGCGCTTGCCCCCATCACCGAGAAGATCGGCCTCGTCGCGACGCAGAACACGACCTACAACGAGCCGGCCGACCTCGCGTACCGCCTTGCGAGCCTCGACCTCCTCAGCGAGGGGCGCGCGGCGTGGAACATCGTCACGACCGACAACGCGTGGACGGGTGCGAA
This sequence comes from Pseudoclavibacter helvolus, assembly GCF_014191305.1. GTDB lineage: Bacteria > Actinomycetota > Actinomycetes > Actinomycetales > Microbacteriaceae > Pseudoclavibacter > Pseudoclavibacter helvolus. Next base: position 1,351,178 of record NZ_JACHWJ010000001.1, on the reverse strand, counting down.
CTTCCGCCGTGGCGGCCACCTCGCGCACGAGCACCGCTACGACCGCGCGGCCGAGTTCGTGCGTGCCGCCAAGGAGCTGTGGGCGAACCGGGGCGGCGTCGACTTCGACGGCGAGTTCATCCGCTTCGTCTCAGACCGAGTCCTCCCTCAGAGCCCGCAGTCGAGGCCCGTCCTGTTCCAGGCCGGCGACTCGAGCCAGGGCCGCGACTTCGGGGCCGAGCACGCTGACGTCATCTTCTCCGCGCATCCCGAGCTGGAAGGCGCCACGGCGTTTGCCGCCGATCTCCGCGAGCGCCTCACGAAGTTCGGTCGCGCGCGGGACGAGCTTGCGTTCTTCCCCGGCGCGACTATCGTCGTCGGCGCAACGCCGAAGGAGGCCGAGGAGAAGGCGCGCTGGGTGCGCGAGCACCAGATCTCGCCCACGACGTCGCTGCGCTATCTCGAGCAGTTCTGGGGCAAGGACCTCTCGCACCTTGACCCCGACGGCCCGCTGCCCACCGAGGACCCGGTGGTCGCCGTCACCGACGGCACGCGTGGCACCGCGTTTCAGAACGCGAAGGCGCTCGAGCTCGCGCAGCAGTGGCGTGAGAAGTCCGAGGCGCTCGGCCTGTCGATCCGCGACTTCGTCATCCACCTGTCTTCGCAGCGCGGGTTCGTCGGCGGCGTCGACGAAGTCGCTGACACGCTCACCGACCTGGCACGCAGCGGGGCTGTCACCGGCATCAACCTGACGCCGTACCTTGTGCCGTCCGGTCTCGACGACATCGTCGACTTGCTCATCCCGGCGCTGCAGGAACGTGGCTCGTACCGCATCGAGTACCCGGGGACGACGCTGCGCGAGAACCTCGGCCTGCATGCCCTCGTCGAGGATCTGGTGCCCGCGGGCGCCTGAGGCTCCTCCCCAGAGCGCCGGCCGGCGCGCCATCGGCCGGGGAATGGGAGAGCGCGCCGCTTGCGGCGTCGCGCCCGGCGGCCACGTGACCCCGTGCAACGCCAAGGCACGTGGCTCCGCCACCTTTCACTCAAGATGGTGGGATGACTTCGCTTCGCGACGAGACAGTAGCCCTCCTGCAGCAGCTCATCCGCGCCGAGACCGTCAACGACGGTGCACTCGACTCGGGCAACGAGTGGCGCGCGGCGGCAGTGCTCGAAGAGTTCTTCGAGGGCAGCGGCGTCGAGCTGACTCGCGTCGAGCCGTTCCCCGGACGCGTCTCGGTCGTGGCGCGCCTCGTGGGCACTGACCCGCAGGCGGAATCGCTGGCGCTCGTCGGGCACACGGATGTCGTGCCCGTGAAGGCAGCCGACTGGGTGCATCCGCCGCACTCCGGCGAGCTGATCGACTGCGAAGTCTGGGGCCGAGGCGCCGTCGACATGCTCTTCCTCACCGCTTCGTACGCGGTCATCTTCAGGCGGCTCGCGACGAGCGGATTCGCGCCAACCGGTGATCTGGTGTTCGCGGCGGTTGCCGACGAGGAGCAGGGGAGCCGAGCCGGCGTCGGTTGGTTCTCCGAGAACGACTGGGCGACGGTTGCCGCGGACAACGTGCTCACCGAGTGGGGCGGCGCGCGACTCGGCGGAGTCGGCAGCACCGCCATCACGGTGGGCGTCGGCGAGAAGGGCGCGGCTCCGCGTCGGATCGTCGTGCGCGGCGACGCGGCGCACGCCTCCGCACCATGGGGGCGGTCGAACGCGGCCGTCACGCTGGCCAAGGTCATCGATCGACTGCAGGCCGGCGCCCCGAAGCCCCGCATCAGCGGGCAGTGGCTCGAGACGCTTACCGCGCTCGAGCTGCCCGCCGAGCTCAGCACACGCCTCGCCGACCCGCAGACGATCGACGACGCGATCGACGAGCTCAGCGCACATCCTGAGCTCGGCGAGCTCGCCCCATTCGTGCACGCCTGGACCCACACGACGGTCGCCGTCACGATCGTCGAGGCGGGCTCGAAGGTCAACGTCATCCCCGACAGCGGTTCGATCTCCCTCGACATCCGCGTGCTGCCCGGCGTCACCGCAGAAGACGTCGAGGCGCACCTCGCGTCGGTCGTCGCCGAGTTCCCCGGCCTCGTGAGCGTCGAAGGCGAGTGGTTCTCGCCGGCCAACGAGTCGGCCACAACAACTCGCCTGTACGCGCAGATCGAGGAGACGCTTGCCGAGTTCGTGCCAGGGGCCAGGCCAGCGCCGATCCTCGGCGTCGGCGGCTCTGACGCCCGCTTCTACCGCCTGCACGGCGCCAACGCGTTCGGCTTCGGCATCCTCAGCCCGGGGCTGACCTTCTCCGTCGCGCGCAACCGCTTCCACTCCGCGAACGAGCGCCTCGACCTCGAGTCGATCGACCTCACGGTTCGCGGCCTCGACCACGTCGTCAGGAACTTCCTCTCAGTGTGACGCTTGACCTTGACGTTGCGTCAACTTCTACAGTCGTTTTCGAGCGGTTGGCTTCTCCCGAAGATCGGGGGAGCCGCTTGCACGATCTGGGAGAGGATGCGGTCATGGAATGGTCGATCGGTGAGGTGGCGAAGCAGTCTGGCGTGACCTCACGCACGCTGCGGCACTACGAGAGCATCGGCCTGCTGCTGCCGAGCAGCACGGGCACGAACGGCTATCGCTACTACGACGAGGCCGCGCTGGTGCGGCTGCAGCGCATTCTGCTCCTCCGGGAGCTCGGCGTCGGCCTCACTGCCATCGCTGATGCGCTTGCCGGGCGAAGCGACGACGTCGCCGCCCTCGAGACGCACCTCGGATGGCTGAACGACGAACGCAGCCGCATCACGACGCAGATCGGATCGGTGCGCGCGACACTCGCCGCGCTCCAAGGGAAGGAGAAGCTCATGCCTGAGCAGATGTTCGAAGGGTTTGACCACACGCAGTACAAGGACGAGGTGGAGGAGCGCTGGGGCGCCAAGGCGTACGCCGACGGGGACAAGTGGTGGCGCGGCCTCGCTGAGGAGGGCAAGCAGAGGTTCCTGGAGGAGCAGACACGCATCCAGGATGCGTTCAGTGCGGCTCAGTCGGCCGGCCTCGGCCCGGGCAGCGACGAGGCGCAGGCAGCGGCCGCGCGCCAGTACGCCTGGCTCGGCGATAGCTGGCAGGGCAAGGCTCCGACGGCCGAGCTGTTCACGAACCTCGGCGAGATGTACGTCACCGACGAGCGGTTCGGGCAGAACTACACGCGCGTCCACGCCACGGGCGCCGAGTTCGTGCGCGACGCGATGCGCATCTACGCCGAGCGCAACCTCGCGTAGGGCGAGTGCCAGCCCTTCGAGTTGCCGCAAAGGGTCGCCATTCGCCGCGAATGGCGACCCTTTGGCGCAACTCGCGAGCTGCCTTGGAGGGGCGAGCTCAGGCTACGCCTCGAGGACCTCGGAGAGCTCGAGCCAGCGCTCCTCGAGGGCGTCGACCTCGGCGGCGAGCGCCTGGCGCTTCGCGGTGATGACACCGAGCCCCTCGTAGTCGCCCTGGTCGTGGGCAGCGAGTTCCTGATCGACCTTCTTCATCGACTGCTCGATCTTCTGGATCTTCCTCGCGATGCCCTGCACTTCCTTCTCGGCGCTACGGCGGTCGGCGCCGCCGATCGAGAGGCCGGAGGTGCTGGCGGCTGAGGCCGACGAGGAGCCGTCCGCGGCCGTATCCGTCGTGCTGGAGAGGGTTGCGGGGGCTGAGCCCTTGAGGCTGTTCGAGCGCAGTTCGAGGTACTGGTCGACGCCGCCTGGGAGGTGGCGGAAGCCGCCGTCCCACACTGCGTACTGCTGGTCGGTGACGCGCTCGAGCAGGTATCTGTCGTGCGAGACGACGAGCAGGGTGCCGGGCCAGGTGTCGAGGAGGTCCTCCATGGCAGCGAGCATGTCGGTGTCGAGGTCGTTGGTGGGCTCGTCCAGGATCAGGACGTTCGGCTCGTCGAGCAGGATGAGGAGCAGCTGCAGGCGGCGGCGCTGGCCACCCGAGAGGTCCTTGACGGGCGTCTGGAGCTGCGTGGTCGTGAACCCGAGGCGCTCCAGGAGCTGCGACGGCGTCATCTCCTTGCCGCCGGACACGTAGCTCGACTTCTGCCTGGCGACGACCTCACGGACGCGGTCGTTCTGATGCTCGTCGAGCTCGGCGAGGCGCTGGGAGAGCGTCGCGATCTTGACGGTCTTGCCGCGCTTCACCTTGCCGCTAGTCGGCTCGAGGGTGCCGGCGACGAGGTTGAGGAGGGTCGACTTTCCGGCGCCGTTCACACCGAGGATGCCGGTACGCTCACCCGGTGCGATGCGCCACTCGATGTCGCGCAGCACCTCCTTGTCGCCGAAGGTCACGCCGACGTCGAGCAGGTCGACGACGTCCTTGCCGAGGCGCGCGGTCGCGAGTTGCGACAACTCGATCGGGTTGCGCACGGGCGGCTCGTCCTCGATGAGCTGCGTGGCCGCCTCGATGCGGAACTTCGGCTTCGCGGTGCGGGCCGGGGCGCCGCGGCGCAGCCAGGCGAGCTCCTTGCGCATGAGGTTCTGGCGCTTCGACTCGATCGCGGCCGACTGGCGGTCGCGCTCGACGCGCTGCAGGATGTACGCGGCGTAGCCGCCCTCGAACGGGTCGAGCACGCGGTCGTGCACCTCCCACGTCGTCTGGCACACCGCATCCAGGAACCACCGGTCGTGCGTCACGACCACAAGCCCGCCCTGGTTCTTCGACCAGCGGGAGTTGAGGTGCCCCGCGAGCCACGCGATGCCCTCGACGTCGAGGTGGTTTGTGGGCTCGTCGAGCATGATGATGTCGTCGTCGCCGATGAGCAGGGCCGCGAGGGCCACGCGCCGCTGCTGGCCACCGGAGAGGTCGCCGATCTTGTCGGTCCACTCGAGGTCGCCGGCGAGGCCGTTCACGACGTCGCGGATCTTCGCGTCGGATGCCCAGTCGTGGTCGTCCATGTCGCCAACGATGGCCTGCTTGACGGTGAGCTCGGGGTCGAGGGTGTCGGCCTGGTCGAGCATCCCGACGCGCACGCCACGGCGCCGCGTGACCTTGCCGCCGTCTGGCTGGATGCGGTCGGCGAGGAGCTTCAGGAGCGTCGACTTGCCGTCGCCGTTGCGTCCGACGATGCCGATGCGGTCGCCCTCTTGGATGCCGACGGAGACGCTGTCGAAGACGACTCGAGTCGGGAACTCGAGATGGAGCGCTTCCGCGCCGAGGAGATGGGCCATCAGACAAGCTTAAGGCCGGGAGAGGACCACACCCTCCGAGCACAAGCACGAGCACGAGCACGAGCACGAGCACGAGGGCGGCGGGGCGAGAACGGGCGAGCTCTGCTCAGTGGGCCGGGTCGTCCATCCGGAGCGAGAGGGTGCGCAGCGCCGTCGCGAGGTCGTCGCGTGTTTCGAGGTCGAGCTCGGCGAGTAGTTCGCGCTCGGCGGCGACGAGCCGGGTCAGGGCCTCGTCGACGAGGTCGCGACCATCGAGGGTCATCGTGACGAGGATGCCTCGACCATCGTTCGGGTCGACCTCGCGAGTGACGAGGCCACGGCCCACGAGGCGGTTGATGCGGTTGGTCATCGTGCCGCTCGAGACGAGGTTCGAGGCGAGCAGGTGCTTGGGGCTGAGGCGGTGCGGGGAGCCGGCGCGCCGAAGGGCGGAGAGCACGTCGAACTCCCACAGCTCGAGGCCGGTTTCGGCGAACGCCGCCTTGCGGAGGGCATCGAGCTGCTTCGCGATGCGCTTCACGCGAGAGAAGATGCGGAGCGGGTCGACGTCGAGGTCGGGGCGCTCGCGCGACCAGTCGCGCACGATCGTGTCGACGGTGTCGACCGGATGTGCGGCGTGCGGGGACGGCGTTCCCGGGCTCAACTCAACCGCGGCGCGCGAAAAGTCACGCTGGTGAGTTGCACGTCGGGGGGCATCCATATGTTCCATTATGGCGATTCCCGCAGGCGCGAGCTGACGCGCCGGTGGTGGGGGCACGTAAAGGCGGCCGCAACGGGCGCGAGGTGGCCCTACGAGTTCGGGTGATGCGCGTCCACGTCCCGCTTCGTGCCGACGAGGCCGGACTCGGCGTCGACGGGCGCCGAGGTGTGCTCGTGTGCGATCACCCATTCGCCTTTGTGCTGCACGATCGCCCACGTGAGGCGGTTGTCCATCCACTCCTGCTCGCCTTCAGGGCTGTGCCAGGCATACCGCACGAAGCTCTCGACGACCACAACGTCGTGGTCTCCGTAGGCGCGCAGGTCGGTGAACGTTGCTGAGTGGGTGCCCGATTCGATGGAGTCGAACCAGCCGTCGAGGGAGGTGCCCCAGGATTCTGCGCCCTCGTGCGACCACGTGCTCCAGAGGTCGAAGACGCGAACATCCGGTGCGTAGAGCGACATGATGGCTGTCTTGTCGCGGCCCGTGACCGCTGCGGAGTAGGTGTCGGTGAATCGCTTGGCGATGGACATGGCTTCTGACATGACGCCTCCTCGGGGTTTCTGTGTCGACAGTCTGGCCCAATCACATCCACAGCACGACCGTGGCTGGCCCGCGGCCCTTCCGGTTCTGGCACAATTGGCGAGTGCACGCGTGAGCGAGCACGTTCCTCCTTGGTGTAACGGCAGCACGACAGCCTTTGGAGCTGTTAGGTCCAGGTTCGAATCCTGGGGGAGGAGCGGCGCGGGGGTGCTGCATGCCACCGTGGACCGTGATGGCGTTCGAATCACGGCGCCCACAACGAGGAGGATCTGTGACCGATCGAGAACTCGCAATCGTCATCCTGGCGGCTGGCCAGGGGACGCGGATGCGTTCGAGTACCCCGAAGGTGCTCCACCGACTCGGAGGGATCCCGCTCGTCGGGCACGTGCTGCACACGGCCGCCGAGCTTGGCCCGGCTCACACCATCACCGTGGTCCGCCACGACCGGGACCGTGTTGTCTCGGCCATCCAGGATCTTGCGCCTGACACGCAGTTCGCCGATCAGGATGATGTTCCCGGAACGGGCCGCGCGCTCGAGGTCGGCCTCGAGTCGTTGCCGGCGGACTTCGACGGCGTCGTCGTGGTCCTCTCGGGCGATGTCCCCCTTCTCGACTCGGGCACGATCGCCCGCATGATCGAGCAGCACCGCCGCGCGAAGAACCAGCTCACGCTGCTGAGCGCGTTTGTGCAGGAGCCGGCCGGCTTCGGGCGCATCGTGCGCTCGTCGGTCGGCGACTTCGACGAGATCGTGGAGCACAAGGACGCGAGCGAGGAGCTGCTGCGCATCTCCGAGATCAACGCGGGCGTCTACGCGTTCGACGCTCGCACGGTCCGCCAGGTCCTGAGCCGCATCAACGACTCGAACTCGCAGCACGAGAAGTACCTGACCGACGCGGCGAAGCTCATCAAGGCGGATGCGGGTCGCATCGAGGCGATTGCCGTCACCGATCCCGAAATTGTGCAGGGCATCAACGACCGCGTGCAGCTCGCGGAGGCGCAGCGCTACTACAACGCGCGCCAGATCAGGCGCTGGCAGCTCGAGGGGGTCACGGTGCACGACCCGGCGACGACCGTCATCGAGGGCAACGTGTCACTCGGTCGCGACGTCGAGCTCCTGCCAGGCACGCAGCTGCGCGGCGCGACGTCCGTTGCGGACGGGGCGGTCATCGGCCCAGACACGACGCTCGTCGACTGCGAGGTCGGGGAGGGCGCCGTCGTGAAGCGCACTGACGCAACGCTGAGCGTCATCGGGGCTGGCGCATCGGTCGGCCCGTGGGCTTACCTGCGCCCGAACACTCTCCTCGGAGCCGGCGGCAAGATCGGCACCTTCGTCGAGACGAAGAACACGCAGATCGGGGACGGCTCGAAGGTGCCGCACCTCTCCTACATTGGCGACACCGAGGTGGGCGTGAACTCAAATATCGGAGCCGGCACCATCACGGCGAATTACGACGGCGTGAACAAGCACCGCACGACGGTCGGCAGTCACGTGCGCTCCGGGTCGCACAACGTGTTCGTCGCCCCGGTTAGGATTGGCGACGGAGCTTACACAGGGGCCGGAACGGTGGTCCGCAAGGACGTTCCGGCTGGTGCACTCGCCATCAACGTCGCACCTCAGCGCAACGCTGAGGGGTGGGTGCTCAAGAACCGAGCAGGCACCGCCGCGGCCGAGGCCGCTGAGGCAGCCTCGTCGGGCGAATCCGAACCGAACGCGTAACAACAGAGCAAGCACAGGAAACGGGCGGTACAGCGTGTCTGGCATCATCACCTCCACTGAGAAGCGACTTGTTCTCGTCTCCGGCAGGGCTCATCCCGAGCTCGCCGAGGCAGTCGCGGCAGAACTCGGCATCGAACTGGGCGAGACCGAGTCGCGCACCTTCGCGAACGGCGAGATCTACGCTCGCTACGGCGAGAGCATGCGAGGGGCCGACGTGTTTGTGCTCCAGTCGCACTGCCCGCCGATCAACGAGTGGCTCATGGAGCAGCTCATCATGCTCGACGCACTCAAGCGTGCGTCGGCGAAGCGCATCACGGTCGTCGCTCCCTTCTACCCGTACGCGCGTCAGGACAAGAAGGGGCGCGGTCGCGAGCCGATCTCGGCCCGCCTCGTCGCGGACCTCTTCAAGGCGGCCGGAGCCGACCGCATCATGTCGGTTGACCTGCACGCGCCTCAGGTGCAGGGCTTCTTCGACGGCCCCGTCGACCACCTCTTCGCCATGCCTGTCCTGCTCGAGCACTTCCGCAAGAAGCTCGACCCGGCGACGCTCACCGTCGTCTCGCCCGACATGGGGCGCGTGCGCGTCGCCGACGTCTGGAGCGACCAGCTGGATGCGCCGCTCGCGATCATCCACAAGCGCCGCGACCCGAAGGTCGCGAACCAGGTGTCGGTCCACGAGATCGTCGGTGACGTGAAGGGCCGCGTCTGCCTGCTCGTCGACGACCTCATCGACACGGGTGGAACCATCGTGAAGGCGGCCGAGGCGCTCAAGGCGGCCGGCGCGATCGGCGTTGTCGTCGCGGCCACGCACGCCGTCTTCTCACACCCCGCTGTCGAGCGCCTCAGCTCGGACGCGATCGACGAGGTTGTTGTCACTGACACGCTTCCGCTCCCGCCAGAGAAGCGCTTCGAGAAGCTCACTATCCTGCCGATCGCGCCGACGCTCGCTCGCGCGATCACCGAGGTCTTTACCGACGGCTCGGTGACCTCGATGTTCGACGGTGCCGCGTAGCCAGAACGGCTGCCTGGGCTGACGCACGCCCCGTCGGAACCACTCGGTTCCGGCGGGGCGTGTGTGTTACTCGGTTGTTGCGTCTCTGGGTTCCTGCGTTTCTAGGCTCCTGGGCTCCTGGGCTTCTGTGTTCCAGGGCTCCCGGTCCCTGCGTCTCGGCGCGTCTGTCAGAGCCCGCCTGGCTCAAGCATCCCGCTCTCATAGGCGATGATCACGAGCTGCGCCCGGTCGTGAGCGTGGACTTTCGCCATGATGCGATTCACGTGCGTCTTGGCGGTGTGCGGCGAGATGAACAGGAGCTCGGCGATCTCGGCGTTGGAGTTACCGCGAGCGACGAGGAGGAGCACTTCGCGTTCGCGCTCGGTCAGCTGTTTGAGCTACTCGAACTGCGCGGGCATGACTGGCGACACTGTCGACGTTGCGCGGAGCACGTCCTTCGTGATGAGGCTGCGAGTAGCTGCAGGCGAGAGCAGGGCGTCGCCGGCGTGCACGGCACGAACGGCTCGCACAATGTCCTCGGGTTCGGCGCCCTTGCCGATGAATCCGCTAGCTCCGGCACGCAGGGCGGCGAGCAGGTACTCGTCCTCCTCTAAGGTGGTCAGGATGAGGACCCGCACGTCGGTGTTCTGGGGGTCGCCGCAGATGGCGGCGGTCGCCTCGATGCCGTCGAGCTCTGGCATCCGGATGTCCATGAGTACGACGTCGGGGTGCAGCGAGGCGACGAGCGCGACCGCCCCTCGGCCGTCGCGGGCCTCGCCGACGACCTCGACTCCGGCCTCGTTGCTCAGGATGTCTGTCACCGCTTGGCGGATGAGGGCCTGATCGTCGACCACGAGCACGCGGGTCATTCGAGCCCTCCTTGGGCAGAGGTGCTTGGCTGCGGCCGGTGTTGCCGTGGAAGGGTCACAGCGACACGGTAGCCGCCCGCCGCGGTGCCCGTCGTGACGCTGCCCCGCACAGACGCTACCCGCTCTCGCAGTCCGAGGAGCCCCAGGCCACCGGCTGCGCGGGCATCTGCCCCCTCTGCAGCGCGATCCGACGCCTCCCTGGAAATGGGACCGGAGATCGGGTTCGTGACGATGACGCTCAGCTCAGTGTCTGTCAGAGCCAGCAGGACGTGGGCGCGGTTCTCGGCGCCGTGCTTGTGCGCGTTGGTGAGGGCCTCCTGGACGACGCGGTGCGCGACGAGGCTCGTCGCACGTGAGACGTGCTCCATGTCGCCTTCGGATCTCAGGTTGACTTGGAGCCCCGCCTCGCCGAAGGACTCCATGAGGGCATCGAGCCGTTCGAGCCCAGGCTGGGGGACGGGCGTCGCCCCCGGGGCCTCCTCCTCCCTCGACCGCTCTGCTCGCTCGGCGCGTTCCGTGATGGCGACGATGTACTCGCGTCGGGAGCGTGTTGCGTCGCCGGCGGCGGCGGCGGCGAAGGCCAGCGTGACGGCGAACTGGATCGCGCGCGGGTCGAAGACGCTGCCGAGCGCCGCGAACAGGCTGAGGAGTGCGATGCCGAGGACGGCGCAGGCGGCCGTGATGATCGACCGGCGTCGGGTCGACTGCGTCGCCACGCTGAACATGGCGATAGCGGCGGCCAGGACAACGCCGGGGGAGAGCGTGCCCTGAGGGCTGTTGCTCCGTAGATCGCGAGCATCGCCGCCAGTACGGCGGCGGGCCAGCGTCGGCGGAATGGGAGCAGGACGGCCGGGGCGAGCACCATGACAAAAGCGAACGGGGTGCTCGGCCGGAACTCTTCGCCGCCGAAGGGCATGACGACGACCCCGACGATGAACAGGGCGGCCAGCGCATCCACAACCCACGAAGGCACTCGGGGGAGCATTCGGCTCGGGATTGAGGGCGGCGTGTGCGCCTCGGTCGGGCCCGGCACGGGAGAGCGGGAATCCTGCATGAACCCAGTGTGCCCGCCATGCCCGGCGCGCGCGTCACCCTTGCACGGCACGGCTGTACCGCAAGCGCGGTACACGGTGTCCGCGGAGGGGGGACGCGCGCCGAGCGGTTCGGGGCGAGCATCGAAGGGTCGAGTAATCGGCACGAGCTAGGAGGCAGCATGCCCGCACCGATCATCTCTGTCCGTGACGTACGTCGGTCGTACGGTCGCGGTCAGAACCGTTTCGAGGCTCTGAAGGGTGTGAGCTTCGACATCCGCGAGGGTGAGAGCGTTGCCATCGTGGGCAAGAGCGGCTCGGGCAAGTCCACGCTCATGCAAGTGCTCGCGCTCCTTGACGTGCCTTCCTCCGGCACCTTGGAGTTGGAGGCCACGGACACCCGCACCCTGCGCGGCAAGAAGCTGAACCGCACGAGGAACAAGACGTTCGGGTTCGTGTTCCAGGAGTTCTTCCTCACCCCGAACGTGTCGGTGCTGGAGAACGTCGTGCTGCCGATGAAGATCGCGGGTGTTCCGCGCGGTGAGCGGCGGCAACGCGGCCTGGCTGCGCTCGAGCAGCTCGAGCTCGACGACAAGGCGAAGAACAAGGCCCTCAATCTGTCGGGCGGACAGAAGCAGCGCACGGTGATCGCTCGCGCCCTCGTCAACAACCCGCGGATCATCTTCGCCGATGAGCCGACGGGCAACCTCGACACCGCAACGGGCGCGGTGGTCGAGGACATCGTCTTCGGGCTGAATCGGGAGAACGGGATCACGCTCATCGTCGTGACCCACGACGAGGAGATCGCGGCGCGCTGCGACCAGCGCATCCTCATCCGGGATGGGCTGATCGTCGAAGACTCTGCGCAGGTGGCCGCATGAAGACCCTGGACCTCATCGGCACCGCCGTCTCGAACACGTTCCGGTCGAAGACACGTCTGCTGCTCACGATCCTCGCGATCTTCGTCGGCGCGTTCACGCTGACGCTCACCAACGGGCTCGGTACCGGCATCAACGCCTACATCGACGACACCGTGAACGGTGTCGGCGCGGCCGACACGATGACGGTCACGAAGACGAGCGAGGCCACGGGCTTCGGTACCGGGGACTCGGGCCCGGCCGAGTACAACCCGGACGCTGTGGCGAGCGCCGGCCCTCCCGGGGCGACAGTCACGGCGCTGCTGCCCGCGGATGTCGACGCGCTTGCCGGCATCGAAGGCATCGTCGACGTGCCGGCTACGAAGTCGCTGTCCGTGGACTTCGTGCAGGCGGGCGCAGGCACCAAGTTCGCGGTGGGGGCAGGCAGCCTCGTGGAGGGGCAGACGGTTCAGCTCCTGGCGGGCTCGGACCCCGACGACGCGAGCGGGGAGCTGCAGCTGCCGCTCCCGACGTCGTACGTCGAGCGGCTCGGGTTCGCCGATGCGGATGCCGCGGTCGGCCAGACCGTGACGATCGGCAGCACGGATGCGCTTCGCGGCACCCACGAGACGCAGGCGGTTGTCGTCGGCGTCGCCGAGGAGAGCATCGCCTCGCCCGTGATCGACGGGATCGTGCTCGTGCTCAATGCGTTCGCCGTGATCGCGCTGCTCGCGGCGAGCTTCGGCATCGTGAACACCCTGCTCATGTCGGTGCAGGAGCGAACGCGCGAGATGGGCCTCATGAAGGCCATGGGGATGGGCAGCGGACGCGTGTTCACGCTGTTCAGCGTCGAGGCCGCCTTCATCGGGTTGCTGGGGAGCGCGATCGGCGCTCTCGTGGCCGTGGTGGCCGGCACGGTCATCAGCGCGGCGCTGGCGACGACGTTGCTGGCAGACCTTCCGGGGCTGACGCTGATCGCGTTCGACCCGGTCTCGATCGGCGTGGTCATCGTTGTGGTCATGATCATCGCGTTCCTCGCGGGCACGCTGCCAGCGGCTCGGGCCGCGAGGGCGGACCCGGTGGAGTCGCTGCGCTACGAGTAGAACCGCTTCGAGGAACGGGCCCGGGTCAGTCGGGCCCGTTCTTCGCGGATGCTGTGCGGATGCCGTGCCGAATCCGTGCCGAATCTGTGCCGGTTCTCGCGGGGCGATTCAGATCTCCTGGCTACCCGAGTCTGCTGGCTACCCGAGCGGCTCGAGCGGGTTCTCCTCGAGCTTCCGGATGAGCCCGCCGTCGACGAGCCTGCGGGCGGAGGTGTCTGGCTTCCGGGCCGCCTGATCGCTCACGCACGCGCCGAACTCGGCGGCGAGGGTGCCACGCGGGTGCATCGAGAGGACCTCCCGCAGGAAGACCTCTGGCAGCGCGTCCGGTCTGCTGCCTGTGATGTCGAGCCCGGTGGCGCGCTCGAGCAGGTACCCCTCGAGGTCGAGGGCCGGGTCGACGCTCGGCCAGTTGTGGTGGACGATGACGTCGAGCGCGCGCTGGCGGCGTGAAGGTGCCCACCCCGCACCGGCGGTCAGGGCGACGGCGACGTGCCCGCCGGCGTGCTCGTAGGAGACGGTGTGGTTGTCGTACTCGGTCACCGTGCCGATGTCGTGCAGGAGCGCAGCGACGTAGAGCAGCTCGTGGTCGATGCCGTCGTGCCCCTCAGCCGCAGCAATGCCCTCCGCCCAGAGCCACGAGCGGATGGCATGGGCGGTGATCGCGGCGGACTGGTACTCGGTGGCCAACTCAAGTGCGCCTCGGGCGGCGGCGGAATCCGGCATGGGGAAGTCGGCGATGCGCATGGCCAACTGTCGCATATGGGGGCGCGTGGAGCCGAACGCGGGCTGGCCCGCTCACCGATGCGGTGTCGAGGAGCGGGCCCGTGCGGCGGGGCTCAACGCGTGGGCGTCACGTGTGCCGAACGGTGCGTGCTGACCGCAGCGGTGCAGCGGGGAACACCTGCTCCGTCACCGTCTGAGCTCCGTCGCCGAGGAACACCTCGATGACGGTCGCGTCGACCACGATCTTGACGTTCATCGGAGACTCCAGGTGCGTTCCGATGGGCACGCGGTTGGGTGCCGCGAAGGTCGAGTGGAAGTCGGTGAGCCCGCTGTCCCCGCGTTCGAAGATCAGGTGGGCGCCGGCTTCATCGCGCTCGAAGTGGATCCGAACTTGCTCGTGCCCCATCCCGTCGGTGTCGAGGACGATGGTCGAACGTTGGCCGAGGTCCAGGGGGATCAGGTGCTCGCTCACCGTCACGCCGTCTGCGCGCACTGGCAGGATCGGGGTCTGGCGAAGGCGGCAGCGACCGTCTGAGTCACGTGTCAGGCTGATCTCGCGGACCAGGGACATCGCAGAGCGCCAGGGTGCGGTCGGCGTCTCGTTCGCGTAGTCCCAGTTGCTTGCCCAACCGATCATGAGGCGGCGGCCGTCCGGGGTGTTGTTGAAGGAGACCGCGGCGTAGTAGTCGCGCCCGTAGTCGAGCCAGTCGTAGGACTCGAGATCATCGGATGTGCTGAGCCGTTCGGCGACGAAGGTGGTGCCGTCGAAGTCGCCGATGAAGTACTGCGTGCCGGAGCCCCCCGCTCTCGCACCGGGGTTCATGCTGACGATGAGCACCCAGCGGGTCTCGCCGGTTCCGTCCACGCGGAGCGGGAACAGGTCCGGGCATTCCCAGACCCCTCCGGTGGCGTGCGCCGGACCGAAGTCCGACGCGAAGGTCCAATCGATGAGGTTCGGCGAGGTGTAGAAGAGCACCTTTCGGGCGACAGCATCCACGACCACCATGACCCAGTTCCCATCGTCACCGCCGTGCCAGAAGACCTTGGGGTCTCGGAACTCGGAGGAGCCGATGTCGAGCACCGGGTTGCCGGAGTACCGAGTCCACGTGGCGCCTGCATCGAGGCTGTAGGCGAGCGACTGCGCCTGCAGCCCAGGCACGTCGCCAGTAGGTGGGCGGGCGCTCGTGTAGATCGCGACGAGGGCTGTCTCGCGGTCTGCGGCGAAGCCAGCAGTGTTCCTGCTGTCGACGACGGCGCTGCCGGAGAAGGCCATCTCCTGGTCGGTCGCGGGAATCGCGATCGGCTGCTCTGTCCACGTGACGAGGTCGGTGGAGGTGGCGTGGCCCCAGGAGATGTTGCCCCAGGTGCTGCCGAACGGGTTGGTCTGGAAGAACAGGTGGTAGGTGCCGTCGTAGTAGACGAGACCGTTGGGGTCGTTCAGCCAGCAGCTCTGTGAGGCGAAGTGGGCGGAGGGTCTCAGCGGGGTCGTGGCCGTTGTCGTCGGGGGAATCATGGTCATCGAGGGGGTTCCATTCCTGGGTGCACGCGGACTGCAGTGGGGATCGTGCGGCGAGACCGAGGTGGACCCGCCGCACGTTCGACTACTCGCCGCCCTGCTGGAAGCGGTCGTAGGCCTGCTGGTAGATGTCAGTCACCTCGGCGACGCCGAGGCCGTCGAGCTGGGCCGTGTATGTCTCCCACTCGGCGCCGATGTTGCCGTTCACCACCCAGCTGGCGAACTTCTCCTTCACGAGGCTGTTGATGTCCGTGAGCGCGAAGGCAGTTTGGTCGAGTTCCTCGTTCGAGAGGAGCACGGGCGGGTAGGCCTCATTGGCGGCGTATGGTGCGTAGTTCTCGGTGACAAGTTCCTGGCGCTCCTTCGCGCGGGGTTCGGGCGCGACGACTGTCTCGAAATCCTGGGCTGTGGTGATCTTCGGGCCGCCTGGGGCGACCTTCTGGCGACGCTCTCCCTCAGACTCACCCTCGGGGGCTGGGATCTGCACGAGGAGACCTGAGGGATCCTCTTCCAACGTCACACCGATGGGTCCCCAGCTCGACTGTGCGGACATGACGGGATCGAAGAGGCGGTCTGCCCACCGGATGGTGGCCGAGGGGTACTGATTCGCGCGCGTGAGGGCCATCGCACCGCGGTTGATCTCCTGGTTGTTGGAGACGCTGGCGAGGCGCTCCCCGTGTGTTCCCTCGAGAATGCCGACCAGCTCGTAGTCGGCGCTCTTCTCCTCGCCGACCATCTCCTCGAGTTCCCACCAGAAGAACGAGCCGAGGATGGGAGTCTCGGATTTGCCTTTGGAGAGGTAGGCGACGTCGTCTTGCGAGAACGACTCGGGGTCGATGATTCCATCCGAGTACCACTCGCCGAGCGCTTCGACGCCGGCGCGGTATTCGGGGGTGTTCGCCGTGAACTCGACCACTCCATCGCGGACAATGCGGTGGTCGTTGTTCTCCGGCTGGCCGCCGAGGGCCGTGATGAGGTCTGACGGGTTGGCGGCGAAGGAATCGGTGCGGAACGAGAGGGGAATCTCGTCTGCCTTGCCGTTGCCGTTGGGGTCGCCGGTCTTGAAGGCCTCGAGTGCGGCCTTGTATTCGTCGATCGTGCGCGGCATGGGAAGGCCGAGAGCGTCGAGCCACTTCTTGTTGATATACAGGAAGTTCGGATGCTGCAGGATCCCCAGTTCTTCTACGGACGGGAGCGTGTAGATGTGACCGTCGGACGCGGTGAGGGCAGCTCTGATGTCGGGCCGAGCGTCGAGGATGCCCGAGAGCGTCGGCGCATGCTCCGCGATGAGCTCTTCCAGGGGCAGCAACGTTCCGTTCGAGCCGTTCTGCACGATCTCGGAGTCGCTGAGGCCGGTGTTGAAGAGGACGTCCGGAAGCTCGTCACCCGCGAGCATGAGGTTCTTCTTCTCGGCGTAGACCTGCTCCGGCAGGTTGCGCCAGTCGATCGTGATGTTCGTGTCCGTTTCCCACTGCTGGACGAGCTCCATGGTGGCGTAGTCGGGAGCAAGCGGGGACTTGGTCCCGCCGAACGTGAGCGTCAGAGGCTCGGTGACGATGGGAAGACCGTCGGTGTTGAAGCCGTAGTCGGCTGAGAGGTCGGTGAGCTCTGCGCTGCCGCCCCCGCCAGAGCACCCTGTTAGAAGGAGGCCGCTGACGGTGACGAGGGCGATCGAAGTCGCGAAACGTCGCTGTTTCATAGTCGTTTTTCTTTCTGTCATGGTGGAGATGAGACGGATATGCCTGTTGGAATGACGCAGGAACGGGATCAGCTCTTGACCGCGCCGATCATTGCTCCCTTGGTGAAGTGCTTCTGCATAAAGGGAAGAACGATGAGGAGGGGGAGGCTCGAGATGACGATCATTCCGTATTTCATGAGCTCACCAAGGCGCTGGGCTGCTGCATAGGAATCGAGGGCGCCTGTGCCTCCCGCGGAATTCACCTCCGACTGGATCAGCACGTTTCTGAGGACAAGCTGCAGCGGATACTTGCTCTCGTCGTCGAGGTAGATGAGCGCGTCGAAGAACGCGTTCCAGTTCGCCACGACATGGATCATGATCATGAGGAAGATCAGTGGCTTCGAGAGTGGGAGCACGATCTGGAAGAAGAAGCGGAAATCGTTGGCACCGTCGAGCTGAGCGGCCTCGCGAAGTTCGCTTGGCACGTTGTTCTCGAAGAACGCTCGAGCGATTATGAGGTTCCAGACGCCGACTGCACCCGGGAGGACAACAGCCCAGATGGTGTCGAGCATCCCGAGGTCTCGGACGACGAGATACCTGGCAATCAGGCCTCCGTCGATGAACATCGTGAGGATGAAGACCAGCATGAGGAACTTCCTGCCGTAGAGGTCCTTCCTCGAGAGGGCGTAGGCGCCGCAGAGAATCGACACGACGCTGATGAGCGTCGCGACGCTGGTGTAGAGGACCGAGTTGCCGAACCCCTGCCAGATCGCAGCATCAGCGAAGATGTGTGCGTACCCCTCGAGCGTGAACCCCTGCGGCCACAACCACACGTTGCCGTTCAGGATCTCTGACGGCTCGCTGACCGACGCGATCACGATGAAGTACAGGGGGTAGATGATGGCCGCGATGGCAAGTATCAGGGTGCCTACCGCGAACACGTTGAAGATCGGGTCAGCCATGCGTCTGCGCCAGGATTCCTTCCGGCGACTGGCCGGTGGCGGGGACCCGGGGCGGTTCTGGGCGGGGATGTGGTGCTCGGTTGGCTCGTGCCGAGGCGCAGAAGTCGTAGAGGTCATGTTCGTCACCAGAGAGTCGACTGGCCTGCACGCTTCGCGACCCAGTTGAAGGTCAGGAGCAGCACCATGTTGATGAGGGAGTTGAAGAGGCCGATGGCGGCTGAGTAGCTGAACTGGGCCTGCTTGAGTCCGGCTTGGTAGACGTAGGTCTGGATGACCTCGGAGGTCGGCAGGTTGAGGTCTGTCTGCATGAGAAGGACCTTCTCGAAGCCGAGGTTGAAGAGGTTCCCGATCGCCAGGATGAAGAGGATCGTGATGACGGGCAGGATGCCTGGAATGTCGATGTGACGGATTCTCTGCCACTTGTTCGCACCGTCGACTCGGGCCGCCTCGTGCAGTGATGGATCAATGGCCGTCAGCGCGGCGAGGTAGACGATCATCGAGAATCCGGCGTTCTGCCAAATGTCGGAGCCGATATACAGGGGCCTAAACCATTCCGCTGATCCCATGAAGAAGACCGGGTCGCCGCCGAACACGGTTATGGCGTTGTTGACGATTCCAGAGCGTGGAGAGAACAGCAGGTAGATCATTCCGACAACGACCACGACGGAGATGAACGAGGGGGAGTAGAGCACTGTCTGAGTGAACTTCTTGAACCGCTCGCTCTGGAGCTGATTGACGATGAGCGCCAGGATGATCGGCACAGGAAAAGCGATCAGCAGACCCAGGGCGTTCAGTGTCAAGGTATTGGCGATCAGGCGCTCGAATTGAAACGAGTTGATGAACCGCTCGAAATGCTCGAGACCCACCCACGGACTTCCGGCGAACCCGTCCGCCGGGTTGTAGTCGCGGAACGCGATCTGCGCGCCGTACATCGGCCAGTACTTGAAGACCAGAACCGAGACGAGGGCAGGCGTTAGTAATACGTATAACTGCCAGCTGCGCAAGGCTCGACGGAACTCTGTCTTGAGATTTCGTCTTGGGTGCCTGGTCAAGAAGGGGCGACGGGGTTGCTTGCCCGTCTCCGCGGGGGTGGTGATCTTCGTGGTCATGCCTTGGCCTTTGCTACAGACCCGCGAGTAACGACGGTGCACTCGAGTGGGATGTGAAGGGATGGGGAGGGTGTTGGGTTGAGGAGGAGATCTATGGCGGTCCCGGCCATCTGCTCGTAGGGGAGAGCGACTGTGGACAGGCCTGGGTCGAGGTGGGGCGCGAGCATTTCGTGGTTGTCGAATCCGATGATCGAGCAGTCGTCTGGCACGCTCAGGCCGCGTGCCTCTAGGGCTCGGTAGGCGCCCCAGGCGGTCCTGTCGTTGCCGCAGAAGATCGCCGTCGGTCGGTCTTCGCCGTCCATGAGCTGAGCGGTCAGGCGGAGTCCGTCCTCGACGATTCCGGTGCCGGAGAGGAGCCAGTCCGGTCGTGCCGACAGTCCGGCCTCCGTGAGTGCTCTTCGAAACCCTGCGCGGCGACCGATGCCTGCCGGCAGGTCGCTCACTTCGGGCTGAATGTTGATCATGGCGATCTTGGTATGCCCCGCGTCGACGAGCTGACGTGTCGCGGCGTATCCGCCCATCTCCTCGTCGGGGAAGACGCTTGGGACGAGTCCCGCACGGTCCTGGGCGTTGACAACCACCGTGGGTACTCCGCTCAGTGCCTGGGGGACGTCGATGACGCGGTGGTACATGGAGGCGTAGACGACGCCGCGAACCCGGTAGGACTGCATCATCTCGACGGCTGCCTGCTCGAGTCCCGCGTCGTTGTAGGTGTCGACCGTCAGGATCACGTTGCCGTTCTCCCAGGCGAGGAGCTGTGCTCCCTTCAGGAGACCGCCGGCGAAGGGGGAGCTTGCCACCTCGTCTGAGATGAAGCCGATCATCTCGGACTCGCCGCTGCGCAGCGTCTTCGCGAAGGCGTTGGTTCGGTAGTCGAGGTCGCGCACGGCGTCGAGCACTCGCTCCTTGGTGGCCTCGGCGACGCGCGAGCCCGCGACGTTGTTCAGGACCAGCGACACTGTGGCCTGGGATACGCCAGCATGCTCCGCGACCTGTGCCATCGTGGTCGTCTTGGGGCGCCTCGCCATTGCCCACCTCCTTGTGGATCAGTTAATCGTATAACGCATGCTAGCACGGTGGATGGATCGCGCAAGGGCCGCGCCTGGATCGCGCACGCATCCCACCAGGCCCGAGGTGTAGGGGCACGGAACGCCGCCCGCCAGAGGTCTCTGGCGGGCGGCGTTCCCATCGGGATTCTCCTGCAGCTGCCTACGCGGAGAGGCGCGGGTAGTCGGTGTATCCGACCGCGCTGTCGCCGTAGAAGGTCGCCGGGTTCGGCTCGTTCTCGGGGTGGTCTCCCATCCAGCGCTCGACGAGGTCCGGGTTGGCGATCGCGAGGCGGCCGACGGCAACCGCATCCGCGTTGCCCTGCGTGACGAGGCTCTCGGCTTCCTCGCGGGTCGTCACACGGCTGAAGCCGCTGTTCGCGATGAAGGCGCTGCCGGCGCGCGCACGCAGGTCCTGGACGAGCTCGCCCTCTGGGTCGCTGTGGAGCACGCTCAGGTACGCGAGCCCAAGCGGGGCGAGGCCGTCGGTCACCGCCTCGTACGTCGCGCGCACGTCGGCGTCGTCGGCCTCGACGACGTCCTGGATGTTGTGGGCCGGGGAGAGGCGGACGCCGACGCGTCCGGCACCGATGGCGTCTGCGACGGCCGTCGTCACTTCGATGAGGAAGCGCGCGCGGGCGGCGGGTGATCCGCCGTACTCGTCGGTGCGCACGTTCGATACGGGCGACAGGAACTCGTGGAGGAGGTAGCCGTTGGCTCCGTGGACCTCGACGCCGTCGAGCCCAGCTTCGATGGCGCGACGTGCCGCATCCACGAATTCCTCGCGGACAATGGCGAGCTCGGCAGTGGTGAGCGCGTGAGGAACCGGGTACGGCTGCTTGCCGTTGGGCGTACGCACCTCGCCGTCGATCGCGACGGCGCTCGGTGCGACGATGCGTGGCGTGCCCGTGATATCCGGGTGCGACACTCGCCCGCCGTTCATGACTTGCATGACGATGCGGCCGCCCCTGGCGTGTACGGCCTCGGCGACCTGGCGCCAGCCTTCGACCTGCTCGGGCGTGACGATGCCCGGCTGCCCAGGATAGGAGCGCGACTCGGCGCTCGGGTACGTGCCCTCGGTGATGATGAGGCCCAGGCTTGCGCGCTGCGCGTAGTGCTCCGCCATAAGCTCGCCCGGAACACCCTCCGCGCTCGCACGCGTGCGAGTCAGCGGCGCCATGACGACGCGGTTGGCGAGCTCAATGTCGCCGAGGGTCAGAGGAGAGAAGAGGTCCACAGGTAGTGCCTTTCGGTTGAGGGCTGAACGCTGGTGCGCAGCCCCACAGTTCGAACAGCACGTGTTGCCGCCGCATTCCGAAAGGCGTGTCGCGGGAGTCGCGCTCGTCTCTCGCCGTCGTCCTCGCCCCGTGGACGTGCCCCGCGCAGCCGGGACACGTGCACGGCGGCGAGCCTAGAGATCGAGGATCCCGTCCCGGACGGACCGCAGGGCGTGCTGCACAGCGCCCACCGAGACGACGCCTGCGCCCAGCTCGGAACGGACAAGCTGCGGCACGGGCAGGTGCAGCAGCGCGGGCAACTCCTCGCGGGCGGCCGCGATGAGCCCCTCGGCTCCTGGCGCGATGCCACCGGCGACGATGACTCTTGCCGGGTCGAAGAGGCTTACCACGAGGCCGGCGATGCGTGCCAGCATGCCGCCGACCTCGGCGACGATGTGGCTCGCGTCGGCGTCGCCGTCCCTAGCGGCCTCGAGGACGAGCTTGCCATCGATGTCCTCGCCCGGCACGCTGAGGAGAGGGCTGCCAGGGGCCACCCTGTTCTGCGCCACGGCCGCCCGAGCGAGTCGCGACGCACGCAGGCCCAGCCCGGCGACCCCCTCCGCGCCAGCGACGAGCTCGAGTCCGAGCATCTCGCCGACGCCCCCGTGCGCCCCCCGCAGGAGTCGCCCGTCGACGACGATGCCGGCGCCGAAGCGCTCACCGCTGAGGAATGTCACGAAGTCGTTGCAGCCCACGCCGGCGCCGACGCTGCCCTCGGCGACCGCCGCGAGCAACGCGTCGTTCTCGACGCGGATGATCGGAACCTCGGCGTCGAAGACCGTCACGAAGTCGGGGTTCGTGCGCTGCCAGAACCCGTCGATGTGTGCGGGGGATAGGCCCCGAGCATCCACGGGGGCGGGGACGCCGATGCAGATCCCGGCCACCCCATCCAGGTTGTGGCCGGTCGTCCGCAGCTGCTCCGTGACGACACGGCGCAGGAGCTCTCGTCTGGTCAGGGGGGAGTCGGCTTCAGGGTCGACCTCCACCTGGCCCGAGCTGAGGGTCTTGCCGCGCAGGTTCGAGACGGTTGTGGTGAGGTGCTCGCGCCCCGCGTCGACTCCCACGACGACGGCCGCGTCCGACGTGAACTGGAAGCGCCGAGCCGGGCGGCCCTTCTGGTACGTGCCGTCCTGGCGGGAGTTGGGGAGCTTGGTCACCAATCCGCAGTCGGCGAGCTCGTCGAGTAGGTCGATGATCGTCGACCTGGTGAGGCCGATGCTCATCGCATCCGTCGCGGTGAACGCACCGGAGGCCCACGCGTACTCGAGCAGCAGCTGCAGGTTGGCGTGCTTGAGCGGCGGAGGTGTGCTGGGGAGTCGGAACACGGTGTTGACCTTTCGCTGACCGTGGGCTTACATTACCTCCAGCAGTAAATTTAGCGATAAAATTTAGTGTTCGTTTCAATGTCTGACCAGCCAGCACGGCTGCCAGCTCAGCCCAAGGGACAACGACGTGCCATCACCTTCGAAACGCTTCCGGCCCCGCGCCCTGCTCCGCGCCCTCGTGGCCGCGCTTGTGCTCGTGCTCACCGGTTCCGGCCTCGCCGCCTGTACCGCCACCGGCCCCACGGAAGTGCGCTTCCACCTCAGCAAGCCGGAGGCCATCCCGTACTTCCGCGAGCTCATCCAGGAGTACAACTCGTCGCAGAGTGAAGTGCGCGTGGTGCTCGACAGCTCCTCGAACCTGCAGGCGGGCTTTCTCCGGGGCAACCCACCGGACCTCGGCCTCCTCAACTAGAACATGGAGATGGCTCGGTTCATGGAGCGCGGTGCGCTCTCCGACCTCTCCGACCTGCCGGAAGCCGAGCGCATCCTCCCCGAGATCCAGGGCCTCGTCGACCAGTACGCGAGCTACCCCGGACGCACGAGCGTGCTGCCGTACTCGGTGATGGCGGCATCGGTCATCTACAACAAGGACATCTTCGAGGAGCAGGGGCTCGAGGTGCCGACGACTTACAGCGAGCTCATCGAGGTCTGCGACCAGTTGAAGGCGGCGGGCATCGACCCCTTCTACGCGACGTTCAAGGACCCGTGGACGGTCAGCCAGGGCTGGTTCGACTACACAGTCGGCGGCTCCATCGACGTCGCCGGCTTCTACGACGAGCTCAACGCGCTCGGTACCGAAGTCGGCCCGGACTCACCCGTATCGTTCGAGTCGACCATGACCGAGTCGGTCACGCGCATGACCGAGCTTGCCAGCAACTACACGAATGCGGATGCGGGCAGCCGCGGCTACGGCGACGGCAACGTTGCCTTCGCCGAAGGCAAGGCCGCCATGTACCTGCAGGGGCCGTGGGCGCTCGGCGAGATCGCGAAGACGAACCCGGATGCGCAGCTCGGGATGTTCCCGCTGCCCATGACCGAGAACGCCGACGACCGCGAGGTTCGGGTGAACATCGACCTCGCCGCCTGGATCCCCGAAGCGTCGAAGCACAAGGAGGAGGCGCGCGAGTTCCTGCAGTACCTCTTCCAGCCTGACGTGATCAACGCCTACAACGCCGCACAGCTCGGCTTCGGCACCACGATCGACGCCGACCCGGTCACCGATCCGCGGCTCGTCGAGCTGCAGCCGTACTACGAGAGCGCTGCCTTCTACCAGGGGCCGTCGAAGGCAATCCCGCTGACCATCCCCACTGAGAACTACATGCAGGGGCTCGTCACCGGGGGAGCGAGCGTCGATTCGACGCTCAGCACGCTCGACGCCGACTGGGCCCGCCTCGCGCTGCGCCAGTAGTCCCGCTCATGACAACGGCCAGCACTCGATCACGAACCGGAATGGAGACAACAGTGTCGACCACCACCGAGGCGATCCGCACCGACGAAGCAGCGCGCGAAGGGCAAGAAGCTCAGGCCACGCAGCACACGTCGAGTCGACCGCGTCCACTACCTCTTCCTCGTCCCGACGCTCGTGCTCTTCACGATCGCCATCACCATCCCCGCCGTCATCGGCATCTTCTTCAGCTTCACGAACTCCATCGGCTTCGGCGAATGGAACTTCGTGGGGATCACGAACTACGTCGCCATGTTCGGCGATCCCGCCATCTGGCAGAGCTACGGCTTCACGATGGGCTTCGCGGCCGTCACCGTGATCCTCGTGAACGTGCTCGCGTTCCTGCTCGCGGTGGGCCTCGTCGCGCGCATCCGCCTCAAGGCGCAACTGCGCACGATCTTCGTGATCCCGATGGTCATCTCCGGGATCGTCATCGCCTTCGTCTTCAACTTCCTGTTCTCCAACGCGTTTCCCGCGCTCGGACAGAGCCTCAATATCCCGTGGCTGTCGGAGAGTATCCTCGCGAACCCCAGCCTCGCCTGGGTCGGCATTGTCATCGTCACGGCGTGGCAGGCGATCCCCGGCACTCTGCTCATCTACATCGCCGGACTCCTCGCGGTGCCGGGCGACGTGTACGAGGCCGCCGAGCTCGACGGGGCGACGAAGCTGCAGCAGATGCTGCAGATCACGCTGCCGCTCGTCGCCGGCTACGTCGTCATCAACGTCATCCTCGGCTTCAAGAACTTCCTCAACGCGTACGACATCATCGTCGGCCTCACCGACGGTGGGCCCGGCACCTCGACGCGCAGCATCGCGATGACGATCTTCACCGGCTTCAGCGGAGGCGACTACGCCTACCAGATGGCAAACGCGACCTTCTTCTTCGTGATCGTCGTCGTCATCTCCCTTCTCCAGCTCCGCCTCACACAGGGAAAGAACCAACTCTGATGGCACTTCAGCAGCCCATCGTCAGCCGCGCGGGCGTGGCACCGGCGAGCAAGAATCTCGGCGGACGCCGTCGTGGCCGCGGCAGATGGTCGACGACGATCATCCTGCTCCTCTGCACCGTGACCGTGCTCATTCCGCTGTACGTCACCGTGGTGACGGCCTTCAAGACCACCTCGCAGGCCGTGAGCGGCAATGTGTTTGCGCTCCCTGCCCCGTTCAGTTTCGACGGCTTCGTCGAGGCATGGAACCTCACGAACTTCCCGCAGGCGTTCGGGGTCTCCGTGTTCATCACGGCGGGCACGGTCGCTGGCGTCATCCTGCTCGCGGCGTTCGCCTCGTACGCCATCACACGGAACTGGAACAACCGCTTCTTCCGAGGCTCGTTCTACTACCTGCTTGCTGCCATGTTCTTGCCGTTCCCGGCGGTCGCGCTGCCGCAGATCCAGATGAGCGGGCTCTTCGGCCTCGACAACCCGCTCGGTGTCATCATCCTGCACGTCATGTTCCAGCTGAGCTTCTCGATCCTGCTCTTCACGGCGTTCCTGCGGTCGATCCCTGGCGAGCTCGAGGAGAGCGCGCGGATCGATGGCGCCAGCACCTGGCAGACGTTCTGGCGGGTCATCTTCCCGCTGCTGGCCCCGATGAGCGCCACGGTCGGCATCTTCGCCTTCCTCGCCTCGTGGAACGACTTCATGATGCCGTCGCTCATCATCTCCGACCCTGCCATGCAGACGCTGCCCGTCGTGCAGAAGATCTTCCAGACGCAGTTCAGCAACAACTACAACGTGTCCTTCGCCTCCTACCTGATGGCCATGGCGCCAGCCCTGATCGCCTACCTGTTCACGCAGCGTTGGGTCATGGAAGGCGTCACGCAGGGCGCCGTCAAGGGCTGACGACGTTACTTCAGCTCCAGATTCTCGCCAACCACAGACCACCAACAGCCCAAGGAATGCCCCCGCTATGAGCTCGACCTTCTCGGCAGAGACCGACCTCCTCACCCGAACCAACCCGCACGACGCCGACTGGTGGCGCCAGGCGGCCGTCTACCAGATCTACCCGCGCAGCTTCGCGGACGCGAACGGCGACGGGCTGGGCGACCTGCCCGGCATCACCGCCAAGGTGCCGTACCTGCAGGGCCTCGGCATCGATGCCGTTTGGCTCAGCCCCTTCTACCCGTCGGAGCTCGCCGATGGCGGCTACGACGTCGCTGACTACCGCGACGTGGATGCGCGTCTCGGCACGCTCGAGGACTTCGACGCCATGGTCGCGGCGCTCCACGCCGCAGGGATGCGGGTCATCGTCGACATCGTGCCGAACCACTCGTCCGACCGCCACGAGTGGTTCCAGGCGGCGCTCGCGGCAGGGCCAGGCTCCCCTGAGCGCGACCGCTACATCTTCCGCGACGGCAAGGGCCCGGATGGAGCAGAGGCTCCGACCGACTGGGAGTCGGTGTTCGGCGGGCCCGCCTGGCACCGGGTTGAGGACGGCCAGTGGTACTTCCACAACTTCGCGGTCGAGCAGCCCGACTTCAACTGGGCGAACCCGGAGGTGCGGGCCGACTTCCTGCACACGCTTCGCTTCTGGTCTGACCGGGGTGTTGATGGCTTCCGCATCGATGTGGCCCACATGCTGATGAAGGACCTCAGCGGCGAGCTGCCGTCCAAGGCTGAGCTCGACGCGATGCCGTTCGACGGTCAGCACCCGATCATCGACCGCGACGACGTGCACGAGGTCTACGCCGAGTGGCGCAAGGTCTTCAACTCGTACGACCCGCCCCGGACGGCCGTTGCTGAAGCGTGGGTCGAGCGCGACCGTCGGCCGCGCTACGCCAGCCCCGAGGGGCTCGGGCAGGCCTTCAACTTCGACCTCCTCGAGGCTGATTTCGATGCTGCGCAGTTCTCGAGTATCGTCGCCGACAACCTCGAGCTGGCCGAGCGCTCGGGTTCATCGACGACTTGGGTGCTGTCGAACCACGACGTGGTGCGCCACGCGACTCGGTACGGTCTGCCGCATCCGGAGCGGAACGCGAAGGGGCACCCGCTCGCGAAGCACGGCTCGGAGTGGTTGCTGTCTGGTGGGGAGCGTCCGGTCTTGGACGCCTCGGGCGGCCTCAGGCGTGCCCGAGCGGCGACGCTGTTCACGCTTGGTCTGCCCGGCTCGGCGTACCTGTACCAGGGCGAGGAGCTCGGACTGCACGAGGTGGCACAGATCCCGGATGCGGACCGTCAGGACCCCACGTTCTTCCGCAACCCGGGCGTCGACATCGGCCGCGATGGCTGCCGCGTTCCCGTGCCCTGGGTGGCGGAGGGCCGGTCGTTCGGGTTCGGGGAAGCGGATGCGCACCTTCCCCAACCCGAATGGTTCGGCGCGTCTGCGGTCGAGGTTCAGGACTCAGACGATGCCTCCGTGCTCGCGCTGTACCGTCGGGCGCTCGCGCTGAGGCATGAACTGCAGAGCGGGGAGCAGCTCGAGTGGCTGCCGAGCGGGAACGATGCGGTGCTGCGCTTCGCTCGCCCGAACGGGTGGGAGATCGTCACGAACTTCGGCGCCGAGCCGTTCGAGCTCGGACCTGACGCCGAAGTGCTGCTGCGCAGCGACCTGGAGGAAGGGACGACGCTCGCGGGCGAGACCACCGCTTGGGTGCGCCGCCGCGACTAGTCAGCTCGGACGGCCAGCTCGGCTAGCCAGCTCGGCTAGCGAGCTCGGCTAGCGAGCTCGGCTAGCCAGTTCGGACAGTCAGTGTGGTGCGCCCTCTCTCGACCAGGGCTCTTTCGACCAGGGCTTTCTCGACCAGGGTCGTCTCTACCGGGGGAGAGGGCGTACCTCCGCGCAGAACATCGTCGGGTCAGAACGGTGGTGTTCTTGTCCGTCGTCCGAGTCCCGGCGATGGGTAATCGCCAGAGCCAGAGCCAGAGCCAGAGCCAGAGCCAGAGCCCGGGCTAATCCTCGCGTCCAGCTGCGGGGGCCGATCCGTCGGTCTGAAGAATTGACCGGTGGGTCTGAAGAGTTCGTCGGTGGGTCTGAAGATCATGCCGTGGGGTTCGGGTCTGCTGATGTAGACCTTCCCGCTTGGGGTGGTCCATTCGAGGACCCCGCCGCCGAGTTGTTTCACTTTCCAGACGGTGTGGTGTTTCACGATGTGGTGGTGTTTGCAAAGTCGCTGAGGTTCCAGACCGCGGTCTTGCCGCCGTATTGGTAGTCCTTGGTGTGGTCGAGTTCGCAGTTGATGGCGGGTTGTCGGCAGCCGATGAAGCGGCAGTGGATGTCGCGGGCCTGCAAGAACGCCCGCATTGCCGGGGACGGCTTGTAGGAGTCGACGGCCTGCACCGCCCCGGTGATGGGATGCGTGAGCACGCGCACGAAGGCTGGTGCGGTCGCGGCGAGGCGTTTCGCGTCTTCGATGGGCATGGGGGTCATGCCGTCGAGCAGTGCTGGTGCTTGTCCGGCTGTGGGCTTTTTGGTGAGTGCGGTCGTGATCGGGATGGAGAGTTGCACGTTGGCTTGGATGCCGGCGGCGGCGGAGTTGCCCATGGGGTCGCTGGTGAGGAGCATGTCGGCGACGACGTCGGACATGACCTCGTTGAGGCTGCGCTCGTCCGGCTCCTCGGCAGTCTCTGCAGTCGCGGCGCTCGCGCGGGCGTCGTCGACAGCGCCCCCGAACGCGCTCCCGCCTCCGGATGTCGCTGTTCCGTCTGCGGCTTTATCGCCGCCGTGGAGTGCAGCTCCGGGTTTCGGTCGCGCTTTGATGATCGCGAGCGCCTGCTTGCGCACTCGGTCCCGGATTGCGTGCGCGACGAACGTGTCCGTCGTGACCCGGAGGATGCTCATCCCGTCACCCAGATCCTCCACGGTCGCGCGGCGTTGTCGCTTCGCTCGTGCGTGGCGCTGGTCGATGGATTCCCCGGTGAGCTCTTCCGCGACCCGCTCCGCCGCCTTCTGCAGCGCCCGCGGTGGCAGCGGTTCTTGCCGGATGCGTTCGAGCATCACGTCCACGAACAGGGCTCGCCGTTCGGCTTGCTCGCTGGGGTCGTCGTGGTTGACCTTGAATCCCACCTCGACGAGTTTCTGCACCTGGGCGGGCGTCGCGACGTTTTTGTCGAGCGCGACGAGGAGGGCGGGGAAGTCGTCGCGCGTTTTCGATGCGAGCGCCAGCTGTCCTTGCGCGACCCCCGAGGACACCTTCACAAGCAACGCGACCTCGTCCGCGATCGAGCAGACATGCATGGCGGACTCCGCGCATCCGTCAGCGACATCGAGCGCGTGCCCGAAGTTGTACGCTGCCGCGTGCGCTCGCAACTGCAGTGCAGTACCGCTCGCGATCATCGCGGCCGCCTGCTCCTCCATCGCGAGGATCTCCGTGCGCCGGGCCGCGACCGACGCCGGGTCCGAGGGGTCAAACCCAAGGCCCGGAAGGTCGGCATCGCGGTGCTGTTGCATGCCCCCAACACTACGGACCACCACCGACATTTCGTGAGGGTCGTGGATAACTTCCCATCCCGAAGCTCGCCGTCCACAGGGGCCCTTCCGAGTTCTCCCCAAATCTGGAGTGAACTCAGGATCGCTAGTATTCGTATACGTGTTCTATCACTCGCACTCTTCTGCAGCGAAACGGAAGTAACTAAAAATCTTCGCGGAGTTTTCAACCAATCTCGACGCAGCGCGCGCTGCGGGCTCTAAATCGTCCGCCCGCGATGCCCCATGCGGTCCGGCCGTCTCTGACTCGCTCAGGTAGTCGCGGACTCAGAGTCGCTGTTCAGCAGCTCCGGGATCGCTGGGCGGCCGCACCCAGCCCTGCCGAGCATGTCGGAAGGCCTTTGGAGTGCGTGGAGCCATGCACTCTTGCGGAGTCGTCAACCCCGGGTCAAGATCCTGAGTGCCTCCAGCAACCTGATCTGGGACTATCCGGTTTCCTGGGCTGAACTCTCACCCCTGCTCATCACGAACGGCCACGACGCGGACGCTCCCCGCAGGCACTGGCTGGTCCGCCTCCACCGGGGTGCCGCTCAGCAGGTCCAGTCCTGAAACCCCGGCTCCCGCATCCGTCGCTCCGTGGTTGATCTGGAACACGTAGTCGACGCCCTCGCTTCGCCGGACGACGGTTTCGACATCGCCGATGGGGGAGTAGGCGACGCCTGCGTCGTCGAGGACCCCCGTCACGAACGCGTCGAGGTCGGGGCCGTCGATCGCCGTCGCGAGATACCACGCAGAGCTCTTCCCGAAGCTGTTCCGTGTCACCGCCGGACGACCTGCGCCAGGCCCGTCGGCGAACGCGGCGACGCTCGTTGCGCCCCGGAGCTCGATGTCGTCGCTCCAGATTCGCCCGCGCGACCCGTCGCTCAACGCGACTCGCTCGCCCGCACGCAGCGGCAGGAACTCCTCGATGACGAGTCCGAGTAGGTCCCTGAGCTGTCCTGGGTATGGGCCAGCGGGCACGTTGTCGTTCGTGGAGACGATGCCCGAGAAGTAGGAGAACGCGAGCGTGCCACCCTGCGCCGCGTACTCGCGGAGGTTCTCTGCGGCGTCATCCTCGATGAGGTACAGCGAGGGCGCGAAGACAGCGTCGTAGCTGCTGAGGTCGGCGTCGGGGTGCACGAAGTCGACCGTCACGCCGCGGTGCCAGAGGGCTGCGTAGAAGGCTTCGATCCGCTCCCGATGATCAAGGTCGACCGATGGTCGCCAGTCGAGGTCCTGCGCCCAGAACGACTCCCAGTCCCAGGCGATCGCGACCCGCGCATCCACTCGTGAACCCAGAACGGGCGCGAGTGCGGCGACGTCGGCGCCCAGGGCGACCGACTCCCGCCACTTCCGCGACGCCTCTCCGGCCTGCGGGATGAGTGCCGAGTGGAACTTCTCCGCGCCGCGTTGTCCTGCGCGAATCTGGAAGAAGAGCACAGCGTCGGCGCCGCGAGCCGCGTGCGCGAGGCTGTTGCGGCGCATCTCGCCTGGACGCTTCGCGATGTTGCGAGGCTGCCAGTTGACGGCCGAGGTCGAGTGCTCCATGAGGATCCACGGCTTGCCGCGCGCGAGCGAGCGCGTGAGGTCGGCGGCGCGCGACAGCTGGATGTGGTTGTTCTCCTGCTCGGCGGACAGGTAGTGGTCGTTGGCGACGATGTCGACCTCGTCTGCCCACTTCCACAGGTCGACGCTCGGGCACATGCCTGCCATGAAGTTCGTCGTGATCGGCTGCGGGGCGTGCTCGCGGATCGCGTCGCGCTCGGCGGTGAAGCACTCGAGCAGCGCTGCCGAGCTGAACCTCTGGAAGTCGAGGCGGTGGGCGGGGTTGCTCGCCGTGCCGGATGTCCGAGGCGCGTCGATCTCGTCCCACGAGCCGTAGCGCTGCCCCCAGAAGTTCGTGCCCCAGGCGGCGTTGAGTGCATCGAGCGACGAGTGGCGTTGCTGCAGCCACTGCCTGAACGCCCCGACGGAGGCGTCGTCGTAGCTCTCCGTGACCGGGGTGCCGTACTCGTTGTGCACGTGCCAGAGCACAACTGCCGGATGCTCGGCGTAGCGTTTCGCGAGCCTCGCCGCGATTGCGGTCGCGGCCTGTCGGTACTCCGGCGAGCTTGGGCTGACGATGCCTCGCGAGCCGAAGGCGAGTGGTATCCCGTCGCGGGTCACTGCACGAGCGTGCGGGTACTTGCGGTAGAACCACGCGGGCGGCGAAGCGGTCGGCGTGGCGAGGTCCACGTCGATGCGAGCGGCGTGGAGGAGTTCGACGATCTCGTCGAGCACGGAGAAGTCGTAGACGCCTTCCTCGGGTTCGAGGAGCGCCCACGAGAAGATGCCGATGCTGACGAGGTTGACTCCGGCCTCGCGCATGAGGCGGATGTCTTCATCCCAGACCTCGCGAGGCCACTGTTCTGGGTTGTAGTCGCCGCCGAAGCGGATCGTCTGGCGGCCGGGTATCCACGTCGATGTCATCACCCGGACAAGCTTACGTCATCGTAAATTCCTTGCGCCATTGACTTACGAATGCGAAAGTGGCTGAATCGGTGCATGACTGCAGAAGCTCGCGATGTGTACGGGGCCGCCCCCGATCGATACAAGCGGATGCGCTACGCCAAATCAGGGACGAGTGGCCTCAAGCTGCCAGAGCTCTCGCTTGGGTTGTGGCACAACTTCGGGCGCGAGCGGTCTCTCGAGATGCAACGCGCGATTATCCGCCGGGCCTTCGACCTGGGCATCACCCACTTCGACCTTGCGAACAACTACGGCCCGCCTCCCGGCTCTGCCGAGGAGAATTTCGGCCAGATTCTTGCGGAGGACCTTGCTGCCTACCGAGACGAGATCATCGTGTCCTCGAAGGCCGGCTATTCGATGTGGCCCGGGCCCTACGGGGAGTGGGGGTCGCGCAAGAGCGTGCTCGCCTCGCTTGACCAGTCGCTCACGCGGCTCGGGCTGGACTACGTGGACATCTTCTATTCGCACCGCTTCGACCCGGAGACGCCGCTCGAGGAGACGATGGGCGCGCTCGCAACGGCCGTGACCTCGGGAAGGGCGCTTTATGTGGGTGTCTCCAACTACAACCCGGCGCAGACGCGCGAGGCGGCGGGCATCCTGGCCGGGCACGGCATTCCTCTGACGATTCACCAGCCCCGCTACTCGATGTTCGACCGACACATCGAGGAGGGACTGCTGCCTGTGCTCGATGAAGTTGGCGCGGGTGGGATCGTCTTCTCGCCGCTGGCGCAGGGGTTGCTCACCGATCGCTACCTCGACGGTGAGGTGCCCGCGACCTCTCGCGCAGCGACGTCGAAGTTCCTCTCGGCGTCAGGCATCGACGACGAGTACCTGGCGCGCGCTCGAGCGCTCACTGAGATCGCGGCCGAGAGGGGCCAGACGCTCGCGCAGCTGGCGCTGAGCTGGGTGCTGCGTCATCCGCAAGTCACGAGCGCGCTTATCGGCGCCTCGAGTGTTGCGCAGCTCGAGCAGAACGTCGCAGCTCTGGACGCACCCGCGCTCACACTCGGGGAACTCGCGAAGATCGAGCCGCTGGCGGTGGATGGCACCGGCCAGGTCTCCAGGTAGCCGCTGTCCTAGGGGCGGCGGGGTGCCCGGCCGCGCGCGATTTCGTGCGTTCGCTCCTCTCGGGATGCGCGCAGGTGCACCCCGGCCCAGGCGCGGAACGGATGCCACGCCTGCGTGATCTGCTCGATGGTGCGGTCGGTCCCGTACTGTTCGGCGATCTCCGCCTCAAGGCGGCGCTCGTTCCGGGGGAGTACGTCGGGGAAGTTCGCTCCGCGGATGATGATCAGTTCTGCGGCGAATGGGCCGATCCCGAGGATCTCGCGCACCTGTCGGAGCGCCTCATCGGCATCCAGGGAGCGGAGTCGCTCGCCAGAGAGCACGCCGTCGAGTGCGGACGACGCGACGGCGCTGAGGTACTCGGCCTTGCGTCCCGGAAAGTCCAGGTCCAGGCTCAGCAGCGCCGCCGACGCCGACCTCATCGTCGTGCCGTCCTGGATCAAGGACGGCGTCCCACCTGGCCCCGCGCTGACACGGATGCTCCGGAAACGGCACGCCCTCGGCACACCGATCGTCGGTCTGTGCCTCGGCGCAAACGCGCTTGCCGACGTCGGGCTCCTCGCCGGGCGGAGCGCCGTCACTCACTGGACAAGCACGGCGGAGCTCGCGGCGCGGCACCCGGACATCGACGTCCAGCCGGCCGCGCTGTACCTCGACCACGGCGACGTCCTGACCTCGGCGGGCACTGCATCCGGGATCGACGCCTGCCTCCATATCGTGCGAACCAGACTCGGGTCGGAGGTCGCGAACCAGGTCGCCAGGCATTTGGTCGTCGCGCCGCACCGCGAAGGCGGCCAGGCCCAGTACATCGAGCGGCCGGTCGCTCTCGAATCCTCCGGGGGAGCGATCGCGTCGGAGTGAGCGTTTGTGCTCCAACACCTGGGCGAAGACCTCAGCGTCACCCGGCTGGCGGAGTCCGCTCACATGAGCCAGCGCTCGTTTGTCCGTGCCTTCCGCGAGACCACGGGGGCGACGCCTGCCGCCTGGGTGAGGTCCCGCCGACTCGACGAGGCGCGACGCCTGCTCGAGCGCAGCGACGCCTCGATCGACCAGATCGCCGATGCCTGCGGATTCGGCAGCCCGGTCACCTTCAGGCAGAACTTCGCAGCCGCCTTCGGCAGCACGCCATCGAGCTACCGGCGCCGCTTCGACGCTCGGTGAGAGCACCTGCCAGGCCCGAACGACAGGGTCGGCGATTTCCGGTTTCTCACTTCTCACACCCTCCGCGGAAAGGCGTGCCGAGGAAGTTGCCTCGGGGAAACAGGAGCACGCACCCCGCGAAACATGCGGTTTCTACGCTCTGAGCATGTCAGCGACCGACCGTCGCCGTTCATCCACGGAGGAGCCACCATGCGCACACCAACTCGAAGCAACCGAGACGAGCTGTGATGAGCACGAAACAAATGCCGCACGGTGACGAAACATCCCCGACCTACGCTCACGACATGCTCCCCCCGGCACCACGCTCTCGTCACGTCGTGGTGATCGGCGCGGGCATGGTCGCGCACCGCTTCATCGAGTCGCTTCGAGCGCAGGACTCCAACGGGGTGTGGGCGATCACCGTCATCGGCGACGAGCCGTGGCGTCCCTACGACCGGGTGCAGCTCACGAGTACCTTCTCCGGCGTCGACCCGGCCGCGCTGGAGCTGGGCAGGCCGCTCATGTGGTCGCACCCCAACGTGACGCTCCGCACCTCCGAGACGGTCACGAGCATCCACCCGGAGACCCGCACCGTCGTCACGTCGCTCGGCGCGACCGAGCACTACGACGAGCTGGTCGTCGCGACCGGGTCTGCGGCCGCGAAGCCGCCCATCGTCGGGGTGGATGCGCCGGGCGTGCACGTCTACCGCACGGTCCAGGATGTGGTCCAGCTCAAAGCGGAGGTTGCCGAGTTGTCACAGCGGCTCGGCCGCACCGTCCGCGGCGCGGTTGTCGGCGGAGGGCTCCTCGGCCTCGAAGCCGCCGGCGCCATGGTTGCCCTCGGAGCCACGTGCACCGTCGTGCAGTCGTCTGGCCACCTCATGTCGGCCCAGCTCGACGCCGGCGGCGGCGAAGCGCTCCGCCTCCTCATCGAGCACCTCGGCGTGGATGTGCGCACCGGGTCCCGCGCAAGCGCCGTCGTGCTCGACGCGGACGGCCGCGCCGCCGGGCTCGTGTTCCCCAACGGTGAGCCGGAGCCCGCCGACCTCGTCGTCTTCGCCGTCGGCATCACTCCTCGCGACGAGCTCGCCCGCGGCGCGGGGCTCGCGCTCGGCGCTCGCGGTGGCATCGAGGTCGACGAGGCCTGCCGTGCATCTGTCCCAGGCATCTCGGCGATCGGCGAGGTTGCCTCGATCGACGGCGAGTGCTTCGGGCTCGTGGCCCCCGGCTACTCCATGGCCGAGGTCGTCGCGAACCGGCTCACCGGGGGAGAGGCGACGTTCCCCGGTGTCGACCTCTCGACGAAGCTCAAGCTCACGGGCGTCGACGTTGCGAGCTTCGGTGATGCGTTCGCCGAGTCACCCGGAGCGCTCGAGGTCACCTACGCCGACCCTGTTGGCGGCGTCTACAAGAAGCTCGTCATGTCGGATGACGGCAAGGTGCTGCTCGGCGGCATGCTGGTCGGCGACGCCTCCGTCTACACCTCGCTGCGTCCCATGGTCGGTCGCGAGCTCGGCACCGACCCCGCCGCTTACCTGCTGCCCGCGGACGGCGTGCCCGAGGTCGGTGGAGACCTGCCTGACGACGCCACGGTCTGCTCCTGCAACAACGTCTCCGTGGGCGCGGTGCGCGGTGCGGTCACCGACCACGCCTGCACCGACCTCGCCGGGGTCAAGGCCTGCACCAACGCGGGGACCGCCTGCGGCTCGTGCGTGCCGCTCGTCAAGAAGATCTTCTCCGCCGAGCTCGCCAAGACGGGCGTCGAGGTCAGCAACGCGCTCTGCGAGCACTTCGCGCTCTCCCGGGCCGGGCTCTTCGACGCCGTGCGCGTCACGGGCCTCACCACCTTCACCGGCATCATCGAGCGGCACGGCAACGGCGGACGCGGCTGCGACATCTGCCGTCCGGTTGTCGCCTCGATTCTCGCCTCGCTCGGCAATGGGCACATCCTCAAAGGCGAGCAGGCCGCCCTGCAGGACACGAACGACCATGTCATGGCGAACATGCAGAAGGACGGCACCTACTCGGTCGTCCCGCGCATCCCGGGCGGCGAGGTCACCCCCGACGGCCTCATCGCGATCGGCGCCGTTGCGAAGGAGTACGGCCTCTACACGAAGATCACGGGAGGCCAGCGCATCGACCTCTTCGGCGCCCGCATCGAGCAGCTGCCGGAGATCTGGAAGAAGCT
Source organism: Pseudoclavibacter helvolus (assembly GCF_014191305.1). Taxonomy (GTDB): domain Bacteria; phylum Actinomycetota; class Actinomycetes; order Actinomycetales; family Microbacteriaceae; genus Pseudoclavibacter; species Pseudoclavibacter helvolus. Next base: position 1,314,821 of record NZ_JACHWJ010000001.1, on the reverse strand, counting down.
CATCGACGCCGGCTTCGAGTCGGGCCAGGCGTACGGCAAGGCGCTGCGCAACGTGAAGTCGTGCGTCGGCTCCACCTGGTGCCGGTACGGCGTGCAGGACTCGGTCGCCATGGCGATCTTCCTCGAGCTCCGCTTCCGCGGCCTCCGCTCGCCACACAAGCTCAAGTTCGGGGTCTCGGGATGCGCGCGCGAGTGCGCGGAAGCGCGCGCCAAGGACGTCGGCGTCATCGCCACCGAGAAGGGGTGGAACCTGTATGTCGGCGGCAACGGCGGTTTCACGCCCCGCCACGCGGAGCTCCTCGTCGAGGACCTCAACGACGAGCAGCTCATCACCGCCATCGATCGCTTCATCGGCTACTACATCCGCACGGCCGACCGGATGCAGCGCACCGCTCGCTGGATCGAGGACCTCGAGGGTGGCATCGACACGCTCAGGGCGGTCGTGCTCGAGGACAGCCTCGGCATCGCGGCAGACCTCGACGCCATGGTCGCGAACCACGTCGACAACTACAAGGACGAGTGGCAGGAGGCGCTGAACGACCCGGAGGTCATGCAGCGCTTCGTCTCCTTCGTCAACGCCCCAACCACCCCAGACCCCTCGCTCGGCTACGTGCCGGAACGCGGCCAGCTCCGCCCGGCCAACGACGCAGACCGCAGCGCAGGCACCGTGATCGCAGGAACGACCTTGGAGGTCCGACGATGACCATCGCATTCGACACCCGAAACGCCACCATCGACCACCCGTTCCACGAAAGCGCTCACCACTGGGTCGGCGTCTGCGCCCTCGCCGCCCTGCACCCCGAGCGCGGCGTCGCCGCCATCCTGGACGGAACCCAGATCGCCCTCTTCCGGCTCGGTGACGACCAGGTGTTCGCCGTGCAGCAAGCCGACCCGTACTCGGGCTCGCAGGTCATGAGCCGCGGCCTCGTCGGAACGCGAGGAGGCCGCGTCACCGTCGCGTCGCCCATGTTCAAGCAGGTCTTCGACCTGGCGAGCGGCGAGTGCCTCGACACCGTCGGCAAGGAGGCGCGCACCCTCAGCACCTACCAGGTTCGTCTTGAAGACGGCACAGTGCTTGTGGATATGGGTCCTCGCGTCGAGGGAGGGGAATCCAGATGAGTACGCTCATGGCGCTCGACTTCACCGGCCGCGATGTGCTCATCGTGGGGGCAGGAGCCGTCTCCGCGAGGCGCGCCCAGAAGTTCGTCACGGCCGGCGCATCCGTTAACGTCGTCGCACCGGACCTCGGCGGCTCGCTCGGCGGCCTTGTCGCCGACGGGTTCGTCACCTGGCTGCAGGAACCCGTGCGCGCCGATCACTTGGACGGAGTCTGGTTCGTGCACACCGCAACGGGCGATAGGGCGACCGACCTGCTCGTCGCTGAGTGGGCCAACGAGCGACGGGTGTGGTGCGTGAACGCGAGCGACGCATCCGCCGGCAGCGCCAAGACGCCGGCCACCTCTGACGCAGGGGCCGTCGAGATCGGCGTCGTCTCCAAGCAGGGCGCCGACCCCCGTCGCAGCCGCCTCATCTGCGACCAGCTCGCCGAAGGCCTTCGGGCTGGCGACATCGACCTGCGCAGGCACCGTGCGGGCACCGGCCGCGTTGTGCTCGTCGGGGGTGGCCCGGGCGACGCCGACCTCCTGACGCTCCGCGGCCGCCGAGCCCTCGCGGAAGCCGACGTTGTCGTGACCGACCGGCTCGGGCCGCGCTCGGTGCTCGCCGAGCTGCCCGCCGACGTCGAGATCATCGACGTGGGCAAGCAGCCCAAGCACCACCCCGTGCCGCAGGAGGAGATCAACCGCATCCTCGTAGAGAAGGCCAAGCAGGGGCTTGTCGTCGTACGGCTCAAAGGCGGCGACCCGTTTGTCTACGGCCGCGGCGGCGAGGAGGTGCTCGCATGCAACGACGCTGGCATCGACGTGGAGGTCGTGCCAGGCATCAGCAGCGCGATCTCCGTGCCGGCCGCCGCCGGCATTCCCGTCACGCACCGCGGCGTCGCGAACTCCTTCCAGGTCGTCACGGGCCACCAGCGCCTCGGCGCCGAGCTCCTCCGATCCGTCAAGGGCGACACCTGCACACTTATCGTGCTCATGGGCGTCTCCGCGCTCGGCCGCATCTGTGGGGAGCTCGTGGATGCTGGAGTGCGCGACGACATGCCCGTCGCCATCATCGAGAATGGGCACACCCCTCGGCAGCGCGTGACGCGGGGGAGCCTCCGAACGATCGACGCCACTGCGCGCAGCGTCGGCGTCGCCAACCCGGCCATCATCGTCATCGGCGAAGTGGCCCAGTTCGGGCTCCTGCAGGCCACTCGTTCGCTCCAAGAACAGGACGCACTGTCAGCATGAGCCTCCCACCAGCGAGCGGGGCGCGCGGCCGCGCACCCCAGGAACAGCACCTGGCCGGCGTTGTCGTCGTCGTGACGAGCGACCGCCGCTCCGGTGAGCTCGCGACGGCGCTCGAGCGACGCGGGGCGATCATCCGCCACTCGCCGTCCCTCAGCATGACCGCGGTGGAGGATGACGCCGACCTGCTCGACGCGACGAAGCGCGTCATCGCCGACCCGCCGGACATCGTCGTCGCGACCACGGGCGTGGGCTTCCGCGGCTGGATCGACGCGGCGGATGCCCACGGGCTGGCCGAAGACCTCGTCGCGGTGCTCTCCCGTGCCCGGATCGTGGCACGGGGCCCGAAGGCGCGCGGCGCGATCCAGGCAGCGGGCCTCAATGCCGATTGGGTCGCCGAATCCGAGACCTCGGCTGAACTCGCACAGTTCCTCCTCGCGGAAGGTGTTGAAGGAGCGCGCATCGCGCTCCAGCACCACGGCTCCGGCGCCGACGGCCTCGACGAGCAGTTCGCCGAGGCCGGGGCCGACGTCGAGAGCCTCATCGTGTACAAGTGGGGGCCTCCCGCCGACCCCGCGCTGCTCGCCCGCTGGGCCATCAAGGCGGCGGACGGCGAGGCCGACGCCATCGTGTTCACGTCGGCGCCAGGCGTCTCCGCGTGGCTCGACTCGTTCTCGAGCGGGGCGGATGGGGAGCCAGCCGGGGACGACGTGTCCGCCGGCGCCGGCGCACTCGAACGACTCAAGGCCCGCTGCCGAGACGGCTCGCTCGTGACCGTCGCCGTCGGGCCCATCACGGCCGCGCCGCTGCGAGCCGTCGGGATCGAGCCGGTTGTGCCGAAGCGCGGGCGCCTCGGAGCGCTCATCCGGGAGCTCATCGAGCACTACGCGCAGCGTGGGGCCGAGGGCATCGAGACCGAAGCCGGACGGCTCTTCCTCCGCTCGAGCTGCGCAGTCATCGGCGACGACGTCATCGAGCTCTCGCCCGGAGCGCTCCGCGTGCTGCGCCTACTCGCCGGCAACCCGGGAGGTGTCGTGAGCCGGGAGCAGATGCTCGCGCGGCTCCCCGGCAACCCAACGACGAACCACGCCGCAGACGTCGCGGTCGCACGTCTGCGAGAGGCGTTTGGCGACCGGGCGCTCGTGCAGACGGTCGTGAAGCGCGGCTACCGGCTGCGTATCCGCTCGCAGTAGCCCTCCGCCGAAAACAAGCCCGCCCGAGACCAGCTTCGACCGCAGAGAGCGAGCCCAGAATGACCACGCACCCCTCGCGTCCCACCATCCTGGTTGGTGCTTCCCACGGCACCGATAACACCGAAGGCCAGGCCGTCATCCGCGAGCTGCTGCGCCGCGTGCAAGCGATGCGGCCCGGCGTGCCGGTGGTCGAGGCGTTTGTCGACGTGCAGCAGCCCAGCCTCGTCGACGTGCTGGCTGGGCTCCCCGCTGACGCTGACGTCGTCGTCGTCCCCGTGCTGCTGACGGTCGGCTTCCACACGCAGGTCGACATCGCCGAGGCCGTAGCCGCGCGCCCTCGAACGACGGTCGCGGCGCCCCTGGGCCCAGACTCCAGGCTGTCGCAGCTCCTCTGGGAGCGGTTCCTCGAAGCTGGCGGCAGTGTCGACGACGGGGTCGTCATTGCCATCGCGGGCTCCACGGCGGCCGCCGCCGTGCCCCGCTTCCATGAGCTGCGCGAGCAGTTCAACGCCATCGGCGGGGCGGATGCGCTCCTCGGCTACGGGGCGGCGCTCGACCCGCGCGTCCCGGCTGCGGTCGAGCTCGCCAGAGGTGGCGCCGGTGCAGGAGGCGGGACCGAAACGCACCGAGTGAGCGTCGCAAGCTACCTCCTCACCCCCGGCTTCTTCCACGACCGTGTCACCGAGGCAGGAGCCGACGTCGTCGCCGCCCCCCTCGGCGTCGACGACCGCATCGCGGAGATCATCCTCGAGCGCTTCGACGCCGCGGTCCTCGCCGCTGCCGCTGCCGCTGCCGTCGCAGTCCCCGTCTGAGCACACTTCTCACAGCCGCCAGGAGAGGGCGAGAGGGAAAAGAAACCAGAACGCACCGCACGAGCCACGGGGCCGAAACTGCGCCCGAATAGCTTGTGGACATCGGGCCGAACATGGCCGCAGAGCATCGCCAAAGCGAAGGGGAACCCGTGTCCTACGTCAAGCCGAATGACCTCGTCACCACCATGATCGATGCCGGGGAGAGCAAGATCTTCCTGTCGACCCGCGACACCATCATCCGCTCCATCATGGGAGGCGCGTTCCTCACGATCGCCGCCGCCTTTGCCGTCACCGTCAGCGTCACGACCGGCGTGCCGCTCCTCGGTGCGCTGCTCTTCCCTGTGGGCTTCATCATGCTCTACCTGCTGGGCTACGACCTCCTCACTGGAGTCTTCGTGCTCGGCCCCCTTGCGTGGCTCGACAAGCGGCCGGGCGTCACACTCCGCGGAGTGCTCCGGAACTGGGGCCTGGTCTTCGTCGGCAACTTCATCGGCGCCTTCGTCATCGCCGTCCTCATGGCCATCGTCGTGACCTACGGCTTCTCGACCCCGCCAAACGAGGTCGGCGAGGCGATCGGCCACATCGGTGAGGGCCGCACCGTCGGCTACGCCGAGCACGGCGCGTCAGGCATGCTCACCCTCTTCGTCCGCGCCGTGCTCTGCAACGCCATGGTCGCCACGGGCGTGGCCCTCGCCATGATCTCGAAGAGCGTCGCAGGCAAGGTCATCGCGATGTGGATGCCCATCATGCTGTTCTTCTTCATGGGCTTCGAGCACTCCATCGTGAACATGTTCCTGTTCCCATCCGGCCTGCTGCTCGGCGCCGACTTTACGATCATGGACTACCTGATCTGGAATGAGATCCCCACGGTCGTCGGCAACCTCGTCGGCGGACTCCTCTTCGTCGGACTCCCGCTGTACTACACGCACGGCCGCACCCGGGCATCCCGAGCAATCGCGCCGAAGCTCGCCGAGACTGAGGCAAAGACCCCCGCCGCGGTCTGAGTTCCTTCCTTCACCCGCCTCCACCCTTCTCCCGCCTCCACCCCGAAAAGTCAGCCAGATGCATGCCCCTTCGTTCGGGAGCCTGCTTCTGGCTGACTTTTTCAGCGCTCCCGAGTTGGTTTCAGCTCTCTGCCTGCCTGCCTGCTTGCTTACCCGCCCGCCCTGCCTGGCCCACACCCCCGGCAGCAGAAGTTGGTGAGTTGCACGCGCACAGTGTCGTAAAGGTGCGTCTGGCTGACGCCTGCGGTTGCGGTTGCGGGCGCGCCTGCGTATGCGGATGCGGATGCGGCGGTTGCGGTGCGAAGGAAGGGCTTCTCCTGCGGCAACAGAGCAGTGGGGAAGCAGCGGGGAAGCTCCGCGGCTTGTCCTCGGACGCAGAAGGCCCCGGCCTTCAGGCGGTTGCCTGAAGGCCGGGGCCTTCTGCGTTACGTCGGCCGCTGGCCGTGCGAGTTAGGCGTTCGACTCGGTGCGGTCTCCGGACCAGTCGGTGTGGAAGACGCCGTCGCGGTCGATGCGCTTGTAGGTGTGGGCGCCGAAGAAGTCGCGCTGGCCCTGGATGAGGGCGGCGGGGAGGCGCTCGGCGCGCAGCCCGTCGTAGTACGACAGCGACGAGGAGAACGCGGGGGCTGGGATGCCGGCCTGCGCTGCCTGCACGACGACGCGACGCCACGCGGCTTGCGCGGTGTCGACGGCGTCGGTGAAGAAGGGCGCGGTGACGAGGGCCACGAGGTTCGGGTTCTCGGCGTACGCCTCGGTGATGCGGTTCAGGAAGCGGGCGCGGATGATGCAGCCGGCTCGCCAGATCGCGGCGATGTCGCCCTTCTTGATGTCCCACCCGTACTGCTCGGCGCCCGCGATGATGGCGTCGAAGCCCTGCGAGTAGGCGATGATCTTGGACGCGTAGAGCGCGAGGCGCACGTCCTCGACGAACCCGTCGGCGTCCTCGACCTGGAAGCCGTCGGGGCCGGGGAGGGCGCGGGAGGCGGCACGCTGCTCGAGCTTGGAGGACACGGACCGGGCGAACACGGCTTCCGCGATACCGGAGACGGGCACGCCGAGGTCGAGGGCGGTCTGCACGGTCCACGCGCCGGTGCCCTTGGCGCCGGCGGCGTCGAGGATGACGTCCACAAGCGGCAGCTGCGTGTCGGCGTCGACCTGGCGGAGCACTTCCGCGGTGATCTCGATGAGGTACGACTCGAGTTCGCCCGTGTTCCACTCGGCGAAGATCTCGGCGATCTGGGCGGGGGTTTTGCCGGTGCCGCGGCGGATGAGGTCGTAGGCCTCGGCGATGAGCTGCATGTCGGCGTACTCGATGCCGTTGTGGATCATCTTCACGAAGTGGCCCGCGCCGTCGGTCCCGACGTGGGTGACGCAGGGCTCGCCCTCCGCGACCGCGGCGATGGTGCGCAGGATTGGTCCGAGCGTTTCGTACGACTCGGCGGTGCCGCCCGGCATGAGGGAGGGGCCGTTGAGGGCGCCCTCTTCGCCGCCGGAGATGCCGCAGCCCACGAAGTGGATGCCCGTCTCGCGCACGGCTGCCTCGCGGCGGCGGGTGTCGGTGAAGAGCGCGTTGCCGCCATCCACGATGATGTCGCCCGGCTCGAACGCTTCCACGAGCTGGTCGATGACCGCGTCGGTGCCGGCGCCCGCCTGGACCATGATGATCGCGGTGCGCGGCTTCTGGAGCGACGCCGCGAAGTCCGCGACCGACTCGGAGGGAACGAAGCCTGCTTCCGGGTGCTCGCTCACGAGGGTGCGGGTGCGCTCGGGGGAGCGGTTGTACACGGCGACGGTGTTGCCCTCGCGGCTCGCGAGGTTCCTGGCGAGATTGGAGCCCATGACGGCCATACCGACAACGCCGATGTTCGCGCTTGGGGACGAGCCGGTTTCCGGGGAGATCGAGGGGGCAGCGTCAGTGGTCATAGATGCGTCTCTTTCAAAGTGGATGCGAGCTCCCGTCAGGGCGATGCACGGGACACTCCACGGTATTGCACGACGGGCAGTCGTACCCTGACTTGTGGCACGAGCGAGGCAACCATTTCCGAACATGACGAAACGGCGCCGAACTTGGCACACAGCCAGGACGATAGCTGGCTGCGTGCGTGACCGCGAGCACCAAGACAGGGAGACACTCCAGTGGCTGATCACGACGCCCGTACGAGAGCCTACGATTTCGGGCGCCCAGACGATGACGGCGACGCCATCACCGACGAGCAGCCGACGACGGCGATGCCGAGGACTCGGGCGACGCCAAGCGCACCTTCGTCCCCGCGAGGCTCATCCTCCAGCTTGTACGCGGGCAGCGAGGAGTCGACGCGCGTCATCCCGCAGCAGGCCCCGCCGCCCGCCCCGGCAGCGGTTGCGCCGAGTCGTCCAGCCAAAGAAGCGCGGCAGCAGCCGCGGGCGGCGCAGCAGGCTGGTCTGACGGATGCACGCGGCGGCGACGGCAGGAACGGCCGAGGCCGCGAGTCGGCCAGCCCCAGTGTCTGGGCTCGCATCGGATCTGTCTTCCTCGCCGTCCCGCTCTACGTCATCTGCCTCGCTGCCTTCAGCGCCATCCCGGTGCTCATCATCGTGTCGGGGGTCTCCTCTTCAGCCGGCAGCTTCCTCGGCGATGGCGGCGGCGTTTCGCCCGTCTGGACGATGCTCGTCACGATGCTGGCGGCTGTCGGCTTCTTCCTCATGGCCCTGACGATGCGGCTGTCCGGCACGGGATCCGTGGTTGCGGGAGCCCTCTCCGTGCTCGCGGGGCTGGGTTGCTTCCTCCTCCACGCGCAGATCACTGCGGCCATCGCTGCCGCCCCGCTCTGGCAGGACGAGCTCGCGACCTTCGCGCTGTTCGCTGGCCCTGCATCCGGAATGGCGGTCTCGCTGCTCGCCGCCGAACTGGTGGTCTTCGGGTTCGCGATGCTGGGCGCAGGGGCCGCAGTGAGCAGCGCTCGCCGTCACGGTTGGCGCAAGGCAGTCGGCTTCTGACAAAGCTGACTGCACGACTTTTCGAGAAGGAGCCCCCTCAGCGCTCGGCATGACGTAAAGTAGGGGGCTGAACTTCGGCGAGGGGCCGTTAGGCCCGTGATCGACGCGGTGATGTGTCCTTGAATGGGCCTCCACACGCTTCCTCAGTCTGTCGAGAACCACCATCAAGGAGACAACATGGCAGAGACCAACAAGCTCAGCGTTGAACTGCGCGACAAGTTCGGCAAGGGTGCAGCCCGCAAGATCCGCGCTGCTGGCAAGATCCCCGCAGTGCTCTACGGCCACGGCACCGAGCCCCGCCACCTGACCCTCCCGGGCCACGAGACGATGCTGCTCATCCGCAAGGCAAACGCGCTCATCGAGCTCGACATCGAGGGTGACGCGCAGCTCGCGCTTGTCCGCGACGTCCAGCGCGACCCAGTGCGCCAGATCATCGAGCACCTCGACCTCGCGGTCATCCGCAAGGGCGAGCGCGTCGAGGTCGACGTGCCGCTGCACCTTGTCGGCGACCCGTTCCCCGGAACGATCGCGGTCCAGGACGCGACGACGATCCTCGTCTCCGCAGACGCCACGGCTATCCCGAGCTTCATCGAGGTCTCGGTCGAGGGCCTCGAGGATGGCACGCTCATCCACCGCAACGACCTCAAGCTGCCAGAGGGCACCGAGCTCGTCGACCTCGCTGAGGACGCCGAAGAGGTCGCTCTCGTCTCGATCCAGACGCCTCGCGGCGAGGACGAGGACGACGACGCAGAGACCGAAGAAGCGGCTGCCGAGTAGGTTTCCTACCGGCGTCGTTCCCTCGACGTATCTTCGTCGAAAGGCGGGTGGCTTCGGCCGCCCGCCTTTCGCGTTCCCATCGATACGACGAGCCGCCCAACGCAGCGACTCGTCACATGAAAGGCTTTGCAGCATGGCAGCAGACACCTGGCTCGTGGTCGGACTCGGCAACCCGGGGGAGAAGTACGCGAAGAATCGGCACAACGTGGGCCAGTTCGTCGTGGATGAGCTCGCGAAGCGACTCGGCGCCAGCTTCTCGCGGCACAACAAGGCCAACGCGCGAACGGCGGAAGGACGCACGGCGCCCGGTGGGCCGAAGCTCGTGCTCGCGAAGTCGAACGGCTACATGAACACCTCCGGCGGGCCCGTCTCGCAGCTCGTCGACTACTACGGGATCGACGTCGACCACGTGGTGGTTGTGCACGACGAGCTCGACCTGCCGTTCGACACCCTGAAGCTCAAGGTGGGTGGCGGCCACGGCGGACACAACGGGCTGCGCGACATCAGCGCCGCGCTCGGCGACCCCGGCTACCTGCGCGTGCGTGTTGGCGTCGGGCGCCCGCCAGGCAGGCAAGACGCTGCCGACTTCGTCCTCAAGGACTTCGCGGGCAGTGAACGAGAAGTCCTCCCCGTACTCGTCGGCGACGCAGCCGACGCCGTCGAGCTCATCGCGAGCGAAGGGATGCAGGCGGCACAGCTGCGCGTGCACACGGCGGCAGGCGCGTGAAGCTCGTCGTCCAGCGCGTCACCGAAGCGAGCGTCACGGTCGAAGGCCGCGTTGTCGGCAGCATCGCTGAAGCGGGCCTCCTGATCCTGGTCGGCGTCACGCACACCGACACCGAGGCGGATGCGGCCAAGCTCGCCCGCAAGGTGCTCGGGCTGCGCATCCTGAACGACGAGAAGTCGGTGCTCGACACCGGGTCGCCCGTGCTTGTCGTGAGCCAGTTCACGCTCTACGGGGATGCGCGCAAGGGGCGCCGGCCTTCGTGGTCGCTCGCCAGCGGCAGGGCACACTCGGAGCCGGTCGTGGATGCGTTCGTCGCCGCCCTGCGCGACGGCGGCGCGCGAGTCGAGACGGGAGAGTTCGGGGCCATGATGAAGGTCGCGAGCGTCAACGACGGGCCGTTTACGGTGCTGCTCGAGTCGGCGGATCTCGCCTAGCTCGCCGATAGCGAAAAAGCGGGCCTCGCGACTGTAGGAAGTATCTTCGCCTCGGCGCGTACAATTCCCCGAGTGACTCTGCACGGCTTCGTACGCTCCATCCAGTCCACCCCTTCTTTCGAGCGCGCCATGGGGCGCGCCGGTCGTGACACCGACTTCTCGCTGGTCGACGGCGCGAGGGCGCCGCTCATCGCGAACCTCCTCGCCGCCCGCCAGGCCGAGCTCGGCGCGGCCCCCATGCTGTTTGTGCTCACGGCGACGAGCCGCGAGACGGAGCAGTTCGGCGCAGACCTGCAGACGTTCGTCCCGGATGCGCGCATCGCCGAGTTCCCGGCCTGGGAGACACTGCCGCACGAGCGTCTGAGCCCGTCGGTGGAAACGACGGGACGTCGCCTGCGCGCGATGCGCGAGCTCACCGAGTGGAAGGCTGGCGACAAGACGGCGCCGTTTGTGCTGCTCGCCTCGGTGCGCGCCGCCCTCCAGCCCCTGCTGCCCGGCCTCGACGCCGCCACGACCATCCGCCTCGAGCGCGGCTCGCGTGGCAACGACCTGTCGAGCCTCGCGCTCCAGCTGGTCGACCTCGCCTACTCGCGCGTCGACATGGTCACGCGTCGCGGCGAGTTCGCGGTGCGTGGCGGCATCCTCGACGTCTTCCCGCCCGATGCCTCGCACGCGCTGCGCATCGACTTCTTCGGCGACGAGGTCGACGAGATCCGAGTGTTCTCGGTCGCCGACCAGCGATCGCTGGAGTCTGAGGTCACCGAGGCGCTCATCACTCCCGCGCGTGAGCTACTCCTCACGGAGAGCGTGCGCCAGCGCGCACGCGAGATGCAGCACGAGTTCCCCAACCTGCAGCAGATGCTCGCCAAGATCGCCGAGGGCATCCCATCGGAGGGCATGGAGTCGCTTGCCCCGGCGCTCGTGAGCGAGCTCGTCCCGATCACGAGCTACCTGCCGGAGGACGCCGCCATGGCCGTGCTCTCGCCCGAGCGAGTCGCGACGCGTGCCGTGCACCTCTCCGAGACCAACCACGAGTTCCTCGAGGCAGCCTGGAGCGCGGCCACGGCTGGCGCCGACGCGCCCATCGACCTCAGCTCCGGCGACTTCCTCACCGTCTCGGGACTGCGGGATGCTCGTGGGGCGCGGCCGTGGTGGTCGTTTTCCCCGTTCCAGACGCTGGAGATCCCGGAGGAGCAGCTCGACGCGAGCGAGATCCTCGCGGTCAAGATCGAAGGCGACGCGGTTCCGAGCTTCGCCGGCAACGCCGACGGCGCTATCGAGCACGTCTCCGCCCTCCTCAAAGACGGCTGGCGGGTTGTAGTGACGAGCCAGGGGCCCGGCCTCGTGGAGCGCGCGAGCCAGCTGCTCTCCGAGCACGGTGACGGGGCGCGGCTCGTCGATGAGCTGCCGGACGAGCTCGAGACCGGGGTCGCGTACCTCACTCAGTCGCCCGTCTCCACTGGCGTGCAGGTGCCGGGGGAGAAGCTCGCGCTTGTCACCGAGACTGACTTCTTCGGCCGCTCGGTTGGCTACGACTCGCGGCAGCCGAAGAAGCTCGCGAGGCGCCGGGCGAACTCGGTCGTCGACCCGTTGCAGCTCAAGGCGGGCGACTTCGTCGTGCACGAGACGCACGGTATCGGCAAGTTCATTGAGCTGCGCCAGCGCGAGGTGCAGGCGGGTGGCCGCAACGCCCCGAAGACCGTGCGCGAGTACCTGCTCATCGAGTATGCGCCCTCCAAGCGCGGGCAGCCGGGGGACAAGCTCTTCATCCCGACCGAGCAGCTCGACCAGCTCACGAAGTACGTCGGCGGCGAGGCGCCAGCCCTGTCCAAGATGGGCGGCTCCGACTGGTCGGCCGCGAAGGGCAAGGCACGCAAGGCCGTCCGCGACATCGCGGTCGAGCTGGTCAAGCTTTACAGCACGCGCATGGCCTCGAAGGGGCACGCCTTCGGGCCTGACACCCCCTGGCAGCACGAGCTCGAGGAAGCGTTCCCGTTTGTCGAGACGCCGGATCAGCTGCAGACGGTGGACGAGATCAAACGCGACATGGAGCGCCCCATCCCCATGGACCGCCTCGTCTCCGGCGACGTCGGCTTCGGCAAGACCGAGGTCGCCGTGCGCGCCGCGTTCAAGGCGGTGCAGGACGGCAAGCAGGTTGTCATCCTCGTGCCGACGACCCTGCTCGTGCGCCAGCACCACGAGACGTTCTCGGAGCGCATGGCCGGCTTCCCCGTGACCATCAAGCCTCTCAGTCGGTTCCAGTCGAAGAAGGAGTCGGAGGAGACGATCCGCGGACTCGCCGACGGCTCCGTCGACATCGTCATCGGCACGCACCGCCTGCTCACCGACTCCATCGCGTACAAGGACGTCGGGCTGATCGTCATCGACGAGGAGCAGCGTTTCGGCGTCGAGCACAAGGACGCGCTCAAGAAGCTCAAGGCCAACGTCGACATCCTCGCCATGAGCGCAACGCCCATCCCGCGAACCCTCGAGATGGCCGTCACAGGCATCCGTGAGATGTCGACCCTCGCGACCCCGCCTGAAGACCGCCACCCGATCCTCACCTTTGTCGGCGCGAAGTCCGACCGCCAGGTCGCAGCGGCCATCCGCCGCGAGCTGTTGCGCGAGGGCCAGGTCTTCTACGTGCACAACCGCACCGCATCCATCAACCGGGTCGCGGCCGAGATCGCCGAGCTCGTGCCGGAAGCGCGCGTGGCGGTCGCTCACGGCAAGCTCAGCGAGGCGCGGCTCGAGCAGATCATCGTCGACTTCTGGGAGCGCAAGTTCGACGTGCTCGTGTCGACGACGATCGTCGAGACCGGCCTCGACATCGCCAACGCGAACACGCTCATCATCGACGACGCAGAACGGTACGGCCTCAGCCAGCTCCACCAGCTGCGTGGACGCGTCGGCCGTGGCCGTGAGCGCGCATACGCCTACCTCCTCTACGACGGAACGCGTCCACTCACCGAGACCGCGACCGACCGGCTCGAGACCATCGCAGCGAACAACGAACTCGGCTCTGGCATGCAGGTCGCGCTCAAGGACCTCGAGATCCGAGGTGCAGGCAACCTGCTCGGCGGCGAGCAATCCGGTCACATCGCGGGTGTCGGCTTTGACCTGTACCTGCGCATGATCGGTGAGGCCGTCAATACCTTCCGTGGCGAGGTGGCTGAGGGTCAGACCGAGCTTCGCCTCGAGATCCCCGTGGATGCACGTGTGCCGGAGGACTACGTCGCGAGCGAGCGGCTTCGCCTCGAGGCCTACCAGAAGCTGTCCAGCGCCTCGAGCCCCAACGCCAAGCCCGGCCAGATCGGGCTTGTCCTCGAGGAGCTGCAGGACCGCTACGGCGAGCCGCCCATCGAAGTGCAGCGCCTCATCGAGGTGTCGAAACTCCGCCGCCTCGCCGTCAAGGCGGGCCTCGGCGAGCTCGTCGTGTTCGGCAAGACGCTCCGCATCGGACCAGCCGAGCTCAGCGACTCGAAGCAGATGCGCCTGCGCCGCATGTACCCAGGCTCAAAGGTCGTGGACGCCACGAACTCCCTCGCGATCCCCGTGCTCGAGGGCCGAGACGGCAACCAGCCGAGCGACGAGGAAATGCTCATCTGGGTGCGCGGCATCCTCAAGGCGATCTTCGAGATCGAGGACGAAGCTGTCGAGGTGCCGAGCGACACGGAAGCGAAGTAGCCGTGTCGGACGCGAGCGAGGGTCCCGTGGAGTCGATGCCTCCCGGGCTCCCTGCGCGTCCTGAGCTCCCTGCTACCTACGGGCGTCCTGCTCGGGCTGAGCACCCTGGGCTTTCTGCGCATCCGGAGCTGAACCGGCTGCTCGCCGTGGTGGATGCGTTTCGCGGTGCGGGCGGATGCGCCTGGTACGAGGAGCAGACCCACGCGTCGCTCGTGAAGTACCTCACGGAGGAGACCGCGGAGCTCGTCGAGGCCCTCGAGGACGACAACCCGGCAGATATAAAGGAGGAGCTGGGGGACGTGCTCTTCCAGGTGCTCTTCCACTCCGACATCGCGGCCCAACGGGGGAGCGGCGCCTTCACCCTCGAGGACGTCGCCCGCGAGCAGGCCGACAAGCTCCTGCGCCGGAACCCACATGTCTTCGGGCCGAATCCCACCCGCGACATCGACGAGATCATCCGCCTGTGGCAGGAAGCGAAAGCCATCGAGAAGCGCGACCGCACGAGCGTCCTCGACGGCGTGCCCCGGGATATGTCGGCGATTGCGCTTGCCCAGAAGCTCCTCGGCAAGGAGCGCCAGGTCGGCGCGGTGCCAGTGCCCGTGCCCACCACGCTCGACTCGGGATGGGGTTCTCACCTCGGGATGGGTTGCAACCCATCCGGAAGCGAGAAAGCCATCCCGAGTCCTGCGGCCGCGGAGCTCGCGGCGCCTGCAGTTGTCTCCGAAGCCGAGGCGAGACTCAAGGTCGGCGCGGACGCCGACGCCGATGATGAGCTGGCGCTCGGGCGAACGCTGCTGGCGCTCGTGCGCCACGCGGATGCGCGTGGCCTCGACGCCGAGCGCGCCATGCGGCTCGCGAACCGCGAACTGGAGCAGAGCATCCGCGCGGCCGAAACCCGAGACGTCTGACCTGCTTGACGCTGCCCGGCGATTCGCCCTCTGGGGTGAGGCTCACAGGGCGAATCGCCGGGCAGCGTTCGGCCAAGCCGGGCCAGGCCAGGCCGGCCGGCAGGATGCGGGGGAGGTCAGCGGTTGGAGGTCAGCGCGCTCGACAGGTCGCGGGCGAGGTTACCGCGGTCGGCCACGACGATGTCGTCGAGGTTCTGCCAGGCGGCCGCGTCGCCAAGCAGCAGCGCCGTGCGTTCGGCGATGTCGGCGGGCGCATCCGCTTCGCTCCACGCCGATTGCACGCGCAGGATGCGCGCCTGGCGGTCGTTCTTGAGGTCGATGCGGCCGACAACTGCGTCGCCGAGGAGGATGGGCAGCGAGTAGTAGCCGTACACGCGCTTGTGGGCCGGCGTGTAGATCTCGATGCGGTAGTGGAAGTCGTGCATCCGCTCGCCTCGTGGCCGGAACCAGACGACCGGGTCGAAGGGGGAGAGGAGCGCCGCGGCGTCCATGGTGCGCGGGTGGCGGGCGTCGCGGTGCAGCCAGGCGACGCCGGGTTGGCCGTCTTTGCCCCACTCGGCGACTTGCACGGGCAGGACCTCGCCAGAGTCAGAGAGCTCCTCGAGCGCGGTCTTCGTGAGCGCCATCGGCACGCGGAAGTAGTCGGCCAGGTCAGCCGTCGTGCCGATGCCGTGGGCGGCGGCTGCCATGCCGGTGAGCTCGCGGACGGCGTCGCGCGTGCTCACCTCAGCACCCAGGACTTCGGGGGGAAGCACCTGCTCTGGCAAGGCGTATCTCCGCTCGAATCCCTTGCGGGGAGCGGATGCGAGCTCGCCCCAGCGGAAGAGGTATTCGAGCACGATCTTGACGTCGGACCATTCCCACCAGCTTCCACGCCGCTTGTTCGCCTCGTGTTCGAACTCGCTGGCGGCGAGCGGGCCTCGCTCGAGGAGCTCGGCGCGCAGCCAAGCGATCGTCGCCGCATGGCCCTCGAGGAACTCCGCGTTCTTGCGGCGGTCTCTCTGCTCTTTGTCGCGCATCCGCCACGCGAACAGCGGCAGTGACGAGACGGGGAGGAGAGCCGCCTCGTGGGCCCAGTACTCGGTGAGGCGCGGTTGGCGACCGGACGCGAGCCGGTCGAGCGCCGCCTTGTCGTAGCCGCCCAGTCGAGAAAACACCGGCATGTAGTGGCTCCGCTCCCACACGTTCACAGAGTCGATCTGCAGCAGGTGGATGCGCGAGAGCAGCGAGCTCAGCTGCCTCGTTCCGGTTTGGGTCGCGGTGCTTCGCGCGCCGAACCCCTGGGCTGCGAGCGCGATGCGCCGGGCCTGAGCCGCACCGATGAGGGGGAGTCGGGTGGTCATGCCTCGTCGCGCCGTTCGAGCGTGATCTCGACGCGGCCGCTTTCGACGGGCAGCGGGCCGCCGGCGACGGGTGTGGGGGCCGGAATCACGCGCTCCGCCTCGAGAGTCGCCGCGGCCTCGGCGTGGGTGGGGGCAAACGCCTGGTCGACCCCGGTCATCGCGCCAGACAGGGCACCTCCGACGCGTGGGCGGCCTGGGCGGCCGATGCGCGAGAAGCTCCAGAACACGCAGGCAGCGAAGAGGAGCGCTGCCGAGAGGATGACGGGGCCGGTCACAACGCACCCCCGAGTCCGTCGCGTGCAATCATCCTGCGAGAATAGTGCAATGGCTTCTCAGATCACTCCGCCTCGTGGCATGCGCGATTTCCTCCCGGCAGACAAGCGCAGGCGCGAGCGCATCCTCGGGACGATCCGCGAGGTCTACACGAGGCACGGCTTCGACGAGATCGAGACGCCCGTCGTCGAGGACGCGGCTCGCCTGCACTCCGGGCTCGGTGGCGACAACGAGAAGCTGTCGTTCGCGGTCATGAAGCGCGCCTTGGACGCGGAGGCCCTCGCCGCGGCCGCTGAGGCAGGCGACCCGCTTGCACTCAGCGACCTGGGCCTGCGCTTCGACCTGACTGTGCCGCTCGCTCGCTTCGTCGCGACGCACCGCGGCACGCTGCCCGGAGTATTCCGTAGCCTGCAGATGGCCCCGGTCTGGCGGGCCGAGCGTCCGCAGAAGGGGCGGTACCGCCAGTTCGTGCAGTGCGACATCGACATCATCGGCGAGCCAGGGGCGCTTGCGGAGGTCGAATTGCTTGTGGCCTCCTCAGCCGCGCTTGTTGAGCTCGGCCTCGACAACTGCACGATCCGCGTCAACGATCGGCGCCTGCTGACGGCACTGCTTGTGCACTGCGGGTTCGCGGAATCGGAGCACGGCGCCGCGCTCATCACGATCGACAAGCTCGACAAGATCGGACCGGAGGGCGTCGCGGCGGAACTCGCCACGCTCAACGCGACCGCTGCGCTGCAGCTCGCTGCGGCCCTCGCCACGTGGGCCCCGCTGCTCGAGACGGGCATCCGCCTGGACCGCGAGATGATCCTCACGAGCCTGCCAGGCGCCCTGCGCGAGGACTCCGCCGTCGTCGAGGTCGTCGAGGGAATGGTCGAGATCGCGGATGCGGCTACCGCGGCAGGAGCTTCGATTCGCCTCGTCTTCGACCCGAGCCTTGTTCGAGGGATGGGGTACTACACGGGCACGATCTTCGAGGCGGCGCACCCGGAGTCCGGGTCGTCGGTTGGTGGTGGCGGGCGCTACGACGGCATGATCGGCCGCTTCCTGGGCCAGGATGTGCCCGCCTGCGGGTTCTCGATCGGCTTCGAGCGCATCGTCGACCTGGCCACGCTGCCCGACTCGGGGGAGGAGCGCGCCGTTGCTCTGCTCTTCGACAAGCGCGCGTCCGTCTCCGACATCGCAAGGGTCAAGGGTGCTGTTGTGCGTTCGGGAGCCTCTCGCGTGCGCGTCGCGAAGAAACCCAAGAACGTGCGCGGCCTCCTGGCGTCGCTCGCCGAGCAGGGCTTCACGCACGTCGCCCACATTCGGGACGAGCACGTTAACGCTCCCGAGACGCTCAGCTTCGAAGCGCTCCAGCAGTAATAGCCTGGCACCTCCGAACGAGGGGGAGCTTTGGAATTGAGCACTCGACAGGGGAAACCAGCCGACAGAGTCCGGAAGCGTTGGCTCGCGTCCGTGGGCCTCGCGGTAACAACGGCAACGTCACTGAGCGGATGCTCACTGCTCGGCGAATGGGATGAGCCCTTCGCTTACCAGGAAGTTGTGATCCCGGAGTCCGTTGCTGAGCCCGGAAGCCGTTTCGAGTACCGGGAGACGGCGCTGCTTCCGCTTGAGGACGGTCGGGAGGTCGCCGTAACGTTCACTCAGGTCATGACGGGCCTCCACGAGAACGCCGGGCTCGCGGAGATCGGACCAGATTGGACGACTCCGGGGTCAATGAACGTCACCATCGGCATGCAAGGCGACGCGGCGCATGGGGTGTCGGCGCTCCCGCCTGACCTCGTCGGCATCCTCGATGACGGCTCCGTTGCTGCTCGAGCAACGGTGGAGGAGGCTCCCGACGCGGTCGCCTGCGATCTGCTTCTGCAGGTCCCAGAACAGGATGACGCGGATTCTCATCAACTTCGGTGCGCGATCTACCTCGTTCCGGCGGGACGTGAGCTCATCGAAGTCCGCTGGGTGCCCGTGGATGCTGAGTCCGGCTACCAAGAGCGCCCGGTCACTTGGCGAGTGCCAAGCATGGAGGAGCTCATGACGGAGGAGCTGGCGAAGATGCCCACGCCGACCTCGTGACCGGGGGCGCCGCGCCTTCCTCACGTTCCGCCAGCACCTATACACTGACAAAGGACCGCGTCTCTGGCGGTCCGTACGCTACTGATTCGCAAGGAGCATCCTGTGGCCCTTATTGACGTCGTCCACGCCCGCGAGATCCTCGATTCCCGAGGCAACCCAACCGTCGAGGTCGAGGTTCTGCTCGATGACGGATCGACCGGCCGCGCGGCCGTGCCGTCCGGTGCATCCACCGGTGCCTTCGAAGCCTTCGAGCTGCGCGACGGCGACGCCGACCGCTACCTCGGCAAGGGCGTCCAGAAGGCCGTCGAGGCAGTCATCGACGAGATCGACCCCGCCATCGAGTTCTTCGACGCCAGCGACCAGCGCCTCGTCGACGAGGAGCTCAAGGAGCTCGACGGCACCCCGAACAAGAAGCGCCTCGGCGCGAACGCCATCCTCGGCGTGAGCCTCGCAGTTGCCAAGGCAGCAGCCGACTCGGCTGGCCTCCCGCTCTTCCGCTACGTCGGCGGCCCGAACGCTCACGTGCTCCCCGTGCCGATGATGAACATCATCAACGGTGGCGCGCACGCGGACAACGGCATCGACGTGCAGGAGTTCATGATCCTCCCCATCGGTGCAGAGACCTTCAGCGAAGCACTTCGCTGGGGCACCGAGGTGTACCACCAGCTCAAGAAGACGCTGCACTCGAAGGGCTACGCGACGGGCCTCGGCGACGAGGGCGGCTTCGCTCCCGACCTGCCCAACACGCGTGCGGCACTCGACCTCATCGTCGAGGCCATCGGCGCGACGAAGTACGAGCTCGGCACCGACATCGTGCTCGGCATGGACGTCGCATCGAGCGAGTTCTTCAAGGACGGCAAGTACCACTTCGAGGGTGCTGAGGTTTCGGCAGAGGAGATGACGGCCTTCTACGAGAAGCTCGTCGCCGACTACCCGATCGTCACGATCGAGGACCCGCTGGACGAGGACGACTGGTCGGGCTACCAGGCCCTCACCGCCGCCATCGGCGACAAGGTGCAGATCGTCGGCGACGACCTCTTCGTCACCAACCCGGAGCGCCTCCAGCGCGGCATCACCGAGGGCGCGGCGAACTCGCTCCTCGTGAAGGTCAACCAGATCGGCACGCTCACGGAGACGCTCGACGCTGTCTCGCTCGCGCAGCGCGCCGGCTACACGGCGATCCTGTCGCACCGTTCGGGCGAGACCGAGGACGCGACGATCGCGCACCTCGCGGTTGCCACGAACTCCGGCCAGATCAAGACCGGTGCACCTGCGCGCACCGACCGCGTCGCGAAGTACAACGAGCTCCTCCGCATCGAGGAAGAGCTCGGCGACGCCGCCGTCTACGCGGGACGCAGCGCCTTCCCTCGTCACAAGGCTTAGGGCCTCGCCGCAAGGCATAGGGGTTTCGCCGCGCTGATCAGCGCGACACACGAACGGGTCGGGGCAAGTCCCCGGCCCGTTCGGCATGATTGGGAACGCAACACGGAGAGGGGGATGCGCATGGCCAGCAGCACAGGCAAGTCGGGGGCGACCGGCAAGGCGGGTTCCGGCTCCGGTTCGGGTCAGCGAAAGCGTCCGAGCTCCCCTCCGAAGGACGACGTCACGGCTTCCGCTCCGAAGGCAGGCTCGAAGTCCGCGACTCCGAGGGCGGGCTCAAGGGCGAAGTCGAGCGCAGCGGCTTCGCCGAAGCCGGGTTCGAAGTCGCAGGCGAAGGCCAAGCCTCGCGGCAAGTCGGCGCCCACGCCGCCTCGGAAGTCCGCCTCCACCGCCTCCACCGGCTCGACGACGAGACGCCGCATGCCAACCGTGCGGCCGAACGGCGCGACTGTGCTGGTGGCGCTCGTCGTCATCCTCGGCATCGCTGTGCTGGCTCCGACAGCGCAGCGGTACATCGCGCAGCGGCAGTACGTTGCGCAGCTGCAGGCCGAGCTCGCCGAGACGCAGAAGAGCGTGGATGAGATCGCCACAGAACGTGACAGGTGGAGCGACCCCGCCTACATCCAGTCGCAGGCCCGCGGTCGGCTGCTCTTCGTCATGCCTGGCGACACCAGCTATCTTGTGCTCGACCCGCCAGCGACCACGAAGCAGCAGCAGAGCAACATCAGCACAGAACTCCACGAGACGCAGTCGAGCTGGCTCGACAGCTTCGTCGAGTCGCTTGTCACGGCGGGCACCGCCCCGGCGCCCACGCCAAGCGAGTAGCACCACCTTCACGAACGAGACCAGCGGATGCGCGTCAGCACGCATGCGCCAAGCAGAGCCGAAAGTGACGAATGCTCGAGTACTCAGAAGCCACCGAACGCGACCTCGAGGTCATGCGCGAGCAGCTCGGCCGACCCATGCGGGGCGTCGTCGGCATCGGAGCGCGCTGTGCTTGCGGTAACCCGACGGTTGTGGTCACGCGTCCTCGGCTCCCAGACGGCACGCCGTTCCCAACCCTCTACTACCTGTCGCACCCGGCTGCGACGATCGCAATGTCGCAGATCGAGGCAGACCAGATCATGCCGGAGATGCAACAGCGTCTCAGCGACGATGATGACTTCCGCGCCGCCTACCTCGCCGCACACGAGCGCTACCTCGCGGAGCGCGAATCGGTCGAGGTGGTCGAGGAGATCGCCGGCGTCACGGCGGGCGGCATGCCGACGCGCGTCAAATGCCTGCACGCCCTTGCCGCGCATTCGCTCGTCGCGGGTCCCGGTGTGAACCGGGTCGGCGACTGGGCGCTCGAACTCTCAACCTGGTCGCCGCAGCGCTGCGTGTGCGCCAACCCCGGCGATGCACTCGCCGGTGACGCGCAGGAGTAGACTTGACAAGGTTTTCCTCGCCCAACCATCGCATGCAGGGAGTACAAGTACGTGACTAAGATTCTCATCGTTGGCGGAGGCTACGCCGGCTTCTACACGGCGTGGCAGCTTGAGAAGCAGCTGAACCCGGGCGAAGCCCAAGTCACAGTTGTCGACCCGCTGCCGTACATGACGTACCAGCCATTCCTCCCAGAGGTCATCAGCGGAAACATCGAGCCGCGTCACGCGGTCGTCTCGCTGCGTCGTCACCTCAAGCGCTCGCGCGTCATCACGGCTGAGGTCACGAACATCGACCACGCCACGAAGACGGCGACCATCAAGCCTGAGATCGGCGAGCCCTACACGGTCAACTACGACATCATCGTGGTCACCGCTGGCGCCGTCTCGCGCACGTTCCCGATCCCTGGCATCGCCGACAACGCCATCGGCGTGAAGACGATTGAAGAAGCCACGTGGATTCGCGACACGATGATCGACAACTTCAACAAGGCGTCGACCATGGCCCCGGGCCCGGAGCGCACGCGACTCCTGACCTTCGTGGTCGTCGGCGGTGGCTTCGCAGGTATCGAGTCGTTCGCTGAGATGCGTTCGCTCGCGACCGCGCTGCTCGAGGACTACCCGTCGCTGCAGTTCGACGACGTGCACTTCCACCTCATCGAGGCCGCAGGGCGCATCATGCCCGAGGTCTCGGAGGACACGGCTCTCTGGGTGATCAAGAACCTCGCAGAGCGCGGTGCGACGGTCCACCTCAACACGCAGGTCACCTCTGCCGTTGACGGCGTCGTCGAGACCTCGGCTGGAGACAAGTTCCCCACCGATGTCATCGTCTGGACCGCAGGCGTCATGGCTGCTCCCGTCATCAAGAGCAACAGCGACCTCCCGGTTGACGAGCGCGGACGCCTCCGTGCGCGCGCTGACCTCCGGGTCGAGGGTGACAACGGCATCGTGCAGGACGCTTGGGCAGCTGGCGACGTGTCGGCCGTTCCTGACCTGTCCGGTGGCGGAGTCGGTGGCTTCTGCGTGCCGAACGCACAGCACGCGGTTCGCCAGGGCAAGCTCATGGCCTCGAACCTCGTCGCAACGCTCCGCGGCGGAACGCCGAAGGACTACTACCACGAGAACATGGGCGCGGTTGCCGGCCTCGGCATCGGTGTCGGCGTGTTCCAGTCGGGCACCTTCGCCCTGACCGGTGTGCTCGCGTGGCTCGCTCACCGCGGCTACCACGACCTGGCGATCCCGACCGTCGAGCGCAAGATCCGCGTGCTCACGGGCTGGATCAACAACTTCGTGCTCGGCCGCGACTTCGTGTCGATCAGCGCCCGCGAGACGCCCCGCGCAGCGTTCGAGCGCTTCGCTTCGCGTCCCCGTCCGGCTGCTCCCGCCGCCGACGCGGCGCCGGCCAAGCTGCCCGCGGCTGACGCCGACAAGAAGCCAGAAGCTGACAAGGCCGCCGAGAAGCCGGCCGAGGCCGTCGCTGCCAAGCCCGCAGCAGGCAAGCCCGCTCCGGCGCGCGCTGCCAAGGCTCCCGCTGGCGACAGCAAGTAGCTGACCTCGTCGGGGCCGCCTCATCTCCGGATGCGGCGGCCCCGACTTGTACGCCCCACTAGCCCAATTGGCAGAGGCAGAAGACTTAAAATCTTTCCAGGTCAGGGTTCGAGTCCCTGGTGGGGCACCATGAGCGCTTCCCGCGAGCGTCGAGCTTCGCGTGGCACGATGCCGGCATGGTGATCGAGGTTCGAGCGGCGAAGCACTTCGCCGACGTGAAGACGATGGTCGGCCCCAAGTGGCCGGACGCCAACGTGTGCTGGTGCCTCAGCTACCGCATCCCGTCCAAGGAGAATCAGTCGCTCGCCGGCCCCGAACGCGGCGAGCGGGTCAAGCGGCTGCTGCGGCAGAAGATCCCTCCTGGTGTCCTCGCCTACGAGGGGGATGAGGTAGTCGGCTGGGCCGCCGTGCACCCACGAAGCGACACGAGCTTCGCCCGCAACCGCCGCATCCCGCACCTCGACGACCTGCCGGTCTGGTCGCTGTGGTGCGTCCGGGTACGTCCCGGGTTCCGCGGTCAGGGCATCTCGCACCGGCTGGTCGAGGGCGCCGTGCAGTTCGCGAAGGACCACGACGCGCCCGCCGTCGAGGCGTAGCCCGTGGACAACGGGGGAGCGAAGGTCGACTTGACGATGGCCTACGTCGGCACGCGCTCCCTGTTCGAGAAGGCTGGCTTCTCGAAGGTCTCCGACACCGACTCCGTGCTGAACGGCTTCCCTCGAGTCCTCATGCGCCTCGACCTGCACTGAGGCGCTCGCCGCGCTGACGGGCCATACTGGCGACATGCCGATTCTCAACAAGGACATGACCCTCTGCATCTCGCTTGCGGCGCGACCGTCGAACCTCGGGACGCGGTTCCACAACTACCTCTACGAGGAACTGGGCCTCAACTTCATCTACAAGGCCTTCACCACGGAGGACCTCGAGGGTGCGATTCGTGGCGTCAGAGCGCTCGGGATTCGGGGATGCTCAGTGTCGATGCCGTTCAAGGAAGCCGTCATCCCGCTGGTCGACGAGCTCGACCCTTCGGCGCTCGCCATCGAGTCGGTCAACACGATCGTCAACGACGGCGGCAGGCTCATCGCGTCGAACACTGACTACGAGGCCATCGCGGAACTCATCGCGGAACACCAGATCAGCCCCGCGCTGCCCGTCGTCGTTCGGGGAGCAGGCGGCATGGCCAAGGCCGTCGTGGCGGCCTTCCGGGACGCGGGCTTCGCGGACCTCACGGTGGTCGCGCGCAACGAAGCCGCCGGCTCGGCGCTCGCCGAGAAGTGCGGCTACAGCTGGCAGGTCACCGACCCGGCCCCTGGCCCGTTTGCGCTCGTCAACGTCACCCCACTCGGCATGACGGGGGCCGATGAAGACGCGCTGTCCTTCACGGGGGAGCAGGTAGCAGCCGCAGCGCTCGTCTTCGACGTCGTCGCGTTCCCCGCCGAGACTCCGCTCATCCGTCTCGCTCGGGCCCGTGGCGTTCCCGTCGTCACCGGTGCCGCCGTCGCCGCCCTGCAGGCCGCGCGCCAGTTCGAGAAGTACACGGGCAGGAGCATCACGGCCGACCAGGTCGACCGTGCGGCCGCGTTCTCCAGGGAGGGCTAGCAGGGCGAACCCGGTGGAGGCTGCCCGGCCAGAGGGCCGAGCAACCTCCATGAGGTCTGTCCGCTAGGCGGTGATGGCGGCCCGGCGCCCGACCCGCTCAGGCCGTTGCGCGCCGAGCATGGCGTGCACGATCATGTCCTCGTCGAGCAGCTCGGAGCGGCCCTCGAGCGCGGTGCGGCCGTTGGCGAGCACCACGACGCGGTGGCTCCACTGCAGGAGCTCCGTCATGTCGGTGCCGAGGAAGACAACCGAGGTGCCGGTCTCGGCGAGGCTGTGAAGGAACGCGAAGACGGAACGGCGCGCCCCGACATCGACGCCCTGCGTGGGGTGGGCAAGTACCAGCACGTTGCCGCCGCGTTCGACGGCACGGATGAACTCGGCCTTCTGCTGGTCGCCACCCGAGAGCTCGTCGAGCGCGGCATGGATGTTCGTGGTGTTGATCCGCAGACGGTTCACGAGGTCGATCATCTTGCGCGCTCGCGAGATCTCGGCGCTGAGGGAGCCGTCGGCCTTGTCGACGCCCTGGATGAGGCTCCGATCGGCGTCGAATGACGGCACGGCGTCGGGGAGGAAGCTGACGCCGTGCGCTTCAGCGACGCCTTCTTCCGTAAGGTCGACGGGTTCCCCGAAGAGCTCGACGTGGCCCTCCTTGGGGCGTGCCGCTCCTCCGAGGATCTCGATGAGCTGGCGGACACCGGAATCGTGGGTGCCCGTGATTCCGACGACTTCGCCCGGTCGGACGTGCAGGTCGACGCCGTGCAGCAGGTTGTTGTCGCCAACGCCGAACGCGGCCAGTGCTACGCGGTGAGCGTCGTCGGCGGCAGCCGCGAGCGTCGCGTCCGCTTCGGGGAGCTCGCCGATGAGCATGATCGTGAGCTCTTCAGAGCTGAGGCCCGCGATAGGGGTGTCGATGGCGATCTTGCCCTCACGGAGCACGAGCACGCGGTCGACGATCGACTGCACCTCATCCATGCGGTGCGTGATGTACAGGATGCCCCGCCCCTGGGCCGCAAGCTGGCGCAGCACACGGTGGAGCAGCGCGATCTCATGGTCGGCGAGCGTGACTGCCACCTCGTCGATGACAACAAGCTGTGCCTCTTCAGCGAGCATGCGCACCACTTCGACGAGTGCACGCCTCCCGCGGTCGAGCTCGTCGATCATGGCGTCCAGATCGAGGTCAGCACCGGTCTGGTCGGAGAGCTCCTGTGCTCGCTCGAGCACGGCCTCGTGCGTCTCGCCTGCACGGTAGGTGTTGCGGAAGAGCGCCTGCGCAACCGTCAGGCCGGCCGGAGGCTCCGCGTTCTGAGTGATGACGCCGACTCCGCAGGCCTGCGCCTCCTCGAGCGTTTCAGGAGCGTACGGCTCCTCGCCGAGAATCATGGTTCCGGAATCGAGCTGGTGTCGCCCGACGAGCGTGCTGACGAGTGTGCTCTTGCCGGCCCCGT
Source organism: Pseudoclavibacter helvolus (assembly GCF_014191305.1). Lineage (GTDB taxonomy): Bacteria > Actinomycetota > Actinomycetes > Actinomycetales > Microbacteriaceae > Pseudoclavibacter > Pseudoclavibacter helvolus. The sequence continues at coordinate 1,288,867 of NZ_JACHWJ010000001.1, read as the reverse complement.
TGATGCCGATGAGCCCGACGATCTGGCCTCGGTAGAGGGTGAGATCGATCTCTCGAAGCACCTGCCGGTTACCGTACGAAGCCGTCGCACCAGTCATGTGTACAAGAGTGTCCATCGTTCCCCCTCGATAGCTCTGCGACGCGCGATTCTGGGATCGACAACGCGTCGTTTGTCCGCCCCCTGGCGGCGAACCACGAACTCGGACGAGGTAAATCTATATGATACGCGCGATCACCCGCGTATTGGCGCGGTTCTCGTGTGAGTTATGGTCATGTCGGCTGCCGTCGGTGGCCAACACCGACTCGATCTTCGACCGGCTGAGGTTGACGCGCAGGTCCGCTATTCACTGCAATGGAGGCGGAGGCTCTTGAGCCAGACTGGCGCGGCGGCAACGGCCTTCGCTGCTGTGCTGTCGTCTCGTGATCTTCGATCCTGAGCAACGGACGGCGACGCGGAATCGGATGGCGATCTGGTCGGCAAAGGGGAGCAAGACGACAGAAGCACTTCGGAATGGACGATAACGCAGGACTATTTTCTGCTCGTCGAATCGGAGTGCCGAGTCCGACGCTCGACATGCAAAGGGGAAAGACCACATGAGTTCACTCGACGAAGCAATCAAGCAGCTGCTCAGCATCGAAGGCGCGACCGGCGCCGCGATCGTTGACTATGCCAGCGGCATGGCACTCGCTCAGGGCGGCAACCCGTCCTTCGACCTCGGCATCGCCGCCGCCGGCAACTCGAACGTCGTGCGCGCGAAGCTCAGCACGATGTCTGAGCTCGGTCTGACTGACGAGATCGACGACATCCTGATCACGCTCAGCTCGCAGTACCACCTGATCAACGTGCTCAACACGCAGGGTGCCAGCGGGCTCTTCATCTACCTCGTGCTGAGCCGCACGAGCGCCAACCTGGCACTTGCGCGACACAAGCTCAAGACGGTCGCATCGCAGATCGCAGTCTGACGTCCCAGCGATCAGATCCAGGAGGGGCGACCGAGTGGTCGCCCCTCTTTCGGCCCGAACGTATTGTTGTACTCAGTTCAAAATATGTAAGACTGGGGGTCATGATGGATGTGCTGACACCGGGATTCGGAGCAGAGGCGGTCGACTACGCGCAGGCCCTGACGCGGCAGCGAAGGCTCCACGCGGAGCGAACGAGTGGAACGCGAGGCGACACGCTCGTGTTGCTCGAGCACCCGAGCGTGTACACGGCGGGGCGACTCACGCGGGCGAGCGAGCGACCGATCGACGGTACCCCTGTCGTGGATGCGGACAGAGGTGGGCGGCTCACCTGGCACGGTCCTGGGCAGCTTGTCGGCTACCCGATAGTCAGGCTGCCGGAGCCAATCGATGTCGTGGCGCACGTGCGTCGACTCGAGACCGCGATGATCGAGCTCATCGCAGACTTCGGTGTCGTGGGCAGACAGGTGGCGGGTCGCTCCGGCGTCTGGGTCGGGCACGAGGATGCGCCTCGAAAGATCGCGGCCATCGGCGTCCGCGTCGTCGAAGCCTGCACGATGCACGGCTTCGCCCTGAACTGCTCCAATGAGCTCGAGCCGTTCGAGCGCATCGTCCCGTGCGGCATTAGCGACGCTGGTGTCACCTCGTTGAAGGCTGAGGTCGGACGAGTCATCACTCCTGCGCAGATCGCTCCGCGAGCGGCCGAGCTCCTTGTCCAGCACCTCGACCTCAGGAAGGAAGCCGCCGCGTGACGATCAAGCCGGAGGGCAGGAAGCTGCTCCGAGTCGAGGCGCGCAACGCCCAGACTCCGATCGAGCGCAAGCCGGAGTGGATCAAGACCAGGGCGAAGATGGGCCCAGAGTTCAAGCAGGTCTCCGAGATCGTGAAGGCGGGCGGGTTGCACACCGTCTGCCAGGAGGCGGGGTGCCCGAACATCTTCGAGTGCTGGGAGGACAGGGAGGCCACGTTCCTCATCGGTGGCTCCCAGTGCACGAGGAGGTGCGACTTCTGTCAGATCGACACGGGAAAGCCGGCCGACTACGACACGGACGAGCCGCGGAGGGTCGCCGAGTCGGTGACCACGATGGGGCTGCGCTACGCAACGGTGACCGGCGTCGCGCGTGACGACATACCAGATGAGGGCGCGTGGCTGCACGCCGAGACAGTTCGGCGCATCCACGCCGCGAACCCCGCAACCGGGGTCGAGGTTCTCGCGACCGATTTCTCGGGCAATCCCGAGTTGCTCGCCGAGGTCTTCTCGTCGAAGCCAGAAGTGTTCGCCCACAATGTTGAGACGGTGCCGCGGATCTTCAAACGCATCCGCCCGGCCTTCAGGTACGAGCGATCGCTGGACGTCATCACACAGGCGAGGAGCGCTGGCCTCGTCACGAAGTCCAACCTGATTCTCGGGATGGGGGAGGAGCGGCACGAGATCGAGCGCGCCCTCAGCGACCTCCTCGAGGCCGGTTGCGACATCATCACGCTCACCCAGTACCTGCGGCCGAGCCCGAGGCACCTGCCCGTTGCGCGCTGGGTCAAGCCGCAGGAGTTCGTGGAGCTCAAGACCGTCGCAGAGGACATGGGATTCCTCGGCGTGCTCGCCGGTCCGCTCGTCCGCTCCTCGTACAGGGCTGGGCGCCTCTGGGCGCAAGCTGCGAGGCGCCGGGGGATGCCCATCCCTGAGCATCTCCGGCACCTCGCCGAGTCGTCATCAAGCGAATTCGCTCAGGCCGTGGGCTGACCCCGCCGTCTTGCAGTCGAGGCGGGATACCATTCCGGCATGCTCGAAGTCTGGATCGCCGTCGGAGCCGTGCTCCTCATCGTCATCGCCATCGCCGTGTATGCGGTCGCCACCAGTCGCTCGTTGAAGCGCTTGAGCTCGCGCGTCGACGGTGCGTGGGGCGACATCGCGGCGCAGCTTGCCGCCCGTGAGGAGCTGCTGCCGCAGCTCGAAGCACGCCTGCGAGGGTTCGCGACACACGAAGACAAGGTGTTTGCTGCGTTTGCTGAGGCCCGCCAAGCCAGCTCGCAGGCGGAGACCCCCGAAGAGATGAGCGCTGCTGAGAATCGCGTGCAGGGTGCGCTTCGTGGGCTGTTTGCGGCTTCGGAGGCGTACCCGCAGCTGCAGTCGAGCCGGGAGTTCCTGCAGCTGCAGTCAGATCTCGTCGACGTCGAAAATCGGATCCAGGCGTCCCGGCGCTTCTACAATGGTGGCGTCCGCGAGTACAACACCAAGGTGAAGGTGTTCCCCAACAATCTTGTGGCCGGTCCGCTGCACTACGAGCAGCGAGCATTCTTCGAGGTGGCAGATCGTGCCGCCATCTCGCAGCCCCCGCGAGTGCAGTTCTAGTGGCACGTTCGCGCCCGCAGGCGCTCGTAGTATTGAGCCTATGACCGAAAGTGACCTCGACGAGGTAGCCGCCAAGGCGGCATCGCCGAGAACCGGCTCCACGCTGGCGCAGAACCCCACGCCAGCGCAGCGCAACGAGAGCGAAGACGAACTGGTGCCACGCGGGCTCCGCATCGGTGCCGCTTGGGCCTGGCGCAGCGTTGCGATCCTGCTCGCGCTGATCCCGCTCGGATGGCTCGTCGCCCAGGCGTCGATCCTTGTCATCCCGCTGCTCGTCGCGGCGCTCCTGGCGTCGCTGCTCGCGCCGCTCATGAAGTGGCTTGTAGGGAGCGGTCTGCCGAGGTGGGCGGCGCTCATCCTGTCGCTGATCGTGCTCTTGGTGGCGATCGGAACGCTCATCACCCTGGTCATCAGTCAGTTCGCGCAGGGCTTCAACCTCGACCTCGGGAAGCTCGAGGCGCAGTATCAGCTCGCGTTGCAGTTCCTCGCGGACTCCCCGCTCCACGTCACCGAGCAGCAGGTAGATGACGGACTCGGCCAGCTCGTCGGGTGGGTGCAGTCGAACGTCAACTCGATCGCCTCGCAGGCCCTCTCCGTCGGCTCCAACGTGGCCGCGTTCCTCGCGGGAACGCTCGTCACGGCCTTCGCGCTGATCTTCTATCTGCTCGACGGCCGCAGCATTTGGCTGTTCATCGTGTCGATCTTCCCGAAGAGCGCCCGCGCTGCCATCGATGGGGCGGGCCAGCGCGGCTGGATCTCCGTCGGGCATTATGTGCGAGTCCAGGTGCTTGTTGCCCTCATCGACGCCGTCGGAATCTACCTGGGTGCCGTCATCCTGCAGGTGCCGTTCGCGCTACCCATCGGCGTGATCGTGTTCCTCGCGTCCTTCGTTCCCTACATCGGTGCGATCTCGGCCGGAACGATCGCCGTCGCAGTGGCGTTGGCCTACAACGGCTTCCTCAACGCGCTCATCATGCTCATCGTCGTTGTCGCCGTCATGCAGATCGAGTCGCACATCCTGCAGCCGCTCATCATGGGAAGCGCGGTCAAGCTGCATCCGCTCGCCGTCCTGCTCTCCGTGAGTGCCGGCACGATCTTCGGTGGCATCGCCGGTGCCGTCTTCGCGGTCCCGCTGGTCGCCGCAGGCAAGGTGATGGTCCAGTTCATCTCGCGTGGCACTTGGCGTGACGAGCCTGATCCGACGAAGATCACACAACCCCCGAAATCCAAGCGCGAAAAATCACTGCGCGAACAGAAGGCAAGCACGGTATGACCGCTCCCACCATCACGCTGGAACAGATCGTCGCCGCACGGGAAATCGTGCGGCAGGTCATCTCGCAGACCCCGATCGACTCGGCTCGCTTCCTCTCGGAGAAGCTCGGCTCGCCGGTGCTCCTCAAATGCGAGAACATGCAGCGCACGGGCTCGTACAAGATCCGCGGTGCCACGTACCGCCTGTCGCAGCTGAGCGAAGAGCAACGCTCCCGCGGAGTCGTTGCCGCATCCGCCGGCAATCACGCCCAGGGCGTCGCGTTCGCGGCACGACAGCTCGGCATCAAGGCGACGATCTTCATGCCTGTTGGAGTGCCGCTGCCCAAGTTGCAGGCGACCCGCGGGTACGGCGCGGAGGTCGTCCTCACCGGGGTGAACGTCGCTGATGCACTGCTAGCCGCGAAGCAGTTCGCGGCGGATACTGGTGCGGAGTTCATCCACCCGTACGACCACGCCGACATCATCACTGGCCAGGCGACGCTTGCACTCGACATCCTCGAGCAGGCGCCAGACGTCGACACGATCATCGTGCCCATCGGCGGCGGGGGCCTCATCTCCGGCGTCAGTGTCGCGGCGAAGCTCCTTGGGGAGCAGCGCGGCCGCCCGATTCGCATCATCGGCGTGCAGGCGGCCAACTCCGCGCCCTTCCCGGTCTCGCTGGAGGCGGGCCACCCGGTCAAGATTCAAGCCCGCCCGACGATCGCTGATGGCATCGCCGTCGACGTGCCTGGCGACATCACGTTCGAGGTTGTCCGCGACCTCGTGGATGAAGTGGTGACCGTTTCAGAGGACGACATCTCTCGCGCGATCCTGCTACTCGTGGAGCGTGCGAAGCTCGTCGCAGAGCCCGCCGGGGCGACCGCGGTGGCGGCGATCCTCGCAGATAAGATCAAGGACGCCGGCACAACCGTCGCGATCCTGTCCGGTGGCAACATCGACCCGCTCATGCTCGAGAAGGTCCTCAGCCGCGGCCTGGCTGCGTCGGACCGCTACTTGAAGCTCGTCATCGAGCTGCAGGACGTGCCTGGTCAGCTCGCGCTCATCGCGAAGACCATCAGCGAAGTCAATGCCAACGTCGTGGAGGTGCTGCACACCCGCCACAACAAGGGTCTGCAGGTCAGTCACGTCGAGCTCGAGGTGTCCGTCGAGACGCGCGGCACCGAGCATTCGCACCAGGTCATGGATGCGCTTCGGGCCCTCGGCTACCAGCCGCGCACGAGCCGCGACGCTGCACCCATGCCATGACCTGAGCATCCGGCGCCGAACCAACGAGAAGAGGACCTCCCGCGGGAGGTCCTCTTCCTGTCTTGCAGCGTTGCTTCGGGCGCCGTGAGGCGTCCCGTGGCTACGGGTGGAAGGTCTCGACTTCGACGATCTCGACCTCGATGGAGTTGCCGTTCGGCGCCTCGTAGCTCGTGGAGCCGCCAACAGCGAGGCCGAGGATCGAGGCTCCGAGCGGGCTCTCGCCCGAGTACACGCGCAGCTGTGTCTGATCTGCCATCTCACGGCTGCCGAGGAGGAACTTCTGCTCCTTGCCGCCGATCTTGGCCGTGACAACGGTGCCGGTCTCGACGATGCCAGATGCCTCTGGCGCTTCGCGCACCTCGGAGTTCTTCAGCATCGTCTCGAGCTGGTTGATTCGGGCCTCGATCTTGCCCTGCTCGTCCTTCGCCGCGTGGTAGCCGGCGTTCTCCTTGAGGTCGCCGTCTTCGCGCGCCTCCTCGATGCGCTTGGCGATCTCTTCGCGACCGTTCACGGCGAGCTCATCGAGCTCCGCCTTGAGGCGGTCATAAGTCTCCTGGGTGAGCCAGGTCACCGATGGGTTAGCCATGCTGGAACTCCTTGTGCAGCCGGATATGACCAAAGCCCTGACACGAGTCAGGGCCTCACTGCTCATTCTACGGCAACCAGCATTCCTTCACCAAAGCCGTCGTGCCGGCCTTCGTCGTTCGCACCTGCACGTTCAGGACCTGGGATGGCTCTTCGCTCGGCGGAACATCGACGATGTCCCAGCCGACAACAGCCTGCTGCTCGTCGCGGATCTCGATGGCGCAGGTGACCTCGGTACCCGCCGGAGCTGTGATCCGGTAGTCGAAACTCACGTTCGCGCTGTCGACGATCGAGAATCGCACCGTGTCGGCACGGATCGCCGACGAGGACACGGGCCCGACAGTGGTTGTCGCCCAGAACGCGACGACGGCGATGACGAAGATGCCGACGACCATCCAGATCCAACGCTCCGGTTTCTTCTCCGAGCGCTGCGAGCGTGTGCCGTAGCGGTCCATGAGATCAGCACGGTCGGCGAGGTCAGCTGCGGGAGCGGCGGCTGCGGCGGTTTCGCGTTCAGCTGACACGGGGGTTTCCTCTCGGCGGGAGGTCGTGCGCGGCCAGAAACAGGCGGCCACGCGAGATAGGCTCTCTATCTAGGTTAACGTTCCACGAGGAGACCAGTGACACTTCGACTGTTGGCGGTCCACGCCCATCCCGATGACGAGTCAAGCAAGGGCGCAGCGACGTACGCTTCGTACCGTGCCGCTGGCGCCGAAGTCATGGTGGTCAGTTGCACCGGCGGCGAGGCTGGGGACATCCTCAACCCTGGACTCGAATCGGTCTACCACGCTCAGCGAGACCTTGCCGGGCTTCGTCGAGTCGAGATGGCCGCCGCCCAGGAGATCCTCGGGGTCGAGCATCGTTGGCTCGGGTACGTCGATTCGGGGATGGCCTCCGAGGACGGATCGCTTCCCGTCAACTCGTTTGCGAGCATCCCGGTCGACATCTCCTCGCGCCCACTGCTGCGCATCGTGCGTGAGTTCAGGCCGCACGTGCTCGTCACCTATGACGAGAACGGCGGCTACCCACATCCGGACCACATCCGCAGCCACGATGTGTCGATGCGGGTGTGGCGTGAGTCTGGCCTCGCCACCCACCCCGAGCTTGGGGCGCCGTGGCGAATCTCGAAGCTCTACTACGACCGCACCATGAACGGGCGACGGGCTGACAGCCTCCTGCAGCACATCAAGGCGCTCGACCCGGAGTCGCCGCTCCTCGAGCGCCTCGAACAGATGCTCGCGTGGATGCGCGACAAGCCGAGCAACGTGACGACGCAGATCCAGATCGACAAGTTCTTCGATGCGCGCGACTCCGCTCTGCGCTCACACGCGAGCCAGGTGGCCCCTGACAGTGGCTTCTTCGCGATCCCAAGGGACGTCGAGGCCGCGGCCTACCCGTACGACGACTTCGAGCTCATCGACTCTCGCGTTGACGCGCCCACGCCCGAGACCGATCTGTTTGCCGGTGTCGACGAACGCAATGATGACAAGCAGGGCTCTGCGGAGGCTGGCGAGTGATGCTGCTCGCCTACGCCCCGAACTGGGTTCTCTCCCTGGCGTCAGCAGCACCGACGCCGGGGGAGGAGCTGCCCTTCAACCCCGACGACGTCACGCCGGGGCCGCTGGGCTTCTTCGTCTTCATCTTCGTCGCCGTCGCGACCGGGCTGCTCGTCATGGACCTCATTCGCCGCACGAGCCGGGTGCAGGCGAGGGCACGCATCCGCGAGCAGCTGCAGGCTGAGGTCGCGGCCAACGAGGCGGCCGCAGCAGAGGCGCCAGCCGAGGGCGGTGCTGGGACGGCGCACAACCCGAGCGAGACTGCCGAAGGTGACGTCGCGTCAGACGTCAAGAAGGCTGCCGACTAGGCGAAGACCGGCGGGTCGATGCAAAGCAGCAGGATGCCGGTCCACTGGCTGAGGAACGCGAGCACCGTGAAGACGTGGAATAGCTCGTGGAAGCCGAAGTGTCCTGGCCAGAGGTTCGGCCGTTTGAGCGCGTAGAAAACGGCGCCTGCTGTGTAGAACAGCCCGCCGACGACGATGAGCACTACCGTGGCGACGTTCACGGCCGCGATGTCGCCGAGGTAGGCAACCGCTGCCCAGCCAAGGGCGATGTAGAGCGCGACGTACAGCCAGCGCGGGGCGCCGATCCAGAACACACGGAAGCAGATGCCGAGCAGGGCCGCGCCCCATACGATCGCGAACAACGGCCAGCCCTTGTCTGGCGGCAGAGCGACCAGCGCGATGGGCGCGTACGTTCCCGAGATGAGCAGGAAGATGTTGGCATGGTCGAAGCGCTTGAGCGCGACACGCGTCTTCTCGTTCCAGTTGAAGCGGTGGTAGAGCGCAGAGATGCCGAAGAGCAGCCACGAGCAGACGGCGTAGAGCGCGCACGCGAGCTTGGCCGTTGTGCCCTCGGCGAGCAGGATGAGCACGATTCCCGCCGCGATGGATACGGGGAGCGTGCCAGCGTGCACCCAGCCACGCCAGGACGGTTTCACCTCGGTGAGGGGAGCCCCCGAGTCAGCCTCGAGCAGGGGCAAGTGCACCGTCGGCTCTGGGCCCGGGTCGAGTTCCGCGTCAGCGTGATGTTCTGAAGCCACCCTCGCACTCTACGCGGCCCCGTGCACGCGGATCTAACTCGAGGTCCGGTACGTTGTTCGAACTATGTCGATGATTCCCACCAGCTTGCGGAGCTTCCTGTACGGGCTGTACACGAGGCGGCTGCGTCGTTCTCTGCACGGGCGTCCGAAGCCCAAGCACGTCGCGATGATCATCGACGGCAATCGGCGCTGGGCGCGGCAACTTGGCCTGCGCGACGCCGCTAAGGGGCATGCTGCCGGTGCCGCGAAGATGATGGAGTTCCTCGCCTGGTGTGACCGCGAAGGCGTTCAGGTCGTCACGCTCTACCTGCTCTCGAACGACAACCTCAAGAACCGCAGCAGTGAAGAACTCGACGCGCTCATCGACATCATCGAGAAGCTCGCTATGCAGATCGCCGAGAACGCGCGCTGGCGCGTCCACCACGCCGGCTCGCCCGAGCACCTGCCGGCGGGGCTCGGCGCCACGCTGGAGCGCCTCCAGCGCGACACGGCACAACGTCGCGGGATGCACGTCAACCTCGCCGTCGGGTATGGAGGCCGCAACGAGATCGTGGACGCCATGCGGCAGATCGTGCGTGCCCACGCCGCGGACGGGGGCGACGTCGCAACCCTCGCGGACATCCTCACGCCTGACCTCATCGCTGAGCATCTCTACACGGGCGGGCAGCCGGATCCTGACCTCGTGATCCGAACGTCGGGGGAGCAGCGCCTCAGCGACTTCATGCTCTGGCAGTCGGCGCACTCGGAGTTCTACTTCGTTGAAGCGCTCGGCCCCGACCTGCGCGAGGTCGATTTCCTGCGCGCCCTGCGCGACTTCGCGTCGCGTCAGCGTCGCTTCGGGCAGTAGCCGCGGTCGTTCACAGACACGACACAAGATTTAACTTTTGCCTGCGCGTGGCGCGGTGGCCATCGTCGTACGTTAATGCCATCAGGTACGGTGCCTGATCGAAACGGCCACAGGTTCCCGAAGTTCGTTTCAACCTACAGAGTCCCCCTGTGGTCGTAACGTAACCCAACGACGAGCGAGAGCTTGGCGAAGGAGCGGAACTGCCGTGACACCCGCACAGCGCAACACCGACCACCTCGAGAACGAGGAAGGGGGCGCCGTGCAGACTACGGCTCCCGACTCCCTGGTCTCGACCCGCACCTACGTGCTTGACACGTCGGTGCTGCTCAGCGATCCGAGGGCTCTGTTCCGCTTCGCGGAGCACGCCGTTGTCATTCCCGTTGTTGTCATCACGGAGCTCGAGAAGAAGCGCCACGACCCGGAGATCGGTTACTTCGCGCGCCAGGCGCTGAGGTTCCTCGACGAGTTGCGCATCAAGCACGAGCGCTTGGACTTCCCGATCGCGATCGGCGAGGCGGGAGGCACGCTGCGCGTCGAGCTCAATCACTCGAACATGAGCGTGCTTCCGAGCGGCATGCAACTGGGAGACAACGACACACGCATCCTCGCGGTCGCGCAGAACCTCGCAGGTGAGGGGCTCGCGGTGACCGTGGTCTCGAAGGACCTGCCTATGCGCGTCAAAGCCTCGGCCATCGGCCTCGCGGCCGAGGAGTATCGGGCGGAGCTGGCGCGCGACACCGGCTACACGGGCGTCGCGGAGATCTCGCTTGGCGCGGATGAGTTGGACACGCTCTACACGGACGAGAGCGTCGCGACCGCGGTTGTCGACGAGCTGCCCATCAACACGAGCCTCGTGATCCACTCGGATCGCGGTTCGGCTCTCGGACGCGTGTCGGGGAAGGGCGCCGTCCGACTTGTCCGTGGGGACTTGGATGTGTTCGGCGTGCACGGTCGTTCGGCGGAGCAGCGCCTCGCCATCGACCTCCTCCTCGATCCATCGATCGGCATCGTGTCGCTGGGTGGGCGCGCGGGCACTGGGAAGAGTGCCCTCGCCCTGGCCGCGGGCCTCGAGTCGGTGCTTGAGCGCGGACTGCACCGGAAGATCATGGTCTTCCGGCCCCTCTTCGCTGTTGGCGGCCAGGAGCTCGGGTTCTTGCCTGGTGACCAGGGCGAGAAGATGAACCCGTGGGGGCAGGCGGTGTACGACGCCCTGTCCGCGATCGTCTCGGAGAACGTCATCGACGAGGTCATCGACCGCGGGATGCTCGAGATCCTTCCGCTCACCCACATCCGGGGCCGCTCATTGCATGACGCGTTCGTAATCGTCGATGAGGCGCAGTCGCTCGAGCGGAACGTGCTGCTCACGATGCTCTCCCGGATCGGGAAGAATTCGCGAGTCGTCCTCACACACGACGTTGCCCAGCGCGACAACCTGCGCGTGGGCAGGCACGACGGCGTCGCATCGGTCATCGAGACGCTCAAGGGACACAAGCTGTTCGCCCACATGACGCTCACCCGGTCCGAGCGCAGCGATATTGCGGCCCTCGTGACCGAGCTGCTCGGCGACTACGAAGTGTGAGGTGGACGGGACGCCTGCAGTCATCGGAAAGTACGTCCGGCGCAGCTCGTCGAGTCGCTGTGGATAACTTCTACGACGAAGACAAGACGTGACTAGCGTTCTGGCATGGCAGAGAGAGCTGGGGGGAGCTCCTCTGCTGTGACGGGGCTGGGCTCCGCGCGCGAAGGTGGGGGAGCGCGGAGTCCAGCCTCATCGTCACAGCAGTGGGGCCTGCGGGAGGCGGTGTGCGTCTGTGCACTGAGTGCGATCGCGGTGGTGGCGGCGATTCCTGAGAGAACTGGCCTTTTGCCGGCGCTCCTTGCGCTGGCCGTGGTCACTCCGCGGCTCGTCGCGGTGGATATGAGAGAGCACCGACTCCCGAACGCCCTCGTTGGCGTCGCCGCTCTTGGCGTGCTTTTGGCGAGTCTCGCGGGCTGTGTGCTTGACGGCCGGCCCGACCTTTTGGCTGCCGCCACCGGTGTGCTTGTCGGAGGCGTGCTGCTGGTGCTCTCGCTGCTCGGCGGGCTCGGCATGGGAGACGTGAAGCTCGGAGCAGTGCTCGCCTGGGCGGCGGCACTCGTGGATCCGTCACTCGCCGTCGTGCTCGTCGTGCTCTCGGTCATGTTCGGGGGAGTGCAGAGCGCCATCGTGCTCCTGCGCACACGTGACCGACGGCGCAGCATCGCCTTCGGGCCTGCGTTGCTCGCGGGCTATTGGCTGCCCGTCGCCTGGCTCGCGATCCTGCCCGGTTGACTGGGGCGCACATCCGAGACCGCACGACCTGAGACGCACTAAGGCCCGCCGTGTTCCCACGGCGGGCCTCGGCGTTGCGTCTCGTCGCCTAGAGGTTGGGCGAGGTCATGCTGAGCACGTCGAGCTTCTCGTCGAGCTGCTCTTCCGTGATGTCGCCGCGCTCGACGTAGCCGAGGTCGATGACGGCCTGGCGCACCGTGACCTTGTTGGCGACCGAGTGCTTGGCGATCTTCGCCGCCGCCTCGTAGCCGATGATGCGGTTGAGCGGCGTGACGATGGAGGGCGAGGACTCTGCGAGGGCGCGGGCGCGCTCCTCGTTCGCGACGAGGCCTTCAACCGTCTTGTCGGCGAGCACTCGAACGCCGTTGGCGAGGAGGCGGATCGACTCGAGGAGCGCGGTTCCCATGACTGGGATCTGCACGTTGAGCTCGAACGAGCCGGAGGCGCCGCCGAAGACGATCGCTGCGTCGTTGCCGATGACGCGGGAGGCCACCATGAGCACGGCTTCCGGCACAACGGGGTTGACCTTGCCTGGCATGATCGAGGAACCCGGCTGGAGGTCGGGGATCTGGATCTCGCCGAGGCCCGTGTTCGGGCCTGAGCCCATCCAACGGAGGTCGTTGTTGATCTTGATGAGGCTCACGGCGATCGTGCGGAGCGCACCGGACGCCTCGACGAGGCCGTCGCGTGCCCCCTGAGCTTCGAAGTGGTCGAGCGCCTCCGTGAGGGGGAGCTGTGCGTTGTCGGCGAGCTCGGCGATGACCTGCTGCGAGAAGCCTGCGGGGGTGTTAATGCCAGTGCCCGTTGCGGTGCCGCCAAGTGGCACCTCAGCGACCCGCGAGATGGTCGACTGCACGCGCTCGACTCCGAGGCGGATCTGGCGCGCGTAGCCGGCGAACTCCTGGCCGAGCGTCACGGGGGTCGCGTCCATGAGGTGGGTGCGGCCGGCCTTGACGGTGGTCGCCCACTGCGCGGCCTTGCGCTCGAGCGCCTCAGCGAGGTGCTCGAGTCCGGGGACGAGGTCGTTGAGGAGTGCGTCCGTCACTGCGACGTGCACGGACGTCGGGAACACGTCGTTCGACGACTGCGAGGCGTTGACGTGGTCGTTGGGGTGCACCGAGTCGCCGAGGCCCCGCGTTGCGAGCGTCGCGAGAACTTCGTTGATGTTCATGTTCGACGACGTGCCAGAGCCAGTCTGGTAGACGTCGATCGGGAACTGATCGAGGTGTTCGCCGTCGATGATCTGCTGCGCGGCCGCCACGATGGCGTCTGCCACGGGCTGCTCGATGATGCCGAGCTTCGCGTTCACGATCGCGGCGGCGCGCTTGATGCGCGCGAGTGCGATGATCTGGCCTGGCTCGAGACCTGCACCGGAGATGGGAAAGTTCTCGACAGCGCGCTGCGTCTGCGCCGCGTAGAGTGCGTTCTTCGGAACGCGAACTTCGCCCATCGTGTCGTGCTCGATGCGGTACTCGTCTTGATTTTCCACCACGTTGTGTGACCTTTCCAGGTAGCCGATCTCTGTAAGAGCCAGCCTACCGAGTGCTGGCCTCAGTCGAGGTCGGCGGCGACAAGCTCGGCCAGCTTCGTGACCGTCTCAGGCTTGTTGTTGCCGTACACGAGGTAGGCCTGGTCGCCCTGTTCCAGAACCAGCATGTATGCGCGGTTGCCTGCGTCTTCTGGGCTGAGGTCGGTCGCGTCGTACTCGATCCAGTCGAGACCGCCGACCTGGACGGTGCCGGTCGGGGTGCGCTCGCGAGTCGCGTCGAGCAGCCAGGTTGGGTTGACGCCGATGCCCTGGCTCACGCCCACGTACTCGGTGGGTGCATCCTTGGGGCCGACGAGGAAACCGATGTACCACTCGCTCACGCCATCGGCGCTCGTGCGGATCTCGGCCTCGTTGGCCGTCCAGTCGGCGGGCACCTCCGGCACGACGAGGGGGACCGCGAAGTCGCCCTGTGCGCTCTGCGCTTCCGACGCGAAGTCGACGTCAAACGCCACGGGGGTCTCGTTGCGGGGCACGATCGCGACGATGAAGACCACGAGGCCGAGGGAAACGAGGAGCGAGTAGACGAGGTTGTTGATCGTCTTGCGCTTGCGGTACAGGCGAGAGGATTCGGCCTTGCGCGCGAAGGTTTCTTCTGGAGTCTCCGGCCGTCCGAGCTCCGCGACGATCGGCGGCTGCTTCTGCTTGGACATTAGGCCTTGTCCGTGTCGTCGTCGCGCCGACGCGCTGCCTCGAGGCGCTTGCGGGCGCCGAGGAGCCACGACTCGCAGTGTGCTGCGAGCTGCTCGCCACGTTCCCAGAGCTTGAGCGATGCCTCGAGCGAGGCGCTGCCCTGTTCGAGCTGGCTCACGACGGAGATGAGCTCGTCCCTGGCCTGCTCGTAGCTGAGCTCGGCGATGTCGGGCTGTTCCTGCATGGTGGTCATTCTACGTTCGCCTCCGTCGCGCCGTTCGAGGCGCCGGTCATGGTGGTGATGGGTTCGCCGCCGAGCGACGATGCGGAGATGCGGCCGTCGGCCGTGCGGATGCGGAGCTCGGCCGATGCTGGCGCATCCTGCCAGGCCGTGACGAGCGTCCGGGAGTCGCCATCAACCCGCTCGACGATCGAGTAGCCACGCTCGAGCGTGCCCTGGGGGGAGAGGCCGCGGAGGTGTCGTGCCAGCGACTCGAGTTTGTCTTGCTCCCTGTCGATGCGACGGGTGATGAGTTCCTCGCCGCGCTGAGAGGCTCGCATGAGCTCTTCCCCGCGCTGGTCGATGATCCACGAGGGGTTGGCAAGCGCCGGTCGGGAGACCAACGACTCGAGTGCGTTGGACTCACTGCGCACGCGGTCGACGATTCGCTGCAGGATGCGGGACCTTGCCTGCTGGACTCCGGCGAGTTCCTCGGCGACGTCTGGCACGACGCGCTTGGCGGCATCCGTCGGCGTGGAGGCTCGAAGATCCGCGACGTCGTCGAGGATCGGACGGTCGGCTTCGTGGCCTATGGCGCTCACGACTGGCGTGGTGAGTTCCGAGACGAGGCGCACGAGGCTCTCGTCGCTGAAGGGGAGGAGGTGCTGGAAGTCGCCACCGCCGCGCGCGACGATGATGACGTCGACTTCGGGGTCTGCGTCGAGTTCGCGCAGGGCAGCCGAGACCTCGGCGACGGTGCGCTCGCCCTGCACGGAGGTGTGGATCGTGCGGAACTGCACGGCCGGCCATCGCAGCTCGGAGTTGCGTCGCACGTCTTTTTCGGCGTCGGACTCGCGGCCGGTGATGAGGCCGATCGTGCCGGGCAGAAACGGGAGGGGTTTCTTGCGAGCATCCGCGAAGAGTCCTTCGGCCGCGAGTTGCTTTCGGAGGCGCTCCAAGCGCTCGAGGAGGTCGCCGAGACCGACATGGCGCAGGTCGGAAACCTGCATTGAGAGCGTGCCGCCCTTGACCCAGAAGTCGGGCTTGACGCTCGCGATGACCCGGTCGCCCTGCTTGAACTCGCCGTCGAGCCGCTGAACGACGCTGCGCCAGGCAGTGACCGAGAGGGTTGCGTCGGCGTCGAGGTCTTTGATCTTGCCGTAGGCGTGCCCGCCGCGGATGCTCCAGCCGGTGAGCTCGCCCTCGATCCAGACGGATCCGAGGCGCGCGATCCAGTCGCGAACGAGTTCGGAGACGACGCTGACGGGCCAGGGCGCATCCGGCGTCGACTTCGGGGGCTGGATGACGACCACGTGCCTCTTCTCGGAGCTGGGGTACCCCGTTGGACTTGTGCCGGGGTGTTGTGGCGGGGCGACGAGATTCGGCCGCCGCACGCGAAATCGAGGATATCGCGTGCGGCGGCCGAGTCTTTCCGGCTGTGGAGAACCGGCTGACTGCTGCGCGGGCTTAGGTCGAGGTGGGCGTCGCGGTTGGCAACGCGCCACTCGAGAGCGCCTGCAGGAGTTCGCCGTGCAGCAGGATCGCTGTCAACGTGAACCCGAAGATCGTGATGAGGGTGACGACCGCGCCGATGATCGGGATCCACATCGCGCGCTTGCCCGCCTTCCAGCGGATGAGCGTGAGGTAGAGCGTGAGCGCGTAGATCGCGGGCAGCACGATGATCGCCGTGAGCGAGAGCGTTGCCAGCCCCTCCGGCCGCACGTAGTCGTTGATCCCGAAGTCCTTGTAGAGCAGCGCCATCTGGCCTGCCAGCGAGTTCTCCGTGAACGTCGTCATGTTCACGATCGTGGCGACGAGGCCGAGCACCAGGAACCCGATGCCCAGGAAGCGGTCGTTCTTACGCTTCGCTTCCTGCAACGAGTCCTGCTGCTCGGCTCCCGGCGTCACGCTCACGCGGCTGAGTGACCGAACGAGCCGAGCTGCTTGGTGGCCTCGATGACACGAGCCGCCATGGCGGTCTCGGCCTTCTTGCCCCACGAGCGGGGGTCGTAGACCTTCTTGTTGCCGACTTCGCCATCGATCTTGAGGAAGCCGTCGTAGTTCTTGAGCACCGTGTCGGCGACCGAACGGCTGAACGCGTACTGCGTGTCGGTGTCGATGTTCATCTTGATGACACCGTTGCGCACGGCTTCTGCGATCTCTTCGTCGGTCGAGCCGGAGCCGCCGTGGAAGACGAGGTCGAGCGGCTTGGGGCCGGTGCCGTACTTCGCGGCGAGGCCCGCTTGGATCTCGGCGAGGAGCTCGGGGCGGAGCTTGACGTTGCCCGGCTTGTAGACGCCGTGCACGTTTCCGAACGTGAGCGCCGCCATGTACCGGCCGCGGTCGCCGAGGCCCAGTGCCTCAACGGTCGCGATCGCGTCGTCGAGAGTCGTGTAGAGGTGCTCGTTGATCTCGTGGGCGACGCCGTCTTCTTCGCCGCCGACGACGCCGATCTCGACCTCGAGGATCTGGTTGTTGGCCTGCGTGAGCTTGAGGATCTTGGAAGCGATTTCGAGGTTCTCAGCGAGCGGTACGGCCGAGCCGTCCCACATGTGGGACTGGAAGATCGGCTCGCCGCCGCGCTTGATCTGCTCGGCGGAGGCCTCGAGGAGCGGGTAGACGAAGCCGTCGAGCGCGTCCTTCGGGCAGTGGTCGGTGTGCAGCGCGACCGTGATCGGGTAGTTCTTCGCGACCTCGTGTGCGAATGCGGCCATGGCGAGCGCGCCTGATGCGCGCGCCTTGACGGTCTGGCCGGCGAAGTAGTCGGCACCGCCTGTGGTGACCTGGAGGATGCCGTCAGAGCCGGCTTCGGTGAGACCCTGGAGAACGGAGTTGATCGTCGACGAACTGGAGACGTTGATCGCGGGGTACGCGAATCCGCCTTCCTTGGCTCGGTTCAGCATCTCGGCGTACTGGTCCGGTGTTGCGATGGGCATGTGTGCTCCTTCAGCGCTTGGAACTTACGCGTGAAGTCTAGTCAGGGCCGCCGACTTTCTCCGAGCGCGCGTACTAGGGTTGAGATCGGATAGCGCGGAGCAATGGTGTCGTGTGATTGCTCGGCGGGAACTTCCACAACGCCAGCGAAAGGGACCCCTGTGACCTCATCTTCCGCCACTCCGACTCCTGAGCACGGGCAGCTCTTTGCGAACCCGGACCGAAACCTCGCTATGGAGTTGGTGCGCGCAACCGAGGCCGCTGCCATTCGGGCGACGCCGTTCATCGGGCGTGGTGACAAGAACGCTGCCGACGGCGCCGCCGTCGACGCCATGCGCAAGTTCCTCTCCACTGTCGACTTCGCCGGTGTTGTTGTCATCGGCGAGGGCGAAAAGGACGAAGCCCCGATGCTCTTCAACGGCGAGCAGGTCGGGAACGGGCAAGGGCCAGACTGCGACATCGCGGTCGACCCGATCGATGGAACGAGCCTGACCGCTGCCGGACGCCAGAACGCACTGAGCGTCATCGCCGTGGCCGACCGCGGCTCCATGTACAACCCCAAGGACCTCTTCTACATGGAGAAGATCGTCACGGGACCAGAAGGGGTTGGCGTCATCGACCTGGCTCGCCCGATCGGCGAGAACATCCGCGCGCTCTCGAAGGCCAAGAACAAGCCTGTCGAGGACATGGTCATCGCCGTGCTCGACCGGCCGCGCCACGAGGAGCTGATCAACGAGATCCGCGAGGCTGGCGCTGGGACGCAGCTCATGCTCGACGGCGACGTCGCCGGTGGTATCAACGCTGCTCGAGGCACTGGGCGTATCGACATGTGCGTGGGCATCGGTGGCACGCCGGAGGGCATCATCACTGCCTGCGCGATTAAGGCCCTCGGCGGCGTGATACAGGGCCGTTGGTACCCGCGCAACGAGGAAGAGCGCGAGCGGGCGATCGCTGGCGGTCACGACCTTGAGGCAGTACTCACGCAGGACGACCTCGTTCGCACGGAGAACACGTACTTCGTCGCGACGGGTGTGACTGACGGTGGACTCTGCGCGGGCGTCCGTCGTGTGGGCAATCGCATCCTCACCGACTCGGTGGTCTTGCGTTCGCGTTCCGGCACGGTCCGCCGCGTGACGGCCGAGCACATGGCCGACAAGTGGCTCTGACCTCGCTAGTCCGCTGACTCAGCGATCTCGCTGACCCAGCACCTTCGCTGCCGGTCGAATACCACGCCCACCCCGGGCGTGTGGAGTATTCGACGGGCAGCGTTTTGCTTGCCCGGAGCCTGAGCGCCAGAGTCAGCGGTCCGTGAATCCGTCGCCTGTCGCCTCGGCGAAAGGCAGCTCGGTCAGCTCGGGAGCGGTGAGCCCGCGCAGCTGCTCTTCGACTGGACGCGGTGTGTTGATGGGCGAGCCGATGTTCAGCGCGTCGAGCTTCCTGGCGGTCGGTAGTACGCGTGTTTCGAGGGAGCCGAGGAATGCGTTGTAGCTTGTCGCAGCGCCCGCGAGCGACCGGCCGAGCTTGTCGATGTGGGTGGCGAGCGTACCGAGGCGTGTGTGGAGTTGCGTGCTGAGTTCGAAGATCTCGTGCGCTTGGTCTTCGAGGACATCTTGCTGCCAGGCGTAGGCGATCGCCCGCAGTGTGGCCCAGAGCGAGACTGGAGAGGTGACCGCGACGCCGCGGTGCATTGCGTCTTCGAGCAGTGACGGGTCGGCGGCGACCGCGGCCGAGAGCGCCGACTCGCTTGGCACGAAGGCGATCACCAGCTCGGGGGAGCCGGGGACGGCGCTCGGGTAGCCTCGGGCGTTGAGTGCGGCGACATGTGCTTTCAGTGCCTTCGCGTGCTCTGCCAGCAGACTGCGTCGCCTCGTTGTCTCCTCTTCGTCCCCGAGCTCGCTGAGCTGGCTTGCTGCCAGGTACTTCGACATGGGCGCCTTCGCATCGATGACGAGGTGCTTGTCGCCGGGGAGGTGCACGATCATGTCGGGGCGGCGTGCGCCCTGCTCCCCGTCGACGCTCACCTGGGTGTCGAAGTCGACCCGCTCGATCAGGCCGGAAGCCTCGACGATGTTTCGCAGCTGCGCCTCGCCCCAGACGCCTCGCGCTTGGTTTGATTGGAGCGCCGAGGCGAGTGAGTCGGTCGTTGCTCGCAAGCGCTCATCGGCCTCGTGCTGGTTCCGGAGTTGCTCGCTCAGCTCGCCGTGCTGCTGAAGTCGCTGCTCCTCGATGGAGGCGACGGCACGTCGCATGAGCTCGAGCTGCTTGTTGACGGGCGCGAGCGCGGTGAGGACCTGCTGCTCACCCACCTCCTTCGACCGCCGCGCTTCGAGCTGCGCCCGCTCGCGCGACAGGACCTCGTCGAGGTGCTGCTCGGCTGTCGCGCGAGCTTCACCGGCCGATTCAGCGCGCGCACTCGCCGTGGCGAGCTCGGTGGCCAGCGACTGGCGCTGGCTGGCTCCACGCATCGAGGCGATGGCGAAGCCCACGATGAGGCCGAGGAGAAGCCCGATGACGAGGGGAAGTGGTTCCATGCATCCACCCTCGCAGGTGCCTCCGACATTTCAGGCGAAGGTGGCCGCCGCAGTGAGTGTCGCGGCACGTTCGAGTTCGCTTTCGAGCGTGATGCGCTCGATCGCGACGTCCTTAAGCGCAGACAACGTCTCAAGGTCAGTGGCCCCGAGCCGGTGTGCCGTGTCGATGACGATGGCTGCACTGGCCTCGGCGTCCGACATCGGATCGTGGTGGACGAGCGTCCGGAACCCGGCCGCTTCGGCCGCGACCGGAAGGCGGTAGGAGTGCAGCTCGTAGCTGCGGCGCGCGAGTCGCAGCGAGCAGAAGTAGCGCAGCGGTGGCACGGGCATACGGGTCGCGAGGCTGCTCGCGAGCAGCACGCCGACGTCGAACCTGGCGTTATGCGCGACCAGCACGTCGTCGCCGAGGAACTCGAGCAGGTCGGGCAGCTGCGACTCCCAGGTAGATGCATCCCGGGTCATCTCACGACTGATTCCGTGGAGCTGCACGTTGAAGGGCAGGAACACGTCGTGCTCGCCTGGTGGCCGGATGCGCCACGTCGCCCGCTCGACCACGGCACCGTCGCGGATGCGAACTAGACCGACGGCGCACGCCGAGGCGGGCGAGCCGTTGGCGGTCTCGAAGTCGATCGCTGTGAAGTCGATGGTCACGCCATCCATGGTGGCACGGCCCGGAACTCGCGGCGGGCAAGTACGATAGTCCCTCGTGGCTCTTACTCTTGGCATCGTCGGCCTGCCCAACGTCGGCAAATCGACCCTTTTCAACGCACTCACGAAGAACCAGGTTCTCGCGGCGAACTACCCGTTCGCCACGATCGAGCCCAACGTGGGGGTGGTCGAGCTGCCTGACGCCCGCCTCAAGGTGCTTGCCGAGATCTTCGGATCCGAGCGCATCCTGCCCGCAGCAGTGTCGTTCGTCGACATCGCCGGCATCGTCCGCGGCGCAAGCGAGGGTGAGGGGCTTGGCAACCAGTTCCTCGCGAACATCCGTGAAGCGGATGCGATCGTGCAGGTCGTGCGTGGCTTCGAGGACGGGGACGTGGTGCACGTCGATGGCAAGGTCGAGCCTGCGAGCGACATGGAGACGATCAACACCGAGCTGATCCTCGCCGACCTGCAGACCATCGAGAAGGCGCTGCCGCGCTTCGAGAAGGAGGTCAAGCAGAAGCGTCTTGACTCGTCCGTGCTCGAGGCCGCAAGCGAGGCCAAGGCGGCCCTCGACGCGGGCACCTTGTTGTCTGCGACGAAGATTGATCTTGAGCCCATCAAGGAGCTCGGTCTGCTGACGGCCAAGCCCATGATCTTCGTCTTCAACATCGACGAGGCCGCGCTGAGCAGCGAGGCAAAACTCGCCGAGCTGGCCGCGCTCGTCGCGCCTGCGAAGGCCATCTTCCTCGACGCACAGACCGAGTCGGAGCTCATCGATCTGGACCCAGAGGAAGCGGCTGAGCTGCTCGCATCGCTGGGTCAAGACGAGTCCGGCCTGAGCCAGCTCGCCCGCATCGGCTTCGACACGCTCGGGCTCCAGACGTACCTCACGGCTGGCCCCAAGGAGTCGCGCGCGTGGACGATCCGCAAGGGCTGGAAGGCTCCAGCGGCTGCCGGTGTCATCCACACCGACTTTGAGCGCGGCTTCATCAAGGCTGAGGTCATCTCGTTCGACGACCTCGTAGAGACGGGCTCGACTGCAGAGGCTCGTGCCAAGGGCAAGGCCCGCATGGAGGGCAAGGAGTACGTCATGCAGGACGGCGATGTCGTGGAGTTCCGCTTCAACGTCTAGTAACTCGTCGCTGCGTTGCACTCGAGAGCTCAGGATGAACGTGCCGTTTGACGCGAAGCTGGTCCCAGCTAGACCACGTCATGCGTCGCCGCTCGGCGGTCGGAAGCCACTGACCGCCGAGCTGGCGGCGTTTGCTGGCATCGACGACGACGCAATGGACGACATCCTGCCCGTCGACCTCACTGCCGTTCGACTCCTCATTGTGGGTGTCAACCCCGGGTTGTGGACGGCGGCAGTGAACGCCCCCTTCGCGCGCCCGGGCAACCGGTTCTGGCCGTCGCTGCACCGAGCAGGGCTCACCGACGAGCTGGTTGACGCCTCACGCGGACTCTCGTCGGCCGATGAGCAGCAGCTGCTCTGCCGCGGCATCGCGCTCACGAACCTGGTCGGGCGCGCGACTGCGCGAGCCGACGAGCTATTGGCTTCGGAGCTTCGGGCAGGTGGTCAGCGCATCGTCGAACGCGTTAGCGCCATGCGGCCAGAGGTGGTAGCCGTCGCCGGGATCACGGCATTTCGAACCGCGTTCGGACGTCCGAAGTCGGTGCTCGGACGCCAGGATGCGTCGGCTATCGACGGCTGGCCGGAGGGAGTCGCCCTGTGGGTCGTCCCGCAGCCGAGTGGGCTGAACGCGCACGAGACGATCGACACACTTGCCGCCAAGTGGCGAGAGGTCTGGGAATCACTGCATCCAGAGTGACGATGCGCCTCAGCGGGTCGTGACGTGACCTGGAGGAGACTGAGAGACGCAGTTCGCGTCACCGCTAGTTTGAGTGACATGACGGATTCGAGTGCATCGAAGAATCTTGCCGAAGAGCGAGTGGTGAGCTTCATGGCCGAGTACGAGGCGCAGTGGCGGATCGCCGCTCCAGCCTTCGAGGATCGCGACCCAGACAACCCGAAGTCCGCGTTCCAGCTGTGGCGAGAGCTCATGGCGGAGACGACGCGGCACCATTTCATCGACCCGCCGACGGTTGACCTCGCGCAATCCTTTGGCCGACCTGCAAGCCACGGCCCTGCAGCGGAGCAGCTCGTCAGCTCGGAGCTTGTCGGCGACGTCGCCTACGTGCTCACTCGAAGTATCCAGATGCAGCGCAAGTTGAACGAGTACACGCTGCGCCGGCAGGGGCCGCGCGGAGGATCGCCGCCATAAGCCAGCATTTCGGAGACCCGAAGTCGCCGTTCGCAGACCCAGTCATCGTCAATGAGCGGGCGTTGGAATGCAGCGTGGATGCGCTGTCGACCGAAATGCCAGAAGCTCAGTCGCAGCTCGATGAAGTCCACAACTTCACCGACCGCGACGTGACCCGCCCGGACGACGAGCAAACAGAGCGCGTTGAGGTCACCCAGATCGGCACTCTTGCGACCAGCACCGGGGTTCTCTCGGTGCTCGACTTCGGCTACGACAACGACGACGCCCGTCCACTCGCGAGAACCGTTGCTTCAGGCACCTACCCGGTTGACCGAGTGACGGCGTTTGGTCGCAACGCCGCGGTCCGAGTCCGGTTCAGCGACTCGGTTCCTGTCGCCTGGCATCCGGCCTCGCTACCAGGCAGCGGCCACGTGGTCGGCGTGGATGCTGGCTGCATCTGCATCGTGGACTACATCTGCTACTCGGCGATGTCGCGCCGCGACAAGGCTGCGGCATACGACGCTTTCGTCGCCGCACCGAGGCCTGCGGCGCAGGAGTTTTCACTCAGCGATACCGACCGCGGGATCGCGTTCGATTCGGGCTATGGCGACGGCAGCTACCCCGCCTACTGGGGCTTGGATGCTGACGGCAAGACGGCACAGCTTGTCGTCGACTGCATGGTGCTGGTCAGTCAAGACGAAGACGGGATGCTCACTCACCTGTAGCCCGCATCCGGTGACTGGGCGTCCGTTGCTAGCGGATCGAGTAAAAGAAGCCGGCACCGTCGTCGGCGAACCGTTGGATCGCTTCCCGGAACGGCCCGAACAGACTGCTGCAGTACGACCCGTCTGCCTCACCACAGGTTTCCTCGAGTTCCGCGAGGTCAACTCGCGCATAGTCATCGGCGGCGAGCCGCACGTACCCCGCGGGCACGATCCCGTAGTACGGCTTCCAAGTCGCGTACCCGTCTGAGTAGAGAACGTCTCCGAGCAGGAGCAGCGCCCCGGCGCGCGGGAGGACGTTGATCTGCCGGTCGTCGATGCAGTGACAGTGATCGGCGGCGGCCAGTGTTGAGAGCTCGGTCGTATTGGGCGGGCCGTCGCCTTCGAGCAGACTTTCGGTGGACGGTTCCGGCATCCAGTCCTGCAGGAAATAGTCCAGCAGAACCCTGAACCCCTTGTCGAGGCCGACGCAGTTCTCTTCGTTGATGGTCGCTTCGCGTCGGTCGAGCACGTAGCTCGTTGCACGCGGGTCGTCGACCGCCCGCTCGAAATCAGCCTGTGTGCGGAGCGGCCAGCCGTAGTAGCGAATTCCCATGCGGAGCAGTATTGCGGCCCTTTTCGTGCGCCGGACGAGTTATCCACAGCCGGTCGGAGTGTGGGGCCGCGCGCATAATCTCGTCGCCATGAAGGAGCAACACGAAGCCCAAACAGGGGAGTTCCGTG
Organism: Pseudoclavibacter helvolus; assembly: GCF_014191305.1. Taxonomy (GTDB): domain Bacteria; phylum Actinomycetota; class Actinomycetes; order Actinomycetales; family Microbacteriaceae; genus Pseudoclavibacter; species Pseudoclavibacter helvolus. The sequence continues at coordinate 1,264,479 of NZ_JACHWJ010000001.1, read as the reverse complement.
CCTGAGCCAATACCGGTTTACCGATGGGTACACTCCGCTGGTGGCGACGACAATCAAAGTCTCCGAACAGCTTCGTGACCGCATCAATCGGGATGCCAAGGAGCGCGGGATGACAGCCGCAGGTCTCATCGAAGGCCTGCTGGATGGCTATGAGCGACGTCGGCGAATGGAGGCGTTCGGACGAGTCGTTCGTGGCGCAAGCGACGACTACTGGGATCAACTCCGCAACTGGGACGTCGAACTCGGCGATATGAATGCTCGAGCGGACGGTGGCTGATCTTTCTCGCGGACTCGTCGTGTGGGTTGAACTCGCCCCAGCACGGGGAGGGAACAGGCGGGGCGACGCCCGGCCCTCGTGGTTGCCAGCGATCTGTATCTCGAACAGGCGGATTCCCTTGCGATCATCGTTCCCGTCACGACGACCGACCGCGGATGGCCCAACCACGTGCGCCTTCGGGGACGTGCACTTGAGCTGGACCGACCCAGTTTCGCAATGACCGAGCAACCGCGCACGGTCACGAGAACGCGCCTCGTCGCGTCATCGGGATCCGTGGACGCTCAGACAATGGGAAAGGTCGACCTCTGGCTGCGAGACTTCCTCGGTCTGCCCTGATTTTCGTGGCAGGGGAGTTCGCTAGGGTTGCGCGCACTGCCGCCTCATGCCTCCACGAGGAGAGGCGAGAGCCGCGAGCAACCTCACCCCGGATGCCCACATGATTGCCTACTCAGATCTCGACACGCTCGGCGACGAGGAGCAGGAGCGCATCCAGTCGCTCTTCGAACGCAGTGCGACAATCTGGGACCTGCCGGAGGACGAGGGCAAGATCGACGTCTGGGACGAGTTCGTCGAGGACTGCGAGCGCGCCAGCTTCCCGCACCTCATCGCGAGTGCACGCTTCGGGCAGTACACGACCCTGGTCAAGGCGGGGCTCGCGGGGAGGGCCCTCGACGCCTACGCGAAGCTCATGCAGGTCATCCACCGCCACGGCGACCTCATTGCGCCAGACAACGTCGATCGGATGCTCGGTTCCGTCGCGACCGCGACGATGACGCTCCTCGACGACCCCACGGTGCCGCTCGAACAGATCACTCGCGTTGTGGACCTCGTCGAGCAGCAGGTGAAGCATCGTGGCACGGATATCGTGGGCGTCTACGTTGCGCGCGCTGCCGTGGCGGCGGCCACGGGGGACACAGAGGCGACCTTCGACTGGATCTCGCGGTGGCGGGCCGAAGGCAGCGAGGAATGGCGCCCGGACTCTTCCGGGGTGATCCAGATGGAGCTGCCGCTCATCGCACGCTTCGACGTCGGCCGGGCGACCGCCATCCTCGAACAGCGGTTGCGGATGCTCGACATCGACCCGGAGCGGTTCGACTCAGAAAACACCGACGTGCGCCTCCTGACGATGCTCGCGTTCTTCTACGTGCGCGAGGGGCGACGGGGCGATGCCGACCGGATCATCGAGCAGCTTGTCGACGGCATGGGTATCGACCGTCTGGCGAGAGAGGCCGTCACCGACTACCTCATCCCGGTGCTCGAGCATCGGCCGGCGGATGCGGTGGTGGCTGTCGATCACACACTGCTGAACCTGCACCTCGACACCAGCGACTGGGAGGCGCTGGCCGCCGTCGCGCGCAGCCGGATCTTTGCGGACCCGGCTGGCGAGGAGGGGCGCCTCCTGCGGGCCCTCGCCGAGGAAGCGGCGACGGCACAGGATGCGCGAGGCGGCACGGACATCCACCGCCGCGAACTCAGCGACTTCTGGTGGGCCGGACTGCCGGAGCGCGTTTGCCCGGACCTCGTCGGGCAGACCCGAGTCTGGGACGACGTGGAGGAGCGTGCCGAGCGCATCCTCGCGGCGGGATGGCTGCCGCGGACACGGGCCGTGAGCCTCGACGACCCGCCGATCTCCATCAAGCACCGCTACGTGTCGCTGCTCGGCGAGACGATGGACCTGCTTGCCACCGAATCGGCGGAAGAGGCGGCGGAGCTCGAGGAGCGGCTCACCGTCAGGGCCGAGCAACTGAAGTGTGCGACCTCCAGCTACTGCATCCCGCTGCTCCACGGCCTCCGAGCTGGGCAGCAGGCGCAGACGTCGACCCTGGTGAGTGATTTCGAGCGTTCGCAGCTCGAGCTAGTCAAGAACGCTGGCCTCATCACCGATTCCATCCAGGCGATCGGGGAGAAGTTCTTCGCAGTGACCGTCGAGCAGGCGGTTGCGGACCCCGAGATCACGTGGGGGCTGATTCATGACCTCGTCGACCGCGAGGTGCGTGTCCGCGAGGTCACGAGCGGCCCGAGCTCGCACGTGCTCCTCGCACGCGCGGAGATCGCGGCGCACCGAGACGAGGCCGAGTCTTTGCGTCAAATCATCGCGCAGTTGCAGCGCGCTCTCGTCGAGGAGGAAGATCTCCTAGATCGCCCAGCCGTCGAGCTCGAGATCATCCGACTCAGTGCCAGGTACGCGCCGCAGTTCGCGACCGCAGTGGCGACCCGCGTTGCCGACACCGGCGACGCGGAGCAGGTTAGAGCCGCCAACGCGTGGCTGTGCTGGTTCGGCGCAAGGCAGGGCGACCCCCGAGCTGCCCCGGCGCTCGCTCACCTCCTCGCGTCAGTTGAAGGAGACGTGACGGAGTTCGGCCCCCTTCCCGGCTGGGTGCTCCTCGAGGGGCTGGCGGCCCCGGATGCCGATCTTGGCCCCGTCATCGACGCCGTGCTCGAGGAGGCCGACACGGGCTCTCCGAGCGACCTGCTGGTCTTCGCCGCCGCCGGAAGCGCCCTGCTCGAGTTAGGCACTGGCGACCCTCGCGGCGCGGAGCTTCGTGCAAAATCGATCCACGTCACGAGGCAGCTCGACGCGCGGAACGGCAACAGGTTCTGGAGCGAGTGGATCCGCGACCGCTGGTACCCGGGCGACCAGGCGTTCGGGGTGAGCGCGTGAGCGGCGAGAGCTTCCGCGTCGACCTTCGCGGCATCGTCGACATCCTCTCCCACCACCTCTACTCGAGCCCTCGCGTTTACTTGCGCGAGCTCATCCAGAATGCGCGCGACGCCGTGGTCGCACGGCAGTCCCTCGAGCCCGGCGCGCCAGGGCAGATCTCCATAGACGTCGATGCCGGGGGAGCCGTGATCGTACGCGACCACGGCGTGGGCCTCACGGAAAACGAGATGCGCACGGTGCTCGCGACGATCGGCGCGTCGAGTAAGCGAGGAGATCTGACCCAGCTCCGACGCCAGTACCTCGGCCAGTTTGGCATCGGACTGCTCTCCTGCTTCCTCATCGCCGACCGCATCGAAGTCAGGTCACGCAGTGCGCGCTCGGCGGATGCACCGACGCTGAGCTGGGTGGGCGACTCGGACGGAACTTTCACGATCTCGCAGGCCGAGTATCCGCTTGCCGATGCCGGGACCGAAGTGCGCGTCGAGGCTCGTGCGGATGACCGGGAGTGGGTGGAACCCCAGAGAGTACGCCTCCTCGCGGAGCGCTTCGCGTCGCTCTTGGACCTGCCCGTTTCGCTTGCTGGTGGCGCGGATGGCGCGGAGGTCATTAGCCTCCGCACTCCGCCCTGGGGCGCTACGGACGCCGAGGCGGAGCAGTGGTGTCGACAAGAGCTCGGCTTCTCGCCCCTCGCGGGGCTGCCGATCTCCGTCGGCGCGGCAGGAGTCGTCGGTGTCGCCTTCATCGCCGACACCCCGGGTCGGGTCGGCAACCGCAAGGGCGACACGATCTACTCGCGCGGGATGTTTGTGGCAGAGAACAACGTGCAGTTGGTGCCCGGTTGGGCCTACTTCGTCCGCCTTGCACTCGATGGCGGCGAGTTGCCGTTGACCGCCTCACGGGAATCGCTGCAGGACTCGCTCGCGATAGCCGAGGTTCGGAACCAGATCGGGATCCAGATCCGGGAGGGTATCGAAAGGTTCGCCTCTGGCAACCCATTTGGCTTCGCGCGCTTCATGGATGTGCACTCCAAGGGGCTCCTCGCGATGGCCGCGAGCGACACGAACATGCTGGACCTCGTCATGAAGCACGTGCCCTGGGAGACGAGCGAGGGCACGATGACGCTGGAGCGCATTCTTCGTGTCTTCGACAGGGTCCAGTACACGACCTCGATGACGGAGTTCACCGCCTTCGCCCCGATCCTCCGAGCCGGTAGGACGTTGCTGGTCAACGGCGCGTACGTGTACGGCGGGGAGATCTTGAGGCAGGTCCAGGAACGCCGAGGGCTCATCGGGGGCCTGCGGCTCTTCGACGCGAGTGCCTTCCTCGGGGATCTGCCGAGGCCCGCCGCGGATGACCTGGATGTTCGAGGCTTCGAGGGGCACGCTCGCTCGGTGCTCGATCGGCTGGGCCTCGATCTCGATCTGCGGGAGTTCGCGCCGGCATCGGTCCCCTCCCTCTTCGTCGGGGCGACGGGGATGCCCGAGTTTCAAGCGACCCCGACCGAGGCTGACCCGTGGGCCGACTTCCTGAGCGAGCCGGAACGGGCGCCAGCACGTTCGAGGTTGGTCCTGAACGTCTCCAGCTCCGCCGTGCGAGCGCTCGCCTCGCTCATGGACGACCGGGTGCGCGCGGACGCGGTCACTGGTCTCTACGTCATCGGGTTGCTCACCGCCGGCGAGAAGCTTGACGAGAGGCACACCGAGCTGCTGAGCGGAACGCTGCATACCCTGATCGCGGCAGCGGCCAACCCCGAAGCCGGAGCGGGCGCGTCAACCTGACAGAGCGGAATCCTGATTCGCCAAGAGGATGCGCGGAGCTCGATACTGACACTCGTATCGCACTCTTCGAAAGGGGCGTCAATGTCCGACACCACCTGCCATATGTCCGTCTCGCTGGACGGCTTCGCCGCTGGCCCGGATCAAAGCCGCGAGCATCCGCTCGGCAGGCGCGGTCACGACGTGCACACCTGGCACATCGGTGATCCCCGCGCGACTGAGGCGGATGAACTCGCAACGAGCTGGCTCATGCGGCCGCGCGGTGCGTACGTCATGGGGCGGAACATGTTCGGCCCCATTCGCGGGGACTGGGATGACAACTGGCGCGGCTGGTGGGGTGACGAGCCGCCGTACCATGCACCGGTCTTCGTGCTCACGCATCACGCGCACGAGCCGATCGTGATGGAAGGCGGCACGACCTTCTTCTTCGTGACGGAGGGCTTCGAGGCCGCCTACGCCCAGGCTGTCGAGATCGCCGACGGCAAGGGGGTCGACATCGCGGGAGGCGCCTCGACGGTGCGCCAGGCGCTCAACGCCGGAGTCGTCGACGAGCTCACACTCGACATCGCGCCGGTTCTGCTCGGGTCTGGCGAGCGGCTCTTCGACGGGGTCGACACGTTCGACTACGAGCCAGTCGAAGTGCTGCACTCGCCGCTCTCCACGCACATCCGCTACCGCAGGGTTGCCCAGGACTGCGCACAGTCGCCCGGCAGGATTGCACCTGCCGGGCCACTCGGGTCCTCGCGTGAGTGATGCTTACCCGGCGGCCCTGCGCACGTAGTCGGCGATGGTCTTCTCGGTCTCCGGGGTCAGGCTGATGAGCGCAAACGACGTCACCCAGAGGTCGCCGTCGTCGAGCTTCGCCGCCTCCTCGAAGCCGAGCGTCGCGTAGCGCGTCGTGAACTTCGAGGCCGCCTTGAAGAACACCACGACCTTGCCGTCCGCGTCCGTGTAGGCCGGGAAGCCGTACCAGGTCTTCGGCATGAGCTGGGGAGCGACCTCTTTGACGATACGGTCGATGCCCTCGCCCAGGACGCGGTCCTCGTCGGTCATCTCTGCGATGGCCTTCTGGATGGCGGCGTCGCCGGCCGCACGGTTCTTGCCGGCCTTCTCCTCCGCGCGCAGCTCAGCGGCGCGCTGCTTGACGGCCTCGCGCTCTTCCTTCGAGAGTCCAGTGGTCTTCTCAGCCATGGCAGCTTCCTTCGTTCTTTCTCGTTGTGGTGAATCACGACCACGGTACGACTCCTCGGCCGCTTGTGCTTCTCCAAACCTGCTCGGGCTTTGCAGCCGTTGCGTCTCGCATCCTGTGCATCGGGGCGTGCCGAGAATCCTCAGGATGTCGCCCCAGCATGGGGTGGTCTGAGGAGGCACGCATGGGACTTCGCTGGTATTCGACTGTGGTCGACGCGCACGACCACAGGAAGCTCGCCGCGTGGTGGGCTGAAACGCTCGACTGGCGGGTGGTCTTCGAGGATGAGAACGAGGCCGCCGTGATCCCGAAGTGGCTCGACGAGGAGAATCCGGGTGTGCCCTTCGATCGGGTGGGTCCCGGGCTTGTCTTCGTCCCGGTCTCCGACGCCAAGGCGGGAAAGAACAGGCTGCACATCGATCTCGCGGCGCCCCTGCACGAGAGTCAGACCGCACACGTGGATGCGCTGCTCGCGAGGGGCGCGACTCGGGCGGATGTTGGCCAGGGCGACGACGTTACGTGGGTCGTCCTGCGCGACCCTGAAGGCAATGAGTTTTGCGTGCTCTCCTCGCGGGAGAGCTGAGCTCCGACGGGGCGCTCCCCGACCGAGTCGGGAATGTCGGTGGTCCGGTCCAAGATCTCGGCATGACAGATCAGCGAATCGCCGAAGAAGCCGAGTACATCGTTCAGTCCCTGGCGGAGGAACTCTTGGAGCCGAGGGACGGAGAGTGCCTGCTCTGCTACGTCGCAGACCAGCTCGACGAGTTCGGCTGCGACGGAACCCACCGGTTCTCGCAGCGCTACCAGGAGCGAGTTGCCCCGCGTGCAACGGCGTTGCTCCGACGCCTTGGCCGGAGAGGTGCGTACTGCGACTGCGAGATCTTCCTCAACGCTTTCGACGCGTGTGGCGGTGAGCCGGAGACACTTCCGCCGTGCGCTGGCGTCCGGCGGGGGTCGACGCAGCCCTGCAGGCTGTGGTGGCGGCGGCGGGATGCCGCCTACTAGCGGGTGGAGCGTCGCGGCAGGTCTGCGCAGGCGACGCACGTCTCGGCGAAGGGACGCACGCGGAGTCTGACCTCGGGGATGGGCCTTCCGCAGGCCACGCAGACGCCGAAGGTCTCCTTCTCCACGCGGAGCACGGCCGCCTCGATTCGCTGGAGTTCCGCTCTCGACGCCTCTACCTGGCCGGAGAGACGAGACCACTCCGCTGAGAGCGGGGCCCCGTCGGGGTCGTGCTCGTCGTCGTCGTTGAGGGATGAACGGTCGCGCACGAGGGAGCTCAGGGCCGCCTCGCTGCGCGCGACTCGGTCGACCGCGACCGTGCGGAGCGCGTCGAGCCGCGCCGAGTGTGTGCTTGAGTCGCTCGCGTCACCCGCCTCGGCGCTCTCGCGCTCGCCATCCGTCTCATTCATTGGAACCATTCTGCGCCAACCGTTTCTGCGGTGCCTCAGCGCCCAGGAGAGCGGCGTTCTCACCGCCGCGCTCAGGGACGGCCCGGGTAGCTCCCGCAGACTGGCGAGCCACCACACCGAACGGAGCCACATGGATACGGACATCGTTGTCATCGGAGCGGGGATCGCCGGGCTGCGGGCAGCTCGGCGCCTTGAAGAGCACGGGTGCAGCGTTGTGGTGCTTGAGGCGGAAGGCGAGGTCGGGGGCAGGATCCGCACCGACGACGTCGACGGCTTCCTCTGTGACCACGGCTTCCAGGTGCTCAACCCGGCCTACCCGGCGCTGCGGGAGGCCGTGGACGTCGAAGCTCTGGCTCTGCACAGCTTCGGGGTCGGCGCGATCGTCAGATCCGGTGACCGCGCGAGCACTCTGGCGCATCCGCTCCGCCACCCGCGCTTCGCGCTGCAGACGCTGCTGAGCGAGCATGTCCCGCTTGGCGACGTGTTTGCGCTGGCGCGCTGGCTCGGCCCGACGCTGGTGGGTCTTGATGGCGTCGGAGCACAGGATCGCGCGCTCGGTGCGTCCCTCGACGAGGCGGGGCTCACGGGGAAGTTGCGGCACGATCTCCTCGACACGTTCCTCGCCGGCGTTCTTGCTGACAGCAGCGGAGGAAGCTCGGCGAACTTCGTCAAGCAGCTGGTCCGATACTTCGCACTGGGGGCCCCGGGGCTGCCTCGTGCCGGGATGCGCGCCCTGCCAGTCCAAATGGCCTCGTCGCTGCAGGAACCGGTCCGCCTCGGAACGGGCGCTCGCGAGGTCAACGAGACGAGTGGGGGAGTGCGGGTCGTGACCGACCGAGGGACGATCCTGGCGCGTGCGGCGATCGTGGCCGTTGCACCCAACGACCTGCCTGAGCTCACTGGTGAGGCCGCTCCTGCAACGCACGGCCTGACGACCTGGTGGTTCCGGGCGTCGGGGGAGCCTCGGACGGGGCCATACCTGCTCATCGACGCGTCGCTGCCAGGGGGAGGGCCCGCCGGTCCGATCTGGAACACGGCCGTCATCTCGGAGGTGGCACCGTCCTACGCGCCGGCGGGGCAGCACCTCGTGCAGGCGACCACGCTCCTCGATCGCATCGACGGGCTCGCGAGCGAGGCGCAGATTCGCGACGACCTCGCGCGCCTCTACGGGACGTCCACCTCAGGCTGGGAGGTGCTTGCCCACCACGTTGTCCCGCATGCCCTCCCGGCGGTGCAGCCGCCGTTCAGGTCACCTGGTCCGCGGCGGCTTGGCGAGCGTGTTCTTGTGACCGGCGACCACCGGGAGTCCAGCTCGATCCAGGGCGCCCTGGTCGCCGGGCAGCGCGCCGCTGACGCGGCGGGTGCCATGCTGGCCTGAGTGGCTCCGTGCCTGGAGCGGTCCCTTGTTCGCCCCGGAAAGATGCCTGTGGGTCAGTCGTTCTCAGTCGGTGGGACGGGGAGGAAAAGTTGACCGGAGTTCCCGCAGAATCTCGGGTCCGAATCCTAGAATCTGACCCGGCGCCCCGCGCCAAATCAGAATCCAAGTGCAAAGGAGCCCCTCATGGGCGTATCCATGGTCCTCCCGAACTTCCCGGTTGCTGACGTCAAGGCGGCCACCGACTTTTACGTCGGGCTGGGCTTCAGTGTCAACCCGATGTTCAGCGACGAAAACACCAGCTGCATCGTTGTCAACGAGCAGGTCGCGGTCATGCTACTCCAGACGGAGCGCTTCCAGGGCTTCCTGCCTGAGGGCGCCGAGGCGATCCTCGGTGGCAACCGGCACGAGAGCACAACGACGCTGCTGCTCGGCAGCAACGAAGAGGTCGACGAGATCACGGCGAAGGCCGAGGCCGGCGGTGGCAAGATCCACCGGCCAGCCGAGGCCAACGAGTTCGGCATGTACGGCTCGGCGTTCGACGACCTCGACGGTCACCTGTGGGAGGTCTTCTACATGGCGGCTCCTGAGGCCTGACCTCAGCTCGCGCGCCACGACGGCGCGGCGGGACCGCCAGAGAGCGCATCGCCAGAAGAGGGCGGCTCCATCGCACTCCATTGCACAAAACTGCAGGGGGGTCTGGTGGAGCCGTTTCCTCTCTGGCACGGTTAGGCGTCCCCTTCCAATCCCCGCACCCTTGGATACGCACATGACCGAGCTCAGTCCGGCAGACAGCACCGTCCCCAGCGCGGCGCAGGCGCCCCTCACGCGTAACGAGCGCCTGGACCGCCTGCCTTTCACGGGCAGACACCGCAAGCTGCTCTTCGGCTCTGGCATCGGATGGGCGCTCGACGCCATGGACGTGAGCCTCATCTCGTTTGTCATGGCGGCGCTTGCCGTGCAGTGGAGCCTCGACGCGACGACGCTGTCGTTCATCGCCTCGATCGGCTTCGTAGGGATGGCGATCGGTGCCAGCGTCGGCGGTCTGCTTGCGGACAAGCTGGGCCGGCGACAGGTCTTCGCCGCGACACTCCTGATCTACGGCCTCGCGACGGGAGCTTCCGCGCTCGCGGCGTCGGTTGCCGCCCTCATAGTGCTCCGGTTTGTTGTCGGGCTGGGCCTCGGCGCTGAGCTTCCCGTCGCGTCGACCCTCGTGAGCGAGTACGCGCCGAAGCGAATCCGCGGGCGAGTGGTTGTCCTGCTCGAAGCCTTCTGGGCAGTGGGCTGGATCGGTGCCGCGCTCATCGGGGCCTTCATCATCCCGCTCTCGGCGGACGGCTGGCGGTGGGCGCTCCTCACGGGACTCTTGCCCGCCGTCTACGCGGTGGTCGTGCGGTTCGGGCTCCCCGAATCCGTCCGCTTCCTCGAGAGCAAAGGGAAGTACCAGGAGGCAGAACGGGCGGTCCGGCAGTTCGAGGAGTCCGCGGGGGTGGATGCGCCTCCTGCCTCGAGCATTGAGTCGACAGACCGTGCCCATGCCGCCCAGCGGGCTTCGACCGAGGCCGACACGCAGAAGGCTCGCTGGCGGGACCTCTGGGCGCCTGCCCTTCGCCGCAGGACGGCAGCGCTGTGGGCGGTGTGGTTCTGCATCAACCTCAGCTACTACGGCGCCTTCATCTGGATCCCGAGCCTGCTCGTCGGACAGGGGTTCACACTCGTGAAGTCGTTCGAGTTCACCCTCATCATCACGCTCGCGCAGCTCCCCGGCTATTTCGTGGCGGCCTACCTCATCGAGCGGATCGGCAGGCGCGCGACGCTCGCGATCTTCCTGCTCGGCTCCGCCTGCGCCGCGTTCTGGTTCGGTTTCGCAACAACAGAGGGCACCATCCTCGCGGCAGGCATGTGCTTGTCCTTCTTCAACCTCGGCGCCTGGGGAGCTCTCTACGCCATCGGCCCGGAGCTCTACCCGACGCGGCTGCGCGCATCCGGGACCGGAGCTGCGGCGGGTTTCGGCCGCATCGCGTCGATCATCGCGCCGCTGCTTGTGCCAGTCATGCTCGCGGCGGGCGGCAGCGTGCTCGTCTTCGGAGTCTTCGCGGCAGCGTTCCTCCTTGCCGCGGGCGCGGCGTTCACGCTGCCTGAGCTCATGGGACGCGAACTCGAGGAGTAGCCGAGAGGCATTCACATGACGCATGCGCGAGCGCCTTGCGCGCCGCGACTCGCTGAGGCTGGCGCCGACTAGCCTGAGACCGTGAACGAACGATACGAACCTTCACGACGCGGGGTCATACGGGGAAGCGCAGCTGTCGGCGGCGGGATCGCGACGGCAGCGTTGCTCGCGGCCTGCGGAAGCGACGCGCAGCAGCCCACGGGCGACTCGGTCGACGGCGCCGGCGTGGTCGGAGCGATAGCCCTCGCGAAGGTTCCGGTCGGAGGGGGCGCAATTATCGCGGAGACCGAAACCGTCATCACGCAGCCAGCCGCGGGCGAGTACTTCGGGTTCAGCTCGATCTGCACGCACCAGGGATGCCCCATTTCCAAAGTGACCGCAGAGCACATCATCTGCCCGTGCCATTCGAGCCACTACGACACGAGGACCGGAGAGCCGGTCGCCGGACCGGCCGACCAGCCGCTCACCCCTCGCACCATCACCGTCACCGAAACTGAGGTCGAATACTCGTGAGCATCACCAATCTGACCGCGATCCGCGACCTCGCGACCAGCGCAGGACTCGAGGTCGAGTACTGGGGCTGGCGTGGCGAGAAGGAGCAGGTCGCACCCGAGACTCTTGCCGCCGTGCTCGGCGCCCTTGGGCTCCCTGCATCAACCGACGAGGAGATCGCCGCCTCGGCTCTTGAGTTCGACACCCGTCCATGGCGCCGCGCGGTTCCTGCCTGCACGACGGTGCGCGAAGGCAGCCACTCCAGCGTGTTCGTCCACGTCCCGCACGGAAGCAGCGTGCGTGTCGAGGCGCGCCTCGAGGATGGCTCCGCCCGCAACCTCGAACAGCTCGAGAACTGGGTCGACCCGAAGGTCATCGATGGAGCACTCGTCGGGCGCGCCACCTTCGCCGTGCCTTCCGATCTGCCTACCGGATGGCACACGCTCGTCGCGGTTGTCGGCGAGGATCCGTCGGCCGAGCCCGCCGAAGCCGGCACCTTGATCGTCGTGCCGACCAGCACCCCCTGGCCCGCGGACCGCTCGTGGGGACTGTTCACGCAGCTCTACCAGCTCCGCTCATCCACCTCGTGGGGGATCGGCGATCTGTGTGACCTCGCGACGCTGACGGCTTGGGGCGCCGAGCGCTCGGCGGACTTCGTGCTCGTGAACCCGCTCAATGCGAACCCACCTGTCTCACCCATCGAGCCGTCTCCGTACCTGCCGACGTCGAGGCAGTTCGGTGACCCCCTGATCCTCAACATCGACTGGGCTGCCGTGTTCGTCGCTCAGCGCGCCGACGTGCCCGCGGAAGCTGTCGATTTGCTGTCGCGACTTGCCGGCGAGGCGATCGTCGGCAACGGAATCGACTCCATCGACCGCGACAGAGCCTGGGCTCTCAAAGAACCGGCCCTGCGAGCTCTCTTCGCGGCCTGGCAGTCGGCGAACGTCATCGATGACGAGTTCGAGGACTTCCGGAGGTCGGCGGGCGAGCCTCTCGAACGATTCGGCGTCTTCTGCGCCATCTCCCGAGTTCATGGGCGCGATGCCCGCGACTGGCCGAGTGAGCTTGCGACCGCGAACGGCAGCGCAGTGCTTTCGTTCGCCGCGGCGCACGCCGAGGATGCGGAGTTCTACGTGTGGCTGCAGTGCCTGCTCGAAGCGCAGGCCAGGCGAGTGCAGGCCGAAGCGAAGGCTGGGGGCATGTCCATCGGCGTTGTGCACGACCTACCCGTCGGCGTGCATGCGGGCGGCGCGGACGCCTGGTCGTTCGGTGCGGCGATGGCCCGTGGCGTGACGGTGGGAGTGCCAGCCGACCAGTACAACCAGTTCGGTCAGAACTGGTCGCAGCCGCCTTGGCGACCGGACATGCTCGCCGAGCTCGGTTACGCGCCGTATCGGGACATGCTGCGTGCGGTCTTCCGCAACGCGGGTGCCGTGCGCATCGACCACATCCTCGGCTTCTTCCGCCTGTGGTGGATTCCGGAGGGGAACACGGCCAAGGACGGCTGCTTCGTCCGCACCGACGCCGAGGCCATGCTGGGAATCCTCGCGCTGGAGGCAGAACGAGCCGGCGCCGTCGTGATCGGCGAGGACCTCGGCACTGTTCCACCCGAAGCCAGGGATGCGCTCGCCGAGCGCGGCATGCTGGGCGCGTCGGTCCTCTGGTTCGAATGGTCCGAGGACCGTATTCCCCTCGCAGCGGAGGACTACCGCCGTGCCTGCCTCGCGACGGTGACAACACACGATCTGCCGCCGACCGCGGGATTCCTCGCGCTCGAGCACCTGGACGTGCGTGAGCGCCTCGGCCTTCTCGAAGGTTCGGTCGAGCAGGCGCGGGCCGAGGAGACCGAGACGATCTCGAAAGTCGTCGAGCGGTTGAGGCAATCCGGGCTCCTGGGCGAAGCGCCGAGTGCTGAGGACATCGTCGTGGCGCTGCACGAGTACCTCGCCGGGTCTGCCGCGCAACTCTTCGGCGTGGGCGTGTCCGACTTGGCCGGTGACCGTCGCGGCGTCAACCAGCCAGGGACCGCGGACGAGTATCCGAACTGGCGAGTACCCATGACGGACGCGTCCGGGCAGCTGCTGACGCTCGAGCAGCTCCTCGCCTCCCCGCTCGCGGGCAGGATTGCAGCGTCCTCCGCACGGACTGCGTGACGAGCGTGAGACACAAGGGTCGGCCGCTGCCGCGAGGTCCGCGAGCCCTCCTTGGGGCCGGGATGCTTGGTGCCGTGCTGCTGCTTGCCGCGTGCGCGTCTCCTGCGGCAGTCGTTCCCAGCGAATCCGCCGAAGCGGTGTCAGTCATCGCCACGCCGGGAGTGACTCAGACACCGACCCCGACAGTCACGCCGGTCAACGTGCAGGTCGTCCCGGCGCCTCGCGTCGCCGAGAACGACAACCCGGAGCCTGTGGAGGGCGAACTGCGGTTCACGCGTGGGCAGTGGGCGACGGTGCTCGGCGCAAGCGGTGAGCCGGTTGGCCGGTTCACCGTGACCGGCGTCGTCTTCGACGTGAAGTGCCTCGAAGAGGATGCGCCGAAAGCAGACGGCAGCTACGTGGCGGTGCAGCTGCAGGTCGAGGGGTACGGCGCCCTCGGGGCCGAAGGCTACGAGGGCGAATACGCACCCGTCTTCGGCTTCAACAAGATGCAGCTGTTCGAGAAGAACTCGGACACGCGCCTTGGTGAATCGCTCGCCTACGAATGCATCGAGAGTTCAGTGCAGAAGCGCGAATATGGAGTCGGTTCCGAGTCCGGCTACTTCGTCTTCGACGTTCCGAAGAAGAAGTTCGACGTGGTCTGGGAGTACGGCGACCAGACATTCCGCTTCGTGAACCTCATGGCCTGAGCTGAGCCATCGCCCAGCGGGGTGCGCTCAGGTGAAGAGCTGGGGGAGCAGGGCCGCGGCGAGGGGGTACCCGAGGAACGAGACCGCGTCGAGGATGAAGTGCGCGACGACGAGGCCGCCGACCCGGCCCTTCCGCAGGAACCACCACGAGAACAAGACGCCCATGGCGACGTTGCCGATCGCCATCCCCGGCCCCTGATACAGGTGGTAGGAGCCACGCAGCAAGGACGACGCGACGACGATCTGCCAGGTCGCCCACCCCAGCTCGCGCAGTCTCGTCACGAGGTAACCCACGACGATGACCTCCTCGAGGAGGGCAGCGCGGAGCGCGGCCAGCAGGAGCAGGATGACCGTCCACCAGGTGATGTCCTGGGCGCTCGCCTCGACGGAGATCGTGAGTCCGATGGCCCTCGTCGCCAGGTAGAAGAGGATCCCAGGGATGCCGATGCAGGCGGCGAGCAGGACCCCCTGTCCTGTGTCCCGGAGCGGCTGACGCGCATCCAGACCCAGCCTCCTGAACCCGGAGACGGCAGGCGTCCAGAGCAGCCAGATCGCCAGGGCAACCGGAATGAGATCGGTGGCGACGCTCATGAGCTGCAGCAGGGCATCGAAGACCGGACGCGCGTCGCGGGAGGCGTTGAGGGTCGTCGTCTGGTCACCGATGGCGGTCTCGCGCGTGGCCCGCTCAGCGAGCGAGATGATCGCGTACAGGCTTGACGGGATGATCGCAAGCGCGAGCACGATCCAGATCTCCCAGCGCAGTCGAATGCGCGCGGAGCGGTCCAACTTGCTTTCGCTCTCGCTGACCGTAACGTCAATGCGCGAATGTGACATGTCCGCAGTCTACGAACGCTGACGGCCTTGTACGAGATGCACAAGACCCGTTTCGTGTGAGTAACGATCCCCTGAATTGGTGCAAAGCCGCGCGCGCGGGGGCGTAGGTTCAACTGGTATTTGTCGAGAATTCACAGAGTCCGTGGATCTCCGACGCTCACAGCCCCATGTTTCCCCAAGGAGGTCCTATGAGGACATCACGAGTTATCGCCGTGGGAGCCATCGTCGCCACAAGCGCAATGGTTCTCGCCGGCTGCTCCGCCCCGAACCGCGATCCCGAGATCGTCGGTGGCTCCGCCATCACGGTTGCCTGGAACGACCCGTTCTTCGCGTTCAACGTCAACACCTCGGCCAACAACGCCGCGGCGAACGCCAACATCGTCCACGTCACGTCGGACGGCTTCATCGACTACGACCCCACCCCCGCGCTGGTCGAGAACACCGACTTCGGCACCGTCGAAGAGGTCTCGAGCGACCCGCTCACGATCAAGTACACGGTCAACGACGCGGTGACCTGGAGCGACGGAACGCCGTTCGACGGCGCCGACCTGCTGCTCACGTGGGCCGCGAACACGACGCACCGCTCCGCCGGCGAGGTCCCAGAGGCCGAGTACGACGACGAGGGCAACGTCACGAACCAGGACGCGATCGACGCGGCCGCAGACGCCGGCGTCTACTGGGGTACCGACCCAGCTCCCGGCCTCCAGCTCGACCTCGCATCTGCTGTCCCGACGCTCGCTGACGACAACAAGTCGTTCACGATCGTCTACGACAAGCCGTACGCCGACTGGAAGACCATGTTCGCGCCAGACACGACGGCGATCTCGGCACACGGCACCGTCCAGCTCGCCTACCCGGGCGAGTACGACGAGGCCCAGGCCGCGAAGGACGCTTTCATCACGGCCGTCAACGACAACGACACCGCCTTCCTCGGCAAGGTCGCCACGGCGTACCGCACCGGCTACGACTACACGTCGATGCCTGAGGAGCCGCAGAAGACGCTTTCCAACGGCCCGTACACGATCACGGACCTCGTCGAGAACCAGTACGTGACGCTCACGGCGCGCGAGGACTACACGTGGGGCCCGCTGCCTCACTACGAGACCATCACGATCCGCTTCATTCCGGACCCGCAGGCACAGGTGCAGGCGCTCCAGAACGGTGAAGTCCAGATCGTCTCCGGTCAGCCGACGACCGACCTCCTTCAGCAGCTCGAGGGCACAGAGGGCATCGAGTGGGAGTCCTCGCTCGAGGGCACCTACGAGCACGTCGACCTCCAGGTTGCCAACGGCGGCGTCTTCGACCCGGCCACCTACGGCGGCGACGAGGCCAAGGCTCAGCAGATCCGCGAGGCCTTCCTGCTCACGATCCCTCGCCAGGAGATCGTCGACAAGCTCATCACCCCGATCGCACCGGATGCGACCACGCGTGACTCGCTCGTCTTCCTCCCCGGAGCAGACGGCTACGAAGAGTCTGTCGCTGCCAGCGGCGTCGACCGTTACTCGGGCGACGACGCTTCCATCGACGAGGCCAAGGCGCTCCTCGCGCAGGCTGGCGTCGCGAACCCGTCCGTACGCTTCATGACGGCGTCGACCAACCCGCGCCGCCAGCAGGAGCTGCAGCTCATCAAGGCCTCGGCCGAGAAGGCTGGCTTCACGATCGTCGACGCGAGCGCCGAGAACTGGTCGACCGTTCTCACGACGCAGACCGATGCCTACGACGCGGCCCTCTTCGGATGGCAGTCCGAGGGTCTCGGTGTTGGAGAGCCGTCCCCGAACTACATCACGGGCGGCATCAACAACTACTACGGCTGGAGCGACCCGGAGCTCGACCAGATCCTCAAGGACGTCGAGGTCACCCTCGACCCAGCCGAGGCTCAGGGCAAGCTCGTCGAGGCCGAGAAGATCATCATGGACAAGTCCTGGTCCGTGCCGATCTTCCAGTTCCCCGGTGTTGTCGCGTGGAGCGACCAGGTCGCCAACGTCAAGCCCGGATTCCTCTCGCCCCAGTACTTCTGGAACGCCTGGGAGTGGGCACCGGTGGAAGCCGCTGAGTAGTCACACCGGCGTCGAACTCTCGACGCGCTGACCGCCGCGCGGTCAGACCAAGCGACGGCGGGAGTACCGTAGTCTTCTCGACTGCGGGACTCCCGCCTCGTCTGTTCGCGGCCACAATCCCGGCCGAATGCCTCCTCCAGAACAGGACCCATCTGTGCTGAGATTCACCCTCCGACGCCTCTTCGTGTCGATCTTCATCCTGCTGGGCGCGCTCTTCATCGTGTACAACCTCGTCGCGATCTCGAAGGACCCGCTCGCGGACATCTTGGAGTCCACGGCTCCCAACAAGGAGCAGCTCATCGCCGCGCGCGTGGAGCTCCTGCAACTGGATGTGCCAGCCCCCGCACGATTCTTCCTGTGGCTCGGCGGCATCCTCGGGTTCTTCATCCCGACCTTCGACGACCCGAACGGCCTGTTCGGCTTCCTCGGCAACAACTTCTCCATGGGCGTCAACATCGTGGGCCAGGACGTTGGCCCGCTCATCGCCGCAGCGGTTGGCCAGACCCTGCAGCTCGTCACCGCCGCGACGCTCATCGCCGTCGTGATCGGTGTCGCCGTCGGCGTCACGACCGCGCTTCGGCAGTACTCGGGCTACGACTACACGGTCACGTTCCTGTCCTTCCTCACGTACTCGCTGCCGATCTTCTTCGTGGCAGTGCTGCTCAAGCAGTACATGGCCATCGGCTTCAACGACTTCCTGCAGGACCCAGAGATACCGATACCGCTGCTGTTGCTCATCGGCGTGATCATGGGCTTCATCTTCATGTCGATCATCGGGGGGCCCGCAAAGACGCGCGCCGTCGTGTTCGGCGCTGGAGCTGTTGGCACGATCGCGATCCTGTTCGGGATGGAGCTGCTCGACTGGTTCCGCAACCCAGGCCTCGGCACGGTGCTCATCATCGTTCTCGGCCTGGCCACGGTGCTCCTCACAGCCGCCCTCACGGTCGGACTCTCGCACCGCAGGAACCTGATCGTCACCGGCGCCGTCGCGGTCGTCGGGGGAGCGTTGTGGTACCCGCTGCAGTTCGCGATGACCAACGAGATCGGCGCGTGGTTCCCCATTGCGCTCATCGTGGTGTTCACCGTCATCGCCTGGTTCGCCGGCAAGTACTTCGGCGGGCTCGACAAGCGGAACGTGGCCAGCAATGCCGCGATCGTCGGATTCGTCGTCTCGCTGCTTCTTGTCATCGACCGCGTCATGCAGACCTGGTCCGGCTACTACGACCAGACCGGTGGACGCCCCATCGCGACGGTCGGCGCATCCAGCCCGCAGCTCGGTTCTGACCCATCCATCTGGCTGCAGATGCTCGATGGCTTCACGCACCTGCTGCTGCCGACCATCGCGATCATGGTCATCTCCATCGCGAGCTACAGCCGTTACTCGCGCTCGAGCCTCCTGGAGATCATGAACCAGGACTACGTTCGGACCGCGCGAGCGAAGGGCCTCCCTGAGCGCACCGTGGTCATGCGCCACGCGCTGCGCAACTCGCTCATCCCGATCACCACGATCGTGGCTGCCGACGTCGGCGCGATCATCTCTGGAGCGATCGTCACCGAGCAGATCTTCGGCTGGCGCGCGATGGGATCGATCTTCTCCGAGTCGCTCAAGGCGGTCGACCTGAACCCGCTCATGGGCTACATCCTCGTGACGGCGGCGCTCACCGTGATCTTCAACCTGATCGCCGACATCCTGTACTCCGTCCTCGACCCGCGAATCCGCCTGAGCTGAGAGAGGGCTGAGCTATGACGACTCCGAACTTCACCGAGATCACCGCCCCGCAGCCGCACGGCCCCGGCGACGATCTGACTATCGAACAGCGCGAGACCATCGGACTCAGCCAGGGCCAGATCGTGTGGAGGCGCTTTGTGCGCCACACGGGTGCCATGGTCTCGACCGCCGTGCTCTTGGTCATCGTGCTGCTTGTCTTCACGTCCGTCGGCATCGTGGTGCCGTGGTGGGACTTCTCCGAGGGCAAGTTCATGCAGATCCAGGTTCCCGGTTGGTGGGCCTACGACTGGAACTCGATCGCCCCCATCGAGAACGGCGGCAACCCGACGTTCGTGAGCCTCTTCGATTGGGGCTCGCACCCGTTCGGCCAGGATGAGATCGGCCGCGACATCTTCGCCCGCGTCATGCGCGGCACACAGCAGTCGCTCACGGTGATGTTCATCTACGGCATCCTCGCGGCCGTCATCGGCATCATCGTCGGCGGCATCGCCGGCTACTACCGCGGCTGGGTCGACAACGTGCTCATGCGCGTGACGGACCTCTTCCTCGTCATCCCGACGCTGGTCTTCGCGGCCGTACTCGGCCAGCTCGCCGGCCAGAACGAGGTCCTGCGTGCGTACGGCGCGGTCTCGCTCGCCGTCGTGCTTGGCCTCGTCGGCTGGATGTCTCTCGCTCGCCTCGTGCGCGGCGAGTTCCTCACGCTTCGCGAGCGCGAGTTCGTGGACGCTGCGCGCGTCGCCGGCGCCTCCGGCCGGCGCATCATCTTCCGCCACATCCTGCCGAACGCCCTCGGCGTGGTGATCGTCTCGACGACCCTGCTGATGAGCGCCGCCATCATCCTCGAGGCGAACCTCTCGTTCCTGGGCTTCGGCATCCAGCCGCCCGACGTGTCGCTCGGCCAGATCGTGCAGGAGTACCAGGGCGCGTTCGCCACCCGTCCGTGGCTGTTCTGGTTCCCCGGCGCCTTCATCGTGGCGATCGCCCTGTGCATCAACTTCATCGGCGACGGCCTGCGCGACGCCTTCGACCCGCGTCAGCGCAAGATCCCGGGCAACGGCACCTGGTCGCGCATGTGGCGCACGCTCACCTCGCGCGACGGCCGTCCGACCAAGGGCGACGCGGCTGACCGCGACTCGAGCAAGGCGGATGCGTGACGGTCCTCGTCGCAGAGCGCGCCGGGTCGCTGGCCCCTGTGGGGCTAGAACGCGAAGAGCGCACCGACGACCAGCAGGGTGGTGATCAGCACCACCGTGTTCGCCACGTTCTGCGTGCGCACGACCGGGCCGAGCGGGGCCCCGGCCTCACGCTGCTGCTGGGCCCTGCGGTGCGTGAGGTTCACGGCTGCGTCGCCGGAGTACGTGCCAGGCGCAGCGCTCGTCCGGATGCTCTGCGACTCGTCAGTGAGGCGGCGGGGGTCCTTCCACAGGAGCGGGTCTCGTGGGTCCATGCGCTCGGCACTCAGGCGGTCGGGCGGGGGAGCGGCCCAAGCACTCACCTTGCCCTCCGGGGTCGTGACCGTGAAGCCGCGCGTGGTCTCGACGAGCTCGATCTGGCCGTATGGCACAACCGTCTTCTTGAGCGGGTTGTTCACCTCGAGCGCCTCGTCGGTGAAGACGACGCTCGGGCTCACCAGGGTGATCCAGCCGATGCCGAGCGCCAGGATGGGCAGCGGGAGCACCGACAGCAGATGGCGGCCTGCCCCTGGCGTCAGGATCACCGACAGGACGGCGACAAGCGCCATGGTGGCGATGACGCCGTAGACGACAAGACCCATGCGGGGGCGGAGAACTGTTCGCTCGGACACCCGCCAAGTCTCGCAGACGAATCTCGTCTCGCCGCGGCGTGCAGGCCAGCATGCTGCGACCGCACCCCTCAGACATCAAGCACTTCGACCGCACCCCACCGGGAGGCACGCTCATGAGCACGACTTCACGCAAAGACGACACCACGCCGATCCTCGAGGTGCAGGACCTCAGCGTCGAGTTCTGGGTCGGCGGCGACTGGGTCGCCGCCGCGAAGGACATCAACTACGTCGTGCGGCCCGGCGAGGTGCTTGCCATCGTCGGTGAGTCCGGCTCTGGAAAGTCGGTCTCGTCGATGACGCTGCTCGACCTGCTCCCGAAGAACGGGCGCACCTCCGGAAGCGCGAAGCTCAACGGCACCGAGCTCATCGGCGCACCGCAGTCGACGCTGCGTCGTGCACGCGGCAACGACATCGCGGTGATCTTCCAGGAGCCGATGACGGCCCTCAACCCGGTGCTCACGATCGGCTTCCAGATCTCCGAGGCCCTGCGCATCCACAACCCCACGATGACGCCGAACGATGCGCGTGAGCGCGCGCTCGAACTGCTGCGCCTCGTGGAGATGCCGAACCCCGCCAAGGCGTTCGACTCGTACCCGCACCAGCTGTCCGGCGGTCAGCGGCAGCGAGCCATGATCGCGCAGTCTCTGAGCTGCGACCCCGACCTCCTCATCGCGGATGAGCCGACGACGGCGCTCGACGTGACGATCCAGGCCGAGATCCTCGAGCTTATGCGCTCGCTGCACGAGCGACTCAACTCGGCCATCGTCATCATCACGCACGACATGGGAGTCGTCGCCGACATCGCAGACAACGTCATCGTCATGAAGGGCGGCGAGATCGTCGAGCGCGGCACCGTCCGTGAGATCTTCAAGAACCCGCAGCACGAGTACACGAAGACGCTCCTCGACGCGGTGCCGCACCTCGGTACGGGCGAGGCAAGTGGCCTGGATGCTCGCGAGTTCACGGGCGAGCCGGCTCTTGTCGTGCAGAACGCGGACATCGAGTACCCCAAGCAGGGTCGCGTCCCGGCCTTCAAGGCGGTCGAAGACGCCACGTTCGAGATCTACCCTGGCGAGATCGTGAGTGTCGTCGGCGAGTCTGGCTCTGGCAAGACGACCGTTGCCCGCGCAGTCGTCGGCCTCCTCCCGGTCGCGGCTGGCTCGATGAAGCTCAACGGCGTTGAGCTCAACGGGGTCTCGAGGCAGGACCTCGCGCGCGTGCGCCGGGACATCGGCATCGTCTTCCAGGACCCGGGATCGTCGCTCAACCCGCGCTGGCCCGTCGGGCAGTCGATCGCCGAACCGCTTGTACTCGAGAAGAAGCTGTCGAAGGCCGAGATCGATGCCAGAGTCGGCGAGCTCCTCGACCAGGTTGAGCTGCCCCGCGCCTTCCGCAACCGGTACCCGAACGAGTTGTCCGGAGGCCAGCGGCAGCGCATCGGCATCGCTCGGGCGCTCGCGCTCGAGCCTAAGCTCCTCGTCGCCGACGAGCCCACGTCGGCACTGGATGTGTCGGTGCAGAAGCGTGTCCTCGAGCTGCTCGTCGAGATCCAGCAGCGCCTGCAGTTCGCCGTGCTCTTCGTGACGCACGACCTCGCCGTCGTCGACCAGCTCGCCAACCGTGTGATCGTCATGAACCACGGGAAGATCGTGGAGCAGGGTCCGACTGACCAGATTCTGCGTGCACCGCAGGACCCGTACACGCAGCGCCTCGTCGCCGCGGTTCCCGTCCCGGACCCGGACGAGCAGGCGATCCGCCGCGCGGAGCGTGCCGCGCTCAAGCTGGCGACCGCAAGCGTGGTCACGACCGAGGTGCTCGGGGACGACATCGTCGTCTCAGACGCCACCTCGGAACAGCAGGAGGAGATCCTGCGCGCCGAGGCAGAGGAGCGCGAATCCGGACAGTGATCCCGGAAGACCATCGGCCAGTGCTGGCCCAGACCTGGCTAAAACGGGTCAAGTCCGCGCTGGTCGGGAGGCATGCCCTCCGTGACGTAGGATGAACTGCCCTTTTCTCAAATGAAAGCACCCCTGAATGACTGCTGTGCCTGTCGCCCACCGTTCTGAACTCCGAAACGTCGCCATCGTGGCGCACGTCGACCACGGCAAGACCACCCTCGTCGACGCCATGCTGAAGCAGACCGGCTCGTTCGGTGACCACGACAGCCACTCGACCGAGGCCCGAGTCATGGACTCGAACGACCTCGAGCGTGAAAAGGGCATCACGATCCTCGCCAAGAACACGGCGATCTCCTACAAGGGGAAGCACGCCACGGATGGCCCGATCACGATCAACGTGATCGACACGCCTGGCCACGCCGACTTCGGTGGTGAGGTCGAGCGCGGCCTCTCCATGGTCGATGGCGTTGTCCTTCTCGTGGACGCCTCAGAGGGCCCCCTCCCGCAGACCCGCTTCGTGCTCCGCAAGGCACTCGCGGCGAAGCTCCCGGTCATCCTGTGCGTCAACAAGACCGACCGTCCCGATGCTCGCATCGACGAGGTCGTCGCCGAGAGCCAGGACCTCCTCCTGGGCCTCGCTTCCGACATGGCTGACGAGGTCCCCGACCTCGACCTCGACGGCATCCTCGACCTGCCCGTGCTCTACGCCTCCGGCCGTGCCGGTGCCGCATCGCACAACCAGCCCGCCGACGGCGAGCTGCCGGACAACGACGACCTTGAGCCGCTCTTCGAGACGATCCTCAAGCACATCCAGCCGCCAGCCTTCGACCCGGAGGCGCCGCTCCAGGCGCACGTCACGAACCTCGACAGCTCGCCGTTCCTCGGCCGTCTCGCCCTCCTGCGCGTCTTCAACGGCACGCTCAAGAAGGGCCAGAACGTGGCCTGGGTCAAGAACGACGGCTCGGTGCACAACGTGCGCATCACGGAACTGCTCGAGACGAAGGCGCTCGACCGCGTCCCGACCGACTCGGCTGGCCCCGGCGACATCGTCGCCGTCGCCGGTATCCCCGAGATCATGATCGGCGAGACGATCGCTGACCCGGAGGACATCCGTCCGCTGCCAGGCATCACGGTCGACGAGCCCGCCATCTCGATGACGATTGGCACCAACACCTCGCCCATCATGGGCAAGGTCAAGGGTCACAAGCTCACCGCACGCATGGTCAAGGACCGCCTCGATCGCGAGCTGATCGGTAACGTCTCGATCCGCGTGCTCGACATTGGACGCCCGGACGCCTGGGAAGTCCAGGGTCGTGGCGAGCTCGCCCTCTCCGTGCTCATCGAGAACATGCGCCGCGAGGGCTTCGAGCTGACGGCGGGCAAGCCACAGGTGGTCACGAAGATCGTCGATGGCAAGACGCACGAGCCGTACGAGCACCTCACGATCGACTCGCCTGAAGAGCACCTCGGCGCCATCACGCAGCTTCTCGCTGCCCGCAAGGGCCGCATGGAGTCCATGTCGAACCACGGCACCGGCTGGGTTCGCATGGAGTTTGTCATCCCGTCGCGAGGCCTCATCGGCTTCCGCAGCGAGTTCATGACGAGCACGCGTGGAACGGGCATCGCGAACGCGATCTCGCACGGCTACGAGCCGTGGGCTGGCCCCATCACGACCCGCACGTCTGGTTCGATCGTCGCTGACCGCGCGGGAGTCGCGACGCCGTTCGCGATGATCGCCCTGCAGGAGCGCATGTCGTTCTTCGTCCAGCCGACCGAAGAGGTCTACGAGGGCATGGTCATCGGCGAGAACTCGCGCGGCGACGACATGGACGTCAACGTGACCAAGGAGAAGAAGCTCACGAACATGCGCTCCGCCAACGCGGACACGTTCGAGTCGATGACTCCCTCCCGCGTCCTGACGCTCGAGGAGTCACTCGAGTTTGCTCGCGAAGACGAGTGCGTCGAGGTCACGCCCGAGAAGATCCGCATCCGCAAGCTGCTCCTTGACGGCAACGCACGTGCTCGTGCGACGTCGCGCGCCAAGAAGCAGTAGTCGAACGTGCGAGCCTCCAGGGTTCGCGGTGAAGATTAAGGTCGTATGACGGAAGTCATCGAACAGCCCGTTGTAGAGCAGCGAGCCGGGGAACGCATCCTCGGCGCGCTGCTCTACGCGGTTTTTGGCGTCATCGTCGGCACGGTGACGACGTTCCTCCACCGGGGGCGTGTCGAGCTCTTCGACACCACGCTCTGGGTGGGCATCGTGCTCGGCCTCGTGTGCATCCTGTGCCTCGGAATCGGCCTGCGCCTGTACCTCGTCGACCGGTGGATGACCACTGGGTTCGCGGTCGGGGTGGTGGTGGCCGTCGGTGGGCTCGGGCTCTGGAATCCCGGCTCGAGCGTCGTGGTCGTGGGCGACGCGTTCGGGCTTGCCTGGCTGGCCCTGGCCTCGCTGGTCGCTGCTGCCTGTGCCTTCTGGCCCGAGTTGCCGAGCCGGCGCGTGCGGACAGTACGCGCTCGCGACGAGTACGATGGAAGATCGCACTCGAACGAGGAGGAGTCACCCCAGTGACCTACGTCATCGCCCTTCCCTGTGTCGACGTGAAAGACCGGGCCTGCATCGATGAGTGCCCCGTCGACTGCATCTACGAGGGCGATCGGATGCTCTACATCCATCCTGACGAATGTGTCGACTGCGGTGCCTGCGAACCCGTCTGCCCCGTCGAGGCCATCTACTACGAAGATGATCTGCCCGACGAGTGGAGCGAGTACTACACCGCCAACGTCGACTTCTTCAGCGAGATCGGCTCCCCGGGCGGGGCCGCCAAGGTGGGCGTCATCCACCACGACCACCCGCTGATCGCCGCGCTCGACCCGCAGGGGGAAGGCGCGTGACGCTCGGCGAGCTCCCCGACTACCCGTGGGACCAGCTCACCCCTTACGTCGAGCGCGCGAAGGCGCATCCAGCCGGAGCGGTCGACCTCTCCATCGGTTCGCCCGTCGACCCGACTCCCGAGATCGTGCGCACGGCGCTTCGGGAGCACGCGGACGCGCACTCGTACCCGACGACGATCGGAACCAACGAAGCCAGAGACGCCGTCGTCGCGTGGTTCGCCAGGAGCCGCGGCGTCACCGGCCTCGAGCGCGCGAACACCATGCTCACTGTCGGTTCCAAGGAGTTCGTCGCGACGGCCGCATTCTTCTTGCGCTTGGGTGTCGGTGACACGGTTGTCTACCCATCCCGGGCCTACCCGACTTATGAGATCGGCGCCGTCTTCGCCGGCGCAACCGGGTTCGCGAGCGACGACCCCGCTGCCTGGCCCGAATCGACGAAGCTCATCTGGCTCAACAGTCCCGGCAACCCAGATGGGCGAGTCCTCGGAGTCGAGGAGCTCAGGGCTGCAGTCGACCGCGCTCGCGAGCTCGGGGCAGTCATCATCAACGACGAGTGCTACGCGGAACTCGGTTGGGGCGATTGGGCGGGGGAGCGCATCCCGAGCATCCTCGACGAGCGGGTCAACGGCGGCGACTTCACGAACATCCTCGCGTGCTCGTCGCTCTCGAAGCGATCGAACCTTGCGGGGTACCGCGCGGCCTACATCGCTGGCGACTCGGCCCTCATCTCTCGCCTCCTGGTGGCACGCAAGCACGCGGGGCTCATGGTCCCTGCGCCAGTGCAGGCGGCCATCGCAGCGGCTCTCGGAGACGATCACCATGCCGTCGAGCAGTACAACCGCTACCAGCGACGACGAGATGCGCTGCTGCCGGCGCTGGAGGCCTGGGGGCTGCGCATCGAGCACAGCGAAGCTGGCCTCTATCTCTGGGGCACCAAGGGCGACGACTCGTGGACCACGATCGGTGAACTGGCCGACCTTGGCATCATCGGCGGCCCAGGCGTCTTCTACGGTGAGGCCGGTGGGCGGAACGTTCGCGTCTCGCTGACAGCCACGGATGACCAGGTGGACGAGGCTGCCCGGCGCCTCTACGCGGCCAGTCATGACCATTCCGCGAAAGCTCAGTAGATAACGAACAGCGCATCGCGGGTTTCATTGTGGATTCGCATAGTCACCTTGTCGACCGATTAGGCTATGAGGAAACTGCGCGTTCTGCGTGCTCGCCGGGGAGCATCCCCCACCCGCTCGAGGAGGATCTGTGACTGAACAGCACAAGCAGGCTGAGGCCCACCAGCACGAGGCGTTCTCGGCCACCTTCAGGATCGGCGACAGGACAGCTGAGTTCCCCGTCCTGCGTGCCACGGAAGGTGCTGACGCGGTCGATATCTCGACCTTCATGAAGCAGACCGGGTACACAACGCTCGACCAGGGCTTCGTCAACACGTCGTCGACCAAGTCGGCCATCACCTACATCGATGGTGCCAACGGCATCCTGCGCTACCGCGGCTATCCGATCGAGGAACTCGCCTCCAAGTCGAGCTTCCTGGAGGTCGCGTACCTGCTTCTCTACGGTCAGCTCCCCACCGAGTCCGAGTACGAGAACTTCACGGATCGCATCCGCCACCACACGCTCCTGCACGAAGACCTCAAGCGCTTCTTCACGGCACTGCCGCCGCACGCGCACCCGATGTCCGTGCTCTCCAGCGCGGTCAACGCGCTCTCGACCTACTACGAGGACTCGCTCGACGTCCACAACCCCGAGATGGTCGAGCAGTCCACCATCCGCCTCCTCGCGAAGATCCCGGTCATCGCCGCCTATGCGCACAAGAAGAGCATCGGCCAGGCGTTCCTGTACCCGGACAACTCGCTCGACTTCGTCGACAACTTCCTCAAGCTCAACTTCGGGAATCTCGCGGAGCCGTACGAGGTCAACCCCGTGCTCTCGAAGGCGCTCGAGCGCCTCCTCATCCTGCACGCCGACCACGAGCAGAACGCGTCGACCTCGACCGTGCGCCTGGTCGGCTCGACCGAGGCGAACATGTACTCGTCGATCTCGGCTGGCATCAGCGCCCTCAACGGCCCGCTCCACGGTGGCGCCAACGAGGCCGTCCTGAAGATGCTTGCGCAGATCCAGGAATCCGGCGAGGGCGTCGACCGCTTCGTCGAGCGCGTGAAGAACAAAGAAGACGGGGTGCGCCTCATGGGGTTCGGCCACCGCGTCTACAAGAGCTACGACCCTCGCGCGAAGCTCGTCAAGGAGTCCGCCGACGAGGTGCTCGCCGCCCTCGGCGTCAACGACCCGCTCCTGGAGCTCGCCACGCAGCTCGAGCAGGTCGCACTCAACGACGACTACTTCAAAGAGCGAAGCCTCTACCCGAACGTCGACTTTTACACGGGCCTCATCTACAAGGCCATGGGGTTCCCGACGCGCATGTTCACGGTCCTCTTCGCCATCGGCCGGCTGCCAGGCTGGCTCGCGCACTGGCGCGAGGCAAACGCCGACGCCAAGACGAAGATCGGTCGCCCGCAGCAGCTGTACACGGGCGAGCCAGAACGCCACTACCCGGAGAACCGCGGCTTCCAGCTCCTCTGAGCTCAGCCCGCCGGAGAACAAGAGTGCCGCCGGAGCATGGAAACCCCTGAGAGGGCTTCCGCTCCGGCGGCTCTCGCCTTACGCTGAACGAACAAGACACTCCCCGCTCGAGCCGCACGACAGGTGGCCAGCGGGGAGTGTTGTTCTGTCTCCGGGGAGCGGAGCAGCTGCTACGCGTGCAAGGCGTCGTTGAGCTGGATGCCCGAACCCGTGCGCGCGATGGCCTCGACGGCACCGTTGAGCGAGTTCCGTCGGAAGAGCAGGTTCGGCACGCCGGAGAGCTCCGCAGCCTTCACCGAACGTGGCTCGCCGATCTGGCCGTCAGGGTCGCTCTGGCCGACGAGAGAGACCTTCGTGCCAGCGGTGACGTACAGGCCGGCCTCGACGATCGAGTCATCACCGAGGGAGATTCCGATACCGGAGTTCGCTCCGAGCAGGGCGCGCTCGCCGATTCGGATGCGCTGCACGCCGCCGCCCGAGAGCGTGCCCATGATGGATGCGCCGCCGCCGATGTCGCTGCCCTCTCCGACGATGACCCCCTGAGAGACGCGACCTTCGACCATGGAACGGCCGAGCGTGCCGGCGTTGAAGTTGACGAAGCCCTCGTGCATGACGACGGTGCCGGGAGCGAGGTGCGCGCCCAGGCGCACGCGGCCGCCGTCGGCGATGCGGACATCCGCCGGCATCACGTAGTCGAGGAGTCGCGGGAACTTGTCGATCGCGTAGACCTGGATACCCTCGCGCTGGAGGGTCGCACGCGAGCTGGCGGCCAGCTCCGGTCGCATGGGGCCGACGTTGGTCCACGCGTTTGTCGGCAGGTGGCCGAAGATGCCATCGAGGTTGATGCTGTTCGGCTCGACCACAAGGTGGCTGAGCAGGTGCAGGCGGAGGTAGGCGTCAACCACGCTCCCCACTGGCTCGTCGAGCTGCACGGTCACCGTGACCGGGCTGACCTGCACCTGGCGGCGTTCGTCGTCGTAGGCGAGAGCTGCGAAGCTGGCGGGCGAGATGTGCGGGTCGCGGCCCTCCGGCAATGGGCCGAGTGCTGGCGTCGGGAACCAGGCGTCGAGCACCTGTCCGTCGTTCGTGATCGTGGCGAGGCCGTCGCCCCACGCTGTCCGCGGGTCGTTGGATGTGGGTGCATCGTTGGTCATGCGCTCCAGGCTACCCAGCGATGGGCCCGCGCGGGCACCGCTTGGCGGTCGATCGGAGGACTTAGGCTTGAACGCATGTCTTCTTTCGCGAGTGCCGACACCATCGACCTGACGCGACCCTCGACCGAACTCACCAGGATGCTCTGTGACATTCCTTCGGTGTCGGGTGACGAGGCGAGGATCGCCGACGCGATCGAGGCGGCACTGGCACCGTTTGCGCATCTCCAAGTGCTTCGCCTCGGCAACACGATCGTCGCGCGCACCTCCCTAGGGCGTGCGCAGCGGGTCGCGATAGCTGGTCACATCGACACCGTGCCGATCAACGAGAACCTCCCGACGCGGATCGAGGTGCTCTCTCAGGAGCAGGCCGACGCTGACGTGCCAGGCACGCCGCCTGGCGAGTACCTCTGGGGCCGCGGGACGGTCGACATGAAGGCCGGGGTCGCGGTTCAGCTCAGGCTCGCCGCAGAGCTCACCGAGCCCGCCGTCGATCTGACCTGGATCTGGTACGACAACGAGGAAGTCGCCTCCGATCTGAATGGGCTCGGGAGGCTCGCCGACGCGAGGCCGGACCTTCTCACCGCCGACTTCGCCATCCTCGGCGAACCCACCAAGGGCGAAGTCGAGGGCGGCTGCAACGGTACTATCCGCGTCGACATCCGCACGCGGGGCAAGCGCGCGCATTCCGCTCGAGCCTGGGTGGGGGAGAACGCGATCCACAAGGCTGCGCCGATCCTCGCCAGGCTCGCGGAGTTCACTCCCGCGACGGTGCCCGTCGAGGGGCTCGATTACCGCGAGGGGCTCAACGCAGTGCGAATCTCGGGCGGGGTGGCCGGCAACGTCATTCCGGACGAGTGCGTGGTGCACGTCAACTACCGTTTCGCGCCGGATAAGTCGCTCGACGAGGCTGAGGCGAAGCTTCGCGAGTGGTTCGGCGACTTCGAGCTCGACTTCGTCGACCGTTCCCCTGCCGCGAGACCCGGGTTGGACGCCCCCCTTGCCCAGGGCTTCCTGGAGGCCGTCGGGGCAGAGGCGAAGCCCAAGTACGGGTGGACGGACGTCGCGCGCTTCTCTGCGCTTGGGATTCCGGCGGTCAACTACGGCCCGGGCGACCCCCTCAAGGCCCACGCAGACGACGAGCGAGTGCTGCTCACAGAGATCACGCGCGTCGAGGAGGGGCTCCGCACGTGGCTGACCTCACGCTAGCGCGAACCGGACGCGACGAGTTCACCGTCGCCGCCGATACGAGGCCGACCTACTTCTCCTACTACTGGAGTCGTCTGCCCGCCCTGGCCCAGGTGGCCATCATCTTCTTCGCCTCCCGAGTCGTCACGACGATCTTCCTGCTCGCGTTCGCGTCGCAGCAGCAGGAGACGTGGCAGTCGCCGGCGAAGCCGGACCTGTGGACCTTCTCGAACCTGTGGGACTCCGCCTGGTACGAGCGCATCGCGACGGGCCCGTACGGCTATTCCAGTGAGCTGCCGAGAAACGACGATGGTCAGGTCACCGAGAATGCCTGGGCGTTCATGCCCGTGTATCCCATGCTCGTGCGTGCGCTCATGGTCGTGACGACGCTGCCCTGGGAGGTGGCCTCGGTACTCGTGGCGACGGCCTTCGGGTTCGCCGCGGCCTGGGTCTTCAACCGCACGCTCGCGCTGGTCGTGGACAAGAGCACGACGTCGTTCGCGACGCTGCTCTTCTGCATCGGGCCGACAAGTCCGCTCCTGCAGCTCGGTTACGCCGAGAGCGCGCAAAACTTCTTCGTCGCCCTCCTGCTGTACCTGCTCATCAAGCGGCAGTGGTTGGTCATGCTTCCCGTCATCGTGGTCGCCTCCTTCACGCGCCCCACAGGGTTGGCGTGGGCCATGACGCTTGGCCTCTATTTCCTCGCCCGCTGGTGGATGCACGTGAAGGGCCGCGAGGACTTTCCGCGGCCGGAGGTCGTCAAGGTCATGATCGCCGGCCTGCTCTCGGCGCTGGCCGGCTTCGGCTGGCTGCTCATCGCGTGGGCGGTGACGGGAGTGCCCTCCGCGTACATCGATACCGAGCTGGCGTGGCGCATCCACTACACGGGCCCCATCGAGCTCGTGCCCTTCACCGGCTGGTTCCACGGCTCGACGTTCTGGTTCGGGCAACCGATCGGCGCGGTCATCGTCGTGCTCTTCGTCGTCGTCGTGCTTGGCGTCATCGCGCTTCCGGTCATGCGGAGGCTCGGCATCGAGATCCGGATCTGGCTGCTCAGCTACTTCACGTACCTCTTCGCGGTGTTCTTCCCTCAGTCGAGCACGTTCCGCCTCCTCATGCCGATGTTCCCAGTTCTCGGGGCGATCGCGATTCCGAAATCGCCGCTCTATCGGGTTGGCGTTGTGGTGCTCATGCTCGTTGGCCAGCTGCTCTGGCTGTACTTCTGCTGGTACACGGTCGAGGGGGACTGGACACCCGCCTAGCCCGGTCCAAAACGTGGCCGTTCCGTGTCCGGAGCGTGACAGTTGCGGCCATTGAAACCCCAGGTCGACCCCTACATTGAGTGCAGGTAAACGCACCGGCGCGTGAGCGTCGTCAAGACAAGGGGAAATCGAATGGAACTACTCGGGGTGGGGCGGATCGCCGCTATCGCGGCGGTCGGCGTGCTAGCTCTTTCAGGGTGCCAGGCAACGCAGGGGGAGGCCACGCCGGCGGCCACATCGTCAGCAACCGCGGCAGCCTCGACGACTGCAGACGCCACGGAGACCGCGACGGTACAGCCCGGGGGGACAGAGCAGCCGGCTGCGAACTGGGCTGTCGCTTCGATCGACTCAGCGGATCAGTGCGTTCAGTTCACCGATGCCATGAACGGGGACCTGCTGGCCCCCGAGCTCGTGACGTTCCAGTCCATCTTCTTCGGGGCGCCGGGGGACGAGCTCGTCCAGCTCGGGGACGCAAGCGACAATGTCTGCAGTTGGACGCCGACGAAGTCCGCCGAGCAGAAATGGCGTGCCACGACGCTGCACATTGCGACCATTCCCGCGAGCGAGGACTTCGACGCGGCCTCGACGTTCGACGAGTTCGAGAGCTCGGCCGAGGGGCAGAGCCTCGGTAGCTCGGCGTACGTGACGGAGTCGCTCGGGGCTGGCACCGTCTACACGCTCGACGACGTCGTGCACGGAGAGGGAGTCAATGCGGATATCTGCCACTACGTCGAGGACAAGACCGTCGTGACGATCACGCGTGAGACCGACGGGGAGTGCGTGGCAGCGCTCGAACAAGTCCTCGCCATCGCGAAGGGCTGACCCGGGGCCCGAACCGCAGAGAGCGATCGCCGCATCCCTTCTCGGATGCGGCGATCGCCGTCTGCTGAGGTGCCGGTCGTGTCAGGCGCGCGCAGCGTCGAGGCGTTCGCCGACGTTCTTCCAGTTCACGATGTTCCAGAACGCCTTAATGTAGTCGGCTCGCACGTTCTGGTAGTCGAGGTAGTACGCGTGCTCCCACACGTCGAGCTGCAGCAGCGGCGTGACCCCGAACGGGATGTTGCCCTGCTGGTCGAACAGCTGGAACGTGGTGAGGTTGCCGCCGGTCTGCTCGTAGCCGAGTACCGCCCAGCCGGAACCCTGGACGCCGAGAGCCACGGCCGTGAACTGCGCCTGGAACTTGTCAAGGCCGCCGAACTGCTCGTCGATGGCGTCCTTGATGCCGCCCTCTGGCTCCCCGCCATCAGGCGAGAGGTTCGTCCAGAACACGCTGTGGTTGACATGTCCGCCGAGATTGAAGGCAAGGTCCTTCTCGAGCTTGTTGATGTTCGCCAGGTTGCCGCTGTCACGCGCTTCGGCGA
Organism: Pseudoclavibacter helvolus; assembly: GCF_014191305.1. Taxonomy (GTDB): domain Bacteria; phylum Actinomycetota; class Actinomycetes; order Actinomycetales; family Microbacteriaceae; genus Pseudoclavibacter; species Pseudoclavibacter helvolus. Next base: position 1,231,517 of record NZ_JACHWJ010000001.1, on the reverse strand, counting down.
TCTGCTCGAGCGCCGTGTTCGCGCCCTTGACGTAGGTCGCATGGTGCTTGTCGTGGTGCAGCTCCATGATTCGGGCTGAGATGTGGGGCTCGAGTGCCGCGTAGTCGTATGGAAGGTCGGGAAGCGTGAATTCAGCCACGGGAGGTCCTTTCGATCATCTGGCTAGAGCAGAAGGCACCCTCGGTGCCAACAGAAATCGACGCTACACCTCGGTTCTGGCCGTTCCCCGCGTCGTTTGGAAGCAAATCGGTGTGTTTTAGATTCGCGATTTTTCACATTCCGGAGGGCCGATTGCACACTCCGTCCACGAATTTGGGATACTAGGGAGACACTGCACAAATCTTGGAGGCGCAATTATGGCCGCGATGAAACCGCGTACTGGTGACGGACCTATGGAAGCCATCCGCGAAACACGGCTGATCATCGTCCGTGTACCCCTCGAGGGTGGCGGGCGCCTCGTGGTGTCCGTCAACGACGACGAGGCCCGCGAGCTTCGCGATGCGCTGAGCGCAGTCGTCGGCGAATAGCCGTTTCGCACGAAAGGAAGGGCGTCGACCACTCGGTCGACGCCCTTCCTCTATGCCGGGTTGCAGTGACTAGCGCAGCTTCGTGAGCTGGAGGATGCCGCCGTCAAGGGGCAGCAATGACAGCCGGAGGTCGTCTTGCAGGTCGAACTCGGAGTAGAGCGCACGCAGCCCGCTGGTGAGAGCGTCGCGCCGGGCAGGGGATGCCACCTTGCCGCCGTTGAGGGCACCGAGGGCGACAATGGTCCCGCCTGGGCGGATCAGGCGGAGCCCGTGCTGGAGGTGGGCGCCGATGTGGGCGACGTCGCCACCGATCACGACGAGGTCGTAGCCGCCTTCGGTCATGCGGGGCAGCACGTCCTGCGGGTGGCCCGTGATGAAGCGCAGGCTCGCGCCGCGCGCACCCGCCGAGATCAGGAGGCGTCGGGCGTGGCCGAGGTACTCGGGCTCGGCATCGATGCACGTGATCGTGGAGTTGGGCGCGCCGCGCCAGACTGAGTGGGTCAGCACACCTGCGCCAGTCCCGATCTCGATGATCGTGGATGCGCCTGTCGCGGCGGCGAGGAACGTCAGGTGGGCGGCGGTCGCCGCAGACGGCAGCGGAAGGCCGAGCTCGAGAGTCAACTGACGAGCATCCCGGACGAGTGCATCGTCCACGATTCGCTCGTTGATGTAACGCGAGCTGAGCTCCAGTTCAGACATTCTTCAAGACTAGCGTCGGCTTGGGCCGCGGGACCCGAATGCCGAGTCTCGGCTGGCGAGTCTCGAGTGCCGCGCCCGCGCATCCCAGAGCCTATGATGGGACGGTGTTTGGGCTGACGTTTGAGAAGTTGCTGTTGATCGGCATTATCGCGGCCTTCATCATCGGTCCCGACAAGCTCCCGAAAGCTGCCGAGCGTCTCGCTGATGCGGTCAAGTGGCTTCGTGGAGCATCCACGAACGCCAAGTCGCGCATGAAAGAGGAGATGGGCGACGACTTCGCGGACGTCGACTGGCGCAAGCTCGACCCCCGTCAGTACGACCCGCGTCGCATCATCCGTGACGCGCTGCTGTCTGAGGATGAGCCCGTGGCACCGGAGCCAGCTCCCGTGAACGCCGCTTCCGGTACGGCAGCCGCAAGCGTAGGCGCGGTTGCGGCTGGCGGAGCCGCCGCGGTCGGTGGAGCATCTCGACCGAGCTGGGCGTCAAGCGCGGTGCCCGTGCCTTCCGTTGTCGGCCCCGTGCCGTTCGACGGCGAAGCGACCTGATCCCGCGCGTCTCCTCCGCCCGAGCTCGGGCCCTCGGCTCGAAGCGCGCCGCCGTCAGACGAGTGACACGGGAAGCCTGCGCCCGCTGAGCCCGCGCGGCTGCGCCAAGAGCGCGTCCGCCGCCTGCTGCAACGCTCGACCAGCCGGGCTGCTCGGCGCCTTTCGCAGGAGCGGCGTGCCTGCGTCTCCCGACTCGCGGAGCGGCTGGCTCACAGGCACTTCGGCAAGCAGTTCCACCGGCGCGCCCTCCTCGCTGAGCCGAGCCGCGACGGCCCTGCCACCGCCCTCGCCGAAGAGCGCGACAACCTCGCCGTCGGAGGACGCGAACGGCGACATCGTCTCGATGACGCCGACAACTCGCTGGCCGGTCTTCCTCGCCAGCGCGCCCGAGCGCCAGGCCACCTCCGCAGCCGCCGCCTGAGGGGTCGTGACAACAACAACCTCCGCCCCCGGCAGGAGCTGTCCAAGTGAGATCGCGATGTCGCCAGTCCCAGGCGGAAGATCGAGCAGCAGGACGTCGAGGTCGCCGAAGTACACGTCGGTGAGGAACTGCTCGATCGTGCGGTGCAGCATCGGGCCGCGCCAGGCGACCACCTGCGAGTCGTCGCCCAGGAACATCCCGATCGAGATGAGCTTCACCCCGTGGGCTTCAGGCGGCACGATCATGTCGCCGATCCGGGTCGGGGAGACGTCGTCGCCCAGACCGAACAGACCGGGGATCGAGTAGCCATGCACGTCGGCGTCGATGAGGCCAACGCTGAGGCCGCTGCGGGCGAAGGCCGCTGCGAGGTTCGCCGTCACCGTCGACTTGCCGACACCACCTTTGCCGCTCGTCACCGCGATGACACGCGTCAGCGAGTCCCGGCCGAACGGATGCACACGACCGGCTCTCGAGCCGCGGAGTCGCTCGGTGAGCGCCGTGCGCTGCTCGCGCGTCATGACGCCGACCTCGAGGTCATACGGCGCGCCGTCGAGCGCGGACTCGACGGCTGACCGCACGTCCCGCTCGATCTGGCGCGCGGCCGGGCAGCCGACGATCGTGAGCCTGAGCTCGACCTCGACGGAGCCGTCAGCGCGTTCGTCGACGCGCTCGATCATGCCCAGCTCCGTCAAGGGTCGACGCAGCTCGGGGTCGATGACCCCGGCGAGCGCACTCCAGACGTTCTCGGCGAGCGTCACGGTGCTCACACCTGCTCTTCTGCCGACTTGGCCGCGCGCTTCCTGTCTCGGATTGCCTCCGCACGGCGCCGAGCGGAGTCGCTCACGCGCTGCTCCTGGCGCGAGATGGTCTCGGAACCCTCCTCGTCAGGGTCGTCGAGGTCCTCGATGTCCTCGAGGAGCGCACGCAGCTCAGCGCGGATGAAGTCCTTGGAAGCCAGGTCCTTGGTGAGGACGCGCAGCGCGACGATCTCTCGCGCGAGGTACTCGAGGTCGGCTGAGTTCCGCTCAGCACGCTGGCGATCCTGCGCGATCTGAACGCGGTCGCGGTCATCCTGTCTGTTCTGCGCGAGCAGCAGCATGGGGGCGGCGTAGGAAGCCTGCAGCGACAGCATGAGTGTCAGGGCGATGAATCCGAGGTCGGCGGAGTCGAAGCGCAGCTCGATGGGGGCCATTGAGTTCCACACGACCCAGAAGACGACGAACAGCGAGAGGCCGACGAGGAACGCGGGCGTTCCCATGGCGCGCGCAAACGCCTCCATGCCACGCCCGAACGCATCGCTCCGCTCGTGGTCGCGGTTCTCGGAATCGTCCCCGCGGGAGTCCCGCCTGGGCTTGGGGCGGGGTCGACTAAGGTGGAGGCCCTTGACCTTGGGGCGCTCGAGATCGTCTTCACGACGTGCCATGAGTCCTCCGGGCGGCTGGGGAGTTCGCGGGGGCCGTGACGGCGCGCTTGGTGCCGACACGCTGCGAGACGCGACTCGGCACGACCTCGCCTTCGGCGTCGACCTGGCGCCAGTCCTCTGGCAGGAGGTGGTCGAGGACATCGTCGATCGTCACGACGCCGACAAGGCGGTGGGCGTCGTCGATGACGGGAAGGGCCACGAGGTCGTAGCTCGCGAGGACGCGGGCTACCTCGGCGTCGCGCATCGTGGTGGGCGCCGGCTCCATCTCACGGTCCAGGATGGTGTCGAGACGCTCGTGCGGCGGGTACCTGAGCAGCCTCTGGAAATGAACAAGCCCCAGGTAGCGCCCCGTCGGCGGCTCGTAGGGCGAGAGCGTCACGAAGACACTCGTGGCGAGGGCCGCAGGCAGGTCCTTCCGACGGATGAGGACAAGGGCTTCTGCGACGGTCGCGTCGCCCGGCAAGATGACCGGATCCGTGGTCATGAGACCGCCGGCCGTGTCCGGGGCGAACTCGAGGAGCATGCGCACCTCTTCGGCCTCCTCCGGATCCATGCGCTGCAGGAGGGCCTCGCTCTTGACCGCGTCGAGCTTGGCAACGAGGTCGGCAGCGTCGTCAGGCTGCATCTGGTCGAGCACGTCGGCGGCGTGCTCCTCGTCGAGCCACTCGATGATCGTGACCTGGTCGGACTCTCGCATCTCCTCGAGGACGTCCGCGAGACGCTCATCCGGCAACATGCTCACGACCTCTTTGAGGCGCGCGTCTGGCAGGTCGAGGAGCGCCGTGGCGAAGTCGCTCGGCTTCATCTCCGAGTGGGCGGTCAGGAACTGCGTTGCTGCCTGCTGCTCGCCGATCGTGAGTTCGGGAGTGACCTCGCCCCAGGTCGCGAAGCGCGTCGGCCCCGTGCCGAAGAGCTGCTTGCTCTTGCGGGGAAGCCTGACGAAGAGCTGGCCGACGCTCCAGTTCCCCTGGGCATCCTCTTCGATCTGTACGTCCTCGATCGTGCCGGAGGCTGTCCCGTCGTTGAACGTGACGGATCGGTCCGCGAGATCCGCGAGGACCCGCACCTCCTGACCATGCTGCACAAAAGGGCGCGAGTCGATCTCGCCGCTCACGACGATCTGCCCCGAGCCGATCGACTCGACCTGGCGGATCGGGATGAAGATGAGGCGCTTGCTCTTGGTCTCGACCACGAGGCCCTTGACTCTGGGGGAGTGTGCTGCGCGGTACTCGACGATGACATCACGGACCTTGCCGATACGGTCGCCGTCTTCGTCGAAGACGGGGCACGCGGACAGGCGCGCGGTAAAGACCTTGGAGACGCTCACGGGCCAATGGTAGTCGCCGCTGACTGCTCGCCAGCCAACAGCGAACATGTGACTCGCCCGACGCCTTTCCGCGCGTTGGGCTGAGAGAATGGCCGTATGACAACCCCAGGCACGACGACACGTGGCGCCCGCAGCCGGTTCCCCAAAGTTCCAGAGGGCGACGTGATCGCGAGCCTCGACAGTTACGAAGCAGCACGCGCGGTCGTGGATGGTCTCGCCAAGCAGGACTTCCCCGTCTCCACGGTCTCCATCCTGGGCAGCCACCTGCGAACAGTCGAGCGTGTCACGGGACGCATGTCATTCGGCAAGGCCGCGCTCGGCGCGGTCGGGACCGGCGTCATGCTCGGTCTCTTCGTCGGTCTCCTCGTGCTCATCGTGACGCCCGGCGTCGGCTTCGAGACGCTCATCGCGATCCTCCCCGTGGCTATCGGGTTCTCGGTGATCTGGAGCGTCATCGGGTACGCGCTGAACCCGCAGCGCAGGCAGTTCACCTCCGTCATGCAGGTCGTCGCCACCCACTTCGACGTTGTCGTACCGCGCGAGCACGCCGCCAAGGCCCGCGGTCTGCTCGGCCCGCAGGCTCCGGCCGCAGCCCCCGCGACTCAGCAGCCGGTCCCTAGCGCCGCGCCTCCCGCGCAGCAGCCGACGGCGTCCGGCGCAGGGGCGGCCGTGGCGAGTGCGGTGCCTGGAGGGTCCGCGGCTCCTGAGGCGCAGGAGCCCGCGGCACCCCGCCGGACCTACGCCGAAGCGCAGGCCGAGATGCGTCGACTCGAGCGCGAGAAGCGAGCCAAGGAAGCCGCGGACGACCGCGCGGGGTCGAGCACCAGCTGACGCCCCCGCGCCTTCGCGCCCGAGCCGTGCTCCCTAGCTGGCGTTGAGGCGAGCGAACCAGGACTCGACGTCGGCGACCGTCCGCGGAATGCCGAGCGAGAGATTCTCGGCCCCGTCCGCGGTGACGAGGATGTCGTCCTCGATGCGAACTCCGATGCCCCTGAGGTGCTCGGGGACCGTCAGGTCGTCTGGCTGCAGGTACAGGCCAGGCTCGATCGTGAAGATCATGCCGGCCTCGAGGACGCCGTCGAGGTAGAGCTCACGTCGAGCCTTCGCGCAGTCGTGCACATCGATGCCGAGGTGATGGCTCGTGCCGTGCACCATGTAGCGGCGGTAGTGCTGCTCAGCCGGGTCAGCCTCACCGAGTCCCAGCGGCATGCCGAGCTCCTGCGTGCGCTTGGCGATGACCTCCATTGCGGTGTCGTGGATCGTGCGGAACGTGATGCCGGGGCGCACGATAGCAAGCGCCGCGTCGGCGGCCTCGAGCACGATCTCGTACACGAGACGCTGCTCCTCGGTGAACCTCCCGGTGACGGGGATCGTGCGGGTGATGTCAGCCGTAAAGAGCGAATCGACCTCGACGCCTGCATCAACGAGGATCAGCTCGCCGGGGTTCACCGCCCCCGAGTTCTTCGTCCAGTGCAGGATGCACGCGTGGCTACCTGAGGCCGCGATCGTGTCGTAGCCGACGTCGTTGCCCTCGAGGCGGGCCCTCGCCTGGAACACGCCCTCGACGATGCGCTCGCCTCTCGCATGCTCGGAGGCCCGCGCGAGTGAGGCGACGATGTCGTCGAAGCCCGCCGCCGTTGCGGCGACGGCCTCGCGCATCTGCCCGATCTCGTAGGCATCCTTCACGAGCCTGAGCTCGCTCAGGTCCTGCGCGAGCAACGCGTCGTCGGCGAGGAGCGCATCGAACTCGGCGTTCGGGAGCGACATCGTGCGCCGAGCCTCGTCGACACGCTCCGTGAGGCCTGCATCGGCCTCTCTCAGCAGAAGCGTACGTGCGTCCGTGACCAGACCGAGCTCGGAGAACTCGGCGAGGTCACGCGCTGCGACGTCGAGATCGGCCGCCGTCTGCGCGAGCGAGGGACGCGGCCCGATCCAGAACTCGCCGATCTCGGAGTTCGCGTAGAACTCGTCACTGTCGCGGCCAGCACGTTCACGGAAGTACACGGTGGCCTCATGCCCGTCGTCGATGGGGTCGAGGACAAGGACGGCGCCCGGCTCCGCGTCGGACCCCCACCCCGTCAGCTGCGAGAAGGCCGAGTGCGCGCGGAACCTGTAGTCGGTGTCGTTCGAGCGCTGCTTGAGGCCCCCGGCCGGGATGACGAGGCGCGCGCCGCGGTGGCGTGCCGAGATCGCCTCGCGGTGCGCCGAAGCAGTGGGGACCGAGACTCTGGCCGGAGGAAGCGGCTCCTCGCGATCCGCCCAGCCCCGCATGATCTGCGCACGGAACGCGTCGGTCTTCGGCGTCGTGCTGCGGTTCTCGTTCGCTGGCGCCTCGCCGGGCCGCTGGCCGTCTGCGGTCGTGTCGGCAGTCTCGTTCTGGGGCCCGGAGGCGGAGTCGGTGGCGGACAGGGTACTGGCACGGTCGGAGGTAGTCACCCCGCCATTCTCGCGCGGAAAACTGGACGAGGCGGTCAGCCTGCCCTGACCGTCACGCCAGATAGCCTCAGCTCGCCGGAGACGGAGTGAGCTGCGCGAATACCGGTCGGTGGTCGCTGCCAGCAGAGTCGCGGGACAGGAGCACCTCGAAGCCCGTGACGCTCCACTCGGGTGTCGCCATGACGCGGTCGATGTTGGCGCCGAGCAGCGGGGGGACGCCAGCCGTCCACGTGCCGACCGCCCCGTTTCCCGAAGCGAGCGCGGCGTCCGCGCACGACCCGAGTTGGCTGTCGTCGTCCGCACCGAGCCCAGAGAGGTGATCAAGCGTCGAGTTGAAATCGCCCGCCATGATCGTGTTGCTCGAGCACTGGGCCGCAAGCCACTCCAAGTCGGTGTTCCACGAGCTCATGTTGCCCGGCGTGGGGGAGACGGGGTGGGCCGCGATGATCGTCGGACCGTCGCCGTCTACCGGAACTGCGATGACCGTCGGCAGCGTGCTCGTGTCGCCTCTGTCGGTGACGACTTCGTAGTCGCCGAGGTCAGGTGAGATGAGCAGAGTCGTCGAGGTCGCCTTGTAGTCCTCGTCGATGGTGTGCGTGTGCACCCACATGGGGGAGCCGGCTTCGGACATCTGGGCGGCGATCTCCACTCCGAGCTCCTCAGTCGTCTCAGGAAGCACCACGACATCCGCGCCGACCTCGATTGCGAGTTCCGCGATGGAAGGCGAGCCAGGGGCATCGCCTCGTGTGTTCCAGCTCAGGATGTTAATGCTCTCCGGCGAGTCTGCCACCGCCACTGGGGAGCCGAGCCCCCGGTCGACGAGCAGGGCGGCCGTCGCAGCGACGAAGACCGCGATGACCAGCGTCGTCATCCCGAGGACGGCCCTTGCCTTGCGAGAGGCAAGGACCGGGATGAGGAGCAGCAGCATGATCGCCGTCGCGCCAATCGCTACCGGGAGCCGGAACGAGATGGCCTGCGCGACAAGCGGTGCTCGCTGCAGGTCGAGCAGCTGCGGCCAGCCGAGGACGATCGCCGCGGCGAGCGCGACGAGCCCAAGCAAGATCCCCGCTATTCGGTAACCGGCAATGGCGGATCGTCTGGGTGGTGGAGAAGTACGCGGCATGACGGCCTCAGCGTAGCCCCCGGGATCTCGAGACTCTGGGAGGCGCATGGCGTTGAGCTCTCCGCGCCCTGTGCTTTGATCGGAGCATGACCTCCTTCGACAAGCCAGGCATCGACCTCCACACTCATTCCGTGGTCTCTGATGGCACCGAATCGCCGGGCGAGGTCGTTCGACAGGCAGCGAAGGCAGGCCTCGACGTGATCGCCCTCACCGACCACGACACGACCGCTGGCTGGGCCGAGGCAAGCGTCGCGGCAAGACAGACCGGGGTGACGCTCATCCCCGGAATCGAGTTCTCCTCGCAGCTGAACCACGCGAGCGTGCATGTGCTTGGCTACCTCATCGATCCCGCCAACGAGGTCATGCTTGCGGAGATGCAGCAGGTGCGCGCTTCGCGAGTCTCTCGCGCCGAGCGCATGGTGCGAATGATCGGAGCCGACCACGACCTCGACTGGGACGACGTGCTCTCGGTCACGGAGCCTGGGGCGACTGTCGGCCGCCCGCACATCGCAGACGCGCTCGTCGCGAAAGGTATCGCAGAGAGTCGGGTGGCCGCGTTCGAGACGATCCTCCACTGGCGCGGTGGGTACTACGTCGCGCACTACGCGCCGAGCCCGTTCGACGCCGTCAGGCTGATCCGCCGGGCGGGTGGCGTCCCGGTGCTCGCGCATCCCGGGTCGCGCGGAAAACGTGGGATGGCACAGGATGTCGTCGAGCAGCTCGTGCAGGCCGGGCTCGCCGGGCTCGAAGTCGGGCACAGGGAGAACGATGCCGAGAGCCGCGCGCTCCTCTTCGAGATCGCAGCTGAGCACAACCTGATCGTCACGGGATCAAGCGACTACCACGGGGCGGGCAAGCCCAATCGTCTCGGCGAGAACACGACAGCACCCGAACAGCTGCAGCGCATCCTGGACCAGGCGTCCGGCAGCGAACCCGTGTTCGCTGGACCGAACGTGCTCTAGCGAGACCATTGTGCGGCGGCGCGCACGTCTCGCGTATTCCGCCCGTCCTTCCAGCGAGACGCAGAACGGCGCCGAGCGGATGCTCGGCGCCGTTCTGCTGTGCTCTTGCGATTACTCGCTTGGCTGCGACTCCTGGCTTGGCTGCGAATCCTGGCGCGGGGCGCCTGACTCGCTCGCCGAACCGCCGCGACGGCGGCGGCGACGGCGAGCTGGACGCTCGGCCCCCGACTCACCGGCTGGCTGCTCCGCAGGAGCCGCCTCGGTCACGGATGTCGTCGCGTCAGGTGCTGTCGCTGCGTCGTCGCCGCGACGACGCGAGCGTGAGCGTGCCGGGCGCTCAGACGAGCCGCTGCGCTCGCCTCGGTCGCTGGAAGTGTGCCGGCTGCCGGACGACTGCACCTCGCGCTTCGGGGCCGCAATGCGTCCCTTCGTGCCCTCTGGGATGCGCATGTCGGCGTAGAAGTGCGGAGAAGACGAGTAGGTCTCCACCGGTTCCTCGGCGCCGAGCTCTAGCGCCTTCGAGATGAGGGCCCACTTGTGCAGGTCATCCCAGTCGATGAAGGTCACGGCGATGCCCGTGTTGCCGGCGCGGCCGGTGCGGCCGACGCGGTGGAGGTAGGCCTTCTCGTCCTCCGGGATCGTGTGGTTGATGACGTGCGACACGTCGTCGACATCGATGCCTCGTGCAGCGACGTCCGTCGCGATGAGCACGTCCTTCTTGCCAGCCTTGAACGCGGCCATCGCGCGCTCGCGCTGCTCCTGGTTGAGGTCGCCGTGAACGGCGGCAGCCTTGAAGCCACGATCGGTGAGCTCTTCCATGAGCTTCGCTGCGGCACGCTTGGTGCGCGTGAAGATCACGGTCTTGCCGCGACCTTCCGCCTGCAGGATGCGCGCGATCATCTCGTCTTTGTCGAGCGGGTGTGCTCGGTAGATGACGTGCTCGATGTTCGCCTGCGTGATGCCCTCGTCTGGGTCGGTCGCGCGGATGTGGATCGGCTTCGTCATGAAGCGGCGTGCGAGGGCCACGATCGGGCCGGGCATCGTCGCGGAGAAGAGCATGGTGTGGCGCGTCGCGGGCGTCTGGGCGAAGAGACGTTCGATGTCGGAGAGGAAGCCGAGGTCGAGCATCTTGTCGGCTTCGTCGAGCACCATCTCGCGCACGTTGGAGAGGTTGAGCATGCGCTGCTGCGCGAGGTCGAGGAGGCGGCCAGGCGTGCCAACAACGATCTGAGCGCCTGCCTTGAGCTGTTCGATCTGGCCCTCGTAGGCCTTGCCGCCGTAGATCGGCACGACGGTCGTCTTGCGGCCAGAAACAGCGATCTCGAGGTCTTCGTAGACCTGGACAGCAAGTTCGCGCGTCGGCACGACGACAAGCGCCTGCACGCCGTGGGCGGGGTCTAGGCCGAGTCGCTGAATGAGCGGGAGCCCGAAGCCGAAGGTCTTGCCAGTGCCCGTCTTGGCCTGGCCGATAATGTCCTGCCCGCTCAGCGCGAGAGGAATCGTCTGCTCCTGGATGGGGAACGGCTCGGTGATGCCGTGTCCCTCGAGGGCCGAGACGATGTCGGCATCGATGGAAAGGTCGGAGAACTTCACGAGTGAAACGCCCTGTCTGCAGTTGTGGGATGCGCCCGGGAAGTCGAAGGGCGCCGAACGGCCGCGGTCGCGGCATCGCCATAGTCTAGCGAATAGGTCCATTCCGGTCTTCTTCGGCTCTCATCTCGCCGAGATGGTGGGCGCGCAGACCGCCGAGAGCCTGCGACGAGGGCACCTCGACTGGCACGTAGGATGAGCGTGTGAAGCCAGTATTCGGAAGGCGCGGCGGAGACCGATCTCAGGATGACGCAGCCCCGGCATCCGCGCCGAAGCCAGCGACATCGCTAGGAGACCTGCTGGTTCCCGTCGACGTGCTTGTCGCGCGCGCCGCCTACCTCGAGCTGCTCCTCTTCCAGGAGCTGTCGGCCATCGTCAACGAAGCGCCGGCGCTTGCCAACAAACAGCACATCGGTGCGGCTGCGAATGCTGCGCTTGAGCGGCACAGGGCCCTGCTCGGAGGTGCGGAAGCCGCGGCGGAAGAAGCGGCGATCGCTCGTATCGGCGAGGCGGCCGAGCACTTCTCCGGGTACCCGGAACGGGTGCTCGGGCACGACTGGGCCCAGCGGCTCCTGAGCTGCCACCTCTCGTCAGGATTCTTTCGAGACTTCTTCGGCGAGGTCGCCGAGCACGGTGGGCCTAGCTACCGCGAGGCGCTGGCACCCGTCTTCATCACCGACGAGGAACGCGACCAGCTGCTGCCCGTCATCGAGGCGGCGATCCACTACGAAGACGGCCTCGGCGACCGCCTGGCAATGTGGGGCCGGCGTATCGTCGGCGACACGGTGCTCGCGATCCGGCTGGCCCTCGACGTTCCACTCGGATCGAGCGGAGACGCTCTCGTCCCCGACGGTGAGGCGCAGCTCGAAAAGCTCGCGTCGGTGCTCTACGCACGCCACTCGCGCCGGATGAACACGCTGGGGCTCGCCGCCTAGCAGCTTCAAGGGGCGTCCTCGCTGTCCAGCCCGCACGCCGCTGTAAAGCCGCACGCCTCTGTCAAGCCGCACGCAACGAAGGGCCCAGGCCTTCAGCAGTCCCCGTGAGGTGAGCTGAAGACCTGGGCCCTTCGTGCTGAGCGAGACTCTGCTCGCTTCGCCTACGTCGTCTGCGCTCGACCGAGGTGGCTGAGGCGGTGCAGGAGGTCGTCGTCGTCGTGCTGGCGTCGGTTGCTCAGCGACCAGCCGACGGCCACTGTGGCGATCGCCGAGACCACGAGCGTGATGACCCAGATCCAGCCACCGTCGTAGGCGAGCCACGGGGCGGCGACTTGAAGCCAGGTGAGTGCTTGCCACACGACGAGGGCGACGATGCCGCCCAGCGCCGGGAGCAGCACAGGGCCGCGCGTCGCACGATGCGGCGCCGCGAACTGCACGGCGACGCCCAGCAGGATACCCGCGAGGCCCGCGAACATGAGTTCCATGGCGGAGGGCTAGGCGATGAAGCCGACGCGGCGAGCCTGGTCGCCGGAGAGTTCCACGTACAGGATGCTCGCGGTTGCGACGAGGTACGAACGGGACTTCGAGTCGTGCAGCTTCACGATAGCCGCGTCCTTCTCGACCGCTTCTTCGATGATGCGCTCGAAGTCGTCCTTGGTGAGGTCTGTCTCGAACGAGAGCTCTCGTGGGGCGTGCTTGATGCCGATGCGAACTTCCACTTGGCGCCTTTCGGATGCGAACGGGTGTCTGGCAAGGCTACCGGCAGGCCGCGGGCCTCGCTCGCATTCGCTCCGTCTTTCGCCGTGGGCGCAACACACGTGAGCATTCCGGAGTGGAGACGCGGCATGAGCTCGAATGTCGGTACCCCGAGATACCGTGACTGCATGACTTCAGGACCTGCACTCGACGCGTTGATTCTCGATGCCACGCAGCGTGCTGTCCTCGATGCGGGCGCCGAGTCGCATCTCAGCGTGGTGGGGGCGCCGGGCTCCGGGAAGACGACGACTCTTGTGGAGCTGCTCGCGGAGCGTGTGCTCAGAGACGGGCTCGCGACCACGGAGGTGCTCGCGCTCACGCCGGACCGCCGGAGCGCGGCGCGGCTCCGAGAGGTGATCGGCGAGCGTCTGGCGGTCAGCACGCCTGGCGCGATGGCGCGTACGCCGGAATCCGTGGCATTCGAGATCGTGCGCGCCGACCGTGCGCGCCAGGGCATGCAGGCGCCGCAGCTGTTCACTGGGGCAGACGAGGACACGATCCTGGCGGAGCTCATCCAGAGTGATCTCGAGGCGCGCGCGGTTGAGGGGCCAGAGCAGCTGAACGCGACGCCAATCGATTGGGCACCACCCGTCACGCTTGAGGCGATCGGGCTGCGAGGGTTCCGGGCCGAGATTCGCGACCTCCTGGCGGCAATGTCCGAGTACGACGTGACTCCGGAGCGCCTCGAGGAGCTCGCCCACCTGAGGCCTGTGTGGTCCGGGGCTGCCGCCTTGGCGAGGCAGTTTCGAGAGAGCGTGGCGCAGGCGAAACCGAACGCATTCGACACTCCTGGCATCGTGCTGGAGGCGGTGAGCATCGTGCATTCCGCGACACGACTCGACTCCTTCTCGCGCCTCAAGCTCTTGCTCGTCGACGACGTGCACGAGTTCACGGAGTCCGGTAGGCGGTTGCTTGTCGCCTTCGCGTTGCGCGGTGTTCGTGTCGTGTCCTTCGGAGACCCCGACATCACGACGGGCGGATTCCGAGGCTCCAGGCCCGAGCTCGCCGTTGACTGGCGGGGGGAAACGCGCGGTGCGCTCGAGGAGCCGCGTCGGCTTGTGCTCGGTACCGTGCATCGCGGCGGCGCGGAGCTCAGGGCGTTTGTGCGCGGCGTCACTGACGGCATCGGAGTCCAACGCGAATTGCGGCACCGGGCCGCAGAGTCGGCACACGCCGGTTCGCCGCCGGCATCAGCACCTCCGGCGGTCGCGCGGTTCTCCGCTTCCTCTTCAGCCGCCGAGTGCCGGGGAATAGCGGACTACCTTCGTGAGCTGCACCTCCTCCACGACGTGCCGTGGGACGAGATGGCAGTCATCACTCGCCGGGGCGGCAGCATCGAGTCCATCCGGCGCCAGCTCGCGAAACTCGAGGTGCCGACGAGTTCCTCACAAGCCCTCCCCGCGGCTCGGGACAAGGCGGTTCAGGCCGTTGTCAAGCTGGCCGCCATCGCCAGCGGGGCGGAGGAACTCACCCCGGAGGCCATTGCGGAGCTCGCAGCCTCGCCGGTTTTCGCGATCGACCCCGTTCAACTGCGTCGCGTTCGACGGGCGCTCCGCCTCGACGAGATCGCCGCAGGGGGGAACCGGGCGGCGGATGAGCTGCTCGTCGAAGCCGTCTCCCGAGTTGCCGGCCTGCGGCTCCTGACCGACCCGGACGCCCCTGCCTCTGCGACGTTCGAGCGGCTGCTCGCTACCGGCGGCTCCGCCAGCGGGCGGAGCGCGACCAAGACCTTGCAGCAGCTCGGTTCGCTCCTGCGAGCTGTAGCAGGGGAGATCGACGCCGCGGGAGGCCAACAGCGAAGTATCGCCGCAGACGAGGTGCTCTACGCCGTCTGGGAGCGTCTCGGCGTTGCGAAGACCTGGCGCGAGGCGGCGCTCGGTTCGGGCCCGCGAGCCGAGCAGATGGGGGCTCACCTCGACGCCCTCGTCACCCTCTTCGACGTGGGCAAGCGCTTCGTCGAGCGGCAGCCGGACGCGAGCATCCACGACTTCCTCGTGCAATGGTCAGGCAGCGAGGTGACGGCTGACTCCCTGGCCGGCCGCACGAACGGCGGCACTGTCACCGTCACGACGCCCGCCGCGGTGCTCGGCCGGCAGTTCAGGGTAGTTGTGGTCGCGGGACTCTCCGACGGGGTCTGGCCCAACCTGCGCCTCCGCGACTCCTTGCTGGGCGCGGGTCAGCTGGCCGAGCTCGAGCGCGGCATCGACACGACGAGGGACCTCGTCGATCGCCGGCTCGAAGTGCTGTACGACGAGCGACGCATGTTCGCGCAGGCGGTCTCCAGATCGTCCGAGTGGCTGCTCCTCACCGCGGAAGAGAGTGAAGACAGTGCTCCGTCACCGTTCTTCCTGCTCTCATCGCGCACCTGGAACGACTCAGCGTCGGAGGTCTCTGAGGCACAGGCGGCGCTGACCCTTCGCGGGCTTGTTGGCGAACTGCGACGCGCCGGGATCGTTCGAGGGGTCGACCCCTCCGATGCGGCCGGGCTTGCAAGGCTCGCCCAAGAGGACGTTCCTGGTGCTGATCCGGCCGAGTGGTACGGACTCGGGGGGCCAACGACGGGGAGGCCTCTCCACGACCCCGGGGACCCGAGCGCGAGCATCCCAGTGTCGCCCTCGAATATCGAGAGCTTCGAAGACTGCGGCGTCAACTGGTTCGTCAGCTCCCACGGAGGGGGCAGCACAAGCGAGAGCATGAACATCGGCAACATCGTGCATGCGGCGGCCGAGTTCGACTTCCCCGATCTCGAGGCCCGCACGGCGTTCGCGCAGGCACGCCTCCGCTCGAACGACTTCGAAGCGCCCTGGCAGGAGACGGCAGTTCGCGCGAAGGTCGACGAGCTGGTGCGCAACCTGTCGGCCTACCTGCATCGAGTCACGCTCGACGGAGGAGCGCTCCTCGGGGCGGAGCGCGCCTTCACCGTCGAAGTGCGCGTCGAAGGCGAGGAGAGCGCGAAGATCACGCTCCGCGGCAAGATCGACCGCATCGAGAGCACGGCCGCGGGCTCCATCGACGTCGTCGATTTCAAGACAGGAAAATCGATGCCGTCGAGCGACTCGATGGCCACCAACGCCCAACTCGCCGCCTACCAGCTCGCGCTCTCGACGGGAGCCGTAAGCGACCCCGTCGATCGCCCGGTTCAAGCGGTCGAGCTTCCCCCGCGGAGTGATCGCGGGGAGACGATCCCACCAGCTCAGGTGCACGAAGCGAAACTTGTCTTCCTCGCGAAGCCCACGACAAAACAGGAGTGGAGCGAGCGCACACAGCACCCGTTCGATGAGACGGCGACCTCTGAGTTCTTCGAGCGTGTCCGGAACGTCGCCCTCGGCATGATCGGGATCCCAGAGCCGCTCGACCAACGATCCCCAACGGATGCACTCGCATCCGCCCATTACCAAGCCCACCTCGAGTCCCATTGTCTCGGCTCCTTCGGTGGCGGACGGGCGTGCGCGCTGCACGCCGCACCGGAGGTCACCGAGTGACGCACAGCTGGCCGGCAGGAGCCGTGACCCACGGCGATATCGCGTTGGCGCTCGCCGACAACGACCCATCTCGGATGCTCGAACCGACAGCGGAGCAGCGGCTCGTGATCGAGGCACCGCCGGTACCGAGCCTCGTCATGGCCGGTGCCGGCAGCGGCAAGACGCAGACCATGGTGCAGCGCATCGTCTGGCTCGTGGCAGCCCAGGGCGTGCACCCCACCGAGATTCTCGGGCTCACCTTCACCCGCAAGGCAGCAGGTGAGCTGCGAGACCGCGTGCAGCTCGCCCTCGCGCGGCTCCGCAGCGAGGGGCTCGTCGGCGGCGACGAGTTCGCCACCCCCGAGGTCTCGACCTACAACTCCTTCGCGAACCGGGTGTTCTCGGAGAACGCGCTGCTCATCGGGCAGGAGCCGGACGCGCGCATCGTCGACGAGATGACGGCCTTCGCGCTCATGCGCAACGTCGTTCTCGCGAGCGACGACACTCGGCTGAGCTCACTCGACCTGCAACTCAGCGCGATCACGAACCTCGCCCTCAACGTGGCGCGCGCGATGCGCGACAACCAACTCTCGGCAGCCGCGTGCAACGCGTTCGTGGCGGAGTTCAGGCGAGTCGGTGACCTGCCGGGCCGTGGCAAGGCGAACACGCCGAGCAAGCCTGTCGTCGACGCCGTCGCGACCCTGAACGAGCTGCCGATCTTCGTGGCACTCGCCGAGCGCTATCAGCTCGAGAAGCGCAAGCGAGGGCTCATTGAGTTCTCTGACCAGGTCACGTTCGCGGCGGAGATCTGCGCGACGACACCGGCCGTCGTCGAGGAGCTGCGCATCAGGCACCGCTTTGTCATTCTCGATGAGTACCAGGACACGAGCGTCGGGCAGACTCGCCTGCTCGGCACGATCTTCGGCGATCACCCGGTGCTGGCCGTCGGCGACCCCAAGCAGTCGATCTACGGGTGGCGGGGTGCCAGCCCTGGCAACATGCGCCGCTTCCATGGCGACTTCAGGTCGCGCATCGTCCCACCGGCCGAGGAACCCACGTTCCAGCTCTCCATCTCCTGGCGGAACGACGCCAAGATCCTCGACGCCGCGAATGAGGTGGCGTCCCGGCTGCCAGAGGCAAGCGACCCAGGCGTCACGCAACTCGGCAAGCGCCCGGGCGCGGGCGACGGACAGGTCTCGCTCTCGTTCCCCGAGACGCTCGACGAGGAAGCCGACGCCGTGGCGGCCTGGATGCGCGAGCGCATCGTCATCGAGGGGGAGCGAACGCCGCCATCGGGCGCCGTGCTCCTGAGGGCTCGCAAGCTCCTGCCGCTCTTCTCCGCAGCGCTGACCCGGGCGGGTGTGCCCAACCGGGTCATCGGGCTGGGAGGGCTCCTGTCCGCACCGGAGGTTGTCGACCTCCGCTGTGCCATGCGCGTCGCACACGACTCGACGGCAGGCAACGAACTCATCCGGTTGCTCGTCGGCGCCAAGTTCCAGTTCGGCCTCGCCGATGTGAAGGCGATCCACGACGTCTCGCGCAGCCTGGCGAACCGCGACGTCACGATGGAGTCGCTCGCGGACGAGGTACGGGCGAGCAAACGTGAGCTCGCAACGGGAGACGACGAAGTCCCTCTGCAGGAGGCACTCGACTTCCTGGCGGCTCGCATCGACGCAGGGAAGAGAGGCGCAGGGAAGAAGCGAGACGAACCGGACACTTGGCTGACAGGGCTGAGCGTGGAAGCGCTTCGGCGGATCCCCCATGTGAGCAACCTCATCGGCGAGCTGCGTCGCAACGTTGGCCTCCCCATCACGAACTTCGTCGACGCCACGATCTCGATCATGGGCCTCGACCTCGAGGTCACGGCGAACCCGGGCAACATCGCCAGGATCGGCAACCTCGACGCGTTTGCCGAGGCCGCTGCGGCGTTCGCGTCCGCAGAACCTGACGCCGGTCTCGGCGCCTTCCTCGACTGGGTCGAGATCGCAGCAGGCGACGATTCTCTCGCGCCCGTCCAGGAGCAGGCCGAACCCGGAGTTGTGCAGCTGCTCAGCATCCACGGCTCAAAGGGCCTTGAGTGGGACTTCGTCGCGGTGCCGCGCAGCGTCGAGGGCGAGATGCCGAGCACCTCACGAGACGGGCTCGGCTGGATCAAGCGAGGTGTCATCCCCTACGAGCTGCTGCTCGACGCGCACGACCGTCCCGAGCTGCCCTGGAGAGGCGCGGAGACGCAGAAGGAGCTCGCCGACCTCATGCTGGAGCTCAAGGAGCAGATCAAGGAGCGTAACGACGCTGAAGAGCGTCGCCTCGCCTACGTCGCCTACACGCGTGCTCGCCACGAGCTACTCATCTCGGGCTCGTACTGGAGCGCCATCCACAAATCTGCACGCAAGGTCTCGGCGTTCGTCGACGAGCTCGCTGCCGCGGGCATCATCGACGTCCCGCCGGAGAACACGCTCGAGTCTGCGCCTGCCTCGCTCGCCGCGGACAGCGTCGCCTGGCCGCACAGACCGTTCAGCCAGGCACGACTCGAACGCGTCGAGGAGCTCGCGGCTGCTGTGGAACGTGCGCGCCGGGACGGTGCTCTCCCCGCGGGTTCGTTGGAGAAGCGCATCGATCTGCTCTTGAGGGAGCGCGCCGAACGGGGCGTCGTCGGCGGCATCCAGCTCCCCGCTCGATTCGCTGCTTCCAAGTTCAAGGACCTCGTCACCGACCCGGCCGAGATCGCTGCGCAGCTGCGGAGGCCCATGCCTCAGAAGCCCTTCAGGCAGACGCGCATCGGAACGATGTTCCACGCCTGGGTCGAAGCCCACTACGCGGCACCGACTGTTGGCGGCGACCTCCTCGGCATGGCCGAGCTCTTCGGAACGGAAGACTCGGAGCTCAGCGGCCTCGCCGACGCGTCAAGCGCCGATTTCACCGAACTCGAGCGTCTGCAGGACGCGTTCTTGGACACTCCGTGGCCACACAGAACCCCGATTCTCGTCGAGCAGACGATCGAGTTCCGACTCGGCGAACGAACGGTTGTCTGCAAGATCGACGCTGTCTTCGAGCACAACGGTCGTGTGGAGGTCGTCGACTGGAAGACCGGGAGGGTCCCGAGTGGCGAAAGCGCGCGCTGGGAACGCCAGCTGCAGCTCGCACTGTACACGCTCGCCTACTCCGAGCACACGGGCGTACCCCCGGAACAGATCGACGCCGTCCTCGTCTACATCCGAGAGGGCGAGGAGATCCGGGTTCCGGAGGTCACCGGGCGCGCCGAGCTTGAGCGTCTCCTCGCGGAGGCTGAAGCGGCGCTCAGCGCCGCGAGTCCGTCCGCATGAAGTCGTTCGGCGGGGTGTCGTCGTCGAGGTCGTCCTCCGCCGCGTGATCGACGTCGATGTGCGGGCTGTCGTCTGGGTGCACGCCAGCCGGGGCTCCGGAGGTGGCCTCGTGCACAAGCCCTGGAAGCACTGCGCTTCCCGTGTCGTGCGCGTCCGGCTGGTGCGCGGGTCGCCTGCCTGCCGCCTCCTTGAGGAGCTCCTGCACCTCGGCGATGTCCAGCACGGGCAAGGTCTCGTGGACGAGCGGCTGTGCAGGCGCGCGGTGGATGCGGTCGACGAGCGAGTCGAGCATCCCCTCGGCATCCGCGATGATCTCCGCGTCGCTCGCCTCCACGCCGTGCAGCAGCCAGCGAGCGAGCTCGAGCTCGGCGTAGAGCAGCGCTCGCTGCCGCAGCTGCCTGTCGACGGTTCCCGGGGCTTCGTCGGTGTACTCGTCGAGGATGCCCCTCGCGATCGCGCCATCCAAGGAAGAGATCCAGTGGAGGTCGCGGGCAGGGTCACCGACACGGAGGTCACTCCAGCCGAGGACCCCCCTCACCTGGTTGCCATCAGTGATGATCGAGGCCAGTCCGAGGGCGCCGTGGATGACCGTCGGCTGGAACTGCCACAGCGAGTCGTCGTCGACGGCTGCCGACCAGCGGCGGTCGAGCGTCACCGGAAGTCGGCCGGTCTCCTTGGCTCGCGCGATGGTCTGAGCCGCTGCCTGCCTGGCCTCGGAGGCCGAGAGCGACGGCATGCCTGCGGCCTCGACGGGCCCCTTCGGCAGGGAATGGATGGCGGCGATGGCACGACCGAGGCTCACGAGGAACAGCGTGCCGGGCTCGAGCGTCTCCTGGTCGGCGGGGATGCCGCGCAGGAACGTGTACACGGCGACCCTCTCGCGCTTCTCCGCCAGACTGCCGAGCACCTCGGAGACCTGGAAGGGCAGCCTGCTGCGCATCCCAGGCGTCAGGACCGCCAGGGCGCGAACATCAGCGAGCTGCTCCTGAGCGGCCGCCGACGAGGTGGGGCGCCGAGCGATGATCGTCTCGCCATCCCGAAGCGTCAGCAGCGCGGCGTCGAAGTCGCCGTGCGCTTCGTACGTGTGCTCGAGGGCCGCAGCCACGTCGAGGTCGGGGACAGCGGCCACGGCAAGTGCCGCGAGTTCCAGCGAGAGCTCAGCCATACGTCCAGGTTAGGAGGCAGGGTCGAGGCTGGGTGAGTGCCACGCCCGCAGGGCCTCGAGGCGACCTAGGATGAATCCGCCTATGAATCACTTCATGTCTCGTCTCCCACTCGCCCAGCAGCAGACCGATCGCGACCACGAACGTCGAAGCGAACCGGGCCTCGTGCAGTCGCTCTTCGCCGACGGTGCCACCCGCGTGCTCGTCCTGAGCGGCGGGAAGGCTCTGATGCGCTCGGCCGGAGACGGCCCCAGGCTCGACCTGCTGGTCCCGACGAGTCCCCGTGCTGCTGTGCTCGAGCCAGCCATCGCGGACGCCGTGTACCTCGGTCGGACGCTCGAGGACGAAGAGGCTCTCCCGAAGGGCACCTCCGTCCTCTCGGTCAGCGTCGACGAGGCTCTGGCCTCGGTCATCGAACCGGATGCGCGCCTCTGGGCCGGGCTCATGGAGACGGCCGCGCACCTGGGAGCCGTGCACTGCGGGCTCTTCACCGAAGCCCTCGCCATCACGAACTGGCACGACACGCACGCGTTCTCGCCGCGCACCGGATCCGCGACGAGCTCGGGACTCGCGGGCTGGGTGCGTCAGGCCGAGGGCGAGTCTCACGTCAGCTTCCCACGCACCGACGCCGCCATCATCGCCGCGGTACTCGACCGTGATGACCGAATCCTGCTCGGGGCGAACGTCAGGTGGAACCCTCGGCGGTTCTCGCTCCTCGCGGGCTTCGTCGAGCCGGGGGAGTCGTTCGAAGCCGCGGTCGCACGCGAGATCTACGAGGAGGCGAGGGCGCACGTCGTTGAACCGAGGTACCTCGGCTCGCAGCCGTGGCCGTTCCCGGCGAGCATCATGGTGGGCTTCACGGCCAAGCTCCACCCGGACCAGGACCCTGCAACGGTGGAGCCAGACAACGACGAGATCGTTGAGCTCGGCTGGTTCACGCGCGACGAGGTGCGTGCCATCGAGGACCGCCTCCCCGGGCCGACTTCTATCGCCCGCGCCATCATCGATGCCTGGCTCAGTGGTCACCTCGACTGACGCAGAGAGCCAGGCGGCGTCGGCGGCGACGGCGGATGTGAGCCTGCTCGCCTCGCTCAACGACGCCCAGCGCGAGGCTGCGCTGGCTCTTGTCGGCCCGGTGTGCATCCTGGCCGGGGCTGGAACCGGGAAGACCCGGACCATCACGCACCGCATCGCCTACGGCATCCGCTCCGGCGTGTACGACCCGTCCCGCGTCCTCGCGCTCACCTTCACGTCGAAGGCGGCAGGGGAGTTGCGTGGTCGTCTCCGCGACCTCGGCGCGTCCGGCGTCGCCGCGCGAACGTTCCACGCGGCGGCCCTCAGCCAGCTCGGCTTCTTCTGGCCGCACACGGTCGGCGGCCCAGCCCCCGCGATCGTGAAGGGCAAGGGCAGGCTGATCGCCGAGTCGGGGGAGCGCATCGGCCTGCGCCTCGATCCCGCCGGTGTGCGGGACATGGCGACCGAGATCGAGTGGCGCAAGGTGCGCGAGCTGTCGCTCGAGGAGTACGCGATCCAGCTGCGGACCTCGCGCTCGCTGCCGAAGGGGGTCAGTGACGACGCGGCGCTCGCCCTGCTGCAGGCCTACGAGGACATCAAGGACGAGCGCCGGCAGATGGACTTCGAGGACGTCCTGCTGGCGACCGTCGGCATGCTCGAGCTGGAGCCGTGGGTGACCCAGCGCGTGCGAGAGCAGTACCGCTTCTTCGTCGTCGACGAGTACCAGGACGTCTCGCCGCTGCAGCAGCGGCTCCTGCAACTGTGGCTCGGCGAGCGGCGCGAGTTGTGCGTCGTCGGCGACGCCGCGCAGACGATCTACTCGTTCGCCGGCGCATCAAGTTCCTTCCTGACCGGGTTCCCCGAGCGCTACCCCGACGCGCGGGTTGTGCGCCTCGAGGACAACTACCGCTCGTCGTCCGCCATCATCGGCGTGGCGAACGAGGTGGCGCGCCACGTCCCCTACGCGCTCACCCTGGAACCGGCTGCGGAGACGCCGAGGCGCGAGCCCCTCCCCGAGGTGCTGCAGTTCCACGATGATGACGATGAAGCCAGGGGCGTTGTGCACCGCATCGGCGAGGACCTGCGCAGCGGCATCCCAATCGAGAGCATCGCCGTGCTCTACCGAACGAACGTGCAGGCTGCGGCCATCGAGCGTGCCTTGCAAGACGCAGGAATCGCCTACTCAGCCATCGGCCAGCGCCGATTCTTCGAGCAGCCGGAGGTCCGCCAGGCGCTCAGCGCGCTGCGGGCCGCGGTCATGCAGGAGACGGAGGGGCCGCTGTTCCAAGCCGTGAGCGATGTGCTGCGCGACCTGGGCTGGACCCATGAGCCGCCCGCTGATTCAGGCGCGCTCCGGGACCGCTGGAACTCCTGGGATGCGCTCCTTCGCCTCGCTGATGCGCAACCGCACGGCACGAAGCTCGCCGAGTTCTCGGCCGAGCTCCAGCAGCGGGCGAAGATGCAGTACGAGCCGGAGCTCCGAGCCGTGACGCTCTCGAGCATCCACGCCGCGAAGGGGCTCGAATGGGACAGCGTCACCATCATCGGGGTGAGCGAGGGACTCCTGCCCATCTGGTACGCGGAGTCGCAAGCCGAGCTCGACGAGGAGCGCCGGCTTCTCTACGTGGCGGTCACGCGCGCACGGAAGCGCCTGCGTCTGACGCACGCGCAGTTCGGCGGGCGGCGGGACGCCGAGCGGCCCGCTTCTCGCTTCCTGGCAGAGCTCGGCACCCGCATTCGTCGTGGAACGAACGGCGCGTTCGGCGGATCTCGCAGGTGAGCGCGTCGATCGTCCACGTATCTGAGGCGCAGTAGGCGGAGGCTGTGCCGTCGGTGAGCCACGACGACACGGAGTTCGAGACGAGGCTCCGCACAAGCTCTTTCGTGAGGCGAGACAGCGGGGCCCTGCTGGTGACCGCGAGTTGGGTGGCGATGGCCGCCCAGGACCGGTCGGCGTCGAGCCGGTTGAGGTCGTCGCAGCGAACGCAGGGCGTGCGGCCGGGGAGGACAAACGGCCCGACCGTCGCTCCGTCGTCTTCAGCGATGACGGCAAGGTGGGGCACGTCGGCAGCCATGAGCGGGGTGTAGCGTCTCGGCGGAAGCACGTAGTCGGCGCAGTCGACGACAAGCCCGATCTCCGCCGGCAGCGGTGGCTGATAGTCCTCGCCGGCTCGCCGCACGGCGCACCCGAGAGCGGCGATGTGCTCGGCGATGTCATCGCCGGCTACCGTGCCTCGGACGAGCACCACTGGCGGGCGTCCGCTGCCGCTACGTGCTGTCCTGGCCGAGCGTTTCCGCTGCTGACT
The DNA here is from genome assembly GCF_014191305.1 of Pseudoclavibacter helvolus. Classification (GTDB taxonomy): domain Bacteria; phylum Actinomycetota; class Actinomycetes; order Actinomycetales; family Microbacteriaceae; genus Pseudoclavibacter; species Pseudoclavibacter helvolus. The sequence goes on along the minus strand of NZ_JACHWJ010000001.1, from coordinate 1,207,506 downwards.
GGGCGGCGCATCCAGCAGCGTGCTGACTGAGTCGAGCAGGGCGCGCACCTCGGCACTGCTGAGGCCGAGCCGAGCGCCGCGTTCGTGGAACTGCTCGAGGGTGCCCGGGCTCCGCAACGACTCGATGAATCGCTCGGCGCTGACGCTCGGAGACTTGATGACCGCGCGGGCGGTGGTCCCGCCGAGTTGGAGCTCGGTGGGGGAGCGCCACACGATCGGCACGCCAGGGGGTAGTCGCAGGTCCATGCGGAGATCATCCTGGAAGCGTCCGAGGGACGCAGAAGTTCTCCACAGGGCCAGAGAACGGGACGGTCGGCGGCCCGAGGCCGCCGACCGCACCTGATCAGTTCGACGGCTTGTCGCCGCCCTCTGGCGCATCGCCGAACGCGGACGGATCGTCGAGGAACTTCGCCAGAGCCTCGTCGTACTCGTCGGCCGGGAGCTCCCCGAAGCCGAGCCTCGTGACGAGCGCCTCCGGGTGGTCGATGTCCTCGGTCGTGGGCAGCGCGTCGAAGTGCGCCCAGAGCTCGTCGCGCACCTTGGCGCCGTGAGCCTCGGAGACCGCGCGCCACATCGCAGCGGCCTCGCGGAGACGCCGTGGGCGCAGCTCGAGTCCAACAAGCGAGGCGAACGCACGCTCGGCCGGGCCACCGACGGCGCGACGACGACGAACCGTCTCCGCAAGCGCGACGGACTTCGGCAGTCTGGCTGTGGCGTCCTCCGTGACGACATCGACCCAGCCCTCGATGAGCGCAAGCATCGTCTCGAGGCGGGCGAGCGCCGCCTCCTGCTGCTCGGTGCGGGGCGGGATGAACGCGCCCTCGGAGAGTGCGGCCCTGATGCCATCCGGGTTGCTCGGATCGAGGGTCTGGGCGAGCTCCTCCATCCGCGAGACGTCGATGCTCACGCCACGCGCGAACTCGGTGATCGAGGAGATGAGGTGCAGGCGGAGCCACTTCGCGTGCTGGAAGAGCCGCGCGTGGGCGGTCTCGCGCACGGCGAGGTAGAGCTCGATCTGTTCGCGGTCGACGTCGAGTCCCTCCGCGAAGTCGTCGATGTTCTGCGGAAGCAGCGACGGCCTGCTGTGGTCGAGGACCGGCACGCCGATGTCGCCACCGGCGACGACCTCCTCCGCAAGGTTCCCGACGACCTGGCCGAGCTGTACGGCGAACATCGCGCCGCCGATGCCGCGCATCATCGAGGAGGACTGGCCGAGCAACTGCGCCATCTCTGGCGGAGTCTGCTCGGTGAGCACGTTCATGAGGGCGTCGGCGATGCTCGTGGCGACCGGCTCGGACAGCGACGTCCAGAACTGGATCGAACCGGTGATCCACTCGAGCCGGGTGAGCGTCGCGGGGGTTTCGCTGATCTCGCCGAGCTCCGTGGCTTCGCTCAGCCACAGCTGTGCAACCCGGAACGCCTGGTCGAACCTCGCGGCCTCCTCTTGGCTGATCTCACGGTTGCCCGGTTGTGCGACTCGGCGTGCCTGGTCGCGGGCCACCTGCCAGTCGAGCCCGTTGCCCGGGTTCGAGACCGCCGCCTGCAGCTGCGAAAGCAGCGCCTGCACCGCGGCGGGGTCGTTCGGGAGCCCCGCGACTCCCGCGAGCTTGGCGGGGTCGAAACCGCCTTGCCCGCTCAGGAGCTCACGCAGCAGCTTGCGTAGCTCGTCCTCTGATCCGTCGTCGGGAATCGGTCCCTGTGCATCACTCATTCCGCACCTCCCAGCGCTTGGATCTACGCTAGCTCGTGGCCCCTCCAAGGAAGGGTCGCCGTGACTGCGTATGCGCCGTGTGCCTTGCGCCACGGGCGAACAATGGCCGCAGGACATCGAAACGAGCGCAGTGACCTTCTTCTCCGAGCCCTCCTCAGAGGGCGATGCCCGTGTGCGCGAGCAGTCAGAGGCGTTCGCTAGAGCGCACGAGGCGAACCGTCGTCGAAGCGAGGAGGGGACCCGCCGGGCGCGTGTCGGCCTCATCTTCCTCTCCATCGGGATGCTCCTGCTCGTCGCTCTCGGGTTCAGCCCAGCCCCCTACGTCGTCCGCTCGCCGGGGCCCGTCTTCGACGCCCTTGGCACTGTGCAGGCCTCCCAGGACGACCCGACGCAGGTCGAGGTCATCACGATCGGCGGCGCGGACACGTTCGAGCCGTCGGAGGGCCAGCTCGACGTCATGACGGTGAACGTCGGGGGTCGCCCAGAGAACCTTCCCAACTGGTTCGAGGTCTTCCTCGCGCTCATCACGCCGTCGAACGACGTGCTTCCCGTGGAGGCCTACTACGCCGACGCCGAGACGGGCGAACAGCGCGACGCTCAGAACGCCGCGCTCATGCAGGGCTCGGAAGCGGATGCGATCGCTGCCGCACTCCTCAACGAGGGCTACGACGTTGGCACGGCACTCGCCATCGTGTCGGTCGGCGACGATGGGGCGGCTGCCGGGATGCTTGAGCCCGGTGACATCGTCACCTCCGTGAGCGGCATCCCGGTCGAGTCGACCGACGGCTTGCCTGCGGCGGTCGCGGAGGTTTCAGGTGGAGACCTCGGCAACCTGCAGGCTGTCGACGTGGTCGTCGACCGGAGCGGCGAGACCAAGACGTTCTCGATCACGCCACGCGCGGGAGTCGTCGAGGGGGAAGAGCGCGCCCTGCTCGGCGTGACGGTCGCGACGCAACACGACTTTCCCATCGACGTGAGCATCGAACTCGGAAACGTCGGGGGTCCAAGTGCTGGCCTCATCTTCGCGCTGGCGGTCTCGGACAAGCTCGCCGACGGCGACCTCACTCGGGGGCTCCACGTCGCGGGCACCGGCACGATGTCCCCTGACGGCACGGTCGGCAGCATCGGCGGCATCACGCAGAAGCTCTACGCGGCGGTTGATGTCGGCGCCGACCTTTTCCTGGCGCCGGCGGACAACTGCCAGGACGTGCTCGACGGTGGGATACCCGGCGACATCCCCGTCTACGCGGTCTCCACGCTCGACGAAGCCGAGCAGGTCATCCAGACCGTCGGAGACGGGGGCGATACGGCTGCTCTGCGTACCTGCGAGTCGGTGCTCGGCTCCTGAGACGGCCCAGTCTCAGTTTTGCCAGGCACTTGCCAGATAAACTCCTCTAGTTCCCTTTTCTCGGAAAACAATCGGCCCTTCCAGGCAATGACAGGTACGACGTGACAAGCACTGCAGCTCAACAGCCCCAGAGTCCGAAACCCGCCAGCCGACGTCGGATGGGACCGCTCACGATCACACTGCTGATCGTCGTGGCGCTTCTCGTCGTCTTCTTCTGGTTCGCAGGCCGATACGCGGACGTGCTCTGGTACGACCAGCTCGGCATCCTCCAGGTCCTCCTGACGGAGTGGGGTGCAGGCGCGATCATGTTCGCGATCGGACTCGTCGCGATGGCGGTTCCCCTGTACGTGAACCTGCAGATCGCCTACCGTGCGCGGCCGGTCTACGCGAAACTCAACGAGCAGCTCGACCGCTACCAGCAGGTCATCGAGCCGATCCGTCGCGGCGCAATGGTTTTCGTCCCCGCGATCTTCGGCCTCTTCGCCGGTGTGGCCCTCATCTCGTCCTGGCAGACGGTCCTGATGTGGATGAACTCCACTCCGTTCGGCGAGACCGACCCGGTCTTCAACCTGGATGTCTCGTTCTACATCTTCCAGCTGCCGTTCTTCCGAGGCGTCGTCGCCTTCGTGAGCGCCGTCGTGCTGCTCTCGCTCATCCTGACTGCCGCGACGCTGTACCTGTATGGCGGCATCCGCGTCACCGGCCGTGAGATCGTCATCTCGAAGAGCGCGCGCACGCACATCGCGATCCTCGCCGGCCTCTACATGCTCATCCAGGCAGTCAGCTTCTGGCTCGACCGCTACGCAGCGCTCCACACGCTCTCCGGGCGCTGGACCGGTGTGCTCTACACGGACGCCAACGCCACGATCCCCGGCCAGGGGATCTTGGCCGGAGCCGCGATCGTCGTCGCCGTGCTCTTCTTCATCGCGGCGGCGATCGGTCGTTGGCGCCTCCCGCTCGTCGGTACGGCGCTCCTTGTCGTCGTCGGCCTCGTCGTCGGCATGGTCTACCCGTGGATCGTGCAGCAGTTCCAGGTCGGACCGAGCGAGCAGGCCCTCGAGACCCCGTATATCCAGAACAACATCGACGCGACCAGGTCTGCCTACGGGCTCGACCAGATCGAGGAAGTGAACTACGCCGCAGAGACGACGGTCAGCCAGGGACAGCTGCGCAACGACGCCGACACCACGGCGAACATCCGCATCCTCGACCCCTCGCTCGTCTCGCCGACGTTCGCGCAGTTCGAGCAGGAGCGTGCCTACTACCAGTTCCCTGAGCGCCTCGACGTCGACCGCTACGAGATCGACGGCCAGGTGCAGGATGCGGTTGGATCCGTCCGCGACATCAACATCGCGGGCCTCGGCGCCGACGCACAGTCGTGGGTCAACAACACCATCGTCTACACGCACGGCTACGGGCTCGTCACGGCCTATGGCAACCAGCGTGGCCCGGACGGTCAGCCACTCTTCATCGAAGGCGGTATGCCGAGCGAAGGCGCGCTTGGTGAGTTCGAGCCTCGCGTGTACTTCGGCGAGTCCTCGCCCGAGTACTCCATCGTCGGCGCACCGGAGGGCTCGCAGCCCGCTGAGTTCGACCACGTCTCCGGTGCGGACGGCGCAACGCAGACGTACAACACGTTCACCGGGCAGGGAGGACCCGACCTCGGGAACTTCTTCAACCGCCTCGTGTACGCGATCAAGTTCCAGTCGGAGCAGATCCTCCTGTCCGAGTACGTCAACGAGGAATCCCAGATCCTCTACGACCGCGACCCTGCCGAGCGCGTGCAGGCAGCCGCTCCGTACCTGACGATCGACTCCGACCCGTACCCGTCGGTTGTCGACGGCCGCCTCACCTGGATCGTCGACGGCTACACGACGAGCAACAAGTACCCGTACTCGGAGCTTGCCGGCCTGCAGAACCTGCTCGAGGACGCAGACACGCCCGCGTCGTCGCTGCCGCCAGAGGTCATCAACTACATGCGCAACTCGGTGAAGGCGACCGTGGATGCGTACGACGGCACGGTCACGCTGTACGCATTCGACGAGACGGACCCGATCCTGCAGACCTGGCAGAAGGTCTTCCCGTCGACGCTCAAGAACGTGTCGGAGATGTCCGGCGACCTGCTGAGCCACATCCGCTACCCCACGGACATGTTCAAGGTGCAGCGCGAGATGTTCGCGCGCTACCACGTGACCGACGCGAGCACGTTCTACAACCAGACGAACGCGTGGCAGCTGCCGCAGAACCCGACTGGGGGAGAGGCCTCGCAGCCGCCGTACTACCTGACGATGCAGATGCCGGGCCAGGAGTCGGCATTCTCGATCTACTCCACGTACATTCCGCTGACGAACGCGAACGCGCAGTCGAGGAACGTGCTGCGCGGGTACCTGGCGGCGAACTCTGACGCTGGGAAGACCGACGGAACCGTCGCGGACACCTACGGCAGGATCACGCTGCTGCGCGTCGAGAACGACAACGTCAACGGTCCGGGTCAGGTGCAGAACATCTTCAACTCGAACGAGACGGTCGCTAACCAGCTGAACCTGCTCGAGCGAGGCGGGCAGACCGCGGTCCTGCGAGGAAACCTCCTCACGGTGCCCGTCGGCGAGGGCTTCCTGTACGTGCAGCCCGTGTATGTCGAGTCGACCGGTGAGACCAGCTATCCGCTGCTCAGGCGCGTGCTCGTCGCCTTCGGCGACAAGATCGCGTTCCAGCCGACCCTCGATGAGGCGCTCGACGAGCTCTTCGGCGGCGACGCAGGTGCGGACGCGGGCGACGGCGGCGTTGAGGTCTCCGACGACGATGTGCCAGTGGACTCCGTGCCGGACGACACGACGACCACGCCTGCTCCGACGGCGACCACTCCTCCGTCAGGTGGAGGAACGGGGACCCCTCAGGAGCAGCTGTCAACCGCACTGGCGGACGCGCAGAAGGCTCTCGAGGACCGGACGGCCGCGTACGCGAGCAATGACCTCGTTGCAGCAGCCGAGGCTGACAAGCGGCTCACGGACGCGCTGAACCGCGCTCGTGAGGCTGACAGCCAGGTATCGGGGACGACGCCGAGCGACTCCCCGGAGCCGACGCCGACCACGTAGGCCACCGCAGCTCCACACGCCGACGGGCGCCGTCCTCTCAGAGGGCGGCGCCCGTCGGCGTCTCAGGTACGAAAATTGTGGGGATCTGCTGCTCCGGTGTCACCCAGCAGCATTTCGCCACAGCCTTCTGCGGGGAGCTCGAATTTGGGGGAGCGCAGTTCGAGCCTCGGGGGGAGGCGACGCGCCCGGGATACGAATGGCGGAGTGCTGAGGGGAACGAATTCGGGTGGATTCGCGCTGTTTTTGTCGCTGGGAGGCCAGATCGGGCATCGGTTTGAGGCCCCCTGATGCCACCGACACGCCGCGGTTTCCGGGGATTTAGTGCTCCGAGTTGCACGACGCCAAGACCGCTGGTAATGTTTTCTCTTGTGCCGCGGGGTGGAGCAGTTCGGTAGCTCGCCGGGCTCATAACCCGGAGGTCGTAGGTTCAAATCCTGCCCCCGCAACCAAATCCGCACAAGTTGGGTTGCTCACAAGAGCAAGCATGAACTGCGGCACAAGGCCCGTTTCCTCTCGAGGAAGCGGGCCTTTCGCGTACCCGGCTGCGGAATGCTCGAGCAAGCCGGCGTCGGCTTGCCTGAGCTTCTCCTCGCACACGAGCGGCTAGTCTCGGCCATTCGACAGACTCTGCCATCCGATGGGATGGCATCGGGGGTGCCAGGTGGCCAGATTCACGAGCCTCGAGCAGCGCATCGACGACTTCGCGGGGCGGCTCCTTGAGAGCGCCCCGTCTCGCGGCTTCAGGGCCGCCCTGGTCGAGTTCTTGGTGTTCGGTCTGAAGCAGGCCTGGGCGTGCATCTTCGGGGCGCTCATGCTCGTCCTGATCCTCGCTGCGAGGCTCTGGTACCCGGATGACGCGTTGCTCGCGAGAAACGACGCGCTGGTCATCGGGGCGGTGGCGATCCAGGTCTTCATGATTGCCGCGCGACTCGAGACCGGGCGGGAGCTGCTGGTGATCCTCGCCTTCCACATCGTCGGTACGGGGATGGAGCTCTTCAAGACGAGCGTCGGCTCGTGGAGCTACGCGTCAGGGGGAGTGCTGCACATCGGTCCGGTGCCGCTCTATACGGGCTTCATGTATGCCGCCGTCGGCTCGTACATGTGCCGCGTTTACCGCCTCTTCGACCTGCGCTTCTCGAGGTACCCGCGCATCTGGGTGACCGTCGTCGCCGCTGCATTGATTTACGTGAACTTCTTCACCCACCACTACTCCTACGACTTCCGCTACGTGCTGCTGCTCTTCGTGGCGGTGCTGTGGGGCCGCACCTGGATGCACTTCCGCGTCTTCCGAACCACGATGCGCATGCCGCTATTGCTCGCGTACCTGCTCGTGGCGCTGTTCATCTGGTTCGCCGAAAACATCGGTACCCTCGCGGGGGCGTGGGTTTATCCGAACCAGGAGCACGGCTGGGAGCTCGTGTCGATCACGAAACTGCTCTCGTGGTTCCTGCTCATGATCATCTCGGTGGTCATGGTCACACTCGCGTATCCGCCGAAGCCACCGGTGCAGGGAGCGAGCGTCGAGACCGGGGAACTGAAGTCGGCGAGCTAGTCCCAGGCCTTAGCCGCGGGGATGCGCACGATGAAGGAGGCGCCGTCGTTCGACTCGACGGCGATCTGCCCGCCGTGCGCCTCGACGATGGACTTCACGATCGCGAGTCCGAGCCCGGTGCTGCCGGACGCCCGGGTCCTGGCTGAGTCACCTCGGGCGAACCGTGAGAAGAGGTCCTGGCGGAGCCCCTCGGGGATGCCTGGGCCGTCGTCGCGCACAACAAGCACCGCCTCCCGGCCAGTGGCCGACGCGGAGGCGAGCTCGTAGCGCACGGAGACGTTGACGTGCGTGCCCTGCGGGGTGTGCTGGCTGGCGTTCGAGAGCAAGTTCACGACGATCTGGTGGAGGCGCTCCCAATCGCCGAGCACGGAGACCTCGCTCGGGGGCACGGTCGCGCTCCAGTGGCGGTCGGCGTCGCTCGCCTGCGCGTCGCTGACGGCGTTGATGACAAGCTCGGAGAGGTCGACGGTGTCGAGCTGGAGGTCCTGGCCCTCGTCGAGGCGGGCGAGGAGGAGCAGGTCGTTCACAAGCGAGCTCATGCGGGTCGCTTCTGACTCGATTCGAGCGAGTGAGCGCTCCGTCGTGTCAGGCAGCGACGCGGAGTCCTGGCGGGTGAGCTCGGCGTAGCCCTGGATCGCGGCGAGTGGCGTGCGTAGCTCGTGGCTCGCGTCGGTGACGAAGCGGCGCATCCGCTGGTCTGCGGCGGTCCGTACCGCGAAGGCCTCGTCGACGTGCGCGAGGAGCTTGTCGAGGGCCTCGCTCACCTTGCCGACCTCGGTGCGCGGGTCGATGTCGTCGAGTTTCACTGCCTTGCGCAGGCCTACCTCGCCGGAGGCGAGCGGCATCTGCGCCACGTTCTCGGCGGCGGTCACAACGCGCGAGAGCGGACGCATCGCGACGCGCATGACCAACGCGACGAGCAGCACGATGAGGCCGATCCCAAGCGAGGACAGAACAAGTGTGAGGACGGTCTGGTTGAAGGTCGCATCCCTGGCGGTGTCGAGCGAGACAGCCGAGATGAGGGCGTAGCTGGGGTCACCCTCCCACTCGTGGATCATGACGCGGAAGTCGCCGGCGACGTCGTCGAGCTTGATCGTCTCGAGGAGTGAGTGCTGCGCCGCAAAGCTCTCTGACTGCGCGAGGGTGGCGAGCTCGTTCTTGATGTTCTGGTCGCATTCGACGGCCGAGGTCTCGCTGAACGACGCGGAGTCGATGATCTCGCCGTTGTGCGCGAGGGCGATGATGGTCCCCGGCGCGTGCCCGACGAAGTTGACGAGCGGCTTGATCTTCGGCGCCGAGGACTCGCCGGTCTTCTGCGGATGCGGGTGGGTGCCCGGCACATCGTCGCGGTACTTGTCGACGGAGTTTTCGAGCACCGACATGGACGCTGCGAGCTGCGTGTTCACGACGCTGGTGATCGCCGAGTTCAGGGTGACGACGTTCATGATGCCGATGGCGCTCATGACAAACGCAACGACGAGGGTGACGCCGACGATGATGCGCGCGCGCAGCGTCCACGGCCTCATTCTGCTGGCCTGATCACGTAGCCCACCCCGCGCACGGTGTGGATCATTGGCGTGCGGCCCGCGTCGATCTTCTTGCGCAGGTAGGACACGTAGAGATCGACGATGCTGGCCTTGCCCGCGAAGTCGTAGTTCCAGACGCGGTCGAGGATCTGGGCCCGACTCAGCACGCGCTTCGGATTGCGCATGAAGTAGCGCAGTAGCTCGAACTCGGTGGTCGTGAGCGCGACCGGGTCGCTGCCCCGCCGCACCTCGTAGCTGCTCTCGTCGAGGAAGAGGTCGCCGACCCGCAGCTGGGAGGCGTCGTCGGCGACTGCCTCGCCCGCGCGCTGGATCAGGCCGCGGAGTCTCGCCACGAGCTCCTCGAGGCTGAACGGCTTTGTCATGTAGTCGTCCCCGCCGGCGGTGAGCCCGATGATGCGATCGTCGATCGAGTCCTTGGCGGTGAGGAAGAGCACGGGCGTGGCGTGCCCCTGACCTCGGAGGTTCCTGAGAATGCTGAGCCCGTCGATGTCCGGGAGCATGATGTCGAGGACAACTACGTCGGGCCGTTCTGCCGTGAACTTGGCGAGCGCATCCCGCCCATTGTTGGCGACGTCGACCTGCCAGCCCTCGTAGGAGAGGGCCAGGCTGACGAGGTTCGTGAGGGTCTCCTCGTCGTCAACAAGCAGCACGCGGATGGGCGTGCCGTCTGGGCGGTGGAGGCGGGGGAGCTGCGCAAGGACCGCCCGACGGCGCCCGGGCTCGATGATCGGGTCAGCGGCAGGAGAATCGGGCATTGGATCATCGTGTCATGTGAGGGGCGTCGCGGTGTGGTGTGGGCCCCTCCTCATAGGAAGCTCAAATCTTCTCTTACGCGGAGCATGGGCGGAGTTCGTAACCTGCGACGCATGACCCTCCAGCGAATCCAGCACCCCGACGTCGGGAGCCGTACGCCTGGCGTCAAGAAGGACTTGCAGGGTGGGCTCTTCCACCGACCGCGGTTCCTGCGCGGCCCCCGCACCGAGCGTCCGTTCGACGCGCCCCAGCTCTTCACGGAGCGCCTCATGTTGCGCCCCCACACGATCCGCGACGCTGACGCCTGGCACGAGATCGTGTCGGACGCTGAGGTGGTTCGCTACCTGCACTGGAAGCAGCGCGACCTGGCGGAGGCGACCGAGCACCTGAGCCGCCGTACGACCCAGACTCGCCTGTGGCAGACGGGCGACTTCATGGCACTGGCCGTCGAGCGCGACGGGAAGCTCATCGGCGACGTCTCCGTGCACCTGCGTGAGGTCGAGTCGGAGCATCGTTCGGCGGAGCTCGGGTGGATCATGCACCCGGGAGACGCGGGTCACGGCTTCGCGACCGAGGCGGCGGATGCGCTGGTCGAGTACCTGCGCGACTACGTCGGCGTGAAGCGTGTGCTCGCGGTCATGGACCTCGAGAACGAGGCCTCCTACGCGCTCGCGAGGCGCCTCGGATTCGCAGAAGTCTCCCGCTCCGACGACTCGAGGACCACGGCGCTCGAGCTGGTCTGAGCCGCCCCGGCGCCGCGCATGCGCTGCGCCGCTGCCCCGGTTCCGATGGCCGCGCTCGACGTCGCCATCAGCTGCGCGACCTCCAGGAGGTCCCAGGCCATGTCGCCCGTCACGGAGATGCCCCTGGTTCCCGACCGGCGCGTCTTGCCCCGCACCAGCATGTAGTGGGTGCGGAACACCCGATTGCCCGCGCGTTGCTGCGCGTCGTGGAAGAACACGATCTGGGAGAGGCCAGTGCTGTCGTCGAGGGAGACGAACACGGTACGGCGTCCGCCGCGCATGGGGGGCGTGTTGGTGGCACGCCGAACGCCGGCGATGAGCACCTCGGTGCCGCCTGGCAGGTCGATGAGCGTGCTCGCTGGGACCACCCCGAGTTGTCGGAAGAGGGGGAAGAAGCGCTCCATCTGGTGGTGGCTCACGCCGAGGCCAAGCTCCTGCAGTTCAAGGTCGGTCTGCGTCTTCCCGTGCAGGTCCATGGCGGTCACGCCGCGCAACTGGGGGACGGGCAACGCGAACGCGAAGGCCTGCTGGTGCTCCGGCACTCGTATTGGGGTGCTCGTGAGTGAGCGGATGAACGCGAGCAGCTCGTGCCGCCTGCGCGACTCGTAGTCGATGAACGCGTCGAGCGCCCCGACTCTCGCGAGGGAATCCAGGGTGCTGCGTCGCGGACGCACCCTGGCTCGGAAGTCGGCGAGCGAGTCGAATGGCTGGTGCTCAGCGACCCTGTCGCGTTCCGCCGAGGACATGCCGCGCACATCCGCGAGGGACATGCGGACCCCGTCCCGCCCATCCGGGAGCGGCTCGACCGTGTACTCGAGGCCTGAGCGCTGCACGTCGATCGGCAGCAGCGGGATGCCGAGGTGCCTGGCCTCGGCGACGATGAGGTCCTTGCCCCACATGCCGGGGTCGTGGGTGAGCAATCCCGCCCAGAAATGCGAGGCGCGGTGGGTCTTGAGCCACGCGCTCTGGAAAGTGGGCAGGGCGAACGCCGCACCGTGGGCCTTCGCGAAGCCGAAGCTGCCGAAGCCGGCAAGCACCCTCCATGCTTGATCGATGACCTGGGGCGGGAAGCCGCGTTCGGCAGTCTTACCGCGCACCATGTCCTCGATGCGAGCTACGAGGTCGGGTTTCGCGAGCCACCGCCGGTACACGTCGGCCAGCTCGAGCCCGCACCCCGTGAGCTCGTCGAAGATGCGCATGACCTGCTCGTGGAAGACGACGACGCCCTTCGTCTCGAGCAGGATGGGCTTGAGTCGAGGGTGAATGTAGTCGGGCATGACCTCGCCGTGGCGCGCCCTGAGGAAGTGGAGTGGCATGTTGTTCTGCATGGGGCCGGGCCGGAACAGGGAGATGTCGATGATGAGGTCGTTGAACACCTCGGGCTGCAGCTTCCCGACGAGCTCCATCTGGCCGGGGCTCTCGACCTGGAAGATGCCGAGGGTCTTCGTGGAGCGGATCGTCTCGTAGGTCGCCTCGTCGTCGAGGGGCAGCGCGTCGAGGTCGAGATCCTCGCCGCGGGTGCGCTTCAGCTCCTTCACTGCGTGGGCCATGGCGCTCTGCATGCGCACACCGAGGATGTCGAGCTTGATGAGGCCCATCGGGTCCATGTCGTGCTTGTCGAACTGGCTCATGGGCAGACCGATGCCTGACATCTGCACTGGCGTGCGGTCGAGGAGGGAGATGTCGGAGAGGATGACGCCGCACGGGTGCACGGAGATGTGCCTCGGCAGGGAATCGAGCCGCTCGGTCGCCTCGACGAGCACGTCGAGCTGGCGTGAGCGGCGCACCTCCTCGGCGAACTCCCGAAGCTCCGGCTTCTCGGCGAGGGCCTGCCTGAAGCGTTTGGCGGAGAAGCGCCACAGCTCCTTCGCGATGCGGTCGACCTCGCCGTCCGCGAGTCCGAGCGCGAGGCCCGCGTCGCGCACGGCGCCCCTCGAGCCGTACGTGTTGACCATCGACATGAGCGTGACCCGCTCGCCCCCGAACTCATCGAAGATGCGGTGGTACACGCGGTGGCGTTCAGCGCTTTCCACATCGAGGTCGATGTCGGGCAGCGTGCGTCGCTCGTCGGAGAGGAAACGCTCCCAGATGAGCCCGAGGGAGACGGGCTCGACGTGGCTCGTGTACAGCAGGTAGTTGAGCAGCGAGCCGACCCCTGACCCCCTGGCCTGCACTCGGACCCCCATGTCCTTGATGAGCTCGACGACATGCGAGACGGTGAGGAAGTACGGGGCGAAACCCAGCTTCCGCACGGTCTTGAGCTCGTGGGCGAGGCGGTCGCGCAACTCGCGTTCGTGGGCACCGGATGCGTCGGGGTAGCGGGCAGGGATCGCCGCTTCCGCCTTCGCCCTCAGCACTTCGAAGGGATCGCCGTCGATACCGAAGCGCGTGACCTCCGGCATACGCGGGGTGCCGATGCCCGCATCCCGCTCGAGATCGATGATGCAGGCCTCGGCAAGCGCCCTCGTCTGGGCGAGGAGATCGTCGGCAGCTGAGGCGTCGTGCCCGCCCGCATCCACGACCATGCGGGCGACCTGCCGCATGAGGCTCGCCGGCTTGAGCCACGCCTGCGCCGTCGGGGCCAGCTCGATGTCGTCGAGCGCTCGCCGCGCTCGGACGGCGTCGGCGATGTCGACGGTCGCGGCCTCTTCCGGCGAGGCGTAGCGGACCGCGTTCGTGAGCACAGCCCGCAGCCCGCACTCCGTGGCCAGCCCCAACATTCGAGTCGCCGCCGTGACGGAACTGGGGGTGCCCGGCTCGGCGAGGTGGCAGACGACCTCCACGACGAGCGAGGAGCGGGGGATTCCACGCAGCCACGTGTGCAACCGCTCTCGCGCCAAGCCGAGCTGGGCCGCGGAGGCTGCCGTGCCGACGTCGCTTGTCGGCCCGAGCAGGACGGTCAGCCTCGTGGCACCATCGTCGGTCGTCGCGAGCTGAGTCAGCCTGGCAAGCGGGATGCTCGGCTCGTGGATGCCCGTCGGGGCGCTCGCGGTGGTCTCGTGGGCTGCCGACACGGCCCGACAGAGCGCCGCGTAGCCGGAACCGTTGTCACCGCCTGCCGCGAGCACGACGACCCGTCCGAGGGGCTCGCCCCGCTCGTCGTGCACTGCGAGCTCGCTGCCGAGCACGGCCCGCAGCTTCGCGTCCCTACAGGCGAGGAGGTGTTTGACGGCGCCGGAGATGCCGTCGCGGTCAGTGAGCGCGATCGTGTCGAGTCCCCGCTCGACGGCCGCCTGAGCGAGCACCTCGGGTGGGGAGACCGCGTAGTGCGCGCTGAAGCCTGACGAGACGTGCAGGTGCGGGAAGCTCATCGCCTGCTCACTCCCAGCTCAGGGACAGCAGCCAGCCGTCTGAGGCGTGGCACAGGTCGTAGAGGTGCTCGTTGTGCTGCTCAAGGGAGCCGTCGCGAACGGCGGTAACGCGCCAGAGCTCCTGATCGATGCGCTCGGAGGGGGAGCCTCCGTGCCACCACGGCGGGAGTCTGCGGAAGTAAGCCTGGGGCTGGCCCGTGACGGTGTAGAGGAAGCGCTGCCACACGAAGGAGACCGGCTGCCCTTCTGGGCTGAAGGCGACATCGATGATGTCGTCGATGACGGTTGGCATGGCTCCTCCTTCACGTAATCGAATATGTATTCGAACGTGAACCAAGCGTAAATCGCACCACCGACAGTGGCAACCGCAAGTCTCAGTCAGAGGGTGAAGGTGTGACGAGCGAAGCCAGGCCGCTCACGAGCTCGCAGCGCCGACGGGCGCCATGAGCTGCGCCCCCGTGCTCGCTACCCGACCCACCTCGGGCCCGACCTCGTGCATGACCAGCGTCGAGGCGAGCTCGACGCCAGCCTGGCTCGCCTCGTCGAGCAGCCCCTGCGTGCCGATCACCGACTGGTCCAGCCACTGGTCCCACAGCGCTCGGGGCAGCATGAGGGGCATCCGGTCGTGGATGCCCGCCAGCTCGCCCGTGGATCCCCGCGTGAGGATCGTCGTAGATAGCACCCACCTGGACGGGTCGTCACCAGGCTTCGTCGGGTCAGCCCACCACGAGTACAGGCCCGCAAACGCGATGAGGTCATCCTCCCGCTCCGGGTGGATGAAGTACGGCGTCTTCGAACCCGCCTTCGTGCCATCCGCAGTCTTGCGCCACTCGTAGTACCCGACAGCAGGCACGATCGCGCGGCGCTGCTTCACCGGCCCCCGGAACGTCGGCTTCTCCAGCACCGTCTCGATGCGCGCGTTGAACGCCTTCGAGGAGAAGCTCGGATCCTTCGCGAACGACGGGAGCAGGCCCCACCTCGCGCGCTCGACGCGGCGCACCGCATCCCCTCCGCCCTTCGGCTCTGGCTCCACGACAACCGGCACCGGGTCCGTCGGCGGCGTGTTGTAGGAAGGCTCAGGCAGGTCGGCGCCGAGCGCCTCGATATCGAAGAGCGCCTCGACGTGCTCAACTGCTGGGGTGACGTAGCGACCGCACATGCCTCAACGCTACGACGCATGGGACCACGACGCGCTCTCCAAGCTTCGGATTCTCTGTACGCTCGGAGCATGGTCAAGCATCGCAGCGCCCTCGAGCGCATCCCCGCGTACAAGCAGGGCGCCATGCCCAGCACCAGCGACGTCGTGAAGCTCTCCTCCAACGAGAACCCCTTCCCGCCCCTCGCCTCCGTGCGCGAGGCGGTCGCAGGCGAGCTCGAGCGCATCCACCTCTACCCGTCGATGGCCGCCCCAGAGCTCACCGCGCGCATCGCGAAACTGCAGGGCGTCGAACCGGAGAACATCGTCTTCGGCGCCGGCTCCGTGGAAGTCGCGACGCAGCTCGTGCAGGCGAGCGCCGGGGACGGCGACGAGGTCATGTTCGCCTGGCGCAGCTTCGAGGCGTACCCGATCATCGCGATCGGAGCAGGCGCAACCCCCGTGCAGGTGCCCCTCACCGCCGACGAACGCCACGACCTCGACGCAATGGCCGACGCCATCACCGACCGAACCGCCATAATCTTCGTCTGCAACCCCAACAACCCAACAGGCGCGACCCTCACCCACGCCGAGGTCCGCGCGTTCCTGGGCCGCGTCCCAGGCGACGTGCTCGTGGTCATCGACGAGGCCTACGAGCACTTCAACAGAGACGCAGAGACCGCCATCGGCATCGACCTGTACCGCGAGTTCCCCAACGTCGCCGTCCTGCACACCTTCTCCAAGGCCTACGGCCTCGCAGGCCTGCGCATCGGCTACGCCGTCGCCCAGGCAGACGTCGCCGCGAACCTCCGCAAGGTCGCCGTCCCCTTCGCCGTCTCCGCCCTCGCCCAGACCGCCGCCGTCGCCTCACTCGACGCCGAAGCCGAGCTCGCCACCCGAATCGACGACATCGTCAGCGAACGCGCCCGTGTCACGGAAGAACTCCGAGCGCAAGGCTGGGACGTCAAAGACTCCCAGGCCAATTTCGTCTGGCTCCGGCTCGGCGACGACACCCAGCGCGTCGACGCGGCGCTCACCGAGGCCGGCGTGCTTGCACGGGCGTTCCCCGGCGAAGGCATCCGCATCACCATCGGCGCACCAGAAGCCAACCGCCGCGCGCTCGCCGCGCTCGCGGGAGTACGAATGGAGGCACGACGATGAGCACCTGGCGCATTCGAGATTTCCAGCCGACGGACATGGATGCTCTGCTCCGCCTCTGGGAGCAGCACCGCGGCTCAGGCACCGAGCCCGTGTACGGACTCAGCGAAGTCATCGCGTCGACGCGCAAGGACACCGCCGTCGTCGCCGTCGCGGGGGAGAAGATCGTCGGCGTCGCTGTGGCTCGAGCGGCTCACGACCAAGGCTGGATCGTGTTCTTCGCGACCGACGACGAGTGGCGCAGGCGCGGGATCGGCGGGGCGCTGCTCGCCTCCCTCGAGCAGCGCATGGCCCAACACGGCCTGCAGAAGCTCACGATCCTTGTGCCAGACGAGCAGACGCAGGTCGGCGCCCTCACGAAGGCCGGCTTCGCCGACAAGCGGCACCTGCGCTACTTCGAGCGGGAGATCCGCGTCAAGCAGCAGGAGATGGTCGCGCTCCGGGAGCTCGGCGGACGTATCCTGCCCTCCGACCGCTGGGACGCGATCGGCGGCATGCAGCACGAGAAGGACGTGCTCGAGCGGCGCCTCGTGCTGCCGCTCAGCGACCCAGACCTCGCGGAGGAGTACGGCGTCGTGCCGCCACGCGCGATCGTGCTCTTCGGCCCTCCAGGCACGGGCAAGACGACCTTCGCGAAGGGGATCGCCTCCCGCCTCGGCTGGCCGTTTGTCGAGGTCTTCCCGTCGCGCCTCTCGGCGTCGCCGCGTGGGCTTGCCGGTGAGCTTCGTGAGACCTTCGAGCAGGTCGAGTCGCTTGAGCACGCGGTCGTGTTCATCGACGAGGTCGAAGAGATCGCCTCGCACAGGGGTGGGGAGCCCCCGTCGCCCACGCAGGGTGTCACGAACGAGCTCTTGAAGATCATCCCCGCGTTCCGGGAGAAGCCAGGCAGGCTCCTCATCTGCGCGACGAACTTCATCCGCGCGCTCGACCAGGCGTTCTTGCGCCACGGCCGCTTCGACTACGTCATCCCCATCGGGCTACCGGACACCGCCGCGCGCCGAGCCATCTGGGAGCGCTACGTGCCCGAGTCAGTGAGCGACTCGGTCGACGTTTCCGCGCTGGTTGAGCAGACGAGCGGATACTCTCCCGCCGACATCGAATTCGCCGCGCGCCGTGCCTCGCAGGTCGCCCTCGAGCGGGCGGTCGCGGCGCGCAATTCGGGAGACGTCGTCCCACTCGGGCCGACGACCGACGACTTCCTCGCCTCCGTCGCCTCCACGCGCACCACGGTCTCCTCCGAGGTCGAGCGTGAGTTCGAGGAGGATATCTCCGCGATCGCCCGCGTTTAGCGCGCGCCTGCCGGGTACACCCGAGGGGCCGGATGCGATGCATCCGGCCCCTTGTTCGTGCAGTTGAGGCTAGGCCTTCTTAGCTGCGGAGTCTTCGTCGTCCGAGGTGATATCGAAGTCGTCGACCTCGTCGTCACCCTCAGGGTCGAGCTCGGTCTCGACCTCGTCGAGATCTTCGTCTTCGTCGTCGCCGTCTTCGAGTTCGCTCTCGATCTCGTCGATCCACTCGTCGAGGAGATCCTCGGCGGCTTCGTCGTCTGCGGCGGTCTGCACCTCGAGGGTGCCGTCGCCCCACAGGCGTGAGGAGACGCGGACGTCGTCGGTGTCCTCGACGGCGTCGTGTGCCTCAGACTCGTACTCGTTGGCGATCTTCGCCGCTTCGTCTTCGGATTCGGCTTCGATGACGAGCGCCGAGACGACCTCGTATTTCAAGAGCACGGCGTAAGTAGGCATTGGGCGACTCCTCGTGACTGCGAGCGCACCGCTCGCAGAATGAAGGTACTCGTGACGGTGCGCCCAGACAAGCTGAGGCCGGTGCGTCGCGAATGACACCTTGGTGAAGAGTTCCCGTCGCCACCCCGCTCACCGTAGGCTCGCGTCATGCCAATCGATGCGCCAGCCCCCCTCGAAGCGACTGCCGGCACTGTCGACGGTGCGAAGAAGCGCCCTCAGCTCGCGGTTGCCGTGGCGCAGTACGCGCCGGGCGCGGACCTAGCTGAAAACGAGCGACTCCTCCGTGAGAACGTCGCTGTCGCGGCGGGACGAGGGGCCAAGCTCGTCGTCGTTCCCGAGTACGCGAGCTTCTTCCTGCCGGACCTCGGCCCTGAGCTCGTGCGCAACGCGCAGGGCCTCGATGGCTCATTCGTCTCCCTCATGCGCTCGCTCGCGCGTGAGTACGGCGTGGCCATCGTCGCTGGGCTCGTCGCGACGTCGGCCGACCCTGAGCGCTTCGCGAACACGCTCGTGGCGGTCGACGCCAGCGGCGAGGTCGTGGCCGAGTACCGCAAGGTGCACCTCTACGACGCGTTTGGCGCCAAGGAGAGCGACTGGGTTGTCGCCGGCGACACCTCCGCGCCGCAGACGTTTGTCGTCGGGGGCGTGCGCGTGGGCCTGCAGACCTGCTACGACCTGCGCTTCCCAGAGGTGTCGAGGAGGCTCGTGGATGCTGGGGCCCAGCTCATCGCCATCCCGGCCGAATGGGTGCGCGGCCCGCTCAAGGAGCATCACTGGACGACCCTGCTCGAGGCAAGAGCCATCGAGAACACGGTCTACTTCGCGGCCGCAGACCACCCAGCACCGGTCGGCGTGGGCCACAGCACGGTCATCGACCCGCGGGGCGCGACGCTCGCGGGCGGCGGCATCGACGCCGGTGTCTCCCTCGGCTGGGTCTCGCTCGATGTGCTCGAAGCCGTGAGGGAGCAGAACCCAGCGCTTGAGCTGCGGCGCTACCGGGTGGTGCCGAACTCCTGAGTCGCTACCGGCTCAGTTCTCCGAGCCTGTCGAGTCTGCGCATGCCCTCCTCGAGCACCGCGTCGCTCTTGCAGAAGGCGAATCGCACCAGGGACCGGTAGTCGCCCTGGCGCTCAGGTGTGCAGAGAGCCGCGACCGGGATGCCGACGACTCCGATCTCACCCGGGAGGCGCCGACAGAGCTCGGTTGCGTCCGTGTAGCCGATGCTCGCGGCGTCCGCGATCGCGAAGTAGCCGGCAGATGGCGTGGCAGTTTCGAGCCCGCGACTGCGCAGGGCTGTGACCAGGAGGTCCCGCTTGGCCCGCAGCCGGTCGCGTTCCTCTTCGAATCGGGCTTCGGGCAGTCTAAGGCCGACGGCGACGGCCGGTTGGAACGGGCCGCTGCCGACGTAGCTCAGGTACTGCTTGACGGCGAGGACCGCCTCGATGAGGGTAGCTGGACCCGTCACCCAGCCCACTTTCCAGCCGGTCACGCTGAAGGTCTTGCCTCCGGAGCCGATGCTGAGCGTGCGCGAGGCGGCACCGGGCAGGCTCGCGAGAGCGATGTGCTCGCCGTCGAAGGCGAGGTGTTCGTAGACCTCGTCGGTGACGATGATCGCGCCGTGGCGGGCCGCGAGTTCGACAACAAGCTCCAGCGTCTCGCGGGGGAGGACCGCGCCCGTCGGGTTGTGCGGAGTATTGACGATGATGAGTCTGGTCCGGTCGGTGACAGCGCGCCTGAGCTCATCGTGGTCGGGCCTGAACGCCGGCCACCGGAGCGGAACCGTCACGAGTCGCGCATCCGCGAGGTGGGCGAGGGCACCGTACGCGTCGTAGTGGGGCTCAAAGACGACGATGTCCTCACCAGGTTCGACGAGGCCGAGCACGGTGGCGGCCAGCGCTTCCGTGGCCCCTACGGTCACCAGCACCTCGCGGTCGGGATCAAGCGTGACGCCGCGGAAACGAAGCTGGTGCTCGGCGATCGCCAAGCGAAGGTCGGCAGTGCCCCTGGGCGGTGGATACTGGTTCTCGCCCCGGGAGATGGCCTCGATCGCCTCGTCGAGCAGTTCCCGCGGACCCGAGTAGTCGGGGAATCCCTGGCCGAGGTTCACGGCACCGGTCGTGCGTGCGAGCTCACTCATCTCGCCGAACACCGTGCCCTGCAGCTCGCCGCTCGGGGAGAGGAGGCCAGCCCCTTGGGCTGCCCGAAGCCACGGTCCGTCTCTGCGCATGCATCCAGTCTGTCACCGGGCGAGTCACGATCGAATCTCGAACCGCGACGTGCCGACGAAACCAGAGCGTTCACTCCGTCCGCTCCCTAGACTGAGGCCACGGATGCGCCTTGACGCATCGAGCGAACGTCAGGATCCACATGCTCGACTCACCACCCGCTGAGGGCGCCGACGCGAACAGCGCACAGGCGCCTGTGAACGATGCGTCGGTGGAGGAGCACGGCCGCCATCGCGCAGGAGCGCACCTGCACTCCATCCACGACGATGCACCGGTGGTCACTCGACGAACAGGTCTTCTTCTTGTTGCGGGCGTCGCCGTCGTCGCAGCCGTCATCGGCGGACTGAGCGGTGCGTTCATCACCGCCAACGTGATCGGGCAGCCGAACCACGACGCCGAGCGCCTGACGCAGCCGCTCGGCTCGCCGAGCGAGCCCACGACTCCGCTTCCAGGCGAGGCGAGCGCGGCCATCGCCGCGGCGGCGCCGAGCGTTGTCACGCTCACCGTCTCCACGCCGACCCGCACCGAGACTGGCTCGGCGGTCGTCTACTCGGGAGACGGCCTCGTCATCACCAACGCGCACGTCGTGACACTCGACGGCACGGTCTCGGATGCGCAGATCACGGCGACGACGAGCGACGGGCGGGTCTTCACCACGAGGCGAGTGGGGCTCGACGTGCTCGCCGACGTGGCCGTGCTCAGGCTGACGAACGCAAGCGATCTGCAGCCGGCCACCTTCGCCGACTCCGACCAGCTGATCGTCGGGCAGTCGACCATCATCCTCGGCGCGCCGCTCGGGCTCGCGGGCACTGCGACGACCGGCGTGGTCTCCGCGGTGAACCGCAGTATCGAGATCGCGTCGGCCGCCGTGCCGCCGACAGTCGACGAGAACGCTGCGACAGACTCGCCGCTCAGCTCGACAACGGATCCAGGAAAGAGCATCGTCCAGCTGCCGGTCATCCAGACCGATGCGGCCATCAATCCGGGCAACTCTGGCGGCGCGATGCTCAACGCGAAGGGCGAGGTCATCGGCATCAACGTCGCTATCGCCGGCACGAAGGCCGGCGGTCAGGGGCAGGCGGCTTCGAGCGGAAGTATCGGTCTCGGTTTCGCGCTCCCGGCCAACTACGCCGTGCAGATCGCGGCGCAGCTCGCAGAAGGGCAGACGCCGACGCATGGCGCGCTCGGCGCGACGGTCCGCAACGCCGCGACGGTCGCGACAAGCGGTCAGAGCATCGTCGGCGCCTACGTCGACAGCGTCGTCGAGAACGGTGCTGCTTCCCTCGCGGGCTTGCGCCGCGGCGATATCGTGACCTACATCGGGACTATTCCGGTTTCGAACGCCAACGACCTCATCGCCCACGTGCGTGTCTACGAGGCGGGGGAGGATGCCACGCTCACGGTGGTCCGCCAGGGTGAGGTCATCGAGGTCGAGGTCTCCCTCGACGCGGCGGCCTAGGCTCCCTCGCCGGTCTCCTTGTCTTTCCCGCGGGTGAGGGCCAGGGGGACGCGGAAGTAGGGGACCTACTCGGAGGTGTCCTGTTTCTTGTCTTTCCCGCGGGTGAGGGCCAGGGGGACGCGGAAGTAGGGGACCTAGTCGGAGGTGTCCTGTTTCTTGTCTTTCCCGCGGGTGAGGGCCAGGGGGACGCGGAAGTAGGGGACCTAGTCGGAGGTGTCGTGTTTCTTGTCTTTCCCGCGGGTGAGGGCCAGGGGGACGCGGAAGAATGAGAAAGGCCCCCGCGTGAGTGCCTTGTGCTCGTCTTCGCCGTCGCTCTTTTGGGCAGCGAACTGCGGGTGCAGCTCGATGGGGAAGCTCGCCGGCGCGACGCCGAACGCCTCGCGGGAGGTGCGTACGACTTCGTGGCTGAGCATCCGGTTGCCTGCCCCGCCGATGACGGCGCCGATGCCGAACGGCACCAGGCGCCCGACGGTGCTCGCCGATTGGCGGACGACGAACCGCTTCAGGAACATCGACTGGATGCGCCCGGACAGCTCGCCGACGAGGGCGCGCGGGAGGCTCTTGGTCACCATTTCGCCCCAGAAGACCTGCTTCGTCGGGCCTTTTCCGAAGGCCTGGCCCGCGAACTGCTGGATGAGGTTCTTGCTTGCCTTGCCGAGCATAAGCGACTGGATGAGCGTGCGTGCGCGCACGGGGTCGGAGATGGGGAGGCCGTGGATTTCAGCGACGGCCTGCCCGAAGAGTGAGGTCATCTCGAGGAATCCGGCGGTTTCGACGCCCGTGACGGCAAGTGAAGCCGCGGTTCCAACTCCTGGAACCATCGCGGCTGCACCGGCGGCTCCGCCGCTCACGGTGGTCGCGTTGAGGTATTGCTGCTCGATCTTCTTGATGAGCTCGCTCGGGGTGGCGTCAGGGTACTTGCCTCGGAGGATGCGAATCTGTCGCACCACGATCGGGCGCTGGATCGCCATGAGGCGGTCGAGCCAGATCTTGTCCTGCTCTCCTGCCGCTGCGTTGTGCTGCTCGTCGCGCGGGGGCAGGGGGGCGTAGGTCGTCGCGTCTGCTGCCTCGTCGTAGCGCTGCGTGCTGGAATCGGACACTGGACCTCCTCGTGTTGGCACCGCCCTCGGTCTTGCAGTGGGCGACGCGAGCAGTGTATGAGGACACGCCTGGGGAGAGCTTGGAGCCAGCGGGACGGCGCGGCACGCCGGATCGTTGGTACGGTTGAGTGATGTCTTCGAAGAGCTCAGACGTCGGCGATGGCGCAGCCGACGATGTAAACGAGAGTGCTGCCAGCCCTGACGTACCGGAGGGCGACGCGAGTCGACCCCAGCCGATCATGGTCGAGGCGATTGTCGTCGACGACACCGTGACCGTCTCCTCGCTTGCGGAGGAGGAGGTAGCGGCGCAGGAGGCTAGCCTCCCCGCGGCCGTCCGGAACCCGGTGCTTGGAGCCGCGACCGCCGAGGGTCTCTCGACGATGACCCCCGTCACCCGTGTGACGGAGGCGCCCGATCGCGAGCTCGGTGACACTGTGCTGTCGGTCTCGGGGCTCACGAAACGATTCGGTGCCGATGTCGCGGTCAACGACGTCACGTTCGAGGTGCGCCGCGGCTCGTTCACCGGCATCGTCGGGCCGAACGGCGCTGGCAAGACGACGACGCTCTCGATGGCGACCGGGCTGCTCAAGCCGACCAGCGGGACCGTTGAGGTGCTTGGCCTCGATGTCTGGAAGAACCCCAAGGCGGCACATCCGCACATTGGCATCCTTCCCGACCGCCTGCGACTCTTCGACCAGCTCACCGGCGGACAGCTCCTCTACTACTCGGGGCTCCTTCGGGGGCTCTCGCCGGCCGACTCGCGCTCGCGCACCGAGTCGCTGGTTCACGCCTTCGAGCTCGAGTCCGCCGCGAACCGACTGGTTGTCGACTACTCGGCGGGTATGACGAAGAAGATCTCGCTTGCTGCCGCCCTCATCCATTCGCCTGAGCTGCTGGTGCTCGACGAGCCGTTCGACACGATCGACCCGGTGTCGGCCGGTCAGCTCATCGACATCCTCCTCGAGTACGTGCAGCGCGGGGGGACCGTGTTGCTCTCGAGTCACAGCATGGACCTCGTGCAGCGCGTCTGCGACCACGTCGCCGTGATCGTGCGTGGCGAGCTGCTCGCCTCAGGCACCGTCAGCGATGTGCGCGGCAACATCACGCTCGAAGAACGCTTCCGCGACCTCGTACGCGGCACGCCACAGATGGAGGGGCTGGATTGGCTGGACATCTCCTTCAACTGAAGCTGCAGTCGATCCGCAACGGCGCGCGACGCGACTCGCAGCATCGGGGAGCGTGGATCGGCACTCTGCTGTTCTCGATCCTCATCGCGGTCTTCGCGGTGCTCGCCGTCGTGTCGATGCTCGACTCGGACATCGAAGCGAAGCGCGAGGGCGCGATCATCGTCGGCTCGCTGGCGACGATCACCACCGGACTCGTCAGCGTCTTCGTGACGCCGATCGCCGCCATCGACCCGCGGTCGCTGGCCGTCATGGGCTTCTCGCCCCGCCGCTCCGCGTGGCTTGCGCTCAGCACGGCGCTTGTCAGCGTGCCTTCGTTTGCGCTCACGCTCATCCTCCTGGTTGGGCTTCTCTTGTGGGCCGGCGATGGGTCTGGGTTGCTCGTGGGCGTCATCGGGGCGGCGCTGATCCTCGCCACACTCGTCGTGCTCTCCCGGCTCGCTGGACTCGTGGGCGAAGACCTCAGGGCCAGGCGTCTCGTGAGCGATGCCAGGGCCGCACTGGTCTTGGTCTTGCTCTTGCTCGCGTCCCCGCTTGTGTTCGTCGCGACTGCCGTCGACTGGCAGCTGGGCGAGCATGAGGCGGTCAGCA
Source organism: Pseudoclavibacter helvolus (assembly GCF_014191305.1). Taxonomy (GTDB): domain Bacteria; phylum Actinomycetota; class Actinomycetes; order Actinomycetales; family Microbacteriaceae; genus Pseudoclavibacter; species Pseudoclavibacter helvolus. The sequence continues at coordinate 1,182,852 of NZ_JACHWJ010000001.1, read as the reverse complement.
CCGTGCTTGAGGTGCTCTCGCTCTCTCCCATCGCCGCACCGTGGGCGGCGGCGGCCAGCGCAACCGGGGGAGACTTCCAGCTCGCGTTCACTCAGCTCGGCATCGGCGCGGCGACCCTCGCCGTCTTGCTTGTGCTCTGGCAGGTTGTCGCGGGACGCGTCGCATCGGCGGCACTCGGCGGCGACGAGACCGAGCTCGTCGACCTCGGCGGCTTCGGCACGTTCGGCCGGTCACCGGCGCTTGTCGTCGCGGCCCGGACGGTCACGTACTGGATGCGCGACCCGCGCTACGTCGTCGTCAACGTGTCGATCATCCTCATCCCTCTGCTGGCACTCATCCCGCTGGCCGTTGTGGGCGTCGAACCGAGGCACCTGGCGCTCCTGCCGCTGCCGTTGCTTGCGTTCTTCATCGGCTGGACGCTCCACAACGACCTCGCGTTCGACGGTTCCGCTGTCTGGATGCACGTGACCAGCGGCATGTCCGGTCTGGCAGACCGCTTCGGTCGCGCCCTGCCGACGCTCGTCTTCGGGACAGTTGTTGTGCTCCTCGGGGCGGTCGTCACGTGGCTGATCGTCGGCGACTGGGGCACGATCCTGGCGCTGACCGGCCTCTCGCTTGGCCTGCTCTTCTCGGCCACCGGCTTCTCGAGCATCGGCAGCGTGCTGCACCCGTACCCGGTGGCGCGTCCTGGCGATTCGCCGTTCAGCCAGCCGGTTCGCTCCTGGGGATCCGGCGTCTTCTGGCACCCCACGACGGGCTTCATCGCGATCCTGCTGATGGGTCCCGCCGTCTACGCGGGCCTCGTCGCGTTCAACGGCGGCGCGTCCTGGTGGAACTTCGTGGCCCTGGGCTGGGGAATCATCGTCGGCCTCATCGTGCTGGTTGTTGGCCTGTCGGCCGGAGCTCGCCAGTTCGAGCGCCGTTCGAGCGAGATCATGGCGTTCGCGCAGAGCGCCTAGCACGCGCGAGATTCTCACACACAGGCGCCACCGGGTCGAGCATCCGGTGGCGCCTGTGGTTTGCGCTCTAAGATGTTCGGCATGACGTTCTCCAGCACCCCAACGGGCCCAGGCGGGCCAGACGAGATCGGCGGCGGTACGGCGATCCTCGACCGCGAGCTCGAGAAGCTCCTCAACGAGGAGCAGACCGAAGACCCCGGGGATCACGACAAGTTCTCGCACTACGTGCGCAAGGAGAAGATCCTGGAGTCGGCCGTGACGGGAAAGCCCGTGCGCGCGCTGTGCGGCAAGAAGTGGCTGCCGAACAGCAACCCCGACCGCTTCCCGGTTTGCCCGAACTGCAAGGCCGTGTACGACAAGATGAAGGGCTGAGGCTCCCTCAAACTCTTCGCGTCCGGGCCCTGTCCCCGGACGAACGACGGCCGCGAACCCCTGAGGGTTCGCGGCCGTTTCGTGTTGTCAGCGCCGTCTCGCGCGGAGCCGCCGACTTCAGACCCAGACGGTCTCGCGGCCGTCCTTCTCGACGAAGACCGTCGGGAGCGCGGCTTCACCTGCGTGCAGGCGGAGTGCGCTGATCGGCAGCTCGTCGATAGCGGTGCGGTGGTGCTCGCGGGCGCGCTGCACGCCGGCTTCGCCCGTGAACTCCTCGTTGATGACGCCGTCGACGACGAGGTCGACAAGCAGCGAGCGGTCGCTCTTGTCGGAGACTGGGTGAGCTCCGATGCCGACGACCTCGGCCTCGGCGACGCCGTGCTCGTCGCGGCGACGCACTGGGAACTTCTCGCCGCCGACGCTCGCCTTGCCTGCGGAGCGCTTGGCGACGGAGACCCACTCGCCGTCCTCGCTGCGACGGGCGACGAGCTTGTAGACCATCCCGGATGCGACGGCACCGGAGCCTGTCACGACGCTCGTGCCCACGCCGAAGGAGTCGACGGGGCTTGCCCCGAGGCCTGCGATGGCGAACTCGTCGAGGTCGTTGGTGACGGTGATGTTGGTGTCGGTGTTGCCGAGCTCGTCGAGCTGGGCGCGGACTTCTGCGACAAGCGTGGGCAGGTCGCCCGAGTCGAGGCGGACGCCGCCGAGCTCTTTGCCTGCCACCTCAACCGCGAGCCGAACGCCTTCTCGGACGTCGTACGTGTCGACGAGCAGGGTCGTTCCCGCGCCGAGCGTTGCGACCTGCGAGGCGAACGCTTCGCGCTCGGAGTCGTGGAGGAGCGTGAACGAGTGCGCGGCGGTGCCCATCGTCGGGACGCCCCAGCTGCGGCCTGCCTCGAGGTTGCTGGTGGCCTTGAAGCCGGCGATGTAGGCGGCGCGTGCTGCGGCGACGGCTGAGCGCTCGCCAGTGCGGCGTGAGCCCATCTCCGCGAGTGGGCGCCCGCGGGCGACCGAGACCATGCGGGCTGCCGCCGAGGCGACGGCGCAGTCGTAGTTGTAGATGCTCAGGAGCAGCGTCTCGAGGATGACGCCTTCGGCGAAGCTCGACCGAACCTCCAGGATGGGGGAGCCGGGGAAGTAGATCTCACCCTCGCGGTAGCCGCGGATCGTGCCGGAGAAGCGGTAGTTCGCGAGCCAGTCGAGAGTCTCGGCGGAGACGATGGAGTGCTCCCGCAGGTGCTCGATCTCGGCGTCGCCGAACCGGAAGTCCCGCAGCAGTTCGAGCGCGCGTCCCACCCCAGCCACGACCCCGTAGCGTCGTCCGCTCGGCAGTCGCCTGCCGAAGAGCTCGAAGACGCTGTCACGATTGGCCGTGCCCGCATGAATCGCGGCATCGATCATCGTGAACTCGTACTGGTCGGTGAGGAAGCCGGTTGACGGGCGTTCGAAAGTCACCGCCTTAGCCTAGGCCCCACCGCAGGGCGCGCAAGGGCTGTCGGCGTGCGCATCCACTTTCGGCAGGCGCCTGGGAGTAGACTCGGCACTCATGAGCGAGGCACCGATCGGCGTATTTGACTCTGGTGTCGGCGGGCTGACGGTCGCGAGGGAGATCCGGGCGCAACTGCCGGGGGAGTCGCTCCTCTACGTCGGGGACACCGAGCACACGCCGTACGGCCCCAAGCCGATCGCCGACGTCAGGCGCCTCTCCCTCGCGATTCTGGACGAGCTGGTCGAGCAGGACGTGAAGATGCTCGTGATCGCCTGCAACACAGCGTCGGCGGCGGTGCTGAGGGATGCGCGCGAGCGGTACGACGTGCCCGTCGTCGAGGTCATTGCACCGGCCGTGCGTGCGGCCGTGAGCGCGACGCACAACAACCGCATCGGCGTGCTCGGCACGGAGGCGACCGTGTCGTCCCGCGCATACGACGACGCCTTCGCGGCGGCCCCGCACCTCGAGATCTTCTCGCAGGCCTGCCCCATGTTCGTCGAGTTCGTCGAGCGCGGAGATACGACAAGCCCGGAGCTCGTGCGCTACGCCGAGGAGTACCTCGAGCCCATCAAGGCGGCTGGCGTCGACACGGTTGTGCTCGGATGCACGCACTACCCGTTCCTCAAGGGCGTGCTCGGCTACGTCCTCGGGCCCAGCGTCCGCCTCGTCTCGAGCGACGTCGAGACGGCCCAGGACGTGTACCGCGTGCTCGCCTCGAACGGCCTCCTGAACACAAGCGGGCGCGCCCCGGAGTACTCGTACCGGGCGACGGGCGAGAACACCGAGGCCTTCGTGAACCTCGCCGGCCGCTTCCTCGGCCCTGACGTGCGCCACGTCGAGCGCCTCATGACGGAGGCCATCAACCTGCCGCCGTCGATGCGACGCGCCTGACGTATCCGCTCGCCCCGACGACCACAGATTTCCCGCAACGCATCCGATCCCTTGGAGGACCAATGACCGAAGCACGCGCAGACGGCCGCACCCACGACCAGCTCCGCCCCGTGACGATCGAGAAGGGCTGGAGCGAGCAGGCCGAAGGCTCCGCCCTCATCTCGTTCGGGAAGACGAAGGTGCTCTGCACGGCGTCGTTCACGCCGGGCGTTCCGCGCTGGCTGAAGGGGCAGGGCAAGGGCTGGGTCACGGCCGAGTACGCGATGCTCCCTCGTGCCACGAACGACCGCAACAGCCGCGAGTCGGTCAAGGGCAAGATCGGCGGGCGCACGCACGAGATCTCGCGCCTCGTCGGGCGCTCGCTGCGCGCCGCCGTCGACATGTCGGCGCTCGGCGAGAACACGATCGTCATCGACTGCGACGTGCTGCAGGCAGATGGCGGCACCCGCACGGCCGCGATCACCGGCGCCTACGTCGCGCTCGCGCAGTCCATCGAGTGGGCGAAGGCCAACAAGCATGTCCCCGCGAAGGCCAACGTGCTCACGCGCTCTGTCGCCGCGATCTCGGTTGGCATCGTCGACGGCGTCCCGCTGCTCGACCTCGCCTACGTCGAGGACGTGCGCGCCGGCACCGACATGAACGTGGTCGCGACGGGCGACGGGAAGCTCATCGAGGTGCAGGGCACCGCTGAGGGGGCTCCCTTCGACCGCGACGAGCTCGACCGCCTTCTCGACATCGCCCTCGCTGGCACGGCGACGCTCACGGAGCTGCAGAACGAGGCCCTGAAGGTATGAGCGAGCCGGTCCGGGTTGTCCTCGCCTCGCACAATGCGCACAAGCTCATTGAGTTGCGGCGCGTCCTCGGCGCCCAGCTCGACGGCATCGAGCTCGTCTCCTACGACGGGCCAGAGCCGCGCGAAACCGGCCTCAGCTTCGAGGCCAACGCGCTCCTGAAAGCGCGCGCCGCAGCAGAGCACACGGGGCTCCCGGCGCTCGCCGACGACTCCGGCATCTCGGTGGATGCGCTCGGCGGGTCGCCCGGCATCTTCTCCGCTCGCTGGTCCGGACCCGCGAAGGACGCGAACGAGAACCTCGAGCTGCTCCTGTGGCAGCTGAGCGACGTGGCGCATCCGCACCGCACGGCGCAGTTCGTGGCGGCTGCGGCGCTTGTCGTGCCGGCCTCGGCCTCATCGACGGGCGAGGAGCAGGCCGAAGCCGTGCTCGGCGTCTGGCCCGGGCGCATCCTGGAGCAGCGGAGCGGGGACCACGGCTTCGGTTACGACCCCATCTTCCAACCGGAGGGTGCCGACGGTTCAGCTGCAGACCTCACGGACGCCGAGAAGGACGCCTCGAGCCACCGGCGCCGCGCGTTCGACGCGCTCGCGCCGAAGCTGCGCGCGGCCCTCGGCCTCTAGCCAGGCGGTGCGTCCGCGGCCTCGGAGACTGCGGCCGTGTCTGCGGGCCGTTTCTGCGCCCGAGCCCGCGCGCCGGGGTCCGTTTCGAGATGGCTTCCACGCTTGCAGATGGCTTGCAACCCATCCGGAAGCGTGAAAGCCATCCCGAACCAAGAGATGCCCCTCTGATCGGGACGTGACCCTGATCGGAAGGGCATCTCTTTCGTGTGAGAGCGCTAGAGCAGCGAGCTCGCCTCGGTCAGCACGCCGCGCAGTGTCTGCTCGATCTCGTCGAACTCGGCCTGGCCGATCGTGAGCGGCGGTGCGAGCTGGATGACGGGGTCGCCACGGTCGTCGGCGCGGCAGTAGAGGCCGGCGTCGAAGAGCGCCTTCGAGAGGAAGCCGCGCAGCAGGCGCTCCGACTCCTCTTCGTTGAACGTCTCGCGGGTGTCCTTGTCCTTGACGAGTTCGATGCCGAAGAAGTAGCCGTCGCCGCGAACGTCGCCGACGATCGGGATGTCGAGGAGCTTTTCGAGGGCCGCGCGGAAGTGCGGCGAGTTCTCCTTGACGTTCTGCGTGAGGCGCTCTTCCTCGAAGATGTTGAGGTTCTCGAGGGCGACGGCTGCCGAAACCGGGTGGCCACCGAACGTGTAGCCGTGCGAGAACGACGTCTGGCCGTGCTTGAAAGGCTCGTAGATGCGGTCGCTGACGATGGTGGCGCCGATTGGCGAGTAGCCGCTTGTCATGCCCTTGGCGCAAGTGATCATGTCTGGCTGGATGTCGTACGTCGTCGATGCGAACATGTCGCCGATGCGGCCGAAGCCCGTGATGACCTCGTCGGCGACGAGCAGCACGTCGTACTTCGTGCAGATCTCGCGCACGCGCTGGAAGTAGCCGGGGGGAGGCGTGAAGCATCCGCCGGAGTTCTGGACGGGCTCGAGGAAGACCGCGGCGACCGTCTCGGGGCCTTCGAAGAGGATCATCTCCTCAATGCGGTTCGCGGCCCACTGGCCGAACTCCACGAGGTTGTCGCCGTGCTCCGGCGCGCGGTAGAAATTCGTGTTCGGCACGCGGAAGCCGCCGGGCGTGAGTGGCTCGAACATCGCCTTCATCGCGGGGATTCCTGTGATGGCGAGGGCGCCCTGCGGGGTGCCGTGGTACGCGACTGAGCGCGAGATGACCTTGTGCTTGGTGGGCTGCCCCTGCAATTTCCAGTAGTACTTGGCGAGCTTGAAGGCCGTCTCGACGGCTTCGCCGCCGCCCGTGGAGAAGAAGACGCGGTTGAGGTCGCCTGGCGCGTAGTCGGCAAGGCGGTCTGCGAGTTCGATGGCGTTGGGGTGCGCGTACGACCAGATGGGGAAGAACGCGAGCTCGGCGGCCTGTTTGGCGGCGGTCTCGGCGAGGCGTTGGCGGCCGTGGCCTGCGTTGACGACGAAGAGGCCGGAAAGGCCGTCGAAGTACTTGTTGCCCTTCGAGTCCCAGATGTGGTGGCCGTCACCCTTGACGATGATGGGCACACCGGCGCCGTCTTCCATGACGGACTGGCGCGAGAAGTGCATCCAGAGGTGGTCTTTGGCCTTTTGTTGCAGGTCGGCTTCGTTGAACTCGGTCATCGTGGATGCTCCTTCGCAGTGCTGATACTGGAACCGTACCCGTTGGTCGGGTGAGCAGGAACAGACAGTCTGTCGAGTCGCAAGGGGTGGATGCGCCGGAGCGGCGAGGCGCCAGGGCCATGCCGTTCACGAGTAAGGTCAGTGCGGAAGGCGGGACTTGAACCCGCACGCTCGAAAGCACAGGAACCTAAATCCTGCGTGTCTGCCAATTTCACCACTCCCGCGGACACGGGCGAACCCGTGTGCGGGGACCAGTCTAGGGCGGCGGCGGTAGCCCTCAGAACTTCGGCTCGCGGGGCCTGTGGATAACTTCTGCGGGAGTTTTCGCTTTTCGGCATGCTGACGGCGTGAGCATCGCGGTAAGCACCATCACCGATCGGATCCGTCGTCGTGTCCTGCTGGAGGGCATCGACCTCGGCGGCGATCGCGTGCGAGCTGCGGACATCGCCCGTGAAGAGGTGCGTGGGTATGCCGAGGAGGCGCTGGGCTCGTCGTTGCCGCTGGTGCACGACGAGGAATCGACAACTCGCGAGGTACTGGCACGCGTCACCGGCTTCGGAGTGCTCCAGCCGTATCTCGACGATCCGGAGATCGAGGAGATCTGGATCAACGCGCCTTCACGCGTGTTCGTCGCTCGCGGAGGCGTGCCCGAACTGACCTCCACGGTTGTCCCGGAGAACGACCTGCGTGATCTGATCGAGCGGATGCTCCAGTCGAGCGGTCGGCGCGTGGACTTGTCTTCCCCGTTCGTGGACGCGTCCCTGCCCAACGGCGAACGGCTGCACGTCGCTGTGCCCGAGGTGACTCGTCGCTACCCGTCGGTGAACATCCGCAAGTTCACACGGCGCATCCGTGACCTCTCCCACCTCGTCGAGCGGGAAGCGCTGACCGCGCAGGCGGCCGAGTTCCTGCAGCTTGCGGTGCTGGCGGGGTGCAACATTCTCGTCTCGGGCGCGACCCACACCGGCAAGACCACCATGATCAACGCCTTGCTCTCCTCGGTCCGAAGCGAAGAGCGCATCGTCACCGTCGAGGAGACGTTCGAACTTGACCTCGTCGCGCGCGACGTCGTCGCGCTGCAGTGCAGGCAGGCGAGCCTCGAGGGCACGGGTGAGATCACGCTGCGACGCCTCATCAAAGAGGCCCTTCGCATGCGGCCAGACTGGCTGGTTGTCGGCGAAGTCCGAGAAGCCGAGAGCCTCGACCTCCTGATCGCGCTGAACAGCGGCATGCCTGAAGTAGCGTTGAGACCATGGAGCAAAAAACGACGGCCACACGTGCTGTCCTGTACGCCCGCATCTCTGAGGGAGACGCCAGCACCGCGAAGACAGAGAACCAGCTAAAGGCTGCGCGTGCCCTCGCCTCACGTGAACGATACGAGGTCGTGGCTGAGCTGGACGAGGGAACGGCGTCCGCGTATCTTCCCGGCGTTGCTCGCCCGCAGTTCGTGGAGCTGACGCGGCTTGTGCAAACCGGATCGGTGGACGTTGTAGTCGCTGCTGACCAAACACGATTGACGCGTACCGACGCCGAGCGTGCCGCGTTTATGAAGTTGTGCAGCGACGCGGGAGTCCAGTGGCACTTTTCGTCCACGGGCGTGCGGCATGACCTTAGGAATCCGAGCGACGCCCTTCACAGCACTGTGATGGGGGCATTTGCGGCGTACGAGTCCGATCTAAAGCGCATGCGTCTGGCGGCACGATTCGCCGCTCGTCGCGCAGACAAGTTGCCGCTCTGGGGGCCAAGGCCGTTTGGGTTCGAACTCGATCGCGTGACACTCGACGAGACCGAAGCCGCCGAGCTTCGCAAGGCATACGCCGCCATAGTCGCCGGGAAAACGCTGACTTCAGTTGTCCGAGACTGGGAACGTCGTGGTATCCGAACGCCGCTGGCTCAGGGGAAGAATCCGAAGCGTCCGCCGAAGCGACCAGGCGGCAATGCCTATACCGTTACGACATTGAAGGCGCTGTTGCTACGCGTGCGCAACGTCGGCGTGCTCGAATACGAGGAAAACGGCGAAACGAAGCGGATCGAGGGCGCTTGGCAACCCATCGTCTCGGCGGACACATTCAGGCGTGCTCACGCGAGACTGACTAACCCAGATAGGAAGTTGAAAGGCGGCACGACAAAGCGCTACTTGTCGGCGGGCCTGGCTCTGTGTGCCTGCGGCCTCGTGTTGAGGAGTGGCAACGGCAACGGCGAGGCGTACTTGAAATGTCGCCCCAGCTACGAACGCCGCGACCCTGTGGCTGCTGCGTCCAAGGTGCACAGTTCGATACCCATGCGCCTCGCTGAGCCGTTCGTGATGGGTGCACTTGTGCGCGCGATCTGCGAGGCACCAATGCCAGACGATGCAGGGGAGCTGACTGGCCGTGAACTCGCCGTCGAGGACGAACTTATTGAGGCCCGAGCTACCGTCGAGGCTCTGCTCGACATGCTCGACGCTGCGGGAGCTGTTGCCAGTCAAGTTCAGGCCCGAATCGCAGCGCAGGGTAAGCGTGTTGAAAAGTTGGAGGCGGAACGGGACGAACTTGCAGCACGAAGGCACGGTTCGCTGAAGGACCTACGAGCAGAGTGGTACAAGCGCGACCCTGCTACGGGTAAGACGGTGGTCGATTGGAGCGGTGCCGCGACACTCGCGGACGCAGTGCGGGCGAAGCTCGACTCGCTCAGCGTGAAAGATCAAACAGAGCTTGCACGCGAGTATGTCGTGGTGCGACTCGCGCCGGGGCGGGGGAAAGATCGGCTCTCGGTCGAATACCTGAAATCGCCGCAACTCAACTCGGAAGAGATGGACGCCGCCGAACTGGCAGACGCTGCGTTCGAGGCTGACGAGGAGCGCCGAATACGTCGAGCTGCGAGCATCCACCGATTAGTTGTCGGCTACGCGGACGCACTGCCAAGCCGGGTAACATTTCTGCCGAGCGGGCGGGTTTCCAAGACCGCCCCGCCCGCTCAATCTCAGAATTCTTGAGGAGTTGGACGGCGAGCTACTTTGCATCGGCGGGCGTCAAGTACCTATAGACGGTTGGCCGGGAGATTCCCAGCGTCGAGGCTATCTCGGTGACGCTTGTGCCGTCGTTGTGCATGCGTTGGATCAGGGCCGCACGTTTCGTGTCTACCTTGGGAGGGCGTCCGCCTGTGCGGCCCTCCCGCTTGGCCGTGGCGAGGCCAGCTCGCGTGCGCTCACGGATGAATTCTCTTTCCATATCCGCGAATACACTCAGCATTTGGAGCATCGCCTTGCCCGTGATCGTGGAGTTGTCGAGTCCCGAATCGAGCACACGCACGAAGACGCCGCGAGCTGCGAGCTGGTCCAGAAGTGTGATGACGTGCGCCGTCGATCTGCCAAGTCTGTCCAGTTTCGTCACGACAATCACATCGCCGCTCTCGGCGTAGCTCAGGAGCGCATCGAGGCCGGGGCGGGAAGTCTTGGCACCTGAGACGCCATGATCCGCGAAAGTGTCACGAGCGGGCACGCCTGCTGCGGCGAGGTCGTGGAGCTGCGTGTCTGTGCTCTGGTCGCCGGTCGAAACGCGGGCGTAGCCCAGGAGACGGGTTGCGGTGGTTGTAGCTGTCGCTGTCATGTTCCGAGTGTAACGGAACTCGTGTAACGAAAGCTAGTGTCTGCGCTAAGTTTCCTACACGAGTTTTGAGACAGCTGACAGCCCGCTTTGGAGGCTGTTGAGAATGGTTCGCATGTGTAACGAAATACGATCGTTTTCGTACACCGGATTTTTGCTTGCAGATGCAACTAAGTGTGTCGCCGTGCTGATGGTGGAGATGACAAAACCCCTGAACAGCATCGCCCGATGAGGAGCTGTTCAGGGGTCTTGCGTGTGCCGCCTGGCGGTGGTGGTGCCGCTATTGATCCAGGTCGCACGAGCGTGCTCGCCCTCGGGGGTGAGGATGCTAACGCGAGCACGCGGTTGCAGGGCCTATGCCGAACCAAAGCTCAGACGCTGCCAGCTGCGGTGCCTGATCCGAACAGGAAAGGATCACCGCGGAGGTTGTCATTTCAGGAAATGAGACTGACAACCGTTTGGGAAAACTTGCCTCACTTAGGGACCAAGCTAAGTGAGGACTTGATGCCCCGCGAAATGACGTTGAACGGGGACTTGATGCCTTTCCTGGTGAGGAATTTGTTGGCAGTTGCCGTATACGACGGCGATCTTGCACGCCCCCCAGCCGTGAGAGTACGTGAAGTCTTACAGTGAATCTCTGTTCACTAAACTTTGAATGGTGCCGCGTTGAATCCTGGGTCGAGGGCGACGAGACACTGGCAGGGATCGATGAGGTACGGGTCACCTTGTGCAGGAACGATGAGGAGCCAGTCGGCATCATCACGACGGAATCGTCGCACAAGCGTGCCGGTGCTGAATGCCCATTCTGCGCCCCCATGGAAGACGCGAAAAGCTGAGGTCAGGTCTTGGCCTTCGGTTGGAGCTGGCCCGTCAGTCGTCATCGTCGCGCCCGTGCTCTACAACGGCGATCAGCTGCGCCAGGGTTTCCAGTGAGATGACCGCAAACTGTTCGCCCGTCACGGAGTTTCGCGGACGTTGGATGATGGCGACCGGGTAGGCGCGCCCATCTTCCGACGCGTGAGCCTCAGCGGCTCGCAGGCGACCCGACACGTCGAGTGGACTACCCGTCGAGACTGTCAGCGAGAAATGCTCGCCAGCCAAAAGGTGGGAAGCCTGGGCTACAGCGTCGGACAAGCGAGGGCTACGTCGGTCGAGGGGGATACGCGGAAGAATCTTGATGACGCGGAGTCGAAGGAAATGGGCAATTGTTTCGCGAAATCGTTCGGAGCGAAGTCTGTTTGAACTCACAATGCACCGCCCTCTGGAACCCAACGATCATATGAAATCGTAACGCCCTTTGTGTTGCGCGGATCAGGTCCGCCAAAATAGTCCTGAATCAAGGCTGCCTGCTGGCGGCGTTCCTTCGTTCCCTCAGGATAAACACGCAGGGCGTCGAGGGCGGACTTCTTCTTAATAGCCCACAACGTTGAACCTGTAATGAAGTCTTTCATGTCCTTTGGCGCAGGGCCTTCGCCTAGCTTTTGTACGCCCCACTTTTCGATCTGGGCATCCGGGGATTCGAGGGCTTCCACCCATGAGTAGCCCATACGATCAACAGTTTGCCCCAGAATTTTTGCTGTAAACGTGATGTTCACAGTACGTGTGGCCTTCACGTTATCGACGGTGAGTCCCTGCTCTGTAAGTCCATGCCAAGTGGTGCCGTAGTATTTATAAAGCTTTTCGGGGACGCGCCAGAAATCTAGCTCTGCCTGCTGTTCGGGCGTGAAATTGAATTCCTGCTGATCCTCTTGGGATTCTTTTGCTGTTTCATTCTTTGTGGTCATGATATTTCCTTAGAGTCTGTGAATGCGGATGCCATTTGAATAGCTCCGGCTTCATAAAGTTCTGCCGAGATTAGCTCCGCTAACTCGGGATGATTTCGAGTCGCTTTGAAGACTGAGCGAGCTAATATTTGCGCGTCTTCGAGGTAGGTTTGTAGGTCTGTTGAATCAATTCCCAATGTTCCGATTAGCTCGGTGAGGATTCCTGATTCGACTTTTGCTGCACGTAATGTCGCACCGCCATCGTTTTGAACGACGGCTCTATTTCGTACAAGTGCAACGTCATCCGCGAGCTTTATGAGGCGCTGCGTGATATCGGCAGCATTTGGAATGCTCGAATTCGTCAGATGAGTGACAATAGTTGCTGTGACGTGGTTACGGTAATGCCTGCGAATCGCTGAATCCGTGAATTCAGGGAAGGCTCTTTGAACGGCAGCCACTGTCTCGCCTGCGAGGAGGGTTAGATCAATCTTCTCGCGGAGTTGCGAGGTGCATACTTTGCATAAGTTGGGCATGGGAACCACCAAGAGTTTCGAGTTTTGCGCTTTGTTACTCCATACCATCGGCAAGTACGAAATGCTTTTGTTCGTGGCAATAGCGAGTGTTACGCAATGTTACGAAGCGGCAGGCCGTGGCCTGTGTTTAGGCGGGTTCGAGCGCAGTGCTGAGGCGTCCCGTAGGTGCGCGTGAGCGGCCCTACGCGGTTCTACGCGTCAGGCGCGGATGCTTTCAGGGCTGCGACTGTTGAGGCCTTCAGAATGCCGCCTGAGGTTCGAGTGTGCACACCTTTGGAGGCTGTCTCGTATTCGTGTATGAGGTCAACGAATTCCATATCGCCGTGAGCTGCGAGACGAAGGAGATTACCTGGCGATAGTGAGCTGGAATTTCTAGATTCATACAGCGCGTGCTGCTTGAAGATATAGGCCAGAGTCTTTGGAATGTCCTTGACCGGTATATTTCTTGAGTCTTGAGCTGAGGCGTGAACATTGATGTTCATCTCTGCTGCTTTGAACTGCCAGCGAGTTAGAATTTTATCTGAGGATTTCTGAGCATCATCGCCAGTGATGAGAATATGCGCGTGGAGATTCCAAGAATTTATCTCGGTGTTGTACGTGAGTTCAATCGCGCGAGCATAACCAGTTATTCCAGCCTTGCCCGTGAGCCAAGATCGTTTCGTAAAGGACTCACTCAGTAGGCCTGTCAGCTCTGCGTAACCTTTGGCTAGTTCGCCTACGGCAGAGTTAGCAATAGTTAGCGTGAGCAATGCGGCGGACTGAGTAGAACTTTTCTTGTACGTGTGGAGGACACGAGCTAGAAACTGCTTACTCTTGTAGGGCGAACAGTTAGAGCATCGAGGAGAATCACAGAATCTACCTCTGATTCCACAGAGAGAGATAGATTTAGACGTTGTAAGGTCTCTACGCTGAGTGTTTACAAGTGAGAATCTATCAAGGGGGGTATGGATTGTCCCATCTATTGAATAAACAAGAGGGTGTGATGGGTGCGGAAGGTTCGAGAATTCGAGAATCATGTCTGAGCTTTCTGTTAGGTCGGCTCAGAACTGACGGCAAATCCTTTCAAGAACCTGGGGTGGGATGCGGCTAGGAAATTTCCGTGAGAGCCTCTGGATTGGGTGAGACCCCCACGGAATAAGGTTTGCCGCCTCTTCACATTATACCATCGACTATTGCATTCTTGTCAATTGTTCATGGCTCCAAAGAATGTTGTCCAAACCCTACTTATACATTTCTACAAGTGCGGTTGCATTCGCTGAAACAATGGGCCGGATAGAGAATTTTTTGAGAGCAACCGACGAAAAAGGTTTGAGGGCTTGGTGTCCCTTGCGGGCAAATTCGGGTGCATTTCTGGATTTCGACTAGGGGTGATTTACATTCATGCCCTGAGAGCCGCGACGTTGCGATTTGCGGGCCGAACGCCTACGCCCGCGTGCGGCTGGTCACCTCGGGCATGCTGAGGCGGGAGGAGCGATCCTCGCGGCTCGACGTCTATGGTGCGTTTGTAAGTTCAGGCATGCCCGGGATGTGCAGCATCCATGCGAATTCAGCACGGGACGCGCTGATCAAGCTCTCCACCCTGCCGCTGCTCGCCGGCCGGAACATCGATAGCGCGTTTGTCGTGCCCACGGTCGCGAGCTGTATCGACCTCGTGGTGCACCTCGAGATGACGGCGTCCGGATCCCGGCACGTTGGGGAGGTCCTCGCGCCCACGGGAGTCGTTACAGGGCAGGTCATCGAGGCCGCCACGTTGTTCAGGCGCGGACGAGCACAACTCGAATCCACAGGCTCGCCACCGCCCCGCGCGGCGAAGTTCGAAGCGCACGGGCTCGACGCCGCCCGCGTTCTCAGGCGGTCACTGTGACGATTCTGCTTGCGCTGGTCATGGGAGCCGGCGTCTCCATCATCCTGAGCGTGTGGTTCTGGCCGCCGAGCGACGAGCGCGCTGCCCGCCGCATCTCGCGCATCACCGACTTTCGGGCGGACCTGAGACGCGCCGGGTTCGAGCGCGTTCCCGTCGCCGTCTTCTCGGGTGCAGCGGTGGTGTTGGGCCTCACCCTCAGCGCCGTAGGGCTGGCGCTTACCGGCGTCATCGCCGTCGCTCTCATCGCGCTCCTCGCCGGATGCGCCAGCCCCTTTCTCATCGTGCGCGTGCGGTCCACGCAACGACGCAACCGAAACCGCCTCGTCTGGCCGGACGTCATCGACCACTTGGTCGCATCCGTTCGCTCGGGAGTTGCCCTCCCCGAAGGGGTCGCGGGCCTCGCTGAGGCGGGACCAGCCGTGCTGCGTGAAGACTTCGCCGCGTACACGAGGCAATACCGCCTCACCGGCAGCTTCCGAGTTGCTCTTGACGACCTCAAGGAGCGACTCGCGGACCCGACCGCCGACCGGATCCTCGAGACGCTTCGAATGTCGAGGGATGTGGGCGGTGCCGAGTTGCCGACGGTGCTCAAGAGCCTCGGCAGCTACCTGCGCGAAGAGCAGGCAGTCAGGCACGAAGTGGAAGCGAAACAATCCTGGGTCCTCAATGCCGCGAAACTCGGCTCGGCCGCTCCCTGGATCGTCCTGCTCATGCTGGCCACGCGGCCAGAAGCGGCGATCGCGTTCAACAGTCTCGAGGGTGCGATCGTGATCCTCATCGGCCTTGGCGTCACGGTCGTGGCCTACCTCGTCATGCTCCGGATCGCGAAGCTCAAGGACGACCGCAGGTGGTTCGCATGAACGAAACACTCGGCTGGGCCGTGCTCTGCGGGCTGGGCCTTGGCATCGGACTCTGGACGATGCTCGCCGCCGTTCCCCGACTCTCACGCCCGAGTCTCGCTGAGCGCCTCGCGCCCCACCTCCTCGACGTCTCCGCTGCGGCCCGTGCTGACGTCAGGAAAACGGCCTCCGATCCGCTCCCGATCCTCGGCACGCTCGTTTCCCCGCTCGCATCTCGCGGCAGAAGTCTCCTGGGCGAGGTCCTCGGCGGCAACGACCGCATCACCGCCCAGCTTCGCCAGAGCGGCTCACCGATCAGCATCGAGCGCTTCCGAGCCGAACAATTCACCTGGGGCCTCATCGCTGCGGGCATCGGACTGGCGGCCGCGCTGCTGCTCGGCGTCACCCGCGGGATGCCGATCGTCGCGCAGATCCTGCTGCCCCTCCTCCTCGGAGCGGTCGGCGTGTTCGCGCGTGATCAAGCGCTCGGGCGGGCGGCTCACCGCCGACATCGGCGCATCGCCAGTGAGTTTCCGACAGTGATCGAATTCCTCTCCCTCAGCCTCTCAGCAGGCGAAGGCGTCTTCGACAGCCTCAGACGTGTCGCCGCCGTGAGCACGGGTGAACTGGCCAAGGAGTTTGCCCGAGTTGTTCATCACGTGAACACGGGCGTTTCGCTTGCCGACGCACTTCACGAGATGTCGAGAGGCGTCAGATACCTGCCGCTCGACCGCTGTGTCGAACATATGATCTCGGCCCTCGAACGGGGCGCCCCACTCGTCGAAGTCCTGCGCGCTCAGGCGAGCGACGCGAGAGAACTCGGCAAACGCGACCTCCTCGAATCAGCAGGACGCAAAGAAGTGCAGATGCTCGTGCCGCTCATCTTCCTCATTCTGCCGACGACCATTCTCTTCGCCCTCTACCCGGCCGTCTTCGTGCTCCGCACGAGCTTCTGACGCCTCAACCGAAAGGACCGAACATGCAGATCCTGCGCGTACTCCGAACCCGAGCCCTCTCCGAACGCGGGGATGTTCCCGGGTGGGTATTGATCACGATCGTCATTGGTGCCTAAACCCTCTTAGGTCTTGGGCGTGACGGTGACGATGGCTGCGGGGCGTCCGGTCTTCACCGTAATGCGTTCCACGACGGCGCGCAGCAGCTCTCGGGCTTCGGCCGGAGGCAGGTCGTTCCATCGTTCGACGAGCTCGGGTAGCAGGGTGACTGGTGCGCGGATGGCTCGCACTTCGGCGCCTCGGAGTTCATGCTCGAGCGCGGCCCGTTCCTCGATGATCCGGTCTCGTGCGCGCGCGAATGCGTCTTGCGGGATGCCGTCGACGAGTCGTTCGACGAGGGTGTCCATACGTTGGTCGAGTCGTGCGAGGTCGGCGCGGATGCGCGCGGAGGGGTCGTGCACGGGGCGGACGGCTGGGCGAGTTTCGATCTTGGCCGCGGCTTCGGCGCGGATCCATTCGTCGTTCTGGGAGCGGAGCCAGTCGTGCACTTCCTGCTCGACGCGTTCGGCTTTGACGAAGCCGCCTGCGTGGGTGCGTTTCTCTTTGGAGTCCGCGCAGCGGTATCGGCGGCCGTGTTCGCCCATCCTTGAGCCGTGCATGCGGGAGCCGCAGATGCAGTAGATGAGGCCGGAGAGTGGGTAGGCGGAGCGTTCGCCGCTGCGCCGCACGCGGCGCGAGTCCCGCGCCTCGAGGTAGCGCTTCCATTCGTCCTCGGTGATTAGGGGCTCGTGGACTCCCTTGCGGAGCTCGTTGTGGACGGTGAAGTATCCGGCGCCGAAGCCGGAGTCGAGGACGCGGCGCACGGTTCGTGAGCTCCAAATGCTGCTGCCGGCGCGTGAGGTCTTGACGACGCTGCCCGTGAGCCAATCCGCAAGCGAGTAGATGGATTCTCCACTGAGGTAGCGCCGGTATGTCTCGGCGAGGATCGGGCCTTCGAGGGGGTGCGGCGTGAACCCCGTTGCTTTGTCGTAGTCGTAGCCGAAGCGCTGCAGGCCGTGAGCTGGCATGCCTTGATCGACGCGTCGTGCGTGCGCCTCTTTCCATCCTTCGCCGATGCGTTCGGACTCGAAGGCGGCAAGCTCGGTCATGACACCGCGCGCGAAGCGTCCGGCGGCGGTGGGGTCGTTGGGTTCCGTGGCAGACTCGATGCGTCCGCCGGCGACGTCGCAGCGGTCGGCGGCGACGGCCCAGTCGAGGCGTGAGCGGGAAAGGCGTGACCAACGCCAGAGGACGATGACGTCTGCTGCGCGTCCTTCGACCATGGCCATGACGCGTTGCACGGCGGGTCGCTTCCATGTGCGTCCCGAGATTCCGGGGTCAGCTTCGACGGCGACGACCTTGTAGCCGTGCTTTTCGCAGTAGGCGCGAGCGGCGGTCTCTTGCAGCTCGAGGCTGATGGATTCTTCGCGGTGGGTGGATTGGCGAAGGTAGAGCACGGCGCGTGGTTGCGCGGTCGCCGGAGGGACCGCCTTGAGGTGGCGGGTGGTCATGGGGTGTCCTTCGTTAGGCCGCGAGGTGGGCGCGGAGGATCGCTGGGGTGATGCTGAGTTCCGCGCACCAGCGGCCTGGGTCGTCGTAGGTGCGTTGGAGGTCGCGGAGGTGGTCGTCGTCGACCAGCCACGTTGCGGCGAGGGAGTTCGCGCGGTGCTCTTGCCTGCCCTCCCCAGTGGTCCCGCACTCTTGGAAGCCATGACCGAGCACCGCGTGCGCGATCTCGTGCGCGAGCACGTTGCGCTCCATCAGCGAGCGCATCCGCAGCTTGAGAAGGATGACGCCCTGGTCGGGTAGCCACATGCCGTTACTAGCTCGGAGCGGGTGCCGCACGACTGGGATCTTGAGTTCGTGGGCGTGTTGGTGAGGGTCGTACACGCTGGCTCCTCTCGAGCTAGATGTCGGTGTGGTCGTCTTCGTTGAACTCCTGGCCCTTGTGGGCAGCGCCACGAAGCTTCGACTCTTCCGGGATTCGGAGTTCGGTGACCGTAGCGCCACCCTCCGACATTTCTTCATCGTCACGCTCGCCCAGTTCATCGACGACGCGGTCGTACGCGTGCTCGACGATGACGCGCGGGTCCATGTCCAGGAGCTCGGCAACCTCGCACAGGACGGTAATAGGCAGCTCTCGCTTGCCGTTGAGCCACCGGTTGAATCCGGCCGAGGATCGCCCCACGGCCTCGGCAACGTCCTGCGCGGTGCGACCGCGGCTGACGATCGCGCCTTTGAGTTCAAGGCCGATGTAACGGGCGAAGAGTTCGGCGCGCTCGCGTCGGGTCTGCATGTCCATGTGGTCACCATAGCACTCATTTTGAGCAAACAGATGGGCCATATTGGCAAGTGTTCACGCTTGCGCTTGATCGTGTGAGCAATTAGATTGACCACATGGACAAGCACATCATCGAGTGGACAGCGACGGCGGTGTCGGACGCGATCAAGGAATCGGGGCGCACGAAGCTCTCCGTCTCAGACGAGACCGGCATCCCCTACCCAACGCTGAACCGCAAGCTCGCCGCGAAGAGCGAGTTCTCGTTCAGCGAGCTGCTGAAGGTCGCGGAGGCGCTGAGCGTCTCGCCTGCGGCATTCACACCACCGCAGTTCCAGGTAACCGCGTCCCACGCGGCCTGACCTCCACAAAACAAGAGGCCTCGCAGCTGTAACTGCGAGGCCAGGACAGAAGAAGGACACCGTTCATGTCTCAATCCATCAGCCCTCAGCCTATCGCGCAGACCGACGCTAGACCCGTCAACAAGTTCGGCACTCCCGGTCCGGCGGCGCGTGCTCGGTTCATCGAGCTCGGCGTCGCAGCGCTTGAGCGTCTCGCGATCCGTGACGCGGAAGCGGCCGAGCAGTCGCAGGAGCGTGCGGCGTGAGCCCGTCGAGGCGACTCGTTGTTCTCGAGTCCATGATGCTCTGCGCGGCCTCGGCTGTGCTTGAGGGCGACATCGCTGCTGCTCGGTGGCATGCCGGCAACGCGGCTGCTTGCCGCGATGGCGGGCAAACTCGTCCGGAGATCGAGGCTGGCCTTGTGGCTTTGGTCGACTACCGGCGCGGAGTCTCGGGGGTTGCAGCGTGAGCGCGCTCGAGGTGTTCGAGTTCGGCGAGTATCGCGTGCGCACGGTGATCGTCGATGGCGTGGTGCTGTTCATGGCTCGCGATGTTGCGGCGGCGCTCGGGTTCGTTGACACGGTGAACTCGGTGAAGCAGCACTGCAAGGGGGTGGCGGTTTACCACCCCCTTCAGACGGGCGGCGGCGTGCAGGGTGTGCGTGTGCTGTCGGAGGCGGATGTGCTTCGTCTGATCGTGTCGAGTCGGCTGCCGAGCGCGCAGGTGTTTGAGCGGTGGGTGTTCGAGGAGGTTCTGCCGAGCATCCGCCGGACGGGGTCGTATTCGGTTCCGTCGTTCGACGTGGCCTCGCTCGACGGTATCGCGGCGCTGGCCGCGGCGGCGTCTGCGGCTGTCGAGGAGGCCCGCGCCGCTCGCGCCGAGGTTGCTGTGCTTGCTCCCAGGGCGGCGCAGGCGGATACGTTCCGTCAGTCGGAGGGTCTGCGCACGATCGGGGATCTCGCGAATGACTTGAAGGTGCATGTCGCGGCGAACATGCCGGGCCGGAAGGTGCGGCATCAGGATGTGTTCGACCAGGCCGCTCGCTTGGGTCTGATTATTCGCAACGATTCGGTGCGCAACAACCAGCCGACGGCTCGAGCGATCGAGGCGGGTTGGGTGAAGCCGCACGCGCACACGTTCGACACGACGACGCGCGGTCCGCAGACGCGAGTCTCGACGCGCCTCACCCCGCGCGGCTACGGGCGTCTCTGGGACGGCTGCTTGCAGTGGCTCGGCGAGCACGACGCTCTGGCGGTCGCAGCATGACCTCCGGAAGCGTCGGCGGCGTCATCGTCCGCGGCGGACGCGGTGATTATCGTCCGGCGTCTGCTGGTTGGAAGACGTGCACGCGGTGCGGTTTCGAGTGGCGTGGGTCGTTGAAGGCGAAGAGCTCTGAGTGCTCGTCGTGCCGTCGCTTTCGGGCTGCGGAAGCTCTCGAGGGTGTCCCTTGCGAGTTCCCGGACATGTCCGTGCAGACGGCGTATCGGAAGGGATGCGGCTGCGGTCGATGCTCTTCGTGGAAGCGCGACTACGAGGACCAGCGCGCGTTGGAGATGCGCGCGGCTCGTGTGGGGGTGGCGGCGTGATGTATATCGATTCGCCGTTGCACGGCTTCGTGCTTTTCGTGGCTTTCCTGGCAGGGGTGCTCCTGACATGCGCGCTTGTCGCGATCTTGCGTCAGCGCCGGGTTGAGCGTCGGTCTCCGTCGATCTATTGGCAGAAGTTGCCGTTGGGTGTGCCGGTGGAGATCGCCCCGTCGCGGTGGATGGTTCGTGTGGCGCGGAATGAGGCGGTCATCGGTCGTACTCCGGAGCATGCGCTCGAGCTGGCCGCGTTGCCGAAGTGGGGCGGCTCGTGAGGCGCCCGCGGGTCTATAAGTGCCGTTTCTGCACGGCTGTTGACCATCCCAAGCCCTGGCACTACCGGCCGTCGAACGACTGGCCTATTCCGTTCGAGACGTTCGCGGAGGCGATCGCCGCCGCGGTTCTCGACACTCATCTCGTCTCGGAGGCGACAGCATGAACTCTCTTCTGCCTACCAAGGCACCCCGGCTCGTGGTGATCGAGTCACCGTTCGCTGGCGATGTGGCGGCGAACATCGACTATGCGCGTGCAGCAGTGCGCGATTCGCTGATGCGTGGTGAGGCGCCGATCGCGTCGCATCTGTTGCACACACAGCGCGGCATCCTGCGCGACGACGTGCCCGAGGAGCGGTCCCTGGGGATCGCCGCAGGGCATGCGTGGATCCCGGCGTCGTCGCTGGTGGCGGTGTACCTCGACCGGGGCACGTCTGCGGGGATGCGCGCCGGCATCCAGGCTGCGCTCGATGCGGGCGTGGAGCTCGAATACCGCTACCTCGAGGCTCCGAAGCTGCGGGTGGCGTCGTGAAGCCCTACTACGAGAGCGGCCCGGTGACGCTCTATCACGGGGCGTCTGAGGTCGTCATGAAGTCTTTCGCGGACTCCTCGGTCGACGCGATTGTCACCGATCCGCCGTATGAGCTCGGGTTCATGGGTAAGGGGTGGGACTCGTCCGGCATCGCGTACAGCGTGGAGCTGTGGAGCGAGGCGCTGCGGGTACTCAAGCCGGGCGGGCACCTGCTGGCGTTCGGCGGCTCGCGCACGTTCCACCGCATGGCTGTCGCGATCGAGGATTCCGGCTTCGAGCTGCGCGACTCCATCGCGTGGCTGTACGGGTCGGGCTTCCCGAAGTCGATGGACGTGTCGTCCGCGATCGACAAGCTCGACGCGACGCGCGAACGCCGCGGCCGCGCGCTCCGCTTCACGGCGTTCATCCGCCAGCATCTGACGGCAGCGCAGGTCAACGAGATCACTGGCACCCTCATGGGCTCGCACTACGTGACGGACAAGGAGCAGCCGCACGTTGCGACGGCTGAGTACTTCGACATGCTGCGCCCGCACCTCCCCGAGGTGCCTCCGGAGATCGAGCAGCTGGTCGCGGATCGCACGGTGGAGTCGCAGAACTGGCGATCGCGTGAGGTCACGGGGCAGCACGAGAAGCCAGCGGCCGCGCAGGTGTGGCGGGCTGGGCTGCTCGGCGGCAACGTCGCTGGTCCTCGCGAGCGTCGCGACGTCGCGTTCACGGAGGAGGCGAAGGTGTGGCAGGGCTGGGGCACGGCACTCAAGCCCGCCTTCGAGCCGATCGTGGTCGCTCGCAAGCCCCTGGCCGGCACGGTCGCGGCGAACGTCATCGCATTCGGGACGGGAGCTCTCAACATCGACGCCTGCAGAGTTGGCGACGAGGTTCGTTCCGTTGAGAAGTCAACCGGCGAGGTGATGTCCTCCAACGGCTCTATGTCAGGCGGGAACTACCGCCGGGAGATCATCGGGACCGTTGAAGGACGCTGGCCTACGAACGTTGTGCTCGATGACACGCAGGCCGCGGTGCTGGATGCGCAGAGCGGGCGCTCGGTGTCTCGCTCGGGCGGCACGAGCACCAAGGCGTTCGGCCTGCTGAATGACGATGCCTGGGTTGCTCGAGAGGTTCCTCGTGGCGGACACGACGATGAGGGTGGCGCGTCTCGGTTCTTCCCGACGTTCAAGTACGAGGCGAAGGCCCCAACATCGGAGCGTCCGGTTGTCGATGGGGTCGCGCACGCCACGGTGAAGCCGCTCGCGCTCATGCGCTGGCTTATCCGCCTGGTGACTCCGAGGGGGGGCATTGTGCTTGATCCGTTTGCGGGTTCGGGGACAACGCTCGAGGCGGCGGTGCTCGAGGGGTTCGAGACGGTCGGTATCGAGCTCACTGAGGAGCACTTGCCGCTGATCCGTCACCGTTTTGCGAAGCCGCTGGCGCAGTCGCTGGACCTCGGGGACATCGCGTGAGCGCGTATCCGAAGCCCCCGAAGCGCGCGACGGGTGATGTGCCGGCGAAGACGGTGAAGGTCCTCCGCCTGCGCTCGCGGGGCAAGTGCGAGGCGTGCCACATGGCGGAGGCCACGGAGAAGCATCACCGCAAGTACAAGGGCCGCGGTGGCACGCACGACATTCAGAACCTGCTGCACCTCTGCGGTGGAGCGGGCGGCATGTTCGGCGGCAATCACTCGGGCTGCCACGGGCTGGCGCATTCGAAGGACGGCCAGGACCAGGGGCTGTCGGTCGCGTCGTGGGATGACCCGGCGGCCGTGACATTCAAAGACAACTACGGCGTGGAGTGGGAACTCCTCGCGGATGGAACGAAAGAGGAGGTGCATCGTGGCTGAGCTCTACACAGAGGGACAACTGCGCATGTTCCGGGATGACCTCGAGAGCGTGGACGCTGAGCTCGAGCGGCTGACGGCGTCCGGTGCGGGGCCGCTGGATCACGGCGTGCTGAACTTGCCGATCGGGAAGCGCTCGGGCGCTGCTCTGACGGACGCGAAGATCTCGCGCTATTCGGAGCTCACGCGCCGCAGGGAGTCGCTGCTCCACAAGCTGCGGCGTCCTGCTCGCGAGGCTGCCTACGCGGCTGCCAAGGCTGAGCGCGAGGTGCTGGCCGCCATGGACCTCAAGGCTCGGTTCGGGTCGTGCGATGAGGTGCGCTGGCTGGCGACGGGTGAGTGGTATCCGGTGGTGCGGTGGTCGGCGAAGTCGGTGACGGTGCGGATGGAGCACGCCGACGAGCGCCTCACCGCGTCGGAGATCGCCGGCGCTCGTGTGGCTGCTTCGGGCGAGGTGACCCCGTGACCGCGCAGGAGGTGCGTGTGCTCACGGTTCGTCAGCCCTGGGCGTGGGCGATCGTGCATGGCGGGAAGGATGTCGAGAACCGGTCGCGAAACCTCGCCGGCGACTACCGCGGACCCGTCGCAATCCACGCCGGCCTCGCGGTCTTCGAGGAGGAAGGCGGCGCGTACGCCGAGGTGTCGCGCGCGATCGAGTCCGAGCTCCAGGGCTACCGTGTCGACGACGCCTACCTGTGGGAAGTGGCGGACGATGTCGACCCGGACGACCCGCGGTTCATCTACGGGGCGATCCTCGGCGTCGTGGACCTCGTCGACGTCCACGTGGGGCCTGAGTACGGCGGCGGTTGCCACAAGCTCAGCAGCCCACTGCCCGTCAGGCCCGACTACGGCGCCTGCTCTCCGTGGGGCGAGGCGAGCAGCTACCACCTCGTGCTCGCGAACCCGCGCCCCCTCACCGAACCGATCCCATTCAAGGGCGGGCTCGGCCTCCGCAGGCTTGACGTCGAGTTCGCTGCTCGGGTGCTCGAAGGGGTGCGCGCATGAGCGCCGGACTCGCGACGACCTACGTCGCGTGGTGGCCGGAGTCGGGCGTCCTGAAGGTGGGCCGGGCGGTCCCGTCGGGCACGAGGCTCGCGGAGCTCGTGGAGCACGGCGCTCGCATCCTCTTCGCCTTCCGCCGCACGCCGGCGGTCTGGGAGCGTGCGGCGCTCTCAGAGCTCCGTCGTGTCTTCGAGCCCGCGTTCGTCGACAACCTCGACGCGTGGGAGCACATGCCTCGCGGTCATGGCTGGTCGGAGTGCGTTCGCGTGTCCGCTCGTCAGATTGGCCGCGCTATCGACTTGATTTTGAAGGGAACGCAGCCATATGCAGATGCGGAGGCAAAGGACGGTGAAGCCGTCGTTCTTCCGCGATCCGCGCGTGACGGCGGTTCCGATGGGGATGCGGTTCTTCGCGATGGCGCTGATGGCGTGGGCGGACGATCACGGCCGCGGCGAGGTGTTGCCTCGTCGGATGGTTCGGGAGATGTTGCCGGACGATCCGGTGTCGGCGGAGCGTCTCGAGGAGGTGATGTTGCACCTCGACGAGTCCGAGTTCCTGCTGCTGTACGCGGACGAGGACGGCCGGTCGCTGTTCCAGATCGCCCCGGACTTGCTGGGCACGGTGGATCGCCGGAACCCGTCGTCTTACCCGGAGGCTCCATTCGCGAGCGGCTTCGCGAATCGTGTCGCGAATCGTGGCTTAGGAGAGCGAGAGAGGGGGCGGGTCGAGTTCGAGGGAGACGAGCGCGAGAGCGTGAGGCTCCCACCTTCGCCGTTCTGTTCTCGCCATCCCTCGGGGACGGAACGGGATTGCAGACATTGCGGCACGGCTCGTTCTCGCAACCACCAGTGGACTCTCCTGCAGCGCGCGGGTCAGGACAACTCTCACCTCGAGGGGGGCTCCGATGACTTCGACGACGACTTCTCAGACGTCGACCCCTTCTAGCCGCTCGGTGAGGTTCCCGGAGAGTGTCTGGGGACGTCTGGCGTCCGTGGCGCACGATCGGGGCTTGTCGATCGCCGAGGTGATCGAGGCGGGCGTGAAGACGGTGCTGGGCGCCGGTACGCCGCCTCCGCAGATTGTGCTCGTCGACCCGGCTCAGATCGTCCATGTCCGCCACATGATCCGGAACAAGTTCACCGATGCAGAGATCGCGAAGTGGACGGGCGTGCCGCCTGTCGCTGTCGCGGTGATTCGAGAAGAGGAGGCCAGCTAGTGGCCGGAGACACCATCATCACCGTCGTCGGGAATCTGACGGCGGATCCAGAGCTCAGGTACACGTCGAACGGTCTGGCGGTGGCGAACTTCACGATCGCGTCGACGCCGAAGGTCTTCGATCGCCGGTCGAACGAGTGGAAGGACGGCCCCGCGTTGTTCCTCCGGGCCTCGGTCTGGCGGGAGTTCGCTGAGCACGTCGCCTCGTCGCTGTCGAAGGGCTCGAGGGTCATCGCTCAGGGGCGCCTCAAGCAGCGCTCATTCGAGACGAAAGAGGGCGAGAAGCGCACGTCGATCGAGCTGGAAATCGAGGAGATCGGCCCGTCGCTCCGGTACGCCACGGCGCAGCTCACACGCACGTCGAGCGGCTCGCAGTCGTCGGGCAACTCGGGCGGGCAATCGAGGGGCTTCGGCGCTCCGAGCTCGCCGCCGGCGGGCAACCAACAGCCACAGACGTGGGCCGACGGCTCAGGAGGGAATGACTTCGATGAACCGCCGTTCTAGCCTCCTCGACACTCCACTCTTCGACCTCGACGACCTCCTCGACGCCGTCACGTCTGCCCCCGCGCTCGCGATGGCCGGGCGTCGGGTGCCGGACGGGTTCTCACTGGACTACTTCACACCGAACGAACTGCTCGCGGCGTGGGAGGCGTGGGTGAAGGAACACGGGAACCTCAACTCCTGTGCGGTGTCGCGCATGTGGAATGTCGACCACCTCGACTCGTTGGGAGCGACGGACAACGGCCACGCGCTCGCGGCGTTCACGGCGGAACTGCGTTGGTGCTCGCATGGCTGGCACGCCGGCTGTCTGTGCGTCGGTGGGCTCGTTCAGCGAGCGATCTGCGAGCCGTGTTCGTGGCAGGCGATCGGTAGCGGCGACGAGGTGATCGCGCAGTGGCATGACCACGCATGGCCCGGGTGGCGCGAGCTGCCCCTTCTGCCGGACGAGATGCGACCGCATGGCGGTGGGGTCGGCCCGGGAGCGATGGACAAGCGCAAGGCCAAGCAGGCGCGCGAGTGGCTGGCCGCCGCGTACCCGCAGGAGTTCCAGGTCGGAGGTGCACCGATGCTCACGCACCGGGAGTCGCCGGGTACTCGCGCTGTCCCGGGCTACTCGCCCTGGGGTGGCTTCGACATCAGCACGACAACACTCGCGGCGTAGCCGCTCTACGAAGGGATTGACGACATGGTGAAGCTCGCATCGACGCTGCCGAAGGGCGACGCGAATGGCCTGGATTCGATCATCGGGACGCTGGTGGCTGGCTTGCATGCCGGCACGGTGGTCCCGGTTATCGGTCTGTTGGTGACGACGGAGGTGACGGAGAACGAGAACTTCGAGCGGGAGCCGAAGGTGCGTCTCACGAAGCTCGAGCCGGTCACGGAGGACTACGAGGAGATCGTCCGGGATGTGCTCAGCGCGCTTGTGGCCGAGCGTACGGGCGCCGCGGATGGTCAGACGACGTTGGACATGCCGACGGACGAACCGACGCGGCACGTGGTGCTGGCGTTGGAGGAGGGTGGCGGTTACGAGTTCGAGGTGAAGGACTTGCCGGAGGGTCGGTTCTCGCTCACGCTGTTCACTCGTTCGGGCGTGGAGGCGGGTTCGCGCGGGAACCTGTTGCGCTCGGAGTTGGGTGAGGTGCCGGTGGGGCGCTTCCAGTATCACCAGCTGCCGCGATCGTTGTGGGATCTCGCGGACGTGCTGCTCGACGAGTGGGAGAAGAACTCTCCGGCTGATGACGTGGTCGACGCGGAGATCGTGGACGAAGAGGACGGTCCGGGCGAGGTGGCTGCGGACATCGGGAGCGACCTCGATCTGCTGCTCGCGGCGGCCGAGCTCGTCATCAACGCGCAGTTTGGGTCGACGTCGATGCTGCAGCGCAAGCTCCGGCTGGGCTTCGCGAAGGCGTCGCATCTGATGGAGATGCTGGAATCGCGGGAGATCGTGGGGCCTCAGGATGGTTCGAAGTCTCGTGCCGTGTTGGTGTCGGCGGAGGACTTGCCTGGGACGCTCGCGTTGATCCGTGCGGGTGCTGAGGGTCGCGCTGCTGCTGAGGAGGCGGGCGAATGACCGGGCCGGTGGAGAGCGCCTCGGCTGCCCCGGAGGGCTCGGTGGTGGTGACGTTCTCAGAGGAGGAGGCGCTCGCGCTCGCGGCGGCTCTGGATGGGAACAAGTCGCCCGGGAACCTCGGATCCGCGATCGGGAAGGTGTCGACGGCGGCTATGAGCATCGTTTACGGCTCGTCGTCGCGTGTGAAGCGTGCGGAGGCCGGGCGGTGAGCGGCGAGGAGTTCGTGCCCGTTGGCGTCGGGGACCTCTTCTTGGGGTGGACCGTGGTCATTGGCACGCATCCGGGTCGCGTGCGGATGACGGTCGCTCGCCGTGAGGGCGAGATGGTGCTCGTCAATCCGGGGCACGGTGGCGCCATCCCGGTGTCACTGCTCGAGCGGGAAGACCTCTACCGGGTGCTCGCGGCGCTTCCCAATGCTCTGGGCTACTACACGACCGAGGACCCGGACCATGAGCTGATCGAGCGCACTTCGACGGGGTGGCGGTCGACGGACGTGGACGGTACCCCGTTGTCTCCGGCCGAGGTCCGGGAGATGGGCGAGCTTGTGCATTACGTCCGGGAGTCTCAGCTGGCGCTCGCGGAGAAGCAAGCCCGCCATTTCCGGGACGCTGCGGTAACCAACGCCACTGAACTCTCGACCGTGCTGGCGGAGTTGGCTGAGGCTCGCGCTGAGGTCGCTCCGTCGCACGCTGCGGGCCGCGCCGAGGCGCTGGGCGAGGTGTGGTCGTTCCTCCGGGAGCGCGGGCCGTGGTGGCGACCTGTTCGGCGTGCGCTGGCTCTGCGCTTCGGGCGTTCGCTGACGGGCGGTGACTCGTGAGCGGGCTCGGTGCCGTGGTCGGCGCGGCGTTCGAGCGTGCGGAGGCGTTCGAGTCCGCTGTGGAGTCGGTGCAGGCGCTCGCGGTGGGTCGTCCTCGGCGGATTCAGCGGAAGCGGTCGAAGGGGTGGCGGATGCCGGAGGGGGCTGTGTATGTGGGCCGTCCGTCGCGGTACGCGAACCCGTTTCGTCTGCGTAAGTCGAGGGTGGTGCACGGGTTTGGCGGGTCGACGCAGCTGTACCGAGTGGTGCCGCCGAAGGGTTACACGGACCTGACGCGGGCTCTGAGCTTCGACCTGTATCCGGAGCAGGCGCACTCCGTGGTGACGGCCCTGTTCCGCACGTATCTGGACAAGACGCCCGAGTTGGACCTCGAGCCGTTGCGGGGCCGTGATTTGGCGTGCTGGTGCCCACCGGGACTGGCCTGTCATGCCGGGGTGTTGTTGTCGCGAGCGAATCGGCCGGAGTCGTGATGCGGCCGCCCGCGTGGGCTCCTGAGCCGCAGGAGCACGCCGGGAAGCCGGGCGCGTGCGGCCGGTCCTGCTGCTGGCGGGGGCCGCATGGGGCGTGTGAGCCGGTCAGGCCGGACGAGTGCCGGTGTCACGGGGAACTAGTCAGCAAGACGAGAAGGAAGCCTGCCGCCGTCGTGGTGGGGGCACAGCAACTAGAGGAGCAGAGCGCATGAAGATCACGAAGCAGATTACAGAGCCGATCACACCGCAGGACATGCAGTGCCTGCAACGGATCCGGTTGTCGACAGGCGGCGAGTTCGTCGTGACGTCGATCCAGCACAGCGTGGGGGTCGGGTTCCCGGGTGACACGGTGACGTCGGTGATGCTCCGCCGTCCCGAGGCCGACACTCGGAAACAGGCCGTCGATGCCGTGCACCTGGCCAAGGCCGGTGTGACATTCGAGCTCGTACGGGAGCTCACGTTCGGTCTTCCGGCTGAGGCGGGCTGGTACCTCACTGGCGAGGGCGCGGAGGCGGAGCTCTGGGAGCTCGAGAACAGCTCGAACTTCCCGCATCCTGCTCGCCGCTTCACTTCGCGCTCGCGGTCGTTCAAGGCCGTGGAGGTCGCGGAGGTGGCTCCGGACCTCGCTGGCGTGGAGTTCGTGCGCCTGACGCCGGAGGAGGACCTCGCCGCGCTGCGTCGTGAGGAGGCGAAGCGGATCATGGATCGCCTGGAGAAGCGCATCCTGGGGAGCTTGCCGGCGTCTTACTTCGGGGATGCGCGGCGGCGGGTGGAGCTCGCAGTGGATACCGAGCGCCGGGTGGTGGACCCTCCGGTGGGGCTGGCCTTCGTCGTCCCGGGGTCGACCACTCGCACGGGCGTGTTCGGAATCGACTTCGCGACGAACGTCGCGGGCGTCTATCCGCGCGGCTTCGACCTCGGGTCGGTGCTCTGATGGGGGCGCGGGTGAGCCCGGAGCGGCTTGAGGAGATGCAGGCGCGTGCGGAGAGGTGGAAGAACCCGACGTTCGGGGAGTTCACGCAGCTCGTGGATGAGGTGGCTGAGTTGCGCGCGGTGCTGGCGCCTATTCGGGCGTTGGGCGCTCCGACTGGTGAGAGCGTGCGTATGGCGGCGATGTTGTTCGCGTCGGGGGTGAGCGAGAAGCAGGCGACTGTGTACGCGAAGGCGTCGTCGGCGGGTGTGCTGGGGGTCGGTGAGCAGCTGCTGCTTCGCGAGGCTGGTGTGCGGGTGGAGCCGTTGCCGGCGAGCAAAGACGAGCTCCTGGTCATCGCGGATGCGCTTGTCGGGATGACGCAGGCGAGCGAGCGGAAGCCGTTCACGCCGGAGGCGAACCCGTCGGAGTGGGCGGTGCTCATGCGGGGTGCGAAGCCGGTCGCGGCGCTCGTGCTGCAGCAGCTCGAAGCGGTGCGTCGTGGCTAGGTGCGAGCAGGAGTTGTGCCCGTTCTGGGCTGGCGATGGTGGGTGCCCGTGCGCGGTGCTCGACCTCCGGGAAGACGATCGAGAGGAGGCCCGTCGTGGCTGAGCAGGGGTACGGGCAAGCCACGGGCTTCAAGGTAGCCCGCGCACTCCAGCGACCCTTGAGCGCGATCGTCGTCGCGGACGAGCATGCGGTGACCGAGCCGGATCGTCCTCGCCCAAAGCTGCGTTACGAGCCGTTGCCTGAGCAAGTCGCAGCTGAGGCCGAACATTCCGCGCTCATGAGCTACGTGCTGAACGGGCGAGACGAGTTCGAGTACTCGGAGATGCCGGACTCGTCGTTGCTGGCTGAGGACGATTACGGCTACCTGTGTGGACCGTCAGAGCGCGAGGGGTGGTGGGTCGACTACGACTCGGCAGACCATCGCCATGTCGCGGCGGCGGCCAAGAGCAGGGAGACGGGCCGTGTGGTCCTGGTCGAGAGAGGAGCTGGTGAAGATGGCTGAGCAGGAGTACACGCCGACCACTGAGTTCGTGCGCAGACACTACGCCAAGGGGCCGACTGCCTACTACGAAGACGGAACGGTCGCGAAGATGCCAACTCCCGCCGACGTGGTCTTCGCGGGGTTGCAGTTCGACCGGTGGCTGACCGCGCACGACGCTGAGGTCAGGGCCGACGAGCGCGCGAAGCACCCCGACCTCCCATGCGACGGAGGGTGCAACGTCAATGACGGGCCGATGGAGGACTGCTCCCAACATGGCCGCAGCCCTCGGGACCTCTGGGGGATCATCGAGGACCTGAGCCAGCGGCTCGCAGCCGAGCGCGCGAAGCGACCCGACCGGGAGCAGATCGCGCGGGCGCTATTCGAGGCGGACGGCCGCCGCAACTACGACGGCTCGCCGACGCCGTGGCACATCCTCGACCTCGACGAGCAAGCGCACTACCGCAAGCTCGCTGACGCCGTGCTCTCGTCGCTCGCTCTCGAACCCGAGGCCCGCGAGGAGCACCGCCCGGTGGACATCGAGCCGAGCGACACGGTGTGCGCGAAATGCTCACGTCGGCAGGGCGACGGCACCTATGCGGAGACGGTCGAGTGGCCGTGCGCCTTGGCCGAGTCCCGCGAGGTCACCGACGCGGAGGTCGAGGCGGCGCGAGTTGCCTACCTCGACCTGGACGGCCCGCTGTCCCTGACCGACGCACTCAGGGTTGCTCTCGAAGCTGCTCGGGAGGTGTCCCGTGGCTGAGGGCGACGAGGTCATGCGTTCGATGGTGGCTCACAAGGTGCTGTCGTCGCCGGAGTCGCTAGCGGATCGAGTGTTGTTCCCGAGCATCTTGTCGGGGTACGAGAGCGGCTTCAGGGCCGGGTGGCGTGAGGGGCGTGAGGCTGGGCCTGGTGACGTGGCGAGTGCGCTGGCGGCGATTCGGGGTGAGCCGTTCTCGTGGACGGTTCGTCTCGATGATCCGCCCGCTGTCGTGCCGCTCCCGGTCAGGTCGCTTGTCGTCGCTCAGGTGGCTGAGCGCCGCGAGCTCGTGCCTGTGCGTGTGCTCTGGTCGCCGTCGCCAGCCGCAGTTCTCGACGCAATGAGGAGGTCCCACCGTGGCTGAGGCCCCGATGCAGACGCAAGACGGGGCGCTCTGGTATCCGCGTGTAGACGGCAACGGTTCGTCGGTCGCGGTGAGCTTGTACGACGTGAGGGCGGCGGATGACCTGCGCATCAGCTACGACTTCGAGCGTGATGGATGGTCCATCGCTCGGGGCGAGAAGCCCGATGCCGAGGTCGCGTTCGTTCCGGCATGGGATGAAGACGGCACCAGCATTGGCGAGGTTTCTCATGTGTGAGGCAACAACTGTCTCGCTCGCGGAGGCCATCCGTTCGGCGGTGCGGGTTGGAAAGCTCGGCGAGATCTCGGCGCACTTGACGCAGAAGGGTGGCCGGGTGTGTCTGACGCCGGGCGAGGCCAGGGAAGCCGCCGAGCGGATGCGTGAATGGCTCACCGATCACGATGAAGCTGTTCGTCGTGCTGAGCGCTCGCGGATTGAGGCCGAGCCTCGTGTGGTGTCGGTCGAGGCGTTCGACGTCGCTCGGGGCGTGTACCG
This sequence comes from Pseudoclavibacter helvolus, assembly GCF_014191305.1. Taxonomy (GTDB): domain Bacteria; phylum Actinomycetota; class Actinomycetes; order Actinomycetales; family Microbacteriaceae; genus Pseudoclavibacter; species Pseudoclavibacter helvolus. The sequence continues at coordinate 1,150,630 of NZ_JACHWJ010000001.1, read as the reverse complement.
GGCAAACAATGGGCGTGGCCGGTCGGCTGCGCTTCGAGCGGCGCTCCAGGCGCTGGGAATCGAGGTAGAGGCATGACGTGGGAATGGGTTGCGTTCACGGTGGTCGTGGCGTTCTTTGCACTGATCGTGATCGCGCTGGTTATGCAGACGATCCAGAAGTCGGTCGAGGCGAAGTATCGGGCGACGCCCGAGGTCTTCTCGAGCACCAGGAAGGACAAGCGTGATTGAGCGCATGACTCGCGAGGAGCAGTACCGCACGCCCGGGTACGCTCTCGCGATGGTCAAGGCGATGCCGGAGCTCTGCGGTCACCTCGCGGCCCTCACGCTGCCGTCCGCGGCTCCTCGTGATGGTCAGCCTGTGGCGGCCGAGGTTCGGCGCTTGCCGCTGCGCGGAGCACCGCTCGACGACTTGGACGCGGTGTTCCGTGAGCTACACAACTCAGTCTCGTACTGGTCCGAGAAGCTCGAGCGCCCTGAGTGGGAACGCTTCGACTACATGGTGCGCCGGACCGCAAACGGCGAGGTGACCGGCCCCGCGATCGTCGTGACCGAGCCGAACGGCATCGACACCATCACTGTCTGGGCGCAGACCCTCGCGAACCGCCTCGAAACGTGGTGGGTCGACATCCTCGATCACCAGGCGTTCGAGTCGTGGGTCGAGAACGTGCACGACTGGTTCGGCAAGCCCGCGGTCCGCTGGCCACTCGAAAGCCGCCAGCCGACGCGCCAGCGCCCGCGCGAGTGTGCGAACTGCGGAGCGCGCGACGTGCTGGCCGACCCGCTCGTGCCCGGCCAGGCGCTCTGCCAGTCGTGTTCGCGGGTGTACCAGCCGCAGGAGTGGGTGACGCTGAGCGAGCTGGGCCGGCGCATCGGTCGGAGCAAGTCGACGATCGAGGCTTGGATCGCTGGCGGGGACCTCGAGGTGCGGCGACTCAGTGCCCTGCGCGACCTCGACGTGCCTGGGCAGGCCCCTCGTGCGGGCAACGTCCGCCACGCGGAGCTCGGCGCGGGGAAGCGGCTCGCGAAGCGGAAGGAGGAGCAGCGCGCCGCGACGGCCTTTTAATCCCCGGTTCTGGACACTTTCGTATTAGGATGCTCCCGAGCGATGACTGTGCGAAGACCCTCGGCCCAACGGCCGGGGGTCTTCTGCGTTCCCGGCCTGCGATCGAGGAGGTGAGCTATGGGCTCACACCCGGTCAGAGACGGCGTCGGCCACCGAGCGTTCCGGCGTAAGCAGGCCGCCCTCAAGCGCCGCACGAAGCGGGAGCAGCTGCCCTGCGGGTATGCCTCCCCTTCGGGGTGGGGGTGCGGCGAGCAGATCGACGCTGACCTCCCGGCCACGGACGCGATGAGCTTCACCGCGGACCACGACGAGGCGCTCGACAACGGCGGCAAGCTCCTCGGCTTCCTTGTCCCGATGCACCGCCGCTGCAACTCACGCAAGAGCAACCACGCAGCAGCCGAGATATGGGAGGCGACATGAGCGATCGAGTAGTAGTCATCGCACCTTCGCAGCTCGTCGGTCGGCTACGAGCGAAGGCAGTCGGGATCGAACCCGTCGCCATCGTCACGCCTCGCTCGCCGCACGCTGCGCGCGGGATCATGGCCGACTCCATCCTCGTCCTCGGCAGCATCGCTGAGGAGCACACGACGTACCTCATGCAAGAGGTCAGGCCGTGTCTTGCGACGTCGACGGCGAACGCCGCGGTCGCAATTCACCCACGTCGCTAAAAAATCCAGAAACCTTCATTCGCTGCCAGCTTCCCGCCGCCACCTGGCGCTTCTCTCCGTGTGTAATTTCCGGAATGTGGGGGAATTGCGAGGGGGTGGGGTGATGGGACGCCCCAAGGCCCCCTGCGGCACGGATTCGGCCTACCGTCGCCACCTCCGCAACAAGGAACCCATCGACGACGCTTGCCGGGAAGCGCACGCCGCCGAACGTCGCGCCGCTCGCCGCTCGCCGGCCGACGCATCGCCGACGTTCACGCCGCCGAGCGAGCCGGAGACTGTCGCTGAGCAACCCGAGGGCGACGACATGAAGCTCATCGTCGACACACTCCGCACTGCGTTCAAGACGGTCGCTGAAAAGGACCCCACGAAGCTCGCACCGATCGCTCGCGAGTTCCGCTCGGCAGTCGAGGCATCGCAAACCGACGCCGACGTGCCGAAGGAGAAGAGCCTTGCCGAGCAGCTCAGCGAAGCCCGCGCCGCGCGAGCAGCTGCTCGGGCTGCAAGAGCCCCGGGTCAGGACGCTTCCGCTTAGTCGCGTCGACACGCTCCTCGACGACGTCCTCGACCTCTGCGACCTCGCTGGCGTTCGCTGCGACGAATGGCAGGAAGGCGCGCTCGAGGCCATCACGTCAATCGACGACGATGAGCAGTGGGCGGCCACCGAGTTCGGGATCCTCGTCTCGCGCCAGCAGGGCAAGGGCAACATCCTCCTGCCGTACGAAATCGCGCACCTGTTCCTGTGGCCGCGCGAGGACGGCGCCCCCAAGCTCATCGGGCACACCGCACACGAGGGGCCGACCGCTCGCGAGGCGTTCCGCCGAGCTCGCCGCGCGATCCTGGCCTCGCCGATCCTCCGCGCGCAGCTCGTGGGCGGCGGCAAGCAGACCGCGCAGGGCGTCACGGGCATATCCACTGGGAACGGCAATTGGGCGATCGAGCTCAGCAACGGCAACCGCCTCGTGTTCTTCACTCGCACCGGAGCGGCCGGCGTCGGCATGTCGTTCGACGTGCTCATCGTCGACGAGGCCCAGCACTCGCCGCTCACGATCCTCGAGGCGCTCCTTCCGACGACGGACGCGAGCCCGAACAAGCAGGTCCTCTTCACGGGCACCGTTCCGAAGGAAGACCAGGACGGCGAGTATTTCGAGGGTCTGCGCGATCGCGGCCGCCTGGGCGGCTTCGACCGCACGGGATGGATCGAACACACCCCGGTCGGGTCCGACGATCCGAAGCTCGCGAAGCTCATCAACCTCGGGGACCCGCAGGTGTGGCGCGAGGGAAACCCGGGACTCGGCATCCGCCTCGCGTGGAAGACCGTGCAGGACGACTGGGACCGCATGGGCCAGACCAGCCCTGAAGCGTTCGCGCGGCAACGGCTCTCGATCTGGCCGGGCCACGAGGAAGAGACCGCTGAGAAGCTGCCCGAGCTCGACCTCGAGGTCTGGAAGAGGCACGCGCGAGAGGACGCCGGAGTCGTCGGCGATGGCGCCGTGATCGCTCTCGCGCTCGGCCGCGGTGGCGGCTACGCCACGATCGGCAAGGCCGTGCGTATTGACTCCGAGTCCATCGCTGTTGAGCACCACAAGACAGCCGCTGGCACACGCTGGGTGGCAGGCGACGTCAAGGCGCTGAAGGCCGAGCTCGGCAACGCGCTCGTCGTCGTCGACCCGAAGAACGCTGCGGCTGTGCTCTCCGCCCTCGACGAAGCCAAGGTCAAGTATCTGCCGATGAACCTCGACGAGATCGCTGCTGCGCATTCGTTGTTCCTCGAGTACTCGAACGCCGGACTCGTCCCGCATCGCCCTCAGGAAGAGGTCACCCTCTCCCTGCAACTCGCGACAACGCGCAACATCGGACGCGCGGGCGTCACATGGGAGCAATCTGACCCAACGAAGCCCGTGACGCAGGCGCAAGCCGTCACGTGGGCTCACTGGGGCGTGCTCAAATCCGAAGCCGCACCCAAGAAAGACACCCCACCGCCCCCACCGAAGGCTGCCGCTGTCGCGCGCGCCGAGGTCGCCCCGTCCGAGGACAACCTCGCGACGACCCAGTTCTGAGGAGGTGCCCTTTGACCGAAATTGGCTACCAGAGCGGCGGATCACTCGCGGGCTGGGGCGCGCTCGGAGCCGACCTCGTCGAGACCAACCCCGCACTGCGCTGGCCGCTCTCGCTCGAGGTGTACGACAAGATGCGCCGCGAAGACTCGCAGGTCGGGTCCGTGCTGCGCGCCGTCATGATGCCGATCCGGTCGACATCTTGGACCATCGACCCCGCCGGAGCCCGGGACGAAGTCGTCGACCTCGTCGCGACCGACCTAGGCCTCGACGTCAAGGGGCGCCCGCCGACTGCGCCACTCCGCACCCGCGATCGGTTCTCGTGGGACGACCACCTCCGCCTCGCGCTCACCCAGCTCGTGTTCGGGCACTCGGTGTTCGAGCAGGTCTACCGCGTGGAAGACGGCGTCGCGCACCTCCGCAAGCTCGCATGGCGCCCGCCTCGCACCATCGCGAAGTTCGACGTGGCACCCGACGGCGGTCTCGTGGCCGTGGAGCAGTACGGCCTCGACACCCGGGGCGCGCGCATGACGGTCGATCGCCTGGTCGTGTATGTCAACGAGCGCGAGGGCGCGAACTGGGTGGGCAACAGCCTGCTGCGCACCGCCTACAAGAACTGGCTCCTCAAGGACCGGATGCTGCGCGCTCAGGCACTCACTGTGGAGCGCAACGGCCTCGGCGTGCCCGTCTATACGGGAGCTCCCGTGCCCGACGGAGCGGAGCCCGAAGAACACAAGGCATGGGAAGAGTCGGAGAAGGAAGCCGGACTCGAGCTCGTCACGAACTTCCGAGCAGGAGAAGCGGCCGGAGCTGCGATCCCCGCCGGATCGAAGCTCGAACTGATGGGCGTGACCGGCGACCTGCCAGACACGGACAAGCCCATCCGATACCACGACGAGCAGATCGCTCGCGCAGTGCTCGCCCACTTCCTTAACCTCGGCACCGAAACGGGATCGTGGGCGCTCGGATCGACCTTCGCGAACTTCTTCACCGACTCACTCAACGCGGTCGCGAAGAGCGTCGCCGACGTCACCCAGCAACACGTCGTCGAAGACCTCGTCGATGCGAACTGGGGTCCGGCAGAGCCAGCGCCCCGCCTGGTCGCATCAGCGATTGGTGACGAGCAGCCCGCGACGGCAGAGGCCGTCAAGCAGCTCATCGAATGCGGTGCGATCGAGCCAGACGAAGCGCTCGAGGCGTACATGCGCACGCGCTACCAGCTGCCAGTCAAGGACAGCGCCACCCGACGCGAACCACCGGCCCGCGCACCCGAGACGAGAGCAGGAGCAGCATGACCGCCAAGGCCCCCGGCCGCGAGGACCGACCCTGGTTCCGCATCCAAGCGAAAGCCGATACCGAGGAGCAGGAAATCTCCGCGGCCGACGTCTACATCTACGAAGAGATCGGCGAGTACTGGGGATACGGCCTCGGCGCCAAGGCGTTCGCTCAGCAGATCGACGCGCTCGACGTCGAGACGATCAACCTGTACGTCAACTCGCCCGGCGGCTCCGCATGGGATGGCATCGCCATCATGAACTCGCTGCGTCGTCACAAGGCGCGCGTCGAGGTCACCGTCGACGGGCTCGCCGCGTCCGCCGCGTCACTGATCGCGATGGCGGGCGACCACATCACGATGAACCGCGGCGCCGAGCTGATGATTCACGACGCCTCGGGCATGGCCTACGGGAACGCGCAAACGATGGACGACACCGCGAAGGCCCTGCACAAACTCTCCGACTCCTACGCCGACACCTACGCGGCTCGAGCGGGCGGGACGCGCGAAGAATGGCGGGCCCTGATGCAGGCAGAGACCTGGTACACGGCTGAGGAAGCCGTCACCGCGGGTCTGGCAGACGAGTGGGCCGACGCGCCCGCTTCCAAGGCGAACTTCGACCTCTCGAAGTTCGCTCACGCGGGCCGCGCCCACGCTCCCGCTCCACCCACCACCCACGTAGCTACGGCAACCGAGCCGAGCGACACAACCACGGAAGGTTCAGAAATGACCTACGAAACCCTGAAGGAAGGGCTCCGCGACCGGCTCGGTGTCACCGACACCGAGGCAACCGACGAGGAGATCCTCGACGCCCTCGACGAGGCCCTCGACGAGCAGGTTGACGAGACCACCGACGAGAGCGCATCCGCGGCAGCACCCGCCGGAACGACGCTCATCGACTCCGAGGTGCTCGCGCAGCTGCAGTCGGATGCGCAGGCTGGCCGCACCGCTCTCGACGAGCAGACGCGACAGCGCCGCGAGGGCATCCTCGCGACGGCCATCCAAGAGGGCCGCATCGCCCCAGCGTCGCGCGCTTCCTGGCTCGCGAGCCTCGAGCAGAACGAGGACACCGCCAAGACGCTCATCGCGTCGCTGCCGAAGAACACGATGCTCCCGGTCGCCGAGCTCGGCCACACCGACGAGACCACCACCGAAGCTGACCAGCTCTTCGAAGCTGCCGGCCGGGCAACGAAGGAGAACTGACCATGGCCGACTACCTTCCCAAGTTCAAGCCGGGCGGCGCGGTCACGTTCACCGCGTCTGCCGACGTCATCGGCGGACGCCTGGTCGCGGTCACCGGCAACCGCACCGTCGGACCGGCCGGAGCCGACTCCGCTGCCGTCGTGGGCGTCGCCGGATTCGACGCGCCCATCGGCGAACAGGTCACCGTCTACACCCGCGCGCAGGGTGTGCAGCAGCTCACGGCAAGCGCCGCGATCGCCGCCGGAGCCAAGGTCTCGTCCGCAACCGCGGGCAAGGTCCAGACCATCGGAGCCACCACCAACCCCATCGGCCTCGCCCTCGAAGCAGCGACCGCCGTCGACGACGTCATCGACGTCCTGTTCATCTAGGAGACCCGGATGCCTTCGTACACCTACCCGGTGGCGCGCCCCGAGGGGACGCTCACCACTCAGCAGATTCACCTCCTGCTGCAGAACCCAAACATCATCGCGAAGCGCATCGCGGACATCACGAAGATGCGCTTCATTGCGGACTACCTGCTCACGGGCCGATTCTCCGCGGCCGGAGGCGGCGTCTACTACGAGACCGGCGAGGAAATCTTCGCCGCCGACGCACCTGAGGCCGTCGCCCCTGGTGCCGAGTACCCGAAGACGGTCATGACGCTCGGCGAGATGGCCGCAGCCAAGACTGTCAAGTGGGGCCTCGAGACTGACATCACCGACGAGCGCATCGCTCGCCAGGGCATCTCGGTCGTCAACAAGGGCCTGCAGCGCCTCGCCAACACCGTCATCCGTCACGTGGACTCGACGGCCATGGCCGTCGTCTCGTCGAAGATCACCTCGACCTTCGCATCACCCGCCGCGTGGACGACCGCAGGCAAGGCGGTTGAAGCGCTCTACACGATCGCCACCACCCGCCAGGACCTCGGCACCGGCCTCAACCTCGACACGGTCGTCCTCAAGCCCGCACAGTACGCGAAGCTCGTCGGCATGCTCATGGACGACAAGGCGCTCCCACGCGAGCAGGGCAACGTCGCCATCACCGGCAACCTGCCCGTCGACGCGCTCGGCTTCAACTGGGTCACCTCGCCGTTCTACACGTCGAGCACCCCGCTCCTCGTGGACCGCGAGCAGCTCGGCGGTATGGCCGACGAGAAGCTCGGCTCGCCCGGATACTCGAGCGCCGGAGCAACCGGGGTCGAGACCAAGTCCGAGCGCCACAAGGACGACAAGTACGAGGTTCGCGCCCGCCGCGTCACCGTGCCCGTCGTCACCGACCCGCTCGCGGGCGTCGGCCTCACGAACACGGGCCTCTGATGGGTGCCCGCAAGAAGCTGACGGGACACATCGTGTCCGGAGCCGCCGTCGTGCTCGTCACGAAGGACGCCTCCGAACGCTACCTGTACCGAGGCGCACCCATCCCGCTCGAAGCGTTCACGGACGAGAGCGTGGAACACGCCATCTCGGTCGGGCTCGTCGAGGAGGTCTACGACGAGCCCACCGAGGACCAGGCCGCCGCCGAGCAGGCCGCCGCGGACGCGCAGGCTGCCGCAGTCGAGCAGGCGGCCACTGATGCGGCTGCCGCGGAGGCTCCGACCCCGGCCGCGAAGGCGTCCCCGGCGTCGAAGTCAGCTCCGGGCTCGAAATGATGAAGGGGGTGATGGAGTGCTGAGCAGCGACGATCTCTCGGGCATTCCCCAGGGCACTGCACGAGTCGTGCTCGTGTACGCGCGCTCCATCGCCCCCGGCATCGACCTTCTCGAGGGTGAAGCGAAGGCCGCGGCAGTCGAGATTCTGCTCGGGGCAGCTCGCGAGGCAGTGACGGCCGCCCCGCGGCGCATCGCGAACCAGGGGCTGGGCTCGGCCCGAGTCGGATACCGCGAGGTCGCCTCGTGGTTCTCCGCGCAGGAGCGAGACGGCCTACGGAGCCTGACCGGTGACACGACCAGCGCCCGGAAACCTGTTGGCTCGTTCCCGACAGCCCGCCCGCTCCGACACCTCTGGCCCGAGGAGGACCGCCGATGATGCATCTGCCGTTCACGCAGGCCTACGTCCGCGAACGGGCGACGCGTGTTGACAACGCATACAACCCGAAGAATCCGGCCCACGACTGGACGAACCCCTCGACGCTCACTGTTGTCGGGTTCCTCGACACCGGCGCATCCGCTGGGTCCGGCGCCGAACCGAACCGAAACCAGACGGTCTCCTCCGCCGAGCTCCACCTGCCCGACGCGGCTGCGGACGTGCAGCTTGGCGACCGTATCCGCGATGGCGACCGCGTCTGGTCTGTCGAGGGGTTCCCGGCGGCTGACGTCAGCCCGTTCACTGGCTGGCAGCCCGTGAAGACGGTGCGGCTCCGGGAGGTGCACGGCTGATGGCGGACTTCAACGACGACTACATTCGGAGCCTCGCGAAGTCCCCGGAGGTCGTGGCACTCGTGAAGTCGGGCGCCGACGAAGTTGAGGGGAATGCGAAAACGCTGGCCCCCGTCGACACCGGCGACTATCGCGACAGTATCCACGTGGTGCGCGACGACATGTCGGATCGGGTCAGGTTTCTTGTTGTGTCAGACGACGAGGCGGCCATGATCATCGAGTCGCAGTCTGGGACCCTCTCGCAGGCTGTCACGAGGTCGAGCGGTGGCTAGGATCACGCCCCCGGACCTCGAACTCTGGCTCGCCAATACCGGCCGAGACGAGTTCCCTCGAGCGGAGTTCGACAACAAGTTCCCCGAGAGCGAATGGCCGGAACTTCTCGTGGTCGTGCGCGACGATTCGGGGGCGAAGACGTCGCCAGTGAGCTTCCAGCGCACCGTGGGGTTCACCGTCGTCGGCGGCACCCGCACCAACGACAAGCCGGTCAACGACCTGGCGCGCGAGCTGATCGCGTTCTACTCCGACCCGAACCTCGCCTACCTCGAAGGACCAGTCGCTGCCATCAACGACGACGACGTCCGCGGCCCCATGAAAGTGCGGGAAACGCAGGACCGCGCCCGCAGCTACTTCACCGTCGGCTACTCGGTCGTCGGGTCACTCTGACCTTCCCCAACACCCACCTGTCGCCACCCGCCGAGGTGGCTTTCCTCATTTAAGGAGCACCTCATGAACGAACCCGACGAGCAGGGCAACACCCTCGGCGCCGTCGCCATCCCGATCGGCGGCGCGCTCGCGTTCGCCCCACTTGCCATCGGCAACGTGGTCTCGTCGGTCGACGGCGGTGACCGCACGCTCAAGCTGTCCGAAAAGTACCCGGCGTACCGCAAGCTCGGCCTATTCAAGGCCGACGAAGGCTTCGAGCAGGGCGGCGAAGCCGGAGACAAGATCGAGTTCTTCCAGCGCGGCTACTCGCTCAACGGCGAAGACACGCTGACCCTCAAGGTAGGCCTCGCGCAGACCGACGCCGTGGTCCGCGAGTTCATCCGCGGCCGCACACCCGACGCCAACGGTCGCATCCTGGTCGGCGAGATCGCTACCGCGCAGCGATACCTCGGCTGGGCAGAGACCGTCTACAAGCCCATCGAGGGCCAGCGCCGCGGTCTGCTCGAGCGCGACAACGGTGTGTTCTTCATCGCGGAGCTCGAGCGCGACAAGGCCGAGAAGGGCTCGAACCGAGGCTGGATCGCGACCATGCAGTGGGAGCCGCACGAATGGTTCGAGGACAAGTACTACGCGGAGTGGTTCCTGTACCCCGAGTACGTCGTCACGGACCCCGCACCGACGGTCACCGCTGCAACCCCCTCTGCGGCAGCTGCCGGGGCGACGGTCACGATCACGGGCACGAACTTCACCGGCACGACCGCCGTTCGATTCGGGTCGACCCCCGCAACGGGCTTCACCGTCGTTTCCGCGACGCAGCTCACGGCCGTCGTTCCCGCGGGCACGGCAGGCTCCGCCCCGATCCAGGTGTCGAAGGGGTCGACCTCCTCGGCGACCTTCCCCTACACGCGCGGCGCGTAAGAACCGCCGGCCGAGGAGTTCATGGGTCTCCTCGGCCGGCGCACCACCCAACCCATGGACCACCCATCACCCATGAAAGGCAGTCCCATGACGGCACCACGCAAGACCACCACCCGACGCCCTGCAGCGAAGACCGCCCCGGCTCTGGTCGTGGACGAGATCGACCTCGCCGACCTCGACTTCGACAACTGGTCGGAGGAAGACGAGCAGGCCGCCCTCGTGCGCTTGCAGGAGGAACTCAAGCCGAAGTTCCTCATCGTCGAGAAGTCGGTCGCCGCGAAGTTCCCCTCCGGATTCATCATCAAGACCTCGGTGGACATCCAGTACGACAAGCTCACCGAGATCACCGCGGCCGGAGAGCAGGCCGACGACCAGATCATGGCCGTCCTCGAGTTCCTCGGACAGGGCGACGAAGTCGCCGAGCTCCAACGCCAGGGCATCGTCTCGGTGATGGCGTTCGCGCAGAAATACTTCGAGGTCTGGCAGAAGGTCGCAGGCGCCCCGATGGGGGAATCGCGTGGCTCCACGGGGAGCTAGCCAAGCACCACGACGCGCTCGCGTATGACTTCCGCGCCCGCCTCGGGCTGACCGTCGCCGACATCGGCAAGACGGTCACCTGGGGCGAGGCGATCGGTCACGCGAAGCGCCTGCAGCGCGAGTTCGGATCGCACTACCAGGCAGCACTCGCCGGGTGGGACTTCCCGATCACCTACGGCGACTTCGTCGCCGCCATCCACGCCGAAGCAACTCTCAACTCCATGCGCCCCAAGGGCGCGCCCCCCGTGATGCTGCCCCTGCCCTGGGAGCGCGGATCAATCACGCAAGCCGACCGCGACCTCGCGGCCGAACAGCTCGCGGAAATGACCGCCATCGACTAGCGACGGAGGTGGCCGGTGTCTTCAGAGGTTGCTTCCGGCCACGTCTCCATCTTCCCGACTTTCAAGGGCTTCCGGTCCAAGACGGTCGCCGAGGTCGACGCGACCACCGCAGACGCGAGCAACCGCGCGAAGACGGGCTTCACGAAGGCGGGCGCCGGGGCAGGCGCCGGATTCGCATCCGGCTTCAAGTCCACGGCCTCCGCCGTCGGAAGCGCCGTCACCTCGATCGGCTCCACGATCAAGTCGCTCGCCACCCCGATCGCCGGCATTGTCACCGCGGCCGGCGGCATCACGGCCGCGCTCGGATTCAACCGACTCGTCGGCATCGACACAGCGCGAGCCAAGCTCGGCGCCCTCGGCCACGACGCGACGTCCGTGCAAGCAAACATGGACTCCGCGCTCGCCGCGGTCAAGGGCACTGCCTTCGGCCTCGGCGACGCGGCCGGCGCTGCCGCCTCTGCCAGCGCCGCAGGCGTGGCCAACGGCCAGGCCATGACGGACTACCTCAAGAACGTCGTCGACGTGTCCGCCGTCGCCGGGGTCGGCCTCAACGAGGTCTCGTCGATCTTCGGCAAGGTACAGACCGGAGGCCGCGCCTACACGGGTGAAATCCAACAGCTCGCCGATCGCCAAATCCCGATATGGCAGTACCTCGCCGACGAAATCGGCGTGACGACCGACGAAGTCCGCACGATGGCCTCCGAGGGTGAAATCTCGGCACAGACCTTCTACGACGCGGTCAAGAACAACATCGGCGGCGCCGCCGTCATCATGGGCCAGACCTCATTCGTCGGCGCCTGGGACAACGTCAAGGCCGCCATCGGTCGCGTCGGCGCAGCGTTCCTCGACGCCGGCGGTGAGGGCGGCGGGTTCTTCTCGCAGCTCAAGCCCCTCATGGCCGACTTCACCGGCCTCCTCGACCTCATCACCCCCAAGGCCGCCGAGCTCGGCGTCAAGTTCGGTGCCGGGTTCGCCACGGTACTCACCGAAGTCACCGGCGGAATCCGCGCCTTCTCCGCGTCGTGGGAAGCCTTCGACGGCGATGTGACCTCGTCCGGCTTCCCGGGCTTCATGGAGCGGGTCGCGTTCATCTCGCGCACCGTGTTCGAGGAGCTGCGCGGCGGCGTGACCGCCTTCGGCGCGGCATGGCGGGCGAACGACGGCGACGTGACGAGCTCCGGCTTCCCGGGCTTCATGGAGCGCGCAGCATTCGTGGTTCGCCAGGTCGTCGACGCGGCTGCCGGGCTCGACTTCTCGAGCTTCTCCGGCTTCACGTCCTCGCTCGGCTCGTTCGGCCCCGCATTCGGCAGCATCGGCACGAGCGTTCAGGAACTCATGCCCGCAGTCAGCGCCTTCACGGCGCAGCTGCCAGAGCTCGGCGGCGGACTGGTCACCCTGGCATCGGGCGGCATCAGCATTCTCGCCTCGGGCCTCTCGTTCCTCGCGGACAACGCGGAGACGATCGTCGCCTGGATGCCTGCTATCGTCGCTGGCTTCGTGGCCTGGCGCGTCGCCTCCCAGGCGGTGACGGCCGCGCAGGTCGCGCAGGCCCCGATCCTCCTCGCGAGCAACACGCTCGGCCTCTCCCGCGCCGTCATCGACTGGCAGCTCGCACGCTCGCGCACGGCCGTCACCGCGGCGACCGTCGCGAACACGGGAGCCACAGCGACGAACACGGCGGCGCAGACCGGCGGATTCCTGGCTACGGCACGGAACACGGCAGGTCTCGTCGCTCAGCGGGTCGCTACGGTTGCCTCCGCGGTCGCCACGAGGGCCGCAGCGGCGGCTCAGTGGCTCATGAACGCCGCGATGACCGCCAACCCCATCGGCCTCATCATCGCCGCTGTGGTGGCGCTCGTGGCCGCCATCGTGTGGTTCTTCACGCAGACCGAGCTCGGGCAAGCGATCTGGACCGAGTTCACCCGCTTCCTGGGCGAGGCGTGGGCGAACATCGTGGCCGTCGCGACAACCGTGTTCACCGCCCTCGGGGAGTTCTTCACCGGGGTATGGAACGGGATCGTCGCCGTCGCGCAGTTCGTGTGGCAGGCGATCGTGTTCGCCGTGACGACGTACATCAACATCGTCATGACGATCATCACGACCGTCCTCAGCGCGATAGTCGCAGTCTGGACTTTCGTGTGGGACGGCCTTGTCGCCGCGTTCACCTTCGTGTGGGACCTGATCGTCTTCGCGGTCACGACCTATATCGCCATCGTCCAAGCGGTCATCACGACGGTCCTCGCCGTTGTGACGAGCGTCTGGAACACGGTGTGGGGCGGCATCTCGTCATTCTTCGTCGGGATCTGGACATTCATCGTCGCCGCAGTGACGGCCTACATCGCCCTGGTGCAGACGGTCATTACGAACGTCGTCAACGGCATCTCCTCGACGTGGAACACCGTCTGGGGCGCCATCTCCCGGTTCTTCATCCAGATCTGGGACGGCATCGTGTCCGGAGTCGAGGGGTTCGTCCGTCAGGTCGAGGTCAACATCGGCCGCGCAGTCAACTTCCTGCAGGCGCTGCCCGAGCAGATCATGGGGTTCTTCTCCGGGATCGGTGACTGGCTCGTCGACTCCGGTAAGGCGCTCATCCAGGGCTTCCTCGACGGCATCGACGCGATGCTCGGCACGGTGGAGGACACCCTCGGTGGAGTCATGGACTTCATCGGAGGCTTCTTCCCGCAGTCGCCGGCCAAGCGTGGGCGGTTCTCAGGGCGCGGGTACACGACCTTCTCGGGTAACGCGCTCATCGAGGACTATGCCGGCGGCATGGAGCAGCGCCTTCCAGCGCTGTCCCGCGTCGCCGCGCAGGCCCAGGAGGTCGCATCGTTCAGCGCGATCGTCGCGACCACCGTGCGGGAGCCTGTCGGTGCTCGTCAGGGTGACCGGATCGTCAACTTCAACAACGAGATCCACCAGTACCCGGGGGAGACAACGGACGAGTTCCTGCGTCGCCAGCGGGAGCGGGAGAACTTCGAGATGGGGAGCGTCCTGTGACCTTGCAAGCACGAATCGGCGGCATCTCGTTCCGCGGCTTCGTGGACGACTACGACCGAGTCGCCGGGCTCTACATCGGCAAGGACGGCATCAAAGGATGGTCGGACGGTGTTGACCTCCGCACCGAGAAGGTCGACAACCCGAACGGCCCGGGGTCGCTCGAGCTCCCCGGTGAGCTGAGCGAGCGCCCCATCTCCTGGGAGGGGCACGCAGTCGCCGAGTCTGCAGCCGAGCTCATCCGATACCGCAACCAGTTCAGGTCGCTGCTCACAGGCGGTGGCTTCGAGCGGATTGTGGTGGATGAGCTCGGCGAGCAGCTGTGGTCGAACGTCCAACGTGCCGGGTTGCCGGAGTTCCGACCCCGGCGCCGCCCGTCTCGGCTCTTCGTCGCGGACTACCTCATCCAGTTGCGATCGGCGGACCCGCGACAGTTCGGAACACCAGTGCAGGGCGAGTCGGGGCGGCTGCCCTACTCGTCCGGGCCGCTCGAGCTGATCAACCGTGGCACGTACGCCGCTTCGGTGACGCATCTCGTGCGCGCCGTCACGAACATGCCGAACGGCTACACCCTCTGGGGCGGCGACCGGTGGCTGCGCATCCGAGCCCCGCTGCTCGCAGGCCAGGTGCACGACGTGGACCTGACCTGGGAGTACGTGCGCCAAGGCGGCGTGATCGTCGATCGCGCCAAGCACTCGGGGCAGGGATGGACTGTCCCGGCCGGATCGTCGCTTATCGCGCACCTCGAATCGCACGGCGGCGTTGGTGAGTTCTCGCCGTTCTTCCTACCGACGTACGTGTGACCGCCAGGGGGTGTCGTGAACCCGATCGACATCACCTGGCACCACGACATCGTCAGCACTCTCACCGGTGAGCTCATCCAGACCGTCCACCCGAGCTCCTGGAACTGGCGCACCGTCCTCAACGGCGTCGGCGACGGGTCGCACAGCTTCCACCTTCGCGACGCGAAGACGAAGCTCGACCCGGCGACGTGGCAGAACCTGCTCGGCAAGGTCAACCGGACGGTCGTCACGTCCTACTCAATCGACGGTGGGCCGAAGATCGCGAAGTACGCGGGCATCCTCATCAACGAGCGCTGGTCCCGGACCACCGGAGTATCCGCAGTCACCTCGAAGGAGTTCCGCTACCTGGCGGACCTGCGCTACTTCATGATGACCAACAACTACGAGGTCTCGCCGCACGTCTACGAGGCTGGCTACTCCAAGGGAGGGCTGCTCACGCGGCTCTGGCAGATCCTCTTCCGCCGGCCTGAGCTCGAAGGCTCCCCGAACGCGTTCAACCTCCCGATTCGGTTGCCCCCGGCGACGGGCGGCACCGAAGTTGCCGACTACAAGAAGTGGACGCTCACCACCGGCGAAGAAGCCACGGCTGCCCTGCAGGACTCGTTCAACGGCCCCGACATCTACATCGAGCCGATGTGGGACACCGAGACCGGGAACTTCTACTGGCAAGCCAAGTGGGGCAACCCCGAGTTCCCGGAGTTGCCGTTCGACGTTCAGGTCAGCGCGAGGCAGCACCCACTGCACGAGCTGTCCTTCACCGAAGACGGCTCGAAGGTCGTCACTGGCATCTTCGGCGTCGGCAAGGGCTCGGACGAGGACATGCGCCTCGGGTTCGGCATCTACGACCCGACCTGGCCCTCACGCGACGGTATGCCCGTCATCGACGCCACCGAGTCGTTCAAGAACGAGTCGGACCCGGCCAAGCTCAACTCGCTGTCTATGGCTGCACTTCGAGCTCGCCGGTTCCCGATCAGGCAGTACGAGAGCGGACTGCGAGCCGCGGCACCGGTCGGTGCTGGCGTCTACGGCGTTGATGTGAAGCCCGGCTGGAAGATGCCCTTCGAGGACGCAGGCGACGAGCGATTCCCTGCGTCGACGTCGATGCAGTACGTGATCGGCGTTGGTCACAACTCGACATCCAAGCACTTCCTGACCGTGGACTACCAGTCGAGGTGATCGGGGGCTCCGCGTGAAGATCGTCGACACGAAGGCTCCCAAGTCGCTCGAGTTGGCACGCCAGGTCAAGCGCCTCGGCACCGCCAACCCGTCCGGATACACGTCGGTCACCGAGGGCACGTTCCGTGTCGCTTCCGACGAGGGCCTCATCGTCGAGGGCTCAGAACGCATCACCGGCCTCTGGTTCCTCGACGGCGTCGGCGAAGTCACCGGATCGATTTCGATCTTCGGAGGCCCTGGGGGAGCTGGATCGCTCTACGCGAACGGCACCGTCGACTTCGAGGGCGAGTTCACTGCCGATGGCACGAACACGCTGAGCGGAACAAACCTTCTCAGTGGGCCCACAAAGGTGACGGGCACCTTCGATATCGAGGGTGCGACGACCATCACCGGTGAGACTGACATCACCGGAGCAGTCGACATCTCCGGCGAGTTCAAGTCGACGGGCAACGTTTTCCTGAACGGCACCACCCGCCTCAACGGCGACAGCTTCGTGACCGGGGCGCTCTCGATCACCGGGGCGACGAAGGTGATGTCTTCATTCGAGGCGTCCGGTGACACCAAGCTCGGCGGAACGCTGACCATCTCCGGTGCTACGACGGTGACAAACACGTTCCGGGCCACCGGCGGCATCACCACCGAGGGCTCCCTGCGTGCTGAGGGGCCCACAACCCTCGCAGGGACGACGCGTCTCGAGTCGACGCTCACCGTAGTCGGCTCCATCGTGTCTGGTGGAGTGACGATCGACAACAACCGCGTGCGGGTTTCCGCCGGCGGTCATACGTCGGAGATGGGCGCGACGGGCATGTCGGCGAGCTCGGCACAGTTCAGCGCGCTTCGCCTTCCCGGGCTCGCTGAGCCCGGTTCCGTCCCGGACGGCGGTAAGTGGCTGATGGCAGCCGGCGAAAGCAACGTCGTCATCGCGATCGGGCAGGACGTCGGCGGCCCGATGGGCTCGCTCGAGTGGCCGTTCGATCCTTCGACGATCACGGATGGCTTCGGGCCCCGTGATTCGCCTGGCGGTGTCGGGTCGACCGATCACAAGGGCGTCGACGTGTCCTTTGCTGAGGGGACTCCGGTCATAACGGCCGGAGCCGGCACTGTCGTCTTCGCGGGAGGCAGCGCCTCGGTCGGCTGGGGCTTCTACGTGAAGGTCGATCACGGCGGCGGTATCGAGACGCTGTACGCGCACCTCGCGTCGGTCCTCGTTTCGGTCGGACAGTCAGTCGGACGCCGGAAGGTTATCGGCTTGTCGGGAAACACGGGCACTTCCACGGGACCGCATCTGCATTTCGAGGTGTGGCAGAACGGCACGCAGATCGACCCCGAGGGGTACATCACAAAGCCTTGGACCGGATAGGAGCCTCCGATGTCGCAGACGACTGCCGGGTTCGTCGCCCCGCCCAAGGTTCGGTACGTGCCAAGCGCGGAAGAACGCATCTTCCGCTGGCCGATCGACATGACGCTTGCGAGGTTCACACCAGGTAGCGGATTCGGTCCCCGTCAGCGCCGAGACGCGCCGCCGGGGGAGTTCGAGGAGCATCCAGCGCTGGACATCGGCGCCCCGCTCGGGACACCGGTGTATGCCGCTGCTGCTGGTGTCGTCGACATCGCGGTCGCGGAGGGTGACCCTGATGCCGAAGACGGTGCCGGCAACTACGTGAAGATTCGGCACCTCGAGGACGTCGAGAGTGACGGCCTCATGGTCACGCACTACTACCACCTGCAGAACGAGCCGCTCGTTCAAGTGGGCGACCTTGTCACGCACACGACGCAGCTCGGCGAGGTCGGGCAGAGCGGCACTGCCGGAGGCCCGCACGTGTGCTTCCGGACAATCAAGGTCTGGCCTGGGAAGGCGATCGCCCTGAACCCGAGGCAGGTGCTCCGCGAGTACGGCGTCAGCGACGTCGGTTCCCCGCGCGCTGCCGATCAGATGTACCGACCGCAGGGAGAGCGAGCATGACGGAACAGACAGACACGACTACGAAGATGGGTACAGATGATGTGGCACCTCGGGATGAGGTGCGGGTCGTCAAGTACATCGTTCAGCCCGTGGTGGTCGTCGTGCGCGCGAATGGTGACGTCGACGAGATGCCGATGAACCGCTTCGCGAAGAAACCTCGAGAGTTGCAGTCCTGGGTCGATGGGCTGCACACGGAGCTCGAGCAACTGCAGGACGAGGTTGACGCCGGTGCCTAACGTCACGTTCACGCTCAAGACGTTTGGCCTCTCGCCGACGCGCGACATCCGGGCGAATGTCATCTTCACGCCGTCGCGTCAGGGCGCGATCGGTCCCGATGGGGTGCTGGTGCGCCGCGTGGTGGTGCCGTGGAACGAGATTGACCCGGTGACGGGCAAGGGCACCGCGAACCTTGCGAACACCACCGATCTGCGCCCGCCGTGCCACTTCATCATGTCCATCGACTGGATCGACGGCTCCCCGCAAGGGTGGGCAGAGATCCAGTACCCGCTCCACGTCAACGCGCTCGGCGGTGACGTCTCCGAGCTCCTCGACATGCCGCTGTCGCCGGCGAACGTGCGGGTCCAGCTCGAGCACCCCCGCCTCTCAGATCCCACGTACCGCGGCTGGTGGCTCTGCGCCGTTGATGGCGACCCGGACCCGGGCACGTATACGGGCACCGGCGAGCTGATCCTGATTCTCTAGAAGGGCTGACCTGTGGTCGACAAGACTCTCGCAAACATCAAGGGGCCGCGCGGCAACGGCGTGCAGACGCCTCGCATCACACTCGGCGCGCTCTGGCTCGATGAGATCAAGAACGGCATGCTCTTCCCGCGCAACGTCGGGATGGTGCAAGGTCCGCAGGGCCTCCCGGGCACGAACGCCGTCGAGAACGACACCGCGTTCGCGACCTACGTCGCGGCGACGACGTCGCTCACGCGGTCCGCGCTGAACAACCAGTACGACCAGCAGTCCACGGTCGACGTCGACGCGCTGCGCCTCCCCACGGACCTCTCCGCGTCGGAGTCGTGGCAGCGTGCGATCAACAAGGCGAAGTCGTTCGGCATCCGACGAGTGCTCGGCAAATCGAACTCGTACCTGTTCCACGTCCCTGTGGACTACTCAGGCCTCACGGACTGCACGATCTCAGGGAACGGCCGCGACGCGACAACCATCAAGGGCATGGAAGCGATCGACTCCGCGTTCGCGAACTCGACCGGCAACGCCCGCGGCATCACCTTCTACGGCATCACCTTCCTCGGGAACGCCGTCGACGACACGACGGCCCCGCAGCGCGGTCGAACGACGTCGGGGGTGTCATTCAACATCGCCATCCGCGCGACCGGCGCCTGGGCTGAGGACACGATGGGGCCGCTTCCCACCGGCAAATCGTGCACCGACATCCAGATCGACTCCTGCGCCTTCAAGAACCTCGCCACCGGCCTCCCGATGTACTTCCAGGGCGTCAAGGGGTACGCGAAGGTCACGAACTCCCTCGTCGAGAACTGCCTCGACTCCGGCTTCATCTACTGCGCCGACGTGCAGTTCACGAACAACCTCGTCCGGCGCTCGCGCGACAACGGTGTGTCCGTGTCCCGCGGATGCCAGTCAGTGACGGTCATCGGCAACCGCATCGAGGACTCCTGCTACTGGGGAATCTGGACGGCCGGCTTCGAGGGTGGCCGCGGCCCCGAGCGCATCCTCGTCGCGGCGAACAACATCTCGGGCACCGGGTACGGGGCGATCAGCCTCGACGACGGGCCTCGCAACGTGACGGTGATCGGCAACACCGCTGACCGCTTCTACCGCGGTCCGGTCGATGAGCAGAACGCGATCCACGGCCGCGGCGTCTCGGTCACTGGCTGGCCCTCGGGGAACCTCGCCAGCCCCACGCACCTCGCCCGCAACGTGACGATTTCGGGGAACACGTTCATCGATCCGCCTCGCGGTGGCGTCTCGTTCCGTGGCGTCGACGGCATCGCGGTGATCGGGAACACGATCATCAACCCCGGTTCGGCGACGAACCTGACGGGCACGGCGATCGCATCGACCGACCAGTCGCAGAACTACGGCATCTCCATGACCTCGGGATACGCCGGCACCGTGTCGAACGCGACCGTGGCGCACAACATCATCGTCGACTACAGGGCGACGCCAGTGATGAACTGGGCGGTCAACCTGGCCGGCGTGACGAACGGCACGATGCTCCACAACACCGCAGTCGGCAACCGTCAGCAGCTGCAGGAGACACCAGAGAACGGCAACACGAAGATCTATAACCGCAACGTGGACATCGCCTCGCGCGTAACCATCGGCGGCACGGCAGCGGCGCTCCTGCGCATGACCGGCCCCACCGCCACGTACCGGACGATCGTGTTCCAGACGGACGGCGTCGACCGGTGGGCGTTCCGCATGTCAAACACCGCCGAGGGCAGCGGCAACACCGGTGGCGACCTCGAGTTCGTGCGTTACGACAACTCGGGCACGTTCATCTCGGGTGGTGGCATCGTCATCCGCCGCTCAAACGGGCAGCTGCGCGCGACGTACCCGATTAAGGGCGCCACGAGTACGACGTCTGGCCGCCCCACCGCGGCGAGCGTCGAGGCGGGCGCGTTCCTGTTCGACACGAACCTCAACCGGCCGATCTGGTCGGACGGCACGCGGTGGCTCGACGCCGTGGGCAACGTCGTCGGCTAAGGAGGACGAAGAGCATGCAGGGATTCCCGTACGACTTCGGCAATTGCTACACGGCGTACGGCTCGGATGCGTGGTCGCGTCGGTTCCAGATCAAGTCGAGCGGACAGCCGTTCGACTTTACGGACTGGTCGAACTTCCGCGGAACCGCGAAGCACGGCGATCGAGTCGTCGTGCTCGCGGTGGACGACTCAGAGAAGGCGCAGGGCATCTTCCGCATCTCGGCGCCGTCCGCTGACGACTTCGGCGACGAGCTCGGCGAGGTCGCGTGGCGGTGGGACGTGAAGGGCGACGGCCCGGCCGGCCCGATCTCGATCGGCAAGGGCGTCATCACCTGGGGCGAGGGGGTCACGGAATGATCGAGGGCAACATCACCGACGCGGGACCGGTATCCGGAACGGTGGGCGATATGCCCGCGCCCCGGCCCGGCATTGACGGCGAGCCTGGCCCCCTGGCCCGGTTGGCCCTCCTGGTCCTGCCGGACGCGATGGCGTTGACGGTGAGCGCGGCCTGCCTGGCCGTGACGGCGTCGACGGAGTTCCGGGGCGGGACGGTGCCGACTCGGTCGTGCCAGGCCCGCAGGGAGCGCCTGGGCGTGACGGGGTCGACGGCCGTGACGGTGCTGACTCCACCGTGCCCGGTCCTGTTGGCCCTCCTGGCGAGCGCGGCCCCGAGGGGCCAGTGTCGACGGTGCCCGGTCCGGTCGGTCCTCCGGGGGTGACTGGCCCACCTGGTGCTGCGTCGACGGTTCCCGGCCCTGTGGGGCCTCCCGGGGCTGCCTCGACTGTGCCTGGGCCAGCCGGACGCGACGGTGTGGCGGGTTTCCCCGTGCCGCAAGCGCCGGCCGGTCACGCTGACGTGGTTATTCCGCCGTGGAGCACGGCGACCGCGCGCTCGGTAGGCGGGACGATCGTCCAGCCGCTCGTCATGGCTTCATCGCGCGTTTATGACCGCTTCTGCATCCGAGCGGTGGGCGCAGCGGCGGGCGTCACCGTCCTGCTCCAACTCTGGCGACTCGACGGAACAGTGTGGCGGTACATGCCGATTGGCACGTTCGACCTCTCGTCGGCGGGCCTCAAAGAGATTGCGGGCCGGTGGGTGCTCCCCGCAGGCCAATACATGTACGGGGCGTACACGGCCAGCAACACCGGGAACTGGGTGGCAGGTGCTCCGTACTTCGGTGGACCGCAGACGCAAGGGCTCTCATGGCCGCCCGCGGACGCTCGCCAGTCGATCTGGTGGGCGAACGGTTCGCTGCCGGTGACTGTGGACCTACCTGGCCTGGATGCGGCTTCGCTGACTTCGGCCGGAGTTACCAACAGCCCGAACGGGTGGGGCGGCGGACACCTCCCCGCACTCTGGGCGCGGACTGCCGTCTAGCTTCGTCTCATCTCTCAAGCCTCGCCCTCCGGCGGGGCTTTTCTCATGCAAACCAGGAGTCATCACATGTCTGAAGCGCTCGCGCTGCTCCCCGAGGGACAGCACCTCAGCGGCCTGCTCGACGTCCTCGAACAGGACACCGACGGGCGGTTCACCGCCCTCACGATCACCACCGAAGACGGACGCTTCCGCATCCCCTTCGACCACCCCGACCTGTCGCGCGAGGCGAACCAGGAGCTCGCCGCGTACTTCGACCGACACCCAGAGTCGGAGCACCCCGGCATCACGGTCGCGCACGACGTCCCCGGCGCCGCGCGCATCGGAGACCTCGAGCCAGAGGACTCCTGCGAAGTCGCCTGGGTGTTCGTCATCCGCTGGGAAGGTCCCCGCTTCGAGGGCAAGCCCATCGAAGCACTTCCGTTCGTTGAGATCCCCGAGGAGGAGCGCCTTGTCTAGGTCGACGCTCTACACGAGCACGCACCCCACGCACCAGAAGTCCTCGCGCTTCGGGTCGCGCATCATCGAGCTCCAGCTCCACCACACCGCGAACGGCTCCGCCTCCCAGACCATCAACATAATGACGAGCGGATCCCGTCAGGTGTCCGCCAACGCCGTCGTCGGCCCCCGCGGGCAGCTGTACGAGGTCGTCGAGGAAGAGTCGCGCGCCTGGACCTCCGGGTCCGCGTCGCGCGACTCGCAGGCCTTCACGATGGAGTGCGTCAACGCCGCCGTCGGCGACGCATCCGGGTGGCCGCAGTCGCCCGAGAACATCGAGGCGATCGCCACACTCGCCGCCGACGTCGCCTTCCGAAACGGCTTCACGATCAGCCGCTCCAACCTCTACGGCCACCGCGAAATGCTCGGCCGCTGGGGCGTCTCCTACTCGACCGCATGCCCGGGCGGAATGCCGCTCGACTACATCGGGAACGAGGCCGAGCGGAAGCGCCAGGCCCTCGTTGCCGGCACACCATCACTCAACCAGCAGCTGGAGGAAATCATGTCCGTTCCCGTCCTCATCCAGAGCGCACAGACTGGCGCGCTCTACGTCTACGAAGGTGGCGTCGCGCACATCGCCTCCATGTCCCGCGTTGCGTCCATCCAGACGATGCGCGCGCAGCTCGGCCTCGAGGTCAAGCCCGTTCGCATGAACGACGCCGATATCTCCGCTGTGTCGGAGCTCGCCCGCGAGGCGAACGGCTCGTACATCGTGCGAGGCGTGATCAACGACCTCAGCGACGCGAAGAAGGGCGGCATCCTCCACCGGATCGCCGAGAAGCTCGGCGCCTGATGTCGGAACCGTCCACGTCTTCGCGGCCGGTTCGCGCGATCCACGATCCGACCGCGAACCCGCACACGCAGAAGCGAAACCGGTCGCTCATGTGGACGGCAGTCACGACGGTCGGCGTCGTCGTTTTCGTCATCGCTCTCGGAGCGATTGACGGGGCCGACGGGAAGCCGATGCTCTCGGGGAAGCTCGTGGAGGTCACTCTGATCCAGGTCGGCGCGGTCTCGGCGATTCTCTGGCCGATCCTGCTGCGTACCTCAAAATCGGCTGCGGCCGTCCAGGACCAGGTGCAGAACTCCCACTCGGGGGTGATGCGCGACGACATGGACGCCAAACACGACCAGCTGCTCGACAAGATCCAGAACCTCTGGGACCGCATGGAGAACCGATTCGAGGCGGGAGCCGCTGACGTGCGCGGCATCCGCAAAGACCTCGGCCGGCATGCGGACAAGCTCGACACCCACGACGAAGAACTCAAAGAACTGCGCAAGCGAGAGCGCGCGCTCGAACGAAAGGTAGACGAGACGTGATCTTCACCCTCGACCCCGTCCTCATCGGCCAGCTGGTGCTTGCCGTGATCCTCCCGCTGCTTGTGGGCCTCGTCACCACGCGGGTCACTTCGAGCGCGACGAAGGCGTGGCTCCTTGCCGGGCTCTCGCTCGTGTCGGCGCTGCTCGCGGAGGCGATCTCCGCGTGGCAGGGCGGCACCCTGTACGACGTTGGCACGGGGCTCCTGCTCGCGCTCCCGACGTTCCTCATCGCGGTCGGGATGCACTACGGCATCTGGAAGCCGACCGGCACCAGCACGGCCCTGCAGAACGTTGGCGGCAAGCACGCCGCCTGAATAGATCGCGAATAATCCAACACCCGATCTTTACGACTTCGCCCCCTCTCGCTGAAGCGATCCCGGACACCCGGGACGACGCTTCGCGGGAGGGGGCGGTTTCATCGTGCCCTAGGTTAACGACATGACCGAGATCATCGCCGACTGTCCAAAACACGGGCCTATTGCGGTGCACGGCGTAGTGCACATCGAGGGCCCTGGGAACTTCACGATGGATGGCGGTTCGACGAATTGTCCGATGTGTGGGCAGATGGCCACGATCATTGCTGGCACGTACACGAATGACAGCAAGGGCAACCTGCACGCGAATCTGAAGCCCACTCCTCAGCAGCAGCGCCGCATGCGGACTGTTTTCGCGTGGGCGTCGGAGACTCTCGCGGACTCCGGAGTCGATTACGAGCGGATCGCCAAGAACGTGGAGCGTGCATTGGCCGCCACACCGGTGGGTGCTGTTGCTCTCGAGAAAGTCGATCGGTCGCAGTACGGCAGTGTTGCCGACTGGGTGGCCGTCCTGATTGCGCTCATGGCGCTCTTCACCAGCTGGAACCAGAACGAGACGATCACCGAGGACGACGTCCAGCAGATGATCAACGAGACGGTGAGCCAGACTCAGACGTTCGAGCCGCCCGCCCCATCGCCAGGACTGAATACGCGAACAGTAGAGCCGCTGGAACCTGAACGAAGAGGCCCTGACCGAGCAGAAGGAATAGAGCGCCCACGATCGTGAGCACTCCCCAGTAGATCAGTCTTGCCATGCGCTCAGATTAACCGAGCCTGCACTTGTCTCCTAGGGTCGGGGCGTGTGACTAGGGCCGGATCGATCCGAGAAACCGCCCCATCTCCCTCGTGGAGATGGGGCGGTTTCGTTGTGTTCGCTCGTCTAGTAGTACACGAGGGGTTCGACGCTGGGGGCGTCGTTGGTGCCGCTGACGTAGCACTCGACGTTGACGTCGTGCTGAGTGGCTCCGGAGGCGTTGGTGACGTCGACGGTGACCTTGAAGAACCAGCGGTCGGTGTCCGCTTGAAGTTCTTCGGCTAGCTTCCCGAGGATCCAGTGCTGATCCGCACCGAAGGGGAACTCGGCGTCGATAGCTTGTGTGCAGGCGCTTTGCGCGTAGGTAGCAGTGAGTCCGGTGGCGGTGGCTTCGGCGGGCGGTGTGGGTGTCTTGGAGACCGTCAGGGTGATCTTCGCTCTGGGTTCGGCTTCGGTTGGCGAGTAGGCGTCGACGGTCCAGTTGGAGGGCATGAGGACGTCTTCGTCGCCGCCGTCGATGGCGACGAGGAATCCGGCCTCTTCAAGTGTGTCTTTGGCGGTCGCCCCGTCGAGCCCGGTGACGTCGGGGACGGCACTGAGCTCTACTGGGGCCGAGGTCTCGGTGGCGGGCTCGGGGGCCGCACTCGTTGTGCCTCCGGAGCACCCGGTCAGCATTGCGAGTGAGAGGGCGGCGGTGGCTGCCAGGGTGAGTTTCAAGGTGGTCTGCATCGTCGTCCTTCGCTGGGTGGGGAGCTTGCGATGAAGATACAGGCCAAGCAGTTTGAGCGGTTACCCGGTGATTATTCGTCCCACGCGAGGACGAGGCGCCACCCGTCGGGGTCGCAACGCAGGTCGTAGAGCTTCTCTTGATCACCGTCGCGCTGCGCTGTCACTCGCCAGTGCTCGGCGTCCAGCTTGCGCGGGTCCGCTTCGCCTGCCCACCAGCGGCCCGCGACGCGTCGGTAGAAGGGTTCGCCGTCGCGCACGACGTACGGGAACCGCTGCCACCAGAACACGCTCGGCCGGCCGTCTTCAAGCTCGACGTCGACGAGGTCGTTCATGGTGGTGCTCATGCCGGGGATGCTCGCACGGGCCACCGACAGTGACCTCTCCGCGCAATGTCGGCGGCCCGTCGTAGCGTCAATGCATGCTCACCGACATCGAACGCCGGATCCTCGAGTTCGAGGCGGCGCACCTCCGACACTCTGCTCATAAGCAGGCCGGGATTCGCGAGCTGTCTCGCGAAATTGGCATCTCCCTGACTCCGGCCACGTACTACCGAGCGCTCGCGGTAGTGCTCGCGAAGCCGGCGGCGATCGAGGCATTCCCACAGCTCGCGGCATGGCGCAAGCGGGCAGCTGATGCACGGGCGGGTACTCGAGCGCGGCGCCGCATAGAGCGGATGGAGACTGCAACGCAGCACGTCCGGAACGAGCTCGCATCGTAGGAGGGGTCAGACCACAGTCACGATAATGTCGGCAGGAATTGTGATTCTCCTCTGGACCGTCGCCGGTGATCTCCTCGTGAACGTCTTCGAGAACGCGATCACTCGAGTCAGTGATTTCAGCTAGCTCGAGCCTTCGCGGCTGCACGGCTCGGTTCAGCGCGGATCGGGGATCCGCGGTCGCGGAGTGGGTCATGGTGTCAGCGATGCTCCTCATGCTCACCGCCACGGTGCTTCAAGTGGGCTTCGCGCTCTACGTGCGCACGACACTCCTCGACGCCGCCGGTGAAGGCGCGAGGCACGCCGGCCTCTTCGGAGCCGGCCTCGAAGCGGGGGAAGATCGCGCGGCGGCCCTCATCACGACGAGCCTCGGCGCCGGGTACGCCACGGACGTCGACGCCAGCACCACCGAGCTCGACGGGGCGCCGGTCGTCGCCGTCACCGTGCGCTCGCCGCTTCCCCTCATCGGTCTCCTCGGCCTCCCGGAAACCCTGGAGGTGACCAGCCATGCACCCATGGAGACCCTGGATGTTGAGTGACGACCGGGGCTCCGCCTCGCTCGAATTCCTGACGCTTGGCACCCTGCTGATCGTGCCGCTCGCATACCTCATGCTCACCCTGTCCGCGTTGCAAGGGGCGAGCGTCGCCGGAGAATCCGCGGCGCGAAGCGCGGCGCGCCTGCTCGCCGACGATCCGGAGTCTTCAGAGACCCAAGCCCTCGCCGAGACCACGATTGAGCTCGCCGCGGCCGACCACGGGTTCGAACCCCACACCGTCGCGCAGGAGGTGCGCTGCAGCAGCCCAGACGGCAACTGCGCCACCCCGGGCGCCGTGGTGACCGTCACCGTCACGATTACGGTGCCTCTGCCGCTCGCACCGAACCTCACGGGAGGAGCGGCGCCACTCTCGATCCCGACAAGCGCCACATCCTCGTTCACGGTCACACGGTTCGGGCTCTCCACATGACCGCTTCACGGCAGCGAGTGCGCGAATGCCTGGAAGCGCCGCACAGCGAGCGAGGCAGCGTGCTTCCGCTCATCCTCGTCTACCTCATGATCGGCCTCACCGCCGCATACGTGCTCGTGGCCGCGACCTCGCTGTCCATCGAACGCAAGCGCCTCCTCACGCTTGCCGACGCCGTTGCGCTCTCGGCCTCGGAGAGCTTCACGGCAGCCGACGCGGTTTTCGAGGGAGGTGAGCTCAAGCCGGTGCTTGACTCGGCGAAGGTGGAAGACCGCGCCCTCGCCACGCTCGAGGAGCTCGCCGGGGCACGACCAGACAGCATCACCCTCGACTCGGCCGCGACACCAGACGGCGTCACCGCGCACGTCGTCATCACCGGGCACTGGACGCCGCCGCTCGCGCACGTACTCCTGCCTTCCGGCCTTGAGCTCACCGTCTCAAGCGACGCCAGGGTCGTGCTGTCCTGACACCTCGCGAGCCGAACCGCGCCGCACAGCCCTGGCGGCTAGTCTTGGGGGATCATGATCAACCTTGACCTCGCCTCGGAGATCGCCGCCCTGCGCAGCACCTTCGGAGACATCAGCGCCGTGCTCAACCCCGACAAGCTCCGCGCCAAGGTGGTGGAGCTCGAAGCCGCAGCATCCGTCCCCGACCTCTGGAACGACACGGAAAACGCGCAAAAGGTCACCTCGGCGCTCAGCCACGCGCAGGCCGACCTCAAGCGCCTCGACGAGATCGAGCAGCGCCTCGACGACCTCGAAGTGCTCGCGCAGATGGCCGTCGAGATGGAAGACGAGGACACGGCCGAGGAAGCCCGGGCCGAGCTCAAGTCGATCACCAAGGTCATCGGCAACCTCGAAGTGCAGACGCTGCTCGACGGCGAGTTCGACCCGCGGCCAGCTGTCATCACGATCCGCGCGGGAGCCGGCGGCGTCGACGCCTCCGACTTCGCCGAGATGCTGCTTCGCATGTACCTCCGCTGGGCAGAACAGCACAGCTACAAGGTCTCCGTCCTCGACACGAGCTACGCCGAGCAGGCGGGCATCAAGTCGGCGACCATCGAGATCGACAGCCCATACGCCTTCGGCACGCTCTCCGTCGAGGCAGGCACGCACCGCCTCGTACGCATGAGCCCCTTCAACTCCGCCGGCAGCCGCGAGACGAGCTTCGCCGCCGTCGAGGTCGTGCCGCTCATCGAGCAGACCGAGTCGATCGAGATCCCAGACAACGACATGCGAGTGGATGTGTTCCGCTCGTCCGGCCCAGGTGGCCAGTCCGTCAACACGACGGACTCGGCCGTTCGCATCACGCACCTGCCGACCGGCATCGTCGTGAGCTGCCAGAACGAGAAGAGCCAAATCCAGAACCGCGCGGCAGCGCTGCGCGTCCTGCAGTCTCGCCTCCTCCTGCTTCGCCGCGAAGAGGAGAACGCGCAGAAGAAGGAGCTCGCCGGCAACATCACCGCGAGCTGGGGCGACCAGATGCGCTCCTACGTCCTCGCGCCGTACAAGATGGTCAAGGACCTCCGCAGCCAGCACGAGACCGGCAACACCGACAAGGTGTTCGACGGCGACATCGATGCGTTCATCGCAGCCGGCATCCGCTGGCGCAAGCGCGGAGACGCCGACGCCGCGTAGCGCGACTCCGGAACGGCCACGTCTGACGTGTTCTGCATGTCGCGCAGGGCAGGAGCCCATCCGGTGCCTACCCTGTTAGCGCCATGATCAGATTCGATAACGTCGCCAAGGTCTACCCTGGCACCGCCGCCCCCGCACTCGACGACATCACCTTCGAGGTGCTGCGCGGTGAGTTCGTGTTCCTTGTCGGGCCCTCCGGCTCCGGCAAGTCCAGCGTCCTCCGCCTCATCCTCCGCGAAGACGCACCGAGCCGTGGGCAGGTCCACGTGCTCGGTCAGGACCTGCGTCGCATCTCCAACCGCAAGGTGCCGTACTACCGGCGCAGCATCGGCATGGTGTTCCAGGACTTCCGCCTCCTCGCAGGCAAGACCGTCTTCGAAAACGTCGCCTACGCCCTCGAGGCGCTCGGCAAGTCGCGCGGCCACGTCGCGAAGGCCGTCCCCGACGTGCTCGAGACCGTGGGCCTCGGCGACAAGGCCAACCGCTTCCCGCACGAGCTTTCCGGCGGCGAGCAGCAGCGCGTCGCGATCGCACGCGCCGTCGTCAACAAGCCAGACATCCTGCTCGCGGATGAGCCGACCGGCAACCTCGACCCCGTCACGAGCCGCGGCATCATGCGACTCCTGACCCGCATCAACGCGAACGGCACGACCGTCGTCATGGCCACCCACGACGTCTCGATCGTGGACGAGGAGCGCAGGCGCGTCATCGAGCTCGATGGCGGCGTCATCATGCGCGACGAGTCCGACGGCGTCTACCAGCCGGGCGTCGTCCCGCTGACCGAGGCCGAGACGGAGGCCGCGAACCAGCTCGAGCAGGACGACGAAGCCGAAGTCGAATCGCACGCGCCCACATCCATCGCCGACTCGATCGCCTCGCGCGTCGCCGGCGAATCGACCACGAAGAACACTGGAGACGTCAAATGATCGGCCGCGTATTTGCGGAGATGTGGCAGGGGCTGCGTCGCAACTCGAGCATGGTCATCTCCGTCGTGCTTGTCACCTTCGTCTCGCTGACGTTTGTCGGCGCGGGGATCCTCATGCAGCAGCAGATCAGCAGCATGAAGTCGTTCTGGTACGACCGCGCTCAGGTGTCCGTAGACCTGTGCTCCTCCGTCTCGAGCGCCCCGAACTGCGCAGGAGGTCAGGCAAGCGAGTCGCAGCGGGAGGCCGTCGAGGCCGCCCTGCAGGGTGCCGTGCTCACGCCGTACATCAGCGAGTACGAGTTCGAAGATCAGGATCAGGCCTACGCGAACTTCCAGCAGCAGTTCGCGGGCGACCCGATCGTCTCGTTCGTCGAGCCCGAGTACCTCTCCGAGAGCTTCCTCATCACGCTCACGGACCCCGACCAGGCGGACATCATCATCGAGCAGCTCGAGGGCTACGACGGTGTGGAAGCGGTGACCGATCAGCGGCAGTACCTCGAGAGCATCTTCGCGCTGCTCAACGTCGGAAGCCTCTCAGCGATCGGCGTCGCTATCGTGATGCTCGTGGCTGCAGCGCTCCTCATCGCGACGACCATCCGCCTCTCGGCCATCAGTCGACGTCGCGAGATTGGCATCATGCGACTCGTTGGAGCCTCGAACCGCTACATCCAGGCGCCGTTCATCCTCGAAGGAATCGTGGCGGCCCTCATCGGCGCGGTCCTCGCCTCAGGGGCGACGCTGGCCATCGCCCACTTCTTTGTTCAGGGCTACCTCGGGAGGCAGCTCCCGTTCGTCTCCCTCATCGGGGTTCCCGAGGCGCTGCTCGCGGTCCCCGTGCTCCTCGTGGTGAGCGTGCTGCTCGCTTGGGTATCCGCGCGCATCGCGATCAACAAGTACCTGAAGGTCTGACGCACGCACAACCCGCAAGGTAGACCGATGGACAGCCCGTGTCGTAAGATTGCGGGCTGTCCATCGTTTGCCGTCGAGAGAGGAAGAGGCCATGCCAAAGGAGCAAGGGACAAAGCCTGTCGCGACGAACCGTCGAGCCAGGCACGACTATCTGATCGAGGACACCCTCGAAGCGGGCATTGTGCTCAACGGAACCGAGGTGAAGTCGCTGCGCCAGGGGCGCGCATCCCTCGTCGATGGATACGCGTACATCGACCGCGGTGAGGCATGGCTCGACGCGGTGCATATCCCCGAGTACCTCGAGGGCACCTGGAACAACCACGCCCCGCGCCGTAAGCGCAAGCTGCTGCTCCACAAGGAGCAGATCCGCAAGCTCGCAATGAAGACCAAAGAGGGCGGATACACGCTTGTCCCGCTCACGCTCTACTTCCTGAACGGTCGAGCCAAGGTCGAGCTGGCCGTCGCGAAGGGCAAGCGCGAGTTCGACAAGCGCCACGCCCTGCGCGAGCGCCAGGACAAGCGTGAGGCTGACCGCGCCGTCTCCTCGCGGAAGTACATGGGGGAGTAGCCCCGAGTTCGCCTGGGCGATACCGTGCAGGCACGTGACAGAGATGCGGCCCCTGATCCAGTGGATCAGGGGCCGCATCTCTGTCTGCTGTTCGGACGCTAGCGCACGCTCTCAACGAGCGTTGCGATCGAACTCTCGTGGGCGGAGAGCAGCGTCTTCAGGCTGCGCGACTGCCAACCGCGGTCGGTCTGCCCGTCGGAGGAGGGGTCAGCACCCCACCAGGCCGTCTGCACGGCCGCGTCGGCGGCGTCGAACGAGTCGAACATCGCCGTGAAGAGCGGAGCGGAATTCCCGAACGGTACCGCCCCGACGGTCAGGTTGAGCGTCTCCGAACGGTACGAATCGGAGGCCGCCTGCGCGGCGTCCGCGGCCTTGCCGAACTCGGTGCTGTAGCTCGTGCACACGTCGGCGAGCTCATCGAGGAAGCATTCGGACGCGGCGAGGTCGGCGATCCCGCGGTAGAAGTCGACGTAGGTCGACTTGATGGCGTCGGCGATCTTCGTGCCGATGTTCGGGTCGCTGTAGTCAGGGCATCCCGTCGACACGTTGCACGGGTAGTACAGGTTGTTGCCGAGGTCGATGTTCTGACCGTTCGGGATGGTGAACACGGTCGTGGAGAGCGCCGCGAGCTGTGTGCCGAACGTGTTGTAGATCGAGTTGTACTTCGGGAACGCTTCGCAGAACTGCTGGAGTGCAGCGACGTCGGCACTTGCCGTGTCGGCGAAGTTCGCGACGATGTCGCGGCGGTCGTTGAGCCCGTCGCTTTCCGTCTGCGCGGCCTTGTACGCCTCGGATGCATCGGCACCGTCTTCGACGGTGAGCAATGGCACGGTGGATCCGGCCAGGTCGGTGATCGTGGTTTCGGCTGTCGCGACGTTCCCGCAGCGTGCCGAGAAGTCCGCCATCTGGGCCGCCGACTGTGAGAAGAAGTCGGTGTTCTCGCCGAGGGACGCGGAGATCGTCACGTTTGAGGCGAGATCCAGGTTCTCGTCAGTCCAGTCGGCGTAGTGCGCGTCGAGGTCGGTCTGGAACGCTGCTGCGAGCTCGTCGCCCTTGTTCACGTTGTTGTTGTGAATGGTGACCGGGATCGCCACCGCGGCACCGACGAGGACAACAACGCCGATGATCGCAGGAATGAGGATCGCGGGCTTACGGAACCAGGGCTTCTTGGTGGGTGCCCCGTTGCCGAAGTCGTTCGGGCCGGCGGGGCCTCCGCCTTGGAAGCCACCCCCGCCGTTGCCGCCGAAGGCCGGTGCGCCGGCGGCCTGCCCCGGCGCCTGGCCAGGAGCGAAGGGAGCCGGTGTCTGGTTTTCGGGGGTGCCGTTCCAGGCACCCGACTGCTGCTGTGCGCCGTAGGCGGCGCCAACCGCGGGAGCCGCAGCCTCTGGCGCTGTCGAGCCAAATGCCGGCGGCTCGTTCGTTCCGCCATAGTTCGGGGCGCTGTTCACCGCACCGTAGGCAGGCGCTGCAAAGCCGCCTCCGTCCTGCCCGGGAGCTGCGTGGCCGGCGTCCGGTGCGTTCCAGGCAGGGGTCTGCGTGGTCGGTGCGTCTTGACCTTCTTGCGTGGACTGGCCCCACGCGGGGGCAGACGGCTGCTGCTCCCAGCTCGGTGCGGGAGGGGCGGCGGGTGCCTGACTGTTCCAGGCGGCCGGCTCCTGTGGAGGGGCTTGCTCCCAGCTCGGCGCTGCCGAAGCTGCGCCGTCGAGGATCTCGGTCTGGTTGCTGTCGCCGCGACCCAGGACTGCGGTCTGGTTTCCCTCGCCGAATCCGAGGACCTCGGTGCTGTTCTGGTCTGGCGCGGACCCCTGGTCGATCACCGGCTCTGGGGTTGCGCTCTCCGCATCCGCCGGTGCCGCCTGCTCGGTGGCGGAGGGCCAGGTTGGAGCCGCGGGCGCCTCGTAGCCACCAGCTGATGGGGTGGAGTCATCCGCCTGGGGCTCGGACGGCCGCCCGAAGTGGGCACCGAAACCCTCATGCCCCGAAGGCTCGCCAGCCACACCGGGGTGCTCCTTCACCTCTGGGTGCTCAGGCGCCTGAGGCTGTTCGGACTGCGGGGCGTCACCCGCCAGTGCTTCCTGAGACTCGCCCCCGGACTCCTGGGCGTGTTCGTCGCCGTTCTCGGGCTTCTGCCAATTCGGGCGCCCGAATCCTTCAAAGTCATTGCCGCTCATGGGGTTCAGGTTACTGGTCCTCCCGGGAATCGCCTTCAGGCTTGCCCTGAGCACCCCATGACGTGGACTTCTCGGTCGTCTTGACGTATGTTTAGGAGATGCCACATTTGCTGGCAGTTGTAACTCAACAGTGTTCATGACGTGGAACGCCGCCGAGGAGACTCGGCTCACGGGGATGATCGGTTTCGACATGACTGGTGAATCGGCGTGAAGCGGGTCGAGGATGCGGGGTTATCTCGTAAACGCCCCTCGCAAAACATAGGTGCTAACGCTAAGCGCACCGACTTCGCCCTCGCTGCTTAAGCGAGTCCGATAGTCCGTCAGCCCGGGGGAGTTCCCGCTCCGGTAGCTGGCGTCATTAAGGGAACTTGCTGTGGTGTTGTGTTTCAGGGCACCACGGGACTTGCACTGGAACTGGGCTCGTCGATCAAGGTGTCTGTCCCCATGATCGGAGCCAAGTAGAACAGTAGACAGACTGCACCCGGAGAAGCCGCGGTTTCGTAGTTGTGGACGGGGGTTCGATTCCCCCCATCTCCACGAAACCCACGTCATGAACATGAGCCCCGGCCGCCCAGCATCTCGCTGTTCGGCCGGGGCTTTGTTGTTGAACTGCGAGGGCAGCCTCCCGAAGGAGTCGTCAACTTGGTCAGTTCTCCGGCCACACGCCCGACGAGCCCCTCCTGTGGCTGCCGACCAAGTGCGTATCGACGATGCCGATCGCCTCCATGAGCGCAAACAGATTTGTTGGACCGACGAAGCCGAATCCACGAGCCTTGAGCTGCTTGGTCAACCGTCGGGACTCGTCGCTGGTCGTCGGTACTTCGGCTGCGCAGGTCGGTCTCGGCGTCGTGAGCGGCTTCGCACCCCAGACCAACTCCTGCAACGGCTCGTTCTCGCGCAGGGCGACCGCCGCGCGTGCGTTCTTGATGATCGAGGTGATCTTCAGTCGGTTGCGGATGACCACGGGGTCGAGCATCAGGCGTTCGAAGTCGTCGTCGCCGAAGCGCGCGACGGCGTCGATATCGAACCCCGCGAAGGCCTGCCGAAGCAGCGGACGCCGCTGCAGGATGAGGCGCCACGAGAGGCCCGACTGGAAGATCTCCAAGCTGAGCCGCTCGAAGACTCCTCGTTCGTCGGTGATCGGCATGCCCCACTCAGTGTCGTAGTAGTCCATGAGTAGCTGGTCTTTACTTGCCCAGAGCGGGCGGGCGAGTCCGTCCTCACCGACGACGAGGTCTGAGGTGCTGGTGGTTGCTGGCATGGGAATTCCTCTCTGAAGCGGAATCCTGCATTCTCCGCGGACCGGGCGGGACGCGGACGGCACTGATCGAGAACTTGCTGTGCGGAGAACGCTACTCGGAGCCGCCGACACTCACGTTCCCCCATCCACAGACGAGGGACCATCCACAGACGAGGGACCATCCACAGACGAGGGACGCGTGAAGGTCCGCGGCTAGCTCCCGGTTGGCAGGCGAGAGCCGGTCAACTCGGTTCCGTCGCTGGCCGCGAGAAGGCAGGCAATGTCTCGGTCGCCGTTTGTCCAGCTGGCCTCGCTCGGAACGAGGTGCAGCGCCACGAGGCCAGCAACCGCGTCCCGGCCGAGGCCCTCGAAGCCGGCCGAGCAGACCGCGTCAGCTTCAGCGACGAGGGCCTCCTCGCCGGGATACACCTCACCGAGCGCGCTCGGCGTTGTCGACATGACCTCGTAGAGGTGCGGGGTCTCGCAGGACGCCGCGAGCGTCGCGACGGTGAGCTCTGCATCCGACGAGAAGCAATCGCCGACGCCCAGTTCCGTGATCGGCACCGCCCGCGATAACTCAGGTGAGCTCGCGCAGGCGGCCAGGGCGCCGCCGACGAGGAACGCGGTCAGGAGCGATGCAGGAATTCGGTGGGCCACCAGACCAGGCTAGCTGGCGGAGCCCTCGGCCGTTCCCGCAGTTGGCTGGCCGTCGACGGGGGTCACGATGCAGAGCACCTCGCGGTCTCCGCCGGCCCACGACTCTGCGCTCGGGACGATCCCCGTGTAGTTCCAACTGGTGAGGAAGGGCTCGGCGCCGATGAAGCCGGTGAAGGCTGCGGAGCAGATGTCTTCGAGCGCAGTGTCCACGGCCGAGTCGCCCGGGAAAGTGTCGCCGCCGGTCATGTCCTCGGAATGGTAGGCCTCGTAGGTGTGCAGCGTGTCGCAGCTCGGGAAGAGCTCAGCGTCGTCGGCTCCGGACTCGAGGTCGAAGCAGTCGCCCACGATCAGGTCCTCGATGCCTGTCATCGTGCCCGCCACCGCAGTTGGCGTTGGCGTCGGCGTCTCGGTCTCGGTGGGGGTTGCCGACTCCGTTGCCTCTGTGGTCGACGTCGTCGTCGACGTCACGACTGGGTCTGAACCGCCGTCGGCAAGGGTCGTGACCAGCGTGCATCCGCTGAGCAGAAGGAGGGCTGTCAGCCCGAGGGTCGCGCCTGCGGCGCTTCGTACGGCGGCGGTTCGCATCGTTGCTCCTCGTGGGGTGAACTGGGTTCAGAGCTCCTTGCCGCTCGTGGTGACGCGACGCGACCAGTGTATGGCTGGATTCCCGAGGATCACCACTGAGCTGCGTACAACTGGCGAGGGGCCCGTCGTGCGCGGTCGGCGGCGTAGCATGAACTCCATATGTCAGCAGATGCGACTTCCCCCAAGCAGGAGTCAGCTCCCCGCCTCGACGAGACCTCGCCGCCCCGACAGGTGGCCCAGGCGGTTTCGCGCTGGCCGGCATTTGCCGTGTGCGCCGCGGTCGCCGTGCTCACGATCCTCGACCTCGCGAAGGTCAACGTCACGCTCGGCCCGATCGAGCACACACTCGGGGCGGCTTCCTCCGACGTGCAGCTCATCGTCGCCGGCTACGTGCTGGCGTTCGGCATCCTGCTTGTTCCGTCTGGCCGCCTGGGCGACCTCTGGAACCGGAAGCGACTGTTCCTCATCGGCCTCATCGCCTTCGGGCTCGCCTCGCTTGTGTGCGCGCTCAGCGTCAGCACCGGGATGCTCATCGTCGGCCGCATTCTGCAGGGCTTCGCAGCTGGCATCCTCATGCCCCAGGTGCTTGGCCTCATCCAGCAGCTCTTCACGGGCCAGGAGCGGGGCCGAGCGTTTGGCCTCTTCGGCGCGATCATCGGCCTTGGCACGGCGTTCGGGCCGACGATCGGCGGGCTCCTCATTGGGCTCCTCGGTGAGGAAGCCGGGTGGCGGTGGACGTTCGCCATGAACGTGCCGCTCGCGCTTCTCGTGCTGCCGTTCGCGTGGCGACTGCTGCCGTCGAAGCAGGAGGTGGCGCGGGGACAGACGCTCGACCTCTTCGGCGTCGCGCTGCTTGGGCTCGCTGTCCTCACGACCATGCTGCCGTTTGTTCTGACCTCAGGGCGAAGCACGGACGACCCGGCCCGCTGGTGGCTGCTCGTGCCTGCGCTGGCCTTCTTCGCGGGCTTCGTCCTGTGGGAGCGGCGCTACCTGCGTCTCGGGAAGACGCCCGTCGTCGACTTCGCGCTGTTCCGCACGCCCTCGTACCGGTACGGGGTGCTCATCACGACGCTCTTCTTCGCGGCGATGCCGGTCGGGTTCCTCCTCGTGACGCTCTTCCTGCAACAGGGACTCGAGCATCCGGCAGTGCTGGTCGGCGCCGTCTCAGTACCGTACGCGCTCACCTCGGCGGTGGTCGCGGCGGTGTCCGGCAGGTGGACCTTCAAGCACGGCGCCACCCTCGTCGCGGTGGGCGTTGCGCTCTTCGCGGTCGGCTACGCCGTTGTGCTCGTCGTGACGCAGCTCGCCGAACCTGAGCTCTCGCCCTACCTCGTCAGCGCGTCCCTCATCATCTCCGGCGCTGGCGCTGGCCTCGTGATGGGTGCCAACCAGATGCGGATGCTCCTGCACGTTCCCGTCGAGCAGGCGGGCATCGCCGGATCGTTTGCGCAGGTCGGCCAGCGCCTCGGCAACGCCATGGGACTGGCGATCGGCAGCTCCGTCTTCTTCGCCGGGGTCGCCGCGCTTCAGGTCGTCGGAGCTTCCGGTCCCGACACGAGCTCACCCGCCGTGCAAGAGGCGTACAAGGCCTCCATCGCTGGCGGCCTGATCGTGGTCATCGGACTGTCCTGCCTCACGCTCGTGGTGGCCATCGTCGACCTCGTCGGCCACCGCAGGCGAGAGCGCGAGCTCCTCGCCGCGAACTGACCTCGGCCGCGGCCGCCGCGCGCAACGGCAGGATCAGCGGCCTGCTCAGCGCGCGGCGAGCGCCTCGAGCGCCTGCTGGTGCAGCAGCCCGTTGGTCGCGAGGGCACTGCCGTGCCAGGGCCCTTCCTCGCCGTCCATGCTCGTGAACGTGCCGCCCGCCTCGACGACGATGGGCACGATCGCCGCCATGTCGTACGGCTGGAGGTCAAACTCGCCGGCGATCTCGAGGGCTCCCTCGGCGACCAGCATGTACGACCAGACCTCGCCGACGGCGCGCGTGCGCCAGATCGCGCGGCTGAACTCGAGCAGCTGCGCGGAGCGCCCTGCCTCGTCCCAGCCCTTCAGGCTGTTGTAGCTGAGGGATGCTCGCTCGAGTTCGTCAACCGCACTCACCTGGATACGACGGTCGGTCGCGACGTCGCTGTCGCTCAGGTCGTCATCGAGGTACGCGCCCTGGCCGGTCGCGCCCCACCAACGCCGGTTGAGGCCGGGAGCCGAGACGACCCCGACCTCGGGAACGCCGTCGATGACGAGAGAGATGAGGGTGGCCCAGATCGGGATGCCCCGCATGAAGTTCGCGGTGCCGTCGATCGGATCGATGATCCACTGGCGACGCGAGGTGCCCTGCGAGCCATACTCCTCACCGAGGATCGAGTCGCTCGGCCGAGTCTCCGCAAGCCGTGCCCGCAGCGCCTGCTCGACCGCGCGGTCCGCATCCGTCACCGGCGTCCGGTCTTCTTTCTCGTACACCCCGAGCGAGCGTGAGTTGAAGTGCTTCATCGAGATCGCATCGGCGATGTCGGCGAGCTCCCGTGCGAGTCGGAGGTCGGAGGAGAGCGGATGCAGGAGTTCGGTGGCCACACGCTCAGCCTAGGCCAGCAGCCGCCTAGTAGGCCGCGTCTGCCGCCTGATCAAGCGACATGAAGAGGCGTCGGAGTGAGTCGAGCCGGGCGATGCCAGCTGCGTCGAGCGCTCCTTCGCGAACGGCGTCGTCGAGTGCGCAGTCGGGGGCGTCGGCCCGATGCGTGCAGCCGCGAGGGCATTCTTCGGCGATCGTGGCAAGCTCGGTGAAGCCGCGCAGCACGTTGTCGCGATCGACGTGCCCGAGCCCGAAGGAGCGAACCCCGGGGGTGTCGATGATCCAGCCGGTGCGCGCGTCTGCGTCTTCCACGCGGACGGCAAGCGTGGAGGAGGAGGTGTGCCGCCCGCGACCCGTCACCGCGTTGACGACTCCGGTCTCGCGGAGCGTTCCGGGCACGAGGGCGTTGACGAGCGTCGACTTCCCGACACCCGAGTGGCCGACGGCCACGGTGGTGTGCCCGGCTAGGGCGGCGCGGAGTTCATCGATCGGCTCGCCACCCGGACGAGACTCGAAGACCTTCACACCGAGCGGCTCGACGAGTGCGCGGAGTTCATCCGCCGGGGCAACGTCCGTCTTGGTCAGGACAAGCAACGGCTGGATGCCGGCGTCAAGCGCGGCGACCAGGTACCGGTCGATGAGCCTGGGCCGCGGCTCCGGCTGCGCGGTTGCCGCCACGATTAGCATCTGGTCGGCGTTCGCGACGATGACGCGCTCGACCTGGTCGGTGTCGTCGGCGCTCCGGCGGAGCAGCGTCTTGCGGTCGCAGATACGCACGATGCGAGAGAGACTGCCCGCGTCTCCCGTCGTGTCCCCGACGATGTCGACGAGGTCACCCGTCACGATCGCCGTCCGGCCGATCTCCCTGGCCTTGGCGGCTGTAACTGTGCGCTCCTCTGGCGTGCCCTCGTCGAGCAAGACCGTGTAGCGCCCACGGTCGACCGTGACGACTCGTCCTGTCACCGCATCGGCGTGCTTCGGGCGCTGCTTGGAGCGCGGCTTGTTCGCTTTCGGGTTGGGGCGGACGCGGATGTCGTCTTCGTCCCAGTCGCCGTAGGCGTCGAACGCGTCACCGAGTGAGCGGGACATGCTCAGATGCTGAAGGCCGCGAGGTCGACGCTGCCGTCGTCCTCGGCCTCATCAGCCTCGCCGAGAGCGCCCTGGTCGAGCATGTCCAACCAGAGCTGTGTGAACTGAGGGAGAGTCTTGCTCGTGGCGTGGATGTCGTCGACGGTGATGCCCTCGATTGCGAGGCCGACGATCGCGCCAGAAGTCGCCATTCGGTGGTCCTCGTAGCTGCGCCACTCGTGCGCCGTGCGGGGACCCGGGACGATCTCGAGGCCGTCCTCGAGCTCGTTGACCTCGCAGCCGATGCCGCGCAGCTCAGCCGCGATGGCCGCGACTCGGTCGGTCTCGTGCCCGCGCAGGTGCGCGATGCCCGTGATGCGACTCGGCGTTGTGCACAGGCCGCAGAGGGCCGCCAGGTTCGGGGCCAGCTCACCGGCCTCAGACAGGTGGAGATCGACGCCAGGCAGCTCGGCGCCCTCTGCGATACCGCGCTCGACCGAGCACGTGAGCACACCGTCGACCACCGAGATCGTGGCACCGAACAGGGGGAGCAGGTGCTTGAGGTGCGAGCCGACCTGCGTCGTCGTCTCGGGCCAGTCCTCGATGGAGACGCTGCCGCCCGCGACGATCGCGGCGATCAGGAAGGGCTCCGCGTTCGAGAGGTCTGGTTCGATCGTCAGCTCGCGCCCCTCGATGGAACCGGCGCTGACACGCCAGGTGCCTGCCTCGGTGTCGTCGATCTCGACTCCGCGGTCGCGGAGGGCGGCAAGCGTCATGTCGATGTGCGGCTGACTCGGCACTCGATCGCCCGAATGGATGAGCGCGAGACCCTCCTCGAAGCGCGCGCCTGCCATCAGGAGGCCGGAGACGAACTGGCTGGATGCTCCAGCGTCGATGGTCACCTCGCCGCCCGTCACCTCACCCGTGCCGTAGAGGGAGAAGGGCAGACCGCCCCTGCCGTCGTCCCGAACCTCGACGCCAAGTGCCTTGAGCGCATCCACCGTGCCCTTCATGGGGCGTCGGCGCGCAGCCTCGTCGCCGTCGAAGGCGACCGGGCCGAGGGCGAGGGATGCGAGGGGCGGGACGAAGCGCATGACAGTGCCGGCGAGGCCGCAGTCGATAGACACGCCGCCCTCGAGCTCGCCGGG
The DNA here is from genome assembly GCF_014191305.1 of Pseudoclavibacter helvolus. Lineage (GTDB taxonomy): Bacteria > Actinomycetota > Actinomycetes > Actinomycetales > Microbacteriaceae > Pseudoclavibacter > Pseudoclavibacter helvolus. The sequence continues at coordinate 1,109,786 of NZ_JACHWJ010000001.1, read as the reverse complement.
GAGGATCTCGAGATCGTTGCCGAATCGCCCGTCGCCCGGGACCTCGGTGATCTGCGTGCCGAGCTGCCGCAGCGCCTCGATCATCAACTCCGTGTCGCGTGCCCAGAGCGGATGCCGAAGCTTCGACGGTTCGGCGGCGAGCGCAGACAGCACCAGCTCGCGATTCGTGAGGCTCTTCGAACCCGGAATCTGCAGGCGCGCGTCGATCGGCGCTGACGCCGTCGGGGCCTCCCAGGGACCGTCGCCGATGGTCAGCGGCTCGCTGCCCTCGTCGTCTCGGTACAGGTCGAAGCGTGGTCCGGAATAGCCAAAGATCTCCATTGGTTGACAACGATACCGCCAGTGGCGCTCGCACCACCCGGAAATCCGATTCCGCCAGACATCCGCCACACACCGAAGAGGAGGGCTGCCCTTGCAGACAACGCTCGCGCCGCCGAGGCGTCAAGCCGCCGAGAGGCGCACGGCAGTACACTCACGCGTAATGAGTGAGCAGAAGTCGCCCCAGGCGACCCCAGATCAGGACGAACTCCGGCAGCTGTTCGAGGAGCAGGCGCTGCAGTACATCGACCAGTTGTACGCGGCGGCCATGCGCATGACTCGAAACCCCGCAGATGCGCAGGACCTCGTGCAGGAGACCTTCGTGAAGGCCTTCGTCGCGTTCGGGCGCTTCGAGCAGGGGACGAACCTCAAGGCGTGGCTCTACCGAATCCTCACGAACCTCTTCATCAACTCGTATCGGAAGAAGCAGCGCGAGCCGTACGCGAACGCGCTCGAGGACCTCGAGGACTGGCAACTCGGTGGCGCCGAGTCGGCGACGGCTCAAACCTCGTCCCGCTCGGCCGAGGCCGAAGCCATCGATCATCTCCCCGATTCGACGGTGAAGGACGCCCTCCAGGCGATCCCAGAGGACTTCCGCCTCGCGGTGTTCCTCGCGGACGTTGAGGGCTTCTCCTACAAGGAGATCGCAGACATCATGAAGACCCCCGTCGGCACCGTCATGTCGCGGCTCCACCGCGGCAGGCGACTGCTTCGCGAACGCCTCACCGGGTACGCGCGAGAGAACGGCATTATTCCGCCCCTGGACGGGGACGAGCAGGAAGCAGGGACCAAGAAATGACCGATTGCGGTTGCGAGAAAGCCAAGGACGCTCTTGAGGAGTACCTGCGCAACGAGCTCGCGAGTACGGATGCGAGCGACATTCGCGAGCACCTTGAGCACTGCAAGGACTGCGAGAGCGAGCTCCACGTGAACCGCTCGCTCATGGAGGTCGTGCAGCGAGCCTGCAAGGAGCGCGCCCCGGAGGAGCTTCGACTGCACGTCCTCGACCAGCTTCGGAACATCCAGCGCACGCACGGCACGCCCGTCGCGAACTAGGGCGTGGTCGCTCCGACGCTCAGCACCTCCTATGACTCCTGACACTGACGCCTGGCTCCGACTCTCGGCGCGCATCGAAGAAGCGGTCGCGGAGCTCAGGCTTCGGGATGCGCGGCGGGAGACGCTCGGCGAGCTTGTCGAGCGAAGGCCGTTGCTCGGGATTCGGCGGAGCCCGGTCATGCGCCGAATCTCGCGAGTCTGGCGGCTGCGCGAACTTCTCCTCGACGAGAGCGGAGCCCTCTTCCGGGTCGGGTCAGTGATCCGAGTCGCGAAGCAGCCGGATCACTACAGCGAGCAGTCGGCGCTTGCGGCGGAGCGCCGACGCGTGCAACTTGCCGCGCTGCGTTCCGGCTTCGAGCTCGGCGAGACCGTCAACTACGGGGCGATGAGCATCCACCTGTCTCACGGCCAGGGCGCTGAGGCTCATCCAGGACTCGAAGTCGTCGACGGCGAGGTTGTGCTGCACTGGGGCGCAGTCCCTGGTGACCAGGCCGGCCTCGGCGCAAGCAGCGTCGAGCCGCTCGCGGCGTACCTGGACGATGCGGTGGCCCTCCTGACCGGCCGCTAGCAGCCGCCCCCAACGCACGAAGAAAAGGCGCCAGCCCCGATTTCCTCGGGGCTGGCGCCTTTTCGCGATGCAAGGGCTACTCGGCGAGCACACCCTCGATGAGCTCGGCCTGCTGGCGCTGGTGCGCCTTCATCGTGCCGACGGAAGGCGCAGACGACTCGGGGCGGGTGACCGCGCGGATCGTGCGACCCTCGAGCATCGGCGCGAGGTGCGTGCGGATGAACGGCCAAGCGCCCTGGTTCTCGGGCTCGTCCTGGGCGTACACGATCTCGGCGTTCGGGTACTCGGCGAGGATGCGGTTGATCTCCTCGCCCGGCATCGGGTAGAACTGCTCGAGCCGCACGAGGGCGACCGTCGAGTCCTCACGCTTGTCGAGCTCAGCACGGAGGTCGTAGTGCAGCTTGCCTGCATGCAGCACGACCCGACGCACGGCGGCCTTGTCGGTGATCCGCTCGTCGTCGAGGACGGGGCGGAATGAACCTTGCGTGAAGTCCTCCACTGGCGAGACCGCGCTGCGCAGGCGCAGCATGGACTTCGGCGTGAAGATGACGAGCGGCTTGCGAGGGCGTGCATACGCCTGGCGACGCAGCAGGTGGAAGTGCGACGCGGGCGTCGACGGCATCGCGACCGTCATGTTCTCCTCCGCTGCGAGCGTCAGGAAGCGCTCGATGCGGGCGGACGAGTGGTCGGGGCCCTGGCCCTCGTAGCCGTGGGGGAGCAGCAGCACGACGCTCGAACGCTGGTTCCATTTCTGCTCAGACGCCGAGATGAACTCGTCAATGATCGTCTGTGCGCCGTTGACGAAGTCGCCGAACTGCGCTTCCCAGAGCACGAGGGCATCCGGGCGCTCGACCGAGTAGCCGTACTCGAAGCCGAGCACCGCGTACTCGCTCAGGAACGAGTCGTAGATCGAGATCGGCGCCTGGTTGTCGCTGAGGTTCGCGAGCGGCAGCCAGTTCTGGCCGTTGAGGCGGTCGTGGAACAACGCGTGGCGCTGCACGAACGTTCCACGGCGGGAGTCCTGGCCGGACATGCGCACGGGCGTGCCCTCCATGAGCAGCGAGCCGAGGGCGAGCAGCTCGCCGAAGGCCCAGTCAATGCCACCCTCCCGGCTCATCTGCTCGCGCTTGGAGAGGACCGCCTTGAGCTTCGTGTGCACCGAGAAGCCCTCTGGCGGGTTGCCGTGCGCGTCGCCGATGATCTCGACGACCTCGCGGGCAACCGCGGTCGAATCCGGCTCGGAGCGATGGTTCTCCTCGCGAGACCCGACGGCCGAGAGCTCGGCGGCCGAGATGGGCGTCGACTGCGTCTGCGCCTGGTGCGTCTCCGCGAAGGCCCGCTCAAGGCGGTCGTGGAAGTCCTTCTGCGCCGCGTCGAACTCGTCCTGCGTGATGTCGCCACGTCCGACGAGCGCCTCGGCGTACAGCTTGCGCACGGAGCGCTTCGCCTCGATGAGGTTGTACATGAGGGGCTGCGTCATCGAGGGGTCGTCGCCCTCGTTGTGGCCGCGGCGGCGGTACGAGATGAGGTCGATGACCACGTCCCGCTTGAAACGCTGGCGGTACGCGAACGCGAGCTCCGCGACACGCGCGACGGACTCTGGGTCGTCGCCGTTCACGTGGAAGACGGGCGCCGAGATGGCCTTGGCCACGTCGGTCGAGTACATCGACGAGCGGGCATCCCTCGGTGTCGTGGTGAAGCCGACCTGGTTGTTGATGTTGACGTGAATCGTGCCGCCCGTGCGGTACGCGCGCAGCTGGGACATCTGCATCGTCTCATAGACGACACCCTGGCCAGCCATCGCGGCGTCGCCGTGGATGAGGATCGGCAGGACCGCGTCCCGGCCGTCGGCCTTGCGGTCGAGCTTGCCGCGCACGATGCCCTCGAGCACAGCGTTGACGGCCTCGAGGTGGGAGGGGTTGGCGGCGAGGTACACGGGGATCGTCGCGCCCGAAGCGGCCGTGAACGTGCCCTCGATGCCGAGGTGGTACTTCACGTCACCAGAGTTGCCGCGGCCCGAGCTGGACTGGACGCCCTCGAACTCGCGGAAGATCTGGCCATAGGTCTTGCCTGCGATGTTCGTCAGCACGTTGAGGCGACCGCGGTGGGCCATGCCGATGGCGACCTCGTCGAGGTCTTCCTCCGCAGCGCCCTGGATGATCGTGTCGAGCAGCGAGATGACCGATTCGGAGCCCTCGAGCGAGAAGCGCTTCTGGCCGACGTACTTGGTCTGCAGGAACGTCTCGAATGCCTCAGCCTCGTTGAGCTTGTTGAGGATGCGCATCTGCTCTTCGTGTGTGGGCTTCGTGTACGGGTGCTCGAGTTCGTCCTGGAACCAGGCGCGCTGCTCCGGGTCCTGGATGTGCATGTACTCAATGCCGATCGTGCGGCAGTACGAGTCGCGGAGGATCCCGAGAATCTCGCGGAGCTTCAGCATCCGCTGGCTTCCGCCGAAACCGTCGGCGACGAATTCGCGCTCGAGGTCCCAGAAGGTGAGCCCGTGGTTCTCGATCTCGAGGTCGGGGTGCGTGCGCTGCACGTACTGCAGCGGGTCGATGTCCGCCATCATGTGGCCGCGCACGCGGTACATGTTGATGAGCTGCTGCACGCGCGCCGTCTTGTTGATCGCGGCCGCAAGGTCGACGTGGACGTCCTGCGACCACACGACGGGCTTGTACGGGATGCGCAGCGAGGCGAAGATCTCCTCGTAGAAGTTGTGCTGGCCCGTGAGGTGCTCGTGCACGAGCTTGAGGAACTCACCGGAGCCCGCACCCTGGATGACGCGGTGGTCGTAGGTGCTCGAGATGGTGAGTCGCTTGGAGATTGCGAGGTCGTCGATGACGTGCTGCGCCATGCCCTGGTAGGAGGCCGGGTAGTCGAGCGCGCCGGCGCCGATGATGGCGCCCTGGCCCTTCATGAGCCTCGGTACGGACTGGAGCGTGCCCATTCCGCCGGGGTTCGTGAGCGAGATCGTGGTGCCGGCGTAGTCGTCGCCGCTGAGCTTGTTCTGGCGGCCGCGCTTGATGAGCTCCTCGTACGCACCCAGGAACTCGCGGAAGTTGAGCGTCTCCGCCTGCTTGATGCTCGGCACGACAAGCGCACGGGTTCCGTCGGGCTTCGGCACATCGATCGCGATGCCGAGGTTGACGTGGGCCGGCTCGATCGCCGACGGCTTGCCGTCGATCTCGTCGTAGTAGACGTTCATGCTCGGGAACTTGATGAGCGCCTTGACGAGCGCCCAGCCGATGAGGTGCGTGAACGAGACCTTGCCACCGCGGGTGCGGCGGAGGTGGTTGTTGATCACGATGCGGTTGTCGATCATGAGCTTCGCGGGAATCTCGCGGTAGCTCGTCGCCGTCGGCACCTGCAGCGAGATGTCCATGTTCTTGGCGATGGCCTTCGCCATGCCCTTGAGCGGAGACACGACGTTCTCGCGCGACGGTGCCTTCTCTTTGTCAGCGGCCGGTGCATCCGCTGGGATGAGCTTCTCCTGCGGAGCCGCGGCAGTCGTCTTCGCCTGCTTGCGCGCCTCCCCTTCCGCCGTGGGCTTCTTCGCCTCGGCCTCAGGGTTCGGAGTGGTCTGCGCCTTCGCGGGCTGGGCCGCGGGCGTCGACTTCACCGGAGCAGCGCTCTGCTGCTTGGCGTACTGCTCGAGTGTCGGCCACCAGGCCTCGTCGACACTCTTCGGGTCCTTGACGTACTTCTCGTACATCTCTTCGACGAGCCAATCGTTGGCCCCGAAATCGGACTTTGCTTCGTCTGTACCCGCACTGGTCAAATGACTCGCCACCTGAGTTCGTCTCGCGTTCGTCTAGTGATGCGGGACGCGCCGAATCTGGGCGGCGACCCCATCGAGTGAACAGCCTAACGCGCTTGGCGAGCGCTCTGCGCGAAAGTGGGTCGTTCCGGGGTGCGGCAACGTATTCTGGAGGTCATGCACTTCTCTGGTCCAGCCCCCCACCACGAGCTCACGTACTCCGATGTGTTTCTCATCCCGAGTCGATCCGATGTGGGGTCGAGGCTCAACGTCTCGCTCGCCCCAGACGACGGCACCGGCATGACGATCCCGCTCGTCGCGTCGAACATGAACGCGGTGACCGGCCCCCGCATGGCCGCGGCGATCGCGCGCCGCGGAGGGCTCGGCGTACTTCCACAGGACATGTCTCTTGAGGAGCTTCAGACGGCGATCAGCTGGGTGAAGTCGCAGGACCCGGTGCTCGACACCCCCTTTACCGCATCCGGTGACTCCATGGTCGGCGCGGTGCTCGAACTCGTCCCGCCCGTTGCAGGTTTCGGAGTCTCCGTGCTCGCCTCTAACGGGGACGTCCTGGGAGTCCTGCAGGCGTCGACGCTCGCGCGTGTCCCGAGTGACGCCGTCCTCTCGGATCTGAGCCACCACTTCGTCGATGAGGTGCCTGTTGACCTCGCAAGGGATTCGCGTGCGGTGTTCAACTCGTTTGCTTCCGCGGGCGAGAGCTTCGCGCCTGTCCGCACCGAGAGCGGCTCGCTCGCGACGGTGACTGCGAGCGGCGCGCTGCGCAGCACGATCTATCAGCCGGCTTTGGATGCGCAGGGCCGACTGCGGGTCGCGGTCGCGGTCGGCGTGTCGCGGAACGCGCTCGAACGGGCACGAGCGCTCGTGGAAGCCGGTGCTGACGTGCTGGTCCTGGACACGGCACACGGGCACCAGGGGAGCATGCTCCGCGCGATCGAGGCTGTGCGGGGTGCCGAGCTCGGCGTTCCCATCGTCGCGGGCAACGTCGTCAGCGGCAGCGGAGTGCACGACCTCGTGTCGGCGGGCGCCAGCATCATCAAGGTCGGCGTCGGCCCCGGCGCGATGTGCACGACCCGCATGATGACCGCAGTCGGTCGCCCCCAGTTCTCCGCGGTCCTGGAAACTTCAGAGACCGCGCACGCCCTCGGCGCTCGAGTCTGGGCCGACGGAGGAGTGCGCTACCCGCGCGATGTCGCGCTCGCACTGGCAGCAGGCGGATCCGCCGTCATGATCGGCTCGTGGTTCGCAGGCACCGTCGAGGCACCTGGCACGGTCCGGACCGATGAGGCGGGCAACTGGTTCAAGGAGTCGTTCGGAATGGCATCAACGAAGGCCGTTGAGGCGCGCTTCGGAGACCTCGAGCCATACGAGCGCGCTCGCAAGCTGCTCTTCGCGGAGGGCATCTCGTCGTCCAAGATCATGCTCGATCCGAAGCGTCCCGGCCTTGACGACCTGATCGACATGATCACGACGGGCGTCCGCTCGTCGTTCACCTACGCCGGCGCGGACTCACTTCTGGAGTTTCGCCAGCGCGCGAAGGTCGGCATCCAGTCGGCAGCCGGCTACGAAGAGGGCAAGGCCCTCCCTGTTTCCTGGTAGGCGCGGTCAGCTGAGGGCGGTCGTGGATATACTTCGTGGCAACTATGGACGATGACCATCCTCCGCGATCCGCGCCCTCAGCCTTCCTCTCTGCCGTTGTCGTGAGCGCACCTCTTTCCGTCAGTGCCGCGAGGGCTCAGCATGCCGCTCGACCCGGTACCCGCTGCGGCGGTGAGATCGCGTGAACGAGTGGGTCATGCTTGGCATTGGCGTCCTCCTGACGCTTGGCACGGGTGTCTTCGTCGGCTCCGAGTTCGCACTCGTGAACCTCGACCGCAACGATCTCGAGAAGCGGCGCGAACGCGGCGAGAAGCGGCTCACCCCGACGATCAACGCGCTCAAGCACACCTCGACGCACCTCTCCAGCGCGCAGCTCGGCATCACGCTCACCACTCTCCTCACCGGGTACACGATGGAGCCGGCGATCTCGTCGCTCCTGTCGACTCCGCTCGGTGCCGTCGGGCTGCCAGAGGATGCGGTGCGTCCCGTCGGCGCGGTGCTTGCGATCGTCATCGCGACGGCCCTGTCCATGGTCGTGGGCGAGCTCATTCCGAAGAACTTCGCGCTCGCCGTGCCCCGCACGACGGCGAAGTTCCTGATTCCGCTGCAGGTGGCGTTCACAACCGTCTTCCGGCCGGCAGTCGCGGTGCTGAACGGCAGCGCAAACGGCATCATCCGCTCCTTCGGGATCGAACCAAAGGAAGAGCTCTCCGGCGCTCGCACGGCGGAGGAGCTGTCAAGCCTGGTCCGCCGGTCCGCGCTCGTGGGCATCCTCGAGGGTGAGCGTGCCGTGCTGCTCAACCGTACGCTGCGCTTCTCGGACCACATCGCCGCGGATGTCATGACGCCGCGGCCTCGTGTGCAGTCGATCGCCGTCGATGCGCCCGTGCAGGAGCTCATCGACCTGGCCAAGTCGACGGGCCACTCGCGTTTTCCCGTGACCGGCGAGGACATCGACGAGATCGTCGGCGTCGCCCACCTGAAGAACGCGGTCTCGCTGCCGATGGACCGCCGCCGCACCGTCCCGGTCGGGGCCATCAAGACCGACGCGCTCCTTGTCCCTGAGACCCTCGGCCTCGACGCGCTCCTCGCCGAGCTGCGTTCCGGTGGGTTCCAGCTTGCAGTGGTCCTCGACGAGTACGGCGGCACGAACGGCGTGGTCACACTCGAGGATCTCGTCGAGGAGATCGTCGGCGAGCTCGTCGACGAGCACGACCGCGCGCACCTCGATGTCGTGCGTGCGAAGGGCCGCACGACCTTCGACGGAATGCTGCGCCCAGACGAGGTGCGTGACCGACTGAACATCGAGCTCGACGAGGATGGCCCGTTCGAGACCGTCGCGGGCTTCATGATGAACGCGCTCGAGCGCATCCCCTCCGTCGGCGACGAGGTGCAGGTGCCCGTTGGCACGTTCCGCGTGGAGCGGATGGATGGGCGCAGAGTCGATCGGGTCGCCTTCACGCCGAATGAGTCGTACGAGTCGAGGGAGGCGCTCATGCAGCGCCTCGCCGACCAGCACGCAGAGAAGGAGCACCGTGGCTGAGTACTGGTCTGGACTCGCCTGGCTCGTGGTCCTCCTCGCAGCGAACGCCTTCTTCGTCGGGGCGGAGTTCGCCGTCATCTCGGCGAAGCGCTCGCAGATCGAGCCCCGCGCCGAGCGTGGAAGCAAGGCGGCGCAGCAGACGCTCTACGCGATGGAGCATGCAACCGGCATGCTCGCGACGAGCCAGCTGGGCATCACGGTCTGCTCGCTCCTCATCCTCAACGTCTCGGAACCCGCGCTCCACCACCTCCTCGAGATCCCGCTCTCCGCGACAGGCCTCGGCGAGGAGATGATCTCCACGATCGCGTTTGTCGTTGCGCTCATCGTGGTCTCCTACCTGCACGTCGTGCTCGGCGAGATGGTCCCGAAGAACATCTCGTTCTCGGTCCCGGATCGTGCTGCGCTGCTGCTCGCCCCTCCGCTCGTGTTCTTCTCGAGGCTCTTCGCGCCGGTCATCTGGGCGCTCAACGGCATCGCGAACACCACCTTGCGGCTCTTCGGAGTCGAGCCGAAGGCGGAGACGACCAGTGCGTTCACGTTCGACGAGGTGGCAGGCATCGTCGAGCAGTCGAAGCGCGAGGGGGTGCTCATGGACCGCGCAGGCACCCTCTCGAACACCTTCGAGTTCACGGCGAAGAAGGTCGCTTCCGTGGCGATCGCCGGCGAGCAGCTTGTTGTACTCCCGCCGGACGCGACCCCCGAGATGCTGCAGCGCGCAGTCTCCGAGCACGGGTACTCGCGCTACATCATTCTCGACGCAGAGGGCGGATACGCGGGCTACGTCCATCTGAAGGACGTGCTCGACCTCGACGAGCCAGGCGAATTCGATCATCCGATTCCGGCGAAGCGCGTCCGTTCGCTCGACTCGATCCACGACGAGGCGGACCTCGAGGACGCCCTGGCGACGATGCGGCGCACGGGGAGCCACCTGGCGCGCGTGCTCGACCGGGAGGGCAACACGCTCGGAGTGCTCTTCTTGGAGGACATCATCGAGGAACTCGTGGGGGAGATCAGGGACGCGACGGCCCGGCACTGAGCCCCAGCCCGCGTACGGCCTGGGAGCCGACTTGGCGTGTCGCCCAAGAGAGACCAGGATGGCCGGGTGAGGGAATTCCAAGCTCAAGACGCCGCTGCCAGCGTGTTCGCGCCGCGTGAGGACGACCACAAGTACCGGAGGGGCGTCGCCGCCTTCGTGACCGGCTCGACGCACTACCCGGGGGCCGCCGTCCTCGGGACGAGGGCCGCACTCGCCACCGGCATCGGCATGGTCCGCTATTCAGGCGGCGATGCCGAGACCAAGGCGGTGCTGTGGCAGAGCCCTGAGGTCGTCGCCGACCTCGCGTCGTTCGACGCGCTTGTCGTGGGGTCGGGCGTTGACCCGAAGGACGTCCGCCGGACGAGCGAAGCGCGCGAGGCGCTCGACCGCGCCCGCGAGCTCGACGCGACCGTCATCGCCGACTCCGGCGCGCTCGGCCAGATCGCCAAGCGTGTGCTCGGCGGTCACCACGTTCGCCGGTGCATCCTCACGCCTCACGCGGCTGAGCTCGCCGCCCTCATCACGAAGCTCGAGAACACCGAGGTGCACGCTACCGATGTCATCAAGGAGCCGGAGCAGGCCGTTCGGCTTGTGACCGACCGCCTCGGCTGCACGTTGGTGCTCAAGGGACACCGCACCTACATCGCCGGCGACGGGCCCACGATCATCGTGGATGCGCCTGGCGCCTGGCTGGCGACGGCGGGCACTGGTGATGTGCTGGCTGGGGCCATGGGTGCCCTGAGCGCCGTAGCCTCGAAGCGTGAGGTCGCCGAGCAGCCAGAGCCGCAGCAGCTGGCGGCGGCCGCGGTCTGGCTGCACGCTCGGGCCGGCTGGCTGGCCTCGCAGTTGAACGCAGGCAACACCGCTGCCTCGGCACAACTCCTCGCTCCGATCGACGAGCTCAGGGCGCACGGCCCTGGGGCCCCGATCAGGGCGAGCGACGCGACCGCCGTGCTGCCGCGCCTCGTCGGCGCGCTCGTGGCGTCCAAGCTCCACGCCTGAGCTGGGGTAGCTTGTCCGGCATGACTACGTCGTGGATCGCGCGCCATTGGCGAGGCCCTCTCTCGATCGTGACGCTCTGGCTTGCCTTCGCGGGCGTCCACTACGTGCTGATCCTCGTGAACCTCTATTCGCTCTCGAACCCCATGGGCGACGTCTTCCAGGTCTATCGCGGATGGGTGGACCAGGCGCAGCTCGGGCAGGTGCCCGGCATCGACACGACGTTCGTGTATCCGCTCCCTTCGCTGTTGCCCATGCTGCTCGCCGACGTCGTGGGCGGACAGGCGAACTACGGCCTGGGCTGGCTGCTGGTTGCCGCCGCGGGTAACGCCGTGGCGTTTGCGGCCCTGACCCTCTGGCGCCCGGCTGCTCAGAATGCGCGCCTGCGTCAGATCGCCGCCTGGTGGTGGCTCGCCCTCATGGCGTTGCTCGGGCCTGTTGCCCTCGGCCGGATCGACGCCGTGAGTGTTCCCATCGCGATCCTCGCCCTGCTTGCTCTCCGCCGTAGGCCCGAGGTCGCCGGCGCGCTCCTGACCTTCGGCGCCTGGCTGAAGATCTGGCCTGCCGCCGTATTCGCGGCAGCCTTCATCGTCCTGCGCCACCGGCTCTGGCTGGCGGCCGGCGCAGTGGTGGTCTGCGCCGCCGTTCTCATCCCCGCGCTTGCCCTCGGCGGTGGCTCGAACGTCTTCTCGTTCGTGACGGAGCAGACCGGCCGCGGACTCCAGGTGGAGGCCGTCGCGGCCACGGTACCCATGTGGCTCGCTTCGATGCAGGTTCCCGGCTACGAGGCCTACTACTCGATGGAGATCCTGACGTTCCAGGTCGACGGTCCTGGTACCGAGTTCGTGAGTGCCCTGCTCACGCCAGTGCTCGCCGTGGCGGTTCTTGGCGTCGTCCTGCTCGCGCTTGTCTCGAAGCGGCGGGGGATGCCGTTCACGCGACTCTTCCCGGCCCTCTCGCTGGCCCTTGTGCTCTCGTTCATCGTGTTCAACAAGGTCGGGTCGCCGCAGTTCATCACCTGGCTCGCACCCGTGATCGTGTTCGGGCTCATCGTCGACGTGCGACGGTTCGCGCTGCCAGCCGGCATCGCCCTGTGCATCGCCTGGCTCACGCAGATCATCTACCCGGGCAACTACAACTTCGTGACCGACGCCCACGCGGCGGGTGTGGCCCTCCTGGCGGGCCGGAACGGCCTCCTCGTCGTGCTCCTCATCTGGGCGCTCTGGGCGATGTGGCCCCGGAGCAGGCGCGCCGTGGGCGCTGCTGCCGCCCCTGCCTCGAGCGCCGCGGCCCCCGCGGGCCGGTCAGCCGTTCGCGAGCATGGAGCGGATGGCGTCACCGACGTGGTGGATCTCGAGCAGGAAGCCGTCGTGGCCGAAGTTCGACCTGATCGTGACGGCTCGATCGCCTGAGTAGCTGTTCTGCACGCCGGCCGCGATGCGGTGCTGCGTTTCTGGCGGGAACAGGACGTCGGTCGAGATGCCGATGACCATCGTGGATGCGGTGACTCGCGCCAGGGCCGCGTCCACGCCTCCGCGGTCGCGTCCGACGTTGTGCGAGCTCATGGCGGTCAAGAGCGTGATGTAGCTGTTCGCGTCGAAGCGGCGCGTGAACCGGTTGCCGTGGAAGTCGAGGTAGGACTCGACTGCGTAGCGGCCGTCGTCCTGCTCCGGGCTCAGGTTCGACTGCCAGCTCCGGCCGAACCGGTCGTCGAGCTCCGTGCCCGACCTGTAGTTGAGCATGGCGAGACGCCGGGCCAGCGCGAGGCCTCGGTGCGGGCCGAAGCCAGCTGGCTCGTCGGCGTAGTCGCCGCCGTTGAAGTTCGGGTCGAGGCGGACCGCCTCGATCTGCAGCGTGTTCTGCGCGATGGTCTGCGCGTCAGAGGCCGCTGGCGCGCTCATCACGACGAGCCGCCTCGTGCGCTCTGGGAACATGATGCCCCACTCGAGCGCGTGCATCCCGCCCATGGAGCCGCCGATGACGGCCGCGAACGTCGAGATGCCGAGCTCGTCGGCGAGCAGCGACTGAGCTCGCACCTGGTCGCGGATCGTGAGCACGGGGAACGAGGACCCGTAGGCGTTTCCGCGGGAGTCGAGGCTGGCGGGGCCCGTCGAGCCCTGACAGCCGCCGAGCATGTTGGGAGCGATAACGAAGTAGCGGTCGGTGTCGAGGGGCGCACCCGGGCCGATGATGCCGGGCCACCAGCCGGCGGTCGGATGCCCGGGGCCCAACAGGCCCTCGACGTGTGAGTCGCCCGTGAGGGCGTGCAGCACGAGGATCGCGTTCGACCTGTCCTCGTTGAGCGTGCCCCAGGTTTCGTAGGCGAGTCGGATGAGCGGAAGCTCGCCGCCGTGCTCGGGGCTGAATGCCCCGAGCCAGGCGAACTGCCGGTGCCCGACGTCGTCGCCGTCGCGCCACGCGCCCGAGGCGGGCGGCCTCAGTGAGACCGCCCGCAATTCGTCGTTCGGAATTCTGCCGCTCGGCGGCGAGATGCCGTGATCTGTCCAGTCCATCAGCGCCAGGCTAGCGGCTACTCCGCGCCTACGCGCGAAGCGAGTCGAGGGCCTGTGAGAGGTCCGCGATGAGGTCGTCGACGTTCTCGAGGCCAACGGAGAGGCGCACGAGCCCCGGGTTGATGCCGGACGCGAGCAGCTGCTCGGGCGTGAGCTGGGAGTGCGTCGTCGATGGCGGGTGCACGATGAGGCTCCTGACGTCCCCGATGTTCGCGAGGTGGCTGAAGAGCTGCACGCGCTCGACGAGCTTGCGGCCCGCCTCGACACCGCCCCGAAGTTCGAACGAGAGGATGGCGCCTGCCCCGTTCGGGGCGTAACGCTGTGCGAGTGCGTTCCACGGGCTCGACTCGAGGCCCGCGTAGTTCACGTTCTGCACCTCGGCGTGGCCCTGCAGCCAGCTCGCGATGGCCGTCGCGTTCGAGACGTGGCGCTCCATGCGGAGGCTCAAGGTCTCGACGCCCTGCAGGATCTGCCACGAGGAAGCTGGCGCGATCGAGGCGCCGATGTCGCGCAGCAGCTGGACGCGCGCCTTCGTGTGGAACGCGTTCGCGTTGCCGAGCGCGCCCGTGTAGCTGAGGCCGTCGTAGCTTGGGTCGGGCTCGGAGAGTCCCGGGAAGCGGTCCTTGTGCTCGTCCCAGGGGAAGGTGCCTCCGTCGACGATGACGCCGCCGATGACTGCGCCGTGACCGCCGAGGAACTTCGTGGCCGAGTGGACGACGATGTCCGCTCCGTGCTCAAAGGGGCGGATGAGGAACGGCGTCGCGATCGTGTTGTCGACGATGAGCGGCACGCCCACCTCGTGGGCGACGTTCGCGACTGCCTCGATGTCCAGGATGTTGACGGCCGGGTTGCCGATGGTCTCGCCGAAAAAGAGCTTCGTGTTCTCCTTGGCAGCCGCCCGCCACGCGTCCGGGTTGTTCTGGTCCTCGACGAACGTGACGTCGATACCGAGCTTGGCAAACGTGTACTTGAAGAGGTTGAAGGTGCCGCCGTAGATGGACGTGGACGACACGATGTGGTCCCCGGCGCCGGCGATGTTGAGGATCGCGAACGTCTCGGCCGCCTGGCCGGATGCGAGGGCGAGGGCGCCGCTGCCACCCTCGAGATCGGCGATTCGCGCCTCGAGCACCGCCGTCGTCGGGTTCGTGATGCGCGTGTAGATGTTGCCGGCACGCGAGAGCGAGAAGAGGTCGGCCGCGTGCTGTGCGTCATCGAACACGTACGAGGTCGTCTGGTAGATGGGCGTGACAACCGCGTTGGTCGTCGGGTCTGGGGCTGAACCGGCGTGGATCTGCCTGGTCTCAAAGCTCTGGGTCATAGGTAGCCTCCGGGTCGGCTGCGACCCGACTGGACAGTCGGGTGGCACGAGTGTGGCAGTGGGCGCTCAAGCGGGCAACGGAGCGGGACACAAATCGTCACGCGCCCTCAGCGTCGGACACCGAGGCATGCCACGATGGGTGCATGCCTGGAGAACAGAGAACGCGTGTGGTCGTGGTCACGGGAGCAAGCAGCGGCATCGGTCGGTCGACGGTCAGGTCCCTGCGTGCGGAAGGCCGCACGGTCCTCGCAACAGCCCGTCGCGCCGACCGTCTCGCGGAGCTTGCGGGGGAGACGGGTGCCGAGGTGCTCGCGGGTGACGTGACCAACGATGCCTTCGTCGCGGAGCTGCGCGATCGTGCCGCGTCCATCGGCGAGGTCGAAGCACTTGTGAACGTCGCTGGCGGGGCCTTCGGCACCGAGAGCGTCGAGGAGAGCAGCATCGAGGACTGGCAGCGCATGTTCGAGCTCAACGTGCTCGGCACCAAGCGGGTCATCACGGCGTTCCTGCCGTTGCTGCGCGCATCCGCTGCGAGCAGCCAGGACGAGTTCCCGCACGCCGATATCGTGACCGTCACTTCGACGGCGGGGCGCGTCATCTACCAGGGTGGAGGCGGGTACGTCGCGACGAAGGCCGCTGAGGCCGCCATGATCGGCGTGCTGCGGCTCGAGCTCGGCGGCGAGCCGATCCGCGTGATCGACATCGCGCCAGGCATGGTGCACACCGACGAGTTCACGCTCAGGCGCATGCGCGGCGACAGCGCGTCCGCTGCCAAGCTCTACGAGGGGGTCGATCACCCGCTTACGGCAGACGACATCGCCGCGACGATCCAGCTGGCACTGCAGCTGCCAGGGCACGTCAACGTCGACGAGCTCATCGTGCGGCCGGTCGCGCAGCGCGAGCAGTTCCAGCTGCACCGGGGACCACTCAAGATGAAGGACAGCGCGGAGGAGTCGGGCAAATGAGCATTTTCCTGGTCGGAGGGGGCGACGGCCCCGGTGTTGAGCTTGCGCTCTCGCAGCTCGCGAGCGAGGCCCGGTTGCGTGCCGGCGACGAGACCCCGGTTGTCGCGATCATCGCTGTGGGGGAGGCGCCCGCTCCCATCGCGGACTGGTTCGCCGACCGCCTCAGGTTGCTCGACCCCGGCGTCCTCGCGACGCCAGTGCTCGCCCGGAGCTCCGATGCAGGGGTGCCGCTCGACGAGATCGACCTCACGAGCTTCGCAACGGCTCATGCCATCCTCGTGGCCGGTGGGCACACCCCCGCCTACCTCGCGGCGCTGGCTCCGCTCGCGACCGATCTCCGACGGCTCGTGAGCGAGGGCGTCTCTTACCTCGGCTACTCCGCAGGTGCCGCGATCGCGGCCGACGAGGCGATCATCGGGGGCTGGCGCATCGGCGACGTGCAGGTTGCCCCGGAGGAATCGGGGGAGGGACTCGACGAGGTCACGCTCGAGGCAGGCCTTGGGCTCGTCGACCTGACGATCGAGGCCCATGCCGCGCAGTGGGGCCTCGTGGCCCTCTGCGCCGCGAGCATCGAGGCAGGGCTCGCCGAGCGCATCCTCGCCATCGACGAGGACACGGTGCTCAAGGTCGGCGAGGGAGCCCTCGAGATCCTCGGGTCCGGAAGCGTCTGGCAGCTCACGGCAGGGGAGGGTGGCGTCACGGTCTCGTCGAGCCGAGCATCCGAGTGACCGGGGATCAGGGGCTCGCGGACCTGGGCCGGCTCGGCCCTGGCTGGGCTCCTGCGCTCGAGCCCGTGGCCGACCGACTCGCCGAGATCGACAAGCGCCTGGCGGATGGGACGGCCGCGGGCCGGTCGTACCTGCCCGAGCGAAAGAACATCCTCAGGGCTTTTGCGCAGCCCCTCGATGAGGTGCGAGTTCTCATCGTGGGACAAGACCCATACCCGACGGTTGGGCACCCGATTGGGCTTTCGTTCGCCACAGAACGGCACGTGCGACCACTGCCGCGAAGCCTCACCAACATCTACCGTGAGCTGCGGGACGACCTCGGGATCGAGCCAGCCGCCACGGGCGACCTGTCGCGGTGGAGCGAGCAGGGCGTTCTGCTCTTGAACAGAGTGCTGACAGTTGAACCCGGCGCTGCGGGCTCGCATAGGGGGCTCGGCTGGCAGGCGGTGACCGACGCGGCCATCGAGGCACTCGTCGCTCGCGGCACGCCGCTCGTGGCGATCCTGTGGGGCAAGGACGCGCAGGCGCTCGCCCCGCTCCTCGGCGAGACGCCCCGGGTTGAAAGCCCTCACCCCAGCCCGCTCTCAGCGTCCAGGGGATTCTTCGGCTCCCGCCCGTTCTCGCGCGCGAACGAACTGCTCCGCGAGCAGGGCGGCGAACCCGTGGACTGGCGGGTCGAGAAGACCAGCAGCACGGTCTCGCAGTCGCACCTCTTTTAGCTCCCACATGGCTTGGTCATCCCGGCTGACACCAGGCTAGGAAACCCGGCCGACGAAAGAAAGGCACAGCATGAGCGAGCAGCTGCACGAACTCGGAGCCGTCAGGCAGAGGGAGCTCCTCGCGAGCGGCGAGCTGGCGCCCGTTGACCTCGTCGGCGCCTACCTCGCTCGCATCGAGGCCGACGCAGGCCGCTCGGGTGCCTTCATCACGGTGACGCCAGAGCGTGCGCTGGAGCGCGCCCGCCAGCTCGAGCAGGACCGCGCAGCCCTCGAGTTGCGCGCCGACAGGCTCGCGTCGCCGCTCTGGGGCCTGCCGTTTGCCGACAAGGACCTCGAGCCGCGAGCCGGCGTGCCGACGACCTTCGGGTCAAGGGCGTTTGTGGGGTACCTCCCCGAGGAGAGCTCGCAGCTGGTCTCGACGATGGATGCGGCTGGCGGTGTGAGCCTCGGGAAGACGAACACGCCTGAGTTCGGTCTCCCGGCCTACACCGAGAATCGTGTTTCCGCGGCGGCGGTGACTCCCTGGGGCAGCGGGCTCGGAGCAGGCGGGTCCTCGGGAGGCGCGGCCGCGGCTGTCTCGGCGGGGCTGCTGCCGTTCGCGCCAGGCTCCGACGGCGGCGGGTCGATCCGGATCCCCGCGTCCGCGTGTGGCCTCGTCGGTCTGAAACCGAGCCGGGGCCGAGTGCCTGACGGCTCGGGAATCGCCGCCCTTGCCGGCCTCCCGGTCTCCGGGCCGCTGGCACGGAGCACGGCCGACGCGGCGCTCCTGCTCGACGGCATGATCGCCCGTCGAGCTGACGGGCGCCAGGCAGATCGCAGCGCCCTCACGGCGCCCTCGGGCGAGCGCTCCTACCTCGACGCGCTTGCGACGCCCGTCCGAAGGCTCCGCATCGGGTTCAACACGTGGTCGCCCTGGTCGTCGCACTACGAGATCAGCCTCGACGACGACGTCGCCGGAGTCTTCGAGGCGACGAAGGAGCGGCTGGCCAGACTCGGGCACGATCTCGTGCCGTTCACGCCGGCGGATGCGCCAGAGTACTTCCACGCGTTCCGCACCGTCTGGCAGTCCGGAGCCGCGACCATCCCACTCGAGGGCGACGCGCTCGGGCAGCTGGAGCCGCTCACACGATGGCTCGTCGGTGTGGGGAGGTCCAAGAGCGCGGCGGAGCTCGCGGCGGCGCTGGCATCGCTCGCTGCCTTCGAGCGCAGCGTGATCTCGCAGTACGCGGACTTCGACGTCGTGCTGACTCCGACCCTCGCGATGACGCCGCGGCCGCTCGGTTGGTTCAACGCAGAAGACGGGGAGCGCAACTTCGAGCAGCAGTGCCAGTTCACCCCGTACACGTCCTACGTCAACGTGTCGGGCCTCCCCGCTCTCACGATGCCGGCCGGCGCAGTGCTTGGCCTCCCCATTGGAGTGCAGGCGATAGCTCGCCCGGGGGACGAGGTGACGCTGCTGCGGCTCTCCAAGCAGCTCGAGGGTGAGCTTGGCTGGGCGAACCGCTACCCGCCCACCTGGTGAGCTCTGGTGGCCGGGGAGCTGGGGCGCTCAGTCCCGCGCGGCGGGTCGTCGGCGCGGGGGAAGGTAGTTGCCGTCCTCCAAGCCTGCCTCGATCTCGAAGCGGTTCCTGAGCGGGTCGAACCCGGCGAGCCAGTACAGCGGCGGGAAGAGGAAGCCGTAGCGCTTCCACTGCTCCACGTGCACGCGCTCGTGCCGGAACACCCGCTCGCCGACGACGTCCCGGGTCAGGTAGACCCTCCCCACGCACGTGCCGCCCCTTCGAAACGCCCACTTGGGGAGTCCTCGGCAGACGATGAGACCGTCGTGCACCTCGACGCGGCCGGTGGACAGCGGGACTCCGACGGCCAGGCCCACAACGGTGGCGGCGTGGTAGCCGAGGTGGGAGAGCGGGGAGTCGAGGAACACTCGCTTCAGTGGGTTCATGGTGGTGACCTTCGTTCGCTGCGCGCTGGAACGCGGGGGAGAAGTACGCCGCTGAGACCCGACCGTGTGCGACGGGTCTCAGCGGCGGACGTTGCCGGCGGTGCTGCCTAGAAGCTCTGCTCCGGGGCGTCGATCGCGGCCGGCGAGCGCTGGCCCTGCTTGAGCGCGGCGAGGCGGGCCTCGACCTCAGTCAGCTTTCCAAGGTCCTCGAGCTGGTTGAACTGCGAGTCGAGGCTCGAGGTCTGCAGCTCCTGCTGGCCGCGGACGAGGGCCTCCTGTCGGCGCACCTTCTCTTCGAAGCGGCCGAGGTCGCTTGTCGGGTCCATGACGTTGATGCTGCCGAGGGCCTCGTTGACCTTTTGCTGAGCCTCAGCCGTCTTGGCACGGGCCGCGAGCTGGTCGCGCTTGGCGCCGAGCTGGCGCAGCTTCTCGCGCATGCCCTCGAGCCCGCCCTTGAGCTGGTCGACGACCTGGGTCTGAGCGCGGATCTGCGGCTCAGCCGTGCGGGCCTCGGTCTCGGACTCGATCTGGCGCGAGAGCGCGACCTTCGCGAGGTTGTCGAACTTCTGCGCGTCGACCTCGTCGTTCGCGGCGCGGAGTTCGTCGGCCTTGCGGCTCGCCGCGAGTGCCTTGTTGCCCCACTCCGATGCAGCCTGGACGTCTTCGCGGTAGTCGTCTTCGAGCATCCGCAGCTGGCCGATGGTCTGCGCGATGGCCGACTCAGCCTCCTTGATGTTCGAGGTGAAGTCGCGAATGAGCTGGTCGATCATGAGCTGCGGGTCTTCCGCGTTGTCGATGAGCGAGTTGATGTTCGCGCGGACGAGCTGGCTGATTCGTCCGAAGATGGACTGCTTGTTGGACATCGATTGCTTCCTTCTTGCTGGTCGGGCCCTTGTTGGCCCTGGTGGATGGCCGTGCTGTGAGGTTGAGAGTTGTGAGGTGTGTCGCTGGAGGTTGGCTAGCAGCGTCGGTGTCAGCGCCTTCGACCGCCGCCTGACGAGCGGAAGCCGCCGCCGGAGGACCTGAACCCTCCGGACGACCTGAACCCGGAAGAACCGCCACTCGAACGCCGACCCGAGCTGCCGCCCCAGGAACTGCCCCCGCCCCAGGAACCGCGGCTCGACGAGCCGCTGTTGCTGATGAGCCCGCCGAGGATCCCGCCAAGGAGCCCGGAGTCGAAGCTGCTGCTCGAGCGAGAACCGGAGGACATGCCCCAGCTCTGCTCGTAGCCGCTGCGCTGCGTCTGCACCTGGTTCCTGGCCTGCTCAGTGGCCCGCTCGGCCAGGCTGATGGCGCTCTTGGCGCGCTGCATTGCCTCCTCTGGCTGCGTTGCCGCGAGTTGCTCGGCGGTTCGGAGCTCGGTCTCGGCTTGCTGGATGCGCGCGCGAGGTTCGCTTTCGACGGCGCCGCGGCGGCCCTCGATGAACTGGAGGCCGCCAGTGACGGCCGAGCGCGCTTGGGCGAGCGCGATGTCGAGCTGCCTGCGTAGACCGGCAAGACGCTCGTGCTCCTGCAGCAGCGAGGCGATCGCAGTATCGAGGGCCTCGTCGGCCTCGCGCAGTGCTCCGAGGGTGCGGAGCGGGTCCGCCGCGGACGCACTCCCTGAGCGTGCGCGGCCAATCGCCTCGTGCGCTGACGTCTGTGCGGCTGCGGCCGCCGCGGCGACATCCGGCTGAAGCGACGCCTGCTGAACGAGCTGAACGCTTCGCGCGAGCCCGGACTCCAGCTCGCCGATTTCCTGGCGGATGAGCTGCTCTGCGTTCTCGAGGTCGCTCGCCGCGGCACCGATCGAGCCGAGTACGGAGCTGACCTGAGCAAGCGCGAGTTGGGCATCGCTGATGTCGACAGCCGCGGGACCCGTGCGTCCCTCGCGAAGCCCGCCGTCTGCGTTCTGCGTCTCGGTGCGGGCGAGTGCAAGCAGTTCCCGCGCGTGCCGCGTCGAGTCGTCGACGGTAGACAGTGCCTGGGGACTGTAGCGTGCACGCAGCGCGGTCAGCTGGGATTCTGCGCCCTGCATCTGCCCCTCCAGACGGTCGAGCTCGCCCCTGACCTGTCTGAGCAGCTCGGGAGCGTTGCGCTCCATGTCGCGGAGCTTCTCGAAGCGCGCGGCCTGCTTCGCGACGCGCTGTTCCGCCTGGCCGACGAATCCGAGGATTGCCTCGTTCATCTGCACCTTGGCTGGCTCTGGCTCAGGGTAGGCGTCGAGGTACTGTCCCTGAACGTCGAAGGCGCGCCGCAAGTGCTCACGCGCATCCGCGACGGCCGCACGGTACTCGGCAACTGGCTCTGCTCCGAACTGTGCCTCGGCGAAGCTCACTTCCTGGTCGGCGGCTGTGACGAGGTTGTCGACCCGGACGAGTTCACCTGCAGCGCGCTGGGCGAGCTGCTCGAGCTGCGCCTTGCGCTCCGCCTCCGACGCCTGCTGGCCCTTTTTCTTCTTGCTCCGCGCTCTGAGGACGACCACCAGGATGATGATCGCGACGACAACGATGAAGCCCCCGACAAAGAGGAAGATCGAGCCGACAGCCGCACCGGTGGCCTGCACGAACTCGCCGCCGCCGGAGCCGGAAGCGGAGCCTGTGAGCTCCTGGCGCAGGGAGTCCGCAGCCGAGACGGCAGCCTGTCCGTACTGACCCGAGTCGAGGTTCGGCGCGATCGACTGCGTCTCGATGTCACGCAGCGCTCCGTCTCCGAGTGGGAACGAGCTGTCGGAGTTGAGGCCAAAGTCGAGCTGGTCGACGCCCACGTAGAGGATCACCGCGTCTGAGCCGAGGTTGTTGACCTCAGCAAACTCACTCGCCCAGTCGAAGCCGTCGCTTGGGCTCGAGAAGCGGTCGACGATCGCGAAGTACAGCGTGTAGTCGGTCTCCGACTCGAGGGCCGAGATCGCTTGCTCGATGTCCGAGGCGTCTCCCGAGACGAGCCCACCTGGGTCGAAGATGTGCCCGTCGGGGGAGCCGGGGCTTTGTGCCGGGGCTAGGCGCACGGAAGACGTGGAAGAAGTGATCGGAGAGACCTCGGCGGATGCTGGCGCACTCGTTCCGAGGAGCGCTGCGGCAGCGATGCCGAGCAGTGAGAGCGCACGACGCACGAAGACCCCTTTCTGGCCGGGCAGCGGCCTTCCTCGTAACGCTAGCGGGGTCAAGCCGTGAAGAACGTGATTGTTCTGCGCGTGGTGACGCCACGAGTGAACAAGCGGCGAACAGCGGCTTTCGAAGGTGAGCACTGGGTGACGTTCTGGCGTCGATGTGTGATTCCGCATGGAGTTCCGTAGAATTGTCGTGCACCGGACAAGCACACCTTGTCCGGTTTTCACATGAGACACAGGAGATTCAACGTGCGAAGTGAAGATGTACGCACCAAGCGATTCAACGCGCTGAAGTTCGACGGTTGCTACGACGTCAAGGAGGTCGACCAGTTCCTGGACCAGGCGGCTGCGGCGCTCGAGGGGCACGAGAACGGTGAGCCCGAGCAGGCCCAGATCGTCAAGGCCCACGAGGTAGAGGCGGTCAAGTTCACCTCTCGCGTCTACGAGCGCGGCTACTCGGCCCAGGAAGTCGACGTGTTCCTCGAGGAACTCGCCACGGCCCTTGGGAGCTACGAGAGTGACGCAGACGCTTAACCGCGTGGACTGACTCCCATCGCGGCTTGTTAGGATCGCCTAACCCCAGCCCCGATCGAGGAGTTCAGCACAGTGACTGACGACGTCGCCCAGAAGCCACGCAAGCGCGGACCGAACGTCCGCCTCACCGTCGAACGCACCGAGCGCCTCAGCCGCTCGCTTGTCCGCGTTCACCTGTCGGGGGCTGACCTGGACGACTTCGACATCGAACCTGCCGACGCCTACCTGAAGCTGCACTTCGGGGGAGGCGTCGGCGAGTTCGACCTCCCCTTCGATCTTCAGGAGCTCCGCGCGACGCTGCCCATCGATCAGGTCCCGGTGCGCCGCACCTACACCGTGCGCGGCATCGATCGCGCGTCGGGAACCGTCGCTATCGACTTCGTCGTGCACGGTGACTCCGGAGTGGCGGGTCCATGGGCCCGGGACGCGCAGCCAGGCGACGTCATCGTCGGGACGACCCCTCACGGCGCGTACTCTCCGCTGCCGGAGAGCGACTGGCACCTCATCTGCGGCGACGAGTCCGCTCTTCCGGCCATTGCGCGCACCCTCGAAGCCATGCACATCGATGCCAAGGGCGCGGTGCTTGTCGAGGTGGCGGGCGATGAGGACCACATCGAGCTCTCCGCCCCAGCTGGTGTCACCGTGACCTGGCTGCACCGCGGCGAGCACGGCGGGTACGAGCGCCAACTCCTCGCTGCGGCCGTCGAAGAGCTGGAGTTCCCGCACGGCGTGGTCCAGGTCTTCGCACACGGTGAGCGCGAGCAGATGAAGCGACTCAGGAAGAACTTCTCGGCGCGCGGGATCGAGCGCGCCCAGCTCTCACTGTCCGGCTACTGGGCCGCGGGTCGAACTGAGGACGCGTTCCAGAACGAGAAGCGCGAGCCAGTGGGTCAGATCTTCTGACCACCGCGTGCACGGGTCTGTGCTGGCTGGCGCCGGGGCCAGGTGGATGCCTCGCCCGCTACCAGGAACCGGGCTTGTAGTCCTTCAGGAAGACACCGAAGAGATCCTCGCCAGCTTCGCCGCGCACGATTGGGTCGTAGACGCGGGCCGCGCCATCGACGAGGTCGAGCGGAGCATGGAATCCCTCCTCAGCGAGACGGATCTTGGTGAAGTGTGGCCGCTCGTCGGTGATCCAGCCGGTGTCGACCGCGGTCATGAGGATGCGGTCGCTCTCGAACATCTCACGCGCGCTCGTGCGCGTGAGCATGTTGAGCGCCGCCTTCGCCATGTTCGTGTGCGGGTGGCCTGGTCCCTTGTAGCCCCGCCCGAAGACACCTTCCATCGCGGAGACGTTGACAATGTAGGTGCGTCGAGCCGCTGACGATTTGAGGGCGCCCCGCAGTCTGCTGACGAGCAGGAACGGCGCCGTCATGTTGGCGAGTTGCACTTCGAGCATCTCGAGGGGCTCAACCTGGTCGACGTGCTGAGTCCACGAGTTGATGTGCAGCTCGTCTGGCAGGAGGCCGCCAGCGTCGATGGCGGTGCCGGCAGCGAGTCGCTCGAGTGACGACGAACCGGCGGCCATCGCATCCGCTGTCAGCTCTTCGGCGGTGCGGCCAGCAGCGGACGACAGGATGGGGTGCGCTGCGACGGACTCGGCGAGTGCAAGCGGATGCGCGTCGTTGGTGTGTCCGAACGTCACGAGCTCGGGCAACGGGCCGTCCGGCAGCGGGGCGAGCTCGGCCTCAACGAGGGGAGCGTAGGCGCCGGGGGAGCGACGCACGGTCTGTGCCGCGTTGTTGATGAGGATGTCGAGCGGCCCCGCGGCGGTGACGTCGTCGGCGAGCCCCATGACTTGGGCGGGGTCGCGGAGGTCGATGCCGACGATCTTCAAGCGGTCGATCCACTCCGCGGAGTCGGGCAACGCCGAGAAGCGACGCACGGCATCCCTCGGGAAGCGTGTCGTGATCGTCGTGTGAGCGCCGTCGCGCAGCAGGCGAAGAGCGATGTACATGCCGATCTTCGCGCGGCCGCCCGTGAGCAGTGCGCGCTTGCCGGTGAGGTCGGCACGCGCGTCCCGCTTCGCGTGGCTGAAGGCCGCGCAGTCCGGGCAGAGCTGGTGGTAGAAGGCGTCGACCGTCGTGTACGGCTGCTTGCAGATGTAGCAGGCACGCGGCTTCAGCAGCTCGCCGGCCGTCGGAGTCGTCGTCGAGGTGGAGATCGGGATACCGCGGGTCTCGTCGTCGATTCGGTCGGGCGCGCCCGTCGCTGTGGCGGCGACAACCGCCTTGTCGGCGTCGGCGATGCGCTGGCGTTTCGCCGCGCGTCCGACTCGCTTCACGTCCTTGAAGAACTGCGCTGTCGCGCGGCGCACGGTGATGAAGTCCGGGTCCTCGCGGTCGTACTCCGACAGCTGCTCGAGCACCCGCAGGGTCGTCGCGAGGTCGGCCTCGTCGATGCGCTGGGGTGCGCCGTTTGCGTCGATCGCGTCGGTCGGGGTCACCGCGGGCGTCTCGTCTGGCGTCTCGTTTGGAGTCTCGGAAGGCACACGAGATTGTAGAGGCCAGCGGGCAGGCGCGCCACACGCGCCCGGCCGCCGGCTTCGCTCGGCGTGGACTCGCAGCTAGGAGGCCACGGCCCTCGGTGCCCCCATTCCCGGGTCGATCTGGTGCGGACCGCTCGCAGATGGCCGCACGTCGAAGTCGAAGATCGCGGTCGGCAGGTACACCGTGGAGCAGGAGTTGGGAATGTCGACGACGCCGGACAGCCGCCCTTCGATGGGTGCTGAGCCAAGCAGCAGGTAGGCCTGTTCTGGTGCGTAGCCGAACTTCGTGAGGTAGTCGATCGCGTGCAGGCAGGCGCGCTGGTACGAGAGGTGCGAGTCGAGGTAGCGCTGCTCGCCGTCGAGAGTCACCGAGGTGCCGCTGAACGCGATCCATTCGCTGTAGTTCGGCTCGACGTTGCCAGGCATGAAGATCGCGTTCTCGGAGACGCCGTAGGTCTCCATGCCGCCCTTGATGACGTCCACGCGCACATCCATGAACCCGCCCATCTCGATGGCGCCGCAGAAGGTGATCTCGCCGTCGCCCTGGGAGAAATGGAGGTCTCCCATGGAGAGGTTCGCGCCATCCACGAAGACGGGGTAGAAGATACGTGTGCCCTTCGAGAGGTTCTTGATGTCCTGGTTGCCGCCGTTTTCGCG
This sequence comes from Pseudoclavibacter helvolus, assembly GCF_014191305.1. GTDB lineage: Bacteria > Actinomycetota > Actinomycetes > Actinomycetales > Microbacteriaceae > Pseudoclavibacter > Pseudoclavibacter helvolus. The sequence continues at coordinate 1,083,937 of NZ_JACHWJ010000001.1, read as the reverse complement.
CGGCGGCGCCGTCCTGGCGGCCTCTCCTGCGACTCGGTCGAACTCAGATTCCGGCAGAGCACCAAGCACGGCGAACTGCGGCTCTGGAGGGAGCGCGAGCGGCGGCACTCGCCCGGGGTCGGTGGCGATGAGCTTGCCCTCCCTGGCGTTCCACTTCGCGAGCAGCTCAGCCGACGGCGCGGTTCCCATGAGTCCGGGGTGGATCAGTCCGGTGAAGGACACCTCCGGTACGTGGCGGGAGGTGGCGGTCTGCCCGCTGAAGTCCCAGATGGCCTTGTACGCGTCTGGGAACTGGTCGGTGAGGAAACCGCCGCCGTTCTTCTTCGCGAAGATTCCCGTGTAGCCCCAGCCCTGGCCCGCGAGTGGGCCCTTCTCCTGGGGAATGGGCCCGACATCGAGGATGTCGACGATGAGCAGATCCCCGGGCTTCGCGCCCTCGATGCGGAACGGGCCGCTCAGCTTGTGCACTGTGAGCAGCGGCGCGTTCAGGATGTCCTCGGCCGAGTCGTCGTTGACGATCGCACCATCGAACCATTCGCGGCAGTCGACGCGGAACTCATCCCCGGGTTTGACCGTGGCGACTGGCGGGATCTCCGGGTGCCACCTGTTGTGGCCGATCTTCTCCTGGTCCTCGAACTTCTTCGAGGAGTCGAGTGGAAACAGCACGTCTGGCATGGGGCGGTCCTTTCATCATTGACCAGCTCGCCGTCCCATGAGTGACGGCAGACCAGGTCACCAAGTGCGCAGCCCCAAGACGTCAGTGTCGAGGCAGCTTCGCGTGGAGTGGGTTGCGGGTGATGCCGGCGCCAGGGCGGCGTGGAGCGCCGGGGAGCGAACTCACGACAGCGGGCTCGTGAGCAGACCTGGCAGCGGCATCGATGAGTCCGTACGCAGAGGAGCCCGCGGCGGACAGATGCGGCGACCCTGGACGCCGCAGCGCCGCGCCTCCGCAGTCCGGGCAGGTGGATGCATCCGGTACCGAACTCATCGTGTGCACCTCGTCAAAGCGATGCGAGCTGTCGCAGCGGTACGTGTAGGTGGGCATCCTTGCCTCCCCTCGTCGAGGTACTGCTGACCGTAGCGGTGCGGCTCGCGAGGTGTCAACGGCGCCGTGTCGCGTCGGATTCACAGCACATGCCCCGTGGGCGAGGCTGTCTGTCTGCGGCCCCGGGTGCGAAGCTGGGGCGAAAGCACGATCGTCACTCGATGCGTGCGCTTCGATGGGGGACGATGATGGCTGTTCTGCAGGGTCTGACAACCATGGTGCTCACTGCTGACGACGTCGAGGCGGCCGCCGCCTGGTACGCCGACGTGCTTGGCGCTGAGCCCTACTTCCGGCGACCGGAGGAGGGGACTGCTCAGTACGTCGAGTTCAGGCTGGGCCCGGACGAGGACGAGTTCGGGATCATGGACCGCCAGTTCTCGCCCGGCGCGGGTGGGCAGGGGACCTCCGTCACCTACTGGCACGTTGCCGACATCGAGGCCACGCTCGCTTCGCTGCTGGAGCGCGGCTCCACGGTGCACGCTCCGGTCATGGAGCGGGGCGAAGGGTTCTTCACTGCCTCGATCGTCGACCCCTTCGGCAATGTGCTTGGCCTCATGCAGAGCCCGCACTGGGCCGCCCGCCACTGACGGTGGCTCCCGACAACACTGACGGTGGCTCCCGACAAGCGAGCTCGCACGCGAAACGGCCCGGATCTGCGATGCAGAACCGGGCCGTTCGGGCGTCGCGCGCCTGACTTCAGTACTCCAGAAGAGAGTGCTTTTGTGCCCCCGACAGGAGTCGAACCTGCGACCTACGGTACCGGAAACCGGCGCTCTATCCACTGAGCTACGGAGGCGAACACGGAGCCGACGTTGGCAACGCGGACCCAATACTAACAGGGCGCGAGGCCTCGCCGACGCCACCCTGCGAGCCCGCAGACACTTGTGCTGGAACGCCACGGGAGCGTGACACAATCCGCTGGTGATGCGAAAGATCGAATCTGCCATTGACCTCGAACTCGACGGGGAAGCCGACCTCGTGTTCTCGATCGCAGCCCACACGCTGGCGAACCTCGAGAGCGAGACGTTCACGATCACGGGGGACGGGCAGCCGCTCGACGTGATCGAGTCGATCGACCGCTCCGAGTGCCGCCTGCATCGCGTAACGACGTCTGCGAAGCACATCGAGATGCGGTACAGCGCGACGGTCCTCGACCGCGCGCAGCCCAACGAGCCGGAGGAGCTGGACCTCATCCAGTTCCGCCGCCCCTCTCGCTACGCAGAATCGGATCTCCTTGGCCCGACGGCCCGTTCGATGTTCCGCGGCAAGCAGGGCTTCGAGCTCGTCGACGCGGTCGTGGATTGGGTTTCGAGGAACATCAGCTACGTGCCGGGTTCGAGCGCGCCAACCGACGGAGCGCGCGACACCTTCCTCAAGCGGCAGGGCGTCTGCCGGGACTTCGCGCACCTGACGATCGCGTTCCTGCGCGCCAACGACCTGCCGGCGAGGCTCGTGTCGGTCTACGCGCCCGGCCTCGTGCCCATGGACTTCCACGCCGTCGTCGAGGTGCTCGTCGATGGGGCCTGGTACGTCGTGGACTCAACCCACCTGGCACCGCGCCGTCTCATGCAGCGCATCGCGAGTGGGCGGGATGCGGCCGACACGGCCTTCCTCAGCAACACGATCGCGAACCTGCGCCTCTCGAAGCTGCACGTCAACGCGACGTCGAGCGAGCTCATCCTCGAGGATTGGACGGAGCGCGTGCAGCTGGGCTGACACGGGCGATCGGCCGCGCCTACGAAGGGGCCTCTCCGGCTCTAGGATGGATGGTCTATGACTTCTCCAGCTCTCGTCACGGCTCTCACCACCGCTGTCAACGCCGCGCTCGCCCCCCTCGAGGGCGCGCAGGGCATCACCGTCCCCGAGACGGACATCGTGCTCGAGCGGCCGCGGAACCGCGACCACGGCGACTGGGCGTCGAACGTCGCCATGCGCCTCGCGAAGCGCGTCGGCACGAATCCCCGCGAGCTGGCCGCGAGCATCGTCGAGCAGCTGGTGCTCGACCCGCAGGTCGCGAGCGCAGAGGTCGCTGGCCCCGGCTTCATCAACATCACGCTCGACGCGGCGACGGCCGGTTCGCTCGCCAAGGTCATCGTCGACGCCGGGTCGGCCTACGGCAACGGGGACTCGCTCGCCGGCGTGAAGGTCAACCTCGAGTTTGTCTCGGCGAACCCGACGGGCCCCATCCACATGGGCGGCGTCCGCTGGGCCGCCGTCGGCGACTCGCTCGCTCGCGTGCTCATCGCGGCCGGAGCCGACGTGACGCGCGAGTACTACTTCAACGACCACGGCGCGCAGATCGACCGCTTCGCCCGATCGCTCCTCGCCGCGTACCTGGGAGAGGACACCCCGGAGGACGGCTACGGCGGCGCCTACATCTCGGACATCGCGGGCCAGGTCGCGGCCGCGTACGGCGGCGACCTCGCGGGCCTTGATCGGGACGCGCAGCAGGAGGTCTTCCGCTCGAAGGGCGTCGAGCAGATGTTCGGCGAGATCAAGCAGAAGCTCCACGACTTCGGCGTGGACTTCGACGTCTTCTTCCACGAGGACTCAGTGCATGAGTCTGGTGCCGTCGGGCGCGCGATCGAGCGTCTGCGCGAGCAGGGACAGATCTTCGAGCAGGACGGCGCTCAGTGGCTGCGTACGACCGAGTACGGCGACGACAAGGACCGCGTGGTCGTGCGCTCGAACGGCAGCCCTACCTACATGGCCGGTGACATCGGCTACTACCTCGACAAGCGCGAGCGCGGCTTCGACCAGTGCATCATCATGCTCGGTGCCGACCACCACGGCTACGTCGCGCGCATGATGGCCATGGTCGCCGCGTTCGGCGACCAGCCTGGTGTGAACCTGCAGATCCTCATCGGCCAGATGGTGAACCTCGTGAAGGACGGCGAGCCGGTGCGGATGTCGAAGCGCGCTGGCACGATCGTGACGCTCGACGACCTTGTCGACGCCGTCGGCGTGGATGCGGGTCGCTACGCCCTCGTGCGCTCGTCCGCGAACTCCACGCTCGACATCGACCTCGACGTCCTCGCGCAGCGCACAAACGACAACCCCGTCTTCTACGTGCAGTACGCGCATGCCCGCACTTGCGCCGTCGGGCGCAACGCGGCTGAATCCGGCGTGGATCGCTCGGTCTTTGAGCCCGCTCTGCTCGACCACGAGTCGGAGTCGGCACTGCTCGGCGCGTTGCAGGACTTCCCGCGTGTCGTCGCCGCGGCAGCCGAGCTGCGCGAACCGCACCGCGTGGCCCGCTACGCGGAAGAGCTCGCGGGCCTCTACCACCGCTGGTACGACAACTGCCGCGTCATCCCGCGCGGCGACGACGAGATCACGGACCTGCACCGCACGCGCCTCTGGCTCAACGACGCCACGAGCACGGTACTGCGCTCGGCGCTCACGATGCTCGGCGTCACGGCTCCAGAGCGGATGTAGTTCGGCGTGACCCCGGTCGTCGAGTCGGAGCGGACCATGGAGCCAGGGCCGAAGCGGGGCTTCCGCTCCTGGGTCACGGTTGCCCTCTGGCTGCTTGGTGGGCTGATCCTCCTGGTCGGACTCGACGTCGGCGTTCGTCTCGTCGCGCAGGATCGGATCGCGCACCACGTGCAGGAGACGCTCCCGCCTGGGGTGGAGGGCGAGGTGGAGGCGCGCGTCCACGGCTTCTCCACGCTTTGGCAACTCGCCATGGGGCGCGCGAGCCACGTGACGGTGTCGGCCGATGAGCTCACGGCGTACGGCCTCAAGCTCGCGGCGAGCGTCGACGCGTATGGCGTCCACATCTTCGACGGCATGCGAACGGAGACGCTGACGGGCACGCTCAACGTCCCGGAGGCGACGCTTGAGGGCGTCGCCGCGCTGCCGGGAACCGACGCATCGCTGACGCTCGGAGACGACGAGCTGTCGTACACGTCGAAGGTCTCCTTCCTGGGACTCACGGGCACGCTCACTGTGGACGCGCAGCTCCGTCTCGTCGACGGCGAAGTTGTCATCGACCCGACCAAGGTCGAGGTCTCTGGCACCGCGTTCGGGCAGGCACTCACTCAGGCGCTCCCCGACATCGACGAGTTCGCGGTGCCCATCTGCACCGCCGACTATCTGCCTGCAGGACTGCACGTGTCCGAGCTGCGCATCGCCGAGGGGATGCTCACGGTCGGTGTCGAGGCCAAGAACATCGCGCTCTCCGCCGAGATTCCGGATTCCGGGGAGTTCTCCACCTGTCGCGACTAGTTTCGAGCTGAGACGATGTGGTCCAAGCCGACGAGGCCGCATGAGCTCGAAGGCTCGAGCTGCGCGTGTCGCCGGCGCGCCGCCGACGAACTGGAGAACTGTGATGAGCATGCCGCCGAACGGACAAGGCTTCGGCCAGCAGCCGGGGCAGGGCCAGCCGGGCCAGCCCGGACGGCAAGGACAGCAGGGCCAGCCCGCCCAGCAGGGGCAGCCCGGCTTCGGGCAGCAGCCTCAGCAGGGCCGTTTCGGTCAAGGCCCCGGCTATGGCCAGCACCCGCAGCAACCGCAGCCGTCGCAGCACGGCTACGGCCAGCCTCCGCAGGGACCTGGCTACGGGCAGGAGCCACAGCAGCCACAGCAGGTTCCTGGCTATGGGCAGCAGCAGGGACGATCACAGGGGGCGCAGCCGGCCGGCGGCTATGGCCAACAGGTCGCCCTCGCGGGCGGCCAGCCTCCGCACGGTCAGCAGCCAGGCGCCTGGCAGGGCGGCCAGCCCCCGCAGGGGAAGAAGCCGCGCCCCTGGTACGCGCAGTGGTGGCTCTGGACCGGCGTCGGCGTCGTGGTGATCGCAGGCGGGCTTGTCATCGGAGAGTTCGTAGCCCGCGGCAACGTCACGAGCGCGCTCGAGGAGCAGGCTAGCAAGATCGTCATCGACAACTACGGTGAGGACGAGGCTCCGACGGAGTACGCCGTCACTGTGGATGGCTTCAGCGTCCTCGCCCAGGTGCTCACCGGGAAGATCGAGCACGCCACGATGACCTCTCAGGACGACGGCGGCATCACCGTGAACATCGACCTCACTGGCATCGACGCGTCGCTCGAGGGGCCAGTTGACTCGACGACAGTCGACCTCTCCGTCGCGACGGACATCCTCGACGGGGTCCCGGCAGCTCTGCAGGGCGAGGACAGCGAGATCAACACCGACTCCTACGAGACCACCATCAGCTACGGCGACGACGTCATCAACATCGAGGCCGTGAGCGGCACCGGCGAGTGGCAGGTCAAGGTGGAATCGGAACTCGGCTACGAGACTGCCGACGGCAAGCTCTTCGTCACGAGTGACAGCAGCATGACGCTGTTCGGCACGAGCATCCCGTTCGGCTCGGACGAGAAGGTCGAGGTCCCGACCTGCCAGGACTCGGAGCTTGAGGCCAAGGTCACGGATGCGAGTGTCTCGAGCGAGGCGCTGACGTTCTCCTGGCAGGTCGACGGGGCGAAGCTGACGGATCTCCCCGCGGTCGCCGACTGCCTGTAGCCCAGCCGCCTGCGTGTCGGCGCTGCTGGCCTGTCCTGGTGCGAGGGCAACGGATAACATGCTCTGGTGCCTGAAGCTCTCCGCGAACCCCAAGCCGCCCACTCGACCGGTGCGAACCCGCTCGCACCGATCGACCTCGAAGTACCGAGCGACCTGAACGAGCTCGACTCCCACGTCTGGTCGAAGAATGCCCGACGCGGTGCGGACGGCGCCCTGACGATAGCCGGCCTGGATGCGCGGGCGCTCGCCGAGCAGTTCGGTACCCCGCTGTACGTGGTCGACGAGGCCGACGCTCGCTCGCGTGCCGCCGACACGGTGGCGGCATTCGCCGACGCCTTCGAACCTCTCGGCGCTTCGACGAAGGTCTACTACGCGGGCAAGGCCTTCCTGAGCGCGGACGTCGTCCGGTGGATGCTCGAGGAGGGGTGCGCTATCGACGTGTGCAGTGAGGGCGAGCTTGCGCTTGCCCTCGCGGCTGGTGCACCGGCGGCCCTGATCGGTTTCCACGGCAACAACAAGTCGACCCGTGAGATCGGCATCGCCGTTGCGGCTGGCGTCGGTGCGATCGTGCTCGATAGCGCCCAGGAGCTTGAGCGCGTGGCAGCGGCTGCCGCTTCTGCTGGCCGCCGCCAAGCGGTCCGTCTCCGTGTCAACTCAGGCGTGCACGCCTCGACGCATGAGTTCCTTGCCACGAGCCGTGAAGACCAGAAGTTCGGCATCCCACTCGATGAGGTGGACGCATTCGTCGCACGCATCCGGGAACACGAGTCCGTCGAGTTCCTTGGCCTGCACTCGCACATCGGCTCGCAGATCTTCGACGCTGATGGCTTCGGCGAAGCGGCGGACCGCCTCGTCGAGGTGCACGCGCGACTCCTCGCCGGCGGCCCCGTGCCCGAGCTCAACCTGGGTGGCGGCTACGGCATCGCCTACCTTCCGCGTGAGACTCCGACGGACATCCGCACGATGGCCTCCCACATCGCTACCCACGTCGCCGACGCGTGCGCTCGGCTCGGCGTCGCGGTTCCGAACATGGCCTTCGAGCCGGGCCGCACCATCATCGGTCCGTCAGGGACCGCGCTGTACGAGGTCGGCACGACCAAGACTGTCCGGGTGCCCCTTGATGAAGGGGGAAGCGCCGAGCGCCTCTACGTCTCCGTGGACGGTGGCATGAGCGACAACGTCAGGGCTGCGCTCTACGAGGCCGAGTACTGCGTGCGCCTCGCCTCGCGTGCGTCCGCCGCGGATCCCGCGCTCGTTCGTGTCGTAGGAAAACACTGCGAGTCCGGCGACATCGTCGTTCTGGCAGACTATCTTCCGAGCGATGTCGCCCCTGGCGACCTCGTCGCCGTGCCAGCGACCGGCGCCTACTGCTGGTCGCTCTCGAGCAACTACAACATGATCGGCCGACCGGCCGTCGTCGCGGTTCGCGACGGCGAGGCGCGCACGCTGATTCGTGCGGAGTCCGTGACCGATCTGCTGGCCAGAGACGCGGGACTCTCAGCTGCCGTGACCGATGAGCGCCCGTAACCGAGGAGAACCGATGAACCAGAACCGACCCATCCGTGTCGCCCTGCTTGGCGCGGGATCCGTCGGGTCCCAGGTCGCCCGCATCCTGCTCGAGAACGCCGACGAGCTCGCCGCTCGTGTTGGGGCCCCGCTGCTCCTCACCGGGATCGCGGTGCGGAACGTCGATGCGAAGCGCGACGTCGACCTGCCGAAGGAGCTCTTCACCGACGACGCCGAGCGGCTCATCCTGGGCTCGGACATCGTCATCGAGCTCATGGGCGGCATCGACCCCGCGAAGGGCCTCATCTCGCTGGCGCTCTCGACCGGTGCCGACGTCGTGACGGCCAACAAGGCGCTCATCGCCGCTCACGGGCCCGAGCTCTTCGACCAGGCGAGGCGTGTCGGGGCACAGCTGACCTACGAGGCAGCGGTCGCCGGCGCCATCCCGATCATCCGCCCCTTGCGCGACAGCCTGGCCGGCGATCGGGTCGAACGCATCCTCGGCATCGTGAACGGCACCACCAACTTCATCCTCGACCGGATGCACACCCGCGGTGACTCCCTCGAGGAAGCCCTGCGCATCGCAACGGAGCTCGGCTACGCGGAGGCGGACCCGACGGCGGATATCGGCGGCTACGACGCGCAGCAGAAGGCCGCGATCCTCGCCTCCATTGCGTTCCACACCGAGGTCCCGGTCGAGCTCGTCCACCGCGAGGGCATCACCGAGATCACGATCGAGCAGATCGAGCGCGCGAAGGCGGCCGGATTCGTGGTCAAGCTGCTCGCGATCTGCGAGCGCGTGACGACCTCGGACGGCGTTGAGGGAATCTCGGCAAGGGTCTACCCGGCGCTCGTCGACGCGCAGCATCCGCTCGCCTCCGTGCACGGCGGCAACAACGCGGTCTTCGTGCAAGCGCAGGCTGCGGGCGACCTCATGTTCTACGGCGCCGGCGCCGGGGGAGTTGAGACCGCATCTGCCGTGCTCGGCGACCTCGTCTCGTCGGCTCGGCGTCGAGTCAACGGCGGCCCAGGGCTCGGTGAGTCGACCCACGCCGACCTACCGGTCCTCGAGGTCGGCGAGATCACGACCCGCTACCAGATCATTCTCGAGGTGCACGACCGTCCGGGTGTCCTCGCCGAGATCGCGAAGGTCTTCAGCGACTTCGGCGTCTCGGTCTCGACGCTCGAGCAGCGCAGTGCCGGAGCGCACGATGGAGCGACTGCGTCCGCCGGTCACGCCGACGGCGAGTCAGAAGGCGGCGCCACGCTTGTCATCGGCACGCACGCCGCCACAGAGCGTGCCCTCTCGGCGCTTGCCGAAGCACTGGCCGCTCACGAAGCCTCGCGGCGCGTCACCGGCGTCCTCCGTGTTGAGGGTGCGCTCTAGCGCAGGGCACCTCGGCGATGCCGATGCCAGAGCATCGGCCGTCGTGCCCGTCGATACCAATCCATTCGCATCAGTCCTCTGCCTAGGAGTCGCAGCATGAAGCAGGTCGAACAGGCGCGTCGCGTCGAAGTCAAGGTCCCCGCGACGAGCGCCAATCTCGGCCCGGGCTTCGACACCCTCGGGCTCGCGCTTGCCGTCTACGACACGCTCGTGGTCGAAAGCGCGCCAGCCGGCGTCCTCGAGATCGACGTCGAAGGTGTTGGTGCCGACAGCGTGCCGCGCGATGGCTCGCACCTCGTTGTGCAGTCCATCGCACACACGCTGAATGGGCTCGGCTACGAGCTGCCTGGGCTGCGCATCCGCGCCGTCAACACGATTCCGCACGGTCGAGGCATGGGCTCATCAGGGGCCGCGATCGTCTCCGGCGTCATGGCGGCGGCCGCGCTCGTCTCCAACGACGTCGAGCTCGACGCCGACACGCTCCTTCGGTTCGCGACTGAGCTCGAAGGCCACCCCGACAACGTCGCACCCTGCCTCTTCGGCGGACTCACGATCGCCTGGGTCGGGGAGAGCGGACCACGTTCGAAGCAGTTGCTGGTGCACCGCGGGGTGTCGCCGATCGTCCTCATCCCGACCGAGACGATGTCGACCAAGCTCGCTCGCAGCCTCCAGCCCGAGAGCGTTCCTCACGCCGACGCGATCTTCAACCTGTCTCGATCGGCGCTGCTCGTAGCGGCGCTCGTCCAGAGCCCTGAGCTGCTCTTCGAAGCGACGGAGGACCGTCTCCACCAGAGCTACCGCGCCTCGGCCATGCCGTTCACGAGCGGACTCGTGGCCGAACTGCGCGCCGCCGGGCTGCCTGCCGTCGTCTCGGGTGCAGGCCCGAGCGTGCTCGTGCTGTGCGACAGCCCCGAGCAGCGGCTACAGGCGGCGGCGGTTGCCCAGGCCAACACGCAGACGCAGTGGAACGCGATCATGCCTGCCGTTGATTTCCTCGGTGCTACAGTTGAGGTGCTGTCGGGCGACGCGGCCACACTTTCGGTGTAGGCGCAGCGCGACAGCTTCAACTCTCCGAGCAGCGGAGTACGCACCCCCCTCGATTTCTGTCGATGTGGTTCCGAGTGTGTGAGAAGTCCCGCTCGCTCGATCTGAACACCGCAGAACGCGGTAGAGGTAAGGACTCACAGCAGATGACTGACACAACACCCACTGCGGAGCAGGAAGCTCCGCTCACTTCCATGAAGGTCGCCGACCTCCAGGCTCTCGCCGCCGGGCTGCAGATCCGCGGCGCTCGGAGCCTGCGCAAGGGAGCGCTCATCGAGGCTATCGAGGCCGCGCGAGCAAGCGCCGAGCCCGAGGCGCCGTCGGCGGAGCCGGCCGCGCCAGCGGAGCAGGCCGAGCCAGAGGCGCAGGATGCTCCGGCCGAGGCACCGGCGACGCTAGAGGCTTCGGAGACGGATACCCAGGCGGCTGCCGAGGATCTTCCCGTCATCGTCGAGGACAAGCGCGAAGACGCAGCAGAGCCTGCGGCCCCCGCAGTTCCAGAGCTTTCCCTGGACGACCTCGTCCTCCCGCCCGCACGGGGCGAGGCCTCCGAGCAGGACGAAGCCCGCGACGACGACCAGGGACGCGCGGGCCAGCGCAAGCGCGGTCGTGGGCGCGGTCGCCGGGGTCGCGGCGCCGAGAACGAGCAGAACACGGAAGCCGCCGAGCCCACGGCCAAGCAGGACGAAGCTCCTGCCGAGCCGAACGGCGACGTGCAGGACGACGAGCAGCAGGGCGGACGACGCCAGCGTGGTCGTTCTCGCGGACGCGGCGGCGACCAGGCCCAGGGGCGCACGGAAACCCAGCAGGTGCAGGACATCCCAGCAGACGACGAGACCGACGAGCAGCGTCGCGGCCGTGGCGGCCGCTACCGTGACCGCAAGCGCGGTCGTGGCGGAGCCGAGGACACCGAGCCCGAAATCGCAGCGGACGACGTCCTCCTGCCGATCGCCGGCATCCTGGACGTGCTCGACAACTACGCGTTCGTCCGGACCAGCGGCTACCTGCCGGGCCCGAACGACGTCTACGTGTCGCTCGCTCAGGTCAAGAAGTACCAGCTCCGCAAGGGCGACGCAGTTGTCGGCGCCATCCGCCAGCCCCGCGAGGGCGAGAACCAGCACGGCCGCCAGAAGTTCAACGCCATCGTGCGCTTCGACGCGATCAACGGCCAGTCGCCGGAGGAGCCGCGCCAGCGTCCCGACTTCGACTCGCTGACCGCGCTCTACCCGCAGGAGCGGTTGCGCCTTGAGACGAGCGAAGATCGAGTCGCCACTCGCCTCATGGATCTCTTCGCACCAATCGGCAAGGGAACCCGCGGACTCATCGTGGCCCCGCCGAAGTCGGGCAAATCGATCGTCCTCGAGCAGGTTGCTGCCGCGGTCGCGAAGAACAGCCCGGACGTGCACCTCATGGTCGTCCTCATCGACGAGCGTCCTGAAGAAGTGACGCACATGCAGCGCACGATCCAGGGCGAAGTCGTGGCGGCCACGTTCGACCTCCCCGCCCACGACCAGACAACGGTCGCTGAGCTCGCCATCGAGCGCGCCAAGCGCCTCGTGGAACTCGGTCACGACGTGGTTGTGCTGCTCGACGGCGTGACGCAGCTGTGCCGCGCCTACAACCTCGCGGCTCCAGCGTCTGGGCGCATCCTGCCTGGCGGCGTCGACGCGTCCGCGCTGACCCCGGTTCGCCGCTTCTTCGGGTCTGCCAAGAACGTGGAGAACGGTGGTTCGCTCACGATCCTCGCCACTGCGATGATCGGCACAGGCTCGAAGACCGAGGACACGATCCTCGAGTCCTTCGCAGGCACCGGCAACATGGAGCTGCGCCTGTCCCGCGACATCGCCGACAAGCGAGTGTTCCCCGCCATCGACATCTCGCACTCCCAGACGCTCCGTGAGGAGCAGCTGCTGACGCAGCAGGAGGTAGAGGCGACCTGGAGCATCCGCCGCGCCCTGACCGGCGGCGACCCGCTGCTTCTCCTCGAGGCCGTGCTCGCCCGTGTCGCTGGCACCAGCACGAACGCTGAGTTCCTCGCTTCCGTTGCGAAGCAGCCCATCCGCGCAGCCAAGGCATAGTCATGGCCAGACACGAGATGGCCGACTCCGTTCGGCAACTCCGGGCCGAGCACGAGGACCTGCAAGAGCAGCTGGCAGACCCCGAACTGCACGCCAACCCGGCGCGTGCCAAGAAGGTCAACAGGCGTTACGCGCAGCTCGCGCAGATCCTCGCGGCTGACGCGTCCCGTGCGGAGCTCGAGGACGACCTCGAAGCCGCCCGCGAGCTTGCGAAGGAAGACGAGTCGTTCGCCGAAGAGGTCCCGGTGCTGGAGGAGAACCTGCGCGTTGCGCAGGAGAAGCTCCGTCGCCTCCTCATCCCGCGCGACCCCGACGACGGCCGCGACGTCATCATGGAGATCAAGGGTGGCGAGGGCGGCGAGGAATCGGCGCTCTTCGCGGCCGACCTCCTCCGCATGTACTCGCACTACGCGGAGCAGCGCGGATGGAAGACCGAGATGATCTCCTCCACGGAGAGCGACCTCGGCGGGTTCAAGGACGTCCAGGTCGCTATCAAGGGCAACGCAAACGACCCTGCGCTCGGAGTCTGGGCCAGCCTCAAGTACGAGGGCGGCGTGCACCGCGTGCAGCGTGTGCCCGCGACCGAGTCTCAGGGGCGCATCCACACCTCGACGACCGGCGTGCTCGTGTTCCCGGAAGTTGATGAGCCTGAGGAGATCGAGGTCAGCCCCAACGACCTCAAGATCGACGTCTTCCGCTCGTCCGGCCCAGGTGGGCAGTCGGTCAACACGACCGACTCGGCTGTGCGCATCACGCATATCCCGACCGGCATCGTCGTCTCCATGCAGAACGAGAAGAGCCAGATCCAGAACCGCGCCGCAGGTATGCGCGTGCTGCTGGCGAGGCTCCTCGCACACCAGCAGGAGCAGATCGCGGCGGCGGAGTCCGAGGCGCGCTCCGGGCAGATCCGAACCATGGATCGATCCGAGCGCATCCGCACGTACAACTTCCCAGAGAACCGCATCGCGGACCACCGGACCGGGTACAAGGCGTACAACCTCGACCACGTCATGAACGGCGCCCTCGGGCCCGTTATCCAGTCGGCGATCGCGGCCGACGAGGAGGCGCGTCTCGCAGCCCTCTCAGGCAGCGACGACTAAGGCTCGTCGAATCCAGACGCCGAAACGGCGGCCAGCAATGCTGGCCGCCGTTTCGCTGTCATCGCGCCGTTCGCGCGTTCAGATCTTTTAGATCTCGTAGTAGCCGATGAGGTCCTGTTCGGCGGCCGTGCGCTGCCGGATGCGGGCGGGCACGCCGGTGAGGACCGAGCTCCGGGGCGCGTCACGCGTCACGACGGCGTTTGCCCCGACCCTCGAGTCGTCGCCGACCGTGATGTTGCCAAGGAGCTTCGCCCCAGCTCCGATGAGTACTCGGCTGCCAACTGTCGGGTGGCGTTTCACTCGGTCGCCTGACGTTCCGCCGAGCGTGACCCCGTGGTAGATGAGCACGTCATCCCCGACGATCGCGGTCTCGCCGATGACGATCCCCATGCCGTGGTCGATGACGACCCTGCGGCCAATCTCCGCGCCAGGGTGGATCTCCACGCCGGTCGCGAAGCGATTGAACTGGGAGAGGGTGCGCGCGAGCAGCTTCGTGCCGGGACGCAGCCACAGGTGGTGGGCGATCCGGTGCAGCCACAGGGCGTGCAGCCCCGAGTAGTTGATGACGATTTCGGCCTTCGACCTGGCAGCGGGATCGTTCTTCCGCGTCGCCGCGATGTCTTCTCTGACGCGACGCCAAACGCCGACACCTTGAGGTGCCGGCGTTCGACGTTGTGTTGCTGTCGCCACTCGCTAGTCGCGCAGGTCGTCGAAGAGCACCGTCGAGAGGTAGCGCTCACCGGTGTCGCAGATGATGACGACGATGTTCTTGCCGGCGTTCTCGGGACGCTTCGCGACCTCGAGTGCCGCCCAGAGGTTCGCGCCGCTCGAGATGCCGCTGAAGATGCCCTCGGTCGAGGTCAGCGCGCGCGAGACGCGGATGCTGTCCTCGAGCGTTGCGTCGAGCACCTCGTCGATGACATCGCGGTCGAGTACGTCTGGGACGAAGTTCGCGCCGAGACCCTGGATCTTGTGCGGGCCTGCCTTGCCTTCCGTGAGGAGGGGGGAGTCCTTGGGCTCGACAGCAACGATCTTCACGTCGGGCTTGCGCTCCTTGAGCACCTGCCCGACACCTGAGATGGTGCCGCCCGTGCCGATGCCAGCGACGAAGATGTCGATGTCCCCGTCGGTGTCGGCCCAGATCTCCTCGGCCGTCGTCTCGCGGTGAATCTGCACGTTCGCTTCGTTCTCGAACTGCCTCGCAAGAATCGCGCCAGGCGTCTCCGCGACGATCTCCTTGGCGCGTGCAACTGCACCGCGCATGCCTTCAGGGCCTGGCGTCAGGACGAGCTCAGCGCCGAACGCCTTGAGCAGCTGGCGCCGCTCGACGGACATCGTCTCCGGCATCGCCAGGATGACGCGGTAGCCGCGCGAGGCGCCGAGCATCGCGAGGGCGATGCCCGTGTTGCCAGACGTACCCTCGACGATCGTGCCACCTGGCTGCAGCTCGCCACTCTGCTCAGCTGCCCGGATGATGCCAAGACCAAGGCGGTCCTTCACCGAGGAGCCGGGACCGAAGTACTCCAGCTTCGCGAAGATGTTTGCGCCTGTGTCGTTGATGCGACCGAGCTTGACGAGCGGGGTGCGGCCGACGACCTCAGTGATGTCGTTGTAGATCTTTCCAGTCACTTCGTGCCCTTCTGGGATGCTGTGTGAACTTCGTGGGTGTCGCTGGCAGCGTTCGCCCGCGTCAATCGTCCCAATGATCTCGCGCGCGGATGCTGTGCATGACGCTGCGAGTCAATGTGCGGGAGACTCTATCCATGATCTTGCACGTTGAAGCGCAGAGAAACCTGGTTCGCGAACAGCTGAAGGCCAGGGGAGTCGCGTCGGCCCACGTCGAGGCCGATCTGCTCCTCGCAGGTGTGCTCGGAATCTCACGGGGTGAAGTGCAGATGCGTTCGCTTCTCGGTCGGGAGGTCACCGAGCAGGAGGCGCTCGACGTCGCGTCGGCTACGGCGAGGCGTGCGCGCAGGGAGCCTCTGCAGCACGTGCTCGGTGTAGCGCCCTTCCTGGACATGGAGCTCGCAGTTGGACCCGGCGTCTTCGTACCGCGGCCAGAGACGGAGTCCCTCGTCACGGCGGCCGTTGAACTCATCGGCTCTGCCGTTGCCGGGCGGCAACTGGCGGGTGTTGACGTGGGCTCAGGGAGCGGGGCGGTTGCGCTGGGTGTCGCTCGGCGGCACGGGCACATCCGAATGACCGCGATCGAGGCCTCGAGCGCGGCGTGGCCCTGGCTGCGCGCCAACGTCGAGACCTACGGCGACGAAACAGTCACGCCGTACTTCGGGCAGGCGTCCCGCGCGTTCTCCGGCATGGCGGTTGGTGAGCTCGACCTCGTCGTGTCTAACCCGCCGTACGTGCCTTCGGAGAATCGTCCGGAGAGTCGCGAAGTCTGGCGGCACGACCCGGAGGTCGCGCTCTACTCCGGCGCAGACGGACTCGACTTCATCCGCGAGCTCGCGATCTGGGCCTCCGCCACGCTGCGCCCAGGCGGAGTGCTCATCGTGGAGCACGAAGACACGCAGGGAACCGAGATCCGGCAGGTCTTCACGGACGCCGGCTTCGCCGATGCGGCCACGGTGAAGGATCTCACCGGCAGAGACAGAATCACATCCGCGGTGCTGCCCGCGTCTGGCCGGGCCGGATACGGTCAGCCGACTATCATGTAACGAAGAATGGGACAGATCTACGCCACCACAGACTCACTCGACCTCCTGGCAGCGGTCCGTGCGGCACGCACGGCCATCGCGAGCGGCGAGGTCATCGTCATGCCGACCGACACGGTCTACGGCATAGCAGCCGACGCCTTCTCGGCATCGGCGGTCCAGCGTCTCCTCGACGCGAAGGGCCGCACGCGGGCAACCCCGCCTCCCGTCCTCGTCGCGAACCACGAGACCCTCGATGCGCTCGCCGAGAACGTTCACCCGCTTGCGCGCGAGCTGTTCGAACGCTTCGCTCCCGGGCCCCTCACCGTCATCCTTCAGGCGAGGGGATCACTGCAGTTGGACCTCGGCGAGACCAACGGAACCGTCGCGTTGCGCATCCCGGACAGTCGTCTCGCGCGCGAGCTGCTCAAGGAGACGGGGCCCCTCGCGGTCTCGAGTGCCAACAAGCACGGCGAGCCGGCCGCGACGACCGCAGAAGAGGCGCTTGAGGCGCTCGGCGAGGTTGTCGGCGTCTTCCTCGACGGCGGTCCTGCCGGGGGAGAGCCCTCCACGATCGTCGACGCGACACCGCTGACTCGAGGCGAACCAGCCCGTATCGTCCGTCAGGGCGCTCTGTCGCGGGAACTCATCGAAGAAGTGCTCGGCGACAAGCTCGCTGCCATCGACGCACCGGAGCCGGAGACGGTTGTGGAGCCGGCGGCGGGTGCCGAGGCCGAGACGCAGACGCCTACGCGGCCCGAATCCGCCGCAGAGACTGCTCCCGAACCAACCGACACCGAGGCCATCGGGGCCGCAGAGACAATCGGCGACCCAGAGGCCGGCGCCGAGACCCAGGGCGTGAGCGACGACGGCGCACAGCCGTCGCAGCGCCCGTCACCGGCGGAGCACGAGTCCTAGCGTGCGGATCTACCTCGCCCTCGTAGTAGGCACGGCGCTCGTCACGCTCCTGCTGGTCTACGGTGTCTGGCGACTCGCGATGCGGTACAAGTGGTACCCACCAGTCCGCGACCGGGACGTGCACACGACCCCCAAGCCCAGGCTCGGTGGCGTCGCCATGTTCGTCGGGATGTTGCTGGCGCTTGCCGCCGCCTCCCAGATTCCGTTCTTCTCGCTCGTGTTCGAGCAGCCGGGTCGAATCTGGGCCCTTGTCGGAGCGGCGTCCCTCATCGTTCTGATCGGCGTCATCGACGACTTCATCGACCTCGACTGGATGACGAAGCTGGCAGGCCAGATCCTCGCCGCCATCCTCCTCGCCTGGCAGGGGGTCGCGATCACGTCCCTCCCTATCGGTGGCATCACAGTAGGCTCCCAATGGATGTCGATCGCCATCACGGTGCTTGCGGTTGTGCTCGTCATGAACGCGGTCAACTTCATCGACGGTCTCGACGGCCTCGTGGCAGGGGTCGCGATCATCGCGAACGGCGTCTTCCTGGTCTACAGCTACGTGCTCAGCGAGTTCGCGGGCCAGACGGGGCGCTTCACGATGGGAGCGCTCCTCTCGGCCATCGTGATCGGCATCTGCCTCGGCTTCCTCGTGCTCAACTGGTACCCGTCCAAGATGTTCATGGGGGACGGGGGAGCGCTGCTCGTCGGACTCCTCATGGCGGCGAGTGCCGTCGCAGTCACTGGCGAGGTCGACCCCCAGACGATCAGCCGCACGGAACTTTGGCCCGCCTTCCTGCCGATGATCATCCCGTTCGCAGTACTGATCGTGCCGTTGCTCGATTTCTCGCTCGCCGTGTTCCGGCGGATGAGGGCGGGAAAGTCGCCGTTCACTGCCGACCGGAAGCACCTGCATCACCGCCTGCTCGATATGGGACACTCCCAGCGATGGGCCGTCGTCGTCTTCTACTCCTGGACAGCCGTCGTGTCGGTCGGGGCGCTCCTTGCCTTCGCGGCCGATCTGATCTCGATACCAATCGGCCTTGTCATCGGCTTCGTCGTCATCGGCTTCGTCGTCTGCACGCTTGTGACCATGGCGCCGCTCAGCCGGCGCAAGTCGCGAGAGCGTCAGGCGCAGAAAGCTCCGGGAGAGAACGCCCACGACGAGCTCGCCGACGCAAACGCCTCGCTGCTCAAGGCAGCACCAGAACCCGGAATGGACGCATGAACTCCTCTACGACCCCCACCTCCGTGCCGATCTTCAAGAGCATCCTGAAGTGGTCCGTCGTCGTCGCGATCGCCGTTGCCGTCGTCGGCGGTGCCGTCGGCTTCCTCGTGGTCGGCATCAACGGGCTCTGGAGCGCCCTCTTCGCCGCGGCTATCACGCTGCTCTTCACGGGAATCACGGTCGTCTCAGTGATCCTCGCGTCGCACCTCGACCAGATCTTCTTCATGGCCACGATTCTCGGCGCCTGGATCCTCAAGTTCATCGTCTTCTTGGGTGCGCTCTTCCTGATCAGGGACCTTCCGATCGTGCACCTCTTCACGCTCTGGCTGTGCCTCGTCGTCGCCGTCATCGCGACGGTGATCGTCGACGTCGTGTGCGTTGTGCGCGGTCGAATGGGCAACGTCAGCGACGTTCGCCTCCCCGGCGACGACAAATAGTAGAAAAGTTCGCTCAGGAGGCCTGAAGTGCACTCCTGCCTGGGGATTTCTTGATAGGCTGATCCAGGTGAGCCGAGAAGGTGTCCTTCTCGTGTGCTCACCCGCCCGAACTCATCGAAGCGCAGCAAAGACAGCTGCGCCCCGAGACAGGAGAGTGCTCTGTTCGCCTCAGCCCTGAACATGCCAGTTTTCATCGCTGCCGCGGAAGAGAAGACTTTCGAGCCGCCGAGCCTCGACCACGAGTTCTTTCTCCCCGGGATCCTGTTTGACGGAACACCCTTCGAGCTCAACCGCATCCTTCTGGTGCGTCTGCTGGCCGTCGCCGTCCTGATGTTCGTCTTCTGGCTTGCGCTCCGCAAGCCGAAGGTCGTCCCAGGCAAGGGGCAGTCTCTCGCAGAAATCGCCATCGGCTTCGTCAAGACTCAGATCGCCGACGGCATCCTCGGCGAGAAGCTCGGCCACAAGTACCTGCCGTTGCTCGTAACCCTCTTCTTCGGCATCTTCGCGATGAACATCACGGGCATCATCCCCGGACTCAACATCGCGGGAACCTCGCTCATCGGCATGCCGCTGGTCCTGGCCGTCGTCGCCTACGTCGCCTTCATCTGGGCAGGTTCGCGTGAGGTCGGCTTCGGCACGTTCGTCAAGAACGCACTGTTCCCGAGCGGTGTCCCGTGGCCCATGTACATCCTGCTCACGCCGATCGAATTCATCAACGTCTTCATCGTGCGCCCGGTGTCTCTCGCTCTTCGACTCTTCCTCAACATGATGGTCGGCCACTTGCTGCTCGTGCTGACCTTCAGCGCCACCAACTTCTTCGTCTTCACGATGGGTGGCCTCGATGCCGGCTTCGGCGTCGTAACGCTCCTCGGCGGCTTCGTCATGACGCTCGTCGAGATCCTCGCGGCGGTCCTCCAGGCCTTCGTGTTCACGCTCCTCACCGCGGTCTTCATCCAGCAGGCCGCTGCCAAGAGCCACTAAGACCCACCTGACTCACGCGAAGCAACCTGCTTCACCACCCATACGGAAGGAAACCCCTGTGGAAACCACCACACTCGCCGAGCTCTCCGGCAACATCGCAACCGTCGGCTACGGCCTCTCTGCAATCGGCCCCGGTATCGGTATCGGTATCGTCGCCGGCAAGACCGTCGAGGCCATGGCGCGTCAGCCCGAGATGGCTGGCCGCCTTCAGGTCACCATGTTCCTCGGTATCGCCTTCACCGAGCTGCTCGCCTTCATCGGCGTGGCAACGTTCTTCATCTTCCAGTAAGCGGGTTCGCATATGAGCACCTTCGCACTGTCGGCGATCACGTCGACTCTTGCAGCGGAGGAAGGCGGCAACGTCCTCTTCCCCGCCACGTATGACATCGTCTGGTCGGCGGTTGTCTTCGTTGTGCTCGCGCTCTTCTTCTGGAAATTCGCCATCCCGGCTCTGCGCAAGATCCTCGACGAGCGTGAAGCGCAGATCGAGGGCGGTATCCGCAAGGCGGAGATCGCTCAGGCCGAGGCCGCTGCCAAGCGCGACGAGAACGAGAAGCTTCTTGCCGCCGCGCGAACCGAAGCTGCGGAGATCCGCGAGCAGGCTCGTGTCGACGCAGATCAGATCAAGGTCCAGAAGAAGGCCGAGACGCAGGCTGAGCTCGACCGCATGACCGCTTCCGCAAAGGCACAGATCGAGGCGGAGCGCCAGACGGCGATCGTTTCGCTCCGCGCCGAAGTGGGCACGCTTGCCCTCGACCTCGCCTCCGGCGTCGTCGGGGAGAGCCTGCGCGAGGACAGCCGTTCGACGGCCTACGTCGACCGGTTCCTGAGTGAGCTCGACAATGACCAGAAGGCAGGAACGCACAGCTGATGGGAAGCGCGACCAGACACGCACTGGCAGCCCTCAAGAACAGCGTCGACGGCTGGGGCCAGGCAGAGCTACGGGACGCTGAGCAGGTGTTCGCTGCCGTCAACGCAGCGGGCGCCAACCAGCACCTCCTTGTAGCACTGTCGAACCCGGCCGCGGACGTCAGCGCCAGGCGCGAGCTCGCGGGGAGAGTCTTCGGCTCTCACCTGAGCCCGCGTGCGCTGCAGCTCCTTCAGGAAGCTGTCAGCCAGACCTGGTCGAGCAACCATGAGTTCGCACTCGGCCTGCAGGAACTCGCAGTCCGTGCCACCGCCCAGACCGCGGGCGAGCAGTCGGCAATCGCCGCTGAACTCACCACGGTCGCTGACACGATCAGCGCCAACCCGGAGCTCGAGCTCACGCTCGGGTCGCGTCTCGGGGACTCGGCTGTCAAGTCGCAGCTCGTCGAGCGCCTCTTCGCGGGCAAGATCAGCGCGCCTAGCCTGCTGATCCTCCGCGAGCTCGTAGGTAACCCGCTCGGTCGCCGCACTCGTCGCCTCCTCACCTGGGCAGGCGAAGTGGTTGCCGATCAGGCCGGCCGTTCGGTCGCAACGGTCACGGTGGCGAGTCCGCTCGCTCCCGAGCAGCTTGCGAAGCTCGAGGCGGGCCTGACGCGTCGCTTCAACCGACGCGTCTTCGTCACGACAGTCATCGACCCGAAGATCATCGGCGGTCTGCGCGTGCAGCTTGGCGATGACGTTATCGACGACAGTGTCGCCGCTCGACTCAACAACCTCCGCCTACAGCTCGCCTGAGCCTCACGCACTGAAACTCTCGGGGCGAGGCCCCGGACGACAAGGGAAGAACATGTCAGAACTCACAATCAATCCGGATGAGATCCGCGACGCGCTTCAGCAGTTCGCTTCCTCATACCGTCCGGAAGGCGCCACGGCGACCGAGGTCGGCACCGTGGTTGACGCCTCGGACGGCATCGCGCACGTCGAGGGTCTCCCTGGCGTCATGGCCAACGAACTCATCACCTTCGCTGATGGAACGCTCGGCCTCGCACAGAACCTCGACGAGAGCAGCATTGGCGTCATCGTCCTCGGCGAGTTCCAGGGCATCGTCGAGGGCATGGAAGTCCGCCGCACCGGCGAGGTCCTCTCCGTTCCCGTCGGCGAGGGCTACCTCGGCCGTGTCGTCGACCCGCTCGGCAACGCAATCGACGGACTCGGCGAGATCGCCACGTCCGGCCGACGCGCCCTCGAGCTCCAGGCGCCAGGCGTCATGGACCGCAAGTCGGTGCACGAGCCGCTCGAGACTGGCATCAAGGCGATCGACGCGATGATCCCCGTTGGCCGTGGCCAGCGCCAGCTCATCATCGGCGACCGCCAGACCGGCAAGACGGCGATCGCGATCGACGCGATCATCAACCAGAAGGCCAACTGGGAGTCCGGAGACGTCAACAAGCAGGTGCGCTGCATCTACGTTGCCGTCGGCCAGAAGGGCTCGACCATCGCCTCCGTCAAGGGCGCGCTGGAAGACGCAGGAGCCATGGAGTACACGACCATCGTCGCGTCTCCCGCCTCCGACCCCGCCGGCTTCAAGTACCTCGCTCCGTACACGGGCTCGGCCATCGGCCAGCAGTGGATGTACGAGGGTAAGCACGTCCTCATCGTCTTCGATGACCTGTCGAAGCAGGCTGAGGCCTACCGCGCCGTCTCGCTCCTCCTGCGCCGTCCGCCGGGCCGCGAGGCATACCCGGGAGACGTGTTCTACCTGCACTCCCGCCTCCTCGAGCGTTGCGCAAAGCTCTCCGACGCGATGGGAGCAGGCTCGATGACCGGTCTTCCGATCATCGAGACCAAGGCCAACGACGTCTCGGCGTACATCCCGACCAACGTGATCTCGATCACCGATGGCCAGATCTTCCTGCAGTCCGACCTCTTCAACGCCAACCAGCGTCCAGCGGTCGACGTCGGTATCTCCGTCTCGCGAGTCGGTGGCGACGCCCAGCAGAAGCACATCAAGAAGGTCTCGGGAACGCTCAAGCTCGAGCTGGCCCAGTACCGTTCGCAGCAGGCATTCGCGATGTTCGCGTCCGACCTCGACGCGACGACGCGCAAGCAGCTCGAACGTGGCGCACGCCTCACCGAGCTCCTCAAGCAGCCGCAGTACTCGCCGTACCCCGTCGAGCAGCAGGTCGTCGCGATCTGGGCCGGCACGAACGGCAAGCTGGACCTGGTCCCGGTCGACGAGATCCTGCGCTTCGAGCGCGAGCTTCTCGAGTACCTCGAGCGCAACACCGACGTCCTCGGCCGCCTCCGCGACAGCGGAAAGCTCGAAGACGACACGCTGAAGGCCATGGCCGACGGTGTCGACGCCTTCTCGAAGACGTACCTCAAGAACGACGGAACTCCGCTCGTCGCTAGCGCCGAACAGGTCGCCGCTGACGAGATCGAGCAGGAGAAGATCGTCAAGAAGCGCCGCTAGGCGCCCTCGACGACTTCGACGACGAGCACAGGAGAAGCATGGGAGCACAACTTCGGGTCTACCGGCAGAAGATCAAGTCTGCCCAGACGATGAAGAAGGTCACCCGCGCCATGGAGCTGATCGCCACTTCGCGCATCACCAAGGCGCGGAAACGCATGGCCGAGTCGAACCCGTACGCGCAGGCGATCACCGAGGCAGTCTCGGCTGTCGCCAGCTACACGGACATCGATCACATCCTCGTCACCGAGCGTGAAGAGGTCCGCCGTGTCGCGGTCGTCGTCTTCACGAGCGACCGAGGCCTCAACGGAGCCTTCTCATCGAGCGTTCTGCGCGAGGCCGAAGGCCTGACGAACTCGCTCGAGGCAGAGGGCAAGGAAGTTGTCCACTACCTCATCGGTCGCAAGGCGGTTGGCTACTTCGCCTTCCGCAAGCGTGCGAGCGAGAAGCAGTGGACGGGTTCCACCGACCTCCCGGTCTTCCAGACCGCGAAGGAGCTCGGCGAGGCACTGGTCGAACGGTTCACGATTCCGTTCGAGGAAGGCGGCGTAGAGGAAATCCACTACGTCTACAACCGGTTCCAGTCGATGGTCACGCAGACTCCGACCGTCGTCCGGCTCCTGCCGCTCGAGGTCGTTGAAAGCGACGACGTCGCCGAAGAGGCCCCGCTGCTCCCGCTGTACGAGTTCGAGCCGGATGCAGAGACGGTGCTCCACGCACTGCTTCCCGACTACATCCAGGCGCGCCTCTTCAACGCCATGCTGCACTCCGCCGCATCCGAGCACGCTGCCCGCCAGCGCGCCATGAGCGCGGCTTCCGACAACGCAGACACCCTGGTGCGCGACTACACCAGGCTCGCGAACAACGCGCGCCAGGCAGAGATCACGCAGCAGATTTCCGAGATCGTGGGCGGCGCGGACGCGCTCGCAACCGCATAACCGCGCGAACACGCAAGAAAAGGACAAGACATGACGACGCACATCGTCTCCGACAGGGAAGACACGAAGGCTCCGGCCGGTGTCGGCCGGATCGCCCGTGTCACGGGTCCCGTTGTCGACATCGAGTTCCCGCACGACGCCATCCCAGGCATCTACCACGCGCTCGAGACCGAGGTCACCCTCGGTGACCAGTCGCTCAAGCTCACGCTCGAGGTTGCACAGCACCTCGGCGACGACCTCGTTCGCGCCATCGCGCTCAAGCCCACCGACGGACTTGTCCGCGGCCAGGAAGTTCGCGACACCGGCGCACCGATCTCGGTGCCCGTCGGCGACGTCACCAAGGGCAAGGTCTTCAGCGTCACCGGTGAAGTGCTCAACGAGACCATGCTCACCGAGCCCTACGAGATCACCGAGCGCTGGCCCATCCACCGTGAGCCCCCGGCCTTCGACCAGCTCGAGTCGAAGACCGAGCTCTTCGAGACCGGTATCAAGAGCATCGACCTCCTCACCCCGTACGTTCAGGGTGGAAAGATCGGCCTCTTCGGTGGAGCCGGTGTCGGCAAGACGGTCCTCATCCAGGAGATGATTCAGCGAGTCGCTCAGGACCACGGTGGCGTCTCCGTGTTCGCCGGTGTCGGCGAGCGCACCCGTGAGGGCAACGACCTCATCTACGAAATGGAAGAGGCTGGGGTCTTCGACAAGACGGCCCTAGTGTTCGGCCAGATGGACGAGCCGCCAGGAACGCGACTTCGCGTTGCGCTCTCGGCCCTCACCATGGCTGAGTACTTCCGTGACGTGCAGAAGCAGGACGTGCTCCTCTTCATCGACAACATCTTCCGCTTCACGCAGGCCGGTTCCGAGGTCTCCACGCTGCTCGGCCGTATGCCGTCAGCCGTTGGATACCAGCCGAACCTCGCGGACGAGATGGGTGTGCTCCAGGAGCGCATCACGTCGACGCGCGGCCACTCGATCACGTCGCTCCAGGCCATCTACGTGCCTGCTGACGACTACACCGACCCGGCGCCCGCAACGACGTTCGCGCACCTCGATGCAACGACGGAGCTCTCCCGAGAGATCGCGTCGAAGGGCCTCTACCCGGCCATCGACCCGCTCACCTCGACGAGCCGCATCCTCGACCCGCGGTACCTGGGCGCAGACCACTACCGGGTCGCGACCGAGGTTAAGCAGATCCTCCAGAAGAACAAGGAACTGCAGGAGATCATCGCGATCCTCGGTGTCGACGAGCTCTCCGAGGAAGACAAGATCACCGTCTCCCGCGCTCGCCGCATCCAGCAGTTCCTCTCGCAGAACACCTACATGGCGAAGAAGTTCACAGGTGTCGAGGGTTCGACGGTTCCGCTCAAGGAGACCATCGAGTCGTTCGACGCCATCGCCAAGGGCGACTTCGACCACGTCGCCGAGCAGGCCTTCTTCAACGTCGGTGGAATCAACGATGTTGAAGAGAAGTGGGCTCAGATGCAGAAGGACAACGCATAGTCATGGCAGTCAAAGGCGAACTGACCGTCAAGGTCGTCGAAGCAACCAAGCTCGTCTGGGAAGGCAGCGCGACCATGGTCGTCGCTCGCACCTCAGAAGGCGAGATCGGAATCCTCTCCGGCCACGAGCCTGTGCTCGCGGCTCTGGGCTCCGGCCAGGTTCGCATCACGGCCGCTGACGGATCGAAGATCGTCGCCAACGCCGAGGGCGGCTTCCTCTCGGTGAACAGCGACGTCGTCACTGTCGTCGCTGGCGAGGCTGAACTCGTCTCCGGGGAGTGACCGAAGGTCTCCTGCTGCTGTTGCCGCCGTCCGAAACTAAACGGGACGGCGGCAACGCTGCGTTTACAGGTGAACTGGTCGAGAGCCCCGAAGCAGGCGGGCTCAGCTGGGCGGAGACGTTCACCGAGACTCGGGAGCTCGTCGCCGACCAGCTCTCTCACCTCTCGCACGATCAGGACACGGCACGCAAAGTGCTCAAGATCTCTGAGAAGCAGGCAGCGGTCGAGCTCGACAGGAACCGTAGCCTGCGCTCGGCGCCGCGCATGCCAGCACTGCTGCGCTACACGGGGGTGCTCTATGACGCGCTCGACGCGCCGACCCTCACGGCTCATCAGCTCAGCTGGGCTTCGCACCACGTGGCTGTTCACTCCGCGCTCTTCGGCCTTGTGGGTGGGGGAGAAGGCATCCCGGCCTACCGACTGTCCGCGGCATCGCGACTCGGCGGAGTAGCTGCGACCAACAGATGGGCACCCGTCACGCGAGAGGCTCTCGCTGCCCACAGGGGACTCGTCGTCGATCTTCGTTCGAAGGCGTACGCGGCGCTCGGTCCGGTTGAGGCCGCACCTCAGCACGTGTCCATCGACGTGGTCTCTCGCTCGCCGGATGGAACCCTGCGCTCGCTCAACCACTTCAACAAACGCGGCAAAGGCCTCTTCACGCGCGGCCTGATCTCCCTTGCCGCTGCGGAGCCCGAGCGCGCTGACGCGCTTCAGGGCGCTGATGACTTGGCGGCCTTCTGCCGAGATGCGGGCTGGGAGCTCGAGTCGACGAGCAGTGGATTGGCGCGGCTCATCGTTCCAGAAGGGGCTTGAGTAACGAGCCAACGTGGGGCGCTGAATGTGAAGCATTCGCCACGGGCAGGTCTCCCCATCGACAAAGTCGGCAAAACGCCGCTAATTTGTACAGTGTCTGCGAATACTCACTCACGTGCACTCCCCGCGCGCGACGCAAGCGCGCATTGAATATCAGAAAGTGACTCCTCCATGGAATTCATCCCTCACGGCGATCAAGCCGCGGCAGGATTCGGCGCCATAGGGATCCTCCTATGGCTCGTCTTGGTCCTCGGTGCTTATGCCCTGTCATCGTGGCTGATGTCGAAGGTGTTCACGAAGATGGGAATCGAGGCTTGGAAGGCCTGGGTACCGGTCTACAACTCGTGGACCTTCGTCGAGGCTGCCGGGTTCCCGGGATGGTGGGTGCTCGTGGGCTTCATCCCCGGCGTCAACATTGCCCTCGTCGTGCTCCTGGCCATCGCCGCGTACCGCGTCGGGCTCGGCTTCGGCAAGAGCGGTGTCTGGGTCCTGCTCTACATCTTCCTTCCCATCGTCTGGTTCGCGATCGTCGGGTTCGACAGCTCACGCTGGAACCCTGCGCTCATGAACCTCGGCGGTCAGCAGTACGGTCAGCCCCAGGGCGCGGTCGGCTACCAGCAGGGTGCACCGGCTCAGGCCTACGGGCAGGCGCCCGTTCAGCAGGGCTACGGTCAGTCCCCTGCGCAGTACGGTCAGGCTCCCGCGCAGCAGGGGTACGGTCAGGCTCCCACGCAGGGCTACGGACAGCCGCCGGCCCAGCAGCCATACGGCCAGGCACCCGCGCAGCCCTCCGGCCAGCAGGCTCCGGCCCAGCAGGCGTACGGGCAGGCTCCTGTCCAGCAGCCACCGCTCGGGCAGGCACCCGAGAACCAGCAGCCCTACGGTCAGCAGACGCCTCCTCAGCAGTAATGTCTGAGCGCTGATACCCGAGCAGGCAGGTATCGAACACGGTCCGCGGAGTCAATCCGCGGGCCGTGTTTCTGCGTTCACTCTGTTGTCACAGCGCTGTCTGTGCGCGGCTGTCCACAGCGGAACACCTCGTGGCGAAGCTTGATTGTCCATCGGCCTAGCTTCTGGGCATGGAACAGATTCGACTCAGCACCCCAAAACAGATCCTCGACGCCGTGCCACGCCTCCTGGGCTATTCGCCCGTTGGCTCGCTTGTGGCCATCCCGCTCAGCGGAAAGCGGGGTGGGGTGGTTCTCCGATTCGATCTGCCGGTGGTACCGGGGCGGCCTCCGGTCCGAGGCGCGTACGCCAACGCTGTAGTCGGACACCTGGCGCATCTGAACAGCATCGAGCGTGTTGTTTTCGTGCTGAGCCCCGACCTGCCATTCGGCGTTGGGCCGAGGCCACCGTTCTCCTGGCTTGCGGAAGAGCTCGTGGCTGCGTCGGACAGGGCAGGAATCGAGGTTGTGCTCTGCATCTGCCGGGCCTCGGATGCCTGGGGCGTCTACGGTTGCGACGATCCTGACTGCTGCGACATCGGCCCACGGGGACTCGGAACTCAGCAGAGCTGGCTGGATGCCGCCCCGAAGCCCGTCGACGACTCTGCCGTCGCTCCTGCCTCGAGAAGCAGAAGGCTTGCCTTCGCCGAGGCCGACGAGCGCCACTGGCAGCTGCACGACGGAGAGGAAGACCTGACGTCGATGCGTCGAGGCTGGCTGACGTCATTCGCCCCCGCGAGCCTCTCTGCTGGCCCAGATGACGCGAGGCTCGCGCAGCTCCTCTGCATGCTCCGGGGCCGTCACACGTCTGAGCTCCTGCTCGTGACCATCGCTTTCGGCGCGAGTGATGGACTGCTCTCGCTGGCCCAGGTCTGGGGCACCGTCATCGGCGAGAGCGAACAGCCCCGACTGCCGGCGTTCTCGCGCAAGCGCGTCCGCGGTGCGGTCAGGGTGCTGCGAGAGCTGGCCGCGCTTGTCGATCTCGACGACGAGTCTGGGCTCCTCGCGGGCCTCAGCTGGCTCGAGTGGGCCTCCGGGCGCTCGAGCGCCGCCGCGTCCTTCGCGCAGAGCGCGCTGTCGGTCAGACCGGATGACTCCCTGGCGTCGAGCGTCGCCTGGCTTGTCGAGCGGAACGTCGTGGCTCCGTGGCTCTCGGTCGTCGAGGAGTGGAATGAGGAAACCGAATCCGCGTCCGCTCTCAGGCGTGACAGCTGAGTCATCCGCCGGGCCGGGGTCTGCATCACTCCGTTTCGAGCTGAACGATGGGGAGCTGCACCTCCCCGCGCCACTCGCCGAACCTCGAGCTGTGCCGTTCCCGGTTGTCATGGCCGTGGCCCCGGTTGTCGTATCCATCGCGCTGTGGCTGCTGCTCGGGTCTCCCGCGATGCTCGCCTTTGCGGTACTCGGTCCGGCTCTGGCTGTTGCCAATTACGTTGAGGCGCGCCGTCAAGTGCGTGCAGAGCAGGCGAGGGCGCTGGCATCGTTCGACCGGGAGCTGCACACCTGCGTGCGTCAGGCAGCTCAGCTCGCCAGGGAGGACCTGGTCGCCCTCCACCGCTCCGCGCCGGGCGCGCGGGCGCTCGTGGCTGGCGAGCGTGAACTGTCCGCCGTCTCGGTCAGCCTTGGGTTCGGCTCGGTGAGGGCGCGCATCCAGGTCAGGGGAGAGCTGAGAGATCTGCCCCCGTCTGCCCGACGAGAACTCGAAAACCACTTCACGCACCGAGAAGCCCCCGTCCTGCCGGACGCCGCAAGAGTCGCCGTCAGTGGCCCACATCAGCTCGTCCTGGCGGCGGGGCGTGCGTTGCTCCTGCAGGGCCATGGATCAGCTCCGGTGCCCGGCATAGCCCGAGGAGAGCTAGCGTCGCTCCTAGCTCGCGAGCTTGCCGTTCTTGGCATGCCGTGGAGCTGGATCGATGCCGCGTCCGGGTCCGAGACTGGACCGCGGGAGCTCCTCCTCGACCTCAGGGGAGCCGGCGCCCCGGTGAGCCGGGCGGAGAGCTCGGCGCTGCCCGCTCCCGTGGTGCGCCTACAACTCGAGGACACCTCGAGCGCGCGAGTCGAGCTCAGCGGCGGGCAGCGGCTGACGCTGCGTCCTGCTTTCGTCACGGCAGAGGAGATGCGCGCCTGCAGTCTTGCCTGGCTCGACGCCGCTGGCACGAGCCCTCCCAGTGACACGACGCACGGGCAGTCTTTGTTCGATGGGGCAACCGTGCAAGCGGAGGCCGCCGTGGGGCAAGCGGCCCGAGGACCATCGTCGCTGCATGCGGTGCTCGGCACCAGCGGCGGAGCACCGTTCGGTATCGATCTCGTTCGCGCCGGTCCGCACGCAGTCATCGGTGGCACGACAGGATCCGGCAAGAGCGAGCTGCTCATGACCTGGGTGCTCGCGATGACGGAAGCAAGGTCTACTCGTGAGGTCCAGATTCTCTGCTTCGATTTCAAGGGCGGGGCCACGTTCGACCCGATAGCCTCGCTTCCACACTGTGTGGGGATCGTCACGGACCTGGACGCGAGCGAAGCGCGCCGGGCAGCGATCAGCCTCGGCGCAGAAGTGCGCGAGCGCGAGCTCGCCCTTCGTGCTGCTGGCGTGGCGGACATCGGCCAACTGCCCGGCCTCCCGCGACTTGTCATCCTCGTGGACGAGTACCAGGCGCTCGTCGACGCCGGAGCGGACTTGCAGGAACTCTTCGCGGATATCTCGGCGAGGGGGAGAAGCCTTGGGATGCACCTTGTCCTCTGCGCCCAGCAACCCGCGGTCGCCGTTCGAGGCGCGACGCTCGCGAACTGCGGCGTCCGCGTGTGCCTTCGAGTGATCTCGGACGCCGATAGCACCGCGTTGCTCGGCAGCGCATCCGCCGCCCGCCTGCCCGCCGCTTCACCGGGGCGCGCCCTTGTCGCTGCCGGTGATCGGATCACGGAGGTTCAGGTCGAACAGCGCGAGCGCCGAACGATCGCCCGACTCACTGAGGCGGCGGTGGAGCGGGAAGCGCACCTCGGTTACGCCTCCCCAGGTCGCCCCTGGCTCCCGGCACTTCCCCCGCAGATCAAGCTGGCTGAGCTTGCCTCGGACGGGACCGGGGTCGCGTTCGGTGTACTCGACGACACGCTTGCCAGGCGGCAGTCGCCCGCGCGGCTGGACACAGCGTTGGGCGCGTTGGTGGTGATCGGCGGCCCACGCACGGGCAAGTCCGCCTGCCTCGCGGTGCTTGTCGAGGCTGCACGAGCAGCGGTCAGCCTCGTGGCCCGCCGTGTTGTTGTTCTCGACTCAGACGTCGAGTCGGCCTGGGACCAGCTGTTCGCGGACGACCTCACAGCACAGCCGGGGCTTCTGGTCATCGACGACATCGATGTGCTCCTCGCCGGCATCGAGGAGCCACATCGAACTGCGGTGGTCGAGAAGCTCGAGCGACTCGTCAGGCACTCTGCCTCGGCTTCACCTGCGCTGGTCTTCTCCCTGAGTCGGGTGACGGGAGGGACCGCGCCTCTTGTCTCCGCCACTGCCCAGACGCTGCGTCTTGTCGGGGGAGACCGAGCCGGCTTTGTCATGGCCGGAGGCGAGGCACGTGATCACCGTGCCGACGCTCCGCCAGGGCGGGCAGTCTGGCGTGGACTCGAGTGTCAGGTGGCTCGAGCGACCGAGGAGCTCCGCCGGATGGGCTCGGGGCTTGTCGCTTTCCCGGACCTGCCCGCGCCTTCCCCTGCCGATGACCGGAACGAGCTCGGGAACGAGCTGTTGGTCGTCGCGCGGCAGCGGGCTGCCCTCCGGCGTGTCCTGGAGGGGCGGGGCTTCGAGTGCATCGAACTCGCGGACTGGCGTGCCGAGGGCTCGAGCCTGTCCGGCGTGCGAGCCGGCGAGAAGCCGCATTCGGCCCGCCCGAGAGCTGTCATCGGTGATCCGGAGGGGTGGCAGTCGCAGTTCGGGGCCCTTTCGAGGCTCTCCACGGAACATCACGTCCTGCTGTCTGGCGTGAC
Organism: Pseudoclavibacter helvolus; assembly: GCF_014191305.1. GTDB lineage: Bacteria > Actinomycetota > Actinomycetes > Actinomycetales > Microbacteriaceae > Pseudoclavibacter > Pseudoclavibacter helvolus. The sequence goes on along the minus strand of NZ_JACHWJ010000001.1, from coordinate 1,052,311 downwards.
TCCGGGCGAGCATCGCGCGTTCTTCAGGGGCGACCCCTTGCCGCCGCTCACGACCGACTCGTCCCGCAGCGCGGTCCTGCGCGACACCGAGGGCAGGATGGTCCGCATCCGTTGGTCTGATCCTGAACCGGGAACGCCTGAGCCGGGAACGCCTGAATCCGGGACCGTCTGAGGCGGGCTCGCGGCGGCGCTACAGGCTCGTGGGCACTCCGGCGCCGACCATGATCTCGCCGACAAGCACCCCACCGCCGAGCACCTCGAGCCCGAGGCGCGGCAGGAGTTGCTGCACTCGGCTCACATCGACTGCGCCCGCAGCGACGAGCAGCTGCAAGCCGACGAGGGTCGTGCCTCGGTTGGAGCCGTCGAGCATCTTCAGAGCCACGGCTGTGCCGTCAGGCGCCGCGAGCAGAAGCACGCCCTCAGCTCCCGATTTCGCCAGGACGCCGAGCTCCGAGATGACCAGCGAGTTCGGCCGGCCGTGCCCCTCGATGAGCCACCCGTTCGAGAGCACTGACCGCCAGACGGCGGCGGCTGCCTTGAACAGCGGGAAGGGCGAGGACGCACTTGCCGTAGCGAGCCGACTGGCCGCGGCCGCCAGCCCGACGAGGCTCACGGCGAAGACGGGCGCGCCGCAGCCGTCGATCCCGACGGCACTCGGGCGTTCCCTGGTCATACGCTCGATCGTGTCCCTGATGGCAACCTGGAGGGGATGCTCGACGGCCAGGTACCCGTCGGTTGGCCAGCCCTGCGCGACGCACGCCGCCAGCATCGCAGCGTGCTTGCCGCTGCACTCCATGTACACGGCTGAGGAGGCCTCGCCAGCGCGAACCAGCGCATCGCGGGATGCACGGTCTCGAGGCCAGGACGCTGGGCACGCGAGCGCGCGGTCGTCGAGTCCGCTCGCATGCAGGATCTCGCGCACGTGCGCGACGTGCGCAGGGGAGCCAGAGTGGCTGCCGCAGGCGATCGCGGTCTGCTCGTCGTTGAGCCGCGCGCCGAGGGCAAGCGCGGTCTGCGCCTGGAACAGCTTGAGCGTCGATCGAGGGAACACTGGCTGGTGCCCATCTCCGAGCTCCGCGCGGATGGTGGCGTCCGTGCTGGTGAGCACAGCAGCTCCGACGTGTCTGGATTCGATGAATCCCGAGCGGACGACAACTGCGAGTTCGACGGCGGCTGCGGCCTGCAGCGTTGATGCTTCGCTCATGATCGGGCAAGCCTACGGGGTAGCAACCGCGCAGCTCTGGCAGGCGCTCGGCCCGGCGGCAAGGCGGATCGACAGCAAGTGCCTGGCTCGGCGGGTCTACGCTTGACCCCCGTGGAATCTGTCTTGCTCTTCATCGTCGGCGTGCTGGCCGCAGTCATCGGCCTCGCGGCGTCGATCGCGTTGCACGAAGTGGGCCACCTCGTCCCCGCCAAGCGATTCGGGGTGCGCGTCACGCAGTACATGATCGGCTTCGGACCGACGCTCTTCTCGCGTAAGCGAGGGGAGACGGAGTACGGCGTGAAGGCAATCCCTCTTGGTGGCTACGTGGCGATGATCGGCATGTACCCACCGGCCAAGCCCGGGGAGGCCGCCCGCACGGGCGGCACAGGGTTCATGTCGAGCATGATCGACGACGCCAGGCTCGCCTCAGCCGAGGGCGTCGCCCCTGGCGAGGAATCCCGCACGTACTCGTCCCTCCCCGTCTGGAAGCGGATCGTCATCATGGTGGGCGGTCCCGCTATGAACTTCGTCATCGCCATCCTGGGCTTCATGATCGTCTGCTCGGGATTTGGTCTCTACCAGCCGAGCACGACGGTCGGCACGGTCTACGAATGCGTCGTCCCCGCCGGGACGGCCGCCCCTGCCGAGGGGGAGCCGTGTGAGACGCCGGCGCCCGCCTTCGAAGCCGGGCTCATGCCAGGCGACACGATCACGAGCGTCGATGGGGTCGCGGCAGAGAACTGGGACGTTCTCCAGGACGCCATTCGAGTGAGCCCTGGAGCGCCGATCTTGCTCGGCGTCGACCGCGCTGGAGAGCAGCTGCAGCTCGAGCTCACACCGCGCGTGAACACGGTGTACCAGCTCGACGACCTCACGGGAGCTCGTGTCGAGTCTGCCGACGGTTCGTACGTGACCGAGGAAGTCGGCTTCGTCGGCATCACCCCCACCCAGGAGCGCACGAGGCAGTCGCCTCTCTACGCCTTCACGATGGCAGAAGCCAACGTACGGGCGGTCGGCAACTTCCTCATCACGATCCCGGAACGCATCGTGGAGATGTGGAACGCAGGCTTCGGGGGTGCAGAACGAGACCCGAACGGACCTATGAGCGTCGTGGGAGTCGGGCGGATCACGGGCGAGGTGGCGGCCGAGACCAGCATCCCGGTCGTCGATCGGGTCGCAACCATCGTCCAGCTGGTGGCGTCGGTGAACATCGCACTCGGGGTCATCAACCTCGTGCCCCTTCCGCCGCTCGACGGAGGGCACATTCTCGCCGCGCTCATCGACGGCATCCGCCGCAGACTCGCGAAGCTCTTCGGGCGGCCAGACCCCGGACCCTTCGATACGGCGAAGCTCCTGCCGGTGACGCTGGTCATCGCCGGGTGCCTCATGGCGATGAGTGCGCTGTTCATCTACGTCGACATCGTGAACCCGATTCGTCTGTTCGAGTAGCTCCGCGAGGGGCCTTCCTGGAGCCTGACAGCGAGCACGCGGAAGGATCACTACGCTTTCCTATGGCATTGACCTAAGTGCACGAGACGAGACCAGAAGAGTCGGCAGGCGAGTCCAGCCGCAGGAAGAGGGATCCGTGACGATTGTCGGCGGTCAGCAGCTCAAGCTCAGCCAGCAGGAGCTCCAGGAAGCGGGGCGTTCCATTGGGGCTGTTTCGCAGGCCTTCGCGCACAAGGTCGTCGGACAGACGCAGCTCCGCGAGACGCTGCTCGTCGGGCTCATGGCCGGTGGCCACGTCCTCCTGGAGTCGGTGCCCGGGCTGGCGAAGACCACAGCAGCCCAGACCCTCGCGCAGTCCGTGCGCGGCTCGTTCAGCCGCATCCAGTGCACACCTGACCTCCTGCCATCCGACATCGTCGGCACGCAGATCTACGACGCCGCAGAGCACCGCTTCTCAACACAGCTTGGGCCAGTGCACGCGAACTTCGTGCTGCTCGATGAGATCAACCGCTCGAGCGCGAAGACGCAGTCGGCCATGCTCGAGGCGATGCAGGAGCGGCAGACCACGATCGGCGGCACGCTCTACCCACTGCCTGACCCGTTCCTCGTGATCGCGACGCAGAACCCGATCGAGCAGGAGGGCACGTACGTGCTGCCTGAGGCGCAGCTCGACCGCTTCATGCTCAAGGACGTGCTCGAGTACCCGAACCCCGCCGAGGAGGCCGAGATCCTGCGGCGCATCGACGAGGGCGTCTTCGAGCACGGGGAGCCGGCGGCCGTTGGTCTGCAGGATGTCACGCGGCTCCAGGATCTGACTTCTCGCGTGTACGTCGACAAGGCGATCACCGAGTACATCGTCGGGCTCGTCTACGTCACTCGGCATGCGGGTGAGTACATCGCCCCCGAGCTCGCGAGGCTCGTTGAGGTCGGCGCCTCGCCGCGCGCCTCGATCAACTTCGCCAAGGGCGCGAGGGCTGTTGCCCTCCTGCAGGGACGCGACCACGTCGTGCCAGAGGACGTCCGCAGGCTCGCGCACCGCATCCTCCGCCACCGCATCATCCTCGGCTTCGAAGCGGACGCCACGGGAGTTCGTGTCGAACAGATCATCGACGCCGTGCTCGGGGCAGTCCGCACTCCGTGACGATGTCAAGCGAACGACCTCTCCTCTCGAAGGTCAAGTCGAAGATGTTCCTGCACGCGCGAAGGCGCGTGCTGCATCTGCTCGACGGCCAGTACGCCTCGCACCTCCGCGGGCGCAGTATGGACTTCGACGACCTCCGTGAGTACGTCGCCGGAGACGAGATCAAGGACATCGACTGGAAGGCCAGCGCACGCGTGGGCCAGCCGCTCGTGAAGCGCTACGTCGCTGAGCGGCGGCATCGCGTGCTGTTCGCTGTTGACGGCGGCCGCAACATGGCGGCGCTGTCTGCGAGCGGAGAGCCGAAACGAGAGGTACTGGTCACCGCGCTCGGGATACTCGGCTACCTCGCCATCCGGCACGGCGACGAGGTTGGCCTCGTGACCGGCAGCTCGGAGGGCATCAGACAGCTCCCGTTCCGCAGCACGACTTCCGCTCTCGAGCGGATGCTCCATGCCGTGTACGACACGGTTGGTCTCGAGACCGCCACAAGCGACATGAACGCGATCCTGGAGCGCGTCCGCCTCACGGTGCGGCACCGCGCGCTCCTCGTCGTCATCGCGGACGAGTTCGACTGGGACGACGAGCGCGCGGCGCTCGTGCGGCGGCTGGCGGCTCAGCACGAGATCGTGTGGCTGCAGATCACCGACGCGGAGCCGCACCAGCGTGGCCGGCGTGGCGAGCTGGCGTTCGACGTTGAGGGAAACTGGGCGATGCCGAGTCTCTTCGGTGGCGACCGTCTTCTCGAGCGCGAGTTCGAGTACGCCGAGCGGAAACGCACTATCGACATGGAGCAGACCTTCGAGGCAAACGCCGTCTCCTACGCCGAGGTCGCGAGCGAGGCGGAAGTCGCCCCCGTGCTCCTCGCGCTCTTGAAAGCGAGGGCAAATGTTCGTCGCTGACGTCCAGCCGCCAGAGGGCACCGTCATCCCCGTCATCGACTACGCGCAGTTCTGGCTTGTGCTCGGTTTCTTGATCTTGGCTGCCATCGTCGCCTACTACTTCCTCGTAGTGTTCCTGACGCGTCCTCGCCCGCCGAAGGCGGCGCCGGTGCTCCCACCCGCTCGGCCGCCCGTCTACGCCTTGCAGCAGGAGTACTTGGAGCGCGTCGATGACGTAGCTCGCCGAGCTGCTGCTGGCGAACTCACGCCGCGGAGAGCACACGCGGAGTTGAGCGTGCTTGTCCGCGGCTTCGTGGCTGCCGTCTCGACGGTGCCCGCTGACAAGATGACGCTCACCGACCTCCGTCGCACCGAGCTTCGTGGCGTCTCGCACACGGTTGGCCAGTACTACCCGATGGTCTTCGGCGCGCACGACCCCAGCGGTGCCGAGGCCGGCGTCGCGGCGGCTAGAGAGGTGATCTCGACGTGGCGATAGCGATGTGGTGGATCAGCCTTTCGCTGATCGTGGTCGCGGCGGCCGTGGCTGGCGTCGCCTGGTGGCGCTCGCGCAAGCGCGGGCAGTCTGGCGCCATTCCCGTCGCGAACTCGAGGCGCCTGACGAAGCTCCCCGCCTACCGTCGGGCGCTCGTGCGCTACTCGAGCCTCATGACCGCCGTCGGGGTCGTGCTCGCGATCCTGCTCGCGGTGACCAGCGTCGCTGCCGGGCGGTGGGTTTACCAGCGGGTCGAGTCGCCCGAGAAGTTCAATCGCGACATCGTGCTGTGTCTCGACATCTCTGGTTCCATGGTCGACTACGACGTAGAGGTGCTCGACAGGTACCTCGAGATGCTCCCTGGCTTCGACGGAGAGCGCATGTCGCTCATGCTGTGGGACGCGACTGCCGTGCAGCTCTTTCCGCTCACGGACGACTACGCGTTCGTCGAGACCCAGCTGCAGCAGGTGCGTGATGAGATGGAGTCAGCATCCGGCGGCTCGAACATCGAGTACTCGTTTGCGCAGGGCACGCAGGGTGCCGCCGGGGCGTCTCTCGTCGGCGACGGCCTTGCCTCGTGCGCGATGACCTTCGGCGACTACGACCCTGCCGCGGACGACGGTAGGTCGCGCTCGATCATCTTTGCGACGGACAACGCCGTGAACGGCGACCCGCTTGTCTCGTTCCCCGAGGCGGCCGAGTACACCGAGCAACGGGGGATTAAGATCTACGCGCTCGACGCCAACCAGTTCGAGGATGCGTTCGCCGACCAGTTCAGGACGACGATCCTGCAGTCAGACGGCAGCTACTTCAAGCTCACCGATCCGGCCAGCGTCTCTGGCATCGTCGACCAGATCACGAGCGAGCAGACCTCACTCATGGTCGGCCAACCGCAGCTCCTCATCACCGATCGCCCGAACGTCTGGCTCATGCTGATGCTCGCGTTCGTCTCGATCTACGTCGTGCTGGCATGGAGGCTCCGCCTGTGACCTGGAATCCGATCCTCCCCGCGTTTGTGCTCGTGATCTTCGGTATCGCGCTCCTCGGCTTCGGCATCTTCGCGCTCGTCCGGGCGACCGACAGGCGTCGCCGCATCAACTGGGCGCTGCGTCTCGCGGCCTGCGGGCTCATCGTGCTCGCGGCGTTCCGCCCCGGCATCGGCAGCGCCCCAGCGCCGAACCTGCAGAGCGAGGTTGACGTGCTCTTCGTCGTAGACACGACGGCGAGCATGGTCGCGGAGGACTGGGACGGGGCGCCGCGACTCGAAGGAGTCAAGGCCGACATCTCGGCGCTCGCATCCGCGCACGAGGGAGCGCGCTTCGGCCTGGTCACGTTCGACGCGGCGGCAGTGCAGCGGCTTCCCTTCACGGCAGACACGACGGCACTCGACGCCCTCCTGCAGACGTTGCGTCCGGAGGTCACGCAGTACTCGCGCGGGAGTTCGATCTCGATCGCCGAACCCCTCGTCAAGGACGTCCTCGATGCCGCCTCGGAGGCTGAGCCCGAGCGGGCACGCGTCGTCTACTACCTGGGCGACGGCGAGCAGACGGCAGACACGGAGCCCGACTCCTTCAGCGACCTCGCTGGCTACCTCGCCGGTGGCGCCGTGCTCGGCTACGGCACTGAGGCGGGCGGCCCCATGAAGGAGACGGCGGGGACGCTGGAGACCGGCGAGCCGACCTACATCGTGGATGCGCAGGGCCAGCAGGCGCTGTCCGTCATCGACACGGCAGCCTTGCAGCAGATCGCGGACGAGCTGGGTGTGCCCCTCGAGACCAGGGCTCCTGGCACCGAGGTCGTCGCCGCAGAGGTCGACAGCACGAGAGTGACACAGACCAAGGGCAGCGCAGAGACTGCCTTCGAGGTGTACTGGATCCTCGCGTCGGCAGCGTTCCTGCTGCTGCTTCGAGACGTATGGGAATCGGTGAAGCACTTCATCGAGCTCAGCAGAGCCAGGGGAGGGGCAGCATGAGTCGTCGCGAGAAGAAGCCGAGGGCCGCACTCCCATCCGCTGCGGCCGCCGCGAGGCGCAGACGGAGATTCATCCTCTTCAGCATCCCGTTTGCGCTCATCGCGGCCGCGTTCGCGGCCAAGCTCATCAGCATGTCCGTCATCGCCGACCGAACGGTCGCGCTCTACTCAGAGCCCGACTACGAGGGCAGCATGAACTCGGCGCAGCAGCAGAAGTTCGTGAACATTCTCGAGAGCTGGAAAGCTCCGTACAACACGGGCACGTCCATGCTCCAGCTGGGCCTGCTCGATGAGGCTCGCACTGAGCTCGAGACGGCCCTGCCGTTGGCAGAACCCCCGCAGCAGTGTCCTATCCGTGCCAATCTCGCCATCACGATCGAGCGCCAGGGGGACGCAAGGCTGGCGGCGGACGATACCGCGGGCGCGGTTGCGCTCTGGCAGGAGGCCCTCGCCGTGTTGGATGCGCGCGACCCGAGCTGCGCATCCACCGAGTTCGAGCCGCCTACGGTCGAATCGACCGAGCGCATCCAGCAGAAGCTGCAGCAGCAATCCGAAGCGCAGGAACCGAACGAGGGGGAGGACCCCCCTGAGTCGACCCAGTCGCCCGAGATGACCGAGCTCGAGGAGCAGTTGCAGCAGAATCAGCAGGATCGGCAGGACGAGCTCGACCAGGAGCGCGGCGAGACTGAGGGAGACGCCTCCCACGACAAGCCGTGGTGACTCGCGGCCGCGCCTGCGAAGGTACGGCCGCCCGCTGACCCGACCGCGTGGCGTCCCGCGCACGACTAGCATTGCGGGGTGACTACTCGCCTTTCCAAGCTCTTTGTCCGCACCCTCCGCGAAGATCCCGTCGACGCCGAGGTGGCAAGCCACAGGCTCCTCGTGCGCGCCGGCTACATCCGCCGTCAGGCGCCTGGCGTCTTCGCCTGGTTGCCGCTCGGCCTCAAGGTGAAGCGCCGCATCGAGCAGATCGTGCGCGAGGAGATGGAAGCGGCCGGCGCTCAGGAGGTTCATTTCCCCGGGATCCTCCCCGCTGACTTCTACGAGGCCACGGGCCGCCTCAACGACTTCGGCGATGGCATCTTCCGGTTGGAGGACCGCAAGGGCGCACCGCTCGTGCTGGCTCCGACGCACGAGGAGGCCTTCACTCTCGCCGTCAAGGACCTCTACTCGTCGTACAAGGACCTGCCGCTCGCGATCTATCAGATCCAGGACAAGTACCGAGACGAGGCGCGCCCCCGCGCGGGACTGCTGCGCGGACGCGAGTTCACGATGAAGGACGCCTACTCGTTCGACATCGACGACGCAGGGCTCGACACCAGCTACCAGGCGCAGCGTGACGCCTACGAGCGCATCTTCGACCGCCTCGGCCTCGAGTACGTCATCGTCGCGGCCAACGCGGGGGCTATGGGCGGCTCGCGGAGCGAGGAGTTCCTGCACCCGACTCCCGTCGGCGAGGACACCTTCGTGCGCTCCCCGGGCGGATACGCGGCGAACGTTGAGGCGTACGCCGCTCCGGCACCCGCTGCCGTCGACTCGAGCTCGACGGGCCCGGTCACGGTCTTCGACTCGCCAGACACGCCCACGATCGCAACGCTTGTCGCGCACGCAAACGCCGTCGTCGCGAAGGTGGACGGTCGAGACTGGACAGCCGCTGACACGCTCAAGAACGTCGTCGTCGCGCGCATCCACACGGATGGCACCCGCGACCTTGTCGTCGTCGGCATCCCCGGTGACCGTGAGGTCGACATGAAGCGCCTCGAGACGGCGCTGCAACCTGCAGAGGTGGAAGCTGCGACCGCGGAGGACTTCGCCAAGCACCCCGGACTCGTCCGTGGCTACATCGGCCCGTGGTCGGCCGACGGCCAGGTTCTGGGGGAGGAGTCGACCACTGAGATCGCCTATTTCCTCGACGAGACGGTGGCAGAAGGTTCGAGCTGGATCACCGGCGCGAACGTCGAAGGCAAGCACGTGCACTCCCTGGTTGCGGGGCGCGACTTCGCGGCGGATGCGCGCATCGGCGCCGCAGAGGTCCGCGACGGCGACCCTGCTCCAGACGGCAGTGGGGCCATCACCACCGCTCGCGGAACAGAGATCGGGCACGTCTTCCAGCTGGGACGCAAGTACGCGGAAGCGCTCGGGCTCAAGGTGCTCAACGAGCAGGGCAAGCTCACGACCGTGACGATGGGCTCCTACGGCATCGGCGTCACCCGGAACCTCGCGCTCATCGCCGAGGCCAACCACGACGACCGCGGCCTCATCTGGCCAGAGCAGGTGGCGCCGTTCGACGTGCAGATCGTCGCGACAGGGCGCAACGAGGAGCCGTTCGCCGTAGCGGAGGAACTCTCTGCGGCGTTCGATGCTGCTGGGCTCGACGTGCTCTACGACGACCGCAAGAAGGTCTCGCCCGGCGTGAAGTTCGGCGACGCGGAGCTCCTCGGTGTTCCGTGGATCGTCATCGCAGGCAAGGGGGCCGTCGACGGTCAGGTCGAGCTGTGGAACCGCCGCACCAACGAACGCGACGCGGTCTCCAAGGACGAGGTCCTCGAGCTGCTGCAGTCGAAGCGCAGCGTCTAGCGCCACTCTCGAGGCAGTTGCGAGCGATCGCTTCGCACGGGATGAGGTCCGAGGGGATGAAAGTCCCCGACGCCTCATCCCGTGCGCTCGTTATGGGGTAAAGTCGTTCTTTCATCTGAATAGAGGGAGCGCCATGAAGATCGACCTTGCTGTCCTGAGGATTCTCGAGCGAGAGCGTGAGATCCCGTTTGAGGAACTTGCCAGCATTCTCGAGCAGGCGATCCTGACCGCGTACGAGAAGCACGTATCGCAGGAGCTCGGCCAGGACGTGCCGCCGGCATCAACGCGTGTACACCTCGACCGCAAGAGCGGTGAAGTCAACGTGTTCGTGCCAGAGATGGACGAAGACGGCGAGATCATCGGCGAGGCTCAGCTTCCCGCCGACGACTTCGGTCGTGTCGCGGCGTTTGCTGCCAAGCAGGTCATCAACCAGCGCATCCGAGACATCGGGGACGACAAAGTGCTTGGCGAGTTCCGTGGACGCGAGGGTGACATCGTCGCCGGCGTGATCCAGCAGGGACCGAACCCCCGCATGATCCACGTCGACCTCGGAACCGTCGAGGCCATCCTGCCTCCCGAGGAGCAGGTTCCTGGCGAGGACTACTCGCACGGCCGGCGCCTCCGCGTCTTCGTGACGAAGGTCGAGCGGGGCACCAAGGGGCCGCAGATCACGGTCTCCCGCACGCACCCGTCGCTTGTTCGCAAGCTCTTCGCCCTCGAGGTTCCTGAGATCGCAAGTGGCGTCGTCGAGATCGTGTCGCTCGCGCGCGAGGCGGGCCACCGCTCGAAGATCGCCGTCCGCGCGACTCAGGAAGGCATCAACCCGAAGGGCGCGTGCATCGGCGAGCTCGGGGCGCGAGTTCGCGCCGTCACCAACGAATTGGGCGATGAGAAGATCGACATCGTCGACTACTCCGACGACCTGCCGACCTTCGTGGCTAGTGCATTGAGCCCGGCGAAAGTCTCGAGCGCGTTTGTCATCGACCGTGCCACGAAGGCCGTCCGGGCGCTGGTTCCCGACTTCCAGCTGTCGCTCGCGATCGGCAAGGAAGGCCAGAATGCGCGCCTCGCGGCCAAGCTCACTGGTGCAAGAATCGACATTCAGCCAGACTCGATCCTCGAAGACGGAGACGAAGCGCGCGCAGGGGGGTAGTATGTCGTCTGTACGAACGTGCGTTGGATGCCGTTCGCGCTCCGCACGGAGTCAGCTCCTCAGAGTTGTTCTCCGTCAGGGAAGCCTCGAAGTCGATATCTCGGCGAGTCTTCCAGGGCGTGGAGCCTGGATCCATCCGACCACGGAGTGCACCAGGCTCGCGATTGAGCGGCGCGCATTCTTGCGGGCGTTCAAGACCGGCAAGGTGGACACCGAGGCGCTCAGCAGGCACGCGAGCACACTGGAACAGGGCGAGCGCCCTGCTCTACTACGAGAAAAGGCTGATCGGACCATGGACTAATCATGAGTGACTCACGATGAGGCACATCCGACTTTAATGGTCCGCTCCTGTCTGGGCGGGCCCCAGACAGGAGAAAAGTGGCAAAACCACGCGTACACGAAATCGCCAGCGAGATGGGCGTCGATTCCAAGACCGCCCTCAAGACTCTTCAGGACATGGGCGAGTTCGTTAAGAGCGCATCGTCGAGCGTCGAGCCCCCCGTGGCCCGTCGCCTCCGCGAGGCGCTGAAAACCAACGCCGCCGGTAGCGCGCAGCCTCAGGCCGCCGCTCCATCGGCGTCGAAGCCGGGCGCCCCGCGTCCAGGCGGCGCAAAGCCCTCGAGCGTCCGTCCAGGCACGAAGCCGGGCCCGTCGGCACCAGCGGCGCCCGCTGCTCCGGCACCGAAGGCTGCGGCCGCAGGTCCATCGGCTCCGACCCCTGGACCCAAGCGCAAGCCTGAGCCGGCTCCGGTTGCTGAGGCTCAGCCCTCGACTCCCGCGCCAGCCGCTCCTGCTGCACCCGCAGCGGACGCGGGCGCGCCGAAGCCGAACACGCAGCGTCCCGCTGCTCCCGGCGACGCAAAGCCCGCGCAGGCTGATGGTGGCGCAAGCCCAGCCATCCCGCGTCCTCGTGGACCCCGTCCAGGCCCGCGTCCAGGGAACAACCCGTTCGCGTCCAGCCAGGGCATGGGCCGTTCGCGTCCAGGCAACAACCCGTTCTCCTCGAACCAGGGCATGCGCCCTGGTGGCGGAGCCGGTGGCGGCCCCCGTCCAGGTGGCGCAGGCGGTCCTCGCCCGCAGAGCCCAGGCGGCCCCCGCCCGGCGGCTCCGCGTCCGGGTCAGCCCCGCGTGCTTCCAGGCGCCCGCCCAGCAGGTGCTGGTCGTCCGGGCGGTCGCCCGGGTGCCGGCGGTGCCGGTGGCGGACGTCCAGGCGGCGCTCCAGGTGCCGGTGGCGGCTTTGCTCCGCGTCCAGGTGGCGGCGGTCGTCCAGGTGGCGGCGGTCGCGGTCGCGGCTCGACGGCCGGTGCATTCGGTCGCGGCGGCGGAAAGTCGAAGGCTCGCAAGTCCAAGCGGACGAAGCGGGCAGAATTCGAAATGCGGGAGGCCCCGAGCGTAGGTGGCGTCAAGGTACGTCGCGGAGACGGCACGACGCCGATCCGTCTGCGTCGTGGCGCCTCGATCTCGGACTTCGCAGAGAAGATCGATGCGAGCCCCGGTGACCTCGTGACCGTGCTGTTCCACCTCGGTGAGATGGCGACGGCGACGGAGTCGCTCGACGAGGCGACCTTCGAGGTGCTTGGCGAAGAGCTGGGCTACCGCATTCAGATCGTCAGCCCGGAGGACGAAGACCGCGAGCTCCTCGAGGGCTTCTCGATCGACCTCGACCAGGAAGCAGAGGACGAAGGCGACGACGTTCTCGAGATCCGCCCGCCTGTCGTCACCGTCATGGGTCACGTCGACCACGGTAAGACGCGACTCCTCGACGCGATTCGCAACGCGAACGTCGTCGATGGCGAAGCTGGTGGCATCACGCAGCACATTGGTGCGTACCAGGTCTGGCACGAGCACGAGGGCATCGAACGCGCCATCACGTTCATCGATACGCCGGGTCACGAGGCCTTCACGGCCATGCGTGCCCGTGGCGCCCAGGTCACCGACATCGCGATCCTCGTGGTCGCGGCGGACGACGGCATCATGCCGCAGACGGTCGAGGCGCTCAACCACGCCCAGGCCGCCAACGTGCCGATCGTCGTTGCCGTCAACAAGGTCGACAAGGAAGACGCGAACCCGGCCAAGGTCCGTGCGCAGCTGACCGAGTACGGGCTCGTTGCCGAGGAGTTCGGTGGCGACACGATGTTCGTCGACGTGTCTGCTCGCAACAACGTCAACATTGACAGCCTCATCGAGGCGGTCCTTCTGACGGCAGACGCCGGTCTCGACCTTCGCGCCAACCCGAACAAGGAAGCGCGCGGTATCGCGATCGAAGCGAAGCTCGACAAGGGACGCGGTGCGGTCGCAACCGTCCTCATCCAGTCGGGAACGCTCCGTGTCGGAGACCCGATCGTTGCTGGAACGGCCTACGGCCGCGTCCGGGCAATGCTCGACGAGAACGGTCAGGTCGTCACCGAGGCTGAGCCTTCGCGCCCGGTCCAGGTGCAGGGCCTGTCGAGCGTTCCTCGTGCAGGCGACACCTTCATCGTCACGGAAGAGGACCGCACTGCGCGTCAGATCGCCGAGAAGCGTGAAGCCGTCGAGCGCAACGCGAGCCTCGCCAAGTCCCGCAAGCGCATCAGCCTCGAGGACTTCACCCGTGCACTCGAAGAGGGCAAGGTCGAGTCGCTCAACCTCATCATCAAGGGTGACGTCTCCGGTGCCGTCGAGGCACTCGAAGAGTCGCTGCTCAAGATCGATGTGGATGACTCGGTGCAGCTGCGCATCATCCACCGCGGTGTCGGCGCCATCACGGAGTCCGACGTCAACCTCGCCACGGTCGACAACGCCATCATCATCGGCTTCAACGTGCGCCCCGACACGAAGGCGCGCGAGCGCGCTGCTCGTGAAGGCGTGGATGTCCGCTTCTACTCGGTCATCTACGGAGCGCTCGAGGACATCGAGAACTCGCTCAAGGGCATGCTCAAGCCCGAGTTCGAAGAGGTCCAGTCGGGTGTCGCGGAGATCCGCGAGGTGTTCCGTTCCTCCAAGTTCGGAAACATCGCCGGATGTATCGTCCGCAGCGGAACTATCACGAGGAACGCGACTGCTCGCGTCATCCGCGACGGCATCGTCATCGCGGACAACCTCGCGATCGACTCGCTCCGTCGGTTCAAGGACGACGTCACCGAGGTCCGCACGGACTTCGAATGTGGTATCGGCCTCGGCAAGTACAACGACATCCAGATCGGCGACGAGATCGAGACGACTGAGCTCGTCGAGAAGCCGCGCGTCTAGCTGTTGACCGAGCTGCTGCGCTGAGCAAAGCGCGGCGAACACTCGGGGCGGGGTCCTGGCTAACCGGCCGGGGCCCCGCCTTCAGGTTCCGCGCAGTTTGAGACACTGCAGATTCATTTGACTGTCTGCACCAGCACACGAGAAAGTAGCCAACATGGTTGATCATTCACGGGCTCTGCGACTCGCAGACCGAATCAAGGTCATCGTCGCGAAGACGCTCGAGCGCGGCGTCAAGGACCCGCGGCTCGGGTTCGTCACCATCACGGACGTGCGCGTCACGGGTGACCTGCAACATGCCACCATCTTCTACACCGTCTACGGCGATCAGAAGGAGCGACGGGACACAGCGGCCGCGCTCAGGAGCGCGACCGGCATGCTCCGGACCGAGGTGGGCAAGAACATCACCTCGCGCCTCACCCCGAGCCTCGAATTCGTGCCAGACGCAATCCCGGAGAACGCGGATGCAATCGCCGCGCTGCTCCGCGAAGCGCACGATCGCGACGTGGCCTCAGCCCAGCAGGCGAAGACAGCGAGCTACGCCGGCGACGCCGACCCCTACGAGAAGAAGGACGAGCCGGAGGGCGCCTGAGTCTTCCTGCTGAATAGCTGCTCGGCTGCGGCCGACTGCGACACTGGCCGGCGACTGATCAGTCGCCGGTCAGTGCTATCTCCGCCTGGTTTCGCTCGAAGATGAGTCCGTCATCCTTCAGCGAGGACAGCGCTCGGTCGAAGCGGAGCGAGTCCGCTCCGTCCGGGTCGAGGTGGCCACGGAGGAACTCGATCTCAACGCCCCCTGGGATCGCACGGAGCTCCCTCAACACCAGGCCGCGCATCTCGCGGTCCGATCCGGCGAACTTCGCCTGTCGCCTCTTGACCGTCGTCGAGGCGGGCCGTCCGGCACTGACCCACGCGCAGAGCCCAACGACGGGGCAATCGTCGCACTTCGGCCGCTTCGCCGTGCAGATGACGGCGCCGAGTTCCATGGACGCTGCGTTCCAGAGGTTCGCTGCGGTTGGGTCTGCGGGGGCGACGGCACGCATCTCTGCCGCGTCGCGCACGGCCGATGGCCCCCAGGGCGTCTCTGCGCCGAGGAAGGCGCGGGAGAGGACGCGGCGGACGTTCGTGTCGACGACGGGTTCGGGTACACCGTGGGCGAAGGACATGACCGCCGATGCCGTGTACGGCCCGACGCCAGGCAGCGCGAGCAGGGCTTCCCGCGTATCCGGCACGCGCCCGTCGTGCTTTTCAGCGATCTCCCTGGCGCAGGCAAGGAGCCAGAGCGCGCGCCTCGGGTAGCCCAGCCGATCCCAGAACCGGAGCACCTCGGCCTCGGTGGCTTCTGCCATGGTGGCTGGCGTCGGCCAGCGTTCCATGAAGTCCAACCACTTCGGTTCAACGCGCGCGGCTTGAGTTTGCTGCAGCATCGTCTCGCTCACGAGGACACCCCAAGCAGTTGTCGTGGGTAGCCGCCACGAGAGCTGGCGGTTCCCCCTGGTGAACCAAGTGTTGACCGTCGCCGTGATGACAGCGCCACGAACTTCGGCGGGGGACAGCTGCGGTGCTCCACCTTCCCTCTCGTGCACAAGCGAGGTGAGGAGCTCGTTCACGGGCGCATCAAGGCCACGCGTGAGTCCGTGCGAGACGACGGCGCCGTTGAGCGCGTCGATCTCCGTTGCCTCGCCGCGGCTGATGCTCTGCTGGGTCGATGCGTAGTTCGGCGTCGTCCCGAAGGCCGCGGACAGCTCCCGCGCGAGCCGCCGGTTCCGGGCAAGCTCCTCGTCCGTGTCGAGTGGCGTGGCGTTCGCGAGATCCGCGAGGGCTCTGTCCAGTGGGCCAAGCTCGACAAGCGAGGCACCGCTCGCTGCGGCCACTGCGAGCAGCTCGCCGATGCTCGAGGCGAGCACGCTGAGCAGATCGGCGTCGAGGCCGACCTCCTGCACACTGAGCCCGGTTACGGCCGGAAGCGCGTTCACCTGGTTGATGAGGAGCTTGCTCCAGAGCGCAGAAGCCAGGTCGTCTGCGACCACACACTCGAGGGCGGGGGAGAGTGCGACCGCGAGCTCCTCCAGCCGAGACGTGTGCGCAGTGGACGCAGTTCCCAGAGTCAGCGAACCGTTGGCGGTTGCACGTATCTCGTCGGGTGCTGGCCTGTTCACGGCGAAGGTGGCGAGGCCGCCTGCGACGAACCCGCGAGCGTTTCGATCGGCCAGACCGGCGATCAGACGCTCCACCGTCGCTGCCCCCTCGAGGCCGTTCTGCACGACAATCGTGGGCGTCGCTGCAAGCACCGCGAGATGGGGCTCAACCGCGCGCTGGGTGTCCTGTGCCTTCACCGCGACA
This sequence comes from Pseudoclavibacter helvolus, assembly GCF_014191305.1. Classification (GTDB taxonomy): domain Bacteria; phylum Actinomycetota; class Actinomycetes; order Actinomycetales; family Microbacteriaceae; genus Pseudoclavibacter; species Pseudoclavibacter helvolus. Next base: position 1,035,877 of record NZ_JACHWJ010000001.1, on the reverse strand, counting down.
AGCGCGAGATCGAAGGTGCCAGAGAGGCGCGAATCCTGAGCGAACTCCGCGCGGTGCTCTCCGAAGGCACCAGCGAGGTTCAGCGTGCGCCGGCCGCGTGCAGGCTCGGCACCGCTCCGCGAGGCGAGCACAACCTCGTGTCCCGCTCGGTCGAGCAGGAGCGCGAGGGCGCCGCCGACCGCACCGGCGCCGATGACAGCAACCCGCATCCTGATCTCCCCTTCGCACACACAAATCCACTCCGTCTCGGAGTCAGCACTCCGCCAGACGGCCGGGAACGAGCCTACGGGCACCGTAAGATATTGGGGACATGACGACTGCATCTCCTGGCCCAAACGGTGTCCTGCTCCTCGACAAGCCGCAGGGCCCGACGAGCCACACGCTCGTCGCGATGACCAGGCGGGCCCTCGGCACGCGGAAGGTCGGCCACGCCGGCACGCTCGACCCGATGGCATCCGGGCTCATGATCCTCGGTGTCGGCGGAGCCACCAGGCTGCTCACCTACTTCGTCGGCGACGACAAGGAGTACTACGCCACGGTTCGCCTTGGCGTATCGACGAACACTGAGGACGCCGAGGGTGAGGTCACGGCGACAGCACCGGCAGGGTCCGTCGCCGAGGTGACCCCTGAGCGCATTGAGGCGGCCATGGCCGCGCTGCGCGGACCGATCAAGCAGATCCCATCCTCAGTGAGCGCCATCAAGGTGGATGGAGTGCGTGCCTACAAGCGCGTCCGCGACGGCGAGGACGTGCAGCTCGCAGCCCGCGCCGTGACGATCGCCGAGCTCGAGCTGCTCGCCTCGCACGATGCGCTCGCCGGTGGTGAGCCCGTGGTCGACCTCGAGATCCGCGTTTCGTGCTCGTCCGGCACCTACATCAGGGCGCTGGCAAGAGACCTCGGCGCAGCGCTCGGCACGGGCGCGCACCTGACGGCCCTCAGGCGCACCCGCGTCGGCGACTTCAGCATCGCTGACGCAGTTGCGCCCGACGCCGACGAGCTCGAGAAGCGCCTCACGACTCCGTCTCAGGCTGCGCTGCGTCGGTTCCGCGCGTTCGAGGCGACGGCTCAGCAAGCCGCGGATATCCGCAACGGGAAGAAGCTCCGTCTCAGCGAACCGGTCGACGACGGCCTGCTCGCCGCCATCGACCCGGAAGGCGACCTCATCGGCATCGCAAGGGCTGCCGGCGGCGTCGTGAAGTCCGAGTTCAACATGCCGACGGGGGCCAACACGTGATCGACTGGTTCACGTGGGTGCTCTGCCTCGTGAGCGCCGCAGCTGGTGTCTTCTGCATCATCGTCGGGGCCACCGGCCGAAAGCCCGGTGACGTCACTGTGGGTGCCGTCGCACTCGTCGAGCTGTTGCTTGTCGTACAGTTCGTGATGGCGCTGATCGCACCCGCGACGGGCAACGAGCCCGTCGGGGATGCCCTCGAGTTCTGGATGTACTGGGTCGTGGCCATCATCATCCCGCCTGCCGCCGTCTTCTGGGGCCTGGTCGAGCGGACGAAGTGGTCCACGATCATCCTCGGAGTCGCGTCACTCACGATCGGCGTCATGGTCTTCCGGATGCACCAGATCTGGATAGGCGCCAGCTCGTTCATCGGAGTTCCGGCTTGAGCGGCGCTGGGCAGAGCCCGGCTGTCGAAGGCGGCTACCAGGGAGCGCGCGGTGCGGGGCGAGCGCTCGTCGTCGTCTACGCCGTCCTGGCGCTGGCGTCGATCGGGCGCAGCTCGTACCAGCTGCTCTCCAAGTTCGGTGAAGCGCCCCTCGCGTACTCGCTCTCCGCAGCTGCGGCATTCGTGTACCTGCTCGCGACGGTTGCGCTTGTTCGGCGGGGGAGGATCTGGAACCGGATCGCCTGGTTCACGATCGTGTTCGAACTCGTCGGCGTCCTTGTTGTCGGTTCGCTGACCGAGTTCCACCCGGAACTCTTCCCCTCGGACACCGTGTGGTCGGACTTCGGGGTGGGCTACGCGTATATTCCTCTTGTGCTCCCGATCCTCGGCATCGCGTGGCTGGAGACGGGAAGATCGAGACGAAAGAGGGAACGTGCGGCTGTTCACTGACCTGGCAGAGCTACCAGCGGAGCTGGCGCCAAGTGCCGTCACCGTCGGCAAGTTCGACGGCGTGCACCGCGGCCATCGCTGGCTGCTCTCTCGCCTCGTTGACGAGGCCTCCTCTCGCGGCCTCGAGCCGGTCGCGGTTACCTTCGACCGGCACCCGCTCTCGCTCATCACGCCAGGCATCGAGCCTGAGCCGATCACGTCGCTCGCGCAGAAGATCGATCTGCTCGGCAAGACAGGACTCAGATCGACGATCGTCCTGCCGTTCGACGACCAGCTCGCGAGCATGAGCGCCGAATCCTTCGTGCGCGACCTCCTCGTCGGCGCGCTCCAGATGAAGCTCATCGTCGTCGGCCAGGACTTCCGGTTCGGGGCCAAGGGTGAGGGCGACGTTGTTCTCCTACGCGAGCTGGCGGCACCTTACGGGTTCGAGATCGTCATCGCCGACGATGAGATGGCGGAGGACGAGCGCTCGCACGCCGAGCGCCGTGCCTCGTCGACGTGGGTTCGTGAGCTGCTGGCGGCTGGCGACGTTCGAGCCGCCGCCGAGGTTCTCGGGCACAACCACAGCGTGACGGGCGAGGTGGTCCATGGCGCGAAGCGAGGGCGCGAGCTCGGCTTCCCGACGGCGAACCTCTCTCCGGAGCTCGAGGGGCTTATCCCTGCCGACGGCGTCTACGCCGGCTGGTTCCGGGGTGGCGAGACGAGCGCTCCTGCGGCGATCTCCATCGGAAACAACCCGACTTTCGACGGTGTGCCGCGCAAGCAGGTCGAGGCGCACCTCATCGGCGAGACGGTCGACCTCTACGGCCTCGTCGCCGAGGTCGAGTTCGTGGAGCGCATCCGCGGCATGGAGAAGTTCGACAGCATCGCGGCTCTCAAGGAACGTATGGCGCTCGACGTCGACGAGGCAGCGGAAACGCTGGGCGGCAGCTACGTCGTTTGACGCTGTCTTCTCGACCGAGCTGCACTCGCGCCTGCTCGACCGAGCCACACTCGCACGCCCCTGCGTCACTCGCATGACCGAGCGTCACGCGTGTGAACCGACGAGGCGCGGCCGCGCGCGTCGGGGACTAGCCGTCGAGTTCGAGGCTGCGCCCGAAGAGCCTGAGCACGATACGTGCGGCTGTGCCCTCGAGAATGGGGCCGGAGTCGCCGATCTGCCAGCGCGCATCCGTCGCACGGAGACGGTTTCGCTTCGCGAGCGAGGCAGCGGAGCTCAGCGGAACGCGCGTACGCACGATCGCGACAGCGCTCGTGGAGCGAGGGCTCAGCCGGATGCGAAGGCCGAGTGCCTCCGTCATGTCGTAGGTGTGGACCACTGCTTCCGTAAGCTCGGAAATACCAGCGCGGGTGGGCGAGACCACCTTGGCCGCGGCGATCTTGCGGATGCGATCGACGAGCTCGTCCGTAGGCGCAGCGCCCTCGCGCTTCGCGACCTCGTCGAGGTAGGAGTCGACGCGCAGCCCCTTGCGGAGCACCCCTCGAGACGCCTCGCGGACAAGCGATGAAGTGGGGGAGCCGAGGCGCCAGGCGAGGTGCCCCGCAACGTCACGAACGCTCCAGCCCTCACACTTGCTCGGCGTCTCCCATTGCTCCGGGGTCAAGCCCGCGAGGAGCGTGGCGGTGCGGTCGAGGGTCGTGGCGATGTGAGCGCTCCAGTCGCCTGCGACCCGCTTCGACGGCGTGAAGTACGGCCGGTCGGGATCTGGGAAGGGGCGTTGTGGCACTCGACGATTATCGCACCCGCGCGGCGCATGTGCCGGTCAACGACACGTCGTTCCCGAGTCGAAACCTTCGGGTCGCCTGGCGTACACTGTGAGCGCTGGTGTCTGAGGGAATCTGAACTCTCCTCGAGGCCTGCATGACATCCGGGAGCTCGTCACTCGAGTGGGCCGACGCCCGCCTCACTGCCGGTCGCCGCGTTCGGCGCCGAAGCTGCGACCTCCGCCCGGCTCAACTTCCCGATCCCTGCCACGTTGCATAAGGAGGGGCATGTCTCGTAGGACACGCGCCCAAGCTGGCGGTCGCGCCGGCGTTCACACGGCGCCACGCCACCGCAAACCGGTCGACAACACCGGTGTCATCCCTCAGCTCGCGAAAGCGGCGAGAGAGGTCGAGGCCTCGGCGCAGCGAGGCAAGGTCTCGCCGTCGAACCGCACGAAGTTCCAGGTGATCGCGCTCCTCATGCGTGAGGAACGCGCGAAGACCAAGGAATCGACGGAACTCAGTGAGCACGACAGGGCCGAGGCGCTCAAGCGACTCGATGGTCTCGCCTCGATTCTCGCCAAGACCGCGGCTCGCGACACCTCGCTCATCAGTCTGCTCGAGCCGGGGGCGCCGGTCAGCGAGGCCGCCAAGGCACTGCGCAAGCAGATGCTCTTCGCCGGTGGAATCGAGATGGTCGTCGATGACCAGCCCGAGCCAGAGGCTCAGGCAGAGAAGCTCCCGCCTGAGATCGCCCAGCGGCAGGTGCTGCCGGGATCGGTGAAAGCGCGCACGCGCTCGAACCCGTTCCTCGCGCCAGTGCTTACGAACGTCAACACCACGACTCCCCACTACTCGCGGCTCTCGAACTGGGAGCTGCTCGGGCCACTCCTTCGCGCGTTCGAGACCGGCGCGGGCGGCAACGCCGCCTCGATGGAGCTGCCCCCGGCGCCTCGCTGGGACCGAATCTCCCCGCCAGGACAAGAACTCATGGACCACCAGGCGAGGCTCCTCGCGAGCGTCGCGGATGGACACAGGACTTATCTGCTGGCCGACGAGCCCGGGCTCGGTAAGACCGCGCAGGCGCTGCTCGCCGCCTCGGTTGCCGACGCGTACCCGCTGCTCTGCGTCGTCCCGAACGTCGTGAAGACGAACTGGGCCCGTGAGGTCCAGCGCTGGACACCGAACCGCCGCGTCACAGTCATCTCCGGTGACGGGCAGGGTATCGACGCCTTCGCCGACGTCTTCATCGTGAACTACGAGATCCTCGACCGCCACCTCGGCTGGCTCACGTCGCTCGGCTTCGAGGGCATGGTCCTCGACGAGGCTCACTTCATCAAAAACCTGCAGTCGCAGCGGTCGCGGCTCGTCATGCAGCTCGCGAACAGCATCCGCGCTCGGGTTCCCGGCGCCGACCCGCTGCTCATGGCGCTGACCGGAACGCCGCTCATCAACGACGTCGATGACTTCAAGGCGATCTGGCAGTTCCTCGGCTGGCTCGAGGGTGACCGGCCATCGCAGCTGCTGCTCGACCGCCTCGATGAGACGGGGCTCGTGCCGAGCGACCCAGGGTTCCTCGCAGCTGCTCGGCAGGCCGTCATCGATCTCGGAATCGTCCGCAGGCGCAAGATCGATGTCGCCGCCGACCTGCCAGCCAAGCGAGTTGTCGACATGCCCGTCGAGCTCGACTCCGACGAGGGCAGGAGCATCCGCGCAGCCGAAGCGGCGCTCGTCTCGCGTCTGCTCGAACGTTACCGGCGCATGGCTTCTGCCGCGGGCCTCGAGCCAGGCATCGTCGACCTCGAGCGGGTCAGGATGATCGCACGACAGGAAGTCGAAGAGTCGAAGGCTTCGTCGACGGGGGCAAGCATCTTCACGATGCTGCGCACGATCGGCGCGGCGAAGGCGCGCCTTGCGGCGGAATACGCCGGGCAGATCGCACGCTCGGCCGGCAAGGTCGTGTTCTTCGCCAAGCACATCGAGGTCATGGACGCGGCGGAGCGAACCTTCGCTGAGAACGAGATCTCCTCGGTCTCCATCCGGGGCGACCAGACGCCGGCCGCACGCCAGGCCGCCATCGACGCGTTCCAAAACGACCCGAGTGTGCAGGTTGTCGTCTGCTCGCTCCTCGCGGCGGGTGTTGGCCTGAACCTGCAGGCGGCATCAGACGTCGTACTCGCTGAGCTCAGCTGGACTGCGGCGGAGCAGACGCAAGCTATCGACCGAGTGCACCGCATCGGGCAGGTGGAGCCTGTCACGGCGTGGCGCATCGTCGCCGCGCAGACGATCGACGCGCGCATCGCCGAGCTCATCGATGACAAGCAGGGGCTCGCGCTGCGGGCTCTCGAAGGAATCGACACGGGCGAGCAGTCCGCTGACAGCATCCAGGTGGATGCCCTGGCGAGTCTCCTTGAAGCGGCGATCCGGGGTGTGCGCCGGCAGTAGGCTGAGGTCAGCGCGGGAACTCAGACGACGAAGTTGGAGGACCATCAGGTCATGTCAGAAACGCAGGAATTCCGTGTCGAACGCGACTCGCTCGGCGAGATGCGGATCCCCGCAGGTGCCTACTGGGGCGTGAACACCGCGCGTGCACTCGAGAACTTCTCGATCAGCCGACGCCAGATCAGCGTGTACCCGGACTTCATCGTCGCGTACGCACAGGTCAAGCAGGCGGCAGCTCGCGCGAACCTTGAGATCGGGGTGCTCGACCAGGAGCGCTCCTGGCTCATCGATCGCGCCTGCCAGGACATCATCGATGGCAAGCTCCACGAGGAGTTTGTTGTCGGCGTCATCCAGGGTGGTGCCGGCACGAGCACCAACATGAACGTCAACGAGGTCATCGCCAACCGGGCGCTCGAGCTCGCCGGGCGAGAGTTCGGGGACTACGAGTTCCTTTCCCCGAACGACCACGTCAACCGCTCACAGTCGACGAACGACACGTACCCGAGCGCCGTGAAAGTCGCGCTTGTGCACGCCACGGAACGACTCATCGACGAGTTCACGCTGCTGCAGAACTCCTTCCGTGTGAAGGGGAGCGAGTTCAAGCACATCCTGAAGATCGGTCGCACGCAGCTGCAGGACGCAGTGCCGATGACGCTCGGGCAGGAGTTCAGCGGCTTCTCCACGACGATCGGCGAGGACATCCAGCGGTTACGGGACGTCCTCCCGCTGCTGCTCGAGCTCAACCTCGGTGCGACGGCGATCGGCACAGGCATCACCGCTGAGGCGAGCTACGCCTCAGCCGTCATGCGTCAGCTCCGCAAGATCACGGGCTACAACGACCTGCAGACGGCGCACGACCTCATCGAGGCGACAAGCGACACAGGCGTGTTCATGTCCCTCTCCAGCGTCATCAAGCGCACGGCGATGAAGCTCTCGAAGATCTGCAACGACCTTCGTCTGCTCTCGTCCGGCCCGCAGGCGGGTCTCGGCGAGATCAACCTGCCTGCCCGTCAGGCGGGGTCCTCGATCATGCCAGGCAAGGTCAACCCCGTCATCCCCGAAGCAGTGAACCAGGTGGCGTTTGTCATCGCGGGAGCCGACGTCACTGTCGCGATGGCATCCGAGGCGGGTCAGCTGCAGCTCAACGCGTTCGAGCCCGTCATGCTGCACACGCTCATGCAGAACTCCGCCTGGCTGCGCCGCGCCGCGCGCACGCTGCGCGTGAACTGCATCGATGGCATCACGGCCAACGAGGAGCTCCTCGCATCCCGCGTTTCGAGCTCAGTCGGCGTCGTCACGGCGCTCACGCCGTACATCGGCTACTCCGAGGCATCGAAGCTCGCCAAGGAGGCGCTCACCACTAAGGCCACGATCGCGGACCTCGTCGTCGAGCGCGGGCTGCTCAGCCGCGAAGAGGTCACGAGCATCCTCTCTCCCGAGAGGCTCTCCGGTATCCAGGCGGTCACGAGCGCGATCCCGATCATCACGCAGGCCCAGGCCATGGCGCTCGAGGACAGCCTCGACAGGGCAGACCTGCGCGACTTCTCGTAGCGTCGGCAGGAGCCGCGAGCGACTCCACAGCAGATCGGCCCGGTTGGTGCAAGTGCACCAACCGGGCCGATCCCGTCTGTGAGCTGAAGCGAGCTAGCTGGAGTGCTTGTCGCCTGGCTCCGAAGCCTGGCCGTCGTCCAGCGTCTCGCCGTCGAGCTGAGCTGCGTGGCGTGGCGCGGCGGTCTCGTTGGGGGAGACCATGGCGTCCGCGTCGTCGTCCTCGAAGGTCTCGAGCACGTCCTCACGCGCCTGCCCGGCTCGAACGAGCGTCTGCACCTGGGACTCGATGCTCTTCTCGACCTCTTCCTCGACGCGCCGCTTGACGTCGTCGAAGCCGTCGTCAACACGCTTGCGCATGTCATCAAGCTGCTCGTCGACGCGACGTCGCATGTCCTCGAGCTGGATGTCGCTTCGTCGACGCAGGTCTTCGGCAGAGACGGTCATCCGCTCGGCGAAGGCCTTCGACTTACCACCTATGTCCTTCGCGACCTCTTCCGCATGCACTCGACTCGTGCTGATTCCAGCAATAAAGCCGACAGTGGCACCGAGAAGGAATCCGAGACGCATCATGCCCCCCAATCTACCGTGCGCTTGGCACGGGCGACTGGTCGTTCGCCTCACGCGCGTTCGCTTGGCTATGCTGACCGCAGCGTGCCGACGAGGCGGGGTGACCCGCGCGCGCCCTCGGCCGGTAGCTCCTGATCCGGACACCACAACCCCCAACGCACGGAGGAACATCCATGAGCAGTGCCACGTCAGTCGCGCCGAAGAGGCGTCGAAGGCTGACGCGGGGCAGGCTCACGTGGCTTCTCCTGCTCGGCTTCGCCGTCCTGCTCTCGGTCGGCGTGGTCGCCTGGCTGTTCAGCGAGCTCCGCTTCGCGGCTCTCACGATGGCGATTCCCGCGCTTGTCCCTCTTGGGCTGGTGCTCGCGGCCGTGTGGTGGCTCGACCGCTGGGAGCCAGAGCCGCGGATCGTGCTCGCCTTCGGGCTGTTCTGGGGCGCGGGCGCCTCGGTGGTCGGCACTCTCGTGACGGGCGGCATGATGCTCGACGTGGCGCGCTCCTACCTCTCGACAGAGGGAGACGTCAGCAAGTTCTCCGTGCTGATCCAGGCGCCGATCTCCGAGGAGTCCATCAAGGCGGTCGGCCTCTTCCTCATCCTCATCTTCGCGAGGCGACACTTCGACAGCCCGCTCGACGGCTTCAGCTACGCGGCCGTCATCGGCGCGGGGTTCGCCTTCACGGAGAACATCATCTACTTCTCGCAGGCCGCTGAGTCGGCAGCGGGCTTCGCCTCCACGTTCATCGTGCGCGGCATCCTCTCGCCGTTCGCCCACGCGCTCTTCACCGGAATCACCGGAATGGCCATCGGTTGGGGAGCGCGTAGAGGCGGCTGGCTCCGGCCCATCGTGATGGGGCTCGGCGGGCTCGTCATCGCTATCCTTGCGCACGCCTTCTGGAACGGCGGAAGCCTCCTCATCCTGCCCCTGCTCGGCGTCGACCCGAGCAACCAGTTCGGCTGGCTCATTTTCTACCTCGTCGTGCAGCTGCCGATCTTCCTGCTGCTCGCATGGTTCCTCGTCAAGCTCCACGATCGCGATCGGCTGATCATCGTCGACCGCCTCGGGGAGTACGCGGATGCTGGGTGGTTCACCACCTCCGAGGTCGCCATGATCGGCGACTGGAGCGCGCGCGAGCAGGCCTTCGCGTGGGCGAAGTCGGTGAGCCCTGAGGCCGATCGCGCCATGCGAGGGTTCGTCCAGGACGCGTCCCGCCTCGCCTTCGCGCGCGAGCACGCCAGGGTCAACAAGCGAGACCCGAACCGTCGGGTCGTGGAGAAGCGGATGCTCGACCGAGTCAAGGAGCACCGCTCGCAGCTCGCGGCCTTCGGCGTGGCCGGCGCAAAGGCGGCCTCTTGAGCACCCCGCAACACCCCCAGCAGCAGTGGGGCTCGCCCGGCGCGCAGCGCCAGATCGACCCTCAGTTCGTCATTCCGCAGCCGCCGACGCGTGGCGAGCTCGCGATGCGCATCACCACCATCGTGGTCATGTGCCTCGCGGCCCTCATCATCGCCGTTGTGCTTTTCCTCGCCTACCTCGGTAGCAGCGACGTCGTGTTGCTCGGCAGCGTACTCGCGGCCCTCGTTCCGCTGTTCGTCGTCTGGATGGTCGTCTGGCTCATCGACCGCTGGGAGCCAGAGCCGCGCACCCTGCTCATCGGCGCGGTGTTCTGGGGCGGTGGCATCGCCGTCGGCGGGGCGCTCCTCACTGGCTTCCTCCGAGAGTTCCTCCTGCCAGGCGCCTTGCCCGCCTGGTGGGGGCCATTCGTCGAGGCGCCGGTTGGTGAGGAGATCTGGAAGGGCCTCGGCCTCGTCGTCATCTACGCGGTCGCGCGCAGGCACTTCAACGGCCCGACGGACGGCCTCGTCTACGGGGCCTTGCTCGGCGCTGGCTTCGCCTTCACCGAGAACATCCTGTACTTCTCCTCGATGTGGCAGGAGGCGGGCGTCGGCGGTTTCGTCGCGCAGTACTTCATCCGTGGCATCGCCCTGCCGCTCCTGCACCCTATGTGCGTCTCGCTCACGGGGATCGGTATGGGCATCGGGGCTCGAAGGGGAGGCTGGGGGTCGGCGCTCGGCGGCTTCGCCATCGGCCTCATTCCCGCCATGGGGCTCCACGCGCTGTGGAACGTCGGCTCGAGTCTTGTACAGGAGTCGGCGGGCATCCTCGGGCTCATCGGCTTCTTCGCGCTCGTGATGGTGCCGATCTTCATCGCCTGGGTTGTGGCGATCTTCCTGCTGCGAAGGCAGGACGCCAAGATCATCGTCGAGCGACTCTCAGAGTACGCGGCAGTCGGCTGGTACTCGCAGGCCGAGATCCGCATGCTCTCGACTATGAGGGGCCGCTCGAGTGCCCGCGCCTGGGCACGCAGATCCGGCAAGCGTGCGGACAAGGCGATGCGCGACTTCATCACGGAGTCGACGCGACTCGCGAGCGTCCGCCACCAGGTTGTGCTCGACCCGAATCGCACGAGCAAGCTGCTCGACGAGAGGCTCCTGCTGCGGCACCTCGGCGAGCTTCGCGGAGAGCTGATCCAGGCTCAGGCGCAGCCGCACGGCGCGTCATCCGGGACTCGTCCAGGGTCCGGCGCTTGGATGTAGGACATGACGAATACTGATCGCACAAAGCCAGAAGTCGACTTCCCGGGCGGGGAAGCACCAGCAGAGCTGGTCATCGAAGACATCATCGTGGGCGACGGGGCAGTGGCGGAGCCGTCCTCGACGGTCGACGTGCACTACCTCGGCGTCGAGTTCGAGTCGGGCGAGGAGTTCGACTCCTCTTGGAACCGCGGCGAGTCGGTCAACTTCCCCCTGAAGGCTCTCGTGCGCGGCTGGCAGGAGGGCATCCCCGGCATGCAGGTAGGCGGACGCCGCAAGCTCGTCCTGCCTCCTCACCTCGCGTACGGTGCCGCAGGCGGGGGACACCCGCTCTCCGGCAAGACCCTGGTCTTCATCATCGACCTGCTTGGCGTGAGCTGAGCCCCGAAACCTGCTATGCTCTTTCGGTTGCCGTGAAACGGCCGCGGATGAAGAGAGCTCGCACGCTGTGTGCCGAGCGCCGCGCAACGAAAGAGAAGGGGGTCTGTCAATGGCACTAAGCGCTGAGGGCAAGAAGGCCATCATCGAAGAGTACGCAACGCACCCGGGTGACACTGGCTCCCCTGAAGTTCAGGTTGCCATCCTCACCACGCGAATCAAGGAGCTCACCGAGCACCTCAAGGAGCACAAGCACGACCACCACTCGCGTCGTGGTCTCCTCCTGCTTGTGGGTCAGCGTCGTCGTCTGCTCGGCTACCTCGCCGACGTCGACATCGCGCGTTACCGTTCGCTCATCGAGCGACTCGGCCTTCGCCGCTAAGCACTTTCTGCGAAGAGCCCCTGCCATCGGCAGGGGCTCTTTTCGTGCGCGAAACGGCACGAACTGCTCCGAGAACTCCCTCTCGCGGTGCTTGGCCGCCGCTAGGCTGTTGGCATGGCAGCCCCTAGAACTCCAGCGAAGCAGCAGACCGAAACCAAGGGCCAGGCGAAGGCCGCGACCGAGGGCGACGATGCTCTCGTCGATGCGGGCAAGTCGGTCTCAGGCGCTTCGGGTCGCACTCGAAAGCCGGCCGCGGCAACACAGACGGCGTACCGGCTCAACCGCGCCGGCATCCCCGACATGACCCCAGAGGTCGACGAGCTCGCCGAGCTGCGAGACGAAGATCCGCTCGGGGAAGCTTGGCGCCACGGCTACCCCTACGACACGAAGCTCCCTCGCAAGGACTACGAGAAGCAGAAACGTGCGTTGCAGATCGAGCTGCTGAAGCTCCAGACCTGGGTCAAGGAGACGGGCCAGAAGGTCGTCATCATCTTCGAGGGACGTGACGCGGCGGGCAAGGGCGGCGCCATCAAGCGGTTCATGGAGCACCTCAATCCCCGTGGCGCACGCACTGTGGCGCTCGAGAAGCCGACGGAGAAGGAGCAGACGCAGTGGTACTTCCAGCGCTACGTCGAACACTTGCCGTCCGGCGGTGAGATCGTGCTGCTCGACCGCTCCTGGTACAACCGCGCGGGCGTCGAGCGAGTCATGGGCTACTGCACTCCAACGGAATACCTCGAGTTCACGCGCTCGGCGCCGGAGTTCGAGCGGATGCTCGTCAACTCGGGCACCACGATCATCAAGTTCTGGTTCTCCGTCGGGCGGGCCGAGCAGCTCGCGCGCTTCGCTGCTCGCCGCGATGACCCGGTTCGCCAGTGGAAGCTCAGTCCGACCGACCTCGCCTCGCTGGACAAGTGGGACGAGTACAGCGAAGCCAAAGAGGCCATGTTCTTCTACACGGACACGGCGGAGTCCCCGTGGACCGTTGTCAAGTCCAACGACAAGAAGCGAGCCAGGCTCGAGGCCATGCGTTACGTGCTCTCGCAGTTCGATTACCCGTCGAAGGACGAGAGCGTCGCCCACGAAGCTGACAGGAAGATCGTCGGCTCACCGAGCAAGCTCTACGACGAGGGGGAGAAGCCGACCGGCGAGTTCCCGCTCGTGAAGGAGCTCCCACGCGCGTCACGCAAGAAGTAGGAGCAACCCGTTCGGCAAACGCCGAACGGGTTCCAGCTGCTCGTCGTCCTCCGCTGGTAGAGTCGATGTCGCAATCACTCAAGATACGCGGGGCGGCGAGTAGCTGGTCCTCGGTGGTGGGTTCCTGTCGTGGCTTCGCGGTGAAGCGCGAACAAGACAGAGGTCTTCTACTGACGATCAGCCCGGGATGACCCGGTCGCGCTTTCCCTTCGCGTGCACACGCAAAAGGAGGAGACCTCTTGGAAGGTCCCGAAATCAAGTTCTCTGAAGTCGTTCTCGACAACGGCAAGCACGGACAACGCAAGATCCGCTTCGAGGCCGGGCGTCTCGCCCAGCAGGCGCAGGGCTCTGCCGTCGCCTACCTCGACGACGAGACCATGCTGCTCTCCGCCACGAGCATCTCGAAGAACCCGAAGGAAAACTTCGACTTCTTCCCGCTGACGATCGACGTTGAAGAGCGCAGCTACGCCGCCGGAAAGATCCCCGGATCCTTCTTCCGTCGCGAGGGTCGCCCCTCGACCGAGGCCATCCTCGTCTGCCGCCTCATCGACCGCCCCCTGCGCCCGTCCTTCGTCAAGGGCCTGCGCAACGAGGTCCAGGTCGTCGTCACGGTGCTCTCCATCGCTCCCGGCGAGTTCTACGACGCTCTCGCGATCAACGCAGCATCGCTCTCTTCGCAGCTCAGCGGTGTGCCGTTCTCCGGCCCGATCGCCGGTGTGCGCCTCGCGCTCATCGACGGCCAGTGGGTTGCATTCCCGAAGTTCGAGCAGCTCGCTGACGCGGTCTTCGACCTCACCGTCGCAGGCCGTATCGTGACGAAGGCTGACGGCACCGAAGACATCGCCATCATGATGGTCGAGGCCGAGGCCACCGAGCACGCGTGGGGCCTCATCCAGGCCGGCGCCCAGAAGCCGGACGAAGCGGTTGTCGCGCAGGGCCTCGAGGCCGCGAAGCCGTTCCTCACGCAGCTCGTGAAGGCACAGCAGGAGCTCGCAGACCAGGCCGCGAAGCCTGTCGTCGAGTACCCGGTCTTCCTCCCGTACACGCAGGAGGCGCTCGACGCCGTCACCGCGCTCGCGCACGACGGACTCGTCGACGTCTACCAGATCGCTGGCAAGATCGAGCGGCAGGACGCCGACGACGCCCTCAAAGCGACCGTCAAGGAGCAGATCGCTGCCAAGATCGAGAGCGGCGAGCTCGACGCTTCCGTTGCCGGTCAGGTCTCGGCCGCGTACAAGTCCGTCACGAAGGACGTCGTCCGCGGGCGCATCCTCCGTGAGGGCAAGCGCATGGACGGACGCGGCGTCGCCGACATCCGCCAGCTCGATGCAGAGGTCGACGTCGTGCCACGCGTGCACGGCTCGGCGATCTTCCAGCGCGGCGAGACGCAGATCCTCGGCGTCACCACGCTGAACATGCTCAAGCTCGAGCAGCAGATCGACTCGCTCTCGCCGATCACGTCGAAGCGCTACCTGCACCACTACAACTTCCCGCCGTACTCGACGGGTGAGACCGGACGCGTCGGTTCGCCGAAGCGTCGCGAGATCGGGCACGGCTTCCTCGCCGAGCGCGCAATCGTTCCGGTTCTCCCGAGCCGCGAGGAGTTCCCCTACGCGATCCGTCAGGTGTCTGAGGCTCTCAGCTCCAACGGCTCGACGTCGATGGGCTCCGTCTGCGCATCCACTCTCTCGCTCCTCAACGCCGGTGTGCCCCTGCGTGCACCTGTCGCAGGTATCGCTATGGGCCTCGTCTCCGACGAGATCGATGGCGAGACGCGCTACGCGGCGCTCACCGACATCCTCGGTGCAGAAGACGCGCTCGGCGACATGGACTTCAAGGTCGCAGGTACCGCTGAGTTCGTGACGGCTATCCAGCTCGACACGAAGCTCGACGGCATCCCGACGTCGGTCCTCGATGGCGCACTGACCCAGGCTCGCGATGCTCGCATCCAGATCCTCGACAAGGCGATCAACGCGGTTATCGACACGCCGGATGAGCTCGCCGCCACGGCTCCGCGCATCATCTCGGTCCGAGTGCCGATCGACAAGATCGGCGAGGTGATCGGGCCAAAGGGCAAGGTCATCAACCAGATCCAGGACGACACCGGCGCCGACATCTCGATCGAGGACGACGGCACCGTGTACATCGGTGCAGTCGACGGCCCGTCCGCTGAGGCTGCCCGCGCGGCCGTCAACGCGATCGCCAACCCGACGAACCCAGAGGTCGGCGAACAGTACCTGGGCACGGTCGTCAAGATCGCGTCGTTCGGTGCTTTCGTCTCCCTGCTCCCGGGCAAGGACGGCCTCCTGCACATCTCCGAGGTGCGCAAGCTCGCCGGTGGCAAGCGTGTCGAGAACGTCGAAGACGTGCTCGGAGTCGGCCAGAAGATCCTCGTTGAGATCACGAAGGTCGACGACCGTGGCAAGCTGTCGCTCGCTCCCGTGATCGAGGAAGCAGCTGCTGAAGAGGGCGTCGCTCTCGAGGCAAGCGCCGAGTAATTCGACTTCTTCACCAACAGGCTGGCCCCGTGCGTTCTTCGCGCGGGGCCAGCCTGCGTTGTGCGGGAGGTCTCCGTGACGCTGGGAGTTCTCACGTCGCTGACGCCCGTGCCGCCAACACGCTCTAGGCTTGACTAGTTATGCGCGATGCCATTGAACTGCCCCTTGACCTGCCCGAGATCGAAGCACGTGTATCGAACGGCGGACTCTTCCGCCGTTCCGTGCTGCCAAGTGGGGTGCGCCTGCTGACCGAGGAAGTGGTCGGCGCGGCCAGCACCAGCATCGGGCTGTGGGTACCTGTGGGTTCACGCGACGAGCTTCCACACGAGTACGGTTCCACGCACTTCCTCGAGCACCTGCTCTTCAAGGGAACGCCTTCCCGTACGGCCTTCGAGGTATCTGCCGCGTTCGAGCGCGTCGGCGGCGAGGTCAACGCGCAGACGGCCAAGGAACACACGCTCTACCACGCCAAGGTTCGCGACGCCGACCTGCCGATGGCGGTCGAGGTGCTCAGCGACATGATCACATCGAGCACGATCGACGCCGCGGAGTTCGAGATCGAGCGCGGTGTCATCATCGAAGAGCTCGCCATGGCTGACGATGACCCCAACGACGTCGTGTGGGAGCGCTTCTACGAGACGCTTCTCGGTACGCACCCCCTCGCAAGGCCGATCGGCGGGACTCCTGCCTCGATCAGGGCGGCGGAGCGGGACGCCGTCTGGAGCTCCTACAGGCAGCACTACCGTCCAGAAGAGCTTGTCGTGACGATCGCGGGTGCCGTCAAGCACGACGAGGTCCGTGAGCAGCTCGAGCGCCACCTCCGCGCCGGGGGATGGGACCTCGACGCGAATGCGGCCCCGGTCGCTCGTCGACAGACGGCGCTCCAGCTTGGATCTGCCGTCCCGACGGGCCCACTCTCTGCCATCGATCGGCCCCTTGAGCAGCTGGCTCTGGTCATCGGCGGGCAGGGCATCACGCAACTCGACCCGCGCCGGGAGGCGTTCGGGCTCATGCACCGGATCTTCGGCGGGGGTATGTCGTCGCGCCTCTTCCAGGAGATTCGCGAGAAGCGGGGCCTCGCCTATTCCGTGTACTCCTTCGGCGGAAGTCACTCCGACCTCGGGGTAACCGGAATGTACGCCGGTTGCGCACCGGACAACGTTCTCGAGACTGTTCGAGTGCTCCGTCAGGAGGCGGAGAAGCTTGTGCAGGACGGAGTGACCGCGACCGAGCTCGCCGACGCGAAGAGCGCAAGCGCCGGGGGATCCGCGCTGGCAATCGAGGACGCGGACACGCGGATGTCCCGCCTCGGCCGCGCCGAGATCCACACGGGGCGCTTCTACGACCTGGAGGCCGCTCTCTCTCGTGTCGACGCGGTGACCCTTGACGAAGTCCAGTCCGTTGCGGCGGACATGTTCAGCGGCGAGCTAGTCGCCTCGGCGGTCGGTAAGCTCTCTTCTGAAGCAAGGACCGAACTGGAGCGCCGCTGATGTCGCACTACCTCTACCTCGTGAGACATGGCGAGCAGGAGAACGCAGAGCACGGTATCAACGACGGTCCGCTCTCCGAGCGCGGACGTGCGCAGTCGCACCTGATCGGGCGCCGCCTCGCCGCTGTCCCGCTGAGCGAGAGCTACACGTCCCCGCTAGACCGTGCTGTCGAGACGAGCGCGGTCATCGATCAGTACACGAGCGGGCCGGCGGCCCTCGAGTCCACGCTCTTGTTCGATTGCATTCCCACGGGCCAGGATGGGGCACCGTCGATCTATGACGGATTCTTCGGCGGCATCGGTGACGAGGTCGTCGAGGCAGGCATGGCGCAGATGAGCGACGCCTACGACACGTTCTTCAGCAAGAGCCGTGAGGACCGGCACACTCTGCTCGTGACCCACAACTTCGTGATCGGCGAGTTCGTACGGCGGGTCGTCGAGGCCCCTGAGTGGCGCTGGCTCGGGCTCAACTCGGTGAACACGGGCCTCACGGTGGTGCGCGTACGCACGAGGAAGCCGGCGGAACTGCTGCTCTTCAACGACCAGTCTCACCTGACCCCCGACCTTCGCACGGGGGTCAGCACCGCAGTTGCTGTCTGACGACGCCCGAATGCCGGCGTTCGAGGCAGACGCGAGCGCGCACGGAGCGTCGGCGGTTGGCCGTACGCTTGTTGGCATGGAAACTCAGGTCGCCGTGCTCGGCGCATCCGGTCGCATGGGGACCCTCCTCGCACGCATCATCGACTCGACGGAAGGCCTCGTCCTCCACGCGGGGCTGACAAGCTCGTCGGCGCTCGAAGAGATGCTCGGCGCCGACGTGCTGGTCGACGTGTCGCGGATAGAGGCGTCTGAGGTGGCCGTGCCCTTCGCCCTCGAGCACGGACTCGATGTGGTCGTCGGAACAAGCGGGTGGGACGAGCAGCGCGTCGAGCGCGTCTCAGGACTTGTACCCGCCGAGCGTGCTCTGGTGTTCGTTCCGAACTTCTCGCTCGGCTCCGTGCTCGGCACAGCGCTGGCGAGCGTTGCCGGTCAGTTCTTCGACTCGATCGAGATCCTCGAGGCCCACCATGACAAGAAGGTGGACTCCCCGTCTGGCACTGCCGTTCGCACTGCCGAGCGGATCGCTGAGGCGCGAGAGCATCCGCTGGCCGCGCCCAACTCCGACCAGGAGGCGAGGGGGCAGCTCGTCGCCGGCGTGCCGATCCACAGCATGCGGCTGCGGGGCGTCGTCGCCGACCAGCAGGTCATCTTCGGGGGAGCCGGCGAGGTGCTCACGATTCGACACGAGACGATCTCCCCGGAAGCCTATGTCCAGGGCATCAAGCTGGCGATCGCGCACGCGACGTCGTCGCAGGGCACGACGGTTGGCCTCGACGGCGTGCTTGGCCTCGGCGACCTGGTCGGTCGCGCGTGAAGAGCAACCTTGCGACGAAGCTGGGCGTCGCCGCAGTCACCGTGCTGCTCCTGCTGTACGTCGTCTTCGTGGCAGGGATGGCCGTCTCACTCTTCGCGGGCGACCTCGTCGCGAAGATCATGGGGGCCGCGCTCATCGTCTTCCCGATCCTCGCTGTTGTCTTCGTCGCGCGAGAACTGCTGTTCGGCCTGCAGACGGAGCGGCTGCTGAAGCGACTCGCAGATGCGGGGGAGCTGCCGGAGGACGACCTCCCGAAGCGACCGAGCGGGCGCGTTGTCCGCGAAGCGGCCGATGAGGATTTCCCCAGGTGGAAGGCCGAAGCCGAGGCAGCACCCGGAGACTGGCGCACGTGGATGCGTCTTGGCCTGGCTTACTCGGCCTCGGGGGACCGCAAGAGGGCGCGAGCGGCACTCCGGGAGGGGATCCGCCTGGAGAAGACTTCTCCAGGCGCGCGTAGCTAGCCCGCTCGCCGCTTAGACACCCGCGCCTGGCTCCGGCACGAACTCCGGTGATTTCAACGCGAGCTCCACGGCGTGACCGGCCGTGCGCTCCTTGAAGGTGAACCCGGCGTCGAGGAGCCGCTTCGGCTGGATCTCCTGGTCGGCGAGGAAGAGCTCTCGGCCAGCCTTCTGCAACGTGAGGTCGATGAGGGTCGACGGCGTCTTGAGCTTGTACGGTCGCCCGAGTTCGGTGGCGAGCTGCTGTTGGATCTCGTCTGCGGTCGCTGGCGTTGGACCAACCAGGTTGTATGCGCCCTCCGCGTCGTCGGACTCTAGCAGGAATCGCAGCGCACGGACCTCATCTCGAAGGCTGACCCACGGCCAGTGCTGAGTGCCGTCGCCGAGCTGAGAAAGCAGCCCGACGCTCGCGAGCGTCTTGAGGACGGTGAGGACACCACCGCGGCCGAGGACAAGTCCGGTGCGGGCGAGCACAACTCGGGTTCCCTCCGGCGCAGTCTGCGCCGCACGCTCCCAACGGTCGACGACGCGGGGCAGGAACTCGTCGGTCTCCGGAAGCTCGGAATTCTCGTCAAGGACCTGACCGGGACGATCTCCGTAGGCGCCAGAGGCAGAGCCGTTGATGAGGAGAGCAGGCGGGTTCGCTGCGGCGGCCATTGCTCCCGTGATCGTGAGGGTCGCGTTTACTCGCGACCGAAGGATCTCCTTCTTGACGTTGTAGGTCCAAGGAAGCTTGCTGAGGGATGAACCAGAGAGGTTCACGACTGCGTCGACTCCGTCGAGCACCTTCGCGTCCAGGGTGCGCTGCGCGGGGTTCCACCTGAACTCGCTTCGATCCTTCGGCTCGCGCCGAACGAGCCTCGTGACGCGATGGCCATGCGAGTGGAGTTCCTCGATGAGGCTGCGGCCGATCATGCCGGATGCTCCGGAGACGAGGACGTGCTTTGGGGAGGTCGCCTGGGTGCTCATGACTCTGACGCTAGTCCCATCAGTTGGGCGTGAGCGCAACGCCAAGCGGTGCCAGGCGGACCCGACACTGGATTGCGCCTAGGCTGTGCGGGTGCATCACGTGACTCGCGCCCCGAACTGGGCCAAGCAGACTGGCCACCGTGGCGCCTAGCGCTCTTCCGCTCGGCGAACCCGTGCCCCCGAGCGGCGAGCTCCCCGAACAGGCCCTGGTGGGGGCCCAGGCGCGAGACTTCGGCGTGTACATCCACGTTCCGTTCTGCCGGGTCAGGTGCGGGTACTGCGACTTCAACACCTACACCGCCGAGGAGCTTGGCGGGGTCTCCCGGTCGAGCTATGCCGGCGAGGTCGAGAAGGAGATGGAAATCGCCGAGCGAGTCCTGAGCGGGTCTCCCCGTCGCGTTTCGACGGTGTTCTTCGGAGGGGGAACGCCGACGCTGCTCCCGGTCAGCGACCTCGCTGCCATGCTCGAGGGCGTTCGCAGTCGTTGGGGGCTCGCGGCGAACGCTGAGGTCACCGTGGAGGCCAACCCGGACTCAGTCGGCGAACGCGAGCTCGCTGAGCTCCGCGAGGCCGGCGTGACGCGAGTCAGCTTCGGGATGCAGTCAGCAGTCCCTCACGTGCTCGCCGTTCTCGAGCGAACGCACGACCCGGCGCGCATCCCGATCGTCGTGGCAGCCGCGAAGCGGGTCGGCCTCGAGCCGAGCCTCGACCTCATCTACGGAACGCCGGGGGAGTCGCTCGACGACTGGCGTCGCTCGCTCGACATGGCCCTGGCCCAGGAGCCGCTGCACGTCAGCGCCTACGCGCTCATCATCGAAGACGGAACGAAGCTCGCGAGGCAGATTCGCCGCGGGGAGGTGCCAGCTGTCGACGACGACCTGCAGGCTGACATGTACGAGCTGGCCGAGGAGCGTCTCGCCGACGCGGGGTTCGAGTGGTACGAGGTCAGCAACTGGTCGCTGCGAGGCGAGCATCCCTCTCGTCACAACCTGTCCTACTGGCGCGACGCCGACTGGTGGGGCTTCGGCCCAGGCGCCCACAGCCACGTCGGTGGCGTGCGGTGGTGGAACGCCAAGCACCCGAGCGCCTACGCGTCGAGGCTCGCGGCAGGTGAGACCCCTGCGATGGGCCGTGAGGTCCTGGACGAGGATACGAAGCGGTTCGAGCGCATCATGCTCGGCTCACGGCTCAGGGAGGGACTCGCCATCTCCGAGCTGGAAGACTCGAGTGTCGTCGCCGAGCTGATCGCTGAGTCCTTGGTTGACGGCCGGGAGGCGCTCAAGGGGAGGCTGGTCCCGACGCTGCGCGGGCGCCTGATGGCGGACGCGATCGTCAGGCGGATAGCCGCCTGAGTCGGCGGTACTGTCTGAGCCGCCTGAGCCGCTTCACGTGACGAAGCGGAACGTGACCGGATAGCGGTAGGGGCGGCCCTGATTCGCCTGCACTGCGCCGAGGATGGCGTAGACCACGATGGCGACCCAGAGAAGCGGGTACAGCATCGAGACGAGCAGCGCCAATGGTCCGCCGAACAGCGAGAGCAGCGAGAGGACGCCGATCCCGACATAGACGATCGCCGCCGTGATGCCGAAGTTGAGCGCCTCGCGTCCCTCGCTGTTCGCGAGTGGTCCGCGCCTCCTCGTGATGAGCCAGAGGACGAGGGGCCCTACCGCAGGAGCGACGATGTTAAGGAGGTGATCGAACATCGCGACGAGACGGTCACCGTCCGCGGTCAGCGGTGGTTCGCCAGAAGCTTGGGGCGGCGTGCCCTGGTATTGCCCAGGTTGCTGCTGACTGTATGGCGCCTGCTGCCCGAACTGCGCTTGCTGTCCGAACGGCGGCTGCTGCCCGAAGGGTGCCTGCTGCCCGTCCTGTCCGGGCTGACTGTACGGCTGCCGTCGAGCGGAGTCCTCTGGGTCTGGCTGCGGGGTCGGCGCGAAGGGATCTGACACGGAGTTCCTCTCGATGGTTTCGCGTCAGGCTAATGCGGTTCGTCGGGGAAGGGCTGGGCGTTCCGCTAGTGCGAGGGGCCGAACGCGGTAGGATTGGCAGTCTCAGGTTCGGAGTGCCAACAGGGCTCTCGGAGGTCGGCAGGGGAGGAGCACCGTGGTTTCGGACAGAAGCATGCAGGTGCTCCGAGTCATAGTCACCGACTACGTCACGAGTCGTGAGCCGGTCGGCTCGAAGTCGATCGCCGACCGTCATGACTTCGGCGTCTCGGCCGCGACCATCCGCAACGACATGGCGCAGCTCGAGGATGCCGAGCTCATCATCGCCCCGCACACGTCGTCCGGGCGCATCCCGACGGACAAGGGCTACCGGCTCTTCGTCGACCGGCTCGCCGAGTTCAGGCCACTCTCGGGAGCGCAGCGGCGCGCCATCGAGACGTTCATCGAAGGCAGCGAGGACGTCGACGAGGTGCTCGGGCGGTCCGTCCGCCTGCTCGCTCAGCTCACGAACTCAGTGGCGATTGCGCAGTACCCGTCGCTCGCCAACGCCTCGATCCAGCACGTCGAGTTCGTGCTGCTCTCCAGCATGCGTGTCCTCACAGTACTCATCACCGATTCCGGCCGCGTCGAACAGCGAATCGGCCACCTTCGCGCAGAGGTGAGCTTCGAGCAGCTGCAGGTGCTTCGCGACCGGCTGGCGGGGCGCCTCGTCGGCAAGACCGTCGCGCAGGCATCGGTCGAGCTGAGGGACGTGAGCGGCATCATGGGGGAGCAGGATGCGGAACTCTTCGCCCCGGTCGTGGCGAACCTGCTCGAGCTTGTCCTCGCGCACCGACAGGAGCGGCTCGTCATGGCGGGCACCGCGAACCTCGCCCGAACGGAACGTGACTTCCCCTCGAGCATTCTCCCCGTGCTGGAAGCAATCGAGGAGCAGGTTGTGCTGCTTCGACTGCTCGACGAACTCCACTCGAGCACGGAGGCGTACTCGGTGAGCATCGGCCAGGAAAACGTCGACCTCGGGCTCGGAGAGACCGCGATCCTCACGAGCGGCTACAGAAGCTCAGGTAGCGATGCGCGCCTCGGCGTCGTCGGACCGACGAGAATGGACTATCCGAGGAATATCCAGGCCGTCCGGGTCGTTGCGAGTTACCTGTCGCGCGTCCTCGACGACAGACACCTGGACGACTGACCGACACCGTCCGGCTAGCCGGCGGTTGCACCCAGCGCCTGGGACTACAGGCGCGACATTACACAGATGCAAAGAAGGAGTCGCCACTCTTGGCAGACCACTACGACGTGCTCGGCGTGAGCCGCGAGGCTTCCCAGGACGAGATCAAGAAGGCCTACCGCAAGCTGGCACGCCAGCTGCACCCGGACGTCAACCCCTCCGAGGACGCGGCAGAGCGCTTCAAGTCCGTCACGCACGCCTACGACACGCTTATCGACCCTGAGCGCCGGAGGCAGTACGACCAGGGCGGACCGGACGGGCAGTCGTTCGGTGGCTTCGGCGACATCTTCGAGACGTTCTTCGGTCAACAGGGTTCCCGTGGCCCCCGCTCGCGCGCTGAGCGCGGCCAGGACGCGCTCGTGCGCGTCGAACTGGATCTCGACGAGGTCATGTTCGGCACCCACCGCGATCTCGAGGTCACCACGGCCATCGCCTGCGAGAACTGCCAGGGCACGTGCTGCGCTCCAGGCACGTCGCCGTCGACCTGCTCGGCCTGCGGCGGCGCGGGTTCGGTGCAGCGTCAGGTCCGCTCGATCCTCGGCATGGTCGTCACGAACCAGCCGTGCGCGCAGTGCCGCGGCTACGGCACCGTCATCGAGCACCCGTGCGACACCTGCCACGGTCAGGGGCGGGTCCGCGCCAACGTCAGCATCCCCGTCGACATCCCGTCCGGTGTCGACTCCGGCCTGCGAATCCACCTGCCAGGCCGCGGCGAAGCGGGCCCAGCAGGCGGAGCCAACGGCGACCTCTACCTCGAGATTCGTGTCCGTCCGCACGAGGTCTTCTCCCGCGACGGCGACGACCTCCAGTGCATCATCGAGGTGTCGATGGCCGACGCGATCCTCGGTACGTCGACGACCGTCGGCGCACTCGACGGCGACGTCGACCTGCAGATCCCCGCCGGCGTCCAGTCTGGGGAGGTACTCACGGTTCGTGGTCGCGGCATCACCCGGCTGCGCTCGACGCATCGCGGCGACCTCGACATCGCGGTGCAGGTCGTGACCCCCGCCAAGCTCGACGGCAAGTCGCGGAAGCTGATCGAGGAGTTCGCTTCGCGTCACCGCCACGAGGCTCCTCGCCTCGCGCGTGAGAAGCAGGGCATGTTCTCCAAGCTCCGCGACCGATTCGGTCGCTGACGTGGCGTGGCTCTACCTCGCTGAGGACCTCGATGAGGGGCTTCGCGCTGGCGACGTCGCTGAGATTCACGGCGGGGAAGCCAAGCACATGGGCGTCGCCCGTATACGGGTCGGCGAGCGGGTGCAGCTCGGCAACGGGCGAGGGTTCGTCGTCGACGGTGAGCTTGTTGTCCTCGAGCGCGATCGTGCCGTCCTGAACGTCCACGATGCCAGGCGTCTGGCGGAGCCGGAACCCAGGGTCACCGTCGTCCAGGCTCTTGCCAAGGGCGGGCGGGACGACCTCGCCGTGCAAGTCGCGACCGAGCTCGGCGCCGCAGCTTTCGTGCCGTGGCAGGCGAAGCGGAGCGTGAGCCGTTGGGACCAGAAGGCCGACAGGGGTCGGGAGCGCTGGGCGTCAGTGGCCAGGGAAGCGAGCAAGCAGAGCCTGTCAGCGTGGGTCCCTGAGGTGGCTCCGCTGCACTCGACCGCTCAGGTCGCACAGCTCGCCGCGGACGGCCAGATGCTGGTGCTCGACCCGCTTGGCGACACGTCCCTGAGGCACGCGCTTGACGCTGGTCTGGTGCGAAACGCTGGCAGGATCACGCTTGTCGTCGGTCCGGAGGGCGGGATCGACGACAGCGAGTTCGAACAGTTCGAGGCCGCAGGCGCGAGGCGCGTGCATCTCGGCGCTTCTGTCCTCCGGACTTCGAGTGCCGCACCAGCGGCAATCGCCGCGATCCTCGCGCTCAGCGGCTCGTGGGACTCGCGGTTCCGCGACGGCACCGAGTCGTAGGCTGGGTGCATGTCGAGTTCAGAGCCGTCCATCTTCACGCGCATCATCAACCGCGAGATCCCAGCTGACATCGTGTTCGAGTCCGACCGGGTCATCGCGTTCAAGGACATCAGCCCGAAGGCACCGGTGCATCTCCTCGTGGTGCCCAAGACCGAGGCCTACGCGAACGTCGCGCAGCTGGCTGCCGGGGACCCCGAGCTTCTTGCCGAGGTCATCGCCGTCGCGCAGGGCCTCGCCGACCAGCACACGGACAGCGAGTTCCGTCTCATATTCAACTCGGGAGCGGCTGCGGGCCAGACCGTCTTCCACGTACACGCCCACGTCCTCGGCGGAGGACTCTCGGAAGGATCCCTTGCCTAGTCAAGACAGTTCAGCGCCAGGCGCCCCCGAGCACGCAGGGGCCGATGGCGACTTCGTAGAGCAGACCACGACGGTCGAGGGCGTCGCCATGGTGCGTCTTCTCGGCCCCGGCGACCGCCTGCTCAAGTCAGTGGAGCGAGAGCACCCGCGCGTCCGGGTACTGGCCCGAGGCAACGAGATCACGTTCAGCGGGCAGCGGAGCGACGTCGCGGCTGCAGAGGCGCTGCTCCGCGAGATCACGGCGATGGCCAGAAGCGGCGTCGACCTCGAACCGGCTCAGGTCGAGCGCTCGCAGCGCCTCATCGACCGCGGTGAGGAGACCCCGACCGACGTGCTCGGCCAGGCGATCGTGCAGTCCCGCGGGAAGATCATCCGCCCGAAGACGCTCGGCCAGAAGCAGTACGTGGATGCGATCGACGACAACACCATTGTCTTCGGCATCGGTCCTGCCGGCACCGGTAAGACCTACCTCGCGATGGCGAAGGCAGTGCAGGCCTTGCAGCGCAGGGAAGTCACGCGGATCATCCTGACGCGCCCCGCCGTCGAGGCAGGCGAGCGGCTCGGCTACCTGCCGGGAACGCTCAACGACAAGATTGACCCGTACCTGCGGCCACTGTTCGACGCGCTCAACGAGATGCTCGACCCCGAGGTGGTCGTCAAGCTCATGGCGAGTGGCACGATCGAGGTCGCGCCGCTTGCGTACATGCGCGGGCGCACGCTCAACGATGCGTTTGTTGTACTCGACGAAGCGCAGAACACGACCCCAGAGCAGATGAAGATGTTCCTCACGAGGCTCGGCTTCGGCTCGAAGATGGTCGTGACGGGTGACATCACGCAGCTCGACCTGCCCATGGGCGCCTCTGGGCTGAAGCTCGTCACGCACGTGCTCGGCGGCATCGACGAGGTGCATTTCTCTCACCTGACGAGCGACGACGTCGTCAGGCACACACTGGTGGCGCGCATTGTCGACGCCTACACCGAGTACGACCAGAAGAAGCAGGCGGACGATCACCGTCGCCAGGACAGGAACGCAAGCCGATGAGCATCGAGGTCAACAACGAGGCGAGCTACGAGGTCGACGAGGGAGCCCTGCAGCGCGTAGCGGCGTACGCGCTCGACCAGTTGCACGTGCACGCCGAGTCGGAGCTCGCGATCGTGCTCGTCGAGGTGGGCCCCATGGAGGAGCTGCACGTGCAGTGGATGGGGGAGCCGGGACCGACCGACGTGCTGAGCTTCCCGATGGACGAGCTCAGGCCGGGCAATGTCGACAGGCAGACGCCTCCCGGATTGCTCGGCGATATCGTGCTCTGCCCGCAGGTGGCAACCGACCAGGCGAAGGCCGCTGGCCACTCCATGATGGACGAGCTGCTGCTGCTCACAACGCACGGCGTCCTGCACCTCCTCGGCTTCGACCACGCTGAGCCAGAAGAGGAGAAGCAGATGTTCGGACTCCAGCGCGACATCCTCGTCGGCTTCCACCTTCAGGAGAGGAAGCGCGCCAGATGACGGCAGCTCTGCTTGTCGCCGCCATCGTCTTGATGGTGGCGATGAGCGGGTTGCTCGCCGCGACAGAAGCGGTCATCGCGCGTCTTTCCCGCCCAGAGCTCGAGCAGATCGCGGCCGAGAGTCGCGCGCGGCGCTCGATAGAGGCGATCGCCGCCGACCCCGGCGCGCACAGCAACGCCCTGACCTTCGCGCGTGTGCTCTTCGAGAGCATGTCGGCGGTCCTTGTCACGCTCATTCTGACCGATCTGTTCGACGTCAAGTGGCAGGCGTTCCTGGTGTCCGTGGCCATCATGATCCTGGTCTCGTTCATCATCGCCGGCACGAGCCCCCGAAGCGTCGCACGCGCGCACCCTCAGCAGGTCATGAGCTTCGCGGCGCCCATCGCTCGTGCCGTCAGGCTTGTCATCGGTCCGGTCGCGGACCTGCTGGTCGTGCTCGGTGACCGCGTGACGCCAGGCCGCCCGCAGCGCCTCGGCTCCGTCTCGAGCGAGGAGGAGCTGCTCAACATGGTCGACGAGGCCGCCGAGCTCAAGGTTCTCGAGCACGGGGATCGCGAGCTCATCCACTCCGTATTCGAGTTCTCCGACAGGCTCGTGCGTGAGGTCATGGTCGCCAGGACGGATATGGTCACGGTCGACGGCGACGAGGGCGTTCGGGATGCGCTCGAGCAGTTCCTCGAGACCGGGATCTCGCGAGCTCCCGTCATCGGCCGCGACAGCGACGACATCCTCGGGGTGCTCTACCTCAAGGACCTCGTCCGCCACTCGCTGCACGACGCGCAGGAGCCCAAGCCAGCCGTCGAGCTGGCGCGGCCAGCTGACTTCGTGCCGGAGTCGCTCAGAGCCGACCTGCTGCTACGACGCATGCAGGCGTCAGCAACCCACCTAGCTATGGTTGTCGACGAGTACGGCGGTATCGCGGGCCTCGTAACCCTCGAGGACCTCATCGAGGAGCTCGTCGGCGAGATCAGCGACGAGTACGATCGACCGAACGACGAGCCGCGAAAGCTGCTCGACGGAAGGTACCGGGTGTCGTCTCGCCTCGCGACCGGCGAACTCGGCGATCTGTTCGACATCGAGCTCGAGTTCGACGACGTCGATTCCGTGGGCGGCCTGCTCGCGAAATCACTGTCCAAGATCCCCGAGCGCGGGGACAGGGCGGTTGTTGACGGCATCGAGCTCGTCGCAGAGAGAGTCGGCCCTCGCAAGCGCATCCTCACCGTCCTGGCGCGTCGCCTGGAACCACTTCAAGAGTCAGGAATCGAAGCATGACGAACTACCGAGCAGGATTCGTGACCTTCGTTGGTCGCCCCAACGTGGGCAAGTCGACCCTGACAAACGCGCTTGTCGGCGAGAAGATCGCGATCATCTCAGACAAGCCACAGACGACCCGTCGTGCGGTGCGAGGCATCGTGCACCGCGAAGACGGGCAGATCATCATCGTCGACACACCTGGAATGCACCGTCCCCGTACGCTGCTCGGCGAGCGCCTCAACGACGTTGTGCACGCGACGCTGGCCGAGGTCGACGTCATCGGGTTCTGCGTGCCTGCGAACGAGCCGGTCGGCCCTGGAGACCGCTTCATCAATGAGCAGCTCGAGGAGGCGCCCAAGGCCCGCAAGATCGCCATCGTGACGAAGGCGGAGACCGTGAGCCGCGACGTGCTCGCATCGCGCCTCGTCGACGTGCAGGGGCTCCGCGAGTGGGACGACATCATCCCCGTCTCCGCCGCTGAGGACATTCAGCTCGACACGCTGACAGGGATCATCCTCGGGCTCCTCCCCGAGTCAGAGCAGCTCTACCCGAGCGATATGAAGACCGAGGAATCGTTCGAGCAGCGCGCGGCAGAGCTTGTCCGCGAGGCTGCGCTCGAGGGCGTCCACGACGAGCTCCCGCACTCGATTGCCGTCACCGTCGAGGAGGTCGTGACACGCGACGACGGCGTGACACGCGAGCTCTACGTCAACATCGTCGTCGAACGGGACAGCCAGAAGGGCATCATCATCGGCCGAGGCGGAGAGCGGCTGAAGCGCATCCGCGAGCGGGCGCAGCGAGAGATCTCGCAGATCACGGAGGGACGAGTCATCGTCTCGATCCGCGTGAAGGTGGCGAAGGAGTGGCAGCGTGACCCGAAGCAGCTCGGACGTCTCGGCTTCTGAGCTGGGCCAGACTCACCTCCCCGGGGGTGCACGGGGGCCTCGGGGAACGTTCCTCGTGGGCGTCGCCAGCCTCCGGCGAAACCACACCTATCGGCTGACGTGGCTCCAGTGGGTGACAGACATCATCCTCGGCCTGCTCTTCGCGATAACGTTCGGGCTGCCGCTCGACTACAACGCTGACGATGCGACGACGCTGACCTGGCTGCTCCTGCCCTCATGGGTGCTCTTCACGGTCGCCATCATCATCCGTCGCTACGCGCCGTGGCCGAGCTTCCTCATCGTCGTCCTCGCGGCCCTGCTGAAGTCGATCTTCGCCTTCGGGCCGCATCCGCAGGATGTGGCGATCTATCTCAGCATCTACGCGGCGGTCGCCTATGGAAACCGGGCCCTGCTTGTCACCTCGGGGCTGTACGGCATTGTTGCGCCGACGGTCACCGTCGCCCTCATCCCGCACTGGAACCCGAGCAGCTTCAGCTGGGACGCGATCGCCTCGAACGTCGAGGGAAGCCGGGACGAGTTCTTCGTTGTGGCGGCACTCATCTGGCTCCTGTTCGTGGGCGCGGGTGTCGTGGCCTGGTTGGCCGGCCTGCTGCGCCGCATGCATCTGCGCGCGCAGGAGGTCAAGAACCGGGCGGCGATCGTCGAGCTCGAGCGCTTCCGCGCGAAGGAGCAGTTGACGGCGGAGCAGGAGCGAACTCAGATCGCTCGCGACATGCACGACGTGGTCGCGCATTCGCTTGCCGTCGTCGTCGCCCAGGCTGACGGTGCCAGGTACGCCATGAAGAGCAGCCCGGAGACAGCGGAGGCCGCACTCGTGACGATCTCGTCGACGGCTCGGAGCGCGCTTGTCGACGTGCGAGGACTCCTGGGGCAGCTGCGCCACAGCCAGGAGGCCGGGCCGGAGCCGGGCCTCGAGGAGCTGCCTGCCCTGTACTCGCGGATGCGCGCTGCCGGGCTCGATCTGCAGCTCGAGACGAAAGGCGAGCCTCGAGCGCTGACGACGCAGGCCCAGGGTGCAGTGTTCCGGTTGGTGCAGGAATCCCTCACGAACGTCCTCAAACACGGTGACGCGACGCAGCAGGTTGTCGTTCGGCTGAACTGGGGGCAGGTGTTCGAGGTCACGATCGTGAACGCCGTCGCCGATCCGCCCCGGGCACGCGGCGAGAGCGGACACGGCCTGATCGGAATGGCGGAGCGCATCGGGATAGCTGGGGGTAACGTGCAGGCTGAGAGACTCGGTGGGCAGTTCCGCGTCCATGCGTGGCTGCCGCTCGCCTCAGCGCAGCCGACCACCACTGAAGAGCACACGGGCGAACCCGCTCGCACGACAACCGAGAGGCAAGCACTGTGACCAGCAGTCAGATCACCGTCGCGCTCGTCGACGACCAGCCGCTGTTCCGCAGCGGAATCCGGATGCTCATCGACAGCCAGGATGACATGCGCTTCATCGGGGAAGCCAGCGACGGTGTCGCCGCGGTCTCACTCGCGAAGGCGTTGAAGCCGGACGTGATGCTCATGGATGTGCGCATGCCTGGCCAAGACGGCCTGGAGTCCACGAAGCAGATCGTCGCGAGCGGCTCCGCTACGCGAATCCTGGTGCTGACGACCTTCGATCTTGACGAGGCTGTTGCGAAGGCCGTCGGTGCGGGGGCCAGTGGTTTCCTGCTGAAGGATGCCGACCCAGAGTTCCTCTTGGCGGCAGTGCGCACGGTAGCCACCGGCGCCGAGGTCTTCGCCGCCCAGGCCACGGCGGACCTCATCAGGAGGTACTCGGCCGCTGTGCCTGCAACGCGGGCCGTCCCGGAGCGATTCACGACCCTCACGGAACGCGAGCGGGAGATGTTCGCACTCGCTTCGCGTGGTCTGTCGAACGGCGAGATCGCCCGTCAGGAGTTTCTGAGCGAGGCGACGGTGAAGACCCACATCTCCCGCGTGCTCGCGAAACTCGGCTTGCGAGACCGCGTGCAGCTCGTCGTCTTCGCCTATGAACACGGGCTGAACTGACCGAGCAAGTGAACCCGCGCCTCGGTGTTACGCTGTGACCATGCTGTTCGGCACCCACCTTCTTCGCTGCCGCGGCGAGGCTTCGCTCTAAGCCCCCCTCGCCGCGGAGTCTGCTGTCGGCTTAGCACGTCTCGAAGCCAATCTCGGAGCCAAAAATGAAGAACATGCAGCAGCCGTCGTCCATGCCAGCGCACCGCTACATCCCGCACCACGAGCAAATCACCGTGGAACTGCCGGACCGCACCTGGCCGTCAAAACGCATCGAACGGGCACCACGCTGGTGCGCCGTCGACCTGCGCGACGGGAACCAGGCCCTGATCGATCCCATGTCCCCTGAGCGCAAGCGAGCGCTCTTCGATCTACTGGTCCGCATGGGCTACAAGGAGATCGAGGTCGGCTTCCCGTCTGCAAGCCAGACGGACTTCGACTTCGTGCGTTCGCTCATCGAAGAGGACGTCATCCCGGACGACGTGACGATCCAGGTGCTGACGCAGGCTCGTGGGCACCTCATCACACGCACCTTCGAGTCCCTGAAGGGGGCGAAGAGGGCGATCGTGCACCTCTACAACTCGACGAGCGTCCTGCAGCGCGAAGTCGTCTTCCGCAAGGACCGCCAGGGCATCATCGATATCGCGCTCGAGGGAGTGCGCCTGTGCCGCGAGGCTGAGGCGGTCGTGCCAGACACGCAGATCTTCTACGAGTACTCCCCGGAGAGCTACACGGGCACGGAACTCGACTTCGCCGTCGACATCTGCAACCAGGTCATCGAGGGTTTCGATGCCACCCCAGAGCGGCCCGTCATCATCAACCTGCCCGCGACCGTCGAGATGTCGACGCCGAACATCTACGCGGACTCGATCGAGTGGATGCACCGCAACCTGACGCGCCGCGAAAGTGTCGTCATCTCGCTGCACCCGCACAACGACCGCGGCACCGGCGTCGCTGCTGCCGAGCTGGGATACCTGGCTGGCGCAGACCGCATCGAAGGGTGCCTCTTCGGCAACGGCGAGCGCACTGGCAACGTCGACCTGGTGACACTCGGCGTCAACATGTTCACGCAGGGCATCGACCCGCAGATCGACTTCTCGGACATCGACGGCATCCGCCGCACGGTTGAGTACTGCACGCAGCTGCCGGTCGGAGAGCGTGCGCCGTGGGGCGGAGACCTGGTCTACACGGCCTTCTCCGGTTCGCACCAGGACGCCATCAAGAAGGGCTTCGAGGCCATGGCCGCGAAGGCCGAAGCGCTCGGTGTCTCCGTCGACGAGCTGACCTGGGAAGTCCCGTACCTGCCCGTGGACCCGCGCGACCTCGGCCGAAGCTACGAGGCGGTCATCCGTGTCAACTCGCAGTCGGGCAAGGGCGGCGTCGCGTACCTGCTGAAGGAGCACCACAACCTGGACCTGCCGCGTCGCCTGCAGATCGAGTTCTCCGGCGTCGTGCAGAACAAGACCGACTCCGAGGGTGGCGAGGTCTCGACCGACGCGATCTGGCGGATCTTCAACGACGAGTACCTGCCTGCCGAGAGTGAGCAGCACAAGTGGGGCCGCTTCGAGCTGTTCCGTACAGCAACCAGCTCAGCCCTCGACGGAGCCGTCGACCTCAGCGTCTCGCTGCGCGACGGGACGGCCGTCGCGGAGCATGCTTCGAAGGGCAACGGTCCGCTCGACGCGTTCATGAAGCTACTGGGCGAGCAGGGCCTCCAGGTCGAGCTGCTCGACTACGTGGAGCACGCGCTCTCCGTTGGCGGCGACGCGCGCGCGGCGGCCTACATCGAGCTCGACGTGGCAGGCGTGCGCCTGTGGGGCGTCGGTATCGACAGTGACATCTCGACGGCATCGCTCAAGGCCATTGTCTCCGGCGTCAACCGCGCGCTGCGTGGGCAGACCGAAGCCGAGCTGGATGCACAGCTGACGACGGTCGCCTAGGCACGTTCGACGTCAACCGTCCGTACGAAGGATGAGGGCGGGCGCCCGACCGGTCACTCCGGTCTCGGGTCGCCCGTCCTCTTCTGTTCCAGGTTCGCTCGCTTCTCTTCGAGCACGGCGATGGGACGTGTGTCGAGGGCGTGGAAGCCGGACGCCTCAAGGATCTCCTGATCCGTGAAGGGCTGCTCACGCTCCTGCTTGCCCGTGCGGGCGGATCGTCGGAAGCGGGGCATCCTCAGGGCTATCTGCTCGGGGAGGCTGAGCCCGAACCACACGCTGGCCATGCGGACCGCGAACGTCACCGCAACGCAGATCACGATGCCGATGATCTGGGAGACCCCGAAGTAGTCGGCAAGCACAAACGCTGCGCTGCCAGCCGTCGCGGCTATGGCGTACAGGGAGCCGACGAACAGGATCCCGACGGGCATCCCAAGGAGCATGTCGCGCACGACCCCGCCGCCGGCCGCCGTCACCGTGCCGACGAGGAGTGTCGGCAGGATGGGGAGCTCGAAGTTCATGGCTTTGAGGGTGCCGACCGCGCAGAAGAATCCGAGGGCGGCGGCGTCAAGCACCGAGACGAGGCCGTCCATTCGGCGGAGCAGGCGCTGAAGGAGCATCCCGCCGAGCGCCGAAGCTCCGGCGGTGAAGAGGAACCACTCGGTCTCCATGCTGACCGGGCGGATGCCGAGGAGCAGGTCGCGGATGATGCCTCCGCCGAGCCCAACGGTGATGCCGATGATCACGACGCCGAGCCAGTCGAGCTTCTTGTCACGGAACTGCTCGGCGACCATAGCCGCCGTGACCGCGCCGATCGCGA
Organism: Pseudoclavibacter helvolus; assembly: GCF_014191305.1. GTDB lineage: Bacteria > Actinomycetota > Actinomycetes > Actinomycetales > Microbacteriaceae > Pseudoclavibacter > Pseudoclavibacter helvolus. Next base: position 1,002,317 of record NZ_JACHWJ010000001.1, on the reverse strand, counting down.
TGGCGGTCAGGTCCAGCCAGAGGGGGAGCGTCGTGGCGGGCGAATCCATGATCCCAATGCTCGCACAGCGCCGTGATCTGCCGGGTCACGCGTCGTTCACGGCTCCGGATGCTTGGAGGTCCATACTTGGTGGATGCCCACCTATCGTGACGAGGCGGTTGTCCTTCGCACTCAACGCCTTGGCGAAGCCGACCGTATCGTGACGCTGCTTGGCAAGGAACGTGGCAAGGTGCGGGCCGTGGCTCGCGGAGTGCGACGCACCTCGTCCAAGTTCGGTGCCAGGCTTGAGCCCTTCATGGTCATCGACGTGCAGTGCTACGCCGGCCGCAGCCTCGACACCGTCACGCAAGCCGTCACGCTGGCAGCGTACGGGCGCGACCTGGTTGAGGATTACTCGAGGTACTCGACGGCGTCCGTGATCGTCGAAGCGGCCGAGCGGATCGCTGAGGCGGAGCCCTCGCCCAAGCAGTACACGCTGGTCATCGGGGCCCTCCGCGCGCTCACGCTCGGCACGCGCGTGCCTCAGGACATCCTCGACTCGTACCTGCTCCGCTCGCTCTCGCTGGCAGGCTGGGCGCCCGCTCTCGACGACTGCGCGCGGTGCGGGGCACCAGGCCCTCACGAGCGCTTCAGCGTGCAGCTCGGGGGAGTCGTCTGTGCGCGGTGTACTCCAGCTGGGGTGATGAGAGTGGACGCCGAGACCTTAGAAGCGGTGCGGGCGCTTCTCTCGGGCGACTGGGAGACGCTCGACGCCATCGAAGCGGCACCAAGGGCACGGGCGAGCGGTATCGTCTCGGCGTACTCCCAGCAGTACCTCGACAAGAAGCTCCGGTCCATGCAGGTCCTCGAGCACGATCGCCTGCTTGGCAGGCTGGAACCGGCCAGGACGAGTGCATCGGTGAGTGAACAGGGCGCGGAGCCCGGCAGTGAGGAGAAGGCATGAGCCGCAGCAGGCAGGCGCAGGAATTCAAACCGGTCGACTGGACGGGCGTCTACCCGCCGGAGTTCGAGGCGTCGGAGATCCCGTCGCACGTCGCCGTCGTCATGGACGGCAACGGGAGGTGGGCGAACCAGCGAGGACTCCCGAGGATCGAGGGCCACAGAGCAGGCGAAGCTGCGCTGCTCGACGTCGTCGCCGGTGCACTTCAGATCGGTGTAAAGCACCTCAGCGCCTACGCCTTCTCGACGGAGAACTGGAAGCGCTCGCCTGAGGAGGTGCGCTTCCTCATGGGTTTCAACCGGGACGTGCTGCACAGGCAACGCGACCAGCTGAACGACTGGGGAGTGCGCATCCGCTGGGCCGGCCGTGAACCGCGCCTGTGGAAGTCAGTGATCAAGGACCTGCAGCTGGCTGAGCGCCTGACGAAGGACAACACGAGGATGACGCTCACGATGTGCGTGAATTACGGGGGACGCCTCGAGATCGCGGATGCCGTGAAGAGCATCGCCGAGGAAGTGCGCGCAGGCAGGCTCCGCCCAGAGCGCGTCACCGAGCAGACGATCGCCAGGCACCTCTACGACCCGGAGATGCCAGACGTCGACCTCTTTGTGCGGTCGAGCGGCGAGCAGCGCACGAGCAATTTCCTGCTCTGGCAGGCGGCTTACGCGGAGATGTGCTTCCTCGATACGCTCTGGCCGGATTTCTCGCGCACCGACCTGTGGGAGGCGGTCGAGCGCTATGCGGGGCGTGACCGCCGATTCGGCGGGGCAGTGGACGCGCCCACCGGGCTCGCTGGCGCGGCCCCCGACGACGTCAAGTAGCTCGTCGCCGGGTTCGCTACCGACCCTCGCGTCAGCGGAACTCGACGGTGACGACGTCTCCGTCGACCGTGAACGAGCCGGTGCCCCAGATCGTGTCTGAACCGGTGATGGCCCGGCCGCGGTTCCCCGAGTACTCGTAGCTCGCCATCCCGTCCTCGACTTCGAAGGTGTTCGACGTCGTGCTCATCGACACTGTCGGGTAGCTGGCCACCGACCAGGACACGGCTGTGTTCGGGGTGGAGACGTACGTGCCGAAAGGGCAACCGTCAGTTGATGCCGCGGTCGATGCGGCGCATTCGTCGATCTTCTGCGTGACGGCTGTTTCGACGGCTGTTTCCAGTGCCTCAGTCGGCGTGTAGACGACGTTGCGGTCCGGCACGGTCTCCTCGACCGGCTGGCCGACCCGCACCGGCTCGGTCGACACCGAATAGAACTCCGACTCAGACCCGGCGACCGGGTAGATGCCAGGGTAGGCGGTGAACGGAACCCAGCTGACGGGCTGGTTGCCCTCCCAAGTGGAGGACTCGACGCGCCCGGGGGTGACAGGCACCGAGCCGATTGTCATATCGAAGGCATGGCTGCTGCCTGCGGCTGACTCGAAGACGAGCGGTGTGATGATCTGCCATCTCTCGAGCACCAGCAGTTCGTTCTCGACGCGCTCCGCAACCAGCACGGCCGTCTCTGTGAGGCCCCCGAGCCGGTAGGTGACCTGCACATTCTGCGTCTGGCGTCCCGTCGCGGCCGTCGGCTCGACGGCGGCACCGAACCAGTTGGCATCCGAATCTGCTGGGCTCAGCTCCGTCTCGGTGACGTCCAGGACGGTGATGCGTTCGGTGGCGGAGGCAAGCATCTCGTCGCTGACGTAGCCACGCTGTGAGGTCTCCATGTTCGGATCGACAAGCTCGTTCGCGCGGCTCGCCTGCCCAGCGGCGATGGCGTCCAGGTACTCGCGTGCCTGAGCCACCGCGCCTCGCTGCGTGTTCACTGTCGTGACGGCGATGGCCGCGCCGGTGACGACAAGGACTGCGATCACGGTCATGATGCCCGCAAGCCTGAGACGCTTCTTCGCCTGGGAGCTCAGCCGTCGAGCCTCGGCCGCTGGGGGCTGAGACGGCTGGGACGGCTGAGACGGTTGAGCCGGCTGAGCCGGCTGAAGATACGGGCGCGTTGCGGTGCTGTGTACTCCCCAGGTCAGGCGCTCGACTTTCTCGACGGAGCCGATGCGAGCGCGGATTCGGACTGCGCTGGCGTGGACTCTTGGCGAGAGGACTGCAAGGTGTCCTGGCAGGATCCAGGCTCCGAGTTCGACCGCGATGGCCCAGAGCGCAAAGAGCGCGGGGGTCCAGAAGGCCGGTCGGACTCCGAACCCGACATCGCCGACAGACAGACCGAGGACCGAAGCTGATCCGTGCAACGTGATGGGCATAAACAGTGAGGAGGTCAGGACCCACAGGAGCAGGACAAGAGCGGGGAGTCGCCAGATTCTCGACCATTGCGGGAACCGCGTCGGCGACCGGCCGACTCCGATGATGAGGGACGCACCCAGCGAGCTCAGCACAATCGGCAGCAGTGCGAGCCAGGCGAAGGGGAGCTCAGGCGAGAAGACGGAGATGGCCTCGCTGGCGACATATGGGACGTTGATGGTGATGGCGCCGAGATGTCCAAGAACGAGGGCTGTTAGAGCGAGATGGGGTGCGGATGCCAGCAGCGCGGGGAGCATTGCCCCCTGGCTTCCCGATTGGACGAAGAGCACAACAAGGGCGATCACGCCGAGGAGAGAACCCGCCACAGCGAGGCAGCCGGTGTAGATACCGAACTCCGTGAACAAGCTGGCGAGGCCCCTTGTTGTCGGCGAGGAGTGCGAAGGCGTCATGCCGTTCGGCGTCTCCCTACCGGGAACTCGGGAGCGCCCCAGCCAGCCACTTGCGAAGACCACCGTGAATGCGACGAGCGCGAGCGACGGAGTCAGCGCCGAAACCGTGAAGACGGACCCCATCGAATCGATGCGCATCCCGGGGATCGCTACGACCACCATGAGAAGCGTGAAGGCTCCGGCTGCCGCCGCGGCGGCACCGGCACGGCGTGCGCGGGTCTGCAGTGGGGTGCGCCGCTCGAGGATGTACGCGGCCACAAAACTCGAGATCGCAACAAGCGCCAGAGAGGCGAGCGGCCACACACCAAGCCTGAAACCCTGGTCGCCGGTAGTGAAGAACCCTCCGACCGTCTCGAAACCTGCGTGAAGCTGCCCGCTGAAGGGAAGCGCCGTCAGCACCAGGAAGAACTGCCAGAGCACTTCGGAGATTTCGGTGCCGCTCGTGGAGAGCGATGACGCGTCAGACGCGCCGGCATTCATGAGAATCACGACCGCCGCGAGCAGGGCTGCCCCACTCATGAAGCTGGCACCCGCCGCGATCCCGGCGTGAAGGGCGCTTGTCCTGATCAAGCTCGTGTCGACCGGGGAAGGACGAGTTACCGATTGTGTTTGCGCCGCGTCGCCGGGATGGGCCGAAGGGCCAGGCATCGGCGCCTGTTCGGAAGCTGGAGCGGGAGGAGTGCAGTCCTCACCACGCGTTGACGGTTGTTGCCCTGGCTGCTGCGACTGATTCGCGTCTCGGCTTGAGTGGTGCGTCACTGAGTGTCCTTCGGATGACCGACGTCCTGGGGGACTACGTCATTCGAGTGTTGGGGTGATTCGCGTCATGGTTGCAGATCGAGTACTCGCTGATGCGGCGCGGTCCGGATTCTGTGGATAACTTGCCAGGCGCGCCTTCGGCCATGAGCCAGCCACGAGGGCGACGGCTGACTAGACTGGCGACTTGCGGCGAGCACGACCCTGGGTTCGCCTTCGACACCCTCAGCAGGAGTTTTTCTTAATGGTGCAATCCACGCTCGATAAGGTCATCGCTCTCGCGAAGCGACGCGGCTTCGTCTTCCAGGCGGGCGAGATCTACGGAGGCACCCGCGCCTCGTGGGACTACGGCCCCCTCGGTGTTGAGCTCAAGGAGAACATCAAGAAGCAGTGGTGGCAGACGTTCGTCCGGGGACGCGCCGACATGGTGGGGCTCGACTCGTCGATCATCCTGCCCAAGGCGGTCTGGGAGGCCTCCGGCCACGTCGCGACCTTTACCGACCCACTGGTCGAATGCCTCAGCTGCCACAAGCGCCATCGTCAGGACCACCTCATCGAGGCGTTCGAGGCGAAGAAGAACCGCGCTCCTGAGGGCATGTCGGAGATCGTGTGCCCCGACTGCGGCACCAAGGGTCAGTGGACCGAACCGCAGCTGTTCTCCGGCCTGGTCAAGACCTATCTCGGTCCGGTCGACAACGAGGCTGGCCTGCACTACATGCGCCCTGAGACCGCTCAGGGTATTTTCGTGAACTTCAACAACGTCCTCACGACGTCGCGTAAGAAGCCGCCGTTCGGCATCGGGCAGGTCGGCAAGGCGTTCCGCAACGAGATCACTCCAGGCAACTTCATCTTCCGCACTCGCGAGTTCGAGCAGATGGAGATCGAGTTCTTCGTGCATCCAGACGAGGCCCAGAAGTGGTTCGAGGACTGGGTCGAGGCGTGCTGGACCTGGTTCACCGATCTCGGTCTCAACCCGGACAACATGCGTCGCTTCGACGTCCCCAAAGAGGAGCGCGCGCACTACTCGGCCGGCACGATCGACTTCGAGTACCAGTTCGGCTTCAAGGGAACCGGTTGGGGCGAGCTGATGGGCGTCGCGAACCGAACGGACTACGACCTCACGTCGCACTCGACGGCTTCCGGCACTGGTCTCAACTACTTCGACCAGGCCTCTGGCGAGCGCTACACGCCGTTCGTGATCGAGCCGAGCTTCGGCCTGACGCGCTCCATGATGGCGTTCCTCGTCGACTCCTACGTCGAGGAAGAGGCTCCGAACGCGAAGGGCGGCGTTGATATCCGCACGGTGCTTCGCCTCGACCCGCGCCTTGCGCCCATCAAGGTCGCCGTGCTGCCTCTGAGCCGCGACGAGCGCCTCAGCCCGGTCGCACGCGAGCTTGGCGACAAGCTGCGCAAGCACTGGAACATCGACGTGGACGATGCGGGCCAGATCGGCCGCCGGTACCGTCGCCAGGACGAGATCGGCACGCCGTTCTGCGTCACGGTCGACTTCGACACACTCGACGACAACGCAGTGACGGTGCGTGAGCGTGACTCGATGGTGCAGGAGCGGGTCGCGCTCGACCAGCTCGAGGGCTACCTCGCGGGTCGTCTCCTCGGAGCCTGATCGCAACGCGGACGTGAGCCCGAGCAAGCACGACGGCCTTGAGCGCCCGCCCGCGAGTTCGCGGGCGGGCCGTTCCTGGCGGGTCGGCATGCTTGTCGTCGCCTCGATAGGCGTCGCGCTTGCCGTTTTGGGCTACGTCCAGGTGTCAACGCGGGCTACTGACCGAGGCGGTGACACGCTCGGTGCGGACGAGGCGACCCCGTCATGGCGAGGTCCTGACACCGAGCTGAGGGCAAGAGGCTCGGTCGAGGTCGACGGCGTGGAGCTGACGGCCGGCGAGGTGCAGTGCGGACTGCCGAGACACGACTGGCAGGGGGGTAGCGCGCCTGCATCCGGGCAGTTCTGCGTCATGGAAATCCTGCTCGACAACAGCAGCGGGTCCCCGCTGGCGATCGCCCCGAGCGTCTTCGAGCTGCTTGATGGCGACGGCGTGACCACGGTCGCGCACGAGCAACTCACGGCCTACGGCACTGACCTGCCAGCCGGACCGCCGAGTCAGGCCCAGCTCGCTGGTGATGCGGCCACGCGCATCCATCTCGTCTTCGATGTGCCCGCGGCTGCCACCGGGCCCATGGAGCTGCACTTCACGCCAACGGCTCAGCTCGAGATCACCATCTGACCCGGCCTAGCGCGACTCATCCCCAGCCCGCCGCGGTTGGCGTGCGAAAGTCGCCTCGACCTGCGAGAATTAGTCGGTTATGACCTTGACTGAACTCGACTCGAAGCCGCTGCGCATCGGCCCCCTGGTTCTCGACGTTCCAGTGGTGCTCGCGCCCATGGCAGGAATCACGAACTCCGCCTTCCGGCGTCTCTGCCGCGAGTACGGTGCCGGCCTCTACGTCTCGGAGATGATCACGTCGCGTGCGCTCGTCGAGCGGACCCCCGTGACGATGCGACTTATCGAGCACCACGAATCGGAAGACGTCAGGAGCATCCAGCTCTACGGCGTCGACCCGAAGACCGTGCGGGAAGCCGTCACGATGCTGGTGGCGGAAGACCGAGCAGATCACATCGACCTCAACTTCGGCTGCCCTGTGCCGAAGGTCACGAAGCGAGGGGGAGGGGCAGCTCTTCCCTGGAAGACCTCGCTCTTCCGGTCCATCGTCGAGGGCGCTGCCGAGGCGGCGGGCGACATTCCGCTGACCATCAAGATGCGCAAGGGCATCGACGATGAGCACCTCACCTACCTCGAGGCCGGGCGGATCGCGGAGGGTGCAGGCGTTGCGGCCGTTGCGCTTCACGGGCGCACCGCTTCGCAGTTCTACTCGGGGCAGGCAGACTGGGACGCAATCGGGAAGCTCAAGGAGACGGTCACGAGCATCCCGGTCCTGGGCAACGGCGACATCTGGGCCGGCGAGGACGCCCTGCGGATGATGGAGCAGACGGGATGCGACGGCGTTGTGGTCGGTCGTGGCTGCCTCGGGCGTCCGTGGCTCTTCGGCGACCTCATGGCCGCGTTCCGAGGCGACTCCGCGCGCATCCAGCCCACGCTCGGGGGTGTGGCGGACGCGATTCGTCGGCACACGGAGCTGCTCGCAGAGTTCCACGAGGAGGAGGCGCGTGCCTGCCGCGAGATGCGTAAGCACATGGCCTGGTACTTGAAGGGCTACCCGGTAGGCTCCGACGTCCGCTCAGGACTGGCGCTCATGTCGACCCTAGAAGAACTCGACGGGCTGTTGGCGCAGCTCGACCGCGACCAGCCGTACCCCGGGCACGACGCGGAGGGCCCGCGAGGACGCGCCGGCACGCCCAAGCGGCCTGCGCTGCCAGATCGCTGGCTCGAGTCGCGTGAGCTCAACGAGGACCAGCAGGCGAACATCGCCGCTGCTGAGCTTTCTCATTCGGGAGGCTGAGGGTGGTCCTTCCCCCCGAGCCGATCGACCGCAGCCCGTACGGCGACCACGATCGGGAGCGGTTCCTTCCTGAGCACCACGAGAACCGGCGACGTTCGACCTTCGCTCGCGACCGAGCTCGTCTTGTCCACTCCAGCGCGCTGCGCCGCCTAGCCGCCAAGACGCAGGTACTTTCGCCGACCGCGGGTATTGACGCTGCGCGAAACCGCCTGACGCACTCACTCGAGGTCGCACAGGTTGGGCGCGAGATCGCCGGGACGCTCGAGCTCGACCCCGACATCGTGGACACGGCGTGCCTCGCGCATGACCTCGGCCACCCGCCGTTCGGGCACAACGGCGAGAAGGCGCTCAACGAGTGGGCGCAGGACATCGGCGGGTTCGAGGGCAACGCGCAGACGCTCCGTATCGTCGCCCGCCTCGAGCCGAAGGTCTTCGGCCCTGATGGCCAGCACTACGGCCTCAATCTGACCCGCGCGAGCCTCGACGCGAGCTGCAAGTACCCGTGGACCCGCGAGGTGGGCGCCGAGCGCGGCACCGGCAAGTTCGGCGTCTACGCCGACGACCGCCCGGTCTTCGACTGGGTACGGCAGGGGGCGCCAGAGGGACAGACGAGCATCGAAGCCCAGGTCATGGACCTGAGCGACGACATCGCCTACTCCGTGCACGACCTGGAGGACGCCATCGTGGAGTCCTTCGTGTCGCTCCCTGAACTCGACGACCTCGCAAACAGGCCGGCTATCCTGTACGCCGCCGCCGACTGGTCGGGCTCGAAGTTCTCGGAGGACGAGCTCGACGAGGCATTCAGCAGGTTGCAGCTGCAGCCCTACTGGATGCGGGAGTACGACGGATCGCGGGTCGCGCAGGCGGGCCTCAAGAACCTCACGTCGCAGCTCATCGGACGGTTCGCCAAGGCCGCGACGGCCGCGACCTGGGCCGCGCAGCCGGGTGAGTCGCTTATCCGCTATCGCGCCTCTCTTGTTGTGCCGCGCGAGATTCGCGCCGAGATCGCCCTGCTGAAGGGCATCGTTGCCGGTTTCGTTATGTCGCTTGACGCGAGACGCCCCATCTACGAGCACCAGCGCAAGATCCTGGTCGAGCTCTCCGAGATGTTCTGGCAGACAGGCGACCAGCACCTCGACGCCGCATTCGCGGCAGACTTCCGTGCCGCGGACGACGACACCGCTCGCAAGCGTGTTGTCGTCGACCAGGTTGCCAACCTCACCGACAAGGGGGCGCTCGTCTGGCACGACCGGCTCGCTGCAGCGTCGGAGGTGCCGTCTAGGGTGGCTTCATGGCACTGATCCGCAAGAGCGATATCGAAGAGGTTCGCTCTCGCACGGATATCTCTGAGATCGTGAGCGACCACGTCACGCTCAAGAACGCGGGGATCGGGTCGAAGAAGGGGCTGTGCCCGTTCCACGACGAGCGCACGCCGAGCTTCCACGTGCGTCCGCAGCTGGGCTACTACCACTGCTTCGGCTGCGGCGAATCGGGCGACGTGTTCACGTTCCTGCAGAAGATCGACCACGTCACGTTCTCGGAAGCCGTCGAGCGGCTGGCCGGTCGCCTCGGGTTCGCGCTCACGTACGAGGACGGCGGGCACGCCCCTGATCATTCGAAGCGCCTCAGGCTCCTCCAGGCGCACACCGCCGCGGAGACCTACTATCGCGAACAGCTGCAGGCTCCAGGAGCGGAGGCAGCTCGGGAGTTCCTCGGTGGACGGGGCTTCGACCCGAACGCCGCGGCGATGTTCGGCGTCGGCTACGCCCCGCAAGGGTGGGACTCGCTTTCGAAGCACCTCACCGGGTTGGGCTTCACTATGCCGGAGCTCAAGGAGTCCGGTCTCCTCTCGACGAACGAGCGCGGGTCGAGCTACGACCGGTTCCGCGGTCGCGTGATGTGGCCCATCCGCGACACTTCTGGTCAGACGATCGGGTTCGGTGCCAGGAAGCTCTACGACGACGACAAGGGGCCGAAGTACCTGAACACACCCGAGTCGCCGATCTACCACAAGGCCCAGGTGCTCTACGGGCTGGACGTCGCGAAGCGCGAGATCGCCAAGCAGCGCAAGGTCGTCGTCGTTGAGGGCTATACGGATGTCATGGCCGCCCACTTGGCTGGGGTGCAGACTGCTGTCGCGACGTGCGGCACCTCGTTCGGCGTCGATCACATCAAGGTGCTGCGCCGCATCATGGACGACGAGTCGGCTGGCGGGCAGGTCATCTTCACCTTCGACCCTGACGAGGCAGGCAAGAAGGCCGCGATGCGCGCGTTCGCCGAAGAGCAGCGCTTCGTTGCGCAGACCTTCGTTGCAGTTGCCCGCGACGGGCTCGACCCCTGCGATCTGCGCCTTGCGCGCGGCGACGCGGCGGTGCGCGACCTCATCGACCACCCCACGCCGATGTACGAGTTCGTCATCTCCCAGCAGCTCCTCGGGCACGACCTTGACACGGTCGAGGGGCGGGTCGCGGCGCTCCGCCAGGCAGCGCCTGTCGTCGCCGGCATTCGCGACCCAGCCATGCGACCCGGCTACTCGAGACGTCTCGCCGGGATGCTCGGCATCGACCTTGTGCAGGTTGAGCAGGCCGTGCGTGCGGCTCGTGGAACGAGCAAGAACGCGCCTCGGCGTCAGTCGGAGAGGCGTCCTCAGGCACGAGTCCTTGATCAGCGTTCCCGTGTGCCCGCGGGACAGGCGCCCGCGCGCGGACACTTCGAGGAGGAGCCGCCGTTCCCGGACGGCGAGGGCTACGACTTCCCGCCAGACACCAGCGATTTCGGCGGTGGGGCCGTGCGCGCGGTTCGCATGAGCGATTTGCCGAACGACCCGGTCACACGGCTCGAACGAGACACGCTCATGGCCGTCCTGCAGCATCCTCGTCGCCTCTCGGATGAGCGCTTCCAACAGGTCATGGCAGCCGGCTTCACGAACGCCTCCCTTTCGACGGTGCGTGACGGGATCGTCGCGACCCGCGACTCTCTTGGCTCGATGGAGTGGCTCACCCGCATCGGTGAGGAGGTCCCGCAGGCGTTCACGACGCTCGTCACTGAGCTGGCGATGGCGTCGATTCCCGCGGGCAACAAGGACGAGCAGATCGATCTCTACGTGCGCTCGCTGAGCGCCTCGCTGGTCGAGCGTGACCTGCTGCGCAGGAAGGCTGAGCTGCTCGGAGCGCTGCAGCGCACTGACGGGAGGACGGAGCCCGACCGGTTCCGCTCGCTCAACGAGCAGCTCATGTCCATCGAGAATCAGAAGCGCGAGCTGCGCGAAGGCTAGGCTCGCACGGTGGGCTCGGAACTGCGGAGGATGAACTTCGCGAGCAATTCGGTGGGCTCGAAGAACAAAAGGGGAGACCAGGCATGGCAACCAGTGCAGATCATCAGCGGGCCGTCGTCGCCGACGACCTGTCGATCTCCTACATCGAGCACGGGTCGAATCGCAAGCACGAGGCAGTGAGCGGCATCTCGTTCGAGCTGGAGCCTGGTGAGATCCTCGGGGTTGTCGGCACCGCTGGGTCGGGCAAGTCTGCGCTCGGGCGCATCCTCTCCGGTCGCCGCAGGCCAGGCAAAGGGGAGTGGCCGTTCATCACGGGCGGCACGCTCGAAGTGGTCGGCATGGACCTGCGCCACCCGTCTCGTCTCGACCGCCGTCGCATCGACCTGGACATCGGCTACCTCGCTCAGGATTCGGGCGACCAGCTCCGCAACGACCTGACGGTCGCAGAGAACATCGCTGAGCCGATCCTGTCGCGTGACCGCACGTTCGACAGGAAGCGACTCGGGCGGGCCGCCGCGATGCTCATCGACGCCGTCGACTTGGAGCTCGGCATGCTCGGGAAGTTCCCGTTCGAGCTCTCCCGCGGTCAGCGCCAGCGCGTCGCCTTCGCCCAGGCGCTCATCGTCGAACCGAGCGTCCTCGTTGTCGACGAGCCTGCCCAAGGCGTCGACATCATCGCGAGACCCGCTCTGTTCAGCCTGCTCGAGCGCATCAACGTCGCGCGCAACTGCACCATGATCCTGTTGAGCCACGACCTTCGCGCCATCGAGCGCCTCACGAAGAACGTGCTGGTGCTCGACCGCGGTTTCGTGCTCGCGCGCGGCACGATCGACGAGGTGCTCGCAGATCCGCACCACGCCTACCTGAAGCGGATGCGCGAGGCCCGCGAGTACGCGCTCACGCCGCTGCCTGGCCTTGTGGAGCGCGAGACGCTCGCGGCCATGGATCTTGTGGCCGACGGGCTATTCGGCGACCCCGACCCTGACCGGCTCGACGCCGACGCCGAACGCTCGGCGCGCGAGCAGCTCGTTTCCCAGCGCGCCGAGTTCGCGCGCTTCCACACCGACGAAGATGGCAGCGAGAAGGAGTAGCAGCGGATGAGCGCGAGTAGCGGGCAGGTTCAGCACCAGGCGAGACTGGCGGAGGAATCGACGCTGCTCCAGGGGGAGGCGCGGCCTGAAGCCGGCGGCGTGACCCTGTTGCCGGCGAGCCATGCCCAGCCCTTCGAGGACGCGGTGCGGTCGAGCGGCGGTCAGATTGTCGACCTCGGGCCGCAGACGCGCGGTATCGTCTACCTCTCCGCATCCAAGGTGCAAGGTCTCATCGACGCGCTTGAGGCGAACCCGCAGGTCACCTGGGTTCAACTTCCTTTCGCTGGGATCGACAACTTCGCCGCCAAACTCAGGCCGTACGCCGCACGAGGAGTGGTCTTCACCTCGGCCAAGGGTGCTTACGCCGAGCCAGTTGCCGAACACGCGTTGGCCCTGACGCTCGCGCTGCTCCGCGAGTTCCCGCGGCGCCTTGCCGCCCGCACTTGGGAAAAGAGCTCCGGCACCTCGCTCTACGGCAGGCACGTCGTGATCGTCGGGGCGGGCGGTATCGCTCTTGAACTGCTCGACCTGCTGCGTCCCTTCCGCGTGACGACGACTGTGGTTCGGGCCAGCAATCAGCCTGTAGACGGAGCAGATCGAACCGTCACGGCCGACAAGTTCGACGAGGTGCTCCCGGGAGCCGACGTCGTCGTGCTGGCTGCAGCGGCGACGGACAAAACGCGGGGGCTCATCAACGAGACACGCTTGCGTGCCATGAAGGAGTCTGCCGTGCTCGTGAATATCGCCAGGGGGCCGCTGGTCGACCCTGAGGCGCTGCAGGTCGCTCTTGAGCAGTCCTGGATTGCCGGGGCGGGTATCGACGTCACGTCGCCCGAGCCCCTCCCAGACGGGCACCCACTGTGGACTACACCCCGACTCATCGTCACGCCGCACACGGCTGACACTCCTGAGATGGTGCAGCCACTGCTCCAGGAGCGCGTGCGACGCAACGTTGAGGCGTTCGTCTCAACGGGCCGGTTCGTCGGCGTTGCGGACCCGATCAAGGGTTACTGAGCCCCCATCCGGGAGGCGATCTCGGAGGTCGCGCGACACGCCAGCCACTCGATTTCGCATTCGGGCGAAGGTGTTGCTATTCTCTTCGAGTTGCCAATCCCTGATAGCTCAATTGGCAGAGCAGCCGGCTGTTAACCGGCAGGTTGATGGTTCGAGTCCATCTCAGGGAGCTCTTCGAAAAGCCGTGCCACCTTCACATTCAGAAGGTGGGCGGCTTTTTCCATGTCGTCCGGTGACCAGTCGGTCGTGCCGTTGATGCGACGGCTCATTGCGCCCTGAGTCACGCCGAGCGCAGCAGCCATCTGCTTCTGCGTGATCCGCCGCATCCGCATGATGATGCTTGCGTTCATACCTACTCGACGGTTGACGGGCTTAGAACTCTCGTCAACTGGTTGAGGTTCCGGGAAGATGCTGGCGACGTTCGACATGTGTGCCATCGTATGCCAAACGATGACAACCGCGCAAGCGTATGAGAAAAATGGCACAGCATGACGTGGATGTGTGTTAGCGTCCTGCGGTATGACGAAAGCTCAACAGGTTGAGGCGGATGAAAACCTGACCGCCGCCGAAGCGATGGATGTGCTCAACATCAGTCGCCGCACGCTCGACCGCTACGTCGAGGACGGCCGTCTCGAGGCATCCAAGCTCCCAACTGGCCACCGCCGCTTCAAGCGCCGCGACGTCGCGGCGCTCCTGACGCCAAGCGACGCATCCCCAGTAGAGGCCCAGCGGGTCTAGCTCACAAAGAAGTGAGCCCCCGCGACTGGTACTCGCGAGGGCTCTGAACGAAAGGCAAGGCAAAATGTCTCTCTCGAAGCAGAATAGCCGAGGTGTCGCCGTTCTGGCGGTTCTCGGCAACATCGCGGGAGGTGCTCTCGCGCTCGCGGTGTTGATCCCGCTCGTCTGGGTGCTCGACGCGGTGCGCCGCGATGCGCCGGCGGGCCCGCTCGTCGGTGGTCAGGTCCGACTCTCGCCCCCGCCGGGGTTCTGCTCGGAGCATCCGTCGGGGACGGCCGTGCCGTGCCTCCCCTGCTACGCGGCTGCCGTTTCGCGCGCGGCGTGGATTGAAGCTCACGAGGAGGTGTCCTCGTGATCGAGCTCGACCGTCGCCGGAAGCGGCACGCCGTTGCGTGGACGCTGGTTCGTCGCGCCTCGGATCTCGTGCGGGGGTGCCTCGCATGATCGTCGTCGGCATCCTGCACGCGCTCCTGCAGCTGAGTCTCCTGGCTCTGCTCGTGCTCGTCACTCGTCGCGCCGTGCAGCTCTTGCGTGCTCGAGCAGCGCGCCGTCGGGCTGTGCGCCTGGTTGACTGGTCCACCTTCGAGCTCGGTGAGCCGAGACAGGAGCCGTCCGGTATCTGGATGGTTCGCGTCGCTCCCGACATGGTCGTCTTCGGCACGTCGCGTGAGGACGTGCTCCGCGAGGCGTTCGCTCGCATGGGTGCGGGGGTGACGGCATGACGAAGGCAGCCGAGCCGCGCGCGGCCGCAGATCAGGTAGCGGTGTTCTTCACGCGGGATGAGATCCAGGCGCTCGCGAAGCAGGGTCGCCCTCGTGACGGGTTTCCGTCCGCGGAGGAGCTGGCCCTGCAGCAGGACGCGTGGAAGCGCATCCTCAAGGCCGAGTCGGTCGACCGCAACGCGCAGGCCAAGGTGGCGGGCAAGTGATCGCGCCGACGTCGGATGTTCGCACGGAGGTCTACTTCCGTGACGGCAACCAGTGCGCCTCGTGCGGCACGCACACGCTGCTGACGTTCCAGCATCGGGGTGCGGTGGGCATGGGCGGATCAAAGATCATGCCGCTCGTGGATGAGGGGCTGACGCTTTGCCTCGAGTGCAACGACCGCACCGAGCGCGACCTGCAGACGAAGGCACTGCTCTATGGGTGGAAGGTTCGCCGCTGGGTTCAGCAACAGGGTCGGTGCCAGGACGTGCCGGTGTTCTACGAGCACGTCGGCATCTGGTTCCGCCTCGATGACCTCGAGCGCATCCGAATCACTGAGGAGGATGCGCTCGCCATGATGCATGCGGTCTATGGCCGCGTCGAGTACGAGAAGTGGGGGCTCGCCGCATGAGCGACCAGAAGACTGACCATGAGGCCGCGGCGGAGGCGTTGGAGCTTGCCGCTTGGCGTCTCGGGGACACGGAGCTCGACACGGTGTGGGAGGCCGTCGCCTGGTTGAACGGTCAGGCGAGTGCGATCCGGGCGACGGGTGACTTCGCTGAGGATGGCGTGGAGGCCTTGCCGGCTTCTGCTGAGCAGATCACCCGCGCGGCTCGGGCGATGTACGACGCGAACCGCTCGACGTACTTGAACCGTGACCAGCATGATGCCGCTTGGACGGGCCCCGTGCGAGAGGCCTATGAGCAGCTGGCGATCGCTGCTTTGTCGGCGGCGGGTCGGGTGCGTCATGTCGGCGCCTGATCTTCGGACGACGTACGTGGCGTGGTGGCCGGAGTCGGGCGTGCTGAAGGTGGGCCGCGCGGTGCCGAGCGGGTCGCGCATCCGTGAGCTCGTGGAGCACGGCGCGCGCATCCTCTTCGCGTTCCGGCGCACGCCGGCGTCGTGGGAGGCCGCTGCTCTTGCCGAGCTGCGTCGTGTCTTCGAGCCGGCGTTCCGCGACAACCTCGACGCGTGGGAGCACATGCCTCGCGGTCATGGCTGGTCGGAGTGCGTTCGCGTGTCCGCTCGGCAGATTGATCGCGCTATCGACTTGATCTTGAAGGGAACGCAGGCATATGCAGATGCGGAGGCAGAGGACGGTGAAGCCGTCATTCTTCCGCGATCCGCGGGTGACGGCGGTGCCGATGGGGATGCGGTTCTTCGCGACCGCGTTGATGGCGTGGGCGGACGATCACGGGCGGGGGGAGGTGCTGCCTCGTCGGATGCAGCGGGAGATGTTGTCGGACGACGACGTCGTGTCGCCGGAGCGGATCGAGGAGGTCATGTTGTACCTCGCCGAGTCCGGGTTCCTGCTGTTGTGGGCGGACGAGGACGGTCGTTCGTTGTTCCAGATCGCCCCGGATCTGTTGGGCACGGTGGATCGCCGCAATCCGTCGACGTACCCGGAGCCCCCGTTCGCGAATTCGTTCGCGAATTCATTCGCGAATCGTGTCGCGAATCGTGGCTTAGGGGAGAGGGAGAGCGCGCGGGTCGAGTTCGGGAGCGCGAGCGGGCGGGAGCGCGAGAGCGTGAGGCTCCCACCAGAGCCCTTCTGTCATCGTCACCCCGCTGGGGCCGAGTACGACTGCAGGCATTGCGGCACTGCTCGCTCGAAGAACCGCCAATGGGAGTTGCTCCGCCGCGCAGGGAAAGACAACTCGCACCTGGAGGGGCCAGCTGATGCCTTCGATGACGACTTCTCAGATGTCCCCGCGTTCTAGCTCCGCTGACCACCACGTGAAGTTCTCTGGTGACACCTGGGCGAAGCTCGCTGCTCTCGGTGCTGGTCGTGGCCTCTCGGTGCCTCAGGTCATCGTCCAGGGTGCTCGTGCCGCGTTGGCTGGTGTCGATCCGGATGCGGTGGCTGAACGAATTGTTGTGCTCACGGTGTCGCCGCTGCAGGAGTCCAACATCCGTCACCTGCTTCGAGTGCCGAAGATCACGGACGTAGAGATCTCTGAGTGGGTGCATGTCGAGCCGGCCGTTGTCGCGCACTTCCGCGCCGAGGTCGCTACCTCGAAGCCTCTTGACCATGCCGCCATCGCATTGGCGCTCGCTGGTGACCCGGTTCGTCTCATGCCTGCCGAGCGCCGTGAATGCGTCCGCCTCCTCACCGAGCGCGACTGGAGCGCCGAACAGATCGCGGAACACCTGGGGTGCGCGTCTCGCACGGTCGTCCGCATCCGCACCGACTTGAACAAGACAGCAAACAAGACCACGCCGGCGGAGCGCCGGCACAACGAAGGGAAACGATCATGACCGGAACACCTGAGGGCGTGCTCGAGCACGTCGCACCGACCGCCCTGATCCTCGAGGAGAACGTCCGACCATCGGCGCCGCTCACTCCGGACTTCATCCGAAGCGTCAAGGAGAACGGCGTGCTCACTCCGGTGCTCGCGCACCGCATGGAGGACGGATCGGTGGTTGTTCGTGCCGGTCAGCGCCGCACCCTTGCTGCCCGTGAGGCCGAACTGACCTCGATGCCGGTCTACATCGTCACTGCCGACGAGGCTACGACGCAGCGCATCGTGCAGCAGCTGGTGGAGAACGACCAGCGGGAAGAGCTCACGACATCGGAGCGCGTCGAGGCCTTCAAGCAGCTGTCGTTCGAGGGCATGAACCTCCGGGAGATCACGAAGCGCACGGGCGAGAAGCCAGCTGTCGTGAAGTCCGCGCTCGCGGTGGGTAAGTCGTCGGCGGCGTCGTCGGCGGCGCGCGAGCACCAGCTAACGCTCGAGCAGGCCGACGCGCTGGTGGAGTTTGAGGCGGACGCGGCGGCGTTCGCGCGTCTTGTGGAGACTGCGCAGTCGAACCCCGCTCGTCTCGACCACGTCGCGCAGGAGCTCCGTGATCAGCGTGCCCGCGAGGAGGCGGTGGAGTCGCTGCGCGCCGACTACCTTTCCCGCGGCTGGAACGTGCTGCAGGAGCACCCAGGGTGGCGCGACGACAAGTTCATCCAGGTCGGGTCGGTCCTCACATCTGATGGGGAGTCGGTCACCGAGTCGAACCTCGCGGAGGTTCCAGAGCGCACTGTGTACATGCAACGTCGTTACAACTCCGCCCCGCACCCTGAGCTCTACCTTCCCGTGCCACTCCCGGCGGGGTTCCGCAAGCGTTGGGGCGCCCCGGAAGTGTCCGCCGAAGAGAAGGCGGAGCGGAAGGCAGCGGAGGAAGCCGAGAAGGCGGAGCGTGAGGCTGCGCTCGAGGCTTGGAAGTCCGCGACGACGGTCCGTCGCGCTTGGCTGACGGAGTTCCTGCAGCGCAAGAAGCTTCCGACGGATGCCGTCACGGTTGTCGCGCGGGGGCTCACGGCCTCGCGTTCCGCGCTCGAGCAGACCCTGTACGACAACGAGCTCGCGCATGTGCTCATGCAGCTTCCCGTGCCGGACATGCGCGACCCGGACGACGACGATCACCTGTCGAAGCTGATCACCACCCGGCCGGCGTCGGCGCTGCAGGTAGCGCTCGCGGTGGTCCTCGCTGCCGCTGAGGAGTACATGGGGCAGGCGCACCAGGCTCAGCATGGCGCGACGTCGGAGGGGGCGGAGTACTTGCAGCTGCTGCAGGCGTGGGGTTACTCGCTGTCGGAGGTGGAGACAGCTCGTGTCGAACGCGCGGCAGCTGCAGCCGTCGCGGCGGCTGAGCGTGCGGCTGAACTTGCTGCTCTCGAAGCCGCAGAGGTTGCCGACGACGAGCCAGAGGAGCAGTCGGCATGACATCGCCGACGCACCTGCAACTGGTCCAAGCGGCTTCCAACGTCGTCACGGCGACCCATCCCATCAACCCTGTCTTGAAGGCTGCTCGCGACTTCACGCTCGCGGAGCTTCGCCAGGGCGAGCACGAGCTCACGAACGGTCGCGCGCCTAAGCCGCGGCTCATGCACCTGGCCAAGACCATCACCCGAGGAGAGATCGATGACTGAGAACGTCTATCCAACGCGCACCCCCGATGTCGCGGTGGTGTCGACTGATCTGGCTTCCGCGCTCGCGGACTTCCAGAGCGCTATAGCGAGGTCTGAGCGCGCCGCTGAGGGTGACAGCAACGATGCGGAGTTCGAGGCGCTCGCGGAGGTGCGCGAAGCAGGGGAGCGCTTTGTGGCGTTGTCGCAGTCGACGTTGGCGCATCACCCGCGGCCAGCGAATCTCGGCTATCTGTTTCGTCCGGTGCTCCCGGTGTTCCTGGTCCTGGGTACTCGTTTCCACGCGGCTGCGTTCCGTGATGCTCATGGCTTGAGGAACGCGGATGTGGTGTGTGCGTTGGTGACGCCGGAGTCGGGGGATTGGTTCCGGGCGCATGAGGTGCGTCGTGTGGAGCTGGTGTTCCCGGATGGGTGGGTGCCGATGGCGGCGAAGGATGTCGCGGCTGCGAATGCGTCGTTGGCTCGTGCGTCGGCGTTGAACGAGCGCAATGGGTGGCCTGTGTTGGGGGTGTCGGCGTGAGTGATTCGCTGGTGGAGGTGCCGGAGGGTTCGGCGGCGGTGGTGCTCACTGAGGACGAGTTGCTGGCGCTGGCGGCTGCGCTCGACGGCAGTGGTGCACCTGGGGTGTTGGGTGCGGCGATTGACAAGGTGTCGCGTGGCGCTCTGGACACGTTGCACGCGGCTCGTGCTGGCCGTAGGGCGGTGAAGCGGTGAACGGGGAGGAGTTCGAGCGCGTCGACCTCGACACATTGTTCGAGGGGTGGACTGTCGCCGTCGTGATGCGGGGGATGAAGCCGGGTCCGCGCGCGGATCGCGGTGAGGTTGCCCGTCATCAGGGTGAGCTCGTCGTGAGTATCGGTCCGGATCGATTTCCGGTGCCGCTCTCGGCTCTCGCTGACTCGTGGATCTATCGGGTGCACGCTCCGCTGCCGGCGGCGCTGGGCTACTACACGACTGAGGACCCGGATCACGAGGTGGTCGAGCGTACGTCGACGGGGTGGCGGGCGATCGACACGGTGGGGACGTCCCTGTCGAACGCTGAGGTGCGCGAGATGGGGGAGCTCGTGCACTACGTGCGGGCGTCGCTCTTGGAGGAGGTCCGGGCTGAGCGGTGGGAGTTCCGCACCTCCGTGATGGACGCGAACGTCGAGATCGCGTTGCTGCAGGGCGATTTGGCGGAGGCTCGCGCCTCGATCGCGCCGGCTCGCGCAGACGGGCGCCGGTTCGCGCTCATCCAGGTCAGGTCTCTGCTGCGCTCGCGGTGGTGGTTGTTGCCGGTTCGTGTGGCGCTCGGTCGCCGGTTTGGTGCCGAGCTGTTGGAGACGGGAGAGGGACGATGACGAAGAAGCAGGTGACGAACGCTCAGCTGGGCATCACGGTGCACGAACTGGGGGAGGACGGCGGCGCGTGGCTGGTGCTGGGCACGATGGATGTGCGGCTGGCTCGTGAGGCTGTGATCAGGTGGGCTCTGGATCTCGGTGTGGATGACGTGATGATCGCTGACGTCGTGCGTGAGGTCCTCGAGGTGACGACGCAGCCTGGCTGGGGCTGGTACTTCGAGACGTCTCCGAGCGGTGATGGCATCGTGCGTCACGCGGAGCGGGAGGCGGAGTCCTCGACGGCGGTGTCGGTGGGTGTCGCTTTCGGGGTTCCTCGCATCAAGCACGAGGGCCGCCCGGACCTGCTGCCGGCGGCTCGCCGCACTCGTCGTCGTTTCGCTCACGAGCTGTACCCGCATGGCGGCGAGCACGAGGTGCGTCCGCTGTCCGTTGAGGCGCCGTACCTGCTGTCGAGGGCGGTCGGCTTGGATACGTGGGACACGGGCTGGAAGCTGGCGACGATGGCGGAGTACAACGATCGGGTGCATCAGCTCATTGAGGCTCGCATGCTCGCGTTCGTGGCTGATGCTCTGCTGCAGGGCATGTCGGGCGATGAGGCGTGGGCGTGGGCGTCGCAGATGAACGAAGAGCCGTCCGGCGAGCTCCTCTACGACCGTGCCGTGCTTTACGGCGTCGAGCCCGAACACATCAAGCCGTACCCGTGCGGCCCGACTCCGCAGGACCACAAGCACGTGAGCTCGTCGGGCTACTCCGCCGGCAACGGCATCGTCACGATGATCAAGGGGCCAGAGGAAGAGTGCGAAGCCTGCACAGAGCCTCTCGCGCTCGCGGGTGGTGATGACCGTGGCTGAGGCGGCGTTCGGCGACTACGCGGAGACGCCTCGCGAGTTCATCCTCGATGCGCTGGTGTCGAAGGCGGGTTGGGGTGTCGAGGAAGCGGTGGCGATCATGGCGCAGTTCCTGTCGTCGGCGGTCGAGGCGGTCGAGGCGTCGCGGGGTCAGGATCGTTCGGTGGTGTTCGCCGGGGGTGCGCGCAACACGGGGTCGAGGTCTCGCCCTGACGGAGACGAGTTCACCGACGCGCAGTGGCACCAGTACGCGATCGGGGACAGCGGGACGTCGCACACGCTGCCTGGCCGCTTGTATGTCGTGCAGTGCGAGTGGTGCCCGCTGACGTTCGCGGCACCCACGAAGGTCGAAGCTATGGCGCTGTTCCGCGCGCACGAGGAGGAGGTGCTTAATGCCTGAGCAGGAGGCGATCGCGCCGAGCGTGGACGATCTGGCGGAGTTCATCTTGAACGGCCGCGAGGAATGGGAAATCGAGACGGGTCCTGACACCTCGCTCATAGGCGAGGACGACGCGGGCGGGCTGTGCGGGCCAAGCGACCGCGAAGGGCTGTGGGAGCCGTACGACCCGACCGTGCCGCGCCACGTCGCCGCAGCTCACCGGAGTCGGGAGACGGGTCTTCTCGTCGTGCTCGAGCTCGGAGGCGATGATGCCTGAGCCGGAGAGGGTGAAGTACGCCCGTCAGGTGGTAGCAGCGCAGATGCTCGCGGATCTCACCGCGAGCGCTCAGCAGGTGGGTGCTGTGTTGTGGGAGGACTATCCGGAGTTGCCTGAGGGGGAGTTTGCGGCGGTCGTGGAGTTGGCCCTGCAGGTGACGCCGCCGCCGGCGGTGCAGTACTTGGCCGCCCGAGACTTCCTGGCATCCCTCGCAGACACCGTTGGAGGCTCGCCCCGCGCTCGCGGTGGCTGGGTGGCCGTAGAGATTCCCACCGTTGAGGCGGTCAGCTGATGGCTGGGGACACGGTTATCACTGTCGTCGGGAATCTGACCGCCGACCCGGAGCTGCGCTACACGCAGAACGGTCTGGCGGTGGCGAACTTCACGGTCGCGTCGACGCCTCGCGTCTTCGACCGGCAGGCGAACGAGTGGAAGGACGGCGACCCGCTGTTCCTGCGCTGCTCGGTGTGGAGGGAGTTCGCGGAGCACGTCGCCTCGTCGCTCTCGAAGGGGTCTCGGGTCATCGTGCAGGGCCGTCTGAAGATGCGCCGCTACGAGACCGAGTCGGGTGAGAAGCGCACGTCGACGGAGCTCGAGATCGAGGAGATCGGGCCATCGCTTCGGTACGCCACAGCACAGCTCACGAGGACGAGCGGCCAGGGCAAGGGGCAGACCTCGGGCACGGCGTCGAGCGGGCAGGGCGAGCAGCAGCGGGGCTGGTATCAGCCGGACCAGCAGCCGCCGGCCGCATCCACGACTTCGGAGCAGCCCACGTTCAACGACTTCGACGAGCCCCCGTTCTGATGGGCGCCCCGATGTGGGCGCCTGAACCGCAGGCGCGCGAGACGAAGCAGGGCGCGTGTGGTCGCCGCTGCTGCTGGCGAGGCCCGCACGGCTCGTGTCAGCCCGTCGACCCGGCCCAGTGCAGGTGCCATGCGGCACCGCCGGAACCGACCGCGAGAGAGAACCTTTCTGCCCTCATGGCGGAAGCGACGCAACTACAGGAGCAGAGGGCATGAGCAGAGGACAGAAGGCGCGGACGCCCGAGAACTTCCCGCTGATGAACGATCGGGCGGGCCGCCGCCGCAAGCGCCGGGCGTGGCGGCTCCTCGCTCGTGAGGGCAACGGTGATCCGTTTGTCGGGTTCTGCACGCTCCTCGGGCAGCTGGTCGACACGGCGTTCGCTGTCTTCGAGAGCTTCGTCGAGGTCATCGCTGGGGCCTTCGCCTCGCAGAAGCGCGACGACTACGCGCTCGTTCCCGCCTCGCATGCTCCGATGGTGGCCCCGCCGATGCCGTTGCGGAACGACGCCCTGTGGAACACCTGCCCGCACGGGTACATCGCCGAGGCCTGCACAGGCCCGGACGGCACACACGAAGGAGACGCCAATGCCTGAGCAGGAGTACACGCCGACCGAGACGCGACTGAGGGAGCGCGTCAAGGGGTCGCTCGAAGCTTATGCGCACGAGTTCGGGATCGACGGCGAAGCCGCAATGGACGAGTGGATTGACCAGGCGCTCGCAGAACGTGACAACCGGGTCAGGGCCGACGAGCGCGCGAAGTTTGACGCGGAAGTCGCGATGTTGCGCCGATCCGCGAAGACACTGGGGACCCATCTCGAACGCTCAGGGCGGGCGATACAGGAGGCAGTCAACAGGCCAGACCTACTCAACGGCGATGGTGAAGGTGACTGGGAGTTGGTGTTTGAGCTGCTCGCGGGGCTTCGGCCTCATGCTGAGTCTGCCGAGCAAGCCCTTGCCGACGAGCGCGCGAAGCGACCCGACCGGGACGCCGTACCGATCATTGACTCCGAGTCGTGGGGCTGGGGCCACTGCATCGCCTGTGGAGGCGGGGCAGTCACCCACCGGGGCATGGTGCTCCTTAGCGTCCCGGACACCCCGACCCTGGCCCGCATCGCATGGTGCGAGGCCGAGGAGTGTATCGAGGACCGGAAGCTTACAGTGGCCTTTCCGGTCACGCCTCGACACGTCGAGTGGATCGACGCCGTGCTCGCTCTCGAACCCGAGGCCCGCGAGGAGGCTGGGCCAGCGTTGCGCATTGACGACGATGGAGCGCACATCTACTGGGCCGATCCTGTGGAAGGGTGCTGGGTCGCGTTCAGGCGCGTCGATTGCGTCGGGGAAGAGGAACTGCCAGAGCGGCGACTTCCCGCTCCCGAGGCCCGCGAGGTCACCGACGTGGAGGTCGAGGCGGCGGCACGTGTCCTGTTCGCCCGCGAAGAGCCGGACATGAATGACTGGCGCTGGTCGAGGCCGAACCCTCACACGCCGGATGCGCCGTTTGAGTGGCACAACTACTGGCTGGGCGCGGCTCGCGCTGCTCTCGAAGCCGCTCGGGAGGTGTCCCGTGGATGACGTCAAGGTGATGGCCGCGCCGGCGGGGACTCCGCTCACTGCTTCGACGGAGTGGGCCGAGATGCCGGTCGTCGACGGTGGCTTCGAGGTGGCTGCGGAGCCGTGGCACTACGAGGCTCCGTCGGCCCCGTATCGACCGAATCGCGCCACGCGGCGCAAGCGGGAACGAGAAGCGAGGAGGGCTCGGCGTGGCTGAAGTCGAAGTGGGTGGGGCGTTTGGTGCTCCGGAGCGTATCGATCTGGCGCCGGTGCGTCACGCTCTGTCGCAGGCTCCTGACCTGTTGCAGCACCTCGCGCATCTGGTGATCAAGGGTCGCTTCGAGGACGGTCAGCCGGTGGCTCGTGATGTGCAGTCGACGCCTGGCCGGATCGCTCCGATGGACCAGATCGATGCGACGTTCGCGTGGCTGTGGGTGCTGGCCGAGAAGTGGCAGCGCCCGGGGTTGACGTCGGTGGAGCACATGGTGCGTCGTGCTGATTCGGGGAAGGTGCTGGGCCCTCGCGGGGTGAAGGGCACCCCGGATGGCGGGGACGTGCTGCTGGTGTGGGCGCAGACCCTGGTGCATCGCATCGAGGCACAGTGGAGCATCCTCGAGGTCAGCATGGGCGACCCGAAGGCCTGGGGGCAGTACGAGGCTCGGGAGTTCGTGGAGTCCGCCGACGCGCACCTGTTGCGGCCGTTGGCGATGTGGCCCCTCGACGAGCGCGCCCCGGTGCCGGCGAAACCTCGGGAGTGCCCGACGTGCGGGGAGCGTGATGTGTGGGCGGATCTCGACTCGGTCACGGCTCTGTGCAAGTCGTGCCGGAAGACGGTCGTCGTGGAACGGTGGGTGTCGCTGGCTGAGGCGGCCAAGGTGCTCGGCGTGGACGTGACGACGGTGCGTCGATGGGTCGCGTCCGAGCAGCTCACGGCCCGCCCGCTTGGCAGGGGCAAGCAGGTGGAGCTCGGCGCGGCCAGGGAGGTTCAACGCCTCGCCGAGGCTCGCATGAAACTCGGCATCGGAAACGCACCCTTGCCCGCCTAAAAACGGTATGCTGTCCGCAGGATAGTTCTGTACCCATTGAAGCCCTGGCCAATCGGCCAGGGCTTCTTTGCGTCCTGCGTCAATGTCGACGTGGTGCTCAGGAGAAAGCCCCGCGCGGACTGTCATCCGCCGGGGCTATGGACGAACCGTTGAGGAGTTCGACATGGACAAGGGTAATCGCGAAACTTGGAGACCGGTCGTCGAATACGAGGGGTCATACGACGTCAGCGACGAAGGTCGAGTCAGATCACTGCCACGGACCACACCCCACGGGAAAACGCTCCGGGGAAGGTATCCCGTGGGGTCCAGAACTCGCAGACGGGCTACTTGCAAGTGAGCCTGAGCCGAGACGGGCGGTCGAAGACGTTCGCGGTCCATCGCCTGGTCTTGCTCGCCTTCGTGGGGCCAGCGCCAGACGCGGCCGTGACCTGCCACTCGGACGGCGATCGCACTCACAACAGCTTGTCGAACCTCCGCTGGGACACACAGGCCGCCAACTGCGCGGACCGCCTCGAACACGGCGTGTGGCTCGAAGCCATCCGTAAGCGCGTCACGGGCAACTGCAAGCGAGGGCATCCGCTGGTGGACATCAACTCGCAGTTGACCGACACCACCCAAGGCGTCATGCGCACGTGCCGGGCATGCGTGAAAGCGCGTCGGTATGCCCGGCAGCACCGGCTCCCGATCTCGCAGGCCATCATCGACGCCGCATGGCTGAGCGTCGTGTCCGGCCGCACGATCCGAGTAGACCGGGCGGCATAGCGCTACACCGATCGCCAGCCAGCTGTCCCGGCCCAGGCATCGGGAACAACACGTGCAGCCCCAGCTATGGGGTGTGTATCCGGTCACGCGCCCCGGGCACGAGAAGAGCGCGACAACTTCCGCCGCACCATCTGAGAATCCAGATGGCATGCAGGCATCCCAGAATCCTGATACCGAGAAGGTGCAACCATGGCGACCATCCAGACCGAGGCCAACGGCGATACCGCCAAGACCCTCGAGGCCTACGCCCGCGAAGTCGCCGGCCTCAACCCCGACGTCACCCTTCAAGGCCTCGCCTACACCAACACGTTCACCAAGCACCTCAGCTTCACCGTCACCCCGCCACTCACCGACGAGCAGGCAGCCGAACTCAACAAGCACCTCGGCATCGAGTAGCTATGGCATGGGCAGGCAGCACCAGACGCCAGCGACTGCCCGCCAACTGGACCACCATCCGCGCCCAGGTCAAAGCTCGAGCGCGAGGCAGATGTCAAGCCAAGCAGCACGAGCCGGAATGCAACGGCCGCGGGTCGGACGCGGATCACATCAGGGCAGGCGACGACCACTCACTCGCGAACCTGCAGTGGTTGTCGGAGCCCTGCCACAAGGCGAAGACAGCGCGCGAGACTGCGGCCCGCAACCGTGAGGCTGCGGCACTACGTCGCAGGCCTGCTGAGGGGCATCCAGGCAGGCTAAGATGATGCTCGAGCTCGTCGACGTCGACCCGATCGAGGGCCGCTCCGAGCTCGCACCGCCGGACCCAGGGGGGGTACCCCCTCGGCGGCGGATCGCGAAACCGTCGGATAGCAATTCTCGAACTGCATGCGCTTTCTCTGCGTTTTTCAGGCCCCTTCTAAGGGCCTCGAGGATCGATTCTGAGGCGGTTTCGCCCCTCTCGCGGGTCTCGAAGTCGCTGGCAGATCCTGTGCTCGCATCTGCGGGCGCGTTTCCGACGAGTGCGCTACTTCCGCATGATCACGGGGATTATCCGTAACAGGTGCTAGAATCGGGGCATGGAGACGAAGCGCTGCGCCGAATGCGGGACCACGATGGTCACCGTCCGCGCCGACGCCAAGTTCTGCACCACGAAATGCCGCGTCTACCACCACAGAAACCGTGCAAAACTCCCCGCCGAGCTCACCGAGCAGCCCCGCTGGGTGCGGTGGAAGCCGGTGCTGCGACGCGGCAAGGTGACGAAGGTGCCGCTGCGTCTCGATGGCTCCGCGGCGTCCTCCACCGACGCATCGACGTGGTCATCGCACGCTGATGCGGCCGGCGCGACGACCGGATCTGGTGTTGGGTTCGTCCTCGGCCTCGGCATCGGTTGCATCGACCTCGACCACTGCCTCGACGGCGACGTCGTCGCCCCCTGGGCTCAGCGCATCCTCGACGCGAACCCAAGCACCTACGTCGAGGTCAGCGTCTCCGGTACGGGCCTGCACGTCTTCGGCCTCCTCGAGGAGGCACCGGGCCGCAAGATCCGGGACGGACGCAACGTCGAGGTGTACTCGCGCGGTCGCTACATCGTGGTGACCGGGCAACGGCATGGTTCAGCGCCTCGGACTCTGGCTCCTCTGGTGGTGCCGAGCAAGTAGGCGCGCCCCGGTGGCGCTTCGAGCGCCCAGGAGGCACACCATGGCGGGAACGACCGCGCCCAAGCCTGTCGGCCTCAAGGTCGGCGGCAAGCGACTGTGGACCGAGACCCTCGAGGCGTACGAGCTTCGTCAGGACGAGCTCGTCGTGCTCAAGGCCGCGTGCTTCGAGGTCGACCTCATCGACCGCATGGAGAAAGAACTCAAGACGGAGACGCTCACCGTCAGGGGCTCGATGGGCCAGCTCGTCCCGCACCCGCTCGTCAGCGAGCTGCGCCAGCACCGCGCGACGCTCGCGACCATCTTGCGCGGGCTGAAGCTCCCGGACACAGACGCCTCGCCCGCGAACCAGCAGCGCAGCGCCGCGCAGAACCGCTGGAGTGCACATGGCCAGGCGTCGTAGCAGCCTGACGCTGCTCACGACTGCCGAGGACGAGTTCCAGCAGATCATCACTTGGTACGAGGGCCAGCTCGAGCGGGCATTCCCGCCGGCCGATCTTCAGTGGGAGCCCATCAAGCTCGGGCCGACATGGCAGTGGTCGAACGGATGGGTGTTGCCGCAGCACTCTCTGGGCTGGCGCATCCTCGCGTGGTGTGGGCACTGGCTCCGCGACCGCAAGGGTCACCCGTGGCAGTTCACCCCGGAGCAGACCCGGTTCATCCTCTGGTACTTCGCCGTCGACGAGACGGGCACCTTCCTCTACCACTCGGCCGTGCTGCAGCGGCTGAAGGGCTGGGGCAAGGACCCCGTCGCCGCGTGCCTATCCATCGCGGCCATGTTCGGCGAGGTCGTCTTCGACCACTTCGACGGTGACCGCGCTGTAGGGCGCGAGCAGCCGACCGCGTGGGTGCAGATCGTTGCGGTGTCGATCACGCAGACGCAGAACACGATGAAGCTGTTCCCGTCGCTCGTGTCGCGCGAAGCTCAGGCGCACTACGGGATCCAGATCGGCAAGCGAAACGTGTGGGGTCTCAACGACACCAGACAGATCGAAGCGGTCACCTCCTCGCCGATGGCGATCGAGGGCGGCCGCCCGACGCTGATCGTGCGCAACGAGACGCAGAACTGGAACTCGTCGAACTCCGGGCACGACATGGCCGGCGCGATCGAGGGCAACGCGGCGAAGGCCGAGGTCGACTCTCCTGCTCGCATGCTGGATCTCTGCAACGCGTACCGGCCGGGCGAGGATTCCGTCGGTCAGCGCACGCGTGAGGCGTGGGAATCCACGCAGGGCTCGAGTCCCGAGTTCGTGGACTACGGCCTCATGTACGACTCCCTCGAGGCCCCGCCGAAAGCTCCGCTCACGGTCGATGCCGTCGTCGACGTCGTCAAGGCAGTCCGCGGCGACGCCATCTGGCTCGACGCTGCCGGCCGAATCGCGAAGTCGATCGCCAACCCCCTGAACACGCCATCCGAGTCGCGCCGCAAGTGGTACAACCAGGTGCGCGCGGCCGAGGATGCGTGGACGGACACGGACGAGCTCGACCCGCTGAAGGCGCCCGACAAGGTCGTGGAGCCCGGCGAAGAGATCGTCATGTTCCTCGATTGCTCGAAGTCGGACGACGCGACCGGCCTCGTGGGCGTGCGCATGTCGGACGGACACGTCTTCACGATCGACATGTGGCAGCGCCCTCCCGGGAAGCGCGGCGACGGCTGGGTCGTGCCGCGCGAGCGGGTCGACGAGGCGGTGGAAGCCACGTTCTCGACCTACCGGGTCGTCGGGTTCTTCGGGGACCCGTCGCACTCGCTTGAGGACGAGTCGGCGTCGTCCTACTGGATGCCTCTGTTCGACAAGTGGCACCGTCTCTACAAGACGAGGCTGCGCATCTGGGCGTCCGGGTCTCGCAAGACCGGCACGGGGCACGCGGTCATGTTCGACATGGCTGACAGGTCCAACACGGTCGCGTTCGCGGAGGCCGTCGGCGTGACGCTGCAGGAGATGAAGGACGGCGCGTTCACCTTCGACGGTGACGCGCGCTTGCGCCGGCACATCCTCAACGCTCGCCGCTACCCGGTCGCCGGGTACGTGTCCATCGGCAAAGAGCACCGCGAATCGAAACGCAAGATCGACCTCGCTGTCTGCATGGTCGGCGCCCGCATGGTGCGTCGCCGCATCCTCAACACGAAAAAGAAGCGAGGTGGTCAGCTGTGGTGACTGGTTCCGGCACGTTGGAGCTCGCTCAGGACGTGCTGCTTCCGGCTTTCGAGACGGAGAAGATCCGTCTCGACGTGATCGACGAGTGGTCGCGGTGGAAGCCGGAGAACGACATCGCGGTCCGCTCGTCGAAGGAGCACCGGGAGCTGAAGGACATCGCGGACTCGCCATGGCTAGGTCTCGTCGTGACAACGGTGGCGCAGCAGCTGGTCGCGGAGCTCGTCCGTTCCAGCGAGGTCGAGGACATCTCGAAGATCTGGCTGCCGTGGCAGCGCAACCGCTGCCACTCGCGGCAGCGCGCGCTGCACCGCGCCGCGCTCACCTTCGGGTACGCGTACTCCGAAGTGCTCCCCGGCGACACTGGCGCGGTCATCCGCAACCACTCGCCGCGCAACGTCTACGCCGTGTACGCGGACCCCATCGTCGACGACTACCCGGCCTACTACCTCAAGAAGACCAGCAGCAACGGGTACACGCTCACCGACGACGTATACGTGCACACCCTCGTGCGAGAGCAGAACGGGAGCCTCGTCTACGTGACGCGCGAGGAGCACGGCGCCGGCGTTGCCCCGCTCATCCGCTACTCGAACTCGATCGACCTCGAGGCCCGCACGGTCGGCGAGGTGGAACCGTTCATCAAGAACGCTCGCCGCATCAACAAGACGGTGTACGACCGACTGGCCGTGCAGCACTTCAACTCGTGGAAGGTCCGCACTGCCACCGGACTCGATCTCGATGACATGACCGACGACGAGCGCGCCGCGGAGAAGCTCAAGCTGAGCAACGAGGACATCCTCACCGGCGGCGATGGCGTCCAGTTCGACACCCTCGACGAGACCTCGATGGAGGGATTCAACGCCGCCCACGAGTCCGACATCATGGACCTCGCCGCGATCAGCCAAACCCCCGCGCATGCCCTCACCGGGAACCTCGCGAACCTGGGGGCAGACACACTGGCCGAGGCCCGCTCGATGCTGGACCTCAAGGCGGGCGAACGGAAGGTTGGCTTCGGGGACTCCCACGCTCAGGTTCTTCGCCTCGCCGCGCACATCGAGGGGCGCTCGCGGGACGCGAACGACTTCTCGCTCGTGGTCTCCTGGGCGGATCTCGAATCGCGGTCCATGGCTCAGGCCGGGGACGCGCTCGGCAAGCTCGCGACGATGCTCAAGATCCCGCCCGAGCTGCTCTGGGACCGCATCCCCTCCGTCACCGCGGAGGAAGCGAAGTCCTGGATGGAGTACCGGGAGAAGCACCCGAGCGCGGACGAGCAGCTCGCGCGGACGCTCATCGAGCAGTCCAATGGCACGAACGGCTGACGGGCGGGCACTCACCGATGCGCACCGCCTCGCGCAGATTCGAGTCGGGGCCCGAGCAGAAGTCGCGGCTCGGGCGCTCTGGCCGCGCCTCGACGTCGACGATATCGACGCATCCGTCCCGATGTGGATGGCTGCGAATCTCGTCGTCGCCGAGCGTCAGCACGATGCCTCGGTGTCGCTGGCCGCGGCGTACCTCGAGGAGTACCAGCGCGCCGAGGTCGGAAGGCCGGTGATTCCGGCCGGCGCCGACTTCGACGCCGAGGAAGTCCGCGCGATGCTCCTCATCAACGGGCCGAACCGGGTGAAGGCACTCATCAATAAGGGCGTCACCGGGCCGGAGGCGCACGCGGCTGCCGTCACGAAGTACGGCGGCATCGTCCGCCGCGCCACGATGGCCGGGGGACGCCGCACAGTCGATGAGACCGCCCGCTCCGATCAGCGCGCGGTCGGCTGGCGTCGAGTCACCGACGGCAACCCGTGCACGTTCTGCGCGATGCTCGCCTCCCGGGGCCCGATCTACGGGACGCAAGCCTCGACCGCTGGGGACGTGATGCGTCCGACTCGTGGCGGAGGCGAGGGCCTGCGCTACCACGGGCACTGCGGATGCACCGCCGAGATCGTCTACGGGGCTTGGATCCCGAACGAGTCCGAGCTGTACGCGATCGACGAGTACCAGCGGGCCGCCGCTCAGGTGGATGCGCTGGGACTGCCGCGCACGGAGAAGAACATCCTGCCGCTGATGCGCGCGAACGGTGTCTTCAAGGACTCCCCAGTCGTGCGCAACAAGAACCTCGACTTCCTCACCGACGGTGAGGTCTAACGGCGCCCTGGCGGCGCCCTGAACCGCCCCGGGAGGGCAACACATCATGGAAACAGGCAACGAGAACCAGAACGACAGCACCGGCAACGACGACGCCGACATCGAGGAGCAGGACGCCAGCCAGGAGCAGGCCGAGGGCACCGAGAGCGACGACGCCAAGGGCGACAAGCAGGACGGCGCGGAAGCGACCGACCTGTCCAAGGTCCAGGAGAAGATCCGCAAGCTCAACTCCGAAGCCGCCACGCTCCGCAAGCGCGCCAAGGAAGCCGAGGCGAAGGCCAAGGACTCCGAGGGCAGCAGCGAGAAGGTCACCGCCCTGGAGGCGGAGAACCTTCGACTGCAGGTCGCTCTGGACACCGGACTCCCCGCGAACCTCGCCAAGCGCCTCGTCGGCGACACGAAGGAAGCGCTCCTGGAGGATGCCGAGCAGCTGCTCGAGCTCACTCAGGGCCGCACGCCCCCGACGAACCAGCCCAAGGTGAAGCTCCGCGGCGGTGGCGGTAACGATGCCGCCGACGACTCGGTCGTCGGCGACCTCGACAAGTTCGCGGCCGACATCTTCAAGTAGGCGTTTCCAACTCTGCTCGACCGCGTCACCAACGGGTGGCGCGTTTCGTCTTTATATCCATTGGAGGTGCCGCATGGCACATCTGCTGTTCAAGCCTGAGGAGGCGGCGAAGGGGACCATTGCCGCTCTCCGCCACCTCAGCAACCTGCCCCGCACGGTGCGTCAGGACTTCTCCACGGAGTTCGTCGCCGGTCGCGGCCAGACCGTCAACGTCCTCGCCCCCATCACTGCGGGTGAGGCGAAGGTCTACACCAAGGCCAAGCGCGATGCGCGCGAGGCCATCCAGTTCAACGAGCTGAACCAGAAGTGGGTCCCGGTCACGCTCGAGGATCAGATCTACAACGCCGTTCGACTTCCCGACGACTTCGCCACGTTCCGTCTCACGGACATGACGAAGCAGGTCCTCAGGCCTCAGGCTGAGTCGGTCGTGGATGGCCTCGCGCTGCCCCTGGTGACTCGCATGCAGGCAATCCAGCGCGCGGGGGCTACCGAGGCAGTCATCCCGGACATCCTCCCGGACGGTTCCAACTTCCGTCAGGTGCTCATCCAGACCCGTCGCGTCCTCAACGACCGCAAGGTCCCGACCACGGGCCGTACGTTCGCCGTCGGCTCGGCGGGTGAGGCCGCCGCGCTGAGCGACGAGCTCCTCCAGAAGGCGAACGAGTCGGGCACGACCGAGACGCTGCGCAACGCGACCATCGGTCGCCTGTTCGGCTTCGACATCGTCGCTGACCCGGCGCTCCCGGAGACGTTCGGCATCGCCTACCACAAGGACGCGTTCGCGTTCGTGACGCGCCCCTCAGCGCCTCCGAAGGGTGCCGCATTCTCGGGTACGGCGTCTGAGGGTGGGTTCGCGCTGCGCTGGATCCAGCACTACAACCCACTGCAGCTCGAGGACCAGTCGATCGTCGACACCTTCTACGGTGCCACGACGCTCGAGGCGAAGTTCGCGGTCTCCGTCGGCGTGGAGGAGTAATGGCCTCCCCGACTCCACTCGCAACGGTCACCGACCTCGCCGAATGGATCGGGGAGGACATCTCGGAGGAGGCGGACGCCAAGCGGGCACTTCGGTGTCTTCGTGCGGCGTCCGTCCTCGTCCGCAACGTGACGGGCAAGACCTGGCTCGATGAGGCCGGAGGGCTCCTCGCGAACCGTCCGGACGATGTCGAGATGGTCACGGTCTACTGTGCATCGCGGATCTACGACAACCGTGAGGCGCTGACTCAGGGGTCGCTCGACGATCACTCGGAGTCGTTCAAGGTCCAGGAGGCCGGCGCGTATCTCACGGCGACGGAGATTCGCACGCTCGAGGCGCTGACCGCGACGCGTAAGCACGGTGGCCTGGGCGTGGTGGCGACGACGCGTCGTCCTGCTCCGACGGTGTCGGGCTTGGTGCCGACGCCGGATGGTCAGCCGATCCCGTGGTATCCGGGCGGGTAGGGGGCGGCGATGTCGGTTCGAGGTCTGTTGAGTCGTGGACGCAAGCACGCGGCGCGGCTTCGTACGGAGACGGGGACGCTCGCTCGCGAGGGCGAGAAGGTGTGGAACGAGGCGACGGGCCTGTACGAGGAGGCCCTGGTCACGGTCTACACCGGTTCGGCTCGCGTGAAGGCGCCGACGGCTGAGGCTGACGCTCGCGACAGCCAGGGCCGTCTCGTGGTCATCACGGACCCCGTGCTGCACCTCCCGCCGAGTGTCCTCGATGTGCGTCCGGGTGACGAGTTCACGGTCGAGACGTCCGTCTACGACGGCAGCCTCGTCGGTCGGAAGTTCCGCATCAACGAGCCGTATGGCGGCTCACAGATCACAGCCCGCAAGTTCCGCACCACGGAGGTGATCGTGTGACGTCCACCTTCGACAACTCGCAGGTGCAACGCCTCGCCGCGAGCTTCGAGAACTTCGACGCCGTGTCCCGCGTGAACCTCAAGAAGGCCGGCACAGTCACGGCTCGCCGCGTCAAGGACGAGTCGAAGGCGCTAGCGCAGAGCGACTTCACCAGTGGCTCTGCAAGCGCGTACCCGCACGCGATCGGGTACGAAACTATTGACCGGGTCAATGACATCGCATGGGAGATCGGCCCCGACAAGGAACGCCGGCAGGGCCCACTCGGCAACCTCTTCGAGTACGGCTCACGCAACAACCCACCCTTCGCGCACCTCGAGACCGCACTCGAAGCGAACGAAGACGACTTCGTCCGCGGCATCGAGATCGCGGCCGCGCAAACGCTCGAAGACCTGCTCCGATGAAGCGCGAACTCGACGCCTTCAAGGCCGCCATCGCCACCGACGCGCTCGCGGACCGAGTCGACATCGGACGCACCAAGAAACCCGCCCCGCACGTGCTGATCAGTCCCGCCATCCCGGAGGACGAGCAGACACGCATGACCGGACCCTACTCGGCAGAGCAGCTGCTGTTTGCCGTGCGGTGCACCGGGACCGACCTCGCGCAGGCCATGTGGCACGCCGAGGAAGTCGACGAGCGGCTGCGGCCCGCGCCGATGAAGTTCGGCATCGAACTCGACGTCGAAGGCCGCGTCTGCTCGCAGATCGAACGAGGTCCGACCGAGACCTTCCCCGACGACGACACGCGCCCCACGGTGTGGGTCGTGCTCACCCTCTACCGATTCACCTCAGAACCCAGCTAGGAGCCGCTCCCATGAGCCAGGACACCGCAATCGCCGAAGGCCCGGAAGGGCGCCCGATCGAGGTCCCGGCCTCGTACCTGACGGACCTTCCGCAGTTCTTCAAGCCCTTCGAGGGCGAACCGGCGGAGCATCAGCGCAACGCTGACGCGCTTGACGCCACAGACACCGTGCTCGACGCCGGCCGCCACGCGCTGTCAGCAGCTGAGCCGAACGCATCCGTGGACTCGACACCCGTCGAGCCCGAAGACGAGCCGCCCGTGCGGCCCGACACCGAAAGGTAAGCCGCATGATCACGAAGACCCCTCCCGAGAAGGCCGTCAGGGGCCTCGGGAACCTCCTCATCCTCTGGATTCCTGCCGACGGGATCGCGTCCGCAGACATGAAGCCCACCAAGGCTGAACTCGAGGACGAGACTTCCGTCGACATCACCTACAGCCACGTCCCCGATGGATTCGTCGCGACACCGGGCTTCGAGATGATCCCCGACGACCGACTCACGTTCCCGCAGCGGCGCGAAGAGAAGGGCCTCGCGACCGACACGGCCGTGTCCACGATCGTCTACGGAGGCCCCGAACCCGTCGCGGATCCACTCCTCCTCGAGGGCGCCGAGGGATTCCTCGCAGTCCGCGACGCGGTCCCGCACAACCAGGAAATCGCCGCGACCGACGAGTGGGATATCCACCCAGTCGAGGTCAAGACGAAGGTCAAGTCCCCTCACACCAACGCGATCCGATCCAAGGTCGTCACCTACGGCTACCGCTCCGAAGTCCTTAAGGACATCACCGCGACGGCCTAGCCACACAGAACCTCGGGGCGGGCGTCTCCCATCCGCCCGCCCCGAGCACCACCCCCGATGGGAACCGATGGGAGACACAGACATGAGCAAGCTCAGCGAGAAAGCCAAGGCCGCGACCCGCGAACACAAGGACGTCGATGTCCTCTTCGACCGAGAGCTCCTCGGCGAGCAGAAGCGGCTCGCGCACGCCGCCCTCACGGCACAGAAGGCCTACCAGGCGAGCACGGAGGAAGGCTTCGACGGCGACCCCCGGTTCGCGCTGCACGCCTACCAGGAAGCCAGCACACGCCTCGAGGAGTTCCTCGCGACGATTCGCGACGAGTTCGTCGTGATCCGCGTCGTCGAGGTCCCCGACCACGAGTGGCGAGCGGTCAAGGCCCGCAACCCGCTCCCCGAGGACAAGGACTCCTGGAACACGCTCGATCGCCAGTACGGCCTCAACGCGATCGCGAGCACCAAAGCCGCGCTCGAGCTCACCGCCCTCGAGGTGGAACGCGACGAGGACGGCCACGAGACCACAGAGAAGCCCTCAGCGGAGGTTTGGGCCGAGGTGTTCCAGAACCTCTCTTCCGGCGATCTCACATCGCTCGTGCTTGCTCAGATCGAACTCAACGAGACGGTCTACGTCGGCGGGTACGCAGCGGCAAAAAAAGGCTAGAGGCCGACCCGCTCCTGCGCCGCGACGTGCTCCTCGCCATCGACCTCGGACGCTCGCCCCGCGTCCTCTGGGGTTGGGTACCCGAGGACGGCGAGTCGGAGTTCTCCCGCGAGGACCTGCAGCTGATGCACGCGGCCCGCGAGCTCCAGGCCAGCTACTCACCCCGCGGCTACAAGTTTGCCGACGAGATGGACCCCGAAGGCGACCCCGAGAACGGCTACGGCTCGTTCGAGTGGCAGGTGTCGACCAGCACCAACTACGCCATGAAGGCGCTCGAGTCGGCGCGCGCTGACGTCGACGAGGCCTTCACCAAGGGCGAGTACAAGGACCTGCCCGAAGAGACGAAGCGCAAAGCGCGGGCGGGCCTCATCTTCACGGTGGCGAAAGTCCCCAGATAACTGCATAGCGAGGGGGCCTCATGGGCAAGAGTGTGCTCGTCACCCTCGGGATGAACAACGCCGGCTACCTGGCCGGCGCGAAGTCCGCGCATCAGGCGACCCTCGACCTCGAGTCGGCCCAGGCGGCGCTCGGCGACCGGCTGATGACGCAAGAGCAGGCCATGAACCAGCTCGGCGGCGTCCTCACCGGGTTCGGTGCCGTGTTCACCGGGTTCGTGACCGCCTCAGTTGTTGCGGCCTCCCAGTTCGAGACGGCCATGTCGTCCGTGCAGTCCGCGACGATGGCGCCCGTCGAGCAGATGGGCGTCCTCCGTGACGCTGCCCTCGAAGCGGGCCAGGCGACGTCGTTCACCGCGACCGAAGCGGCCGGCGGCATCGAGGAGCTCGGCAAGGCTGGACTCGCGACCGCCGACATCCTCGGCGGCGGCCTGTCCGGTGCGCTGGATCTCGCGGCTGCCGGTCAGCTGTCCGTCGCGGACGCGGCTGAGCAGACCGCGACGACCCTGTCGCAGTTCAAGCTCGCGGGAGACGAAGCCACTCACGTCGCTGACCTCCTCGCCGCTGGTGCTGGGAAGGCGCAGGGCGGGGTCGCTGACCTCGGCCAGGCGCTCAACCAGTCCGGTCTTGTCGCCTCCCAGATGGGCCTCTCCGTGGAGGAGACGGTCGGCTCGCTGACCGCGTTCGCTGGCGCTGGCCTCCTCGGTTCAGACGCCGGCACCTCGTTCCGCACGATGCTCATGCGGCTCACGAACCCGACAGGGGAAGCGGCGGCGAAGCTCGAAGAGCTCGGCATCAAGACGCGCGACTCGCAGGGCGAGTTCATCGGCATGGCCGGCCTCGCCGGTCAGCTGCAGGGCAGCATGGAAGGCCTCACCCCGGCCGCCCGTGACGCCGCCATGGCGATCATCTTCGGCCAGGACGCGATCCGCGCCGCGAACGTCCTCTACGCCGAAGGCGAAGACGGCATCAACGACTGGATCACGAAGGTCGACGACTCCGGGTACGCGGCGGAGGTCGCGGCCGCTCGACTCGACAACCTCGGTGGCGACGTTGAGGAGCTCGGTGGGGCGTGGGAAACCGCGATGATCCGTATCGGGTCTGGCGCGCAGGGGCCGCTCCGTGAGGTTGTGCAGGCCATCACCGAAGTGGTGAACGCTGTTGGTGACGCTGACCCGGTCATGCAGGGCCTCATCTTCACTTCTGCGGCCCTCGCGGGTGGCATCCTGCTCGTGGGTGGCGCGGGGCTCCTCATCATCCCGCAGATCGCCGCCACGCAGGCCGCGCTCGTGTCCCTCGGGGTCACGGCGACCACCGTCAAGGCTGCGGTCGCGGCCGTGTTCACGAACCCCGTCACGTGGGGCATCCTCGCCGCCGCGTCCGCCGTGGCGATCTTCGCGACGAACCTCTCCGACGCGCAACTCAGCGCCGACGAAATGTCGGCCGCGATGAAGAACTCCACCGGCAACATGGACCTCTTCGAGGCCGCCTCCAAGCGCTCCAAGGGCGTGTTCGGTGACCTCCTCGAGTTCATCTCCGGCGCGGACGTCGACATGGGCAAGGGTGTCGAG
Organism: Pseudoclavibacter helvolus; assembly: GCF_014191305.1. Taxonomy (GTDB): domain Bacteria; phylum Actinomycetota; class Actinomycetes; order Actinomycetales; family Microbacteriaceae; genus Pseudoclavibacter; species Pseudoclavibacter helvolus. The sequence goes on along the minus strand of NZ_JACHWJ010000001.1, from coordinate 963,969 downwards.
CAGCTCAAGGACCTCCCGGGCACGCTCGACGCGATCTCCGCTGCACAGGGGAACGTGGACTGGGGAACGGCGGAGATGCGCGGCGCGTCGATGGTTCTCAAGGACCTCGGCGCCGAGTTCGCGAACCTCGACCCCGAAGCGGGTGCCGAGATGTTCCAAGGTATGGCCGAAGAGGCTGGCCTGTCGCGGGATCAGCTAGTGACGCTCCTCGACACGATGCCCGCATACCGGGACGCGCTGCTCGAGCAGTCGGCTGGCCTCGGCCTCGTCGACGGAGCGCTCGACACGCATCAGGAGAAGTTGAACCTGGTCGACTTCGCGATGCAGGACGGCGCGGAAGTCGTCGCCGACTATTCGGAAGCGCTGACGGGGCAGGCGACCAACGCAGAGGACGCGGCAGGCGCCATCGCTGGACTCGCCGAGGAACTGTCGAACTACAACAGCATCCTCTACGACTCCCTCAACGCGGAGATGGACTACTACGCGTCCGTCGAGCAAGCGAAGGAAGGCCTCGAGGGGCTGAACGAGAAGCTCGAGGAGGGGCAGACGCTCGTCGATGGCATGACGGGTGAGCTGAACCTGCAGTCGGAGGCTGGCCGGGAGGCCATGCAGTCGCTCATGGACGTGGGCCAGTCCACGCGTGACTACGCCGCCGACCTGTGGGAGACCACGGGCAGCGCGGAGGAGATGCAAACCGCCCTGCAGAACGGGTGGAACGAGGTCTACAACCTCGGCGTGCAGATGGGGCTGTCGGAAGAGCAGGCGAAGGCCTACGCCGACCAGCTCGTCGGCGTTCCCGACGAAGTTGCGACGCAGATCTACAACACCGCAGCGGAAGCCGCGGCTGGTGTCGACGGCTACAACCACTTGCTCGGGCAGATCCCCGACAGCGTCATGACGCGCATCTCGTCCGACACGGTGGGCGCGCAGGCCACGATCGACACGTTCATCAACGCGAACAACGGCCGCACGATCACGATCTACACGAACTCGGAGTCCGGGACGCAGGAGATTCGCTCCTCGAACGGCATGACGGGCAAGGCGGGTGGTGGCGAGATCATCGCGCCCGGCCCGAAGGGTGTCGACTCGAAGCCGTTCATGCTCGCCCACGGCGAGCACGTGTGGACGGCCAACGAGGTCGACATGGTTGGCGGTCAGCCGGCCATGTACCGGATGCGTGAGCTTGCACGCCAGGGCGCGTTCCGTGGCCTCGCGAACGGCGGCGACCCATACGGGGACTGGTCGCAGGTCGCGTCGCAGTCGAACGTGTCCTACTCGTCACCGTCGTACGCGCAATCCGCGTACACGGACGCTCGGCAGATGCACGCATCCATGAACGTCCAGGACGGCAACCAACTGTTCGACGTGCGCGACATGTTCGACGAGTTCAAGCGATTCCTGCGGGAAGAAGCGGAGGCCTCATCTTGGAGATGAACGACTTCGCCGTGCACATCGAACGCGCCGACGGTGCCAGGCTGACGCTCTTCACGGGCGCCACGTACGGCGGCTCCAAGCACGGGCTCGGCATCCGCGCCGGCGGCTTCACCGGGTGGAGTCGCCGCAAGATGCGCGGCAACGCCACGTCCCGCCCGTTCCAGCACGGCGACATCCTCGGGAAGCGCCACCGGGATGGGCAGAAGATCACCCTCGAGGCGATCGCGTCGACGGCCACGCAGTTCGAGATGGACGCCCTCGATGAGGAAGTCACCGGCTTCCTCACCGAGGGCGAGGAGTGCCGGCTGATCGTCGACAAACCCGGCGAGCAACGCTGGGTCGATGCGGTCCTCGACGAGGTCGACTTCGACCAGCTGCACTACCAGCCGCGCGCGAACGTCCTCATGTCGTTCATCGCTCCCGACGCTGTCCGCTACGGCAAGGAGCACCGCAACGTGCCCGTGCCGGTCGGCGCGACGGTGGAGTTGGACAACTGGGGGAGCCTCCCCGCGTGGCCGTCCATGGTCGTCACTGCCGCGTCATCCACGCCCAACGGGTACGCGTTGCGGTTGCTCAGCGCGACCGACGAAACCCTCGGGTATTGGCGCATCGGTGCCGCCCTCACGTCCCCGCACACGCTCGACTTCAAGCGCGCCCAGGTGCGTTGGGGTGGGGTTGTGCGGTGGGGTGCCGTCCACTCGGGCACGCCGTTCCAGATTCCCCGCAGTGGGGTGTCGAAGCTGCGCCTCGAGTACCCCGGCGTGGGGTCGGCGTCCGCGACGATCACCTACGCCGACTCGTACTAACCAGAGGGGGGGGACGGGTGGGCCACGAACGCCATTGGATCGCTCGCGCGTCCACTCACCGCGTCATGCAGGAAGTGTTCCCCCTCGACGGGGGCACCGCTGAGGAGTCGTTCTCGAAAGTCGGCGCGGGCACGTTCACGTTCCCGATCGGCCGCACGGCCATGGACTTCACGTACGAGCAGGGCCGGGACCTCACGACTCCCAACTCGCGGTTCGTGACACAAGGCACCGAGTCCCGCATCGAATACACGGGCCTCATCAAGAAACGCCGGTGGAGTGAGGACCTCGAGGCGTGGGTTGTGCAGTGCAAGGAGGTGCGAAGCCTGTTCTCGCAGCGCTTCCCGCACTATGTGGGCGAGTACGGCACGCCCATGTCGACGGTGACGATCACGAACAAGTCACTCCGGCATGCCGTGTCGCAGCTCATCGACCTCGGCGCGAACCGTGGCCGCGAACGCTGGGACCTGCGACTCACACCTGGTATCAACCAGGCCGGGTCGTTCTCGGATGTGCTCGAGCGCGCGAAGATGACGAAACTCGAGCATGCCCTCACCAGGTACGAGCGCATGCCCGACGGCCCCAACTGGCATTTGAAGCCGACGTGGGAAGAGCCGGGGCTGATCCTCTTCGACCGCCGCATCGGCGCTCCCCGCCTCGACCGGGGCACGTTCGATTTCGACCTCGACGCCCCCGACTGTCCCGTCATCGTCGGAGACTATGAGGAGGACGGCGAGGAGCAGAGCACGGGCCTCATGGTCCAGGCCGACGGCATCGGTGAGGGCAAGATCATCGCGCAGGTCGTCGAGGGTGACCTCGCCGACGACGGCGGCGGGTACGACGGGTTCTTCCTCGACGACGCGCTCCGCGACGATGCGCTCACGGACGAGCTCGCGTTCGAACGTGGCCTCGCCTACCTGACCGCGCACCAACGACCGGCCGCGTCCCTGCCCATCAGGGTTCGGTTGCGGCGTGACGGCACGGACCCTGTCCTCGACCCGGGCGCGCGGCTCACGCTGCGCACCGCGACATCCCGAGGGTTGCCGCCGACGTCCACTTGGTACGTGACGGGCGTGAAGTACCGCGTCGGCTCCGACTTCGTGGACGTCGACTCGATCCCCCTACCGGCGTGACGAGGAGGCCTGATGCCCGCTGAGGCGTACATCTCCTCGAACGCGTGGGACGAAGTGCAGGAAATGCTGTGGGTCCTCTGGAACCGCGACCTGCGCAACGTCGTCATCAAAGAGGGCGGCATCAAGATCATGAACGGCGGCGCCCTCGTCGGCACCGTCGGGATGATCGGCGAAACGGTGGGCCTCGGCTACCAGTACGACGGGGCCGTCACCTCAGCTGCTGCCGTCGCCGCGATCCACAAGGCCACCCTCGAGGGGCACACCACCGATCTCGCGTCGCAACTCGGCAGCATCAATTACCTGAACGAGCAGAAGAACCTGCACGCGGCGACCCTCGCTGCGCACGGCTCGGAACTCTCGTCGCAGGCCGGGTCCATTGGATACCTTGCCGGCATCGCGACGGGGCATTCCGGCCAAATCAGCACGTTGCAATCGCAGATGTCCGGCGTTCAGTCGGGAGTCAGCAGCTTGCAGGGCGCACTCGGTGCGTTGCAGTCCACCGTCGGTGGCATGCCCGACTACGGGTCGATCATCAGCACGCTCGTCGGCAAGGTGTCCTTCCTTGAAGGCAAGGTCCAGCACATCGAGAACTACTTGAGCGGTGGCGGTACGGGCCCGTTCAACCCAGGATCATAGGAGGCCACTTTGGCAGTAACAGTCACCGGCACGCTCACCAGCTTCGGTGGCGTTGCGATCCCTGCGGGGCTCAGGCCGGAGTTGTGGTTCGTCCCCACCGGCACCGGCCGTCGAGGAGGTCAGCTGCTCACGGCGGAACATGTGCGAGCAGCGCTTACTGGAGCAGCGTGGAGCGCGCAACTCGAAGTCACCGCAGGCGTGGTCCCCCCTCGCAAGTACCGGCCCCTTGTGAAGCACTTCCGCGAGGACGGGAAGTTCGCCGCCCAGTATTTCGTCGACTTCGAGTTCCCCGTCCCGTTCGGCGGCGGCGACATCTCGACATTCCCGGACGTCGAGCTCGGCCCGTGGACGATCCTCACGCAGCTCGAAGACCCTGAGCCGTCCGGCTACAAGGGCTACTGGCGGCACGCCGCTCCCGGCGATCCCGACGACGGTACTCGAACGGGCACGGGCGACGTGTTCCTCATCTACTAGGAGAGAAGCATGGGCAAGCGACTGCTCTGGAACGACAAGGGCCTCATGGGCAACGGGGTTCAGAATCCCGACATCGAAGGCGACCACTGGGTCATCGAAGAGGTCCGCCTTGGCGTTGTCACGAAGAAAGCCCTAGGACCTGCTCGCGGTCGAAAGGGCGAGGACGGCGCGAACGTTCTGCCCACGCGCACGGCCGTCGAGAACGCGACCGCGTCTCTCACTGTGTCAGAGCCGGCGGACACCTTCGGGCCTCACCACGCGCATCTGCAGGCGGCGGTCAACGACGCGCACGCGCGAGGAATCAAGCGGCTGCGGGTTCCGCCCCTACTGGCATCGGACCCTTCCCTGCCATGGCGGTGCGAAGAGTCAATCACGCTTCCAGCAGGCATGACCGTGGACGCGTCCGACGCGGACTTCCGTCATGCGCCAGCGCAACCTAACCGGCCGCTTTGGTACGTACCGGAAGCCTCCAACAGCGTCACGGTGCACGTCCGCCACGCGTACACGCCCGCCGGCGTCCCTGGCGGACCAGCACGCCCCACTGCAGCTGAGTACCCGGCAGGAAATGTCTACGGCGCCCCCGCGCGCGCCGCGTATTCAGGAGTCCTGACGTACGCGAGTAACGGCCACTTCACAGGCGAGTACTCGGGGTTCCGGAACGGCGCCAGAGCAGGCATCCTCGGAGCAACAAGAGCTTCCGGCAACCGCTTCGACCTGAAAGTCGCCAAGGTCGACTTCGGGCTCGTCTACTTCGGACAGTCGGGCATGGTCGCCAACGTCGAGGGCAGCTACGAAACGACCTCCGGATCAGAGGAACCCGCTCACCTCGTATACGGCACATGGCACGCGGTCAGTTCCACGGACTGCACCGTCGACGGAAAGGCCTTCGATGGGATCGGAGGGATTGCGTTTCTCCATAAAGGCAGCTCCGGCCTAAAGAGCAATCGTATGGAAGCGACACGATGCGCAGGTGTTCTAGCGCTCAGCAGTAGCCGTTCGCCGGCGAACCTTGGCGACGTGATCGGCACTGCGCTGACAGGTGGCTACCAACGTCCAGATGAGTCTTGGTACTACACAGATGCGGTGCGCACTGAGGTTGCGTCCGAGGACCCGGGCGGGGTTGATCGAAGTGCGCCGACAGCTACGCGTGTGATCATCGATTTGGCCGACACTATTCCGATGGGCGAGCTCAGAGCCATGTCGCTCTCGGCGGGATGGACAATCGGGACAGCATCAGTCACTTACGGCACCAACGAGTACTCCTCGTTCGTGCGTCTTATCGAGGTCTATGGCAACGCCTCCAACATCGGCGTGCTGCAGGTCACAAACCGCGGCACGGGAGGCGTCCGTGGCATTCGCTACGCGACGAACACGAAGGGTCACGTCCTCGGTTCTGCGCCTGTCATGTCGGGGGTGACTAACGGAGTCACTGTTGAGACAGGCGCATCCGGTGTGTTCAACGTCGACGAGGCGCTAATCACGTCGACACGGAGTGTTGACGTGCCTGTCGTCATGCTTGCGTCTCGGGACGTTGTGGTGCGAGGAATGCGTAACCCGCGGCGCCGCAATCGCTGGTACTCCGTCCCGAACGCATCTGCGACCGAGCCTGCGCGCACGAATCTCAACAATCTGCACGCTATCCCCGTATCGTTCGAAGCTCTCACTGTCATTTCAGACTTGGCCGTGTCGGTCATCACTGCCCAGCCCGGCGGTTCTGTTCGGCTCGGCGTCTACGCTGACGATGCCGGGGCCCCGGGCGCGAGACTCGTGGATGCCGGGTCTGTTGCGGTCACGTCCGAGGGAGAGAAGACCGTCGCTCTCGCTGCGCCGCTGCGCCTCGTGGCCGGTGACTACTGGCTCTGCTACGTCGTCCAAGGGGCGGCAAACGTCGCTCTCGTTGGCGCACCAGGCATGTCCATGGGAGTTCCTGCTCAGACGGCAACTGGTGCTCTTAACGGCGCGACCGTGGTCGTGACGGGTGTGAGCGGCGCGCTCCCAGCGACTTTCGGGACGCTGGTGTCGTCGTCAACGACCACGGCGCGGGTTGCGTATCGAGTCCCCTCGTAGCGGCTGCTACTTGCGGCCTCGCTTGGCGAAGGCTCGCACCATGTCCTTGACGTCCCGCGGGGCGAACTTGTAGAAGTCCAGGAGTCCGGTTCCGCCGATCTTCCGCAGGAAGATGATGTTGAGGTTCGAGGAGATGAGGTTGCCGACGAGGGTCGCAATCGCGGCCCCCATGGCGCCGAGTGTCGGGACGAGGGCGATCATGATCGCGAGGTTGACCAGGCAGGCGATGAGCAGTGAGATGCTTCGCAGGCCTGGTCGGCCGAGCGCGCTCAGCCCTGCGCCGGCAACCGATCCCGGATTGCCGAGTACGACTGCTGCGAGCAGGATGAGGGCCACGGGGATGGCGGGGCTGAACTCTTCTCCGAAGAGGATGGGCAGCCAGAGCCACATGCTGGCCGCAATTGTCAGTGCGATGAAGAACGCGGCGATGGTCGAGACGCGCGATGCGCGTTCGACGCGTCGCCGATCGAAGCCTGCTGATTCGGAGGCGAACGTGACGTCGCGGATCGCGCCGTTGACGATGAGCGGTACTTCGCTGACGGCGACGGCCACCACGTAGAAGCCGAGCTCGATGGCTCCCGCGAGGGGGTTCATCAGGGTCTGGTCGAGGCGCATGAGCAGGATGCCGCTGATGGCCCCGATCCACACGCGCAGACCGAAGCTGAGGAGCTCAGGCAGGGTCGCTTTCACGCGCGCGGGAGGTTCCGGGAGTTGCTTCGCACGCTTCCAGATCACGAGGTAGGTGAGACCACCGACGACTGGGGTGAGCGCGAGCGTCAACGCCGCCGTGGTCACGGTCAGGTGACCGGTGAGCATCAGCACGAGGAGCGCTGCAAGGCGAGCCCCGGAGTTCACGGCACGTTCGGTCGCGACCATCCGCCATTCGTGCAGGCCCGAAGCGGCCCCGCGTGCGACGCCCACAAGCACTGTAGGGATGAGCGCGAACGCGACGAGGACGATGAGCTGCGACAGGTCACCGTTGCCGGCGCTTAGCCATTCGCTGGACGCGACGATCACTCCGATCGCGACGATGGCTGAAAGGAGCGTGGCGATCGACGCGCGGAGCATGGCTGAGTTCATGCTGCTGCGGTTGCGAGCTACCGCGTGCGTGACAGCTTCGGGTAGCCCGAGAGTCGCTGCGGACGTCGCGAGGAGTAGGGGTGCGACTGCTGCCGCTGCGAGTCCTCGACCGTCCGCGCCGAGAGCCTGAGCGAGGATCGGCTGGGAGGCGAGCGCGGCGAGGGGAGGGAACGCGTTCCCGAAGACAGCTGACTTGATGCGGGTCGCGTACGGCGTGAAGTCGCGCTTCACGGGGGTGTTCTGCTTCGCTCCCACGGTCAGCGCAGGTGCATTCTGTTGCGGCATCCGCAGGTGCCTTCGTTCCACCCCGACACGCTGGTGTTGTGCGCGCGGCAGCCACGATCCCGGGAGAAGGCGAGAAGCAACCACGCCCAGAACGGCGCCCGCTCAGGCGCTTCCGGTAGCTGCTCCATCGGAGCGTTCGTGTGTCCACATTCCCGGCAGCGTTGCCGGTCGGTCTCTGAATCGAACGCTGGGGCGTGCATGATGTGTCGCTTTCGTCGTTCTCGCCGGTCGGTGTTCGCTTGCTGTGCGGCGAGTATCCGAGCACTCTAACTGGGGGCGGGGAGTTCTGCCCTACCCGGGGAATCTAGAGATTGGTGCCCTCTGCCTAGGATGCAGGGTGACTTACCCCGCCACGAATCGTTCCCCTTCCATTGACTTGCTGCGCGTCCTTGTCGTAGTGCTCGTCGTGTTCCGGCACTCTTATCCAGCTGGGGAAGAGCAGGCGCTGATCGCCACGGTGTCCGTGCCGTTCTTCTTCTTCCTCACTGGGTGGCTGTGGAGACCGGGCCGGCGCACGCTTGCTGGCGAAGTGGCGTCTCGGTGGCGGTCACTCGGCATCCCCTACGTGGCTTGGTTCACGGTTCTCTACGCGGTTTGGGCTCCGTGGTACGTGCTGACTCAGAGGCTCAGCTTCGGCGCGCTGGCAGGGCCGGTGTTGGGTGGGGAATGGGCGCAGCGCCCGTTCACCACGTTCTGGTTCATCTCGACGTTGTTCTTCGTCGCAGTCGGGATGCGGGTGCTGGATGGCTTGCCGACGGTGATGTTGGCCGTGGTCTCGGTCGGATGTCTTCTCCTGGGTGGAGTCTTCGGGAACGTGCTTGCTCTCGTGCCGTTGGGGGCGGGCATTGCCGTGCCCGCACTGGGGTTCGCTCTGGCGGCTCGCTTACTGCGCGCCATCCCTCGCGATTCGGGCTGGGCGGTCGCAGTCGCGGCGTCCCTCATCCCTGTTCTCGTGGTCGCGTCCTGGCCGCTTGGCTTCATCGATATGAAGTACGGGATTCTCGGCACGCCGGTGCTGAGTGGCTTAGTCGCGATCGCGTTGGCTTGGTCCTCGATCGTGGTCTTGGACTGGCTGTTCGAGAAGGTGAACCTGTCTCGACGTGTGACGTCTTGGATCAGCTCAATGACGAGCGTCGCTCTTGTCCCTGTGCTTCTGCATCCGGTGGTGCTGTGGGTGTTCGACGCGCCACCCATAGGCGCACCTTGGTGGGTATTCGTTCTCGCTGTTGTTCTGCCTTGGACTGCAGCGCTCCTCATCCAACGGTCTCCTCTGTCGAGATGGTTCGTCGGCGCACGCTGACCAGATGTCATCAATCACTCGAACCCCCGCCCTGTGCGGGGGTTTCGTCTTTCCTGCTCCCTCTTGGGACATGTCTTCGTCAGGAGTTGCCATGGCTCGCGCAATCGTTTCCGAAACCGTCACGCTCCTCGCTGGTGACCGTGTCGACCCGATCAGCATCCCCGTGACAACCAGCGAGGGCACCGCGGTAGACCTCTCGGAGTGGACCGGCTGGCGGTGCTGGTGGAAGGCGGGGACGAAGCATGAGAAGCGCGCGCATGCGTCAGGTGCCCCTCGACATCGCCGCATCCGCGAAGCGGTTCGTAGAGGATGGCGGCGACCCGGAGGAGATCCGGGCCGCGCTCATCGAGACGCTTCCAGTGGGCTCGACGAGCTAGGCGCGCTTGTGTGAGTCGGTGATGGCGTACCAAACGCGCCGCCACCGGATGCGCCACTCGGTCCGTCCGGATCGGTACGTGTAGCTGTAGGTACGCAGCGAGCCGGGTCGCCTCCACTGAATGCGGAGCCCTTCGATCGCGGAGAAGTTCTCGATCTCGTGGGTGTCGTCCGGCGCCACGGTCGGTGTGCCCCAGAGCTTCGCTGTTCCGTCGGGTGTTGTCACGCCGACAAGGGTGGCGGAGTCACGCGTGACGTTTGTGATCGTGAGGTGGGGTTGGGTCGCGCCGGCCTGGGGTGGCCCGACTGGTCGCATCTCCCAGTCCACGAGCCATGCCTTCCGGAACCCTGCGTCTCGACGTGCTCGAAGGGCTACGACGGTCGCGAAGAGTCCTAGTACTAGGGCGGCACGTGCTGCCCACTCGTCGAAGATTGCGATCAGATCCACGGCGCAACTCTACTGTCGCCAAGCCTCGTCTCTCGGCGGGGCTTTTCTAATGCAACCCAGGAGGCAACACATGTCTGAAGCTCTCGCGCTGCTCCCCGAGGGACAGCACCTCAGCGGCCTGCTCGACGTCCTCGAGCAGGACGCCGACGGTCAGTTCACCGCCGTCACCATCACCACCGAAGACGGCCGCATCCGCATCCCCTTCGACCACAACGACCTCGCACGCGAGGCGAATCAGGAGCTCGCTGCGTACTTCGACCGGCACCCCGAGTCGGAGCACCCGGGCATCACTGTCGCGCACGATGTGCCCGGCGCCGCTCGAATCGGCGACCTCGATCCGGAGGACTCCTGCGAAGTCGCGTGGGTGTTCGTCATCCGCTGGGAAGGGCCCCGCTTCGAGGGCAAGCCCATCGAGGCGCTCCCGTACGTCGAGATCCCCGAGGAGGACCGCCTTGTCTAGATCGATGCTCTACACCAGCACGCACCCCACGCACCAGAAGTCCTCGCGCTTCGGGTCGCGCATCATTGAGATCCAGCTCCACCACACCGCGAACGGTTCCGCCTCGCAGACCATCAACATGATGACGAGCGGATCCCGCCAGGTGTCCGCAAACGCCGTCGTCGGCCCCCGCGGCCAGCTGTACGAGGTCGTCGAGGAAGAGTCGCGCGCCTGGACCTCCGGGTCCGCGTCGCGTGATTCTCAGGCCTTCACGATGGAGTGCGTCAACTCCGCCCTCGGCGACGCATCCGGGTGGCCGCAGTCGCCCGAGAACGTCGAGGGGATCGCCTCTCTCGCCGCGGACGTCGCCTTCCGCAACGGCTTCACGATCAGCCGCTCCAACCTCTACGGCCACCGCGAGATGCTCGGCCGCTGGGGAGTCTCCTACTCGACCGCTTGCCCGGGCGGGATGCCGCTCGACTACATCGGGAACGAGGCCGAGCGGAAGCGTCAGGCGCTTGTTGCCGGCACACCATCACCCAACCAGCAGCTGGAGGAAATCATGTCCGTTCCCGTCCTCATCCAGAGCGCCCAGAACGGTGCGCTCTACGTCTACGAAGGCGGCGTCGCGCACGTCGCCTCGATGGCTCGCGTCGCGTCCATCCAGACGATGCGCGCGCAGCTCGGCCTCGAGGTCAAGCCCGTCCGCATGAACGACGCCGACATCTCCGCTGTGTCGGAGCTCGCCCGCGAGGCGAATGGCTCGTACATCGTGCGCGGTGTGATCAACGACCTGAGCGACGAGAAGAAGGGCGGCATCCTCCACAGGATTGCCGCGAAGCTCGGCGCCTGATGAGCGCTGCTGTGCGTGCGGTGCGGTGGCTGTGGGGTGAAATCACCGCCCCTCCGCACATCAAGGGCGTCATGGCGCTCGCCTACGTCATCGCGACCCTCACGGGGCTCGCGACGCTTACGAACCCGCCGCAGTCCATCGCGGGCGAGGTGGGACCGGTGCTGGCCGCCGTGTGGGCGTGGTCGTTCATCGCTGGCGGCGTGCTGGGCCTCGCCACGGTCTTCACGCCGTGGTGGTGGGCCGAACGCACTGCGCTGATATTCGCGGGCACGGGCGTCGCCGTGTACGCGTTCGTGGTGCTGAACCTGCACCTCCTCGCGCCGCCCGGATCGTCGAGGCTCACACAGGTCGGCATCATCGGCCTCGCCGTCTGCCTCCTCGTGCTGCGCTGGCATCTGATCCGCGTCTACTCGTACCAGCCCCTATCCCGAGAGCGGTGACCTATGGACAACCCCGCAGCGTGGGTCACCGCGATCCTCGGCGCAGGAGGCTTCACCGCACTCCTCGCGTTCGGAAAGCAGCTCGTCGGCATCTTCACAGGACGGTCCCGCCGGAAGCGTGACGAGGTCGATGAGGCGTATCGGGAACGCGACCGCGAGGCGTCCAAGCGTCGCGTGATCGAGGAGCACGCCTCCGCGGTGCGCCGCATCGCGATCGAAGCGCCCTGCGTGCCGACCGAGAGCATCCCACCCTGGCCCGCCTACCGAGGCGACACCGGCCAAATCCCGACCCAGAAGGAGTAACCGTATGTCCCTCATCTCTGAACCCGAGACGCACGGCGAGCACGTCGAGCGCACCACGAAGCTGGCAGCCGAGCAGTCCGGCTCGACGATCTGGACGGCCCCCTTCTGGCGCGGAGCTGCCGAGCGCGCTGTGAAGACCGCCGCTCAGGTGTTCGTCGCCGCGATCGCAGTGTCGACCGGTGCTGACCTCATCCCCGCTGTGGGCGTGGAAGGCATCGACTGGCTCGCCGTCGCCTCTGTCACGGGAGTCGCGACGGTCCTCTCCGTTGTCACGTCGATTGGCAACGCCGACTTCACCGCCGGTCGCTGACCAAAGATGCGAGAACGGCTCGTGATCCCCGACTCGGTCCGTCACGACCGCGACCGCGATGAACCTCGCGTAGTTGCCGAACGAGCCGAGCGTCGACGTGAGCTTGAGCAGCTCGTGCGCGACGAAGAACGCCGCCGAACAGCGCGCAGACTCGGTAAACCCTGGCCACCCCGCTGAGTACGACTTCGCCCCCTCTCGCTGAAGCGATCCCGGACACCCGGGACGACGCTTCGCGGGAGGGGGCGGTTTCGTGCGTCTCTGGTCAGGTGCTGACGGGCAGCGCGTGGCGGATCAGCACCTCGAGGCACCCGCACGTTTCGGTGGTGTCGTGGTGGTGGCCGGCGCATCGGTCGTCGGGGCATCCGCAGGCATCGCCGCGCCAGTCGGTGGCGGTGGTGCCGCCGTGGAGCTTCGACCAGGCGGTCGGGCCGAGGCCTGCGTTACGGAGCGTGGTGCGGGCGGCAGCGTTGAGTCGGGGCATGAGGTGTCCGATCTACGCGACGAGGCGGAGCGACGTGCCGTGCGCGACGGCGCGGCGAGCTCGGTCGTTGAGGTGGAGGTACCGCTGTGTGGTGGCGATTGACGAGTGACCGAGCATCTCTTGCACGGCACGCAGGTCGCCCGTGGCTTGGTAGGCGGCGGTCGCCCCGGCGTGGCGGAGTGCGTGCGGGTTGTAGCCGGTGGTCTCGCGGATCAGCTTGTACACGAACGAGGTGCTCGCGTGTCCGCCGTAACGGCCCGGGAAGAAGTAGCCGCGCCCTTGCATGGCCTGCAAACCGCGGAGCGCGCCGTCGAGGTCGGGGTGCAGGTACACGATGCGCTCGCGTCCACCCTTGCCCTCGAAGCGGATCGAGTCGCCGTCGCGGTGGTCGGTGCGCAGCGTGGTGATCTCGGCGAGGCGAAGGCAGCCGAGGCGGGCGAGTGTGACGGCGGCGCGAGCTTCCATCGACATTGGCCGGTTGAGTACGCGGGCGAGCTCGTAGTCTTTCGCGACGCGGGCGATCGAGTAGGGGATGCTGACGGGGTCGAGGTCGGCAGCTGGGTTGGTAGGTAGGTGGCCTCGCTTGTGGGCCCACGCGTAGAAGCTGCGAGCCGCCGTGCGGACGCTCTTCTTGGTCTGCGCACCCGTCTGCGCGGAGATGAACACCTCGAGCGACTGGGCAGTGACGGCCTCGAGCGGTCCGCAGGCTCGCCGGATGCGGTCGAGCCAGTACATGTACAGCTCGATCGTCCGCTCGCGGCGGTTCATGGCGTGGAGGTGGTGACGGTAGTCGCGGATCATGAGGCACTCCTTGGTGTCTGGTGTGCTCTCGATCCTGTTACCAGTGTTGCCAAAGTGAATAGGGATTTGGCGCGGCTCCCGCGAGGCATTCCCCGAATCGCCGAGGGGAATCAACGGTTCACTACCAGACTCGAGATGACGGCCTCGTGGATCTCCTCGACGTCGTCGCGGCGCGGGTGTAGCTCGGTGACGGATGCGAGCTCGCGCGCTTCTGCGGCACTCTCACTATCGGCAGGTTGATGGTTCGAGTCCATCTCAGGGAGCAATCGGAACCCCAGCGCTTCGGCGCTGGGGTTCTTTCGTTCCGGCGACCGTCCCAAGGATCGCGACAGTAACGGGGACGGATCAGCGCGGCGGTGTTCCTTTGGCGAGACGGCGGCGCTTTCGGGCCACGCTCGTCAAGAGCCACGCGCCCACGGCAGTCGTGATCGCAGCCAGTATCTGGCCGCGTCTGCTGCTGTCACGAGGCCGTCGCTGTTCCCGCCGCCTCGGCCTGGCATTCGGACAAGTGCGTCCGCTCCGACGTTCATGGTGTAGACCGTGAAACCGACGCCAACCGTCGCGAAGATGAGGACCGGAATCGCCAGCGAGAACGCCAGCAACCACGGGAATGACCGTACGCGCTCGGAATCCGTCATAAGCACCGAGGATACTGCGAGTCGTGTCAGGGGCACCGGGGTTCTCGGCCCGGGTTGCCGACTGAGCGCCGGACGTGGTCCTCTTGAGAGGCTAACTCCGAGGACACACAAGGGCGTGCAGTCGATGACGATGAATGATTCCGATGAGCGTCGGACGAACTGGGCGCATTCGCTGACGTACTCCGCACGAGAACAGGCCAGGCCGCGCTCTATCGACGAGCTGTCGAGCATCGTGGCAAGCTCCGACCTGGTGCACGCACTCGGCACTCGGCACACGACACTCCTTCAGCGACGTCGCGGACACGGCCGGCGTGCTCGTGGACATCAGCGGGCTTCCGTCCGAGATTGACATCGATGAGTCATCAGGAACCGTGGCGGTCAACGCTGCGGCCACGTATGGCAAAGTTGCGCCCAGAGCTCGACCTGGCGGGCTTCGCCCTCCACAACGAGGGTTCGTTGCCGCATATCTCCGTCGCGGGGGCCACCGCCACGGGGACGCACGGGTCTGGGTCGGGGCTCGGGTCCCTGTGCACGGTTGTGCGGGCATTGGAGATTCTCGGTTCCGACGGAGCGGTCCGCACGCTCAACCATCATTCCGTGGAGTTTCCCGGCGCTGTTATCCACCTGGGACTGCTTGGGGTCGTAACTCGGGTCACGCTGGAACTCGAGCCGAGCTACAGAATGCGCCAGGATGTTTACGGCCCGATGCCATGGAATACTTATGTCGACAATCTCGAAGAAATCCACGCCGCCGGCTACTCGGTGAGCGCTTTCACGAGATTTGGAGAAACCGTGCACGAGATCCTCGTGAAATCACGAATTCCTGACGGCGCCCGGGACATCGACATCGTGAAGGACCTGTCGGGCGCGCCACGGCTTCCGGGCGATCCGGGTGGAGCCTCGGTCACCGAGCGAGACGGATCTGTCGGGCCCTGGTGGGATCGCCTCCCGCACTTTCCTGGCTCTTCGGACATTGGGTGGGGGTCATGAAGTGAGGCCTCCTGCGGCGAGGAGCATGCGGAGTCGGTAGTTGTGTCGATTGCGGTAGCCGCGGGCGGGGCGTCGGTGGAGCTCGATGATGCCGTTCACGGCTTCGGTGCCGCCGTTGTTCGCGCGGTTGGTGGTGAAGTACGCGAGGAACGCTGACCGCCACCGGCGCAGGGTCCGGCCGAGGCGGGCGATCTCGGGGATCGGGCAGGTATGGAACCGGTCGGTGACGTGCTCGGCCATTCTGCGCCCCTCGGTGAGATGCTTCTGGCGGTACGCGGAGCGTAGTTGCTGCGCGCACTGCCAGGCGATGAACACTTCATCGTGGGCGGGGTCGGCATCGATCGCCGCGGTCAGGCGGGTGTGTTGCTTGTCGGTGAGGTTCTCCGCTCCGGCGCGGAGGATGGTCTGGATGCCGTAGAGCGGGTCGCCCTTGCGGCCGCGGTGTCCGAGGGTGTCTTGCTGGACGCGGCGTCGGACCTCGTCCACGGCCGCGGTGCCGAGCTTCACGACGTGGAACGCGTCGAGCACCGCGACGGCATCGTCGAGCTGGTCATCGATCGCGGTCTTGTAGCCCGCGAACGGATCCAACGCCGCGACTTCCACGGTTTTCCGGAAGGCGTCGCCTCGCTCACCCAGCCAGGTTGCGTAGACCTTCCCCGATCGGCCGGGCACGAGGTCGAGGAGTCTGGCCTTGGTGTTCCCGTGCACGTCGCGGGTCAGATCGACCATGCCGGTCAGCTCTTTCGGGCCCCGCTTGCGGGCATCGACGTGGTGCCAGACATGCTCATCGACACCGAGGGTGGTGACGTTCTCGAACCGGGACTCATCGGCGGCGAGCGTGATGAGTCGGGGTTCGATGGCCCGCCATACCGTTTTCCACGACGTGCCCAGCTGCCGGGCAAGCCCCGAAATCGTGGCGTGTTCGCGGCGCAGCTGCCAGAGCGCCCAGTCGATGCCGCGCTTCGTGATCGATCCTCGCGGCGCGACAAGGGTCGGCAGTTGCTCCACGAACGTCTTCCGCGCGCAGTCTTCCTCGTCACAGCGCCACACGCGCTGCCGCCACCAGATGCGCACTCGCGTCGCGCCGGGCACATCATGAAGTACTCGTCGTCGACGCCCTCGTCCAGTCGCGATGACACCGCACGACGGGCACCCGGCCGGCGTCGCGGGGCTCGAGACCGTCACCACCAACACGTCATCACGGCGGTCGACATGCTCGACATGCACACCATCGATGCCGAGCAACAGATCACAGCGGGAACACGGACAGGAAGAGCGCACGTCAGGGCGCACGGAAGTAGGGTGAAGCACGTTGAGGTCCTCGTGAAGATCAGTGAGTTAGCGCTTCTGATCCTCGGGGACCTCGACCCCGACCGCCACACCTCACCCGGCGAGCCTCACCCCACCGGATGTCCCAAGAGCCCCCAAAGGGCAGACCCAACGCAATGCCAATACCCACCGCGTTGACGGAGTTCTTGCCCGAGCCTTCTGCGCTTGTGGTGCCTTCGGATTCAGCCATTTGACCACGCTACGCAGAGCCCCTGGGCGGCCCCTTCGTCCCTATCGCCCACATTTCGCAGAGCGGCGCCGGAGGAGTGTCGGCGTGACCAACTTCCGGGACGAGATCAACGGGACGCGCAGGAAGCGCAGCCCGTGCAGTGTCTCGTCCCGGAAGTTGGTCACCGCCCGCCAGCGTTCGGTCAGTCGGCGAGCCAGGAGTCTGGGCCGAAGATCTCGTAGTGGATGCTCCCAGCGGGCACTCCTGCGTTGATCGCTTGGTTGCGGATCGCCTTCATGAAGGGCATCGGCCCGCACAAGTACATGGTGGCTTGTGCTGGCAGTTCCACGTCGTCGAGGTTCATGAACCCTTCTCGCACCTTATGGACCCCAGCCAGTTCGTGGCCGGTGGATGCGTCCTCGAGCCAGACGTGGGCGTTGGCGGTGCCGAGGCGGGAGAGGTCGGCGCGCATCTGCTCGGAGAGCGCCCACGCGTCGTGGCTGCGGTCGGCGTGGAGGAGGAGGACCTCGCGCTCTGACCCCGCGTTGACTAACGCGCGGAGCATGGAAGCCGAAGGGGTACATCCAATGCCCGCCGACGCGAGGATCACAGGCCCTTCGCTGTCATCGAGCACCACCTCGCCGTAGGGGTTCGAGATTTCGAGCACGTCGCCAACCTGGATGCGGTTGTGGAGCACGGGAGACACCTCACCGAGCTCATCGAGTTTGCTCGTAAAGACGCGCGAGAGGCCGGCGTCGCCCATGAGCGAGTACTGGCGGGCCTGGTGGAGGCCGTCTTCGAGTTCAACTTTCACGCTGACGTACTGGCCCGGCAGTGCGGGCGTGACGGGGGTCTCATCGGCTGGTTCGAGCACAAACGTGATTGCGTCGGCCCCTGCGGGCCGCTTCTCGGCGACTCGCCACGGCATCCACATTTTGTCGTTCGCTTGGGATGCGTAGAGGTCACGTTCGATAGAGATGAGGGCGTCGGCCATGAGCCAGTACACCTCCGTCCAAGCTTCCGCGATCTCCGGGGTGATGACTTCGGCGAGGTCGTCGGCGATGGCGGAGAACAGGTTGTCGTAGACGATCTGGTACTGGTCGGCGGTGATGCCGAGCGACGTGTGACGGTGGGCGATGCGGGCGAGCATGCGCTCTGGCAGCGCATCTGGGTTCTGGATGAGGTACGTCGCGAACACACCGATGCTGCCGGCGAGGGCCTGCGGCTGTTCTCCGCTGCTCTGGTTGGCGCGGTTGAAGACACCGTCGAGCAGCTCGGGGTGGGCCGCGAACATGCGCTGGTAGAAGACGGGGGTGATGTGCGAGATGCGCTCAGCCACGAGGGGCAGCGTCGCTTCGATCACGGGGCGGGACTTCTCTGACAGCACAGCGTCTCCAAACTTTGAGCGTGTGCCTCGGCGCACACGCCACTGTTCTACTCTTCGTGGAAGACCGGATGCAAGTTAGGTGAACCGTTCCAGAGTGATCGCGCGGGGCCCACCTCGGGCCCGAAACACGGCGGGGCTGTGGGCAACTGCGAAGAGTTCCCTCGACCGTGCGACCATTTTGTCCAGAGCCTCGACTTGAAGGAGACCGTTCCATGCACGAGATCACCTGCCCCCACTGCCACAAGGCGTTCACGATCGACGAGGCCGGATACGCCGACATCGTGAAGCAGGTCCGCGACGGTGAGTTCGAGAAGGATCTCCACGAGCGGCTCGAGCTTGCCGAGGCCACGAAACGCGCCGAGATCGAACTGGCGCAGGCGAAGGTCTCGCAGGAGTTTGAGGCCGCCGCGGCGAAAAAGAACGCGGAACTCCAGGAACTGAAGGCGAGACTCGACGCGGGTGACGTCACGCAGAAGCTCGCGATCGCCGAGGCGCTGCAGAAGGTCGAGAAGGAACGCGACTCCCTGACGAGCGAGCTCGCGACCACGAAGCAGGAGCGCAAAGCGGCCGAAGCACTCGCCGAAGCAAAGCGGACAAGCGAACTGCAGCAGGCCGCATCCGCTAAGGAAGCCGAAATTCAGAGCCTCAAAGCCAAACTTGAGTCGCTGGAAACGGCAAAGAAGCTCGCCGTCAACGAAGCCGTGGGTGCCGTCGAGAAGGAACGCGACGAACTGAAGAGCGGGCTCGAGCGGGCCGCCCTCGAGAAGAAGCTTGTCGAGAGTTCACTGAAGGACAAGTACGAGACGCAGCTCAAAGATCGCGACGACGCTATCGAGCGCCTCAAGGACATGAAGGCGCGCCTCTCCACGAAGATGCTCGGTGAAACCCTCGAGATTCACTGCGAGACGCTCTTCAACCAGATCCGCGCTACCGCCTTCCCGAACGCCTACTTCGAGAAGGACAACGACGCGCGAAGCGGCAGCAAGGGCGACTACATTTTCCGGGACTCCGACAACAACGGCACCGAAATCGTGTCGATCATGTTCGAAATGAAAAACGAGGCTGACGGCACCGCCACGAAGAAGCGCAACGAGGACTTCCTCAAGGAGCTCGACAAAGACCGCACGGAAAAGGGATGCGAATACGCCGTCCTCGTGTCCCTCCTCGAACCAGACAGCGAGCTGTACAACACGGGCATCGTCGACGTGTCCCACCGCTACCCGAAGATGTACGTCGTTCGACCACAGTTCTTCATCCCCCTCATCAGCCTGCTTCGCACCGCCGCGAGTGGGGCGCTGCAGTACAAGGCGGAACTTGCGTCGGTGAAAGCGCAGAACGTCGACGTCACGCATTTCGAGGAGCACCTCACCACGTTCCAGCAGTCGTTCGCGAGGAACTGGGAACTGCACACCCGCAAATCGCAGGAAGCCATCGACGAGATCGACAAGGCAATAGTCCGACTCAACAAGGTGAAAGAAGCTCTCATCAGCTCGGACCGCAACCTCCGCATCGCCAACGACAAAGCGCAAGACGTGACCATCAAGAAGCTCACTCGCGGCAACCCCACGATGACACGTAAGTTCGCGGAGCTCGCGAGTGGCGAGCTGGAGCCGCCCACAACATCCGCTTCGGCACCCGGAATCGAATCGAACGACAGCTCCGCCTCGGAGTAACCAGCTCCATCAAGCCGGAAAGGCAGGGGCCATGCCAGTCATCACCGTCGCCGCGCAAGACCACATCGGCCGCGCCACGCCCGCCGGAAAAGAAAATCAGCCCGAGCCGTGAGGCGAGCGGGCCGATCATGATGAGGTCAAGGTAGCACCCCAAGGACCGGAGACGGTGGTGCTCTGCCACGGCCCGCCCCACGCTCACCAGGCAGCAGCGCGACTTATCCACAGTCGACAGGAGACCCCACTTCCTGGAGTGAGTAAGCGACAGACTGGGCTTCCAGAAACAGTGGCAGGCGGAGACGCCTCGCACAGACAGGGGGCACGTCATGTCAGAAGTCGCAGTACTTGCAAAGCGGTGGCAAGGCGGATGGGAGTTCCACCTTGGGCCAGACGACGTGACCCAATGATGGCGCTCATCGAAATTCCCCAGAGTTGCTCATCGGAATTCCTCAGGTCGCGTGGTCAGGTTAGCGCAGGTTCGTGCCGGTCGTGACGCGGCGGAGTTCGTCTGCGGCGGTGGCGTGGTGGCGGAGCCGGTAAGAGGCTCCATCGAGGGTGATCACGACGGATCGGTGCAAGAGCCGGTCGAGCATGGCTGCGGCGACGGTGGTGTCGCCGAGGATCTCGCCCCAGGCTCCGACCGGCCGGTTCGTGGTGATCACGATGGAGGTCTTCAGGTAGCGCTGGTTGATGACCTGGAACAAGGCTGAGGCGGCCTCGCCGGGTAGTGGCAGGTAGCCAAGCTCGTCGATGATGAGCAGGGTCGGACCGGCGAAGAAACGCATCATCGTCGACCACTTGCCTTCGATCGCGGCGCGGTGGCAGCGGGCGGCGAGGTCGGCGGCGGAGGTGAAGTAGACGCGGTAGCCGGCGGTGACGGCGGCGTGGCCGAGGCCGGTGGCGATGTGGGTCTTCCCGACGCCGGGCGGGCCGATCAGGAGCACGTTGGTGGCGGTGTCGATGAACCGGCAGGTGCCGAGCTCGGCCAGCAGCGACCGGTCGATGCCGGATGCGGCGTCGTGATCGAAGTCGTCCAGGGTCTGCCCGGTGGGGAGGTTCGCGAAACGGAACCGGCCAGCCAAGCGGCGGGCGTCGGTGGCGGTGACCTCGACTCGCAGTAGGTGCTCGAGGGCCTGCGTCAGGGTCCATCCTTCGGCTTGCGCCTGGTCGAGGACGGCGGGGAGGGCGTCCGCGGCGTCGGCGAGTTTCAGGTCGGTGAGGTGGCCGCGCAGCTATTGATAGACGCTCGCTGCCGTCGTGGTGGCTGTGGTTGTGGTCATCGGAGGGTGTTCCTGTTCTTCGCGGCCTGCTCGTAAACGGCCAGGCTGATCACGGTCGAAGGCTGCGCTGCAGCGCTGGTGAGGGCTGCGGCAGCGCGCAGCGCGGCCCTGCCGGGTGGGATGCGTTCTTTGCGGCGGTGCGGGCGTCCTGGTGTCGCTGACGCCATCGCGATGGCCTCCAGTGCGGTGACATGGCCGCTGTCGCGGATCGTGACGCCGAGGCCGGGTTCGGCGACCTGGTGGCGGGCGACGACCGTCCCCGATGCGGTGGCGATGTCGATGATGTCCGCGCCGAGCCGCTGCCGGACCTCGACTTTCGCGGCGGCGAGTTCGGGCGGGACGGAGTAGCGATTCCCGCGCCAGTCGATCAGCGCTTGCCGGGTCGCGGTGCGCTCCTCTGTGATGATCACAGGGAACACAACCGCAGGTAGCGGTCTGAGCCGCTCGTTCACGAACAGGGCGGACGCTGTCGTCGTCCCGAGCTCGCCCTCACGCCGCCGGTCGTCCTGCCCTGCGGCGAACGTGTTCAGGCTGGCCTGCGCTTGCTCGAGGGTGAGGTCGTCGGGCAAGGTCCGCCACCAGCGTTGCGCGGCGGTGTGATTGTTCTTCTCGACCACGCCCTTCCTGTTCCCCGACCTCGGCCGGCAGACCACCGCGGTGACGCCGTGGTGCTTCGCGAACGCGGCGAACTGCGGGACCAGGTCGCCGGTGCGGTGGTCCAGGACCGTCCGCATCCGGTCGAACCGCCAGGTCTTCGTGAGCCCGCCCAGCAGGGCGAGCAGGGTCGTCATCGCGGCGAGCAGGTGCGGGGTGTCCATCGACGGGGAGATCACGCCCCGCCAGACACCCGAGTGCGCGAGCGACCCGACCAGGACATACGCGGTCTTGCGTCCGAACCCCCAATGCGCGGGCGGGTCGGGCATCTCGACCCAGTCGAACTGGGTCTCCTCCCCGGGCGGGTGCTCGATGACCGCGTATGCGCGCTTGGTGACGTGCGCGCACGCGGTGCACGCCGGACGCAGCCCGCGGGCACGAATCTGCCGCGTCAGCGTCGGATACGACCCCTCGTAACCGAGCGGTCGCAGCTCGTCGAGCAGCGCCACCGCCCACAGGTGCGGGTCCTCGGTCAGTCTCGCGGTGGCGTAGTCGACGAACGCGTCGAACGAGTCCGGGATGGTGCGCTCACGCATCCCGGGCTGGCGTTCACCGTTCAGATACGCGCGGATGGTCTTGCGGTCATGGTTAGTGCGGCGGGCGATCTCGCTGATCGTCATCCCCTGCCGTTTCAGAGCGTGGATGTCCACGCTGCTCCTCTCTGAGAGCATGAGAACAGGGCCTTCCTCGGGCTGGTGTGTGGTCAGAGACCACCAGCATCGAGGAAGGCCCGCCTCATGCGGCGGAGCAACCCAGAGTGGGGAATTTCGATGAGCAGAACCGAGGAATTTCAGTGAGCGCCGTCACCAAGGGGCGACGCTTGGTGACGCTGCGCGACAGGTCCTCGACTACCTCGAGACGCGCCATCCTGGCCTCGACCACAGTGCGACCAGCCTCTCCGTCTCGTTCGACTTCGGCGCTCTCAACGAAACGATTGCCGCGGCGAAGACTGCGTCTGAGGGAGCGGAGCATGCGCAGCTTGTGGCCGACACACGCCTCACGACTGCAGTGGCAGCGATGCACCGTGAGGGCTACGCCAGCAGCGACATCGCCCTCATTCTCGAGATCGACCGCGCGCGCGTGGATGAACTGCTCCGAAGCAGCGGCTCCCGCTGACCGGCGTCCGGGCCAACCAATCAGGCTCTTCGGACATTGGGTGGGGGTCATGAAGTGAGGCCTCCTGCGGCGAGGAGCATGCGGAGTCGGTAGTTGTGTCGATTGCGGTAGCCGCGGGCGGGGCGTCGGTGGAGCTCGATGATGCCGTTCACGGCTTCGGTGCCGCCGTTGTTCGCGCGGTTGGTGGTGAAGTACGCGAGGAACGCTGACCGCCACCGGCGCAGGGTCCGGCCGAGGCGGGCGATCTCGGGGATCGGGCAGGTATGGAACCGGTCGGTGACGTGCTCGGCCATTCTGCGCCCCTCGGTGAGATGCTTCTGGCGGTACGCGGAGCGTAGTTGCTGCGCGCACTGCCAGGCGATGAACACTTCATCGTGGGCGGGGTCGGCATCGATCGCCGCGGTCAGGCGGGTGTGTTGCTTGTCGGTGAGGTTCTCCGCTCCGGCGCGGAGGATGGTCTGGATGCCGTAGAGCGGGTCGCCCTTGCGGCCGCGGTGTCCGAGGGTGTCTTGCTGGACGCGGCGTCGGACCTCGTCCACGGCCGCGGTGCCGAGCTTCACGACGTGGAACGCGTCGAGCACCGCGACGGCATCGTCGAGCTGGTCATCGATCGCGGTCTTGTAGCCCGCGAACGGATCCAACGCCGCGACTTCCACGGTTTTCCGGAAGGCGTCGCCTCGCTCACCCAGCCAGGTTGCGTAGACCTTCCCCGATCGGCCGGGCACGAGGTCGAGGAGTCTGGCCTTGGTGTTCCCGTGCACGTCGCGGGTCAGATCGACCATGCCGGTCAGCTCTTTCGGGCCCCGCTTGCGGGCATCGACGTGGTGCCAGACATGCTCATCGACACCGAGGGTGGTGACGTTCTCGAACCGGGACTCATCGGCGGCGAGCGTGATGAGTCGGGGTTCGATGGCCCGCCATACCGTTTTCCACGACGTGCCCAGCTGCCGGGCAAGCCCCGAAATCGTGGCGTGTTCGCGGCGCAGCTGCCAGAGCGCCCAGTCGATGCCGCGCTTCGTGATCGATCCTCGCGGCGCGACAAGGGTCGGCAGTTGCTCCACGAACGTCTTCCGCGCGCAGTCTTCCTCGTCACAGCGCCACACGCGCTGCCGCCACCAGATGCGCACTCGCGTCGCGCCGGGCACATCATGAAGTACTCGTCGTCGACGCCCTCGTCCAGTCGCGATGACACCGCACGACGGGCACCCGGCCGGCGTCGCGGGGCTCGAGACCGTCACCACCAACACGTCATCACGGCGGTCGACATGCTCGACATGCACACCATCGATGCCGAGCAACAGATCACAGCGGGAACACGGACAGGAAGAGCGCACGTCAGGGCGCACGGAAGTAGGGTGAAGCACGTTGAGGTCCTCGTGAAGATCAGTGAGTTAGCGCTTCTGATCCTCGGGGACCTCGACCCCGACCGCCACACCTCACCCGGCGAGCCTCACCCCACCGGATGTCCCAAGAGCCACTTTCCTATCGCCTCAACGCCCAGTGTCGGCTCGGAACTGCAGAGCGAACACTTCGTGCCTCTCCGGCACGCGGGAGCAACCCTCGAGGCGGTCCGCGCTCACGCTCCGCGACTCCTGACTTTGCTACACGTCAGCGAGCTCAGGACAATAGCGGGCGATGGTCTCTGGCTGAGCCCGACGCAGGGCGAGGACGTGCTCTGCATCGCCTTCACCTGGAAGAAGGTCCCAGGTGCCGTAGCTGAACTGCTCGTCGATATCGAGAGGAGCCTCACGACGTTCAGCGCCCGCCCGCACTGGGGCAAACTCAGCTCCCTTGATCGCGACGCGATCAGCGACCTCTATCCGCGCCTTCCGGAATTCTGCCGTCTCGTGACGGAGTTCGATCCCGACCGAAAATTTGCGTCACCGTTCAGCGAGCGTGTGCTTGATATCTGACGTGAGCGGAACCGAGGCTGGCCGCTCCCGGATCGCGCAGTTCTCGAGGCCGTTTCTCTCCTGCCTTTCAAAATCGACTCTTCCGCATTCGCAAAGTGCTCTTTAGACTCGGACACGTTGCCCTTGAAGCACCAACCGCAGGAGACTCCTTTGCCGAAGTCATCCACCGCTCAGCCCGTCACCCACCTCGATTTCCCTGGCCGCCGTGCCCGCCGCGCGAAAGAGCGCCGCCGCGCCAGGCTTCTCGCCGTGCCGGTCGTCGCCGCGACGCTCGGACTGATCGCTGCCGCGACGATTGGTGCCGCAGCGGTGACGGGGGCCGTGGACGACGGTCAGTCGACGGTGCCTGTCGTGAGCTCCAAGGAAGCGGATGGCGTCACCTACACGGTTTCGGGCACGGTGCCGGAACAGCTCATCGGAGCCCGGGACGTACCGGTCGTGCAGAACGTCGCCGCCGGTGCCACAGGCGGCAGCGTAGCTCCAGGTGTCCAGTGGCCCGTCAACATGAGCCTCGTGCGCATCTCCGACGGCTTCGGACCGCGCAATGCTCCCTGCTCTGGCTGCTCTTCGAACCATCGTGGTCTCGATATGGCCGGCCCGCAGGGCACGCGAGTCGGAAGCATCGCCAACGGCATCGTCATCGAGTCCGATCCTACCGACGGCGGGGGGCTCGGTGCTCACGTCGTTGTCGAGCACCGGATCGACGGCCTGCAGGTTCGGTCCGTTTACGGGCACCTGATCGCCGGATCGCCCGCAGCCAAGGTCGGGGACGAGGTGAAGACGGGGCAGCTCGTTGGCCTGCTCGGCAATACCGGCGCATCCACGGGGCCGCACCTGCACCTGGAGACGATCGTCGACGGAACTCATGTCGACCCGCAGAAGTTCCTCAACAAGTACGCAGACGGTGTCGCAGTCGACATCTTCGGCGAGGCACCGACTTGGAGCCCGCCATCTGGCGACCCGCAGAAGGACGACGGGTGGGTGCCTCCGGCGGACGTGTACGTTCCGCCCGCGGCAGCAGTGCCGGACACAGCCACGCCGTCTCCGAGCGCGCAGCCTTCGACGCCTCCGGGGAACACGACGACGCCGAACCCGGCGCCCTCGACCTCGCCGAGCACGTCGCCCAACCCGACCCCGTCGGCACCAGGGAGCACCGAGCCGGAACCCGAGTCCCCGAAGCCAGTGCCGTCGGAGTCGGCCGAGCCCGCCCCTTAGGCGTCAACCGCCACCTCAAGCTCGGTCGCCCCGGGCGAGACCCCCGAGTCCTGATACTCGGATCAGCCGCGCAAATCCCTGATCGGTGAGCTCCCCGGGGAATCGAGGCGAGCGATTGCCTGCTAACTTCTCCTCTGGCGCGGTCCAGCTCTGAGAGACTCTCGCGCCGCTGGGGGATCGATCAGGGGGATCGCAGGGCTCACTTCTGATTTGGTGACCGCATGCTCACAAGCGTGCCGTCCGCCCGATCTTCCGCGCCGGCATTGCCGCCGAGCTTCGTCCTGCTGCCTTTCCAGCACGACGATAGGAATCCCGGATGCGGTCCGCAGCGAAGCAAGTACTCACGGTTCTTGTGCTCAGCCTTGCCCTCTTGGTTGCGCCTCTCACACCGGCTGTGGCGAGTCCGACGTCCACTCCGCCAGTCTCGGACCCGTCCCTCGATGGTCAGCTGACCGACGGTGCTGTTCAATCCCCGCAGCAGACGGCCACGACGCCGCCCACGGGCACGGCGGCCCCGACCGCGGCCCCCACAGCTGTCGCGCCTTCGCCGTCTCCCCAACCCTCCGAAACGGATGATGCGGAGGTTCCGCCGGCGTCGACAGGTCCGAGTGCGAATGAGGACCTGCAGCAGCCGACGACGGCGGGCCCCGCCTCTCCAACCGCGCCGAGCACGCCTCCGACGGCCACCGCACCGCCTGTGCCGAGTGCGACCCCTGAGTCGCGTCAGTCCAGTCCGACGACCGTGCAGTGCTACGGCTCTTCGTCGATCGACTACCTGTGCGGCGGCGGCCATCTTGGTACGTACCTGCCCGGATGGAACGTCCGGAACTACGGGGTTGGGTCGATCGGTCCGGTCGCCATCGGCACGATCGCGGGCGTCTACCAGACGAGCCTTTCGAAGACGATCCTCGTGCCGGGCTCCGGTTCAGTGAACCTCGGGGATGTTGTTGGTCTGCCCATGGACTCGAGGTACCTGGGGCGGATCACGTTCGACGTCGAGATCGGCGGAATCCGCGGGAAGATCACGCACTTCCCTGACCTCGCGGACGCGAGCCTGCACTGGAAGTTCACCCGCAGCGGGTCGGGCAGTCCCTTGTGGGTGGCCGCCGGCACGCGGATCAATTCGCTCGAGACGCCGCTTCCCGGATCGTCGAGTGTGCTCTGGATCGGTGCCAACGGCATCGAAGACACTGCGCGAGTCAAGGAGGTCATCGCCAAGGTGGTCGAGGCGCACACCGCCGTCGGCGCCAAGGCGTACGTGATCCAGCTTCCGCCTCGCTGGGACTACTCGAACCCGCTCAACAACAACCGCAACCAGGTGAACGCCTGGATTCGACAGACGTATGGCGAGCGGGCCATCCCTCTCTCCGACTACCTCTTGAACGGCGCGCTCACCGATGCTGGACGCGTGCCCACAGCCGCCGACTACGGTTCCATGGGCGTCGGGCTCATGCCGAAGTCGTTCTGGATGGCGCCGGACGACTCCACCCACATGAACCCGCTTGGGATGACGACCGCCGGCCGCTACCTCTCGAGGTGGGTCAAGGATGGCTACACGTACTCGGAGGCAGTGAAGCGCTTCGACGTGAACTCAACTGCGAATGTGAGGGTCTCAGGCACCAGTGTCACGGTCTCCGGCCACGCGTTCGATCTTTCGGACATGTACACGACGATCCCCGTCGGCATCACGGTCGACGGCAAATGGCACGCGACGAGCGCGGATCGGGCATCCTCGAACCTGCACGCGTACGGTATTCCTGGTGCTCATGGGTACTCGATGACCTTCGAGCTGAGCCTGGGCGACCACTTCATCTGCACCGTCGGGGTTGGTTTCGGTGCAGGTAACAACAGCCTTCCGCCGTGTCAGACGGTCACCGTCGTAAAGCAGGCCGCACCGCTTGGGCAGATGGCTCTCGCGGATGCGTCCGGTCGAGTGAAGGTTTTCTACGGTTGGGCGCTCGCCCCAAGCACTCCGAGCAGATCCATCTCGGTGGCCATTCTCATCGACGGCAGTTGGCATCATGCGGTGTCTGCTGACCTGCCATCGCCCGGCCTCGGTGTCGCCGGCAAGCACGGGTTCTGGGCGGCGGCGTCGCTCTCACCCGGCAGGCACTCGGCCTGCGCGGTCGCAATCGAGTCGGCGTCGAACATGACGAACCTCGGCTGTCAGGAATTCACGATCAGGTAGGTGACGCGGGGGAAGTTCTCCGGGGAATCACGGTGCAGGGGCTCTAGTGTTTGCTGGGGAGCCGCCGGGTGGCGCCCGGCAGCGAATCGAGAGAAGCAGGGATGGGCCAAAATTGATCCGCACGTACAGTGCTCCGCGGGCCGACTGGCGCGCGAGGTTTGACTCCATCGGCTTCACGTTCTACGACATGGAGTCTGAGGGCGGTCGCCCGTACTGGCAGGAGGAAGCCGCCTACGGGTTCTCGAGCCACGAGATCGACGACTTCGAGCGTGCGACGGCCGAGCTCTTCAGGCTCTGCATGGAGGCGTGCGAGCGTGTTGTGCGCGACCGCCGCTTCGCGGAGTTTGGCATCCCCGTGGAGCTCTGGGACCTCGTCGAGAAGTCCTGGGATGAAGACGACCCGACCGTTTACGGTCGATTCGACCTCGCCTACGACGGCGCGGGCACCATCAAATTGCTCGAGTTCAACGCGGATACCCCGACGTCGCTCGTGGAGTCTGCCGCGGCGCAGTGGCAGTGGCTTGTAGAGACACGCGGCGAGGCTGCCGATCAGTTCAATCTGCTGCACGAACTGCTCGTGGAGCAGTGGGTGCACATCCGCGTGCAGCGATGGTTCCTGCCCCAGGGGGCACGGCTGCACCTGGCATCCCTCCACGACGACGGCGACGGCGAGCTCATCGTCGAAGACGCCGACACGGTGAGCTACATGGCGGAGACGGCGCGTCTCGCCGGCTTCGAAGTGAAGCAGATCTTCATGGAGGACGTCCAGTTCGATGAGGCTTCCCACGGCTTCGTCGACGCTGACGGCGAGCGGATCGACCGCATCTTCAAGCTGTACCCATGGGAGTGGATGGTGCGCGAGGAGTTCGCGCAGTACTTCCCTACGACGCGCGCGACAACGGCCTGGGTCGAGCCGATCTGGAAGATGTTGCTTTCGAACAAGCAGCTCCTCGTCGTCCTGTGGGAGCTCTTCCCCGAGCATCCGCTGCTCTTGGCCGCCTACGCAACCCCTGAGCGTCTCCGCGGCAAGGCCTATGTCGAGAAGCCGAAGCTGGGCCGGGAGGGCGCGAACGTCACGATCTACGACCTCGTCGGGCGCAAGACTGCCGAGAACGGCGGCGACTATGGTGAGGAAGGGTTCGTGTACCAGGAGCGCGCCCAGCTCGCCAATATCGATGGCAAGACCGTCATCGTCGGCTCCTGGGTCGTGGGGGAGGCCCCGGCAGGGATCGATGTCCGGGAGACGAGCGGTCCGATCACGGGCGACCTTGCCGAGTTCGTGCCGCACTACATCACCGACCGGGAGGAGCGGCCATGACCTACGAACCGAAGCTTCGCCGCAGCAGCGGCATCAGCTTGACCGGCATCACACGGCCCTCCGCGCCCAAGACGGTGGGCGCGATGGGAATCGCCGCCGCGATGATGTTCCTCGCCGGCTGTAGCACTGTCCCAGACGAGGGGATCGTCGTCGAGGGTGCAGACGGCGAGAACTACGTACTCCCCGAAGGCGCCGAGCGCCCGACCTACAAGTCCAAAGAGGACTGCCTTGCGGACGTGAATGAGCAGATCCAGCTCCTCGAGCAGCAGGGTGAGCAGGTCGAGGGCGACGCGGAGTCGCTCTGCGAGTCGTCGAGCAGCTACGGCACGCACTACAGCTCCGCGCTCTGGCTTGGACCGGTGCTCTTCGCCTCGTCTCGTTGGAACAGCACTCGGGTGAGCTCGTGGGCTCCCGTCACATCCGGCGGCTTCGCGGCCTCCGGTTCTTCCGCTCACTCGGACGTTGCGCAGAAGGCCCCGGCCGGCGCTACGGTCGGCTCGCGCGCACCCCTCAAGAGCGGGTTCGGCTCAACCGGCAAGTCGGGTTTTGGGTCGAGCGTCAAGGGCAAGAGCGGTGGGGGCGGCAGCTCGACGGGTGGTTGAGAGGCTTACTCGGGTGTCCAGTGCGTGAAAATGGGTGCATGACGACCGCGAGAGTCATCCGCTACGCCGACCTCGAGGCGAAGCCCTGGCGCAACGGCTTGGGGATGACGCGCACCATCCAGTCCGTGCAAGACGGAGCTGGCTGGGCGCTGAGCATTGCCACGATCGAGCGGCAGGCCGAGTTCTCTGTCATTCCAGACACTCAGCGAGTGCAGCTCGCTATCGAGCCAGTGCAACTTGTGATCGACGGCGACGAGGTTGGTCTCGGTCATGGGGAGCAGGTGCGGTTCTCGGGTGAACAGCGTGTGAAAGGCGCATCGACTGCGGCGTCGTCACGGGTCCTGAACCTGATCTACCCGGTGGGGGCACGGAAACTCGAGCTGACTGCCGTCCGCAGCTCGGGGGAACTACCGAAGGCGACCATGGCCGCCGTAGTCCTGAGCGGATCTCTGGATGCCGCCGGATCGATACTCGGCCCTCTCGACACGGTGCTTCTCCCGGCTGGTGCAGACGTCCAAGGTTTCACCGGGATGGGCTTGCTCGCCGTCGTTCACGAGGTCGGCTGACCGGGGCCATCCGATTGCTTGGAGTCGAAAGGACCACGCAGTGGCCACTGCTTGCCATTCAGTGGCAAATGCGTTCTACTGTGTGGAGGTAGGCTCGGCCTTCTATCTCGTCTCTTCCCCGCGGAGCTTGCCTGCAACGAAGGAGGTAAGTTGACCGAATCATCGACCCGCACAGTCGAGCGAGCGCTGTCCCTGCTCGCGTTCGTCTGCGAACGCGGCAGCCTGAGTCTCGCCGAGAGCGCGCGCCTCGCTGATCTCTCCGCGAGCACTTCCCTGCGACTCCTCCGCACGCTTGAATCCGCTGGATTTGTGCGGCGCGACGAGGCGGGCGACTTCCATGCCGGCAGTCGCATCGTGCAGCTCGGTGCGCAGGCGCTATCCAAGGACAATCTCGTGCTGATGTGTGCGCCTGTCATGCGCGAGATCACTGAAGCGACGGGGGAGTCGGTCTACCTCTGCGTTGAAGGCCACGCGGACCAGGCGCTCTACATCGCAATCCACGAGGGGAGCCAATCTGTTCGCCACACGAACTGGGTCGGTCGGACCATTCCGCTCGAAGGCTCGGCGTCTGGACAGGTGCTTCGCGGGGGGACCCCGTCAGGAGGCTACGTGACGATCGAACGGGGTATCGAGAAGGATGTCACCGCCATCGCCGCCCCGATCGCACTGCAGCAACGTGTCATCGCTTCGCTCAGCTTGCTCGTCCCGAGCTACCGCATCAACAAGACCGAGATCACGCGCTACGGGCGGCTCCTCGTCGCAGCGACAGCCAGTGTCGAAAGCGGCCTGGGCGCAGAGCCAGCTGTTGAGTTCGCCACACCCAGCTGAGCAAGCAGTACCGAGACTTCACCTCATCCGAGAGCAGCAAGGGAATTGCAGATGAACACGCACGAGAACATCAGGGCGGCACGCGGGACGAAGCTGACGGCGAAGAGCTGGCAGACCGAGGCGCCGTTGCGAATGCTCATGAACAACCTCGACCCTGAAGTGGCCGAGCACCCGGAGAGCCTCGTCGTTTACGGCGGCACAGGCAAAGCGGCCCGCAGCTGGGAGGCGTACGACGCGATCGTCCGCACCTTGACGACGCTCGAAGACGACGAGACGCTGCTTGTCCAGTCAGGGAAACCGGTGGGCGTCTTCCGCACGCACGAGTGGGCTCCCCGAGTGCTGATCGCCAACTCGAACCTCGTCGGGGACTGGGCCAACTGGCCGGAGTTCCGGCGCCTCGAGGCTGCCGGACTCACGATGTACGGCCAGATGACGGCGGGCTCCTGGATCTACATCGGAACGCAGGGAATCCTTCAGGGCACCTACGAGACGTTTGCGGCCGCAGCTGACAAGCGCTTCGGCGGAACGCTCGAGGGAACGCTCACCCTCACGGGTGGAGCTGGCGGCATGGGCGGCGCCCAGCCGCTCGCCGTCACGATGAACGAGGGTGTCGTCCTGATCGTCGACGTCGACGCGAGCCGCCTCGAGCGTCGCGTTCAGCATGGGTACCTCGACGAGATGACGCACGACCTCGACGATGCGATCGCGCGAGTGCTCGCAGCGAAGGAGGCCCGCGAGCCCCGATCGGTTGGCGTCGTTGGCAACGCCGCGACGATCTTCCCGCTGCTCCTCGAGCGTGGCGTCCCCATCGACATGGTCACGGACCAGACGAGCGCACACGACCCGCTCGCCTACCTGCCAGAGGGCGTGAGCGTCGAGGACTGGAAGGCGGAGGCCGAGCGCGACCCGGTCGGCTTCACCGAGCGCGCACGCGCATCCATGGCGAAGCAGGTGAAGGCGATGGTCGAGTTCCAGGACGCTGGTGCCGAGGTCTTCGACTACGGCAACTCGATTCGCGCTGAGGCGGTGCTCGGTGGCTACGAGCGTGCCTTCGATTTCCCGGGGTTCGTGCCAGCGCACATCCGCCCCCAATTCGAGGAAGGGCGCGGCCCGTTCCGCTGGGCGGCGCTCTCTGGCGATCCGGCCGACATCGCCGCGACCGACCGAGCGATCCTCGAGCTGTTCCCCGATGACGAGCGACTGCACCGGTGGGTGAAGGCTGCGGGGGAGAAGGTGCACTTCGAGGGCCTACCAGCGCGTATCTGCTGGCTCGGCTACAAGGAACGCCATCTTGCGGGTCTCAAGTTCAACGAGATGGTGGCCTCGGGCGAGCTCTCCGCGCCCATCGTGATCGGTCGAGACCACCTGGACTCGGGGTCCGTTGCCTCCCCCTACCGGGAGACGGAGTCGATGAAGGACGGCTCGGACGCGATCGCCGACTGGCCTCTCCTGAACGCACTCCTCAACACCGCCTCCGGCGCAACCTGGGTCTCCTTGCACCACGGCGGCGGCGTCGGAATCGGCAGGTCCATCCACTCCGGGCAGGTCATCGTGGCCGACGGCACCGAGCTCGCGGCGCGGAAGATCGAGCGCGTGCTCACCAACGACCCGGGAACGGGAGTCATGCGCCACGTCGATGCCGGCTACGAGCACGCAGCCGACATCGCGAGGGAGCGTGGGCTGCGCGTCCCGATGTGGGAGGGCGAGTGACCGAGCGGCGCACCACGCTCCAGCTCCTCGACGAGATCTCCGACGTCGGCGTCGACGAAAAGCGGGGCGGCTTCTCGAGGCACGTGTTCGACGACGCCGAGCGCGC
Source organism: Pseudoclavibacter helvolus (assembly GCF_014191305.1). GTDB lineage: Bacteria > Actinomycetota > Actinomycetes > Actinomycetales > Microbacteriaceae > Pseudoclavibacter > Pseudoclavibacter helvolus. The sequence goes on along the minus strand of NZ_JACHWJ010000001.1, from coordinate 930,628 downwards.
GCTGCGCGACTGGTTCACGGAGCGCGCGCTGGGGCTGGGGCTCGACCTCGAGGTCGATAGGAACGGCAACATCTGGGCGTGGTGGGGTAAAGCCGGGCCGGATGCGGTTGTGACGGGAAGCCACCTCGACTCGGTTCCCGGCGGTGGCGCGCTCGATGGACCGTTGGGCGTCGCGACGGCTCTGGACGCGGTGGCTCTGCTGCAGACGGAGGGCTACCGACCCACTCGCCCCTTCGCGATCGTCGTCTTCGCGGAGGAGGAGGGTGCCCGCTTCGGGGTCGCGTGCCTCGGCTCCCGCCTCATGACGGGCCAGCTCTCGCCAGAGCGTGCCCTCGCCCTGAGCGACGGTGATGGCCTGACGTTCGGGGAAGCTGCAGCAGCCTTCGGGCTCGACGTCCAGCACATCGGCCAGGACAGCGAGGCGCTGGGGCGCATCGGCCTGTTCATCGAGCTCCACGTGGAACAGGGGCGTGCACTCGAACCTCTCGGGCAGGCGATCGCGGTGGCGTCGAGCATCCTGGAGCACGGACGTTGGCGCATTGACGTTCGCGGCGAGGGCAATCACGCCGGCAGCACGGCGATGGCCGACCGGCACGATCCGCTGGTCCCCGTCGCCGCCGGGATACTCGCGGCCAGGCGCTCCGCCGCGAGCAGGGAAGGCGCGCGTGCCACGGTCGGCAAGCTCGTTCCGGTGCCAGGCGGTTCGAATGCCATCGCCTCGCGAGTCGCTGCCTGGCTCGACGTGCGCTCCGAACGCGACGAGGACACGCGCGAGATCGTGGGGGAGATTGAGGCCGAACTGAGGGAGGCCGCTGCGGCAGAAGGATGCGAACTCTCGATCACTGAGGAGTCGTACAGCGACGAGGTACGGTTCGATCCTGCGCTTCGTGACAGGCTCGCCGCCGAGCTCGGAGGAGTGCCGGCGCTGCCAACAGGTGCTGGACACGACGCCGGAGTGCTTGCAGCGCACGTTCCGACGGCGATGCTCTTCGTGCGCAACCCGACCGGCGTCTCCCACGCGCCGAGCGAAGGAGCCAGCGACGCCGATATCGTCGCGGGCGTCGAGGCGCTCCTGACCACGCTGAGGGCTGTGCTGCGATGAGCGTCGGATGGGTCTGGATCGACACGCTCGTGCGCGGTGGCCACACGCTTCGGTCCGTTCGGCTCAGGAACGAAGCAGGCGTGGTCGCCGAGGAGCAGGTGGGCGTACCTGCTCGCGAGCGCGACCTCGTGCTCGGCACGGTCTTCCCCGCCTTCGGCAACGCACACTCGCACGTCTTCCACCGATTGCTGCGCGGGCGGACACACGCGGACGGTGGCACGTTCTGGTCGTGGCGCGACAAGATGTACGCCATCGCGGGCGCCCTGTCTCCGGAGGGCCTCGAGCGGATCGCCACCGCGAGCTTCACCGAGATGGTTTCGAGCGGATGGGGCGCCGTCGGAGAGTTCCATTACGTCCACCATCACGCTGATGGCGAGCCGTATCCCGATCACGACATGGAACTGGCGCTCGCGCGAGCTGCCAGCGCGGCGGGAATTCGCCTGACGCTGCTCGATACCTGCTACCTCACGGGCTCCATCGGCGAGGAGCTCGCGCCGGAGCAGCGGAGGTTCGGGGACGTCGACGTCGGGCGTTGGCTCGAGCGGTGGACCGCGTTGCGGGAACGCCTTGCTGCTGAGCACCCGAACGTCGTGCTCGGTGCCGCCATCCACTCGGTGCGAGCCGTGCCTGCCACGGCGATCACCGAAATCGTCCTCGGCCTGCCAGCCGACGTGCCGCTCCATATTCACCTGTCAGAGCAGGTCGCCGAGAACGAGCAGAGCCTGGCGGCTTACGGGCGGACCCCAACTGAGGTGCTCGCCGCATCCGGTGCCCTCTCGAGCAGGCTGAGCGTCGTGCATGCCACTCACCTGAGCGAAGATGACATCCTGTTGCTCGGCGAGGCCGGCGTGCACGCCGTCTTCTGTCCGACCACGGAAGCGGACCTCGGTGACGGAATAGGCCCCGCCAAGGAACTCGTCGAGGCAGGCGCTCGCTTGGCGGTCGGCTCCGACCAGAACGCAGTTGTCGACCCGCTGCTGGAACTCCGCGGCCTCGAAGCGGGGGAGAGGCTCCGTTCGCAGACGCGAGGCCGCTTCTCGCCGCAGGAGCTCCTGCGCATCGGTACGACGGCCGGCTACTCGTCGCTTGGGCTGCAGGCGCCCGCTGTTGTCGGCGGCCTGCTCGACCTGGTCGAGGTGGACGCGGCCTCCGTTCGCACAGCGGGGGCGCTGCCTGCGCAGCTCGTGCTTGCCGGGACAGGGAGCGATGTGCTCCGTACGATCGTTGCGGGACGCGTTGTCTACGAACGCACGAGTGACGCAGCGCGGCTCGCGCACGCCGCAGCTGAGCTGGCTGGTTTCGCCGGCGATCCCGCGCCACGACCAGAGGGGACCTCATGAGCTCGACCGTCTTCACGAACATCGGGGAACTCACGACCAACGGTGGTGAGGGAGTGCTGCACGACGCCGCACTCGTCGTGGACGGTGAACGGATTGCGTGGATCGGCCCGAGCGCGCGCGCCCCCGCCGCGGACGAGCGAGTCGACGTCGACGGCCGCGCCGTGTTGCCTGGGTGGGTCGACTCGCACACCCACCTCGCGTTCGCGGGAGACCGGTCCGCCGAGTTCGCGGCGCGCATGGCAGGAGAGTCGTACGCGGCCGGCGGCATCAAGGTGTCGGTCGAGCGCACCCGTGCCGCGAGCAGCGAGGAACTGCGAGGGCTCATGGCCGAGCGTGTCCGCGCAGCGAACCGCGGGGGTACGACGTGGCTGGAAACGAAGACCGGGTACGGGCTCAATGTCGAGACCGAAGAGCGATCGGCCCGCCTCGCGGCTGAGGTATCGCAGGACGTGACGTACCTCGGCGCCCATGTCGTGCCAGACGGCTGGGACGCCGATGACTACGTGGGGCTCGTCACGGGCAAGATGCTCGATGCCGTGCGCCCCCACGTGACCTGGATCGATGTGTTCTGTGAGCGGGGAGCATTCGATGAGGACCAGTCGCGAGCAGTGCTGCAGGCCGGCCTCGACGCGGGCCTGGGTCTGCGCGTCCACGGCAACCAGCTCGGTCCGGGGCCCGGGGTGAAGCTCGCCGTGGAGCTCGGTGCAGCCAGTGTCGACCACTGCAATTTCCTTGATGCTGATGACATCGAACGCCTCGGAGCATCCACGACCGTGGCGACGCTGCTGCCAGCTTGCGATCTGTCGACGCGACAGCCTTTCCCACCCGCGAGGGCCCTGATCGATGCCGGCGCGACCGTCGCACTCGCCAGCAACTGCAACCCAGGGACCTCGTACACAACCTCGATGGGCTTCTGCGTAGCCACCGCCGTGCTGCAGATGCACATGACCGTGCAGGAAGCCGTCTGGTCGGCGACGATGGGTGGCGCGCGAGCCCTGGGTAGGCACGAGGGTGCGCTCCCGATCGGAGCCCTGGCTCCCGGTTTCCGTGCGGACCTGCAGGTGCTCGACGCGCCTTCGGTCACCCACCTCGCGTACCGGCCCGGCATGCAGCTCACCCAGGCCGTCTGGCAGGCGGGGGCGCCCATCGCCTGATTCCCGTTCAGCGCTGCTGGGAGCCCGTCACTCCCACCTGAGCACGAGTCGCCAGCCGTCAGGATCCCGCCGGAGGTCGTACAGGCACTCCTCGCCGTCATGCCCGTCTCGGCTCGCACTGACTCGCCAGAACTCGGTGTCGAGCCTGGACGGGTCTCCTTCGCCGGCCCACCAACGCTGCTGCACCCGCCGGTAGAAGGCTTGCGGCAGCCCGTGCACGACGTAGGCGAAGCGCTCCCACCAGAAGACGGAAGGGAGCTCGTCGACGAGTTCGACCTCGATGGGGTCGTCAAGCGCTGTGGTCATGTCGGAACCCTCGCAGGGGCCACCGACGTTGATGCTTATAGGGCCTCGTTTTGGTCTGACTCTGCCACCGACTGACTTCGTGTCTTTGCTTTGATCCGTCGGCTGGGACGGGGCGCTTTGTGAGTGCGCCGACCAGGCGGACATGACCTCATAGGAGCCTGGTCGAAGAGGCCCCATCAACGTCCTGTCTGCCCGCCCGGTCGGCTGCCGATCCGATCAAGAAGGGCAGGACCATCATGACAACAAGACTCGAGAAAATCTTCGCGGGTGTCGATACGCACGCGGACACGCATCATGCCGCGGTGATCGATTCCAACGGGAAACAACTCGGTGATGCGCAGTTCCCGACCACACCGGCCGGCTACGCGGCGCTGGCCGCGTTCATGGCCGCGTTCGGGACGGTCGTCCGCGTCGGGGTCGAGGGGACCGGTTCCTACGGGGCTGGGCTGGCGCGTCATCTTGGGGAGGCTGGGTTCGGGGTCGCTGAGGTGTTGCGCCCGAATCGACAGGTCCGTCGCACGCGCGGGAAGTCCGACCCGTTGGATGCTTACGCCGCTGCCCGCACGGCGCTCGCCCAGGAGGAGCATGCGACACCGAAAGCGGGGGCCGGGCAGGTCGAGGCGATCCGGTATCTGCTGGTCGCGCGTCGCAGCGCCGTCAAGGCGCGCACCGCCGCGATAGTCCAGATCAAGTCTCTCCTGGTCACGGCTCCGGACCTGATCCGGGAGCGTTACCGGTCGCTGGGCGACAAGGCACTGATCGCGGCGCTGGCCCGGTTGCGGCTCTCGACCGATCCGTTACTCGCCGCGGTCGGGCAGGGCCTGCGATCGCTCGCGAGGCGTCACCAGCTGTTGGGCGAGGAGGTCAGCGACCTCGATCAAGCGCTGGCGGCGTTGACTGCGGCCGCGAACCCGGCTCTTGTCGCGGCGAAAGGCATCGGCACGATCACGGCTGCGCAGTTGTTGGTCACCGCGGGCGACAATCCGGACCGGCTCCGCAGCGAGGCCTCATTCGCGGCTCTCGCCGGGGTCAGCCCGATCCCCGCCTCGTCCGGCAAGACGAACCGGCACCGGTTGAATCGAGGCGGGGACCGGCAAGCGAACGCCGCGCTGCACCGGATCGCGTTGGTTCGTATGTCGTACGAGCCCCGCACGCGCGACTACGTCGCTCGTAAACGCGCGCTGGGCCACAGCAACAAGGAGATCATCCGTTGCCTGAAGCGAGCGCTCGCGCGCGAGGTGTTCACCCTGCTCACCACGATCGTCGAGGTCCCAGTGACCGATGACCTTCGCCCGCTGCGACAGGCACGGAAACTGAGCCTCACGACCGTCGCGGAACACTTCAACGTCTGGCCCGCCACGATCTCGAAACTCGAGCGCGGCACGCACCGCGACGACGACCTCGCGAACACCTACCGAGAATGGCTCACCGCGGCTTGACAACCAATAGGAGCATCATTGACCGGTCGCGGTCAGCCCTCGAGGTCGTCCACGCCGGGCAGCCAGCTCTTGCCCGGCCCGCCCCAGCTGCGCTTCCGCATGACCTTGAACGCGTCCTTGTACCAGGGGTGCTCGAGCCGGTCGGCGTAGATGATGCCGTTAAGGTGGTCGAACTCGTGCTGCAGGATGCGCGCGAACCAGCCCTCCGCTTCGATTTCGTACTGCTCGCCCTCAAGATCGGTGGCGCGCAGCAGGGCACGCTCGGATCGGCGCAACGGGTAGCGCTCGCCAGGGAACGACAGGCACCCCTCTGACTCGAGCTCGTCGTCGAGCTCCAGGAGCGACTCGGGCTCAGCGGGCGTCACGTACAACTCCGGGTTGATGGCCACGCCACGGCGGATTGTGCCGTCCGTCTCCTCGTAGGAGTAGACGAAGAGTCGCTTGCCGACGCCGACCTGGGGGCCAGCGAGGCCGACGCCCGGTGCCGCATCCATGGTCTGGAACATGTCGGCGACGAGCTCGCGGATCTCGTCCGTGACCCCGTCGACCGGTACTGCGGGTTCATGGAGGACGGGCTCGCCGTAGATGCGAATTGGGAGAGTTGTCATCCCATCAGCGTATCTTCGCGTCAACATCCCTTCACGACGCGCGCCGCACAATAGGATTGCCCATCATGACCATCGCACCCCTCAGTGATCTGGCAGTGCTCCCAGGGCTCACTCCGGTCCAGATGATCGGCATCCCACTCGCCTTGATCGGTGCTGTCTTCATGTCACTCGGTGCCATGTACCAGCATCGCGGCGTGAGCAAGGTGGAAGCCGCAAGCGGCACAAGCGGCGCAGCCGGACTGAACCTGAAGCACCTGCTCGCGCTGGTGAGTCGACCCTCCTGGGTCATCGGCACGGTCATGCTCGGACTTGCCGTCGTCATGCAACTCGCATCGTTCGTCTTCACGCCGATCATCGTCGTGCAGCCGCTCGGAGTGGTCTCGCTGCTCCTGACAACGCTGCTGACAGCGCGGGCCATCAGGCAGCGACTCCCGAACGTGAAGATCTTCGCAGTGGCCCTCTGCATCATCGGCGTCGGCGCGTTTGTCACCGTCGCGGCGCTCTTCGCCAAGGAAAAGGCGATCTCCGACGAGCAGGTCGCAACAGTGCTCGTCGTGCTCGCAGTTGTCGTCGTTGTCTTCGGAACCGGCTTCTTCCTGCTGCGCAAGCGATTCAAGGCACTCATCTACGTACTCGGGGCCGGTGTCATCTACGGCTTCGTCGCGACGCTCGCGAAGATCACCATCAACCGCATCCAGCACGACAACTTCGAGTGGCTCACCCTTATCTGCCTCGTCGCGCTGCTCGTCGCAACGGGGGTCGGTGGCTACTTCGTGCAGAACGCCTACGCGTCGGGCCCGCCGGACATGGTCATCGCAGGACTGACGGTGATCGACCCGATCATCGCGGTCGCCATTGCCATCGCCGTCCTCGGGGAAGCGAGCGCAGCCCCCTGGTACGCCTACCTCATGTTCATCGTGTCTGGCGCCATCGCCGTCACGGGCGTCTTCGTGCTCGAGCGCGGGCAGACGGACGCCGAGGTCGAAGCCGTTCGACGGAACGCGGTCGAGGGGCGCGGAGCCCTCGACCTCGAGGGACGTCACAGCGACGCAGAGGCGCGAGTCACCGAGCAATAGCAGCTGTCCAGCGTGTGCTGAAGCCGCACCTCAGGGCGCGGCGAGTACCATGACGTGAGATTCCGCGAGCGACGACCACAATCTGTCGCGAGCCCCCGAAACGAGATCGAGGTCACCACCCCGTGCCGAATGAAGGTCATTCAACAAGCACCACCGCTGTCGCAGCTGACGGCGAGCGGCCGCTCAAGATCCTGATCGCGGGGGACACCTTCACACCGAACGTCAACGGCGCCGCTAAGTTCACGGAGCACCTCGCTTCCGGCATGGCCGCGCGTGGGCACGACGTGCACGTCATCGTCCCGGCAGCCAGTCGGCGTCATGGCACCTGGATGGAAGAGTACGACGGGCAGAAGATTACCGCCCACCGACTCAAGTCTCACCGTTGGTGGGCGCACGACTGGCTGCGCTACGCACCCCCGTGGCACATCCGCTCCGAGTCGCAGCGCGTGGTCGACGAGGTCCGTCCCGACGTCGTGCACTTCCAGTCGGCGGTCATCATCGGCCGCGGAGTCGCGATCGAAGCCGAGAAGCGCGGCATCCGCATCATCGGCACGAACCACCTCATGATCGAGAACCTCGTCGACCACTCGCTGCTGCCGCAGGCGCTCCGTGGTCTCGCGGCGAGCATCTGGTGGAAAGATGCGCGCTCGACGCTCGGCCGAGCATCCGCGATCACGACCCCGACGCGCCGCGCAGCCGACTTTCTCGAGGCGAACGGCGGCATTTCAGACGTGCTCGCGATCTCGTGCGGCATCCGAACGTCCGACTACACATTCGACTTCTCGCCACGCGAGCCCAAGCGCATTCTCTTCGTGGGTCGGGTCACCGGAGAGAAGAAGATCGATGTGCTGCTCAGAGCCCTCACGCTGCTCCCGTCCGACGTGCAGCTCGACATCGTCGGCGGGGGAGACCAGAAGAAGAACCTGCAGTCGCTCGCCAAGCAGCTCGGTCTCGCCGATCGAGTGACCTTCCACGGGTACCTGAGCGATCAGGAACTTCGTCGCATGTACACGCGAGCTTCCGTGTTCGCGATGCCATCGATCGCGGAACTGCAGTCGATCGCCACGATGGAGGCTATGGCCTCGGGGCAGCCAGTCGTCGCAGCCGATGCGATGGCGCTGCCACACCTCGTGCACGACGGCGAGAACGGGTTCCTCTTCGAGCCGAACAACGAACGCGACCTCGCAGACAAGCTCTCGAAGGCGCTTGCTCTCTCGACCTCCGAGCGTGAGGAGATGGCTCGCGCGGGTCTCGACCTCGTGCGCATGCACGACATCGATCGCACGCTCGAGCTCTTCGAGCGCCTCTACCGGGGCGCCTCGGTGAAGGAAGTCGCGCGGGACTCGATCAACGAGCAGGACCACTCGCTCGACTGACCAGCGCCCGCCTGCTTCAGGTCGTCGGCGACGCCGGCAGGGTCAGGACGCGCGCCCCGTCTTCCACGATCGCGATCGTGTGCTCGGTGTGGGCTGTCCGGCATCCCGTCGCGCTACGCAGGGTCCAGCCGTCCTCGTCGGTGACGAGTCGGTTTGTGTCGGCCATGACCCACGGTTCGATCGCGAGCAGCATCCCGCTGCGAAGACGCACGCCGCGGCCAGGGCGACCGTCGTTGGCGACGTGCGGGTCCTGGTGCATCGTCGAGCCGATCCCGTGCCCGTCGAACTCCATGTTGATCTCGTAGCCAGCTTCGGCGAGCACGCTGCCGATCGCGTGAGAGAGGTCGCCGATTCGTGCACCTGGACGCGCTGCGGCGATCGCGGCGGCGAGCGCGCGCTCGGTGGAATCGATGAGCGCGTCGTCAGCGGGGTCCCGTGTCGAGCCCACGATGAAGCTGATCGCCGCGTCGGCAGCCACGCCGCCCTTGACTACCGCGAGGTCGAGCGTGAGGAGGTCGCCGTCTGCAAGCTGATAGTCGTGAGGCTTCCCGTGGAGGACGGCATCGTTCACGCCGACGCAGATGTAGTACCCGAACGGACCGCGTCCGAAGGAAGGCTCGTAGTCGATGTAGCACGAGGTCGCATCGGCTTCGAGGATCATGGCCTTCGCCCAACGGTCGACCTCCAGCAGGTTGGTGCCGACTCTGATCCTCGACTTCAAGTCGTGCAGGATCGTCCCGACGAGCTGCCCGGTGACTGCTGCTCGTGAGAGTTCTGCTTCGTTGAGGATCTCGATCATGCGGTGCCTTTCGCCGGGAGGCCACGACGTGCCCCAATAAGTATCCCGGTAAAGATATACCGGATTAGTATCGGGTCATGGTCAGACTTCCGCTCAGCCCCGAGGAGATCGAGCGCGGGGAGCGCCTCGGCGAGTTCCTGCGCCGTGCGCGTGGCGAGCGCTCCATGCTTCGGGTAGCGCTCGATGCCGGAGTGTCGCCTGAGACGCTTCGCAAGATCGAGTCGGGCCGAGTCGCGACGCCTGCGTTCTCGACGATCGCCGCGATTGCCGGGGTCCTGTCGATTTCGCTCGACGAGATCTGGTCCCAGATTAGCGAGCCTGAGGGCCAAGCCGAGGCTGCGACGGGCACCGGGATGCGCGCCGCCGGCTGACGCCGTCTAGCTGGACTGCTCCTCGCGAGCCTCCAGTGCGGCTTCCAGGCGCTCGACCTTGCCGTCGAGCTCGCCGGTGTGCCCCGGCCGGATGTCTGCCTTCAACACCAGGGAGACGCGGCTCCCGAACTGCCCGACAGCCTCCGTCGCCGCCTTGACGACCGCGAAGACCTCATCCCAGTCACCCTCGATCGTCGTGAACATCGAGTCGGTGCGGTTCGGGAGCCCTGATGCGCGCACGACGGCGACCGCAGCGGCGACGGCGTTGTGGAGCGACGCGTCGCCCTCCCCTGGAGACGGGGCTGAGGGGCTCGGAGTTCCGCTGGGGGCGACAGAGAAGGCAACGATCATGCCCACCATCGTGCCACGCCGGTGGGCCCTCGTGCAGAGACCTGAGTAGGGCGGGTGGGACTCGAACCCACGCATCGTCCAGTTATGAGCCGGATGCCTTAACCAGCTTGGCTACCGCCCCAAGCGCTGTCGATTCTAGCCAGATTTCACTCCTGCGTGCGCCAGGCGACCCGGCGAACGCTCTCAGGTCTAGACTGAGGCCCCACAGGCGGGGTCGACGTCGATTCCGCATGCACGAAAAGCAGGGGATGATGAAGCGAGCTGAACAGCGAGCGCAGACGAGGCAGGCGCTTCTCGAAGCGGCGTCGCTCGAGTTCGAGGCCAACGGCTATGCCGCCACGGTACTCAGCGATATTTCCGACCGCCTTGGCATGACCAAGGGCACGGTCTACTTCCACTTTCCGACGAAAGCGCTCCTCGCGCAGGCGGTGACGGCGAACTGGTCGGTGATGTGGGAGGAGGAGATCGCGGCGTCCCGCGCACGCGGACTTTCGCTGGATGAGCTCGAGTCGCTCATGATCAGAATCGCGGAGCGCTTCCAGTCCGATGCGCTCATTCGCGCGACCATCAGGCTCGTCCGGGAACGTGAACTCATCGAGGAAGAGCTGCCTCGCCCGTTCGACCTCTGGCTCGAAGTGACCAAGGAAGCGTTGCAGGCTTCTCGTGAGTCTGGCGCCCTCCGCGACGACATCGACGTGGATGCGGCTGCCTGGCAGGTTTTGGCGAACCTCGTCGGAATTCAGTTGCTCATCGATGATCTGAACGATGGCAGGAGCATTGCCGATCGCGTTCGGGAGATGTGGGCGGTCCACCGTGTGACGCTCGCGACCCCGGGGCGGGCGGCCGCGCAGTCCTGATCCGAGGTGCCGCCCCATTATCAGAGGGGCGGTGTCTGCGTTGCTCGCGTCCGGGTCTTCGGACAAAGATCAGTCTCAAGTAGGGCATGAGCGACGAGGAACCCGTCCTTTCGGGTGATTCCGAGGAAGTTCATGGGCGACAAGATTGAGTGGCGCCAGGTCATCGCTCGGCGTCGTGTCGCGTCGAAAGGGCCCTCTGTGTCTGTGCTCACCCGTCTGAGTCTCAAGTATCGAATTCTGATCGGACTGCTCACCGCGGCGATCGCTGCGGCAGGGATCATCTCGACGGCACAGCTCAAGCAGGAGCTCATGCCGTCCATGGAGATTCCGCAGGGCTTCGTCACCGCGACTCTCGACGGCGCGTCTCCGGACGTGATGGTCTCCGAGGTCACCGAACCCATCGAGAATGCTCTTCGCGCGGTCTCGGAAGTGCAGTCGGTGACGTCGACGACCTCCGAGGGGTTTGCGCAGATCATCGTCGCGTGGAGCTTCGACGCCGACAAGTCGCAGGTTGAGGCGGATCTTCGCGCAGCAGTCGAGTCGACCGAGGCCGTCCGTCCGGAGTCATCGACAGCCGAGCTCATGACGTTCTCGCTCGACGCGCTACCCGTCCTGACGCTCGGCGCGTCGTCCGACACGGATACGGCCACGCTCTCGAAGACGCTCACGGACACCGTGGTCCCCGCCCTCTCGCAGGTTGACGGCGTGCAGAACGTCCAGGTTTCCGGCGCGCGTGAGGAACGAGTCGAGATCAGTCTGCGCCAGGCTGACGTCGACGCACTGAAGATCGACACGGCGATGATCGAGCCGACGCTCACAGCGGCGGGTCTTGTGCTGCCCGCCGGCGACGTGACGGGAGGCAGCGGTGAGATCTCCGTGCAGGTCGGCTCCCAGCTCGACACCCTCGACGCCATCCGCGCGCTTCCCTTCACGACCGAGGACTCCACTGTGCTCCTCTCTCAGTTCGCGGACGTTGACCTCAAGGAGGTACCGCCGACCTCCCTCTCCCGCGTGAATGGCGCCGAGACCCTGACGCTCAGCATCACCAAGGCCGCTGACGCGAGCACGGTGTCCGTCGCCCACGGTGTGACGGAGAAGCTGACCGAGATCACCCCGACTCTTCCCTCGAACGTGGTGTTCACGGAGATCGAGAATCAGGCCCCATACATCGAGCAGTCCATCCACGACCTCTCAGTCGAGGGCGGGCTTGGCCTCCTCTTCGCAGTGCTCGTCATCTTCCTGTTCCTCGCCTCGTTCCGCTCCACCATCGTCGCGGCCATCTCCATCCCGATGTCGCTGCTCATCACGATGGTCGGCCTGAATGTTGGCGAGTATTCGCTCAACATCCTGACGCTCGGTGCGCTCACGATCGCCGTCGGGCGTGTGGTTGACGACTCGATCGTGGTGATCGAGAACATCAAGCGACGGCAGGGGGACGGCGCGCTCACTATCGAGGGCATCGTGGGCTCTGTCGGACAGGTTGCGGGTGCGATTACGGCGTCGACCCTGACGACGGTCGCGGTCTTCCTCCCCATCGCGTTTGTCGGCGACATCGTCGGCCAGCTCTTCCGGCCGTTCGCGGTGACGGTTTCGATCGCGCTGATCGCCTCGCTTGTTGTCGCGCTCACCATCGTTCCGGTGTTCGCCTACTGGATGCTGCGTCGTCCGTCCAAGCCCATGAAGCGCGAGCGGTTCATCAGGGCGCGTGCGGCACAGACCGCCTGGGCGGCTCGCCAGGAGGCGTCGGCAGAGCGCCGTTGGGCACGTCAGGCCGAGAAGCTCGAGGCGAAGAACGCGAAGCGAGAGCAGCGCGGGAAGTCGCTGCTGCCTGTCCCCGCATCCGCATCCGGAGTTGTCCATGCGCGTGGCGACGGCGAGGAGGGTTCGTCGTACGACGGCCTGCAGCGGGTGTTCGTCCCGATTCTCGACGCGACGCTGCGTCACCCGCGCCGCACGATCGCCGCCGCGCTGGCGCTGCTCTTGTTGACCGGAGTCGGCGCGACGGCTCTCCGCAGCGACTTCCTGGGAAGCATGGGCGACGAGACCATCGTCGTGGAGCAGAAGCTCGCGCAGGGAACCACGATCGAGCAGAGCCTGGCGAGCGCGGAGAAGCTCGAGGCGGTGCTCGCGACCAAGGACAGCGTGGAGACGTTCGTGAGCTCGATCGGGGCGAGCGGGGCGAGCGCCTTCGCCGGTGGCGGGGGAGACACGTCGATCACGGTCATCCCAGTCGAGGGACAGGATGCAGAGACCGTCGCCAACAGCCTTCGGGCGGACTTCGGCGGGCTCAGCGACGTCGGCGAGGTGACCGTCACGACGGCGGCGTCCTCGGCGCTCGCGAGCGACGTGCAGCTCGCCATCCAGGGCAACGACGCCGATGCGCTGAGCCAGGCCGCAACACAGCTCAGCGATGCGGTCAAGGATCTCCCTGGTGTGACTGCCGTCACCAACGATCTCAGTACTGGTGGCAACGTCGTTGTCGTAGATGTCGACCGCAGCAAGGCCGCCGGCTTCGGCTACACGCAGGCGACGGTCGGCCAGGCCGTCTCCGCCGCCCTCAATGGCACTCCGCTCGGATCGGTGCGGCTCGAGGGTGTCGACCGTGACATCGTGATCGCTCCGACCCAGGGACCAGTCGCGCTTGATCAGCTTGCGCTTATGCAGTTGCCCGTGACCGCGGTCCAGCAACAGCGTGCCATCCAGGACGCGACGGATGCGTTCACGGACGAGCAGGAGGCGAAGGCAGAAGAACAGCAGGCAGAGGCCACCGAGCAGATGCAGCAGACGGTCAATGACGCTGTTGAGGCGCGTGACACGGTCTCGTCCCAGCTCTCTGAGTTGCAGACCCAGCTGGAGACGCTCCAGACTGCCCCGCTGACTCCGGCGGTTCCTGACGCGGGGTCCGCCATGACGCCAGAGCAGGCTGCCCAGGCCGAGCGGGATGCCCAGATCGCGGCGTTGACCGACGCGATCACGCAGGCCGAGTCGGGCATCGAACAGGCGAACGCCGGTGTCGATGCGGCAGTGAAGGCTCAGGAGGATATGGCGGCTCAGACGCTCGAGGCGCAGGAGACGCAGGCAAGGCAGGAGGGACTCGTCGATACGAAGGCGACTCCGATCCGACTCGGTGACATCGCCGCAGTCCGGGAGGAGACGACGCCGAGCGCGATCACGCGCAACGACGGAGCCCGTCAGGTCACAGTCTCGATCACGCCTGCCGATGGGCAGCTCGGAACCGTCACCGAGTCCGTCTACGCGGCAACCGACAGTCTCACGCTGCCTGCCGGAGTGACGTTTGTCGTCGGCGGCGCCTCGGCCGATCAGAATGAGTCGTTCGAGCAGCTCGGCATGGCGATGCTGCTGGCGATCGTCTTGGTGTTCCTGATCATGGTGGCGACGTTCCGCAGCCTCATGCAGCCACTGATCCTGCTCGTCTCTGTGCCGTTCGCGGCCACGGGAGCGGTCGCGCTGCTGCTGTTGACGGACACGCCGCTCGGTCTGCCCTCGCTCATCGGTCTGCTGATGCTCATCGGAATCGTGGTCACCAACGCGATCGTGCTGATCGACCTCATCAACCACATCAGAGAACGCGGCGCGAGCGTGCACGATGCGATTGTGCACGGAACACGACTGCGACTACGGCCGATCCTCATGACGGCTGCCGCGACGATCTTCGCGCTGGTGCCGATGTCACTGGGGCTGACCGGTGGTGGAGTCTTCATCTCACGGCCGCTCGCCATCGTCGTGATCGGCGGTCTCATGAGCTCGACTCTGCTTACTCTCGTGCTTGTGCCCGTCCTGTACTCGAGCGTGGAGCGGCGTGCAGACCGCCGAGCCGCGAAGCGCGCAGCACGTGCTGAGAGGAAGGCCGAGGCCGCTGCACGGAAGAAGGCGCTGACTGCATCACCTGCAGCCAGCTGAGCCTGACGGCGTCGCGCGAGAGCGCGGCGCCGTCTTGCTGTCGGCCGTGAGGCGTCAAGTCGGCGTTCGAGATGTGCCGAGGATGGGGAGAGAATAGACGGATGCATCCGATCGCCGCCCGTGCTCAGCTCTTGACCGCCCACCGCATCGTGGTCAAGATCGGTTCCTCGTCGCTGACCGGCGCCGACGGACACCTGAACCTCGAGGCGCTGCGCTCGCTCGTGCAGGTCATCGCCGATCGGCATGACCTGGGCCTTCAGACTCTGCTCGTGACCTCTGGCGCTGTTGCAGCGGGCATCGGCCCGCTCGGGCTGCCATCAAGGCCCCGTGACGTGGCGACCGCCCAGGCGGCCGCGTCCGTCGGTCAGGGGATGCTCGTGGCCCGCTACGCCGAGGCGTTCGCCGACAGGGCGATCACGGTCGGGCAGATTCTCCTGACGGCCGAGGACACGGTTCGCCGCACGCGCTACAAGAACGCGCAGCGCTCGCTCGAGCGCCTGTTCCGACTCGGCGTCGTGCCGATCGTGAACGAGAACGACGCCGTCGTGACCGACGAACTGCGGTTCGGCGACAACGACCGCCTTGCCGCGCTCGTCGCTCAGCTTGTCGGCGCCGACGCGCTTGTGCTGCTCACGGACGTCGACGGGCTCTACGACGGGCCGCCCAGCCGGGAGGGCACCAGGCGTATTACTGAGGTGCTCGGTCCGAGCGACCTCGAGGGCATCGAGGTGTCCGGCAGGGGGAGCGACGTCGGTACCGGTGGCATGCTCACGAAGCTTGAATCGGTCTCCATCGCCACCGGATCCGGCATCCCGGTTGTGCTCACTAAGGCCGACAACGCACGGCCGGCGATTGCCGGCGAGCGAGTCGGCACGTGGTTCGCGCCGACCGGCAAGCGCTCTTCGCGCAAGCGCCTCTGGATCGCGCATGCGGCGCGAGTCCAGGGCAAGGTCGTCCTCGACGACGGTGCGGTTGATGCGGTCCTCGGCGGGCGCGCATCGCTGCTCGCGGCGGGAATCGTCGACGTCGAAGGCGAGTTCGTGGCGGGCGACCCCGTCGAGCTCGTCTCGAAGAGCGGCGCCGTGATCGCGCGAGGGCTCAGCGGCTTCGACTCCGTGGAGATCCCCGAGATGCTCGGCCAATCGTCGAGCGCCCTGCGCGAGTCCCTCGGCTCCGGCTACGACCGGGAGGTCATTCACCGCGACGACCTCGTGCTGGTCCGCCCGAAGGGCCTCCGCGTCAACTGAGCGACGACCCGCGCGGCGTAGAATTCTCTGTCATGACGATCTTGCAGGGTGAGCGCGCGGAAACGGTCGACGAGGGCAACGCGGACGAGGCGGCGAGCGCCGCCATCATCGAATTCGCCGGACGGGCCCGCGCATCGTCGCGAGTGCTGGCGCGGTCGACGCGTGCGCAGAAAGACGGCGCGCTCCTCGCGCTCGCCGACGCCCTCGAGGCAGCAGCACCGGAGATCCTCGCTGGGAACGCCCAGGACCTCGAGCGTGGGCGATCCTCTGGAATGTCGGGCGGCCTGCTGGATCGCCTCGCGCTCGACGAGACCCGCATCAGAGGCATCGCAGACTCTCTCCGCGAAGTTGCCGCGCTTCCCGACCCCGTCGGTGCAGTCGTTCGAGGGTCGACGCTCGCGAACGGCCTCCGACTGCGTCAGCTGCGCGTGCCGATGGGCGTCATCGGTGTTATCTACGAAGCGCGCCCGAACGTGACGGTCGACGTCGCGGGACTCGCGCTGAAGAGCGGTAACGCGGTGCTGCTCCGCGGTGGGTCCGCCGCCGAGTCGTCGAACCAAGCCATCATCGGAACGCTGCGCGACGCGCTCGAGTCCTACGGGCTCCCCGCCGATCTTGTGCAGTCGATCGACGAGTACGGTCGTGCGGGGGCGCGCGCCCTCATGCGTGCCCGAGGCCACGTAGATCTCGTCGTGCCTCGGGGCGGCGCTGGCCTGATTCAGACTGTCGTCCGTGAGTCACGTGTGCCTGTCATCGAGACGGGTGTCGGCAACTGTCACGTCTATGTCGACAGCACGGCCGAACTGGACATGGCCCTTGAGATCATCATCAACTCCAAGACGCACCGTGTCGGTGTCTGCAACGCGGCTGAGACCCTGCTGGTCCACGCGGATGCCGCAGGCGACTTCCTGCCGTCGGCCCTCTCGGAGCTCAGCAGCCGCGGTGTTCGGCTGCACGGTGACAACCGGACGCGTGCCGCCGCGCCTGACGGCATCGAGGTACTCGAAGCCACGCACGAGGACTGGGCCACGGAGTACCTCGACTACGAGATCGCCGTGCGCGTCGTCGATGACTTCGATCAGGCGCTCGAGCACATCCGCGAATTCTCCACCGGCCACACAGAGGCCATCGTCACGAGCTCGTTGCAGGCCGCCGAGCGGTTCACGGCTGAAGTCGACGCGGCGGCCGTGATCGTCAACGCATCCACTCGCTTCACCGACGGTGGCCAGTTCGGGCTCGGCGCCGAGCTTGGTATCTCGACGCAGAAACTGCACGCCCGCGGGCCTATGGGTCTCGAGGAGCTCACGACGACGAAATGGGTCGTCACGGGCGACGGTCAGATCCGTTCCTGAGCAGCCACCGGGCGCACCGGTGGAAGATCAGACCAGGTGATGACGCGCTTGGTCAGGCGCGCCCCGTAGCCTTCTGGAAGACGAGAAGGGACGATCATGACCAGCACCCCACTGCCCATCGAGAACCAGCCGCAAACCCTCGACCGAGTGTTTCTCGGTGAGCTCGAGGTGTCGCGAGACCGCATTGCTGGTCCGTATGGTTCGCTGCCGACCGCCGGCTCGACGGTCTTCGTCACGAACATGTCGCGCGTCGAGCGAGCGATCCCGACCTGGGCCATCATCGTCGCCATCGCGGGCTTCTTTGTCCTGACGATCTTCAGCCTGCTCTTCCTGCTCGTCAAGGAGGATCGGGTCGTCGGTGGCTACGAGGTGCGGGTCTCGAATCCGGCCGGAACGCTGACGAGCTTCGTGCCCGTGGACGCGCGTTCAGCAGCGTGGATCTGGCAGGACCTACAGGGGCGTGCCGCTGCCGCCCGCGAGATCATCGCGACGGTCACTTCTTCCGTCCGCTGACGTTCATCCGCGCGACGCAGCGAGGCCGCATTTCGGGACTACGCTGTACGGCGTGAAGGCCTACGACTCGCTGTCCGTATCCACCGTTCTCCCCGCAGAGCTCGCTTCTCTGCGTACCCTCGCCAAGAACCTGCGATGGTCCTGGCACCCAAGCGCCGAGCGCCTGTTCGCAGGCATCGACGAGCAGCTCTGGCGTTCCTGCGGCCGTAACCCGGTCGTGATGCTCCGCTCACTTTCGGCAACGCGAGTCGCGGAGCTCGCAGCCGACGACGACTTCCTCGCTCGTCTTGCCGAGGAGACCCAGGACCTCTCGGCGTACCTCGAGAGCGAGCGTTGGTTCCGCAAGCACACGAGAGACACGGAAGACGCGGCCACGAGCGTCGCCTACTTCTCGATGGAGTTCGGCATCACCGAGTCCCTGCCGGTCTACTCAGGCGGCCTCGGTGTCCTTGCCGGCGACCATCTCAAGAGCGCTAGCGACCTCGGGGCACCGATCATCGGCATCGGGCTCCTGTACACCTACGGCTACTTCTCGCAGACGCTCTCCCGTGAGGGATGGCAGCAGGAGGCCTACACAGAACACCCGCCGACCGACCTCGCCGTCGACCCGGTTCTCGACGCCGATGGTGTGCAGCTCCACGTCTCGCTCGGCTTCCCCGATGGGCGCGCCCTGGACATCGCCGTGTGGGAAGCGCAGGTCGGCAGCATCCCGCTGCTGCTGCTCGACACGAACCTGCCGACCAACCCGGAAGACTTCCGAGCGATCACCGACCGCCTCTATGGGGGCGACGCAGAGCACCGTATCCGGCAGGAGCTTGTGCTCGGCGTTGGAGGCGTGCGCGCGGTCCAGGCGTACACCAAGCTCCGTGGGCGGGCCCAACCGACGGTCTTCCACCTCAACGAGGGTCACGCCGGCTTCTCCGGCATCGAGCGCATCGGCCAGCTCATGGAGAGCGGTGAGAACTTCGAGACAGCTCTCGCGACCGTACGGTCGAGCACCGTCTTCACGACTCACACGCCCGTCCCTGCGGGTATCGACCGTTTCGACTCGCATGTCGTCCAGCGTTACCTGGGATCCTCCGGCGGCCACACCCTGGTCCCCGCCGTCCCGTCCCCGCGCATCATGGAACTCGGCGCCGAAGACGACCCGGGCCTCTTCAACATGGCGCACCTCGGCCTCAGGCTCGCTCAGTACGCCAACGGTGTCGCGAAGCTCCACGGGGTCGTGTCGCGGGGGATGTTCGCCAAGCTCTACCCGGGAGTGGAGGCTGAGGAGGTCCCGATCGGCTCCGTCACGAACGGTGTGCACATCCCGAGCTGGACGCGCCCGTCGATGATGCCGGTCATCGAGGCGATGAACGGTGGCAGGGACCTCGCCACCTCCAACACGTGGGATCACCCGGACGCGGTTGGTGCTGAGGAGCTGTGGCGCATCCGCGGCGAGCTCCGCGCGGAGCTCGTGAAGCGAGCGCGGGACTCCGTGCGGGCGTCCTGGAAGGCGCGTGGAGCACAGGATGCGGAACTCGGCTGGATCCGAGACGTGCTTGACCCCGAGCGGCTCACGATCGGCTTCGCGCGACGCGTCTCGACCTACAAGCGGCTCACGCTCATGCTGCAGGACCGCGAGCGGCTGGCGCGCATTCTGAACAACGCGGAGCGTCCCGTGCAGTTCGTGATCGCAGGCAAGGCGCACCCGGCCGACATGGGCGGCAAGCAGCTCCTGCAGCAGCTCGTGAACTTCGCTGACGAGGCCGGAGTGCGCGACCGCATCGTGTTCCTGCCCGACTACAACGTCACGATCGCCAAGCACCTCGTGGCGGGGAGCGACGTCTGGCTCAACAACCCCGTGCGCCCGCAGGAAGCATCGGGCACGTCTGGCATGAAGGCCGTCATGAACGGGTGCCTGACGTTCTCGATCTCTGACGGCTGGTGGGACGAGATGGCCGATGACTCCGTCGGCTGGACGATCCCAGACATGCATGGAGTCGACGAGCGCACGCGTGACGCGCTCGAGGCCGGTGCGCTGTACGACATCCTGGAGCACGAGATCGCACCGCTCTTCTACGAGCGCGACGAGCGCGGCCTCCCGACCGAGTGGGTCGAGAAGGTACGCCGCTCGATCGCCGTCGTGGGGCCGAAGGTTGCGGCTGAACGCATGGTCCGCGACTACGTCAACGACCTGTATCTGCCCGCCGGTCGCTCGGCTCGAGTCGCGTCGGAGGTCGCGGCGACGCGTGCGTTCGCCGCGTGGCTCGGCGATGTGCGCGCGGCATGGCCCAGCGTGCGGGTCGAGTCGGTCGTCGCCGAGAATCCGGAGCCGAAGACAGGGGAGGGGCTCCGCCTCTCCGCACGTCTCGCGCTCGGCCAGTTGACGTCCGACGACGTGCTGGTCGAGGCCGTTGTGGGGGCGCCGGACGAAGACGGCGAGCTGCTTGGTGCCCGCATCGCCGAGATGCGGCCGGTCGCTGACGGGTCGTCCGACTTCGTCGTCGAGGTGCCCATCGACGCGCCAGGGCGCCTCGGCTTCACGGTTCGGGTGCAGCCTCAGCACGCGTTCCTGCAGGCACCGGCCGAGCTCGGACTGGTTCGCCTCCCTTCCTGAGGGCCCACTGAAGGACGGCGGCGTCGAAACTAATGACAGGCTTGTCATTCGACGCCGCCGTCGGGCATAATTCAAGAGACGACAGAAATGTCGACGTCTGGTAAACGATGCAGTTCGCATCCATTCATCACGTGATCGTTGGGGAAGACGAATCACCAAACGAATGGAGGAGAACTCATGGTTGCACCGAACGCAGGAGGGGTGCTCTACGTGCACTCCTCTCCTAAGGCGCTTTGCCAGCACGTCGAGTGGGGTGTCGGTCGCGCCCTCGGGTACGCCGTCAACCTTCCTTGGATTGACCAGCCGGTCATTCCTGGGCAGTTGCGCGCTGAATTCACCTGGGAAGGCGAGCCTGGTGCGGGGGCGGCCATTGCGTCGCATCTGCGAGGCTGGGCTCACCTTCGCTTCGAAGTCACCGAGGACGCGCGTCCTGGCGTCGATGGCGGTCGTTGGATGCACACGCCTGAGCTTGGTATCTACTACGCCCAGACGGATGCCTCTGGCGGCGTCGCGGTTCCGGAAGAACGCGTTCGGTACGCGATGGAGATCGCGGGCGGTAACGCCTCTGAGCTCCACCGCGAACTGCGCCTCGCGCTTGGGCAGGCATGGGACGACGAGCTGGAGCCTTTCCGCATCGCCGGCGACGAAAGTCCCGTCGTGTGGATGCACCACCGAGTCGGCTAGGTCCGCCACGCTGAAGGCCAGCCGAAAGGCTTGCTGGTAGCGGTTCTGATACTCCAAAGACTGTGGCCCCTCAGGTTCTCACCTGAGGGGCCACAGTTCTGTCTGGGCCCTGGAGAGGCCGAACGGCGAGGTCTCTAGACGCCGCGGAACGCGACGACGGCGTTGTGCCCGCCGAAGCCGAACGAGGTCGAGATTGCGACCTTGCCGGAGGCCTCGAAGAGCCGGGGCTTGGTGACGACGTCGAGGTGGATCGCCGGGTCCTGCTCGTTGAGGTTGATCGTCGGAGGCAGTGTGCCTTCGGAGAGCGCCAGCACCGTGAACATCGCTTCGATGGCACCGGCACCGCCAAGCAGGTGGCCCGTGGAGGCCTTCGTCGCGGAGACGGGGATCGATGCGAGGTGGTCGCCGAACACGGACTTGAGGGCCGTGAACTCCGCGATGTCTCCGACGGGCGTCGACGTGGCGTGCGCGTTGATGTGTGTAACATCCTCGACGGCAACGCCAGCCTGGCCAAGCGCTGCCCTGATGGCGCGCGCTGCTCCGGTGCCTTCGGGATCCGGTGCCGTGATGTGGTGCGCATCCGCCGTGACGCCGCCGCCGATGAGTTCGGCGTAGATGCGGGCGCCGCGCGCGAGCGCGTGCTCTTCGGTCTCGAGCACAAGCGCCGCTGCGCCTTCACCGAGCACGAACCCGTCTCGGCTCACGTCGTAGGGGCGGGAGGCGTGCGAGGGGTCGTCGTTGCGCTTCGAGAGCGCCTGCATGGCTGCGAAGGAAGCGACGGGGAGGGGGTGGATAGCCGCTTCGGAGCCGCCGGCGACCACGACATCCGCGAGGCCCTGCTGCAGGTGCTCGTAGGCGTCCGTGATGGCCTCGGTGCTCGACGCGCACGCGGAGACGACGGTGCGGACTCCGGCGCGAGCCTGGATGTCCATCCCGATCGCGGCTCCGGGTCCGTTTGGCATGAGCATGGGAACCGTGAGCGGCATGACGCGGCGCGGTCCCTTCTCGCGAAGGGTGTCCCAGGCGTCAAGCAGCGTCCACACGCCGCCGATGCCCGTTGCCCAGTCGACGAGGAGACGCTCGGCGGGGATATCGCCAACCGCGAGGCCGGCGTCGGCAAATGCCTCACGACCCGCGATGAGCGCGAACTGGCTTGAGGGGTCAAGGCGCTTCGCCTCGTGGCGAGGGAGCACCTCGCTTGCTGGAACCTTGGCGGTCGCGGCGAATTCGATGGGGATCTGGTACTTCGCGACCCATTCGGCCTCGAGCGTCCGAGCTCCTGACTCACCTGCGAGGAGCGCTTCCCACGTGCTGCGGGCGTCTCCGCCGAGCGGGGAGGTCGCTCCGATTCCGGTGACGACAATTTTCTTGGTCATGACAACTGCTCCTGAATGAACTGGGGCGAAGGTGAAACAGTCACTAAGAGTGGGCGGCGCAAGCCGCCCACTCTTAATGGAGGAGCGTACTTAGGACGCTGCGACGATGAAGTTGACGGCGTCGCCCACGGTCTTGAGGTTTGCGACCTCGTCGTCCGGGATCTTGACGTCGAACTTCTCTTCGGCGTTGACGACGATCGTCATCATGGAGATCGAATCGATGTCGAGGTCGTCGGTGAAGGACTTCTCAACCGTGACCGTGTCAGCCGCGATTCCGGTCTCGTCGTTTACGAGTTCAGCGAGTCCCGCGAGAACTTCGTCGTTGGTAAGTGCCATGGTGTTTCTCCTTGATTGTCAATGACCGAGCCAAGTGTATTGGTCGGCGGGTGTGCGTGGTGGAGGCGTGCGGGGACTTCTTTTGCCCGTTATGGGAGTACGACGACCTGGGCGCCGTAGACGAGGCCCGCGCCGAAGCCGATCTGCAGGGCGAGCCCACCCGAGAGTTCGGGGTTCTCCTCGAGCAGACGGTGCGTCGCCAGCGGCACGGATGCGGCCGACGTGTTGCCGGTCGTCGCGATGTCGCGGGCGATGACAACGTGGTCCGGCAGTGCCAGCTGCTTCGCGAACTCGTCGACGATGCGCATGTTCGCCTGGTGTGGGATGAAGGCGGAGAGCTGGTCGGCGGTGATGCCGGCCTCCTCCAGCGCGCGACGCGCGACCTTGGCCATGTCCCAGACGGCCCAGCGGAACACGCTCGGGCCATCCTGGCGCAGCGTCGGCCACTCGGAGCCACCCTGGCGGTACTCCTGCAGGCTGGCGTTCATCGAGACGGCTTCCCAACGCGATCCGTCGGAGCCGAGGATCGACTTGGAGATGCCGGGAGTCTCGCTCGGCCCGATGATCGCGGCCCCGGCGCCGTCCCCGAGGAGGAACGAGATCGTGCGGTCGGTCGGGTCGATGAGGTCGGAGAGCTTCTCCGTACCGACGACAAGAACGTGCTCGGCGACGCCGGTGCGCACGAGTGCATCCGCCTGGGCCACCGCGTAGCAGTAGCCGGCGCATGCGGCGTTGAGGTCGTACGCCGCGGCGGGAGTCGTCCCGACGAGGTCAGCAAGGCGAGCAGCGAGCGACGGCGTCTGCATCCCGTTGCTGATCGTCGCGACGATGACGGCTCCGATGCGGCTCGGGTCGATGCCAGAGCGCTCGATGGCCTCGCGGGAGGCGTCTACCGCGAGGTCGAGTGCGCTCGTGTCCTCGTTCGCGCGGACCCGCGTGATGACGCCGGTGCGTTGGCGGATCCACTCATCCGACGAGTTGATCGGTTCGATGATCTCCGAGTTCGGTACGACGCGCTCGCCGCGGGCTGCGCCCATTGCGAGGATGCGCGTGAACTGCGCGCCCGTCGACTGCACGAGGGTTGGTGTTGCTGTGGTCATGCGAGTCCTCTCGAGGATGCCCAGGCTGTTCAGGGCGGTGCAGGGCAGTTCTGGGTCAGGCGTCGGCGCTGATGCGCTCGCGCGCTGCGTCGAGGTCGGCTGGGGTGGAGAGCGCAAGCGTCGGAGTGCCCCTGAGCGCGCGCTTCGCGAGGCCGCTCAGGGTTCCTGCTGGCGCGAGTTCGATGAGCGAGGAGACCCCCGCTTCCGCGAAGGAGCGCATGCAGGCATCCCACCGGACCGGTTGCGCGAGCTGGCGGATAAGGGAGGCCCGGAACTCGACGCCGTCCGTTACGGTCTCGCCGGTCTCGTTCGACCAGATCGTGCGTACGGGGTCGCGGACCTCGAACAGCTCGGCGTCAGCGCCGAGTGCGGTGCGAGCCTGCTCCATGTAGCGCGTGTGGAACGCGCCGGCGACCTTGAGCGGGATCACTCGGGTGCCGGCGGCCGGCTCGCTGCGGAGAGCGTCGAGTGCATCCGGGGCTCCTGCGGCGACGATCTGTCCGCCGCCGTTGAAGTTTGCTGGAGTGAGGTCGAGCTCGGCGAGTCGCGCGAGGACAACCTGCTCGTCACCGCCGAGGACGGCGCTCATGCTGGTTGGTGTCGCAGCTGCGTCCTGGGCCATGAGCTGGGAGCGGCGGGCGACGAAGCGCATCGCGGTGTCTGCGTCGAAGATGCCGGCTGCGTATGCTGCCGTGATCTCGCCGACGGAGTGACCAGCAACCCCGCGCACAGCGGAAGCTGCGCCAGGGAGGTCCATGAGTGAGTTCCACGCGAGGATTCCGGCAGCCACGATGAGCGGTTGGGCGATAGCGGTGTCGCGGATGGTGTCGGCGTCCGACTCCGTGCCGTGCTTGACGAGGTCGATGCCGGAGGACGTGGACAGCTGGTCGAGCGTGTCCCGGTTCCTCGTGTCCTCGATCCACGGAAGCAGGAATCCTGGAGTCTGTGAACCCTGGCCTGGGCAGGTGACGACAATCATGAATTCCATCATGACAGCACCTGAGCCCTCAGCCCTGTAGCAACAGCCCCAAGAACTCGAAAGATCATTAGAGGTTTCCTAGTGCGTGGGGCGGCGGCCGCGTCGGGCCACGTTCGTCGCGGGAGCGGTTCCCGAGTGTCGACGCGTGTCTGGCTGCTTGGGTTCGGCGATGTTGCCGAGGATGAGCGCGCACTGCAGGATGAGCGCCTCGCGCGGACCAGTGGCGTCCCACCCGATGACTTCGCTGACTCGCTTGAGGCGGTAGCGCACGGTGTTGGGATGCACGAAGAGTTCACGAGCGGTTGCTTCGAGGGAGCGTCCGTTGTCGAGGTAGCACCACAGAGTGGTGAGGAGGTCGCTCTGGTGGTCGGCGAGCGGCCGGAAGACGCGTGCGACGAGCGTCTGCCGTGCGAGTGGGTCGCCAGCGAGTGCTCGCTCTGGCAGGAGCTCGTCAGCGAGCATGGGGCGCTGTGCCTTGCGCCAGGCTCCGGCTACGGCGAATCCGGCGAGTGCAGCGCGGGCGCTCCGCGATGCCTCGACGACGCTCGGCACGGGTGGGCCGAGCACGAGACGGCCGTCGCCGAAGCTCGGCTCGAGCCGTTCAGCGATCTCCATGAACGGCACCTGTTCGGCCTCGTCGCCCTCCCCGTTAGGGTGGGCTCGCCCGATGACAAGCACGAGGCGACCGCCCTGGACCCCGACGAGGAGGTCGACCTTGTTGTGACGGGCAGTGCGGCGGATCTGGTCGACCTCGAGGATCCTCGGGGTCGTTCCCACGAGCACGCTCACCTCGCCGTGCCCGTGCCAGCCGAGGGCGGCGATGCGGCTCGGGAGCTCATCGTCGTGCTCGCCCGTGAGGATCGAGTCGACAACAAGTGCCTCGAGGCGCGCATCCCATAGCCCTCTTGCCTCCGCAGCGCGGGCGTAGACGTCCGCCGCCGCGAAGGCGATGTCGCGTGAGTACTTCAGCACCGCTTCGCGCACGTCGCCATCCGTCGACTTGGTGCGCTCCTCGACGACCTCCACGACAACTCGGATGAGCTGCAGTGTCTGCTGCAGGCTCACCGAGCGCAGGAGCTCACGTGGCGCCGAATCGAAGACGTCCGCCGCCACCCACGGGGTGGCGGTGGGGTCTTCGAACCAGGCGATGAAAGAGGAGATACCCGACTGGGCGACGAGGCCAACGGCGCTTCGTCGCCCAGGGGGCATGTCCCCGAACCAGGGAAGGGTCTCTTCCAATCGCTTCACTGTTGCGGTCGAGAGCTCTCCCGAGATCGACCGTAGCCAGTTGAGTGTCTGGTCCTTAGTGCGTGGAGCGGGCATGATTCCGAACTGTGAGTAGGCGAGCAGGGGAGGGCGCTTTTAAGCGTCTCCGCCCGCGCTGCCGCTCGTGCCGGCCTTCGGGTTGTGCAGGTCGTACTTGTCGATAGCCTCCTGCACGACCGAGCGGTCGAGCTTGCCCTGCGTCGCGAGGCGCTCGAGAGCGCGGACGACAACGGAGTGGCTGTCGATCAGGTAGTAGCGACGAGCTGCCGGACGCGTGTCGGAGATTCCGAAGTCGTCGGCACCGAGCGTCGTGAAGTCGTTCTTCACGAACGGACGGATCTGGTCCTGCACGGCGTGCGAGAAGTCGCTCACCGCGATGACAGGGCCCTCGGATGCCTGGAGCTTGTCCGTGACGAACGGAACCTTCGGCTCCTCGTTCGGGTGCGTCCAATTGTACTCCTCGGCACGGAGGCCGTCTCGACGGAGTTCGTTCCAGGACGTGACCGACCAAACCTCGGCTGCGACTCCCCAGTCCTTCTCGAGGATCTCCTGAGCCTCGAGAACCCACGGCACGCCAACACCCGACGCGAGCAGCTGCACGCGCGGGCCGGAAGCTTCGGTTCCCTTGAGGTAGTAGATGCCCTTGAGGATGCCCTCGACGTCGACGTTCTCCGGCTCGGCTGGCTGCACCATCGGCTCGTTGTACACCGTGAGGTAGTACATGACGTTCGGGTCCTGCTTCGGGTTCTCCGACTGGGAGTCCGGGCCGAACATCCGCTCGATTCCGGCCTGCATGATGTGTGCCAGCTCGTACGAGTACGCGGGGTCGTAGGTGACGACTGCCGGGTTGGTCGCGGCGATGATCGGCGAGTGGCCGTCCATGTGCTGCAGTCCTTCGCCGGCGAGCGTCGTGCGCCCTGCGGTGGCTCCGATGAGGAAGCCACGCGAGAGCTGGTCGGCCGCCGCCCACATGGCGTCTGCCGTGCGCTGGAAGCCGAACATCGAGTAGTACATGTAGATCGGGATCATGGCTTCGCCGTGCGTCGAGTACGACGTGGCTGCTGCCGTGAACGCGCCCATGGCGCCGGCCTCGTTGATGCCGACGTGGTTGATCTGACCCTGCTCGCTCTCGCGGTAGGCGAGGAGCAACTCACGGTCGACCGACATGTAGTGCTGGCCGTTGGGGTTGTAGATCTTCGCGGTCGGGAAGAACGCGTCGACGCCGAACGTGCGGGCCTCGTCCGGGATGATCGGGACGATGCGTGCGCCGAAGTCCTTCGAGCGCATGAGGTCCTTGAGGAGGCGGACAAACGCCATCGTCGAAGCGATCTCCTGCGTTCCGGAGCCCTTCTTGATGGACGAGTACGTCTTGTCTTCAGGAACCGCGATCTGCGTGAACTTCGAGCGACGCTCCGGTACGAAGCCGCCGAGCTCGCGGCGTCGCTCCTGCATGTACTGGATCGCCTCGTTGTCGGGGCCCGGGTTGTAGTACGGCGGCTGGTAGACGTCAGCCTCGAGCGCTGCATCCGAGATCGGGATGTGCAACTGGTCGCGGAACGCCTTCAAGTCGGGAAGCGTGAGCTTCTTCATCTGGTGCGTCGCGTTACGGCCCTCGAAGTGCGGTCCGAGGCCATAGCCCTTGATCGTGTGGGCGAGGATGACGGTCGGCTGGCCCTTGTGCTCGGTGGCCGCCTTGTACGCCGCGTACACCTTGCGGTAGTCGTGGCCGCCTCGCTTGAGGCCCCAGATCTCGTCGTCGCTGTAGTTTTCGACGAGCTTGAGCGCCTCGGGGTCACGCCCGAAGAAGTTCTCGCGGACGAATCCACCAGACTCGGTCTTGTACGTCTGGAAGTCGCCGTCTGGCGTCTCGTTCATGAGCGTGCGGAGCGCACCCTTGTTGTCGCGCTCGAGCAGCGAGTCCCACTCGCGACCCCAGACGACCTTGATGACGTGCCAGCCGGCGCCACGGAAGAAGCTCTCGAGCTCCTGGATGATCTTGCCGTTTCCGCGAACTGGGCCGTCAAGGCGCTGCAGGTTGCAGTTCACGACGAAGGTGAGGTTGTCGAGGTTCTGGTTGGCGGCGACCTGCAGCTGACCGCGCGACTCGACCTCATCCATCTCGCCGTCGCCCAGGTAAGCCCAGACGCGCGAACCGGAGGCGTCCTTGATGCCGCGGTTGGTGAGGTACTTGTTGAACTGTGCCTGCCAGATCGCGTTGAGCGGTCCGATACCCATCGAGACCGTCGGGAACTGCCAGAAGTCCTTCATGAGGCGCGGGTGCGGGTACGAGGGCATGCCGAACGGAGCAGCGGACTGCTCCTGGCGGAAGCCGTCGAGCTGCTCGGCGCTGATCTGGCCCTGGAGGAAGGCGCGCGAGTAGTTGCCGGGGGAGGCGTGGCCCTGGAAGAAGACCTGGTCGGGCCCCTCCGCGTGGTCGTAGCCCTTGAAGAAGTGGTTCAGACCCACTTCGTAGAGCGTCGCCTGCGAAGCGTATGAGGAGATGTGGCCGCCGACGGCGACACCTTCGCGCTGCGCGCGCTGCACCGTCATGGCCGCGTTCCAGCGGATCCACGAGCGGTAAGTGCGCTCCAGCGACTCGTCACCTGGGAACTCTGGCTCGTCCTCGGGCGCAATCGAGTTCACGTAATCGGTGATTGGAACCATGGGAACGCCGAGGTGGCGCTCCCGAGACCGCTCAAGAAGGCTGAGCATAATGTCTCGTCCGCGCTGGTGTCCCTGAGCGTCTACGACCGCATCGAGCGATTCGCGCCATTCGGCGGTCTCCTCGGGGTCGCTGTCAACGTAATGCTCTGAGTACGGATCCTGGTTGTTAACAGCCACCGTCGACCTCATTTCGTTCCGGGTTCGTCACGTCTATGGCGCACGCCAGTTTATGACGCGCAGTCCACCCGCTAGCCTATCTATGGTTTGTGCGATGCACACGCAGGTTGAGGGGAATCCTTGTCGAAGCGCGCACAACCGAACATCGTCACCGGAGAGGGCCTGATCGTGAGCGAATTCGCGCAGCCACTCGAATCGATTTCTCTTGTCGATCATCGAGGCGGGATGCGTCTTGTAGCGGGTGCGGCGGCGTCCGCACGGCTTGTCATGTTCGTTCCGATGGCGTTCACGCCAGTGTGCGCCGACGAGATCGGGACGCTCGTTCAGCTGGTTGCCGAGGCTCGGGAGGCGGCATCGGCTCCTCCCTCGTTTGTGCAGCCGGAAGTTCTGGTGGTGTCGACCGACACCTCCGCGACGCTGCGCGTCTGGCTGCATGAGCTCGGGGTCGCCTCGGTCGTCAGCGGATGCAGCGACTTCTGGCCGCACGGGCGCGCGGCTCGTGCGTACGACGCGTTCGACGAGTCCGCCGGGACAGCTACGCGCAAATCGTTCCTCGTGCGACCTGACGGGAGTTACTGTCTCGTCGCATCCGCTCGCCCCGGCGAGGCCCGTGGTCGATCGGAGCACGCGGCCGCGCTACACTTGCTGGCTGAGGGCCTGTAGCTCAGCTGGTAGAGCGCCACGTTTACACCGTGGATGTCGTCGGTTCGATCCCGGCCGGGCCCACCACTCTTCGCCTGTCTTGTGTTGGCCTCGCTGAAACGCCTCCGGCGGATCATCCAAGCGGCGCGTTGATACCCGCCGCCCAGTCTCGGATGGCCTGACGTTCGTTATCGCCGCAGATGTACCCGTAGCCGCTCTCCGTGACCCCGTCGCTGAGGGTCCACTCGTTGAAGTACGTGAGTGCGTAGCAGTCGGCCATCGCCTCTTCGCTTCCCTGGAACAGTCCCTGCGCCAGGAGGACCTCGTAGCCACCGTTGTCGTCCGGATACCGGACGTCGTCTGCCCGTTGGAACACGTGCGCGAGCTCGTGCACGGTGTTGATCTTGCTGTGCCACTCGGTGAGCTCGCCTGCCGGCAGGAGGTGCACGACCAGCGGGCTTCCGCCATTGACGCATCCAGTCGTCCGGTAGCCCTGGTCTGCGTTCGCATGGGTGTCGCAGGCCGTCGCGGCGTCAAACTGTACGTCGATGAAGCCATTCCCCGCCGCATCGACGAGGCCTTCGCTCAACGACCCACTCGCATTCCCGCGGCGGGCTTCCGCATCAGCGATGCTCTGCTCGAGGTCCGCGCGGAAGGTGCTCATCTGGGCGGCGATGCTCTCCGCGGAGCACACCGTGACGTTCGGCTCCGCCATCTTGGCATCCTGGTCCTCCATCCAGTCGAACAGCGCCACGAGGGGCTTGACGGGGTTTCCGTCGAGCGCGACCGACAGCTCGTCGATCCTCGTCCGTTCCTGTTCGTAGAGCTCGAGGTGCTCGGTGAGGTCCGCGGCGTCGTCACTCTCCGGGGTGGTCTCCACCGACGGGCTCGGTGCGGACTCCGAGTCACTCAGCCCAAGAACTCCGCCAAGACCGGCGAACGCGAAGAGCCCGATGAAGGCGACGACGACCAGATAGCCGCATCCGGCGAACCAGCCGCCCACTTTCCCCTTCTTCGGAACGGCGAAGGGCGCGTTCTGCGGATGGCGCCAGTGGGTACTCCCGCTGGGTGGCTCATAAGAGGCGTTGCGCGGATTGGGGTACTGCGCACCACTCGGACGCTGCGTCAGCTGGGGAGCCCGTGGTTGCGGTCGGCGGGTCGGCCGCACGCCGTTGATCCACCGGATCAGCTCCGGTGTTGCTCCTGGGTTCAGCGATGTTGGCGTGCAAGTCCGGGCGGCGCAGGGCGATGTCGGTCAGCACTTCGGGTGGTGTACCGACGGTCCTCGCCGCGATCCGATCCCGATCCGCGTCCGTCATGAATCCCCTCGTCGTGTGATTCCGGTTCTGAGCGCCGGACGGTCCTGAAATGCCGTGGAGCACACTCGGCCCGACCGCTGCGGCTTCTAACCTATGGGGGTGACGTCTCCGCTGCCCCTCCCTCGAGCGATCTTCTCCGGTGCCCTCAGTACCCCCGACGGAGGATACGTGCCCGCGAATGCCGAAGTCAGCGACGGTTGGGTGACGCTCTGGGCCTTGGCTCCGGTCGGGTGGAGGCTCGTGTTCCGCGCGCCGGCGCAGGACGTAATAGTGAGATCAAGCGCGCAGAACATCCGTCTCTCCGTTGGAGGCCAGAAGCACCTGCTCCTCGCTGACCCGAGTGCCGTGACCCGGGCACTGGGATACAGCACGGCAGGGGCTGTCGCAGGGATTCTGGATCGTCCGGGTGCGGGGGCTGCAGCAGATTTCGGGGCGCTCCGGAACCAAATCTCAGCCGCGAACTCCTAGAGCGCAGGAGGTGGCCCACTCTTTCTCGAAGCATCACGCCAGTCAGGAGCGCGCGTGTCACGCCTCGGCTACGGCGCGATTGCAGCCATCGGCTGCGGCGCCGGCATCGCCGTAGTTGTACTCGTGACGGTGGTCACTGTCGTCATCACCACGCTTTGATTGAGCGCCACCCGACAGCGGAGATGACCGTGCCGAACCGAGCACATCGCGCCGAGGAAGACTCTCTTGAGCACTTTCTCGCCGACTACACGGCCGACGAGGCAAGGTTCTCGCTGTCCAAGGGCGACACTCCACTCCTGCGAGCCATGTTGATTCCGGATCTGACGGCCCGCTACGGCATCGCCGAACGTCTCCTCGACGACGGCGCGGGTGCATCAGTCGCGCTGGCTCCGGACTCAACGCCCTGCACCTGCTGTTCTCGAACCGAGAGCACGATCTCAACCGAGCAGGGCTGCTCACAGCACATCTCATCGAGGGCGGCGCTAACGTGAACGCGTGCTCAAAGCGGCGGGGGCCACCTTTGCTGGTCATGATCGAATCGGGCATGGCTTCACTGGCGGGCGTCGGCACCGTGATCGAGGCGATCACCACATCAGCGAGCATCGATCTCGAGGTGCCTGTCAACCGCAGAGGGAGGCCGCGGAAGACATTGCGACAGGAAGTCGCGACGACTCCGTGGCACATTCCAGAGGTGAGGGCGCGTCTGGGGATCCCGCACCAGCTTTAGAGATCCTGACTAGACACAGGGCCGGACTCATGCACTGCGTTCGTCCCGGGTTATCAGCGCTTCGAGGTACCGCCGGGTCATCCGTGTCTGCACGAGCCGCGCGATCGGTCCGCCGAGGCGTGTGAACCAGCGCGCCGGGGCCGAGAAAGCGACGATGCTGAACACGACCTCGCCCGAGTCGGCGAGGCGAAGTTCGAAACGCTCCTCGCCGCGCTCCGGATGGCCGGGCAGCGTCCCGTAGGCAAACCCACACATGGTCGGGGTGCGTTCCGCCCAGACCACGAGGCAGGGGATCCGGAAGAGCAGCGGCCCGAGTCGGAGCCGCATGAGCACATGTGAACCTTCACGGAGCGGGACTTCCGACAGCTCGACGCTGGCGCCGGCCCGGGCCTGCGCGCGCCCCGCGAGCAATTCTGTGGCTGCTCGCTCGAACGTGTCTTGCCCGTGCCCGATGATCAGCGATTCGCGCACGTGGTGGTAGCCGCTCGGCAGCTGACCGGCGGTCGCTCCGACCTCGGAGTACGTGAGCTTCGACATCCGCCCACGGTAGACGCCCTCGCTGACGTGGCGGCTAGGAACTTCCGTAGGCGCGCATCGACGCTACCGGCCTTCCAAGGAGTGGGCCGCGCCTACAGTGACGCGGACGACGCGCCTACAGTGGCGCGTCGTCCGCGTCATCGCTGCGTGGGCGAGACCGCGTCGTCTGCCCGCTTTGGTGTCCGTGCCGGCCAGACGACGAGGAGGAACACCGCGATCGGGCCGGTCAAGAGGGTGAGCAGGAACCAGGTCCAGGCGGAGCGGCCGCGAGATCGCGCGTATCCAGCCGCGAGCAACGCGATGCTGAACCAGATGGCGGAGAGGGTCGACTGCTCAGGTGTCATCGTGCCAACACTACGTCACGGTCATCGTCGCGTGCCGTTGCCAGCGCGCGCATCATGTCGACGAGCTCGTGCGACACGACTTCGAGCTGACTTCGGCTGCCGATGATCGGCCGCGGGTAGGGCAGTCGCGGGTCGGGGTCAGCCCGGCCGTTCAGTGCAGGATGCGGCGTGCGACGGAGTGCAGCAGCTCAGCGTCGTTCACTGGCTCACCCGAACTGAAGAGCCGGAGACTGCACTCCATCGAGTTCAGCCCGCGTCCAAGCTGGACGGCCAGGGCGCACTCCTCATCGCCCGCACCGACCTTCACCGTGAAGGACCGGTTTCGCCCGCTCGTGAACCAGGATCCCTTGGAGACCGTGGCCCCGGCATCCCTGAACGCGTCCATGAACTCCGCGAGAGACAGCGCGTCGTAGCCCCCTCTGGTGGTCGTGAGGTCGTCGCCCTCGAAAGGCCGCGTCGACTCGGCTGACCAGTCGCGCTTGGCGTCGCACCAGCGATACCAGGCATCGCCGAGGTCCAGGCGTGCGAGGTCGACGGTGAGACGAGATGCGCCAGCGGCGGAGGTGGTCGGCATGAGCCTAGAACCTCTCCTGCTCGTCGACGGCTGCGGGAGACACGACGGCGGCAATCTGAGGGCTCCCGACCAGGTCTGAGCAGGCCGCGATCACATCGCTGGCATCCGCATCGGGATCGACGAACGGGAGTGCGACACGGGCAGGCTCAGGCTCCTCGTTCTTCACCTCAGCGACCCACGCGTCGAAGGGGTCCGGTTCGGGAACCGCCCAGCGCGGCGGCACCTCGACGCCGAACTCCGCCTCAACCCAGGCCCGGAAGGGCGCGAGGGCTACGACCGACTCCTCGTCTTCTTCCGCAGGCTCCTCCGGAAGCGCGTAGGTGTTGAGCTCCAAGTAGCCGATCGCGAGGAGGCGGAGGAAGTCGACCGCATCGTCGGCGAGGTAAAGACGCTCACCCTCAGAGCCGAGCACGACGAAGCGGATGGTGTCCGACGGGTCCAGCCAAAGTGCCGCGAAGCTGCCGGTTCCGTCGCTCTGTCCAAGCGGGAGCAAGCGATCGTGACCTGGCTCGCCCGGTTCGAACCAGCCTGTGAGCGACTCGGTGGGGGAGAAGACGGTGCCGAGCTCAGCCGTGCCCGCGTATGGCGTCAGGAAGTATCCATTGCGGTTCTCGAAACCCCAGCCCTGCGCCTCCATCCATAGCCAGGCGCGTTCGAGGGGATCGGGGATGGCCAGTCCGGCTGGGAGCTTCGGGGTCAGGAGCTGCGACAGGTGCGACATTTCCCCAGAATGCCCGGCGCAGTTGAGCGGGCCCAGGGAGAATCACCAACGAGCGAGTCCCGCCCCGCGCGCAGCGGGGGCGGGACTCTCGAGAACCCGGTTGCTCGGCCGGATTACGGGCGGAGGAGCACCTTGCCCACGCGACCGGCGGTCATGCTCGCCTCGACGGCGTCCGTGATCTGCTCGAACGGGAACACGCCGGCAACGGGAAGCGTCAGCTGGCCCGAGCCGATGTGCTGGAGCAGCTCCCCGAAAAGCCGCTGCTTGAGGCCGGCGTCGATGGACTGGCTGACCTTGCTGCCCCAGAACCCTCGAACGGTCGCCTGCTTGAAGATCACGTCGCCCGAGGAGAGCTCGAGCGTCGGCGAGGCCATCGCGCCGAAGACGACAAGCTCGCCATTCTCGGCAAGGAGCGACAGCACCTCGCCGGCGGACTTCCCGCCAACGGACTCGACGCCGACCTTGATCGGTGCGCCGCCCGTAAGCGCGGCGACCTCGTCGCGCCAGCCATCGACGCTCGTGGCAACAACACGCTCGATGCCCTGCGAACGGAGCTCCTCGACGCCCTCGGCACGGCGCACGAGGCCGATGACGTTCACGCCACGTGCGCCGGCAAGCTGCGCCACCATGCGGCCGACCGCACCGTTCGCGGCGTTCTGCACGAGCCAGTCACCGGCTTCGAGGTGGAGCGACTCGAGCAGGCTGATGGCGCTGAACGGCATGGCAACAAGCTGCGCCGCGGCCTCGTCCGACACGCTGTCCGGCACGGGGATGAGTCCCGCTGCTGGGGTCGTGACGTATTCAGCCCAGGCGCCGAAC
This sequence comes from Pseudoclavibacter helvolus, assembly GCF_014191305.1. Taxonomy (GTDB): domain Bacteria; phylum Actinomycetota; class Actinomycetes; order Actinomycetales; family Microbacteriaceae; genus Pseudoclavibacter; species Pseudoclavibacter helvolus. Next base: position 895,481 of record NZ_JACHWJ010000001.1, on the reverse strand, counting down.
GAGCCGCCAGTGGCGACGCGCTGGCCGACTTCCAGGCCCTCGACGTCGGGGCCAAGTGCATCCACGACACCGACGGCCTCGGTTCCGGCGCGGGCTGGGAGCTCCGGCTTGAAACCGTAGGTGCCGCGTACGGTCCACAAGTCGTGGTTGTGGATGGGGGAGAGCAGGATACGCAGGCGCACCTGGCCTGCACCGGGTTGCGGCAGCTCGTGCTCTTCGACCGTCAGGACGTCCTGTGGTTCGCCGAAAGTGGTGTGGGTGATGGTGCGCATGTTCAGTCCTCCGAGACCGTGATCGTGACGTCGATGTTGCCGCGAGTGGCGTTCGAGTAGGGGCAGACCTTGTGTGCGGCGTCTGCGAGTGCCTGAGCTTCGTCGTACCCGAGGTTCGGGATGACGACCTCGAGGAGAACAGCGAGCTGGAAGCCGCCCTCGCCGTTCGGCCCGATCTGCACGCGCCCGCCGACGCTGGAGTCGCCGACGTCGACTTTCTGCGCCCGCGCCACGGCGTTGAGCGCCGAATGCAAGCAGGCTGCGTAGCCAGCTGCGAAGAGCTGCTCTGGATTCGCGCCCGAGCCGGACCCTCCCATCTCCTTCGGGATTGCCATCGTGAGGTCGAGAGTCCCGTCGCTCGTGACGACGCGACCGTCTCATCCCTGGCCGGTTGAGAGCGCTTCGGCGGTGTAGAGCACGTCCACAGCTAGTCCTTCTTTCCTTGTGTGTCCGCCTGTGCGGCGGTGGCCTGCATGGTCTCGGTCAGGTGCTGGAGAGTGCGCAGCAGTGCGGCACCCGATTCCTCACCCCCGAGGCCGGTTCCCGCCGCGATGCGGGACGGGATGTGGGAGAGCTCTGCGCGGAGCGCGACGGCCCGCTCAGTGAGGGTGACGTACACGACTCTCTCGTCGCCGGTGCGGCGTTCGCGGCCGATCAGACCCGCTTCCTCCATGCGCTTCAGGAGCGGCGAGAGCGTGCCGGAATCGAGCTGCAGGACGTCGCCAAGCGACCGCACCGACTGCTCGCCGTCATTCCAGAGGACAACGAGGACGAGGTACTGCGGGTATGTCAGCCCGAACGGTTCGAGCAGTTTGCGGTACGCCTGGGTCGTTGCTCGGCTCGCCGCGTAGAGCGAGAAGCAGATCATGTCGTCGGTCACTGGCATACCCAAAGACTTGCACACAATTCAGTTGTGCACAACAGAAGTCTCATGAGTCGTCTCCATCGAAGAGCCCACCGTCGAGCAGCCAGTTGTAGCGGAGCCGGAGCGCGCGCTCGCTGCTCGCAACCAAGCTCGCTACGAGCAGCGAGATATTGAGCCAGGAGGGCAGATGGATGGGTGACGCGAACGTTCCGACGCGCTCAGCCACCAGCTGGATGTTCGTCAGCTGCTCAATGATCTGCGGTACGCCCAGCACAAGCGCGACCACGAGGACGCTGACGGATGCAGCGCCGATGAGGCGGCTCACCCCCGGCCTGTCGCGTTGGAGGCGGGCTCGCCGCCCCTCGGCGGACGCCGGTTCCGGGACAAGCTGCCGCTCGCGCCCGTCCGCTGCGACGAAGTGGCATCGCTTGAGTCCTTAGCCGCTGTTGACGACCTCGAATCGCCCGCCAGGGACCTCGAAGATGGTCGGCAGTTTCGACTGCGACACGTGGCGCCCGTCTCGGTAGAGCCCTGCGACGATCTCGCCGTCAGAGTCACCCCAGAGCTGCACATCCACCGACCACAGGTGCTGGAGCCCGTCATTCTCGGGGAGCCGCAGATGGAAGAGGGCCCTCGAGAACGGCTGCCACCACCGGTAGCGTTTGAGTTCGTGGCCGTCGCTCGGACGCACCCGACTGGCGGCGCGCTTTCGCTTCCGGTCCGAGAACATCGCGGCCAAGCTAACAAGCCTCTCTGTGCGGGCGTCCAGACCGTGACGCGAACGTAGCCTTGTGGCGTACCGCGAGCGGCTACATTTGGGGAACCCCCATCACGTAGGAGCGCCCGTGACTCGCCCGTCGCCCAAGAAGCGTCACAGCGCAAGCAAGAGCCACGCCAAGCGCAAGCCAGCGGCCCCGACCGCGCGAACGTCTCGGGCGTCGTCGCGAAGTGGCGCAACTCCCGCACGGAAGCGCCAGCCCGCGGGCGCAGCTGCCGCGCGGACGGGAGGGCGGCTGGCGACGTCAAAACGACCGAGCCGAGCCGCGGCCAGCAGGCGCGCGCCCGTCTGGTGGATGCAGCCCAAACCGGTGACCTCCTCGGTGCGTTACCCGCGTCTCGCGGCGGCCGGCTTCCTGCTCGCGGTCACCGTCGTGACACTCGCCGCTACCCTCGGCGTCCTCTGCATCTTCGTGCCCGAGGTTGCGGCGCGAACAGTTCAGCAGGCGGTTGGGGTCGCCGAGCAGGCCGTTGCAGTCTGCCGCTGGGCGGTCGCGAGGCTGGCCCCCGCGGGCTAGCTCGGTGTGCAGCGGCCTCGAACCGGCACAAAATCTGCGCATTCGGGACGCCTCGTCGGTGTCTGACTACTCACGGATGCGCTCGGCACGAAGCAGAAGGCCCGGAGCGCGGGTTGCGCTCCAGACGAGCGCGGCGGCAGCCAGGAGCGCGGCGAGTAATCCGACGACGTGCAGTGAGAGGGACGTGAGCCCGTGCTCAGGCAGCAGGAACCCGTATGGCACCCACCCGTCCGTAGCGCCACGCACGAGAACTACCAGCATCCACAGCAGCGGGTAGGGCAGCACAAGCCAGAGCCGCCGCCACGGGAGACGGGGATGATCGCCGACCAGCAGCCAGTCCAGGACCACGTAGGCCGGGAACACGACGTGCAGGATGGCGCTCACCCACGGAGGGGCGGAGCCTGTCCCTGGCACAAGCGTGTTGTAGATGACGCCGACGATGATCATGCAGCTTGTGGCGACGCCGCGGAGAGCAGCGAGCCAAGGAGGAGCGTCGCGACCGAGGAGGGCGATCACCCCGGCGGCGATGAGGAGGATGCTCGTGATGAGGCTCGTCTGGTTCGTGAAGTAGCCGAAGAAGTCGAAGGGGTTTCCGTCGCCGACCTCGATGCGCCCGGCGTAGGTGAAGCCCAGCAGGGCGATGATGGCCAGCCCGACGCCGATGCGCAGAACCCCCACTGCTCCGCGCGCCGTCGCGGTCTCGTCTGGTCGTGTCGCTGTGCCCGTCATCTGCGTCAGCCTAGGACCGCGAGGCTGACACGCGCTCCTAGTGCTGCGTGTCGTTAGTTCCTAAACGGTTTGTGTTTGGGAGAATGTGGAATGGCGAATTCTCCTGCTGCGGCTCTGCTACTCCCTGACGTGGATCGTGTTGAGTTGGTGTCGTGGGCTCGGTCGACGAGTATTCGTGCGGGCCTGTCGATGCGAGCGCGGATCGTGCTGCTCGCCTCGGAAGGTGTCGCGAACTCGCGGATCGCGGCCGAGGTTGGGACTACGACGACCTCGGTGTGGAAGTGGCGGAAACGGTATGCCGAGGCCGGAATTGCGGGGCTCTCCGATGCGCCGCGCTCTGGCCGGCCGAAGCATCTCGATCATGCCGAGATCGTGGCAGCGACCTTGACGGCCCCGCCGAAGAAGTACGGCGTGACACATTGGTCCTCGCGCCTGCTCGCGCAGCGCCTGGGGGTTGGGAACGCGACGGTGGCCAGGGCGTGGCGGGAGTACGGGGTGCAGCCATGGAAGTCGGAGACGTTCAAGTTCTCGACCGACCCGGAGCTCGTCGGGAAGGTCACCGACGTTGTCGGCTTGTATCTCGCGCCGCCCGAGAACGCGATCGTGCTCTGCGTGGACGAGAAGTCCCAGATCCAGGCCCTTGACCGGACCGCACCCATGCTGCCGATGCGGATCGGGGACACCGAGAAGCGCACGCATGATTACAAGCGCCACGGCACGACCACACTGTTCGCTGCATTAGACGTCGCGACCGGACACGTCACCGGAGCGGTCAAACCCAAGCATCGCCGGCAAGAGTTCCTCTCGTTCCTCCGGCAACTCGACCGCGCCTACCCGGAACGGGACCTGCACCTCGTGATGGACAACTACGCCACCCACAAAACGCCAGAGGTCAAGACCTGGCTCGAGAAACGACCCCGCTTCCACGTTCATTTCACGCCGACGTCCGGGTCGTGGTTGAACTTGGTCGAGGTGTGGTTCGGGATCATCGACCGGCAAGCGATCCGTCGCGGGATTTTCACCTCGGTGAAAGACCTCAACGCGAAGATCCGGCAGTTCATCACTGGCTGGAACGACCGAAAGCACCCATTCGTCTGGACCAAGACCAGCGACGAGATCCTCGCGAAAGCGAACCGTCAACCAACTTCAGAAACGCGACACTAGGATCGGGACCGTGACCGACGATTCCCTCCTTCGCGACCGCAGTAATCCCCCTTCCGCCGAGTCAGGGCTCGCCGAGGCTATCGACGAGGTGCTCGAGGCGGCGACCGCGCTGCTCCTTGAACGCGGCGACGCCGCCATAGATGACGGCGAGCTCGACCCGGTGTTCCGCACGCACGTCGTGGGAATTCTCACAGAGGCCTGGACCAGGCTGGCGGGGCTGCGCGACTTCGGGCACCTCCAGGCCCGCGCCGCGATGGATCTCGGGCTCATGCAGGCCACGGCCGACGTGCTCCTCACGCAGGGTCTGCACCCGGCGCAGCCGATCGTGTCCGCGAACGTGCTGTTCGAGGCAGCGCTTCCCGCGTTCGCCGCGCGGCTTCCGGTCTCGACGGTGACCACCGCGCAGGTGCTCCACGCCAGCATCTTCGGCAGATTCGTGCCTGGCGCGCTCGCCTACGCGGAGACCCTTCGCACGCAGCTGTCGAGCGTGGAGCGCGTAGCTCAGTACCGACTCGCGCGTCAGCTGCGCGAGACGGTCCTCCCGGAACTGTCCGGCCCGGAATCCGCTCGGGCGTCCGCGCGCGTTCAGGCGATGAGCTGGGATCTGGAACAGGCGGCGCCCGCCGGCTTCCCGGATGCTCTGATCGCGTACGCCGCCCACTCGCAGCCGGTCCTGACTCCCGTCGAGGTCACGGAGATCGGGGACCGCGGCCACGTCTCGGCCGCGGCCGGTGATGAGCTGCACGCCATAGCGCTCGAGGCCGTCCGGAACGCGAGGCGCCACGCCGACGCGAACCGGATCAACGTCGTGCTTCTCTGGCGCACGTCGACGATTGTGCTCACGATCAGCGACGACGGAGCCGGCGCATCCGCGCCGCTCGAGGAGCTGTCGGCAAGCACCTTTGGGGTCGCGTCGATGCGGCAGCGGGCCGCGCTGGTGCACGCGCGCATCCGCTTCCAGACGGACGAGACAGGGACGACGGTCACGGTCACCTGCCCGACGCGCTCCGGGGAAACTACGGAGACGCACACGGTCGCCAGGGTCTGAGGCCCGGGCGTTCGTCGGCGCGGCGCGACGTGGCTGCTACGGCGTGGGCATACCGCCGTTCACGTTGAGCGTCTCGCCGAGCACATAGCTCGACTCAGGCGAGGCCAGGAAGACATAAGCGGGAGCGAGCTCCGCGGGCTGACCCATGCGCCCGAGCGGCGTGTCCTCGCCGAAGTGCTCGACCTTCTCCGGCGGCTGGCCGTCCGTCACCTGCAAGGGGGTCCAGATGGGGCCAGGGGCGACCGCGTTCACGCGGATGCCCTTCGGCGCCAGCTGCTGAGCAAGCGCCTTCGTGAACGCGTTGATCGTCGCCTTGGTAGACGCATAGTCGACGAGGATCGCCGCAGGGGAGTACGCCTGGATCGAGGTCGTGTTGATGATCGTCGATCCCGGCGGGAGGTGCGGGATGGCGGCCTTCGAGATCTCGAACATCGCGTACACGTTCACCTTGAACGTCTCATCGAACTGCTCGCTCGTGAGCGTCGTCAGATCCTCGTTGTAGATCTGCTTGCCCGCGTTGTTGACGAGGATGTCGAGGCCACCCAGCTTTGCGACCGCAGCATCCGCGAGCCCCTTGACGTACTTCTCATCCGTCAAGTCGCCGGGGAGCTGCACGACGTTCACGCCGGCATCCTGCGCGATCGCGGTCACGCGGTCCGCATCCTCCTGCTCTTCTGGCAGATAGGCGATGGCGACGTCGGCGCCCTCGCGGGCAAACGCGATGACCGTCGCCGCGCCGATGCCGGAGTCGCCACCGGTCACCAGCGCGCGGCGGCCCTGGAGGCGACCGGTGCCCTCGTAGGTGCTCTCGCCGAGGTCGGCGGTGTCACGCAGCTTGGAGTCGAGGCCCGGCTCTGTCTGGTCGTCGGAGTTAGGCTCGATCTCGCTGTAGAGCTTGGTCGGGTCGGTGAAGGTGTACTGATTTGCCATGGTGAGACTCCTTGGGGGTTGGGTCTTCGAGGTGGGGGGATGCAGGATGCGGGATGCTGGCAACGGCTCGGCTGTCCGCTCCTAGATGGTCGCGACCGAGCCGGAGTCGACTCGGTAGTTCGAGCCGTTCACGAACGAGGCTCGGTCGGAGCAGAGGAACGTGATGACGGAGGCGACCTCGCTGGGCTCGCCGCGGCGACCGAGTTCCATGTAGGGACGCTCCTCGTCGAGGAACGACTCGATGGCCTCATCGACGCTCGTGCCGAGCTCCTTGGCGCGCTTTTCCATCATGGCGTCGGTCATGGGCGTCGATATGAACGCCGGGGAGACGGCGTTGACGAGCAGCCCCTCGGAGGCGTAGCTGCGCGAGAGCCCCTTGGAGAGCGCGAGGATGCCGGCCTTCGCCGCGCAGTACGGGAGCTCGTCGTCGTAGGGCTGCACGGCGTCCTCTGACGCGAGGAACACGATGCGCCCCCAGCCGCCCTTGCGGAGGGACGGCAGGAACTGGCGCACGAGGCGCACCGGCCCGAGGAGGTCGATCTCGACGGTCTTGGTCCAGCCATCGTCGTCGATCTCGTGGAAGAGGCCCTGTGCGCCGGTGATGCCGGCGGACTGGACGAGGATGTCGATGTCGCCGACGTGTTCCTGCACGAAACCGTGCAGCTCGGCGAGCTCGTCGAGCTTCGTGATGTCGGCGGCGTGGGCGAAGAGCTTGCCCTCCGGGGCGTCGAGCTTGGCCGCGGCCTCGGCGAGCGAGTCCGCGTCCTGGTCGCTGAGGACGACGATCGCACCCTCTTCGAGGAGCTGCTTGGCGGTCTCCCAGCCGATGCCTGAGTCGCCACCCGTGATGAGCGCCTTCTTGCCGGTGATGCCTAGGTCCATGTTCCTGTCTCCCGTCGCGGTGCTGCGAAATGTGGCGTGTTGGTCGGTGAAGTAGTGATTGGTGAGGTGGCGACTTCGGGTTACCGCTGGCCCGCAGCGGCGCCGAACTCGTAAGCCGCTCGTCCGCGCCCTGCGGCCTCGAAGCCGAAGATCGAGCCGCTGAGCGGAGCGTCTACGAGGTCACTCTCGGTGAGGTTCTCACGCGCCGTCCCGACGAAGAGCGTCGAGAGGTTGCCACCCCCAAACGCGACCGAGGTCACGTTCGGGGCTGGCAGGGCGAGATCCTCGAGCGGGTTCCCGTCGGAGCTCCAGTGAGCCACGCGCCCGGCTCCGTAGATGCCGTTCCAGAACGTGCCATCCACGCCAAGAGCCAGGCCATCGGAGTTTCTACCCCGGATGAACGGCTCGAGCTCCCCGAGATCGTCCGGCTCAGGTCCGTATGGCGCTCTGTAGATGGTCTGCGTCGAGGTGTCGGTGACGTACATCGTGTCGCCCGACTCGCTCCATTCCAGGCCGTTGGTCGTGTGGAAACCGCCGAGCAGCATCCGCACCGTGCCATCGGCGTCAAACGTGTAGAGGGCACCGTCGGCCGCTGGCGAGGTCGTGTTCATCGACCCGACCACGAACCGCCCGAACGGGTCGACCTTGCCCTCGTTGAAGCGGACGCCGCCGTGCGAGTGCTCGACGGAAGCGATGGTCTTCGTCAGCATGCCGTCGGCGTCGAGCTCGACGATGCGGTCCTGCAGCGAGGCGACGAAACCGCCGCCCGCGGCTGGCTGCACCGCGCTGACCGGTGCGGGCAGCGCAGCGACGCGGTCGCACGAACCGTCTCGGGGGCCGTCGAGGCTGCCACGGTGGAAGGTGCCCTCGGTGATGTCCACCCACGCGAGCTCCTCGGTGCGGGCGTCCCACCAGATGCTCTCGACCAAGATCGAGCGGAGTTCGCGGAAGACTGTGGGTTCACTTACCATCGGTGGTCTCCTCCGGTGCGAGTTCCTTGATCGTGAGGGCCGCGCTGACGAGCGCAAGGTGGCTGAGTCCCTGCGGCAGGTTGCCCCAGAAGGCGCCGTCGCTGGCAGCAACCATCTCGGCGAGCAGCCCGACGTCGTTGGCCTGGGTGACGAGCTCGTCCATGGCGGAGACTGCCTCTTCGTGGCGGCCGACGCAGGCGAGTGCGGAGACCCGCCAGAAGGCGCACGCGACAAACGTGTGCTCCTCGGAGGCAACGCCCGAATAGCGGTAGAGCAGCGAGCCTTCGCCGAGCTCCGCGGTGAGGGCGTCGATCGTGGATGACATCCGCGCACCACGGTCGAACCCGCTCGGCGCGTGCAGGAGCACGGACGCGTCGAGCCGCGCTGAGCCCGGGTACATGACGTAGCTGCCCAGTTCCTCCGACCAGCAGTGCTCGAGGGTCCACTTGCGGATGCGGTCGCGCTCGGCTCGCCAGCGAATGACGTCGCCCTCGATGTGGGCGCCTTCCGCGAGCGCGACGGCGTCGGTGAGCGCCTGCCAGCAGCCCATCTTCGAGGAGGTGTAGTGCTCGTCTTCGCCGAGCTCCCACATGCCGGCGTCGCGCTTGCGCCAGTCATCGCAGGCCTTGTCTGCGACCTTCGCGAGGAGCCGCGCCGTCTCGACGTCGAGCAGGTTGCCGTCGTCGACGTACGTTCGGCTGATCGCGATGAGGTCGCCGTAGATGCCGAGCTGGAGTTGGCCCTGCGCAGGGTTGCCGGTCACCACCGGGCTGCTGCCACGCCAGCCGGGCACGTCGTACTTCTCTACGCCCGCACAGGTCGCCCCGTCGAGCGTGTACATGACGTAGATGTCGGGGCTCTGCTCCCGGATCGTGCGCAGCAGCCAGGAGATCGCGGCGTGCGTCTCCTCTCGGAGCCCGAACCAGACGAGGGCGTGCGCCGTGTAGGCGAGGTCGCGGATCCAGGCGAAGCGGTAGTCCCAGTTCTTGCCGCCTGCCGGGTTCTCGGGGAGCGAGGTCGTCGCGGCGGCCGCTATCGCCCCGGTGGGGCTGAAGATGAGGAGCTTCAGGGCGAGCGCGCTGCGCTGCACCTGTTCCGCCCACGGGCCGTCGTAGGAGAACTCCTCTGACCAGCTGAGCCAGCTCGCGATGGTCCGGTCGATACCCGTGTCGACCCGTCGCGGATCAGGGACGCGCAGCGGTTCACCCTCGGTGGCGGTGAGAACAATCAGGTGGCGTGAATCGGCGGAGGCGGTGAATCGACCGTGCAGCTGGGCTGGGCCCGAGCTGGTCGGATCGGCGGTCGCGGGGCTGTGATCGGTGCCGACCACTGCCATGGACAGCTCCCCACAGCGGATGATCGTATGGTCGCCAACTCGATCGAGCCATGGGGATCTCGTGCCGAGCATCGTTCCTGGCGTGACGCGCCAGGTGAACTCGACAGACCCCTCGATGCCGTCGACTCGGCGCGCGAGCTCTGCCCAGGGGAGCCGACCCGCGACACCGGTGACCATCGCGTCCGTGACCCGGGCGACGCCGTTCTTAGTCGTGAAGATGGTTTCGAGCACGTTGGTGCGTTCGATGTAGCGCCTCGACGAGTCGAAGTCGTCGACGGGCTGCAGCTCGACGCATCCACCGGTTTTTTCGTCGAGGAGTCGGGCGAAGACGGGGAGGGAGTCGAGGTTCGGCAGCGGCAGCCAGTCGACGCGGCCATTTTGCGCGATGAGGGCGACGGTGCGGCCATCGCCGATGGCGGCGTAGTCGCGAAGGGGAAGTCCGGGGGGAGTCTTCGTCATGAGGGTGACGACCCTACGGGACTGCCCGGGCGACTCCGTGGGAGTTTGCTCCGCGTGCCTGAGCGTCGGCGGCTACTCGTGAGCGCGCGCAGGTACCGGGTTGATCAGGCCATGTCAACCCTCCCGGATCCTCCCTCTCGAGGTGCGTAGCGTGCTGGGATCCGGGTGTGCGCCGCCCGCGGTACAGAGGCTTCCGGGAAGGAGGGCACATGTCTGAGCTCCTGGGCCCGACCGACGTCGAGGCTGAGTTCTGGGACGGTGCCGTTGACCTCCTCGAGGTGGCAGCGACGTGCGACGGTGATGCCGCGCCCGTTCTCGGCATCCTGAGCAAGCTGCCGCCGCCACCAGTTCCCGGACGAGGCAGCACACGTCCGCTCCTGGGACTGCTCGCGCGTCTCGGCGGGCTTGACCTCACCGCGGCCCGCGTCGTCGAGCCGCACTTCGACGCGGCGGCGATCATCGAGCAGTCCGGTGCCTCCGTGGAGTCAGGGGCCACCTGGGGCGTCTTCGCCTCTGCATCGCCAGTCTCGATCCGGTGGGTACCGGCGGAGGCCCCGCACTCGCGCGCCAGCGATCGCGACGCTGCGCTGTCGGGGACAAAGCGCTGGTGCTCGCTTGCCGCGCACCTCGACCGGGCCCTCGTGACGGCTTCGGATGACCAGGGCGAGTGGATGTTTGTGCTCGACCTCGGGCAGGACTCGGTCGCACCGAGGGAGGGCGGTGCGCCGATCACGGGACTCCGCGGTGTTCCAAGCGGCCCCGTCGACCTCACGCGAGCGCGGGCGCACGTCATCGGCGACGGACCCGACTGGTACACGTCACGGCCAGGCTTCGCGTGGGGCGGCATCGGCGTCGCTGCCGTGTGGTTCGGCGCGACGGTCTCTCTCGGGCGAACCCTGCTGAGGGCAGCCGAGACTCGAGAGCCCGACCAGCTCGGGTTCGCCTGGCTCGGCGAGACTGATCGCTTGCTCCGCGGGCTGCGTGTCCAGCTCGATGACGCGGCCGACCGGATCGACGCCGGCACGTCAGATTGGGCGCTCGCGCAGAGCGTCAGGGGCAACACCGCCAACACCTGCTGGCGCATCCTCGAGATCTGCGGGGAGGCGCTCGGCCCGGGCCCGCTTGCCTTCGACGCCGAGCACGCCCGACGGGTCGCCGACCTCACCATGTACCTCAGGCAGCACCACGGTGCACGGGACGACGCAGCTCACGGCACCGATCTCCTCGCCGCGGCGCGTGGTGCCCACCGGCCGCCAACTCGCGAGGGCGGAGACTCATGATCGGTGCGGCGCATCCCGGATTCACGCACCTGCAGACGGGGACTGCCGAGGCGGACTGGCGTCGTGCGGACCTCGAGGGCTTGCCCGTCCTGGATGCCGAGGCTCCTGAAATCAGTTTCGGTCCTGGCAGAGTGCTCCTCGTCGGTGCCGCCCATCCCGACGACGAGTGCCTGGGCGCTGCCGGCCTCATCGTGACGGCGCTCGCCGCTGGTGCCGACGTGATGGTGCTGTTGTGCACCCGCGGTGAGGCATCGCATCCTGAGTCGCCCAGTGTCAGCGCCGAGCAGCTGGCGGGGACCCGCCGAGCCGAGTTCGACGCTGCCCTACGAGAGCTGCGCAGCGGCGCGGGACGGATCGCCGGCACGGTAGGCGTCCGACCCGGGCGCGCTGAGGCCGTGGAGCTGGGGCTACGGGATGGTTCGCTCTCGGATTCCGTCGCCGAGATCGCGGCAGCGGCGGACAAGCTCATCCGGGATTCTGACCGCAAGCGAGTGATCGTCGCTGCCCCCTATCGGCGTGACGGCCACCCCGACCACGCGGCCGTTGGCGAGGCCCTCGCACGCACAGCGCTCGACGCGGGCGCGCTCCTGCTCGAGTTCCCGATCTGGTTCTGGCATTGGGCAGAGCCGGACGTCGACACGGAATGGCGACACTGGAATCGACTGCCTCTCGCGTCCGGAGCTGTTGGGAGCAAGTCCGACGCGCTCGGAGCGCACGCGTCACAGGTCAAGCCACTCACGGACGCCGCGGGCGACGAGCCGGTGCTGGGCCAGGCTCAGCTCGAGCACTTCCAGCGAGACTTCGAGGTCTTCCGAGTAACGGCACCTGCCACGCGCGACTCCACCTCGGCGAGCAGCGAGTTCGACGGTGTCCACGCAGACGCCGACGACCCGTGGGCCCTCCGGACAAGCTGGTATGAGCGACGAAAGCTCGCCATGCTGCTGGCCATGCTGCCGGACTCGCACGCTCCGAACGCTCTCGAGATCGGCTGCTCGATCGGCGAGAGCACCGCGGCACTGGCTGAGAGGTCCTCCCGCCTCATCGCTGTTGATGCCAGCGCGGCCGCGCTCCGGCTCGCCGAGGCCAAACTCGCGGGCAACCCGTCCGTCGAGCTGGTGCTCGCGACGCTTCCGCACGAGTGGGACATGCTCGACGTCCCAGACGGGACTCTGGACCTCGTAGTGCTCTCCGAGACGGGCTACTACCTCGCCGAGGATGAGCTCTGCGAGCTCGTCAGCAGGTCGTGCCGGGCGCTCGCGCCGTCGGGCGCGCTCGTGCTCTGCCATTGGCGCGGGCCTATCGTCGGTTGGCCCCTCGACGGCGACCGCGTGCACGCTCTCGCGGCGAGGCTCGGGATGCGGCGCCTCGCCGCGTTCGTGCAGGACGACACCCTCATCGACGTCTACGAGAACGGGGATCCGGGGTCCCGCAAGAGCTGCTTCGCGCAGTGGTGCGGAGAGCCGAACCAGGAGCACGCGCCGCGGCCGACGGCGAAGTCGCCGCAGCCAGCAAAACCGACTGAGCCGACGGTGAAACTGTGACTGAGCTCCGGATGCGACGACCGCCCATCCGAGATGTGCGAGTCGTGGTGCCCGCTCGCGACGAAGAACAGACGCTCGGCGCTTGCCTCAGCGCCCTCACCGACGCTATGGACGCCCTGGAGCGCGCCGACAATGGCTCGGGCGCTCAAGTCCGTATCCGCACGGTGCTCGTGCTCGACACCTGCCGCGACAAGAGCGCCCGCATCGCCTCGGACGCGGCGGCCCGCGACGCGCGCATCCACGTGATCGAGCGGACAGACGGTTCCGTCGGCGTCGCCAGGCGTGACGGCGTTCGTGTCGCGCTCTCGCTCGAAGCTCCTCACGGTGCACCTGCCCTCGACACCCGCGCGACTTGGATCGCGTCGACGGACGCAGACTCGACGGTGCCCACGGACTGGCTCACCAAGCAGCTCGAGGCCGCCGACGACGGTGTCGACCTGCTCCTCGGCTCGGTGATTCTGGCGCCGGATCCCGAGGACCTGGAGACGAGCGCGAGGTGGCTCGAGGGATACGAGAGCGTCGAAGGCCACCCGCACGTGCACGGCGCGAATCTCGGCGTCCGAGCATCCACGTACTTCAACGCCGGAGAGTTCCCCTCCTCGAACGAGCACGAAGACGTCGGCCTCGTAGCGGCGATAGCCGCCATCGGGGGAGTCATCCGATCGAGCGCGAGGCTCCCCGTCACGACATCCGCGCGCCGGGTCGGCCGCACCCCTGGAGGCTTTGCGAGCTTCCTCAGTGACCTTTGTGGTCCAGAACTTCGGCCACGGGACAATCGAGACACGACAAGCGTCAGGAGCTTTGGATGACAACAGCACGAGGATTCGACCACGAGGTCTACGCGGGCTACCTCAACGCCCATCTCCTGGCCTCAGAGGCCGGACTCCGGGCGTTCAAGTCCGCGACCGCAACCTGGCACGGCACCCCGCACGAGAAGACCATGCGGCTGCTCGTCACGCACATTGCGGCCGACCGCCGAGACCTGCTGGCCCTCATCGAGGCGCTCGGCTACCGCGAGTCCGTCCTCAAGCTGTGGCTGACCAACGCGGCATGGGTCGCTGGCACCTTCAACCCCGTGAACATCCTTCGCCTCCGCAAGCGGCCAAGCACGCAACTCGAGCTCGACACGCTCACCGGCATGGTGCGCGCCAAGCTCTCCATGTGGGAGGCACTCATCGCCGTGCAGCCGAGCGATCCGCGGCTAGTCCTCTCGGGGCTCGAGGCGCTCGAGTCGCGCGCGCGAACGCAGATCGACCTCATCCAGAGCATTAGCCGCGACTCCGTCGAGGAGCGATTCCTCGAACAGGAACCGCAGGCCGGCGCCACGCAGTGAGCCGCCGGGCCATCGTCGTCGGTGGTGGACCAAACGGGCTCACCGCCGCGGCGCTCCTCGCGAAGCGAGGCGTCGAGGTGACCGTCTACGAGCGCGACCCGCAGGTTGGGGGAGCAGCCAGGTCCGCCGAGCTCTTCGGCCCCGGCTACGTGAGCGACCTCGGCGCCGCCGCTCACCCGTTCGGCATCGCAAGCCCCGCGTTTCGCGAGCTCGAACTCGAGCAGAACGGGCTCGAGTGGGTGCATCCGGTCATCCCGATGGCACACCCGTTGCCGGGCGGGCGCGCCGCGATGCTGCACCGGGACATCGAGCTGACGGTTGGGGAGCTGGGTGTCGATGGGCCCGCGTGGCGTCGGCTGCACGAGCACTTCTCGCGTCACCCGATCGAGACCGTCGAGAACGCCATGGGGCCGCTCCTGCGCATCCCGCCGCATCCCATCGACATGGTGCGGCTCGGTCTTCCGGGCGCTCTTCCGGCAGCGACCTTGGCTGGGCTCCTGTTCAGGAGCGGCGCGGCCAAGGCCCTCTTCGCTGGCTCCTCGGCGCACCCCACCCTGCCGCTGACCCGACCTCTGACGGCCGCTTTTGGCATCGCCTTCGGCGCGCTGGGACACAGCACTGGCTGGCCCGTCGCGCGGGGAGGCTCCTCGGCCATCGTCGAGGCTCTCGCCAAGGTCTTGGTCGACAACGGCGGGCGCATCGAGACGAACTCGGAGATCTTGGATCTCCGTGACCTCCCGTCAGCTGACGCAGTGCTCCTCGACCTCACCCCGAAGCAGATCCTTAAGATCGCCCCGGACCAGCTTGAGTCGAGATACGCGGCCCACCTCGCGCGGTGGAAGTACGGGGTTGGCGTGCACAAGATCGACTACCTGCTCGACGGCTCCGTGCCGTGGGCCGACGCTCGGGTCTCCGGCGCGGGGACCGTGCACGTCGGCGGAACGATGGGGGAGATCGTCGCCGCCGAACGGGCGGTGAACCGAGGTCGCATGCCGGACCGTCCGTTTGTCATGGTGACGCAGCAGTCAAACGCCGACCCGAGCCGCACGCGAGCCGGCAAGCAGGTGCTCTGGACCTACGCGCACGTCCCAAACGGGACGGCGCATGACGTTCGGCCCCTGCTCGAAGCGCAGATCGAGCGCTTCGCCCCAGGTTTCGGCGACGTCATCCTCGAACGCCGAGAGTGGTCGCCGAGCGCGCTCGAGACGTGGAACCCCAACCTCGTCGGCGGCGACATCGGGGGAGGGACGCTCGCGGGAACGCAGCAACTGTTCAGGCCAGCACCAACGCTCCACCCGTACCGAGCGGGCCGCCGCGGGCTGTACGTGTGCTCCTCTTCGACCCCGCCCGGCGGCGGTGTCCACGGCATGCCAGGGATGCACGCGGCACGCGCGGTGCTCCGCGATTGGTCCCGCAGCACGTAGACGACGGCGCCGGCCGCTACGGTGGATCCATGCATCCACCCGTCACCGGAACCCGTCACGAGCTCGAGAACGACGGCGTCCGCGTCGCGGTCGGCGCGGTCGCCGGCGTCCTGCGCTCGCTCGAAGTCGACGGCATTCAGCTCGTCGAGGACTTCGGGGACGACGTCCTCCCGCCGTTCGGCGCCGGCATCACGCTCTTCCCGTGGCCCAACCGAGTGCGCGACGGCAATTGGAGCCTCGACGGCAAGACCCAGCAGCTCGACATCACTGAGCCCAGCAAGGGCAACGCCTCGCACGGGCTCCTCCGAAACACCGAGTACGCGGTACTCGAGAAGGACGGCTCGAGCATCGAGCTCGGCGCCACCGTATTTCCGCAACACGGGTGGCCGTTCACGCTCCGCCACTGCGTGAAGTACCGGGCAATCGAGGATGGGCTCGAGGTCACCCATACGGTCACCAACCTCGGGACTCGTGAGGCCGTGTTCGCCCTTGGCGCGCATCCGTACTTCCGGATCGGCGAAGAACCCATCGCCGAACTCGTCGTGACCTCGGACCTCCTCGAGCGCGTCCTTCTGGACGACCGGCTGCTTCCCATCGGCACGGAGCCAATCGAGCCCGGGGGCGCATTCGACTTGACCAGAGGACGCGAGGTCGGTCAGCTCGACCTCAACTACGCGTTCCGCGTCCGCCCAAGCGGTGATCGGGTACTGCTCGCGCTCGAGTCTCGAACCGGCGCGCGACTCGAGGTCTGGGGAGACGAGGCCTTCCGTCACCTGCAGCTCTACACGCCGAGCGACTTCCCGCGTCCAGACGGGCACCACGGGGGCACCGGTCTCGCCTTCGCCGCGGAGCCCATGACGGCTCCGCCTGACGCCCTCAACTCGGGCACCGACCTCATCGGAATCGGCTCAGGCGAGACGTGGAGCGCCGCCTGGGGTGTCAGGTTCAGTAGCTAGCAGGGCTCACCAGCTAGCTAGGAGGGCTCGCCCACTCGGAGGGCTCGGGCCTCGGCGGGCCCCGAAAGACCAGCGCGAGCAGCCGTGTCGCGCAGGCTTCGGCTCAGATGCCCTTGCCGGATGAGCGCCGGACCACGAGACGCGGCTCCACGAGCAGCTCGCTCGGGAGCGAGTCCTTGCCGGCCTCGGCTTCGATGAGCCAACGCGCGGCCTCGCGACCGATGACGGCGTTGTGCGGATCGACGGAGGTCAACGAGACTCCCGCGATCGACGCCAGGAACGAGTTGTCGTAACCGGTGAGTGCGACGTCGTCCGGCGTGAGCCCGCGTTCGTCGAGGGCACGCTGCACCCCGAGGGCGGCGAGGTCGTTGGAAGCGATGATGGCCGTCGGCCTTGTCGCGCGAGCCAGCACGCTCGTTGCGGCCATGTAGCCACCGAGCTCCGTGAAGTCGCTGTCCTGGACGTGCACGTAGCTTCCGAGGCCATGCTTCGTCATTGCGTCCTCGTACGCGTCAGCTCTGCTCCGACCGACGGCCGTCAGGCCGCCGAGGTGAACGATGTCGCTGTGCCCGAGAGACGCGAGGTGTTCGACCAGGAGAGCGAGGCCCTTCCGGTCATCGGTCCGGACGCTGCCGGCATTCGGGAGGCCCTCCGTGAGGCCTGAGGCCACGACCACGGGGCGATCTTCTGCGAGCGAGCCGAGTGACGCGACGTCGGGAAGGGAGCCTGCGATGAGGACACTCCTCGGGCGAAGATCGCTGAGTGTAGCTATCGTCTCCTCGTTGAGACGACGCACGGTCCCTGCCTGCGGCAACACTGCCGTTGTCATGAGACCACGCCGGCCAGCGCGATCGAACTCGAGGCTCGCCGCCTCGATGATCTCGGCGAAGACCGGGTTCACGGGGTCGGCGACGAGAATGCCGATGAAGTCGCTCATGTTCGTAGCGAGCGAGCGAGCGAGCAGGTTCGGGCGGAAGCCCAACTCCTCGGCGGCCGCGAGCACTCGACTCTTCCTGGCTTCGCTGACCTTCTCCGGGTCGCTGTACACGAGCGAGACAAGAGATTTGGATACGCCGGCCACCGCTGCCACGTCGCGAATAGTTGGACGCTTTACGGAATTCGGGACAGCATTGCGCTGATGTTCTGACAAGAGGTCTCCTGGGGGAAACTCTGATAGAAGGACTCCCGGGGGAAGGAGCAATGAAGTGCTCACTCTACGCGGAAAGTCCGGCGGATTCCCCCAACGCCGCAACTAGGATCGCCCTATGGTGACCCGACTTCGCGACGTGCTCGAATTTGTAGAGAACAAGTGGCCATTGTCAGGGGCGGAGTCCTGGGATTCGGTCGGCCTTGTCTCGGGCGCTCCCGACGCGGAAATCCGCCGCATCCTTGTTGCGGTCGATGCGGCTCAGCTGACGGTGCAGGAAGCCGTGGAGACCTCGGCGGATCTGCTCCTCGTCCACCACCCGCTGCTCCTCCGGGGGATCACGACCGTGGCAGAGAGCACCGGGAAGGGCTCACTGCTTGCACAGCTCATTCGAGCCGATGTCGCTCTTGTCGCCGCGCATACCAATGCCGACGTCGTCGAGACGGGCACTTCGGCTGCGCTCGCCACGGCGCTTGGCCTCGCGGGGTCGACACCGATCGTCCCCGCAGCCACAGATCCGGGTCGAGGTCTCGGCCGAATCGGCGTCCTTCCTGAACCGATGACGCTCGGTGCGCTCGCCCGCAGGCTCGCGGGCATACTTCCCGCGACCGCAACGGGCATTCGAGCTGCTGGGTCATTCGACCGGGTCGTCAAGACCGTTGCGCTCTGTGGGGGAGCAGGCGACTCGCTCCTCGATAACCCTGCCGTCGTCGGCGCCGATGTCTACATCACGAGCGATCTCCGCCACCACCCAGCCTCTGAGTCCCTCGAGCAGTCGATCGCCCGCGGAACCGGCCCCGCCCTGATCGACACCTCGCATTGGGCGAGCGAATGGCTGTGGCTGGGCTACGCCGCCCAGGAGCTCCAATCTGCATTCCCGCAGCTCCAGATCGAGGTATCCGAGCTTCGGACTGATCCATGGGACTTCGCTATTCCACAGTGACGCCACGGCGGGCGGAGCGCGCGCCCTGTGCCGGCGCAACAAGACTTCACGACAGAATGAGGACACTATGAACGCCATCCAAGACATGAACACGGGCCGAGCATGAAGGCCAGCGAGGCGGACCAGCGTCGTCTGCTCGAACTCGCCGATATCGACACGAAACGGCGGCGAGTGCAGCACGTCGCGAAGAACCTGCCGGAACAGCACCACCTGAACGCCCTCGACGAGGAGCGAACTCAGCACCGTGCCGAGGTCGTGCAGCTACTCGGGCAGCTTGAAGACTCGCGCAGCGAGCTCAGGAAGATCGAGTCAGACGTGGAGACGGTCGAGGCCCGCCTCAAGCGCGACAATGAGCGCCTCCAGGGGGCGTCGAGCCGCAAGGACATCGAAGCCCTGCAGCGGGAGATCGAAGTCCTTCAGCGACGCCGTACGATCCTTGAAGACGGCGAGCTAGAAGTCATGCAGCGCGTCGAAGAGCAGACGGCCGCCCACGAGGGCGCGCTCGAGTCGCAGCGGGGCGTGGAGGATCGCGCCAGTGAGCTCACGGTGCTGCGTGACGCAGCCCGCGACAACTTGAAGGGCGAGTACCGTGTGCTTGCCGAGCAGCGAGCGAGCGTACTCGGCCCGCTCCCCGCGGACCTCGTCGCGCTCTACGAGAAGCAGCGCGAACGCTACGGTGTCGGAGCTGCCGAGCTCATCGGCATCATCACGACGGGCACGAACGTCGCCCTCGACCGGCCGGAACTCGAGAAGATCCGGCGAGCCGCGCCAGACGACGTTGTCATCTGCCCGGACTCCGGGGCGATTCTCGTGCGCACGGAGAAATCCTCACTCTGATGCAAAAGAAGTCGCGCGCTCGCCGCTGAGTTCTGACATACTCAGTGGCGGAGCGCCGACGGCGTCGCTTGAAGTGAAACGCATCGTTGCTCCTCACCTATTACTACGGATCGTCCGGCACGTACCTGCCGGTAATGAGGGAGTACTCCTATGGCAACTGTGACCTTTGAAAGCGCATCGCGCATCTACACCGAGGGCGCTCGCCCAGCGGTGGACAGCCTGGACCTCGAGATCGACGATGGAGAATTCCTCGTCCTCGTCGGCCCGTCCGGCTGCGGCAAGTCCACGTCGCTCCGCATGCTTGCGGGCCTCGAAGAGGTGAACCGCGGCCGCATCCTGATCGGCGACCGCGACGTCACGCACCTCCCGCCCAAGGACCGCGACATCGCCATGGTGTTCCAGAGCTACGCGCTCTACCCGCACATGACAGTCGGCGAGAACATGGGCTTCGCGCTCAAGATCGCTGGTATCAACAAGGAAGAGCGCGCCAAGCGCGTGCTCGAGGCCGCCAAGATCCTCGACCTCGAGCCCTACCTCGACCGGAAGCCGAAGGCGCTCTCCGGCGGTCAGCGTCAGCGTGTCGCAATGGGCCGCGCCATCGTGCGTAGCCCCCAGGTCTTCCTCATGGATGAGCCGCTCTCGAACCTCGACGCCAAGCTGCGCGTGCAGACCCGCACGCAGATCGCGAGCCTCACGCGCCGTCTCGGCGTCACCACCGTGTACGTGACGCACGACCAGACCGAGGCCCTCACGATGGGTGACCGCATCGCTGTCCTCAAGGATGGCGTCCTGCAGCAGGTCGGAACGCCGCGTGAACTGTACGCGAAGCCCAAGAACGTCTTCGTTGCAGGCTTCATCGGCAGCCCGTCAATGAACATCTTCGGCGCCGACCTCACTTCAGAGGGTGTGCGTTTTGGGACCGACGTCATTCCACTCGAGCGTGCAACGCTGGCGAAGCTCAAGACGGGCACCGCAACTGTCGGCGTTCGCCCGGATGACATCATCATTTCGCGCGAGGAGAAGCCTGGACTCAAGGTTGAGGTCGACCTCGTCGAGGAGCTCGGCGCCGAGGGCTACCTGTATGGTCACTCGATGATCGACGGGAAGCGCACGGACATCGTCGCCCGTGTCGACGGTCGCAGCCACCCCGAGGTCGGCGAGACGATCTACGTCACGACCGACAACGACCACATCCACATCTTCGGCCCGGAGACCGAGCAGCGCATCAGCGGTGCCCTCACCGAAGCTATCCGCGTCCAGGAGGCGAACGACGCTCTCGCAAGCGGCGCAGCTAGCTAGGAACTCCTCCGAGGAGATCGGAACGCCCTCCGCAGATCACACGATCTGCGGAGGGCGTTCTGCTGTCCGCGCTGTCTGCGGCTTCTGGTCCGCATTGCTGTCCGCTCCGCACGCACCTGGCACAGGCTTCTCACGACGTCAACGGGCGGTGCCGCTGTGGACGCAGCGAGCGGAGACACGAATGAGGGGGAGCCTTTCGGCTCCCCCTCAAAAGTAGTGCTGGCACGTGGTGGTGCCGGCCTTGGCCTAGCCCTTCGTGGAGCCCGCCAGGAGGCCTCGCACGAAGTAGCGCTGCAGCGAGAAGAACACGATGAGCGGGACCAGGATGGACAGGAACGCGCCAGCCGTGAGCAGCGGCCATTCCTGACCACGGGAGCCCGTGATCTCAGCGAGCAGCTTCGTCATCGGCGCAACAGCACCGTCGGCGAACACAAGCGCGACGAGCAGGTCGTTCCAGACCCAGAGGAACTGGAAGATACCGAACGATGCCACGGCGGGAAGCGTCAGCGGGACAATGATGCGGAAGAAGATCTGGCCGTGGCTGGCGCCGTCGACCCGAGCTGCTTCAATGACCTCGCGCGGGATCTCCGCGATGAAGTTGTGCAGCAGGAAGATCGCGAGTGGCATGGCGAAGATCGAGTGAGCGATCCATACCTGCGCGAATCCAGCATCCGCCCCGAAAGCGGCGATTACCGGGACACCGAAGATCTCGCCGCGAGCGAAAAGCTGAAGCAGCGGAACGAGCGCCATCTGGATCGGCACGACCTGCAGTGCGAAGACCAGGATGAACAGCCAGTTCTTTCCCTTGAAGTCCATCCACGCGAAGCCGTAGGCAGCGAGGAGGGCGATCGCGAGCGGGATGACCGTCGCTGGGAGGGCGATCACGATCGAGTTGAGGAAGGCCTGGGCCATCGTCAGCTGCGTGTTGCCTGAGGCGAGCACTTCGACGTAGTTGTCGAAGGTGAAGCCCCAGTTCTCGAAGATCGTCCACCATCCGGTGCTGACGACCTCCGCCTTGGGGCGGAACGAGGAGACGAAGAGTCCGAAGGTCGGGATGGTCCAGACAACGGCGATCGCAATCGCCGCAACGGTGGCCCAGCGGCTGGTGAGGTTCTTCTTCACCTTGCCGCTTGTGGTCTTCTCGCCTCGCGCGAGCTGCTCCGCCGTCTTGGTGTCGACGGGAAGTTCAACTGGAACGATGGCGCTCATCGGATCTCCCTCTGCTTCTTCATCTGGTTCGCGTTGTAGATGATGATCGGCAGCACGAGGATGAACAGCACAACCGCGAAGGCGGCCGATCGTCCGGTCTCGAAGGTCTTGAACTGCGTGTACATCTCGTTGGCGATAACGCTCGTGTCGTTGGCGCCTGCGGTCATCGTGCGAACGATGTCGAAGACCTTCAGCGACGCGATCGAGATCGTCGTCACGACGACCACCAGCGACGAGCGGATTCCGGGGACAGTCACGTTGATGAAACGCTGCCACGGGTTCGCGCCGTCAAGCGACGCAGCCTCGATCTGGTCCATCGGTACACCCTTGATGGCTGCGGACAGCACGACCATGGCGAAACCGGTCTGCACCCAGATGAGGACGATGATGAGGAAGAACGTGTTGAGCGGCGACTCGGCGAGGAAGTCGTATGGCTGCCCGCCGAACCAGACGATGATCTGGTTGAGGAGGCCGATCTGGTCCTGGTCGGCCGGGCGGGCCGTGTACATGAACCTGAAGATGATCGACGCGCCGACGAACGAGATGGCCATCGGCATGAAGACGAGCGCCTTGAGGAACTTCTCGCCGCGTGACTTGTCGATGAACACGGCGTAGGCGAGGCCTGCGATCGTGGACAGGATCGGCGTGACGACGACCCAGATGATCGTGTTGAGGACCGTCCGGATGCCGCTTGGCTGGGTGAAGATCCAGATGAAGTTCTCGAGGCCTACGAAGTCGCCAGCCTTGTTGGTGAACGCCTGACCAGTGGTCTGGATGCTCGGCACGATCAGACCGATGATGACGAGGACCAGCGCTGGTGCGAGGAAGCCGATGAGGCCGATCAGGTAGCCGGCGCCTTCGCGCGACCGGTGATCGAGCCAGAAGAGCAGGGCACCGAGCACGATGGCGACGATGGCCGCCCATGTGTAGGTGCCGAGGATGAAGACGAGCGCAACCGGGACTGCGATGCAGACTACGAGGCGCAGGACCGTGTACTTGGTACCGGGCCTTGGCGCGAGCTCAACGAAGTAGACGATGAGCGCGACCACCGCGAGAAACGCGATGATGACGATCGGGACTTGCAGAAGTGGCGGCAGTTGGGCCAGCCACGTGAAGAAACTTGCCATTGTGACCTTCCGGGGTGGCAGAAAAGCACGTTCGCGGGGGACGACGTCGTCCGTGCGGTGGAATGCGTGTGGAGCATCCGTCGACTGCCGGATGCTCCACACGGGTGCTTAGCTGGAGGGCCAGCCGGAGTCGATCTGGGTCGTCACGGTGTTGACGTCCGTGCCGTTGATCCAGTCGATGATTCCCTTCCAGAACGTGCCTGCGCCCACTGCCGAAGGCATGAGGTCAGAACCGTCGAAGCGGAAGGTCGTCTCGGGGTCCTGGAGGATCTGGATGGACTCCTGCAGGATCGGGCTCTTCGCGTTGGCCGGGTCGAGACCCGTGTTGGCGCTGATGACGCCGCCGAGGGCGACGCGGCTGTTGGCCCACTCCGGGCTGGACAGGTACTCGAGCACCTTGACCGTGTCTTCGTCCGAGTTGAACGAGCCGACGATCTCGCCGCCGCCGGTGACTGCCTGTTCCTTACCCTCAGCAGGAGGGGTCATGAAGGCCCAGACGTCGCCGTCTTCGCCCACGGTTCCGCCGGCCTCTGTAATGAAGCCGTCGTAGAAGGAAGCCTGGTGGTGGAGCGCGCACGTGCCGTCGACGAGCTTGGGGGCCACGTCGCCGAATGCGGTCGAGTTGATGGAGCGCACGTCGCCGAAGCCAGCGTTGACGTAGTCAGGATTGGTGAGGATCTTGCCGGCTTCTTCGAACGACGCCTGGATGCGCTCGTCGGTGAAGGGGATCTCGTTGGCGACCCACTGGTCGTAGACCTCCGGACCGTGCATGCGGATGACGAGGTCTTCGATCCAGTCAGTTCCTGGCCAGCCGGTGGCGGCGTCGGAGCCGAAGCCGGCGCACCAGGGTGCGGTTCCGGTCTTGCTCTGGATCTCGCCCGTCAGTGTGACGAGCTCTTCCCAGGTCTTCGGTACTTCGTAGCCGTTGTCCTTGAAGAACTTCGGGGAGTACCAGACGAAGCCCTTGAGGTTCGCCATGAGTGGCGCGCCGTAGACGGTTCCGTCGTGCGAGGAGTACGTCTTCCAGTCTTCCGACCAGTACTCTTCCAGGTTGCTGACGACGCCCTCTGGCGCTTCGGTGAGAAGCCCAGTGCTGGCGAGGTCGCCCATGAGCCCAGGCTGCGGGAAGATCGCGACGTCGGGCGGGGTACCGCCCTGCGCGCGGACCGAGATTTGGGTCTCGAACTCCTTGGAGCCCTCGTAGACGATCTCGATGCCGTTTTCTTCTGCCCAGCCTGCCCACGACTGCTCGAGGAGCTCTGCCTCGGCGTCGACGATCGTGCCGTAGATGGTGACCTTGTTATCGCTGGGGCCGCCCTCGTTTGTCTGCACACCGGGACCACCGGAACAGGCTGTCAGCCCGAGACCGGCGACTGCGAGTGCGGCAACCGCTGTTGCGGCGCGCCGCTTCGTGGATGTTGTCATTGAACTCCTCCTTAAGTCCTTGACTGCGAGCGAACCGTCGTTCCGGGCAGTCATTGCCCGGGAAGCGTTGCTGGAACGCAACGGTTCGAGCACTGCATTCCTGAGATCTGCGTGTGGAAATGCCGTGCGCTTTTGGAGCGTACACGAACACATGAGTTCCTTCACGCCGTTCACTAAGTCGTTATCAGGCTCATCCCAATCGGGGTGTAGGAGTTGGGGTCTGAAGCCGCCGGTCTCGAGCAGGCTTCGGGCGATGTAGTTGGTCAGGTTGCGGAACCCGAGTGCGGAGCCGCGCAGGTGTTCGAGCCGTCCGTTGAGTGCCTCGGTCGGCCCGTTGCTGGTGCCGGGTCGTTCGAAGTAGGCGAGCACGTCGGCGGCTCGCTTCTTCAGGGTCCGGCCCAGGGTGGTGAGCTCGGTGAGGACCTTGGGGACGCCGGCGCTGAGGTCGGTGATCAGCTTCTCCATGAGCTCGCGGCCACGTTGCCGGTCCTCGTGGCGATAGGCGGCGATCATCTGCTGGTAGACACCCCAGGTCGCCTCGACCTCGACGTGAGCGTCATCAACGAACAGCGCGCGTAGCCTGTCGCTCTGCTTGTCGGTGAGCAGGTTCGCGCCGGTGTGCAGCGTGCGCCGCGACTTGTAGAGCGGATCGTCCCTGAACCCACGGTGCCCGTGGATCGCGAGTTGGACCCGGCGCCGGCACCTGTCGAGGGCGTCACCGGCCAGGCGCACGACGTGGAAGGGATCCATCACCGTGACCGCGTCCGGGATCTCCTCCGCAGCGGCGGTCTTGAACCCGGTGAAGCCGTCCATCGCGACCACCTCGACGGCGTCACGGAAGGCGTCGTCGCGGTCGGCGAGCCAGGTCTTGAACGCCGCCTTCGATCGGCCCTCGACCATGTCCAGCAGCCTTGCTGGGCCGGCGCCATCGCGGACCGGGGTGAGGTCGATGATCACGGTGACGTACTTGTCGCCACGCCTGGTGTGGCGCCAGACGTGCTCATCGACGCCAATGACCTTCACGCCCTCGAACCGCGTGGGGTCGTTGATCAGCAGCCGCTTGCCTTCGGCCAGGACCGCGTTGTTGGCGGTGTCCCACGCGACCCCGAGTCCCTCGGCGACACGGGCGACGGTGAGGTGTGCGACCACGATCCCTTCCAGCGCCCACCGCCGCCCGGTGCGCGAGAGCTTCGCGCGTGGCTCCGCCGCGGCGCTGGTGTCTTGGCGACACACGTGTCCGCAGTCGGCACAGCGGTAGCGGCGCACTACAACCTCCAGCACGGTCGGTCGCCAGCCCAGCGGCTCGTGGGCCAACCGCCGGATCACGGTGTCACGAGCGGCGCCTTCGCTGCCGCACCGTCGGCACCACTGATCTGGTTCCACCACGCGGCACGCGAGGACCGCACGATCCGGTTCAAGTCGTTGCCCGATCACGCTCAGACCGAGGCCGTCGAGTCGAGCGAAGGCGGTCAGGTCAGGGCGGCCGAAGCCGGCCGGCGGGGTAGCGTCGGACACGTCGAGGTCTTTCGGATGGATGGCGTAGGAACCTCCATCGTCGGGAGACCTCGACGTCTATCTGCGGACCGACTCGGCGGGGCGCGATCGTCGCGTGCGTTGGCGGACTACGGGAGCTTGGACGCGAGGACGTCGGCCGCCAGGATCTCGGGTGCTGCGCTGAGGAGGTGCTGGTTGGCCATCAGGGCTGCGACGATGGCGCCGTTGGCGTGGGCGTCGCGAGCGGCCTCGTCGGGGAATGCATCGAAGATCCAGAAGGTGTCGGCGTGGGTCCTGACCGCGAACCAGACAATCGTTCCTACTTCTTCGTTGGCGAGCGCGACAGCGCCGGCGAGCAGATCGGCGAGCGCGTCGTGCTGTCCATCGGCCGCGACGATCTTGGCGACGAAGGCATACGGAAGTGATGCGGGTATGGACATAAGGGGGTTCTCCTTGAAGTCGGGGTTCTTTGTGGGGCGAGTTCAGTGTATGACGAGCGAGGGCCGGTGGGGAGTGGCGTATACGGCAGTATTGCTATTGTTTACGTCATGCGTATCGGACTGATCGCGATCGACGGCTGCTTCGGTTCGGCTATCGCGTCGATCATCGACATCGTGCGGGTGGCCGACGGAGCCCGCGGCGATGTCGACCCGCGGATCGACCCGATCGAACTCGCCATCCTCGGACCGAAACGGCGAGTGACCACGACGGCATCGATGACCCTGTCGGTGGACCACCCGCTGTCGGAGTCCGGAGAGTTCGACGTGGTCGTCGTCCCTGCGCTTGGAACCCTTACGGCCGCCGCGACCCACGACGCCCTCCAGAGCCGAGATGCTCGTTCGGTCATCGCCTCGCTCGGGCGCCTCGACGAGGCGACCACCCGGATCGCCGCGGCGTGTACCGGCGTGTTCGCTGTCGCCGAGACCGGACGGATGCATCATCGGAGGGCGACGACCAGCTGGTTCCTGGGGCCGGAGTTCCTGAAGCGCTATCCGACCGTCGCCCTCGATCTCGACACCATGGTCGTGGTCGACGGGAACCTCGTCACCGCCGGCGCCGCCTTCGCCCACATCGACCTCGCGCTCTCACTCGTGCGATCGATCAGCCCCGACCTGGCCCAACATGTCGCCAAGCTCCTCATCATCGACGAGCGCCCGTCGCAGGCGGCTTTCGTCGCCTACGAACATCTCCGGCACGAGGACCCGATCGTCGTCGAGTTCGAACGCTTCGTGCGCGCCCGCCTGGACGAACCGTTCAACGTCGCCTTCGTCGCGCAGTCGCTCGGCACCAGCCGGCGTACCCTCGAACGACGAGTCCGTGCGGCGCTCAACCTCACTCCGCTCGGCTTCGTCCAACGGCTTCGCATCGAACGAGCTCGGCACCTCTCAGCAACCACGGACTTCACCTCCGCCGAGATCGCGCTACGGGTCGGCTACGCGAACGCCGAGACTCTGCGCTCCCTCCTGCGCAGGGAGCGACGCCGTTCCTGACCTATCGCCATGCCTGTAGCCGGTGTCCTAGCGCTCGACTGGAACCACCTCTCAGCACGTCGCGTCGACGCTCCTGCGTCGCCCCTGGACTACCCACTCGACACGCCCGCAGCACAGCCCATGTGACGTGTCCCGGCTTCCCGGACGGTCGGGGTTGGGTGGCTGTGATGTCGCTGCGTTCTCATCGAGGGGGTCAGCAGACCCGATCAGGGTCGACTGGGATGAGCCGCGAAGGCGGTCAGGTCAGGGCGGCCGAAGCCAGCCGGCGGGGTAGCGTCGGTCACGTCGAGATCTTTCGGACGGATGGCGCAGGAACCTCCATCGTCGGGAGACCTCGACGTCTATCTGCGGACCGACTCGCCCGGCCGACCTACACCCTCATCTGGGAAGAGCCCGTTATCAATTGATGTCCCGCGCGGTGAGAAGCGACGGTATCTGAGGCGAATATGTTGTTTCGCAGGACAACGGCACGCGCTCGCTCGAGCGTCATGGTGCTCTCGCAAGCAACGATGCGTGTCGAGCGCGATACGATGGGAGAAGAGCAGGTCGACTAGGCGGTCGCGTCATGGGAAACCATGCCGAGGAACGTCCGGGCTCCATAGGGCAGGACGGTGGGTAACGCCCACCCGGGGAAACCCGCGAGACAGTGCCACAGAAAGCAGACCGCCCCGCCGCTTCTCTTGAGAAACGGTGACGCCCTTCGGGGTGCACGGGTAAGGGTGAAAGGGTGGGGTAAGAGCCCACCGGGCGCCTGGTGACAGGCGCCGCACGGTAAACCTCGTCCGGAGCAAGGCCATACAGGGGATGATGACGCGGCTCGCCGAGTCCCCGGGTAGGCCGCTAGATTCGCGCGGCAACGTGCGAGCGAGAGAGATGGCCGCCCCCGACCCAGGTCGGGACAGAACCCGGCGTATCGGTCGGCCTGCTCGTCTTCGTCAGACAACGCGGGAGGCCGGGAGCGACAATCGCCCCCGGCCTCCCGCGTCTTGCTCTGCCTGCTTCTAGACCCAGTGCTCTGCCGCGAGGCAGGCAGATCCGACGATGCCCGCGTTGTTCATGAACTCCGCGACGACGATGGGCGTCTCCACGTCGATGTAGTGAAGGAACTCATCGGCCTGCTTGGAGATTCCCCCGGAAACGATGAACACATCCGGGGAGAAGAGGGCTTCGAGCTGTCGGTAGTACGGCGTGAGCCTGGCGCCCCACTCTGCGAACGCGAGTTCTTCCCGTTCGCGGACCTTCGAGGACGCGAACTTCTCGTAATCGCTGTGCTCGCCGATGCTGATGTGGCCGAGCTCGCTGTTAGGGAACAGGTGGCCGCCGTAGAACATCGCGGTACCGATACCGGTGCCGAGCGTGGTCATGATGACGCTGTCGAGCCGACCGTGTGCGACTCCGAAGCGGACCTCGGCGATACCGGCAGCGTCGGCGTCGTTCGCGAGCGCGACCTCACGCCCGACTGCTTCCGAGAACGCCGCGCGTGCGGCGAAGTCGATCCAGAGCGGGGAGATGTTCGCGGCGGACCGCGTCACACCGTGCTTGACGATCGCGGGGACGCTGATGCCGACGGGCACGTCCGAGTCGCCGTCGAGGTCCTTGTCCCAGATCTTCCGGACGATCTCCATGGTCGCTTCGATGACCTCGCGCGGGTCGCCGCCAACAGGCGTCGGAACCTTCCGGCGCTTGGAGAGGAGCTCCCCAGTGCGCAGGTCGACGAGTGCTCCCTTGATGCCGGTCCCGCCGATGTCGATGCCGATGGCCTTCGTGGCTCTGCTCTTCCCCATGCGAGTGAGCATATCCGGCACGAGGGCTCGGCTCGATTCGGGGAGGAGCTCAGGCGCTCGGGACGGTGAGCAGCTCCGCGCCGTTCGCCATCACGACGACGGTGTGCTCCCACTGCGCGCATCGGGATCCGTCGGCGGTAACAACCGTCCAACCGTCCTCCCAGAGCCGCCAGTCTGAAGTGCCGAGCGTGAGCATCGGCTCCACCGTGAAGACCATGCCCTCTTCGATGATCGTGCTGTACTGCGGCGCGTCATAGTGAGGGACGATCAGGCCGGAGTGGAAGGCGCTGCCAACACCGTGCCCCGTGTAGTCGCGTACTACTCCGTAGCCGAACCGACCCGCGTACTTCTCGATGACCCGGCCGATGATGTTCACCTGACGCCCCGGTTTCGCTGCGGCTATCCCTCGCATCATCGCCTCGTGGGTGCGCTCGACAAGCAGCCGCGACTCCTCGTCGACCTCACCGACGAGGTACATGCGGTTGGTGTCGCCGTGCATCCCCTCGAAGTAGGCGGTGATGTCGACGTTGAGGATGTCGCCAGATTCGAGCACGGTGTCGTCAGGGATGCCGTGACAGATGACCTCGTTGAGCGAGGTGCAGCTCGACTTCGGGAATCCGCGGTAGCCCAGCGTTGAGGGGTAGGCACCCCGGGCAATCACGAAGTCATGGGCGATGCTGTCGAGCTCGTCCGTCGTGACCCCGGGGACCGCGTACTGCTCGAGGTGCTGCAGGGCATCGGCGGCGATCGCGGATGCGCGCGCGATGCGCGCGACCTCCTCTGGCGTGTAGACGTCCCCACCCGTCCACTTGTCAGGGGCAGGCTTTCCAACGTACGGCGGCCGGGCGATGGCGCTTGGGACAGTTCGGATCGGCGCACTTCGTCCGGGCGTGAGGAGTCCGGTTCTCGGGTCTTTCGGCATACGCTTGAGCCTATGACCGATACGCATGCACAGGAATTCTGGTACAACTCCCGCACAGGTGAGGTCGAGGTCGGAAAGCAGTCCCTCGCTTCCGATCTCGTCGGCCCGTTCACGTCGGAGGCGGAAGCGAAGCGCGCCCCCGAAAAGCTTCAGGAGCGCGCAAAGGCTTGGGCAGAGGAAGAAGCTGAAGAGAACCGCTGATCTCGCGGCCCTCTCGAAGCTTCGACGCCTTCTCAGCTGGTCAGGTCCTCGAAGCTCTCTGCCTCAGACGGGAACGCACCTGACTTGACCTCATCGCGGTAGGCGGATGCTGCGTCGAGAAGGGTCGTGCGCAGGTCTGCGTACTTGCGGACGAAGCGAGGCACTCGCCCGGTGCCGAGGCCCATGGCGTCAGTCCACACGAGGATCTGACCGTCGCACTCGGCACCGGCGCCGATGCCGATCGTGGGGATCACGAGCTCGCGCGTGATCTCGGCCGCGAGCACGGCGGGCACCATCTCGAGGACAACGCTGAAGGCTCCGGCTTCCTGCACGGCCCGTGCATCCGCTCGCACGCGATCGGCGGAGTCGCCCCTGCCCTGCACTACGTGACCGCCGAGCCCGTGCTCGCTCTGCGGCGTGTAGCCGATGTGCGCCATGACTGGGATGCCAGCCTCGACGATGCGCTTAATGGTCGCCTGCGACCGCACGCCGCCCTCGAGCTTGACCGCCTGCACGCCTGCCTCCTTCATGAAACGCACGGCGGTGTCGAGCGCCTGGTCCGGCCCGCGCTCGTAGCTGCCGAAGGGCAGATCGGCGACGACGAGGGCTCGCGACACGCCGCGCGCGACGGAGCGAGCCATGGGAATCAGCTCGTCGACGGTGACGGGGAGTGTCGACGTCTCTCCGAGCACCGTGGTGGCCGCTGAGTCGCCCACGAGGAGCACGTCGATGCCGGCCTCGTCAAACACCGCAGCGGTCATGGCGTCATAGCTCGTCAGAGCGGTGATGCGCTCACCGGCGGCCTTGGCCGTCTGAAAGTGTCGAATTCGGACTCGCTTCGGTGCACTGGCCTGAGACATGCTGGCCATCATACGGCGGGGCGGCCTCAGGCCCAGTAGCCTAGGGGGAGGCGCACAACAAGAATTGGAGCCCGAGTGGACAAGCAGCAGGACTTCGTACTCCGCCAGATTGAAGAGCGCGGGATCAAGTTCATCCGCCTGTGGTTCACGGACGTTCTCGGAACACTGAAGTCCGTGGCGATCGCACCGGCGGAGGTCGAGGGTGCCTTCAACGAAGGCATCGGTCTCGACGGCTCGGCCGTCGAGGGCTTTACGAGGCGTTCTGAAGCCGACATGCTCCTTCACCCGGACCCCTCGACGTTCCAGATGCTTCCGTGGCGCGGCGATATCGACCCGACGGCTCGCATGTTCTGCGACATCTCGACTCCGGATGGTCAGCCTTCCGTGACCGACCCGCGCCGGGTACTCCGCCGCGCTCTCGACGTAGCCTCTGCGCAGGGCTTCACGTTCTACGTGCACCCCGAGATCGAGTTCTACCTCCTGAAGTCAGATGAGGCGCTCGGCGGCGAGCCCGTACCCGCCGACAACGCCGGCTACTTCGACAACGTTCCGGGAGGCACCGCGCACGACTTCCGTCGCCGCGCGGTCCGCATCCTGGAGGACCTCGGCATCTCCGTCGAGTACAGCCACCACGAGGCGGGTCCAGGCCAGAACGAGATCGACCTCCGCTTCTCCGACGCGCTCAACACGGCAGACAACGTCATGACGTTCCGCACGGTCGTTAAGGAAGTCGCCATCGAGCAGGGCGTCTACGCGACGTTCATGCCGAAGCCCATGTGGCAGCACCCGGGCAGCGGAATGCACACGCACGTCTCGCTCTTCGAGGGCGACACCAACGTCTTCCACGAGCCAGGTGCCGAGTACCAGCTCTCCAAGATCGGCAGGCACTTCGTCGCCGGCCTACTCAAGCACGCGCCGGAGATCACCGCGGTGACCAACCAGTTCGTGAACTCCTACAAGCGGATCTGGGGCGGGGACGAGGCCCCGAGCTACGCTTGCTGGGGTCACAACAACAGCTCGGCGCTCGTCCGCATCCCGACCTACAAGCCCAACAAGGGCGGCTCAGCTCGTGTCGAGTACCGCGGCATCGACTCTGCTGCCAACCCGTACCTCGCGTACGCGGTCCTGCTTTCCGCCGGGCTCAAGGGCGTGGCGGAGGAGTACGAGCTTCCGGCCGAGATCGAGGGGGACATCTGGGAGATGTCGCCGCGCGAGCGCAGTGTGCTCGGCTTCGCCCCGCTGCCTTCCAGCCTCAACGAGGCGATCTCCATCATGGAGAACTCGGAGCTTGTCGCCGAGACGCTCGGTGAGCAGGTCTTCGCCTACTTCCTGGCGAACAAGCGCGCCGAATGGAAGCAGTACCGGGCCCAGGTCACGCCGTTCGAGCTCGCCTCGAATCTGCACGCCTTGTAGACCGTGCGCTCAGACGGACTCCGGACGCGCCTCGCGAGGGCGGGCTTTGCCGCGCCAAGCGAGGCCGAGCCGCGTCTTACGGAGCTCGCCGAGCTGACCGGGGTGCGCGCCGACGACGTCTTCTCGGTGGTCGACGAGCGTGTCGCCGACCCCGACCAGGCGCTGCAGTGGCTGGTCTACCTCGCAAGGCAGCACCCGAGCGCCGTCGACTCGCTGTTCGCCGAGCGTCCCAACGCGAAGACCGTAGTGCGCCTCCTCGGAGCCTCGACGGGGCTCGCTGAGTTCTTCCTGCGGCACCCGCGCACGATGGAAGTGGTGCAGTCCGGTGAGGCCGAGCTGCCGACTCGCGACGAACTGCAGCGGCGCATGGCGGCGAGCGTGGGCGTCGACGCCGAACGCGCCGACGCAGACGGTGGATTCGGCATGGCGGTTGCTCAACTGACCGGATCGGAGGCCGCTAGGTCGCTGCGCATCCGGTACCGAACAGAGCTGGCCCGCATCACGGCTTTCGACCTCGCGCAGGACGATCAGCGCGGTTGCGTCAGAGAGGTGAGCCGCGCGCTTGCCGACCTCGCAGGCGAGACGTTGGATGCGGCGATCATGGTCGCGCGCGCCGAGACCCAGGCGCCTCCGAGCGGATTCGGACGCTTCCCCGCGGAGCAGGTCGAATGCGTCCGTCTTGCGGTCATCGGCATGGGCAAGGCCGGTGCCGAGGAGCTCAACTACATCAGCGATGTCGACATCATGTTCGTCGCGGAGTCGTCGGACCCGGACTGCGTCGCCGTCCCAAGGGCCGTCGAGATCGGCACGAGGCTCGCGAGCCTCACCATGCGAGTCATCGACTCGACCGACGTCGAACCCGCGCTCTGGGAGGTAGA
This sequence comes from Pseudoclavibacter helvolus, assembly GCF_014191305.1. Classification (GTDB taxonomy): domain Bacteria; phylum Actinomycetota; class Actinomycetes; order Actinomycetales; family Microbacteriaceae; genus Pseudoclavibacter; species Pseudoclavibacter helvolus. Next base: position 861,967 of record NZ_JACHWJ010000001.1, on the reverse strand, counting down.
CGCCAACCTTCGCCCCGAGGGCAAAGATGGCGCCCTGGTCCGCACGATCGACTCGTACGCGAAGTACTACGAGCGGTGGGCGAAGAACTGGGAGTTCCAGGCGCTCATCAAGTCGAGGGCCATGGCAGGAGACCTGCGTCTCGGGGCCGAGTTCGAGCGTCGCGTCGAGCCGCTCATCTGGGCGAGCGCGAGCCGGGCCGATTTCGTCGACCAGGTGCGGGCGATGCGTGAGCGCGTGACGGACCACATCCCGGCCGAGGAAGTCGATCTGCAGATCAAGCTGGGCCCAGGCGGGTTGCGCGATATCGAGTTCACCGTCCAGTTGCTCCAGCTTGTGCACGGACAGCACGACGAGAGCGTGCGTGAGCGTTCGACGCTCGCCGCGCTCGAGGCGCTCAGTGAGGGTGGGTACATCGGACGCGACGACGCGAACCAGTTCTCCTCCGACTATGAGTTCCTGAGGCTGCTGGAGCACCGCATCCAGCTTCGCGCGCTGCGTCGCACGCATCTCATGCCGACGAGCGACATCGAGCGGGCCGTGCTGGCGAGGTCCGCCAGCTTCGCAAACTCGCGTGAGCTCACCGACGAGTGGCAGCGAGTCAAGCTGCGTGTCAGGGGCCTCCACGAGAAGGTCTTCTACCGGCCGCTGCTCTCTGCAGTCGCTGCGCTGCCCACCGAGGGGTTCGCGCTGAGCTCCGACCAGGCGGAGGCCCGCCTGCGAGCGATCGGCTTCCTCGACCCGAAGGGCGCGCTCGCACACATCACGGCGCTCGTGAAGGGAGTCTCGCGGCGCGCCATCATGCAGCGCACGTTGCTTCCGGTGCTCATCGACTGGTTTTCGCAGGGGAGCGACCCTGACAGCGGTTTCCTGGCCTTCCGGAAGCTCTCCGAGCGGCTCGGCGACACCGCCTGGTACCTGCGGCTGCTACGGGACAGCTCGGCAGCGGCGAAGCGACTCACGCAGTTGCTGTCAGGCTCAAAGTTTGCGGCGGAGTTCTTCGAGCTTTACCCGGAAGCGGTGAAGTGGCTCGATGACGACGCACAGCTGAAGCCCCGCTCGCTCAGCGCCCTGCTCGACGAGGTAGCCACGACTATCCGTCGTCACGACGACGAGGTTGCGCTGCGGCGTGCGCTCCGCACCTTCCGCCGGCGTGAGGTGCTGCGCCTCGCGATCGGCGGCCTCCTGAGCCTCATCGACATCAAGCAGACGGGGTCTGGGCTCTCGGACATCGCGACGGCGACTCTCCAGGGCGCCTACGACGCGGTGCGCAGAATCGACAAGGTCGAGTACCCGCCGTTCGCGATCATCGCGATGGGTCGCTATGGGGGCCGCGAGCTCGGCTTCGGCTCGGACCTCGACGTGCTCTACGTGTTCGAGCCAGGCGACTTCTCGAACCCCGACCTCGCGAGCAGGCGGGCCCTCTCGCTTGTGCACCGCATCGTCGAGTTCACCGCTGACCCGCGTATGCCCATCGACCTGGATGCTGGGCTCCGCCCCGAGGGCAAGTCCGGCCCGCTCGTGCGTTCCCTATCCGCCTACCGCAGCTACTACGCTCGCTGGTCGCTCGGGTGGGAGACTCAGGCGCTCCTGCGCGCGCAGGACGTCGTCGGCGATCCCAACGTGCGTGACCGTTTCATGGACCTCGTCGATGACGTCCGCTACGGCAAGGAGCTTTCCGAGGACGGCCTGCGCGAGGTGCGTCGCATCAAGGCTCGCGTCGAGAACGAGCGCCTGCCGCAGGGCGCAGACCCGAAACGGCACTTGAAGCTTGGCCGCGGCTCGCTGAGCGACGTCGAGTGGCTAGCTCAGACGTTGCAGCTGCAGCACGCAATGCACGTGCCCTCGCTGCGCACGACCTCGACGCTCGGAACGCTCGACGCCGCGCAGGCCGAGGAGCTGCTTACTCCTGCAGATGCGAACCAACTGCGGGATGCCTGGCTGCTGGCGTCGCGGGTGCGCTCGGCGCTCTACCTCGCGACGAACAAGCAGTCCGACCTCCTACCGCAGGACGGGCCGACTCTCGACGCCGTCGCGCGGGCGCTCGGCTACGCGCCAGGCTCCGGTCCGCACCTCGAGGACGACTACCTGGGGGAGACTCGGCGCTCACGCCGTGTCTTCGAGCGCCTCTTCTACGGCGAGTAGCTCAGCGACGTCAGCAGGGCCTGCTGGTTACACAGTTCAGGAGGTCAGGCTTTCGTCGCCTGCTGATCGAGAATGGCGCGCTCGAGGCTGTTGGCGATAAGGACCGCATCGAGGCCTGACTGTCTGCCGATGCCGACAGCGTGTTGCGCCTCGTGCGAGGCGAGGGCCTGCAATGCCGACTTCGCCGTCGTGAACTCGTGGGCGAGCAACTCGTCGATGAAGCGGTCGACGTCTTCGTTGTGTCGCTGCCATTCTTCGCTCTGCGGTTCCGACGAGAGCCGGCGGACAGCGGCTGCGTGGATGCTGGCCGCGAGGCGCTTGTGGTGGTCGATGGCGGCCAGGGCCTGCGCGCGGAGCTCTGCTTCTTCCATCTGCCAAGCCTGACACGTGCTGCCCTGCGTTCCTGGGAGGGAACAGAAGAGCCCGCTTGGCCTCCCTCGGCGAGGAAGACCAGGCGGGCTCAGCGTCGATCTCTGCGTTACACACGCAGGAGCTCAGCGGACGATTAGACGCCGTAGTAGAGCTCGAACTCGTACGGGTGCGGGCGCTGTGCGAGCGGCTGCACTTCGTTGATCGTCTTGTAGTTGATCCAGTTCTCGATGAGCTCCGGCGTGAAGACGTTGCCCTTCGTGAGGTACTCGTGGTCAGCTTCGAGAGCTGCGAGCGCCTCTGGCAGCGAGGTCGCGAGCTGCGGGATGCTCTTCGCCTCTTCCGGGGGAAGCTCGTAGAGGTCCTTGTCGACCGGCTCGTGCGGCTCGATGCGGTTCTGGATTCCGTCGAGGCCAGCCATGAGCTGAGCGGCGAACGCGAGGTACGGGTTCGCGGAAGCATCCGGAGCGCGGAACTCGATGCGCTTCGCCTTCGGGTTGGAGCCCGTGATCGGGATGCGGATGGCAGCCGAGCGGTTACCAGCCGAGTAGACGAGGTTGATGGGAGCCTCGAAGCCCTTCACCAGACGGTGGTAGGAGTTCGTGGTCGGGTTGGTGAACGCCGCGAGCGAGTTGGCGTGCGCGAGCAGGCCGCCTATGTACCAGCGAGCGGTGTCGGAGAGCGAGCCGTAGCCTGCCTCGTCGTAGAACAGCGGCTCGCCGTCCTTCCAGAGCGACTGGTGCGTGTGCATGCCCGAGCCGTTGTCGTTGTAGAGCGGCTTCGGCATGAACGTGGCCGACTTGCCCCACTGCTCTGCCGTGTTCTTGACGATGTACTTGAACTTCAGGATGTCGTCCGCCGCGCTGACCATCGTGTCGAATCGGTAGTTGATCTCCTGCTGGCCGCCCGTGCCGACTTCGTGGTGCGAGCGCTCGAGGATGAATCCGGCCTCGATGAGCTTGAGCGTGATGTCGTCACGAAGGTCGGCCGTCTTGTCGACGGGGGAGACGGGGAAGTAGCCGCCCTTGAACGGCGTCTTGTTGCCCAGGTTGCCGCCCTCTTCTTCGCGGCCCGAGTTCCAGGCGCCCTCTTCGGAATCGACCGAGTAGAAGCTCTGGTTCGACGTCACGGAGTAGCGCACGTCGTCGAAGATGTAGAACTCGGCCTCTGGTGCGAAGAACGCGGTGTCGGCGATTCCGGTCGAGGACAGGTAGTCGACTGCCTTCTTCGCGACCTGGCGCGGGTCGCGGTGGTAGATCTCACCCGTGCGCGGGTTGTAGATGTCGAAGACCATGATGAGCGTCTTCGCGTCGCGGAACGGGTCGAGGTAGGCCGTCGTGACGTCGGGGATGAGCTGCATGTCCGACTCGTGGATCGACGCGAAGCCGCGGATCGAGGAGCCATCGAAGAGCTGGCCGACGGAGAAGAACTCCTCGTCAACGGTCGACGCGGGGATGTTGAAGTGCTGCTGCACACCAGGGAGGTCGGTGAAGCGGATGTCGAGGAACTTGACATCGTTATCGGCGATATAGGCGAGGACTTCAGACGGTTCTTTGAACATGGCTTCTCCGGGTCGTGTCGAAGGTGTTGGCGGACGGGGTCCTGTCACAAGCTAACCACTCGCTGTTGCCCCGTGGTCACTGTTATGTTTCGCGCACGTTACGCCGAGCGTGATATTGACGTGCGGCTGACCCAGTTTTCGGGGCATTCGCCAACGGTAAGCTTTCCGGATGCCCGCACAGTCAAGCAGTCCGGAGTTCGCAAAGCCGGAGAACAATCGCTACCCGGGCTATCGCCTCGGCTACCCAGAAGAGGGCCGCGGCTCGATGGCGCCCATGCGTCGCCGCATCCCCGCCCTCATCGTCGACTACGCGGTCGCTGCGGGGCTCGCCTTCCTCTTTTTCGACTACGACTCGATCGCGATCCTGCTGCTCTTCTTCGCGATGACGACCGTGGGGATCATGCTGTTCGGCGGTTCGCTCGGTCACCTGCTGTTCCGGATGCGTGTGACGAGGCTCGATGGCTCAGCCCCGGGCTATGTGCGTCCCCTCATCCGCCAGCTCCTGGTCACGCTCGTGCTCCCCATGCTCGTGTGGGACAGCGACCAGCGCGGCGGGCACGACATCATGACAAAACTCGCCCTGCGGCTCGTGTAGAGCGACAGGGCGAGTCTCTGGCGGGGATGCTGCAGGTCAGCGCATCTGCGAACGCGACGAGCGCATCCGCATTGGGTCAATGCCCTTGGGGATCGGGAGCGCGTTGCTGCCAAGAGCCTTGAGTCGGCTCGTCACAGCGACGATCTCCGGCTTGGTGAGCTTCTTGGGGAGCTTGTTGAGGGTCTTGCGGATCTTGACGAGCTTCACGTCGTCGGCCCCGGTCCCCACGTGGAAGTGGTGGATCGGCACGTTCGGCAGGATGCGCGCGGTCTTGCGGCGCTCGTCGTCGAGCAGGCGCTTCGTGCCAGCCTTGCTGCCCTCGGTGAGGATGACAACGCCGGGCTTGCCGATGGCACGGTAGACGGCGTCCTGCGTCTTCGCGTTGAAGGCAACAGGCATCTCGCTCGTCTGCCAGGTTCCGCGCAGAGCACTGGTGAGCACTTGGCCCGCCGCACCGGCACGTCCTTCGAGCTGCCCGAAGGCGACCCGCTCTGCGCGCCAGTTCAGCGTGAACATGAAGAGAAGCACGCCGACCATGAGGCCGAGGATCATCGTGAGGATCCAGATGAGCGCGTTCGATCCGGGCAGGAAGATGCTCACGAGCGCTGCGATGATCAGGGGGACGAGCACGGCAGCGACCATGATCCAAGGTGCGGTCTTGTCGTACTTGACCGTCATCTTGAGGACTTGCCAGATCTGCTTGAAGCGACCCGGTTCTTTTTCCGCTGCTGCGCCAGCTTGTGGAGAGTTCGCCATAGTGCATCCAGAATACCGGCACTTCACCCCGTATTCACATTCGGACTCGTGACGACTTCTCCACAGACGATGAAGCTCGTCCGCTCCTGCAAGGCAAGCGCCGTCAGACTCCCGGTGTGCAAGCCAGAAATCAGCGGAGAAGCGACCAAAGCGATCGTCTCGACTACCTCGACATCGTGGGGTGGCGCGTCGTCGAGATGCTCGCAGACGCGGGCCCATGGCGCCGGTACCTCGCAGTGGCGCGGGAGCGGGCAGTGCCCGACGACGGCGATTGGCTGGCCGGAACCGCCCATGCGGCTTCGCATGCTGCAGCGCTGACAGCCCCCGTGAGCGCCGTCGAGCTACTCGTGGAGGCATCGCCCGGGCTCGGCCTCACCCTGTCGGAACTCTGCGAGCTCTTCGATGAGATCGAGGCGCCAAGCGTTCCCGAGATCCTCGACGTGGGCATGACCGAGGAACAGGAAGCGGTCGCCGTGCTCGAAGCGACGCTCGGATCGAGCGTCGACGAACTCCTCGACCGGCCGAACCCGCTCACCGCTGGTGAGATCGTCACGATCCTGGCCCCCGTCGTTGAGACTCTTGTCGAGCTGCACGAGCATGGGGTCTCACTCGGCGCGTTGCGCTGCCAGGACGTGCGGCTCACCGCGGCTGGGCGGCCGGTACTCAAGGACTGGCACGCGGTTGCTCGACTCCCCGAGGTCGATGGGCGAGCGCGCGCGAGTGTCGCTCGTGACTGGAAGTCGCTCGAGTCGATGGCCGACCTCGTGCTGGCCCAGCTACCCAGCCAGACCGAGCTGCCCGCCGCGCTGGAGCGGGAACTCGACCGCTGCCTTTCCGGAGAAGTGGATGCACAGATCGGCCACCGCCTGCTCGACGCGCTCTTTTCCTGGCAGGATGCCAGGGAAGTGCTCGACCCCGCGGCGGGCGAGCGGGCGCCACGAAACGCGATCCTCGTCGAACGGGACCCCGAGACCGCCTCCCTCGGGCGGCTGGAGCATCCTCGCCCCACGGACAACCGCAACCGCGCCGACTCCCTCCTCGCGGATGACTCAGCCGAGGAGGTCGTAGACCCCCGGCGCGCCATCAGTACACGCGATGCGGAGAGCAGGAGGGCGCAGCGCGCTCAGCGGCGACCTGACACCGGGCAACGCGTACTCTCCGGAATCCGGCTGCCCTACCGGATAGCTGCTGCAGCTGCCGTCGTCATGTGCGTGTGTGCCGTGATGATCGGCCTCCTCGGCGGAGGGCGGGGCGGGGGAGCCCAACAAGGGGCAGGACCGTTGAACCCCAGCGTCCCGGAGTCCAGCGCCGTCGAGCTCACGGAGCCTGAGGCGGAGACGCAGGGGAAGACTGCTCCGCTGCCTGGCGAGGTCCTGCCAACGCCAGAGAATGCGGAACCGGTCGCTCAGGAGTCGACAGCGTCGGATTGGCGAGCTGCGGCGACGCTCGAGGATCCGACTGCCGCCGCCATGGCCCTCGTCGCACGGAGAGCGGAGTGCCTTGCGAGCTCGCCAGACGGTTGCCTCGAGGAGGTGTACCAGAGTGACGCGCCTGGCCTCCACGTAGACCTCGCACGTGCGGAAGAAACCGGCGACGAGCTTGCGGGGCTCACGACGGCGACGCTCCGCGATCGCTACGGCGACTTCGCCGTCGTCGACCTCTGGCCAGCAGACGCGGTACAGGCCTCGGAAACACCACCGGCCTCCCTCACGATCGCTCGTGGGGAGGCCGGATGGCGTCTACGTGATGTGCGAGTGGCCTAGGCCGATCGCGAGGCGTTGCTAGAGCCCGAGGTTGCCCTCGAATGCGCCCTCTTCGAGACGGTTCTTGATCTGCGAGAGGAAGCGAGCTGCATCCGCACCGTCGATGATGCGGTGGTCGTAGCTCAGCGCCAGGAAGACCAGCGAGCGGAACGCAATGGACTCCTGTCCGTCGGCCGTCTTGACGACCGCGGGACGCTTAGCGACGATTCCCGTGCCGAGGATGGCGCTCTGCGGGAGGAACACGACGGGCGTGTCGAACAGCGCGCCACGCGAGCCCGTGTTCGTGACGGTGAACGTGCCACCTGCAAGCTCGTCAGGGAGGAGCTTGTTGTCGCGCGTACGCCCGGCGAGATCAGCGATCTGCCCTGCGAGACCCGCGATGTCGAACTCAGACGCCTTCTTGATGACTGGCGTGAGCAGACCGCGCTCGGTGTCGACCGCCATCGCGATGTTCTCTGACTCCGGGTAGACGATGGAGTCTCCGTCGACCGTCGCGTTGATGATCGGGAAGCTCTGGAGCGCCTCGGCCGCAGCGAGCGTGAAGAACGGAAGGAACGAGAGCTTGTTGCCCGTCTTCGCGTGGAAGTCGCCCTTGACGCGATCGCGCAGCTGCGCGATGCGAGTCACGTCGACCTCGACGACCGTCGTGAGCTGAGCCGTCGAGTTCATCGACGCGACCGCGCGCTCGGCAACGACCTTGCGGAGACGTGACATCTTCGCGGTCGTGCCACGCAGCTCGGAGACCTCGAACGGCGTCGGCTCGCCCGGCGTACCGGCGGAGGCCGCCGGAGCTGCGCTCTTGCTCGACTCGGCGAAGGCGACGACGTCTTCCTTGCGGATGCGTCCGCCGACTCCAGTGCCCTGGACCTTCGTGAGGTCGACGCCGGCGTCTGCAGCAAGCTTGCGGACGAGAGGAGTCACATAGCGGGGGTCGGAGCTGGAGGCAGCCTGCGCCGACTCGCCACCCTGCTTCGGCTGTGACGGCTGCTTGGGCTGGGCAGGGGGCCTCGGAGCGGAAGCAGACTGCTGGGCGGTCTGCGCAGCAGGAGTTGCGGCCTGCTTCGCCGGAGCCTCCGAGGTTGTCTCCTTCTCGGGAGCAGGCTCCGCGTAGCCCTCGTCTTCCTTCGCTGCCGGAGCGTCTTCGGCTGCGGGAGCCGCGGCTTCCTCGACCTCAGGCTCAGCTGCTGCCTCTTCCTCGGCCGGGGCGCTGTCGCCGGATGATGCGGCACCGGAGCCGTCGCCGAGGCGAGCCAGGACCGCACCGACCTCGACGGTCTCGTCTTCGCCGACGAGGATCTCCTCGAGCACGCCCGCGATCGGCGATGGGATCTCGGTGTCGACCTTGTCGGTCGAGACCTCGAGCAGCGGCTCGTCGACCTCGACGGTGTCGCCGACGCTCTTCAGCCAACGAGTGACAGTTCCTTCGGTGACACTCTCGCCGAGTGCCGGGAGCGTTACGTCTTCGCTCATGATGTGGGTTCTCCTTGCGTGGTTCTGGCGGGTCAGAGTGCGTGCAGCGGGACGCCGGCGAGCAGACGTGCTGCCTCGCCGATCGTCTCACCCTGCGTCGGGTGGGCGTGGATGAGGTGCGCGACGTCCTCTGGGTAGGCCTCCCAGTTGACGATGAGCTGGGCTTCGCTCACAAGCTCGCCCACGCGGCCGCCGATCATGTGGACGCCGACGATCGGGCCGTCGTTGACACGCACGAGCTTGACGGTGCCGCTCGTGCCGAGGATCGAGCTCTTCGCGTTGCCAGCGAGGTTGTACTCGGCGGTGGAGATGGCGTCAGCGCCGAACTTCTCCTTGGCCTTGACCTCGGAGTAGCCGACCGAGGCGATCTCGGGGTCGGAGTACGTGATCTTCGGGATGTTGATGTCCTCGACCTGCACGGGATTGAGGCCGGCGATCTGCTCAGCGACGAAGATGCCGTGCTGGTAGCTGCGGTGCGCGAGCTGCAGACCTGGAACGATGTCGCCGATCGCGTAGACGCCAGGCACGTTGGTCTGGAGCGCCTCATCTACGGGGACAAATCCGCGGTCCGTCGTGACGCCGACCTCTTCGAGGCCGATGCCTTCGGTAACCGGACCGCGGCCGACTGCGACGAGCAGCAGATCTGCGTCGAGCACGTCACCGGACTCGAGCTCCACGTGAATGCCGTAGTCGTCCTGCGTCACGGCCTTGAATCGCACACCGAGCTTGAAGTCGATGCCGCGCTTCTTGTACGCGCGCTCGAGCTGCTTGGAGACTGATTCCTCTTCGGCGGGTGCGAGGTGCTTGAGCCCCTCAACGATCGTGACCTCGACGCCGAACGAACGCCAAACGCTGGCGAACTCCAGGCCGATGACACCGCCACCGAGGATGACGACGCGGTTCGGCAGCCACTCGAGCTCGAGTGCCTGCTCGCTCGTGATGACGTTGCCCGAGATCTCGAGCCCCGGAAGCGAACGGGAGAACGATCCCGTCGCAAGCACGACGTTCTTGCCCGTGAGCGTGTCGTCTCCGACCTGGACGGTCGTGGGGGAGACCAGCTTGCCCTCACCCTGGAAGACGGTGACGCCCTTGGCCTTCAGGAGCCCCTGCAGACCCTTGAACTTGCTGGCGACGATGCCCTCGCGGAAGGCGTTGACCTTCACGATGTCGACGCCCTGGAACTCCGTCAGCACGCCGACGGATGCGGCTTCGTGTGCGTTGTCGGCAAGCTCTGCCGCGTGGAGCATGGCCTTGGTAGGCACGCAGCCACGGTGGAGGCACGTGCCTCCGAGCTTGTCCTTCTCAACCAGAGCGACGGTTGAGCCCAGCTGAACGGCGCGGATAGCTGCGGCGTATCCCGCACTTCCTCCGCCAAGGACGACGAGGTCGAAATTGTGTTCTGACACCCGGAAAACTCCCTCAATGGAATTCATAGAGAAGCGGCGGCCGGTTTGTGGTCGCCACGCGCGGCGAAATTACCCCTCAGGGAAGCCTACACGCGTCGTACTGGCAGGAATAACCAGCTCAGGAGCGGGACTCGAGAAGCGCGATGAGTGTTCGCACCATCACGCCGGTCGCGCCCTTGGGTACGTACCCGTAAGGAGCGGACTCATTGTTCGAAGGTCCCGCGATATCGAGGTGTACCCACGGGATCGCTCCGCTTCCGTCTGCGCGGTCTCCAACAAATCGTTCGAGGAACGCGGCAGCGACGAGCATGCCGGCCGAGCGGTTGCCGGATCGCATGTTCGCGAGGTCCGCGACGGGGGACTTGAGCGTGTCGCCGACCTCCTCGGGAATCGGCATCGCCCAGGAAGGCTCGCCGATGGATTTGGAAGCCTCGACGACGCTGGAGATCCACGCCTCGTCGTTCCCCATGACCGCAGTGGTGCGGTCGCCGAGCGCGACGACCTGGGCGCCCGTAAGCGTCGCGATGTCGATGATCAGGTGGGGGTGCTCTTCGCTCGCCGCCGCGATGCCGTCCGCCATGACGATGCGGCCCTCCGCGTCGGTGTTCGTGATCTCCACGGTCTTGCCTCCGTAGATGGTCACGACGTCATCCGGGCGGGTAGCGGTGCTCGATGGCATGTTCTCCGCAATGCAGAGCCACCCGGTGATCGCGACCTTGATCCCGAGCTCCGCGGCCGCCTGCAGGACGCCGACGATTGTCGCGGCGCCAGCCATATCGAACTTCATGCCGACCATCGAGCCTGCGGGCTTGAGCGAGAGTCCACCGGTGTCGAAGGTGATGCCCTTGCCAACAAGTGCGATGTGCAGTTCCGCCCCGTCGGGGCGGTAGTCGAGGCGGACCAGGCGCGGGCCGCGAGACGACCCCTGGCCTACGGCCGTCAGCCCGCCGAACCCGCCGGCGCGGAGTTCCTGCTCGTCCCAGACGCGCGCCTCGATGCCGTTCTCCTTAGCGACCCGAAGTGCGATGTCCGCGAGGGCTGCAGGAGGCAAGTCGTTCGGTGGAGTGTTGACCGCGTCCTGGACGAGGGCGACCGCCTGAGCGATGGTCGTGGCCCTCGCATTCTCGGAGGTTGCGCGAGCCACGTCCGACGTCACGACGGTGATCTTGGCGAGCGCCGACGCATCCGCCTCTGACTTGTATTCGGTGAAGCGATAGGTGGCGAGGAGCGCGCCGAGCAGAACGGCCTGGCGCACGGTGGGCTCGAGCGCATCCGCGTCGATGGCGATCTCCGAAGTCCCAGCGGCCCGAGCGAGGGCACCGCCCGCGCGGCGCGCCTGCTCGTCGTCGCTCCCGTCGCCGAGCCCGAGCGCGATGGCGGCCCGGACGCCGCCGTCGAGCGGGATCGCGATCTTCTGCGTCTCGCCGCTCTTCCCGCGGAAGCCGGTCGCATCCAAGTAGGGCTCGAGGTTCGGGAATCCAGGAGGTGCAGAGATCGTGAGCGACTCCTCGAGTCGGAGCACGGGGAGCACCAGGAGCTGTGCGTCGGGGGCGGATTCGGCGAGGTCCAGGATGGCGAGCGTCATGCATGCCAGCATATTGCGGCCGTGTCGGTCCAGCTGGTGACCTCGTGCGCCAAGCGCGAACGCCCGCGTGAACGTCAGCCTTCGGACCTAGCATTGAGCTCATGAGCGAGACTGAGCGCATCTTCCGAGTGGCTGCCGCCTGGCACGACGTCCCTGCCGGCCTGCCCCTCATTGTGGCGCTGCGCGGCGGGCATGACGCGGGGGCCGTAGCCGCACAAGTTTCCGACGAGATCATCGACCTCGATGCGGACGCACGAATCGTCGCCGAGTTCGACGTCGATGAGCTGTACGACTACCGGGCGCGTCGCCCGATCGTCTCCGTGGCAAACGGGCGCGTGAAGTCCGTTTCGGAGCCGCGGCTCGATCTCCGCCTCGTCACTGACGAGCTCGGTCAGGAGTTCCTGTTCTTGTCCGGCTTCGAGCCGGACTATCGCTGGCGCCTCTTCAGCGAGGCCCTCGTGAGCGCCGTCGATGCACTCGAAGTGTCCTCGACAACGTGGGTCCACGCGGTGCCGATGCCGGTTCCGCACACGCGCCCGATCCGCATCGCAGCGACGGGGAACCGAGAGGAGCTCGTCGACACCCTCTCCGTTTGGAACCCGACGACAGAGGCGCCCGCCCACGTCATGCAGTACTTCCAGGTCAGGGCAGAGGAGCTCGGGCATCCCGTGCTGAGCCTCGCGATGCTCATCCCGCACTATGTCGCGGACTCGTCCGTGCCGGCCGGAGCCGTCGCCGCCCTTTCTGCGCTCGGCAGCGCGACGGGGCGCATGATCGCAACCGAGGCGCTGCGCGAGCGCGACCGCACGTTCCGCGCTGGTGTTGATGCCGAACTCGAGTCGAACCCGGACGGGCAGAAGCTCATCCATGCGCTCGAGACTCAGCACGACGCGTACCTACAGAATCTTGCGGTGACCAACGACTTCGAGGATGCTGCGGGCGAACTTCCCTCGGCCGACCAGCTGGCAGCGGAGATCGAGCGGTATCTGGCTCTTGGGCGTGACGACGACGCCTAAGTCGTAGGGGTCGAGCCGGCTTGTCTCCTCAGGTGGGGGACAATGGCGAGGATGAATCGTCGTCTTGCCCCCGCGATGTTCGCCATAACGGCGTTCGCTTATATGGTCGCTGTCACGCAGCGCTCTTCACTTGGGGTCGCCGGCGTGCTCGCGAGCGAGCGCTTCGACGTGGGTGCGACTGCGCTCTCCACGCTGGCGGTCGCACAGCTCGCGGTCTACGCGGCCCTGCAGATTCCCGTCGGGATGCTCCTCGACAGGTTCGGGCCCGCGAGGCTCATCCTCGTCGGCGCGCTGCTCATGTCCGGCGGGCAGCTGATCGTCGCGCTGGCGCCGGAGCTCAGCGTCGCGGTCGTCGGCAGGATGCTCGTCGGAGCGGGGGATGCGACGACCTTCGTCTCTGGGCTGCGCATCATCGCGGCCTGGTTCCCGCCGCGCCGCGTGCCGATCTTCGTCCAGTGGTACGGGAACCTCGGTCAGCTCGGGCAGGTGCTCTCCGCAGTGCCGTTCGGGTTCCTGCTCCGCTCAACCTCGTGGACTCCGGCGTTCCTCTCAGTGGCGAGCCTCGCTTTCATCACGGCGATCGCCGTCGCCGTCTTCCTGCGAGACAGCCCCGATCTGCGCCGAGCCGGCGAGGCGATCAGCGTCCGCGGGGTGCTCGTGAAGGTCGGACAGGCCGCGCGACGGCCAGGCACTCGCCTCGGATTCTGGGCGCACTTCTCCACGCAGTTCCCCGGCACGGTCTTCGGGCTGCTCTGGGGGTACCCGCTCATGACGCAGGGCCTTGGCCTCGAACCGGCCGTCGCGTCATCGTTGCTGCCGGTCATTGTCCTCGCGGGGATGGTCCTCGGCCCCTTCCTCGGGGTACTCACGGGGCGCTATCCGCTCCGCCGCTCGAATCTTGTGCTCATCTGCGTGCTCCTGATCCTGTCCGTCTGGGTCGCAATGCTGCTGTGGCCGGGCCAACCGCCCCTCTGGCTACTGATCGTCCTCCTCATCGTCATGGGCATCGGCGGCTCAGGATCGGCGATCGGCTTCGACTACGCGCGAACGTTCAACCCGGCGTCAAGCCTCGGCTCAGCCTCTGGCATCGTGAACGTAGGCGGCTTCGTCGCCAGCTTCACGACGATGTTCCTCATCGGCATCTCGCTCGACGCGCTGGGGATCGGCGTTGCAGGGGCTGTGGACTGGCAGCAGTACAAGCTCGCGTTCTGGGTTATCCCGGGTGTCATGCTTGTCGGGCTCAGCGGTCTGCTGCTCAGTCGTCGACGCACGCGAGGTCGCATGGCTCGCGACGAGGGAATAATTATCGACCCGATCTGGGTTGCAATAGGCAGGAAATGGTTCGGGTCAGGCAGACGCGGGATGTGAATCCACGGCGTCAATCCAGGGTTTCGTCTGAAACCGTGCCATAATCAACGGATGGACCCTGCGGGTCTGCCTTCGCGCAGACTTGACAAGGGCCTTCCTTATGCCCGCACCGTGACGAGAGGGGTCTGAACATGGCGACACGCACGGGAGCTACCACGGCTACTGCAGAAGCAACCGAGGACATCAAGAAGGCGCCAGCGCGCAAGCGCGCGACGCCGGCGAAGAAGGCGAGCGCTGACTCAAGCGCAGCCGTCGACACCGAGAGCACTACTGACGACGCTGCGACGGCGAAGAAGCCCGCCGCGAAGCGCGCACCGGCAAAGCGCAAGACAGCAGCTGCGGACGAGGGCGCGACGGCCAAAGCCGCGCCGCGCAAGCGGGCCGCCGCGAAGAAGAAGGTCGAGGGCGACGAGCCCGAAGACGGCGCAGATGAAGGCGAGATCGAAGAGATCGATGTCGACGCGGACGCGTCAGACAGCGGTGACTCCGACGACGACTCCATCAAGCCAGCCGACCCGAAGGACGCCAAGGCAGACGCCGAGAAGGCCCGCGTGCAGGGCGCCATTGTCCTCACCCCCAGTGACGACGAGGAAGAGACTCCCGTCTACTCCGCGGCGATCACGGGTGCGACGGCTGACCCTGTCAAGGACTACCTGAAGCAGATCGGAAAGGTCGCGCTGCTGAACGCGGCCGAAGAGGTCGACCTGGCCATGCGCATCGAGGCTGGCCTGTTCGCCGCCGACAAGCTCAAGGAGCAGGAGGGTGAGCTCGACAAGCAGCTCGTCCGAGAGCTCAAGTGGGTGTCTCGCGACGGAGACCGGGCCAAGAGTCACCTCCTCGGGGCGAACCTCCGCCTCGTCGTGAGCCTCGCGAAGCGCTACACGGGCCGCGGAATGCAGTTCCTGGATCTCATCCAGGAGGGCAACATGGGCCTCATCCGTGCAGTCGAGAAGTTCGACTACACCAAGGGCTTTAAGTTCTCGACGTACGCCACCTGGTGGATCCGTCAGGCGATCACGCGTGCCATGGCGGACCAGGCCCGCACGATCCGCATCCCCGTGCACATGGTCGAGGTCATCAACAAGCTCGCCCGCGTCCAGCGTCAGATGCTGCAGGATCTCGGCCGCGAGCCCACGCCTGAGGAGCTCGCCAAGGAGCTCGACATGACGCCTGAGAAGGTCGTCGAGGTGCAGAAGTACGGTCGCGAGCCCATCTCGCTGCATACGCCGCTCGGTGAAGACGGAGACAGCGAGTTCGGTGACCTCATCGAGGATACCGAGGCCGTGGTCCCTGCGGATGCGGTGAGCTTCACGATGCTCCAGCGCCAGCTCGAGTCGCTGCTTGACTCGCTTGCCGAGCGCGAAGCCGGCGTCATCCGCATGCGCTTCGGTCTTGGAGATGGCATGCCGAAGACGCTCGACCAGATCGGCGACACGTTCGGTGTGACTCGCGAGCGTATTCGCCAGATCGAGTCCAAGACGATGGCGAAGCTGCGCCACCCGTCACGCTCGCAGTCGCTGCGCGACTACCTCGAGTAGCGAGAACGGCCGAGCGGGCTCAGGCTGACGACGTCACCCGGCCCGCTACGACGAAGGCCCGGATGCATTTGCATCCGGGCCTTCGTCGTACACGGCGCGGGCAGCGACGTGATTCGTGGTTCGGTTACTCCGCGGGCTGTCCGGCTGCAGCCTTCTCGCCGTGCAGGCGCGAAGTCTCGTCGTGCCAAGCCACCGCCTGCTGGCGGAGCTTCTCTTCGTGGCGCGTCGCGTGGTGGGCGCAGAAGAGGAGCTCTCCCGCGCTCAGCTGCACGCGTACGTACGCCTGAGCTCCACACGCGTCGCAACGGTCTGTTGCGGCGATGGGCGCCGAGTCGGTGCGCAGGGCCGTTGTGCTCTCCGTCATGATGCCTCCAAAGCTTCGGTGATCTTGCGATCACGACAATTAGAGCACGGGCGCCGGAATCCCGGGTGATTTGAGGGGTCAGGTTCGCCCTGCGCGTAGCAGTGGCTCCGCCGCGTGAGGTCCGTGGCCGCGACACGGGCCCGTGAGATACTTGCGGCGGTCAGCGAGGCGAGGTTTCTCGCCGTTGTGACAGATGCGCAGGCACTGCGCGGGAACGGGAGTGTGCATGGGTGGCAAGCTGCGGCGAATGATCGCCGTCGGTCTCGGACGGAGCGCGCGAGGAGCCATGCGCCTCCGCGGCGGTGGCTCCGCTGTGCCAGGCAGGGTGGCACTCGCCATCTCCCCGGACTTCCTCGAGACGGCAGTGGCGAAGCTTCCGCTCGGCGTCATCTTTGTGTCTGGGTCCAACGGCAAGTCGACCACCACCCACTTCCTCACGAGGATGCTCCGTCGCCACGGACTGCGAGTCTTCACGAACTCCTCCGGTGGCAACCTGCCGCAGGGCATTGCCTCTTCGATGCTCCCCGACGTTGACGTCAACGGCAACCTTCGCGCTGACATCGCGGTGCTGGAAGTCGACGAGGCCTACGGTCCTCGTCTCCTCGGGCACCTGCACCCGCGCGGCGTGCTCCTGCTCAACGTGCAGGTCGACCAGCTCAACCGCTTCTACGACCCGTCCAGGGTGACGGAGTTCCTCCGCACGATCGCGGCGGCGTGCGGCGACTTCAGCGTGCTCAACGCCGACGACGCGTCGCTCCGGAGCCTGCCGCTGTCGCTCGAAGCTCCGGTCACGTGGTTCGGAGTCGCTCCCGAGCTCATCGAGCAGTCCCCGAACGGTCTCTCGAACTTCGATGACATCTCGGCCGCGAGCGTCGAGGTGGCAGCTGGTGATCGAGCTGTACAGGTCGTCGCGCTCTCTGGGCGTGACGCGACCCTCCGCATCGGCGACGAAGAGCTTGCCATCAAGCTTCCTGCTCGCGGCCTTCACTACGCACTCGACGCCGCAGGTGCGGCGGCGACCGCGCAGCGCATCCTCGGTGACTCCTTTGTGCCAGCCCTCGTCGCTGAGGCACTCGGCGAGTCCCAGACCGTCTACGGTCGCGGCGAGGTCATGAGCGTGCGTGGCGAAGACATCGAGATCATCATGATGAAGAACCCGCCGAGTCTCCAGATGAACCTGGATGCGCTCGAAGAAGCACCAGAGCAGGTCTTCGTCTCAGTCGACGAGGGCACGCCCGATCCGTCGTGGATCTTCGGGGCCGACCTGAGCCGACTGGACCACGTCGACGTGGTCTCCGGCACAAAGGCATGGCAGATCGCAGCGAGGCTCGGCTACGGCGACATCCCGGTCGGGCTCGTGGAGCCGAGCCTCGGTGAGGCGCTCGATAAGTTCCTCGCACTGCCCAAGCCCAGCCGAGGAATGAAGACGATGATCGTGAACTACGAGCAGATGATGTCTATCCGCCGCCGACTCGGGCAATCGGGCATCGAGGGGAAGGTCAACTCATGAAGTTGCGTATCGCGCACCTCTACCCGGTCGAGCTCGGTATCAACGGCGACGTTGGCAACGTGACGGTCCTCGCCAAGCGTGCGAGAGCCCGCGGCTTCGAGGTCGAGGTAGTCAACGTCGGCCGTGGTGCCACCGCGCTGCCGGATGACGTCGATCTCCTCCACGTCGGTTCGGGGCCGCTCGCCGCCGTGCAGACGGTCCAGGCTGACGCGTTGCGGCACGCAGCGCAGCTCCGCGAACTTGTGGCGGCCGGCATGCCCCTTCTCGCGATCGGCGGTGGCTGGGAGCTGCTCGGCTCCAGCATCACGCACGACGACGGAGAGCTGGACGGTCTCGGAGTGTTCGCCTCCACCGCCGTCCGGGAGCCGTCACAGAGCGTCGCCGAGACGGTCGTGCGCACCGAAGGCGGTCTTCTCGCCGGGTTTGCCAACCACAACGCGGTGACGACGCTTGACGCAGCCGCGGAAGCCCTCGGCGAGGTCGTCCGAGGGTTCGGCAACGGCGGAGCTGCAGCTGAGAACGCGGGCGCAGAAGGAATCCGCCAGCTCTCGGCCATCGGTACGCACCTCCACGGCCCGATCCTCGCCCTGAACCCCTCCCTGGCGGATCAGCTCCTCGAGCAGGCGGTGCACCGCCGCGACGCCGACCGCAGCCTCGGCGACGGGGGAGAGGAACTCGCACGCCTCGATCTTTGGTCGCAGAACGCGCGGCTCGCGCTCATGCGGCGGATCGGCGTGTCCGCACCGACGTCCTGAGCCGAGCGCTGGGGTGCGCTGGACGCACCCCAGCGCTACTGCTCTGGAACTCGGTCAGCTGCTTTGGGATTCGGTCAGGCGCCGGAGAAGTCCCGGCGCACACGGCCGGTGAGCCCCGTCACGATCTCGTCGCCGACCGTCTCACCCCAGACGGCCCACTGCTCAGCCGTTGCTTCGCCGTGTGCGCCATCGCCGAACACGATGCACACACTGTCGGCACCCACCTGCCCAGCGCTCTCGGGGAGCGCGACGACGGTCTCGTCGACTCCGACCTCGATGACGGGCGCCACGAAGCCGTCGATGATGACATAGGCGCCTGCGTCAGGGTCTGACTGAATTCCGTCGCCGTAGCCGACCGCAATGCTGGCCAGCCCGTGGCGTGCATCCAAGACCGGGGCGCTCAGTCGCATCGCCGGCCGTAGCCCGAGATCGGCGGCGCTCCGATCGCCGAACGGCGAGATGCCGTAGGCCGCAATGCCCACCCGCACGAGGTCGAAGTGCGCCTCGGGGAGGTCGATCACGGCGGCACTCGCGCCGAGATGCAGCAGCTCGAACTCGGCGCCAAGCGCCTTAGCCTCTTCCACCGCAGCGCCGAACAGAGCGGTCGATTCGAGGTCGGCGCTGTGCGAGGTGTCGGACAGGTGGCTCCAGGCGGCCACGACCTCGAGCCTGCCGAGCGCCTGCAACCGCAGCGCCTCGGTCACGAACTCCGCCCAGCGAGGCTGGTCGGCACCGCCGCGGTGCAGGCCGGTGTCGATCTTGAGGTGCACGCGCGGCACAACACGCGCGCCACTCGCGGCGATCGCTTCGAGCTGCCAGAAGGTCTGCACGCCAAGGTCGATGCGTTCCTCGGCAGCCGCCGCGAAATCGGTGTCCTGCCCGTGCATCCAGGCGAAGAGCGGCACGTCGACGCCAGCTTTGCGAAGCTCGATCCCCGCCGTCGATTCGAGGACGCCGAAGGAGGACACTCCAGCGTCCAGCCCCGTGCGCACGACTTCGTGGAGGCCGTGGCCATAGGCATTCGACTTTACGGCGAGCATGAACTGCGACCGCGGCGCGAGGGCACCAAGCGCCTGGATGTTGTGGCTGATGGCCCCAAGATCGACGTGCGCGGTTGCGCGGCTCATGTGTAGCTCCGTTCGAATCGCGGACTCATCCGGCTTGCGATCGCTGCGGCTCGCAGACCCGTTGCGCGCTGCCAGTCGAGGATGCTCGGCTCGCCGAGCGCCGGATCCCCGAACAAGATGGCCAGGTCACCGGGGGCAACCTCGGCGCCGAGCAGGTCGACTGAGAACTGGTCCATGGAGATCGCGCCCACGATAGTGCGCGTCTCCCCGCCGATGAGGACAGAGGCGGTGTTCGATGCGCGCCGGACGACGCCGTGCGCGTAGCCGACGCCAACAAGCGCGAGCTGGGTCTGCTGCGTCGTCACATAGCTGTAGCCATAGGAGACGCCCTCGCCAGCTCCGACGTCCTTCACTGCGAGGACCTCCGCGCTGACGCGCATCGCGGGCCGATAGGCGCGGTCGGTGAGCCCGTAGAGCGAGCCACCCGTGATTCTGTCCGAATTGACGACGTCGGCCTCGAGCAGCGGGGTGTTCAACTGCGATAAGGACGAGCGGTCCAGGTCGGGAGAGACGATGAACCCCTCGTACCCTTCGACGTCGAGAGCATCGGCCACTCGGAGCGCGCCGTGGCCGTAGGCATCGGCGCGAAGGTCGGCGTAGCTGGCGGTCTCTGATCCCAGAAGACGGGTCGAGTTCTCGCGGATCGCACGAAGGTCGATGTGGATGCGTCTGCGCACCGGCTCGGGAGTCTGCACGTTGTGCCCTCTCTGGTCGTCGCTGGGCGTGGTCAGGCTAGCACCGGCGGTTCCGGGCTCGGCTGAGGCGCGCGTGCGGCCGTCCTGGTGTGGGAGGCGCCCGATTCTCCGCATCCGGTCTACGCTCTAAGGTGGCCTGCCGCTGCCCTGCGGTTCGGCCGAGATCGAACGCATGATGACGCAGAAGAAGGACGTGGACCTCGGTGGCGAATTCCGGAGACGCATACTCAGCCAGACACCTCTCGGTGCTCGACGGGCTCGATGCGGTTCGGAAGAGGCCCGGCATGTACATCGGGTCGACCGATTCCCGCGGTCTCATGCACTGCCTGTGGGAGATTATCGACAACTCCGTCGACGAGGCGCTCGCTGGTCACGGGTCTCGCATCCGCGTACAGCTGCACAGCGACGGCTCCGTCAGCGTCGATGATGATGGGCGAGGCGTTCCGGTCGATATCGAGCCGAAGACCGGGCTGAGCGGCGTCGAGGTCGTCTTCACGAAACTGCATGCAGGCGGCAAGTTCGGCGCGAGCAACTACGGGTCCGCCGGTGGACTGCACGGCGTTGGCGCATCCGTCGTCAACGCGCTGTCCGCCCGCCTCGACGTCGAGGTCGACCGCGGCGGCAAGACGTACGCCATGAGCTTCCGCAGAGGCGAGCCGGGCATCTTCGAGGACGGAGCCGGCGGGCCGAGCCCGACTTCGAACTTCGTTCCCTTCACCAGCACGAGCGAGCTGCGCGTCGTCGGCAAGGCGAAGCGTGGCGTCACGGGTACCCGCGTGCGCTACTGGGCCGACCCTCAGGTGTTCATCAAGGAGGCGAGCTTCCAGACGAACGACCTCGCCGAGCGCGCGAGGCAGACCGCGTTCCTCGTGCCAGGGCTCGAGATGGTCATCGAGGATGCGCGCGACGAGTCGGCCGAGCCCACGACGCAACAGTTCCGCTTCGACGGAGGCATCACCGAGTTCGCCGATTTCCTGGCACCGGATGCTCCCACGACCGACACGTGGCGAATCGAGGGGAGCGGGGAGTTCACGGAGACCATCCCCGTGCTGGACGACGAGGGCCTCCAGCTCGTGACGAAGGAAGTCGCTCGGACGATGCACGTCGACCTCGCGCTGCGCTGGGGCACGGGCTACGAGACGAACGTGAAGAGCTTCGTCAACATCATCTCCACGCCCAAGGGCGGCTCGCACCTCGCGGGCTTCGAGCAGGGGATGCTCCGGTTCTTCCGCGCAGAGGTCGAGAAGAACGCCAGGCGCCTCAAAGTCGGCAACGACAAGCTCGACAAGGACGATGTGCTGGCGGGTCTCACGGCCGTCGTGACGGTGCGCATCCCTGAGCCCCAGTTCGAGGGGCAGACGAAGGAAGTGCTCGGCACGCCGGCAGCGCGCGCGATCGTCCAGAAGGCAGTGACGGCCGGGCTTACCGAGAAGTTCACGTCGACCAAGCGCCAGGACAAGGCGGAGTCGAACCTCCTGCTCGACAAGGTCGTGCAGGAAATGAAGTCGCGCCTCTCCGCACGCGCCCACAAGGAGACCCAGCGTCGGAAGAACGCGCTCGAGAGCTCATCGCTGCCGACGAAGCTCGTCGACTGCCGCTCGAATGACGTCGCGCAGAGCGAGCTGTTCATCGTCGAGGGGGACTCCGCGCTCGGCACGGCCAAGCCCGCCCGTAACTCGGAGTTCCAGGCCTTGCTCCCGATCCGCGGCAAGATCCTCAATGTGCAGAAGGCGTCTATCTCTGACATGCTCTCGAACTCCGAGTGCGCATCGATCATCCAGGTGGTGGGCGCTGGCTCCGGTCGCAGCTTCGACATCGGCCAGGCACGCTACGGCAAGGTGATTCTGATGAGCGACGCCGACGTCGACGGCGCCCACATCCGCACCCTGCTGCTCACGCTGTTCTTCCGCTACATGCGGCCGATGCTCGATGCTGGCCGGGTCTACGCGGCCGTCCCGCCGTTGCACCGCGTCGTCATCATGCACGCCGGCCGCAAGCCGAACGAGACGGTCTACACCTATTCCGAGAAGGAGCTGCACACGTTGCTCTCGAAGCTCGAGAAGCAGGGCAAGCGCTATCAGGACCCCATCCAGCGCTACAAGGGCCTCGGCGAGATGGACGAGGACCAGCTCTGGAACACGACGATGGACCCGAGTGCGCGCCTCCTGAGGCGAGTCACGAACGCTGACGCGCACAACGCGGAGCGCGTCTTCGACCTGCTGATGGGCAGTGATGTGGCGCCTCGCAAGGAGTTCATCATCGAAGGCTCCGAGCAGGTCGCGCGGGCAGACATCGACGTGTAGCAGCGCTCGACTCGCACGACGGGAGCGCCTGCCGCTCAGGAGCGCTCGTGACACAGAGAGAAGGCAGGCTCCCACGGGAGTCTGCCTTCGTCGTACTGGCGGGGTTGATCGCTCAGTCGGCGACGGATGCGGCCGTCGCTTCTTCGGAGCCGTGCGCGGCTTCCTCACCCTCGACGACGGGCAACGGCGTTGGGTCGCCGATGCCGCGGCCGATGAGCTCAACCACCTGTTCGAGCGGAGTTCCGGATGCGTCGCGCTTCGCGCCGCCGGTGGGCAAAGCCCGCACGGCACCGTCGCGCGCGTTCCCGAATGGGGTACCTGGGCCGACCCAGGCCGCGCTGAGACGTCGCTCACCGCGGAGGAGGCGCTGCGCCCTGACCCCGCCAGTCGCGCGTCCCTTTGCGGGGAACTCGCTGAGGCTGGAGACCTTGGCCGTCCCCGAGTCTGTGCCCTCGAGCGCGTCCTCGTTGCGCGCCACGCTCGCGACCTCTGCGATCTCGATGTTCGAGGCAGCCACGACTGCGAATGAGAGCACGGCCGCCCCGTCGGACAGCTTCATGCCGGCCATTCCCGCTGCAGACCGGCCCTGCGGCCTGACCAGCTTGCCGGAGAAGCGAAGCAACTGCGCGTCGTCCGTGACGAAGATGAGCTCATCCTCGTCGGAGGCGAGGGCGGCGCCGACAACCTCGTCCCCGGCCTTGAGGGTCATGATCTCGAGCTCGCGGTTCTTCCCGAAGTCGATGCCCGTCACGCGCTTCACGACTCCGAGCTTGGTGCCGAGGGCGATCGGCGTCTCCTGATCGATGGGCACCAGGGCGACGACCTGCTCCTTGGGGGTCGTCAACCCAACGAAGTCGTGCGCCTTCACACCAGCCGAGAGCAGCACCGATCCCTGCGGGCTCGACGGGAGGGCAACGACAGGGACCCGAAGTAGCCGACCGAGGTTGGTGACGGCCCCGAGCTCGCCCTGGACGGTCGTCGTCACGTGCGAGCGGACGGCGTCATGCTTGCTGCGCCGCGACGGCTGCTGCAGGCGCGCGTCCGCCTCTGGCGTGTCGATCCTCAGCAGGCGGCCCGTTGTCGAGAGCAGAACCTGCGTCGGGGAATCGGCGAGCTGCAGTTGCGTGGTCTCGATCGCCTTTCCGCGCTTCGGGGGAGTGCCCTGTCCTTCCGTGAGCAGCGTGCGTCGCGGAGTCGCGAAGCGGTCGCTCGTCTCTTGGAGCTCGGCACCGACTCGCGCACGGAGCAGTTTCTCGTCACCGAGCAGCCTTTCGAGCTCTGCGATCTCCTGCTTGAGCTGATCCCGCTCCGACTCGAGTTCGATCCGCGAGAACTTCGTGAGGCGACGAAGTCGGAGCTCGAGGATGTAGTCGGACTGCAACTCCGACAGGTCGAACACGATGCGCAGGCGCTCGCCGGCAGCCGAGGCGTCGTCACTCGAGCGGATGATCTGGATGACTTCGTCGATGTCGAGGATCGCGACGAGCAGTCCCTCGACGAGATGAAGGCGCTCGAGCCGTCGCGCGAGACGGAAGGCGCTTCGCCTGCGGACGACCTGGATGCGGTGGTCGAGGTAGACGCGAAGGAGCTCGATGAGTCCGAGCGTCTGCGGTCCGCCGTTGACAAGCGCCACGTTGTTGATGTGGAACATGTCCTCGAGCGGCGTGTGCCTATAGAGCTGCTCGAGTACTGCTTCGGGATCGAACCCCGTCTTGATCTCGATGACGAGCCGAAGGCCGTGCTTGCGGTCGGTGAGGTCGGCGACGTCGCTGATGCCGGCGAGCTTCTTCGCCTGCACGCCGTCCTTGATCTTCTCGATGACCTTCTCCGGGCCGACCATGTACGGCAGCTCGGTGACGACGATGCCGGACTTGCGCGCAGTGACCCGCTCGACGCTCGCCGTGGCACGTGTCCGGAAGGATCCTCGCCCACGGGCGTACGCATCCCTGATGCCGTCGAGGCCCGTGATGCGCGCGCCAGACGGGAGATCCGGACCCGGGATGAACTGCATGATCTCTTCGAGGGTCGCACCCGGGTTCTCGAGCAGGTGCAGGGCGCCGGCGATCACCTCGCCGAGGTTGTGCGGCGCCATGTTCGTGGCCATGCCGACGGCGATGCCGCTCGCCCCGTTCACGAGCAGGTGCGGCCAGGCCGCCGGGAGCACCTCTGGCTGGGTCGTCGAGTTGTCGTAGTTGGGGACGAAATCGACGACGTCCTCGTCGAGCTCGGCCGTCAGCGCGAGGGCGGCGGCGTCGAGCCTCGCTTCGGTGTAGCGAGGGGCCGCTGGCCCGTCGTCGAGTGACCCGAAGTTGCCGTGGCCATCGATCGTGGGAACACGTTGCACGAACCCCTGCGCCATGCGGACAAGCGCGTCGTAGATCGCGGTGTCGCCGTGCGGGTGAAGACGCCCCATCACCTCTCCGACGACGCGCGCAGACTTCACGTGCCCGCGGTCGGGCCGAAGGCCCATCTCAGCCATCTGGTAGAGGATGCGGCGCTGCACTGGCTTCAGGCCGTCGCGCGCATCCGGAAGCGCTCTCGCATAGATGACCGAGTAGGCGTACTCGAGGAAGGAGGACTGCATCTCGGTCGAGACGTCGATGTCCTCGATGCGCTGCTCGCTCATCGAGGAGGCGTCGTCGTTGCGTGTTGTGCTCATGTCACCTGTCGGAAGGCCGTGTCTTGTTGGGAGTTCAGCGCGTAAGCGCCCCTGTGGGAGACTGGGACGGATGTCGTCCATGCTATTCAGCGCGGCGAGCGGTCGCCCGACGCTCTCCGACGTGTTGCCGAATTCGCTCACCTCTCTGCGGGGTGAAACCGGTGCGCTTGGCCTCCCTGAGGCACGTTCCATCGTTGTCATGCTCGTCGACGGGCTCGGCGCGTCCATGCTGCGCTCTCGAACCGGTCACGCGAGACACCTGACCGCCGACTGGCGCAAGAAGGACACTGCGTTCTCGTTCCCCTCGACGACGGTCGCGGGCATCACCTCGCTCACGACCGCCACGCGCGCGGGTGAGCACGGTCTTCTCGGCTATTCGCTCTTCGACCGCGAGTCCGGCGTCATCCGCAATCAGCTGTCTGGCTGGGGGGACGGTATGGACCCGGCGACCTGGCAGCTGCAGCGCACGGTCTTCGAGGAGCTCCGCGATGGGACCCCCGAGGTGCAGAGCATCGTCGTCGGCATGCCGCAGTACCGCGACTCAGGGCTCACGCACGCCTCGCTCCGCGGAGCCCTGTACCTCGAGGGCGGGAGTATGCAGGAGCGAGTCGAGGTGACCCTCGCTGCCCTCGACGAGCATCCGCGCGCGCTCATCTACCTCTACAACGCCGAGCTCGACCAGGCCGGCCACGCGCACGGCTGGGAATCGGACCCCTGGCTTGCGCGACTCGAGGAACTCGACGCAGCCTTCGACTCGCTCAACCGAGGTGTAGATGCTGGCACGGGGATCCTCGTGACGGCAGACCACGGCATGATCGACATCCCGAGGCATCGGCAGATCGACGTCGACGATGACGACCCGCTGTTCGATGGGGTCGTCGCGATGGCGGGCGAGCCCCGACTTCGGCATCTCTACCTCGCGGACGACGCATCGGTCGACGCCGCGGGCGAGCTGCGGGACAGGTGGCTCGAGTCGCAAGGAACCCGCGCGACCGTCCTCACTCGGGCTGAAGCTGTCGAGGGTGGCTGGTACGGGCCGATCGTCGCGCCCGCCGCTGCAGAACGCATAGGGGATGTCATCGTCGCGGCGACCAAGGGGGTCACCTACTACGCCTCGTCTATGCAGTCAGGGGCCAGGCTCGTCGTCGGTCAGCACGGCTCGATCACTCCTGAGGAGACGATCGTGCCGCTCATCCGAGCGGGCGCTTTCACCCACTGACAACGTGCCGGGCGCGCGCCCGGTGCCGGTTACTCGTCGCTGCGAGTGCCGAAAACGATCTCGTCCCAGCTTGGCATCGCTGCGCGACCAGAGCGCTTGGGTGCATTCTTCGTACTCTGAGCTGGTTCATCGGCTTCGCGCTTCGGCTCGTCGAGCCCGTCGAGGGGCACATCCACCGCGCGGACGCCGCCCGTGCCCAGGTCGCTCGGCTCGATCGTCTCCGTCTCGAAGCGATCCTCGTCTCGGGCGCGGGGGGTGAAGAGCTTCACGGGCGAGGGCTCGATCTCGGGCGAAGTGGCGTCGTCGTGGGCTCCCTCCGAAGGGGACTCACCACTCTCGTCGCCGTCGCTGTCGTCCTCGAAAGACTGCGGAACGCGCTCGCCGCGGCGCCGACGGAGCGCCTCGAGCAGGTCGGCCGTCTCGTGGTGCTGCTGCTCCGTGGCTCGCTCGAGACGCGAGGCCGCTGCGCCGATCCAGGAGACCGGCTCCTTTGCGGCCGGTTCAACGTGAGCGACAGACTGCACCTCGCGTTGTGGTGCCTCGACGACTGCCCGCAGCCGCGGGCTGCCGAGCGAGGTGGGCTCTCCCTGCTGCGAGAGCATCGTCGCCGTCGGGTTCAGCGGAGTGAGCGCTTGCGTCTTGGGCTCGAACCCCCAGAGGGCCTCCCGAGAAATCTCGTCCACTGCGAAGGACAGGCCTACCCGCCAGCCTTCTTCCTCGTCTTTCCAGGCGTCCCAGATGATGGCCGTCGCGACGGAAGCCTCAAGGCGGTCGTCGATGACCTCTCCGAAGCTCGTGCCTTCCTGTCCCAGCGGATCAGTGTCGGTCTTCAGACGGACGGTGACTGCTCGGGCCTGGCGCACGACGTAGTCGCGCTCTGCACGCACCGGCCCCTCGAAGCGCACGACGTCCGCGCGCGCGGCGCCGGTGAGTTCGATCACCTCGTCGATCGTCTTCCCGGCGCGGATGAGCTGCTGGATGGCGCGCGGGGGCACCTTGGGTGCATCCACGCGCGTGGAGATGCGCGGCCGTAGGGCATCGCGCAGCGCTTCGTCGATCACGACTCGGAAGCGCTGGCCGTCATCTCCGGACACGACGAGGGCACCTTCATCCAGGTCGATGAATCTGAGCTCTTGCATGCTCGTACTCCTTGGCGTTGCCGATTCCTGGGGCACAGCATCACACGCGGCGGCGACGGAATCGGTGAGCTCCGGGGCGCGCCGCCCAAGTCAACTGCGCATTTGATCTCGCTCCGCGCGAACACTGCTCACTTCGGTTTGAGTTTCACCCGTGAGTCGTGCACAATTGCCGCGCCTGGGGGAGTTCCCCTCGTTGAAGAGATTTGGATAGGTATGGCGACCGACTACGACGCACCTCGCAAGACCGACGATGACGCAGAGTCCATCGAGGCGCTGAAGGAGCGAGTGCCGGATCGTCTCTCCGGCAGCGTTGACGCCGAGGATGCCGACAACCCCGGCAGCTTCGACCTCTCAGCGGCAGACCTCGCAGACGTTGAGCTCGAGACCGTGGTGATCCCGCCGCAGGCCGACGAGTTCACCTGCGTCGAGTGCTTCCTCGTCAAGCACCGCTCGCAGCTCGAGAAGACCTCGGCCCTTGGGTCCGTCTGCCACGACTGCGCGACGGCCTGACCGACAGCATCACCCACGAGCGAAGCCGCATCCGATCGGATGCGGCTTCGCTCTTTTCGGCTTCGTTGCTGCTTTTGGGTTCGCTACGGATCTCTCCGCGAGATCAGCTGGTCTGGCGAAATCAGTTGGTCTGGCGCTTGTTTACGGCTCGCGCCTCCGTGATGGCGGCGGCGAGTTCCGTCGGCCGACGAGTTGAGACCAGCCAATAGGGCACCGGGTCGGCATCATCCGTGATCTCGATCGTGATCGAGGTGGGGATCCAGCCGCGGATGCACAACCACGCGCGCAGGTCGAGCTGCGGACCGGCTGCCAGTCGCGCACGCTCGCGTGTGGTGTGGGGGAGGCACTGTCCTGTGAAGCTCAGCGGCACGTGCGCGCCGGCAACGCGCACCTGTGTCGCCGTGACCTCGATGATGGGGGAGTAAGCCAGGACAAGCGTCAAGAAGGCCGCATAGAGTGTGACCGCGATCGCGGCCCCGATCCAGAAGTTGATGGGTGTGAAGACGAGGATGACGGCGGGCACCATGAGGAAGCCGACGGCGTAGACCCAGGCGGCTGGCCACAGGCGCTCGTGGAAAACTGGCATAGCGATATTGCATCACGCTTTGGCTGGCACCGCTGTCAGATCACGATCCGGTCACGCCTCGGCTACGCTCGTACGGTGAGCTTTGTCATAGATGTGCCCGTCTCGGGCGTCCTCCCCACGTATGCCCAGCCGGGCGACGCTGGTGCCGACCTGATCGCCACCGAGTCCGTGAGTCTCGCTCCTGGTCAGCGCGCCATCGTCGGCACCGGTGTTCGGCTCGAGCTTCCGGAAGGCACCGTCGGCTTCGTCATGCCGCGCTCCGGCCTCGCCGCCAAGCACGGGATCACCCTCGTGAACGCTCCTGGCACGATCGACTCTGGCTATCGCGGCGAGATCAAGGTGATCCTTCTCAATACAGACTCCAGCGAGACTTACTCGATCGCCGCCGGCGACCGCATCGCACAGCTCGTCGTCATGCAGCTGGCACCAGTGCACTTCATCCAGACCGAGCAGCTCTCCGCTTCGCAGCGCGGTGAGGGCGGTTTCGGCTCCACCGGCTATTCATCTGACCAGGAGGCCCAAGATGGGACTGTTTGATTTCCTCAAGAAAGAGGAAGAGAAGCCCGAGAAGGCCGTCAAGCTCACGGTCGATGACGAGCAGATCGAAGAGGAAGACTTCGAAGACGACCTCGACGAGATCGAGGACGAAGACGCGAAGTCCGCCCCGGAAGATCGCGAATCGCGTGGACCGTTCGACATCAGCGAGGCGAGTCCTGCCAAGCGCTACGTGGACCTCGGCGCGCTGCGCATCCCGGCGCGTGAGGGCCTTGGGCTCCGCCTCGAGGTCGAAGAGAAGACGAAGCGGCTCGTCGCCGTCGCTCTCGACTACAAAGAGTCGACGATGCAGATCCAGGCGTTCGCTGCTCCGAGGTCGACGGGTCTCTGGCACTCGATCATGGGGCAGCTCGCGGAGCAGGTTCGCAAGCAGGGCGGCACGGCAGAAGAGGTCGACGGCATTCTTGGTCCCGTGCTCGACACGAAGATCCCTGTCGTCGTGAAGGGCGCGGCCTCCTCCCAGACCAGGTCGGCGCGCTTCTTCGGCGTCGATGGCCCCCGCTGGTTCCTTCGCGGAGTCCTGACAGGAAAGGCCCTTCGCGACGAGGCGACGCGCGTCGAGCTTGTCGAGCTCTTCAGGAGCGTCGTCGTTGTTCGCGGCGATGCGCCACTCCCGCCGCGCGAGCTTCTGACGCTCGTCGTGCCGAAGGCTATGGCAGACCCTACGTCGAAGACGGCCACGGAAGACGCCGCGTCCGGGGAGACCGAGAAGGCATGACGCTCCCCGCAGGCGAGGGGCCCGAGCAGGGCAAGGGCACTTCCGATGCACCGAACATGCGCAAGCTGGAGGACGTCGCGAAGTCTTCTTCGCTCGGGCGTCTCACTGAGGGAGGCATCAGCGGCGCCTCGCTGCTCGCGGCAATGGGAGGCGTGCGCGGACTCGTCGAGACGCTCCTCCCCGGCATCGTGTTCCTTGTCCTCTTCACGCTCGGGACCGAGCTCTGGGTCGCCGTCCTCGCCCCTGCGGTCCTCGGCGTGCTGTTCATCCTCGTGCGTGCTCTCCAGAAGGAACCGGTTGTCCCGGCGATCTCCGGGCTCGTCGCGCTCCTGATCTCCGGCGTCCTCGCCATGACAACCGGCCGAGGCGAGAACTTCTACCTCGTCGGCTTCTACACGAACGCCGCCTACGGGGCAGCGCTGCTGGTCTCCGTCCTCGTGCGTTGGCCGGTGATCGGACTCGTCACCGGGCTCATCACGGGTCAGGGCTCGAGCTGGCGCAAAGATCGTTCGATTCTGCGCTGGATGTCCGTCATCACGCTCGTGTGGGTCGGGTTCTTCGCGCTGCGCCTCGTCGTTCAGCTTCCGCTCTACTTCGCCGGGAACGTCGAGGCACTCGGCCTCGCGCGGCTGCTCATGGGCACGCCCATGTACGCGGTTGTCCTGGTCGTCACCGTGCTCTTCGTCCGGGCGCTTTTGAGTGCGTCGCGGTCAGGGGAGCAGAGTGAAGCAGGTAAAGTATCTTGATGTCAAGATAAAAGCGTCTCGATCAACTCAGGATCACCTTCGAGGCAAGCCACGGCGAGACGCGAGATGATTGCTGGGCGCGGGCCGCGCACCCAGAGTTGCAAAGAAGGAGCCGAGACGTGACCGCAGTCAACAGCTTCGGAGCCAAAGACACCCTCAGTGTCGACGGCACCGAGTACGAGATCTTCCGCATCGACAAGGTTGAGGGCTTCGAAAAGCTTCCTTTCAGCCTCAAGGTTCTCCTCGAGAACCTCCTCCGCACCGAAGACGGTGCCAACGTGACCTCCGAGCAGATTCAGAAGCTCGGCTCTTGGGTTCCAACCGCAGATCCAGACACTGAGATCCAGTTCTCCCCGGCGCGCGTTGTCCTCCAGGACTTTACGGGCGTTCCCTGCATCGTCGACCTCGCCACGATGCGCGAGGCCGTCACCCAGCTCGGTGGCGACCCGGAAAAGGTCAACCCGCTGGCTCCTGCAGAGCTCGTCATCGACCACTCCGTCATCGCCGACCTCTTCGGCCAGGCCGACGCGCTCGAGCGCAACGTCGAGATCGAGTACCAGCGCAACGGCGAGCGCTACCAGTTCCTCCGCTGGGGCCAGACGGCCTTCGAGGACTTCAAGGTCGTTCCCCCTGGAACCGGCATCGTCCACCAGGTCAACATCGAGTACCTGGCTCGAGTGACGTTCGTCCGCGAGGTTGCCGGCGTACTGCAGGCCTACCCTGACACGCTCGTTGGAACCGACTCCCACACCACGATGGTCAACGGACTCGGCGTGCTCGGCTGGGGCGTCGGCGGCATCGAGGCAGAGGCTGCCATGCTCGGCCAGCCCGTCTCGATGCTCATCCCCAAGGTCGTCGGCTTCAAGCTCAAGGGCCAGATCCCCATGGGCGTCACGGCGACCGACGTCGTCCTCACGATCACCGACCTGCTTCGCAAGCACGGAGTTGTCGGCAAGTTCGTCGAGTTCTACGGAGAGGGCGTCGGCGCAGTCCCGCTCGCCAACCGCGCCACCATCGGCAACATGAGCCCCGAGTTCGGCTCGACGGCCGCCATGTTCCCGATCGACGACGAGACGCTCAACTACCTGCGTCTCACGGGGCGCAGCGAGGAGCAGGTCAAGCTCGTCGAGGCTTACGCCAAGGAGCAGCACCTCTGGCACGACCCCAGCAAGGAGCTCTCCTACTCGGAGTACCTCGAGCTCGACCTCTCGACGGTCGTCCCGTCGATCGCCGGCCCCCGACGGCCGCAGGACCGCATCGAGCTGTCGAAGGCCAAGGGCCAGTTCGGCGCTGACCTGAACGACTACACGGCCGAGGACTTCGGTCTCGTCGACGTCGCAGGCGAGGACAGCTTCCCGGCATCCGACCCGGCGAAGCTCACCCCGACCTCCGAGGACTCGGACGTCCGCGAGAAGCAGACGGCTCCGACCTTCTCGCACGACCGCAAGCCTGTTCAGGTGCAGGGTGCCGACGGCCAGAGCTACACGATCGACCACGGATCCGTGGCCATCGCAGCCATCACGAGCTGCACGAACACCTCGAACCCCTCCGTCATGCTCGCTGCAGGCCTCCTCGCCAAGAAGGCGAGCGAGCGCGGCCTCAAGGCCAAGCCGTGGGTCAAGACCACGCTCGCCCCCGGCTCGAAGGTCGTCACGAACTACTACGAGAAGGCCGGTCTCACCGACTCGCTCGAAGCCCTTGGCTTCTACACCGTCGGCTACGGCTGCACGACCTGCATCGGTAACTCGGGTCCGCTGAACGAGGAGATCTCCGAGGCGATCAACGACAACGACCTCGCTGTCACGGCCGTCCTCTCGGGAAACCGCAACTTCGAGGGTCGCATCAACCCCGACGTGAAGATGAACTACCTCGCGTCCCCGCCGCTTGTCATCGCCTACGCGCTGGCCGGCACGATGGACTTCGACTTCGAGTCCCAGCCGCTCGGCCAGGACTCGGACGGCAAGGACGTCTTCCTCAGTGAGATCTGGCCGACCGCGGACGAGGTGCAGTCCACGATCGACACGTCGATCGACACTGACATGTTCACGCGCGAGTACGGCGCCGTCTTCGACGGTGACGAGCGCTGGCGTTCGCTGCCGACGCCGACCGGTGCCACGTTCGAGTGGGATGACCAGTCGACGTACGTCCGCAAGCCCCCGTACTTCGACGGCATGGTCATGGAGCTCACCCCTGTCACTGACATCAAGGGCGCTCGTGTGCTCGCGAAGCTCGGCGACTCGGTCACGACCGACCACATCAGCCCGGCAGGTTCGATCAAGGCTGACAGCCCGGCTGGTCGCTACCTCACGGAGCACGGCGTCGGCCGCAAGGACTTCAACTCCTACGGCTCGCGTCGCGGCAACCACGAGATCATGATCCGTGGCACCTTTGCGAACATCCGCCTCAAGAACCAGCTCCTCGACGGCGTCGAGGGCGGCTACACGCGTGACTTCACGCAGGCAGACGGACCGCAGTCGTTCATCTACGATGCGGCTCAGAACTACGCGGAGGCCGGCACCCCGCTGGTTGTCCTCGGCGGCAAGGAGTATGGCTCCGGATCGTCGCGTGACTGGGCGGCCAAGGGCACGAGCCTCCTCGGCGTTCGCGCCGTCATCGTCGAGAGCTTCGAGCGCATCCACCGCTCGAACCTCATCGGAATGGGCGTCGTCCCGCTGCAGTTCCCCGCCGGCGAGACCTGGGCCTCGCTCGGACTCGACGGGACGGAGTCCATCTCCATCCAGGGCATCGAGCAGCTCAACGAGGGCTTCACGCCCAAGACGGTCCACGTCATCGCCGAGCCCACGTCCGACTCGCCAGAGGGGAAGCAGACGATCGAGTTCGACGCGGTCGTTCGCATCGACACGCCCGGTGAAGCCGACTACTACCGCAACGGCGGAATCCTGCAGTACGTCCTGCGCCAGCTCGCCACGGCGTAGCAAGGCAGGGAAACAAGTCCGAAGGGCGGAGCCGAAAGGCTCCGCCCTTCGGCGTTGGTACACCCTCGCTGTTCTCCGTGACTGAGAAGACCCGGAGTCAGCACCCATCCGCGGTCGCTAGCGTTGGGGCGATTTCCGACTACGAAGGAGTTCCCCATGAGCAGTGAAATCCCGATCCGCACAGTGCTGAGCCCTGGCCGATACGTGCAGGGCAAGGGCGCGCTCGCGCGTCTGGGCGAGTTCGTCGCTCAGATCGGCGAGTCGCCCCTCCTCCTCGCCGATGACTTCGTATGGGACCTGCTCGGCGAGCGCCTCACGACCTCGTTCACTGGAGTCGAGGTCGAGGTTCCGCGCGAACGCTTCAACGGCGTCGCCTCGTCTGGGGAGATCGACCGACTCGTCGAGGTCATCAAGACGAGCGGCAGCGACGTCATCGTCGCTGTCGGCGGCGGGAGCACGATCGACGCGGCCAAAGCAGCCGGCTTCCTGGCTGGTATCCGCTGGGTGAGCGTGCCGACCGTCGCCTCCACGGATGCGCCGACGTCAGCGCTCGCCGTCGTGTACACCGAGGCTGGAGAGTTCGAGGAGTACCGCTTCTTCCCGCGCAACCCGGACCTGGTGTTGATCGACTCGCAGCTTGTCGCGGATGCGCCGGCACGGTTCCTCGTGGCAGGCTTCGGCGACGCGCTCGCCACCTGGCTTGAGGCGCGCGCGACGAGCCGGTCGAACTCCACCACGATGGCGGGAGGCCTGCCGACGCAGACCGGGACGGCGCTTGCCAAACTCAGCTGGGACGTCCTCTGGGAGAACGCTCCGACGGCGCTCGACGCGGTCGAGGATGGCGTCGTGACTCCAGCTCTCGACCGGGCCATCGAGGCCAACACTCTCCTCTCCGGCCTTGGCTTCGAGTCAGGCGGGCTCGCCGCCGCCCATGCCATCCACAACGGTCTGACCGCAGCTCCGCAGACCCACGGCCTCCAGCACGGCGAGAAGGTCAACATCGGGTCGATCGCCCAGCTCATTCTCGAGGGAGCGCCCGAGGAGGAGATCAGGGACTTCATCGTCTTCACCACGAAGCTCGGGCTGCCCACGACGCTCACGGAGATCGGTCTCGGAACTGACGATAAGCACGAGCTTCGCCTCATCGCCGAGGCGGCGACGGTGCCGGGGGAGACCATCCACAACATGCCGTTCGCCGTGACGGCCGACGACGTGATCGCCGCGCTCACGTCCTTGGAGCGCCTGTCCCGGCGCATCCGATCCGAGGCCGGGCTCCCGGAGCCCATCAAATACCACGCGAAGCACTAGCATCACGAAGCAAGGCGCCTCCTCACCCGCTATCGGGGGAGGAGGCGCCTTGTTGTCTCAGTACTACGGTTAGCGCGAGGCTGCGCCGCGGATGGGCGGCGTGTGGAAGGTGCCTCCGAAGGCCTTCTCAGAGGCGCCGATTCGGTCGAGGTACGGTGTGATGCCGCCGGCCTGGAACGGGTAGCCGGCACCGAGGATGAGGCACAGGTCGATGTCCTCGGCTGCCGCGACGACCTGGTCGTCGAGCATCCTCTTGATCTCGTCCGCGAGGCCGACCTCGACGCGCTCCGCGAACGACGCCGCGGTCATCGGCGTCTTCCCGCCCGCGACGATCTGCACTGCCTTCTTATCGAAGCCCTTGGCACGGCCCTTGCCGTCGCGGTCGTAGAGCTTGCCGTAGTCGGCGAGCCTGTGCAGGTTCTCCGACTCGAAGAACCGTTCAGGGAACGCCTTGTGGTGGGTGTCGAGGACGTGGGCGCCGACCTTGAGGCCAACCAGCTCGAGGAGCTCGAAGGGGGTCATCGGCAGGCCGATCCGGTCGAGCGCGTGGTCGACCGTCTCGAACGTCGTGCCGGTGTCCACGGCGTTCATGGCTTCGCCGAGCACCTTCGCGAGCACCCGGTTTACGACGAACCCGGGCGTGTCCCTCGTGATGACGGCCGTCTTCTTCAGGATCTTTGCCGTTGCCATCGCGGTCGCGAGCGTCGCGTCATCGGTGCTGTCCGTCTTGACGACTTCGATGAGCGGCATCTGTGCGACAGGGTTGAAGAAGTGGAAGCCGACAAGGCGCTCGGGGTGCTCGAGTTGAGCGCCGATCTCCGCCACAGAGAGCGAGGAGGTGTTCGTTGCCAGCACGGTCTCCGGGCCGACGATCTTCTCGAAGTCCCCGAACACCTGCTGCTTGACGCCGAGCTCTTCGAAGACAGCCTCGATGACCCAGTCGCAGTCTGCGAACTCGCTCCTGTCGGTTGTCCCGTGGACGAGCCCGATCAGGCGCCCGTACTCGTCGCCGTCGATCCGGCCCTTCTCGTGAAGCTTCTCGAGTTCCCGGCGGATGGCCGCGACTCCCGTGTCGACGCGTGCCTGATCCAGGTCTGTGATGACGACGGGAACCTTGAGTCGACGGACGAAGAGCGTCGCGAACTGCGTCGCCATGAGTCCAGCGCCGATGACCCCAACCTTGTTGACGGGACGCGCCAGCGCCTTGTCTGGGGCACCGGCGGGACGCTTTGCTCGCTTCTGGACCAGGTTGAACGCGTAGATCGATGCGACGAACTGGTCGCCGGAGATGAGGTCTGCAAGTGCCTCGTCTTCTGCCGCGAACCCCTTGGCACGGTCGTCACCCTTCGCCAGCTTGAGCAGGTCGAGGGCGCGATACGGGGCAAGCGCGACCGTGCCGAGCTTCTCCTCGAGCGTCTTCCGGGCGATACCGATCGCCAGGTCCCATTTTGCGAGGCGTTCGAGGCGCCCCGGGGCGTGCGGTCGCTTGACCTCGATGTCTCCGCCGATGACCCTGTCCGCCCACGCGAGCGAATCCTCGAGGAAGTTCAGGCTTGGGAAGATCGCGTCTGCGATTCCGAGCTCGGCGACCTGCGGGCCCTTGAGCATCCGATTTTGCTTGAGCGGATTCTCGATGATGACCTTGAGCGCGTTTTCGATGCCGATGATGTTGGGCAGGATGCTCGTGCCTCCCCAGCCAGGGACAAGCCCAAGGAAGGTCTCTGGCAGGGCGAATGCGGGGACAGTCGCATCGACCGTGCGGTAGTCGGAGTTGAGGCCGATCTCCACTCCGCCTCCCAGAGCCAGGCCGTTGTAGAACGTGAAGCTCGGGACGCCGAGGCTCCCGAGGGAACCGAGTACCTCATGCCCAAGCTTCGCGAGGAGCAGCGCGACATCGCGACTCGGGATAGACCCGACGTTGGAGAGATCGGCGCCCGCAGCGAAGTTGAAGCGCTTGCCGGTGATGGCGATCGCATCGATGTCGTGCGAAGAGGCACGCGCGCGCAAGCCAGAAAGCACCTCGCCGAGCTCGGCCAGCGTCTCGGGCCCGAGGGTGTTCGGACGCGTGTAGTCGTGGCCGTTGTCCAAGGTGATCAGGGCTAGCGTGCGACCGCTTGGGAGCGTGACGTCGCGAACGAGCGAGTGGGTCACGACCTCGTCGGTGCTCATGGCCAGCAGGGGAGCGTAGCGTGCTCGAAGATCGGTTGCCATGGTGCTCAGCGTCCCTTCTTGCCGAAGCCTCGGCGTGCGTGCGACTTACCGTTCCAGTTCGGGTTCTCCCAGATGACCGTGCCGCCCTGGCCGAGGCCGACGCACATCGCGGTCAGGCCGAAGCGCACCTCTGGGTGCTCTTCGAACTGCTTCGCGAGCTGGGTCATGAGGCGAACCCCGGATGAAGCGAGCGGGTGTCCGATCGCGATTGCCCCACCGTAGGGGTTCACGGATGGGTCGTCGTCGTCGATGCCGTAGTGGTCGAGGAACGAGAGCACCTGCACGGCAAAAGCCTCATTGAGCTCGAAGAGCCCGATGTCGTCGATCGTCATGCCGGCCCGGGCGAGGGCCTTCTCCGTCGAGGGGACGGGGCCGAGGCCCATGACCTCCGGCTGGACGCCAGCGAAGGCGAATGTGACCATGCGCATCTTCGGCTTGAGGCCGAACTCCTTGGCGGCGTCGCTCGAGGCCAGGATGGCTGCAGTGGCGCCGTCGTTGAGGCCGCTGGCATTCCCGGCTGTCACCCGCCCGTGCGGACGGAAGGGAGTCTTGAGGGTGGAGAGCGTCTCCATGTTCGTCTCGGGCCTGAGAGTTTCGTCGCGCGTCGCGAGACCCCATCCGGCCTCCGACTCGATCGCGACCGGCACGAGGTCTGGCTGCAGCTGGCCGTTCTCGTAGGCCGCCGCGGCCTTCTGCTGACTGCGCATCGCGTAGCGGTCGCTGCGCTCTCGCGTGAGCTGCGGGAAACGGTCATGGAGACGTTCAGCGGTCTTGCCCATGTTCAGAGCGTCACCGCTCACGAGCTGCTCGGCGACGAACCGAGGGTTCGGGTCTGCCCCGATTCCGAGCGGGTGCCTGCCCATGTGCTCGACGCCGCCCGCGATGGTCAGGTCGTAGGCACCGAAGCCGATGCCGGACCCCATAGTCGTGACCGCCGTCATGGCGCCCGCGCACATGCGATCGATCGCCAGACCAGGCACGGTGTTGGGGAGGCCGGCGAGGATCGCCGTCGACCGACCAAGCGTCAGCCCCTGGTCGCCTTGCTGAGTGGTCGCGGCGATGGCGACGTCGTCGTACCGGTCGTGCGGGATCTGCGGATTCCGGTCGAGGAGCCCCTTGATCGCTTTGACCGCGAGGTCGTCTGCACGGGTCTTCCAGTACATGCCCTTCTCGCCCGCACGTCCGAAGGGGGTTCGAACGCCGTCGATGAACAACACTTCTCGATTGGCCACACTGCCTCCAAGCATCTATTGACTCGGTCATCTTATGGATGACTGCCTGGTGGGACGCTTATGCGTCGTGTGAAGCTACGAACCCTCGACGGTCGGGGCGGAAGTCAATTGGTCAGCTTCTACAAAAGCGACAGCAATTCCCTGTGCAACCTCGCTGGTCTGCCAGGCACGCGCACCGAGTTCGCGGAGGTGCTCGGCAACCGCTTCGGCCGAAACCGGCTGGCGCGGCTTCCACGCCGCCCGTCGCAGGAGCTCGGGCGTCAGCAGGTTCTCAACCGGCATCTGCAGGGACTCGGCGTGCGCGACAAGGAACTCCCGAGCGAGCTTGAGGCGTCGATCCGCCTCTGGAGCCCGCTGCTCCCACTGCCGGTGGTGCGGCATGCGCTCAGGGTCCCTCGGAGCCTGTGGTGGCAGATCCTCAGTGGTGAGCCCGCGTTCGATGGCGGCCCACCAGCGGTCGAGCTGCGTCCGTGACGCGCGGCCGGTGAATTCCTTGAGGCGCGCAAGCTCGCCTCGCGAACGCGGCATCGCCGTGGCGACGGCCGCGAGTGCGCGGTCGGGGAAGAGGCGACCCGGCGCGGTGTCCGTGCTCCTTGCGGCCTCGTCGCGGGACAGCCACAGCTCCCTCGCGACGGCAAGCGCCCGAGGGCTACGCAGCCTGCTGATACCGCCGATGCGTCGCCACGCGTCTGGCTTCTTGGCGCCGAGCTCTCTCGTGAGGATGTCGGCGAACTCTTCCCTGGCAGCGTCGAGCTTGTCCGCATCCTGTAGCTCCTGATTGAGCTGATCTCGGACGTCGATGAGCAGCTCCACGTCGAGCGCGGCGTAGGCGAGCCAGGTCTCAGGCAGGGGGCGCGTGGACCAGTCGGCCGCAGAGTGCGCCTTCTCGAGCGTGATCCCGAGCAGGCGCTCGATGACGGCGCCCAGACCCACGCGCTCGTAGCCGAGGAGCCTCGCAGCGAGCTCGGTGTCGAAGATGAGACTCGGGTCGAGGTCGAGCTCACGCAGACACGTGAGGTCTTGCGTGGCGGCGTGGAAGATCCATTCCTCATCGCCGATGACGTCTTGAAGTCGGGCGAGCGAGCCTGTCGCGATGGGATCTATGAGGAGCGTGCCGCTCCCGCGTCGGTACAGCTGTACGAGGTACGCGCGTTCTGAGTATCGGTAGCCGGATGCTCGCTCCGCATCGACGGCCACCGGCCCGGTACCTGCTGCGAGACGCTGAAGTGCTTCCTGCAGCTGCTCTTCGGTCTCGATGACCTCCAGCCCGCCTGCCTTCAGACGGTCAGCGTCAAGCCCCATCTTTTGCCTTTCTCAGGTGACGGAGTACCTCGACCCCGTCGTCGGCCTCACTCTCTGGCGGCATACCAGCCAGGAGGCAGAGGAGTTCGCCCCACGCTTCAGCGTGTGCGGCGAGGTCTGTCTCGCGCGGGGTCCAGGATGCTCGGAGCTCGATCTGCGCGCCCTCACCCTGATCCTCGAGTTCGCCGAAGCCGCGACCGTTAATGGTCGTCGCCGTTCCAGAGGGGTGCTCAAACGCGGCCCCTCGCGATTCGAGCGCGTCCATGAGCCATGACCACGCGACTGGCGCGAGGAATGGGTCGACCCCGATCTCTGGCTCGAGCGGAGCCTGCGCGAAGCAGACGACGCGGAACGCGCCGCGCCAGGCTTCTGGCTCGCTCTCGTCGTGAAGCAGGATGAATCTGCCGGTGCCAAGTTCTGAATCGCGGGCGTGGGCAGTAGGTCGCACGTCTCCGGAGAGCGCGAGCGATTCGGGGGCCAGGTTCGCTGGGGGTCGGATCTCGCTCACCGTGAGGGCAGAGCGGAACTCGGCCGCACGGACCGCCTCTACGGCGGCCTCGAACTCCGGGGCAGATCGATGCAACGGGACAACCACGCGACGAGACTAGGCCTGGCGGCAGACAACGCAGATCAGGCGCGCCGTAGCGGCACGCCGCTCGTTCGGCGTGTTCACGGGCGAGTTGCGCGATCATCGACGTGATGTGTGCCGCCAAACGTGCCTCAGCCGGTTCGAGCTCGTCCGCCGTGAAGATCGCGGCGGTCTCGGTCGGTGCCATTGCCGTCGGACTCGGAGCAGTGGTCGCAACTGCGGCGACCATGATCGCGCGTGCCGTCGTCACACCGCCTCGCCGTCGCAGGGACCCGGTGCGCCTGCTGGCCGTCGACAAGCAGGCCGGCACCGTCACGCTCGCGCGAACGCCTGAGACGGCGGCGCCCGGCCACTACAGCTTGGTCTTCGCGGCCGAGACCGGCAGGGCAAACGTCGGAGCTGTCGTGGGGGAGTCCGAGCGCACGGTGACACGGCGCTTCTGGGGTGAAGAGGGAGCGCGACTGGAACGCGTCAGGTCGGTTCGCCTTGCGTCTGCCCCGCAGCTCTGGGTCCGCGATCTCGATCTCCCTTGGAGATGGGTGGATGTGCAGACCCCGCTTGGGGCGATGCCTGCCTGGCTGATTCCTGCGGCGCAGGCAAGTGATTCCTGGGCGATCCACGTGCACGGCCGGGGAGCCGTCATGACCGAGCCGCTTCGGGCTGTGCCCCTCTTCCGGGGTCGCGGGTGGAACTCGCTGGTTGTCAGCTACCGCAACGATGCGCTCGCGCCGCGGTCGCCGGACGGGAAGTTCGGGCTGGGAGCGACGGAGTGGCGCGATGTTGAATCGGCCATGGATTGGGCGGCGGCACGTGGGGCCAAGCGCATCATCCTCGTCGGGTGGTCAATGGGTGGCGGGACCGTTTTGCAAGCGGCCCTCAACGCGCGGCACCGTGAGCTCGTCGTCGGCGTCTTTCTCGAGTCGCCCGCTCTGAGCTGGCGATCGATCCTGCGCTACCAGGGCGCAGCTATGAAGCTCCCC
Organism: Pseudoclavibacter helvolus; assembly: GCF_014191305.1. Taxonomy (GTDB): domain Bacteria; phylum Actinomycetota; class Actinomycetes; order Actinomycetales; family Microbacteriaceae; genus Pseudoclavibacter; species Pseudoclavibacter helvolus. The sequence continues at coordinate 820,953 of NZ_JACHWJ010000001.1, read as the reverse complement.
GGCTTCGTGACCGGGCTCGGCATCTGGCTCATCGGCAGCCAACTCGCCCGCCCGCTTCTCGGTCTCGCGGCACCCATACCGCTTGGGGAGCTCGAGATCCCGGATCGGCTCGCTGAGCTGACGGTGCCCATCCTCCTGTTCCACTCGAGCGGCGACACCGTGGTTCCCGTCGATGCCAGCCGTGAGGTGGCCAGACGCCGACCGGACCTCGTGACCTATCGCGAGTTCGAGCGTGCGCTGCACACGCGCCTCTGGAACGTGGACAGCGGGCGTTGGGAGCACTCGCTGGACGAGTGGCTCGCGAAGTTCTGACGAGCAGAGAGCTTCTGACGAGCAGGGAGCCCTAGGAGCGGGCCGCGGCTACGATTCGCTCGAGCAGCTGCCGCTTGGCACGAGCTTGAAGGGAGACCATGCCGCTGCGGCGGAGCGGAGACACGAGGTCGGACAACCCGAGAACGCTGGGGAGGTCCTCCGGGAGGCCCAGGAGTGCATCGGGCTCGAGTCCGTCGACTCCCTGCACGAGTGCAGCCGCGAACCCACGCGTCATGGGAGCGCCCGGCGGGACCGAGATGCGCAGCCGGATGCGCGCCTCCGGTGTGAGGGCCACGTCGAAGAAGACCGGCGACTGGCACTCGATGACGCGCTCGAATCCGGCAATATCTGCGGGGTCGACCGTGGGGAGCTCGGCGCCGATCTCAGCGAGAAGCTCGAGGCGATCTCGGGACGACACCTCGAGGAGTTCCTCGCGAAGCAGCTCGAGCGATTCCGACAGCGTGACGTCGTGCATGCGACAACGGTACCGTCCGGATTGCTCGCGACGCTCGAAGGGGCGCCTGACGGTAGGATCTTGAGAGCCCGTTCCGGGCATCTGTCACTGGAAAGTACGAGGACTCCGTGGGCGAAGGCCGCTTGCTGCACTTGACCGAACTCTCACCGACCGTCACGGCGGCAGAGATGGTGAAGGACCTCGTTCCTCCTCGACAGTTCGACGGTGCGCAGTTCGCCACCTACCGGCCCGACCCGGAGTACCCCTCGCAGGCCGCCGCCGTGGAAGCGGGGGAGCGCTTCGCCGGGGTAAAAGTCGCTGCGAGCTCCGGGAGCAAGGGGCTTTTCGGCTTCCGCAAGAAGGCCCCGCCCGTCAAGCCAGGCATCTACCTCGATGGCGGGTTCGGAGTCGGCAAGACGCACCTGCTCGCCTCCATCTGGCACGCGCACCCGGGGCGGAAGTACTTCGGCACGTTTATCGAGTACACGGCCCTCGTCGGCGCCCTCGGCTACGCGGAGGCCGTCCGCTCCCTCAAGGGCACGAGCCTCATCGCGATTGACGAGTTCGAGCTCGACGACCCAGGCGACACGATGGTCATGTCGCGCCTCCTCGGCGAGCTCGTGGACTCTGGCACGAGCATCGCCGCGACGAGCAACACTCCACCGAATGCGCTTGGCGAAGGACGCTTCGCGGCATCCGACTTCCTCCGCGAGATCACGAAGCTGGCTGGGGTCTTCGACACCCTCCGGATCGACGGCACCGACTATCGTCGCCGCGACATGTCCGGTCACGCGACCGTGACGCCGCCGGAACGCCTCGCCTCGCTTGCCGACGAGGCAGTAGCAGGGGGCAGGACCGTCGCCTACGACGGCTTCGATGACCTCGTGCAACACCTTGCGACCGTGCATCCGTCCAAGTACGTGCGTCTCGTCGAGGACGTTGACCTGCTCGCCCTTCGCGACGTGCACGAACTCACCGATCAGGCGGAGGCGCTTCGCTTCGTCGCCTTCATCGACCGCGTCTACGACGCACAGATTCCGATTGCGGCCTCTGGTGTGGCGCTCGACCAGATCTTCGGCGGCGGCATGATCGACGGCGGCTACCGGAAGAAGTACCTTCGCTGCGTTTCGCGCCTCATCGCCTCCACGGCTCAGGAGCAGACCGCCTCGGTCTGAGCACCTCCGCGGAGCGCGGCTTGGACGTTCCCGACACAGACTCGTAACACGCCGGGCCGCTCTGAAACATGATGGAAACGGCACCGCCCCATCAGCGACACGCGCCCCCAGCAGACTCATTGCATCTCCCCACCTCGTGTCACGACGACGCGTCCTCCAGGCCGCAGCACGGGTGGCGAAAGCGAGGATGCAATGGATACCGGTGGAACCGCGTGGCTGATGATCAGCGCAGCGCTTGTGCTCTTCATGACACCAGGACTCGCCCTCTTCTACGGCGGCATGGTCAAGGAGAAGAGCGTCGTGAGCATGATGATGCTCTCGTTCGGGGCGCTCGGCCTCGTCGCGGTGCTGTGGATTCTCTACGGCTACAACATGTCCGCCGTCTCGGGCGACTCCTTCTTCCAGTTCGCGGGCGACCCGTTCTCTGACTTCGCACTGACGAACCTCATCCAGGACAGCAACGCGACTGCCGGCGCGGCCTACGGCGGAACGTTCGCCATCATCACGACGGCCCTCATCTCCGGTGCGATTGCCGACCGCGCCAAGTTCGGCTCGTGGATGCTCTTCGCCGGTATCTTCGCGACCTTCGTGTACTTCCCGGTCGCGGCATGGGTCTGGGGTGGCGGCTGGATCATGCAGCTCGGCACGCAGCTCGGCTTCGAGGGCGTCGAGGTCATCGACTACGCCGGTGGTACCGCCGTCCACATCAACGCCGGTGCTGCTGCCCTCGCGCTTGCACTTGTCCTCGGCAAGCGAGTCGGCTTCGCCAAGGGCATCACGCAGCCGCACAACGTGCCGCTTGTTCTGCTCGGTACCGCGATCCTCTGGTTTGGGTGGTTCGGCTTCAACGTCGGCGCCGCCTGGGGTGACCTTGAAGGCACTGAGTTCCCCGGTCCCGGCCTCCTCTTCATCAACACCATCGCGGCCCCAGCCGCCGGTATCCTCGGCTGGATCATCGTCGAGAAGCTGCGCAACGGCAAAGCAACCTCGATCGGTGCCGCATCCGGTGCAATCGCTGGTCTTGTCGCCATCACGCCCGCCTGTGCAGTGTTGACGCCAGGCTGGGCACTCCTCCTCGGCTTCGTCTCCGGTGCGCTCTGCGCCTTCGCCATCGAGCTGAAGTTCAAGCTCGGTTTCGACGACTCGCTCGACGTCGTCGGCCTGCACCTCGTCGGCGGCCTCGTCGGCTCCATCTGGCCTGGACTCTTCGCCTTCGACACCGGACTCTTCACCGGTGGCGGATTCGAGCAGCTCATCGTCCAGCTCATCGCTTCCCTTGGCGTCCTCCTCTACTCGTTCGCCGTGAGCTTCCTCGTGGCTTGGGCCATCCAGAAGACCATCGGCTTCCGGGTGCGCCACGAGGACGAAGTGGCCGGCGTCGACGTGGTCGTGCACGGCGAGACCGGCTACGCGCTGTCCCGCTGATCACGCGGACAGCCTTCGGGGGCCGTGCATCCACTCTCGTGGATGCACGGCCCCCGTTCTCGTCTGCCGCTCCCAGCCGTGCTCGGCGGGCCCACCCAGTCCGGTCGGTCCTCGACCCAGTACGGTTGAGGCATGAGCGCACCCGTGATCGCAGCCATCGTCGCCATGGTCCTCGCCATCGTCGGGATTATCGGGATCATCGTCCCCGTACTGCCGGGCAGCATCACGATCGTCGTCGGCTTCCTCGTCTGGGCGATCTTCGCGGGCAACTGGCCAGTGTGGGTGGCCTTCGGGATCGGGGCAGCGCTCCTCATCACGGGCATGATCATCGGCTGGGTCCTCACGGGTCGAGGCCTGCGGAAGAAGCAGGTCCCGAATCGCTCGGTGCTCATCGGACTCGGCGTCGGCATCGTCGGGCTCTTAGTGCTCCCTGCGTTCGGGCTCCCGATCGGCTTCGCGGTGGGACTTGTCGCATCCGAGTACTACAGAGTCCGAGAGTTCCATGCCGCGCTCGACTCGAGCTGGACGGCGGTCAAGGCCCTCGGCCTCGGCATGGTGATCGAGCTCATGTGCGCGATTGTCGCCACCACGATCCTCGCCGTCTCCATCTTCGTGCACTTCGTGTGGCTCTGAGTTTCCTGAGCGCCTGGGCAGTTCTGACTTCGACATTCGCCCTGATCGCCCTACCCTTGAGAGAGCTGTGCGCTTCAGCGCGTCCCAGCAGCACGTCTTAGAGGAGCCGTATGTCGAACGGGGAGACCTCGAACGCCATACTGGCGTTCGTCAAGAAGCGCCCAGGTGAGCTTGCCGCAGCGACGATGAGCGTCATCGCCGTGGGTGCAGTCGTCGCGGCCCTGACCGTCACGAACGGCCACGGTGGAGACGTCGCGTCTCCCATCGATACCGTCGCGGTTCCCGAGACTGCTGGTGCGACGACCAGCGCGAGCTCGAGCGACGTCGTGAACCTGCACATGCTCGCGCAGCCGCTCGCGAGCCTGCCTGCCGAGCGGGTGGGCAGCACGCAGAAGACAGCTCTCGAGGACGCCCTCCGGCAGGTCAAGGACGCGCTGAGCGCGACGTCGACCGAGCCGGATGCGCTCCAAACCTCCTACACGGCCTTGCAGAACGCGGTAGGGGGGATGGCGACGAGCACGCTCTCGCTTGGGCGTGAGCACCGCCTGCAAGTCACGCTCGCGGCTGCGGACATCCTCACCGCCTACGACGCCGCGCTCATCGAGCTGGCGGATGCCGGCGACGACCGGGAGCGCACGAGCGGCATCTCCGCCCTGGTGCGCCAGGCGACCGCCGCGCAGAGCTCGCACAGCGCGGCTGTGGACTCGCAGCAGGATGACGACACCACCCTGCCTGAGCAGCCCGTCGACAACTCGGGCGACGACACCGCGACGCAGGCCCCCCAGCCATCGACGCCCGTTCCGCCCGCGTTCACTGGCCAGCCGGTCCCCGACGGCTCTGGTGGTGCGGCCACCACGACACCCGGCGAGACGACACCTCCGACGCAGCCTCCGATTCCTGAGCCGACCGATGAGCCCACGGACCCGCAGCCGACGGGGGAGCCGACGCCCTCCGAGGGGTCAGACAGCGACTCGGGTACCTGACGCTCAAGGCCAGCCCCGAACGTAGATGACCGGCCGTGGTGCGCTTGCGCACCACGGCCGGTCATCTTACTCGGGGCGAGTCAGGTACTCGGGGCGAGTCAGGTACTCGGGGCGAGTCAGGTACTCGGGGCGAGTCAGGGCTCGCTCCGCGCGATCAGCTCAGGCCTGGTCCGCGCGTCGCTTCACGAGGAGGGCGAGCGTGCCCGCGAGCAGAAGCGCTGCGCCGCCGAACGGCAGGAGCAGACCGAGCTCGGCGCCCGTGGTCGCGAGCATTCCACCATCAGCTCCCGGGACGCCAGTTGGGGTGCCGCTTGGCTCGCCCGCGGCTGGCGGGGTTGCGCTCATGGTCGGCGACACGCCGGGCCCAGCTCCCTCGGTCGAGGTCGGGGTTGGCTCCGGTGCTGAGGTCTCCGTTGGGGCCGGTTCGAGCGGCGGAGTCGACGTGGGAGTTGGCGTCGGCTCGCCCGTGAAGTCGAGTCCGATGAGGAACGGGTTGTGGTCAGAGGAACGGGAGACGTCCACTGAGTACAGCTGCGTGACGTTGTAGTTGTTTCGGCTGTACTCGATGCCCACCTGCTCGTAGGCGTTGATCGTCCACACGTCAGCGCCCGTGACCTGATCGGCCGCCGCCCCGCTGGCCAGGATGTGGTCGAGGGAGCCGACGGCGCCGTCGAAGTTGTACGAGTACTCGGTGCCGACGACCCCCGGCTCACCCGCGGTCCGGTTACGCGCATCCCCGAGGTTCTCGAAGCCGGCGTCGGCGAGGACACGCATGGGGTCCTCCTGCGAGTAGCTGTTGAAATCGCCGGTCAGGAACACCAGGTCGGTTGCGTGCGCTTCGCGCTGCGCGTCGGTGAAGCCGACAAGAGCCTGCGCCTGGCGCGTCCGGTCGCCGTTCCAGCCCCCGACAGCCCCGGCTGGGCCCACCGTGTCGTCGTTGTCAGCGTTGTCGCCGTCCCCGGATCCACCCTTCGACTTGAAGTGGTTCGCGACGACAATGAACTCAGAACCCGTCGTCGGGTCGGCGAATGTCTGGGCGAGCGGCGCACGCCCGTTGATGAACGCGGGATCATCGAGGATGGTCGACGAGCCCACCACCTCGACGTTCGCCTGCTGGTAGATGAACGCCGTCCGGATGACGTCGTCGCCGGTTGATGGCACCTCGGCGGGCGATGGCACGTGGGCCCATCGCAGCGTGCCCGCGGACTCGTTGAGCGCTGCGACGAGGTCGATGAGTGCCGCGTCGCGGTCCTTGCCGAAGTCTGACGAGTCCTCGATCTCCTCGAGGGCGACGATGTCAGCGTCGAGCTGGCTGATGGCGGCGACGATCTTCGCCTCCTGCCTGGCGAGGTTCTCCTCGTCCCAGGCTCCGCGCGGGAGGCACCCGTTGGCGCTGATCGGGTTGCCGTCTCTGTCCGTGTAGCTCTGGTCTGGGGCGCAGTAGTCGACGCCGAGGCTCGTGAAGTAGTTGAGGACGTTGAAGGTGCCGAGCTGCAGGTTTCCGCCGACGGGTTCGGGTTCCGTCTCCCTGGCATCCGAGAACCTGACGGGTGCCGTGTCTGAGCCCGTGAGTGTCGTCGCGGGCTGGAATCGGTAGCTGTCGAACGAGTAGTGGACAACAACGGGCTCGGTGAAGGTAGCCGTCGCGCCAACGGTGACGGGGGTCTCGATGCTCAGGTAGGGAAGTGGGATGTCCGCGTTGATCATGCTCCCGCCCTCGCGGCGCAGGAAGTCGGTCGACGCACCGTCATCGAGGATGACGCTGTGCGCCTCGTTGTACTCAGCCTGAGCGACCGCCTCGGCGCTGCCGGGTTCGCCCACCTCGGTGGGCGTCACGAGCAGACGCTCGCCCACCGACAGACCGACCTCCCCGTACTGGTTGAGGGCGTAGTTCTCCGAGACCCGGTAAGTGCCTGCCGGCGCGAGGAGCATCCCCTCGTAGCGCTCACGCTCCTCGTCCGTCTCCGGCCACGCGACCGACACCGGCTCGACGACGTGCTCGGGGCCGCCAGCAAGCTGCTCGACGCTGCTCGCGCTGATCTGCGTCGACTCGAATCGCTCGCTGACGCGTCCGGTCACCGCCACTCGGTCGCCGACGCTGACCGGCGCCGCGGCCGCGGGGCCGTACACGAAGACCCCAGTCGACGCCCTGTGCGTGCTCGGGTCCACCGAACCGGGAGTCTGGATGTTGAAACCGCCGAGTCCGCCCTCGGCATACACGGCGGTGACGACGCCCTCAGTAGTGACGGTCTGGTCCACGAGCGGCGACGCAGAGCCGGAGCCCTGGATCTCCGCGATCGAGACGAGCTCGGTCGCCGGAAGCACCGTCGGGGTCGACGTTGTGGTCGGCTCGGGTGCTGTGGTCGGTCCACCTGACGAATTCTCCGGAGTCGGTGTAGCGGCGACGAAGTCGGCGGAGTTCTCATCGCTGTCGAGCCCGGTGGTGGAACGCTGCGCGCTGAGAGAGTTGTTGAGCTCGGGAGCAGGAGCAGAGCCTTCGAACGCGCTCGCGCCGCCGTAGCCGACGAGGTCTACGAGGCCGTCTGTGGCCACGCCGCCCGCCCCTGGCAGCGTCAGCGTGTCGGTTGTGCTCGCGAGGGCAACGATTCCACCTCGCGCGCCCATAGAGATCTCACCAGTCGCATCCGGGGCCGGGAGTGCACCGGTAACGCTGCTCCCCGCCGCGAGGGAAACGAGGTAGTGCGTATTCGGCGCAACAGACCCTGTGAGTTCCGCCATGCCGCCAAGGTTGCCGCCCGCCGAGAAGTACTGGACAGACCAGCCTTCGACGCTGATCTCCGCGGAGCTCGGGTTGAAGAGCTCTACGAAGTCGTTCGTGTACAGCGAGCCTGCGTTGCCACCTCCGCCGTACGCTTCGTTGATGACCAGCTCGGTGCCGCTCGGAGCTGCGAAGGTCGGGGGCGCTGCGGCGACCAGCAGGCCGCCTCCGGCAAGCGTCGTCGCGGTTCCCACCGCGAGGAGCTTCTGCCAAGTTCGAGTCACGTGTGTCCTCCTGGGGCGTGCGTGGCTAACGGGATCGCCGTCACCGTACCGTCCGGGTGTCGCCCAGGGACTGCCTCCGCGTAAACACCCGGTGAACGGGTGAACCGCTCACGCGCTCTTGGCGCTCTTCGTCGCTGATGCCTTCTTGGCGGGTGACTTCTTCGACTTGGGTTTGGTCGCGCTGGTCGTCTCGGAGTCCGTCTTCTTGGAGCTCGTCTTCTTGACGCTCGTCTTCTTCGAGCTGGTCTTCTCTGCGCCGGTTTTCTCTGCGCCGGTTTTCTTCGCACCGGTCTTCTTCGTGCTCGGCTCGGCAGCACTCGACCTCTTACCGCTTTCGATGCTCCGGCGAAGCGCCTCCATGAGGTCGATCACCTCGCCTCCGGCCTCTTCGTCGTCTCCCGACTCGCCGAACGTCGCTGCCGTGTCCAGGGCGTCACCCTCCGCGAGCTTCGCGTCGATGAGCTGCTGCAGCTGCTCCTGGTAGTCGTCGGTGAAACGGTCCGGCGCGAAGTCGGCTGCGAACGAGTCGACAAGCGACGCCGACATTTTCAGCTCTTTCGCGGAGATTCGGACGCGCTCGTCGAGTGCCGGGAAGCTCGCCTCGCGAACCTCGTCGTCCCACAGCAGCGACTGCAGCATGAGCACGTCGCCGCGCGTTCGAAGCGCCCCGAGGCGCGACTTTTGGCGGAGCGAGAAGTGCACGATCGCGGTCCTGTCGGTCTTCTCGAGCGTTCGCCTGAGCAGGACGTAGGCCTTCGCCGACGTCGAGTCGGGTTCGAGGAAGTAGCTTCGGTCGAACATGATCGGGTCCAGTTGGTCACTCGGCACGAACTCGACGACGTCGATCTCGCGACTGCGTTCCTCTGGGAGCGAGCTCAGGTCCTCGTCGGTCAGCACCACGGTCCTGTCGTCGTCCGCGTACGCCTTGTCGATGTGCTCGTAGTCGACCACCTTGCCGCACACCTCACAGCGGCGTTGGTAGCGGATCCTCCCACCGTCCTTGTCGTGAACCTGATGCAGGTGCACGTCGTGGTCCTCGGTCGCGCTGTACAGCTTGACGGGCACGTTCACGAGCCGGAACGCGATGGAGCCCTTCCAGATGGATCTCATGCACCAAGTACAGCCGAGACGGCGGTCGCCGGGCCGATTCGTCGCTGAGTGTTCGCCGCTCATTGCCTCAGGCGTGAGGTGCATCCTTGGCCGATGGCGACCTCGAAGCAGACGGTGACGGTTGATGGTCACCGCGTGACGCTCACGAACCTCGACAAGGTGCTGTACCCAGAGACCCGCACGACCAAGGCGGATGTGCTCGCCTACTACGCGGAGATCGCGCGGTTCCTGATCCCGCACCTGGAGCAGCGCCCGGTCACACGCAAGCGGTGGGTCGACGGAGTCGGGACGATGGAGCACCCGGGGAAGGCCTTCTTCCAGAAGAACCTCGAGGCGAGTGCACCCGAGTGGGTGCCGCGGCAGAGGATCGAGCACCGCGACCACACGAATGAGTATCCGCTCGTGCGAGACCTCGCCGCTTTGACGTGGCTCGCCCAGGTCGCGGCTCTGGAACTGCACGTCCCGCAATGGCGCTTCGGATCGGACGGAGTCCCGCGGAACCCCGACAGGCTTGTACTCGATCTCGACCCGGGCGACGGCGTCGGGCTCACGGAATGCGCCGAGGTCGCGCGACTGGCCCGCAGCATCCTGCAGGGCATGGGCTTGACCCGGTGCCAGTGACGAGTGGGAGCAAGGGCATCCACCTCTATGCCGCCCTCGACGGAACGCACACGTCCGACCAGGTCGCTCGTGTCGCGCACGAACTCGCGCGGTCGCTCGAGGCCGACCACCCCGACCTCGTAGTGAGCGAGATGAAGATGTCGATCAGAGCAGGCAAGGTGCTTGTTGACTGGAGCCAGAACAACGCAGCGAAGACGACGATCGCGCCGTACTCGCTGCGTGGCCGGGTGCGCCCGACAGTGGCGGTGCCGCGCACCTGGCACGAGCTCGCCTCCGCCAGGCTCCGTCACCTCGAATACGAGGAGGTGCTCAAGCGAATGCGCACTCGGCCAGACCCGTTGGCCGCTGTCGCGGACGCCGCACGCGAGGACAGGCTGGCGCGCTACCGGTCGATGCGAGATTCTGCGAGGACGACCGAGCCCGTTCCTGCCGGTGCCCCGTTGTCCTCCTCAGGGCGGAGCTTCGTGATCCAGGAGCACCACGCGCGTCGCCTGCACTACGATTTCAGGCTCGAGCACGACGGAGTCCTCGTCTCCTGGGCGGTACCCAAGGGCATCCCCACGGATGTGAAGAAGAACCATCTCGCCATCCAGACTGAGGACCACCCGTTCGAGTACCGCTCCTTCGAGGGAACGATCCCAAAGGGGGAGTACGGGGCAGGCGAGGTCTACATCTGGGACTCCGGCTCCTACGAGCTCGAGAAGTGGCGCGATGGCGAGGAAGTCATCGTCACCCTCCACGGTGCTGAATCCGGCGGGCTCGGTGGGCCGACGCGCCTGGCGCTCATCCGCACGCGGGGGAGCGGCGACAAGAAGAGCACCTGGCTGCTGCACCGGATGGACGTCGCGACCTCGACGGTGAAGACGACAACCTCGCCACGGGGCGAATCGCAGCGGCCCACGCACCACAGCGCCTCGGTTGCGCCGATGCTCGCGACGACGCGCGAGACGAATGTGTTCGAGGAGGAGGACGCCTGGTCCTTCGAGATGAAGTGGGACGGCATCCGCATCGTGGCGTCGCTCGATGCGCACCGAGCGCGACTCGTCACGAGGAACGGCACCGATGTGACGGTGGCCTATCCGGAGGTCGCGGATGCGCTCCGCGCCAGTATGCCCGGACGCTCGGCGGTGCTCGACGGAGAGGTCGTAGCCCTCGACGGCAGTTCCCGGCCCGACTTCGGTCGGCTGCAGACGAGGATGGGTCTGCGCTCGAACCGGGACGTCGAGCGAGGCGTCCAGGACGTGCCTGTGCACTACTTCGCCTTTGACCTGCTGGAGGTGGACGGCGAGAGCCTGCTGGCGCGACCGTACGCGGAGCGACGTGCGCTGCTCCTCGAGACCGTCAACGAGCAGGAGCGGCTTCGCGTCCCACCGACGATCAGCGGGGACGCCCAACTTGCGCTCAGGAGCAGCGCTGATCTCGGGCTCGAAGGCATTGTTGCCAAACGGCTCGAGAGCACCTACCGCCCCGGTCGGCGTTCGGAGAGCTGGGTCAAGATCAAGCACCACAGGTCCCAGGAAGTGGTGGTCGGTGGGTGGCGCCCGGGGCGAGGACGGCGGTCGCACGGTATCGGGTCCCTGCTCCTTGGAATTCCCGGTCCCGAGGGGCTCCGCTACGTCGGTCGTGTCGGGACAGGCTTCAGCAACCGCGACCTCGAACGCGCGTCGACCCGCCTCGAGCCGCTGACCCGCGACTCCTCACCGTTCGTGGACGTCCCAGCGGCCGATGCGCGTGGCGCCGTCTGGGTCGAACCTGAACTCGTCGGCGAGGTTGAGTTCGCGGAGTGGACGGCCGGTTACCGACTGCGGCACCCGAGCTGGCGTGGGTGGCGGCCGGACAAGTCACCGGCTGATGTCGTGCCCGAGGGCAGCTGACATGACGCCTCGCAGAAGCGTCTGATCGTACGGCACGCGCGCCTAGCACGACGAAGGCCGGGCCCGACGTAGCGAACCCGGCCCGTTCGTCCGCTCAGCCGTTGACGCCCGCGGGCGGAATCGTGTCGTCACGGTGCTGCGCCGCGTCGTCGCGAACCTGGGTCGGTGGCTGGTCCGGCCGCTCCTGGTTCGGCTCGCCGGTGCCGAGGCCCTGGATCGATTCGGCTTCCAGTCGCTTGTTCGTGTCTTCGAGGGTGGTGTCGTTCTCGTGCTCTGGGGTCGCTCGCTGATCTGACATGCTCCGACCGTACGCAGATCAGCCGAGACAAACTTGAGTGCCTCCCCGCTGGAGGTCGCAACGGCGATGCATCCATTCACACGCAGCCCATAAGGTGCTGTTGGAGAATCTGATTCGCCCGACCACGAGGAGACCTCTGTCTATGACGAGCACCCGGCCCGCGCCGCCAGCCCACGCCCGAGCTGCGACGAGGCCACGCCGTCGACGTTCGGTCGGGAACGTCCTCCTTGGCGTGTTCGGGACGACCCTAATCCTGGGTGGTGCCATCGTCCTCGCGATGTCGCTCTTCGCGCCCACGGCCGTCGAGCGCGGATACGGGCAGGTCAAGGCCGCGGTCAACGACGTTGCGGCTGAGGTGCAACTGCCCTCCGTCCGCCTCGGTGCCGAGGGCGGGACGACGGAGCTCGACGCGTGCGACGGCTCGTTCATCGAGATGGCGAGCTACCGCAACACCGTCGGCGTTCCCGCGGTGTATGCGGCACACAACAACTGCGGCGGAGACGTCGTCCTGAACTGGGAGATCGGCACCCAGTTCGAGGTTGAGGGCCAGCCGGGCACATTCGAGGTCGTCGATGTGCGCAACACGGCCAAGCATTGGGAGACAACCGAGGCGCTTGTCGGGCTCCAAGGCGATTTTGCACTCCAGTCGTGTTTCTACGGCGAAGACCGGATGCAGTTCGTCGGCATCCGCCCAGTGGCCGGCTGACCCGTACTCCGCCATCCCACTACAGAGTCGGAAGTCCAAAATCAAGACTTCTGCGACTCATTATGTCCTCACCTACTCTGCAGAGATGATCAACGCACGAGCAAGGGCGCTCCTGGAGTTCGAGGCCGCCAATCCCGGCCGCGACCTTCCGAAGCTCGACAAGATCCGCAGGCTCGGCCTCACCCCAGAGGGATACGAGTCTCGACTCGAGCAGCTTGTCGCTGACGTCGACGTGATGGCCGAGTACCCGGAGCTCGTCTACCGGTACTGGAATCAGCGACGCGAGAACGGGTCCAGGAGGTAGGTCAGCAGGCTCACCTCGAGACGCACATGGCCCGGTTGCTACCGCGAGTCGGAGACTGCGTCCCAGCTTGCGAGGTCCGCCGCGGCACGGTACGTGGCGGCCAGGAAGCTCTGCACCAGCGCATCTGGGTCAGCGGCCAGCCGGACGGTCTCGTACGGCAGGAGGAACTCACCGAGCGCAGCATCCCAGTAGGCACCCTCCGGAGCCCTCGCGTCGGCAAACCCTTCTGGAACGGGCTACGCGTACGAGTAGTAGGCGCCCTCGGCGCCGCCACCCGGCCAGAACCCCGCGCTCGAGATCTCGTGCGAGTACCCCTCCACCATGACCTCGTGCGGACAGTTCGGTGCCCCACCGGGATGCAGGGGCGCCTCGCGCCCGGAGAATCGGGTCACGGCGAGGTCCATGGCGCCCCAGAAGAAGTGAACGGGACTCACCCTTCCAGTGAAGCCCGAGCGGAACGTCGTGAGTGCCCGATCCGCGTCCACGAGCTGGCGCCAGAAGGCGTGCGCCGCATCCGCGTCTTAACTGGCGTGCGTTGTGTCCTCAGCAAACGGGATCGCGAGTTCCACCTCATTCGGTGCCCCGTGGATGCGCGGGTTGAGTCCGAGCTCACTGAGCTGCTCGAAGAGCCTCGCCGCGAAGTCCGCGACCGTCATGGGCACGAGCGGGAGCACACGCTGACCGCCGTCGCTGTGCCTAATCACCAGCTTGTGCTCTACGAAATCGAACTCGATGTCGAAGATAGCGTCGCCGTCCACCTGAGGCCCGGCCCCGAGGCCTCGGGGTGTGACGTGCAGCGTGACGTTCCACCAGTGGTTCACGTGGGGCGTGCTCACCATGCGGATCTTGCCAACGATCTGCAGCCAACGGTGCAGCGTATCGCGGGTGTCGGTCTAGCTGTCCACGGCAAGGATGGGGCGAGTCGTCACAGCCCCGACGTTAGCCGGGCGAACCAGGCGGCGGCGAAGCGACACTCAAGACCTGCGTCAGTGCGCAATCTTCGCGACATCTGGCGGGTACTCGTAAGCATCATTCACACGTACTGCGGTGCTTCCACTCGCATACTGAGCATGCCGGATCGACCACCACAGGGCAGTGGTGGCCGCGGCGTCTATCGAGGAGCATCTAATGAGCGAACGAGATTTGTCTCGGTCCATCATGAGGCGGAAGCCGATCGATGACATGGAGGAGGAGAGCAAGGCAGCGGCCTTTTCAAATCTCTCGGGCTGTGGCAACTGACGGCGATCGGCGTCGGCGGCATCATCGGCGTCGGCATCTTCTCCCTTGCCGGACTCGTGGCGGCAGGCAGCGAAGGAACACCAGGAGCAGGGCCTGCGGTCCTGATCTCCTTCCTGATCGCCGGCCTCGCGTCGGCCGCCGCAGCCCTGTCCTACGCCGAATTCGCCGGCATGATCCCGCGAGCCGGCTCGGCGTACACCTACGGATACGTGGCGCTCGGCGAAGTCATCGGCTGGTTCATCGGCTGGGACCTCCTCCTTGAGTACATCGCCATCGTGGCCGTCGTCGCGATCGGCATCTCCGGCTACTTCGACGCGTTCCTCTCCGGGATCGGCATCCACATGCCGGTCTGGATGACCTCCACGGCCGACGAGGGCAAGGGTGGCATCGTCAACATCCCGGCAATCGCAGTCTGCCTGCTCGTGACGTGGATCCTGTCGCGCGGCACCAAGGCCTTCGGGCGCTTCGAGCTCGTCGCGGTTGCCATCAAGGTTCTCTTGATTCTGTTCTTCATCGGCCTCGGGGTCTTCTACATCGACGCCAACAACTACAACCCGTTCATGCCAAGTGGGTTCGGCGCCGTCCTCGCCGGGTCAGCCACCGTCTTCTTCGCGGTCTTCGGCTGTGACGCCATGAGTACCGCCGCCGAAGAGGCGAAGGACGGCAAGAAGCACATGCCGAAGGCCATCATCCTGTCGTTGATCATCGCGATGCTGCTCTACGTCGCCGCGACATTGGTCCTGACCGGAATGCAGAACTGGGAGGAGATCGACCCTAAGGCCGGGTTCGCCTGAGCGTTCAACAGCGTCGGCCTGCCGGTGATCGCAACCATCATCTCCGTCTTCGCGGTCCTCTCGATCCTCACCGTGATGCTGACCTTCCTCCTCGGCGTCACCCGGGTCTGGTTCTCGATGAGCCGTGATGGGCTACTCCCCGGCTGGTTCGCCAAGACCGACAAGAGCGGCACCCCACAGCGTGTCACCTGGATCGCCGGCGTCGCCTCGGCGCTGCTTGCTGGCGTATTCCCGATCAAGGCCGTCGCGGACCTCACCAACATCGGCATCCTCGCCGCGTTTGTCGTCGTGTGCCTGTCCGTCATTATCTTCAGGTACAAGCGACCGGACGCTCCGCGCACCTTCCGTCTGCCGCTCATGCCGTTGGTGCCCGCGTTCGGCATGCTTGCATCGGGCTTCCTGATGCTCCAGCTGCATTGGGAGACGTGGCTGCGCTTCGGCGGCTGGCTCGTGATCGGCCTGATCATCTACTTCACCTACGGCCGCAGGCACTCACTGATGAACCCGGACAGCCCGCGGCATCTTGCCTCGCAGTCACCGGACGCCGCGAAGTCGGACTAGCAGGAACCCCCGGTTGGCGACGCTCAAGCTTCGCCAACCGGGCCCCTCACGCGCGCCACATGTGCCACCCTTTGCGTCAGCTTTTGGCGAAGCCCTCGGATGCCAACATGCGGCCTGGATCGAGTCTTGTCTGATGATGCGTTCTGGCGCGACGGGAGCCGGCCAGAGCATCAGCTCGTAGCTGTCGGGCGACGGATCTCCGAACTCGACGTCCGCATCCGCCGCCCCTTCGTCCATCGCGCGGCTATTCCATCGGACTCGGTAGCTCTCCGCTGGCAATGGAAACTCGACAACAGGGGTCTCGCCCCAGGGCCAGAGGCCCCCATCCCCGTGTGGAATCGGCGATGCTTCGACGATCTCGGGCCAGTCTCCGAGGTCCGGCTCGCTGTCCCAGAGAGAGACGCGCACTGGGATCGAGCCAGTGTGCGTGCCCGTTACAAGGAACAGCATTCCGGGATCCCCAGCCCCGCAGAGGCCGTGCACCTGCCTCAGAAAGGCGTGATCGAGGTCAATCGATCTCGGAGCAGTTTGGAAGTAGATCTGCCCCTAGCTGGTGAAGGCGAGGTCGTCGAAAAGGAAGCGCACGCACCAAGATGCAACTCCGTGCCTTCGGCTGATGCGGCGGCGTCTCCGGACCAGGAAGATGCGCTGTGTCCCTGTTCGGGGCTTGTCCCACGTTTGTCCCAGTGGCAACCGAGAAAGAGTGAAGGCCCGGAGCCAGCTTTGCGACGGGACCAGGCCTTTCTCGCGGTGGGTGATGCGGGACTCGAACCCACGACCTCTTCCGTGTGAAGGAAGCGCGCTACCAACTGCGCCAATCACCCGCGACGAGAAGTAATCATGCCATAGATCCAGGAACTCCATGAGCACCCCTGGATGCGAGACGCGGTCGCGTCGGTGAATCGAGGTGCCGAACTCGAATGCCTGGTATCCGGATGCCCACCGCGGGCGGGGTGGGCGCGCCTGAGTCGTTGCATTGGGCCTAGATGCGGGGAGGGACCCGATTGCCCGTCGGCGACTTGCCGTTCTGACCGGGACTTTCATCGAATTACACCGGTGGATTTTGTATCGCGACCCGAGTTCCTATAGAGTCATTCTCGCGCTGGTCAAGCCGGAACGGAAGTTCACGAGACAAGCGCAATGCGGATGTGGCGCAGTGGTAGCGCATCACCTTGCCAAGGTGAGGGTCGCGAGTTCGAATCTCGTCATCCGCTCGAGTGTGAGTCAGTCTGGTGGTAAACACCAAACGGAGTTTGCACGGGTTTCAACCCAAAACACGGTGACGTGGCCGAGAGGCGAGGCAGCGGCCTGCAAAGCCGTCCACACGGGTTCGAATCCCGTCGTCACCTCGCAATGGGCGATTGGCGCAGCGGTAGCGCGCTTCCCTGACACGGAAGAGGTCACTGGTTCGATCCCAGTATCGCCCACTAGAAAAACCCCTGGTCCTCCAGGGGTTTTTTGCTGTCCAAAACACGGCGTGCAATATACGTGCAATATGGAAAACAGCACCGGGGCGTGCATCTACACACGGAAACGGCCCCGAGAGCATCTCTCGGGGCCGTTCTTGTCTCTCGCGCGTGTCGAAGTTCAGCGGTCCATCGGATCAACGTACTGCAACTCCCGTGGCGCCTTGTTCAAGCTGGCCGCATCCACTCTGACCAGCCGGGGCCCGAACCGAACACCGCGAATCGTTCCATCGGAGATGCGCCGTCGAATGGTCTTGACTGCGCACTGCATCCGTTCAGCAGCCTGCTGCAGAGAGATCCACTCGGTCTCCGCAGTCGCGGTCATGGTTGGAGCTGGCTTCGAAGCGGGCATACTGTCCTCCGGGAACTCGTGTCCAGACGTGTCGCTGGCACTACTCCTATGCGCGAACCTGTCCGCTAGTGGCCCTTAGAGCTCCATCGGCTCTCGTTCCTCCTCGCGTCCTCTCCATTCGAATGTCCGCAGGAGCGAGTTGGCGTCAACCATCCGTCGGTCGACGTCGCCCTCCAATTCCGCCGACTGGTCGTCCCAGATCTCGGCGCCGGAGGAGTCCTCGACGCTACGGATGAACCCGTCCTCGTAGAAGTGGATGCGAGCGGCCGTGGGCAGGGCATCTTTCACGAGCCGGCCAGCCATTGACCGGGTCTCAGCGTCCTCGGCTTCCCGGACTCGCGCAGCTCGACCGCGGTTCGCGGCGAAGCGCTGGACCTGCTCCCGCGTCGGCAACGTCTTCCGGTCGTCGTACTCGTTGGCCAGCCAGGTGAGGTCGTAGGTGCCCTCCAGCGGAATGCCGTGGTAGCTGGTGGCGTCCGCGATCTTCGCGTTGAACTCGAGGCTGTCTTCGTCGATGTCGTACTCGGGCCCCTGCGCGATGACGTCGCCGTTGGCGTCCATGATCCGGTCGAACTGGGCGTAGCTGCCGCCGTCGTTGTCGTAGGTGAGTGCGACCCGGTCGGCCGTCGGGTAGTGAACTGCGGCGGCCGCGGCGATCGCTTCGCGAGTGAGCTCAGCCTTCCGCGCAGGGTCCGCGATTTCGCCGAGGTTGTCGAGCGCGCGCAGCTGATCCATCGCCGCCTCGTACCGGTGCTCTGCGGCTCGCGAGGACGCGGACGGAACTGCGGCGAACTGCCCCGGGCCGGGAGCAGAGTGCTGCTGGTGCCCGAACTGGCCGCCGGTGGTGCCGTTCCCTCGGACGGCTTCCCGGCGGTCGCGGGCGTCGTTGCTGATGGTCATGGGGTCATCGTCCTCTGGTGGTGGGCGGGGTGCGGAGGTAACCGTTCGCGATGCCGTGCTCAGTGAGGAGCCGGAATCGATGCAGGGTGCCGGGGTCTGGTCTGCCGCGATGTTTTCGGGCTCTTGGGACATTCGGTGGGGGTCAGGGGGTGAGGCCGCCGGCGGCGAGGAGCATGCGTAGTCGGTAGTTGTGGCGGTTGCGGTAGCCGCGGGCGAGTCGGCGGTGGAGTTCGATGATCCCGTTGATCGCTTCGGTGCCGCCGTTGTTCGCGCGTGCGGTGTGGTCTGCCGCGATGTTTTCGGACTGTCCCCAGCCTGAATGCGATGACTTTTATGCTGCCAACGTGAGTGGCCCGTGATGGACCTGATTCGGCGTTTGATACCCTAACCCCGAATGGCGACGCCGACTGTTATAGAACCCCTCGATATAGCGAACGATATCCTTCCGAGCATGCTTCTTGCTCGGATACGTCGTCCGATACACTCGCTCATTTTTCAAGGCAGCGAAGAATGATTCGGCCATCGCGTTATCCCAACATACACCAGTTCGCCCCATCGAGGAACGCATTCCGAGATCTTTCACCGACTTCCGAAAATCGCTGGACGTGTAGACACTTCCGCGATCGGAATGGAACACAGCGCCCTCCTCAATCGGTGTGCTCTCGGCGGCATTTCTGAGCGCCTGCTCGATCAACTCGGTCCGCATGTGGTCCTCAATGGCCCACCCAACGACTTTCTTTGAATAGCAATCGATGACGGTCGCGAGATACACGAAACCCTGCCAGGTGTGAATGTAGGTGATATCGCCGACGAATTTCCGACCCGGTCGGGTGGCCGTGAAGTCGCGCTCGACGAGATCCGGGAGGGCATGCTCCTCGCCATCCGTGGTTGTCGTGACTCGGAACGGTCGGGGCTGGCAGGCCACGAGCTTGTGCTCAGCCATCAGGCGGCGAACGAGCTCCGGGGAACAGTGCGTGCCAGCCTCGGCAAGGTCAGCGTGAATTCGCCGATACCCATACGTCCCGTCCGACGCTTCGAAGAACATTGTGATCTTCTCGACAAGTGCGTCTCGTCGCTCCTGCGTGCGAGTTGGCGTCGGGTCCCTCCAGGAATAGAAACCAGATTTCGAAACACCAAGCCAAGCGCACATTTTCGTGACGGAATGATTAACACTCGCGTCAATGGTCAGGGAGTCAATGTATTCATACTTGCTCACTACCGCTGCTCCCGCGCGAAGTAAGCCGTAGCTTTTTTCAGGAACGCGGTCTCCGCCCGTAGCTCCAGGACTTCCTTCTCGAGCTCACGGAGTCGCTCTCGCTCCGATCCACTCACAGGGAGTTCCGTGACCGGGTTGTCCGCCCGATACTTCGCGAGCCAATTCCGGAGAGTCTCCGCGCCCACACCATACGACGCTGCAACGTCCTTGATCGGTTTCGACGACGCGATCACCTCCTGACAGAGCTCGTCCTTAAATTCCTGCGTAAATCTTCTACGAGACATGAATTGCCCCTCCCGGCGACTTCCCTACCCAATTTACCGGGGAGCTACTGTCCGAGAACATAGCGGCAGCCCAGTGGTGAAGTAGTTGAGGAACGCGTCACGCCACCGTCGTAGTGTGCGCCCCAGGCGGGCGATCTCGGGGATCGGGCAGGTATGGAACGACTCGGCGACTTTCACGGCGATCCGCCGCCCCTCGGCCAGGTCCTTCGCGCGGTAGGCCGAGCGGAGTTCCTGCGCGCACTGCCACGCGATGAACACCTCGATGTGGGCGGGGTCGGCCCCGATCGCCGTGTCGAGGCGGGCTCGTTGCT
Organism: Pseudoclavibacter helvolus; assembly: GCF_014191305.1. GTDB lineage: Bacteria > Actinomycetota > Actinomycetes > Actinomycetales > Microbacteriaceae > Pseudoclavibacter > Pseudoclavibacter helvolus. The sequence continues at coordinate 800,932 of NZ_JACHWJ010000001.1, read as the reverse complement.
TCTCGGTCAGGTTCTCCTCTCCCGCGCGGAGGATCGTCTGAATGCCGTAGAGCGGGTCTCCCTTTCTCCCGCGATGCCCGAGGGTGTCTTGCTGAACACGGCGGCGAACCTCGTCGACGGCGGCGGTGCCGAGCTTGACGACGTGGAACGCGTCAAGGACCGCGGTCGCATCTTCGAGCTGGTCATCGATCGCGCTCATGTATCCGGCGAACGGATCCAGCGCTGCCACCTGCACGTTCTTGCGGAACGCGTCCCCGCGCTCAGCGAGCCAGGTCGCGTAAGCCTTCCCGGAACGACCCGGCACGAGGTCGAGGAGCCTAGCCCGCGTCTTTCCGCGGTCATCTCGGGTGAGATCGACCATCCCGGTCAGCTCCTTCGGGCCACGCCTGCGGGGGTCGACGTGATGCCAGATGTGCTCATCCACCCCGAGTGTGGTGACGTTCTCGAACCGGGACTCATCGGCCGCGAGACGCTGAAGTTCGGGCTCGATGGCACGCCACACCGTCTTCCACGACGTCCCGAGTTGGCGGGCAAGACCTGCGATCGTCGCGTGCTCACGCCGCAACTGAACAATCGCCCACACCACCGCCCGCTTCGTGATCGACCCCCGCGGAGCGACGAGCGTCGAGACCTGCTCCACGAACGTCTTCCGATCGCAACTGCTATCGATGCACTGCCAGATGCGTTGCCGCCACACGATCCGCACCCGCCCAACACTGGGGACATCGTGCAGGACCCGACGCCGCCTGCCACGACCGATCGCGACGACCCCGCACGAGGGACAACCCGTCGGCACCGTCGGGCTCGAGACCGTGACCGTCAGAACCCCGTCGTCCCGCTCGACAGCCTCAACATGGACCCCGTCGAGGCCGAGCAACAGGTCACAGCGCGAGCAAGGGCAGGCAGTGGAGCGCGCAGAAGCGCACCCCGAAGTAGGGTGAAACACGTCGAGGTCCTCGGAATCGATCAGACAGTTAGCGCTACTGATCCTCGGGGACCTCGACCCCTACCCGCCAACCATCACCCGGCGCGCCTCACCCCCACCGAATGTCCCAAGAGCCTGTTTTCGGACTGTCCCCAGCCTGAATGCGATGACTTTTATGCTGCCAACGTGAGTGGCCCGTGATGGACCTGATTCGGCGTTTGATACCCTAACCCCGAATGGCGACGCCGACTGTTATAGAACCCCTCGATATAGCGAACGATATCCTTCCGAGCATGCTTCTTGCTCGGATACGTCGTCCGATACACTCGCTCATTTTTCAAGGCAGCGAAGAATGATTCGGCCATCGCGTTATCCCAACATACACCAGTTCGCCCCATCGAGGAACGCATTCCGAGATCTTTCACCGACTTCCGAAAATCGCTGGACGTGTAGACACTTCCGCGATCGGAATGGAACACAGCGCCCTCCTCAATCGGTGTGCTCTCGGCGGCATTTCTGAGCGCCTGCTCGATCAACTCGGTCCGCATGTGGTCCTCAATGGCCCACCCAACGACTTTCTTTGAATAGCAATCGATGACGGTCGCGAGATACACGAAACCCTGCCAGGTGTGAATGTAGGTGATATCGCCGACGAATTTCCGACCCGGTCGGGTGGCCGTGAAGTCGCGCTCGACGAGATCCGGGAGGGCATGCTCCTCGCCATCCGTGGTTGTCGTGACTCGGAACGGTCGGGGCTGGCAGGCCACGAGCTTGTGCTCAGCCATCAGGCGGCGAACGAGCTCCGGGGAACAGTGCGTGCCAGCCTCGGCAAGGTCAGCGTGAATTCGCCGATACCCATACGTCCCGTCCGACGCTTCGAAGAACATTGTGATCTTCTCGACAAGTGCGTCTCGTCGCTCCTGCGTGCGAGTTGGCGTCGGGTCCCTCCAGGAATAGAAACCAGATTTCGAAACACCAAGCCAAGCGCACATTTTCGTGACGGAATGATTAACACTCGCGTCAATGGTCAGGGAGTCAATGTATTCATACTTGCTCACTACCGCTGCTCCCGCGCGAAGTAAGCCGTAGCTTTTTTCAGGAACGCGGTCTCCGCCCGTAGCTCCAGGACTTCCTTCTCGAGCTCACGGAGTCGCTCTCGCTCCGATCCACTCACAGGGAGTTCCGTGACCGGGTTGTCCGCCCGATACTTCGCGAGCCAATTCCGGAGAGTCTCCGCGCCCACACCATACGACGCTGCAACGTCCTTGATCGGTTTCGACGACGCGATCACCTCCTGACAGAGCTCGTCCTTAAATTCCTGCGTAAATCTTCTACGAGACATGAATTGCCCCTCCCGGCGACTTCCCTACCCAATTTACCGGGGAGCTACTGTCCGAGAACATAGCGGCAGCCCAGTTACTTGGTGGCGGTGTGTTCTCTCATGTTGTGGTTGCCGGTGTCGATCCAGATGGTGTTGTGGACGATCCGGTCCATGATGGCGTCGGCGTGGACTCCGCCGCCGAGGCGTTGGTGCCAGTCCTTCTTCGCGTATTGGGTGCAGAAGACCGTGGAGGTGGTGTCGTAGCGGCGCTCGAGTAGCTCCAGCAGCATGCTGCGCATGCTCTCATCGGGCGGGTCAAGGAGCCACTCATCGACCACAAGGAGGGTGAAGGCCGCGTATTTACGGAGGAACTTCATCTGCCCCTGCGGCTTGTCCCGGGCCAGGTGCCAAGCTTCGGCAAGGTCGGGCATGCGGATGTAGTGGGCCCGGATCCGGTGGAGGCAGGCCTGTTTCGCCAGGGCGCAGCCGAGGTAGGACTTCCCGGAGCCGGTGAAGTCTTGGAACACGACGTTGTGGGAGCGTTCGATGAACGAACACGTCGCCAGCTGCGCGATCACGCCGCGGTCGAGGCCTCGTTCCTCGACGAGGTCGATTCGGCGCAGATCTGCGGTGGGATAGCGAAGCCCCGCCCTGCGGATGAGGCCGTCGACCTTGGAGTGGGTGACGCCCGTCATCATGGGCCGGATCAAGCTGCGCTATGCCGAGCAGTTGAGCGACAAGGTCCTGCGCGCCGATGCGGACATGAACAAGGCCGACTGGCTGACCGGTCTGGCCACTGCTGTTGGCGTGCTCGGCATCGGGTTGGGATTCTGGTGGGCGGACGCCGTCGCCGCTCTCGTGGTCTCCATCAGCATCTCGAAAGACGGCTGGGACAACACCGCCAACGCCATCCGCGACCTGATGGACACCCGCCCCACCACCTTCGACAACTCGGAGGTGGACCCCGTGATCGCCAAGGTGAACGCAGCCGTCATGGATGACCCGCGGGTGGTCGGCGTCCAGACCCGCGCTCGGGACGAGGGCCACGTGCTGCACCTGGAGGTCTTCGTGCAGGTGGACAGGCTGGTGGTGGAAGTGGCTTGGCTGGAGGAACTCGAACGGCGCTGCAACGAGGTGGACTGGCGGGCAGGCGACGTCGTGGTCACCGTCACCACCGAACCTCATCCCGTGGCCGATGCCCGGCTGGAGTGAGCATGCCAAGCTCCGTCTGACAAGGGATCAAGGAACTTTCTGAATAGCGGGCGCCGCGCCAGACTCTATGGTACCACTGATGATCAAGTACGGCGTCAGTCGCTGGACCCGACTCCCAGTCGAGGGGGCGGTCCCAGCGGCGCACGTCCGGCAGGAAGCAAAGGAGCTCCCCATGATCACCCCCCGTCATCACGAGAACCTGCAGGTCGTGAACGTAAGCGTCCTGCCGCGACGGGCGTACTACGTCCCGGTATCCCGGCCCATGGGGCCGCTCGTTGGGGATCGGGAGCAATCGGACCGGCTCCAGATGCTCAACGGCCCATGGTGGTTCCAGTACTTCGAGAGCACCTATGACGTGCCGGAGCAGTTCTACCTCGGTGATGACCTGGCAGACGCATATGGCGAGGTGCCCGTGCCCAGCGTGTGGCAGAACCTGGGCTTCGATTCCCACCAGTACACCAACATCCGCTACCCGATCCCGCTCGACCCCCCGCACGTGCCCCAGGAGAATCCCTGCGGCGCCTACATCCGCGATTTCGACTACGCGCCGGACCCGGACGCGCCCCGGGTCCACCTCAACTTCGAGGGAGTCGATTCCTGCTACTACGTGTGGCTGAACGGCAGCTACGTTGGCTACAGCCAGATCTCCCACGCCACCAGCGAGTTCGACGTGACCGACCTGCTCGTCGCCGGGACGAACCGGCTGGCGGTCCTCGTCCTCAAGTGGGGAGTGGGCACGTACCTTGAGGACCAGGACAAGTTCCGCACGAGCGGGATCTTCCGCGATGTCTACCTGCTGCAGCGCCCGGAATCGGCGGTTTTCGACTACTTCACCACCACACAACTCCACCCGGATCGTGCCGTGGTCCACGTCCGCGCATCCTTCAGCGGCGATCCCGTCCCGACCCGCATCACGCTCACCGACGCCGACGGGGAACCCGTCGCCGAGGCCGACTTGCGACACGCCCCCGCCGACGACGAGTTCACCCACGGCACCGAGCTCGGGATCCCGACCCCGCACCTCTGGAACGCCGAGGATCCGTACCTGTACACGCTGACCATCGCCACCGAACGGGAGGCCATCGTGGACCGCGTGGGGGTCAGGGAAATCCAGACGAACGGCAACGTGGTGCAGGTCAATGGTCGCCACATCAGGTTCCGGGGCGTCAACCGGCACGATTCCGATCCCGTCACGGGCCCGGTCATCAGCCTGGACCAACTCATGACGGATCTGAGGTTGATGAAACAGCACAACGTCAACGCGATCCGCAGCGCCCACTACCCGAACTCGCCCTACTTCTACCAACTCTGCGACGAGCTCGGGTTCTACGTCATGAACGAGGCCGACAACGAGAGCCACGGCACGCAGGCCCAATACCTGGCCGATCCGTCCTTTCCCAACCAGGTACTGCACTGGAACGAGCGCATCGCGGACAACCCGGACTTCCTGCCGGCCACGATGGATCGCATGCAAGCCTGCGTGCGACGTGAGAAGAACCGTCCCTCCGTCGTGATGTGGTCCGCGGGCAACGAGTGCGCCTACGGCATCACCCTGGAGGAATCCCTGCGCTGGACCAAGGACTACGACCCCACCCGCCTGACCGTCTACGAAAGCTCCTTCTTCGACGACAAGAAGCGCAAGTACGACTACTCGGTGATCGACATCTACAGCCGCATGTACCCCGCTTTGACCGAGGTGCAGGACTACCTCGATTCACAGCCGGACAAGCCCTTCCTGCTGCTGGAGTACTGCCACGCCATGGGTAACGGTCCGGGTGATTTCCAGGACTATCTCGAGGTCGTTGAGTCCGATCCGGTCATGTGCGGCGGCTTCGTGTGGGAGTGGTGCGATCACGCGGTCCACAAGGGGACCACCGAGGACGGTCGTGCGATCTACTACTACGGCGGTGACCACGGCGAGATCATCCACGACGGCAATTTCTGCGTGGACGGCCTGGTCAGCCCTGACCGGCAACCGCATGTGGGCCTGCTGGAATTCGCCAACGTCCACCGGCCCGTCCGGGTGGCGGGCTTCGACCAGACCACCGGCGAACTGCGGCTGCACAACCACCTCGACTTCACCGATCTCGCCGGCACCGTGAGCCTCAGCTACGAGGTGACGCGCGACGGCGAGCTCATCGAGGAAGGGACCATCGAGTCATTGCCGACCATCCCGCCGCGCGCCACGGGCTCAGTCAACTGCCACATCCCGGTCCCCGCGTCGGGACGGTGCTACCTCAAGGTCACCTATCACTCCCTCGTGGCCACGGAGCTGGTGCCGGCCGGTCACGTCCTGGGCTTCGACGAGGTGCCGCTGGAGGTTGCGGACCCGCGGAACCAGACGGCGCTTGAACTCCTGCCGCCCGACGACCAGGACCCGCCGGCGCTCGACGTGCAGGCCGATGAACGCTTCATCACGATCAGTAGCGCTTCTTTCGAGTACGTCCTGGACCGAACCGACGGCCTGTTCAAGACCATGAACGTCGGAGGCGAGCCCCTGCTGACGCGCCCGATGGAGGTGAACATCTGGCGGGCCCCGACGGACAACGACATGTACATCAAGGCGAAGTGGTACCTGGCGCAGTACCCCCACGCTCGCGCCCGCGCGTACGACACCGAGTACTCGGTGGGTCCGGATGGAGTGACGATCACCAGCTCGATGGGACTTCTCGCCCCGGCCGTCCAGCGGATCGCGGCGTTGGAGACGGTGTGGCACGTGAGCCCCGCCGGTGCGGTCCACGTCGACATGACGGTGCGCAAGGATCCCGAGTTCCCCATGTTCCCGCGGTTCGGCCTGCGCCTGTTCCTGGACGGAGCCTTCGACCAGGTGACGTACTACGGGCGCGGCCCCCACGAGAGTTACCCGGACAAGCATCGGGCGAGTTCCCACGGGCGGTACTCCTCCTCGGTGCCCGAGCTGCATGTGGACTACCTGCGGCCGCAGGAGAACGGCAGTCACCACGATTGCGACTACGTGATCGCCCATGACGACGCTGCGCGAGCCATTGCCGCAGTGGGGGACCAGACGTTCAGCTTCAACGTCTCGCCGTACACGCAGGAACAACTGGCCGATGCGAGACGCAATGTGGATCTGACCGGTTCAGGCGAGACGGTGTGGTGCCTGGACTACGCCCACAACGGCATCGGTTCGAACAGTTGCGGCCCGGAGCTTCTCGAGAAGTACCGGCTCGACGCGCCGGAGTTCCGGTTTGCTCTCACGCTCGTCCCCTCGGCGAGCGTTGAATCAACAATCCCGCATCACAGGAACGAGGCCAACGCATGAGCGAGAACACCGCGACAGTGGTTGACGACCCGCCAGAGAAGAAGTACCTGAAGTGGTACAACAAGGTCGGGTACGGCTCGGGAGACGTGGCCGGCAACGTCGTCTACGCCTTCATCGCATTCTTCGTGATGATCTACCTGACCGACACGATGGGGTTGAACCCCGGCATCATCGGCACCCTGATCATGGTCTCGAGAATCTTCGATGGCGCCTCCGACATCTTCTTCGGTTCACTGATCGACAAGACGAACACCAGGATGGGCAAGGCCCGTCCCTGGATGTTCTGGGCATACTTCGGGTGTGCCGCCATGATCGTCGCGATCTTCGCGGTCCCACCGAGTCTCGGCGACTTCGCGATGTACACGTGGTTCTTCATCACCTACGTCCTGCTCAATGCTGTCTTCTTCACGGCCAACAACATCGCATACTCGGCGCTGACGGCGCTGATCACCAAGAACGCCGAAGAGCGCGTGCAGATGGGCTGCATCCGTTTCGTCTTCGCCTTCGGGACGAGCCTCCTCATCCAGGTGTCCACGGTGGGCCTCGTGCAGTTCTTCGGCGGTGGCGCAGAGGGGTGGCGCAGCGTGGCCATCATCTTCGCGCTCGTGGGCCTGACCGTGAACACGATCTCGGTGTTCTCCGTGCGGGAACTGCCACCCGAGGTGCTCTACGCTCGCCCGGACGAGGACGCTGAGGAAGAGCAGGAAACGATCGCCGAGGACAAGCCGACCCTGCTTGCGTCGCTCAAGCTGCTGATCGCGAACAAGTACTACCTGATGATCGTGCTGGTGTTCACCCTCGGTCAGCTCGTCACGGCCATGCTGGGCATGGGGATCTACTTCATGACCTACATCCTCGGGGATGCGAACTACTTCAGTACGTTCGCCTGGGCGATCAACGTTCCGATGATCCTCACATTGCTGGCGACGCCATTCGTGGTGAAGTGGGCCAGAGGGATCTATTGGGTCAATCTGTACGGATACATCATCGCGTTCATTGGACGCGCACTGGTGATCGTTGCGGCCTTCATGGGCAGCATCCCGCTCATGCTGGTGTTCACGGCCGTGGGATCGATAGGGATGGCTCCGCTGCAGGGGACGTTGAATGCTCTCATCGCCGAAGCGTCAGAGCACACCTTCATGACCAAGAAGAAGCGCATCGACGGCGTGATGTTCTCCGCCACGTCCCTGGGCGTGAAGATCGGTGGTGGCATCGGTGTGGCCGTGACTGGATGGCTGCTCGCCGCGAGCGGCTACGTCGGCGGCGCGGAGGTGCAGCCGGAATCGGCGGTGACCATGATCCAGTTCATGTACCTGTGGATGCCGGCCATCATTCTTGCCATCGTGGCCGTGGTTCTGTCCCGGTTGAAGGTGGAGAGCGCGAACAAGAAGCTTCGCCGAGAGCTGGCCGAGAGCTGAGCGTCGGACGACGATCCACTCCACCGAGCCCGACATCCACTCCGAACCAGACGGCCGACGGAGGACTGAAAGGTTTGTGAAAGGCCCCTTCCCTAGAGTCCCCGGCATGCCTTCTTCACCGAGATCATCAATCACAAGAATCTCCTCCACTCTGGCGATTGGCTTCGTCGCCGCAGCCCTGGCCGCGTGTTCAGGAACCGGCGACGCCCTGGGGGAACCTGCCGAGGCCAACGACGACGTTGTTGTCCAGCAGGAACAGCCGCAGCAGGATGATGGCGCCAACCCCGGCGACTCCGACGTGGATGACGACGGAGTGGCCGGGGCGGCGGACGACGCCGATGGGGGAACGCCATCATCCTGCCTGCGCGCACCATCGACGCCACCGTGTACGTCGGTGGCCTGGAGTACACCATTGGCGAGGTCAGGGTGCTGGACCTGGACGATGAGGCCGGCAGACTGCCCCAGCGAACCCACGGTCTGCAGGTGGACATCGACGTGGAAGCCTTCAATCCCACCGATTCGCAGTCCATGGTCAACCTCATGGCGACCCTCAGCTGGGTGGATCCCGAAAGCGGACTCCTCCACCAAGGATTCGGCTCCCCACCCCAGGGCGCGGGAGTGCCGGGGGGAGGTCGTGCGAATCTTGCACTGGAGTACCAGGTTGATGGGATGGAGGTCGACACGTTCTCTCTGGAGAGCGCAGCCCTCCGATTCGGCAACGAGGGCCAGCACGCAGCGGTGGTCCCCCTCGGCGACGAGGGAGAGCTCAAGTCGAAGTTCCCGCACTTCCAGGAGCAGATGGTGGGCGTCACCGTCGAACTGGAGGACGTGAGCTGGACGATCGACGAGGCGTTCATCGGCTACAACCACGGCAATTCACGGCTGGGCGATGACCAGGTGCTCCTGGAGATCGCCTACACATTCGCCAACGACAGTGAGCACCAGCAGTGCCACTACCGGGGCGACGGGCAAAACTTCGCGCTCCTGCACACCGCCACGGGCATCGGGACGACGGACCTCGGCACCGAGCGTTGCGTCAGAAGCGGTGCCCAGGAGTAGTGGCGCACGGGCTTCTTGTTACCGTCCGACGGGTTCACCGGCACCTGGACGCTGACGGTCAACCAGGACTACCAGGACGGCCCGGCAAGCATGCAGGACCTGAATGCGCAGGTGGAGGTGGAGGTCATCGACAACCCGCTCTCGATTGCGGAGTGGCCCACCAGGTGAAGTGGGGCGCCGGTCACTGTTGCCTCGACCCGATGATGTCGAGCAACGGCACAGCGGGCAGGTCCAGCTCCGCCATCCGTCCTGAGTTGGACCTCTTTAGTGCCCCAGAGTTCTGAGCATCTTCGCGGTGGCCTCGGGGATGACGGGTTGGGCTTGTAGTTCCTGGTCGCCGACGCTAATGGTGACGTGCTGCAGCGGGCGGAGGGTCTTGACGATCTTGCGGATGCTCCATCCTGATCGGGCTTGGAGGTCGCGGGCGTTCGCCAGGGCGGTGAACACGATGGTGAGGTGGGCCTCGATTGCGTCGAGTGTGCGGTGGAAGATCGGCCTGGCTGCGAGGTCGGTCTTGGACATCCTGAATGACTGCTCCACGTGCCAGAGGTCGTGGTAGCTGGCGATGACTGGGCTGCCGCTATGTTCTCGGACAGTAGCTCCCCGGTAAATTGGGTAGGGAAGTCGCCGGGAGGGGCAATTCATGTCTCGTAGAAGATTTACGCAGGAATTTAAGGACGAGCTCTGTCAGGAGGTGATCGCGTCGTCGAAACCGATCAAGGACGTTGCAGCGTCGTATGGTGTGGGCGCGGAGACTCTCCGGAATTGGCTCGCGAAGTATCGGGCGGACAACCCGGTCACGGAACTCCCTGTGAGTGGATCGGAGCGAGAGCGACTCCGTGAGCTCGAGAAGGAAGTCCTGGAGCTACGGGCGGAGACCGCGTTCCTGAAAAAAGCTACGGCTTACTTCGCGCGGGAGCAGCGGTAGTGAGCAAGTATGAATACATTGACTCCCTGACCATTGACGCGAGTGTTAATCATTCCGTCACGAAAATGTGCGCTTGGCTTGGTGTTTCGAAATCTGGTTTCTATTCCTGGAGGGACCCGACGCCAACTCGCACGCAGGAGCGACGAGACGCACTTGTCGAGAAGATCACAATGTTCTTCGAAGCGTCGGACGGGACGTATGGGTATCGGCGAATTCACGCTGACCTTGCCGAGGCTGGCACGCACTGTTCCCCGGAGCTCGTTCGCCGCCTGATGGCTGAGCACAAGCTCGTGGCCTGCCAGCCCCGACCGTTCCGAGTCACGACAACCACGGATGGCGAGGAGCATGCCCTCCCGGATCTCGTCGAGCGCGACTTCACGGCCACCCGACCGGGTCGGAAATTCGTCGGCGATATCACCTACATTCACACCTGGCAGGGTTTCGTGTATCTCGCGACCGTCATCGATTGCTATTCAAAGAAAGTCGTTGGGTGGGCCATTGAGGACCACATGCGGACCGAGTTGATCGAGCAGGCGCTCAGAAATGCCGCCGAGAGCACACCGATTGAGGAGGGCGCTGTGTTCCATTCCGATCGCGGAAGTGTCTACACGTCCAGCGATTTTCGGAAGTCGGTGAAAGATCTCGGAATGCGTTCCTCGATGGGGCGAACTGGTGTATGTTGGGATAACGGGCTCTTCGGACTTTCGGTGGGGGTAGGGCTCGCCGGGTGAGGTTCGACGGGTAGGGGTCGAGGTCCCGGAGGATCAGAAGCGCTAACCACCTGATCCATCACGAGGACCTCGACGTGCTTCACCCTACTTCGGTGTGCGCTGACGCGCGCTCTGCCACTGACCCGTGTTCCCGCTGTGACCTCCTGCTCGGCCTCGAGGGCGTCCATGTCGAGCACGTGGACCGCCGCAACGGACTACTGATCGTGACGGTCTCGAGTCCTGCGGCGCCTGCCGGTTGCCCGTCGTGCGGGACCGTCGCGACCGGCCGTGGACGTCGCCGCCGGCTGCTTCATGACGTGCCCGGCATGACACGGGTGCGAATCGTGTGGCGGCAGCGAGTCTGGCGGTGTGACGAGTCGGGCTGTGCACGGCAGACGTTCGTGGAACAGCTGCCGTCTCTTGTCGCCCCGCGTGGGGTACTCACCCGACGCGCGGTCGTCTGGGCAGTCGGTCAGCTGCGTCGCGAACACGCCACGATCGAAGGACTGCGTCGCCAGCTGGGCACGTCGTGGAAGACGGTGTGGCGGGCCGTCGAGCCGGAGCTTGTGAAGCTCGCGGCCGATGAGTCCCGGTTCGAGAACGTGACAACGCTGGGCGTTGACGAGCACATCTGGCATCACGTCGACCCGCGCAAGCGCGGTCCGAAGGAGCTGACCGGGATGGTCGACCTCACCCGCGACAGCACCGGGAAGACGCGGGCCCGGCTGCTGGACCTCGTGCCGGGCAGGTCGGGGAAGGCCTACGCGACCTGGCTCAGCGCACGTGGCGACGCATTCCGCAAGCAGGTGAAGGTCGCGGCGCTGGATCCGTTCGCCGGTTACAAGACCGCGATCGACGACAAACTGCAAGATGCCACCGCCGTGCTGGACGCGTTCCATGTCGTCAAGCTCGGCACTCAAGCGGTCGACGAGGTCCGCCGCCGGGTCCAGCAAGACACCCTCGGCCATCGCGGACGGACCGGCGACCCGCTCTACGGGATCCAGACCATCCTCCGCGCCGGGGCGGAGAACCTGACCGAGAAGCAGCAGGCCCGCCTCATCGCGGCGATCGAGGCGAACCCGGCCCACGACGAGGTGTTCGTCGCATGGCAGTGCGCCCAACAACTCCGCGCTGCTTACCACCAGAGAGACCTGACCACGGGACGCCGGATCGCCGAGAAGGTCATCGAGTCGTTCCACACCTGCCCGATCCCCGAGATCGCACGCCTCGGCCGCACCCTGCGACGCTGGCGCTCAGCGTTCCTCGCCTACTTCACCACCAGCCGGGCAAACAACGGCGGCACCGAGGCGATCAACGGGATCATCGAGCTGCATCGTCGCCTCGCTCGCGGCTTCCGAAACCGAGAGAACTACCGGCTCCGCATGCTCCTCGCCGCCGGCGGACTCACCCCATGACCCCCACCGAATGTCCGAAGAGCCGGATAACGCGATGGCCGAATCATTCTTCGCTGCCTTGAAAAATGAGCGAGTGTATCGGACGACGTATCCGAGCAAGAAGCATGCTCGGAAGGATATCGTTCGCTATATCGAGGGGTTCTATAACAGTCGGCGTCGCCATTCGGGGTTAGGGTATCAAACGCCGAATCAGGTCCATCACGGGCCACTCACGTTGGCAGCATAAAAGTCATCGCATTCAGGCTGGGGACAGTCCGAAAACATCGCGGCAGACCAGACCTCGGCCGGGGGCATGACGTCGGCGGTGATGTTGGTGACGTAGCCCTTCAGCCCGACGAGCGCACGTGCCCGCTCCAGTGAGGCGGTGTCGAGGGTGGTCTTCTGCCCGCTGGTCTTCACGAACCGGGCCTTCTTCGCAGGGCGGCGTCCCTCGATGATGTCCAGGGCGCGGTTCTCCTGCAAGGTGAGGGTGTGCCCGTCCCGGACGGCTCGTTTCCTCGAGTACTGCCAGACCGCCCGCCACGACTGCGGGTGCTGGTCGGGGTGCCGACCGGCTCGCGGCGGGTCTTGACCCGTTCCGGGTCGGGCTTGTGGCGGCGCATGGTGATGGTGTCGATGACTTGGCCGTCGGTGAAGCTATCGCCGTGCCAGTGGAAGTGTTTGGCCAGGTCGTGGGGTGCCTTCGTCACGCGGGAGCCGACGATGAACCGGAGCCCGGCCTCGTCGATCGCTGTCAGGTTCGTGTTCGTGATGGCGCTCATCGAAATTCCCCAGAGTTGCTCATCGGAATTCCTCAGGTCGCGTGGTCAGGTTAGCGCAGGTTCGTGCCGGTCGTGACGCGGCGGAGTTCGTCTGCGGCGGTGGCGTGGTGGCGGAGCCGGTAAGAGGCTCCATCGAGGGTGATCACGACGGATCGGTGCAAGAGCCGGTCGAGCATGGCTGCGGCGACGGTGGTGTCGCCGAGGATCTCGCCCCAGGCTCCGACCGGCCGGTTCGTGGTGATCACGATGGAGGTCTTCAGGTAGCGCTGGTTGATGACCTGGAACAAGGCTGAGGCGGCCTCGCCGGGTAGTGGCAGGTAGCCAAGCTCGTCGATGATGAGCAGGGTCGGACCGGCGAAGAAACGCATCATCGTCGACCACTTGCCTTCGATCGCGGCGCGGTGGCAGCGGGCGGCGAGGTCGGCGGCGGAGGTGAAGTAGACGCGGTAGCCGGCGGTGACGGCGGCGTGGCCGAGGCCGGTGGCGATGTGGGTCTTCCCGACGCCGGGCGGGCCGATCAGGAGCACGTTGGTGGCGGTGTCGATGAACCGGCAGGTGCCGAGCTCGGCCAGCAGCGACCGGTCGATGCCGGATGCGGCGTCGTGATCGAAGTCGTCCAGGGTCTGCCCGGTGGGGAGGTTCGCGAAACGGAACCGGCCAGCCAAGCGGCGGGCGTCGGTGGCGGTGACCTCGACTCGCAGTAGGTGCTCGAGGGCCTGCGTCAGGGTCCATCCTTCGGCTTGCGCCTGGTCGAGGACGGCGGGGAGGGCGTCCGCGGCGTCGGCGAGTTTCAGGTCGGTGAGGTGGCCGCGCAGCTGTTGATAGACGCTCGCTGCCGTCGTGGTGGCTGTGGTTGTGGTCATCGGAGGGTGTTCCTGTTCTTCGCGGCCTGCTCGTAAGCGGCCAGGCTGATCACGGTCGAAGGCTGCGCTGCAGCGCTGGTGAGGGCTGCGGCAGCGCGCAGCGCGGCCCTGCCGGGTGGGATGCGTTCTTTGCGGCGGTGCGGGCGTCCTGGTGTCGCTGACGCCATCGCGATGGCCTCCAGTGCGGTGACATGGCCGCTGTCGCGGATCGTGACGCCGAGGCCGGGTTCGGCGACCTGGTGGCGGGCGACGACCGTCCCCGATGCGGTGGCGATGTCGATGATGTCCGCGCCGAGCCGCTGCCGGACCTCGACTTTCGCGGCGGCGAGTTCGGGCGGGACGGAGTAGCGATTCCCGCGCCAGTCGATCAGCGCTTGCCGGGTCGCGGTGCGCTCCTCTGTGATGATCACAGGGAACACAACCGCAGGTAGCGGTCTGAGCCGCTCGTTCACGAACAGGGCGGACGCTGTCGTCGTCCCGAGCTCGCCCTCACGCCGCCGGTCGTCCTGCCCTGCGGCGAACGTGTTCAGGCTGGCCTGCGCTTGCTCGAGGGTGAGGTCGTCGGGCAAGGTCCGCCACCAGCGTTGCGCGGCGGTGTGATTGTTCTTCTCGACCACGCCCTTCCTGTTCCCCGACCTCGGCCGGCAGACCACCGCGGTGACGCCGTGGTGCTTCGCGAACGCGGCGAACTGCGGGACCAGGTCGCCGGTGCGGTGGTCCAGGACCGTCCGCATCCGGTCGAACCGCCAGGTCTTCGTGAGCCCGCCCAGCAGGGCGAGCAGGGTCGTCATCGCGGCGAGCAGGTGCGGGGTGTCCATCGACGGGGAGATCACGCCCCGCCAGACACCCGAGTGCGCGAGCGACCCGACCAGGACATACGCGGTCTTGCGTCCGAACCCCCAATGCGCGGGCGGGTCGGGCATCTCGACCCAGTCGAACTGGGTCTCCTCCCCGGGCGGGTGCTCGATGACCGCGTATGCGCGTTTGGTGACGTGCGCGCACGCGGTGCACGCCGGACGCAGCCCGCGGGCACGAATCTGCCGCGTCAGCGTCGGATACGACCCCTCGTAACCGAGCGGTCGCAGCTCGTCGAGCAGCGCCACCGCCCACAGGTGCGGGTCCTCGGTCAGTCTCGCGGTGGCGTAGTCGACGAACGCGTCGAACGAGTCCGGGATGGTGCGCTCACGCATCCCGGGCTGGCGTTCACCGTTCAGATACGCGCGGATGGTCTTGCGGTCATGGTTAGTGCGGCGGGCGATCTCGCTGATCGTCATCCCCTGCCGTTTCAGAGCGTGGATGTCCACGCTGCTCCTCTCTGAGAGCATGAGAACAGGGCCTTCCTCGGGCTGGTGTGTGGTCAGAGACCACCAGCATCGAGGAAGGCCCGCCTCATGCGGCGGAGCGACCCAGAGTGGGGAATTTCGATGAGCAGAACCGAGGAATTTCAGTGAGCGCCGTCATTCGAGAGCATCCCGGCGTCGGCGACCACGACCATGTCGGCGACCTGGTTGCGTTCCTGGAAGGCGGTCACGACCGGGATGATGGTGTGGGTCTCGGGTTGGCTGCCCTCGAAACAGGCGATCTCCAACGGGAAGCCTGTGCGGTCCACCAACAGCCCAACCACAATTTGTGGGTCGACCCTCCGCTCCTTGCTGAAGCCAACTTTGCGGAGGTCGTCCTCGTTCTCGGCCTCGAAATACAGCGTGGTCACGTCATACATCAACAAGCTCACATCACCGCCAGCGCCGGACCACACGTGCTCGAAGCAGGCTGTCTGGACCAGTGGCCGGTAGTCCTTGGCCGCGCACCGTTTCAGGGCTCGTTTCACCGTGGACAGGTGGACCGGTTCCACCCCGAGGTCCTTGATGACTCGCAGGCTGTCGAGTTTCGAGGTCGCCTCCACCAACCGTGCCAGTACCAGCTGGAAGAACGCCTCGTCGTCCACGACTCCGAACCCGAGCCGGTCCCACGAGCCGCGGATCACGTCGACCAGCAGCTGCGACGCTTTGCCCTCCACCACCGCCACCCCTGCGCGGGGACGTCCACCGGTTCCGGGGTCGAAGTCCAGTTCCGGCTGGTTGGCAGCCAGCTTGACCCTGCCAGCATGCATCAGCGCCGCCAACTGGGCATCGGTGTGGGCCGAGCCGAGGTGCTCCACGATCCTGCGCTGCCCATGCTTCTTCTCCACGATCTGCACGGCCGTGGCCCCGGAAGCAGTCTTCACTTTCCGCAGGAACGGGCTCACAGCGCTAATTCTACCGAGGTTCTTAGTGCCCCAACCAGCACAACCAAAGCCCCCTGACAAGCGCCTATGTCCTCATAGTCACCCGAAATCCGACCTAGAGGTCCAACTCAGGACGGGGTTCCGGGGGTTGCACTCCAGCCGCCCATGCCCACCCACATTTCAACTCGCCCAGAAGGGCAAAAAAGCAATCGGTCACCTGCACCAGCTGACCACGGGGGCGACTCACCACGCACCCTCACGACTCCATGAGGAACACCATGACCAGCTCCCCCACACACCCGACAGGCCAGCTGAAGCACTATCGCGACGTCACGGGCCGCAAGCAGACTGGTCTGCCGCGATGTTTTCGGACTGTCCCCAGCCTGAATGCGATGACTTTTATGCTGCCAACGTGAGTGGCCCGTGATGGACCTGATTCGGCGTTTGATACCCTAACCCCGAATGGCGACGCCGACTGTTATAGAACCCCTCGATATAGCGAACGATATCCTTCCGAGCATGCTTCTTGCTCGGATACGTCGTCCGATACACTCGCTCATTTTTCAAGGCAGCGAAGAATGATTCGGCCATCGCGTTATCCCAACATACACCAGTTCGCCCCATCGAGGAACGCATTCCGAGATCTTTCACCGACTTCCGAAAATCGCTGGACGTGTAGACACTTCCGCGATCGGAATGGAACACAGCGCCCTCCTCAATCGGTGTGCTCTCGGCGGCATTTCTGAGCGCCTGCTCGATCAACTCGGTCCGCATGTGGTCCTCAATGGCCCACCCAACGACTTTCTTTGAATAGCAATCGATGACGGTCGCGAGATACACGAAACCCTGCCAGGTGTGAATGTAGGTGATATCGCCGACGAATTTCCGACCCGGTCGGGTGGCCGTGAAGTCGCGCTCGACGAGATCCGGGAGGGCATGCTCCTCGCCATCCGTGGTTGTCGTGACTCGGAACGGTCGGGGCTGGCAGGCCACGAGCTTGTGCTCAGCCATCAGGCGGCGAACGAGCTCCGGGGAACAGTGCGTGCCAGCCTCGGCAAGGTCAGCGTGAATTCGCCGATACCCATACGTCCCGTCCGACGCTTCGAAGAACATTGTGATCTTCTCGACAAGTGCGTCTCGTCGCTCCTGCGTGCGAGTTGGCGTCGGGTCCCTCCAGGAATAGAAACCAGATTTCGAAACACCAAGCCAAGCGCACATTTTCGTGACGGAATGATTAACACTCGCGTCAATGGTCAGGGAGTCAATGTATTCATACTTGCTCACTACCGCTGCTCCCGCGCGAAGTAAGCCGTAGCTTTTTTCAGGAACGCGGTCTCCGCCCGTAGCTCCAGGACTTCCTTCTCGAGCTCACGGAGTCGCTCTCGCTCCGATCCACTCACAGGGAGTTCCGTGACCGGGTTGTCCGCCCGATACTTCGCGAGCCAATTCCGGAGAGTCTCCGCGCCCACACCATACGACGCTGCAACGTCCTTGATCGGTTTCGACGACGCGATCACCTCCTGACAGAGCTCGTCCTTAAATTCCTGCGTAAATCTTCTACGAGACATGAATTGCCCCTCCCGGCGACTTCCCTACCCAATTTACCGGGGAGCTACTGTCCGAGAACATAGCGGCAGCCCAGACCTCAGTGACCGGCCCGAAGGGCACAGTTCTCATTACCAACAAGCGCGACGGCGATCCCTTCGAGGTGTGGTTCTCCGACGAGCTGCGCAACCTGACCACCACCACCACCAAGACCGCCGCCATCGACGCCGCATTTCGCCGCGCTGGCATCGACTTCTGAGACCGAAAAGGAAACACCACCCATGACCACCAACCCCAGCCCCAAGCAGTCGGTGGAGACCATGACCACCATCACCGACCCGACACCGGAGGACGAAGGCAAGTACGGAACCGCCGCCGACGGCCACCCCCTCAACGACGTGACGGAGGCCACCAACTACTACGCCGGACCCTTCTGTGGATGTGGCGACTACTCATGCGCCGCGAACCGAGACGAGAATGCCGAGTGTTCCAACCGTCAGGACTGACCCCGGGGCCGGGCCGAGAGGTCCGGCCCCTTTTTGGGTTGGTGGCCACGCCGCCCCAAACATCCGCAGGCGGATGCACGGGGACCCCTGACCGGCGCACCCACCAACCACCCGCACAGCGGGATCGGCCGCAACCCCTGCCGGGGCCGCGACAAGCTGGAATGAAAAACCAGCAGAGACGCCCAGGGGCGCCGACGACCTGGTGCCGGCGTTCCGCCGGCGGCCACCACTTCGTGGGTGGCATCGAGCGGCCCCAAGGGGCCGCACAGTTCTTATTGAAGGTTTCCCTTCTGGCGGTTCCATCATGACCGGCCGCGTCCGGTGTGCAACCCCCCGCACTACGTGCGCCCTTCCGGTCCTCGACAATCTGGCGACGCGCTTCGCATATTCCGTCGCCAGATTCTCTCCGGTCCACGGGGTTTCGGGGGTGGCCACACCGACCGCTCAGGCCGGTCAGATTTCTCATCGCCCAGAAGGGCAAAACAAAAGTCTGGTCTGCCGCGATGTTTTCGGACTGTCCCCAGCCTGAATGCGATGACTTTTATGCTGCCAACGTGAGTGGCCCGTGATGGACCTGATTCGGCGTCTGATACCCTATGACTCGCCCCGGCATGTCCGGAGAGCTGTTTACTGGTGTCAGCCGGCTCTTTCAACCGGTTCGTTGCGAGCGTAGTCGAGTTGCTCGACCTCGAGGGGTGTGAGGTCGTCGATGGAGCCGTGGGTGCGTTCGGTGGTGAACCAGAGCACCCAGGATGCGGTCGCCGCCTCGACCTGATCGACGTCACGCCAGGGACCTTCGTGGTGGATGAGTTCGGACTTGTAGAGCCCGATCTGCGATTCCGCGAGAGAGTTGTCGTAGGCGTCGCCGACGGATCCGACGGACGGGTCGATGCCTTCGTCGACGAGCCGGTCGGTGAAGGCGATTGACGTGTAGACGCTGCCCGCGTCGGTGTGATGCGTGAGCCCCGCGAACCCGGTGATGCCTTCGCGGCGGCTGGTGAAGAGAGCCATGTCGAGGCAGTCGAGCACGAGCGGTGTGGTCATGCTCGTCGCGGCGCGCCAGCCGATGATGCGGCGGGAGTGCGCGTCGAAGACGAACGCGACGTAGACCCATCCAGACCACGTCCACACGTATGTGAAGTCCGCGACCCAGAGCTGGTTCGTGCGGAACCGGGCGAAGTATCGGTCGACGAGGTCCGCGGGGCGGGTCTCGCGCGGATCCGTGTCGACGGGACACTTCCGCTTCCCGCGGAGCACGCCGGCGATCCCAAGCTCACGCATGAGGCGCTCGACCGTGCAGCGCGCGATGTCGTGACCGTCACCGCGGAGCCGCAACCAGAGCTTTCGGGCCCCGAGCACCTTGCGGTGCGCCCGCCACGCCGCCAGGATGATCGGCTTCCACCGCTCATCCGACACGGCCTGGGATGACGGTCCGCGCCCGCGGGCGTCGTAGTAGGTCGATGGGGCGATCTTCACGCCGTGCTGGGTGAGCACAGCGCAGATCGACTCGACACCCCATCGGAGCCCGCCCTCGGTGCGGTCCTTGTGTTCGTCGATGAAGGCGACTATCGCTTGTGTGGCCGGTCGAGTTCGGCCGCGAAGAAAGCTGAAGCCGCCTTCAAGATCTCGTTCGCCCGCCGCAGCTCGGCGTTCTCCCGCTTCAGGCGCTTGATCTCCACCGCCGCGTCAGTCGTCACACCGGGCCGGTCTCCCGCGTCGACCTGCTCCCGACGGATCCAGGTGCGAATCGTTTCCGGCGACCCGATGCCGAGCATCTGCGCGACCGCGGTCATCGCCTGATACTCGCTCGGATAATCGGCCCGCACCTCGACGACCATACGGACAGCGCGCTCACGAAGCTCGCGCGGATACTTACTGGGACGTCCCATAAGACAGATCCTTCCAAGGAATCCTGTCTCCGGACACACCGGGGCGAGTCAAAAAAGGCCCACCCGGATGATCCGGATGGGCCTTCTCTGCTTGTCTGGGGTCAGACGCGGCGGAATTGATTCACCAACGGGCAGTCGAACGGGTCGCGGGCCTGGAGGCCAACCCTGTTTAAGTACTCGATGACGATTCCGTACGACTTGATGAGCGTCGTCTCGGTGTACGGGACCTCAAGGTTCTGGCAGTGCTCGCGAATGATCTCGCGGGCTCGTGCCAGGTGCGGACGGGGCATGCTGGGGAAGAGGTGGTGCTCGACCTGGTAGTTGAGGCCACCCATGAGCGCGCTGGCCCACCAGCCGCCGCTGACGTTGCGTGAGGTGAGAACCTGCTTGCTGAAGAAGTCCATCTTCACGTCAGCCGGGATGATCGGCATGCCCTTGTGGTTCGGGGCGAAAGAGGCACCCATGTAGACCCCGAAGACAGCCATCTGCACGGCAACAAACGCGAACGCCATACCGAGGGGGAGCAGCCAGAAGATCGCACCGAAGTAGATCGCGAAGCGGACGGCGATCATGGTGAACTCAACCCAGCGACCCTTGATGGGCTGACGCGTGAAGAGCGACTTGATCGACCGGAAGTGGAGGTTGTACCCCTCGAACGTGAGCAACGGGAAGAACAGGTAGCCCTGCTTGCGCGTGATGAGCGCGAGCAGACCGGTCTGCTTCCGAGCATCCTCTTCTGTGAAGGAGATCGTGTCGAAGTCGATGTCAGGGTCCTTGCCCATCTTGTTCGGGTTCACGTGGTGCTTCGTGTGCTTCGTCATCCACCAGCTGTAGCTCATACCCACAACGCCGGCCGCGAGGAAGCGCCCCAGGCGGTCATTGCCAGGGCCGGACTCGAGCACCTGACGGTGCGAGGCCTCGTGGGCGATGAATGCGAACTGCGTGAAGATGATTCCAAGCGCGGCGGCGATCAGGAGCTGGAACCAGCTGTCGCCGAGGAGGATGAACCCCGTGATCGCGCCACCGAGGGCGACGATCAGGCCGGCCGCCAGCATCCCGTAGAACCAGCGTGTGCGCTTGAGCAGGCCCATCTCGCGGATGACCTTCGACACGGCGCTGTAGCTCTGGGTGACGGACTTGGCTCCTGGCGTGCGGGGCTTCGTGGTCCGGATGCGACCGAGGCCCTGCATTGGACCGGACGCTTGGGGGAGCGCAGCAGATGAAGTCGAAATGTGAGGATCCCCTCGTTCGGCAACCTTTGGTTGTTCGTTCGCCAAAGGCAGTGTGCCGATCGCTGAGTTCAGGCTAGCGGGAGAGGGGGAACAATTGGCTGTGTATCTGGCCGAATTGTCACCCAGCGTCTTCACACGCGATGTATCTCGATTGCGCGTATCTTGTTGCCATCACGGATCGCGCCGCGTGGCGCACTTGGAGGAACCATGTCTTCGACGGGCAGCGGCACTGGCGGTAGCACTGGCGCACCAAAGGGCGAGCGGATGCGGGAGTCCGCCAATTCCGGTGCGCGCGTGCAGGCGGTGCACACGGGCCTCAAAAAGGTTGTCACCGGGCGCGAGAGCTTCATCAAGGACCAGGCGGTGAAACTGGCCGAGAAGCTGGACGTGAAGACTGAGGGGCGACACCACCAGAAGATCCGATTGGCACTCCTGGCGCTCAATAGCCTCGTCGACACGCTCGGCAGGGATGGAAAAGCCGAAGCGGAGGACAAGAACTCCACAGGAACCTCTCGAGCGAACAGCGAGGGCCGTCCGGGGCCGTCGGCCGCATCAGCATCACCCCATTCGGAGCCAGAGGACGTCGGAACGTTCACCCCGAAGGGGAATGGGCGCACGAAGTAGCCGCTCGCCTCTTCGCGCGCTGTCTCGTGCACGAGAGCTGAGTCGTGCCGCGATAAAGTGGTCGCTTGTTCATGCCTAACGACAAGGAGCATCGTGACCAGCGATCCCGTTGACCTCGAGACCGATCCCCGCCAAGACGACACGGCCGGCGCGACGACCACCGGATTCGAGCTCTTCACAGACCGCTCCGTCGTCGCGATGAAGCTTGACGGCGAGCTCGTCGACCTCGCAACAACGGTGCCGGACGGCGCTGTCGCGGAACCCGTTACGATCGACAGCGCCGAGGGGCTCAGCATCCTGCGCCACTCCGCCGCCCACGTCATTGCGCAAGCGGTGCAGAAGATCAACCCGGACGCCAAGCTCGGCATCGGCCCTCCCATCACGGACGGCTTCTACTACGACTTCGACGTCGAGACACCGTTCACCCCGGAAGACCTCAAGGCGATCGAGAAAGAGGCCCAGCGCATCCAGCGCCAGGGGCAGCGCTTCGTGCGCCGCGTCGTGAGCGACGACGAGGCGCGCGCCGAGCTTGCAAACGAGCCGTACAAGCTGGAGCTCATCGGCCTCAAGGGCAGCGGAGCCAACGCCGACAACGAATCGGTCGAGGTCGGGGCCGGCGAGCTCACGATCTACGACAACGTCGACCCCAAGACCGGTGAGGTCTACTGGAAGGACCTCTGTCGGGGCCCGCACGTCCCATCCACCCGCATGCTCAGCAACGGGTTCGCTATCCTCCGCTCGGCCGCGGCTTATTGGCGCGGCTCCGAGAAGAACCCTCAGCTCCAGCGCATCTACGGCACTGCCTGGCCGACCAAGGACGAACTGCGCGCCTACAAGGAGCGCATCGAAGAGGCCATGAAGCGCGACCACCGTCGACTCGGCCGCGAGCTCGACCTCTTCAGCTTCCCCGACGAGCTCGGCTCCGGCCTCCCGGTATTCCACCCCAAGGGTGGAATCATCAAGCTCGAGATGGAGGAGCACTCGCGCAAGCGCCACGTGCAGGAGGGCTACAGCTTCGTCTCAACCCCCCACATCACGAAGGGGCGGCTCTACGAGATCTCCGGCCACCTCGACTGGTACCGCGACGGCATGTACCCACCCATGCGCATCGACGAGGAGGTGGATGAGGCGGGCAACGTGACCAAGCAGGGCCAGGACTACTACCTGAAGCCCATGAACTGCCCCATGCACAACCTGATCTACAACCAGGGCGCGCACTCGTACCGCGAGCTTCCTCTGCGCATGTTCGAGTTCGGCACGGTCTACCGCATGGAGAAGTCCGGGGTCGTGCACGGTCTGACCCGTGCTCGCGGCTTCACCCAGGACGACGCGCACATCTACTGCACACGCGACCAGATGCGCGACGAGCTGACGCGCACGCTCAAGTTCGTGCTCTCGCTGCTCAAGGACTACGGCCTCGACGACTTCTACCTGGAGCTGTCGACCAAGAATCCTGAGAAGTCCGTCGGCGACGACGCGACCTGGGAGGAGGCCACCCGGACGCTCGAGGAGGTCGCCACCGCATCAGGTCTCGACCTTGTGCCAGATCCGGGCGGAGCGGCGTTCTACGGGCCGAAGATCTCCGTGCAGGCTCGCGACGCGATCGGCCGCACGTGGCAGATGTCGACCATCCAGCTCGACTTTAACCTCCCCGAGCTGTTCGACATGGAGTACGCGGCACCGGATGGCACTCGTCAGCGGCCGGTCATGATCCACCGTGCGCTCTTTGGGTCAATCGAGCGCTTCTTCGGTGTGCTTGTCGAGCACTACGCAGGTGCCTTCCCGGTCTGGCTCTCGCCTGTGCAGCTTGTCGCGATTCCCGTCGCCGAGCAGTACGGCGACTACCTGCAGGGCATCGTCGACGAGTTGCGCTCGCACGGTGTGCGGGCAGAGCTCGACGCCTCTGACGACCGCATGCCCAAGAAGATCCGCAACCACACGAAGGCCAAGGTGCCGTTCCAGCTCATCGCGGGTGAGGACGACCGCGCCGCGAACACTGTGTCCTTCCGCTTCCGTGACGGGACGCAGCGCAACGGCGTCCCGATCGAGGACGCGATCCGTCTCGTGCGTGGAGCTGTCGACGGGCACCTGCTCGTGAACACGGCAGAAGACCTGGCATGAGCGCGCTCGGGTTCCCCGAAGGAGAACTGGACGGCCTCGACATAGAGCGCTCCGCAGACTTCGCCGGGGTGCCCGATTCCTTCCAGCGGCTCTGGACGCCCCACCGGATGGCTTACATCCAGGATGGTCAGGACCCAGCCAAGGACGCCTGCCCGTTCTGCGTCGGGCCCATGATGGACGACGAGAAGTCGCTCATCGTGGCCAGGGGCGAGCACGCGTTTGTTGTCATGAATCTGTATCCGTACAACTCAGGTCACCTGCTCGTGTGCCCGTACCGGCACGTGGCCATGTACGACGAGGCGTCGGAAGACGAAGTACTCGAGATCGCTCACCTGACGCAGACCGCGATGCGGGTGCTCCGCGAGGTCTCGAACGTCGACGGCTTCAACATCGGCATGAACCAGGGGCGGCTCGCGGGAGCAGGCATTGCAGGTCACCTGCACCAGCACATCGTCCCGCGCTGGCAGTTCGACGCCAACTTCTTCCCGATCATCGCGAAGACGAAAGCGTTCCCGTCGCTCCTTGGAGAGACGCGACAGGCGCTGGCCGACGCCTGGCCGACAGCCTGAAACCCAACGTCTTCATTGGGCAGTCGCCCAACCATGCGCCGGTGCACGCACGTCTACACTTGAGCACAATTCACACCCGAACCGCCTTGCACTGACTGCACGCGGAAAGTAAGGACATCATGAGCGAAAGCACTGCCCCTCTCGTCGGCGCCGACGGGACCGTAGGCTCCAACCGAGTCAAGCGCGGCCTGGCCGAAATGCTCAAGGGCGGCGTGATCATGGACGTCGTCACGGCCGAGCAGGCTCGCATCGCGGAAGATGCCGGCGCCGTCGCCGTCATGGCCCTCGAACGCGTCCCCGCCGACATCCGCGCCCAGGGCGGCGTCGCCCGCATGAGCGACCCCGACCTCATCGAGAGCATCATCGCCGAGGTCTCCATCCCCGTCATGGCGAAGGCCCGCATCGGCCACTTCGTCGAGGCACAGGTCCTCCAGGCCCTCGACGTCGACTACATCGACGAGTCCGAGGTACTGAGCCCGGCCGACTACGTCAACCACATCGACAAGTGGCAGTTCACGACGCCGTTCGTCTGCGGCGCCACGAACCTCGGTGAGGCCCTCCGTCGCATCAACGAAGGCGCAGCCATGATCCGCTCGAAGGGCGAGGCAGGCACGGGCGACGTGTCCGAGGCGACGAAGCACATCCGCAAGATCCGCGGGGAAGTCGCGGCGCTCACCTCGATGACGCGCGACGAGCTTTACGTCGCCGCCAAGGAGCTCCAGGCACCCTACGAGCTCGTGCGCGAGATCGCGGAGACCGGCAAGCTGCCCGTCGTCCTCTTCACGGCAGGCGGGGTGGCGACTCCGGCCGACGCCGCCATGATGATGCAGCTCGGCGCCGACGGCGTGTTCGTCGGTTCCGGCATCTTCAAGTCGGGCAACCCGGCCCAGCGCGCCGCGGCGATCGTCAAGGCGACGACCGCATTCGACGACCCTGCCGTGATCGCCGCCGCGTCGCGCGGACTCGGCGAAGCCATGGTCGGCATCAACGTCTCCGACCTGGCCGCACCGCACCGCCTCGCCGAGCGCGGCTGGTAGCGAGGCCTTGGCAACAACTCCGGCAGTCGGCGTCCTCGCGCTGCAGGGCGACGTCCGTGAGCACCAGAAGGTGCTCACGGACCTCGGGGCAGAAGTTGTGCTCGTTCGCACCCCAGCCCAGCTCGAAGCCGTCTCGGGGCTCGTCATTCCCGGAGGAGAGTCGAGCGTCATCGACAAGCTCTCGCGCATCTTCGAGCTCGCGGACCCCATCCGGCAGCGCATCGAGGTGGGGATGCCCGTGTTCGGCACGTGCGCGGGGCTCATCATGCTCGCCGATACGGTCCTTGACGCCATCGAGGGCCAGCGGAGCTTCGGCGGTCTCGACGTCACCGTGCGCCGCAACGCCTTCGGCTCCCAGAACCAGTCCTTCGAGACACAGCTCGAGGTTCCAGAACTCGGCGAGCCCCCGGTGCATGCCACGTTCATCCGCGGGCCGGTCGTGGATACCGTGGGGGCGCGAGCTCGAGTCATGGCGTCCCTTCCCGACGGTCGTGTGGTTGCCGTCGCGCAGGGCAACCTGCTCGGCACCTCATTCCATCCAGAGATGAACGGCGAGACGCGCTTCCACAGCTACTTCCTTGACCGCGTCGCAGAGCACGCCGCCTGAAGACACTCCACACACGATTCGAATCGACAGAGAGCCAGGAGCAGAACATGGCGAGACGCCGACCGAGCAAGGCAGCGCGAAGCAAGCAGGTGAGCGACTCCCTCGCCGCCTTCATCCGCGAATCACCCTCGTCGTTCCACGCGGCGGCCGAGGTCGCACGCCGCCTCGAGGACGCCGGCTTCACTGCGCTCGATGAGCGGGACGAATGGCCACAGGAGGCCGGGGGCTACGTCGTGGTGCGCGACGGGGCGGTCATCGCCTGGCGCGTACCGGAGTCGACAACCCCCACCACTCCGTTCGCGATCGTCGGCGCGCACACCGACTCGCCAGGGTTCAAGCTCAAGCCGACGCCGGAGTCGACGGCGCAGGGCTGGCAGCGCCTCGAGGTCGAGGTCTACGGCGGGCCACTCCTGAACTCCTGGCTCGACCGGGAGCTTCGCCTCGCTGGGCGTCTCGCCCTCGCCGACGGCAGCACCGTGCTCGCCGCATCCGGGCCTATCGCTCGTATCCCACAGCTCGCCATTCACCTCGACCGAGGAGTGAACGAGCGCGGGCTTGTGCTCGACCCCCAGCGGCACACGCATCCCGTGCTCGGGCTCGAGGCCGCGGGCGGCGTGCTCACGGCGCTTGCCGCAGACGCTGGCGTCGATCCCGACACCGTGACGGGCCACGACCTCTTCCTCGCGGATGCGCAGGACGCGCAGCTCTTTGGGCACGGCGAGGCGCTGTTGGCCGGAGCCCGCCTCGACAACCTCGTGAGCGTCCACGCAGCGACCACGGCGCTCGTCGAGACGGTGCCGAGCGGCGTCATCCCCGTCATCGCCGCGTTCGACCACGAAGAGGTCGGCTCGGCGAGCCGCTCGGGCGCGGCCGGTCCGTTCCTCGGCGATGTGCTCGCGCGTATCCAGGAAGGTCTCGGCGCCGGTCCCGCCGAGCAGCGCCGCGCGCTTGCGGCTTCCTGGCTGGTCTCGAGCGATCTCGGCCACAGCGTGCACCCGAACTACCCGGAGAAGCACGACGATGAGACCCGCCCTGTCGCGGGCGGCGGAACGCTCCTCAAGCTCAACGCGAACCAGCGCTACGCGACGGATGCGCGGGGGAGCGCGCTGTGGAACGGCGTCTGCCAGAACGCTGGCGTCGCCGTGCAGGCGTTCGTGTCGAACAACTCGCTCCCGTGCGGCTCGACCATCGGCCCCATCGCGGCGACCAGGCTCGGGATCTCGACCGTCGACGTCGGCATCCCCATCCTCTCGATGCACTCCGCGCGCGAGCTGGCGGCGATCGCCGATATCGAGGCTCTGGAACGAGCCCTCGCGGTCTTCCTCGCGGGCGCCTGGCCCGAGCACGCTTAGCCCTGAACAGCAGCAGTTCAGGAGCGGGAGTAAACTGGCGGGCAGACCGCTCGCCGACGGCGACCAGTGATGCCCCACGTCTCGGGCCATGGTGTCGGCGTGCACACGATCAGCAGCAGAGTCCGCCCCGGCGAGACGCGCTAGAACAACGGAGAACAGATGTCCGGACACTCCAAGTGGGCGACGACGAAGCACAAGAAAGCCATCATCGACTCGCGTCGCGCCAAGTCGTTCGCCAAGCTCATCAAGAACATCGAAGTCGCCGCCAAGATCGGCGGCGCTGATATCGCGGGCAACCCGACGCTCGCCGATGCGATCCAGAAGGCGAAGAAGACCAGCGTCCCGATCGACAACATCAACCGTGCGGTCAAGCGCGGCGCTGGTCTCACGGGCGAGTCGATCGACTACACCACGATCATGTACGAGGGATACGGCCCAGGTGGCATCGCCCTCCTCATCGAGTGTCTGACCGACAACAAGAACCGCGCGGCCGCCGAGGTCCGCACCGCGATGAGCCGCAACGGCGGCAACATGGCCGACCCGGGCTCCGTTGCGTTCAACTTCGAACGCAAGGGCGTCATCGTCGTCCCGCACGACGAGACGCCCACCGAGGACGACGTCCTCGAGGTGGTCCTCGACGCAGGGGCCGAAGAGGTCATCGACCACGGTCACGTGTTCGAGATCCGCACCGAGGCCAGCGAGATGGTCGGCGCGCGCACGGCGCTGCAGGCGGCGGGCATCGACTACGACTCCGCAGACGCCGAATTCGTTCCGAACGTCAAGGTCGAGGCCGACGCCGACACGGCTCGCAAGGTATTCCGCCTCATCGACGCACTCGAAGACAGCGACGACGTGCAGAACATCTTCACCAACATCGACGTGTCCCCAGAGGTGCAGCAGCAGCTCTCAGAAGACGACGAGTAGTCCGAGTGCCGCGGCGCATCCTGGGCATCGATCCGGGTCTCACACGCTGCGGCCTCGGCATCGTCGACGCGCACGGACGACAGCGCGTGGACTTCGTCCACGTCTCCGTCGTCACGTCATCGCCAGGTGATGAGCTTCCCCGGCGTCTCCGGCTGCTCGCGGACGGCATCGAAGCCGTCCTCGACGAGTTCAAACCAGACGCCATCGCGCTCGAGCGAGTCTTCGCCCAGCAGAACCTGCCAAGCGTCATGGGCGTCGCCCAGATCTCAGGCATCGTGCTCGTCGCCGCGGAACGTCGCGCCGTCGCGGCATCCATGTACACCCCTTCCGAGGTGAAGGCCGCCGTGACGGGCTATGGCTCCGCCGAGAAGAAGCAGGTCGGCACCATGGTGCAACGCATCCTGCGTCTCGACGAAATCCCGAAGCCGGCGGACGCCGCGGACGCCCTCGCGCTTGCGATCTGCTCGGCGTGGAAGTCCCCGCTCGACGGACTGGCGTCAGCGGGTGGCCGCGCTCCTGCCGAGCGTGCCGCAGCAGTTGCGTCGCCTCGATCGAAGGATGCCCCGACGGCCGCGCAGAGCGCGTGGCTCGCCGCCGAGCGTGCCGCGAAAACTCGCGGCCGCCGCGTACGGTAGACCGGTGATTGCTTCCCTCCGCGGCCAGGTGCTGTACCGGACCGCCACCACGGTCACGATCGAGGCCGCGGGTGTCGGCTACCAGGTGAACGTGACCCCGGCCCACGCGCTGCAGCTGCGGCTCGACTCCGAGGTGCTTCTCCGCACGCACCTCGTCGTGCGCGAAGACGCGTGGACCCTCTACGGCTTCCAGCGACCTGAAGAGCTCGAGATCTTCGAGCACCTCATCACGGTCACCGGGGTCGGGCCGAAGTCCGCGCTTGGCGTGCTGGCGCAGCTTGAACCCGAGCAGGTCGCCAGAGCGGTCAGCGAGGAGGACGTGAAGGCGTTCACCGCCGTGAGCGGCATCGGCCCCAAGACGGCGAAGCTCATCATCCTCTCGCTCGCTGGCAAGATCGCTCTCTCGCCCGCCCCAGGCACTGCTGCGGGGAAGCCAGGGACCGACAGCGGCTCCGCGGCACTGCGCCGCGACGTCGTCGAGGCTCTGCTGGGCCTCGGCTACGCGGAGCGTCAGGCCGCGCCAGCCGTCGAGGACGCCGCAAAGGCGCTCGACGGCGAGGACCCTGACGTCGCGACGCTGCTGCGCGCGACGCTCAAGCTGCTCGGCCCGGCCGGGAGCCGCTCGTGACCGACGCGTCGCGCATCCCGGAAGCGCCGGAGTCTGAGGCGGAGATCGCGTTCGAGGGCGCGCTCCGGCCAGCGAACCTCGCCGAGTTCGTCGGCCAGGCAAAGGTTCGAGTCCAGCTCGAGCTGCTCCTCAAGGCGGCCGCCATGCAGAGCCGCACGCCAGACCACATTCTCCTCGCTGGGCCTCCTGGCCTCGGCAAGACGACACTCGCGCTCATCGTGGCGGAGGAGACCGGGCGGCCCATCCGCCTGACGAGCGGGCCCGCGCTGCAGCACGCCGGCGACCTCGCGGCCGTGCTCTCGAGCCTCGTGCCTGGCGAGCTTCTCTTCATCGACGAGATCCACCGCATGGCGCGCACCGCCGAGGAGATGCTGTACCTCGCGATGGAAGACTTCCGCATCGACATCATGGTCGGCAAGGGCGCAGGGGCAACCAGTGTGCCCCTCGAGCTCGCGCCGTTCACCGTCATCGGAGCGACGACCCGCGCCGGCCTCCTGCCGAACCCCCTGCGGGACCGCTTCGGCTTCACAGCACACCTCGAGTTCTACGAGGACGGCGAACTCGAGCGGGTCCTTGCGCGCGCGGCTCGCCTCCTCGATCTGCGCGTCGACGACGCCGCGCTCGCCGAGATCGCGACACGCAGCCGAGGTACACCACGAATCGCGAACCGCCTCCTCCGGCGCGTCCGCGACTACGCCCTCGTGCATGAGACCGACGCCAACGAGCAGGCTGTCCAGCACGCGCTGCTCGTGTACGACGTGGATGCGCTTGGCCTCGATCGGCTCGACAGGGCAGTCCTGCAGGCACTCATCGATCGCTTCGGCGGGGGACCGGTCGGCGTTCGTTCGCTTGCGGTCTCGGTCGGCGAGGAAGCGGAGACCGTCGAGAGCGTGGTGGAGCCGTTCCTCGTCAGGACCGGGCTCGTCACCCGCACGCAGCGGGGCCGCGTCGCTACCCAGCAGGCCTACGCCCACCTGGGCCGTGCCCTGCCAGGGGGAGTGGTTCCGACTGGGCCCGTCCTCGATCTCTAGCTCGCGGCCCCCAACCCTCTAGCTCTTGCTGAGCGACATCCGCGCGACGCCGACGTACACTAGATGCGTTTGCCGTCGTTCCGGGCGTGCATAGTCGTAGTACGGACTGCCAGAAAGGCACCCACAATGGATCTCACGCTCCTTCTTCCCCTCGTCCTCCTCGGCGTCATGATCTTCTTCATGTGGCGCAGCAACAAGAAGCGGTCTGCGCAGCAGCAGGAGATGCGCAGCAGCGCCGTCATCGGCGCCGACGTCATGACGCAGAGCGGCGTCTACGGCACGATCGTCGACATCGACGAGGACAACAACATCACGACGATCGAGTCCGAGCCAGGCACGCGCCTCCGCGTTCACTCGATGACGATCGCGAGCATCCTCACGCCCGCCGTTCCCGACGACGCCTCCGCGCTTGCCGAGCACGACGTGGTCGAGGAGCGCTCCGAGATCGAAGCCGAGGCAGAGGCAGAACGCCGCGACGGCGACAACGGCTCTGAGTCCGGACCCAACATCAACAAGGCGTAGGCGACTCCCTCCCTTTCACGCACGGGCCTCGTCTCGAGGTCAGAAGGCAGAACTCTCTTGGCGAAGTCGACAACGTCATCGGCGCGTCGTGGTCGGGGTGCTGGCATCGTCCAGCGCGCCTGGCGCACGCTCACGTGGCTCTTGATCCTCATCCTTGCCCTCGTGGGCCTCAACTGGCTGGCCGTCGCCACGCAGGGGGGTCAGTGGACCCCGCGCCTCGCGCTCGACCTCGAGGGCGGAACGCAGGTCGTACTCGCGGCCCAGCTGCCTGAGGGCCAGGCCGATCCGTCGTCCGAGCAGATGCAGCAAGCAGTCTCGATCATCCGCCAGCGCATCGACGCCTCAGGCGTCTCCGAGGCCGAGATCACCACGCAGGGCGGGCGGAACATCGTCGTCTCCGTGCCGGGTGAGATGGACCAGCTGACTCGCGACCGCATCGAGAACTCCGCGAAGCTCGAGTTCCGCGCCGTGCTCGTCGCCGACCAGGCTGCCAACAGCCAGGCCATCCCAGCGGACCAGCTGCCGGAAGAGCTCTCGACAACGCCGACGGCGGAGCCCACCAATGCGAGTGACCTGAACTGGGTCACGGAGCAGATGTACGTCGACTTCCTGCAGTTCAACTGCGCCGACCTCGCGCCCGCCGCTGAGATCGACCCAACGCAACCGCTCATCACGTGCGACGACTCCGGCACCGAGAAGTACGTCCTCGGCCCCGTCGAGGTCACGGGCGAGCGCATCGCAGACGCGTCGAGCGGGCTCACCACGACGAGCACCGGCGCGACCACCAACCAGTGGGCTGTGAACATCGAGTTCGACGCGCAGGGAACCCAGGAGTTCGCTGCCGTCACCGAGCGCCTCGTCGGCCTCACGGAGAACCAGAACCGGTTCGCGGTGACACTCGACAACCAGGTCATCGTGGCTCCGACCACCAACGCAGCGATCACTGACGGCAAGCCGCAGATCTCCGGAAACTTCAACGAGGAGAGCGCGAAGGCGCTCGCCGACCAGCTGAAGTTCGGAGCCCTGCCCTTCAACTTCGTCGCGCAGTCGACCTCGACGATCTCGGCGACCCTCGGCAGCTCGCAGCTGGTGAACGGCCTCATCGCGGGCCTCATCGGGCTCGCGGCAGTTGTCGTGTACTCGCTCTTCCAGTACCGGACGCTGGGCCTCGTCACCGTCGCCTCACTGGTTATCGCCGCCACCCTGACCTACATAGTCGTGACGTATCTCTCCAACCAAGAGGGGTACAGGCTGTCGCTGGCGGGTGTCGCTGGCCTCATCGTCGCCATCGGCATCACGGCCGACTCCTTCATCGTCTACTTCGAGCGAATCAAGGATGAGTTGCGAGACGGCAAGGGTCTCGTCTCGGCTGTCGAGGGTGGATGGACTCGGGCGATTCGCACGATCCTCGCCTCCGATGCCGTGAACTTCCTCGTCGCCATCGTGCTGCTCTTCGTTGCTGTCGGCAACGTGCGCGGCTTCGCGCTGACGCTCGGCATCACGACCATCATCGACATCATCGTCGTGACCCTGTTCACGCACCCGCTCATGCGCCTCCTGGCACGGACGCCATTCTTTGCGGACGGGCACCCTGCATCCGGGCTCGACCCGCGTTCGCTTGGCGCCGTCTACCGCGGTCGCGGCACGTTCCGCACGCCGGAGCAGAAGAAGCGCGGCGCGACTCGTGAGGCCACGAAACGGCAGACCCTCGCAGAGCGCAAGGCTGAGGCGGCAAAGAAGGCAGGCGACGACCTCGTCGCCGCCGGATCGGGAAACGCCGACCAGAAGTCGACGACGAGCAATGGGGAGAAGGCCTGATGAGCAAGTTCCAGACGCTTGGCAATGACCTGTACACCGGTGAGCGCTCCTTCGACTTCGTCGGCAGGCGGAAGATCTGGTTCTCCATCGCGGGAATCGCGGTGCTCATCTCCATTCTGGTTCCGATCCTCAGGGGCGGGCTCGAGCTCGGTATCGAGTTCACCGGTGGATCCGAGTTCCTGATCTCGCAGCCGGCGAGCGACGAGCAGGAGCCAGCGATCGCCGCGGCGGCCGAGTTCACCCCGACACCCGCCAAGGTGGCGGTGCTCGGCGACGGCGGCATCCGTGTGCAGACCGACTCGCTGTCGGAGGACGCGAACACGGAGCTGCGGGCGCAGCTTGCTGAGGCCTACTCGGTTCCGATCGAAGACGTCAACCTCTCGACCATCGGGCCATCGTGGGGACAAGACATCACTCGCCAGATGGTGATCGGCCTCGGCGTCTTCGTCGCGATCGCCGCAATCCTGATGTCCCTGTACTTCCGCACTTGGAAGATGTCGATCGCGGCGCTCGTCGCTTTGGCCCACGACCTGGTCGTCACGGCTGGCGTCTACGCCGTGACTGGCGTCGAGGTCACGCCGGCCGCCGTCATCGGCTTCCTGACGATCCTCGGCTACTCGCTCTACGACACCGTCGTGGTGTTCGACAAGATCCGCGAGAACGCCGAGGACTACAACGCGGAGTCCTCGAGGACCTTCGGCGAGCTCGTCAACCTGGCGATCAACCAAACGCTCGTGCGATCGATCAACACCTCGGTCGTCGCCCTGCTCCCCGTCGGTGCGATCCTCTTCATCGGCGCGTTCCTCATGGGAGCTGGCACGCTCCGCGACATAGCACTCGCTCTGTTCATCGGCATCTTCGTCGGCGCCCTCTCGACGATCTTCGTCGCCGGCCCGCTGTACGCCGCTCTCCGCTCTCGCGAGCCCGAGATCGCTCGCACGGACAGGCGCATCCTCGCCGCTCGTGCACGCACGCTCAAGGAGCGCGAGGACTCAGCAGACGACGATGAGGACACCGAAGAAGCGCAGGCAGAGGAGTCGGAGCCGGCACCAAAGGCCTCCGCGTCCTGAGGACTGCCCGCACGGTGATAACTTGTCATCACCCTGGTCCGCGTACCCACGCAGACCAGGGTGATGATTCATATGGAGGTGCTGCATGAGTGAAGTCTCCTCGCTGCGCTGGCGAATGCCGCGAATGTTCGCGAAGCAGCCCGTGCACGTCCTCGAGCCGATTCTCAAGTCGCTCAGAAAGCACGACCCTCGCGCGAACACCGCGCTGGTGCAGCGTGCCTACGAAGTCGCCAAAGACGCCCACGAAGGGCAGTTCCGCCGCAGCGGCGAGCCGTACATCACGCATCCCGTAGCCGTCGCGAAGATTCTCGCTGACCTCGGGATCGGCTCCATCACGGTGGCAGCAGCCCTCCTCCATGACACCGTCGAGGACACGGAGTACACGCTCGACGAGCTTCGCTCCGATTTCGGGGACGAGATCGCGATGCTCGTCGACGGCGTCACCAAGCTCGACAAGGTGAAGTACGGCGACAATGCGCAGGCAGAGACCGTGCGCAAGATGGTCGTCGCGATGTCCAAGGACATCCGGGTTCTTGTCATTAAGCTCGCGGACCGGCTCCACAACGCCCGCACGTGGGGCTTCATGTCTCCCGAGAAGGCGAAGAGCAAGGCCAAGGAGACCCTCGAGATCTACGCGCCCCTCGCGCACCGCATGGGTATCCAGGCGATGAAGAACGAGCTCGAGGACCTCTCGTTCGCAGTCATCAACCCAAAGATCTACTCCGAGATCAAGAACCTCGTCGCGCACCGCCAGCCCGAGCGCGAGAAGTACGTGCAGCGAGTCATCGCCGAGGTGCAGTCAGACCTCCGTCAGCTCAAGATGCGCGGCGACGTCTACGGGCGTCCCAAGGAGCTGTACTCGATCTACCAGAAGATGATCGTGCGGGGCCGCGACTTCGACGAGATCTACGACCTCACGGCCATCCGACTCATCGTCGATTCCGTGCGCGATTGCTACGGCGTCCTCGGGGCGATCCACGCGAGGTGGACGCCCATGCCCGGCCGCTTCAAGGATTACATCGCCACACCGAAGTTCAACCTCTACCAGTCGCTGCACACCACGGTCATCGGGCCGGACGGCAAGCCTGTCGAGATCCAGATCCGCACCGTCGAGATGCACCGACGCGCCGAGTTCGGTGTGGCCGCGCACTGGATGTACAAGCAGAACGCGCAGTCGGGCAAGCAGGACAAGACCGACGAGACACGCACCGAGATGGCGTGGCTCAAGCACCTCAGCGACTGGCAGCAGGAGACCACGGACCCTGGTGAGTTCCTCGACTCGCTGCGTTTCGACCTCGGCGCCAAGGAGGTCTACGTCTTCACCCCGCAGGGGAAGGTCATCGGCCTGAGCGCTGGCGCAACGCCTGTCGACTTCGCTTACGCGATCCACACGGATGTCGGTCACCGGACGATGGGCGCCAAGGTCAACGGGCGGCTCCTGCCGCTCGACTCGAAGTTGCAGAACGGCGACGTCGTCGAGGTCTTCACGTCGAAGAACCCCGACGCAGGTCCGAAGCAGGACTGGCTGACCTTCGTCGCGAGCGCCAGAGCCAAGAACAAGATCAGGCAGTGGTTCTCGAAGGAACGCCGCGACGAGGCCATCGAGCAGGGCAAGGATTCCGTCGCGAAGGCGCTCCGGAAGGCCGGCCTGCCGCTCAACAAGGACCACGTGCAGGAGGCGTTCTCATCCGTCGCCTCCAACCTCCGCTACCTCGACGTGACCGCGCTCTACGCCGCCGTCGGTGATGGGCACGTCTCAACCCAATCGGTCATGGAGAAGCTGCAGGCGGCGCTGCGTCAGGAGCAGGACGTGCCTGCAGCCGACGAGGCCCCGCAGTTCACGCCTGGCACCACGATCCCGACCACCAGCGACTCCG
Organism: Pseudoclavibacter helvolus; assembly: GCF_014191305.1. Lineage (GTDB taxonomy): Bacteria > Actinomycetota > Actinomycetes > Actinomycetales > Microbacteriaceae > Pseudoclavibacter > Pseudoclavibacter helvolus. The sequence continues at coordinate 764,826 of NZ_JACHWJ010000001.1, read as the reverse complement.
GCGTGCTCGTCAGGGGCGCGCCCGACATCCTCGTCAAGGTCGCCAAGTGCTGCACTCCGGTCCCAGGAGACGAGATCCTGGGCTTCGTGACGCGTGGCCAGGGCGTGTCCGTGCATCGCGCAGACTGCAACAACGTCGCGAGCCTGCTGCGCGAGCCGGAGCGCATGATCGAGGTCCAGTGGGCCCCGAGCTCCTCGAGCGTGTTCCTCGTGAACATCCAGGTCGAGGCGCTCGACCGTTCTGGCCTGCTGAGCGACGTCACCCGCGTCCTCAGCGAGCATCACGTCAACATCCTGTCTGCAACTGTCCACACTTCGAAGGCCCGCCTCGCCATCAGCAAGTTTTCCTTCCAGATGGGCGACACGACGCACCTCGACCGCGTGCTCAACGCGGTCCGTCGCATCGACGGCGTCTACGACGTGTACCGGGTCAAGACTCAGTAGGGCCTCGCCAGCGCCGCTCGCCTCCTCGCGAGCGACGCGTAGGGGCGTCTGACGGTCGATCGCTCAGCGAGCAGATCGACAGGGTCCAGAGCGAGGAGCCTCACCGCGAGGTCGATCGTGGCCTGGCCGGCCTCCGGGTCATGGAGCAGGTCGAAGAGCGCTTGTCGCGGCCGAACCACTCGGACCCTGCCGACGAGCATGACGTCTCGCTCTGGCGGGGCCGTCGACCGGTAGCGCACGCCCGTGACGTACCTCTGAGGTGAGCGGGAGCCACGTGCCGTGGCCAGCGTCACCTCGAGCGGCGGCGGGCCGCCTCCGTGGACCCAGACGGCCGACGCGCCTCCTACGGCGCAGTTCCCCATGAGCAACGGCTCGAGCGTCTCGGCGCGGGCCTGTGGCGTGATCTGGTCGGCCACCGAGGCGTAGCCCCGAGCGCTCTGGTGCCCGAAGCAGACGATGTCGCCGTCGCGCACCATGATCTGCAGCTCAGCTTCAGGCAGCAGACGAAGTGGGGCAGGATGCACACTCGCATCCTGCCCCACTTCAGTCCTCACGCTCCGATCAGCTCAGGGAGCTGTGGAGAGCGCTATCAGGACTTAGTTGCCGATGGCGCCGAGCCAGACCCGACGCGCCTCGAGCGCCTCTTCTGCTTCCTTGACGGCACGCTTGTCGCCGCGCGCCTCTGCAGCCGCGCGCTCGGCCTCGAGCTTCTCGATCGCCTCGGTGAGCTGGCTGTGCATGCCCTGGCTGCGCGCCTGGCGCTCAGGGTTTGACTTCTGCCAGTGGTCGTCGTCGAGCTTGCGTACGTGCTGCTCGATCGCGCGGAGGCGGTCTTCCGTCGCCTTGAAGTTCTCGCGGGGAACGCGGCCGACCTCGTCCCAGCGACGCTGGATGTCTGCAAGCTTTTCGCGAGCAGCTCGGCGGTCCGTGATCTCCAGGATGGGCGTCGCCTCCTCGAGCAGAGCGGCCTTCACCTCGTAGTTTGCGGCGTACTCTTCGTTGTCCGCGGCGTCAACCTCGCCCTTGGCCTGGAAGAGCACGTCTCCGGCGGCCTTGAACTGGTTCCAGAGGGCGTCGTCGTACTTGCGACCGGCGCGGCCGGCAGCCTTCCACTCGTCGAGGAGACGACGGTACTCGGCAACTCCGTCAGCGCCGCGAGATGCGAGAGCCTCTGCACGCTCGAGGATCTTCGTCTTGGCGTCGCGTGCCGTCTTGTGGCTGGCGTCGAGTTCGGCGAAGAAGGCACGACGCTCACGCTCGAGCGTGCTGCGTGCACCGCGGAAGCGCTTCCAGAGGGCGTTTGCCTCCGTCTTCGGCAGACGGGGTCCGTCCTGCTGGTGCGTCTTCCACTTCGTGAAGAGCTCGTCGATGCTTGCCGTCGTCTGCTTCCACTGGATGGATGCTGGCGGCTGAGCGGCGAGCCGTTCGGCTTCGACGACGATCGCTTCGCGCTCCTGGAGGGCTCCAGCGATCTCTTCCTGCTGCGCCTCGCGCTGCTGCTCCGTCAGCTCGCTGACGGTGCCCCCGAGGGCCTCGAGTCGAGTGCGAAGCGCTGCCAGGTCGCCGACGGCGTTTGCACCGTCCAGCTGGGCGCTGAGGTGCTTGGCCGATTTCGCGATATCGGAGGCGGGCGCTCCGTTCTTGACGCGCTGTTCGAGCAGGGACACCTGACCTTCGAGGTCAGAGAACTTGCGAACGAAGTACGCGAGAGCCTCCTCGGTCGTGCCGTCGGGGTACTGGCCGACCTTGCGCTCAGTACCTTCTTCGATCACGTACACGGTGCCGTCTTCTTCGACGCGGCCCCATGGATTCTGGGGGAGTGCAGACATGGCGAGTATTCCCTCACGGTAGGCGTTTGCGCAGCTTGCGCGACTGACTCCCCATGCTAGGACACTGGGGAGGTTTCCTTCACCAACGCACGCCCAGTCTCAACAAGGGGCGATGCGGCTGGCCTGGTAGTGAGTTACTTCAGCGACAGGGACGTGATAACGGCTGGAGCAAGTGGAGCTCCGTCGCCTGCCCCAGAAGCGGGGTCAACGCCCTCATCAACAATGCCGGAGATGAGTTTGTCGAGGCCGCTGGTGACTTTCCCCATAACGGTGTACCCGCCTGCTGCGTCACCAGGCAGAGTGGTGTCTTCGTAGACGATGAAGAACTGGCTTCCCATGCTCTCGGCGTTCCCACCCTGGCGAGCCATGGCGATAGTGCCTGCCGGGTAGACGCCATCCTCTGGGGCGTTCTCGATGGGCCCCCAGCTGTACCCAGGGCCGCCCGTGCCCGTGCCGGTCGGATCGCCGCATTGGAGCACGAAGAGCCCTTCCGTCGTCAGGCGGTGGCAAGCCGTATCGGTGAAGTAGTTCTCGCCGCTGAGCGAGACCATGTTGGCGACGGCCTGCGGAGCAGCGGCGCCGTCGAGTTCGATGTCGAGGGTGATGTCGTCGTTGAACGTCAGCTCACCGGTCCAGGCACGAGATTCTGCGAGTGCGGGGTCTGGTACCTCTCCGGCTGGCGTGGCCTCTGGTGAGGAAGTCGACTCTGCGGCAGGTGTCTCCGCGCCAGGGCCTCCCGTGAAGTAGAAAACCTGCAGAGCACCGACGACAAGCGCCACCACGACAAGCGCGATCGCCCAGGTGCGGTTGTCTCGGCTCCGTCGCCGCACTCCACGCTCGTGGACGGCAACGCGCGCCTCGTACTCGCGGGTACGCCGACGCTGTTCGCGGGAGTTCTTGTCCGAAGTTGCCACTGTGCCTCATTCGCTTGTCCTCAGCATGCCGTGCAGGCACCAGAGGGGAGTTTACTAACATCGGGCTTCATGACCGGTGACGCGCCCAGCCTTGCGGGCACAACTGCGCCCCTAGCGGTGCGGATGCGCCCGAGATCTCTCGACGAAGTGGTCGGGCAGCGGCACCTGCTGCGCCCTGGCTCGCCCCTTCGGGCCCTCGCTTCCCCTGAGCAGGACACGAGGGCCGGCACCTCCGTCATCCTGTGGGGCCCACCGGGCACGGGGAAGACGACGCTCGCGCAGGCGATCGCGCACACCTCTGGCAAGCGTTTCACCCAGCTCTCGGCGATCTCTGCCGGGGTCAAAGACGTCCGTCAGGTGATGGATGAGGCGCTGACCCAGCGCGACCTCTACGGGATCCAATCAGTGCTGTTCCTCGACGAGATTCACCGCTTCACCAAAGCGCAGCAGGACGCACTCCTTCCCGGCGTGGAGAACGGCTGGGTGACGCTCGTGGCCGCCACGACGGAGAACCCGTCGTTCTCGGTGATCAGCCCACTGCTCTCGCGGAGCCTGCTCCTCACCCTGCAGCCGCTCGACGAGGCCGACCTCATCGAGCTCATCGACCGGGCGGCCTCGGACAAGCGCGGGCTCTCAGGTGCGTTCGAGGTCGCTGACGACGCAAAGCGCGCGATTGTTCAGTTCTCCTCGGGTGATGCCCGCCGAGCGCTCACAACCCTCGAAGCGGCTGCCGCCGCCGCGCACGCGTCAGAGCAGACGACGATCGACGCGGAGATCGTCTCCAGCGCCTCCGACCAGGCGCTGCTTCGGTACGACCGAGACGGCGACGAGCACTACGACGTCATCAGCGCCTTCATCAAGTCGGTGCGGGGGAGCGACCCAGATGCCGCGCTCCACTACCTGGCGCGCATGATCGTCGCGGGGGAGGACCCTCGCTTCATCGCACGCAGGCTCATCGTGCTCGCGAGCGAGGACATCGGTCTCGCCGAGCCGCGTGGGCTCGAGATGGCAGTGGCAGCAGCGGATGCGGTCCAGCTGATCGGCATGCCGGAAGGGCGTATCCCGCTCGCCCAGGCAACCGTGTTCCTCGCGACGGCACCGAAGTCGAACGCCGCGTACTCCGGCATAAACGCAGCGATCGCCGACGTCAAGGCCGGCGGCATCGGCCGCGTGCCGAAGCACCTCAGGGACGCCCACTACGCCGGGGCGAAGCGCCTCGGCCACGGGAAGGGGTACAAGTACCCGCACGACGACGCGCGCGGTGTCTCCGAGCAGCAGTACCTCCCCGACGAGCTGAGCAGCCGCGAGTACTACTCGCCGACCCGCTTCGGCGAGGAGCGCGAGATAGCGGCCAGGCTCGAGAAGCTGCGGGCCATCACGAAGCCCGGAAACTGAACGACGCCGGCCCTGTGCTAGTCTTTCTCGGTCTACCTCCCGGGGTTGCGTGCGGCTGCGCCTCCGAGAGTAAGGCGTGCAGTCTGTAGCCGACGCACGCGTGACACTGCTCAAGTTTGACGCCGGGGCACAGCCTTGGCGGAGAGCAACTTCATTTCTGCGCGCTCACGCGCGCCAAACTTCGCTCGAAAGGCAATTGTGTCCAAGACCTCACGTTCACGCAGCAAGGTGCGCCTCAGCCGCGCACTCGGCATCGCGCTCACCCCGAAGGCAGAGCGCGCGCTCGAGAAGCGCCCGTACGCACCGGGCGAGCACGGCCGCACGCGTCGCAAGACCGACAGCGACTACGCCGTTCGTCTGCGCGAGAAGCAGCGTCTGCGCGCCCAGTACGGGCTCCGCGAGAAGCAGCTTCGCATCGTCTTCGAAGAGTCGCGTCGCGCGGCAGGCCTGACGGGTGAGAACCTCGTCGAGCTGCTCGAGATGCGCCTCGACGCCCTGGTCCTGCGTTCGGGCTTCGCCCGCACCACGGCACAGGCTCGTCAGCTCGTCGTGCACCGCCACATCCTCGTCGACGGCAAGCTCGTCGACCGCCCCAGCTTCCGCGTGAAGCCGGGTCAGCTCATCCAGGTCAAGCAGCGCTCTGAGGCTCTCGAGGTCTTCCAGGTCGCCGCAGCCGGTGGCCACGCGGACGTCCTCCCGAAGCTCCCCGCGTACCTCGATGTGGACCTCGCAACGCTCCAGGCGCGCCTCGTGCGTCGCCCGAAGCGCGTCGAGGTCCCGGTGACGTGTGAAGTTCAGCTCGTCGTGGAGTACTACGCTGCTCGCTAGCCAAGCAGGCGCTCCGGTTCGCCGGAACTGGCAGTTCGGGGCAACCCGAGCCGCCTGAGCCAACTAACATAGGGGCGGGTCATCGCAAGATGACCCGCCCTTTTGTCTGTCCTGCGGCGCTGCGCCGCTCGTCTACCGTGCGGCTGCACCGTGCGTTTATCCGTGCGGCGGCTCGCTGCACTTAGTAAGGAGCACCATGTCTGGTGGCGACATCGCCGGCCTCATCGCGGCCGGAGTCTTCCTCGTCCTCGTCCTTCTGCTCGCTGTCCCGCTGCTCAAGCTCGGCGGGGTCCTCGACGAGGTGCGCAGCGGCATCCGCGAGTCCGTGGACGCCATCACGCCGACCCTCGCGGAGACCCAGGTCACCGTGCTCGAGGCCAACAAGCAGCTTGCGAAGATCGACAGCATCACAACCCACGTCTCCGAGACGACCAGCAACGTCTCGAGCCTCGTCGCGCTGACCGCGGCGACTGTCGGCGGCCCGCTCATCAAGCTCGCCGGCTTCTCCGCCGCCGTCCGCGCAGGCATCTCCAGCTTCAAGAGCGACAGCCCCGCAACGGTCAAGGCGTCGGCGAAGCCGAAGAAGCCGAAGTCGCGCGGCACCCGCTGACCAGCTCGACACACTCTCACCCCGTCTTAGGAGATCTCATGCGCACAGCGCTCAGCATCATCGGCGGCATCGCCGCAGGATTCGCACTCGCCCACCTCGTCAATTCCACCCCGGCCGGACGTAAGTTCTTCGCTGGCGTGAATGGGCGCGTCGACGAGTTCACCGAGGCCGTTGCGGAGGGCTACCGCGCCCGCACACACGACCTCTCGGCGGCTATCGCCGACATCAAGTAGCGCGACAAGCCACCCCCCGCACCCGGGCACCTTCGTCAGTCGCCGCCAGAGAAAGAGCCACACAGCACGATGCAAACCGCCGAGATCCGTCGCCGCTACCTCGACTTCTTCGAGCAGCGCGGGCACACCGTTGTTCCTTCAGCTCCCCTGGTGAGCGACGACCCGACGATCATGTTCACGATCGCGGGAATGGTGCCGTTCATTCCCTACTTCACGGGAGTTGTCCCCGCGCCGTTCGAACGCGCGGTGAGCGTCCAGAAGTGCATCAGGACCAACGACATCGAAGAGGTCGGCAAGACGCCGAGGCACGGCACGTTCTTCCAGATGTGCGGGAACTTCTCCTTCGGCGACTACTTCAAGCAAGGCGCGATCGAGTTCGCCTGGGAGCTCCTGACGACTCCCGAGAGCGCTGGCGGCCTCGGATTCCAGCCGGAAGATCTTTGGATCACCGTCTACGAGAAGGATGACGTGGCCCGCGGTATCTGGCGCGAGGTCACCGGGTTCCCGGACGAGCGCATCCAGGGGCTCGGCATGAAGGACAACTTCTGGTCAGCAGGCGGTCCAGGCAGCCCGGCCGGACCATGCTCGGAGATATTCTTCGACCGCGGCCCCGAGTACGGCGCCGACGGCGGTCCAGCCACCGACGACGACCGCTACGTCGAGATCTGGAACCTCGTGTTCATGCAGTACGAGCGCGGCGAGGGCACCACGAAGGACGACTACGAAATCGTCGCGGACCTGCCGAAGCAGAACATCGACACCGGCATGGGGCTCGAGCGCATCGCGTTCATCAAGCAGGGCGTCGACAACATGTACGAGATCGATCAGGTGCGCCCTGTACTCGACATGGCCGCAGAGATCTCGGGCAAGGCCTACGGAGCGGTGCACGAGGATGACGTTCGCATGCGCGTCGTCGCCGACCACGTGCGCTCTTCGCTCATGCTGATGGCGGACAGGGTGGAGCCTGGCAACGAAGGGCGCGGCTACATCCTGCGGCGCCTGCTTCGTCGTGTCGTGCGCGCTATGCGACTCCTCGGCTTCGAGGGCGCGAGCCTGCCGAAGCTTCTTCCCGCCTCCAAGGAGGCCATGCAGGCCGCCTACCCGGAGCTCGTCGACGAGTTCCCACGCATCGCCCGCCTCGCCTACGCCGAGGAGGAGACGTTCCTCCGCACGCTCGCCGCAGGCACCGCGATCCTCGAGACCGCCGTCACGGAGACGCGCGCCAGCGGCGTGCAGCACCTCTCCGGCGAAACCGCCTTCAAGCTCCACGACACGTTCGGCTTCCCCATCGACTTGACCGTGGAGATCGCCGAGGAAGCTGGCGTCAGCGTGAACCGCGAGGCCTTCGAGCGGCTCATGAGCGAGCAGCGCACACGTGCGAAGGCTGACGCGAAGTCCAAGCGCTCTGCCCTTGCAGATGTCTCCGTCTACAGCGAGTTCCGTTCGCTCGGCGAGACCACGTTTGTCGGCTACACCGATCTCGCCCACGAGAGCGAGGTGCTCGGTCTCATCGTCGACGGGCTCCCCGCCGTGAGCGCCGGCGTCGGCCAGCAGGTCGAGATGATCCTGGCGAGCACGGCGCTGTACGCAGAATCTGGTGGCCAGGAGGCTGACTCCGGCCAGATCACGTCAGCGTCTCGCGGTCTCGTCGCCGACGTCGTTGACGTCCAGCGCCCCATTGCGGGGCTCGTCAGCCACACCGTCTCCATCGTCTCGGGAGAGGTCGCCGTCGGCGACCGCGTCGAGACGATCGTCGATCCCGGCTACCGTCGGAGCGCGAACCAGGCCCACACGGCGACGCACCTCCTCCACGCCGCGCTTCGCGACGTGCTCGGGCCGGACGCGCACCAGTCCGGCTCCTACAACAAGGCCGGGTACCTCCGCCTCGATTTCTCGTGGAGCCAGGCGCTCACGACCGACACCAAGTCGGAGCTCGAGGGCATCGTGAACGACGCCATCCGCGCCAACCACGCGGTCACGACGCGGGAGATGGACCTCGACGAGGCCAAGTCCCTCGGCGCACGTGCCCTCTTCGGCGAGAAGTACGGAAGCCGAGTGCGCATGGTCGACATCGGCGGCCCCTGGTCTCGCGAGCTGTGCGGCGGCACGCACGTCGCGGCCTCTTCCGAGATCGGCATCGTCAACCTCGTCGGCGAGTCCTCGGTGGGGTCGAGCAACCGACGGATCGAGTCGCTCGTCGGCCGGGATGCGTTCGCCGATTTCGCAGTCGAGCGTGCCATCGTCTCGCAGCTCACGAGCAACCTGAAGGCACCTCGCGAGCAGCTTGCCGACAGGGTGCAGGACCTCTCCGCGAGCCTCAAGGCCGCGCAGAAGCGCATCGCTGAGCTCGAAGCCGCCGAGGCCATGCAGCGCGTACCGGCGATCGCCGCGGAAGCCAGCACGGCTGGCAGCGTTGTGCTCGTCGCGAAGCACCTCGGCGACATCCGCAGCGCCGACGAGCTGCGCTCACTTGCGCTCGCCGTCCGCGAGCAGCTTGGTGACCGCCCAGCCGTGGTCGCGCTTGGCGCGGCCTCGAACGGCAAGCCGATCGTCCTCGTGGCCACCAACCAGGCCGCGCGGGACGCTGGCGCCGGCGCTGGCGCTCTCGTTCGCATCGCGGCACCGATCCTCGGCGGCGGCGGCGGCGGCAAGCCTGACGTGGCCCAGGGTGGCGGCACCGACGTCGAACGCCTTGACGACGCGCTCGCCGCGATCCGGTCCGAACTGGCGAATGGCTGACATCCGCTTCGGCACACGCCTCGGCGTCGACGTGGGCAAGGCCCGCGTCGGTGTCAGCAGGAGCGACCCGCACGGGATGCTCGCGACGCCGCTCGAGACGGTTCCGCGGGACGGAGCCAAGGGCGACGCGCACGCGAGGCGCATCGCGGAGCTCGTCGCCGAATACGACGCGATCGAGATCGTCGTCGGTCTGCCTCTCTCGCTCTCCGGCGCCGAGACCGCGTCCACTGCGGACGCGCGGAGCGTCGCCGAGCAGATCGCCGCTCACTCCCCGGTGCCACTCAGGTTGGTGGACGAGCGTCTGACGACGGTGAGTGCAAGTCGACAGCTCCGTGACGTCGGCAGGAAAGCATCCAGATCTCGTCACATCATCGACCAGATGGCGGCAGTCGTCATCTTGCAGACCTCGCTCGACGCGGAGCGCCAATCCGGACGTGCGCCGGGTGAGCTCCTCTCCCGAAAGGATCAGGACTCTGACGGACAACCAGCCCCCAGGTAGCCAAGACGGACGAAAGCGGTTTACGCCGGACGACCCATTCGGCGACCTCTTCTCCGACGAGACTGCGAAGACGGCGGATGCCAAAGAAGGCAGCCCACGGCGGTCCGGCGGGAGCCGCAGACGCGAGTCAGCGGCGGCGAAGCAGGGCAAGCGAAGCCTGCTGGTCGTCCTCGTCCTCGTCGTGGTTGTCGCCGTCAGCGCAGCTGTCGTCTGGTTCGGCTTCGGCTCTCAGCTCCGCAGCCTGTTCGGCGGGGGCGCGTCCTCCGCAGACTTCGAGGGGAGCGGTAACGGCACAGAGATGGCGTTCACGATCGAGTCGGGGGATACCGGCACCTCGATCGGCGAACGGCTCGCCGAAGTTGGCATCGTGAAGACCTCCGGCGCGTTTGTCGACGAGGTTCTCGCTCAGCCTGAGGACCCTGTGTTCATTCCTGGCAGCTACGGGATGCAGGAGGAGATGAGCGCCGAATCGGCGCTCGCCTCGTTGCTCGACCCAGAGAACCGGCAAGAGTCGACCGTGGTGATCCCTGAAGGCACTGCACTCCAGGACGTCTACGCGCTCATCGAGGGTGGCGTCGGCATCCCCGTCGCCGAACTCGAGGCGGCAGCGATTCCCGCGAACTTCGGACTTCCAGCCGAGGCCACGACCCTCGAGGGCTTCCTATTCCCTGCCACCTACAGCTTCGACCCCGGCGTCGACGCGACGACCGTGCTCAAGACGCTCGTCGATCGCATGTTCCAGTCGCTCGACGAACACGGCGTCGCCCCGGAAGACCGTTGGGACACGATTCGCCTCGCTTCGCTCATCCAGAAGGAAGCTGGCCTGCGCGAGGACTACTACAAGGTGTCGAGGGTCTTCCTCAACCGACTCGACATGGGCATGCTCCTGCAGTCCGACGCGACGGTCGCCTACGGCACGGGAAACACGCACCGCGTCTCGACGAGCGACGCGGAGCGTGCCGACGCAGCGAACGTCTACAACACGTACGTGCATCCGGGAATGGTCGCTGGGCCCATCTCCAACCCAGGAGACATTGCGATCGACGCCGCCGTCAACCCAGCTGACGGCCCATGGGTCTACTTCGTGACCTGGAACCTCGACACGGGGGAGACGATCTTCTCCGAGACGTTCGAGGAGCACGAAGTTGCCGTCGCCAAGTGGCTGGCCTGGATGGCCGATCACCCCGAATATGGGTGAGGCCCAGGTGGGATCGACCGGGACTCGACTCGCTGTCCTCGGCTCGCCGATCGGCCACTCGAAGTCGCCGGCGATCCACGCCGCTGCGTACGCGGTGCTCGGGCTCGACTGGCGCTACGAGCGCTTCGATGTCCCGGAAGGCGAACTCGCGGACTTCATGGCGAGCCGGGGTGACGGCTGGCGAGGGTTCTCCGTCACCATGCCGCTCAAGCAGGAGGCACTCGACTTTGCTTCGACGCTAGCTCCCGCGGCCTCTGACATCGGCGCAGTCAACACGCTCGTCTTCGACGACGCGGGTTCAGCGGCTCCTGCCCGCGGATGGAACACCGATGTGACGGGCTTCATCGCCGCGCTGAGCGACGCGGGCGTCGAGCGAGCCAGTCGGGTACGGCTGCTCGGAGCGGGTGGCACGGCCGCGGCCGTGGTCGCGGCGTTGCCCTCGCTTCAGACCGAGCAGCTGTCCATCGTCGTCCGCGCTCCGGAGCGCGCGCAGGCTCTTGCAGAGCTCGCGTCCTCGCTCGGCGTGCGGGTCGAGGTCTTGACCTTCGCTCAGTTCGAGGCGGGGCCCGCCAGCTCCAAGGCCGCGGATCTGGTTGTGAACACCGTTCCTGGCGACCGCGACCACCTCACCGTGGACGAGGCCTGGGTACAGGGGGCTGTGCTCTTCGACGTCCTGTACGACCCGTGGCCCACGAAACTCGCCGCGCACTGGCTGTCCGCAGGAGGGCGGGTCGTGTCTGGACTCGAGCTCCTGCTCGCGCAGGCCCTCGTGCAAGTGAGGCTGTTCACCGGCCGCGGGGAGTCGGAACCGCTTCCGCAGGAAGCCGAGGTGCGCACCGCGATGCGGAGCGCCGCGCTGCGCGTGTCAGAATAGTCCAATGCTTCGATGGCTCACGGCCGGGGAATCCCACGGCCCAGAACTCCTTGCGATCCTCGAGGGACTCCCGGCTGGTGTCCCACTTTCCCTCGACGATCTCCGTACCGACCTCGCGCGTCGAAAGCTCGGCCACGGCCGCGGCGCTCGCATGAAGTTCGAACAGGATGAACTCACGCTCTCTGCCGGCGTGAGGCACGGCTTCACGATGGGTTCGCCCATCGGCATCCGCATCGGCAACACCGAGTGGCCCAAGTGGGTCGAGGTCATGAGCCCGGAGCCCGTCGACGCGGCCGTCTTCGACACCGGCCGAGGCGCGAAGCTGACCCGCCCTCGCCCAGGACACGCTGACCTGATCGGCATGCAGAAGCACGGCTTCGACGAGGCTCGCCCGGTCCTGGAACGGGCGAGCGCCCGGGAGACAGCCGCGCGCGTCGCGCTCGGGGCGATCGCGAAGCGATTCCTGTCCGAGCTGGGCATCACGGCCCTGAGCCACACGCTTGCCATCGGCACGGTGCGTGTCCCCGAAGACGCGCCACTGCCGAGCTACGGTGACCTCGCCGCGATTGACGCCGACCCGGTTCGCGTCTTCGACGAGGAGACCTCCGCTGCGGCTGTCGAGCTCATCGACGAGGTCCGCAAGAGCGGCGACACACTCGGGGGAGTGACCGAGGTCCTCGTCTGGGGTCTGCCTCCGGGAATCGGTTCCTACGTGCACTGGGACCGCAGGCTCGACGCCCGGCTCGCGAAGGCCCTCATGAGTGTCCAGGCCATCAAGGGCGTCGAGGTCGGCGATGGCTTCGAGACCACGCGCCGCCCCGGTACGGCGGCGCATGACCCCCTGTACGTTCGCGACGGCTCCATCGTGCGTTCAAGCGACCGCGCCGGGGGCATCGAGGGCGGCATGGCCACTGGCACTGTTCTCCGCGTGCGTGCCGGGATGAAGCCCATCGCCACGGTGCCCAAGGCGCTGCACACCGTCGACGTCGCGACGGGCCAGGATGCCGCGGCGCACCACCAGCGCTCCGACGTCTGCGCCGTGCCTGCTTCCGGTGTTGTGGTCGAGGCCATGGTCGCGCTCACGATCGCGGATTCCATCCTCGAGAAGTTCGGCGGCGACTCGGTCGCGGAGACGAAGCGCAACATCGAGAGCTATCTCGCGAGCATCCCGCCACTGCTTCGGACTTCGAGCGAATCCGTCTCAGAGTCCGCGCTCCAGGCAGGACCCGTCGACGAAACGCCAATGGGGGACTCGCTCAGCGAGTGGCGCGTATGAGCGTCGTCCTCATCGGCCCGCCCGCCGCGGGTAAGTCGAGGGCGGGACGTCGCCTCGCGAAGGTGCTCGATGCCAGCTACGCGGACACCGACAAGGTCATCGTCGATCGACACGGCGCCATCCCCGATATCTTCGCCAAGCACGGGGAGGCCGAGTTCAGGCGACTTGAACGCGAGGTCATCGCCGAGCACCTCGAGACGACGGAAGTCCTCTCGCTCGGGGGAGGTGCGGTAATGGACGCGGAGACCCAAAAGCGCCTCGGCGGGCACACCGTCGTCCTGCTGACGGCGACCCCCGCAGCCATTACGGAGCGCATCACCGGCAACTCGAAGCGACCGCTCATCACGGGCATCGAGAGCTGGACAGAAATCTACGAGGCTCGCCGCGAGACCTACGAGCGTCTTGCCGACGCGAGCTTCGACACCTCATTCCGGCCCATGGTCCGCGTTGTCCAGGACATCGCGGAGTGGCTGGATCAGCACACCAAGGAAGGACCAAGCGACGTTGCCTGAGATCATCGAGGTTCCCGGCGCCCACGGCGACATCATCATCGGGACCGGCCAGTTCAGTGATGCCGCCGCTGTGGTGCCCGCCCTGCTGGGCGACGGCGTCGCCAAGGTCCTGATCGTGCACGCCCCACACCTCGCGAATGTGGCAGAGCGCGTGCGCGAGCAGCTCGTCGGCGAGTACAACCAGGTCCTCATCGCCGAGATCCCTGACGCTGAGGGGGCAAAGCGCATCGAGGTGGCCGCCTTCTGCTGGCAGATCCTCGGCCAGGCCGACTTCACGAGGTCTGACGCGGTCATCACGATCGGCGGCGGAGCGACGAGCGACATCGGCGGCTTCATCGCCGCGACGTGGCTGCGCGGCGTCAAGGTCGTGCACATGCCGACGACCGTGCTCGCGATGGTCGACGCCGCCATCGGTGGGAAGACGGGACTGAACACCAACGAGGGCAAAAACCTCGTCGGCTCATTCCACCCCCCGGCCGGAGTTGTCATCGACCCGGAGATCCTTGCCGGTCTCCCGAGGAACGAACTCCTGGCTGGCTTCGCCGAGGTGGTCAAGGCCGGATTCATCGCGGAGCCGGAGATCCTCGACATCATCGAGCGCGACCCGAATCTGGCGACGGATCCGACCACCCCGGAGTTCCTGCGCGTGCTCGAGCTCGCGATCCGCGTGAAGGCGAGGGTCGTCGGCGAGGACTTCACCGAGCAGGGCCTTCGAGAGATCCTCAACTACGGGCACACGCTCGGGCATGCGATCGAGAACGCTGAGCGCTACCAGTGGCGCCACGGCGCGGCGATCTCCATCGGGATGGCCTTCGTCGCCGAACTTGCGCGCCTCTCCGGGCGCCTGGACGATGCGACTGCCGACCGTCACAAAGCGATCCTCGAGCTCCTCGGCCTGCCGACGAGCTACCCCGCTGGACGCTGGAACACGCTGCTCGCCACCATGCGCCGTGACAAGAAGTCGCGAGGGGCCATGCTTCGATTCGTTGTTCTCGACGGCCTCGCGCGCCCGACGATCATGCGGGCGCCAGACGAGAGCCTGCTGTTCGCGGCCTACCAGGAGATCGCGAGCTAGACGCCACCCGGGTCCCGCTCGGCACCCCGAACAAGTTCTTCGATCGTGACACCGGACTCGAACCGGCGGGCGTCAGTCGGAACGAACGGCATCGGGTTATAGGCGGCGTTCCCGAAGAGCGGAATCCCAGCCCCGAAGACCACAGGGTTCCGCTTCAGGATGAGGCGGTCGATCTCGCTGAGGAGCGAGCCTGCGAGGTCGCCGCCTCCGCAGAGCCAGATCGGCAGCCCGTCTTCGCGTTTGAGCTCACGGACAGCCCGCACCGGGTCGTCGGTGAGCGTGACGCCGTCCGCAACGCGTCGTTCGCTGCGGCTCGCGACGAACTGGCGCAAGTGCGGGTACGGGCTCTCGATGCCGATCTCGAGGGCTGGACGCAGCGTGTTCCATCCCAGGATCACGGTGTCGAACCTCGTGCCTGGTGCCTCGATCCCGAGGGCGTCGAGCACATGCCCAGGCAGCGCGTCGGCATATTCGTCCATGACGGCAGCCATGTGGTCGCCCTCCATTGGGAAGGCGCCGTAGCCCCCGCTCGGGTCGGCGATGTAGCCGTCGATGCTGGTTGCGACGTAGTAGACCAGTTCACGCATGGGGTGCCCCTCTCAACTCCTGTCGGATTCAGAAACCTACTGCCGGGTGCTGAAGCGGGGCTCTGAGGTTCCGACGTCAGCAGCAGCTGTTGCGGTCTGGTCCCTCGAGGTACCGGAACGCGCCGAGCTCGCTGAACCCCGCCCGAGCGAACAGGTGCAGGGAAGCGGCGTTGCTGTCAACGACCATGGCGAGGCACGCAAGCGCTCCCTGCTCCGCAGCCTCCCGCTTCGCGAGGTCGACGAGCAGGCGACCGTAGCCCCGCCCGCGCCTTCCGCTGTCCGTGACCAGGCAGTCGATCACGGCGGTGTCATCGGCAATCGTGAGACGCGCCAGCGCGGCCAGGGTCCCCTCGGCCCGCACTTCGAGGAACGTGGAGCGGGTTGCACCGAGGATGCGTGGGGCAAGCCGACGATCGCTCGGCAGACGCCGACCGTTCCAACTCAGCCAGGCGTCAAGCCACTCGGCTGGTAGCTCCGACCCGGTCCTCGAGACGGCGGCGGTTCCCGAGGTCAAGGGCCCCCGCCGTCCGGCTCCCTGAGCAGCACTGCCCGCATCCGTTCCGCTTGTCGGTGTGGCGAGGATCCTCCCCGTGAGCGCGGGCACGTAGCCGAATGCTCGCAGCGCGGCGACCTCGGTCTCCGCGCTCGAATCGGTCGTGAGGAACCGGCTCGGGAGCCCGCGCACCCGGTATGCCTCCTCAACCTCGCCTATCGCGGCCTGGGCGTCTGGCACCTCGCCGAGCATCCACACACTGTTGGCGCGCCTCGTGAACCCCTCGGAGAAACCCAGGTGCCACCCGCCGACGAGTCGGGCGTCGAGCGCGGGCCAACTCGCCCGCAGCGCAGCGGTCGCGCGCTCGAGCGATACGGGTGAAGCAGGCTCATCGGCCAGAATCCTGCGGTCTGCAACCATGCTCAGAGGCTAGGCGCACACCGGTTCAACCGCCAGCCGACCGAGCCGGCGTGGACGGACCATCGTCTAGCCTGGACGGCGGGCCCGCGGCGGCCCAACGAATCCACTCTGCAAAGGACCCAGTTGACCAGGCGCATCGTGTTCCTCGACATCGACGGAACACTCATCGACGAGCAGGAGCAGATACAGGCGTCGACCGTCGAGGCGGTCGTCCGGGCCAGGGCAGCCGGACACCTGCTCTTCATCTGCACGGGACGCTCGCGCGCCGAGATCTACCCGCAGATCCTCGACATCGGCTTCGACGGGATCGTGAGCGCTGGCGGCAGCTTCGTGTGGCTCGACGGAGAGACACGCGTCTCGCGCACGATGCCCATTGAGGATGCCGCGTTCGCGATCGACTACTTCACGCGGGCCGGCATCGACTTCTACGTGCAGAGCGACTCGGCGGTGGTCGCGAGCCCTGGATTCCGTGCGCACCTGCGCAGGCTGCTCGCCGCGGAGCTCGCCGAGTCCAATCGGGTCGAGGCGGACGGCCAGGTGCAGTTCGAGAAGTTCTTCGACGAAGGCGGGCAGGTGCTGCGCGACGACATCGGCAAGATGTGCTTCCTGAGCGCCGCGACCCCGATCGACGACATCAGGGCGGCGTTCGAGGGGCGCTTCGACATCATCAACGCCACCGTGCCAGTGCTCGGTCCGCACAGCGGCGAACTGCTGTAGCGCGACGTCAACAAGGGCAGCGCGATCCTCGAGGTCTGTCGTCTCAAGGGCCTCGACCCGGCGGACACCATCGGCATCGGCGACAGCATCAACGACGTGGAAATGTTGGAGCTCACGGGCGTTGGCGTCGCCATGGGCAACGCCCTGACGCAATCAAGGCTCATGCCGACCAGGTGACGACGGGCGTGGACGACAACGGAGTCTGGAACGCCTTCGTGCGCAACGGACTGATCGACGCCGACGAGTCCGTCGTCCAGTCGGCGGCCTTCGCCTGACCTCGTCGCTAGACTGGCCGCCATGCGCATTCTCGTCCTCGGCGGCCCGAACCTCGACCGACTCGGCACCAGGGAGCCAGAGACGTACGGCACGCAGACGCTTGCCGACATCGAAGAACTCCTGAGGACAGCGGCGGGCAGCGACTTCGAGATCGATGCGCGCCAATCCAACTACGAGGGGCAACTCGTCGAGTGGCTGCACGAGGCAGCGGACGCACGCACCCCGGTCATCCTGAACCCTGCGGCGCTCACTCACTACTCCATCGCGCTGCGCGACGCCGTCTCCATCGTCACGGAGACAGGGACCCCGGTCATCGAGGTCCACCTGTCGAACCCGCACGCCCGCGAGACGTTCCGACACACGAGCGTCATCTCCGGGGTTGCCACTGGCGTCGTCGCGGGCCTCGGTGCGGGGTCGTACCTCGCCGCCTTCGAGGGCATCCGCGCCCTGAGCGAGGCGAATCGGTACTCGCGCGACACCCTGCACTAGACTTCTCCGGGGCCGCTGGGGCGAAAGCCTCGCGCCGACAGCTCGCGCGTACCTCAACCAGGTGCCGATAACTGAAGAATCCCGCACCACCGCGGGATGGACACGGAGAAACTTCCATGGCAACTACGGCAGACATCAAGAACGGCGTTGTGCTTCTCATCGAGAAGCAACTCTGGCAGGTCATCGACTTCCAGCACGTCAAGCCTGGCAAGGGCGGTGCGTTCGTGCGCACCAAGCTCAAGCAGGTCGTCAGCGGCAAGACCGTCGACCGCACGTTCAACGCCGGCGCCAAGATCGAGACCGCGACGGTCGACCGCCGCGACTTCCAGTACCTCTACCGTGACGGCGACGGCTACGTCTTCATGGACCAGACCGACTACGACCAGATCACGCTCGACGAGCGGATCGTGGGCGACGCCGCGAAGTACATGCTCGAGCAGCAGAGCGTGCAGATCGCGCTGAACGAGGGCGAGCCGCTCTACATCGAGCTCCCGCCGTCGGTTGTGCTGGAGATCACGTACACCGAGCCGGGCCTGCAGGGCGACCGCTCCAACGCGGGCACCAAGCCGGCAACCGTGGAGACGGGCGCCGAGATCCAGGTGCCACTGTTCGTGGACGCGGGCACCAAGGTGAAGATCGACACCCGCACGGGCGACTACCTGGGCCGCGTCAACGACTAGTGAGCGCACGCACGAAGGCGCGCAAGCGCGCCATGGACATCCTCTTCGCCTCCGACGTCCGCGGGACGCCCATCCCCGAGCTCCTCGGGCAGGAGGCGGAACGGGCCGCAGACGAGCCCGACCGCGCGGCGAGCTGGCGCTACGCCAGGGAGATCGTGCTCGGTGTCATCGAGCACGCCGACGAGATCGACGGCTACATCGTCGAGACCGCGCGTGACTGGACGCTCGAGCGGATGCCAGCCCTCGACCGGTCGATCCTCCGGGTGGCGATCTGGGAGCTCAAGTACAACGACGAGATCCCTGCCGCAGTCGCGATCACCGAGGCCGTCAGCGCTGCTGGCGAGTACTCGACGGACGCCTCGGGGAAGTTCATCCACGGAGTGCTCGGTCGCATCAGCGAGCAGTAGCCCGATGCTAGGCTTGTGGCCTGGGTCTCGTTCGTCTCGGCGATCGGACCCGGGCCACAGTCAGGCTCCGGACACCCTCAAGACCTCGGTCGAGGGGTGTCCCTCATCCCAGACATCCTTTAACACCGTCCAGTGAGGCGGGGAAGGAGGTCGACGTGTCACAGCGAACCGTGCTGAACCACGACGACGTTCAACGAGCCCTTGTGCGCATCGCGCACCAGATCCTCGAGCAGAACCGCGGGTCCAACGACCTGCTGCTGCTCGGCATCCCGAGCCGCGGAGTTCCCCTCGCGAAGCGCCTCGCCAGCCTCATTGCTGGCTTTGAGGCCACGAACGGAATTCACGTCGAAGCCGCCGACATCGCAGGCGCGCTAGACGTCACGATGTACCGAGACGACCTGCGCAGAGGGCCGGCACGCGTGTCGCAGCCCACGTACATTCCCGTCGGCGGAATCGACGGCAAGACCGTCGTGCTCGTCGACGACGTGCTGTTCTCTGGTAGGACCGTCCGCGCCGCCCTTGACGCGCTGAGCGACACCGGGCGCCCCCGTGCCGTGCAGCTCGCCGTCCTCGTCGACCGGGGTCACCGCGAGCTCCCGATCCGCGCCGACTACGTGGGCAAGAATCTGCCGTCGGCCCGCAGCGAGCGCATCGGCGTCGAGCTCACCGAGCTCGACGGCGGCGACCGGGTTGTCATCACGGACGGGGGACGCGCGTGAAGCACCTGCTCTCAACCAAGGGAATGTCGCGCGACGACGCGATCATGCTGCTCGACATCGCAGAGGACATGTCCGACGTCGGCGACCGCGAGGTCAAGAAGCTGCCGGCGCTGCGTGGCATCACGGTGGTGAACCTGTTCTACGAGGACTCGACTCGGACGCGAATCTCCTTCGAGGCTGCAGAGAAGCGGCTCTCGGCCGACGTCATCAACTTCGGAGCCAAGGGGTCGAGCGTCTCGAAGGGCGAGTCGCTGAAGGACACGGCGCAGACGCTCAAGGCCATCGGCGCGGACGCCGTCGTCATCAGGCATCCCTCGAGTGGTGCGCCGCAGCTCCTCGCAGAACGTGACTGGATCGACGCCCCCATCCTGAACGCGGGCGACGGGATGCACGAGCACCCCACGCAGGCGCTCCTCGACGCGTTCACGCTCCGGCGTCGCGTGCACGGGCGTGCTGCGGCTCGCGGCAAGGGCCTCGACGGCTGCCACATCGTCATCGTCGGCGACATCCTGCACTCGCGGGTTGCGCGGTCGAACGTCTGGCTCCTCACCACGCTTGGCGCAAAGGTCACGCTCGTCGGCCCGCCGACGCTGGTTCCCGTCCGCACGGAGGCCTGGCCAGCGACCATCACGAGCGACCTCGACGGCGCGCTCGCCACAGACCCGACCGCGGTCATGCTCCTGCGCATCCAGGCAGAGCGGATGCACGACGCGTTCTTCCCGAACACCCGCGAGTACGCGAAGAACTGGGGACTCGGCGAGGCCCGCTTCCGGAGCCTGCCCGACGCTACGATGGTCATGCATCCCGGCCCTATGAATCGAGGGCTGGAGATCTCCTCCATCGCAGCCGACTCCCCGCAGTCGACAGTGCTCGAGCAGGTTGCGAACGGCGTCGCCGTCCGCATGGCAGCGCTGTACGTGCTGTGCTCGGGAGAACGCGCGGGGAGCGCATCGTGAACGAGGGCCAAGGAAACGAGAAAGGCACCATGACCACGCTGTACCGAGGCGCCAAGTTGCTCGGCATCGACCCTGTAGACGTGCTCGTCACTGGAACCTCGATCGATGAGGTCGCTCCGGCCGGGAGCCTCTCGCTCGACGGTGTGGAGAGCGCGATCGATGTCGAGGGCCTTGTGCTGCTGCCGGGCCTCGTCGACCTGCACACCCACCTGCGCGAGCCTGGCTTCGAGTCAAGCGAAACAGTGCTGACCGGAACGCGCGCAGCGGCCTTCGGCGGCTACACGACGGTCTTCGCCATGGCGAACACGTCCCCGGTCCAGGACACGGCCGGAGTCGTCGAGGCAGTTGCTGCCCTCGGCCGCGCCGCTGGCTACGCAGACGTCCGGCCTATCGGCGCCGTGACCGTGGGCCTCGAGGGCGAGCGGCTCTCCGAGATCGGTGCCATGGCGCAGTCCAACGCGGAGGTGCGCGTCTTCTCGGATGACGGCAAGTGCGTGTTCGACCCGCTCATCATGCGTCGCGCCCTCGAGTACGTGAAGGCCTTCGGGGGAGTCGTCGCCCAGCACGCGCAGGACCCGCGCCTCACCGTGGGCGCGCAGATGAACGAGGGGGCGCTCTCCGCCGAACTCGGCCTCGGCGGGTGGCCCGCTGTCGCCGAGTCCTCCATCATCGCGAGGGACGCGCTGCTTGCAGATCACGTCTCCTCCCGGCTTCACGTGTGCCACGTGTCGACACGGGAGGGCGTCGACGTCGTCCGCTGGGCGAAGTCCCGCGGCATCGACGTGACCGCGGAGGTCACGCCACACCACCTCCTCCTCACCGAGGAGCTTGTGCGCGGCTACGACGCGAGGTTCAAGGTCAACCCGCCGCTGCGGACGCAGGACGACGTGCTCGCGGTCCGAGAAGCACTCGCCGACGGCACGATCGACATCGTCGCAACGGACCACGCTCCGCACCCCGTGGACGCCAAGGAGACCGAGTGGGACCAGGCCGCGATGGGGATGGTCGGACTCGAGTCCGCCCTGCGCGTCGTGCAGCACACCATGGTCGACACCGGCGCCCTCTCTTGGGCCGACGTCGCACGCATCATGTCGGAGACCCCCGCGCGCATCGGCGGCGACCCGGTCTCCGGCCGCCCAGTGGCCGCAGGCGAGCTGGCGAACCTCGTGTTCTACGACCCCGCGCCAACTGCCGACTTCACGACGGACGCACTCGGCGGCAAGAGCATCAATTCCCCGTTCCTCGGCATGTCGCTGCCCGGCCGAGTCGTGCACACCGTCTACCGGGGAACACGCACGCTCGACGACGGTGCGCTGCTCTCAGCCGAGGGCGCGGCCGCAGCCGCTCGGGCACGCGAGAAGGACGTCGCTTGATGGACGACCGCGTATTCCCCGCCGCCCTCACGATCGTCGCGTTCCTCGTCATCGTTGCGCTCATGTGGCTCGGCTGGCGACGTCGGACCCGCGCCCAGGCCGGCCTCTCGAGCCCCCTCGAGGCACCGCAGTCGACGTCGCAGCCGATCGGCCAGTGGGGCGACGTGCACTACGTGTCCACGAGCCGCACCGGCGACGCGCTTGACCGCATCGTCGTGCCGCCGCTCGGGTTCAGAGGCCGAGCCGAGGTCACGGTGCTCCGAGAGGGGCCGATCGTCCAGATCGCAGGCGAGCGCGCCTTCTTCATCCCGACCGAGGACATCGAAGCAACCATCGACGGCACCGTCACGATCGACCGTGTGGTCGAGAACGGCGGGCTGACGATCATCCGCTGGCTCCTGCCAGCCGACGAAGCCGCGAGCGATCGCGTCAGCGTCGAAACCTCCCTCAGAGTTGTCGACGCCACCGCGCGCGAACAGCTCAAGACCGCGCTGCGCTCGCTGCAGCTCACACCAGCCCCCACGACCGAGGAGTCCTCATGACGCCACCAATTCCCGCCGTGCTCGTCCTGGAGGACGGGACACGATACGAGGGCGACGCGTACGGCGCCGTCGGCGAGACGCTCGGCGAGGTCGTCTTCTCCACCGGAATGACCGGCTACCAAGAGACCCTGACTGACCCGAGCTACGCAGGCCAGATCGTCGTCCAGACGGCACCACACATCGGCAACACCGGTGTGAACGAGGAAGACATGGAGTCGCGGCAGATCTGGGTCGACGGCTACGTCGTGCGCGACCCCTCCCGTGTCGTCTCCAACTGGCGCGCCGAGGACACGCTCGAGAACGCGCTGACGTCCACCAGCATCGTCGGCATCTCCGGAGTCGACACTCGCGCGCTCACCCGCCGCATCCGCAGCGAAGGCTCGATGCGGGGCGGAATCTTCTCCGGCGAGGCCGCCTCCATCTCGGACGCGGACCTCCTCGAGAAGGTCCTCTCCCAGCCGAGCATGGCCGGCCGCAACCTGAGCGACCTCGTCTCCACGCCAGAGGCCGTCGTCCACCCTTCGACGGCCGCTGAGCGCCTCGGCTCCGTCGCGATCATTGACCTCGGCATCAAGACGGCCACGATCAAGGCGCTCGCCGAGCGCGGCTTCGACGTGCACGTGCTCCCGCACACCACGACCATCGAGCAACTGCGCGAGCTCGCTCCCACGGCGGTCTTCTACTCGAACGGACCGGGAGACCCTGCCTCGAGCGACGCCCACGTTGAACTGCTCCGAAACGTCCTTCGAGATGGGACGCCGTTCTTCGGCATCTGCTTCGGCAACCAGCTCCTCGGCCGCGCCCTCGGCTTCGACACCTACAAGCTCCCATTCGGACACCGCGGCATCAACCAGCCGGTTGTCGACACCTTCTCGGGGCGCATCGAGATCACGGCCCAGAACCACGGCTTCGCGGTCCAGGCTCCGCTCGACGGCCCCGTCGAGACGCCCGCCGGCTTCGGCCGCGCGCAGGTGAGCCACATCGGGCTCAACGACCAGGTTGTCGAGGGCCTCCGCTGCCTCGACATCCCGGCGTTCAGCGTGCAGTTCCACCCAGAGGCGGCGGCCGGCCCCCACGACTCGGCCCCGCTCTTCGACCAGTTCAGGGAGATGGTGCTCGCGCACCTCGCCTCCCCATCCACCCACACCAACGGCCAGGAGAACGCGTAAGCATGCCAAAGCGCACAGACATCTCGAGCGTCCTCGTCATCGGCTCGGGCCCAATCGTCATCGGCCAGGCGGCCGAGTTCGACTACTCCGGTACGCAGGCCTGCCGCGTGCTCCGCGAAGAGGGCGTCCGCGTCATCCTCGTGAACTCGAACCCCGCGACGATCATGACCGACCCGGACTTCGCCGACGCGACCTACGTCGAGCCGATCACGCCGGACATCATCGAGTCGATCATCATCAAGGAGCGCCCAGACGCGATCCTCCCCACGCTCGGTGGCCAGACGGCGCTCAACGCCGCCATCGCGCTGCACGAACAGGGCATCCTCGAGCGCCACGGCGTCGAGCTCATCGGCGCCAAGGTGGATGCGATCCGCCGCGGTGAGGACCGCCAGATCTTCAAGGACCTCGTCATCGAGGCGGGCGCCGAGGTTGCGCGCTCGCACATCGCGACAAGCGTCGAGCAGGCCATCGGCTTCGCCGAGGACCTCGGCTACCCGCTTGTCGTGCGCCCCTCCTTCACGATGGGCGGCCTCGGCTCGGGCTTCGCGTACAACGAAGAAGACCTCATCCGCTTCGTCGCCGACGGCGTGCAGTCGAGCCCGACCGGCGAGGTGCTCCTCGAGGAGTCCATCCTCGGCTGGAAGGAGTACGAGCTCGAGCTCATGCGCGACACTGCCGACAACACGGTCGTCGTCTGCTCGATCGAGAACGTCGACCCCGTCGGCGTCCACACCGGTGACTCCATCACGGTCGCGCCAGCGCTCACGCTCACCGACCGCGAGTACCAGCGTCTTCGCGACATCGGCATCGCGATCATCCGCCTCGTCGGCGTCGACACGGGCGGATGCAACATCCAGTTCGCGATCGACCCGTCGAACGGTCGCATCATCGTCATCGAGATGAACCCGCGCGTCTCGCGTTCTTCGGCGCTCGCGTCGAAGGCCACGGGCTTCCCGATCGCGAAGATCGCCGCGAAGCTCGCGATCGGCTACCGCCTCGACGAGATCCCGAACGACATCACGAAGGTGACGCCCGCCAGCTTCGAGCCGACCCTCGACTACGTCGTGGTCAAGGTGCCGCGCTTCAACTTCGAGAAGTTCCCCGCAGCGGACACGACCCTCACGACGACCATGAAGTCGGTCGGCGAGGCCATGGCCATCGGCCGCAACTTCTCGACCGCGCTGCAGAAGGCCCTGCGCTCGCTGGAGAAGCGAGGCTCGTCATTCACCTGGGTCTCCGACGAGATCTCCGTCGAGGAGCTCCTCGAGACGATCAAGGTGCCGACCGACGGTCGCATCGTGAACGTCCAACGCGCGCTCTGGAAGGGTGCGACGCCCGAGCAGGTCTTCGAGTCGACCGCGATCGACCCCTGGTTCATCGACCAGATCGTGCTCATCAACGAGGTCGCCGGTCAGATCAGCTCCGCAGACGTCGTCGACGCCCGACTGCTTCGCCACGCGAAGCGCCACGGCTTCTCCGACGCGCAGATCGCCGAGCTGCGCGGTCGCAGCGAGGACGAGGTTCGCGCGATCCGTCACAACTTCGGAGTTCGTCCCGTCTTCAAGACCGTGGACACGTGCGCTGGCGAGTTCCCCGCCTTTACGCCGTACCACTACTCGAGCTACGACCAGGAGTCGGAGGTGACCCCGAGCGATCGCCGCAAGGTCATCATCCTCGGCTCGGGCCCGAACCGCATCGGCCAGGGCATCGAGTTCGACTACTCGTGTGTGCATGCCTCGTTTGCACTCTCGGACGCCGGCTTCGAGACCATCATGATCAACTGCAACCCGGAGACCGTCTCGACGGACTACGACACGAGCGACCGGCTCTATTTCGAGCCGCTCACCCTCGAGGACGTCCTCGAGATCGTCGAGGTCGAACGTGGCGACGGCGAGCTGCTCGGCGTCGTCGTCCAGCTCGGCGGCCAGACTGCCCTCGGGCTCGCGAAGGGCCTCGAGGCTGCCGGCGTCCCGATCCTCGGCACGAGCCCAGCAGCGATCGACCTCGCTGAGGAGCGCGGCCTGTTCTCCGGAGTCCTCGACCGCGCCGGCCTGATCTCCCCGGAGAACGGCACCGCGACCGACCTCGAGGGCGCGCTCGACGTCGCCGTTGGCATCGGCTACCCGGTGCTCGTCCGCCCGAGCTTCGTGCTCGGCGGACGCGGCATGGAGATCGTCTACGACTCCGAGCAGATGCACGACTACTTCTCCCGCATCGAAGGCCAGGCAATCGTCGGACCGGCTCACCCGCTGCTCGTCGACCGCTTCCTCGATGAGGCCACCGAGATCGACGTCGACGCCCTGTTCGATGGTGAAGAGCTGTACATCGGCGGAATCATGGAGCACATCGAGGAAGCCGGCATCCACTCCGGCGACTCGGCCTGCACGCTCCCGCCCGTGACGCTCTCCAGCGCAGTCCTCGACAACGTGCGTGACGCGACCCTCGCCATCGCAGAAGGTGTCGGCGTCCGCGGCCTGCTCAACGTGCAGTTCGCGCTCTCAGGCGGGAAGCTGTACGTGCTCGAGGCCAACCCGCGCGCATCCCGCACCGTGCCGTTCGTCTCCAAGGCTCTCGGCACCCAGCTCGCGAAGGCGGCTGCTCGCGTCATGACCGGCGTCTCCATCGCTGAGCTCAAAGCCGAGGGCCTCCTCCGCGAGCAGGACGGCACCCACCAGCCAGCCTCGAGCCCTGTCGCCGTGAAGGAAGCCGTGCTTCCCTTCAAGCGCTTCAGGACCAAGGACGGCCGCATCGTCGACTCGCTGCTCTCCCCGGAGATGCGCTCGACGGGCGAGGTCATGGGAATCGACACAGACTTCCCGACCGCGTTCGCGAAGAGCCAGCTGGCGGCCTACGGCGGCCTTCCGAAGTCGGGCACGGTGTTCGTCTCGGTCTCCGACCGTGACAAGCGCGCCATCGTCCTTCCAGTTGCGAAGTTCGTCGAGCTCGGGTTCTCGATCGCGGCCACCGAGGGCACAGCAGCCGTCCTGGCGCGTCACGGCATCTCGGCCAAGGTCGTCGGAAAGTTCACCCCAGATTCGCCTGACGGCACCAGCCCAGGGCAGGACCGCAATATCGTAGACATGATTCACGGGGGAGAGGTCGACATGGTCATCAACACGCCATCCGGGCGCGCCTCGCGCGCGGACGGCTACGAGATTCGCACTGCGGCGGTCTCCGCCGACCTGCCGATCTTCACGACGATCTCCGAGCTCTCCGCGGCGGTCGGCTCGCTCTCCGCGCTTCGCAGTGGATTTACGGTCACGAGCCTGCAGGAGTACAACACCCAGAGGGGGGATAGCTAGTTGACTGAAGCGTTCGCGGCGCGTGCTGGAGGGGGCGGGTTCGGAACCCGACTCCAGCACGCGGTGGAGGAGCGGGGGCGACTGTGCGTCGGCATCGACCCGCATGAGTTCCTGCTCGGATCCTGGGGATTGCCGAACACGGCTGCAGGCGCCGGCGAGTTCGGGCTGCGGGTCGTCGAGGCGGCGGCCGGCCGCGTCGGCGTCGTCAAGCCGCAGATCGCGTTCTTCGAGCGTTTCGGAGCTGCAGGGTTCACGGCGCTCGAGTCGGTGCTCGGCGCCGCTCGGGATGCTGGCCTTCTCGTGATCGCGGACGTCAAGCGTGGCGACGTCGGCACGACCCTCGAGGCGTACGCGAAGGCCTGGCTCGACGAAGGCTCACCGCTGGAGGCCGATGCGATGACGGTCAACCCGTACCAGGGCTTCGACTCACTGGCGGCAGCGCTCGACCTCGCCGAGCGTCTCGGCAAAGGCCTGTTCGTGCTCGCTGCGACGTCGAACCCTGAGTCGACCTCGATCCAGACGGCGCGTCGTGCGCAGGGCTCCCAGCTCGGCGAGACCGTCGCTGGTGGCATCGCGAATCGGGCCGTGGCCTGGAACGCCGACCACGCGCGCGGCGAGTTCGGCTCCGTTGGGGTCGTCCTCGGCGGCACGGTGGACTTCGACCTCCTCGGTGTCGACCTTCCGTCGCTCGGCCAGACCCCGAAGACCCCGGTGCTCGCCCCAGGTTTCGGCCACCAGGGCGCGGAGTTCGCGCGCATCAGGGAGACGTTCGGTGGGGCCTCGGAGTCGGTCATCGTGAACGTCTCGCGGAGCGTCCTCGCGGCCGGGCCAGACGGCATCGCCGCGGCCATCGACCAGCACACCGCGGAGCTGGAGAACACCCTCTCATGACTCAGGTACCACCCCCAGTCGACCGCGTCGCCGCGTCCCGAGCGGCCGTACTCGCCCGCCAGGCTCGCGCAGAGGTCAAGCGAGCCCTCGCGAGCGGTGCCCGCTCGCCGCTCTCGGTGCTCGACGCGAGCTCAGACACGGAGCATGCAGCTGAGCACTCGCTCCGAGTGACGCAGTTCCTGCTCAGCATTCCGCACATCGGCGCGACCAAGCAGGCCCGCATCCTCGAGGACCTTGCCATCTCGCCGTCCAAGCGCCTCGGCGGCCTCGGACGCAATCAGCGCATCCGCCTGCGCGCGTTCCTCGAGGAGCGGCTCGGCGCGCAGACGGGGGAGAACCGTCTCGTCGTGCTGGCCGGCCCGACGGCCGTCGGCAAAGGCACCGTGGCGAACTACATCAGGGAGCACTACCCGGAGGTCGAGCTCTCGGTGTCGGCGACGACCCGAGCCCCACGCCCCGGCGAGGTCGACGGCATCAACTACCACTTCACCGACGACGACGGCTTCGACCGCCTCGTCGATGAAGAGCAGCTCCTCGAGTTCGCGACGGTACACAATGCGTATCGGTACGGGACCCCGCGGGCACCCATCGACGATGCCATTGCGTCTGGGCGGTCGGTCCTGCTCGAAATCGACATTCAGGGCGCGCGACAGGTCCGATCGCGCATGCCAGAGGCTAGACTGGTATTTTTGTTGCCTCCGAGCTGGGACGAGCTCGTGCGGCGCCTCGTCGGGCGCGGTACGGAATCGGCCGAAGAACAAGCTCGGCGCCTCGAAACCGCGAAGGTCGAACTCGCCGCCCAGGACGAATTCGATGCACTGGTCGTCAACGACTCCGTGCCTGAGGCTGCGGCACGCGTAGTCGAACATCTGGGACTGAACAAGGAGCACGCATGATTGAGAAGCCAAAGGGCATCATCGACCCGCCCATGGACGAGCTGCTGCAGCGAGTCGACAACAAGTACCAGCTGGTCATCTTCGCATCGCGTCGCGCCCGCCAGATCAACGACTACTACTCCGACCTGCACGACGGAGCGATCTACCAGAACGTCGGGCCACTGATCGACTCGTCGATCGACGACAAGCCCCTCTCGATCGCGCTGCACGAGATCAACGAGCAGAAGATCGTCATGGTCGAGGCACGCCCGCTCGAGACTCCTGACGACGTCATCGTCTTTGACGACGAGATCAACTTCGAAGACGACGCCCCTCAGGCCTAACACGACCGTGAGCGAGATCGCCGACGCGCATCAGACTGACCACGAGACCGACGCGTCTGATGGTCAGCCGATGCGCGTCGTCGTTGGCGTCACCGGCGGGATCGCCGCTTACAAGGCCGTCCAAGTGATCCGCGATCTTGTCCTCCTCGGCCACCACGTCGACGTCGTCCCCACCGAATCCGCACTGCGCTTCGTGGGGCGGCCGACGTTCGAGGCAATCTCCCGCAACCCCGTCCGCACCGACGTCTTCGACGACGTCGCTGAGGTGCGGCACGTTGCGCTCGGCCAGCAGGCCGACGTCATCGCGGTCGTCCCGGCGACCGCCAACTCCATGGCGAAGATCGCGGCCGGACTCTCCGACGACCTGCTGGGCACGACCATCCTCGCCTCGACGGCCCCGCTCATTCTCGCGCCTGCAATGCACACCGAGATGTGGCTCAACCAGGCGACGCAGGCCAACGCGGCCCGATTGGATGCACGTGGTGTCGTCCTGGTTGGCCCGGCAGAAGGACAGCTGACGGGCAACGACTCCGGCCCCGGCCGGCTCGCCGACCCCGCCGAGATCGTCGCGACGATCCTGAGCGCTGGACGCGGCGAGCGACGGCGACGCAGGGACGCCGAACTCGCAAGCGATCTCCGGGGCAGGCGCGTGCTGATCACCGCGGGAGGCACGCGCGAGCCTCTCGATCCGGTGCGTTTCATCGGCAACCGCTCGAGCGGCCGACAGGGCTTCGCACTCGCAGAACGTGCCGTTGCTCGCGGCGCGGAGGTCACCCTCGTCGCGGCCAACGCCGAGGTCCGCCCGCCGGAGGGCGTCAAGCTCGTCACCGTCTCGAGTGCGCAGCAGCTGGCTCAGGCCTGCGCCGAGATCGCCCCGCGCCACGACGTCGTCATCATGGCCGCCGCCGTCGCCGACTACCGTCCCGTGACAGTCGCCGAGGGCAAGATCAAGAAGGAGCAGGCCGGCGAGGAGCTGACCCTCACCTTCACGCGCAACCCAGACATCCTGCAGGATCTCTCCGCTTCCAGGGGGAGCGACCAGGTCATCATTGGCTTCGCCGCCGAGACCGAGCCAGATGACGCCAAGCTGCTCGAGCTGGGCCGCGCGAAGATCGCGCGCAAGGGGTGCGACTACCTCGTCGTGAACCGGGTCGGCTGGAACCTCGGCTTCCAATCGGACGAGAACTCGATCTTCGTCCTCGCAGCGTCCGGAGACGTTGTCTCGCGTCACACTGGCGACAAGATGTCGGTGGCCGATGTCATCCTGGATCTGCTCGCAATCGTCTAGCCGTACCGGCCACGCCAACTGGCCAGCCATCACTTCATCGCAAGGGGTTCCGCTTGTCTTCTCTTCGCCTGTTCACCTCTGAGTCGGTCACCGAGGGTCACCCCGACAAGATCTGCGACCAGATCTCCGACCGCATCCTGGATGACCTGCTCACGCAGGACCCGGCGGCGCGTGTCGCCGTCGAGACCCTCGTGACGACCGGCCAGGTGCACGTCGCCGGCGAGGTCACGACCAACGCCTACTCCGATATCGCCGGAATCGTCCGGCGCACGATCAGTGAGATCGGCTACACGTCGAGCGACGTCGGCTTCGACGGCTCTTCCTGCGGCGTATCGATCTCCGTCGGCGAGCAGTCGCCCGAGATCGGCGATGGCGTCACGACGTCGCTCGAGCACCGCTCCGAGAGCTCGGAAGATGCGATCGCGAAGCAAGGCGCTGGCGACCAGGGCATCATGTTCGGCTATGCGACACGCGAGACGGCAGCGCTCATGCCGCTGCCGATCCACCTGGCGCACCAGCTCGCCCAGCAGCTCGCGGCCGTCCGCAAGTCTGGCGAGGTCGATTACCTTCGCCCAGACGGCAAGACCCAGGTCACCGTCGGCTACGAGGGGAGCGTTCCCACGTCCATCGAGACCGTCGTGATCTCGACCCAGCACGACCCCGGCCTCACGCAGGAGCAGATCCGCAACGACGTCATCGCGCACGTCGTCCGCCCGGTCCTCGAGCGCAACGGCTTCGCCGGCGCCGAGCCGACGTTCCTCGTCAACCCCTCCGGCAGCTTCATCGACGGAGGCCCACGGGCGGATGCCGGCCTGACCGGGCGCAAGATCATCGTCGACACCTACGGAGGTATGGCGAGGCACGGTGGCGGCGCGTTCAGCGGCAAGGACCCGTCGAAGGTCGACCGCTCCGCCGCGTACGCCATGCGGTGGGTTGCGAAGAACGCTGTAGCGGCCGGGCTCGCCGACCGCCTGGAAGTCCAGATCGCCTACGCCATCGGAAAAGCCGAACCGGTAGGCCTCTACGTCGAGACGTTCGGAACGGGACACGTCGAGGACGACAAGATCAGCGCTGCGATCCGCTCGACCTTCGATCTCCGCCCCGGAGCGCTCGTGGAAGACCTCGACCTCCGTCGCCCGATCTACGCCCAGACATCGACGTACGGACACTTCGGGCGCGAGCTGCCTGACTTCACCTGGGAGCGCACCGACCGCGCCGAGGAGCTCCGCCGCGCAGCGGGCCTCTGATCACCGGAGCCACCATGGACGACACCCTGCCGCGGGTCGCCCGCGTTGTCGTCGCGTCGCCGCTCCCGCAGCTCGACCGGGAACTCGAGTACGAGATTCCCGTCGAGTTGCGCGAGCGCATCGGCGTCGGGATGCGGGTGACGGTGCCGCTGCGCACCTCGAACCGGCAGCTCCAGGGCTTTGTCGTCGCCGTGGAGCGCACCGCCGAGTACGGGGGCAAGCTCGCCTTTATCTCCGAGCTCGTGTCGACCGCGAGGGTGCTCACGCCCGAGATCGCCGGACTCGCTCGAGCCGTCGCCGACCGGCAGGCTGGCTGCGCGGCCGACGTCCTCCGCCTCGCGATCCCCGCCAGGTCTGTAAGGGTCGAGCAGCGATGGCTCGAAGCGCAGGCGGCTTCAGCTGCTGAAGGCGACGACGGTTCGCCCGACGCCGCAGAGGCGGCTGACTCCGAAGACGCGGGAAAACCGGCAGGCGCCGCAGAAGCTGCGGCCAGCTCGGAGCCGACGAGCCTGCCGGGGCGAGCGGGCACCCCGGAGCTCGCCACGCCGGACGCCACGCTTATTCCGATGTACGGCGAGGAGTCGGCAGTGCTCCTCGCTCGTGGCGCTGCTGTCAGGCTCGCCGTCGACGCTCCCGTCGGCGTCGACGCTGGTGTCCCACGCTCGCTGCTCGCCCTCGCGGCCGCGGCGGCGGCGCGGGTTCAGGCGGGGCAGTCGGTCATCCTCGCCGTTCCCGACTACCGAGACGTCGAGCTCGCGCTTCGCGGGCTGGGGCGCTTCCTCGAACCAGCACGCATCAGACGCCTCGACACGCGGGCCAAGCCTGCCGAACGCTACTCGGCGTTCCTCGCTTGTCTCGACGAGACGCCCGGGGTCGTCGTCGGTACGAGGAGTGTTATCTACGCCCCAGCATCGAACCTCGGCGCGGTGCTCGTGTGGGACGACGGCGACGAGAGCTTCACCGAGCAGCTCGCCCCCTACGCGAGCACACGCGACGTCGCGCTGCTGCGCGCGGAGCGCGAGTCGGTGTCCCTGATCTTCGCGGCGCACACACCGAGCCTCGAGGTCGCGCGCCTCGTCGGAATGCGCTGGCTCACCCCCGTGCCACTCGCGCGCCCAGAGGCCCCCAAGATCATCGCAGGTAGCCAGTCGCTCGCCGAGGAGACCCCGTCGGCCCAGGCGCGCATCCCCGCCCTCGCCTGGCAGGAAGCCAGACGTGCGCTCGAGCACGGGCCCGTCCTGCTCCAAGTCATCCGGGCCGGGTACATCCCGAGTCTGAGCTGCGCCAAGTGCAGGACACCCGCCCGCTGCACCGTCTGCGGCGGGGCACTCGAGTTCGCGCGCCCGTCCGCGCCACCCTCGTGCCGCGTCTGCGATGCGCTGCACCCCGAGTGGCAGTGCCCGGAGTGCGGTGACAAGCGTCTCCGGAACACTTCGCTCGGGGCCGAGCGCACGGCAGAAGAGCTTGGCAGGGCGTTCCCCGGTACTCGCGTCGTGGTTGCGGACGGTGCCTCCGAGACCGTGTCGATCGACGACCGCCCATG
This sequence comes from Pseudoclavibacter helvolus, assembly GCF_014191305.1. Classification (GTDB taxonomy): domain Bacteria; phylum Actinomycetota; class Actinomycetes; order Actinomycetales; family Microbacteriaceae; genus Pseudoclavibacter; species Pseudoclavibacter helvolus. The sequence continues at coordinate 732,083 of NZ_JACHWJ010000001.1, read as the reverse complement.
CCTTGTTGTCGCCACACGAGGCGCCGAGCCTGTCCCCGCCTCCGGCTACGCCGGCGTCGTGCTCCTCGACACCGAGCGCTCACTTGCTCAGGAGCGACTCGACGCGGGCGTCGACGCCCTGCGCGGATGGTCCAACGCAGCCGCCCTGGCCGGACAAGGGGCGAAGGTCGTCATCGTCGGGGGAGAGACCCCGGCATCTCGCGCCCTGCGAACCTGGCAGCAGCCGGAGTACGCGACCCGCGAGCTCTCGGAGCGACGGCAACTGCATTTCCCGCCCGCCGTGCGTGTGGCAGCGATCACCGGCACGGACGAGGAGGTCCGGCACGCCCTCGCGACCGTCGAGGCCACGCCGGAGCTACAGCAGCCATCGGCACTGCAGGTCCTCGGACCGACTCCTCAAGAGGTCGGCAGCAGAGTCGTGCTCAAGTTCGGTTACGCCCTCGGCTCGCCGCTTGCCAAGGCGCTCAAGAGCGAACTCGTGCGCGCCGCGACCAGCAGGCGGCCGCGCGTCGCGGGCCGCGGCGGCGGGCACGCCTCGACCCTGCGCGTACGATTTGACCCGCCGGGCATCTTCTGACTCCCGCGCCAGCTCCACATTCGCACCAACCCCGAGAGGCACCAGCTATGCGGCTCGTCTTCGCCGGCACTCCAACCACCGCCGTTCCCAGCCTCGAGGCGCTGGTTGATGCCGGCCACGAGATCGCAGCGGTGCTGACCCGCGATGATGCGAAGGTGGGGCGCTCTCGGGTCCTCACTCCGTCACCCGTCGCGGCCCGCGCAGACGAACTCGGTCTCCGAGTGATCAAGAGCAACCGCATGTCGACCGAGGTGACGAACGAGATCTCGAACCTCGACGCAGAGCTCGGTGTGATCGTGGCCTACGGCGCGCTCGTGGATGAGGCGACACTCGAAGCGCCGTCGCGCGGATGGGTGAACCTGCACTTCTCGCTCCTCCCTGACCTCCGCGGCGCGGCGCCAGCGCAGCGCGCGGTCATGCGCGGCGACAAGAAGACCGGCATGACGATCTTCCAGCTCACGGCCGGGCTGGACGAGGGCCCCATCTTCGCCACACGCACTTCGCCGATCGGCGACGACGAGACGTCGGGAGACCTCCTCGCGCGGCTCGCCATCGAAGGGGCGGAGTTCCTGAGCGAGACGGTGCGCGCCCTCGGCGCTGGCGAACTGACCGCAGCGGCCCAAACGGGCGCTCCGACGTTCGCCCCGAAGCTCGGCAAGCGCGACTCGGCGATCGACTGGTCGGCGCCTTCCGACGTCGTCGCCGCGCACATCCGTGGCGTCACGCCGGAGCCCGGCGCAGTCGCCCAAGTGGATGGACAGCCGCTGCGCATCCTGCGCATCGCTCGGCCGACCGATCTCAGCTCAACGCCAGAACTCACGCCGGGGCAGCTCGCCACGGCGGGCCGTGACGTCTTCATCGGCACAGGCACCAGCCCCCTCCAGCTCATCACCGTGCAGCCGGCGGGCAAGAAGCCCATGCCAGCGGGCGACTGGCTCCGGGGCCGCCGCGACGCAGAGACGCTGGTGCTCGCGTGAGCCCCGCAGGCGCAGGGCCGCGCCGCGGCAACCGCCCGTTCGAGGGCAAGCGCCGCCCCGACCAGCCGGCCGCCGGCCGTTCCGTGACTCGCTCTCGCCAAGTCGCCTTCGAGGTGCTCAGGGCCGTCGACGATGACGACGCGTACGCCAACCTGCTGCTGCCACATCGCATCTCGGCGGCACGGCTCTCACCCTCCGACGCCGGACTCGCGACCGAGCTCACCTACGGAACGCTCCGCCGTCGCGGCACGTACGACGCCATCATCGCGGCCGCGTCCGGTCGCGACGTCCGCGACATCGACCCGCCGATCCTCGACGTGCTGCGCCTCGGCGCGCACCAGCTGCTGAGCATGCGCACCCCGAGCCACGCCGCGGTGAACGAGTCCGTCGAGCAGGCGGCACGCATCGCGTCACGCGGCGCGTCCGGGTTCGTGAATGCGATCCTTCGCAAGATCTCGCGCACCGAGCTCGACGACTGGCTCGACGACGTCACCGAGGGGCTGAGTGAGGAGCGAGCACTCGCCGTGCGCCACTCGCACCCGGACTGGATCGTGCGCGCGCTCCGCGACGCGCTTGCCGCAGAAGACAGAACCGGCGAGCTCGAGGCCACGCTCACCGCAAACAACGAGTCGCCCGCCGTCAGCGTCGTGTCGCTGCCGGGCTTCGACACTCCCGCAGAGCTGATCGAGAGCAACCGGGAGCTCCTCGGTCCTGGTCGTGTCTCCCCGCGTGGCCTGAAGCTCGCCTCTGGCGACCCGTCGTGGGTTCCTCAAGTGAAGGCTGGCCGCGCCCGCGTGCAGGACGAAGGTTCGCAGCTCGTCACGCTCGCGCTGCTCGAGGCCGAGCCCGTGCGCCAGGGCGAGCGCTGGCTCGACATGTGCGCCGGCCCCGGCGGAAAAGCAGCGCTGCTCGCCGCAAGCGCCACGGAGCTCCACGCCAGGCTGACCGCCAACGAGCTGGTCCCGGCGCGCGCCGGTCTCGTCCGAACGGCCCTTGCGCCCCTCGCCGCTCCGGTCACCATCACCAACGAGGACGGCCGCGCGTTTGCCGAGACCCATCCCGGCGAGTTCGACCGGGTCCTGCTCGACGCACCCTGCACGGGACTCGGCGCACTGCGTCGCAGGCCGGAAGCTCGCTGGCGCAAGCAGAGCAGCGACGTCGGTGAGCTCGTCAAGCTGCAGGAGGAGCTCCTCGAGGCGGCGCTCGCGACCGTGAAGCCCGGCGGCATAGTGGCCTACGTCACGTGTTCGCCGCACCAGGCCGAGACGACAGCCGTGGTCCGCCGAGCTGTTCGGCTCTCCGGGGCCGAAGTGCTGGATGCGGCCGCGATCGTGACCCGCGCGTCGAGCACGACTGACCTCGACCTCGGCAGCCGTCCGCTCGGCGATGGATCACTCGTCCAGCTCTGGCCGCAGCGTCACGGAACCGACGCGATGTTCCTTGCTCTGCTCCGCCGCCCTACGACCGGAGACTCGGCGTAGCGAAGGATCAGACCCCGTAGGATCGCTCCGTGAACGCGCGCATCAATCCCAGCATCCTGGCCGCAGACTTCGCCAACTTCGAGAGGGACCTCGGTCGCATCTCGTCGGCCGACGCGGCGCACGTTGACGTCATGGACAACCATTTCGTCCCGAACCTCACGTTCGGGCAGCCCATGGTGGAGCGGCTCCAGGAGATCAGCCCGGTTCCGCTCGACCTGCACCTCATGATCAAGGACCCCGACCGTTGGGCCCCCGAGTTCGCCGAGATGGGCGTCTTCTCGGTCACCTTCCACGCCGAGGCGGCGACGAGTCCCGTCACACTCGCGAAGAAGCTCAGGGAACGGGGCGCTCGGGCCGGGATAGCGATCAACCCCTCGACACCGCTCAGCGCCGTCGAGGAGATCCTGCCGCACTTCGACCAGCTGCTCATCATGACCGTCGAGCCCGGCTTCGGTGGGCAGTCGTTCATGGCTGACATGATGCCGAAGCTCGCGAGGGCGGACGCGCTCCGTCGCTCTCACGGTCTCGAGACCTGGCTGCAGGTCGATGGCGGGATCTCGCTCGACACGATCGAGCTCGCCGCCTCGAATGGAGCCGACACGTTTGTTGCCGGTTCCGCGGTGTTCCGGGGCGACCCGGGGGAGCAGATCGCGGCGCTGCGGGCAGCCGCAGAGGCCGCCCCGCACGCGCACTAGGCGCCAAGCGACTACGCTGTGGCTGTGAAATCCTTCGACACGCTGTTCGCAGAACTCTCCGAGAAAATCAGCTCCCGCCCAGAGGGTTCCGGGACGGTCCGAGAGTTCGACGCCGGCGTTCATACGATCGGGAAGAAGATCGTCGAGGAAGCCGCGGAGGTCTGGATGGCCGCCGAGTACGAGAGCGACGAGGAGACGGCCGAGGAGATCTCGCAGCTGCTCTACCACCTGCAGGTCCTCATGCTCGCCAAGGGCCTCACCCTCGACGACGTCTACAGCAAGCTCTAGCCAGCAAGGCCCGCAGCTCGCAGGGTCACCTAGCCCGCGAGCTATCACACGGCCGCTGAGCAGCCCGCGCGGTAGCGCCTGTGCATCCACCAGGCCCGCGCATCCACCCCCGATTCGCAATTCCCAGAACCAAGGACGTTCCCACCATGCTTCGCATCGCCGTGCCAAACAAGGGCATGCTCGCCGAGACGGCAAACGAAATGCTGCAGGAGGCCGGATACCGCGGCCGCGGCGACAGCCGAGAGCTCGTTGCCATTGACCCCATCAACGACGTCGAGTTCTTCTACTTGCGCCCTCGCGACATCGCCACGTACGTCGGCTCCGGCGTGCTCGACGCCGGAATCACCGGTCGCGACTTCCTCTTGAACACCGAGTCAGCCGCCAAGGAGGTCCGCGCGCTGGACTTCGGCGACTCCACGTTCCGCTTCGCGGGCCCCGCTGGTGAGTTCACTGATGTGAGCCAGCTCCAGGGCAGGCGTGTCGCGACGAGCTACACAGGGCTGCTCGGGTCCTGGTTCGCCCGTCACGGCATTGAAGCCGAGCTCGTGCCCCTCGAGGGTGCCGTCGAGTCGGCGATCCGCCTCGGCGTCGCGGACGCAGTCGCCGACGTGGTCTCGACGGGCGGCACGCTGCGCAAGGCTGGGCTCGAAGTCTTCGGGCCAGTGATCCTCGAGTCGACCGCCGTGCTCATCTCCACGCCAGAGAAGGAGCACGCAGCGAGGCGCCTCCTCGGCCGCCTCGACGGCGTCCTGGTGGCCCGCCGCTACGCGATCATGGACTACGACATCGAGTCCTCGAAGCTCGATGCCGCCCTCGCGATCACGCCGGGCTTCCAGTCACCCACGATCTCGCCCCTGCGGGACTCGCAGTGGGTCGCCGTGCGCTCCATGGTGCCGCAGAACGAGCTCAACCAGGTCATGGACCGCCTGCAGGACGCGGGGGCCAAGGCCATCATCGTGACGGCTCTGCAAGCCGTCCGGATGTGATGTCGGTGAGCATCCCGCCGTCCACGCACGGGACCGGGCTTGCAACACGCGTTATCCCGTGCCTCGACGTCGCCGCGGGGCGCGTCGTCAAGGGGGTCAACTTCCTCGACCTGCAGGACGCTGGAGACCCGGTCGAGCTGGCGGCGCTCTACGCGGCCCAGGGCGCGGACGAGCTGACGTTCCTCGACGTCACCGCGTCGACGGAGGGACGCGGAACCACCTATGACCTCGTGACGCGGACCGCAGAGCAGGTCTTCATCCCGCTGACGGTCGGCGGCGGTGTGCGGAGTGTCGAGGACGTGCGCGTTCTGCTCGCGTGCGGTGCCGACAAGGTCGGCGTGAACTCGGCGGCGATCGCGCGCCCAGCGCTCCTCGACGAGATCTCATCGACCTTCGGTAACCAGGTGCTCGTGCTGTCGCTTGACGTCAAGCGTTCAGGCGCGACGGAGTCCGGCTTCGTCGTCACGTCCCACGGGGGCCGCACGGACACGGGCATCGACGCCCTGGCCTGGGCGCGCGAGGCCATCGAGCGTGGCGCGGGGGAGCTCCTCGTCAACTCGATGGACGCCGACGGGACAAAAGCTGGATTCGACCTGGAGCTGACGCGCCTCGTGCGCGAACTCGCCTCGGTTCCCGTCATCGCCTCTGGCGGTGCAGGCGCGCTCGAGCACTTCGCGCCCGCCGTCGAAGCTGGCGCGGACGCAGTGCTCGCAGCGAGTGTCTTCCACCACAGGCAGTTCACGATCGGCGAGGTCAAGGACTCTCTCGCCGAGGCCGGCGTCACCGTGAGGAGGACCGTCAGATGAATGCTGCAAGCTTCCCAGTACCTGCCGCCGAGATCGATGGGGTGATCGCCCGGACTTCATTCGACGACCGCGGTCTGGTGCCCGTCATCGCCACCCAGTACGACACGCGCGAAGTCCTCATGCTCGCCTACATGAACGCGGAGTCGCTCCGCATGACCCTCACCGATGGGCGGGTCGTCTACTGGTCGCGCTCGCGCTCCGCGCTGTGGCGCAAGGGCGACACGTCTGGCAACACGCAGCGACTCGTGAGTTTCGCGCTCGACTGCGACGCCGACACGATCCTCATCCGCGTCGACCAGCAGGGCCCCGCGTGCCACACGGGAACTCGCACGTGTTTCGACGGCGACCAGCACGCGCTCGACTTCCAGGCCCATGACAACGCCTGACTCAGTGGGCAAGCGTGGCAAACGCGGTGCGCTGCTGACGATCGTCGTCGGCGCAGGGTTGGCCATGCTCGCCTGGTCGCAGGTGTGGTTCTCGTTCGAGCTCACCCTGGGGGCGCAGGCGTACAGCGGCGAGGTGCGCGGCGACGTCGCTGCTCCTGCGGTCATGGCCCTCGCGCTTGCTGCACTGGCCGTTCTCGCCGCGCTGGCTCTGGCCGGCGTCGTCTTCCGCTCCATCCTCGGCGCGCTCCTGGCGCTCGTCGGGGCTGTCCTCGTGCTGCAGTCCTACGTCGCGGTCGCCAATCCTGTCCCGGCCATCGCACCCGAGGTGACAGCCGCATCCGGTCTCGCTGGCGAGCAGACGATCGCTGATGCGGTCGCCGCCGGCACGGTCTCGGTGACCTTCTGGCCGTGGCTCGCGGTGCTCGCCGGTGTTGTCCTCGCCGTTGCGGGTGTCCTCGCGATCGTCACGGCGCGCCGGTGGCCAACCGGCGGGCGTCGCTTCAAGACGATCTCCCTCGAGCCCGTGGACGTCGAGTCCGAGCCGGGCGACGAGGCGGATGCACCGCCCGCCGGCACCAGGCCGGACAGCGATCGGCGCGTCGAGCAGTGGGATGCGCTGAGCCACGGCGACGACCCGACAGACGCCGGTGTCCCGCGAGCATCCAGCTAGACTTACCCCAGCGCACGTGACAAGGAGCACCCTCATGACTGAACTGGCCGCGAAGACGTCCCACGAACCCACGAGCATCGCCGAAGCCGAGGAGATTCAGGAAGCCCCGCTGCAGGAGCCGCACGAGAGCCACGGGCACTCGGTCGCCGCCTGGACCGGAGTCCTCATCATGCTCGTCGGCTTCACCGTCGGCACGCTCGGCATCTGGTTCGACCAGAACATCGTGACCTGGGTCGGGGTCGCCGCGATCGTCGTCGGCGCAATCGCCTGGCCCGTGCTTGCACGCCTCGGCTTCGGGCCGAAGGCGCACTAGCTTGCTCGAGTCGCTGTACCACGGCGCTCTCGAAGACGCCGCGGAGCGTAGGGAACGAACGCCAGCACGGGCGCTCGAGGCGCGCATCTCGGATGTCGCCCCCGCGCTGGACGCGTACGCGGCGCTTGCACGCTCGGAGCGCGTCAACATCATCGCCGAGGTCAAGCGTGCGAGCCCCTCGCGCGGCCGGCTTGCCGACATCCCTGACCCTGCAGTCCTCGCCGCCTCGTACGAGCGAGGCGGAGCCGCCGCGATCTCGGTGCTCACCGAGCAGCGGAAGTTCCTCGGCTCGCTCGACGACCTCCGCGCCGTGCGCGACACGGTCGCCGTGCCGGTGCTCCGCAAGGAGTTCATCGCTGAGGAGTACCAGCTGCTCGAGGCGCGGGCATGCGGAGCAGACCTGGCTCTGCTGATCGTGGCCGGTCTTGACCAATCGACGCTGGTGCGCCTCGCGGAGTTCACCGAGCAGCTCGGCATGACGGCCCTCGTCGAAGCGCACTCGAAGGACGAACTGCTGCGCGGCCTCGACGCGGGAGCACGCATCCTCGGTGTCAACGCCCGCAACCTCGCCACGTTCGAGCTCCACCCTGAGCTCTTCGGAGAGCTCGCCCCCTTGTACCCGAACGACGTGGTCAAGGTCGCCGAATCGGCGGTCCTCGAGCCGGCACACGTTCGCCGCTACCGCGACGCCGGTGCGGACGCAGTCCTCATCGGGGAGGCGCTCGTCACAGGCGGCGACCCCGAAACTACCCTGGAGACCTTCCACCTCGCATGAGCACTCAGCCCCCAAGCACCACGTCGTTGCGCGACGCCTCAGGCCCATACTTCGGTGAGTTCGGCGGGAGGTTCGTGCCCGAGAGCCTCATGGCCGCTCTGGACGAATTGTCGACGGCGTGGGAGGCGGCCAAGGCCGACGACGAGTTCTGGGCTGAGCTCGCGCGCCTGCACCGCGACTACTCCGGGCGCCCATCGATCATCACAGAAGCCCCGCGATTCGCGGCGCACGCCGGTGGCGCTCGCATCATCCTCAAGCGCGAGGACCTCAACCACACGGGCTCGCACAAGATCAACAACGTGCTCGGCCAGGCGCTCCTGACCAAGCGCATCGGCAAGACTCGCGTCATCGCCGAGACCGGTGCTGGCCAGCACGGTGTCGCGACCGCGACTGCAGCCGCACTCTTCGGGCTCGACTGCACGATCTACATGGGTGCTGTCGATACAGCGCGCCAGGCGCTCAACGTCGCGAGGATGCGCCTATTGGGCGCGGAGGTCGTCGCCGTTGAATCGGGCTCGGCAACGCTCAAGGACGCCATCAACGACGCCATGCGCGACTGGGTGTCATCGGTGGACACCACCAACTACCTCTTCGGCACCGCCGCCGGGCCGCACCCGTTCCCGGCGCTCGTGCGAGACCTCCAGGCCATCATCGGCGAGGAGGCTCGGCAGCAGGTGCTCGACCTCACCGGCGCGCTTCCCGACGCCGTCGTCGCGTGCGTCGGCGGCGGCTCGAACGCCATCGGGATCTTCAGCGCGTTCCTCGACGACAAGTCCGTCGCCCTCTACGGCTACGAGGCTGCCGGCGACGGGGTCGACACGCCGCGTCACGCGGCCACGATCGGCGCGGGTCGTCCAGGGGTCCTGCACGGCGCCAAAACGCTCCTGCTGCAAGACGCGGACGGCCAGACCATCGAGTCGCACTCGATCTCGGCCGGACTCGACTACCCGGGCGTCGGACCAGAGCATGCCTACCTCGCTTCGATCGGTCGCGCGAGCTACCTTCCCGTGACGGACGCAGCCGCGATGGAAGCGTTCCGCCTGCTCGCCCGCACCGAGGGAATCATCCCGGCAATTGAGTCGAGCCACGCGCTCGCCGGTGCGCTGGAGCTCGGCAGGGAGCTCGGCCCAGATGCGACCATCCTGGTCTCACTCTCGGGCCGGGGCGACAAGGACATGGAGACGGCTGCCGAGTACTTCGGGCTCGGCGACCCTGATCGCACCGAGGGCCACGAAACAGCAGAAGGACAGGGCAAGTGACCTCAGCACCATCCGCACTCGAGAGCGTCATCGACGCCGCGAACCGCGACCGCAGAGGCGCGCTTGTCGCCTACCTGCCCGTCGGGTTCCCGGACTTCGAGACATCGGTAGCCGCAGCTATCGCCGTTATCAAGGCCGGGGCTGACGTGCTCGAGCTCGGCATGCCGTACTCGGACCCGGTCATGGACGGCCCTGTGATCCAGGCCGCGGCCGTGCAGGCGCTCGAGGGCGGCTTCCGCACCGAGCATGTCTTCGAGGCGATCAGGCAGATCCGGGCTGAGGTCGACGCCCCCATTGTCGTCATGACCTACTGGAACCTCGTGATGCAGTACGGCGTCGACGCATTCGCCCGCGACCTGGCCGCCGCAGGTGGCAACGGGCTCATCACGCCTGACCTCGTGCCAGACGAGGGCGCAGAGTGGATCACGGCTGCCACGGACCACGAACTCGACCGGGTCTTCCTAGCTGCCCCCACCTCAAGCGACTCCAGACTCGACCTCGTCATCAATTCGAGCAGGGGCTTCGTCTACACGGTCTCGACCATGGGCATCACGGGCGCGCGCGCCGACGTCGACCAGGCCGCGCGGACACTCGCCGATCGACTCCACGCGCACGGCTGCACCAGGGCCTGCGTCGGTCTCGGCATCTCGACTGCCGAGCAGGTGCGTGAAGTGCTCGACTACGCGGAGGGTGCCATCGTCGGCTCAGCCCTCGTGAAGGCCCTCGCCTCTGGCGGCGTCGAAGCGGTCGCGGAGACCGCGGCGCAACTGGCGCGCGGCACAGCCCTCGACGCCACGACTTCGAAGGAACAGGCATGACGCCACTGACCGGAATCCCCAGCCCGCCACTCGAGTGGTCGAGCTTCGAGATCGGCCCGCTCACGGTGCACCTCTACGCACTGTTCATCGTTGCCGGCATGGTGCTGGCCGTCCTCTGGACGGACCGACGCCTGACGGCGCGCGGCGGCGAGAAGTGGATTACCGTCGACTTCGCGATCTGGGCCGTGTTGCTTGGCCTGCTGGGCGCGCGCCTGTACCACGTGTTCACGCACCCCGCCGATTACTTCTTCGAGGGCGCGAACTTCTGGCGAATCTTCTTCATCTGGGAGGGCGGCAACGCCATCATCGGCTCCCTCATTGGTGGAGCGATCGGCATCCTCATAGCAAGCCGCATGACGGGCATCCGGATGCTCGCCTTCTCCGACGCGCTCATCCCAGGTCTGCTGCTCGCGCAGGCAGTCGGACGCCTCGGCAACTACTTCAACCACGAGCTCTACGGCTGGCCAACCGACCTGCCGTGGGGCCTGCAGATCGAAGCGAGCAACCCGGCGTTCCCGGTCGGGCTACCAGAGGGAACACTCTTCCACCCGACGTTCCTCTACGAGATGCTGTGGAACCTCGCCGGAATCGCGATCATCGTGCTCCTCGAGCGCATGTTCCGCTGGCGCACCGGGAAGACGCTTGCCTCCTACCTGATCTGGTACGGCACCGGCCGCATCTGGATCGAGTCGATCCGCGTCGACTACTCGGAGGTCATCTTCGGCATGCGCTCGAACGTGTTCGGTGCGCTCTGCCTCGTCATCATCGGCGTAGCCCTGTTCGTCTACGTCTCGCGCCTTCCCGTCTCTCAATTGAGCACCAGCATCTACCTGCCGGGCCGCGATCCTGAGTCAGAGGCGGCCAAAGCCGCGGATGACGAGATCACGGTTGAGGCCGGGGCCGGGGCTGAGGCTGAGGCTGAGGCTGACGAAGACGAGGTCAAGGCGGACCTCGACGACGCTGAGGAAACCTCCGCGCAATCTGCGGGTCACGACGGGGAAACTTCCGAAGCCTTGCCTAACTCGGCGGCTAGCGAAAAATCCCCTGGTGAGAACGAAGAAGTATCGAGCACACCGAAGGCCTGATGGCCTCGGTCCCTCCCCGGCGGGCCGCCTGGGGTCGCACGCGAAACACAGAAGTAACACAGCGGTCGTAATCTGCTGAATGGACCGACGGACGCCTGTAGGCACCCGCCCCCACGGGCTCCGTCAACATCAGTCTTCTGTCGAGTCCGCCAAGTGACCCATGGCACCACCGACGAGGGGACGAGTTATGACCTCCGCCGCCTTTCCTACGAATGGCTACCCAACAGCAGCAGGCCTGTACGATCCTGCGAATGAACGCGATGCCTGCGGGCTCGCCATGGTTGCCACCTTGCGCGGCACGCCGGGTCACGACATCATCGATCACGCGCTCGACGCCCTGCGTCACATGGAGCACCGAGGCGCGGTCGGCTCCGACGCGGGCACGGGCGATGGCGCCGGCATTCTGACGCAGATCCCGGACGAGTTCTTCCGTGCGGTGAGCGGCTTCGAGCTGCCGGCCGAGGGCCGCTACGCCGTCGGGAACGCCTACCTGCCCGTCGACGCGGACGAGCGCGCAAGGGTCAAAGCAGGAATCGCGAAGCTCGCGGCCGAAGAGGACCTGCGGGTCATCGGCTGGCGCGAGGTTCCCGTGCACCCAGACGAGCTCGGCAAGCTGGCTCGAGCAGCCATGCCGGTCATCGAGCAGCTCTACGTCCGCAGTGAGCGCCAAAATTTCCGCGGCAACCCTCGCAAGGGCGCATCCCTCGACCGCCAGTGCTACCGCATGCGCAAGCGCGCGGAGCATTCGCTCGGCGTGTACTTCATGTCGCTCTCCTGCCGCATGATCACGTACAAGGGCATGGTGACGACGCTCCAGCTGGAGCCGTTCTTCCCCGACCTCAGCGACGAGCGCTTCGCGTCGAAGCTCGCGATCGTGCACTCGCGCTACTCCACCAACACGTTCCCGTCCTGGCAGCTTGCCCAGCCCATGCGCATGATGGCGCACAACGGCGAGATCAACACCGTTCGCGGCAACCGGAACTGGATGCGCGCGCGTCAGTCGCAGCTCCGTTCCGAGATCCTCGGCGACGTGTCAGATCTGTTCCCGATCGTCACGGAGGGCGCGAGCGACTCCGCATCGTTCGACGAGGTGCTTGAGCTCCTTACGCTCTCGGGACGCTCGCTCTCGCACGCCGTGCACATGATGGTCCCGGCCGCTTGGGAGACGGCGGAAGACCTGAGTGCCGAGGTCCGTGACTTCTACGAGTACCACTCGCTCATCATGGAGCCGTGGGATGGGCCTGCAGCCATGGCCTTCACCGACGGCCGCTACGTGTGCGCGACCCTCGACCGCAACGGTCTGCGCCCTGGCCGGTTCGTGCAGACCGCCGACGGCCTCATCGTCCTCGGCTCCGAGGTCGGCGTCGCGAGCCTCGACCCAGCCACCGTCATCCGCAAGGGACGCCTGCGCCCCGGCCAGGTGCTCCTCGTCGACACCGAGGTGGGTCGCCTCATCGAGGACGACGAGGTCAAGCACGACCTCGCCGAACTGCAGCCGTGGGGGGACTGGCTCGATGAGGGTCGTATCAACCTCGCCGAGCTGCCCGAGCGCGAGCACGTGACGCACACGCCAGCTTCCGTCGAGCGCCGCCAGCGGACGTTCGGCTACACGGAGGAAGAGCTGCGCATCCTGCTCGCCCCGATGGCGAAGAACGGCGCTGAGCCGATCGGCGCTATGGGCACCGACACACCCATCGCGATCCTCACCGACCGCCCGCGTCTCGTCTTCGACTACTTCACGCAGAACTTCGCCCAGGTCACGAACCCTCCGCTCGACGCCATCCGCGAAGAGGTCGTCACGAGCCTCACGACGAGCATCGGGCCGCAGGAGAACCTCCTCAGCGCAGGTCCAGAGCACGCCCGCCAGGTGGTCCTCGACTTCCCGGTGATCGACAACGACCAGCTCGCCAAGATTCAGCACATCGAGCAGCGCCCAGGCATCGACGCGGCGGAGACGCTCCGCGGCTGCTACCGCGTCGATGACGGCGTGGAGGGCCTGCGCAAGCGGCTCGCAGAGCTGTGCGAGGAGGCGGACCGCGCCATCGACGCCGGCGCCGGCTTCATCGTGCTGTCCGACCGCGACTCGAACCGTGACTACGCGCCGATCCCGTCACTGCTCATGACCAGCGCCGTGCACCACCACCTCATTCGCACCGAGCGACGCATGCGCGTCGGGCTTGTCATCGAGGCGGGTGACGTGCGCGAGGTCCACCACGTCGCTGTCCTGCTCGGCTACGGGGCGTCCGCCGTGAACCCGTATCTCGCGATGGAGTCCTGCGAGGACATGGTCCGCCAGGGCAAGCTCACGGGCGTCACCGAGGAGAAGGCGGTCGCGAACCTCATCAAGGCGCTCGGCAAGGGCGTCCTGAAGATCATGTCGAAGATGGGCATCTCGGCAGTCTCGTCGTACGCGGGAGCTCAGTGCTTCGAGGCCGTCGGCCTCTCGAACGAGCTTGTGGGGGAGTACTTCACTGGCACGGCCAGCAAGATCTCTGGCATGGGACTCGAGGGCATCGCCCGCGAGAACGAGCTGCGCCACCGCCACGCCTACCCGGCCCAGGCCGCGCCCGCGTCGCACCGTCCGCTCGACATCGGCGGGGAGTACCAGTGGCGCCGAGAGGGACCGCCTCACCTCTTCAACCCGAACACGATCTTCCGCCTCCAGCACTCCACTCGCGAGGGTCGCTACGACATCTTCAAGGAATACACGAAGCTGGTCGACGACCAGGCGGCCGAGACGATGACGTTGCGCGGCCTCTTCAAATTCAAGGTGGGCGAGCGTCCCCCTGTCCCGATCGACGAGGTCGAGCCGGCATCGGAGATCCTCAAGCGGTTCCAGACGGGCGCGATGAGCTACGGCTCCATCTCCAAGGAAGCGCACGAGACGCTCGCGATCGCGATGAACCGCATTGGCGGCAAGTCCAACACGGGCGAGGGCGGCGAGGACGTCGAGCGACTGCTCGACCCCGAGCGCCGCAGCGCGATCAAGCAGGTCGCGTCGGGACGCTTCGGTGTCACGAGCATGTACCTGACGCACGCGGACGACATCCAGATCAAGCTCGCGCAGGGCGCGAAGCCGGGTGAGGGAGGGCAGCTGCCCCCGACGAAGGTCTACCCGTGGGTCGCTCGGACGCGCCACGCGACGCCGGGCGTCGGACTCATCTCACCGCCCCCGCACCACGACATCTACTCGATCGAAGACCTCAAGCAGCTCATCTTCGACCTCAAGCGGGCCAACCCGTCAGCGCGCATCCACGTGAAGCTCGTGAGCGAGAACGGGATCGGCGCGGTCGCGGCCGGAGTGACGAAGGCGCTCGCCGACGTCGTCCTCGTGTCCGGCCACGACGGCGGAACCGGCGCCTCGCCGCTCAACTCCCTCAAGCACGCGGGAACGCCCTGGGAGCTCGGCCTCGCCGAGACCCAGCAGACCCTCATGCTCAACGGGCTGCGCGACCGCGTTGTGGTCCAGGTGGATGGGCAGCTCAAGACGGGCCGCGACGTTATCGTCGGCGCATTGCTCGGGGCCGAGGAGTTCGGCTTCGCAACGGCAGCGCTTGTCGTATCAGGCTGCATCATGATGCGTGTCTGCCACCTCGACACGTGCCCGGTTGGTGTCGCGACGCAGAACCCCGAGCTGCGCGCCCGTTACACGGGGCAGGCAGACCACGTCGTGAACTTCTTCGAGTTCGTCGCACAGGAAGTGCGCGAGTACCTCGCCGCGCTCGGCGTCCGCTCGCTCGACGAGATCATCGGCAAGCGTGAGCTGCTCGAAGTCGATGACGCGATGCACCATTGGAAGACCGAGGGCCTCGACCTGTCCCGCGTGCTCACCGGCCACGAGTTCGGCGACGCGCCGACCCGCAGCCTCGTCACGCAGGAGCACGAGCTCGACCAGCACTTCGACCAGAAGCTCCTCGAGCTGGCAGAGCAGGCGCTTGAGAACGGCGAGGCCGTCAAGGTGTCGATGGATGTCATCAACACTGACCGCGCCGTCGGCACGATGCTCGGGCACCACGTGACGCTCAAGCACGGCGAGCACGGGCTCCCTGCCGGCACGATCGACATCGAGCTGCGAGGAACGGCTGGGCAGTCCCTTGGCGCGTTCCTGCCGAACGGTATCCGCATCCGCCTCGTCGGAGACTCGAACGACTACGTGGGCAAGGGGCTCAGCGGCGGAGAGGTCATCCTCAGGCCGGACGAGCGAGCCCCGTTCAAGTCGCACGAGAACGTCATCGCGGGCAACGTCATCGGCTACGGCGCGACCGGTGGAACCATGTTCCTCAGCGGTGTTGTCGGCGAACGCTTCCTGGTCCGCAACTCCGGCGCGACAGCCGTCGCGGAGGCGGTCGGCGACCACGCGCTCGAGTACATGACGGGCGGACTTGCCGTAATCCTCGGCGAGACCGGCAAGAACTTCGGCGCCGGCATGTCGGGCGGCATCGCCTACGTGCACAAGCTCGATCCGAAGCTCGTCAACCCCGACATGATCTCGACGGGGGAGCTTGGCCTCACGACGCTCACCAGCGCCGACGCCGACATCCTGCGCGACATCCTGGAGCGGCACTACAACGAGACCGAGTCGCAACTCGCACGCGAGATGCTGGACAACTTCGCCACCGTGTCGAAGGAGTTCACGAAGGTGCTCCCGCGCGACTACGCGAAGGTCACCGAGATCCGCAACGCCGCCATCGAACGTGGCGGCGACCCCGACGACAGCACTACCTGGCACGAGATTCTGGAGGCGACCCGTGGCTGACCCGAGAGGATTCCTCACCAACCGCGAGCGAGAGCTCCCGAAGCGCCGCCCGGTTCCCGTGCGCATCATGGACTTCAGCGAGGTCTACGACCCACAGGAGCCCACGCAGCTTCGCCGGCAGGCCGGGCGCTGCATGGACTGCGGCGTTCCGTTCTGCCACCAGGGCTGCCCGCTCGGCAACATCATCCCCGAGTGGAACGACCTGACGTTCCGCGGCGACATGGCCGGTGCGAGCGAGCGGCTGCACGCCACGAACAACTTCCCGGAGTTCACGGGCCGCCTGTGCCCCGCACCGTGTGAGTCCTCGTGCGTGCTCGGCATCAACCAGCCCGCCGTGACGATCAAGCGCGTCGAGCAGTCGATCGCAGACACGGCCTTCGCTGAGGGCAACGTGCGTCCGCACCCGCCGGAGCGCCTTACCGGTAAGACCGTCGCCGTTGTGGGGTCTGGCCCCGCCGGCCTCGCGGCGGCCCAGCAGCTAACTCGCGCCGGGCACACCGTCGCCGTGTTCGAGCGGGACGACCGAATCGGCGGACTCCTCCGCTACGGCATCCCTGACTTCAAAATGGAGAAGTCGGTGCTGGACGCTCGCCTCTCGCAGATGCGAGCTGAGGGCACACGGTTCCGCACCGGCATCGAGATCGGCCGCGACATCACGTGGGACAACCTGCGCCAGCGCTACGACGCGGTTGTGGTCTGCACGGGCGCCATGGTGCCCCGCGACCTGCCCGTCCCCGGCCGCGAACTCAAGGGCGTCCACTACGCGATGGACTTCCTGACGCAGTCGAACCGCGTTGTCGCAGGTGACGACCTCGCCACGCAGATCCACGCCGAGGACAAGCACGTCATCGTCATCGGTGGAGGCGACACTGGCGCCGACTGCATCGGCACCTCGCACCGTCAGGGCGCTGCCTCGGTCACGAACCTGGCGATTGGCAAGGAGCCGCCGACGGAGCGCCCAGCACACCAGCCGTGGCCAACCACGCCGACGCTGTTCGAGGTCTCGACCTCGCACGAGGAGGGCGGCGAGCGCGCGTTCCAGGCTTCGACCGTCGAGTTCATCGGCGACGAGTCGGGCCGTGTGCGTGCCATCCGTCTCGCAGAGACCGAGTTCCGCGCTGACGGGTCACGCGGCCCGAAGGCGGGAACGGAGCGCGAGCTCCCCGCCGACCTGGTGCTGCTCGCCATGGGCTTCACAGGCCCGGAGCGCCACACGATCGAGCCGCAGCTGCAGCTTCCCTTCACCTCGCGAGGGGAACTCGACCGCACCGCCGAGTACGAGACGGAGCTCCCAGGAGTGTTCGTCGCGGGTGACGCGGGGCGCGGCCAGTCCCTCATCGTCTGGGCGATCGCCGAGGGGCGTGCCGCAGCGGCCTCCGTCGACCGGTATCTTGAACAGTCGACGGAGCTTCCTGAGCCGATCCTCGCCACCGAGCGCGCGATCTCTCTCTGAATCCGCCACCACGCGCCTTCTGGCGCACTACAGTTTCGACGAACCGGAGATATGCATGAGCCGTAGAGCGAAGATCGTCGCCACACTCGGTCCAGCCGTCAACACCCCCGAAGGGATCCGCGCCATCATCGGCGCCGGCGTGAACGTCACGCGCTTCAACCTCAGCCACGGTGACCACTCCGTGCACACCGACAACTACAAGCTCGTGCGGGATGCGGCCGAGGAGCTCGGCGTTCCCGTCGCGATCCTGGTCGACCTGCAGGGCCCGAAGATCCGTCTCGAGAAGTTCGAGAACGGCCCCCACGACCTCGCGGTCGGGGACATCTTCAAGATCACCTCCCTGGACGTGCCCGGCACGAAGGAACTCGTCGGCACCACCTACAAGGGCCTGCCCACCGACGTCGCCCCCGGCGACCCGCTGCTCATCGACGACGGCAAGGTGCTTGTCCGCGTCGTGGAGACCGACGGGGTCACCGTCACGACCCGCGTCGAGGTTCCTGGCAAGGTCTCGAACAACAAGGGCATCAACCTGCCCGGTGTTGCCGTGAACGTACCTGCCCTGTCCGAGAAGGACGAGGACGACCTGCGCTGGGCGCTTCGCATCGGCGCCGACATCATCGCCCTGTCCTTCGTGCGTGCCGCGGAAGACATCAACCGCGTCCACGCCATCATGGACGAGGAAGGCGTGCGCCTTCCCGTGATCGCGAAGATCGAGAAGCCGCAGGCCGTCGAGAACCTCAACGAGATCGTCGACGCGTTCGACGGCATCATGGTCGCCCGCGGCGACCTCGGCGTCGAGCTGCCGCTCGAGCAGGTCCCGATCGTGCAGAAGAACGCGATCCAGCAGGCCCGCCGCTGGGCGAAGCCCGTGATCGTCGCGACGCAGATGCTCGAGACGATGATCGAGAACCCGCGCCCCACCCGCGCGGAAGCCTCCGACTGCGCCAACGCCGTCCTCGACGGCGCCGACGCACTCATGCTGTCCGGCGAGACGAGCGTCGGCGCGTTCCCGATCGAAGCGGTGCGCACCATGGCCCGTATCATCGAGTCGACCGAGACCCACGGCCTCGACCGCATCCCGCCGCTCGGCACGAAGCCCTTCACCCAGGGCGGCGCGATCACCCTCGCCGCGTCCGAGGTGGGCGAGTTCCTCAAGGCGAAGTACTACTGCGTCTTCACGGAGTCGGGCGACTCCGTGCGCCGCATGGCACGCCTGCGCACCGAGATCCCCGTGCTCGGCTTCACCCCGTCGCCGCACATCGCGCGCCGCATGAACCTCTACTGGGGCGTCACCGCCGCCCTCGTTGAGCGCGTCACGCACACCGACGAGATGATCGGGCAGGTCGACAAGTACCTCATCGAGAACGGCCTCGCGCAAGCGGGAGACGTTGTCGTGGTCGTCGCCGGCATGCCGCCGGGACGCGCGGGCACCACGAACGACCTCCGCGTGCACCGCGTGGGCGTCGACGACGACCGCGTCGTGCCAGCGTACGAGGGCAAGCACACCCGCTAACGAGCCCGCAACGCGCCGAGAGGCCGGGCAGGACCACCGTCCTGTCCGGCCTCTTTGCGTCCGCCCGCGAGACCGCGGCCCCAGTGGCAGGTATCGTTTGACCATGTCGATCTCAGAGACGGGCAGCGAGCAGTGACTCCAGTGCAGGGCTCCACGGAGATGGACTTCGGCGATTCCCTGGCTGCCGCAACCGCCTGGCGCCCCGATGTTCTCGGTGCTGGCTTCTCCGCGCTCGACCTGCCTCTCAAGCCCGACCACGAGGGCGAAGTGCTCGCGACCCTCGTGCGAGGGCCAAGAGCCGATCGTTTCGCTCGTGGGGCTGCGCGCGGCGCCGATGTGCTCTACGTGCACGGCTGGTCCGACTACTTCTTCCAGAAGCACCACGCGCACTACTGGGCCGGGGAGGGGGCGCGCTTCTTCGCGCTCGACCTCCGCAAATACGGGCGTAGCCTCCGCGACCACCAGACGCCGGGGTTCGTCACCGACCTCGCCACCTACGACGAGGAGCTCGACCGCGCGCTCGAGGTTATGGGGCACGGGCCAGGGGGACACCGCAGGGGCAGGCACCCCCTCATACTGATCGGTCACTCGACCGGCGGGCTCACGCTGAGCCTGTGGGCGGACCGGCACCCGGGGCGAGCGGATGCCCTCATCCTCAACAGTCCGTGGCTCGAGCTGCAGACGCGCGCCGCCGTGCGGACCGCCCTGACGCCCCTCATGACGGTCGCGGCCCAACTGCGGCCCACGGACACCTTCAACAACATCGACTTCGGCTTCTACACCCGCGCGGTCAAGAAGGAACTCGGCGGGGAGTGGGAGTTCGACGACCGCTGGCGTCCGACCCCCAGCTTCACCGTCCGCGCCGGCTGGCTCAACGCGATCCTGGCTGGACATGCCGCCGTGGCCGTCGGCCTCGACATCAAGGCGCCTGTTCTCACGATGCTGTCGTCTCGCAGCACTCTGTCGCCCATCTGGCACGAGTCCATGCGCCGGACCGACTCCGTCCTGCGCGTCGATGACATCGCCAGGCGCTCGCTCAACCTCGGTGACACGGTCACGGTTCGGCGCCTGAATGGCGCCCTGCACGACGTGCTGCTCTCCGCACCCGAGGTGAGGGCCAAGGCGTTCGAGGCGATGACGAGGTGGCTCAAGGGCTACCTGAGCTGAGGCCAGAGGGGAACATTCGCCGCGCCGCCGCGGTTGGACTGCGTGTAGCCACGAGCCGAAAGGTCAGCATGAGCCGTCTTCTGTCACCAATCACCCTCCCGAGCGTGGATGGATCCGGGTTGCCTCTGCGCAACGCCACCTTCCTTGCACCGATGTGCCAGTACTCGGTGACGAAGCGCGACGGCTTGCCGACGTCCTGGCAGCTTGTGCACCTCGGCGCGAGGGCGAGCGGCGGCTTCGGCCTCGTCTGGACGGAGGCGACCGCCGTCGTCCCCGAGGGGCGGATCTCTCCGGAAGACACCGGGATCTGGAGCGACGAGCACACCGCGGCCTGGCGGCCAATCGTGGACTTCATCCACGCGCAGGGAGCGGCGGCCGGCATCCAACTCGCTCACGCGGGCGGGAAGGCATCCGCACACCCCGCCCTGGCGGATGCCGAGCGAGGTACGGTGCCGGAGAGCGAAGGCGGGTGGATCGCTGAGGCACCGTCGAGCAGTGACGTCTTCGGGCTTGCGCTGCCGCGGGCGCTCACGCTCGAACAGATCGCCGCACTCGTGACCGCCTGGGGCGAGGCAGCCCGACGCGCGGATGCGGCTGGGTTCGACGCACTGCAGATCCACGCTGCGCACGGCTACCTGCTCCACGAGTTCCTCTCGCCCCGCTCGAACCAACGGGACGATCACTACGGCGGCTCCTTCGAGAACCGCATCCGCTTTGCCCTCGAGGTCGTTGCCGAGGTTCGGCGCAACTGGCCTGATGACAAGCCGCTGGCCATTCGATTCTCCGGCGAGGACTGGACGCCCGACGGCTGGACGATCGCCGAGACCGTCGAGCTCGCCCAGCGCGTGCACAAGCTCGGCGTCACCGTGTTCGACCTCTCGAGCGGTGGCATCGGGGCGTTCACTGGCCCAACGGGTCCCGGCTACCAGGTGACGCTCGCTCGCGCCGTGCGCGAGGCGCTCCCCGCCGAGGGGACGTTCGTGACGGCGGTTGGCCAGATCACAGAGGCTAAGCACGCGGAGGCCATCCTCGTCGCCGGTGACGCCGACGGGATCACCATCGGACGCGCAGCCTTGGCCAACCCCAACTGGGCCGTGCACGCCGCGGTCGAGCTCGGCGACGGCCAGGAAGGTCTCGTGGCGCCCCAGTACTGGCGGGCGAGCATGGGTTAAGCACCCAATTTGGACCCAGCGCCCACGTCAGCGCTCGTCGCTCGAGGCCTTATCGCTTGCGTCCGCTCTGTCGTTCCGCGCGGTTGACGAGTCGGCGAGCAGCTGAGTGAGCGTGTCTTTGAGCGCCTCGAGCTCGGGGATGCTCCAGCCGAGCTCGGCGATCACCTTGACAGGAACTTCCTCAGCTTGGTGCCTGAGCTCGCGGCCCGCATCCGTGAGGCGAATCTCGACCGCACGCTCGTCCGCGGGCCGGCGGCGGCGTGTGATGAGCCCAGACGCCTCGAGCCGCTTCACGAGCGGGCTCAGGGTCGCGGGCTCGAGGTGCAGCGCCCGCGCGAGCTGGCCGAGCGTCTGACCGTCGTGCTCCCACAGGCCGAGCATCACCAGGTACTGCGGATGAGTGAGCCCGAGCGGTTCGAGGATGGGGCGATAGAGCGAGATGACGCTCCGGCTCGCGGCGGCGAGTGCGAAGCAGAGTTGCTTGTCGAGCGCGAGGAGGTCCACGGATGCAGACTAACCGAGATCGCGGTGTGTGCGAATAGTTAGTACACTAACGATATGCCAAGCGACAGACTCCCGAACCCCCACAAGGGCCAGCCCGGCTGGTGGAACCGACTCAACCAGGCGCTCTTCCCGTTCATGGGCCCAGCGCAGGTGGGTACCGGGGGAGTCACACGGACCGATCCGGTTCGGGCACCGTCGGCCTGCCGCGACTGCGGCCACCCGTACTCTGAGCACGAGGTGCGCAGGGGAGTCGGGGCAAACCAGCCGAGCAGCATCCTCTGCCCCACGCGGTAAGCCCCTTGCGCTGCGGCCCACCCATCGCCACGGGGTCAGACGGTAGTGATCAAGACGAACACGGCGAGGGCAAGCATTCCGAGGCAGTTCAGCCAGAACGCCTGGCCCAGGAAGCGGGCCCGCACGTGGGCTACGGCTGCGCAGACGAAGTAGGCGATCACGCCGACGTTGGCGGCGACCGCAACCCCGGGGACCCAGAGCCCGGCGAGGAGACCAAGGGCAGCAGTTGCCTTGATGACAATGAGCGTCCACCACCAGTCACGGGGGAAGCGCACACCATCGAGGCAGTCGCGGACAAACGACGGTGGCTTGATGGACATCACGGCGTCGCCGGCGAGCACAACCGCGAGCAGGACGGTTGGCCACCAGGGGTCCGGAATGAGGGTCACGGGAGCTCCTTGCACGTGCAAATTGCGGCAAAGGCGCCGCGGAGATCAATGGATAGCGCAGCAGGGTCCGTCGCGCGACGCGCAGAGGCGGTGAAGAGCAGGCCGACGTAGGCGAAGTAGAGCGCGCCGGCCTTCGCAGCCGCCTCTGAGGGGCTCGTACAGCCCCGCTCGGTGATCACCGTGCGGAACTCTTCGGTGAGCCGGGTTGCCAGGACCGAGAAGAGGCTCGACTCGTGGCCACCGGAGACCAGGATCGACGCGTAAATGCGAGCGAGATCATCGCGGCGAGTGAAGAGAGAGACGAACGGGGCGGTGAGCACGGCGAGGCGATCCGGACAGGCGTCGAGGGGAGCTGCGCTATCGAGAGGGCGACGCGTTCGGCCTGATCGCGGGTCGGTGCCGACGGCCACACTGGGGGGCCGCCGATCCTCGTGCGCGCGTTCGATGAGTCGGTCGAAGACGCATACGAGGAGTGCCCCCTTGTCGCCGACAGACATCACCGTGCCGACACTGACACCGGCCCCCTCAGCGATCGCTCGGACACTTGTCGCGGCGAAACCGCGTCTGTCGAAGAGCTGCTCGGCGGCGTCGATAACTCGAGACTGGGTCATCTGCTTGGTTTCCGCGCGAGTAGCTGGCATGCCGTCGAATCTATCACTGAACGGGTTCACTGAACAGGTTCAGCACCTTGGATGATGATCAGTCACCTCGGATTTACTCTGCCCATCAGGGGGTATTGCGCGTCGTGATTTTCTATCGTAAGTAGATACGAGTTTGTCGTAGAAATCCCGGTCAATACCTAGTTCTTGGCGCGTTCCAGTGCTAAGCTGATGGTGATCTTGGGGGAGGTCATCGTGGCATCGGAGTCAGCGCAGGAAACGCATCGTCAGTCGCCGGATGAGACGGCTGTTGTGGATGCGCTTCTCGAGGCTCGGGCGCAGCTTTCGGGGGTTCCTGACGCTGAGATCGTGGTGATGGTGCACGAGTTGGCGGCTCGGCGTCGGGTGCTGGACGCGGTGCTGGTTGAAATCGCTGGGGAGTTGCTGCGTCGGGAGGGCGAGACGCCGCGGTCGGAGACGGTCGCGCGGAAGGCGGGGTTTCGGAACCTGCCTGCGATGTTCGAGCAGGTGCTTGGCGTGAAGCCGGTTGAGGCGAACACGCTCGTGAAGGTGGCCGAGGCGACGCGGGAGCGGATGAGTGTCACGGGCGAGCCGATCCCTGCCGCGTATGCGGAGGTTTCGCGTGCCGTCGCGTCTGGTGTGATGTCGGTGGCGCAGGCCTCGGCGATCACGAAGGGCTTGGAGCAGACCCGGAACCGGGTGGACGTCGAGGACGTCGCGCGGGCGGAGGTCGAGCTGGTGGCGTCGGCGTGTGGGCTGAACCCGGAAGATGAGCAGCCGGCGGTACCGAAGGTTCTGGAGGTGCAGGCCGCGACGTGGGTGTCGTGCCTGGATCCGGACGGTGACGAGCCTCGGGCGGAGAAGATCGCGGAAGAGCGCGGCTTGTGGTGGGTGCGGCGCGCTGATGGTGCGATCGCGGGGAAGTTCGTCGCGACGCCCGAGCAGGGCGAGCAACTGATCTCGGTGCTGGACGCGCTCCTCGCGCCCCGCCGGAAGGTCGAGTTCCCCGCAGCATCCGAGTGCGGGGAGCCACACGCGCCAGCGCTCGGAGCCAACGAACTCCCACTGGCTGACACCCAAGTCGAAGACGGCTCCGATAGCCCCGAAGGGTCCGACACCTCCGACACCTCCGACGCGATCGGCGAAGTTCCGCTGGTGGACCCACGCTCGATCGAGCAGCGGCGGATCGACGCGCTCGACATGATCCTCCGCTGCTACGCGGAATCTCCCGACGCGCCCCGCACAGGCGGTGAAGCGCCCACAATCGTGATCGTCACCGCCGAAACCGGCTTGGCAGGAGAAGCAGAACGCCCCGAAGACGTGCCCCACCTCGAGCGCACGGGAGAGCCCATCCCGCCATCGTTCGCGGCCAAGACCATGTGCGACGGCTTCATCCGAATCGCTACGCGAACCGCCACCGGGGAGATCCTCGAGCTCGGCCGCAAGCAGCGCCTCTTCACCACGGCCCAACGCCGAGCGATCTTCGTCCGCGACCGACACTGCCGAGCCCCCGGGTGCGGAGCCCCAGCACGCTGGTGCGAAGCGCACCACGCTGTGCCCTGGAGTGAAGGCGGCCCGACCGACGTGAAGGACGGCATCTTGCTGTGCTCGTTCCACCACCACGAAGTCCACCGGAGCAGGCTCACCCTCATCCTCGGCCCCGACGGCCGCTGGAGAGTCGTCGCGACCGTCGGCCACCACGTCCGCCGTCGGACTGCGCGCCGCCGCGCCTTCTCAACGGTCGGAGGCACCAGCGACGCTCAGAACATCCGTCCTCAGGTCAATCGCAGGCCCTGAGACCACAGCTCACGGAGCGGGCAACGACTCCAGCATGTGCTCCCACGCACGGTGCACGTCCTGCCCGACGAGCCCAAGCTGCGTCAGCACTGCCACGCAGCGCGAGCGCTCGTCGTAGAGCTCCAAGGTCGAGGTGAGCCCTTGCGGGCCCCACGAGGTGACGAGCAGACAGGAGCGCAACGCGGAGAGGTCCAGCTCGACGATGCCCTCACCAAGGGAGACAACAAGCAGACTTCCCACGCGCTCCACGAGGTGCACGGGGCCGGCGCTCAACTGCAGGACGGCGCTCGACGGCACTCCCACGCACACCGGCAGGCCCACAGAACTCAGGTGCTCGAACACCGCCGAGACCACGGCGCAGTCCACGCCGCGACTACTGCTGACGCCGCCACCGCCACCGACGCCCCACACCCCGCGGGCCTCACCCCCGCCGCCACCAAGCAGCGACGCGTGGCGGTCGCGGCCGCCGTCTTCGAACACTGCGTCGAGCTGGGCCAGCAGGTCCCCGTCGCGCCAGCCCGCCTCTTCCACCGTAGCTAGCCGCAGGCTGCTCAGCTGCGCCGCGCTTGGGGCCCGAGAACGACCGAGCCTCGAGAGCAGCTCCGCGTCCTCCTGCGAGTGCACAAGCACCCTGTGCGCAAGGCGTCCATCGACCGAGTACACGTACAGGCTCGGCAGCGCACCTGGCAGTCCCTCCTCGTGCGCGACGACCGCGGCGCCGAGCAGTGACGGACGCACACGCAGCGTGATCCACGCAGAGGGCGGCACCAGCGCAGCCCCGCACGCCGTCGGCAGGTCGTAGCTGCCGATCTGGTGCAGCGTGCACGCGGCGTTTCTGGTCGTCGCCGTCGCCGTCCCGAAGCCGACCAGCCCGTAGGCCAGCGCCTCCGGAGTCAGCGCCACCCTCCGAAGCATCGTGTGCGACGACGAGAGCAACCGGTCGAGTGTGCTCGCACCGTGAGCATTCACCTGATGGGCTCGCCCCGCCGCCCCACGGTCCGATCCCGCTCCGCCTGGTCCACGGTGGCGCCGCCGCGCGCACGAGCAGCTCCCGTTCGCCCCGCAGACCTCACCCTGGCCCGCGACGTCCTCCGGCAGCATGGCTCAGTACACGTCCCTGACGTAGCGCTTCTGACGTTTGAGCGCGCCCACATACTCGGCGGCCGCCTCAGCACTCACCCCGCGCTCCTGTGCGACGACGGCATGCAGAGCGTCGTCGACATCGCGAGCCATGCGCGAGGCGTCGCCGCACACGTAGAAGTGGCCGCCTTCCTCGAGCCACGCGTAGAGCTCGGCGCTGTGCTCGAGCATCCGCGTCTGCACGTAGATCTTCTCCGCCTGGTCGCGCGAAAATGCCAGGTCGAGCCGGTCGAGCACACCGCGGTCGCTCAGTCCCGCGAGCTCCTCCTCGTAGATGAAGTCGCTCTCGCGGTGCTGATCTCCGAACAGCAGCCAGTTCCGGCCAGCCGCACCCCGAGCCTCGCGCTCGTGCAGGAACCCGCGGAACGGAGCGATTCCCGTTCCAGGGCCGACCATGATCATCGGCGCGTCGTCGTCCTCTGGCACGCGGAAGGCCGCGTTCGGCTGGAGGAACAGGTGCACTGGATCGACCTCGCCGACGCGATCCGCGAGGAACGTCGAGCAGACACCGCCGTAGCGCCTTGCCTCGTTGCCGTACCGAACAGAGGCAACCGTGAGGTGGATGCGGTCCGGGCTTGCGAGCGGGCTCGAAGAGATCGAGTACGCGCGGTGCTGCAGGGGTCGAAGCAGTGCCGCGAACTCGTCGGCACCAAACGAGACGCCCTGCGCCGCCCGCAGGACGTCGAGCGTGTCACGGCCCCACAGCCAGCTGTCGAGCTGCGCCTTGTCGCCGCGCTGCACGAGCTCGGCCACTGCGCCGCTCGGCTCGCGGGCGGAGAGCTCGGCAAGCAGGTCCTTCGAGGGGGCCGTGATGTCGAGCTCACGCTCGAACGCGGTCCGCAGTGACGAACCGTTCTCGAGAGCCTCCTCGCCGGAGAACCCGAGGTGACCGAGCAGTTCATCGACGAGCGCTGGCTCGTTGACCGGCACGACCGCGAGGGCGTCACCCGCCGCGTAGGTGATCCCGCTGTCTCCGAGATCGACCTCGAAGTGGCGGATCTCCTTCGAGCTTGTGGGTCCGGACAGCACGCGGTTCACGGCGAGGCGCGACGGGTACGGCGTCTTCTTGTTCCATGGCGAGCGCACGCGTGCAGGTGCCGCCGCGGCCGCGGGTGCTGGCGCCGCGGTGTTCGGCTGTAGCGCCGCGAAGTGCTCGACGACCTCGGCGATCCACGCAGCCGCAGATTCCTCGTAGTCGACGTCGCAGTCGACGCGCTGAACGGCTCGGGTGGCCCCGAGCTGCTCGAGGCGCGTGTCGATGAGCTTGCCTGCCTGGCAGTAGTCGTCGTAGCTACTGTCTCCGAGCGCAAGCACCGCGAACTTCGCCGACTCGAGGCGAGGCGCGCCTTCGGCCGAGAGCTCTTCCCAGAACAGCTCGGCGTTGTCCGGCATCTCGCCCTCGCCGTACGTGGAGGTCACGACGATGATGTTGCGCTCGCCGCCGAGCGCCTCGGGCGAAACGGAATCAAGTGGGGCGAGCGTCGCGGCAAGCCCGGCGCCACGCGCGGCCGCCGCAAGGTCTTCGGCGACGAACTCGCAGTTTCCGGTCTGCGTGCCGATGAGGATCTCGAGGGTGAGCGTCGCCGCCTGGACCTCCTTGTCGGCTGTCGGGATCGCGGCAAGACCCGCCATGAACCCAGAGAGCCAGGCCTGCTGCTCCCGCGTGAACGGGGCGTCTACGGGGATGAAAGGCGCGCTCATGCGAGACCTCCGGCGGTCGCCGCCAGACCGGCCGCAGCCGCCGATGGTTGCTGACGCTTCTCGGTCACGACCAGCTCGCGCGCGATGTCGACCATGGCGGCCGTCGCGAGGATCTCGTCGGTGCCGACCGACTCCAGCAGGCGGCGGTTCTTCACGTTCTGGTACATGATCCACCCCGTCGTTCCCGGCGCGTCGATGCTGCGCACATTGCGCAGCCTGAGGGCGTCCTTGTAGTCCTCGAGGCGCTTCGCGGCGATGAGGGCCGCCAGCTGCGCGTCTTCAAACCGCTCGAGTTCGCCCCGCAGGTACTTGTTCACGCGCTGCATGACAAAGAAGTCCTCGGTGAGGAGGAGCTTGCGAACGGCCTCGACGACCCTTGGGTCGTCTGGACCGTGGGCGTCCGGCACCCTCGTGAGCGCGATGTCCTGCGCGATGTTGAGCACCGCGTAGGAGGCAAGGAGCGCGAACCGGTCGTCACGGTCAGACTCTGCACCTCCCGGCGTGCGCCCGCCGATGACGGGGTGCCCGCCTCGGTACGCCTCCTTGAACAGGCGGATGCGGTGGGTCGCGATCGAGGTCGAGAGTTCGTCGAGCAGCTCCTTGCGCCCCTTGGCCGCCAGGATCTCGTCGGCGTCCTGGTAGAGCAGCAGTGCGCGCGGCATGCCGCAGAAGAACTTGCTGCGCTCTGTCTCCCACTCGCTCAGGATGCGCGCCGCGAGGGGGGAGCCCGTCGCGTCGAGGTGCCACTGCAGCAGCAGCTTGACGGCGGCCTCGTGGAAGTCGCCGCGGCTCGTGTCGGTGATGGGGAAGACGAGCAGCGAGTCGTTGCTCACGTTGTCTCGGGTCGTCCCGTCGGCGTCGTACTGGTAGACGAAGCCTCCGCTCATGCCGTTGCCAAGGCCCTTGCCGGCGCTTCCGAGGTTGAGGACCGCGCCGTTGGTCATGTACTCGCAGCCGAAGTCGCCGATGCCCTCGACAACCGCCGTTGCGCCCGAGTTGCGAACCGCGAACCGGTCTCCGGCCTCACCCTGCACGAACGTGCGTCCGCCCGTTGCTCCGAAGAGCGCGAAGTTGCCGATGAGCACGTTCTCGCCAGGCTGCGAACCTCCGCCGCCGGGGGAGAGGACCACGATGGTCCCGCCGCCCTGGCTCTTGCCGACGCCGTCGTTCGCGGTGCCCGTGTGCTCGAGGCGCATACCGTCGTTGCTGAAGGCGCCGTAGGACTGGCCGGCGGATCCCTGGGTGGTCACGACGATGCTGCCGTCGACAAGCGACCGCCTGCCGCGCTCGTCCTCGACCACCGCGGGGAGAGCAGCGACCGTGTCTGCGTCAAGCTCGTAGTTCAGCATCCGCTCGAGGTCGATCGACAACTGCCCGCCCACCGATTTGAAGCGGTTGCCCATCTCCACGCCCTCGATGCGGACCTCGGGCTCTGCGCGGTCGACGAGTGCGGCGCGGATCTGCTCGACAAGCGAGTCGTCGATGCTGAAGTCCTTCTCAAGGTAGATCGGGTCGGTGACGATCTTCTCGGGCACCTTCGCGAGCATGTCGCGCACATCGAGGTCGCCGACGCTGGCCGGGTGGGCGAGGAGCTGCAGCAGGTCGCCGCGCCCCCGCGCCTCGCCGAGCGAGCGCAGTCCGAGGGACGCGAGGATCTCGCGAACCTCGTGCGAGATGTTGAGCAGGTACTGCGCAAGGGCGCGCGGGTCGCCGTCGAACACCTCTGGGTTCGTCGTCAGCCCGGCAGGGCACTTGATGTTGCAATTCTTCGCCATGACGCAACCGAGCATCATGAGCGCCGTCGTGCCGAACTCGAAGCTGTCTCCGCCGAGCAGCGCCGAGGTGACGACGTCGCTCGCCATCTGGTGCGCGCCGGAGCAGCGGAGGACGACCTTCTGGCGGAGCCCGTTGGCGAGAAGCGCCTGGTGCACCTCGGCGACGCCGATCTCGGCGGACCTCCCCGCGTACTTGAGGCTCGTGACGGCCGCCGCGCCGGTACCGCCCGTGTTGCCTGCCACGTTGATGACGTCGGCCCCGGCCTTCGCGACGCCGACCGCGATCGTGCCGATTCCCTCCGACGAGACGAGCTTCACGACGACGCGAACGCGAGCCGCCTTGCAGTCGTGGATGAGCTGCGCGAGGTCCTCGATCGAGTAGGTGTCGTGGTGCGGGGGCGGGGAGACGAGCTCGACGCCTGGCGTGCCGCCGCGGGCGGCGGCGATGTCGACCGTGACCTTGGGTGCTGGCAGCTGGCCGCCCTCACCCGGCTTGGCCCCCTGACCGATCTTGATTTCGAGCTCTTGCAGCATCGGGTCCGCGAGGTAGCCGGCCCAGATGCCAAAGCGCCCGGAAGCGAACTGCTTGATGCGCGAGCCGCGGATCGTGTTGTAGCGCGTGATGTGCTCGCCACCCTCACCGCAGTTCGACATTCCGCCGACCATGTTCGTGCCGTGCGCCACCGACTCGTGCGCCGTCGCGACGAGCGCCCCGTGGCTCATGGCGCCGGAGGCGAGCGTGCGGGCGATCTCGTGCGCGGGCTGCACCTCGTCGAGCGGGATGCTGTCTGGGGCTGTCCTGAGCAGGCTCAGGATGCCGGAGGAGCAGGGAGCGACCCGGATGTCGAGGTGCGCATCCGTCGCAGTCGTCTCGACGATGGCCTCGGAGTCGAGCGCAGCCAGCACCTGCGCAAGGGCGTCGTAGCGAGTCGCGTCGCCGTCGAGGGGACCGGTCAGCGTGAGCCGATACAGTTCGTTGTCGACCCGGTCGATCTCGAGGCCGCGCACTCGTACATCGCTGTTGCCCTCGAGGGAGAAGCGGCTCAGCTCTCGGGCGAACTCGGAAGGCGTCGACGCGAGGCGGACGTCGGCGGGCAGCGAGAGCACGTCACGAAGCGCTGACGGGCGGCGCGTGCGCTCCTGGATCGTGTTGGTGACGAAGTCGCGGTAGCCGGGCGTGATCTCGAACGCGTCGATCTGCTCCGGCGTGAGCGCCCCGTAGCCGCTGTAGGTGTAGGCCTTGTCGTCGAGGCCGAACGCGTCGCCGAGCTGGCCGAGCGTGAGGAGGCGAAGGGAGTCGTGTCCTGGGTGCGGCTCGGCCGAGGCCCCGGCTGCTTCGTTCGTTGTGGCGGCACTGCGCGATTCGAGGATGCGCGGCTCTTCCGTCATGTCGATGAACCCGCGAACGGCCGTCGTGCCGAACGAGTGGCCAGCACCCTCCTGGCGTTCCTTGAAGAGTCCGAGCAGCGGGATCTGCTTCTCGTCCGCCACAGCGACGGCCCGTTCGTGCCACTCGGCGACGGCTAGGGCGATGCGTTCGAAGCGCACCCCGCCGACGGGGGCCGCAAGGTGCGGGAAGTAGTCGGCCAGCACCGGGTCTTTCGTGTCGAGGTAGTTCGGCTCGAAGAACTCGCCGCCGATGTAGCTCTCGACGGTGCACAGGCCGACGCGGCCCATGGTCTTCATGAGCGACTTCTCTGCCGCCTTCGCGAAGCGCGCGACTGCCAGGTCGGTCTCCGTGATCGTGTCGACAGACGCGACGCCGCTCGGGTACCGCTCCTCGGCGCGCAGGCGCACGCACAGCGGGTAGACGGCCGCGGCTCCGAAGCCGAGAGCTGAGGCGATGTGGTGCGAAGAGGGAAGCTGCCCGCTCTCGGCGATGAGCGAGACGCGAAGGCGGAGCCCCTCCCTGATGAGGCGCTGGTTGACGGCCGCGATGACCAGGATGAGCGGGATGGCGGCCTCTCCGCGAGACACGTTGCGGTCGGTGAGGACGGCGATGCCGCCCTCCGTCCGCGCGAACTCGACCACGGCCTCGCAGACGCGCTCGACGGCGTCGCGGAGCGCGACCGCGTTCGCCGCCGCGTCGCCCTGCACGGGCGTGTAGAGGATCTCGAAGCGCTCGAGTGGCGCAAGTCGCTGCTCTCGGAGCGCCACCATGTTGAGGTGGCTCAGGATGGGCGAGGGGACGACGATCTGCCTCGTGCGGTTGCCGCCGTCCGGCTTGGCTCCGAGCGCGACGCGAAGCGTCATCCCGTCGGCTTCGCGGATGCTGTCGAGCGGCGGGTTCGTGACCTGCGCGAACCGCTGCGAGAAGTACTTGGCGAGGCCGCCCTCCTGATCGGAGAGGGCGTTGATCGCGTTGCCGTAGCCCATGGCGGAGATGCGCTCGGTGCCGTTGGCGAGCATCGGGTCCATCATGAACTTGAAGCTCTCCTGGTTGAGCGAGTACGCGACGTACCTGCCAGCGGGGGAGAGGTCCCCGTCGTAGCCGAGCGTGTTGCTGCCTCGAGTGATCTCGGGGAGCTCGATGTCCTCGATGTTGACTCGGGCCGCGTTGAGGTCGGCGCTGTAGTCGCGTCGCAGGGCGAGCTGCTCGAGCGCCTCCCAAGTGCGGAAGCTGCGCCCCTGCCTGTGGTCGAAGTACAGCATCCCGCCAGCTTCGATGCGACCACGGCGAATGATCGTGCCTGGCGCGAACTGGATCTGTCCGGCCTCGGAGCTGACGACGAGGTAGTCGTCAGTCTCGACGCTGCGCAGGGGGCGCAGGCCGAGGCGATCGAGGCGGGCGCCGATGATGTCGCCGTTGCTGAAGACGAGGGCCGCCGGTCCGTCGTTCTTCTCCTCGTAGAGCGAGAAGAACTCAAGCATGTCGCGGACCTCCGGGGTCAGCGTCCGGTCGTTCTCCCAGGCGGGCGGCATCGTCGAGACGACCGCTTCGACGAGTTCGAGCCCATCGTCGAAGACGCGGCTCTGCAGCGTCTGGTCGAATCGGCTGCTGTCGGACTGCCCGGGGGGATGCGCGATCACGCGCCCGCGCGCCGTCGCCAGGGCGTTCTCGGAAAGTCGGTTCTTGCGGTCGGTGTTCAGCTCGCCGTTGTGCGCGAGCATCCGGAACGGCTGCGCCATGCTCGGGTGCGGTTCCGTGTTCGTCGAGAAGCGCGTGTGGAAGAAGAGCGTCCGCACGGACTGGCGCTCGTCGAGCAGGTCGGTGAAGTAGGGGATGACCTCGTTGGAGTTCAGGCGCCCCTTGAGGGTCTGCGTGCGCGCGCTCAGCGAGAGCGGGTAGAGCCCCTGGAGCGCGGGATCGGCGTAGGCGACGCCTTCGATGTCGAGAAGCGCGGAGTTGGCTGCCGCGTCCATCTCGGCTCGACCCCAGCCCTCGGCGGCTTCGAAGACCCACTGCACGATCGGCAGCTGGTAGTGCTCCGCAGCTGGGCGTGCCACGGAGGGATCGACCGGGACGTCACGCACGAGCACCGGCTCGATGCCGTGTGAGCGCAGGGTGCTGGAGATCAGTTCGTGGGCAGCCCCGATCTGAGCCTCGTCACTCGGCATGAAGAAGTTGCCGACGCCGAAGAGGCCAGCTGTGAGCTGCCGGCCCACAATCGCGCTGAAGAACTCGACGGAGAGGTCGACGTTGACGCCAGCGCCGTCCCCGACTCCCTCCGCGGACATCCCGCCGCGGTGCGGGATCGCGCACAGCGCCGCGTTGCCGAGCCGGATGACGTCATGGTGCTGCACACCGTCTTTGCGTGTGATGAAACCGACGCCACAGTCGCTCTTCTCGAGCTCGGGACGGTACAGGCCAGCGATTTTTTGCGACACGAAGATGCCTCCAGGGGACAGCAGCGAGGGGAACAGGCGACGCGAACACTGCAACGTTGGAGGTTTCGTCTGCGGGAGTCGGCACTTGGTGCGGTGCGAGCTTCCCAGCGGCAAAGCGGTATACGTACGGTAAGGGTTGCCTAAAGCTGATGCAAGGCCACGCGCCGCGAATCCCGGCAATCGCTGACCTACCACCTGGTGGGGACGAGAGTACGATCCGGTACGCGCGCTCGTGTCAGCAACACTAGGTAAGAGGCATCATGAGCACCATCTTCATCACTGGAACATCCACTGGACTCGGCCGCGCGGCCGTCGAGCTCTTCTCCGCGAAGGGCTGGCGAGTCATCGCCACAATGCGCACCCCAGAGGAGGAGACCGCCCTCGGCGAGCTCCCCGGTGTCACGCTCAAGCAGCTCGATGTGACGGACCCGGACGCGATCGTGCGTGTTGTCGCCGACCCCCTGGCCGAGGAGCCGGTCGACGTGCTCTTCAACAACGCAGGCTACGGGCTCGCGGGGCCGTTCGAAGCGGCGACCGACGAGCAGATCGTCCAGAACATCACCACGAACCTGCTTGGCGTCATGCGGGTCACCAAGGAATTCATCCCGCACTTCCGTGAGCGCAAGTCTGGCGTGATCCTCACGACGACCTCGATCGGTGGCAAGGTGACGATGCCGTTCAACTCGGTGTACCACGGCGCGAAGTTCGGCGCAGAGGGCTGGAGCGAAGGCCTCTCCTAGAGCTCGCTCCGTACGGCATTCGAGTCAAGACCCTTGCTCCCGGTGGCATCCGCACCGACTTCGGCGGCCGCAGCCTCGACCAGACCGGTCACCCCGACTACATGGATGCGCTCATCAAGGCGACGGCGCGCTTCCGGGACCCGTCACGCGACTCCACCCGATCCTCGGCCGAGCAGGTCGCCCAGGCTGCCTTCGAAGCGGTGACTGACGGCACCGAGCAGATCACCTACGTCGTGGGCGAAGACGCTCGGGAGTATATGGGCATGCGCGACCAGCTCGGACAGACCGGGTTCGTCGCTGCGTCCACCAAGCTCTTCTTCGGCTGAGATGATGGATGCATGAGCGAAGTCAAGACATACATGCGAACCGCCTCGGCCGAAGCTGATGCTGGGGAAGACGCACTCTCGGAGGTCATTGACAAGCTTGTGCAGCGACTCGTCGAGGCCGGTTCAGCGGACGGCGTCACGATTCCCGAGCACGAGATCGAGGTCGAAGTCCTCGTCGACGACACCTTGAACCTGTGGGATGCGACGGCAACGTGGTCAGGGACCGGCGAGCTCTCAGCTGGAGCTGAAGAGACGCCAGCGACGGACGCCTAGCGCCGTTCACCTCCGCCCGGAACGAACGAAGCCCCGGCTTGCCAGTGAATCACTGGCAAGCCGGGGCTTTTCGTCTGGTGCCGGCTGTGGGATTCGAACCCACACGCCCTCTCGGACAGAGCATTTTGAGTGCACCGCGTCTGCCATTCCGCCAAGCCGGCGCATCACCACGGACACAGTATCGTAAGCTCACTACGTGACTGAACAGGAAACCTCCCAAGCCCCGCGACGTGTTGTCGTCGCCGAAGACGAGTCGCTCATCCGGCTCGACATCGTGGAGATCCTCCGCGACAACGGCTTCGACGTGGTCGGCGAGGCAGGCGATGGCGAGACCGCAGTCGCCCTCGCGAAAGAGCTTCGCCCCGACCTCGTCATCATGGATGTCAAGATGCCGCAGCTTGATGGCATCTCCGCAGCCGAGCAGCTGTCGAAGGACAGCATCGCGCCGGTTGTGCTCCTCACCGCGTTCAGCCAGAAGGAACTGGTCGAGCGCGCAACGGAGGCTGGCGCCCTTGCGTACGTCGTGAAGCCGTTCACGCAGAACGACCTGCTCCCTGCCATCGAGATCGCCCTGGCCCGCCACGCGCAGCTCATCGCGCTCGAGGCAGAGATTTCCGACCTCAACGAGCGCTTCGAGACGCGCAAGCAGGTCGACCGCGCGAAGGGCCTCCTCACGCAGAAGATGGGCCTCAGCGAGCCGGAGGCGTTCCGCTGGATCCAGAAGGCGTCGATGGACCGCCGCCTCACCATGCAGGAGGTCGCGCAGGCGGTCATCCAGCAGCTCTCGGCCAAGAAGTAGCCGAGCTCCGTACACGGGAAGCCCTCACCGCAGCAGCGCCGTGAGGGCTTCTTCTCGTCTGCCCGGTTACTTCGCCGTGCGAATGAGGTTCGTGATGCGGACCGTCGAACAGCGTCTCCCCGCCTCGTCGGTGATGACGATCTCGTGCACCGTCATGGAGCCTCCGAGGTGGACGGCCGTGCACACGCCCGTGACCCAGCCGCTCACTGCGGAGCCCGTGTGGGTGGCGTTGATGTCGATGCCGACCGCGAACCGACCTGGGCCGGCGTGCACGTTGGCTGCCATGGAGCCCAGGGACTCCCCGAGAACGCAGTACGCGCCACCGTGGAGGAGGCCGATCGGCTGCGTGTTCCCCTCGACGGGCATGACGGCAACGGCGCGTTCGGGGCTCAGCTCGACGCACAGGATGCCCATCCGCTCGGCAAGCGCGCCGAAGCCACGACCGCGGGTGACATCGTGCTGGTCGGGGACGGTGAGGCCGTTGACCGTTGTCGGCGGCGTTTCCAGGTGCGTCATCACGCTTCCTCCTCGAAGAACGCCCCACAACACGCGCGCATCGGCGCAGTGTCTGGGGCGGCAAGTAGGCTGACCGTGTGTCAGCGCAAAATCAGCCTACCCTCATGGTCATCGACGGCCACTCGCTTGCCTTCAGGGCGTTCTTCGCCCTGCCGGTCGATAGCTTCGTGAACTCGGAGGGGCAGCACACGAACGCTATCCACGGCTTCGTCTCGATGCTCCTCAACCTGCTCCAGAACGAGAACCCGAGCCACATCGCCGTGGCCTTCGATATCTCGCGCAGCTCCTTCCGCACCCGCGAGTACCCGGAGTACAAGGCGGGCCGCGACGCGACCCCCGTCGAGTTCAAGGGACAGGTCCCGCTGCTCCGCGACGCCCTGCACGCGATGGGCATCACGACGGTCGTGAAGGAGGACTTCGAGGCGGACGACATCCTCGCGACGCTCGCAAGACAGGGACGCGAGCAGGGCTTCAAGGTGCTCGTCGTCTCGGGCGACCGCGACTCCATCCAGCTCGTCACCGACGACGTCACGCTGCTGTATCCGTCGACGCAGGGCGTGACGAAGCTCACGCGCTACGACCCCGCGAAGGTCGAGGAGCGCTACAGCGTCCGCCCAGAGCAGTACCCGGACGTGGCCGCGCTCGTCGGTGAGAAGAGCGACAACCTGCCGGGCGTGCCCAAGGTCGGTGAGAAGACTGCGGCCAAGTGGCTTGCGCAGTACGGCTCGCTGCAGGGAATCCTCGACCACGCCGACGAGATCGGCGGCAAGGTTGGAGAGTCGTTCCGCGAGCACCGGGAGAACGCCGTCCGGAACCGCAAGCTCAACCGACTCATCGACGACGTCGAGCTGCCCGTTGCACCCGAGCAGCTCAGCCGTGGCGCGATCGACGCGGATGCCGTGCGCGAGATCTTCACGAAGCTCCAGTTCCGCACCCTGCAGGACCGTGTGCTCAAGCTGGCCGACGAAGCGGGCGAGGACATCGCACCCGCGGAGGCGGTCGCAGCCCCCGTGCGACCAGAGCTGCTCGACGAAGAGCTCGAGCAGTGGCTCGATAAGGCCGTGGCCGCGACCCCGGAGGGGCTCGGGCTGACTGTCCTCCACAGCCCGGAGGGTGGCATCGTGGCCGTCGGGGTCTCCTCGGCAGCTGAGACCACCGAACTCCGCTGGATTCCGGAACGCGTCGACTACGCCCCCTTCGAGGCGTGGCTCGCGAGCGATGCGCCGAAGCTCATGTTCGACGCGAAGCCCCAGCTCAAAGCGCTCACCGTCGCCGGCCTCGAGGTTGGCGGCCAGGTCAAGGATGGTCAGCTCGCCGGCTGGCTGTACCGCCCCCAGAATGCGCCCAAGCGCCTCGCCGAGCTCGTGCAGATGCGCCTCGACGAACAGCTCCCTGAGGGCGACCCGAACCAGCTGCAGCTCGGCGACGAGTCCTCGCTCGCCGCGAGCGACGCCTGGTACACGCAACGCGCGACGACCGCCGCCCTCGGCATGCTCGAGCCAGGCACGCTCGACGTCTTCACGTCCATCGAGACGCCACTCCTCGCCACGCTCTCGAGCATGGAGCTGCAGGGGGTCGCCATCGACCGCGAGTTCCTGCAGGGCCTCGCGGACGACCTGACCGAGCGCATCCGCACCTACGAGCAGGAGGCGTTCGACGCCATCGGGGGCACCGAGATCAACCTCGGATCGCCGAAGCAGCTGCAGGTCGTGCTCTTCGAGACGCTCGAGATGCCCAAGACCCGAAAGACGAAGACCGGCTTCTCGACCGACGCGGAATCGCTCGCCGACCTCGAACGCAACAGTCCGCATCCCTTCCTCGGAGCCCTGCGCAAGCACCGCGACGCGGTGAAGCTGCGCCAGATCATGGAGGGCCTGCTCAAGGCGATCGACGAGAGCTCACGCATCCACACGAGCTACCACCAGATCGGCTCGGCGACGGGCCGCCTGTCCTCGAACGACCCGAACCTGCAGAACATCCCCATCCGTTCGGAGGAGGGCAGGCGCATCCGCCGCGCGTTTGTGCACGGCCCCGAGTTCGAGTCGCTGCTCACCGCCGACTACTCGCAGATCGAGATGCGCATCATGGCGCATCTCTCCGGTGACGCCGCGCTCATCGAGGCCTTCAACGCGGGGGAGGACCTCCACCGCTTCGTCGGATCACGTGTCTTCGGCGTGGACCCGGCGGACGTGACGCCCGCGATGCGCTCGAAGGTCAAGGCCATGTCGTATGGCCTCGCCTACGGCCTCTCGGCCTTTGGCCTCTCGAAGCAGCTGCAGATCGATGTCGCCGAGGCGAAGAAGCTCATGATCGACTACTTCGAGCGCTTCGGCAACGTCCGCGACTACCTGCGCAACGTCGTCCTGCAGGCGAAGGAGGACGGTTACACGGAGACGATCTTCGGCCGTAGGCGCCCGTTCCCCGACCTGCACTCGACCAACCGCATCGCCAGAGAGAACGCCGAGCGCCAGGCGCTCAACTCACCGATCCAGGGGTCGGCGGCTGACATCATCAAGCGCGCCATGAACTCGATCGAGGACCGCATCCGCGCGGAGAAGCTGTCCTCCCGCATGCTCCTGCAGGTGCACGACGAGCTCGTTTTCGAGGTGGCCGAGGGCGAGGGCGAGACCATGGAGGCCCTCGTTCGCGAGGAGATGGCAGCCGCTGCCGACCTCACCGTCCCCCTCGAAGTGCAGATCGGGCGCGGCCCGAACTGGGACGAGGCCGGTCACTAGGCGATAGCCCCGGGCGTCAGCTCGCCCTTCTCGGTCCTGCTCTCCATGGAGCAAGGCCTCAGAGGGGCGAGCATAGGCTTTGGGGATGACGACTTCCGCTCCACACCCCCAGAACACCAGTCAGGCTCGACCGCAGACAGACATCGATCGACTCGCGGAGGCCTGGGTCGCCACCGAGATCGAGCTCTCGCCCGAGCGGCGAGTCGAGCTCGGCGTCGACGGCGACAAGTCGGAGTACGGCGACTACTCGTCGGCCGCGGCCCCCCGCAAGCGCGCCGCCATAGTCGACGTGCTGGCGAAGCTCGACGCCCTCGACGAGGTGGACGAGGTCGACCATGTGACGGCGCTCGAGCTTCGACGCAGCCTCGGGCTCGAGGTCGAGATGATCGACGCCAGGCTGCACCTGCGCGAACTCTCCAACATCGCATCCCCTGCCCAGGACATCCGCATGGTGTTCGACCTCATGCCTCGCGAGACCGTGAGCGACTTCGAGGACATCGCCCGGCGCCTCGAGAATCTGCCAGCGGCGGTCGAGGGCTACACGGAGCGCCTGGGTGCCGGGATACTGGCCGGAGTCGTGCCAGCGAAGCGCCAGGTGCGCGAAGTCGCGGTGCAGACTGGTGAATACGCCGCTAGCGGCAACTTCTTCGAGCTGCTCGCCGAGTCGACGCCGACAGAGGGCGAGCTCCCGCAGGAGCTCCGCGAACAGCTTCGCCGCGGTGCCCAGGGGGCCTCTGCGGCCTACGGGGCGTTCACGACGTTCCTCGACGACGAGCTGCTGCCAGCCGCCAGCGAAACCGACGGAGTCGGACGCGAGCACTACGCCCTGGCCTCCCGCGGGTTCCTCGGCGCGGCCGTTGACCTCGACGAGACCTACGAGTGGGGCCTCGCTGAGCTCGCGCGAATGAAAGCCGAGCAGGAAGCCATCGCGAACGAGATCCTCCCGGGCGCGACGGTTGCCGAGGCGATCGCTCACCTCGAGCTGGACCCGACCCGCAAACTCCACGGCAAGCCTGCGCTGAAGGCGTGGATGCAGGAGACGAGCGACCGAGCGGTCGCCGAGCTCGCTGAGAGCCACTTCGACATCCCGGAGCAGATGCGGCGCCTCGAGTGCCTCATCGCGCCGACCGAGGAGGGCGGCATCTACTACACGGGACCGTCTGAAGACTTCTCGAGGCCGGGCCGCATGTGGTGGTCGGTCACACCAGGGGTCACCGAGTTCGACACCTGGCGCGAGCTCACGACCGTGTACCACGAGGGTGTTCCGGGCCACCACCTGCAGATCGCGCGCGCGACTCTCAACCGAGACCAGCTCAACACCTGGCGCCGCAACAACTGGACCTCGGGCCACGGCGAGGGGTGGGCGCTGTACGCCGAGCGCCTCATGGAACAGCTGGGCTATCTCGACGAGCCGGCGGACAGGCTCGGGATGCTCGACGGGCAGCGGATGCGCGCGGCCCGCGTCGTGCTCGACATCGGCGTCCACCTCGGCAAGACGGTGCCTGAAGGCGACAAGGTCTGGGACTACGACTACGCGCTCGCCTTCCTGCGACAGCACGTGAACATGCCAGACGGTTTCGTGAAGTTCGAGGTGAACCGGTACTTCGGCTGGCCAGGGCAGGCCCCGTCCTACAAGATCGGGCAGCGCATCTGGGAGGAGCTTCGCGCGGACGCCGAGCTGCGCGCTGGCGACGGCTTCGACCTCAAGGCGTGGCACTCGCGTGCGCTCGACCTGGGCGGGCTCGGACTCGACACGCTCCGCGAGGTGCTGAGCAGCGACTGACCGAGGGCCTCGCCAGCGATCCCCGATCGCGACGCAGCACGAGGCGGTCTGCCATCGTTCAGGCTGCGTGGCCTAGGCTCGCGGCAGCGGGTGCATCGACGCACCCGTTGCCGCGAATCCGAGGAGGCTGCGACGTGCACCCGCAGAGTGGCGAGCTGGCTGGCCCCGACCAGGTGGCAGCCGCATCCGCTCATTCCCTCATCGACCAGGTCGGCGGGACGAGCGGGGGAGTAGATCTGCGTTCGGCCGTGGCAGGACTCCGCAGCGTCGTCCGCGATTCCTGGCTCCGCTCCCTGCAACTTCTCGGGAGCCCAGCGAACGCGAAGGCCCGCGACCTCGATCAGTTCGAGCCGCTCGCGGCCGCGAGAGAGCGCAGCCCCCTTCAACACGTCCTGCCTGTCCTCGACCGCCTGCTTGTGGAGCCGGCGAGAGATACCGGACTCATCGTCGCCATCACCAACGAGCAGGGACGGCTCCTCTGGGTGCGCGGCGACAGCGCCACGCTGCGTCGGGCTGAGCACATGGACTTCGTGGCAGGCGCCGACTGGTCTGAGGCCGCGGTCGGCACGAGCGCCCCCGGCACGGCACTCGCTTCCGGTCGCGGCGTGCAGATCGCCGGTGCTGAGCACTTCGCCCCCGCCGTGCAACTCCTGAGCTGCACGGCGGTCCCGATTCGCGACCCGATCTCGGGCGTCGCTGTCGGCGCCATCGACTTGACGGGGGACGAGCGAGCCGTCGGTCCGCACTCCCTTGCCCTCATGCGCGCGGCCGTGGCCGCGGCGGAAGCGGAGATGAGGCTCGCGGTGCTGCTCGCCGGGCACCCGACTCGCTCCGGCATCGAGGCTTCATCGCCGATCGCGCACAGCGATGCAGCTGCGGCTCGGATCGGCTCGCTCGGCGTCCAGCGGGCTCGGCTGTCTGCCAGCGGCTACCCGGCGCTCGAGTTGAGCGGGAGGCACGGCGAGATCCTGACGTTGCTCGCGGCGCGTCCTTCCGGGCTCTCTGCCGGCGAACTCTCGCTCCTGGTCTACGGGGAGAGCGCAAAGGAGGTCACCCTCAGGGCTGAGCTCGCGAGGCTTCGGCCGATCCTCGCCGAACGCGGCCTCGACCTCGCTCCTCGCCCGTACCGGATCCTGCAGGGCCTGAGCAGCGACGCCGGAGACGTACTCAGGCTGCTCGCAGTCGGCGACGTGAGCTCGGCCGTCTCGAGCTACCGCGGTGAGCTGCTGCCGACGTCCGAGGCCCCTGGCATCCGGGAGCTGCGCGCAGAGATCTCCGCGACGCTCAGGGACCAGGTGCTCAGCACGGCAGACACCCGCACCCTGCTCGCGTACCTCGACCTGCCCGAGGTCGCCCAAGACGCCGAGGCCTTCCGAACCG
Source organism: Pseudoclavibacter helvolus (assembly GCF_014191305.1). GTDB lineage: Bacteria > Actinomycetota > Actinomycetes > Actinomycetales > Microbacteriaceae > Pseudoclavibacter > Pseudoclavibacter helvolus. Next base: position 690,306 of record NZ_JACHWJ010000001.1, on the reverse strand, counting down.
CGCTCGCCGTACTCCCGCCGCGCTCGCCTGCGCGCTCGAGGTTCGTCGCCAGGATCGAGTCGCTCGACTCCTGAACAGAAGCGGACGGCAATCCGGCACCATGCAACGCAAATGCAACGTCACGGTCCCTACGCTCCAAGGGAAGAGTTCACTCGCGCAGCGTGGTGACGCTGCGCACCTAGGACAAGGGAGTCCTCATGACTGTTTACGCGAAGCCAGGCACGGACGGGGCTCTCGTCTCGTTCAAGCCTCGCTACGAGCACTACATCGGTGGCCAGTGGGTTCCGCCCGTGAAGGGCGAGTACTTCGAGAACATCACCCCGGTCACCGGGCAGCCATTCACCGAGGTGGCCAGGGGCACTGCAGAAGACATCGAGGCGGCCCTTGATGCGGCCCACGCAGCTGCTCCGGCGTGGGGGAAGACGAGTCCGGCAGAGCGGGCGATCATCCTGAACAAGATCGCCGACCGCATCGAGGAGAACCTCGAGTACATCGCCGTCGCTGAGACCTGGGACAACGGCAAGCCGATCCGCGAGTGCCTTGCGGCCGACATCCCCCTCGCGATCGACCACTTCCGCTACTTCGCTGGGGCCATCAGGGCGCAGGAAGGCACGCTCAGCCAGCTCGACGAGAACACGACCGCGTACCACTTCCACGAGCCCCTCGGAGTCGTCGGCCAGATCATCCCGTGGAACTTCCCCATCCTCATGGCGGTCTGGAAGCTCGCCCCCGCGCTTGCCGCTGGCAACGCGATCGTTCTGAAGCCCGCAGAGCAGACGCCGACGTCTATCCTCGTGCTCTTCGAGCTCATCGGTGATCTGCTGCCGCCTGGTGTCGTGAACATCGTCAACGGATTCGGTGCTGAGGCAGGAAAGCCCCTCGCTTCCAACTCCCGCATCCGCAAGATCGCGTTCACCGGCGAGACGACAACCGGGCGCCTCATCATGCAGTACGCCTCGCAGAACATCATCCCCGTCACGCTCGAGCTCGGCGGCAAGAGCCCGAACGTCTTCTTCGAGGACATCGCGCTGCGCGACGACGCGTACTACGACAAGGCCCAGGAGGGTTTCACCCTCTTCGCGCTGAACCAGGGCGAAATCTGCACGTCCCCGTCGCGGGCCCTCATCCAGGATTCGATCTACGACAGGTTCCTGGAAGACGTGACCGAGCGCACCCGCAAGATCGTGCAGGGCAACCCGCTCGACACCGACACGCAGGTCGGGGCTCAGGCCTCGAACGACCAGCTCGAGAAGATTCTCAGCTACCTCGAGATCGGCAGGCAGGAGGGCGCGAAGGTCCGCATCGGCGGCGCCAGGGCAGAACTCGAAGGCGACCTGGCTGGCGGCTACTACGTGCAGCCGACGATTTTCGAGGGCCAGAACAGCATGCGCATCTTCCAGGAGGAGATCTTCGGCCCGGTCGTGGCAGTCACGAAGTTCTCCGACTACGACGATGCCATCTCCATCGCCAACGACACGCTCTACGGTCTCGGGGCTGGCGTCTGGTCGCGCATGGGCAACACCGCGTACCGCGCCGGCCGCGACATCCAAGCCGGCCGCGTCTGGGTGAATCAGTACCACGCATACCCGGCGCACTCCGCGTTCGGCGGCTACAAGTCGTCTGGCATCGGCCGTGAGAACCACCTGATGATGCTCGACCACTATCAGCAGACGAAGAACCTGCTCGTCAGCTACAGCGAAGACGCCCAGGGCTTCTTCTGATCCCCGCTCCGACCACGCTTTCCCCCGCATGAGAACAGGAACACGAACGATGAAAAGCACCATGCAAGCTGCAGTTGTCCGCACCTTCGGCGAGGAACTCAGCGTCGACGACGTCGAGATCCCCACCCCGGGCCCCCACCAGGCGCTCGTGAAGGTCACGGCCAGCGGCGTCTGCCACACCGACCTCCACGCCGCGGAGGGCGACTGGCCCGTCAAGCCCTCCCCGCCGTTCATCCCCGGTCACGAAGGGATCGGCGAAGTCGTCGCCGTCGGCCCGGACTCCGACGGAATCGCGATCGGCGACATCGTCGGCAACGCCTGGCTCTGGAGCGCGTGCGGCTCGTGCGAGCACTGCGAGACCGGCTGGGAGACGCTGTGCGAGTCGCAGCAGAACGGCGGATACGCCGTCGACGGCTCATTCGGCGAGTACATGATCGTCGACACCCGGTACGCAGCGCGAGTGCCTGCCGGGTCGGACCCCGTCGAAGTCGCGCCGATCCTGTGTGCCGGTGTCACCGTCTACAAGGCCATCAAGCAGACAGAGGCTCGGCCAGGTCAGTGGATCGCCATCTCTGGCATCGGCGGACTCGGCCACATAGCCGTGCAGTACGCGAAGGCCATGGGACTGCGGGTCGCCGCGGTCGATGTCGCCGACGACAAGCTCGAGCTCGCCCGCCAGCTCGGAGCCGAGGTGACGGTCAATGCCCGATCCGAGGACCCCGTCGCCGCCATCCAGGAGCAGACGGGCGGGACCCACGCCGTCCTCGTGACTGCCGTGCATCCTGCCGCGTTCGGCCAGGCGATCGGCATGACGAGGCGCGGCGGGACGATCGTCTTCAATGGGCTCCCACCAGGAGAGTTCCCCGCGCCGATCTTCGACATCGTCCTCAAGGGGCTCACGATCCGAGGCTCCATCGTCGGCACCCGAGCCGACATGCGAGAGGCACTCGACTTCTACGCTCGCGGCCTCATCAAGCCGACGGTGTCTGCTCGACCACTCGGTGAGATCAATGAAGTCCTCGAAGAGATGAAGCAGGGCAAGATCGGCGGCCGCGTGGTGATCGACTACCGCTGAGCCGCTGGGTGTCGAGCGCGCGACGGGCGTGGTGCAGCGATGCTCCGCGCCCCCGCCGCGCTCCCAGACAACGCCAAGGACGAACCTCGAGAGTCGATGAAGACGAAAGGCGGAAAGCATGCACAAGGACGTGCAGGACACGCAGGCGCAGAGCAGGCCGGCGCACGAGGCTGCGGCCGGGTATGTTGCCGCCGAGCCGGCGATCGACGGCGAGTCCTTCTCAAGAGTGGGCTTCACGACTGAAGCCATCGAGATGATCTCGTCCCTCGGCCGACGCCACGGGCCGCTGATGTTCCACCAATCGGGCGGCTGCTGCGACGGCTCCTCACCGATGTGCTACCCGGCTGGCGACTTCCTAACCGGTGATGCGGACGTCCTTCTCGGAACGGCTGACATCCCGGATGCGGGCCTCGTCGAGTTCTGGATGTCACGCGAGCAGTTCAACTACTGGCGGCACACGCGTCTGACCGTCGACATCGTTCCTGGCCGGGGCTCCGGGTTCTCGTTGGAGGCGCCGGAGGGCAAACGTTTCCTGATCAGATCGCAGCTCATGAACGAGGACGGCACGGACGCAGAGTCCCTGGCAACCACCTGACCCGGCTTCAGGATCCTAGGGCGGACGCGATGAGGGCGACTCGCCGCGAAATCCGGGCGAACTCGCCGCGCGCGGCACTTGCCCTCGCTTGACCTGGCCGACTAGGCTGACAGAGCACTTTTCTGTGTGCACGTATCCGTATTCCCGGATGAACCCCGTTGCCCTTGGCTTGTCGCCTCGAGCGGCGCATCCGGGCCGACTTAGAGCCCACCTGGAGCATTACCTACATGACCACCACCACGACCGAAAAGGCAACCAAGCAGGTCGCCATCAACGACATCGGATCTGCTGAGGACTTTCTTGCCGCGGTCGAAGAGACGCTGAAGTTCTTCAACGACGGGGACCTCATCGAGGGCACCGTCGTTCGCATCGACCGCGACGAGGTCCTCCTCGACGTCGGTTACAAGACCGAGGGTGTCATCCCCTCGCGCGAGCTTTCGATCAAGCACGACGTCGACCCCACCGAGGTCGTTCAGGTCGGCGACACCGTTGAGGCACTCGTTCTCCAGAAGGAGGACAAGGAAGGCCGTCTGATCCTGTCCAAGAAGCGCGCTCAGTACGAGCGTGCCTGGGGCGACGTGGAGAAGATCAAGGAAGAAGACGGCGTCGTCACCGGCACCGTCATCGAGGTCGTCAAGGGCGGTCTCATCGTTGACATCGGCCTCCGCGGCTTCCTCCCGGCTTCGCTCATCGAGCTTCGCCGCGTGCGCGACCTCACGCCGTACCTCGGTCAGGAACTCGAGGCCAAGGTTCTCGAGCTCGACAAGAACCGCAACAACGTCGTGCTCTCGCGCCGCGCGCTCCTCGAGCAGACGCAGTCCGAGACTCGCTCGAACTTCCTCAACAACCTCCAGAAGGGCCAGGTCCGCAAGGGTGTGGTCTCCTCGATCGTCAACTTCGGTGCGTTCGTCGACCTGGGTGGCGTTGACGGCCTCGTGCACGTCTCCGAACTCAGCTGGAAGCACATCGAGCACGCGTCCGAGGTTGTCGAGGTTGGCCAGGAGGTCACCGTCGAGATCCTCGAGGTCGACCTCGACCGCGAGCGTGTCTCGCTCTCACTGAAGGCAACGCAGGAAGACCCGTGGCAGGTGCTTGCTCGCACGCACGCCATCGGTCAGATCGCACCGGGCAAGGTCACGAAGCTCGTTCCGTTCGGTGCGTTCGTTCGCGTCGCAGACGGCATCGAGGGTCTCGTGCACATCTCGGAGCTTTCCAGCGGTCACGTCGAGCTCGCCGAGCAGGTCGTGTCGGTTAGCCAGGAGCTGTTCGTCAAGATCATCGACATCGACCTCGACCGTCGCCGCATCTCGCTCTCGCTCAAGCAGGCGAACGATGGCGTCGACCCCGAAGGCACCGAGTTCGACGCGGCGCTCTACGGCATGGTTTCCGAGTACGACGCCGAGGGGAACTACACGTACCCCGAGGGCTTCGACCCCGAGACCAACGAGTGGAAGGAAGGCTTCGACGCTCAGCGCGAAGCTTGGGAGCAGGAGTACGCTCTCGCCCAGACTCGCTGGGAAGCGCACAAGAAGCAGGTCGCTTCGGCAGCCGAGATCGAGCAGAACGTCAGCGCCGTTGCGCCGTCGAGCTCCTCGAACTCGTTCACGAGCGAAGCAGCTGGCGCAGGAACGCTTGCCGACGACGAGTCGCTTGCAGCCCTCCGCGAGAAGCTCGCTGGGAACTAGTTCCCAGCAGCATTCGCTGCACCGAAGGCCGGTCCCAACTCTGGGGCCGGCCTTCGGCCGTATGTGGGCAAGTCCTGCGTCGGTCACCAGGCACCAGCAACAACGCCCGGCCACACAGTGACCGGGCGTTGTTTGGTTGCCACGACGGCTGACGTGGAGTCAGGCGGTGAAGCCAGGGGCCGGAGGAACCGGGGGAGCGGCGGACTTGCCCTTGGCGGCTCGCGCATCTCTCACGCGCTTGAAGCTCCTGAAGAGGAACCAAGCGAGCACGCCCAGCATGGCGAGCATCACCAGGACAAAGAGCGGCACGAGGATCGCGGAGAAGAGCAGCCCGACGCTGATTGCATCCTCGCCAACGCTGAGCACCGGGGCAGCGGCGCCGGCCGTCACGACGTTCGCGGCGGCACGTGTGCTGCTCTTCGTGAGGTGAGTCAGCAGTGCGATGCCGATGCCTATGACCACCGGCACCCAGGCGTTGCTCGTGAAGAAGGACGCCGGGTCCTGGATCGCCGCGGTCGAGCTCGCCGTGCCCGCGCCGAAGACGATGCCGCCGGAGGTCGGGCGGATGACCGTCTGTATCCAGTCGTTGACGTGGTCGAGCGCGGGGATCTTGTCGGCGACGAGCTCGAGCACGAGCAGGACGCCGACGATGATGAGCACCCAGTCGTTGCTCAGCCAGGCCCAGCCAGCTGGGAGCGTGATGAGGTCCGTGAAGCGGGCGAGAAGCCCGATGCCCAGCAGGGGGATGAACGCGTTCAGGCCACTCGCCGTCGCGAGCCCCAGGCCGGTCAGAATTTCAAGCATGTGTCTAGTGCCTCCTGCGTCTCAGTCTGGCACGCGAGGTGCGCTCAAGCAGGTCGGGAATGCCGCAGGGCGCTCACGGCCTCCGCGCAGTAGCGTTGGCCTCAACCAAGATGCCCAAGTGAGCAAGGCATCCGCAGACGAGAGGACGGCACATCATGGTCACCATCGCTCTGACCGGGGGGATCGGATCCGGCAAGACGACCATCGCGAAGCGCCTGGCCGAACTCGGCGGCGTGATCCTCGACGCCGACGTCTTCGCGAGGGAGGCCGTCGCCGTCGGCTCTCCCGCGCTCCGACAGATCTCCGCGCGTTTCGGGGAGGACCTGATCCAGGCCGACGGCACGCTCGACCGCCAGGCACTCGGCGCGCTGGTCTTCGGTGACGACGAGGCACGCAGCGCGCTCAACGACATCGTGCATCCCGAGGTGCGCCGCATCACCGGGGAGCGGCTCGAGGAGGTGCTGGCCGAAGACCCGACGGCCCTGGTTGTTCACGTCATACCGCTGCTGGTCGAGTCGAAGAGCAATTACGACTACGAGGAGATCTGGGTCGCGGATGCACCGGCCTCCGTCCGCGAGGAACGTCTCGTGGAGGGCCGTGGGATGTCGCTGGCGGAGGCCAGGGCCCGGATTGCGTCGCAGGCGAGCGACGAGGAGAGACGACGCATCGCGGACGTGCTCATCGACACGAGCGCCCCGCTCGACGAGACACTCGAGCAGGTCGATGCAGAGTGGCGCCGACTCGCCGGGGCGGCCCTGCGGGCCCCCGAGACGCAGACCTACGGGGTGTGACCCGGGCGACCGCGGTGCGGCGCACGCATCCGTCGGGGCCGGTCGGGCAACTCAGTCGAGGTCTTGTTCCCCAGGCTTGATCGGGCAACTCAGGCGAGGTCGACCCACTCGGTGCCGAGCGCGACGAGCGAACCTCGACCTGCCGTGACGGCGGCGACCTCGGAGGAGAGCCGTGCGCGGGAATCGGCCGAGTCCGGCACTGCAAGACTCAGCAGGGCCGAGGCGCCTGCGTACTCTGTCCCAGACACGAGAATCCCGCGTGCGCGAAGTTCGTTCTCCCACCGGCCCGCCGTCGCGTGTGGGGCCTCGAGGCCGTAGATCGCCCTCGCCTCTCGAGTCACGACCCGCGCGAGCTGCAGCGTCGACGAAACGGATTCCGAGTACGCACGGACGAGGCCACCCGCGCCGAGCAGGACACCCCCGAAATAGCGCGTGACCACCGCGACCACATCGCTGAGGTCCGCCGCCGCTTCCGCCCCCTCTCGCGGGCGCTCGGCGAGCACCAGGGCGTCGAGCATGGGGGTGCCCGCCGTGCCCGCGGGCTCGCCGTCGTCGTTCGAGCGCTGGATGCCGCGCCCTGCGCCGATCGCGAACGCGCTGCAGTGGTGGCGCGCGAGGCGGTGAGCTGCGCGCCGGCCGGCGATGACGTCCCTCGCTTGCGCCTCGCTCTCGACACGCTGCAGGCGGCAGATGAACCTGGACCTGCGGATCTCGAGCTCGTGGTCGATAGGGGCGGACTCGGCAAGGACCCCGTAGCTCTGCGCGACCGCGGAGCGAGCGTCAGGCTCGGGACCCTCTGACCGTTCGGCGCGCATCCTGGCATTCTACGGCGGGTGCAGTACGGGCCGGTCCGCGCTCCGATCAAACGTTCAGATCTGGCTGACATGGTTGACGTTCCCCCGATACGCATGGGGTTCATTGACCGGGAGACGCGTCACGCGCTCCCAAGAGAGGACTGACATGACCACGACAGCCTCAAGCCAGCAGACAGAGAACGGCGAGTACACGGTTCCCGGGCTCTCGCTCGACAAGGGCCACGAGATCGGCGAGCTCCTCCAGCTCCGCCTGCACGCGCTCAACGACCTGCACCTCACCCTCAAGCACGCGCACTGGAACGTCATCGGGCGCGACTTCATCAGCGTTCACGAGATGCTCGACCCGCAGATCGAGCTCGTGCGCGGCTATGCGGATGAGGTCGCCGAGCGCATGGCGACGCTCGGAGTTCCCCCGAACGGCCTCCCGGGCGCGCTCGTGGAGGCTCGCACCTGGGGTGACTACGAGGTGTTCCGCGCGGGCACCCGCCAGCACCTCGAGGCGCTCGACCACGTCTACGTTGGTGTCATCACCGACCACCGCGAGGCCATCAAGCGGCTCGACGACCTCGACCTCGTGACCCAGGACCTTGTCATCGGCCAGGTCTCCGAGCTCGAGAAGTTCCAGTGGTTCATCCGCGCCCACCTCGAGAACACGCAGGGCGTTCTCTCGAGCGAGAACTAGTCCGCGAAGACTGCAAATCGGGGCCTTCGTGATCGCGCAGAGCGCATCACTGAGGCCCCGAAATGTCGCAGCCTGCACGTACACTTGTTCTATGCAAGCAACACGCAGCGTACGTCCCTTCGAAGTCGTCAGCGAGTACACGCCGAGTGGCGACCAGCCGAAGGCCATCGAAGAGCTTGCGAGCCGAATCAACGCGGGCGAACCGGACGTCGTCCTGCTCGGCGCCACGGGAACCGGTAAATCGGCGACAACCGCCTGGCTCATCGAAAAGCTCCAGCGCCCGGCGCTTGTCCTCGCGCACAACAAGACGCTAGCGGCCCAGCTCGCCACGGAGTTCCGCGAGTTGATGCCGAACAACGCCGTCGAGTACTTCGTTTCCTACTACGACTACTACCAGCCTGAGGCATACGTCCCGCAGACCGACACCTTCATCGAGAAGGACAGCTCGGTCAACGAGGAGGTCGAGAGGCTCCGCCACTCGACGACGAACTCGCTGCTGAGCCGCCGCGACGTCATCGTCGTGTCCACGGTCTCCTGCATCTACGGGCTCGGCAAGCCGGAGGAGTACTTCAACTCCATGCTGGCCATGCACGTCGGCGACCGCATCCCGCGGCAAGAGCTGCTCAGGCGCTTCGTGACGATGCAGTACCAACGCAACGACGTCGCCTTCCAGCGCGGGACGTTCCGGGTGCGCGGCGACACGATCGAGATCATCCCGGTCTACGAAGAGCTCGCGATCCGCATCGAGATGTTCGGGGACGAGATCGAGGCGCTCACCGCGCTCAATCCGCTCACTGGTGACGTCGTCCGCTCGATGGACTCCGTCAGCGTGTTCCCCGGTTCGCACTACGTCGCCGGCGCCGATGCCATGCAGCGCGCGATGGGGCAGATCCGCGACGAGCTCGACGACCGCCTCGGTGTCTTCGAGCGCGAGCAGAAGCTGCTCGAGGCCCAGCGACTGCGGATGCGCACGTCCTTCGACCTCGAGATGATGGAGCAGATCGGCTTCTGCTCCGGCATCGAGAACTACTCGCGCCACATGGACGGCCGCGCGCCCGGTGAGGCCCCGCACTGCCTCATCGACTATTTCCCAGACGACTTCATCACCGTCATCGACGAGTCGCATGTCACCGTGCCCCAGATCGGCGCGATGTACGAGGGCGATGCGTCCAGGAAGCGCACGCTCGTCGACCACGGCTTCCGCCTGCCGAGCGCACTCGACAACCGGCCGCTCCGCTGGGACGAGTTCAGCGACCGCGTCGGCCAGACGGTCTACCTTTCCGCAACACCCGGCAAGTACGAGCTCGCCCAGGCCGACGGCTTCGTCGAGCAGATCATCCGCCCGACCGGACTCGTCGACCCGCAGATCGTCGTCAAGCCCTCCAAGGGACAGATCGACGACCTGCTCGAGGAGATCCGCGTGCGGGCCGACCGCGACGAGCGAGTCCTCGTCACGACCTTGACCAAGAGGATGGCAGAGGAGCTCACCGACTTCCTCGGCGAGAACGGCGTGCGAGTGCGCTACCTGCACGCGGACGTCGACACGCTCCGCCGGGTCGAGCTGCTCTCCGAGCTTCGGGCAGGCATCTACGACGTCCTGGTCGGCATCAACCTCCTGAGGGAGGGCCTCGACCTTCCAGAGGTCTCGCTCGTCGCGATCCTGGATGCTGACAAGGAGGGCTTCCTGCGCTCGAGCACGTCCCTCATCCAGACGATCGGTCGAGCGGCCCGAAACGTCACCGGCGAGGTACACATGTACGCCGACCGCATCACCGACAGCATGGCGAAGGCGATCGAGGAGACTGACCGGCGTCGCGACCGGCAGCTCGCGTACAACAAGGAGCACGGCATCGACCCGACCCCGCTGCGCAAGAAGATCGCCGACATTACCGAGTCACTGATGCGCGAGGGCCAGGACACGGAGAAGCTCCTCGCTGCCAGAGGCAAGGGCGACAACAAGCGCCAGACGACACCTAAACTCAAGCGCGAGGGACTCGCCGCGTCCGGCGCAAGGGAGCTCGAGAACATGATCTCGGATCTCAACGCGCAGATGCTCGACGCCGCCGCCGAGCTCAAGTTCGAGCTCGCAGCGCGCCTCCGCGACGAGCTCTCAGCACTCAAGCAAGACCTGCGGACCATGGAACGTGCCGGGCACGTCACCAAGGGCTGACCACGGCCGCCCGCAGAACTCGGGCGCACAGAGCATCCACACGAATAGAGAACCCGAAAGAGCTATGGCCGTCCTTCCTCCTTCTTCACAGCTGCGCGTCCAAGGCGCCCGCGTGCACAACCTCAAGAACGTCGACCTCGAGATCCCACGCGACAGTCTCGTGGTGTTCACCGGCCTCTCCGGGTCAGGCAAGTCGTCACTTGCGTTCGACACGATCTTCGCCGAGGGGCAGCGCCGCTACGTGGAGTCGCTCTCGGCGTACGCGAGGCAGTTCCTCGGGCAGGTCGATCGCCCAGACGTCGACTTCATCGAGGGCCTGAGCCCCGCTGTCTCGATCGATCAGAAGTCGACCAACCGGAACCCTCGCTCGACCGTCGGCACGATCACGGAGATCTACGACTACCTGCGCCTCCTGTGGGCGCGCATCGGCGTACCGCACTGCCCGGTCTGCGGTGAGGTCATCCAGCGACAGACCGTCCAGCAGATCGCGGATCACCTCATGGAGCTCGAGGAGGGCACGCGGTACCAGGTCCTCGCACCGGTCGTCCAGCAGAAGAAGGGCGAGTTCGTCGACCTCTTCCAGTCGCTCTCCGGTCAGGGCTACGCCCGCGCGATGGTCGACGGCGATCGGGTCCAGCTCACCGACCCACCGAAGCTCAAGAAGTCCTTCAAGCACGACATCTCCGTGATCGTCGACCGCCTCGTCGCCTCCGACGACGTCCTCGGTCGCCTGACCGACTCACTCGAGACGGCGCTGAGGCTCGCGGACGGCCTCGTCCAGATCAACTTCGTCGATGCGGAGGGCGACGATGCGTGGACCACGTTCTCCGAGCAGCTCTCCTGCCCGAACAACCACCCCATCGCGCTCACTGAGATCGAGCCGAGGACCTTCTCCTTCAACGCGCCGTTCGGCGCCTGCCAGACGTGCGACGGGTTGGGAACGCGGATGTCCGTCGACCGTGAGCTCCTCATCGGCGACCCCCTCGACTCGATCGCAGACGGGGTCATCCTGCCGTGGAGTGGGCAGGGCAAGAGCCTGTACCAGTACTACGAGCGCCTCCTGCTCGGTCTCTCCGAGCAAATCCAGTTCAAGCTCACAACGCCCTGGAAGAAGCTCCCGGAAGAAGTCCGCGAGGCGATCCTCGAGGGGCGCGAGTACGAGGTCAGAGTCAAGTACCGCAACCGTTTCGGGCGGCAGATGACCTACAGCTCCGGCTTCGAGGGCGTCATGCCGTACATCGAGCGCCAGTACGCAGAGGCCGAGACCGACGCCACGCGTGCCCGTTGGGCACAGTACCTGCGCGAGATCCCCTGCTCCGCCTGCAACGGTGCGCGACTGCGCCCAGAAGTGCTCGCCGTCAAGGTGCACGGTCGTTCCATCGCAGACGCCACGGCCCTGAGCCTCGCCGACTGCCTCGACTTCATGAACACCGTCGAGCTCACCGACCGCGAGGCCAAGATCGCGGCGCAGGTGCTCCGCGAGATCCGCGCTCGCCTCGACTTCCTCATCGAAGTCGGCCTCAGCTACCTCGACCTCGCGCGGGCCGCCGGCACGCTCTCAGGCGGGGAGGCGCAGCGCATCCGCCTCGCGACGCAGATCGGATCCGGGCTCACCGGAGTGCTCTACGTGCTCGACGAGCCTTCCATCGGACTCCACCAGAGAGACAACCGCAGGCTCATCGAGACGCTCATCAAGCTGCGCGACCTCGGCAACACGCTCATCGTCGTCGAGCACGACGAGGACACCATCCGCACCTCGGACTGGATCGTGGACATCGGTCCAGGCGCAGGCGAGCACGGGGGAGAAGTCGTGCACAGCGGCTCCGTCGCCGACCTCGAAAAGAACACCAAGTCGATCACTGGCGACTACCTCTCGGGGCGCGTCGGCATCGAGACACCGAAGAAGCGCCGAAAGTACGACAAGAAGCGCGAGCTCACCGTCGTCGGCGCGCGTGCCAACAACCTGCAGAACGTGCAGGTCAGCTTCCCACTCGGCATCCTGACGGCCGTCACCGGAGTCAGCGGGTCCGGCAAGTCCTCACTCGTGAACGACATCCTTTACCGAGTGCTCGCTGCCAAGCTCAACGGCGCCCGCGCCGTTGCAGGCAAGCACACTCGCATCACGGGAGTCGACCAACTCGACAAGGTCATCCACGTCGACCAGAACCCCATCGGCCGCACGCCCCGCTCGAACCCCGCAACGTACACGGGTGTGTTCGACCGCATCCGTACGCTCTTCGCCGAGACAAGCGAGGCGAAAGCCCGCGGCTACCTGCCAGGCCGTTTCAGCTTCAACGTCAAGGGCGGTCGCTGCGAGGCCTGCTCGGGCGACGGCACACTCAAGATCGAGATGAACTTCCTGCCGGACGTCTACGTGCTCTGTGAGGTGTGCGGTGGGTCGCGCTATAACCGCGAGACACTGAGCGTGCACTACAAGGGCAAGAACATCGCCGAGGTCCTGCAGATGCCGATCGCGGAGGCCGCGGACTTCTTCGAGCCGATCACGGCCATCCACCGCTACCTGTCGACGCTCGTCGAGGTCGGGCTCGGCTACGTGCGCCTTGGACAGTCTGCAACGACCCTCTCTGGCGGCGAGGCGCAACGAGTGAAGCTCGCCACCGAGCTGCAGCGGCGGTCAAACGGGCGCAGCGTCTACGTGCTCGACGAGCCGACAACAGGACTGCACTTCGAGGACGTCCGCAAACTCCTCACGGTGCTCGGCGGACTGGTGGACAAGGGCAACACCGTCATCGTCATCGAGCACAACCTTGACGTCATCAAGTCGGCGGACTGGCTCATCGACATGGGGCCGGAGGGTGGTTCCGGCGGCGGAACCGTCGTCGGCGTCGGCACGCCGGAGAAGATCGCCGGCATCGCCGAGAGCCACACCGGCCAGTACCTCAAGGAGATCTTCGAGCGGGAGGCAGCTGCGCGCTGATGGCGAACGTCCTGCCATACCGCCCCGCGACGAGCGACATTCCGACGGCCCCGGGGGTCTACAGATTCCTCGGGGATGACGACCGTGTCCTCTACGTCGGCAAGGCCAAGAACCTCCGCGCGAGGCTGAGCAACTACTTCGCTCCGCTTGAGCGACTCCACGAGCGCACCCGTCACATGGTGACGACGGCGACTCGCGTCGAATGGACCGTCGTGCGCACGGAAACCGAGGCGCTGCAGCTCGAGTACACCTGGATCCAGGAGTTCTCGCCGCCCTTCAACGTGAAGTTCAAGGACGACAAGAGCTACCCGTTCATGGCCGTGACGCTCGGCGACGAAGCGCCCAGAGTGCTGGTCACGCGCAACGCTCGTATCCGAGGCGCCCGCTACTTCGGCCCATATCCCAAAGTCTGGGCGGTCAACGAGACCATCGATCTCATGGTCAAGGCGTTCCCCATCCGCACGTGCAATGACTCGAACTACACACGGGCCATGCAGAGCGGTCGCCCATGCTTCCCCGGTCAGATCGGCCGCTGCGGCGGCCCGTGCAGCGGGCGAGTGACGATAGGAGAGCACCGTCAGATCGTCGACGAGTTCGTGCGATTCATGGAGAGCTACGATCGCAGCCTGCTGACGACGCTGCAGGACGAGATGAAGCTCGCGGCCAGCGAGATGAGGTTCGAAGACGCGGCCAGGCTTCGCGACCGCATCGGGGCTCTCGAGAACGTCTTGGAGAAGAGCGCCGTCGTGCTTCCCGACAACGTCGACCTCGACCTCTTCGGCGTCGCAGAGGACGAGCTGAGCGCTTCCGTCCAGCAGTTCACGGTGCGCGGCGGGCGCATCCGCGGCGTGCGCAACTGGGTCCTCGACAAGGAACTCGACACAGATCTTGGAACGATCATCGATCAGACCATGCAGCGCGTGTACGGCAAGGAAGGCCTCTTCCCTCCAGGCGAGATCATCGTGCCGGCCCTCCCGGACGACTCCGAGGCACTCTCCGAGTGGCTAGAGGCAACCAGGCAGGCCAAGGTGAACCTGCGAACGGCGCAGCGGGGGCCAAAGTCCGAACTGCTCAAGACCGCGACCATCAACGCCATGGGGTCGCTCGCGCAGTACAAGCTCAAACGCAGCAGCGACTATGTCGCTCGCTCGGACGCGCTCACCGAGCTGCAGAACGCGCTGGGGCTCTCTGAGGCCCCACTGCGCATCGAGTGCTACGACATCTCGCACCTTCAGGGCACCGGGATCGTCGGGTCGATGGTGGTGTTCGAGGACGGCCTCGCACGCAAGTCCCATTACCGGCGCTTCAACATCGCGTCCTCGACGGACGACACCGACTCCATCCACCAGGTGCTCACCCGCCGACTGGCTTACCTGCGCGATGATGCGACACCTGCGGACATCGCCGAAGACGCGGCGCTCTCAGCTGACCCCGCCAAGGCAGCGGGCCAGGAATCGACGCGCGCCAAGTTCGCCTATCGCCCGCAGCTCCTGCTCATCGACGGCGGCGTCCCACAGGTGAATGCCGCGCAGCGAGCCCTGGAAGAGTCAGGCGTCCGTGGGATCGCGGTGGTCGGCATCGCCAAGCGCCTCGAGGAGCTCTGGCTCCCGGACGATGACTTCCCGGTCATCCTCCCTCGCGGCTCCGAGGCGCTTTTCCTCGTGCAGCGGCTCCGCGACGAGGCCCACCGCTTCGCGATCCGGCATCAGCGCACGAAGCGCAAGGCCGACATCAGTACCGTACTGGCAGACATCCCCGGCCTCGGGCCGACACGAGTGGCCGCGTTGCTGAAGAAGTTCGGTTCGGTCAAGCGCCTCAGGGCCGCCACCGTCGACGAGCTGACAACCGTGCAAGGTATCGGGGCAGCAACTGCAACAGCTATTTCCGAGCGATTCGCGCGAGAACAATCGGCGGAAGAGTGAGAGACGCTCGCTCCGGCTATGTAGGCTGGTGTTTTAGTCCATGGGAGGTGACCTGCGCATGAGTTCGGCGGAGATCGACGGCGAAGGACGCCAGCACATCATGATCGTCACTGGCATGTCCGGTGCGGGACGGTCGACAGCTTGTAAGGCGTTCGAAGACCTCGACTGGTTCGTGGTGGACAACCTGCCCCCGCAGATGATCAGGCCCCTCATCGAGGTCGCTGGCAAGGCTCGTGACTCGCTCCCGAAGCTCGCCGTCTCGGTTGATGTGCGCGGCGGTCACCTGCTGGAGGAATTCACTGCCCTCGTCGGTGGTCTGCGCGAGACACACGAAGTCGACGTGCTCTTCCTGGACGCCACTGACGGAACGCTCGTCCGGCGCTTCGAGGCCGTGCGCCGCCCGCACCCGCTGCAGGGCAACGGGACGATCCTCGACGGCATCGCGCGCGAGCGCAGCCGCCTCCAGGAGATCCGCGAGGCGAGCGATATCGTTATCGACACCTCGGAGCTCAACGGGCACCAGCTCGTGACCCGCATCGTGAAGCGCTTCGGGGAGGCTGACCAGAATAAGGTCGCCGTGACGGTGCAGAGCTTCGGCTTCAAGTACGGGATCCCCACGGATGCCGACCTCGTCGTCGACATGCGCTTCCTCCCCAACCCCTTCTGGGAGCCGGAACTCCGCGCCTTCAACGGCCGAGACAAGCGCGTTTCCGACTACGTCTTCGACCAAGAAGGTGCAGACGAGTTCCTGACCCACTACATTGAGATGCTTGACCCCGTCCTGCGGGGTTACGAGCGAGAGAACAAGCGGCACGTCACGCTCGCCGTCGGATGCACCGGCGGCAAGCACCGCTCGGTCGCCATGACCGAGCGCATTGCGAGCCTGCTGCGCGAACGCGATGACACGATCATCAGCGTGCGCCACCGCGACCTCGGTCGCGAGTGACTCTCGTTCCATCTCGCACCCGCGACGACGCTTCGTCGCGCCCACTCACTCTGATCCATGGAGGTACCCCGGTGACGCTCACCGCCGATGTCAAGCACGAGCTTTTGCGCACGCGCGCAGCCACAACCCAAGCTCGTGCTGCCGAGGTCGCGTCGCTCCTGCGGTTCGCGGGTGGTCTGCAGCTCATCTCGGGGCGTATCGCCGTCGAGGCCCAGCTGGACTCTGAGATGCTCGCCCGTCGACTCGGTCGCGAGCTGCTCGAGTTGTACGGCGTGCGCGCCAAGATCTCCATCGTCGCCGGTTCCGGCGCAAGGCCGGGGGAGAGCTACCTTCTTCGCGTGCTCGAGAACGGCGAGACGCTCGCCAGGCAGACCGGACTCATGGACGCGCGCAGGCGCACGGTCCGCGGCCTCCCGAACCGACTCACGACGGGAAGCCAAGACGACCTGACGGCCGTCTGGCGCGGCGCATTCCTGGCCGCCGGGTCGCTCACGGATCCCGGCAGGTCCGCCTCGCTGGACATCATCACGCCGAACTCGGAGACGGCGATGGCGCTCGTCGGGGCCGCTGGTCGCCTCGGGGTCTCCTCGAAGGCGCGTGAGGTGCGCGGAGTGCACCGCGTCGTCATCCGCGACGGGGACGCCATCAGCGCCATGCTGACCGTCATCGGCGCGCACGCGACCGTCGAGAGCTGGGAGAGCCTGCGTCAGCGCCGCGAGACCCGCGCTACCGCAAATCGTCTCGTGAACTTCGACGACGCCAACCTGCGTCGCTCCGCTCAGGCGGCCGTCACGGCCTGCACGCGCGTCGAGCGTGCTCTTGAGATCCTGGGCGAAGGGGCCCCCGACCACCTCAAGTACGCAGGACAGCTGCGCCTCGCCCATCGCGAGGCCTCACTTGACGAGCTCGGCCGCTACGCGGACCCGCCCATGACGAAGGACGCGGTCGCCGGCCGCATCCGCCGCCTACTCGCCCTCGCGGACAAGCAGGCTTCGGACCGGGGCATCCCTGGTACGGAGTCGAATCTGCCCGTCCTCGACGAGCTCTGATTCCGGCACAGATCACCTCATTCCATTTAGTCACCTCGGTGACCTTCCATGGGACTAGGCTGACGATGTTGAACGGGCTCGCCGCGCAGACCGTTCCCACGAACTCGGTGCGATGGTGCACCCGGCCCCCAGTGGCCAAACAGTCCTGTCAAATCGGAGAAACAACAGGAAAAAGGAGCATCACGTGACGAAAATCGCCATCAACGGTTTCGGACGCATCGGACGCAGCTACGCACGCGCACTGCTGCAGGATGACAACAACCTCGAGCTCGTTGCTATCAACGACCTCACCGACAACAAGACGCTTGCACACCTCCTCAAGTACGACTCCACTGGTGGCAAGCTGAAGAACGACATCTCGTACGACGACGACGCCATCTACGTCGACGGCAACAAGATCACCGCAACGGCAGAGCGCGACCCCGCGAACCTGCCTTGGGCTGAGCTCGGCGTCGAAATCGTCATCGAGAGCACGGGCCACTTCACGGATCCAGAGAAGGCCCGCGCGCACATCGCCGCAGGCGCCAAGAAGGTCATCCTCTCGGCCCCCGCTTCCGGCCCGGCCCCGACGTTCGTCTTCGGCGTCAACCACACCGAGTACGACCCCGAGAATGACGACGTCATCTCGAACGCCTCGTGCACGACGAACTGCCTCGCGCCGCTCGTCAAGGTCTTCAACGACAAGTTCGGCATCGAGTCTGGCCTCATGACCACGGTTCACGCCTACACGTCAGACCAGAACCTGCAGGACGGCCCCCACAAGGACCTCCGCCGCGCACGCGCAGCAGCCCTGAGCATCATCCCCACCTCGACGGGTGCTGCGAAGGCTATCGGCCTCGTCATCCCAGAGCTCGCGGGCAAGCTCGACGGCTTCGCGCTTCGCGTCCCCACCGAGACCGGCTCGATCACCGACCTCACCGTCGTCTCCAAGACGCCAGTGACCGTCGAAGAGGTCAACGCCGCTTACAAGGAAGCCGCAGAGGGCGAGTTCAAGGGCCTCCTCATGTACAACGAGGAAGACATCGTCTCGCGCGACATCGTCGGCGAGAACCACTCGTCGATCTTCGACGCGCCCCTCACGAAGGTCATCGGCAACCAGGTCAAGCTGTCGTCCTGGTACGACAACGAGTGGGGCTACACGGTCCGCCTCGTCGACCTGACCGAGTACGTCGCGAGCAAGCTCTAACCACTTCGGCAAAAGAGGAAGGATCGCCAATATGGCGCTTCGCACAATCGAGAGCCTCGGCTCCCTCACGGGAAAAAAGGTCATCGTCCGCTGCGACTTGAACGTGCCGCTGAAGGAGGGCGGGATCACCGACGATGGTCGGATTCGCGCTTCCCTCGGCACGCTCCGCCTCCTCCTCGACCAGGGTGCGCAGGTCATTGTGATCTCGCACCTTGGTCGGCCCAAGGGGGCACCAGAACCGCAGTACTCGCTCGCTCCTGCCGCCACGCGGCTCGGTGAGCTCCTCGAGATCGATGCCCCGCTTGCTGCCGACACGGTCGGTGAGGATGCACAGCGCCTTGTTGCCGGTCTCGAAGACGGTCAGCTCGTCGTGCTCGAGAACCTCCGCTTCAACCCGGGGGAGACGAGCAAGGACGACGCAGAGCGTCGTGCCTTCGCGGAACAGCTTGCTAGCTTTGCGGACGCGTTTGTCTCGGACGGCTTCGGTGTTGTGCACCGCAAGCAGGCGTCCGTGTACGACCTGCCGCAGATCGTCCCGAGCGCCGCGGGACTCCTCGTGGCGAACGAACTCGAAGTCCTCGAGCGGCTGACGTCCGCGGTCGAGCGCCCCTACGCGGTGGTGCTCGGCGGTTCGAAGGTCTCCGACAAGCTCGGCGTCATCGAACACCTCCTCCCGAGGGTCGACTCGATCCTCATCGGTGGAGGAATGCTGTTCACGTTCCTCGCGGCGCAAGGCCACAAGGTCGGATCCTCGCTGCTGGAGTCCGATCAGCTCGACACCGTGCGCGGCTACCTCGCGGATGCCGAGAAGCGCGGCGTCTCGATCGTCCTGCCGACGGACGTCGTCGTCGCAGCGTCGTTCTCGGCGGACGCAGAACACGAAGTCGTCCCAGCAGACGGCATCGAGAGCAGCGCGTTCGGAGCTTCCGGTATCGGGCTCGACATCGGGCCCGAGACCGCCAAGGCCTTCGCCGCGGTCATCAACGACTCGAAGACCGTGTTCTGGAACGGCCCCATGGGCGTGTTCGAGTTCCCCGCGTTCGCGGAAGGAACTCGCGCCGTTGCTGGGGCCCTGACCACTGTCGAGGGCCTCTCGGTCGTCGGCGGCGGTGACTCCGCTGCGGCCGTGCGCACGCTCGGCTTCGCGGATGACCAATTTGGCCACATCTCTACTGGTGGCGGTGCCAGCCTCGAGTTCCTCGAAGGCAAGCAGCTGCCCGGATTGCAGGTTCTCGGATGGTAACGACTCGCACCCCGCTCATGGCGGGCAACTGGAAGATGAACCTGGATCACCTCCAGGCCATCGCGTTCACGCAGAAGCTCGCTTGGGCACTCAAGGATGCGAAGCACGACTACGACGACGTCGAGGTCGCGATCTTCCCTCCTTACACGGCCCTTCGTAGTGTGCAGACGCTCGTGGATGCCGACAAGCTCTCGCTGAGCTACGGCGCCCAGGATGTCTCTGCTCACGACTCCGGTGCGTACACGGGTGAGATCTCAGGTGCATTCCTGAGCGCTCTGGGCTGCAAGTACGTCATCCTCGGGCACTCCGAGCGACGCACCCTGCACGCAGAGAGCGATGAGGTTGTCGGAAGCAAGGTCAAGGCTGCGCTCAAGCACGGCCTGGTTCCGGTGCTGTGCGTCGGAGAGACCTCCGAGGATCTCGAGAAGTTCGGCGCAAGTGCCGTCCCCGTGGCTCAGCTCAAGGCTGCGCTCGACGGAGTAGAGGGCAC
Organism: Pseudoclavibacter helvolus; assembly: GCF_014191305.1. Taxonomy (GTDB): domain Bacteria; phylum Actinomycetota; class Actinomycetes; order Actinomycetales; family Microbacteriaceae; genus Pseudoclavibacter; species Pseudoclavibacter helvolus. Next base: position 670,194 of record NZ_JACHWJ010000001.1, on the reverse strand, counting down.
TCCGGACCTCGTCGTCGCCTATGAGCCCGTCTGGGCCATCGGTTCCGGCCAGGCTGCCACGCCCGAGCAGGCGCAGACCGTCGCTCACGCTCTCCGTGCCGCGCTCGAGGAACTCCTCGGCGAGGAAGTGGCTGCAGCGACCCGCATCCTGTACGGCGGTTCGGTGAAGTCGGACAACATCGCGGGCTTCATGCGCGAGCCCGACGTTGACGGTGCACTCATCGGAGGCGCAAGCCTCAAGGTCGATGAGTTCAGCGCCATCGCTCGGTTCCGACAGCACGTCGGTTCCTAGCCGCGAACCCCAACCATCTATACTCGGACGTGGCCTGTTCACTCAGGCCACGTCCGAGTCCGTTCATCTGAAAGGGATTCCGTGGATATTCTCCTCGTCATCCTGCAGGTCGTGCTGGCCATCACCAGCGTCCTGCTGATCCTGTTCATCCTGTTGCACCGCGGACGAGGCGGCGGACTCTCCGACATGTTCGGTGGGGGCATGGGATCGAACCTCGGCGCGTCAGGCGTTGCCGAGAAGAACCTGAACCGCATCACGGTGACCCTCGCGGTCATCTGGCTGCTCGCTATCGTTTCGATGGGAATCATCACTCGCATTCAGACCGTCGTGGTGAGCTAGGTGGCGCAGGGGGGCTCTGCGATCAGGGGATCGCGCGTAGGCGCTGGACCGATGGGGGAGTTGGACCATGGCGTGCATGCTGCGCGCCTCACCATCTCCTATTGGGACGCGCTCGGCAACGAGACGGTCAGGCACTACTCCGCAGAACTCGCAGAGGAAGACATCCCTGATCTCATCGACTGCCCGATCTCCGGGCTTCCGGCGGGCCGCGACCGGGAGAACCCGCCGGCTGCCGTGAAGAACGAGCCTTACAAGACGCACCTTGCTTACGTCAAAGAACGACGGACAAGCGAGGAGGCGGAGCGCCTCCTCGACGAGGCGCTCTCGAAGCTCCGCGAGCGTCGCAGCAAGACGACCTCCAAGCGCTGACTCCGTCTTCTCGGCCCGGCGCCGCGATCGAAGTTGTCACGCGCAAAGCAAGCGGCTCCGGTCGTGAACCAGCCCCATCGAGGGCCTGATTCACGACCGGAGCCGTTTCCGTTTCCGCCGGAGGAGCATCCGCCGGAGCAGCAGCTAGCCGAGCGCTTCTGCCGCTGCGGCATCGAGCAGCAGCAGCGTCTCGAGTCGGCCGGTTGCGGCGCCAAGGGGCGATTCCTCCGCGGTCACACCTTCGGTGGCTGCGAGCCGCACGGCGTCGGCTTTCTCAGCACCTGTCACGACGGCCCAGACGCGTGCAGCCGCTCGAATGGCGGGGAGTGTGAGCGTCACTCGTTCTGGAGGCGGCTTCGGAGAGTCGCGGATGCTCGCGACAAGCGCAGACCCTGTCTCGAGCCCCGGCCGGCCGGGGAACAGCGAAGCAGTGTGCCCGTCACCGCCAGCGCCGAGGAGCACGAGGTCGAGCGAGGGGACTCCGCCCGGCACGCCGTCCGCGGGAGGAACGAGGGCCCGCAACTCAGCCTCGTAGGCGACGGCGGCATCGTCGAGGGACTCGCCGCTGTCGCTCGCGAGCGTTGCGTGCAGGCGCGCCTGCTCGAAACCCTTGGCCCCCTTGAGCTCCTCGGCGACGGCCACGACGTTGCGATCGTCGTGGCCGGTCGGCACGAAGCGCTCGTCCGCGAACCAGACGTGCACGCGCTGCCAATCGAGTCCGGCGTCCTCAACGGCCGCCACGAGCGCGGGGAGCACCTTGGTGGCGACCGAACCTCCGCTCACCGCGATGTGCAGTTCCGCGGTGGTCGAACCGACGAGCCCCGCGAACCGCCGGGCCGCGTAGTCCGCGACCCCGGCGACCGAGGGCTCGACGTGCCTGACCCGAGTGGCCTGCGTCATGCCTGCTGCTGCTCGTCGTCTGGGGTCGTTGCCGTCGGAGATTCCTGTGCTTGGGCTTCCGCCTCCGCGGCTGCCGCGAGCACGTCGCCGAAGACCCGGTCCGGCCCGAGCGAGCGAAGCTCCTCCGCGAGGACATCGGGAAGGTCCCTGACTGGCATGGGGATCTTCTGCTCCGGCTGTCCCGGCTGAGTGAGCACAACCGCCGTGTCGCTGACGCGCTCGAACGAGACGATTCCGCTCGGGCGCGTGAGCTTGATCGCGCGCAGCTGGGCGCGCCCGAGTTCGCGGTCGGTCGCCTGAGAGAGTCGCACGGGCACCTGCAGCGCGAGCTGCAGCCAAGCCGCCATGAGCAGCGTCGAGGTCTGGGACGGACGCCCGATGACCTCTACTTCCTGGATCGGCTCGTACGGCGGCTGATCGAGGACAGCGGCGATCTGCGCGCGCCAGCTCGTGAGTCGCGTCCACGCGAGGTCGCTGTCCCCGTCGCAGAAGCCCGCCGCGAGCTTCGTGACCGTCTCCTCGCCGTTGGTCGAGCTCCCGGAATCCACGATGCGCAGCTGGGCGATGCGACCGAGCGATGATGCGCTCGGCGCTCCGAGCGCGGAGTCGGGCCACCAGGCGACGACAGGCGCGTCGGGGAGGAGCAGCGCCTGCACGAGGGTCTCGGGGTCGTCGGCCGCTGGCCCCGAGACGTGGAGCACGATGACCTCACTCGCACCGGCGTCTCCGCCGACGCGAATCTCCGCATCCATGTTGGAGGTCTTCGCATCGCGATCGACCACGTGGATGACGATGACGCGCATGGGGTGCTCGCCGGACGCCGAGTTCGCGGCCGCGATCGCAGCCTCGCCCCGGCGCTCGCCGGTCGAGATGACCAGCGTCAGGACGCGGCCGAGAGCGACGGCCCCGCCCTCTTCACGCATTGAGACGAGCCGCTTTGAGACGGCCGAAGTCGTGGTGTTGCCGAGTTCGATGATCACGGGCGCCTCCAGGTGCGGCCATCGCGGGCGAGCAGGGCAGTGGCCGAGGCCGGTCCCCAGCTGCCGGGTTTGTAGAGTTCGGGCTGGCCCTGCGTCGCCCAGTAGTCCTCGACCGGGTCGAGGATCTTCCAGGAGAGCTCGACCTCCTCATGCCGTGGGAAGAGGGGTGGGTCGCCGAGGAGGACGTCAAGGATGAGACGCTCGTACGCCTCCGGGCTGGATTCGGTGAACGCGTGGCCGTAGCCGAAGTCCATCGTCACGTCACGAACGTGCATACCGGACCCTGGGATCTTCGAGCCGAAGCGGATGGTGACACCCTCATCCGGCTGAACACGGATGACGAGCGCGTTCGGCCCGAGCGAGGTTCGCTGGGCCTCGTCGAACAGGTACAGCGGCCCCTGCTTGAACGTGACGGCGATCTCCGTGACGCGGCGGCCGAGGCGCTTGCCCGTGCGCAGGTAGAACGGCACTCCCGCCCAGCGGCGCGAGTCGAGCTCGACGCGAAGAGCCGCGTAGGTCTCGGTCGTCGACTGCGGGTTCATGCCGTCTTCTTCGAGGAAGCCGCGCACGAACTCGCCGCCCTGCCATCCAGAGCCGTACTGGCCACGGGCGGAGGCGAGTGACAGGTCGCGGGGGAGACGGACGGCCGCGAGTGCCTTCTCCTTCTCCTGTCGCAGGTCCTTGGCGTTGAAGGAGAGCGGCTCCTCCATCGCGGTCAGCGCGAGGAGCTGGAGAAGGTGGTTCTGAATGACGTCGCGCGCTGCGCCGACACCGTCGTAGTACCCGGCGCGGCCGGATACGCCGATGTCCTCAGCCATGGTGATCTGCACGTGGTCGACCGTGTTGGCGTTCCACAGCGGCTCGAACATGGAGTTCGCGAAGCGCAGCGCGAGGATGTTCTGCACCGTCTCTTTGCCGAGGTAGTGGTCGATGCGGAAGATCGCGTCGCTCGCGAAGACTGACTCGACGATGCTGTTCAGCTCGCGCGCCGAGGCCAGGTCGTGGCCGAACGGCTTCTCGATGATGACGCGGCGCCAGGAGTCCTCGCGCTCCTCCGCGAGTCCGGAGCGGCGCAGCTGCGTCGTCACCTCGGGGAAGGATCGTGGGGGGATCGAGAGGTAGAACGCGTGGTTACCTCGGGTGCCCTGGTCTTCGTCCAGTTCTCCGAGGGCGAGCTTAAGCGAGTCGAACGACTCGTCGTTGTCGAACTCTCCCGAGACGAAGCGGATGCCCTTGGCAAGCTGGGTCCAGACGTCCTCGTTGAAGGGGGTCCTGGCGTGCTGCTCGACGTTCTCCTTCACGAAGGCCCGGAACTCGTCGTCAGACCACGGCCGTCGAGCGAAGCCGACGAGTCCGAACGATGGCGAGAGCAGGCCGCGGTTCGCGAGGTCGTAGACCGCCGGCAGGAGCTTCTTGCGGGAGAGGTCTCCCGTTACTCCGAAGATGACGAGGCTCGACGGTCCGGCGATGCGACTCAGGCGCCCATCGTCGATGGACCTGAGGGGGTTGTTGTCAGCGCTGATGTCGACTGGCGTCACAGCGTCGCCTCCTTACTTTCTAGGCACGGGTGTTGGTGTCCCCGTGTATGTCCTGCAGACACGAGCGCGGGGATGCGAAGGTGTTCGCATCCCCGCCCCGCTGATCGATCAGCGCGAGATGGCGCCGAGGAGTGCGTCGAGACCACGACCGGATTCGCCGAGGTCGATGCGCAACACAGGCTGCGCGTGCGACTCCAGCACGGATGCATCGCCGGCAGCCTGCGCCGAGATGAGCGTGCCGAAGGTGAAGGGGCGCTCTGGGATCTCCAGATCATTCGGCTCGGCCGAGGTGATCTGCAGGAACGCGCCCACCTTCGGGCCGCCCTTGTGGAACTGTCCAGTCGAGTGCAGGAAGCGGGGACCCCAGCCGAAGGTGACCGGTCGCCCTGAGCGCTTCGCGAGCTCGTCGCGGAGCGACTCGAGAGCGCCGAAGCGGTTCCGGTCGACGTATGCCTGCACTGACAGGTAGCCGTCGGCGGGGATGAGCGCCACGAGCGCGTCGATCGCGCCGCTGAGCGTGCTCTGCCCCTCGACGACAGCCCCGGTGCCGCGAACTTCCACGCCGTCAACGGCAAACGCTGCTGGAGTGGGCTCCGGGGTCGCTTCGAGCAGTCCGCGGGCGGCGATCTTGGCAGACTCGACGTCGGGCTGGTCGTACGGGTTGATGCCGATAACGGCCCCGGCAACGGCAACGGCCGTCTCCCAGAGCACGAACTGGCCGCCAAGAGTGCCGGATACCGAGATGTCATCGCCGCTGGCCGGGGTTGCTTCGGCGTCGGCGACCACGCGGACGAGCTGCATGTCAGCGGGCCGCGAGTCGATCTCCGGAGCGTTCGATGTGAGCACGACGGGCAGGATGCCGAGGTCGTCCTTGCCGGTCGACTCCGCGATGAGCTGCTCGACCCAGTCGCCGAAGCCCACGATGGAGGTGCCGTCGTCCACGATTCCAAGGAAGCGCTTTGCGGCGATGGCGGCGCCGAGGACAAGAGCTGGGTTGCTCTCGTCGTCAAGGGCGACTGCTGTCGCAGCGACGCCTGCGTCGTCGAGGAGTCCAGCGATGTCGACGCCGGCGAGCCCGGAGGGGACCAGGCCGAACGCCGTGAGCGCCGAGAACCGGCCGCCGACGTGGGGGTCGGCGAGGAACACCCGGTAGCCGGCCTCACGCGAGGCGGCCTCCATGGGCGAACCCGGGTCGGTGACGATCACGACTCGGCCGGCCGGCTCGATGCCCGCCGCCTCGAAAGCGCTCACGAAGGCGCGGCGCTGTGAGTCGGTCTCGACCGTCGAGCCGGACTTGGAGGAGACGACGATCGCGGTGCGTTCGATGCCCTCTTCGACAGCGGCGCGAACCTGTGCCGGGTCGGTCGAGTCGAGCACAACCAGGTCGACTCCGGCGGTCCGAGTGATGACCTCGGGAGCGAGTGAAGAGCCGCCCATGCCGCACAGCACGAACCTGGTCACGCCAGCCGCGGCGAACTCGTCCCGAAGCGAGACGATGCCCTCGACGAGTTCCCGGGAGACCTCGTGAGCACGCGTCCATCCGAGCCGGATGGACGACTCAGCTTCGGCCGCTTCGCCCCAGAGCGTTGCATCCTGCGCGAAGAGGCGCGAGGCGAACCGGTCGGCGACGAGGTCGCCGACCTTTGCTGCAGCTGCTGAGCTCGCGGCCCCGGCAGCGCTGACCTTGATGCCCATGGCGGTGACCCCTAGGCCTTCGCCGCGGCAGCCTGGAGCTGCGAGTCGACGGTTGCCTTGAGTTCCTGCCAGGAGACGATAAATTTGTCGACACCCTCGGTCTCGAGCTGCTCGGTCACCTCGACGTAGCTCACACCGATCGCTTCGAGCTCATCGAGCGTCGTGTTGGCGGCGTGCGCCGTTCCGGCAACCGTGTTGCCCGTGATGACGCCGTGGTCAGCAACTGCCTCGAGCGTCTTCTCCGGCATGGTGTTGACGGTGTGAGGCGCGACGAGCTCCGTGACGTAGAGCGTGTCGGGCAGCGCCGGGTCCTTGACCCCCGTCGAGGCCCACAGCGGACGCTGGACGTTGGCACCCTCCGCGAGCAGGAGCTTCGCGCGCTCGCTCGAGAACTCCTCCTCGAAGGCGGCGTAGGCGAGGCGTGCGTTGGCGAGGGCCGCAAGGCTCTTGAGCGCGATCGCCTCGTCGCTTCCGACGGCCACGAGGCGCTTGTCGATCTCTGCGTCGACACGCGACACGAAGAACGAGGCGACGGAGCGGATCGTCGACAGCTGGTGTCCACGCTCGCGAGCCTGCTCCAGGCCCGAGAGGTAGGCGTTGACGACCTCGCGGTAGCGGCTCAGGCTGAAGATGAGCGTGACGTTGACGCTGATACCAGAGGCGATGACCTCGGTGATGGCGGGGAGCCCCTCGACGGTCGCCGGGATCTTGATCATCGCGTTCTTGCGATCGACTGTGGCCCAGAGACGCTTGGCCTCGTCGATCGTCGCAGCCGTGTCACGAGCGAGCTCGGGGGAGACCTCGATCGAGACTCGCCCGTCGAGGCCATCCGTGGACTCGTAGATCGGCAGGAACAGGTCGCAGGCAGAGCGCACATCGTCCGTGGTGATCTCGAAGATCGCCTCGTCGACGCTCGCACCGCGAGCCTGCAGCTCGGCGACCTGCGCGTCGTAGGCCTCGCCCTTGCTGAGGGCGCCAGCGAAGATCGTCGGGTTGGTCGTGACGCCGACGATGCCGCGCTCGGCGATGAGACGCTCGAGAGCACCAGATTCGAGGCTTGATCGTGAGAGGTCGTCGAGCCAGATGCTGACGCCGGCCTCGGCGAGTGCTGCTGTTGGTGTTGAAGTCATTGCTGTTGTTCCTTCGTGTTGCTGATGAAGAAGAGCTTGGGTGTGGTGCGCGCTCTACAGAGCGAGCGACTCGAGCGCCGCGTCGACGACTGCCTCTGCGGTGATTCCGTAGGCCTTGTAGAGCTCAGGCTGGTCCGCGGACGCGCCGAACGTCTCGATCGAGATGCTGCGTCCCTTCGGCCCGACGAACTGGAGCCATGGAAGAGCGAGGCCGGCCTCGATGCTCACGCGAGCCTCGACGGCAGCGGGGAGCACGTGCTCGCGGTACGCGGCGTCCTGCTCCGCGAACCACTCGAAGCTCGGGACGGAGACAACCCGAGTCGGGTGTCCCTGTTCCTGGAGCGTCTCGCGGGCCTCGAGTGCGTACTGCACCTCGGAGCCGGTCGCGAGCACGATGATCTCGGGTGCGCCGCCGGCAGCTTCCGCGAGCACGTACGCGCCCCGCTTCGTTCCGGCCGCTGAGCCGAACTCCTGCTCGTTCGCTTCTCCGGACCCGCGCGCGATGACCGGGAGGTCCTGGCGGGAGAGGATGAGTCCGGTCGGGCCACCCCGGCGGCTCACGACCTCAAGCCACGCGGCGGCCGTCTCCGGTCCGTCGGCGGGGCGGACGACCGCGAGGTTCGGGATCGCACGGAGCGCGGTGAGCGACTCGATCGGCTGGTGAGTCGGCCCGTCGCCACCGAGGGCGATCGAGTCGTGCGTCCACACGAAGATCGAGGGGATGTTCATGAGGGCGGCAAGACGCACCGATGGGCGCATGTAGTCGCTGAACATGAGGAAGGTCCCGCCGAAAGCACGCGTCTTGCCGTGCAGCGTGATGCCGTTGAGGATCGCGCCCATTGCGTGCTCACGGATGCCGAAGTGGAGGACTCGCCCGTAGGGGTTGCCCGTCCAGCTCGAGGTCGAGAACTTCTCGGGGATGAACGACGCCGCGCCGTTGATGGTCGTGTTGTTCGAGCCCGCGAGGTCGGCTGAGCCGCCCCAGAGCTCGGGGAGCTGCGCGGCGAGCGCGTTGATCGCGTCCCCAGACGCCTTGCGGGTCGAGACCTTGGCGACGCCCGCGTAGTCGGGGAGAGCATCCGCGATGTTCTCCGGCAGCTCTCCGGCTTCGAGACGGTCGAACAGCTCGGCGCGTTCCGGGTTGTTGCTCTTCCAGGCGTCGAAGCCCTGCTGCCATTCGGCGCGCACTGGGGCGACGCGGTCAGCGAGTCCGCGGGTGTACGCGAGGACGTCGTCCGCGACCTCGAAGCTCTGCTTCGGGTCGAAGCCGACGAGGGTCTTGACGGCTTCGAGCTCGGTCTCGCCGAGCGCGGAGCCGTGGATGGCGCCCGTGTTCTGCTTGTTCGGGCTCGGCCAGCCGATGATCGTGCGGAGCACGATGATCGAGGGGCGACCAGTCTCAGCCTGCGCTGCGAGGGTCGCGTCGTGGAGGGCCGCGAGGTCCTCGTGGTACTGCTCGCCCGCCGTCCAGTCGACCGTCTGCACGTGCCAGCCGTAGGCTTCGTAGCGCTTGGCGACGTCCTCGGTGAAGGCGATGTCAGTGTCGTCTTCGATGGAGATCTGGTTGGCGTCGTAGAAGACGATGAGGTTGCCGAGCTCCTGGTGTCCGGCAAGCGAGGAAGCCTCGCTTGTGACGCCTTCCTGGAGGTCCCCGTCGCTGGCGATGACATAGACCCTGTGGTCGAAGGGGCTCTCGCCTGCTGCCGCCTCTGGGTCGAAGAGTCCGCGCTCGAAGCGCTGCGCGTAGGCGAACCCGACCGCGGATGCGAGGCCCTGGCCAAGCGGCCCAGTCGTCATCTCGACGTGGTCCGTGTGGCCGTACTCGGGGTGCCCCGGCGTCTTCGAGCCGAACTGGCGAAGCTGCTTAAGGTCGTCGAGTTCGAGGCCGAAGCCGCCCAGGTAGAGCTGGCAGTACTGCGTCAGCGAGGAGTGCCCCGCCGAGAGGATGAAGCGGTCTCGCCCGATCCAGTTCGGGTCCTTCGGGTCGACCCGCATCACGTGCTGGTAGAGCAGCGTCGCGAGGGGAGCGAGGCTCATCGCCGTGCCTGGGTGACCACCCTTCGCCTTCTCAACTGCATCTGCCGCCAAGATCCTTGCTGTGTCGACTGCACGTCGATCGAGCTCGGACCACTCAAAATTCGTCACACTGCGTCCCGTCGTCGTTGGGAAAGGGCCGCCTAACAGCCTATCGCCACGAGTGGTCCGCGCGGGAGGAACGGCATCCACTTCCTGGCCATGTTTCTCATTGCGACGAGTGTCACGGTTCAGCTCGCGTGCTGTGACGAGCGAACCCGCGCGCCGAATGGGGAGCCGTTCTCGGCCAGAGCAGATAGAATTGACAGGAGATTTCGAGCGAAGAGGACTTGGTGGCTTTGTCTGTCGATGAACTAGTGGCTGTCGCACCCCCGCAGCGGACGTCTTTCGGACGCAAGGCTCGGGCATATGTGGCGCTGACGAAGCCCCGGATCATCGAGCTCCTGCTCATCACGACGGTCCCGACGATGTTCCTCGCCCAGGGTGGCGTGCCGAACCTCTGGCTTGTGCTCGGCGTGGTGCTCGGCGGTGCGATGTCGGCGGGGAGCGCAAACGCGTTCAACTGCTACATCGACCGTGACATCGATCGCCTCATGAAGCGCACGGCGAAGCGACCACTCGTCACGGGTGAGCTCTCTGACCGCGAGGCGCTCGTCTTCGCGTTTGCCCTCGGCATCCTCTCGACCGTTGTCCTGTGGCTCGTCGCCAACCCGCTGACCGCGGCGCTCTCCGTCGGGGCGATCCTGCTCTACGTCGTCTTCTACACGATCGTGCTCAAGCGCCGTACCGAGCAGAACATCATCTGGGGCGGAGTGGCAGGCTGCATGCCGGTGCTCATCGGCTGGGCTGGAGTCACCAACTCGCTCAGCTGGGCTCCGTTTGTGCTCTTCGCCATCATCTTCCTCTGGACGCCAGCCCACTACTGGCCGCTCTCGGTCAAGTACCGCGACGACTACGCCAAGGCGAGTGTTCCCATGCTCTCCGTCACCGAAGGCGAACTCTCCGTCTCACTGCAGACCGTGCTCTACGCGTGGGCGACGGTCATCTGCTCGCTCCTGCTTGTTCCGATCGCGGGCATGGGCTGGCTCTACACCTCGGTAGCCCTGCTCTCTGGGGGCTGGTTCCTCTACGAGGCCCACGTGCTCTACTACCGCACGATCACGGGCAAGGGTGGCAAGCCCATGAAGGTCTTCCACCTCTCGATCACGTACCTCACGCTCGTCTTCGTCGCCGTGGGCATCGACCCGCTGCTCTCCTAACTCTGAGCACACAGCAATCAGCCCCGACGAGAGATTCTCTCGTCGGGGCTGAGCTGTATCCGGTTCGCTCTCGCGTGCCTCAGACGCGTCCGGGGCGCCCCTCGCGGCGGATTGTGGCGACGGCGGTGGTCGCGACGGCGATCGTCGTGACCGAGAGCACCACGTGCACGATCACGAGCCCGATTGGCAGCCCCGTCCGAGCCTGCCAGATGCCGACGACCGCCTGCGCAAATATGAGACCGAGGAGCCAGAACGAGACCCCGCGCGTGGCGGTGAACCCGCGGACGGCGGAGAGCACAACGAAGGCGAGCGTGCACGCGAGCAGGATGTATGCGGGCCACGAGTGGACGTGCTGCATGATCACTGGGTCGAGACCGTTCCTGGCCGAACCGGAGTCACCCGCGTGCGGGCCGGATCCGGTCGTGAGCGTGCCGACGAAGACCGTCACCCAGACCCAGACGTTCACGACGACACTCAGCGTGAGCACGAGGCCCGCCCGGCTCACGTCGAGGCGAGTACCCACTTCAGGGACCGGCACGCCGCTGCGCACGCGGAAGAGCAGGACAGCCGCGAGAGCGACCATGAGTCCGGAGATGAGGAAGTGGAACCCGACGATGTCGGGGTTGAGGCCCGTGAGCACGGTGATGCCACCGACGATCGCCTGGACGATGATGAGCACGCCGATCGCGAAGGCGGGAACGGCGAGGCGCATCCCGTGCGGGCGGGCACGGAGGACCGCGAGGAAGAGCAGGAGCGCGATGATGGCAAGGACGCCCGTCAGCGTGCGGTTCCCGAACTCAATGATGCCGTGGATGCCCATCTCGGGCGTGTTGATGAGGGACTCATCCGTGCAGTACGGCCAGGTGGGGCAGCCGAGCCCGGAGCCCGTGAGCCGCACCAGGCCGCCGGTGCCGACGATGGCGATGTTCGCCACGAGGCTCGCCCACGCGAGAAACCGCGTGTACCTCGTGATGCTCGTCGGCATCAGTCGCGCGCGCAGTGCCTCCGCGCGTGGGGGACGGACGGGAGCGACTTGCGCGGTCACGATTGCCTTTCAGACGCCGAGGTTGTCTGGCGTAGGATAGAAGTTGTTGTCTTCGCTCGGGACGTGCGCCCGAATCGCGGCGCAGGGAACAATGGAGGCCCCTCGCGGGTTCCATTCTACGAGAGGTAGACGCACGCCGTCTGCCGGAGCAGCCGCGGGCCCACCGGCCGAAGACCCCACGCGCGAGACGATCGAGGGCGACAAGCCAGAGATGCAGCCGTGCGTGCAGAACGACTTCAGAGATGAGAGAGACGAGGCAGACATGTCAGATGTCCTGATCGATCGCCCAGAACTCGAGGGCCTTGGCCGTTACGAGTTCGGCTGGGCTGACTCCGACGTAGCGGGATCATCCGCGAAGCGAGGCATCAACGATGCCGTCGTCGCCGATATCTCACGCTTGAAAGACGAGCCGGAGTGGATGCTCAAGACGCGTCTCAAGGGCTACAAGATGTTCGAGCGCAAGCCGATGCCGAACTGGGGAGCTGATCTCTCCGGCATCGACTTTGACAACATCAAGTACTTCGTTCGTTCGACGGAGAAGCAGGCCCAGACGTGGGAAGACCTGCCAGACGACATCAAGAACACGTACGAGAAGCTCGGCATCCCTGACGCTGAGCGCCAGCGCCTCGTCGCAGGCGTCGCGGCCCAGTACGAGTCCGAGGTCGTCTACCACCAGATCAACGAAGAGCTCGAGAAGCAGGGTGTCATCTTCATGGACACCGACACAGCGCTCCGCGAGCACCCGGAGTTCTTCGAGGAGTACTTCGGCACGGTCATCCCTTCGGGCGACAACAAGTTCGCGGCGCTCAACACAGCGGTGTGGTCTGGTGGCTCGTTCGTCTACGTGCCGAAGGGCGTCCACGTCGAGATCCCTCTGCAGGCCTACTTCCGCATCAACACGGAGAACATGGGTCAGTTCGAGCGAACGCTGATCATCGCCGACGAGGGCAGCTACGTGCACTACATCGAGGGCTGCACGGCTCCCATCTACAAGTCCGACTCCCTGCACTCGGCGGTCGTCGAGATCATCGTGAAGAAGAACGCACGCGTTCGCTACACGACGATCCAGAACTGGTCGAACAACGTCTACAACCTCGTCACGAAACGCGCGATCGCCGAAGAGGGCGCGACGATGGAGTGGGTCGACGGCAACATCGGCTCCAAGGTCACGATGAAGTACCCGTCGATCTACCTGGTCGGCGAGCACGCCAAGGGCGAGACCATGTCGGTGGCCTTCGCTGGTCCCGGCCAGCACCAGGACGCCGGCGCCAAGATGATCCACATGGCGCCGTACACGCAGTCGTCGATCACGTCGAAGTCGATCGCGCGAGGTGGGGGACGAGCCGGCTACCGAGGCGAGGTCCGCATCGATGCCAAGGCGCACCACTCCTCGAACAGCGTGGTCTGCGACGCACTGCTTGTCGACACGCAGTCGCGCTCCGACACGTACCCCGCGATCGACATCCGGGTGGACGACGTCCAGCTCGGCCACGAGGCGACCGTCACGAAGGTGTCGGAGGAGCAGCTCTTCTACCTCATGAGCCGTGGCCTCCCTGAGACCGAGGCGATGGCCATGATCGTGCGCGGGTTCATCGAGCCCATCGCGCGAGAGCTGCCGATGGAGTACGCGCTGGAACTCAACAAGCTCATCGAGATGAGCATGGAAGGATCGGTCGGCTAGATGACGACGCAGGTGACGAGCGAGCAGATCAACCCGCTCGGTCTCAACAAGCACAGCCACGGGCCAGGCTCCGAGGTCCCGGTGCAGACGAGGTCGGAGCGATTCACCTCCTTCGACTTCGCCGACTTCGCGCCGCTCAGCGGCCGCGAGATCGAGTGGAAGTACACCCCCGTCGCGAAGCTCGACGCGCTTATCAACGGCGAGCTCGTAGCAAGCCATTCCGAACTCGAGTTCGCGGAGACCGACGGTGTCACCGTGAGCTGGATTCCTCGTTCGGATGCGCGGATCGGCTCTGCCGGCAAGCCAGAGGACCGCGCGTCGGCCAATGCCTGGACGAACTTCGAGGAGGCGCTCCTCGTCGAGGTCTCTGGTGAGGACGACAAGCAGTTTGTCCTCGACCGCAAGGGCTTCGGCTCGGCGGCTTCGGCCGCCCACGTCGTGGTTGACATCAAGCCGCACGCCAGGGGCCTCATCATCCTGCGCCACACGGGGGAGGCGACGGTCGCCGAGAACGTCGAGATCCTCGTGGGTGACGGCGCGAACGTCACGGTCGTCTCCATGCAGGAGTGGGAAGACTCGGCACAGCACCTCTCGACGCACTTCGTCTCGGTGGGCCGGGACGCGTTCATCAAGCACATCGTGGTCTCGCTCGGAGGCGGCATCGTCCGCCTGAACCCGACGCTTCAGCTCAACGCGCAGGGCGCCGACGGCGAGCTCTACGGCCTCTACTACTCAGATGCGGGGCAGCACCTCGAGCACCAGGTCTTCGTTGACCACAACGCTCCGCACACTCGCAGCCGCGTCAACTACAAGGGCGCTCTGCAGGGCCAAGGCGCCAGGGCCGTGTGGATCGGGGATGTCCTCATCCGCCGCAACGCGCCTGGCACCGACTCCTACGAGCAGAACCGCAACCTCGTGCTCTCCGAAGGCACCCGCGCCGACTCCGTCCCGAACCTGGAGATCGAGACCGGAGACATCGAGGGGGCTGGCCACGCTTCCGCCACGGGTCGCTTCGACGACGAGCAGCTCTTCTACCTGATGAGCCGCGGAATCTCCGAGGCCATGAGTCGCCGACTCGTCGTGCACGGCTTCCTCAACGAGATCGTTCAGCAGATCGGCAACGAGGAGATCGCCACCCACCTGCGGGACGCGCTCGAACGCGAGCTCAACGAGGGTGCAAGCCCTCTGCTCGTCGCTGAGCGATGACCTCGGTGCGTCTCTGCGCGGCAGACGACGTGAAAGTCGAGGCGCCTCAGCGCTTCGAGATCGAGGGTCAGGCCATCTGCGTCGTCCGAGACTCGGCCGGTGAGCTCTTCGCTCTCGGGGACCGGTGCTCGCACGGAGACATCTCGCTCGCCGAGGGCTTCGTGGAGGACGACTCGATCGAATGCTGGGCGCATGGCTCTCAGTTCTCGCTCAAGACCGGTTGGCCCCGCAGCCTCCCCGCCTACGAACCAGTGCCCGTGTACCGCATCCAGGTGCAAGAGGGCGACATCTACATCGACCCCACTCCAATCTTCGAGGAGAAGAGCTAGCACATGTCCACGCTGCAGATATCCGACCTCCACGTCACGGTCGAAACCGACCAGGGCACCAAGGAAATCCTCCGCGGTGTCGACCTGACGATCAACAAGGGTGAGATCCACGCCATCATGGGGCCGAACGGCTCCGGCAAGTCGACTCTCGCCTACACGATCGCGGGCCACCCGAAGTACGAGGTGACCAGCGGCTCGATCACGCTCGACGGCGAGGACGTCCTCGAGATGTCCGTCGACGAGCGCGCCAAGGCTGGGCTCTTCCTCGCGATGCAGTACCCCGTCGAGATCCCGGGTGTCACGGTCGCCAACTTCCTCCGCACGGCGAAGACCGCCGTTGCGGGCGAGGCTCCGCCCCTGCGCCCGTGGCTCAAGGAGGTCAAGGCGTCCATGGCTGCACTCCGCATGGACCCGGTGTTCTCCGAGCGCAACGTCAACGAAGGCTTCTCCGGCGGAGAGAAGAAGCGCAACGAGATCCTCCAGCTCGAGCTCCTCAAGCCGAAGTTCGCCGTGCTCGACGAGACCGACTCTGGCCTGGACGTGGATGCGCTGCGCATCGTGTCCGAGGGCGTCAACCGCGTCAAGGAGAACACCGGCCTCGGTGTGCTTCTGATCACGCACTACACGCGCATCCTCCGCTACATCAAGCCGGACTTCGTGCACGTGTTCGTCGCGGGCAAGGTCGCAGACCAGGGCGGACCCGAGCTTGCCGACCGCCTCGAGAACGAGGGCTACGACCGCTACCTCGCGCAGCAGGTCGAGGCGTAGGATTTCGCCATGGCACTGACGACACTCGAAGCGACACGCTACGACGAGATCGAAGAGGCGCTCAAGGAGGTCGTTGACCCGGAGCTCGGCGTCAACATCGTCGACCTGGGACTCATCTACGACCTGAACTGGGACGACGACTCCGACGCGCTCGTCATCTCGATGACGCTCACTTCGGCGGGTTGCCCGCTTACCGACGTCATCGAGTCCGAGACGGCACAGGCACTCGATGGCGCGGTTGAGCGTTTCGTCATCAACTGGGTCTGGATGCCGCCGTGGGGACCTGAGAAGATCACGGACGACGGGCGCGACATGATGCGCGCACTCGGCTTCAACATCTGACCGACGCCCTGACTGCGAAGAGCCCCGCCCCGGCGGGGCTCTTCCGCGTCTCGTCTAGACTAGGGAGGTTGTCGGTTCCGGGGCAGCCCCGGTTGCTTCCGAGGCCAGACCCGATCGTCCTCGGCTCCTCACCACAGAACTCTCCCGCACCCCACCGAATGGACTCACTTCTTGCTCGCCGTACATGACCTCGAAATCACCATGGGTGCCCGCACCCTCATGTCGGGAGTCGACTTTCGTGTTGCCGCTGGCGACAAGATCGGCCTCGTTGGCCGAAACGGTGCCGGTAAGACGACGCTGACCAAGATCCTGGCGGGGGACACCTTGCCGACCGCTGGCAAGATCGAGCGGCGTGGAGAGATCGGCTACCTGCCGCAGGACCCGCGCAGCGGCGACCCGACGCAGACGGCTCGCACGCGCATCCTTGACGCCAGAGGGCTCGGAGAGCTCCGTCTCGGCATCGACGAGGCAACGGTGGCCATGGCGGAAGGCAGCCCCGCCGAGCAGGAAGCCGCGATGAAGAAGTACTCGCGCCTCGACGATCGCTTCCTCGCGCTCGGCGGCTACGCTGCCGAAGCCGAGGCCGCCGCGATCGCCAGCAACCTGAAGCTGCCTGACCGCATCCTCGACCAGGAACTGCAGACACTCTCCGGTGGACAGCGTCGACGCATCGAACTCGCGCGCATCCTGTTCTCCGGCGCTGAGACGATGCTCCTCGACGAGCCCACGAACCACCTCGACATCGACTCGGTGATCTGGCTTCGCGAGTTCCTCAAGGGCTACTCGGGCGGGCTCATCGTGATCTCCCACGACGTCGAGCTCGTGGGGGACACCGTCAACCGCGTGTTCTACCTCGACGCCAACCGGCAGGTCATCGACGTCTACAACATGGGCTGGAAGCACTACCTGCGCCAGCGGGAGGCCGACCAGGAGCGCCGCAAGAAAGAGCGCGCGAACATCGAGAAGAAGGCGACAGTGCTCCAGCAGCAGGCCGCCAAGTTCGGCGCCAAGGCAACGAAGGCCACCGCGGCGCACCAGATGGCCCGACGCGCCGAAAAGATGCTCTCTGGGCTCGAGGAGGTTCGCGTCGCAGACCGCGTCGCAAAGCTCCGCTTCCCGACGCCCGCCGCGTGCGGCAAGACGCCGCTGCGCGCCTCCAACCTCTCGAAGTCGTACGGCTCGCTCGAGATCTTCACCGCCGTCGATCTCGCCATCGACCGCGGATCGCGCGTCGTCATCCTCGGCCTCAACGGAGCGGGAAAGACGACGCTCCTGCGGATGCTCGCCGGCGTCGACGAGCCAGACACGGGTGCGCTCGAGCCAGGGCACGGCCTCAAGATTGGCTACTACGCCCAGGAACACGAGACGCTCGACGTCGCCCGCAGCGTGCTGCAGAACATGGTGAGCGTCTCAAGCCATCTCACGGAGACCGAGGCGCGCAAGGTGCTCGGCTCGTTCCTGTTCTCGGGAGACGACGTGCACAAGCCCGCGGGCGTCCTGTCCGGAGGGGAGAAGACCAGGCTCGCGCTGGCGATGCTCGTCGTATCCAGTGCCAACGTGCTCCTCCTCGACGAGCCCACGAACAACCTGGACCCGCTCAGCCGAGAGCAGATCCTCGACGCCCTCGCTCACTACGAGGGCTCTGTCGTGCTGGTCAGCCACGACGAGGGCGCCGTTGCGGCGCTCAACCCCGAACGTGTGCTCATCATGCCGGACGGCGTCGAAGACCACTGGACGCCCGACTACTTCGACCTCATCACGATGAACTAGCCGGTACCTGCCACGGCTCCGCGCCGCAGCACGAAGCGCATGCTCCCACTCGGGGCATGCGCTTCGCTGTATGCGCGGTTGCCCGCGCCGGTTCAGCCGCCAGCGCGGTCGAGGAGCTCGTCCTCGATCTCGGCGTCAGTCTTCCGACGCTTCCCGGCTCGCTCACGTTCGCGGGCAATGGCCTGGCGGACCTTGGGATCATCGGGGTTGCGGTCGCGGTACTCGGCGCGCAGTCCGAAGATGAGGCCGAGCAGCGCGATGATCGCGAAGATGATCCACTGGAACGCGTAGGAGAGGTGGTTGCCCTCCGTCAGCGCGGGCTTGGCCGTGAGCGCGCCGGTCTCCGTCGCTGGGCGCTCGGCGGACAGCAGGCCGTAGGCGCCCGTGTAGACGCGGTCGGTGCCGAGCTCATCCGCGAACTGCGGCAGGTGGATGGTCGCGATCTGACCGGCGGGGGCGCTGCGGCCTGGGATCTCCGGCTCGCCAGGCTTGAGGCGCGCCACGACCGTGACGTCCCCTGCAGGGGCCGCTGGCACGTGATCGGGGGAGTCCTGCGCGTCGCCCGTCGGGATCCAGCCGCGGTTCACGATGAACACGCGGCCGTCCTCGGTCTCGAACGGCGTCAGGATCTCGAAGCCGGGGAGGCCGTTGTGCGGGCGTGACCTCGCGAGCAGCTGCTCGTCAGTGAGGTACCTGCCCTCCATCAACACGGGCGTCCACTCCTGATTGATCGTGAAGTCGTCGAGTGCGGCGAGCTCGTCCTCGAGCGGCACGGGTTCACGGTCGAAGTTGCCCGTGATGCGAGCGTTCTCGGAGACGCGCTCGTCGCGACGCTCGAACTGCCAGTGGCTCAGGAAGCCGCACGCTATGGCGAACACGATGAGCAGCCCGAGGTAGCCGAGCCAGCGCTTCGAGAATGCGAAACGCCAGCGACGCTCGCCGCTCACGCGTGCCCGTCCACGTCATCGAGAGGGCCAGCCGAAATCGGGGAGGCCGCTACCGGGAAGTCACGCTGGCGGAGGAACCCCTCCAAGTAGCCAGCGTGCTCGTCGCACGCGAGCCAGACCTTGCGACGCGACTCGTCGTGGATGCGAGGGTTCCGCCACACGAGTCGAGTCGTCGCGTCAGCGCCGCACGCCGCGCGCGAGCAGCGCGGCTCTGCCTCGACGGCGCCAAGGCCGCCGCTCTGCAGCGCGCCGAGCAGGTCGAATCCGTCACGCATCCGGCTTACCTCGGCGCTGCAGGAAGTTGGGCCGCTCGACCTTGCGCGTGCGGCGCTGAGTCGCGGCGTTGGCGATGACGACGGCGAAGTAGGGCAGGAAGATGGCACCGGCTGCGAAGACGAACATCCAAGGTCCCCGCACCCAGATGAGCGCGACGAAGCAGGCCACCCTGATGAGCATCATGATGGTGTACTTCTTCATGCGGGCGGCGCGCTCGTCGTACTCGCTGACCGCCATGGAGGTGACGTTCGTTGTAGTTGATCGCACGGTGGCAGGTGCTCCTCTCGGCGATCTGATCAGCTTACTCCTCGCCCCTAGACTGGAGCGAACCGTCTCAAGGGAGCAGCATGACCCAAAGAACCGTCCTCGTCACGGGAGGAAACCGCGGCATCGGCTTCGCCATCGCCGCACACTTCGTCAGCCTGGGGCACCGCGTCGCGGTGACCTCGCGCTCGGGGGAGGGCGGGCCGGAGGGCTCCCTCACCGTGCAGGCCGACGTCACTGACTCGGCTAGCGTCGACGCTGCCTTCAAGGCGGTCGAGCAGGAGTTCGGCGCCGTCGAGGTGCTCATCGCCAACGCCGGCATCACGAAGGACAACCTGCTCCTCCGCATGTCCGAGGATGACTTCCAGCAGGTCATCGACACCAACCTCACCGGCGTCTTCCGCGTACTGAAGCGCTCGTCGAAGGGCATGCTCAAGGCACGCTTCGGTCGCGTCATCTTCATCTCGAGCGTCGTGGGGCTCTTCGGCTCACCGGGCCAGATCAATTACTCCTCCGCGAAGGCGGGCCTCGTCGGCATGGCGCGTTCACTGACCCGTGAACTCGGTTCGCGCGGCATCACGGCCAACGTCATCGCCCCCGGGTTCATCGAGACAGAGATGACCGCCGTGCTCCCCGAGGAGACGAAGAAGGAATACCTCTCGCAGATTCCGGCCGCGCGCTACGGCAGCGTCGGCGAGATCGCGAAGACGGCAGCTTGGCTCGCGAGCGACGACGCGGGGTACATCTCAGGTGCCGTCATTCCGGTCGACGGCGGGCTCGGCATGGGGCACTAGCGAGCGGCGTCTCGCCGAGAGCACAGACGAAGGGCCGACCGGATGCGCGCATCCGCGCGGCCCTTCTCCTGTCGTTCTTGCTTCAGCCTGCCAGACCGAGCACGTGCAGCACTTGCCGCATGTCACGGTCAGGGAGACTCACATGAGCTTGCTCGCGCACCACGGGCTTCGCGTCGAACGCAACCGAGAGTCCTGCGGCCGACATCATCCCGAGGTCGTTGGCCCCGTCGCCGATCGCGACCGTGCGCGATGGGTCGACACCGAGTTCTTCCGCCCATTCGAGCAGCGTCTCGCGCTTCGCCTCACGGCCGATGATGGGACCGGAGACCCGACCTGTGAGCTTTCCGTCGGAGATCTCGAACCGATTGGCGCGCCACCGATCGAGCCCGAGCCTGTCGGCGAGCTCATCGAGGATTTCGTGGAACCCGCCCGACACGGCTGCGATGTACCCCCCGGCATCGTGTACGCCGGCAACGAGCTCTGGTACGCCCTCGGTGACGACGACCCGATCGACGACCGACGCGACGTCAGCCGCGGAGACGCCCTCGAGCAACGCCACGCGATGACGCAGGCTCTCCTCGAAATCGAGTTCGCCAGCCATGGCCCGCTCGGTGACCTCGGTCACCTCTGCGGTCACACCGGCGTAGTCGGCGATCAGCTCGATGACCTCGTCCTCGATCAGGGTCGAGTCCACGTCGAGGAGCACCAGGAACGGGGCGCGAGCGGCCGTGCCCGACGTCACGGCTCGACGATCCCGAACTTCTCCACGACCGTGAGGCCAGAATCGGTGACCGTGAACCCGCGGCGAAGGTCGTGCTCACGGTCGACGCCGACAGAGGCGCCTTCCTTGACGATGACGTTCTTGTCCAGGATCGCGCGCCGCACCACGGCACCTGCCTGCACGTTCACTCGGTCGAAGAGGATGGAGTCGACGACTGCGGCCCCAGACTCGACCTTGTCCCACGGCCCGAGCACGCTTCGCTCGATGTGCGCACCCGAGATGACCGAGCCGAGCGAGATGATCGAGTCGATCATGGTTCCCGTCGAGCCACGGCTGTCGCGGACGAACTTCGCGGGTGGCGAGTTCAGCTGCTGCGCGAAGATCGGCCACTTCTCGTTGTACAGGTTGAAGATCGGCAGCGTGGAGATGAGGTCAATGTGCGCGTCGTAGAACGAGTCGATCGTGCCGACGTCGCGCCAGTAGTCGCGGTCGCGCTCGGTGGATCCGGGAACGACGTTGTCCTTGAGGTCGTAGACGCCGCAGTCACCCTGAGCGACGAAGCTCGGGATGATGTCACCGCCCATGTCGTGCTTCGAATCCTCGAGCGTGGAGTCGCGGATGACAGCCTCGACGAGCTTGTCTGCCGTGAAGACGTAGTTGCCCATTGAAGCGAGGATCTCGCCTGGGCTGTCGGGGAGTCCCTGCGCGTCCTCCGGCTTCTCGAGGAACTCGCGGATGAGCGTGCGGTCGTCCGGGTCGACGTCGATGACACCGAACTGGTCGGAGAGGGAGATCGGCTGCCGGATTGCGGCGACCGTCGCGCTGCGCCCTGACGCGATGTGCGCGTCGATCATCTGCGAGAAGTCCATGCGGTAGACGTGGTCTGCGCCGACCACGACGACGATGTCTGGCGACTCATCGTTGATGAGGTTCAGGCTCTGCCTGATGGCGTCGGCAGAACCGGAGAACCAGCGCTTGCCGAGCCGCTGCTGCGCCGGCACGGAGGCGACGTAGGAGTTGAGCATCGCAGGGAGGCGCCACGTGTGCGACACGTGTCTGTCCAGCGAATGGGACTTGTACTGCGTCAGGACGACGATCTTGTGAAGCCCGGAATTCACCAGGTTCGAGAGCGCGAAGTCAATGAGTCGATACTGGCCTGCGAAGGGCACAGCGGGCTTTGCCCGGTCTGCAGTGAGCGGCATGAGCCGCTTCCCCTCACCGCCAGCGAGAACGATGCCGAACACCTTTGCCTGTGACATGACTCAAGCTTAGGGGTTCACAGCCCCGCTGTACTACCGTGTAGCCCGTGAGAGTAGATCTGGTAACACGCGAGTATCCACCGGCCGTCTACGGCGGGGCAGGAGTCCACGTCACCGAGCTCGTCAAGGCGATGAGGCGCGACATCGATGTCAACGTCCGCTGCTTCGGCGAGGCCCGTGACGAGCAGCAGACGTACGCCTACACGACGCCACCGGCGCTGCGTTCCGCGAACCCCGCGCTCGGCTTCCTCGGCACCGACCTCGAGATCGCGAACGACATCGAGGGCGCCGATCTCGTGCACTCGCACACGTGGTACGCAAACGCCGCAGGCCATGTGGCGAAGCTCCTGCACGGCATCCCGCACGTCATCACCGCGCACAGCCTCGAACCGCTGCGTCCATGGAAAGCCGAACAGCTCGGCGGCGGATACCGCCTGTCAAGTTGGATCGAGCAGGTCTCGTACGAACACGCGGACCGCATCATCGCGGTGAGCCACGGGATGCGAGCCGACATTCTCCGCGCATACCCGAACCTCGACCCGGAGAAGGTCGAAGTGGTCTACAACGGCATCGACCTCGACACCTGGCAGCGAGTGGAAGATCCCGACGCGGCGCGCGAGCTCGGCATCGATCCCGATCGTCCGGCTGTTGTGTTCGTCGGCCGAATCACTCGACAGAAGGGGTTGCCGTACTTCCTGCGCGCCGTTCGGGAACTCCCACCAGAGGTACAGGTCATCCTGTGCGCCGGCGCTCCTGACACTCCGGAGATCGAAGCTGAGGTCTCCGGCCTCGTGGAGCAGCTCCAGACCGAACGCGATGGCGTCGTCTGGCTCGCACGGCACCTGAGCAAGCGAGAGATCATGACGGCCCTCTCCGCATCCACCGTGTTCGCCTGCCCGTCGATCTACGAGCCGCTCGGCATCGTGAACCTCGAGGCCATGGCTTGCGGCACCGCCGTCGTCGGCACCGCGACCGGTGGCATCCCCGAGGTCGTCGACGACGGCGTCACGGGACGGCTTGTGCCCATCGAGCAGGTCACCGACGGAACGGGAACGCCCGTCGACCCCGACAAGTTCGTCGCCGACCTCGCGAGAGTCCTGACGGAGGTCGTCAGCGACCCCGAGACGGCGGCACGCTACGGCAAGGCCGGACGGGAACGCGCCGAGCGCGAGTTCACGTGGCGCCGCATCAGCGACGAGACCATCGCGATCTACGACCAGCTCGTTGGCTGACGCGGTGCGCCGCCGAAGCCTGCACGTGAGCCGCGTTTAGGCTTAGGCATATGGCAACGGTTCTCGAATTCAACGACGCAACAGTCGTTCGCAACGGTCGTCCGATCCTCGACCATGTCACCTGGAACGTCGACGAGTCGGAGCGCTGGGCGGTGCTTGGCCCCAATGGGGCAGGCAAGTCCACGCTCCTCTCGCTGGCCTCTGCGACCCAGCACCCGACAACGGGGCAGGTCGACGTGCTCGGCGAGCGTCTCGGACGCACGAACGTCTTCGAGCTGCGCCCGCGCATCGGCGTCGCGTCCAGCGCCATGGCGCGCCGCATCCCGGGCGACGAGCGAGTCATCGACGTGGCACTCACCGCCTCCTACGCCGTCACGGGCAGGTGGAACGAGGACTACGAGGAGATCGACGAGCGGCGCGCGCAGCGGGTGCTCGAAGAGTGGAACCTCGGCGAATTCGCCGAGCGCGACTTCGGCACCCTGAGCGACGGCGAGCAGAAGCGCACGCTCATCGCACGGGCGATCATGACCGATCCCGAGCTGCTTCTGCTCGACGAGCCGAGCGCGTCCCTCGATCTCGGTTCGCGGGAGAACCTCCTCGCGGCGCTTTCCAGCTTCGCGCAGAGCGTGTACGCGCCAGCCATCGTCATGGTCACGCACCACGTCGAAGAGATTCCAGTGGGCATCACCCACGTGCTGCTGCTGCGCGAGGGCAAGGTCGTCACCGCTGGACCCATTGCCGAAGTGCTCACGAGCGCGAACCTCGAGACTACGTTCGGTCTTCCCCTGCACGTCACGAACGCGGACGGCCGTTACGCCGCCCGCGCGTCGAACTGACACCCACTCGTCCTCATCTGCTAAAGTTGTTCTTTGGCTCAGGACCCGTGGTCCGATTCTGCTCATCAAACTCGTTGAAGGAACCCTTATGAAGGCTGACGTCCACCCCACCTACAACACGGTGGTGTTCAACGACCTCGCATCGGGGGAGAAGTTCCTCACCCGTTCCACGGTCTCGAGCGCCAAGACGATCGAATGGGAAGACGGCAACACGTACCCAGTCATCGACGTGGAGATCTCCAGCGCTTCGCACCCGTTCTACACGGGCAAGCAGCGCATCATGGACTCGGCCGGTCGTGTCGAGAAGTTCAAGAACCGCTACGCAAAGTTCGGCGGCGGCAGCAAGTAGTCTCTCTGCATCGCAGACGAGCACCTGCTCACGCGAAAGGGCGGCACCGATTCGGTGCCGCCCTTTCGCGTCTCCTGCCGACTGCCGCGCGTCCCGCCGACCGGCCGACTTGAGCCGCAGTGCGGACGTGCCAGAGGCTCAGGGAGCCGTGCGCACGGGCCACGCGCCGTCGGCGGTGAAGTCTGGGTCGCGGTTCGCCCGCATGTAGGCCTCGAAGTCCCGAGCCTGATCTGCCGCCCACGTGATCTGCTTCGTGTGCAGCTCCGGCAGCGGGATGCCGAGCTCGGACGGGTACTTCGCGGCGAGGGCAAGCGCGAGCTGACCAGCCGCGACGGCGTCGTCACCTGCGGAGTGGGCGTCGATGAGCTCGATGCCGTAGAAAATCGACGTGTCCGTGAGCGTCCGCTTTCCCTTTCGGTAGCGGTCGAGCGCGCGGTCGATGACCAGAGGATCGACGACCTGCTCGGTGAACACGACCGGCTCGATGCCGTGACGCGCGCACTCCCGAGCGAACAGAGTGAGGTCGTATGGTGCGTTGTAGATGACCAGGGGAACCCGGTGCCTCGCTATCCAGTCGAGGGCTGCACGAAGCTCCGTGACGACTTCCAGAGCTGGGCGACCTTCGGCCTGCGCGATCTCCGTCGTGATGCCGTGCACCGCGGCGGCGCGCTCCGGGATGGGCATACCAGGGTCAGCGAGCCAGTCCGTTCCGCGCTCGACGGTGCCTTCGCCGTCGATCAGGCCGACGAAGGCCGTGACGATCCGGTCATTCTCGACGTCGATGCCCGTCGTCTCGAGGTCGAACACCGCGATCCGCTTCGTCCACTCGGTCATTGCTTCCTCATCCCACCTCGAAGTCATCTTGCAGACGCAGGTTCCCCGCCGGAGCACGGACGCGCCTGAGCACGGCCTCCCGCCCTGCTCGGTACACTCTTGCACGATGCCTTCCTCAGCTCTCGCAGCCACTCCTGAGTCCCCGTCGCTCGCCCACACGACGCACGTCCTCGGCTCAGAGTGCGCCTGGTGGGAGATCGGCCCCGCCGCCGCTGACGCAGCGGCGACCGTCGTGCTGGTGCATGGCTTCCGGGGCACCCACCACGGGCTCCTTCCGGTCGTCGAGCGACTCCCGCGGGTTCGCTTCATCGCGCCCGACCTGCCAGGGTTCGGCGCGTCGGCACCGCTCGAGCGTGGCCACTCGCTCGACGACTACTCGGCCTGGCTCGAGGCCTTCCTCGAGCAGGTCGACCCCGCGGGCGACGCGATCGTCCTCGGTCATTCGTTCGGCTCGCTCGTGATCTCCCGCAGGCAAGCCGCCATCGGCGAGCGTCGCCTCGTCCTGGTCAACCCCATCGCGTCGCCCGCCTTGGAAGGACCGCAGGCGATCCTGACGAGGCTCGCGATTTTCTACTACTGGCTCGGCTCCCGCCTCCCCGCGCCTGCCGGTCAACTCCTCCTGTCCCATCCGCTCATCACGCGCGTCATGAGCGAGGTCATGGCCAAGACCAAGTCGAAGCCGCTGCGGGCCTGGATCCACGCCGAGCACGAGCGCCACTTCTCTGACTTCTCCGACCGGGACACGCTCCTCGCGGCCTTCAGAGCATCCGTGTCCGATTCCGTGCTCGCGCATGCAACCGAGCTCCCGTCATCCACCGTGCTCATCGCAGGTGCGCTCGACGACATCGCGCCGCTCGAGGCGCAACTCGAGCTCGCCCGGGTCGCGGACCTGCCGCTGCATGTCATCGCGGGCACGGGCCACCTCGTGCACTACGAGACTCCCATCGCTGCGGCCCGCCTCATCTCCACCTTCATCGACGGCGAGACAGGCATCGACGGCGAGACAGGCATCAACGAAGCACGGGTCGAGGACGACGCGGAGCGGACGAGGTGAAGCTCCTCTTCGACTGCCGCTACGTGCGCATAGACCGCCACGACGGCATCTCCCGATACTCTGCAGAGCTCGTTCGAGCGCTCTCCGCCCTGCACCCAGTGACCATGCTCATCTCGGACGAACGGCAGCTACCGATGCTGCCCGACCTGCCACACGAGCTCATCAGCGCGCCCACCTCGGCCGTCGAGCCGCTCGTAGCCAGACAGGTGAACCGCCTGGACCCTGACGTCGTCGTGAGCCCGATGCAGACGATGGGCTCGATCGGGCGCGACTACGGCCTCATCCTGACGATCCACGACCTCATCTACTACGAGCACCCGAAACCGCCGCAGTTCCTGCCCTGGTACGTCCGGGCACTGTGGCGCGTCTACCACCTGTCCTTCTGGCCGCAGCGGCTGCTCCTGCGAGGCGCCGACCAGGTGGCGGTCGTCTCGGCGACAACCCGCGAGCTGTTGCGCGCCAACAGGCTGACTCGAAAACCGATCCCGCTCGTTCCCAACGCACCCGACCCCGCGTTCGCCTCCGCCCCCAGATCGACGCCCCCGAGCGAGCCGAACCTCGTCTACATGGGTTCGTTCATGCCGTACAAGAACGTGGAGACGCTCGCTCGCGCCATGCGGGACCTGCCTGGCTGGCGCCTCCACCTCTGCTCGAAGGCGGATGCACGCACGCTGGCCGAGCTCGAGGCGATCGCACCCGCAGGATCGATCGTCGCCCACCAGGGAGTCAGCGACGAAGAGTACCGGTCGCTCCTCCACGGAGCGACAGCGCTCGTGACGGCCTCGAAGAGCGAGGGCTTCGGGCTCCCGCTCGTGGAAGCGATGTCTGCGGGCACGCCCATCCTGGTGAGCGACACCCCGATCTTCAGAGAGGTCGGCGGAACCGCGGCCCGGTACTTCCCTGCGGACGATGCCGGTCTGCTGGCCACCATGGCCAGGCGGCTCCAGAACGATCCCGCGGCGTGGAGCGCCGCGTCGGAAGCAGGAGTGGGGCGGGCGGGGGAGTACGCGTGGGAGCGCTCGGCCTCCGAGCTGCTCGAGGCGTGCCGACAGGTAGCCGAGCTGCGCCGCGCCTGACAGCTCGGCGCGTTCCTAGGACTCCGAAGTGAGCCGCGCAGCGAGGTCGGCGAGCGACTCCGAGGTTCCACCTTCGACGTAGACGGACGCCAGGTGCTCGATGGCGGCGTCGCCGCGATTGAACAGCACGACTGGCTTGTTCGCGGCGACAGCGCGGTGGACCAGCCTGCGCCCGGTGTTGACGACGAGGGACGTGCCCGCGACAAGCAGGGCGTCTGCCCCGTCGACGAGCTGTCTGGCGCGCTCGGCGACGTCTGGGCGCACGACGTCGCCGAACATCACGACGTCAGGCTGCAGGATGCCGCCGCAGACGGGGCAGGACGGCAGCGTCTCGATCTCGGTGCCGCTGGCGTCGGCGTCACCGTCGGGTCGGCTGCTTGCGTCCGCGGCGAGCTCGGCGATACCTGGCGAGGATTCGAGGATGTCCGCGAGCAGAGCCGCCCTCGAGATCTCATGGCCGCAATTGGTGCAGCTCGCAGTCCGCATGCTGCCGTGCAGCTCGACGACGTTTCGGCTCCCAGCGCGCAGGTGGAGCCCATCCACGTTCTGGGTGGCGACACCCGTGGCGGCCCCATGCTGCTCGAGCTCGACCAGCGCGAGGTGGCCTGCGTTCGGCTCGGCTCCGGCGAATCGAGCAGCACCGACTGCAGCGCCCGCCCAGTACCGCCGGCGAATCGACTCGTCCGACATGAACTGCTGGATCGTCATAGGCGAGATCCGCGGCGCCTTGCCGTCGCCGCGGTAGTCCGGGATGCCGGAGTCGGTCGAGAGGCCAGCGCCCGTCAGCACGGCGAACGTGCGATCCGTGAGCACGTCGGCAGCACGAGCGAGCCCTTCTACTCGCGACCGCGCCGCCCCGGCTCCGCTCGCTTCTGACAGGATTGCCTCCATGCGCCTGACCCCTCTCCAGCCGACCGATTGGCCACGTGCGGCCCCATCCGTCCGCTCACTCGAACAGTCTGGACTCGACGACTATTCCCGGCTGACCGACGTCGCGCTTCGCAGGCGGCTCGAGCCAGAGGGCGGCCTCTACATCGCCGAGTCGCCGAAGGTTATCGAGCGAGCCCTGCGCGCCGGACACACGCCGCGGTCGCTCCTGCTCATGGAGCAGTGGCTGCCGACCGTCGAGCCGCTGCTCGAGCCCTTCCCTGACGTCCCTGTCTTCGTCGGCACCAGCGAGCAGCTTGAGCAGCTCACGGGCTTCCGGATGCACCGGGGAGCGCTCGCCTCCATGCACCGCCCTGCCCTCCGCGACCCGGCCGAGCTCCTCTCCGGGGCGAAGACCGTGGTTGTCCTCGAGGATCTCGTCGACCACACGAACGTCGGCGCTGTCTTCCGCGCCGCTGCGGGCCTCGGCGCGGACGCCGTGCTGGTCACCCAGGAGTGCGCCGACCCGCTCTATCGACGAAGCGTGAGAGTCAGCATGGGCACTGTCTTCCAGGTGCCCTGGACGCGCCTCCCAGCCTGGGGGGAGGCCGCAAAGCTGTTCGCCGACGCCGGTTTCGACGTCGCTGCGCTTGCCCTCGACGACAACGCGGTCTCGCTGCGCGAGTACGCCTCAAACCGACCCGACCGCGTCGCGATCATGCTCGGCACCGAGGGGGACGGGCTCAGTCGCGGCGCACTCAGCGCGGCGACGACCACCGTCACGATCCCCATGCTCCACGGAGTCGACTCGCTCAACGTCGCAGCGGCGAGCGCAGTGGCGCTCTACGCGCTCACTGGGTAGGCGTGTCGTCCCTGCCGAAGGAGAAGGGTTCCGCGAACGGGCGCTTGGCGATCACGTTATCGCCGGACGACTCGTTCCGGAGTCGGCGGAGCACCCAGGGCACCAGGTGCTCGCGTGCCCAGACCATGTCCTGAGCGCGCGCCTCGCGCCACCTGGCGGGCCGCGCGGGGGCTGGCTGCATAGCGACGAGCTCGTTCTCGACGTTAAGCGCGTCGAGCACCATTCGCGCCACCTCGTGGTGCCCGTACGAGTTGAGGTGCAGTCGGTCGCTGACCCACATGCTCGGCCTCTGGATGGCCCGCAGTGCCCACTGGTCCGCGACGATGCAGTCGTGGTACTCGGCGATGCCGCGGATGTGCTCGTTGTAGATCGCGATCTTGCCACGCATCGAGGAGAACACTGGCGCGAACTTGGTGTCGACCCCAGTAAAGACGACAACCGTTGCACCTGATTTGCGCAGCGAGCCGACGAGCCGCGAGAAGCGCGCGGCGATCGCGTCTGGATCGGCTCCGGGGCGGATGATGTCGTTGCCGCCAGCGGAAATCGTCACGAGGTCCGGCTTGAGCTCAAGAGCCGGTTCGAGCTGCTCCTCGGCGATCTGATCGAGCAGCCGCCCGCGGACGGCGAGGTTCGCGTAGGCGAAATCGGAGCGGTGCGCGGCGAGTTCTTCGGCGACACGGTCGGCCCAGCCTCGAAGGCCGCCAGGAGCAGTGGGTTCCGGGTCTCCGACGCCCTCCGTGAAGGAATCGCCGAGGGCGACGTAGCGGCTCCAGGGAATGAGTTCGCGTTCTGACATCTCGCTGTTTCTCTCCTCGATCGGAACTGAAGACTAGACCCTCGTCGGCCGCGACTTCTTCATTGAGGTCGAAGCACTGACGAGTAGCGTGGTGGACATGCCAGCTTCAGACCCGAGATCCATTTTGGCCGACGACCTGCTCGAGGTGCTCAACCAGCGCGCGAGCCGCCACGACGCGGAGAATTCGTTCCCCACCGACGATCTCGAGGCCCTGCGCGATACGGGCTACCTCCGCCTCCTCGTTCCCCGCGACTTCGGCGGCACGGGAGCATCGCTGGAGCAGACCGTCAAGTGCCAGGCGCGACTCGCTGCTGCAGCGCCCGCGACCGCGCTCGCCGTCAACATGCACCACGTCGTCTCGGGTATCGCTCGGTCGAGGCACGAGTCGGGTGATGACGCTCTCGACTGGATGATGCGCGAGATCGTCGCGGGGGAGACCTACGCCCTTGCGATCTCTGAAATTGGCAACGACGCGGTGCTCTACGACTCGAACGTCCGCGCGGAACCGCAGAGCGACGGCGGCTATCGGCTCCACGGCATGAAGATCTTCACGTCCCTCTCGCCTGTCTGGACGAGGCTCGTCACGTTCGGCCGTGACGACACGGGCGATACTCCAGCGCTCGTGCACGGCGTGCTGCGGCGCGACGATGACGGGGTGCGCATCCACGACGACTGGGACACGCTCGGGATGCGCGCGACGCAGAGCTGCTCCACGTCGCTTGAAGGCGCGCTGATCCCGCCGGAACGAGTGATTGCTCGTCTCCCCGTCGGCCCGAACGGCGAGCCGCACATCTTCGCCGTGCACTCGAATTTCCTGCTTCTCGTCGCCTCCTGCTACGTCGGGATTGGCGACCGGGCGCTCGAGCTGGCGATCGATGCCGCGAAGCACCGGACGAGTTCGACGCAGGGCGGGATCCGGCTCGCCGACGACGTGCAAGTTCGAGAAGAAATCGCCAGAATGAGCATTCGACAGCTCGCAGCGCGTACCCTCGTTGAGTCCATCGCTCGCGATGTCGACGAGGGGGCGCCACACGGCGACGCCTGGTTCGCGCGCCTGACGATGGCGAAGTATGAAGCGGTCGCCGCCGCGACGGCCACGACGCACGACGCGCTCGGGATTGTCGGTGGCAGCGGCTACCGTTCCGGACACGAGCTCGCGCGCCTGTTGCGGGACGTGCTTGCGGGCGGGCTGCACCCGTCCAACGAGCGGGCCGTCCGCCGGCTGCACGCGGGCCACCGGCTCGGCCCCATCCAAGATCCACCACAAGTCCGCTAGAACGGCGGAAGCCCTGAGCGGCTAGGCCCCCAGGCTTCGAAAGGAACGCACAGCAGTTATGACCGAACGCGAGGCCGTCCAGGAAGCGCACTCCTCCAGCCACGACGGCTCCCGCTACGGTCACCAGGTCGGCACGTTCGCCGCGGAGCACCTCTCCCCGTCGTTCCCGCAGCGCGCCCCGTGGGGCACGGCCGGAAGGCTGCGCGCCTGGCAGGCAGAGGCCCTCGATGTCTACTTCGAGTCCGAGCCGCGGGACTTCCTTGCCTCGGCGACTCCGGGTGCAGGCAAGACGACCTTCGCGCTGCGCCTCGCGACCGAGCTCCTCCAGCGGCGTGCCGTCGACCGCATCACGATCGTTGCCCCGACCGACCACCTCAAGACGCAGTGGGCAGAAGCCGCTGCACGCGTCGGCATCCGGATCGACCCTCGCTACGGCAACAACCAGGGCATCCACTCACGCCAGTTCCACGGCGTGGCCGTGACCTACGCGCAGGTGGCGATGAAGCCGAGCGTGCACAGCCATCTGACGGCCTCCGGGCGAACGCTCGTGATCCTCGACGAGGTGCACCACGGCGGAGACGCGCTGAGC
This sequence comes from Pseudoclavibacter helvolus, assembly GCF_014191305.1. GTDB lineage: Bacteria > Actinomycetota > Actinomycetes > Actinomycetales > Microbacteriaceae > Pseudoclavibacter > Pseudoclavibacter helvolus. The sequence continues at coordinate 638,485 of NZ_JACHWJ010000001.1, read as the reverse complement.
TGGGGCGACGCGATCCGGGAGGCGTTCGGCCACGCAGACCGCCGCCTCTCGCTCACGGGCACTCCGTTCCGGTCCGACTCGGCCCCGATCCCGTTCGTCACGTACGCGCCGAATGAAGACGGCATCCGCACCTCGCTCACCGACTATTCGTACGGCTACGGGCGGGCGCTCGAGGATGGCGTGGTTCGCCCGGTGCTCTTCATGTCGTACGCAGGCAATGTGCGCTGGCGTGACACGCAGGGCGAGGAGATGTCTGCAGGCCTGGCCGAAGACAACACGAAGGACATCGTCTCGCAGGCCTGGCGCACGGCACTCGACCACGAGGGGCAGTGGATCCCGCAGGTGCTCCAGGCCGCCGACCAGCGCCTCAGCGAAGTGCGCCAGGAAGTGCCAGACGCTGGCGGCCTCGTGATCGCGACCGACCATGCCGCGGCCAAGGGCTATGCGGCGATCCTGAAGACCATCACAGGCACGAAGCCCGCGCTCATCCTCTCCGATGACAAGGGGGCGTCCGACCGCATCACCGAGTTCTCGACAAGCGACGAACGTTGGATGGTCGCCGTCCGCATGGTGTCAGAGGGAGTCGACGTGCCGCGCCTTGCGGTGGGCGTCTACGCCACCAACGCCTCGACGCCCATGTTCTTCGCGCAGGCGATCGGCCGTTTCGTCCGCGCCCGCAAGAAGGGCGAGACGGCGACGGTCTTTGTCCCGAGCGTGCCGCAGCTCACGAAGCTCGCGCACGCCCTGGAGATGGAGCGCAACCACGCGCTCGACAGGCTCGCAGACGCCGATGACTCGAGGGCTCCTGAGGAAGACATGATGGCGGCCGCCGAGCGGCCGGACAAAACCTCAGACGAGCTCGGGAAGTTCACCTTCGAGGCCATCTCCAGCGAGGCGCTCTTCGACAAGGTCCTGTACGACGGAGGCGACTTCGGCTATGCCGCGGAGGTCGGCAGCGAGGAGGAGCTGGAGTTCCTCGGGCTGCCTGGCATCCTCGACGCCGACCAGGTGCGTTCCGTCCTCTCGCAGCGACAGGCCAAGCAGGGGCGCATCCAGGAATCCCGCGTCAAGGCGGGGCCGCCCGCACCCGCACCGCCGCAGGCCCTGCACCGAACGCTCAAGGAGCAGCGCACGCTGCTCAACAGCCTCGTCTCCGTCTACTCGAAGCAGTCGGGGGAGCCACACGGCATCGTCCACGCCGAGCTGCGTCGCAGCTGCGGCGGGCCAGCAGTTGGGCAGGCCACCGTCTCGCAGATCCAGGCACGCATCGACGTTCTCCGCCGACGTATGCGCGCCTAGGACGAGAGACACGAGAAGAGGACGCCAGCTCGTCGCGGGCGTCCTCTCGGGCTTGCAGGCAGCGCCTCAGGCGGAGTGACCGCCCCGCTGCACGCGACCGCGGATCTTCACGACGAGGAACCAGATGATGGCGCCCGCGACGAGGGCGTACACGAGGTACTTGAGCGCATCCGCGTAGATGAGGATCTGCTCCCACGAATCGCCGAGTAGGTAGCCGGCCATGACGAAGACGGTGTTCCAGATCGCGGAACCCGCGAGCGTCAGCAACCCGAACTGGAGCGCCGGCATCCGCTCGATACCGGCCGGAATCGAGATCAGGCTGCGGAAGATGGGCAGGAACCGGCCCAAGAAGACGGCTTTCTTGCCGTGCTTCTTGAACCAGTTTGTCGTCTTGACGACGTCGGCCGCGTCGACGAGCGGGATCTTCCGCGCGATCCACACCATGCGGTTGTGGCCAAGCCAGCGGCCCAGCCAGTACAGCGCGTAGGCGCCGACGACGGAGCCGATCGTGGTCCAGATGATCGCCTCGATGACGGTGAACTTGCCCTGGTGCGCGGCCAGCCCCGCGAGCGGCAGGATGATCTCCGAGGGGATCGGCGGGAAGAGGTTCTCGAGCGCCACGGCGATGCCTGCGCCAGGAGCGCCGATGGTGCCCATGATGTCGATCGCCCAGTCGGAGATGACCCCGAAGATTCCGCCTGTCGCTTCTTCGACGGCGCCCCCTCCCGAACTAGCGGCGTGCAGGACGGCTGTGGCGAGGCCAGGCATGGTTCGAGGAGATCCTTCTCGGTCTTGGAGCGTCGAAGCAGTTCACGCGCGAATGCTCGGCGCTGTGCTGCGACCCCAAACTACCCGACGGGCACCCTCCGACCTGTCAGCTGTGTGGAGCGCCGAGCTTGCGCCAGACGCGATTGCGGTAGACGACACCCGTGTCCTCCGGTGCGGACTCGGCGCTTCCGTCCCGTGCCTCGACAACGTCGAGCACAACCAGCACGGCCCCGTCGACGTCGAGCGTGCTGCGGACGCTGCCTCTGGCCCAGCGCTGGACGGCCTTGTAGTGCGGCTCACCGCTCGGCAGGTAGCCCCAGCTGTCCCGGTCCGCGAATCGGTCGACGCCGCTCGTCGAGGCGACCTGCGCGACGGCAAGCGACGCCTCGTCGATGAAGTGCACGAGGATGCTCGACGACGAAAGGATGCCCGGCGTTGCGGAGGACGCCTTTGAGAGCGAGAAGGCCACGAGGGCTGGGGAGGCATTCACCGACGTGAGCGAGGTGATCGTCATCGCGACAGGACCATCTGCGCTCTCAGCCGTGAGCACCGCGACACCCGAGGGGTGCTGGCGGAACAGGGAGCGGAAGCTCTCGGAGAGCTCGGTCTGGTCGATCTGCGCGTGGTTCACGAGCGACGTGGTTTCAGCTGACACTGGTGCACTCCTGTGATGACGGGGGATGGGCAACCTCGAGCGTCACGCGCCGGCGGCTTCCTTGCAAGCCAACATTGCCGAGTGTTTCCCTCCGCGGCACCTCACTACGTGGTGAGTCAGTCGAGGAAATCGAGTCTTCGCGCCGTCGCTGGATGCACGCGCGCTGCGGGGAGCCGTCACCTGCAGCAGAAAACACGAAAGGCCCGGGAGAAAACTCCCGGGCCTTTCAACCTGTGCGCGAGGGGGGACTTGAACCCCCACGCCCTAATACGGGCACTAGCACCTCAAGCTAGCGCGTCTGCCATTTCCGCCACCCGCGCAGGTTGTGCTGTTGAGCACGAGGAGAAACATTACCAGGATTCCGGCGAAACGCGAATCGAGGCCGAAATGCGTGCATCCCGGGCGCGTCGCGAGGACATCCAGAGTGCCTTCGCGACGGCAGAGTTGGCCTCGGAGGTAGCGTTGGGGCATGGCTGACTCCCTCGAACTCGACCCCACCGTCACAACCACCCAGGACCTCATCCGGCTCGACACCACCAACTACGGCGAAGGCCGATCAAAGGGTGAGACCGAGGCCGCGCAGTACCTTGAGGCCCGCCTTCAGGCGCTGGGGCTCGACGTGACCACGATCGAGGCCGCGCCGGGACGCCCGAGCATCTTCACACGCATCCCCGGGCGCAACACCGACAAGCCAGCACTCGTTGTGCACGGCCACACGGACGTCGTTCCCGCCGAGGCCGGCAACTGGAGCGTCGACCCGTTCGCGGGAGTCATCAAGGACGGCCTCCTGTGGGGGCGTGGGGCCGTCGATATGAAGAACATGGACGCCATGATCCTGACCGCCGTCGAGGAGATCCTCGGCGCAGGGGAGCTCCCCGAGCGCGAGCTTGTGCTCGCGTTCTTCGCCGATGAGGAAAACGGCGGCCAGTTCGGCTCGGAGCCCATCGCCCGCGACCACCCGGAGCTCTTCGCCGGCGCGACCCAGGCGATCTCCGAGGTCGGTGGCTACTCGATCACGGTCGGCGGCAAGCGCGCCTACCTTCTGCAGACGGGGGAGAAGGCGCTCCTTTGGCTTCGCCTCCACGCGAAGGGCCGAGCGGCACACGGCTCACGAGTCATCCCCGCAGCCGAGAACGCCGTAACGCGGCTCGCGCAGGCGATCGCGAAGCTCGGTTCGCACGAGTGGCCGGTTCTTCTGAACGACACGACCACGTCGATGATCACCGAACTGGCGCGGCTCCTCGACGTCGACCCGCAGGAGACGACGCCTGGCGCGATCGTCCTGGCGACGGGTAGCGCGTCCGGCTTCCTCACGGCCAGCCTCCGGTCGACCACGAACCCAACCATGCTCAGCGCCGGCTACAAGCACAACGTCATCCCGGAGTCGGCGAGCGTCGCCATCGACGCACGCCCGTTCCCCGGCGCCGAAGACGAGCTGCTCGCGGAGATCCAGGCGATCGTCGGTGACGACATCGAGATCGAGACGGTGTTCCGCGGCATCGGTACGCAGGCGCCCGTCTCCGGTCCGATCGTCGATGCCGCGACTTCGGCGCTCCAGCGCCACGACACAGAGGCGGTCGTGGTCCCGTACTTCCTCTCGGGCGGCACCGACAACAAGGCGCTCGCAACACTCGGCATCGAGGGCTACGGGTTCGCCCCGCTACGCCTGCCGGAGGGCATCGATTTCCCGGCGATGTTCCACGGCGTCGACGAGCGCGTCCCGCTCGAATCGCTGGTCTTCGGGCGCAAGGTGCTCGGCGACTTCTTGCGCAGCTACTGATCGGGTGGCGGGCCCGCCGCACCGCGTGGGCCCGCCACCGCATCCCGAGCACCCCGGGGTGCCCTCCGCGGCTGCCACTCGATTCGTGTTAGCGTGCGCCGGGCCCGAAGCGAGTGCTCTCGCGCGCCCGCAACTGGAACTCTCTCGAAAAGGCAGTGGTAATGAGCTGGTTTGACGCCGTGATCCTCGGACTCGTACAGGCGCTCACGGAGTTCCTCCCGATCTCCTCGAGCGCACACATTCGCATCGTCGGCGAGTGGATCGGGGTCCAGGACCCCGGCGCGACCTTCACCGCCATCATCCAGTTGGGTACCGAGGCCGCCGTCCTCGTCTACTTCTGGGGCGACATCAAGCGCATCATCACGCGCTGGTTCGCTTCGCTGCGCGGCAGCGTCCCCCGCAACGACCCGGATGCGCGCATGGGCTGGCTGATCATCTTCGGCTCGATTCCGATCGTCGTCCTCGGCTTCCTGCTGCAGAGCCTCATCCGAGACCAGTTCCGCTCGCTGTGGATCGTGGCGTTCACGCTCATCATCTTCGGTGTCATCCTCGGTCTCGCCGATATCTTCGGCAAGCGCGCGAAGGCGCTGAAGGACCTCAACACGAGGGACGGCATCGTCTACGGCTTCGCTCAGGCGCTCGCGCTCATCCCGGGGGTCTCCCGTTCTGGCGGCACCATCACGGCCGGGCGCATCATGGGTTACGACCGCCCGTCCGCGGCGCGGTACAGCTTCTTGCTCGCAGTTCCCGCGGTCTTCGGCTCGGGCTTCTACGAGCTCGTCTCCGCCTTCGGGGAGGCCGAGGGCGCAGAGGCCCCGGTTGTCGGCACGATCATCGCGACGATCATCTCGTTCGTGGTTGGGCTCGTGGTCATCAAGTACCTCATGGCCTACCTCAACAAGGGCAGCTTCCTGCCCTTCGTCGTCTACCGGATCGCGCTCGGCACCCTCATCATCATCCTGCTCTCGTTCGGCCTCATGGACCCGACCGGCGGATCTGCGTGACCCTGACACGCTGACGCGGTCTCGCGAAGCGAGCGAGGCTGGGGCGCGACATAGGATGTTCCGGTGCGAACCGTTCCCTCGTGGCCCATTCCTCCCGTCCCCTCGGTAAGTGGCAGCGGCGGTGGTGCGATCCGGGTCTACGACTCCGCGAGCGGTCGCGTGCAGGACACCGTCACCCCAGACGGCGTCGCGACACTCTACGTCTGCGGTATCACGCCATACGACGCGACGCACCTGGGGCACGCGGCGACCTATGTCGCCTTCGATACGCTGGGCCGCGCCTGGCGGGACGCGGGCCTCGAGGTCCGCTACGCGCAGAACATCACCGACGTCGACGACCCACTGCTCGAGCGTGCCGCGAAGACGGGGCGCGACTGGCAGGAGATCGCCACATCGCAGACCGACCTCTTCCGCTCAGACATGGCAGCGCTGCGCGTACTCCCTCCGGACTCCTACGTGCGGGTGCAGGACACGATCGTCGAGACCGGTGAGGCGATCGCGGCGCTCATCGAGTCCGGGCTCGCCTATCGGGTCGCGGTCGCCACTGACGCGCAGCCAGCGGCCGTCACCGAGCTCGGCGACGTGTACTACGACGTCGCGGCCGCCGAGGCGGCAAGCGACTGGACCATGGGCGACGTGTCCGGCTACTCGGCCGCGGAGATGGAGGCGGCGTTCGTCGAGTTCGGGGGAGACCCTGACCGCGACGGCAAGCGCGGCGCTTTTGACCCGCTGCTCTGGCGCAGCGCTCGGGCGGGGGAGCCGGCCTTCGAGAGCGCAGTCGGCCTCGGCCGCCCCGGCTGGCACATCGAGTGCTCGGTGATCGCGACGCGGGCCCTCGGGGCACCCATCTCGGTGCAGGGCGGCGGACGCGACCTCCGTTTCCCGCACCACGAGCTCTCGGCTGCGCACGCAATGTCGCTCGTCACCCCTGGCGGGAGCGGCTCGACCTCGGACTTCGCGCGGACCTACGCGCACGCCGGTCTCATCGCCTACGACGGCACGAAGATGTCGAAGTCCCTCGGCAACCTGGTGCTCGTCTCTCGGCTGACGGCCGATGGCGTCGACCCGATGGCGATTCGCCTCGCACTGCTCTCCCACCACTACCGCAGCGACTGGGAGTGGACCGACGAGGAGCTCGCACGCTCCAGCGTCCGCCTGCAGGAGTGGCGAGAGCGGGCGGCCCGATCCGTTGAGGGCACGCTCCCGGCTGAGCAGAACTCGTTTGTCGTGCGGATGCGGGAAGCCATCGCGGACGACCTCGACACGCCTCGCGTCGTCGCGATCGTTGACGAGTGGGTCTCGACGCCCCCTGCCGCGGGCGACACCGACGTCGTCGCGCTCGTCGACGCCCTGCTCGGGCTGGACCTCACGAGGTCCGAGTAGATGGTTCGGGTCTGAAGCCGCCGGCTTGCAGCGCCGAACCTCAGAATCAGACGTTCTGCACTCAGCTCTCTGATGAACCGGGTCTCTTTCGACTTCGGTCGGATCACAGATCGGCAGTCGAGGAACACACTCGACGCATGTGATTAAACGATGAGGGAAGCATCGAGTATCAGCGTCAGCGCCCTCAGCCAGCCGGACCCCCTGCAGATCTGCTGATCGTCGCGTCCTTCCACAGTGCAGGTCGGCAGGCGAGATTCCACGCTAGAGTCGACTGATGGACCCGAGAAGTGCCGAACCGAATGCTGCCGCAGTGCTCGACACGTACCGTCTCGACGCGGGACTAAATGTTTTCGCGATTGGCTTGTCGGACAGCTCGGTGACTGTCCTTTCGCAACAGACGCGTGCACTGAACCTTGCCTGGGCGCTAACCGAGACCGGAATCGTCAACATCGACTCAACCACACGAATTGCGATTATTGGAGCAGGATTCGCGGGCCTAACCGTTGCCGCTGGCCTGATCAGCAAAGAAGCCAATGTGGAAGTCACACTATTGGAGCAACGCGACTCAGTGTTGCCCCTTCAGCACGGTAACGATACACGCTGGCTTCATCCGCATATCTACGAGTGGCCACGTGACGGTAGTTCGGCCCATAGTGCTGGACTGCCGGTTCTTAATTGGACGGCCGCGCGAGCGAGCGATGTGGTGGTTCAAGTCAAGACCGCGTGGGAGGATCTCGAGAAGGACGCTGGATACGCTAAGGTTCGCCTTTTCTGCAACACAGCCCCCGTTAAAGTCGACGTTCAGGAACAAAGTGGCCGCACTGCACTTGCGGCCGAATGGATCGGTCAGCAACGAAAGACTTGGAAACCATCAGTACCGGAGGGCAACCGCCCTCAACGAGGACTGCGAGAAGAATTCGACGTGATCATCCTCGCCGTTGGTTTCGGAGTTGAGACCGACGGAGCCATGTCTTACTGGAGAAATGAAACTCTGGCTCAGCCCGCTCTGCGTCGTCGGCGCCGCACGTACGTTGTCTCCGGAGCCGGAGACGGTGGGTGGATCGATCTGTTCCGAATTAGAATTTCGGATTTTCGCCAGGATCGAATCCTCGGTGAGCTCTTCGGTCGCCAGCCTGCACTACTGAGCGCGCTCCAAGGCGTACAGCAGACTGCCATCGAGGGCGTGTCCGTAATTTCCGAACTACGGCGAGTTTGGTCCGAGCATCCGGATGAAGGTGAGCGTGTCATTGCCGACATGGACGAGCGACTCCGCCATGACACCGATGCTATTTTGCATTTGAGGAAGAATGGCGACTTTGAGTCCCTTTTCAATCGGCGCGTCTCCTTCCAGAACCAGCTCCTAGGGTGGGTGCTTTACGCATCAGGCGGCTTCAGTATCTGGCACGGCGAGATGGATCATCTGATCCAAGAAGAACACGTGAGTGACAATGCCGTTGTGATACGACACGGACCACGGCCAGATCTCGGCATCAAGCGTGTACTAGGCCCGGCTTTACAGGCGCGCTTGGAAAAGGGGAAATCAACTTCAGAGAGATTCGGCTCAACATCTCCCCAGTCGACAAAGAATTACTGGCTGCCAGGCTACTTTGGAACGACTTTACGACCCGCGAACGAGGAAACAAAAAAGTACTGGCGACGCGAGTACCTTCCACCCTCCACAGAGATCGTATCTGCAACACTTTGCGGCGCTATCGCAGGCGCCCTCTCGCTCGAACACCCCGAGCGGGAGCGATTGCGCATAACCTTGCATCGAGTCGTACAAATAGGCGACAGGCTCGTATTTCAACAGTGTTGTGACTACAACGGTTCTCAGGTCAGCAGCGAGCGCATGACTGCAGGACGAACTTTTCCACTAACGCTTGCGACTATCGGACATGCTTATCTAACTAGCAAGATAGTAAGGAGTCGCCCTGGCGCGGACACGAAGGATCTACAGAGCGACATGCTCGTGGCTCACCTTACAAAGGATGCCCGCGAGATGTCAGGCGAGGTTACGTCAGTCCTAGCTCTTCCCCTACTCGGCATAGCAGAGGGCTCCAACATAAATCCGGTCGTGGCCGTGCTCTACATCGATAGCGACGTCCGAGACTTCTTTGGAGATACGGACCGCATACGCCGCATTGCCCAGATGTGTGTCGGCTCTTTGGATGCAGTTTCTGCCGAGCTACAGAGGACGAGGGCCGTCTCAAACACGGCTTTTCCTGTGTCGGCACCGCCACTTCGCAGCTCCGAGACGCCATCACCGAAGCCGAGCTTGGAGGTCCTGGACAGCGAGCCAATCCCCCAGGTGCAGCTAAGAAGGCTTAACCTGGACCAGACGACCTTCCTCGAGACTGAGAGTCCATAAGAATGTCCACACCACGACCACCCGTAGAGCATCAGCTCAAGAGCTGGACGCGCTTCTTCGGCCCGATCGCAGCTGGCGATCGAGTGCATGAGCTGCGACGTAACGATCGTGACTTCAGAGTGGGCGACATCATGTGTTTGTTGGAGTGGGATCCCCAACTCTCTGAGGCAACCGGGCGGCAAGTCAGCGTCGAAATTACGTCGATCACGTCGGATGATGTGCCGTGTGCGGTGTCCGATGTAGGTCTGACGCCTGGGTTCTGCATACTCTCCGTCCGGCTGCTCCCCAATCGGTAGCAGCAACGCTAGTCACGGCTCACCGCGGCCGGGGTCGCCCCCGGTGCGATCCGGCTCGCGCTGCTCTCGCACCACTACCGCAGCGACTGGGAGTCGACCGACGAGGAGCTCGCACGCTCGAACGTCCGCCTGCAGGAGTGGCGCGGGCGCGCGGCTCGGTCGTCTGACGACACGGTGGCACCCGAGCGCAATGCGGCTCTTGGGACATTCGGTGGGGGTCAGGGGGTGAGGCCGCCGGCGGCGAGGAGCATGCGTAGTCGGTAGTTGTGGCGGTTGCGGTAGCCGCGGGCGAGTCGGCGGTGGAGTTCGATGATCCCGTTGATCGCTTCGGTGCCGCCGTTGTTCGCGCGTGCGGTGGTGAAGTAGTTGAGGAACGCGTCACGCCACCGTCGTAGTGTGCGCCCCAGGCGGGCGATCTCGGGGATCGGGCAGGTATGGAACGACTCGGCGACTTTCACGGCGATCCGCCGCCCCTCGGCCAGGTCCTTCGCGCGGTAGGCCGAGCGGAGTTCCTGCGCGCACTGCCACGCGATGAACACCTCGATGTGGGCGGGGTCGGCCCCGATCGCCGTGTCGAGGCGGGCTCGTTGCTTCTCGGTCAGGTTCTCCTCTCCCGCGCGGAGGATCGTCTGAATGCCGTAGAGCGGGTCTCCCTTTCTCCCGCGATGCCCGAGGGTGTCTTGCTGAACACGGCGGCGAACCTCGTCGACGGCGGCGGTGCCGAGCTTGACGACGTGGAACGCGTCAAGGACCGCGGTCGCATCTTCGAGCTGGTCATCGATCGCGCTCATGTATCCGGCGAACGGATCCAGCGCTGCCACCTGCACGTTCTTGCGGAACGCGTCCCCGCGCTCAGCGAGCCAGGTCGCGTAAGCCTTCCCGGAACGACCCGGCACGAGGTCGAGGAGCCTAGCCCGCGTCTTTCCGCGGTCATCTCGGGTGAGATCGACCATCCCGGTCAGCTCCTTCGGGCCACGCCTGCGGGGGTCGACGTGATGCCAGATGTGCTCATCCACCCCGAGTGTGGTGACGTTCTCGAACCGGGACTCATCGGCCGCGAGACGCTGAAGTTCGGGCTCGATGGCACGCCACACCGTCTTCCACGACGTCCCGAGTTGGCGGGCAAGACCTGCGATCGTCGCGTGCTCACGCCGCAACTGAACAATCGCCCACACCACCGCCCGCTTCGTGATCGACCCCCGCGGAGCGACGAGCGTCGAGACCTGCTCCACGAACGTCTTCCGATCGCAACTGCTATCGATGCACTGCCAGATGCGTTGCCGCCACACGATCCGCACCCGCCCAACACTGGGGACATCGTGCAGGACCCGACGCCGCCTGCCACGACCGATCGCGACGACCCCGCACGAGGGACAACCCGTCGGCACCGTCGGGCTCGAGACCGTGACCGTCAGAACCCCGTCGTCCCGCTCGACAGCCTCAACATGGACCCCGTCGAGGCCGAGCAACAGGTCACAGCGCGAGCAAGGGCAGGCAGTGGAGCGCGCAGAAGCGCACCCCGAAGTAGGGTGAAACACGTCGAGGTCCTCGGAATCGATCAGACAGTTAGCGCTACTGATCCTCGGGGACCTCGACCCCTACCCGCCAACCATCACCCGGCGCGCCTCACCCCCACCGAATGTCCCAAGAGCCCGCAATGCCGTCGTCCAGCGGATGCGCGACGCCATCGCCGACGACCTCGACACGCCTCGCGTCGTCGCTATCGTTGACGAGTGGGTCTCGACGCCCCCTGCCGCGGGCGACACCGACGTCGTCGCGCTCGTCGACGCCCTGCTCGGGCTGGACCTCACGACCGACTAGCGGCGGCTGGATGCGCGCGCGGCGGTCCGCCGTGCGCGTGGCCGCCTAGGCCGGACGCTCGTGGCCGTCGTCGGCGTCCTGGTCGTCAGCTCCGCCATCGCCCGGCTCGGGATCCTCGTCGGGCCTCGACTCGGTGTCCGATTCGACCCCCTCGTCGTCGGCTGTGGTCCGTCGGTCGACGCCCATCGGTCGCTGCGCGGTGCCGGACAGATCCGTGGGGAACGCTGCGGGGCCCGGCTGCGGCTTCTTGCCCGCCGCCTGCTCGAGGAAGCGCTCGAACTCCTGGGCGATCGCCTCGCCTGACGCTTCTGGTGCCTCGACCATGTCGCGCGTCCGCTCGAGGTAGCCGACGTACTGAGCGATCTCGTCGTCCTGAGCCGTCGCCTCGGTGACCTCGGCCTCCCACTCGGCCGACTCCGTCACGAGGTCGCCGTGAGGAATGGAGACGTCGACGATCTCGGTCAAGCGGTCGACGAGCGCGAGCGTCGCCTTGGGGGACGGGGAGTGGTGCGCGTAGTGCGGCACCGAAGCCCACAGCGAGAGCACCCGCATGTCCCGCGAGCGGGCTTCCTCCCCGATCGCCGAGAGCACGCCGGTCGGGCCCTCGTACTCGCTGCGATCGATATCGAGCTCGTCACGCACAGCGGCATCGTCGCTCGACATGAAGATCGTGATCGGTCTGGTGTGGGGCACATCCGCGAGCAGCGCGCCGACCAGCACGACGCGCGTGATTCCCTCCCGCTCGCAAAGATCGATGACCTGCTTCGTGAAGCTCCGCCAGCGCAGCGTCGGTTCCGGGCCGATCAGCACGAACACGTTCTCTCCGTTGTCGGAGCTGACAGACAGGCCGGCGTCAGCAGCAAGCTCCGTGCTCTCGGCTGGCGCATCCACCGTCTCGGCCTCACGGAGCGGCGTGCCGCTGAACGACACGCTGGGCCACTGGATCTTCCGGACGCCCTCGGTACCGGCCCTCATGACGGGCCGGTGGATCGAGTAGTCGAAGAACGACTCGTCGTCGATGTCCTCGATGAGCCGGTCGGCTCCGATGGCCTCCTGCAGCGCGCGGACGGCGCTCGACGCGGCGTCCCCTGCGTCGTTCCAGCCGAGCAGGGCGACCACAAGCAGTCGGCCTCGCGCAAATGGTGTGGTGGCCTCGCTGTGATCCGTCACCGTGCTCCTCGCCATGGATGAAGTGTTGTCCAAGGATACGCGCCGGGCGTCGGTGGCCGTCCTGCCGCCCCGTAGACTGTCGCCCCGTGGCTCCTTCGAAACTTCCCGCCGCCGTCCTGTGGGACATGGACGGCACCATCGTCGACACCGAGCAGTATTGGCAGACCGCCCAGCTCAACCTGCTCGCCGATCACGGCCTGCCCCCGCTCACCGAGGAGCAGGAGCTTGGAATGGTCGGGTCGAGCATGGCGGACGCGGCCGAGTTCTTCGCGGGCCTGGGTGTTGAGCTCAAACCCGGCGAGATCGTCGACCACATGAATGCCACGGTCATGGCGAGCATCCTCAAGGAACTCGACTGGCGACCTGGTGCGCTCGAGCTCCTCGAGGCGCTGCACGCGGCGGGCGTGCCGAACGCACTCGTCACCAACTCGACGCGCATCCTCGCCGACGCGGTCGTCTCAACTCTCGAAGACCCACTGTTCACGATCGTGATCGCCGGCGACGAGGTCGAGAACGGCAAGCCGCATCCTGAGCCGTATCTCCGCGCCGCAGAGCAGCTCGGCGTCGCACCCGATCGCTGCGTCGCCGTCGAAGACTCGCAGCGCGGCCTGGAAGCCGCTCGTGCGGCCGGATGCGCGACGATCGGCATTCCACACGGACAGACACTCGAGGCCCACCACGCGCACCTCGTCACGACGACCCTCGAGGGAATCACGCTCGAGAGACTCGGCGACCTCGTCGAGCAGGTCGCGGGCGAGGCGGAACGGCGCGAGAGCGCACAGACGGCCGACGACGCCGCCAACTCAGAAAGCGGAGCACAGCTATGACCGAGACCGACATCGGCGGACCCTTCCGCGCCGGAGACCGCGTGCAGCTGACAGGCCCCAAGGGCCGCGTGAGCACGCTCTACCTCGAGCCGGGCAAGCGATACTTCATGCACAAGGGCATGATCGACCACGACACCATCATCGGCGTGGATGAGGGCTCCGTGATCTCCGCGACCGACGGAGGGCAGTACCTCGCGTTGCGCCCACTGCTCGAAGACATCGTCATGTCGATGCCCCGCGGCGCCGCCATCATCTACCCCAAGGACGCCGCCGCGATCCTCGCGAAGGCAGACATTCGTCCGGGTGCTCGCGTCATTGAAGCTGGAGTCGGCTCTGGCGCGCTCTCGCTCTGGATTCTTCGCATGCTCGGCGGCACGGGCTCGCTCACCTCGTTCGAGCGACGCGAGGAGTTCGCCCAAGTCGCCGAGGGCAACGTCATCAGTGTCATGGGCGAGAAGCCCGACAACTGGAATCTGGTCCTCGGAGACCTCGCTGAAGCGCTTCCCGAGCAGCACGCCGATGGGTCGGCCGACCGTGCGGTCCTCGACATGCTTGCCCCTTGGGAATGCCTCGACGTCGTCGCTGACGCGCTCAAGCCAGGCGGGATCCTGCTCTGCTACGTCGCGACCGTCACGCAGCTCTCCCGCGTCGCCGAGGCGATCCGCGCAACGGGGCTCTTCACCGACCCGAACGCCGACGAGACCATGGTCAGAGGCTGGCACGTCGAAGGTCTCGCCGTTCGCCCAGACCACCGCATGATCGCGCACACGGGCTTCCTGCTGACTGCGCGCCGCCTGGCAGACGGCGCCGTTCTGCCGAACCTCAAGCGCCGCGCGTCCAAGTCCGACTTCAGCGATGAGGACGTGGAGATCTGGACGCCTGGGTCGCTCGGCGACCGCCAGGTGAGCGACAAGGTACTGCGCAAGCGCGCTCGCCTCGCGCAGCGAGGAGCCGCGATCACGGCCGAAAAGGGGCGAGACCAGACCGGCCCGGAGACAAGCCAGACGCCGGATGCATCGGATGCAGCCGTGGACGCCGGCTCAGAACCACAGGGAGAGAGCGAATGACACGCACACGCATGCGACTCGCGGGAGCCGCACTGACTGCGGCCGCGGTGGCGGTCGCCCTCACCGGCTGCGTGAGCTGGCCGGAGAGCGACCTCGATGCAGGGGCCTGCGAGCTGCCCGGCGTCGATGGCGCCGCGACTGCCAGTGTCTCCGCAGCGGGAGCTTTCGGGGAGATCAGCGGGGCGACGCTCGCGCATCCACTCGCCGTCACCTCGCTGGAGACCACGCGTGACGGAGTCGGTACCGGCGACCCGGTCACGCCGTCCGGCGTCGTTCGAGCCAACTTCGAACTGCTTGACGGTGCCGGAGGGGAAGTCCTCGTCCCGTACAGCCCCACCGTCGCCGACTCGTCTGGTGCCGCGGCGCCCACAAGCGTCGCGACGATCGCGAACACCTTCCCTGGACTCGCGCAGGCGATTGAATGCTCGCAGACCGGGGAACGCGTCATCGCCGTCATGCCCGCGAGCGTGTTGTTCGGTGAAGCAGCCACCTCGGTCGGGGTCGACCCGGCAATGACAATCGTCGCGATCGCGGACGTGCTTGACGTGTACCCCTCGAGCGCCGGCGGTCGGATCGCCGCGCCAGAGGACGGCGTCCCCGCCGTCGTCACCGCGCCGAACGGCACGCCAGGCGTCACGATGCCGGCGCAGGACCCGCCGACTGCACCCAAGCGGCACGTCCGAATCGAGGGCTACGGCTCCCCGGTCGCCGAGGGCCAGGTCGTCACGATGCAGCTGTCGGCGTTCGACTGGACGACGGGCGAGCAGGTCGCCTCGACCTGGACTCCGGGCAACAACGTCCTCCAGGTCACGACGGCACCGACAGATGGCCTCTTCGGTCTGAGCGAGGAGATCGTCGGAACGCCCGTGGGCTCGCAGCTCGTCGTGGTGCTCCCGCCCGAGCGGCTCGCATCCCAGCCTGGCCCGCTCAACGCGGCTGCGACGCAGGGCAGCACCCTCGTCTTCGTGATCGACATCCTCGCCGCCGAATAGGCGCCGACTCCACCACCAACGCTTCTCCCACTCAACGCAAGGCGGATTCATGCAACGACGTCTCCCCGCGATCGCCGCGGCCGTCCTCCTCTCTCTCGGACTCGCCTCGTGCGCCGGCAGTTCCACGCCAGTCGCGACCGGCGATGCGCTCAAGGGCGTCGAGGTCACCGGCGAGTACGGCGCGGCCCCGACGATCACGATCGCCGACGTCTCGGGTCTTGGCGAGGAGATCGAACGCCGCGTCGACATCGAGGGGGACGGCGAGGAGATCACGGTCGACTCGACGGTTGCAGCGAACCTCACGGTCTACGACGCTGGCACCAAAGCAGAGCAGAGCCCATACAGGCCGCTTGGACAGGTGCTCGACCTCAGCGCTGAAGGCATCCCCGAATACCTGACCGGCCTCTTCGAAGGGGTGGCCTCCGGGTCGCGCGTCGTGGCGCTCATCCCATCGGCTCTGCTCCTCGAGGGGACCGCGAACGCGGGAGCTACGGACACACCTCCCGCGCTTGTCGTCGCCGACGTCATCGAGGTGCCTGAAACGCGTGCCGTGGGAGCTGAGCAGGAATCGACGCAGTCCCTCGTCACGGTGACGGACGCAGCTGAGGGAGCCCCTCAGATCTCCATCGTTGAGGGCGCTGCCGCCCCCACCGAACTGGTGCTGGAGACCCGGAAGCTCGGAACCGGCGACGTCGTGGCAGAGGGGAGCTCCGTCGTCGTCCAGTACACGGGCGTCCTCTTCGCTACAGGCGAGAAGTTCGACAGCTCTTGGGACCGCGGCACGCCAGCCCAGTTCTCGACCACCGGAGTCGTGGACGGCTTCGCGCAGGCCCTCGTCGGCCAGACGGTCGGCTCGCAGGTCGTCGCGGTCATCCCGCCTGCGCTCGGTTACGGCGACCAAGCGAGTGACACGATTCCTGCAGGCTCGACGCTTGTCTTTGTCGTCGACATCCTCGGCACGATCTAAAGTCGAGGCGTGACGCACGAGCGAACATCCCGAGCGAAGGCTCCCGCCGCTGCGGAGCGCCAGTTCTCGCTGATTCTCGCGCTCTTGACCACCGAGCGTGGTCTGACGAAGAGCGACGTCTTCGAGACTGTCCACGGCTACGCGGACGACAGCAGGGACCCCAGCACCGTCGGCGCGGCCGCGGCCCGCGAGAAGCGTTTCGAGCGCGACAAGGCGGAACTGCGAGACCTGGGTGTCCCCGTCGAGGTCATCGACGATCCATCCGCCCCCGGCAACAACCAGCTCGTGCGCTATCGAGTGCCGCGCGGTGGCTTCGCCATGCCGGCCGGGCTCGAGTTCGACGCAGACGAGACGGCCCTGCTGGCGCTGGCGGCTCAGGTCTGGCGTGAGGGTTCTGTCTCGCAGGAGTCGAGGCGAGGGCTCATGAAGCTTAAAGCGCTCGGCGCCCAGACCCGCGACGACCTCATCGGTGTCGCACCACGCCTGCGCGCGCGCGACGCCGCGTTCGAGCCGCTTTCGACGGCAATCGAGGAGCGGCGGCTCGTCTCCTTCTCCTATTCGAAGCCTGGCGACAACGAGGCGAAGGTCCGCCGTGTCGAGCCGCTCGCGCTCGTGTTCGCCGACGGGAACTGGCTGCTCGTCTCCTACGACCTCGATCGATCATACGAGCGCATGTTCCTGCTCTCGCGGATCGTCTCGCCACCGCGACAGGTCGGAGACGTGGATGCCTCGCGCTACCAGGGCGTGAGTCCAGAGCGTCACGCAGCAAGAGCGCTCGATGAGCTTGCTGAACTCGCGAGCAGGCAGCGCGCCACCCTCGAGGTCCGAGAGGGCTCCGACGCGGAAGTCCGTCTCTGCAGCGGCACACCAACGAGCACCGGCACCTGGCGCCCAGTGGAGCTCGGGTACACCGACCTGAGCCTCCTCGCTGACCGCCTCGCAGCGTTCGGGCCTGAGATCAGAGTCACGACGCCACCGGAGCTCAAGCAGCTGGTCACCTCGCGGCTGACCAAAGTCGTGGCCGCGCACGTGGAGCGCACCGCATGAGCGCGTTCGTCTCCGCGGACCGCCTCGCGCTGCTCGTGTCGCTAGTGCCGTACCTCCGCCAGCAGGAGGAAGCTGTCCCAGTCGAGACCGCGGCATCGCACTTCGGAGTCAAACCCAAGCAGGTGCGAGACGCTGTACGACTCATCGCGGTCTCGGGGACCCCGGGCGAGGCTGGCGTCTACAGTCACCTCGACCTGTTCGACATCAACTGGGACGCGCTCGAGTTGCACGATCTCATCGAGGTCACCCACTTCGTCGCCCTCGAAGAGGCTCCGCGCATGTCCAACCGGGAGGCTGCCGCCGTCATCGCGGGCCTCGGGTTCCTCAGAAGTCTGCCTCGCCTCGTCGACGAGTCTCGGATCGACGAGCTTCTTGCAAAGCTTGGTGCGAGCGGAGCGACACCGCACTACGCCTTCGGGACAACGGGGGAGTACCCGGCGGCGCGAGACGCGGTCGCGACCGCCATCGCGACTGGCCGGCGGCTCCGCTTCCGGTACCGCCGCGAAGACGGCGAGGAGAGCGTGCGTCACGTCGACGCACTCACCCTTGAGACGCTCGGCGGCGACCTGTACTTACACGGATGGAGCCTGGAACGCGGCGCTGCGAGAGTCTTCAGGCTCGACCGCATGCGCGATGCTGTTGTCACGGATGTGTCTGCCGAGTCGCATCCGGAATCCGAGCGTTCACGACCCATTTTCACGCCGAGCGACGACCACCAGCTCGTCACCTTGGAGGTCGGGGCCGCCGCCTTACCGCTCGTTCGCGACTACCTGCCCGCGGGGGAGTCGGCGCCTCAGGCCAACGAGCACGGCCGCGCCATCGTAGAAATCCGCATCGCCTCCCTGCAGCACCTGGCCAGACTCGTGTCAGGAAACGCCGCGGAGATGCGAGTCATCTCACCAGAATCCGCGCGAGGTGCGGTCGCGGACTGGGCTGAAGCGGCACTCCGTGAGCACGGGAACCACTGAACCTGAAAGTAGGGCAAGAACGGTGGCCTGGTGATTCACCTGAGACCAGGTATCGTTGAGATCACTATGCCGTGGTGGAGTTGGGTTCTGATCTGGGTGGGCCTCGTGCTCATCCTCCTTGCAGTGCTCGGCACGCTCGGCTACTGGCTCTTCAAGAAGGCCGTCCTCCTGCAGGGCGAGCTGGCGAGTCTCGAGGTTCTCCTCGAGGCGTTCGAGAAGCGTGCGCAAACGCTCGTCTCGTTCACGCCACCACGGAGCAACGCGATCGTTCGCGGTCTCCGCGAGGTCCAGGTCGAGCGGGGTGCGCTGAGAGAAGCGCTCGACGAAACCAAAGAACAGCGTCGCGAGCAGCGCCTTCAGCGTGGCCGCGACCTGACGACGGCAGACCCGTCTCAATTTGAACACCTTGTGAAAGGCAACTGACACCATGCCGAATCTGACTGGCCCACACCTCATCATCATCCTGGTGAT
The DNA here is from genome assembly GCF_014191305.1 of Pseudoclavibacter helvolus. Classification (GTDB taxonomy): domain Bacteria; phylum Actinomycetota; class Actinomycetes; order Actinomycetales; family Microbacteriaceae; genus Pseudoclavibacter; species Pseudoclavibacter helvolus. The sequence goes on along the minus strand of NZ_JACHWJ010000001.1, from coordinate 619,602 downwards.
CGTCCTGTTGCTCTTCGGTGCTCCGAAGCTCCCAGGCCTCGCGAAGAGCATCGGACAGTCGATGCGCATCTTCCGCGGCGAGGTCAAGAACATGAAGAAGGACGACGAGGTCGACGTGCCTCCGGCTGCCGACGTCTACTCGCAGCCCGCCGCCTCGAACGCTCCAGCCGCACCGCAGACTCCCGTGACCCCGCCCGTCCAGAACTCCGCCCCGGCAGCGCCAGCACCAGAGGCACCCGCCGCGCCGAGCACGGACGCCAGGGGCACCGCTGGTCCATCCAACTGACGTGACCGTCGAGCCAGGCGAGGGCTCGTCTCCGGTTGAGGACCCGAAGACGAAGTCGAAAGCGAAGAAGTCGCGCAAGCGCGACCCTGACGGGCGCATGCGCCTCGCAGAGCACCTCATCGAGTTCCGCAACCGTCTGATCATCTCGGCCATCGGGATCGTCATCGGCATGGTGGGAGGTTTCCTGCTCACCGACTGGGTGTTCAACCTCATGGCGGCACCCATCCACGACATCGCCGAGACTCGAGGCCGTACGGCCGACCTGAACTTCCAGAGCGTCACGGGCGCCTTTGACCTGCGTCTCCAGATCTCGCTTGGACTCGGCGTCATTCTGTCCTCGCCGGTCTGGCTCTACCAGATCTGGATGTTCATCGTCCCAGGGCTCAAGAAGAACGAGCGATGGTACGCGATCGGGTTCGTGGGAACCGCAATTCCTCTGTTCCTGGCGGGTGTCTGGGTCGCTTGGATGCTCATGCCTCGCATCGTCGAGGTCATGGTCAGCTTCGCTCCAGAAGACAGCTCAAGCCTCATCAGTGCCGGCGACTACTACAAGCTCATCATGACGCTCTGCATCGCGGTGGGCATTGCGTTTGTCCTTCCTGTCGTACTGGTCATGCTGAACTTCGCGGGTATCATCACGGGTTCCGCGATCCTCAAGGGCTGGCGCACAGCCGTCCTGCTCGTGGCTCTGTTCGCCGCCATGGCGACGCCTTCGGCGGACGTGCTCTCCATGTTCTTCCTCATGGCCCCGATGCTCGGCCTGTACTTCCTGGCCGTCGGCATCGCCATGATCAACGACCGGCGGCGGGCTCGCAAGCACAAGAAGTTCGAGGCCGAGCTGGCGGCAGCCGAAGCGTCGGCTGCATGACCCAGAGTCCGTCCGAGCGCTTCGCCGCGAGTAGGGCCCGCGCCAAGCTGCAGCAGTTCGAGCTGTTCCGGCGCGAGCTGAGCTTCGATCTCGACGAGTTCCAGATCGCCTCGTGCGCAAGCGTCGAGGCGGGACGAAGCGTGCTCGTGGCAGCTCCGACCGGCGCGGGCAAGACGGTTGTCGCCGAGTTCGGCGTGTTCCTCGCGATGCGCCAGCCGAACGCGAAGATCTTCTACACGGCGCCCATCAAGGCGCTGAGCAACCAGAAGTTCAGTGAGTTCGTGCGCCGCTACGGCGAAAGCGAAGTCGGACTCCTCACAGGCGACGTCAACATCAATCCGCGGGCCCGCATCGTCGTCATGACGACCGAGGTACTGCGCAACATGCTCTACGCGGGCAGCGACCTCCTCGACGATCTCGCCTACGTGATCATGGACGAGGTGCACTACCTCGCAGACCGCTTCCGCGGGGCCGTCTGGGAAGAGGTCATCATCCACCTCCCCAGCGAGGTGCGCCTCATCTCTCTCTCGGCAACCGTCTCGAACGCCGAGGAGTTCGGAGACTGGCTGCAGACCGTGCGCGGCGACACCGACGTCATCGTCTCCGAGGAGCGCCCGACGCCGCTGTTCCAGCACGTGCTTGTTGGCCACCGCCTCTACGACCTCTTCGAGACGCGCGACGGCGACATCGCCGATCGAGTGAACCCCGATCTCGTTCGGGCTACGCAAGGTGGGGGAGGCAGGCGTGAAGACGGCCGCGACCGCGACCGCGTCGGGAGGCGCGGACGGGGGAGCAGCTGGAAGGAACAGCGCTTCCAGGCGCCCCGCGCCGACCGTGCGGGCCTGACGAAAATGCTCGACGACGCGGACATGCTGCCCGCGATCAACTTCATCTTCAGCCGCAAGGGCTGCGACCAGGCTGTCTCGCAGGTCCTGCGCGCCGGCGTCTCTCTGACAACCAGGGAGGAACGCGACGAGATCCGCTGGATCGTCGAGGATCGTTGCCGCAACCTGCTCGACGAGGACCTCGCCGTCCTCGGCTACTACGAGTGGACGGAGGGCCTCGAGCGAGGCATCGCCGCACACCACGCGGGCCTGCTGCCAGCCTTCAAGGAGGTTGTCGAGGAGCTCTTCCAGCGCAAGCTCGTGAAGCTCGTCTTCGCCACCGAGACGCTCGCGCTCGGCATCAACATGCCCGCCCGCACCGTCGTCCTCGAGAAGCTCGAGAAGTTCAACGGCGAGTCGCGCGTGCCCATCACTCCTGGCGAGTACACGCAGCTGACGGGCCGGGCCGGACGTCGCGGCATCGACGTCGAGGGCCACGCGGTTGTGCAGTGGGTCGGCGGGATGCACCCTCAGGCGATCGCCTCCCTCGCCTCCCGTCGTTCGTACCCCATGAACTCGAGCTTCAAGCCGACGTACAACATGGCGGTCAACCTCATCGACCGCTTCGGGCGCGCCCGCACGCGCTCCGTCCTCGAGTCGTCCTTCGCGCAGTTCCAGGCCGACCGTGCCGTCGTGGACCTCGCCAAGCGCGTCCGACAGCAGGAGGAAGCACTCGCCGGCTACGAGGACGGCATGAATTGCCACCTCGGCGACTTCTTCGAGTACTCGCGCATCCGACGCGAGCTGAACGACCTCGAACGCAAGCGCATCCCGCACGACGAGGCGCACCAGCATGCCGCGCGCGAGCGGCGCCAGGGCAAGCTGACCCAGCTGCAGACCGCCCTCAAGCGCCACCCGTGCCATGTCTGCCCTGACCGCGAGCAGCATGCCCGTTGGGGCGAGCGGTACTGGAAGCTGAAGCACGAGAACGACAAGATCACTCGGCAGATCGAGTCCCGCACCGGTGCCGTCGCGCAGGTTTTCGACCGGATCACCGAGCTGCTGCTCGAGCTCGGCTACCTGGCTCCCGCCGAGAGCGGCGACAAGGACCTCGCAGTAACAGCGCACGGACGCACCCTCGCTCGCATCTACGGCGAACGCGACCTGCTCATCGCCGAGTGCCTGCGACGTCAGGCCTGGAACGAGCTCAACCCCCAGCAGCTCGCGGCGATGGCGGCCGTGCTCGTCTACGAGCCGCGACGCGAGGAGGAGAGCCTCGAGGAGTACCAGCTGCCACGCGGCGCCTTCCGCGAAGCGATGAAGACCACCGAGAAGTACTGGGAGGGGCTCGACGAGCTCGCAGAGCGCTTCCGCGTGCCACGTGCCTCTCGACTCGCGACGAACCTGGCCCCCGCGATCTTCCACTGGGCGCATGGCGCCGAGCTGGAACGTGTGCTCGACGAGTCCAACCTCGCGGCCGGCGACTTCGTGCGCTGGTGCAAGCAGGTGCTCGACGTGCTCGACCAGATCGAGAAGGTGGCAGAGGGCAAGTTCGCGACGACCGCTCGTCAGGCGGCGAACAGTGTGCGCCGCGGGATCGTCGCCTATTCGGGGGTTGGGTGAAGTCGATCTGGCTCTCGCTGCTCGCTGCCGTCGCCGGGGGCCTGCTGCTGAGAGCCGCGTTCCCCGGACCCGCACTGTGGCCGCTCGCCTTCGTTGGCATCGGCCTTGTGCTCTGCTCGCTCATGCATCGTTCGGCCGGTGTGGCGTTCCTCGTGGGCCTCGCATCCGGCCTCTCGTACTACTTCCCCCTCATCGCCTGGGCATCCCTGTTCCTCGGACCCGTGCCGTGGAGCGCCCTGAGCATCCTCTCGTCGCTCTTCTGGGCCGGGGGAGCAGTGCTCATCGCTCTTGCCTACAGGCGCTCGACTGCACGGTGGGAGGACGGCGCCAAGCGGCTGCTCTTCGTCCCCGCCGCGGTGGCCGGTCTCTGGACGCTGCGCGAGGCGATCTATTCGGCGTGGCCATACGGCGGCTTCGCCTGGGGCCGCGTCGCGCAGTCACAGTCAGCGAGCCCGTTCGCTGAGCTCGTATCTTGGCTCGGGCTTTCCGGTATGGGCTTCCTCATGGTCTTCCTCGCGGCGTTTGTCCTCGAGCTCGGACGCTCGAGGGTCCGCCCGATCGTCTGGGCAACCGCAGCCGCCGCTGTTGTTGTCGTGGCGGCCGTCCCGATCTTCCCGACGAACACGATCGGATCTGCGCGAATCGCGGCTGTGCAGGGGGACACGCCAGAGGCCGCGTACTTCGTCGACGGCGAGCCAGGCGACGTCTTCCTCGGCCACGTGGAGGCGACGCGGACGATTCCGGACGACGCCGATGTCGACGTGATCCTGTGGCCGGAAGGCTCGATCGATCTCAACCCGCTCGCATCGCCCGGCGTTCGCCGCACCCTCGATCAGCTCAGCGCGACCTACGACGCGCCTGTCGTCGCCAACACGGTGACGATCGAGCCGGGGGAGACCGAGTCCGAGGACCGCTTCTTCAACTCCCAGTTCGTGTGGGATGCGGAGACCGGCTGGGGGGACCAGTACGACAAGAAGCACCCGATTCCGTTCGGCGAGTACGTCCCTGACCGAGACTTCTGGTACTCCCTCGCCCCTGACCTCATCGGCATGATCGGTCGCGGCTACTCGCCGGGGGAGCGCGACAGCATCCTGGAGATCGGGGACATCCGGGCGGGCACCTACATCTGCTACGACATCGTCGACGATGTGCTGATCAGGGACGCGGTTCTCGGGGGCGCGACCGTGCTCTTCGCCCCGAGCAACAACGCTGACTTCGGGAAGACCGACGAGCCGGCCCAGCAGCTTGCCTTCGCGCGCCTCCGATCCATGGAGACGGGGCGCTCCATCGTCCAGGCATCGACGGTTGGCATGAGCGCCGTCTACTCGCCAGAGGGCAGAGTGCTCGCGGAGCTGCCCTGGTACGAGCCTGGCGTCATGATCGTCGACGTTCCCCTCGCCGACGGGCTCACGCCGGCCGTGCTCTTCGGACGGGGCATCGAGGTCACGCTCGGGATGCTCGGGCTCGGTCTCCTCATCGGCGCCGGCAGCTCCAAGACCCAGCGGATGAGCGCGTCAGCGCTGCGCATCCCGAGTCGGTAAGCGGCACCTCCACATGGGCGGCGACCGCTGCCCCCGGGCCTGCACCACGAAAGGGACGAAGCCGTTGGCTTCGTCCCTTTCGACGTTCATGGTCGCTCGCCGAGCGACCTGCGGGGGTCAGACGTCTTTCGCGCCCTTGGTTCCGCGCCGTGAGCGCAGGAACGTGAGTCGCTCCTGAAGGACCTCTTCGAGTTCCTCCCGAGTACGACGCTCGAGCAGCATGTCCCAGTGAGTGCGCTGGTGCTTCTGCTCCGGCGCCTCGTAGGCGACCTGCTCGCCGCCTTCATCCAACAGACGACCCTCGTTGCCGCTCTTCGGCGATGCCCAGACTTCAGGCACCTCCGCTTCAGCGGCAAAGGTGACGGCGAAGCGCTCACCCAGTGTCGTCTCGTACGTTCGCACCTGGCGGTCGACAAGGACAACGCCCTCGTCACTCTGCAGGCTCTGTGCGCCGAGCCGCATTCCGCGCAGACTCCGATCAGCCATTGCTGACCTCCTCTCCTCGTCAGTGCGGTTCTACTTCTATCGTCCCAACGTGCGATTGTGCCGAGGTATTCCCGCGCGTTCCCGCTTTTCCTCGAAAACTCATAGATTTGTGTGACTTCTCACAACCTCGACGGCGAGATCGGCACGGTCGGTGACAAGTCCGTCGACTCCTCGCTCGAGGAGCTCACGCATCGTCGCGGGATCGTTGATCGTCCACACGTGCACCTCGGGCACATGTCGGTGGAACGCACGCAGCCTCGCGGGGGACAGGAGATCGAGCCCGCCGGCCCGTTCGGGGATCTGGACGGCCGAGGCTCCGCGGAGGGCCCGGTGCAGCATCCGCCCAGAGCGGAGGTACATCGCGACAAGTGCCGCAGCGATACCGGGGCTCGCTACGCCACGGGCCGCGTCGGGGAGCAGCCTGGCGGCCCGCCCCAAGCGGAGCGCCGAGAACGAAGTCACGAGCACGCGGGATTCGGCTCCCGTTCGCCTAACGGCTTGCCCGACGGCCGCCACGGCAGCGCCAGACTTCACATCGATGTTGAACCTCGCAGTGGGGAACGCGTCGAGCGCCACGTCGAGCGGAAGCAGCTCGGCGCCAGGAGTCGACCCGGTTGACCTGAGGCCGGCCAGCACTGACATGGGGGAGTCACCGACGAGTCGGGTGCTGCCGTCGAAGCCCTCGAGCGTCTCGTCGTGCCAGAGCACCGCCCGCCCGTCGCTCGAAGCGCGAGCATCGGTCTCGATGTGCGTTGCCCCGGCGTCGATCGCCGCGCGGAACGCCTCCACCGTGTTCTCGGTCGCGCTCAATGCAAGACCCCGGTGAGCGAGGACACGCGGGGGAGCACCGTCAAGGAAGGGGTGAAGCATGCATCCAACGCTAGTGCGCCTGCACCACCTCGCGCCCAATAGAATCGGAGGCATGGCTGAACAGATTCTCAACCCGCTGGCCGCCGGAGCACTCGAAGGCAAGCGCGCGCTTGTCACGGGTTCCTCCCGCGGCATCGGCGCGGACACCGTCAAGTTCCTTGCGCAGGCCGGCGCGAAGGTCGTCGTGAACTACCGCAACAAGGAGGCACGCGCCATCAAGCTGGTCGACGCGATCGCAGCCGATGGCGGCACGGCGATCGCAGTCGGCGCCGACCTCACCGACGAGGCGAGCCGTCAGGAGCTCTTCGCGACCATCGACCGCGAATACGGCGGCCTCGACGTGCTTGTTCTCAACGCATCCGGCGGCATGGAGTCGGGCCTCGGCGAGGACTACGCCCTCAAGCTCAACCGTGACGCGCAGGTCGAGACGCTCAAGGGCGCCCTCGAGCTGATGCGGGACGGCGGCCGAGTGGTGTTCGTCACGAGCCACCAGGCGCACTTCATCCGCACCACGCCAACGATGCCGGAGTACGAGGCCGTCGCCAGCTCAAAGCGGGCCGGCGAAGACGCCCTGCTCGCGCTCGTTCCAGAGCTGAGCGAACGCGGCGTCGAGTTCGTTGTCGTCTCCGGAGACATGATCGAGGGAACCATCACGGCGACTCTGCTGGATCGACTCAACCCCGGCGCGATCGCCGCCCGCCGCGAAGAGGCAGGGAAGCTCTACAACGTGCCGGAGTTCGCCGCAGAGGTGACGAAGGCCGTCGTCGAGCCAGTCCCGACGGACAACCTCCGACTTATCGGCGACACCTCAGGCTTCATCAGCGAGTAGCGACTCGACTCGCCGCATCGCAGCCCCTGAGGCGCAGCAACGACGATGCCCGGACCGCGAGGTCCGGGCATCGTCGTAAGTACGCGTCGCGGGGGAGCGGCGTCAGGAGTGCTTAAGCGAGTTGGTCGCGAGCTTGCGACCCGGGCCATCCTCGAACAGCTCCTGGAGCTGGAGGAGGTGCTCACGCCAGCCGTCGCGATACTTCGCGACGTGGATCTCCGCGTAGTCGCCGCGGGGGAACCCCTGCTCGAGCACTCGGACCTTGCTTTTCTTGTCTTTCTGCTGGACGACGACGAGCACTACGTTGGTCTCGAAGTCGCCCGCCTTCGTCTTCCACGTGAAGTGGAGTTCCTCTGGGGCGTCGATCTTGGTAATGTTTCCCGAGGTGATACGGGGTTTCTTCTTACCGGGACGCAGCGAGCGGGCCGTGATCTTGGCGCCGCGCTTGATCTTGAACTCGGAGTCGGCCCACCAAAGCTCACGGAGATCCTCATCGACGAGGGCCTGCCAGATGAGCTCAGCAGGAGCTTTGATGCGAACGCTGATGTCGATGCTGGGGGTGAACACCGCGCGTGGAGCTTTGGTCGCTACTTGCGGCTCTGGCCCACGAGCTGCCACGGGATGAACAGCGCGAGCGAGTTCAGCAGGATGCCAGCCAGGAACACCAGAAGGCGAAGCGTGTCGCCGTCCACCTGGAAGGCCAGGCCGTAGCACCAGATGCCGGCGCCGAAGATGATGATGCAACCGATGGCAATCAGAACGCTCACGAGTGTCGGCTCCCAGGATCTCTCAGTGATACAACAACGACAAGGTGGCACGAGCCACGAAGTCTGCCACGGCAAGGTACTCACCGTGCACTCACAGCCTACTTGATGACGAGCACCAAACTTGCGCACGCCGAGCCCGGTTCCACTACATCCGATAATGCACATTATGACATTACGAGGTGATTGCCCGCTCCTCCCGGTGGAACTCCGGTCGATTCGCCGCGCCAGCGCGCGATGATCGGATCTGACCACGATGATCGGGTGCGCACGTGCCGCTCCTGCAAGGATCGTTCGCGAAGGACGAACCGTGATCTCGATTCTCAACCGCATCGTCGAGCACATCGACGCGCATCTTGGCGACAGCATCGACATCGGCGAGCTCGCCAGCTCACTCGGCACCACCGAGTACCACGCGCGCCGGATGTTCTCGTCACTGGCGGGCATGCCACTGAGTGACGACATCAGACGGCGCCGCATGACGGTCGCTGCCGCGGATGTGCTTGGCGCTGACGAGTTGCTCGACGTCGCGACGCGGTTCGGCTACGGCTCGACCGAGGCGTTCGGCCGGGCGTTTCGCGCCGTGCATGGCTCGAGTCCCGGCGAGGTCCGCCGCTCAGGTGGCCCCCTCCGCTCACAACCGCACCTCAGGTTCCGCCTGACCGTCGAAGGGAACTCCCCCATGGACACTCGCATCGTCGAACGCCCTGACTTCGCACTCATCGGGCATACGGCCCGCGTCCCGCTCATCCACGTGGGCGCGAACCCGCACATCCAGGCCCATATCGCGGCCCTGCCGGCAGCGGAACACACGAGACTCAAGCAGCTGAGTACCGGCGAACCGAACGGCCTACTCCAGGTGAGCGTGGACGTCGACCCGGATTACGCAGAGGGCACTCCCCTCACGTATCTCCATGGCGTGGCCGTCGGCCAGAACGCCGAGCTTCCCGAGGATCTCGACACCATCAAGGTCGAGGCGGGCACCTGGGCGATCTTTACGGTCGCCGGGAACTACCCCGATGCACTGCAGGGGCTCTGGGCTGCGACGGCGACTGACTGGTTCCCATCGAACCCATGGCGCCTGCGAGTCGGCCCGTCGATAGTCGCAGTCCTCGACCGCTCCCCCGACTTCAGCACGTCGACGTGCGAGCTCTGGCTCCCCGTCGAACGGAGTGCGTAGCACAGAGCCCCAAAGTGCCTTTAGATCTTTGATATCCTCACTGCCGAGCATCGCCCGGAGCATCCCTTTCGTCGTCTTACCGGCGCTTACGCCGCGTGACGAGGGCGACAGGTGGAATGCTGCGGCGGCGGGATGCTGAGGGCATCATGAGCGATTCCGTCACGCAGCCAGTTTCCAGCGCCCCGAAGCGCCTTTCCTTCCTCGCGTTTGTCGAGCACACGAGAGTCTCCTCGGACCACTCTCTCGGGCTCCAGGAAGGGCTCGAGCTCTTCGAGTACGCGGAGGACCTCGGCTATGACACGGGCTACGTGCGTCACCGCCACCTCGAGACCTACCTGTCCTCTCCCTTCACATTCCTCGCTGCGGCAGCGCAACGGGCGCAGCGAATCCGGGTCGGCACAAGCGTCACTCCCCTGCGCTTCGAGCAGCCCGTTCGACTGGCAGAAGACGCCGCGACCCTCGACCTGCTGACCGGGGGTCGGCTCGAGCTCGGCCTCAGCTCCGGGTACGCGGCGACGGAGTCGACGTTCGCGCAGGCCTTCGGCAAGATCGAGGGCGACGACGTGCGCGCCCTGGTCGACGCGCGGCTCGACACCTTCCTCGCAGCAGTCGAGGGCCGGACGATCGCGACGGCCGAGACCGATCTCTCCTTCGCGCAGGCGGGCGCCGAGCTGACGGTGCAGCCACACAGCCCGGGGCTCAGGGACCGCGTCGCGTACGGGGCAGGCGGTGGAACCAGCGCGACGAAAACCGGCAAGCGCGGGCTGCGACTCCAGCTGTCGACACTGAACACGGAGATCGGCGAGCTCGGCTTCGAGGAGACCCAGGCAGGGTACATCCGCTCCTACCGCGACGAGCACGCCAAGGCGAGCGCCGGCACCTCGTTCGCCTCAGTCAGCCGAGCCATCGTGCCCTTCGACACGCCATCCGAGCGCGCCGAGCTCGAGTGGCTGCTCGAGAGAGACGCTGAGCGGGCCGCGAACGTCGGCGGCGGCCCGCTGCCCTTCCAGTTCGGACGGGTGGCGCATGGAACAGGTGAGGAGATCGCCCAAGCGCTTGTCGACGACGCCGGCATCCACGCCGCAGACGAGCTTGTCATCGCGCTCCCCTTCGACTACCCCGCGGAGACGCAGCGGCGCATCCTGCGCCAGTTCGCCGAAGGTGCGGCACCGCACCTGCCCTACCTGAAGCGCTGACGCACGCCGGCGCCGCACCCTCGCAACCGGGGGCGCGGTGCGATGTCCGCGGAGGATGGATTGACCGACGGCGTTGCCGCTAGCCTGGGGCGAGTCCCCCACCCCTTGAGGAGCGCAGTGTTCGCCAATGCCCTGCTGATCGCCGTCGCCATCCTCGCCGCGATCTTGGTCGGCCTCGTGGCCCGTCGAGTGCTCGGAGTCCCGATCGGCTACATCCGGGCCATCATCGTCGGGGCGCTTGTGGTCGTCTCCTCGATCCCGTTTGGCAACTGGATCATTCGAGAGACCGGCGTCGACAGGCTCGAGAACGGCGAGACCAACTACACGGTGGTCGTCGTCGTCGTGCTCCTCGCCGTCTCCTGGATCTTCGCCCTCGGCGTGCTTGTCCTGGTCGCGCTGGAGGCCACGATCCCAACGAGGGCCTTCCCGAATCCCATCGAGTTGGTTCGCTCAGCGATTCGGCGACGCAGCCGCACCAAGCGCTACTTGCAGATCCTCACGATCGCCTCCCGCGACGGCGCCGGCTGGCTCCTGCACGGGCGTCGCACCCCCACGACCGAGGGACGCACGACCTCGCAGCAGCGAGCGGATGCTCTTGTCACCACCATCAACCACGCGGGCGTCACCTTCGTGAAGCTCGGCCAGGTGCTCTCGACGAGGCGCGATCTCGTCCCAGAGCCCTACCTTTCAGCGCTCGCGCAACTGCAGTCAAATGCCACGACGGTGCCGTGGCCTGAGATCGAGGCGGTGCTGAAGAGCGAGCTTGGCGTGCCACTCGACACGATCTTCGGCGAGATCGACTCCACTCCCCTGGCGGCCGCGTCCGTCGCGCAGGTGCACCGGGCGCGCCTTGTCGACGGAACACCGGTGGTCGTGAAGGTGCAACGACCGGATGCCCGCGCCCAGGTCGAAGCTGACGTCGACATCATCGGACGCCTCGCGGACCGTGCCGAGACCCACACAGCGCTCGGCAGGGAGATGCGCCTCTCCGCCATGGCCGCCGGCTTCACGACCACGCTCGAGGAGGAGCTCGACTACCGGGTCGAGGCCCGGAACGTGCACATGATCGAGAGCACGATGCGCGACATCCACGCAGGCTCCCCCGAGCTCCAGGAGATCGCGATCCCGGCCGTCTACTCCGACGCCAGCACCCGCCGGGTCCTCACGATGGATGTGATGGACGGCACCCCGCTGAGCTCCGCGGGTGACCGCCTCGAGACGCTGGGCGCAGAGGCGAGGCACCAGCTCTCCCAAACGCTCATGGAAACCGTGATCGAGCAGATCCTCGTGTACGGGGTCTTCCACGCCGACCTCCACCCTGGGAATGTGTTCATTCGGGACGACGGGACACTCGGGCTGATCGACTTCGGGGCGATCGGGATCGTGCAACGGAGCCAGCGTGAGCACCTCGCGGCGTTCCTGCTCTCGGCAGCGAGCGACGATGACGTTTCCGCCGCAGATGCGTTGCTGCTCATCGTCGACGCCCCAGAGGACCTCGACGTCGATGCGTTCCGTCACGACATCGGGATCGCCCTGACCTCCGTGCAGCACTGGCCGCGCGGCGAGGGATCGATCTTCACGATGATGCTCGACGTCATCCGCAAGCACCACCTAGCGCTCCCCTCGACGCTCGCATCAGCATTCCGCAGCTTCGCGACGCTCGAGGGCTGCCTGCGCGTCATCGAGCCAGACTTCGACTTCGTGCAGCGCGCGCTTCCGTTCGTGCCGAAGCTCCTCAAACAGCTGCTCGCGCTCAAGCGGGTTGTGGGCACCGCGCAGGCGAAGGCCGCCGTCGCCGCCGCGTACGCGGCCCGCATGCCCAACCGCATCGACACGATCGTCTCCAAGCTCGAAGACGGAGAGCTCAGCGTTCGGGTCAGCCCCTTCTCCGATCGCCAGGACCGCAGCTGGTTGGGAGGACTCGTGAGCCGGGGCATCGATACGGCCGTCGCACTGACCGCGGTCATCCTCGCGATCGTCCTGGTTGTCGCAGGCGGCGGGCCGACACTCGCCCCTGGCCTGCAGCTGTTCAACCTGCTCGGCGCTGTCATCGGCTTGCTCGGGTTCTTCGGGATCCTGCGCGCGATGCTTCGCTCGATCGTCGGGGCGAGGGGCCAGTCACTGACCGACTAGCGCTGCGGAGAGGACGCGCCTGCGCATCTGGGTTTTTCTTGGCTTGCTGCGACGTGGACGTGGATTGTCGGTGGTCCGGTCCAAGCTGTGGTCATGAACGACTTCGACGACGATGGTGAACCGCTGAAGGTTTTGGGGCTTGATCCTCACGACCCGGCGTCGGTCGTGGTGTGGCGAGAGTTCCTGTTGGATTGGGATGCGCATCTTGCGGTGATGGCGGCTGCGGTCGCGGCCGATCAGGTGCGGGTGCGGGCGAAGTTGGCTGAGATGGCGTCGGTGCTGGATGCGTTGGAGGGCACCACCGACCACGCCATGCATGTGCAGTCGGTCGCGGCGGAGGTCGCGTTGATCGAGCAGATCGGGCAGTCGGCGGCGGAGGGCGCGTTGTCGGACGCGGGGATCGCGGTGCGCGAGTTCCCCGGCCTCGTCGATGCGCTTGGCGAGGGGAAGCTCAGCGAGGAGCAGCTGCGGGTCCTCACGGGGGCTGGCTTGTCGGTGTGACACGTGGATGCGGTGGAGCAGTCCGCGCGGCGGGGCGAGTTCGTGCGGGTCATGCTCGCCGAGCTCGATTCACGAGTGTTGCCGCCGAAAGCGCTGCGCATGGCCGCGGCCCGGGTCGCGGAGTCACTGACCGAGGAGTCCGTGTCGGAGCGACACGAGCGTGCCCGAAAGACGAGGTACGTGTCGGTGACGGCCACCGAGAATGGCATGTGCTTGTTGCGCGCTCGGCTGCCACTGATCGAGGGGAAAGCGATCGCGGATCGGTTACGGAAGCAGGGGAAAGCGCTCGTCACGGCGCGCCCGAAACCCGCGAACGCGAAGCCCACCGGAACGAGCGCGACGAGCCGTCCGTGCGGGCCAGGTGCGGATGACGTTGCCGATGCAGAGGCAGAGGCAGAGGCAGACGCGCCGGATGAGCGCACCATGGACGAGGTCAAGGCTGACCTGTTCGCGGACATGCTCCTCACCTCCGACCCGATGTCCTGCGCCGCGGCGGCCGGTATCCAAGCGAGCGTGCAGTTCACGATCCCGATCCTCACCGCTCTCACCAAACTCGGCGGCAGCGGGGCCGGGTCGTCTGCTTCGGCGAGCCGTGTTGGTGGCGCAACCCGCCTCACCCCAGCACCGGCACTGCTCGATGGCATGATCCCGATCCCGCTCGAGGACGCGATCCGCCTCGCCGGCACCGCAACCTCCTTCGTGCGAATCCTCACCCACCCCATCACCGGCACCGTCGAAGCCGTCGACACCTACCGACCCACCGCAGCCATGCGCGCCTACCTGACCGCCCGCGACATCCACTGCCGCTGGCCCGGCTGCCGACAACCCGCCGCCACATGCGACCTCGACCACACCCACGCCTGGGAACACGACGGCACCACCACCCTCGAAAACCTCTGCGGCCTGAGGCTGTCGCACGAATCCGGCCATGAGTTCGCACCCTGACTCGCCCCGGCATGTCCGGAGAGCTGTTTGCTGGTGTCAGCCGGCTCTTTCAACCGGTTCGTTGCGAGCGTAGTCGAGTTGCTCGACCTCGAGGGGTGTGAGGTCGTCGATGGAGCCGTGGGTGCGTTCGGTGGTGAACCAGAGCACCCAGGATGCGGTCGCCGCCTCGACCTGATCGACGTCACGCCAGGGACCTTGGTGGTGGATGAGTTCGGACTTGTAGAGCCCGATCTGCGATTCCGCGAGAGAGTTGTCGTAGGCGTCGCCGACGGATCCGACGGACGGGTCGATGCCTTCGTCGACGAGCCGGTCGGTGAAGGCGATTGACGTGTAGTCGCTGCCCGCGTCGGTGTGATGCGTGAGCCCCGCGAACCCGGTGATGCCTTCGCGGCGGCGGGTGAAGAGAGCCATGTCGAGGCAGTCGAGCACGAGCGGTGTGGTCATGCTCGTCGCGGCGCGCCAGCCGATGATGCGGCGGGAGTGCGCGTCGAAGACGAACGCGACGTAGACCGATCCAGACCACGTCCACACGTATGTGAAGTCCGCGACCCAGAGCTGGTTCGTGCGGAACCGGGCGAAGTGTCGGTCGACGAGGTCCGCGGGGCGGGTCTCGCGCGGATCCGTGTCGACGGGACGCTTCCGCTTCCCGCGGAGCACGCCGGCGATCCCAAGCTCACGCATGAGGCGCTCGACCGTGCAGCGCGCGATGTCGTGACCGTCACGGCGGAGCCGCAACCAGAGCTTTCGGGCCCCGAGCACCTTGCGGTGCGCCTGCCACGCCGCCAGGATGATCGGCTTCCACCGCTCATCCGACACGGCCTGGGATGACGGTCCGCGCCCGCGGGCGTCGTAGTAGGTCGATGGGGCGATCTTCACGCCGTGCTGGGTGAGCACAGCGAGATCGACTCGACACCCCATCGGAGCCCGCCCTCGGTGCGGTCCTTGTGTTCGTCGATGAAGGCGACTATCGCTTGTGTGGCCGGTCGAGTTCGGCCGCGAAGAAAGCTGAAGCCGCCTTCAAGATCTCGTTCGCCCGCCGCAGCTCGGCGTTCTCCCGCTTCAGGCGCTTGATCTCCACCGCCGCGTCAGTCGTCACACCGGGCCGGTCTCCCGCGTCGACCTGCTCCCGACGGATCCAGGTGCGAATCGTTTCCGGCGACCCGATGCCGAGCATCTGCGCGACCGCGGTCATCGCCTGATACTCGCTCGGATAATCGGCCCGCACCTCGACGACCATACGGACAGCGCGCTCACGAAGCTCGCGCGGATACTTACTGGGACGTCCCATAAGACAGATCCTTCCAAGGAATCCTGTCTCCGGACACACCGGGGCGAGTCACCCAAGTCTTGGACCAGGAGGAGTCTGCGTTACATTTCGCCCACGCCTAATCCAAAACCCCGCCTGAGCTCTAGGAATGCTCTACGCGCTCCACGAGCTCGTCGAGCTCCTCCGCCTCGCGGCGCGCAACGCGTTTGCTGATGACGAAGCGCCACATGAGTCCGAGGCCGATGAACCAGAACGGCAGAACGATGAGGCCAGCTCTGGTGTCCTCCCCCATGAAGAGCGCGTAGAGGATGAAGGCGAAGAACGCCAGAATCACCCACGGCATGAAACGCCCGCCGGGCATCTTGAACTTCGAAGCCTCGTGGAGCTCCGGACGCTTCTTCCTGAACATGATGTAGCTGACGAGGATGATCGTCCAAGTCGCGATGAAGTTGAGCGAGCTCACGGAGGTCACCACCGTGAAGGCCGCCATCACGTTGTCGCCGAGAGCGAGCACCGGCAACGCGGCGAAGAGGAACGCGGTCGTGAAGAACACGCCCTGAGTCGGGACGCCGCGCGAGTTCAGAAGGCCGAACCGCCTCGTCGCCTGACCGTCCTTCGCGAGGCCGTAGAGCATCCGCGTCGACGAGTAGAAGCCGGAGTTTGCGCTCGACGCAGCCGAGGTGAGCACGACCAGGTTCACGACGATCGCCGCGGCAGGGAAGCCGATGAGCTCGAACATTGACGTGAAGGGGCTCACGCCAGGCTGGATCTGGTCCCACGGCGTGACCGACATGATGATGACCAGCGCGCCGACGTAGAAGACAAGAATGCGCACAACTACGGAGTTGATGGCCTTCGGCAGGTTCTTCTCCGGGTCCTCCGCCTCCGCCGACGCAGTACCGACGAGCTCGATGCCCACGAACGCGAACACGCCCATCTGGAAGCCCAAGATGAACCCGCTGATCCCGAACGGGAACATTCCGCCGTGATCCCAGAGGTGCGAAACCGACGCCGTCACGCCATCCGCACTCGTGAAGCCGGTCACGAGCAGGACGATGCCAACGGCGATGAGCGCGAGGATCGCGACGACCTTGATGATGGCGAACCAGAACTCCGTCTCGCCGAAGGCCTTGACCGGTTGCAAGTTGAGCAGCAGCAGGCCGATCGCCGTGGCGATCGCCGGCGCCCAGGCGGGGATCTCGTCGTTGAAGAACGCGACGTAGCCGGTGATGGCGACGATGTCGGCGATGACCGTGATGACCCAGGCCAGCCAGTACGTCCAGGCGACCACGTAGCCAGCCCACGGGCCGATCAGGTCGGCCGCGACGTCGCCGAACGTCTTGTGGCCGAGGTTCGAGAGCAGCAACTCCCCCAGCGCGCGCATGACGAAGAACAGCGCCAACCCGACAATCGCGTACACGAAGATGATCGACGGCCCAGCCAGGCTGATCGTCGTGCCTGACCCGAGGAAGAGGCCGGTGCCGATCGCGCCGCCGATGGCAAGCAGCTGCAGATGCCGCGCCTTCAGCCCACGGCGCAGCCCGGCGTGCCCTGCCCCCTCGCCCTGCGGATGCTGCGCTTCGGTCTGGACTGAACTGCTGGTCACCGGAACCCCCTCGATACTGCTCGATGCCGAACCCACGAATTCTAGTAGCGGCGCGGGACGGTCGAGAACCGGGTCTACATTGGTCGCATGCACGATCTGCGCACCGCGCGACCCGAGGTTGCCGCCGCCTCCCACACCCGAACGAGCGGCACCCTCCTGGCCCGGACAGCCGTCGGCGTCGCCGCCATCGGCATCGTCTTCGGCGACATCGGCACGAGCCCCCTCTACGCGCTGCGGGCCGTGTTCTCCGAGCACGACGGCATCGTTCAGCCGAGCACCTCGCACGTCTACGGGCTGATCTCGCTCATCATCTGGGCAGTCACCCTGCTCGTGACCGTCAAGTACGTGCTGTTTGTGCTGCGCGCCGACCACGAGGGTGAGGGTGGCATCCTGGCGCTCTCCACGCTCATCGGGCGCCGCCTCCGCGGATCGAGGCGGGCCATGGCGGCCACGACGCTCGTCGGCATCATCGGCGCGGCCCTGTTCTTCGGAGACAGCGTCATCACGCCAGCCGTCTCCGTGCTCTCCGCGGTCGAGGGACTCGAGATCGCACTACCTGGCACCGAGGCGCTTGTTGTGCCGATCGCTCTCGCCGTGCTTGTTGGGCTGTTTGCCCTTCAGCGCTTCGGCACGGCCGGCATCGGCCGCCTCTTCGGCCCGATCATGCTGATCTGGTTCGTCACCCTCGCCCTCCTCGGCGTGCCTCACATCCTCGCGCATCCCGAGATACTCGCCGCGTTCTCCCCGCACCACGCGATCGGCTTCATCATCGGCGAGCCGCTCATCGCGGGAGTTGCCCTCGGTGCAGTGGTGCTTGCCGTGACCGGTGCGGAAGCCCTCTATGCCGACCTCGGCCACTTCGGCCGCTCCCCCATCTCGAAAGCCTGGCTGTTCGTCGTCTTCCCAGCACTGACGATCTGCTACCTGGGGCAAGGGGCGCTTGTCATCGAGGATCCGTCGGCCATCGACAACCCCTTCTTCCGGATGGCACCGACCTGGGCGGTGCTGCCCCTCATCGTCCTCGCAACACTCGCCACCGTTATCGCCTCACAATCGGTCATCTCAGGCACCTTCTCGGTCGCGAGGCAGGCCATGCGGCTCGGCTTCCTCCCCAACCTCAGCGTCAAGCACACCTCCCGCGCCGCCATCGGCCAGATCTACATCCCCGTCGTCTCGACGCTCCTCCTGGTCTTGATCATCGGTGTGGTCCTCGGATTCCGGAACTCGGAGAACCTCGCCGCGGCCTACGGCCTCGCGGTGACGACAACGTTCCTCCTCACGTCGTCGCTCTTCATCGTGTACCTGCGCATCGTGTGGGAGTGGCCCTGGTACCGAGTCCTCCTCGTGACCGTTCCGATTGTCCTGCTCGAACTCGCCTTCTTCGTCTCCGGTCTCGTAAAGTTCTTCGCGGGCGGCTGGCTGCCCCTTGTTCTCGCGGCGGCCCTCATCCTCACGATGCTCACGTGGCGACGTGGGCGCGAGATCGTCACGGGCAGGCGCGAGCGGCTTGAGGGGACGCTGCAGGAACTCATGAAGCGACTCCTGTCGGACGAGCCGACGCGCGTTCCGGGCTGGGCCGTCTACCCGCACGGGGGCGCACGCACTGCGCCTCTGGCGCTTCGCCTCAACACGAGGGTCAACCACGCACTGCACGAGCACGTACTGCTGGTGCGTGTCGCGACGGCCGACGTGCCGCACATCCCCGAACGCAAGCGGTGCGGGATCGACGACATCGGACCAGCCCCCGAGGGGCTCGTCCACATCACGTTGACCTACGGCTTCCTCGACCGGCGGGATGTGCCGCTCTCGCTCCGGGATGCGCGGCTCGCGGGCACGGTTTCGCAGTTCGACAACGAGAGCGCCATCTTCTTCCTCTCCCGGATAGCCCTCCGACCGGGTCACGCAAGCGGAATGGCGACGTGGCGAGCCAAGTTGTTTGTGCTCATGTCGCGCGGGGCCTCGTCTCCGGCCGCGCAGTTCGGGCTTCCGCCAGAGCAGACCGTTGAGATCTCCCCGCAGGTACTGCTCTAGCCGCGTTCGGCCTCGGCGCGCGCGAACCCCGTCAGGTACGCGGGCACCAGCACCGACGCCGTGAACAGCAGCGTGAGCACGAAGGTGCAGGTCAAGACCGTGAGCAGGTCGTAGGCTCCCCCGGAGATCCAGAAGCTGCAGAACGTGGCACCAGCCGCGGCGAGGATGGAGTGCCCGAGCGCGAGCGGCAGAATCCGCCTGCGCGTGTAGAGGCGAAGACCTGTCGACACGCCACGTTCCGCGGCGAGCGCCGCGACGGCCCCGAGGATGCACAGCACGAGCATCGCGATCCAGCCGAGAAGCATCTGGAGGAACCCGCGGTCGTCGAGCTGCACTCGGCCGGCTTCGGTGAGGAGCGCGAAGCCGAAGAACGCGACGAGGCCAACCACCAGCAGCGTCGGGACGAGTCGACCAAGCACCTCGCGCTGGTCCGGTCGGAACGCTGCGAGGGAAATCGACGGGGAATCATCTTCACGGGCGGCGCTCACGCCGGTCAGTGTAGCCGCCGGAGACGACGAGACGGGGCGACCCCGATGGGGCCGCCCCGTCTCAGGATGCGGTGCGCGCGGATTCGACTCGCGGTCAGACTCCAGGAGTGGCGTCGCCCGGAGTGCCCGTCATGTTGAGGCCGCCCTGCTTGGAGAAGGAGCCGACAAGCTGCTGAAGGTCTATACCCGTGAGCGTCTTCAACACCTCGGTGCCCTCGCCGAGCACGGAACCGACCGTCTTCGTGACGGCGCTCGCGCCATCCGTCGAGATGACGGTGAGCTTCTCGATGTTGCTGATCGGGTCGGCCGCCGCACGGACGATCTCTGGCAAGCGCGAGATGATCTCCTGCGCGATAGCCGCTTCGCCGTACTTCTGCAGCGCCTGCGCCTTGGCGTCGGTCGCGGCGGCCTCTGCGAGACCCTCGGCCTGAATCGCGGCAGCACGGGCGTCACCCTCGGCACGGATACCGGCGGCGAGCGCGATCTGGCGGTCACGGTCGGCCTCTCCGGAGTAGCGAACGGCGGCGGCCGCAGCCTCGGCGTCCTGCACGGCCGCGACCTTGTTCGCCTCTGCCGTGCGGGTGCGCTTGTAGACCTCGGCGTCGGTGGCCGCGTTCTCCGTGTCGCGGATAGCGTTTGCCTGCTGGACCTTCGCGTAGGCGTCTGCCTCAGCAGGCTTGCGGATCTCGATGTCGAGTCGCTCCTGCGTCACGAGCGCCTGCTCGATGAGCGCCTCGCGCTCCTGCTGTGCAACGAGACGATCCTGCTCGGCGCGGGCGAACTGTCCAGCGGCCTCAGCCTCGGCGTTTGCGCGGTCGGTCTCGGCCTTGATGGACGCCTGGCGCAGGCGGAGTTCCTTCTCACGCTCTGCGATGCGCTCGGATGCCTCAATCTTGGCGAACTCGGAAACGCGGGCGGCCTCGGCCTCACTGACCTCAGCGACCTGGCGGGCACGGGCCGACTCGGAACGCCCGAGGTTCTGCAGGTAGTCGCTGCCGGGCGTTGAGATGTCAGAGATGTTGAGGAGGTCGACCTGCAGACCCTGCTCGATGAGGTCGGCCTTTGTCTCGGAGACCACACGGTCGGAGAGGCTCTTGCGGTCCGAAATGATCTGCTCGATCGTCATGTCGCCGACGATCGAACGAAGCGAGCCTTCGAGCGACTCGCGGATGATGTCGGTGAGCGCCTCCTGCTGGTCGAGGAAGCGCTGGGCAGCGCGCCGCACCCCCTCCTCAGTGCCGGACACCTTGAAGTTGATGGACGCCTTGATGGCAATCTTGATGCGGTTCTTGTCGACACCCTCAACCTGGATGCCGATCTGGCGCTGCTCGAGCGAGAGCGCGAAGCCCTGCTGCAGAATCGGCCAGACGAACGTGCGGCCGCCGATGACGACGCGTTGCCCGGTCATGTCGCTCTGGGCCTTCTGGCCCGCGCCACGACCGACGATGATGAGCGCCTCATTCGGAGGGACGCGTCGGATGCGTGACGCGATGAAGACGCCGAGCGCGAGCAGCGCGATGATGATCGCGATGACCCCGATCACGGAGACGTTGGCAGCTATCAAGTCCATATGGGCTATTTCCTGTCCTGGAGGTCGTGGATGTTCATGCTGTGGTCTGGTCGCACCCGCCGAGCTGAATCCTCAGCCTGTTGCAGGCGGTCAGTTCGATTCGCGCTCGACTTTGACGCGTGATCCGAGGTGCTGCACGACGCGGATGCGCGCGCCCTGCTCGATCTCTCCGTCGGCGAATGCGAGTCGGCGCTCGATCTCGTGCGACCCGTCGAGGGCTACTTCGCCGCTCGAGTTCGTGATGCGAGACATGGCCGTCCCTGTGTCGCCAGTGACGTCACGGGGAACGCCGTCGCTGCTTCGCGAGAGGTTTCGGACGAGGAGGGCGGCCCCGACGTACGCGATGAGGCCGATGACGATCGCCACGATGTAGGCCCAGAACTGCGGGAGCCCCATGCTGTCCGTGATGGCACCGGATGCGCCGAACACCACGAGCGCAACGGCGAGGCCCGGAACCGAGAGCAGCCCGCCCGCATCCACGTCGAGGATCTCACCGAAGAAGAGAGAGAAGACCAGGAGCCCGAGGCCGATCGCTCCGATGATGATGAAGACGGTCATGTCTGTGAGAGCTCCCTGGTGGCGCTGCGTGCGGCGGAGTCTGCCGCCGCCTGGCCTCTGAGTCTACCGATAGCAACGGCGCCGCCGCTCGGGAACTTCTCCCCTCGCGACGGCGCCGGACTCTGCGGATGAACTCGGTTCAGGCCTCCCCGAAGCCGGAGCTGATGAGCGCGGACAGTTCGCGCACGGCCTCGTCGGCATCGGTCCCGGTCGCAGCGACCTCGATCTCCTGCCCCTTGGATGCTCCGAGGGAGATGATGCGCAGGAGGCTCTTCGCGTCCGCCCCGCCGATCGTGATCTGCGCCTCGAACCGGCCAGCAGCTGACACCAATTGCGCAGCAGGCCTTGCGTGAAGCCCCTGCTCGTTGATGATCTCGACCGTCGTGCTTGCCTCCGGACCGGCCACCTCAGCCGCCTCGGCGACCGTCGGCGCCGACTCGGCAAGCTCATCCTCGCCGCGTTCCCACGCGGACCGGCCTGCGGCGGCGACCTCCTCGAGTGACGCACCACCGGCGGCGGCGACCGCCGCTGCGACGGTCCCCTCGACAAGCGGCGCATCCACAAGGCGCACCTCTCCCGCTTCGTCGTCAAGCATCTCGAGCACCGTCTCTGCGGTCAGCACGGCCGACCCGAGATCCGCAAACACGGCGACTCCCGCACCTGACTGCGCCTTTTCGATGGCAGCCTCGATGAGTTCGAAACTCGTGCCGATGCGACCGTCGTCGGTGCCGCCCGCGGGGACGATCGTCACGTCCTCGGCCATCTGTGCCGCCAGCTCCACGAGTCCCTCAGCGATTCGCGAGGAGTGCGAGACGACAACAATGCCGACCGTCACGAGGCCGCCTCGACGGCGGCGCCAAGCAGGTAGGCCGTCGACTGCGCACCGGGGTCGCGGTGGCCAGCGCTGCGTTCACCCAGGTAGCTCGCCCTCCCCTTCCTGGCCACGAGGGGTTCCGTTGCGGCAGCTCCTTCGACGGCGGCAAACGCGGCGGCACGAAGCACCGCCACCGCATCTTCACCAGCTTCCGCGGCCTTGCCCGCTGCGGCAGCGGCGGGAGCCCACGCGTCGACCATCGTCTTGTCCCCCGGCTGGGCCTTGCCGCGCTGCTGGAGCCCGGCGGAGGCCGCTTCGACGAACGTCGCCACGTCCTCAGGCGCCAGTTCAGGCTTCCCCTTGAGCGCGACGGCTCCCTTGAGGAAGGCAGATCCGTAGAGGGGGCCGGCCGCTCCGCCGACGGTCGAGATGAGGGTTGTCGCCAGCAGCTTCAGTACGTCTGCCGGTGTCGCCTCGGCGTCGAGCGTCGTCAGCTTGCCGAGCGCGGCCTGGAAGCCACGATCCATGTTCTCGCCGTGGTCGCCATCGCCGATGTTGCGATCGAGATGGATGAGTTCGGTGCGGTTCTCCGCCATGGAGGCGGCAGCAAGCTCCACCCACCTGCGGGCCCAGTTTCCGTCGAGCACCATGTTCTACCTTCCCCACCGAAGCGCAGCAGTGTGCACCGGCGCATCCCACAACTGCGTGAGCTCGTCGTCGAGTTTCAGAACGGTGATCGAGCACCCCTGCATCTCGAGGGATGTCGTGAAGTTTCCGACGAGGTGCCTCTTCACAGTGATTCCGTGTTCCTTGAGGACCTCAGCGGCTCGCCGGAAGACGATGTAAAGCTCGATTTCTGGCGTGCCTCCCATTCCATTGACAAGGAGGAGAACACTGTCACCGGATGAGACAGGGAGGTCTTCGAGAATCGGCGCAAGGAGACGGTCCACAATCGCGTCAGCTGGCTCGATCCCGATTCGAGCCCGGCCCGGCTCTCCGTGAATACCGATCCCAATCTCGATCTCATCTTCTGCCAAGTCGAAGCTCGGCTCCCCAGCGTGCGGGACCGTGCAGGCCGACAGCGCAACCCCCATCGATCGTGTGTTGGCGTTGACCCTCTCAGCGAGGCCAGCCACGGTGTCGAGGTCGTCCCCCCGCTCTGCTGAGGCGCCCGCGAT
This sequence comes from Pseudoclavibacter helvolus, assembly GCF_014191305.1. Lineage (GTDB taxonomy): Bacteria > Actinomycetota > Actinomycetes > Actinomycetales > Microbacteriaceae > Pseudoclavibacter > Pseudoclavibacter helvolus. The sequence continues at coordinate 596,044 of NZ_JACHWJ010000001.1, read as the reverse complement.
CTTCTCCACCAGGACTGTGCCAGCAACGCCTCGGCGTCCGGCCGTGTACAGGGAGTCCTTGACCGCGACGTCGTCGTCGACGAGCACGGTGCGCACCTCGATGTCCTCGGCGAGCGCGAGGTCTGAGGCGGTCTCGAAGTTCAGTACGTCGCCCGTGTAGTTCTTGACGATGTGGAGAACCCCACGACCAGCGTCGACCGCCTTCGTCGCCTCCAGGATGGGGTCGGGCGTCGGCGAGGTGAACACCGGGCCGGGCACAGCAGCGTCCAGCATTCCGAAGCCGACCAGTCCCCCGTGCATCGGCTCATGTCCTGAGCCACCGCCGGAGACGATTCCGACCTTGCCTTCGACCGGCGCGTCATTTCGCACGAGAAAAGCGGGATCCGGAGCTACCCGGAGAATATCCGCGTGGGCCAGGGCCATGCCCTCAAGTGCTTCTTTGACAACGTCCTTCGGATCGTTGATCAGCTTCTTCACGGTCATCCTCTCGACGAGATTTTGGCGACAACATTGCAACCACGCACAGCCTAGTGCCGTGGCCTTGTCACAATTCGGGGAAATACCCACTTAACACGCGCGTGTTAGTGCTCCCTGTGTCTAGGGTGAAGAACCGCTCAATCGCGGCACGGGCTCGCCCGTTTCGAACTTCGCAGAAAGGCAATCCCGTGGATCTTGGATCGATCTTCTTGGCCGAGCTGGTGGGCACCGCAGTGCTCATCCTCCTCGGTTGCGGTGTAGTCGCCAACGTCGTCCTGAAAGGCACCAAGGGCAACGGCGGCGGCTGGCTTCTCATCAACTTCGGCTGGGGCTTCGCCGTCTTCATCGGCGTGCTCTCGGCAGCCGCATCAGGCGGCCACCTCAACCCAGCAGTGACGCTGGGCCTCGCGGCCAACAACCTCGTCAACGGCGAGCCGATCGACGGCGCCGAGATCGGACTCCGCATCCTCGCCCAGCTCATCGGTGCCATCCTCGGTGCCGTCGTGACGTGGCTCGCCTACAAGCTGCACTTCGACGACGAGCCGGACCCCGCATCGAAGCTCGCTGTCTTCGCGACTGGCCCCGCGAAGCGCAGCCTCGGCTGGAACACGGTCACCGAGATCATCGCGACCTTCATCCTCGTCCTCGCAGTCATCGCGTTCTCGAACTTCCCCGGAATCCTGGGAAGCGACCTCGGTTCCACGGCTCCGGACTCCACGAGCCTCGGAAACCTCGCACCGCTCGCCGTCGCGATCGTCGTGGTTGCCATCGGCGCCAGCCTCGGTGGCCCGACCGGCTACGCCATCAACCCTGCGCGCGACCTCGGGCCGCGCCTGGCGCACGCCTTCCTCCCCATCAAGGGCAAGGGCGGCAGCGACTGGGGCTACTCGTGGGTTCCGATCGTCGGTCCGATCATCGGCGGCATCCTCGCGGGCCTCGTCGGCACCGCGATCCTGCCGGGCGTCACCGCCTAGCACTCGCGAGCACATCGTGACGCTTTCAGGGCCGGACTCTTCACAGTTCCGGCCCCGAAACTGTCTGCATGCCACCACCCGCGATGCTCGCGCCAGGCCCGCATCGCAGCACCACCCACTGGCACATCATCATCTCTGACAAGGGAGTCATTCCGTGAGCAAGTACGTCATCGCCATCGACCAGGGCACGACCTCATCGCGAGCCATCGTCTTCGACCACTCCGGGTCGATCGTGTCAACGGGTCAGCTCGAGCACGAGCAGATCTTCCCGCAGGCTGGTTGGGTCGAGCACGACCCGAAGGAGATCTGGAACAACACGCGCGAGGTCATCGGCCAGGCGCTCTCGAAGGCGAACATCACCAGGCACGACATCGCCACCATCGGCATCACCAACCAGCGCGAGACCGCGGTCGTCTGGGACAAGACCACGGGTGAGCCCGTCTACAACGCCATCGTCTGGCAGGACACCCGCACCCAGGCGATCGTTGATCGACTCGCCGCCGACGGCGGCGTCGAACGCTTCAAGGACACCGTCGGGCTTCCGCTCGCCACCTACTTCTCCGGCACGAAGATCGTCTGGATCCTCGAGAACGTCGACGGAGCGCGCGAGCGCGCGGAGGCCGGAGACCTCATCTTCGGTACGACGGACAGCTGGGTCCTGTGGAACCTGACGGGTGGCGTCGACGGCGGCGTGCACGTGACGGACGTCACGAACGCCTCCCGCACGCTCTTCATGGACCTCAAGACGCTCTCCTGGGACCAGTCGATCCTCGACGCGTTCGGCGTCCCAGCCTCGATGCTCCCCGAGATCAAGTCGTCCTCCGAGGTCTACGGGCACGCGAGCTCGCAGTCGCTGCTCCGCGAGGTCCCCATCTCCGGCATCCTCGGCGACCAGCAGGCGGCGACCTTCGGCCAGACCGCGTTCTCGTCCGGCGAGGCGAAGAACACGTACGGCACGGGTTCCTTCCTCATCTACAACACGGGCGAGAAGATCGTGAAGTCCGAGAACGGGCTGCTCACGACGCTCTGCTACAAGCTGGGCGACGCTGCACCGGTCTATGCGCTCGAGGGCTCCATCGCGGTCACCGGCTCGCTCGTACAGTGGCTGCGCGACAACCTGGGGCTCATCGACTCCGCCCCGGAGATCGAGGAGCTCGCGAGCAAGGTCGAGGACAACGGCGGCACCTACATCGTGCCAGCGTTCTCGGGCCTCTTCGCACCGTACTGGCGACCGGATGCACGTGGGGCCATCGTCGGCCTCACACGCTTCGTGAACAAGAACCACATCGCGCGCGCGGCCCTCGAGTCGACCGCGTACCAGACACGCGACGTGCTCGAGGCATCGAACGCCGACTCGGGCGTGCCCCTTGCCGAGCTCAAGGTCGACGGCGGCATGGTCGCCAACGACACCCTCATGCAGTTCCAGGCCGACATCCTGAACACGGATGTCGTGCGTCCGGTCGTCACGGAGACGACAGCCCTCGGCGCCGCCTACGCGGCCGGTCTCGCGGTCGGCTTCTGGAAGGACCTCGACGAGGTTGCTGCCAACTGGCAGGAAGACAAGCGCTGGACTCCGCAGATGCCGGAGGAGGAGCGTGAGCGCCTCTACCGCACCTGGAAGAAGGCCGTCTCGAAGACCCTCGACTGGGTCGACGAGGACGTCAAGTAGCCCGCTCAGCCCAGACATACGGAGACGAGGCCCTCGGCAGAATTCTGCTGAGGGCCTCGCCTTCTCCGTCGCGACCGACTCCCGTCGCCGTCAACCTGGCTGTCAGGCCGCGCGCGTGGCGGCTACCCAGGCGTCGAGGGTCTCGATGGCCCGGCCGCTGTCGATGCTCTCGGCCGCGTCCGCAATCCTCGCCGACAGGCGCTCACGAAGGGGACGCTCTGCGGCCTCCGGGTTCTGCGCGAGGTCGTAGGCAACAAGGCCAGCGGCTGCGTTGAGAAGCACGATGTCACGGACCGCGCCGTGCCGCTTCCCAGTGAGCACGTCCCGAGCGATCGCTGCGTTCTCCTCAGGCAGTCCACCGAGGAGCTCCTGCATGTCGTACGTGCCGAGGCCCACATCGCGCGGGTGCAAGTCGTGTTCCGTGATGGCCCCGTTCGAGACCTCCCAGATATGGCTGTACCCGGTGACGCTCAGCTCATCGAGCCCGTCGTCACCGCGGAAGACGAGCGCCGTCGCACCCCTGGTCCGGAAAACTCCCGTGATGAGCGGAATGGCGGCCTGACGGGCGACCCCGACGGCGGAGGCCTCGGGGCGTGCCGGGTTGGTGAGTGGGCCGAGCAGGTTGAACACCGTCGGCACTCCGAGCTCGCCACGAACCTTCCTCGCGTGACCGAACCCCGGGTGGAACTGCGCCGCGTAGACGAAGGTCAGTCCGACTTCCTCGAAGATGCGCCTCACACGGACCGGGTCCGCTGTGTGCACCGCACCGAGCGCGGACAGCACGTCGCTCGAGCCAGACTTCGCGCTCGATGCGCCTCCTCCGTGCTTGACGACTGGAATTCCGGCGCCGGCGCAGACCATGGAAGCCATCGTTGAGACGTTCACGGTCCCGACCATGTCGCCGCCGGTCCCTACGATGTCGAGAGCCATGGGCGGCACGTCAAGCGGCACGGCGTGCTCGAGAATGGCGTCCCTGAAACCGACGACCTCCTCGACCGTCTCCCCCTTGGCGCGGAGGGCGACGAGGAAGGCTGCGAGTCTCGCCTCGCTCACGTCCCCGCTCATGACCTGGCGCATGGCCCACGTCGCCTGCGCGACGCTGAGGTCTTCACCGCCAAGCAGCTTTTCGAGCAGTCCGGGCCAGGTCTCGGTCGAAGTCATGCAGGAAACGATAGCCGTCCACCACCCAGGCACACCTAATCGATCGCGACCCGCCGAGCGGGCCCGCGTTGTCTCGGGAACCTGGGATATCGGTCATAATGGTCAGGTGACTGCTGCAACTTCCGCTCAGGCCGTGCACACGGTCCATCGCCCCAATACGACTGCCATCGGCGTCATCGTTTGGCTCGGTAGCGAAGTCATGTTCTTCGCAGGGCTCTTCGCGATCTTCTTCACGCTGCGCTCAATGGCGCCGGAGCAGTTCGCCGAAGGCCACAGCGTGCTGAACGTGCCCTTCGCGACCGTCAACACGCTCATCCTCGTGAGCTCGTCGTTCACGTGCCAGTTCGGCACGTTCGCGGCAGAACGCGAGCAGGCGCGCGCCACAGGCAAGAGCCCCAAGAACTGGGGTGCCATCGAGTGGTTCTACCTCACGGTTGTTCTCGGCGGCATCTTCGTCGCTGGACAGGTCTGGGAGTACGCCACCCTCGTGAGCGAGGGCTACGTGCTGAACCTCAACGCGTACACGAGCGCCTTCTACATGACGACTGGCTTCCACGGCCTCCACGTGACCGGCGGACTCGTCACGTTCCTCCTCGTCATCGGCCGCATGTACTCGGCTCGCCGCATGGGCACCCGCGAGGTCAGCAGCGCACTCGGCATCTCCTACTACTGGCACTTCGTCGACGTGGTCTGGGTTGCGCTGTTCTTCGTCATCTACCTGCTGCCCTACTTCTCGTAGCCCGACCCTGGAGAACACACAAATGTTCCGAACGACCGAACCACGGACTGCGAAGACGGCGACCCGCAAGACGGCTCGCCGCCGCACCCCCCTCGCGACCGCGGCCCTCCTCGGAGCCGGCCTTCTCCTCACGGGTGGCGCGTACACAGCGATCGACTCCGCGACAACGGCAGCAGCCGCGGAGGAAGCAGCTCCCGCCTCCGCCGCAGAGATCGAGAACGGCGCGGCCCTCTTCGGCGCCAACTGCGCGACCTGCCACGGCATGAACGCAGCAGGCACGGAAAACGGACCGAGCCTCATCGGAGTCGGCGCAGCAGCCGTCGACTTCCAGGTCGGCACCGGCCGCATGCCAATGCAGGCAAACGCGGCCCAGGCCCCGGCGAAGCCCGTCCAGTTCGACGAGCAGGACATCAACGACCTGGGCGAGTACGTCGCTTCGTTGGCTCCCGGCCCCGCAGTTCCAGACGAGCGCTACCTCCAGGCCGACGGCGACGCCGCCCGCGGTGCAGAGCTCTTCCGCATCAACTGCGCCATGTGCCACAACGTGGCTGGCGCGGGTGGCGCACTGACCGAAGGCAAGTTCGCCCCAGAACTCATGACGGTCGAGCCAGTTCACATCTACGAGGCAATGATCACCGGCCCGCAGAACATGCCGGTGTTCAGCGACGCGAACCTCACCCCGCAGGACAAGGCCGACATCATCACGGCCATCCGCTGGCAGACCGAAGTCACCGGAACGATCGGCGGCATCAGCCTCGGCTCGCTCGGTCCCGTCTCTGAAGGCCTCTTCATCTGGATCTTCGGAATCGGTGCTGGCGTCGCGATGGCGGTCTGGATCGCCACCCGACCGAACTAGTGCCGGGCGAAACTTGGCTCAGGCCTTCACGACTTACTGCAGCTGAACAGACACACCCAGAAAGGGATCACCATGGCTGATGGCGAACACGGCGGAGAGCTTCGCACTGCTCCTTCGTCGGAGCGGGCGCCTCACATCGGGACCGCGATCCTTCCCAAGGACGGCTTCGAGAACCCTGGCATGCCGGCGCACCGCGACCGGATCACCGACGCAGACCCAGCGCAGGCGAAGCGCACCGAGCGCATCCTCGTCGCGTTGTTCGTGTTCTCGGCACTCGCCAGCATCTTCGCGGTCGTCGCCTACTTCGTGTGGCCGATCAGCCGCGAGGACATCTCGACGGTTCGCGCCAACAACATGTTCCTCGGCATTGGCATCGCACTTGCGATGCTCGCCATCGGAATCGGCACAGTCGCCTGGTCGAAGTACCTCATGGCCGACCACGAGATGGCGGAAGCACGCCACCCCGGGAAGGGCTCCCCTGCCACGCGTTCGCGTGCAGTAGAGATCTTCGCGCAGGCCAACGAAGAGTCCGGCTTCAGCCGCCGCAAGCTCCTCCGTAACTCGCTCATCGGCGCACTCGTTGCGATGCCTCTGCCTGGAATCGTGCTCTTCCGAGACCTCTACAACGGCAACAACCCGGACCCAGTCGAATTGCTCTCCCACACCATGTGGGAGGAAGGCACCCGCCTGGTCCGCGACCCTACGGGGACCCCGATCCGCGCCGCCGACGTCACCTACGGCTCCGCGTTCCACGTCATCCCCGACGGCCTCATCGACCTCGAGCACCACATGCTCGAGGAGAAGGCCAAGGCCGTTGTGCTGCTCATGCGTCTGCCAGCGGACCAGCTCAACGAGCGCGAGGACCGTGCAGGCTGGTCGTACGACGGCATCGTCGCCTACTCGAAGGTCTGCACGCACGTCGGCTGCCCGGTTGCTCTCTACGAGCAGCAGACCCACCACCTGCTCTGCCCATGCCACCAGTCGCAGTTCGACGTCAAGAACCACTGCGAGGTCATCTTCGGACCGGCCGGTCGCCCGCTCCCGCAGCTGCCGATCGCCGTCGACAACGAGGGCTACCTGATCGCGCAGAGCGACTTCACTGAACCTGTCGGACCGAGCTTCTGGGAGCGACGCCATGACTACAACGTATAAAGCTCCGGTACGCGAGGGCGGCTTCATCGCAGGCGCCGCCAACTACCTCGACGAGCGCACCACCATCTCCGTTGCGGTCAAGGAGTTCGGTCGCAAGATCTTCCCGGACCACTGGTCCTTCATGCTCGGCGAGATTGCGCTCTACAGCTTCGTCGTCATCCTGCTCTCAGGCACCTTCCTGACGTTCTTCTTCGATCCGTCGATGGCGCACGTCGAGTACGAGGGCTCGTACCTTCCGCTGAAGGGCATGGGCATGTCGGCCGCTATGGCGTCGACACTCGACATCTCCTTCGACATCCGCGGTGGCCTCCTCATGCGCCAGGTGCACCACTGGGCGGCTCTGCTGTTCGTGGCCTCCATCGGCCTGCACATGCTGCGCGTCTTCTTCACGGGAGCGTTCCGCAAGCCACGCGAGCTCAACTGGGTCGTCGGATTCGTGCTCTTCATCCTCGCGATGGCAGAGGGCTTCACCGGCTACTCGCTCCCCGATGACCTGCTGTCCGGCAACGGCCTCCGCATCATCGACGGCATCATGAAGGGCATCCCGCTCGTGGGAACCTGGGTCTCGTTCCTCTTCTTCGGAGGCGAGTTCCCGGGAACCGAGATCGTCGGACGCCTGTACTCGCTGCACATCATGATCCTGCCCGCGATGGTCATCCTCTTCATCGCGTTGCACCTGGCGCTCATGGTCATCAACAAGCACACGCAGTGGCCTGGTCCTGGACGCACCAACGGCAACGTCGTTGGAAACCCGGTCCTCCCGGTCTTCGCCGGCAAGGCAGGCGGATTCTTCTTCCTGATCTTCGGCCTCATCTTCCTCATCGCGTCGTTCTTCTCGATCAACCCGGTCTGGAACTACGGCCCGTACGACCCGTCGCCCGTTTCCGCGGGAACCCAGCCTGACTGGTACATCGGTTTCGCTGACGGCATGCTGCGCCTCATCCCGCCGGGCTGGGAGGTGTACTGGTTCAACCACACGTGGTCGTTCGCGATCCTGACTCCGCTGATTCTCATCGGAATCTTCATCGTGCTCGTCGTGGTGTACCCGTTCATCGAAGCCTGGATCACCGGTGACAAGCGCGAGCACCACCTCCTCGACCGTCCGCGCAACGCGCCGACCCGCACCGCCATCGGCGCTGCAGGCGTCACGTTCTACGCGGTCATGTGGGCGGCGGCCAGCTCGGACCTCATGGCGACGCACTTCCACCTCGCCATGGAGCACGTCATCCACTTCCTGCAGGTGATGCTGTTCCTCGGTCCAGTCATCGCGTACATCGCCACGAAGCGCATCTGCCTCGGTCTGCAGAAGCGCGACCGCTCGCTTGCCCTCCACGGCGTCGAGTCAGGCCGAGTGCTGCGTCTCCCCCACGGCGAGTTCGTCGAGGTCGAGGTGCCCCTCGACAAGTACGACCGCTGGGAGCTCGTCTCCTACAACGAGCAGGCGCCGATCATGCTCCGTCCGAACGCGGACGGCAAGATCACAGCACCGATGCGCCTCCGCGCGGCCATGTCTCGCTGGTTCTTCGAGGATCGCGTCGAGCCGGTCACCAAGACGGAGATCGAGCAGGCACACCACGGCCACCACTAGGCCGTAGCAACTCCTGGCCCTTATCGGGCAGAGCAGGGGCTGCCAGATTCGCGAAAGCGGGTCTGGCAGCCCCTTTCCTGTGTTCTGAGTGAGCATCGTTCGTTGTCCCCGAAACGGAGCAGAACGACTCTCCCGAGAGTCTCCCGTCAGAGAGGACGCAGCGCATCCCGCTCCGGTCCACGGTCTGTTTCTTGTCCACGGCAGTACATCGACGGCCGGGTGGGCTGCGTGGCGCCCCTCGACCAGCCGCGTCTCGCCTCACTTCCGACTAGAGGAAGAGTTCACCGGCCTGGGCTCCCCCGGCGACGAGTTCCCGGACACGAGCCCCCGGCGACGAGTTCCCGGACACGAGCCCCCGGCGACGAGTTCCCGGAGACGAGTTCCCGGAGACAATGTCAGCGGAAGCTCCTCCCCAGACATGGGCTCAGCAGAAGCTCCTCCACCGAGGACGGGTTCAGCGGAAACCCGTCGAGCGAAAGCGGGTCGAGCGAAAGCGGGCCCAGCGGAGCCGTGATGGCGCTCATCGAAATTCCCCAGAGTTGCTCATCGGAATTCCTCAGGTCGCGTGGTCAGGTTAGCGCAGGTTCGTGCCGGTCGTGACGCGGCGGAGTTCGTCTGCGGCGGTGGCGTGGTGGCGGAGCCGGTAAGAGGCTCCATCGAGGGTGATCACGACGGATCGGTGCAAGAGCCGGTCGAGCATGGCTGCGGCGACGGTGGTGTCGCCGAGGATCTCGCCCCAGGCTCCGACCGGCCGGTTCGTGGTGATCACGATGGAGGTCTTCAGGTAGCGCTGGTTGATGACCTGGAACAAGGCTGAGGCGGCCTCGCCGGGTAGTGGCAGGTAGCCAAGCTCGTCGATGATGAGCAGGGTCGGACCGGCGAAGAAACGCATCATCGTCGACCACTTGCCTTCGATCGCGGCGCGGTGGCAGCGGGCGGCGAGGTCGGCGGCGGAGGTGAAGTAGACGCGGTAGCCGGCGGTGACGGCGGCGTGGCCGAGGCCGGTGGCGATGTGGGTCTTCCCGACGCCGGGCGGGCCGATCAGGAGCACGTTGGTGGCGGTGTCGATGAACCGGCAGGTGCCGAGCTCGGCCAGCAGCGACCGGTCGATGCCGGATGCGGCGTCGTGATCGAAGTCGTCCAGGGTCTGCCCGGTGGGGAGGTTCGCGAAACGGAACCGGCCAGCCAAGCGGCGGGCGTCGGTGGCGGTGACCTCGACTCGCAGTAGGTGCTCGAGGGCCTGCGTCAGGGTCCATCCTTCGGCTTGCGCCTGGTCGAGGACGGCGGGGAGGGCGTCCGCGGCGTCGGCGAGTTTCAGGTCGGTGAGGTGGCCGCGCAGCTGTTGATAGACGCTCGCTGCCGTCGTGGTGGCTGTGGTTGTGGTCATCGGAGGGTGTTCCTGTTCTTCGCGGCCTGCTCGTAAGCGGCCAGGCTGATCACGGTCGAAGGCTGCGCTGCAGCGCTGGTGAGGGCTGCGGCAGCGCGCAGCGCGGCCCTGCCGGGTGGGATGCGTTCTTTGCGGCGGTGCGGGCGTCCTGGTGTCGCTGACGCCATCGCGATGGCCTCCAGTGCGGTGACATGGCCGCTGTCGCGGATCGTGACGCCGAGGCCGGGTTCGGCGACCTGGTGGCGGGCGACGACCGTCCCCGATGCGGTGGCGATGTCGATGATGTCCGCGCCGAGCCGCTGCCGGACCTCGACTTTCGCGGCGGCGAGTTCGGGCGGGACGGAGTAGCGATTCCCGCGCCAGTCGATCAGCGCTTGCCGGGTCGCGGTGCGCTCCTCTGTGATGATCACAGGGAACACAACCGCAGGTAGCGGTCTGAGCCGCTCGTTCACGAACAGGGCGGACGCTGTCGTCGTCCCGAGCTCGCCCTCACGCCGCCGGTCGCCCTGCCCTGCGGCGAACGTGTTCAGGCTGGCCTGCGCTTGCTCGAGGGTGAGGTCGTCGGGCAAGGTCCGCCACCAGCGTTGCGCGGCGGTGTGATTGTTCTTCTCGACCACGCCCTTCCTGTTCCCCGACCTCGGCCGGCAGACCACCGCGGTGACGCCGTGGTGCTTCGCGAACGCGGCGAACTGCGGGACCAGGTCGCCGGTGCGGTGGTCCAGGACCGTCCGCATCCGGTCGAACCGCCAGGTCTTCGTGAGCCCGCCCAGCAGGGCGAGCAGGGTCGTCATCGCGGCGAGCAGGTGCGGGGTGTCCATCGACGGGGAGATCACGCCCCGCCAGACACCCGAGTGCGCGAGCGACCCGACCAGGACATACGCGGTCTTGCGTCCGAACCCCCAATGCGCGGGCGGGTCGGGCATCTCGACCCAGTCGAACTGGGTCTCCTCCCCGGGCGGGTGCTCGATGACCGCGTTTGCGCGTTTGGTGACGTGCGCGCACGCGGTGCACGCCGGACGCAGCCCGCGGGCACGAATCTGCCGCGTCAGCGTCGGATACGACCCCTCGTAACCGAGCGGTCGCAGCTCGTCGAGCAGCGCCACCGCCCACAGGTGCGGGTCCTCGGTCAGTCTCGCGGTGGCGTAGTCGACGAACGCGTCGAACGAGTCCGGGATGGTGCGCTCACGCATCCCGGGCTGGCGTTCACCGTTCAGATACGCGCGGATGGTCTTGCGGTCATGGTTAGTGCGGCGGGCGATCTCGCTGATCGTCATCCCCTGCCGTTTCAGAGCGTGGATGTCCACGCTGCTCCTCTCTGAGAGCATGAGAACAGGGCCTTCCTCGGGCTGGTGTGTGGTCAGAGACCACCAGCATCGAGGAAGGCCCGCCTCATGCGGCGGAGCGACCCAGAGTGGGGAATTTCGATGAGCAGAACCGAGGAATTTCAGTGAGCGCCGTCAGCCGCTCCGCGAGTCCGCCTGAGCAGCGAAGCGAGGACTTCGCGAGACACTCTGCAGCGCGCGCCGGAGCTGACTTGTGGTCGCCTCAGGTGCCCCATGGCGACCACAACACCGCCCTCGGCGATCCGGGGGCGGTGTGGATGTCACCGACGCCGACGCCGCTCATCCTGCGCGTCCGAGATCTCAGACTCGTCGAGCGCTCCATCTTGTCGCGACCGAGGGCCACGTCGAGCCAGCTGGGCCTCTGGTTACGACAACAATCACGTGAAGACACCGCGCCGAATCCGCGCAGCGCGCGGGGCACGCGCGGCACGTCACGGACATATGCTCGCCGGCTCGCCGGCTTGCTCGGCTTGCTCGGCTTGCCGTGAGCGCTTCGTGGCCGGCTGCCCGCAGTTCGTGTTGCCGTTGCGGTCCTCTTGGTCCTGGGGGCCTCGCGCCTATGCTCACAACTCCATGAAGGGCCAGGCCACTCTCGACGACGCCGTCCCCGTGCGCACCCAGCACGTCGTCGCTCGGCCTACCGTGGTCGTCGCTCGGCCTACCGTGGACGTGGCGACGTGGCTTCGCCCCGCCGAGGCGTGCGTCGCTCTTTCCGCTCTCTCGACCGCTCCTGCCGCAGTCCACGTCCAGTTCCACCACAGCACAGCAAAAGGCCCGCCCCTCGGAAGAGGGACGGGCCAGAAGCCTTCAAACGGGGCCTAGTGGGCGTAGCGTCCGCGGTAGTACTCGAACACCCAGCCGACGATCGCAATGATGAACAGCGGCGCGGAGAAGTACGCGAACCACCATCCGCCGATCGAGATGCCCAGGAAGATCAGCCCAACCGCGAGGGCCAGGACAAACGGCCACCAGCTCTGCGGCGGGAAGAACCCGAGCTCGGGGTCTGCGTCAGCAATCTCACCGTCGAGGCGGTCCTCCGGGAGGACGTGAATGCGGAACGGCTTGGCCGAGCTGCCCAGGTAGAACGCGACGAACGCCACGAAGATGCCGGACAGCGCCAAGGTGACGATGCCGACCCACTCGTAGTGCCCGAGGGCAGCGTGCGTCCAGAGGGTGTAAACGACGGTCACAACCGCGTAGAAGACGGCGAGGACCCAGAGAAGGCGGGCTGAGGTCTTCACTCTCGTTCTCCGATCTTGTCGTTGACTGGCGTCAGGTCACGATATCCGTGCGGTGCAACCTCAGGGTGGTTGAGGTCGAACGCGGGGCGCTCCGAGCGGATGCGCGGGATGGACGTGAAGTTGTGGCGCGGCGGCGGGCAGCTGGTAGCCCACTCGAGCGAGGAGCCGTAGCCCCACGGGTCATCAACCGTGACCTTGGGCGCGTTGCGCGCCGTGATGAACACGTTGAAGAAGAACGGCAGCAGCGAGATCGCGAGCACAAACGCGCCGATCGTCGACAGCTGGTTCATCCACGTGAAGTTGTCCTCAGGCTGGTACGTCGCGTAACGACGGGGCATGCCCATGACGCCGAGCCAGTGCTGGATGAGGAACGTCATGTGGAAGCCGATGAACAGCAGCCAGAACTGGATCTTGCCGAGACGCTCGTTGAGCATCTTGCCGGTCCACTTCGGCCACCAGAAGTAGAAGCCGGCGAACATGGCGAAGACGATCGTGCCGAAGATCACGTAGTGGAAGTGCGCGACCACGAAGTAGGTGTCCGACACGTGGAAGTCGAGCATCGGCGAAGCCAAGATGACACCGGTCAGACCACCGAACACGAACGTGACGAGGAAGCCGAGCGAGAAGAGCATCGGCGTCTCGAACGTCACCGATCCCCGCCAGAGCGTGCCAAGCCAGTTGAAGATCTTCACACCCGTTGGCACAGCGATCAGCATCGTCATGAGCGCGAAGAACGGCAGCAGAACAGTGCCCGTCACGTACATGTGGTGCGCCCACACGGATGCAGACAGGGCTGCGATGGCGATCGTCGCGTAGACGAGCGTCTTGTAGCCGAAGATCGGCTTCCTGCTGAAGGCAGGGAAGATCTCAGACACTATGCCGAAGAACGGCAGCGCGAGCACGTAGACCTCTGGGTGTCCGAAGAACCAGAACAGGTGCTGGTAGAGGATCGCTCCGCCGGCCTCGACGTCGTAGATGTGCGTCAGGAACACGCGGTCCATGAGGAGACCGAACCAGGCGGCCGCGAGGACCGGGAAGGCGAAGAGGACGAGGATCGACGTGATCAACGCGTTCCACGTGAAGATCGGCATGCGCCACATGGTCATGCCGGGGGCACGCATCGTGATGATCGTCGTGATGAAGTTCACGGCACCGAAGATCGTCGCGAAGCCCGTCGCCGCGAGTCCGGCAACCCACAAGTTGCCACCGACTCCCGGTGAATACGTCGTCGTCGACAAGGGGACGTAGGCCGTCCAGCCGAAGGATGCCGCACCTCCCGGCGTGAGGAAGCCGCCGACCGCGATGAGCGCGCCGAAGGTGAAGAGCCAGAAGGCGAAAGCGTTGAGTCGCGGGAAGGCGACGTCGGCCGTGCCAATCTGCAGGGGTACAAGCACGTTCGCGAAGCCCGAGAACAGCGGAGTGCCGAACATGAGCAGCATGATCGTGCCGTGCATCGTGAAGAGCTGGTTGTACTGCTCTTTCGTGTCGATGATCTCCATGCCCGGCTCGAAGAGCTGAGTACGGATGACCAGCGCCATGACACCGCCGATGCAGAACCAGACGAAGCTGGAGATCAGGTACATGTACCCGATGGTCTTGTGGTCCGTCGAGGTGATCCAGGTCACGAGGACGTTGCCCTTGCGCTCAGCAGAGCGGCTCGGAGCCGTGGTCGCCTCGGAGACCGGGGTGATGCCTGGACGGTTCAGCGTTGACGTCATTTTCGTCGCCCCTATTCCGACTCGTGGTTGAACTCGGGAACTTCGGTGCCCGGAAGGTTCTGGTTGCGGTTGTAGTCGTCACCGTGGGTGCCGACGTTGCCCGCCGCGCGAAGCTCGGCGATGTAGGCGTTGTACTCGGCCTGCGAGACGACCTCGACCTGGAAGAGCATCATCGAGTGGTACTCACCGCAGAGCTCGGCGCACTTGCCCATGTAGGTGCCTTCGCGCTCTGGCACGAACGACATGGTGTTGGTGTGACCGGGGATGTTGTCGATCTTGTAGTGGAAGTCGACGATCCAGAAGGAGTGGATGACGTCACGCGACTTGATGTCGAGCGTTACGTTCGCGCCAACGGGGAGGACGAGCTTGGGCAGTGCCGCCTCGTCGATCTCACCGGTAGCGGCGCCGCGCTCACCATCCTCGGACGGCTCGCGGAGCTCCTGGGCCTGGATGCCCTCGTAGTAGACACCGGAGTCGTACTCGGTGTTGCTCGTGGGCAGGTAGTTGAAGTCCCACGCCCACTGCTTGCCGTAGACCTCGATCTTGACGTCTTGATCTTCTTCGGCGAAGTTCGCGACGACGGATGCCTCTTCGCGCACGGTGAAGGCGAAGAATCCGGCAACCAGGATGATCGGGACCACGGTGAAGAGGATCTCGATGGGCATGTGGTAGCGCAGCTGGGCCGGCAGGCCCTTCTCGCCCTTACGGCGGCGGTACATCACGGACGCCCAGATGATGAGTCCCCAGGTGATCCCGCCCACGACGAGCAGGATGATCCAGGAGTTGACCCAGAAGTTGGTGAAGGCGTCGGAATGGTTGGTGACGCCGGGGTCACCGGGCATGTAGCCCCGTAGTTCTTGCGACGTGCAACCAGCCAGGATCAGAATCAGGGCTGCTGCAATCGGAGCGGCGAACCACTTCACGCGGCGGGTGTCTCGCACGGCAAACCTTTCGAGGTGACGCATACAGGTTGCTGTCAGTCTAGTGGGAATCTCGGCGTCGGATGACTCGCGGCGCGCTGAGACGACGAAACGGCGCGGTCAAAGACCACGCCGTTTCGGGTGTGTCGCGGGATGCCCTCCCGCGTGTCGACTCAGTGGAAGGAGTCGCCACACGCACAGGAACCCTGCGCACTCGGGTTGTCGATCGTGAAGCCCTGCTTCTGGATCGTGTCTTCGAAGTCGATCTTCGCGTTGTCAAGGTAGGGCACGCTCATCGGATCGACGATGACTTCCACGCCGTCGAAGTCGACCGTCGCGTCGCCGTCGAGAATGCGCTCGTCGAAGAACAGCTGGTAGATCAGGCCTGAACAACCGCCTGGCTGGACGGCGATGCGCAGGCGCAGCCCGCCTTCGCTCTCCTGGCCGATGAGGTTCTTGATCTTGTCGAGTGCCGCCTGCGTCAGGGTCACGGAGTGCGTGGCCTCGCTCACGGTGATGCCTTCAAGAACTGCGCTCATAGATTCTCCTCGTGCTGCTGGGCGGGACGACCTGCCCCCGCGCTCTTCACGTCGATAACGGCGTATCCCCCAAGGATATTCCTCCCCGGCGGGAATCGCATCAGGCGGTCTCTGGTGCCGGACGGGCGAAGCGCAGCAGGAAGAGGGCTTCGGCCGAAATGGCACGGCGCAGAACGCCGAGGTCCTGGGACTCGTTCGGGCTGTGCGCCATCGTGGCCGGGTCCTCAACACCCGTCACGAGGATCTCCGCGTCCGGGTAGACCTCGGCCAGGGCGGCGATGAAGGGAATGGACCCGCCGATGCCGGTCTCTGCTGGCTCCTGCCCCCAGCCGTCTCGCATCGCCGACTTCATGAGCCCGACGGCGGGGCCGGCCGTGTCGACGAGGAACGGCTGCCCGAGGTCGGGCTGGGTGATGTCGACATGGGCACCGAACGGGGCGTGCTCCCGTAGGTGGCGCTCGATTGCCGCGTAGGCCCGTGCCGCGTCGTCTCCTGGCGCGATTCGGGCAGAGAGACGAACGGAGACCACGGGCAGGAGCGTGTTCGAAGCCTCGCCCACGCTGGGCGCGTCGATACCCGTGATCGTGATCGCGGGCCTGTTCCACAGACGATCGTGGATGCTCCCGGTACCGATCGTAGATACGCCCTCGAGCAGCTCGGCGTCGCGGCGCACGTCGTCCTCGTCCCCGCCCGCCGGTCCCCCGGCGCGCGAGCCGAGTCCCGCGACGGCCACAGAGCCCTGGTCGTCCCACAGCGTGTCGAGAAGGCGGACGGTGGCGAGCATGGCGTCGGGGACGGCCCCGCCAAGCATCCCGGAATGCGAGGCATGCCCCAGGGTGCGCACGGTGACCTTCATCGTCACGTTTCCCCTGAGCGAGGCCGTGAGCCCAGGGATGGTGGTTGAGGGGTTGTCGCTGTCCGCCACGATGATGGCGTCGGCGCCGAGCGCGGCGCTGTGCTTCTCGAGGAAGGCCGCGAAGCTGCGCGAGCCGTTCTCCTCCTCGCCCTCGATGAAGACCGAGATGCCGATGCCCGGCTTGCCGTCCGTGGCAACGCCGAGAGCTTCGAGGGCAGCGACGTGCGTCATCACGCCGGCCTTGTCGTCACTTGCGCCGCGCCCGTAGAGGCGGCCGTCGCGCAGCGTCGGCTCGAACGGCGGCGTCCGCCAGTCGTCGGCGCTTCCCTGCGGCTGCACGTCGTGGTGCGCGTAGAGCAGGACCGTCGGCTGGCCGGGCTCCGCCGCCTTTGTCGCGATGACGGCCGGCTGGCCTTCGTAGCCGTCGGCAGTCTCGACTCCGTCGATCTCGACAGAATCGAAGAGCGCGACCTCGCGGAGCAGCTCGGCGGTGCGCTCTGCGCTTCGCCTCACGTGCACTCGGTCAAACGCATCCCACGACACGGAGGGGATGCGAACGAGTCCGGACAGTCGGGCGATCGTGCTGGGAAAACGGTCCTCGATCGCGCCGAGGAGGCGGTCTTCCTGGCTATGTGCATCGAGTGGAGCTTCGGGGAGAGTCATAGCGGTTAGGCTAAATCACACCAGAGTTCTTGAGAGGCATCATGTCGAAGCACGAGTCCAAGAGCGCCGAGACAGCATCGCTTCCCGCGAAGAGTCAGGCCAAGAAGCAGAACCCGACCCCCACGCGGCGCGAGCGCGAGGCGCAGAATCTGCGTCCCCTCGTCCCCGAGGACCGCAAGCAGGCCAAACGCGAGATGCAGGCGAAGGTGCGCATCGAGCAGGCCAAGGCACGTG
The DNA here is from genome assembly GCF_014191305.1 of Pseudoclavibacter helvolus. Classification (GTDB taxonomy): domain Bacteria; phylum Actinomycetota; class Actinomycetes; order Actinomycetales; family Microbacteriaceae; genus Pseudoclavibacter; species Pseudoclavibacter helvolus. The sequence goes on along the minus strand of NZ_JACHWJ010000001.1, from coordinate 578,527 downwards.
AGGGGCTCGCCAAGGGCGACGATCGCTACCTCCGGCCGACCGAACGCGGCCCGCAGAAGCGCTTCATGCGCAACTACATCGACGCGAGGTATTCCATCGGCGAGCTCCTGCTCCCGATGATGTTCCTCGTTATCTTCGCGACGTTCATCCCGAGCCAGTCCATCGGTATCTGGGCGATGAGCTTCATCTGGGCATTCCTCGCCGTCTGCGTGCTCGAGGCTGTGATGATCGCCAACATCATCAAGCGCCGCATCGCCGCCGTCGTCGGCAAGGACAAGGTCGAGAAGGGCATCATGATCGGCACGATCGCTCGCAGCCTGCAGTTGCGCGTCATGCGCATGCCGAAGTCGCAGGTCAAGCGCGGCGCGAAGATCGAGTTCACGGGCAAGTAGGCCCACCCGCGGCCACCCGGCCACGCAGAAAAATTCGAAGGCCCGAACGGTATTCCGCTCGGGCCTTCGCTTTTCACAATGTAGACCGGCGGGGTTACCCGAAGGTGTCAGCTGCCTGAGAATCAGGAAAACAGCACAAATCGTGACCTTAAGAGACCGCTCGAGTCAGCGCTTGAGGCGAGCGAGTCCTCGGTTGATGCTCGCGGCCCACCCCGGACCCGCGTAGAGGAACTCGGTGTAGCCCTGCACGAGCGTCGCGCCGGCGTCGAGCCTGCGCTTGGCCTCGGCGGCGTCGCCGACGCCACCGACGGAGATGATGCAGAGACGCTCCCCCGCCGTCTCCCTGACGACGCGGAGCACGTCGAGCGAGCGCGCGGTGAGCGGGCGGCCAGAAAGACCTCCAGCTCCGAAGGCCTCGACGATTCGCGGCGACGTCCGCAGCCCCGACCTCGAAATGGTGGTGTTCGCCGCGATGATGCCGGCGAGCCCTTCGTCGATGGCAAGCTGCGTGACCTCGCGGATCTCCTCGTCGGTGAGGTCAGGCGCGATCTTGACCAGGAGGGGCACTCCCGGTGCCGCATCGCGGGCTGCGCGCAGGATGGGCGTCAGCGATTCCAGGGACTGCAGGCTGCGCAGCCCCGGCGTGTTCGGTGAGGAGACGTTGACCACGAGGTAGTCGGCCACACCGCGCACGGCCGCAGCGGCCGCCGCGTAGTCGAGGTGCGCGTCTTCGGCCTCGGTCGTCTTGTTCTTGCCGATATTGACGCCGACGATGACCGACGTGTTGCGGCGTGCGGCGATGTTCGCCGCCGCGAGCTCTGCGCCTCGGTTGTTGAAGCCCATGCGGTTAATCAGCGCGCCGTCGGCGACGAGCCGGAAGAGCCGAGGACCGGGATTGCCTGGCTGCGGTCGGGGCGTCACCGTGCCGACCTCGACGTGGCCGAACCCGAGCGCGGCGAGGCCGTCGATGTCCTCGGCGTCCTTGTCGAAGCCGGCCGCGAGCCCGAATGGCGACGAGAAGCGGAGGCCCATGGCCTCGACGGCGAGCGCCGGCGGCGGTGCCGTGAAGGGCGCCACGATCGCAGCGGGGCCTCGCCGCCCGAGCGCGCGAATCACGCCGGACGCGAGGCCGTGCGCGCGCTCCGGGTCCATCTTGGACAGGACGTGTCTGAAGAGCAGTCGGTAGGCGGCGTTCATCTGGTCTCCCCCTCGAGGTTGGACTCGCCGTCGGCCGACTCCGTGGCGTACTGCGCCCGGATGCCGTCCTCGTGCATCTGGTCGATCGCCGCCCTGAAGTCGTCGAGGCAGGCGAAGCCCTGGTAGACGCTCGCGAACCGCAGGTACGCGACGTCGTCGAGCTCGCGGAGGGGCGGCAGGATGGCGAGGCCGATGTCGTTCGCCTCGATCTGCGAGACGCCGGTCGAGCGGATGCTCTCCTCCACGCGCTGGGCGAGCAGAGCGAGGTCGGTGTCCGTAACTGGCCGCCCCTGGCAGGCCTTGCGAACGCCTGCCATGACCTTGTCCCTCGAGAAGGACTCGACGACGCCGTTGCGCTTGATGACGGTGAGGCTCGCCGTCTCTGTCGTGGAGAAGCGACGCCCGCATTCGGGACACTGCCTCCTGCGACGGATGGCGAAGCCGTCGTCGCTGGTCCGAGAGTCGATGACCCGCGAATCGGGGTGGCGGCAGAACGGGCAGTGCATCAGCTGAACCTCGCCGTCACTGCCTCGCCGTGCGCCGGGAGGTCCTCGGCGACGGCGAGCGCCACCACGTGGCCGCTCACGGCGCGCAGCGCCTCCCTGTCGTAGCGGATGATCTGCTGCGGGCGAAGGTACGTGTGCGCCCCAAGACCAGGCGTGTGAGCGGATTGGCCGCCCGTCGGGAGCACGTGGTTCGACCCAGCGAGGTAGTCGCCGAGGCTCACGGGCGAGTTCGCCCCCATGAAGATGGCGCCGGCGTTGTGGAGGGTCGCGAGGACCGCCTCCGGCTCGCGGGTCTGCACCTCGAGGTGCTCGGGCGCGTAGGAGTTCGAGACGCGCGCCCCGGCCGCGAGGTCGTCGACGAGGATGACGGCGGACTGACGGCCGCCGAGCGAGACCCGCACGCGTTCCGCGTGCTTCGTGGACGCGGCCCTCGCCTCGACCCGCTCGACCACTCGCTCGGCCCAGGCCGCATCCGGCGTGACGAGCAGCGCGGAGGCAAGCTCGTCGTGCTCGGCCTGGCTCACGAGGTCGGCCGCCACGTGGTCGGCGTCGGCGGAGTCGTCGGCGAGCACGAGGATCTCGGTGGGACCGGCCTCAGAGTCGATGCCGACGAACGACTGGACGATGCGCTTGGCGGCGGCGACGTAGACGTTTCCGGGCCCCGTGATGACGTCGACCGGTTCGAGGCCGATGTCGGCGACACCGTGGGCGAGGGCACCAATGGCTCCCGCACCGCCCATGGCGTAGACCTCAGTCACCCCGAGCAGCCCGGCGGCACCCAGGATCGTGGGGTGTACCCGCCCGCCGAAGTCCTTCTGCGGTGGGGAGGCGATCGCAATCGAGGCCACCCCTGCCGCCATCGCCGCGCAGACGTTCATCACGACACTCGAGGGGTAGACGGCCTTGCCGCCGGGAACGTAGAGCCCGACGCGGGAGACGGGGTGCCAGCGGAGCTCAACCACAGCGCCGTCGGCGAGAGTCGTGAGCTGCGGGGCGGGCACCTGCGCAGCAGAACCCGCACGCACTCGCTCGATCATCGCCTCGAGGGCGGCACGGACCTGCAGCTCAAGCCCAGCCGTCGCCTCGTCGATCTCCTCCTGCGGGACGCGCAGATGCGGCGGCTCGACGCCGTCGAGTCGCGCGGCCTGCTCGCGCAGCGCCGACGATCCCTCGTCGCGCACGGCGGAGATGAGCTCGGCCGCCGTGCCGAGCGCGCGCCCGACGTCGAGCTCGGCGCGAGGGAGGATGTTCCGAAGCTCGGATGCGCTGAGCGCAGAACCACGCAGATCGATGAGTTGCATCATGGTGTCTCCATCGTAGTCAAGCGGGGGTACCGGGCGACGCCCGGACGATGTCGAGGAGCGGCTACTCGAGGCAGCTCGGGCCGAGCAGCGCCTTGAGCTCCCCGTAGAGGTCTTGCGTGATGCGCACGCGGTGGGGCAGCTCGAATCGGCGAATGACACCCGGCGTCCGTAGTCGCAGCCGGACCTCGCTCTCCCCCGCGTGCCGCCGCAGCACTTTGCCGAGCTCATCCACGACGGGCTCGGTCGCCCGCGTATCCGGGATCGTGAGCGTGAGCGTGCCCGCGTCTTCCGCGGCGGAGACCTTGGGCAACGTCAGCCCCTGCGCGTGCAGGTTCATGCCGTCGTCGCGCTTCGAGACTCGGCCCTTGACCGCGACGATCACGTCGCCCTGCAGCTGCGTCTGGAACTCCTGGTACGTCTTGCCCATGAACATGACGGTCATGGTGCCGCCGAAGTCCTCGACCTCGATCATCCCGTACGGGTTTCCGGAGTTGCGAGCCACGCGGTGCTGAACGCTCGTGATCAGGCCCGCGATCGTGACCTGCGAGCCGTCCTCGAGGTTCTCGGCTTGTGTGAGGTCCAGGATGCTCGTCGTGGCGAGCTTCGCGAGGTCGCGTTCGAGGCCCGCAAGCGGGTGGTCTGACACGTAGAGGCCAAGCATGTCGCGCTCGAAGGCGAGCTTGTCGCGCCGGTTGAACTCGGGCCGGACCGGCACGTCATCTTCCTCGGCCTCGAACTCGTCGAGACCGGCGAACAGGTCGACCTGGCCGTGCGCTTCGTTCCGCTTCCGGGACACCGCGACATCGATAGCGTTCTCGTGCACCTCGACGAGCGCCCGGCGCGTGTTGCCGAGCGAGTCGAAGGCGCCTGCCTTGATCAGCGACTCGACCGTGCGCTTGTTGGCGACCGTCGTCGGCACCTTCTTGAGGAAGTCGTGGAACGACGTGAAGGCCGTCTTGGATTCCCTCGACTTCTGGATCTCCTCGACGACGTTCGCGCCGACGTTGCGCACGGCGCCGAGACCGAAGCGGATGTCCTCGCCGACGGCCGAGAAGTTCACGAACGACTCGTTGACGTCGGGAGCGAGCACCGTGATGCCCATGCGACGGCACTCGTTGAGGTACATCGCGAGCTTGTCGCGCGAATCTCCGACGCTCGTGAGCAGCGCCGCCATGTACTCGGCCGGGTAGTGGGCCTTGAGGTACGCGGTCCAGTAGGAGACGACCCCGTAGGCCGCCGAGTGGGCCTTGTTGAAGGCGTAATCGGAGAACGGCAGCAGGATGTCCCAGAGCATCTTCACGGCCTCGTCAGAGAAGCCGTTGGCGTGCATGCCGCCCTGGAAGCCGGCGAACTGCTTGTCGAGCTCCGACTTCTTCTTCTTGCCCATCGCTCGGCGCAGGATGTCGGCCTGACCGAGGGAGAACCCTGCCACCTTCTGCGCGATCGCCATGACCTGCTCCTGATAGATGATCAGGCCGTAGCTCGTCGAGAGGATCTCCTTGAGCGGTTCCTCGAGCTGGGGGTGGATCGGCGTGATCTCCTGCTCGCCGTTCTTGCGCAGCGCGTAGTTGATGTGCGAGTTGGCACCCATGGGGCCCGGGCGGTACAGCGCGATGACGGCCGAGATGTCTTCGAAGTTGTCAGGCTTGAGCAGGCGCAGCAGGGAGCGCATCGGCCCGCCATCGAGCTGGAACACGCCGAGCGTGTCGCCGCGCGTCAGCAGCTCGTAGGCGCCGACGTCGTCGAGCTCGAGGTCTTCGAGGACGAGGTCGATGTTGCGGTTCGCCTTGATGTTCACGAGCGCGTCGCTCACGATCGTGAGGTTGCGCAGCCCGAGGAAGTCCATCTTGATGAGCCCGAGGGACTCGCTCGCCGGGTAGTCGAACTGCGTGACGATCTGGCCGTCCTGCTCCCGCTTCATGATCGGGATGATGTCGATGAGCGGGTCGCTCGACATGATGACGCCGGCCGCGTGCACGCCCCACTGGCGCTTCAGGTTCTCGAGGCCGCTTGCGGTGTCGAACACCTTCTTCGCGTCGGGGTTGCTCTCGATGAAGGCGCGCATCTCGGCAGCCTCGGAGTAGCGCTTGTGTTCCTTGTCGAAGATGCCGCTGAGCGGGATGTCCTTGCCCATGACGGCGGGAGGCATGGCTTTCGTGAGCTGGTCACCCATCGAGAACGGGTAGCCGAGCACGCGCGAAGCGTCCTTGAGCGCCTGCTTCGCCTTGATCGTGCCGTAGGTGACGATCTGCGCGACACGCTCGGAACCATACTTCTCGGTCACGTAGCGAATGACCTCCGACCTGCGGCGATCATCGAAGTCGACGTCGAAGTCGGGCATGGAGACGCGGTCGGGGTTGAGGAAGCGCTCGAAGATGAGGCCGTGACGCAGCGGGTCGAGGTCGGTGATGCCCATGGCGTATGCCGCCATCGAACCCGCACCTGATCCACGGCCTGGGCCGACGCGGATCCCATTGTCCTTCGCCCAGTTGATGAAGTCGGCGACCACCAGAAAGTAGCCAGGGAAGCCCATCTGGTTGATGACGCCGATCTCATAGTCGGCCTGCTTGCGCACGTCGCTCGGGATGCCGGCCGGGTAGCGCTTGCCGAGGCCCGTGTCGACTTCCTTGACGAACCAGCTGCTCTCCGTCTCGCCCTCTGGCACGGGGAAGCGCGGCATGTAGTTCGCGGACTCGTCGAACTCCGCCGAGCAGCGCTCTGCGATGAGGAGCGTGTTGTCGCACGCCTCCGGGTTGTCACGGAAGATCGAGCGCATCTCGGCGGCAGACTTCAGGTAGTATCCGGTGCCGGAGAACTGGAAGCGGTTCGGGTCGTCCATGGTCGACCCGGACTGCACGCACAGGAGCGCGGAGTGGCTGTCCGCGTCGTGCGAGTGCGTGTAGTGGAGGTCGTTCGTCGCGACGAGGGGCAGACCGAGGTCCTTCGCGAGCTTGAGAAGATCAGGGATGACTCGACGTTCGATGTCGATGCCGTGGTCCATGATCTCGCAGAAGTAGTTCTCTGCGCCGAAGATGTCGCGGAACTCGGCAGCTGCGGCCCGTGCCTCGTTGTACTGCCCGAGTCGCAGGCGCGTCTGCACCTCGCCCGAGGGGCACCCGGTGGTGGCGATGAGCCCCTTCGAGTACGTGTTCAGCAGCTCGCGGTCCATACGAGGCTTGAAGTAGTAGCCCTCCATGGATGCGCGGCTCGAGAGCCGGAAGAGGTTGTGCATGCCCTGCGTGGTCTCGCTGAGCATCGTGATGTGCGTGTAGGCGCCGGAGCCGGAGACGTCGTCTCCCCCGCCGTTGCCCCATTTCACTCGCGTGCGGTCCCCGCGGTGCGTTCCCGGAGTCAGGTAGGCCTCTGTGCCGATGATCGGCTTGATGCCGTGCTCTTTCGCGGCCTTGGCGAACTCGTAGGCCCCGAACACGTTGCCGTGGTCGGTCATCGCGACGGCGGGCATGCCCTGCTCGACCGCGGCCTTCATGAGTTCGCCGATCCGGGCGGCCCCGTCGAGCATCGAGTACTCGCTGTGGACGTGGAGGTGGGCGAACGAGTCAGCTGAAGGCAATGTCTCTCCGGGAAGAAGGGTGGATCGGCGCACCCATCTTAGATCGCTCGGGCGAGTCCGCGAGCGAGCCGGCTCGCTACAGGTTGCCCTCGCGGAGGAGCTCGAGCGAATGCGCCAGGTCGTCCGGGTAGTCGGTTGTGAACCGCACAGGCTCACCGGTTCTTGGATGCGCGAAGCCGAGTTCCTTGGCATGCAGCCACTGGCGCTTGAGGCCGAGCTTGGCGGCGACCACTGGGTCAGAACCGTACAGCGGGTCCCCGATGCACGGGTGCCGCTGAGCCGCCATGTGCACCCGGATCTGGTGCGTGCGCCCCGTTTCGAGGTGGACCTCGAGCAGCGCACCGCGGCGGAACGCTTCGACGGTCTCGTAATGGGTGACGGACGGCTTGCCGTCGCTCGTCACGGCGAACTTCCAGGACGATCCGGGGTGACGGCCGATGGGAGCGTCGATCGTGCCGGACAGCGGATCAGGATGGCCGTGCACGACAGCGTGGTACACCTTTTCGACCGTGCGGTCGTGGAAGGCCTTCTTGAGCTCCGCGTAGGCCAGCTCGCTCTTGGCGACGACCATGAGACCGCTGGTCCCCGCGTCGAGGCGGTGCACGATGCCCTGGCGCTCCGACTGACCTGACGTCGAGATCGTGAAGCCAGCTGCGGCGAGCGCGCCGAGCACGGTGGGGCCGTCCCAGCCGATGGAGGGGTGCGCCGCGACGCCGACGGGCTTGTCGATGACAACGAAGTCGTCCTCGTCGTGGACGATCTTGAGGTCGGGAACCGCGATCGGGACGACCTCAACGGGACCAGCCTGCTCCCATTCGACGAAGATGATGGCACCGGCGGTCATGCGGTCGGATTTGCCGACCTGCTTGCCGTCGATCGTGATCCCACCCGCCGCCGCGATATCGGCGACCTGGGTCCTGCTCAGTCCGAGCAGCTTCGACACGCCAGCGTCGACGCGCGCGCCCTCGAGGCCGTCAGGGATCGGGATCGTCCTGGATTGCATCACGCGTCCTTCTTCGCCTTTGGTCGGCGCTTTCCGTCGAATCCGATGTCGAACAGGGTGAGCAGCACAAACGCCGACATCCCCACGACGATGCACATGTCGGCGACGTTGTAGATAGCCGGGAGCATCCACGGTGTGTAGATGAAGTCGATGACGTGACCTGTGCCGAAGCCAGGCTCCCGGAAGAGCCGATCGAACAGGTTCCCGAGCGCCCCACCGAGCACCAGCCCAAAGACGGCACCCCAGAGCTTCGATCCGAGCCTGCGAGCCACGACGATGATCACGATCACCATGAGCGTCGAGACGCCCGTGAAGATCCAGGTGGAGCCGGCGGCGAACGAGAATGCAGCTCCGGGGTTGCGCACGAAGTGCCACTGCAGGAAGCCGCCAAGGGCCTCGATGGTCTGGCCCTCGGTCATCGAGGAGACGACAAGCGCCTTGGTGAGCTGGTCAAGCGCAAACGCGCCGACGGCGACCGCGGCGAGCATGGCAAGAATGCGGATGCTCGGGCGCGATCGCCGTTCGGTGGTCTGCAGAGGTGTGTCCTCCACGTTCCGAGTGCTACTGCCCCGCTGGAGCGGAACCTTCGAGGACGTCGCTGGCCTGACGGTTCAGGTCGTTGAGCTGGCCTTCGATGTAGGAGCGGAGGTTGTTGCGGTACTCGCGCTCGAAGATGCGGAGCTCCTCGATGCGAGCCTCGAGCTTCGTCTTCGCCTCTTCGAGGCGACCGATCGTCTCGCGTTCCTTGGCCTCGGCCTCGGTGACGATCGTGCGTGCACGACCCTCGGCCTCGGCAATGATCTCGCGAGCACGGGTCTCACCCGTCGCGATGATCTCGTCGCGCTTGCGCGTTCCCTCCTGGACGTGCTCATCGTGGAGGCGGCGTGCGAGGGCGATGAGCGAGCTGCTCGTCTCGGCCTCGTCTGCACCCTGAGCGACAACCGGGGCGGGGGCTGCGGGCTGAGCGAGCGGCGCGATGGGCTCCTCGACCGGGGCGGGAGCTGCAGCTGCTGACGCACTGTCGGCGCGAGCCTCTGCCTCTGCGAGCTGCTGACGGAGCTGCTCGTTCTCCCCTACGAGGCGGCGCATTTCTGCAACGACCTCATCGAGGAAGTCGTCGACCTCATCTTGGTCGTACCCCTCGCGGAACTTGGTCTGCTGGAAGCGTTTGTTGATGACGTCCTCAGGAGTGAGTGCCATGTCGGCCACCTTTCGACTCTCTCTGCGATTGGTCTGTATCTGGTATAGACACTCGGTCTTGGTTCAAGACTGTGTACTTGATTCAGGACTTTGGGTCTGACTTGACAACACTAGCGTTGCCCAGATGTGCGCGCAGAACGTTGCTGTGCTGCGCAGCACATAGGTCACATTACGGCACTTGGGTCCCGTGCGTTACATTCTGTCGGGAAAGTCGCCATTCACCTAATGCAATCCGGAGATGTCACACCATTGGGAGAAGCCGCGAGACTCCGAGCGGGGTGATTGCGCTTAGAGGAGGCGAACGAGATTGGAAGTGATGACGAGGGCGAACATGACAATGATCCAGGCCAGGTCAAGCGCGATGTTGCCGATGCGAAGCGGAGGCACAACCTTGCGCACAGCACGAAGGGGCGGATCCGTCAGGGAGTACACGCCCTCGCAGAGGACCAGCACGAAACCCTTCGGCTTCCAGCGAGGAGCGAACATGCGCGCGTAGTCGAGGATCAGCCTGCCCCACATGACCATGATGTAGAGGCCAATGAGGAAGGCGAGGATCGCGCCGAGGATATTCATTCGTTTCCTGAGATGTTGTCGCACAGACACGGCGACGGTGCACCCTCAGGATGCACCGTCTCACCGTTCGCGCGAAAGCGGGCCGACCTACCTCACGGCAGAGCCTGGCTGGATGGGGTCTACTGGAAGAACGAGGCTTCCTTCTCCGCCTCGACCTTGCTCGACTCACCGTGGACGGCGATGTGCTGAGGCGAGAGCAGGAACACCCGGCTCGTCACGCGCTCGATCTTGCCATAGAGGCCCTGGGAGAGGCCGCTCGCGAAGTCGATGAGGCGACGCGCCTCGGCTTCGTCCATCTCGGACAGGTTCATGATGACGGGGACACCATCGCGGAAGTTCTCGGCGATGACCTGCGCGTCTTTGTTGTAGGCCTTCGGGTGGACCGTGAGGATCTCGTTCATTTCCGCCATCGCCGGGGTAGAAGTGTGCTTGGGAGCTTTGGTGATCGGGGTCACAGGCGCCGGCTTGGGGCGCTCGGTGATCACCGGGGAGAGCTGCGGCGCAGGTGCCGCCGTGGGCGACTGCCTCTGCTGCTGCTGCGCCTGGGGCGTCTCGTCGTGAAGATTCTGCTCGTCTTCGTCAGCAAGGCCCAGGTAGACCATGGCATTGCGCAGCGGGTTGGCCATTGTGCTCCTCCGTGTGTTCGGCGTGCGTCCACGCTACGTCCGGTCGGGGCGCTTTCCCGTGATTGCCGCGCCGATCCTAAGGTGTGTCGCACCGTTTTCGATGGCTTCTCTGAAGTCGTTCGACATCCCCATCGAGAGTGCCGTCGCCATCGGAGCGATGGTCTGGATGCGCACGCTGAGTTCGCGGAGCGCGGCGAAGGACACGCGAGGCTCACCCCCGAGCGGAGCGACGCACATGAGCCCTTCGAGTTCGAGAGCCTGGGTTGCAAGCACGTGCTCGACGAGCGCGTCGAGCTCGTCCGGCTGAACGCCTCCCCGCTCGGGGTCAGGAGTCATGTTGACCTGCACGAACACCGGCAGCGGATGCTCGCGCTCGATCGACGACAGCGCGTCGACAAGGCCGGCCCGGTCGATCGAATGGATCGCATCCACGTACTGCGCGATCTGTCGCGCCTTCTTGGTCTGGACCTGGCCTACGAAATGCCATTCGAGGTCTTCAGCGCGCACTGAGAGCGCTTCCGCCTTATCCCGAGCCTCAGGGTGCCTGCTCTCCGCGAAGCGGCGCACACCGAGGTCCACGAGGCCCTCGACCAGCTCGGGCCCGTGGAACTTCGTGACGGGAATGAGGGTGACTTCCGAGGCGTCTCGACCCGCGCCGCGGCAGGCGTCCTGAATCTGGGACTGGACCGCCGAGAGACGCTCGGCCAGCGTCGAATGACCCTGGCCGAGCGCCTCTCCTGCATGCTCTGGCATGCGCGCCCTACTTGAGGAAGTCCGGCACGTCGAGGATGTCCTCGGCGTCGTCGTACGCCGCCTCGGGCTCGCGACGAGGAGCGATCGTCGGCGCCTCAGCCGTCGACCAGGCAGGAGCCTGGGTAACGGGAGCAGGCGCCTGGACGGGCTCGCGCTCGACGGGCACTGAAGGTGCCGAGGCGACCGCAGCCGCGGCGGCGCCGAGACCGATGGCACCCGTGTTCGCCTGCTGGACGGGAGCCGCCGCGACGGCCGGTGCGGCCTGCTGCTCCTGGATCGTCTTGGGCTCACCCCCGGCGAAGCCTGCCGCGATGACCGTGACGCGCACCTCGTCACCCAGGGTGTCGTCGATAACGGCACCGAAGATGATGTTGGCCTCCTGGTGGACGGCCTCCTGCACGAGCTTCGCGGCGTCGTTGATCTCGAAGATGCCGAGGTTCGAGCCACCCTGGATGGAGAGCAGCACGCCGTGGGCGCCCTCGATGCTCGCTTCGAGGAGCGGGGAGGCGACAGCGAGTTCGGCCGCCTTGATAGCGCGGTCGGCGCCGCGCGACGAGCCGATACCCATGAGTGCGGAGCCCGCGCCCTGCATGACCGACTTCACGTCAGCGAAGTCCAGGTTGATGAGGCCGGGGGTTGTGATCAGGTCGGTGATGCCCTGGACACCGGCGAGGAGCACCTGGTCTGCCGTCGAGAAGGCCTCGATCATGGAGATGCCGCGGTCACTGATCTCGAGGAGGCGGTCGTTGGGGACGACGATGAGGGTGTCGACCTCTTCCTTCAGCGTCGCGACGCCCTGCTCGGCCTGCTGCATGCGGCGGCGGCCCTCGAAGCTGAACGGCTTCGTGACGACACCGATGGTGAGCGCGCCGATCGACTTCGCGATTCGTGCGACCACGGGCGCGCCACCTGTACCTGTGCCACCACCCTCGCCGGCCGTGACGAAGACCATGTCGGCTCCCGCGAGAGCCTGCTCGATCTCTTCGGCATGGTCCTCAGCCGCGCGGCGGCCGACCTCGGGGTCTGCCCCGGCGCCGAGGCCGCGGGTCAGCTCGCGGCCGACGTCGAGCTTCACGTCGGCGTCGCTCATGAGCAGCGCCTGCGCGTCGGTGTTGATCGCAATGAACTCGACGCCGCGGAGGCCGAGTTCGATCATGCGGTTGACTGCATTGACGCCGCCGCCGCCGATGCCGACGACCTTGATGACGGCGAGGTAGTTGTTGGTGTTCGACACGTGTCCGGCCCCTCGTTGGCGTGTGGTGTGGTGGAAGAACGGAGTGCACACCTCGGCGAGTTGCCACTGGTGAATCCGCACGAGCTTCAACCTCTACTTGAAGCTCAGAGATATGCTTTTTCCTGATTGCTTACTTCGACGCTAGGTCGCGAACGCCGCCCCATCCGGTCAGTCCGCAGGTGTGTTGCGTTTTGCGCGCCGAATGGACGCGAGTCGCTTCAACCCAAACTTGAAGGTTGACGGCCGAGCACGGCCCGAGCCGAAGCTCAGCGGGTGACGGGCGTCTCGGGACTCGAGACGTCGTAGCTTGAAATGGACTGCTCACTCGTGGCGGTGACGAGAGCCGCGAGCACCTGGGCCTTGCGGTCCGAATCCTCCGCGCTCCCCCACACAACCTCGGCGCCGCTGCGCATCGTGAGGCGAACGTCATCGATGCTCTTGGCCGTTACCGTCGCGACGCCAGAACGGCAGGCCACTGGCAGCGCGAGTGACACGGCGGCGGCCGATGCGAACGCCTCTGAGCCGACGCCCTGCCCACCCAGGTCGAGGGTCGGGATGTCGACGGCGGGCTCAGACTGGGTCCAGAGGACAACGCCTGCGGCGTCCATGACGTCGTAGCCGGTCGGCGTCTGCACCGTGCCGATGGGCGAGCGCTCGACGATGGTCACGACGAGACGACTCGGAGGCTCGACGCGGATCGAGTAGCTCTGGACGAGCACGTACGACTGCAGCCGGCTCTCGACATCGTCGTTCGTGACGAGCGCGAGCGGCTGCCCGTGCAGGTCGGCGAGGGACGCATCCAGCTGCGCCTTGTCGACGCGCTCCACTCCGGTGACGACGATCTCGCGGACCGACATGATGGGACTGTAGACGGCGGTCGCGACGAAGGCCACGAGCGCCGCTACCACCGCTGCGACCCAGATCAGGATGCGGCGGCGGCGCCTCGCGCGCCAGGTGAATCGGCGCGCGTCGTCGCCGAGCACGCTCACGACTGGCCTGGCTCCTTCGTGCCGAGCGCCTCGAGGAGCTGGGGCACGATGAGGTTGACGTCTCCGCAGCCGAAAGTGATGACGAAATCGCCCTCCCTGGAGATGTCCGCGACCGTGTCGGCGGCGTCCTGCCAGTCCGGCCGGTACGCGACCTTGCTTCGGTCGACAAACGCTTCCTCGACAAGTGCCCCCGTGACGCCGGGGATCGGGTCCTCGCGCGCGCCGCACACGTCGAGCACGACAGTCTCGTCGGCGAGGCGCTCGTAGACCTCGGCGAACACGTCGCTCATGGCCTGCGTTCGAGAGTAGAGGTGAGGCTGGTGGACGGCGATGAGGCGACCTGTGCCGACAACAGTGCGTGCCGCCGAGAGCGCGGCTTCGACCTCGGCCGGGTGATGAGCGTAGTCGTCGTACACACTGACGCCGCTCACGGTGCCGTGGAGCTCGAAGCGGCGCTTCGTGCCGCCGAACTTCGAAAGCGCCTCGAGAACGGCCGCGGGCTCGAAGCCGAGCTGCACGAGGACAACGAAGGCGCCGGTCGCATTGAGGGCGTTGTGGATGCCGGGCACGTGTAGCAGTGCCGGGTAGGCGGTGCCCTGCCAGGTGACGGTGAACCGCGTCTCCCCGCCGACAGACTCGATGTCGGAGATGCGCGCGTCCGCCGACTCGGCTTGGCCGAACGTCAGTACGTGGTCGTGCGAGAGCTTGGCAGTCAGTTCGACGGCAAGCGGGTCGTCGCTCGAGATGACAACGGCCTCACTCGCCGCGTCCGCGAACTGGACAAACGCTGCCTCGAACGCCTCGACGGTGCCGTAGTGGTCGAGGTGGTCGTTGTCGACGTTGGTGATGAGCGCTACGGCCGTGTCGTAGAAGAGGAAGGATCCGTCCGATTCGTCGGCCTCGACGACAAAGGCCTCACCCGCGCCGACGGCCGAGCTCGTGCCAAGCGCCGAGATAATCCCGCCGTTCACGAAGCTCGGAGCAGCGTCGAGGGCGTCGAGGGCCGTCACAACCATGCCGGTCGACGTGGTCTTGCCGTGGGCGCCAGCGACCGAGACGAGTCGGCTGCCCCGCGTGAGCCAGACCAGGGCCTGCGAGCGGTGCAGGATGTTGAGCCCGCGCTCCTTCGCGAGGACAAGCTCGGGATTGTCCGGCCAGAGGGCGCTCGTGACCACGATCGTGTCGGCGTCACCGAGGTGTTCCGCTGCGTGACCGATCTCGACGCGCGCGCCGCGATCGCGCAGCTCCCGCGTCGCGTAGTTCTCGGTGCGGTCGCTCCCGGAGATCGTGAGGCCGCGGTCGAGCATCATGCGCGCGATGCCGCTCATGCCTGAGCCGCCGATGCCGATGAAGTGCACTTTCCCGATCTCGTCGGGAATCTGCGCGGTGGCGTCTGGATTGATCATCTCTGCTCCTGGGTTCGCTCGGTCTGCGAGCTGCGCGGCCTCTGCCGCGTCGATGGTCGAGGGTACTCCGCCTGCACGGTCGGATGCCCCTATCCGGTCTGAGAGTCCTGCAGCGCCTGGTCGAGGAGGGCGACGACGCGCGAGGCTCCGTCTCGCTGCGCGGATGCGAGCGTGGCCCGCTCCATGCGGGCGCGGCGCTCGTCGTCCCTGGCGAGGGCGACGAGTTCCTTCGAGGCCCACTCTGGCGAGAAGTCGGCGTCGGTCACGCGGAGGGCGCCGCCAGCCGCGAGGACCGAGCGGATGTTGGTGGTCTGGTGGTCGCCTGTCGCCGCCGGGTACGGAATGTACACGGCGGGGAGTCCGACGACGCCGAGCTCGCTCACCGTGGATGCACCCGCGCGGGCGACAACCAGGTCCGCGGCGGCGAAGGCCAGGTCCATCCGGTCGCAGTACTCGAGCACGTGGTAGCCGTCGGTCGCTTCGTGCTCGAACTTGGAGAGGCCGCCAACAAGGTGCAGAATCTGCCAGCCCTCGGCGACCAGCGCCGGGACGATCGCCCTGACGGTCTCGTTGACGCGCCTCGCGCCGAGCGACCCGCCGGTTACGAGGAGAGTGCGCCGTGCCGGGTCGAGACCGAAGAACGAGTTGGCCTCTTCGCGCTTCGCAGCCCGGTCGAGGTGCTCGATCTCAGCTCGGAGCGGCATCCCGACCGTCACGGCACCACGAAGCGGCGTGCCGTCGAAGGCAACGCCGACGCGCTTCGCCCAGCGCGCGCCGAGCTTGTTCGCCATGCCTGGCAGTGCGTTGGCCTCGTGCACGACGATCGGCACGCGACCCCTGGCCGCGAGGTAGGCCGGTGCTGCGGCGTAGCCGCCGAAGCCGGCAACCGCATCGATGTTGTGCTCGTCGAGCATCCGCCGGACGGAAGCGACGCTCGCGCGGAGGCGAGGCAGGAAGGTCAGCACTTGCGAGTTCGGACGGCGCGGGAACGGCAGCTTCGGGATGGTGAGCAGCTCGTAGCCGCGGGCGGGCACGAGCCTGGCCTCAAGGCCCTCCTGGGTGCCCAAGACCAGGATCTTCGACGCTGGGTCACGGTCGCGCAACGCGTCGGCAACCGCGAGGAGCGGGTTGACGTGGCCGGCCGTGCCGCCGCCGGCGAGCAGGTAGTTGGTCACGTACGGGACTCCGATCGCTTGGGGTTTCGGGCGATCGACAAGACTATGCCAATTGCGAAGAGCGTCGTGATGAGCGCGGAGCCACCGGAGGACACGAGCGGCAGCGGCACCCCGAGGACCGGCAGGAACCCGATCACTACCGCGATGTTCACGAACGCCTGGAAGATGAGCCAGGTCGTGACGGCACCGACGATGGTCTTCGCCGTCCAGTCCTCCGCCTCGTGGTAGATGCGCACGAGCACAACCGCCAGGAGCACGAAGACGCCGATGACGATGAGCGCCCCGACGAGCCCAAGCTCCTCGCCGATGATAGCGAAGATGAAGTCGTTGTCAGCCTCAGGGAGCCAGGACCACTTGGCCTTCGAGTTGCCGAGTCCCGCACCGAACAGGCCACCGGCGGCAAGGGCATAGAGCCCGTGAGCGCTCTGCCAGCCCCAGGTCTCATAGTCGACGTCGCCGCCGAAGAAGTTGGTGATGCGGGCCATGCGGTTATCGCTGAAGACGGAGAGGAGCAGCGCGGCAGCAACCGCGATGGCGCCAGCGAGCCAGAGGAACTTCGAGGCGACCCCGCCGAAGTAGAGCGCGCCGAGCACCAGGGCCCCGACGACGATCATCGTGCCGAGGTCCTTGCTCAGCGCCATGACCCCGAAGCTCAGACCGAGCACGGGGAGGATGGGGACCGCGACTTCCTTGCCGATGTGCAGCTTGCCCTGCTTGCGGCCCAGGATGAGGCCGAGCCAGAGCACAAGCGCGACCTTAAGCGCCTCCGCTGGCTGCATGGTCGTGAACCCGAGGTCGATCCAGGCCACGTTGCCGTTGACCTCAACACCGAGAGGCGTGAAGACGAGGCCTTGGAGGATCACCGCTCCGATGAGGGCGGGCCACGCGATGCGCTTCCAGAAGCGCAGGGGCATCCTCGAGGCGAAGAGCATGAGCGGGATGCCGAGTGCCGCGAACGTGGCCTGGCTCACGAACCGGCCCGAGACGGAATTTCCGCCCGCGAACTCCTCGACCGAAGAGCTCGAGAGCACCATGACGATACCGAAGGCCACCAGGAAGAGCGTGATCGAGAGCAGGAGCACGAAGTTCCTGTTGACGCCCCGGATGCGCTTGCCAAGCGAGACGACGACCGCGGTCGAGGAGTTCTTGCGGGTGCCGCCAGCCTGCGCCGAAGTCCCGCTGGAGGCGCGCCCAGTTGCCGCGCCCGCCCCGCGCTGTGGCCCCCTGCCTGCTGCGCTACTGGGCGCGGGAGTCCGGGGAGCCTTCTGTCTCGGCATGCTGGCCCCCTTCAAGGTGCGACGCGACGGCAAGCGCGAATCGCTGGCCCCGGTCGCTGTAACTCACGAACTGATCCATGGAGGCGGCCGCCGGAGCGAGCAGCACGGTGTCACCGTCCTGCGCGAGCCGGGCGGCTTCAGCCACGGCGCGCCCCATGATGGAGTCAGTTTCGCTCACGTCGATCTCGATGAAGGTGACCTCGGGCGCGTGTTGCGCGAACGCGTCGGCGAGCTGAGACCGAGAGGTTCCGAGGGCAATCGCGCCACGCAATCTGCCCGCGTGCTTCGCGACGAGCGGAGCGATGTCGACTCCCTTGAGGAGCCCGCCGACGAGCCAGACCACGCTGCGGTGCGCCGTGAGCGAGGCGTCCGCGGCATGCACGTTCGTCGCCTTGGAGTCGTCGACCCACAGGACCCCCGACTCCTCGGCGACGACCTCGTGGCGGTGCCGGTCCACGGAGAACGTCGCGAGAGCCTCGGAGATGGCCGGGACGGGAACGCCGACGGCACGCACAAGCGCGGCAGCCGCGAGGACGTCTTCCACAAGGTGCTTCGAGGAGAGTCCGCGTAGGCGCAGCTCGTCGAGCGTCGTGAGCTCCAGCGCGGTGCGCGCGCGGTCGTCCAGGAAGGCGCGGTCGACAAGGATGCCGTCGACGACCCCGAAGTCGCTCGGGCCAGGCACGTCGGTGCCGAAGCCGATCGCGCGGCAGCCCTCGATGACGTCGGCCGCCTCGACGAGGTCGAGCGTCGCCTCGTCACCCTTGTTGTAGACGCAGGCGATCTGGGCGCGCTCGTAGACGCGGCCCTTCGCGGCACGGTAGGCCGCGGCACCGCCGTGCCAGTCGAGGTGGTCGTCAGCGATATTGAGCACCACCGCGGCGTGCGCCGACATCGAGTGGAGGGAGTGCAGCTGGAAGCTCGAGAGCTCGACGACCAGGAGCTGGAACTCTACGGGATCGCGGAGCACGTCGAGCACCGGCACGCCGATGTTGCCGCATGGTGCCGTGCGGATGCCGGCAGCGAGTCCCATATGCGCCGCCAGCTGCGTTGTCGTCGTCTTCCCGTTCGTTCCGGTGACTGCGAGCCAGGGAGCAGGCTCGCCGAACTTGTCGCGCAGGCGCCAGGCGAGTTCGACGTCTCCCCAGACTGGCGCGTCGAGTGCCTCTGCGGCCGAGATGAGCGGGTGGCTCGGGGCGAAGCCGGGCGACGCGACGATCAGGTCGGCACCGAGCGAGTGGAGCGCCGCAACCGCGGCCTCGTCGTCCTCATCGATGGTGACGGGGACATCGAGCACCTCGAGGATGCGTTCCCGTTCCTCGTCGTGTGCCTGCGCGATGACGTGCGGCTTAGCACCGAGCTCGGCCAACGTGTCGGCGACGGAGAACCCCGTCTTCCCGAGACCGAGGACCGCAACGGTGATGCCGTTCCAGTCGTCGTGCCAGCTGCGCAGGGCTTCCACATCGCGCGTCACGTCGTGACCCCCCACTCGGCGTAGAACAGGCCGATGCCGAGGGCGGCGCAGAGGCCGGCGATGATCCAGAACCTGACGACGACCGTCGTCTCGGCCCAGCCCTTCAGCTCGAAGTGGTGGTGGATGGGGCTCATGAGGAAGATCCGCTTGCCCTTGGTGAGCTTGAAGTAGATCCGCTGCACGATGACGGAGCCCGTCGTCATGACGAAGAGACCACCGATGAGGACGAGCAGGAGCTCGGTGCGCGTGATGATAGCGAACGCGGCGATGGCCCCGCCAAGACCGAGCGATCCTGTGTCACCCATGAAGATCTGAGCCGGCGAGGTGTTCCACCAGAGGAAGCCGATAAGCGCGCCCGCGATGCCGGCCGCGACGATCGCCACGTCGAGCGGTGCGTACGCCGTGTAGCAGGCCGATTCGAGGGACTCGGCGAGGCGCTCGGTGCCACACGCTTGGTTGAACTGCCAGTAGGCGATGATGCCGTACGAGCCGATCGAGATGATCGAGGCGCCCGTCGCGAGGCCATCGAGGCCGTCCGTCACGTTGACCGCGTTCGACGTCGCCGTCGTGATGACGACGATCCAGATAATCAGCGCGATGGTGCCCGCGATGGCGCCGAGGGCCATGAAGTCAATCGGCAGGTCGCGGATGAACGAGATGTGGGTCGAGAGGACCGGCACGCCGTCCGCGTTGCGGTACTGCAGGCCGACGACAGCGAAGAGCCCGGCGACGACGACCTGGCCGACGATCTTCGACCATCCGCCGAGCCCAAGGGACTGCTGTTTGCGGACCTTGAGGAAGTCGTCGATGAAGCCGATGACTCCGAGGCCGACCATCATGCCGAGGATGAGGAGCCCGGCTGCCGTGACCTGGTCACCCGTCGCGAGCGTTGCGAGGAAGTAGGCGATGACGGAGCCGACGATGAAGACGATGCCGCCCATCGTGGCGGTCCCCCGCTTGGAGTGGTGAGCCTGGGGCCCGTCCTCGCGGATGAACTGTCCCCACTCGAGCTTATGGAACAGGCGGATGAAGAGCGGCGTCATGAACAGCGTGAACGCCAGTCCGACACCCCCGGCAATAAGGATCGCAATCACGCGAAGTGCCCCCTGAGGTGCTCGGCGAAACGGTCCCCGAGGTGTCGGAGGCCCGCTGAGTTCGAAGACTTGACGAGGACGAGGTCTCCTGGGCGAGTCTCACGCACGAGCAGCTCGTAGGCCTCGTCCATGGACTCGACGAAGATGGACTCGCCATCCCATGACCCCTGGGCGATTGCACCCAGGTGCAGCGCGCGCGCGTCGCGCCCGACGACAACAAGTTGGTCGATGCCGAGGCGCACGGCCAGGAGTCCGAGGCGGTCGTGCTCCTCGATCGAGGCGTCGCCGAGCTCGCTCATGGCGCCGAGCACCGCGACGGTGCGCGATCCGCTCGGGGCGATCTGGGCGATGGTCTTGAGCGCGGCCGCCATGGAGTCGGGGCTCGCGTTGTACGCGTCGTTGATGAGGTTGACAGAACCCGCGTGCTGGAGCTCCATGCGCCACTGCTCGGCTCGCGTCACCCGTTGGAGGGCATCCCGGATCTCAGTGGCGGGCACACCCTGCGTGTGCGCTGCGGCTGCCGCGGCGAGCGCGTTGGTGACGTGGTGCTCTCCGATGACGCTGAAGCGCACGGCGACGGGTTCCTGGTCTGGCAGGTGGAGGGTGAACTCCGTGCCCGCGAGGCTCGTCGAGACGTCGCTCGCGCGAACATCCGCCTGCTCGCTCCTGCCGAACCAGAGCAGGTTCGCCGCTGTCTTGTCGGCCATGGAGGCGACCCGTGCGTCGTCGGCATTCAGCACCGCGGTGTCGCCCGCGACGAGTCCCTGCACCATCTCGGTCTTCGAGGTCAGCGTGACCTCGATGCCGCCGAACTCGCCTGCGTGGGCGAGGCCGACGGTCAGCACGATGCCGACGTCAGGCTTCGCCATGGCGATGAGCCGGCTGATCTCGCCAGGCGCGCTTGCGCCCATCTCGGCGATCAGGGTCTGCGTACCCTCCGTGAGCTTGAGGAAGGTGAGGGGCGCGCCCACTTCGTTGTTGAAGCTCGCGACGGGGGCGACGGTCTCCCCGCGTGCCGAGAAGATCTCGCGCAGGAGGTTCTTCGTCGTGGTCTTGCCGTTGGAACCGGTCACCGCGATGGTCACGAGCGCGCCGCGGGACTTGACGCGCGTCACGACCTCGGTCGCGAGGCGGCCGAGAGCGAGAACGGCGTCGTCGACGACGACCTGCGTGACGGGCAGGTCGAGGGCGCGTTCGACGAGGAGGAGCGAGGCCCCGTTCTCGACGGCCTTGGGCGCGAACAGGTGCCCATCGGTGACCTCGCCGGGCTTGGCGACGAAGATGTCTCCGGGACGAATGAGCCTGGAGTCAGTGTCGACGGTGCCGGAGAAGGCGGTCTCGAGGGTGTCGTCGCCAGCTGGGAGAGCCTCTCCCCCGGTGATCTCAGCGATCTCACGAAGTCGGAGTTCGATCATCCGCTCACCACCCTGCTTCCCTGAGTGCCGCTCTGGCCTCGTCTCGCGCCGAATACTGGATCTTGCTGCCTGCGACCTCGGTGTAGCTCTCGTGGCCAGGGCCGGCAATGAGGATAGTGTCATCGGCCCCCGCGAGCGAAACCGCCTTGCGCAGCCCAATGCTGGCGTCAGCGATCTCATGCAGCTCCCGGTCTGGGTAGTTGGCCTTCACGCTCTCGACGAGCACCCGCCTGATCTCGTCAGGGTCTTCCGTGCGCGGGTTGTAGTCGGTGATGATGACGACGTCGCTGCCTGCCGCCGCGACGCGAGCCATCTCGGGGCGCTTCGTGCGGTCCCGGTCGCCGTCTGCGCCGAAGACCATAAACAGGCGGCCGGTGGTCATCTCTCGGAGCGCGCCGAGCGTCTGCTCGAAGGCGTCCGGCGTGTGGCCGTAGTCGACGTAGAGGCGCGGCCCCTTGTCGCCGGAGACGAGCTCGAGGCGGCCGGGCACAAATGCGTCGATGCCGCCGTCTCGCTCGAGCACCTCGGCGATCTCGCCGAGGTCGTAGCCGGACTCGACGAGCATCGCGATCGCGAGGCCGGCGTTTGCTGCTGAGAACCAGCCTGGCATCGGGATGCTCGAGTGCAGGACCCGGTCGTCGGGGCTCGTGAGCGTGAAGCTTGTGCTGCCGCCCTTGGCACCGGTGACGACCAGGTTCCAGTCGGCCTCGACGCCCGGCTTGGAGGAGATCGTCGTGACCGGGATACGGGAGTCCTCCACGACGCGCGCGCCCCATTCGGAGTCGAGCGAGACGACTCCGCGGCGCGCGCGCTCCGGCGTGAAGAGCTTGAGCTTCTCGCCGAAGTACGTCTCGAAGTCTGCGTAGTCGTCGAGGTGGTCGTGCGAGAGGTTGATGAAGCCAACGACGTCGAACTCGATGCCGTCGACCCTGTGCCGGGTCACGGCCTGCGCGGAGACCTCGATGCTTGCCGCGTGCACTCCTACCTCGCGCATACGCGCGAGCAGGGCGTGGAGCTCGCTGGCCTCCGGTGTTGTCAGGCTCGCTTCGATGCGTTCTTCGCCGATGCGGCGTTCGACCGTCGTGGTCAGGCCCGTGACGACGCCGAGCTGCAGCAGGAGGCCGTCGAGGATGTACACGACAGAGGTCTTGCCGTTGGTGCCCGTGACGCCGAAGAGCTTCGGCTGGTCCGGGTCAGTGCGGTAGATCCGCGCGGAGACGTCGCCGAGGGCCAGACGAGGCTCCTCGGTCACGAGCACGGGTACCCCGAGCTCGCCGGCGAGCTCGGCCCCGGCAGCGTCGGTGAGGATCGCGACTGCCCCGGCCTCCTCGGCGTTCGCCGCGTAGCTGGCACCGTGCACTCGCGCACCCGGCAGCCCCACGTAGAGGTCGCCGGCTTCGACGTCCAGCGAAGAGATGGAGACGCCGGTCACCTCGACCTGGTCAACACCCTCCGGGGCGTCGAGTCCGAAGTGCGCGCACAGCTCAGAGAGCGAGCGCGGCACTGGATGGGATGGACGGATGCTTGCTGCGGGCATGACTTCCTGTGCAGTAGTGCGGATCAGAACGTGGTCGGGATGGTCGGCCACGGGCTCGGAGAGGGGGCCACCCGGTTGGATTGGAGAACGTACGCCATGACATCGTGCCATGCGGGCGCGGTGGCGGCGCTGCCCCTCATCGTAGTTGGGTTCATGATCGAGACCGTCACGACGTACTTGGGGTCGTCGATCGGGGCGACACCGGCCATCGAGGTCATGAAGCTGCCCGCAACGTACTGGCCCTGTCCGTCGGAGACCTCCGCGGTGCCCGTCTTGATGCCGACGCGGTAACCAGGGATCGCAACCTCGTTTGCGAGGCTCCCGCTCTGCGCCGTGGCCTCGAGCAGCGTCAGCGTGTCGGCGGCGGCCTTGGCCGAGACGACCTGGCGTGGCTCGCCCGGGTCGGTCGGCACGAAGCCGTCCTCGGTCTCGCAGCCCTCGACGAGCTGGACGGGGAGTCGCTCGCCGCCGTTCGCGATCGTGGCGTAGGCGCTTGCCATCTGCGGGGCCGTCACTTGGAGGCCCTGGCCGAACATCGTGGCGTAGTTGGTCTGCGGATCCCACTCGTCGTATGGGCGAACCGTGCCGGACTCCTCACCGAGGAAGTCGGCCTCCGTGTCGGCGTTGAGCCCGAAGTCGAGCATGTAGTCGTAGCGCTCGCCGGCGCTCAGGCGCTGGCCCATCATGGCGATGCCGATGTTGGACGAGCGCGTCATGATGCCCGCTACGGTCCACCGCTCGTCGCCATGCGCCCAGTCGTCGCCGAAGCTCACGTCGGTCTGCTCGAAGCGGCCTGGCACCGTGATCTGCTCGCTCGGGGTTGAGAGGCCCTTGTCGAAGACCATGGCCGCCGTCAGGGCCTTCATGGTCGAACCCGGCTCGAAGGGCGCGGTGAACGCGCGGGACCCGCGCGCTTCGGTCGCGGTCGCACCCGGATCGTTCGGGTCGACAGACGGCCAATCCGCGACGGCGCGGATCTTGCCAGAGTCGACCTCGGTCACGATGACGTGCCCCCACTGGCCGCCCATCGCCGTGACCTGCTGCGCGAGCACCTGGAGTGCGTAGTACTGGAGATCCGCGTCGACCGTGAGCTTGAGCGTGCCGCCCTGCTTAGCCTCGGTCAGCGTCACCTCGGTGCCGGGGATGCGCACGTTGTCCGCGCTGCGCTCGTAGGTCTCCTCGCCGTCGACACCGGCGAGGCACTCGTTCTGCGAGAGCTCGAGGCCTGCGAGGGGCTCCCCGTCTGCGCCGAGGAAGCCCGTGAGGTTGCCTGCGACCTGGCCGTTCGGGTAGACGCGGGCGGCCTCGCGCTTCGGGTAGATCCAGGGGATCTCGAGTGCGCGGATCTTCTCGTAGGCCGCGAGCTCGAGGCCGCGGCTGAGGTAGGCGAAGTTGCTCTCCGGGTCGATCGCGAGCGCCGCATCCACGACGCCGACGAGCTCTGCCTGCTGCTGCCCGGTGACGGCCGCGATCTCGCCGAGGGCCTGTTCCCTCGAGACCTCGACGATCTTGCCGTCGTCGCCCTTGCGGTCGAACTCCCTGACGTTCACGGGGGCGACGGTGAGGTCGAAGCGGTCGGCAGAGTCGGCGAGGATCTCGCCGTTCATGTCGACGATGGAGCCGCGTTCGCTGAAGATCGTGCTGGAGACGCCACGCTTCGACTCGGCATCGGCGTTGATGGTCGACGCGGAGACCAGCTGCACGTCGATCAGGCGGACCCCGAAGGCGATGAGCACTGCGGTCACCAGGATGATGACAAGGCCGGCCCTGCGCCTGGACACTTTTGGTGACACGGTGGTCCTCCCCCTTGGGCTCTGCTCTTGGTGGATCTACCTCGTGGAGGGAGAGCGCAACTCGGTGACTGACGGTACTTCAGGCGCTGCCGCTGGCTGCGCTGAAACTCCGTCGGGGGCGGGAGCCGGTGCCGCGGGCTGAGTGATCTCGTTGGTGACGAGCCCCGTGTTGATGGGTGCCGAGGTGCCCGTCGAGCCCGCATCGGTCGCGAGGGACGCGCTTCCGACCTGGAGGAACGCCTGCGAATCAGTCGGGACCATGCCGAGCTTCGTGGCTTCGACCGCGAGGTTCTGGGCGGACGACATGGCACTCAGCTCCTCGAGCGCGGCCGATTCGGCCCGCTGCAGTTCAGTCTGACTCTGCTCGAGGCCGCTGACCTCGTAGGCGCCCTGCGAGATCGCGATGCTGAGCGCGAGTTGCGTGACGAAGACGCCAGCGAGGATGCCGAGCGAGATCATGACGGAGCGGAAGCTCCAGAGGCTCCGGATACGCGGGGCCTCGACAAGGCGCAGCCGCGGGGACTGCGCCTGCTTCTCGGGAGCCGCCTTCTGGCGACGGGGTGCCGTGGATCCTCGGAGGATGCTCGTCGCTGCCGTCATGCCCGTGGGCTCCTTACTCTGGCCACCGCGCGCAAGCGCACGGGAAGGGCTCGTGGGTTGATCTCGCCTTCGTCGGCTCCCGCACGCTCGGCTCCGCGCACGAGGCGCTGGAACTCGGGCTTGTGCTCGGGGAGCTCGACGGGCAGTCCGCTCGGGGCGGTCGAGGTGGTCTTTGTTTCGAAGAGACGCTTCACGAAGCGGTCCTCGAGCGACTGATAGGCCTCGACGACAACGCGGCCGCCAACGGCGACCCGGTTGAGTGCCTGCGGAAGCGCACGCTCGAGCGCGCCGAGCTCGGCATTGACCTCGATGCGCAGCGCCTGGAAGACGCGCTTCGCTGGGTGGCCGGCGTCGCGCTTGGCAGCAGGCGTCGCGCGCTGGAGGACATCGACGAGCTGACCGGTCGTCTCGATGGGCGACTGGGCGCGCTCTCGCACGATCCAGCTCGCGTAGCGGGGCGCCAGCTTCTCGTCGCCGTAGCGATAGAAGAGTTGCTTGAGCTCTTCCTCGCCGTACGAGGCGACGATTTCAGCCGCTGTGACGCCCTTCGTGGCGTCCATGCGCATGTCGAGCGGCGCATCCTGGATGTAGGAGAACCCGCGGCTCGCCTCATCGAGCTGGAGCGAGGAGACTCCGAGATCGAACAGGACCGCGTCGACCGTGTCGATCCCAAGCTTGTCGAGCGAGGACTCGAACTCGTCGTAGACAGCGTGCACAAGCGTGACGCGGTCGCCGAAGCGCGCGAGGCGGCGAGCGGCGAGGCCAAGCGCCTCAGAGTCGCGATCAAAGCCGACCAGGCGGGCGTTCGGGCAACGGTCGAGGACAGCCTCGCTGTGCCCGCCCATCCCGAGAGTCGCGTCGACGTAGATGCTGCCGGGAGCCTGGAGCGCGGGCGCGAGGAGCTCGACACAGCGCTCGAGGAGCACCGGCGTGTGAAGCGAGGCGGGGTCGCGTTCGCCGCCGCTCTCTGGCCGAGTTGTCTGACTGTTTTCTGTCATGCGATGTCCGGGTTCCTCCCTGATCACTGATTCCCATCCGTTCTCTCTCCTCGCACGGTGCGAGGGGAGCGAAGTGGAGATTCCTTCTGCCGCCGGGGAAGTGGCTTCAGATGGAGCTCCGGTTGTGGTGCTGTGCTCTGCTGCGAGGGAAGGCGCTTCAGGGCGGAACGGCTGAGAATCGGCGGTCAGGGTCAGAAGAGTCCCGGGATCACCTCCTCGGCGGTTTCGGAGAAGGCTGACTCGTTGGCCTCGACGTATGCGTTCCAGGCCTCGGCATCCCAAATCTCGGCGCGGGTACCGGCCCCGATGACCGCGAGTTCGCGATCGAGCCCGGCGTACTGCCTGAGCTGCTGCGGGATCGTGACCCGGTTCTGGCGATCTGGCGTCTCGGCGTGCGCGCCCGAGAGCAGGAGACGCAGGTAGTCACGCGCCTGCTTGCTCGTGACCGGGGCCTGGCGGATGCGGTTGTGCAGTTCCTCGAACTCGCTATTCGAGAAGACGTAGACGCAACGGTCCTGCCCACGCGTCAGCACGACGCCCTCCGCGAGCTCGTCGCGGAACTTGGCCGGAAGGATGAGCCGCCCCTTCTCGTCGAGCTTGGGCGAGTACGTGCCAAGGAACATGCACGCCCCCCTCCCAGTCGCTGAACTCCCACAGGTTCCACTTTACTCCACAACCAACCACACATCTACTGAAACGCGGCAATTTGCGCCTGGGAATGCAGAAAGAGGCCAGTAATTTACTGGCCTCAGCGAGGTGGAGGGAAATGGAGCCATCTGGGGCACTTTCGGGCACAAAAAACGGGACCGGCCAGGTGGCCGGTCCCGAAGTGTGAGGAGGTGGTGGTGGAGGGTGGAGCGTGGTGGGGCACGTTAGGGAGCTACTCCCCCGCTTGCCCGACCCGCGGTCTACAACCCCTGTGGACTACAAACCCTGCTGGTGAGTGCCCGTGTTGGCCACTCGCCCTGAAGGTTACTCGCCCTGCTGCCGCTTGTCCCAGCGGTTGCCGAGCTTGTCCATGAAGGACCCGTCGGACGACTCGCCGCTCTTCGGTGAGGGGCGCCCCGTCGGCAATGGATCGGACTGCGACGCCGACCCCTTGGGGGCGGCGAACGCGTAGACGACTCCGGCGAGCATCAGGACGAACCCGACGACCCCGAGGACGGGGATGTTGGTGGCGACGCCGGCAACGACAACGCCGATGCCAACAGCGACGGAAAGAAACGCGACGACAACGGATCGCGTGGTGACCGCAACACCGCTTCTCGGCGATGTGGACACCACGTCCGCATCGTTCTGGTAGAAGCTGCGCTCCATCTCATCAAGCAACCGCTGCTCTTGCTCAGATAGTGCCATGTTGACCTCGTGCTCAAGGGGCGATCGGAGCCCCGCTCCGAAGTATTGCGCCCATTGTAGGCGCGTGCACCTGGGTAGAGTGGTGTCGTGTCTGAGAGTTCTGCGCTGTCCTCCAAAGTCCAGCGGCGTCTGGACGCCACAATTGCCGAAAACCTGCGAGTTCTGGGGCCCATCGGGGTCGATGTGCCCGCCTTCCTCACGCAGGCCGCGGCGTTCACGACTGGCGGCAAGCGGCTTCGAGCGGCGTTCTGCGCGGCTGGCTACAGCAGCGCGGCACGCACGTCGGATCCCAGCGAGGCTATCGTGCTGGCCGCCGCTTCCATTGAGCTCTTCCACGCCGCCGCACTGGTGCACGACGACATCATCGACCGGTCGGACACGCGCCGCGGCGCCCCTTCCACACACCGCGCGTTCGCGAAGCACCACAGGGCTTCCGCTTGGGCGGGCGATGAAGAGCACTTCGGGCTGAGCGCCGCCATCCTCCTCGGTGATCTCCTCCTCGTCTGGAGCGACCAGCTCTTTGTGGAGGCCTGCGCCCTGGTCTCCCCCGAGAACGCAGTCCGTGCGCGAGCGGAGTTCAGCAAGATGCGCGGTGAGGTGACGATAGGCCAGTACCTCGACCTCGTCGAGGAAGTTGCCTGGCCCGTCGTTCCTATCGACGCTCGCGCCGCGAGGGCGACGACGATCGCGATCTCCAAGTCAGCCAGGTACAGCGTCGAGGAACCACTTGTGCTCGGCGCACTCCTGGGTGGCGCATCCGACGCGCTTGTCGAGCAGATCCGCGCGTTCGGCTTGCCACTCGGCCTCGCGTTCCAGCTCAGAGACGACGTCCTCGGCGTCTTCGGAGACGAAGCAGTGACGGGTAAACCGAGCGGCGACGATCTGCGCGAGGGGAAGCGCACGCTCATGATCGCGGCCGCTCAAGAGCTTGCGACCCCCGAAGACTCCGCGCGACTCGACGAGCTGCTCGGCGACCAGGGGCTCACGGACGCCGACATCGTGTGGATGCAGGAGCTCATCACGAACTCGGGCGGGCTGCAGCGCACGGAGGAACTCATCAGCTCCTCGCTCAGCGAGGCGCTCGCCGGACTGCAGGAGCTGGAGCTCGACGACGCATCGCGCACGCTCCTCGAGCGGCTCGCCGAGCGAACCGCCCACCGCGAGCACTAAAGGGCCCACCAGGCGGACTAAACCTACTGGGACAGACCGGCGGTCAGGTCCGGGCTAGATCTCGAGCAGCTGGACGGCGTGGCGCACCTGGGTCTTGCGACCCTGCACGAGCGCGTCCAGTGGGGCGACGCCGAGCGTCTCGTCAACGCTCAGGAGCCACACCATCTGGTCGTGAGCGCTGAGCCCGGCGTCGCCGAGCAGGAACAGCGTTCCGCGCAGGCCGGCGAGGGGCTCTCCGTCCTTGATGAACTCTTGAGGGATGCGCGGCTCGCGTTCGATGCGGAACGACAGAAGCTGCTTGTCCTCGATCAGGGTCGACACGCGCCCCGTCGAGACGCCGAGCTCGGCTGCGGCCTGGGGAATCGTGTACCACTCACGGGTACTGAAGACGTCACTCACGCCTCACATGGTCGCAGACCCGGCCCGCCGATGCGAGCTCGAATGATTCCTGGCCGCCGTGCGGTGTTTCATCCGGGAGGCGCCCGCCTCGTCGGGCTATCCTGCACGACGTGAGTCCCGTTGGTCCCGACGACATGATCGGCCGTCTGATCGACGGCCGATATCAAGTGCGCTCTCTGATCGCCAAGGGCGGCATGGCTACGGTCTATGTCGCCACTGATCTGCGCCTCGAACGCCGCGTTGCAATCAAGGTGATGCACGACCACCTCGCGGCCGATGAGCGCTTCCGTGAGCGGTTCATCCGCGAAGCGCGGTCCGCGGCGAAGATCACGCACCCGAATGTCGTGAACGTCTACGACCAGGGCGACGACGAAGTCTTCGCGTACATGGTCATGGAGTACATCCCGGGCATCACGCTGCGCGACCTGCTCCACGACCACCACAAGCTCACGCCGGAGCAGTCCATCGACGTCATGGACGCCGTGCTCGCGGGCCTTCAGGCCGCGCACAAGCTCGGCATCGTGCATCGCGACCTCAAGCCGGAGAACGTGCTCCTCGCGGACGACGGCCGCATCAAGCTCAGCGACTTCGGCCTGGCTCGCGCTGCGAGCGCCAACACGGCCACCGGCCAGGTCCTCCTCGGCACGATCGCCTACCTCAGCCCCGAGCTCGTGACGAAGGGCACCGCGGACGTCCGAAGCGACATCTACTCACTCGGCATCATGCTCTTCGAGATGCTGACCGGCGAGCAGCCGTACCGCGGCGACCAGCCGGTGAACATCGCCTACCGGCACGCGAACGAGACTGTGCCGGCCCCGAGCGAGGTCAACCCGAACGTGCCGCACGAGCTCGATGAGCTTGTCGCCTGGTCCACGGAGCGCGATCCCGAGCTCCGTCCGGCAGATGCCGGCGTCATGCTCGAGGCGCTGCGCCGCGCAGAGGCGGAGCTCGGCCAGTCCGTGCGCCCGGCCCCGGCGACTGCCGTCCTCGCGACGGCCTCGGACGAAGACATCGAGGACACCGATCCCACCGAGCTGGCCCTCATCACGAGTCAGCTCTCGTCGGCCTCCTCACCTCCTGACTTCGCGGGAGGGCACGTCGAGCCGTTTGCTCCTGGCGCGGCCCCGACGACGGTCACCGCTCCACCCTTCTCAGAGCAGTCTTCGAGCGAAGTCGCGTCACCACTCCCACCGGCGACGACGACGGCCGAGACCGGCGCGCGAAAGCGGCGCCGCTTCGGCGCCGTGATCGCCGTGCTGCTCATCGCCGTCGTCGCCGCGGCGGGCGGCGTCGGCTGGTGGTTCGGCCTCGGGCCAGGTTCCTACGACACCGTCCCAGAGGCGGTCTCACTCACCCAGACAGACGCCGAATCCGTCATCACGGCCGCGGGCTTCACTGTCGGCGAGGTGACTCAGGAGTTCTCGCTCGAGGTCGCCGCAGGGACCGTGATGGACATGGACCCGCAGGCAGGTACGTCGCTGGCACCAGAAACGCCGATCTCGCTCGTCGTCTCCGCCGGCCCCGAGATGCTGACCGTCCCTCCCCTCGAAGGCCTGACGCTCGAGGAAGCCGAGAGCGCCATCACTGAGGCCGGTTTCACCTACGACCCTGCGACAACCCTGCGTCAGTTCTCCGACGAAGAGGAAGATGTCGTGCTCTCGGCGACCGACAACAACGGCGCCCCCCTCCCCTCCACCCTCGCGGAGGGCCAGCCGATCCGTCTGGTCGCCTCAGCCGGAGTGGTGCCGAACGTCGCGGGCGAGACGCAGGCGAACGCCACGAAGCAGATCGAGGACGCCGGCCTCGTCGTCAATGTCTCGAGCACCGAGTTCTCGAGCGAGGTCGCGGCTGGTGTCGTGATCGCCTACTCGACGACGACCGACCCGGTTGTTCCCGGTGACACCATCAACATCTCCGTGTCTAAGGGCCCAGAGATGGTGAGCGTGCCGAACGTCGTGGGTCAGACCGCCAGGCAGGCGATCGCAACTCTCGAAGGGGCGGGCTTCACCGTCAGCCACCTCGTGCCCTCCGATGCCTTGCTTGACCTCTTCCGCGTGACGCAACAAACGCCGGCCGCGGGCCAGCAGGCAGAGAAGGGTTCACGCGTCACGATCACGACGGGCGCCTCGTACTGACCCTCGAGCCCTGACGCGCTCGCTCTCCCGCGTCCCTCGGCCGCCGGCCACACTTGCTGACACCGCCCGCACTTGCTGACACCGCCCGCACTCGGAGCCGCCCGCACGACAGAAGAAGGCGCACCCCGTTTCCGGGGTGCGCCTTCTTCTTGCTCGTGTCGAGCGCTAGCGCTTCCCGGCGCGGAGCTCCTCCGCGACGAGGAACGCGAGCTCAAGCGACTGCATGTGGTTGAGACGCGGGTCGCAGAGCGACTCGTAGCGCGTCTCGAGCGTCTTCTCGTCGATCTGCTCTGAGCCGCCGAGGCACTCGGTGACGTCGTCACCCGTGAGCTCCACGTGGATGCCACCCGGGTGCGTTCCCGCGGCGCGGTGCGCTTCGAAGAAACCCTTGACCTCATCGACGACGTCGTCGAAGCGACGCGTCTTGTAGCCGTTCGGGGTCGTGATGCCGTTGCCGTGCATCGGGTCGGTGATCCAGAGCGGCTGCGCGTCGCTGCTCTTGATGGCCTCGAGCAGGGGTGGGAGCGCGTCGCGGATCTTGCCAGCACCCATTCGCGTGATGAACGTCAGGCGTCCAGGCTCGCGGTTCGGGTCGATCTTGTCGATGAGTCGCAGCATCGTCTCGGGTGTCGTCGACGGCCCGAGCTTCACACCGATCGGGTTCTTCACTCGACTGAAGAAGTCCACGTGCGCTTCGTCGAGGTCGCGCGTGCGTTCGCCGATCCAGATGAAGTGACCTGAAGTGTCGTACGGCTGACCCGTGCGGGAGTCGATGCGGGTCATGGGACGCTCGTAGTCCATGAGGAGTCCCTCATGGCCGACGAAGAACTCGACGTCGCGCAGCGCGTAGAAGTCTGCGCCAGCAGCGGCCATGAAGCGCACCGCGCGGTCGATCTCAGCGGCGAGCTGCTCGTAGCGTGCATTCGCCGGGTTCGCGGCGAAGCCCTGGTTCCAGGAGTGCACCTCACGCAGGTCGGCGAAGCCGCCCGTCGTGAACGCGCGCACGAGGTTCAGCGTCGATGCTGCGGTGTGGTAGCCGCGGAGCATCCGCTCGGGGTCCGGCGTGCGTCCCTCTTCCGTGAAGTCGAAGTCGTTGACGATGTCGCCGCGGTAGGCGGGGAGGGTCACGTCGCCGCGAGTCTCGTTGTCGCTCGAGCGGGGCTTCGCGAACTGGCCAGCCATGCGACCCATCTTGACGACCGGCATCGAGGCGCCGTACGTCAGGACGACGGCCATCTGCAGGATCGTCCGCACGCGGGCGCGGATCTTGTCCGCGGTCGCACCCGCGAAGGTCTCCGCGCAGTCACCACCCTGGAGGACAAACGCCTGACCGGCGGCAGCCGTCGCGATGCGATCGCGCAGCCGGTCGACCTCGCCTGCAAAGACGAGC
This sequence comes from Pseudoclavibacter helvolus, assembly GCF_014191305.1. GTDB lineage: Bacteria > Actinomycetota > Actinomycetes > Actinomycetales > Microbacteriaceae > Pseudoclavibacter > Pseudoclavibacter helvolus. The sequence goes on along the minus strand of NZ_JACHWJ010000001.1, from coordinate 545,963 downwards.
GGCGGCAGCGACGCGAGCTCACCGGAGACGCTTGCGACCTTGGTCGCGTCGCCCCACTGCGGCTGCTGCCTGATCGGCAGGTCACGCCAGGCGTCGAGGCCCTCGAGCACGCCGGCGGGCGTCGGAATCGACTCGGTGCGGGTGGAAGTGAATTCGTTCATGCTCGCTTCTCTGATCTCATGTCTCTGATCTCATGCCGACAGCTCGTTGGCTGCGGCACTGGTGGTTCTGAATCTCACGCTGAACTGCCCCGACGATACTCGGGGCAGCTCACGCAGTGCAGGTGTGATCGCTCAGGGCTTCTGAGCGGCGACTAGCGCCTTGGCGTCTGCATCCATCTTGTTGCGGATGGACGAGGCATAGATGTCGCGATAGTCCTGGTTGCTGAGGGCGTGCAGCTCGCTCATGATCTCATCCGTGATGGATCGGAGCACAAAGCGGTCGGCGGCCATGCCCTCGTAGCGGGTGAACGTAAGCGGTTCACCGAACACCATTCCGACCTTGCGGAGCCGGGGCACCTTCGCGCCGATGGGCAGCACGCGCTCGGTGTCGACCATGACAACGGGGACGACGGTGACCGGCTTGTCAGCCTGCATGATCATGCGCGCGATGCCTGTTCGGCCTCTGAACATGCGGGCGTCCGGGCTCCGTGTCCCCTCGGGATAGATACCGAGCACCTTGCCCTGGCTCAGCACTCGCAGGCCCGTCTGCAGCGATGCCTCGCTGGCAGCTCCGCCGCCACGATCGATGGGGAGCATCCCGGTGCTCTTGAAGAACTGCGCGGTCAGCCAGCCCTTGATTCCCGTGCCGGTGAAGTACTCCTTCTTCGCGAGGAAGAAGACGCGGCGGTCGATCGAGAGCGGCATGAAGAAGGAGTCGATGACCGAGAGGTGGTTCGACGCCAGAATGACCGGACCCTTTGCGGGAATGTTCTCGACGCCGCGCACCCAGGGGCGGAAGGTTCCGCGCACCAAGGGACCTGCGAAGAGATGCTTGAGCACCCAATACAACATGCGTGGCCTCCCGATAGGCGATGGCACATCAGTGTACTCGGGACATGCCCACCCCGTTGCGCCGCTCGCCGTGTCCGAAACGGTAGGGTTGAGGACCACTGAACGTGAAGCTGGATACCCCAGACCCATCTACGTTCAGGCGGCTCACGACCAGGAAGATACTCAGGAGTTGCAATGAAGCTATCCGAGACCCCCGCCGTAGTCAGCCCGGAGCCGAGCTGGAACACCACAGACCTGCTCCAGTACCGGCTGCGAGAATCCCCGGACCTTGCTCTCTTCGGGCTCCCGGAGGGCGATCGTTGGCGCGATGTCTCCGTTCGGGACTTCCACGCCAAGGTGAATGACCTCGCCAAGGGGTTCGTGGCCGCTGGCGTCGAGCCCGGCGAGCGCATCGCGTTCGTGGCGAAGACCAACTACGAATGGACGCTCGTCGACTTCGCCCTCTGGTACGCGGGCGCGGTCATGGTGCCCGTCTACGAGACAAGCTCGTCGGCGCAGATCGAGTGGATGCTCGAGGACTCCGGGGCAGTCGGAATCATCTCGGAGCTGCCCGAGCACGACGACAAGCTCGAAGAGATCGCGGAGACCGTCTCGACGCTTCGAGTGCGCTACGCACTCCACGCCGGGGCCATCGAGGAACTCATCCGCCTAGGGGCTGGGGTCGACGATGCGGAGATCGAGCGACGCCGCGGCCTCGCGAACGGCGATGACATCGCGACGCTCATCTACACCTCCGGCTCCACGGGACGCCCGAAGGGCTGCGTCATCACGCACTCGAACTTCGTCGAGCTGTGCCGCAACGTGAAAGATCCCCTCGGCGCGCTCATCTACCCCGGCGCGTCCACCGTGCTCTTCATCACGCTCGCGCACGTCTTCGCTCGCTTAATCTCGGTGCTCTGCATCTACGGCGGCGTGAAGGTCGGCCACCAGCCCGACACGTCGAAGCTCGTCGAGTCGCTCGGCACCTTCCACCCGACGTTCCTCCTCGCCGTGCCGCGTGTCTTCGAGAAGGTCTACAACTCCGCGGAGCAGAAGGCAGAGGCTGGCGGGCGCGGCAAGATCTTCCGCAAGGCGGCCGACGTCGCTGTGCGCTACTCGGAGTCGCAGGATGCGGGCAGGACGCCCTTTGTCCTCGGGCTGCAGTACAAGCTCTTCGACAAGCTCGTCTACTCGAAGCTTCGTGAGGTCATGGGCGGCCACGTGAAGCACGCCGTCTCCGGCTCTGCACCCCTCGGCGCTCGGCTCGGGCACTTCTACCGCGCCATCGGCGTGAACATCCTCGAGGGCTACGGCCTCACCGAGACCACGGCGCCCGCCTCCGTGAACCTCGCCGAGAAGTCGAAGATCGGCACCGTCGGACCTGCGCTTCCCGGCGTCTCGGTCCGCACCGACGAACACGGCGAGCTCCAGGTCAAGGGCATCAACGTCTTCCGCGAGTACTGGAAGAACCCAGAAGCCACGGCCGCCGCGTTCGACGGTGAGTGGTTCAAGACGGGTGACCTCGGTTCGATCGACGAGGACGGGTACATCACGGTCACCGGCCGCATCAAGGAGATCATCGTGACCTCCGGCGGGAAGAACGTCTCCCCCGCCGCGCTCGAGGACCCGATTCGCGCCAACTCGCTTGTCGGCCAGATCGTGGTCGTCGGTGACCAGCGGCCGTTCATCTCGGCGCTGGTCACGCTCGACCCCGAGATGCTCAAGACCTGGCTGGCCAACAACGGCGAGGACCCGAACATCTCGGTCGCTCAGGCCGCAGAGCACCCCAAGGTGCTTGCCGAGATCCAGCACGCCGTCGACCGCGCCAACACTCGCGTCTCCCGGGCCGAGTCGATCCGCAAGTTCGTTGTGCTCGACGGAGAGTTCACGGAAGCCAACGGGACACTCACGCCCAAGATGTCGATCAAGCGCCATGTGATCCTCGAGAAGTACCGAGGGATCATCGAGGGCATATACAACGCCGCCCCCGCCACTCAGGGCATCACACTCAAGTAGCGGAGCAGGCCCCACGCGGCACGCAGCCAGCGCCTTCTGTCAGCCTCGTCAGCGAGACGAGCGGCCGAAGGCGCTGGCTTTTGCTGCCCTTGCCGCCCCGGCGCTAGAAGCGGCCGTCGCCGGCGCGAACCACTCACTGCTGCGGATCTCGCGCATTGCAGCCTTCCGGTGCTCCGGCGCGAGCGTGTCGATGTAAACGACGCCTCTGAGGTGGTCAGTCTCGTGCTGCAACATCTGCGCCATGAGGCCGGACCCTTCGAGCACGACGGGCTCACCGTCGAGGTCGATGCCCGTAACCCGCGCGTGCTCGTACCGTGGCGTCTGGTTCCAGAGCCCCGGTACGGAGAGGCAGCCCTCGTCGATCTCCTCGAGCTCACCCCACGTGCTTTCGAGCACGGGGTTAAGGACGTAGCCCGTCTCCCCGTCGATGTTGTACGAGAAAGCCGCGAGCCCGACGCCGATCTGAGGGGCGGCGACCCCCGCCCGCCCCTCGATCGCGGTCGTATCCAGTAGGTCGGTGACCAGGCTCCGGATGCGGTCGTCGACAACCGTGATCTGCTCGACCGGGGTGCGGAGCACCGGGTCTCCGTAGTAGCGGATTGGGCGAACGGTCACAGTTCCTCCTCGGCGCGCAGCAGCGCGTTCTCGACCACCTCGCTAGCCGCGGGGTGTGGCCAGTACTGGCCGCGCGCGAGGCCCCTGATGGAGTGCCCGAAGCTCGACGCGAGGACGAGGGGCTGGAGCAGGACCGCCGCGTCCGGGCCAATGATGTGCGCCCCGAGGATGGTCGCGCTCCCACGCGCGATGACGAGTTTACAGAAGCTGCGCTTGTCTTCGAGCGCCCAGCCCCACGCCGTCGACCCGTATTCGTGCACAACCTCGAAGGCGTCGTAGCCGAGCTGCTCTGCACGTTCGAGCGTGACCCCGAAGCTCGCGATCTGTGGTTCGGTGAAGACGACGTCTGGCACCGGCCCGAGCGTGTTCTTCATGAGACGGCGGCCAGGCTCGGCGGCGATGTTGTGCGCGACGACTCGCGCCTCGTGGTTCGCGACGTGCTTGAGCTGGTGCTCGGAGTCGATGTCACCGAGCGCGAACACACCGGGAACCTGGTGGCCGTCGCGGAGGACGCGCTGGTAGGCGTCCACTCGAAGCCGCCCGTCGTCGTGGTGGTCGAAGCCCACCTCGAACGTGCCGAGCGTATCCGTGTTCGGGATGCGCCCGATCGCGACGAGTACGGCGTCGACCTCGAGCTGCTCCCCCGTGTCTGTCGTGAGCGTCGCGACGCCGCCCTCGTCGGAGAACCCGACGACGGCGGTGTTCGTCTCGACGCGCCAGCGCTCTCGAGCGGCCTCCGTGAACGTCGCCGCCACGTCGGCGTCGAGCGACGAGAGCACCCGGCCGCGCACGAGCTGGGTGACCTCGGAGCCGAAGGCGTCGAACACGTGCGCGAACTCGGACGCGATCGATCCGCCTCCGATGATCGCCAGGCGGCGAGGGACAACGTCGACGCGCATGATCGTGTCCGAGGTGTGCACGAGCGCCGAGTCGAGTGGGACGACGTCGTGCTGACGAGCCCTGCTACCGGCGGCGATCACCAGCGTGTCCGCACGGAGACGCCGCCCGGACGCGGTCAGCACCTCTCGGTCGCCGAGCATCTCGACGCGCTCGCGAACGAGCGTGACCCTCGGGTTTCCACTCTCGCGGTAGTGCTCGCCGCTCTCGCTGATGTGGTCGATGCGACCGAAGACCCGGTCGCGCACCTCCGGCCACGAAGGGCGCAGGCGCACGTCGTGAACACCGAGGCGCTCTGCATCCCGTGCGTTTCGAACCACATCGGCCACGTGCACGAACATCTTCGTGGGGATGCACCCCACGTTGAGGCAGGTTCCGCCGAAGTGTTCGCCGTCGTCGACGATCGCGGTCGTCGGCCCGCTCTCATCTCCCGGCGGGAGGGTGTTCCCCGACCCGGCCCCGATGATGAGCAGGCCGAAGTGCTCGGCTTCTGGGAGCTCAGTCATCTGCGCTCTCTGGCCCTGGGCGCACAACCACGAGCAGGTCGCCGTTGCCAACCTCGAGCGAGGAGGAGATGGCGAGGCGCTCGACGGTGCCGGCAACGGGCGCCGTGATGCCCGCCTCCATCTTCATGGCCTCGATGGTCGCGACCGTCTGCCCCTGGGCAACACGCTCTCCGACCTCGACGCGAAGCGTCACGACACCGGAGAACGGCGCGGCGACATGGCCCGGGTTGCCGCTGTCCGCCTTCTCCCGCTCAATCGTGTCGACCTTGATGCTCCGGTCACGCACGAAGACGGGACGGAGCTGCCCGTTGAGCGTGGCCATGACGGTGCGCATGCCGTCCGCATCCGGCTCGCCGATGGCCTCCAGCCCGACGAACAACTGCACGCCCTTGCCGATGTGGATCACGTGCTCTTCGCCGGGCTCGAGCCCGTACAGGTAGTCGAGGGTGTCGAGCACCGACAGGTCGCCGAAGAGGCGGACCGTGTCCTCGTAGCTCGCCGTCGGCTGCGGGAAGAGGAGCCGGTTGAGCGTGCGCCTGCGCTCCAGGCTGTCGCCCGCGAGGCCCGCCTCGTCGGCGGCGGAGAGCGGGGTGACCTCGATCTTCACGTCGCGGCCTTCGAGCACCTTGCTGCGGAAGGGCTCAGGCCACCCGCCTGGAAGCTCGCCGAGCTCACCCGCCATGAAGCCGATGACGGAGTCCGGGATGTCGTACTTGCCAGGGTTCTCGGCGAAATCGGCCGGGTCAGCGCCGACGGCCACGAGATGCAGCGCGAGGTCACCAACGACCTTTGACGAGGGCGTGACCTTCGGAATGCGGCCAAGGATCTTGTCGGCGGCGTCGTACATGTCCTCGATGCGCTCGAACTCGTCGGCGAGGCCAAGCGCGATGGCCTGCTGGCGAAGGTTCGACAGCTGACCGCCCGGGATCTCGTGCTTGTAGACGCGCCCTGTCGGGCCCGGCAGGCCTGACTCGAAGGGACGGTAGACCAGGCGAACGGCCTCCCAGTACGGCTCGAGGTCGGTCACGTTCGTGAGGCTTATGCCGGTGTCCCGCTCGGTGTGCTCGAGCGAGGCGACAAGGGCCGAGAGGCTCGCCTGGCTTGTTGTGCCGGACATCGGAGCGCTCGCCACGTCGACCGCGTCGACTCCGGCCTCGCTGGCGGCGAGGATCGTTGCGAGCTGCCCGCCTGCCGTGTCGTGCGTGTGCAGGTGCACGGGCAGGTCGAAGCGGTCCCGCAGGGCCGTCACGAGCTTCGAGGCGGCCTGTGGCCGAAGGAGCCCCGCCATGTCCTTGATGGCGATGATGTGCGCGCCCGCGTCGACGATCTGCTCCGCGAGGCGCAGGTAGTAGTCGAGCGTGTAGAACGGTTCGTCCGGGTCGGCGAGGTTGCCCGTGTAGCAGAGGGCGACCTCGGCAACCGCTGTGCCCGTCTCGAGGACCGCGTCAATGGCTGGGCGCATCTGCGACACGTCGTTGAGCGCGTCGAAGATGCGGAAGATGTCGACCCCCGTCGCGGTCGCCTCGTGCACGAATGCCTTCGTCACCGCCTCCGGGTACGGCGTGTAGCCGACCGTGTTCCGACCGCGGAGCAGCATCTGGAGCGGGATGTTCGGCACGGCTTCCCTGAGGCTCGCGAGGCGCTCCCAGGGCTCCTCGCCGAGGAACCGGAGCGCGACGTCGTAGGTCGCGCCGCCCCAGGCCTCGATGGAGAGCAGCTCAGGCGTGAGCTTTGCCAGGTACGGTGCCGCCGTCACGAGGTCGCGCGTGCGGACCCGTGTTGCGAGGAGCGACTGGTGCGCATCCCGGAAGGTTGTGTCGGTGACCGCGAGGCGTCGCTCCGAGCGCAGCTTGGCGGCGAACCCGGCAGGGCCGAGGTCGACGAGCTCCTGGCGGCGCCCGGCGGGCAACGGCGACGCGCTGTCGAGCGCTGGCAGCTTCGTGCGTGGCTCGACGGAAGTCGGCCTGGCACCGTGAGGCGCGTTGACCGTGACGTCGGCGAGCCAGTTGATGATCTTCGTGCCCCGGTCGCCAGGGCGGCGGTACTCGAGCAGGCCAGGGCGCTTCTCGATGAAGTCCGTGGCGACGTCGCCGCGCTGGAAGTCGGGGTCGTCGAGCACGCCGAGGAGGAACGGGATGTTCGTGGCGACGCCGCGGATACGGAACTCGGAGAGCGCGCGGCGTGCGCGCCGCACAGCTGCGGGGAAGTCGCGGCCGCGGGCCGTGAGCTTCATGAGCATCGAGTCGAAGTGCGGCAGCACCTCGGCGCCCGTCGCGATCGTGCCACCGTCGATGCGGATGCCGGAGCCGCCCGCGGAGCGGTACGTCGTGATGACGCCGGTGTCCGGTCGGAATCCCTGCGACGGGTCCTCCGTGGTGATGCGACACTGCAGCGCGAAGCCGTGCAGCTCGAGCTGGTGCTGCTCGAGCCCCATGTCGTCGAGGCGCTCACCTGAGGCGACGCGCATCTGCGCCTGCACGAGGTCGACGTCGGTGACCTCCTCGGTGACCGTGTGCTCGACCTGGATGCGCGGGTTCATCTCGATGAAGACGTGCTGACCCGCGCGGGGCCCGGCGGTGTCGAGGAGGAACTCGACGGTGCCGGCGTTGACGTAGTCGATGGACTTCGCGAAGGCGACCGCGTCGGCGTAGAGCTTGTCCCTGACGTCCTGCGACAGGTTGGGGGCAGGTGCGATCTCGACGACCTTCTGGTGGCGGCGCTGCACGCTGCAGTCGCGCTCGAAGAGATGCACGACGTTGCCGTGCTCGTCAGCGAGGATCTGCACCTCGATGTGGCGAGGGCGCAGCACCGCCTGCTCGACGAACATCGTCGGGTCGCCGAAGGCGCTGTCCGCTTCCTTCATGGCCGACTCGAGGGCTTCGCGAAGGTCCTCAGGGCGCTCGACGCGGCGCATCCCGCGCCCGCCGCCGCCTGCGACGGCCTTGGCGAAGATCGGGAAGCCGATCTCCTCGGCGGCTGCGCACAGCGCATCGAGGTCGGTGGAGGGCTGGCTCGAAGCGAGGACGGGCACACCGGCGGCGATCGCCTGGTTCTTGGCCGTGACCTTGTTGCCCGCGGACTCGAGCACGCGCGGGGGTGGCCCGATGAAGGCGATTCCCGCCTCGTGGGCAGCGCGCGCGAGTTCTGGGTTCTCGCTCAGGAAGCCGTAGCCCGGGTAGATCGCGTCTGCGCCGGACTCCTTCGCAACACGCAGGATCTCTGCGACGTCGAGGTACGCGCGAACCGGCTGCCCGACGGTCCCGATCTGGTACGCCTCGTCAGCTTTCAGGCGGTGAAGGGAGTTGCGGTCCTCGTAGGGATACACCGCGACCGTCCGCGCTCCAAGCTCAACTGCGGCGCGGAATGCGCGAATCGCGATCTCGCCACGATTCGCGACCAGGATCTTCTTGAACACCGGTGTTCCACCTTCCGACAACAACGACAGGGGCATGCAGCAACGTGACGCCAAGCCTAGTGAATGTAGCCTGGGCAGGTGTTCGTCCTCAGCATCAGTTCTCTCAAGGGCGGCGTCGGCAAGACCACGGTGACCCTTGGCCTCGCTTCCGCCGCCTGGGCCCGTGGGCTCAGAACCCTCGTCGTCGACCTGGATCCCCAGTCCGACGTCTCCACCGGCCTCGATGCCAGAGCCAAGGACGGGGCGACGATCGCCGACGTCCTGCGCTCCCCCAAGCCGAGCACCGTCAGGGCCGCAATCGCTCGCTCCTCATGGGGCGAGGGGAGCCACGGGGTGATCGACCTCATGGTCGGAAGCCCCGCCGCGTTGAGTTTCGACACCCCGAACCCGTCGATCCGCGAGATCTGGCGTCTGGAGGAGGCCCTGGCCGTCGTCGAGGCCGACTACGACCTCGTGCTCATCGACTGCCCGCCGTCACTCAACGCACTCACCAGGACGGCGTGGGCCGCTTCAGACCGCGTTGCGGTCGTGACCGAACCTGGACTCTTCTCCGTCGCCGCCGCTGACCGCGCCCTCCGCGCCGTCGACGAGATCAGGCGCGAGCTCTCACCGAGGCTCCAGCCGCTTGGCATCATCGTCAACAGGGCCAAGCATCAGTCGATCGAGCACCAGTTCCGGCTTGGCGAGCTGCGCGACATGTTCGGCCCGCTTGTGCTCTCACCAGCCCTGCCCGAACGCACGTCGCTGCAGCAGGCCCAGGGTGCCGCGAAGCCCGTGCACCTCTGGCCGGGAAGTTCGGCGGAGGAAATGGCTGCGAGCTTCGACACGCTCCTCGAGCGCATCATGCGTGCAGGCCGCCTCGGCGCCTACACAGAAGCCGCCGGCGCAGACGACGAAGCCCCGGTGACGCGTGGGCGTCAGCGGGGCCGGTCGAACAGCTAGCGTTCGCCTTTCGGCTTGCGGGAGGCGCGACCTAGCTTGCGCGGTTCGCGCGGCGGGCCGCCAGCTCGTCAACCGGGTCGATCGTCTGCTGTTCGAAGTCGACGAGCGTCGACTCGACCTCGCGGAGGACCTGTCCGACGAAGATGCCGAAGACGCCCTGACCCCGATGCACGAGGTCGATGACCTGGTCGTTCGAGGTGCAGAGGTAGACGCTCGCGCCGTCGGACATGAGGGTGGTCTGGGCGAGGTCGACGACTCCGGTCTCGTGGAGCTGGTCGACTGCAGTGCGGATCTGCTGGAGCGAGATGCCCGTTTCAAGCAGACGCTTCACGAGCTTGAGCACCAGGATGTCGCGGAAAGAGTAGAGCCGCTGCGACCCAGACCCCTTGGCCCCACGGACGGTCGGCTCGACGAGCCCCGTGCGTGCCCAGTAGTCGAGCTGGCGGTACGTGATACCGGCGGCACGCGCGGCGACGGCGCCGCGGTATCCGGAACCCGGATCGAGGTCCGGAATGCCGTCGGTGAAGACCAACTCGCCGCCGGTTGGCGCGTCGCCCTGTCCCTGCTCGCTCATGCCTGCACCTTTCACACGTTTTCGACTGGCTCAGCACCCAGGTCTCCTGGGGCGTAAGCGCTGGGGCTTACCACAAGGGAACTTGAGGTAAGTCCCGAGCCGTCTTGGTCGATTCTATTGGAGCGCATGCGCCGCGGCTACTTCCGAACGACAACGATGTGGTCCTTGCCCTGACTCGCCCCGAATTTCGGGCATCCGGGCAGCCCTGGCGGCGTGTCGCGACACGGGTGTGGCCCGCCCGAATCCACTTAAAGTTCAAGTGGAGGATGAACCTATCTCCGACCCCGCACGGCCTGACGGATCAGCGACCTGCGGACAGACTCGAGGTGCTCGGCCAGCTCGTTCGCGCGCTCACTCGTCTCACCGCCAGAGCGGGACCGTCGTGAGCTGGTGGAGAGGGCCTGCTCGATGAGGCCGAACTCATGATGCGCAGCAGCGCGGAACGGCCTGAGGTGGCGAGGTTCGATGCCCACCTTCTCGAGCTCAACAAGCGTGCTCAGCATCGTGAGCTCGTCGTCCTGGTACCGGCTCGCAGCCGGGATGAGCCCGGCGCTCACGGCCTGCTCGAGCAGCGCGGGCTTCGCACCCGAACGTTCGAGAAGCTGCGCGCGGTCGAGCACGGTGCCGGCAGGCAGCATCGTCTGTCGCTGAGGAGCCCTCGATCCCGGAAGCTCGGGCTCGAGACCTCGGTCGAGCGCGTCGAAGTACTCGGCGATCACCTTGAGGGGCAGGTAGAGGTCGCGCTGCATCGTGAGCACCTCGCGCAGGCGAGCGACGTCGCCTGCGGAGAACTTACGGTAGCCCTTCGGGGTGCGCTCCGGATGCACAAGGCCCTTGTCCTCCAGGAAGCGAAGCTTCGAGGGGCTCAGCTCAGGGAACTCGACGTTCAGGCGCTGCAGGACCTGACCGATGCTGAGCGTGCGGCCCTGCCCTCTGGAAGAAGCCGCCGCGATAGCGGCCACGTTCAGTTCCCGGCAGACGCGGAGGTCAAGCTCGTGTCGAGCGGAGAGCTGTAGAAAGTGAGGCGGAACTTACCCACCTGCACCTCTCCACCGTTCGTGAGCACTGCGGAGTTGATGCGCTCGCCGTTGTAGTAGGTGCCGTTGAGCGACCCGAGGTCGCGCATGTGGAACTCGCGGCCGTGCCTCGTGAACTCTGCGTGGCGGCGCGAAACCGTGACGTCGTCGAGGAAGATCTCCGCGTTCGGGTGCCGCCCTGCGACCTGCAGGTCGGTGTCGAGCAGGAACCTCGCGCCGACGTTGGATCCGCGACGCACGATCAGGAGAGCAGAACCGGAAGGAAGCGCGCTGATGGATTCCATCTCCTCCTTCGACACGCCGCCAGCGATGAGCGCGGCGAGCTGCGCGCTGAAATCGCCCGTAAACGACATCGTCGAAGACTGCGTCTGCTCATCGACAACGCCGTCGCCTTCAGGGGTCCGCGCCTCAGCGTCAGAACCAGCCATATTTGCCTCCTCGAGTCGGTGCTCAAGCGTAGCGGAATCGGGGGTGCCCGAATTCCGGTCGGTTAACTGCACAAGCACCGCCAGCCATTGTGCGTCAGACGACTGAGTGTTGTCGAAACGAGAGAGGAAATCGTTCCGCCTTTCTCCCTGGGCGAACAATTCGCCCTCGACGTACACTGCCTGGGTGCTAGACCTGTCTGCTTCCGGCGATCGCGCTGACTTCGAGGATCGATACGGCGGTGATCCCATCGCGCGAATGCGAGAACGGAAGTCGGCGCCGCTGACCCGCAAGGTGCCGATGGCGAGCGGGATGTGGCTTGAGGATGCGGCCACCGGCTTCTATGGGCGCCTCGCGTCTGCCAACAAGCAGACGGTGACGCTCCAGGACTTCGACGGGCAGCGCAAGGCGTTCCCCGCCGACTCGATCTTCCTGCTCGAGGACGAGCCCGTGCTCCTCGGCCCGCCCACAGCGAAGCAGCCGACCGGGCGCGCGCGGAGCGCCTCGGGCTCGTTCCATGTCGCCGATGCGAAAGCCCGCACTGCACGGTCGGGCCGCATCTTCGTGGAGGGCAAGCACGACGCCGAGCTCGTCGAGAAGGTGTGGGGCCACGATCTCCGCATCGATGGGGTCGTCGTCGAGTTCCTGCAGGGCGCCGACCACCTGGCAGAGGTGCTCACGGTCTTCGGCCCCAGCCCGACCCGGCGCGTCGGCGTGCTGCTTGACCACCTCGTCAAAGGCTCGAAGGAACAGCGCATCGCGGACGACATCACGAGACGCTTCGGCGCGTCGCATGTCCGCGTCGTCGGTCACCCGTACGTCGACGTCTGGCAGTCGGTCAAGCCGGAGCGCCTTGGGCTCAAGGCGTGGCCCGTCATCCCTCGCGGGCAGGACTGGAAGAAGGGCATCTGCCGCGCGCTCGGCTGGCCGGCAGAGGAGCAGGCGGACACGGCGAGAGCCTGGCAGCGAATCCTGGAGCGGGTCCGCGACTATCGCGACCTCGAGCCTTCGCTGCTGGGCCGTGTGGAGGAACTCATCGACTTCGTCACGGAGCCTGGCGACGCAGGTACCTGACGGCGTACACCGCACCTGCCGCGACGTGCAGCACCGTGCCGATCAGGAGCATCCACCAGGTGATTCCGCGCAGCGGTTCTGCCGGCACCTGAGCCGCGTACGACAGCAGGTGCAAGGGCATCGCGACCATGATGAACGCCGACCTCGCCTTCCCGAGAAGATTGACGCGGCCCTCCCTGACCCGCTCGAGGCGTGTGAGGCCTATGACAAGCAGCGCCGCGTCGCACAGGAAGATCGTGATCAGGACGAACCACGGGAAGTAGCCGAGGAGCGCGAGTCCGAGCCCGATGATGATGATGCCGAGCCGGTCGGCGACGGGGTCGAGGATCTCCCCGACGCGGGAGACCTGCCCGAGGCGCCGAGCGAGGAAGCCGTCGATCCAGTCGGTCGCACCGAACGCGGCAAGGCTCAGCGTGGCCGCGAGCTCACGTCCCTCGGCCGCGAGCCAGATGGTCAGCGGGACGAAGACGAGCAGCCGGGCCACCGAGATGGCGTTCGGCAACGTCGCCCATCGCATCGGGGCCTTCCGCTGCTCTTGTCCCATGCGCACATCCTCTCAGCGACTCCCCCTCCTGGGCTGGGGAGACCAGCGTGTCGGTGGATGTTCGTAGGCTGTCCTCGATGAGACTCCTGCACACTTCCGACTGGCACATCGGGCGCACCTTCCACGGCCATTCGACGCTCGAGGCGCTCGGCGGCGTGCTCGACACGATCCCCTCGATCGTGCGCGAGCACGGCGTCGACGCCGTGCTCGTCGCGGGCGACGTGTTCGACTCGGCCACCCCGTCCCGGGCTGCCCTCGAGTTCCTCACGACGGCAATCCGAGCGATCCGCGAGGCCGGTGCCGTCGTGATCCTCTCGAGCGGGAACCACGACTCGGCCGCAAGATTAGGCTTCCAGTCAGAGTGGGCGGCGTTCGGCGGCGCGCACGTGCGTGCCGACCCCGAGGCCCTCGCCGAGCCGGTGCTGCTGACCGATGAGCACGGCGAGGTCGCCGTGTACGGCATCCCGTATCTCGAGCCGCTCCTGGTTCGGCGAATGCTCCCGGAGGGAACCCCCGGCACGCAGGCCGGTGTGCTCGGGGTCGCGATGGACGCCGTGCGGGCTGACGCGACCCGGCGCGGGGCGCGCTCGGTGGTGCTCGCCCACTGCTTCGCGGGGGCGAGCATGGCAGAGGCGGAGGGGCTCGAGCGCGACATCACGGCGGGCGGGCTCGACATCGTGCCGACCCTGACGTTCGAGGGTGTCGACTATGCAGCGCTCGGGCACATCCACGGCAGGCAGACGCTCGAGGAGTCCATTCGGTTCTCCGGTGCTCCCCTGCACTACACCTTCGGTGAGGGCGGGAAGCCTCGAGGCGGCTGGCTCGTCGACCTCGACGCCGACGGGCTCGAGCAGGTCTCCTGGGTCGACCTGCCGGTGCCCCGCGAGATGACCACGCTGACGGGCACGCTCGACGAGCTGCTCGCATCGCCCGCGCACGCCGCCGCCGAGCAGGACTGGGTGCGAGCGGTGCTGACGGATAACGTGCGGCCGCTCGACGCGATGCGCCGGCTGCAGGAGCGCTTCCCGTACTGCGCGCTCATCGAGTTCGCGCCGAGCGCCCCCGAGCAGTACGCGACGGCAGGCTACGCCGCGAGGGTGGGCACAGGCAGGAGCGACGCGGAGCTCGTCGACGGGTTCCTTACGTTCGTCCGGCGCGGCGAGGGGCTGAGCGACGACGAGCGCGAGCTGGTCGAGCGGCAGCTCGCGGAGATGGGGGCAGACGCATGAGGATCAGCGCACTGAGGATCGCAGGGTTCGGCCCGTTCCGGGGCGAGCAGCAGGTCGACTTCGACCAGTTCGCCGGTGACGGCGTCTTCCTCATCAGCGGGAAGACGGGTTCCGGGAAGTCGAGCGTGCTCGATGCCATCGTCTTCGCACTCTATGGCAGCGTGCCACGCTACGAGGGGCAGAGCGCGCACGGCATCCGCAGCCACCACGCGGCACCGGAGGATCCGAGCTACGTCGAGCTGGAGTTCGAGCTCGGCGACATCAGGTACCTCGTGCGCCGCGAGCCCGACTACGAGCGGCCCAAGCGGCGGGGCTCCGGCACGACGAAGCACAACGCCGCGGCGCAGCTCTCGCAGCGGGTCGACGGCGAGTGGCACGGCATCGCTGCGAAGCCCGTCGACGTCGCGAAGGCGCTCGCCGAGGTGCTGCCGCTCTCCAGGGCGCAGTTCCTGCAGGTCGTGCTGCTCGCGCAGAACCGCTTCCAGGAGTTCCTGCACGCGTCCACGGGCGAGCGGCAGGCCGTACTGCGGGCGCTGTTCGCCACCGACCGGTTCAAGCGCCTCACGGCGAACCTCGTGGATGCGCGGCGCGAGGCCGTCGCCACCGCGGAGTCGGCGTCCGCCGCCGTCGCGCGCATCACTCTCGAGATCGAGGGCCTGACGCCGGCGGAGGTCACCGAGGGGCACGCCCCCGCGTCACCACTCTCGCTGTCCGACGCCGAGCGACGCCTCGGCCTCGCGACGACGGCCGCGGCCCGCGCAGCCGAGGAGACCGCGACGACGGCCGCCGCGCAGCAGCGCGCAGAGGCGTCGCTCGGCGAGGCCAAGAGGGTGCAGGAGCTGCAGAGCCGCCGGCAACGGCTCCTCGACGAGCAGGCCAGGCTCGCGGCAGAGGCCGAGGCAGTCGCGGCGTCTCGGCGCCAGCTCGAGCGCGCACGCGCCGCGGCGCCGCTGGAGTCCGGGCTGCAGCTCAGCGATTCGACCGCGACCAAGCTCAGCCGCCTCAGTGCCACCCGCGCCAAAGCCTCGGAGGAACTGCTCGGGCACCTCCGGGAAGCCCCGGGCGGCGCCGGTGAACAACCCCCTCAGCGCGGCGAGGCACTCGCGGGGCTGGTCGACGAGTCTGCCCGCGTGCTCGGAACGCTCGAGGAGCTCCTGCGACTCGAGAAGGCGTTGCCAAACGAGCGGAGAACGCTCGAGGAGCTTCGATCCGCGCGCACGGAGAACGGGGCGCGGCTCGAGAAGGTCAACGCCGAGCTGGCGCTGCACCCCGAGCGACGCGCGCTGCTGCACGAGCACATCACCGGCAGCGAGGTGCAGGCCGCGGCCCTGCCAGGCGAGGAGGAGCGGCTCGAACGAGCCACCCAGCTCATCGCCGTCTCGACGGAGCGGGCTTCCCTCGTCGCCGAGCAGCTCGCTGCGCTCGAGCGCAGCGCTCGCCTCGCGGAGCTCGCAACCGCCGAGTCCGCCGCGGAGCGCGCCCTCATTGCGCGTCGACTTGCTTCCAGCGCTCTTGTGCTCGCGCACGAGCTGACCGACGACGCCCCGTGCCCTGTCTGCGGGAGCCGGGAGCACCCGGCCCCGGCCGAGGGCGACGACGTCGACGACGTGAGCGACGCTGCGCTTGATCGCGCGCGCACCTCTGCGGCGAAGGCCAACGACACGCACGCCGAGGCGCAGGTCGCGCTCGCGGCCCTCGTTCAGCGGGCAGGCGCTCTTGACGCTCGCCTCGACGGCCGCGCAGCGGAGCAGCTCGAGGCCGAGCTTGTCGAGGCGAAGCAGCGTGTGGGGCTCGGCCGCGACGCCACGAAGGCGCTCGCGCAGCACAGGAAGCAGCTTGCCGACCTCGAGGAGCGCGAGCGCACGCTGCTCGTGGAGCAAGCGAACGCGCGGTCGCGCGACGGCGAGCTCGCGGCCGAGATCAGCGCACTCGACGCCCGCCTCGGCGCCGACGCCGCCCGGGTCGACGCCGGACTCGGCGGCTTCGCCTCCATCGCGGCCCGCGCCCTCCACGTTCGGCGCACGCACGAACTCGCGGGGGCGCTCGACGACCTCACCCGCGACCTTGACGCCGCCAGAACCGCAGCAGAGGAAGCCGAAGCGCGGCTCTCGGCCGCGCTCGAGAACTCGTCGTTCGCCGACCGGGAGGCCGCGGCCGCCGCCCTGCTCCCCCAGGCGGCCGCCGCGCAGCTCGACGCGCGCATCCGCGCCCACGAGCAGGCCAGCGCGTCGGCCGAGTCGGCCCTCGCAGACCTGAACCTGCAGGACGTGCCCGCCGAGCCCGTCGACGTCGCCGCTGCATCAGAGGCCAGGGCCTCCGCGGGGCGCGCCCACGACGCGCAGGTCGCGACGCACACGCGCCTCGGTGAGCTGGCCACTCGCCTCGGCGGACTCGTGGCGAGGCTCGGCACGGAGCTCGCGACGAGCGAAGAACTGCTTGCGCGCGCGGAGACCCTGCGCGTGCTCGCCGGCACCCTGTCGGGGCAGGAACCGAACGAGAAGCGCATGAGCCTCGAGGCTTACGTGCTCGCGGCGGAACTCGAGGAGATCGTGGCCGCCGCCAACGCACAGCTCGCGCGGATGACCGCCGGCCGCTACAGCCTCGAGCACGACGACGGCCTTCAATTCCGCGGCGCCCAGTCAGGCCTCGGGCTGCGCATCGTCGACGCCTACACGGGCCGATCGCGGGCGACCGAGTCGCTCTCGGGCGGCGAGACGTTCCTCGCCTCGCTCGCGCTGGCGCTCGGCCTCGCGGAGACCGTCACCTCGAGGGCGGGCGGGGTTCGCCTCGACACGCTCTTCATCGACGAGGGCTTCGGCTCCCTCGACGGCGAGACGCTCGGCACGGCGATGGCCACACTCGACCGCCTGCGCAGCGGCGGTCGGACGATCGGCGTCATCAGCCATGTCGAGGCCATGCAGGAGCAGATCACGTCGAAGCTCCAGGTCACGGTCGACGCCCACGGTGAGAGCAGGGTGCACGCCAGGACCAGCTAACCGGCACGCGCGAGCCGGCAGACAGAAGCCGGCAGACACAGGCAGGCAAGCCACAAGCCGTCGAGCGCCACAGGCGGCCCGCGCGGACGACTCGATACGATCAGCGGATGGATCGAGACGAGCACGGCTACCACCAGCCAGGACCAGCGTCGGTGCGCGTCGACGTGTGGCTGTGGGCCGTGCGCATCTACAAGACGCGCAGCGCGGCGACGGCCGCCTGCAAGGCAGGGCACGTGAAGATCGACGGTGAGCGGGCCAAGCCGGCACAGCGCATCCACGTCGGCGACGAGGTGCGCGTGCGCACTGACCGCGATCGCATCCTCGTTGCCCAGGAGCTGCTCAAGAAGCGGGTCGGCGCGCCGATCGCGGCGAAGGCGCTCATCGACAACTCGCCGCCGCCGCCCCCGCGCGAGTTCACAGCCCCGATTGGCTTCCGCGACCGCGGGGCGGGACGACCCACGAAGCGAGAGCGTCGCGAGATCGACCGGATCCGCGGTCGCGAAACTGAACCTGAGCCCTGGGACGCGGGCGACTGACGGGGCCGACGAAGAACGGTGGGCCCCGGTGAGCCCCGGCAGCCCAGAGTGTGGTCACCGCAACCTCGAGTCACCGCAAGAACAGCTCATCACTAAGACCAGGCCCTCACAAAGACCAGGTCCTCACTAGGATCGCGCCAGTGAACGATCAGGCCACCGCAGGCGGAGGCCATGTCAGGCGCCGGCCACCCCAAGATCAGCAGACGTCAAGATCAGTAGACCTCGAGATCGGGCCACAGCACGCGCAGGGCATGCCGGGCGCCGGTCACCCGAAGATCAGTACACCTGAAGATCAGACCACCTCAAGTTCAGGCGACCCCAAGATCTGGCCACCAAGGGGGCCCGATGCCACGACATCGTGCCGCCGTAGGGTGAGGCGCCAACGCGGCGCCAACGCGGCGCCAACGCGGCGCCAGCTCGACGTCAACGCGACGTCAACGCGACGTCAGCGCGACGTCAGCGCGACGTCAGCTCCGAGCCTTGAGCCCTACGCCTTCATGGCGTTGCGCTCGCCTGCGCGGACAGGCACGGTGAGGCGGTTGTCGGCGGCGGGCGTCGGGCAGACGAACTGGTCGCTGAACGCGCACGGCGGCAGGTAGGCGCGGTTGAAGTCGATCGTCGTCGTGCCGTCAGCTCCCGGAGCCTGGACAGTCAGGAACCGGAACCGGTAGCTCTCGTCGCCGCTCGTCGCGTCCGCGAAGACGACCTGCAAGCCAGCCTCCGAGTGGTCGGCGTCAATGGAGAACGCTGAGCCGCCGAGCTCGAAGTCGAGCTTGCCACCGAGGTCCTTCCTGGAGACGTAGCCATCTGCCTGGAGCACGTCGACCTGCTCGGAGGACGGGCGGAAGGTGGCAGCGACGACATAGTCGTCACCCGGCGCGTAGCTGTCGATACCAAGCAGGGACGAGCGTCCGGGCGACTGAGGGTCAAGAACGCGGAGCGCACGCTGGTCGTCGCGAGCGAAGGCGCGGAGGATGCGATCGCCGTCGTGCAGTTCCTCCCCTGTCGTGAGCGTGACCCTGTCGCTGATCGCGGAACCGGATGCGTCGGTGTAGCCGCTCGCGGCGAGTCCGGTGCCAACAACGGCCCCGTCCTCGATCGTCCAGGACCCCGCTACGCCTTCGAGCTCCAACCCGATGCCGTCGGCAAGCCAGTTCGTCGCGACGAGAGCCGCTGGCCCGTACGGAGCTCTGACGGCACGCTCACGACTGTCGTGCC
The DNA here is from genome assembly GCF_014191305.1 of Pseudoclavibacter helvolus. Classification (GTDB taxonomy): domain Bacteria; phylum Actinomycetota; class Actinomycetes; order Actinomycetales; family Microbacteriaceae; genus Pseudoclavibacter; species Pseudoclavibacter helvolus. Next base: position 526,946 of record NZ_JACHWJ010000001.1, on the reverse strand, counting down.
AGGCCGCCCAACGCTCGCCGAACTGGTCTCCGGTAGTGGTGCTCTGCTGCGTGCTCATGCTGCTCCCTCTCCTCGTTCTCTCTGCTGATCTCGCCGATGAGTCTCAAGGTACTCAAGGCGACTGCGTCGTTCTCGCGGAACGACACGGCGTTGGTCTTCGGGCGTGAGAACGCCCCGACAAACGGGTTGGACGTGTAGGGGCCGACCGCGAAGCGGCGCGGATGCACGGACCCATCCGCCCTCACGACGCGCGAGTCGGCGCGGCGCACCTCGATGACACCGGTCGCGAGGCTTCCCTCCGGCGTGGCCGCAACTCGTTCGCGGCCCTCGCCGGAGTCGATGAGCTGACGAAGCGCCTCGTTGTCGGTGTGCGCGACGTCGGAGTCTGGCAGCCAGGCGTCGATGAGCGCGCGGGCCGAGACCTGGCGCTCGAGGGTCGTGCCCTTTGCGCGGAACAGCCCGGCCTGCTCGTCCTCCCACACGCGGAGGTCGCCGCCGAGGAAGTGGACGACTCCGGCTTCGCTCAACGCCAGGAGCTCGTCGAGGCGGTGCCCTGGGGGGCCGGAGGCGACGTAGCTGAAGAAGCCCTTCCACCAGACGCGGACGTCGCCCGCGAGCGAGGCCGGCGACCAGTTGGGCGCATCCTGGAACTCGACGAAGGTCATGAAAGAGAAGAGCAGCGCAAGGAAGAGTCCCTGGCTCTCGCTGTTCCCCTGGCTGTTCCGCCGGCGCAGGTCTTCGCGGATGTAGTCGTGCAGGACGACGGACACCGAGCCGACGTCGGTCGCGGCGGCACCGCGCAATGGGTGGTCGAAGGTCTCGATGTCAAGCTCGTCGCTCGGGTCGACGAGTGCGGCGATGACTGCGTCATGGAGTTCTGGCGACTGGGCGCCGAAGCGGTCGAGGTCGGCCCGGAACTCGACCCAGGAGACGCGCACGCGCTCAGGGTGGCCTGTGAAGAGCTCGCGGTAATAGCCGTGCAGCATCTCCTTCGCGAGGAGCGGCCAGAAGTGGGTGCGGAAGTCGAGGATCTCGTGCTGCGCTACGACCTCCCTGGCGATGTCCGCCGTGAAGTACCGGGTTTCGAAAGGCTCACCCTGCAGGACGCTCGTGACCTTCGAGTGGTAGGGCACTCCCCGCCTCGAGCCGACGAGGATGCGTGGCTCGCTCCCCGACGGAAGGTACTTGAGGCGTCCCTCTTCCGCGCTCGGCACGAACGTTCCACCGCGGCCCTCAGTGAGGAGCACAAGCAGGTCGACGGCGGCAAGGCCGAGCCCGCGGACGATAACGGGCTCGCCGGCCTCGACGGCGCTGAAGTCAGCGTCTGCCGTGAACGAGGGCGGCACGTAGGCGAGGTCGTGGCGCGCGGCGAAGTCACTCAGCTCGGAGGTTCTGGTTCCCTCGTGGACGAGGGTGCCAGAGTGCCCGAGCGCGTAGACGACCACGTTGACAGTGAGGCCGTCTCCCGTGTCGAGCTCGACTCGCTGGGAGCCGTTCTCGAGCGTCGTGACGCCCGTCACCTGCGCCGTATGCACAAGCACGGTCAGCCCTTCTGGCGCGGCGTCGACTGCTTGCTCAAAGAACCAGCCGAGGTACCGGCTCTGGAGCCGACGCGTCGGGAAGCTCGCGGGTCCGAGCGTTCGCACCTCTGCGGCAACCTGCGCGTCCTCCTCGTCGAGGTCGTAGCCGGGCAGCTCACCGTTCGTTGCCTGCTGCGCCCATTCGACGAGCGATGGTCCTTCTCGGACCGGCCCTTCTATTGTGCTCGTCTCGTCGGTGAACATCGTGACGTCGGCTGCGAGCGAGTTGAGCTTGAGAAGGCCAGACTGGGCGTCTCGCCAGATGCGACCAGCGCCTGGCGGGTGGGGGTCGATGAGGTGCACGACCAGCGGACCGGTGTCGTCGGCCACGTAGTTCGCGACGATTCGTTCGAGGAGTCCGGCGCCCCTCGGGCCCGCGCCGAGCACGGCAATGCACCGAGCCCCCTTGCTGCTGTCGGCGTCGATGAGCCTGGTTGCTGACGTCATGCGATTGCCTCCAGGACACGCTCCGTGGGCCGTCCGCCCGGGATCGCGTCGACGAGCGCCCGCGTGTACTCGTTGGTACTGCGCTCGAAGACCGCGTCGACCGTGCCCTCCTCGAGGAGCTCTCCCCTGCGGAGCACGCCGACGCGGTCCGCGATCTGCCGCACGACCGCGAGATCGTGGGTGATGAAGAGGTAGCTCAGCGAGTGCTCCGCCTGGAGGTCGACCAGCAGCTGAAGGATCTGAGCCTGCACGGAGACGTCGAGCGCAGACACTGCCTCGTCGAGCACGATGAGCTCGGGGTTGAGCGCGAGCGCGCTGGCGATGGCGACGCGCTGGCGCTGCCCGCCGGAGAGCTGCGTCGAGCGCCGCTCGGCGAAGCTCGCGGGGAGCGCGACGTCGTCGAGGAGCTCGAGCACGCGTGCTCGCCTCGATACCTTGTCGCCGACGCCGAAGGCGCGCAGGGGCTGTTCGATGGAGTCGGCGACGGTGAAGCGCGGGTCGAGCGAGGAGTACGGGTCCTGGTGCACGAGTCCCGTCCTGCGCCGGAAGGCCCTGAGCGCGCTGCCCTTGGCGCCTGCCACCTCGACGCCGTCGAGGCGGATGCTGCCCTGGTCGGGCCGCTCGAGCAGCAGCGCGAGCCGCGCCGTGGTGCTCTTGCCTGAGCCGGATTCTCCGACGAGCGCGTAGCTCTCGCCGCGAGCGATCGAGAACGCCACGTCTTTGGTCGCGTCGACCCGTGCCCCGCCGGGGAGGCGGAATGTCTTGCTGAGGCCGGAGACCTCGAGCACCGGCCTGCTCGGGTCGATGGCGAGTGCGCCATGCGCCGGCACGAGCCTGGTCGAGATCCTCGTCGGTGCCGCCGCGACGAGTCGCTTCGTGTAGGGGTGCTGAGGGTCCTCGAGCACCTGCGCTGCTGGCCCGGCTTCGACGATGACGCCGTGTTGCATGACCAGGATGCGGTCTGCCCGGTCGGCTGCCACTCCCAGGTCGTGGGTGATGAAGAGCACCGAGGTCGAGGCGACGGCGGCACGTTCCGCGATCAAGTCGAGGATCTGGCGCTGCACCGTCACGTCGAGGGCACTCGTGGGCTCGTCGGCGATGATGAGGCCGGGCGAGGCGGCGAGCGCGGCCGCGATGAGGACCCGCTGCCGCATGCCGCCGGAGAACTGGTGCGGGTACTGCGCGGCTCGCTTGGCGGCGTCCGGGATGCCGGCATCCGCCAGGAGCTCGACGGCCCGCGCGCGGGCGTCCCGCTTCGTCGCGAGGCCATGGATGAGAAGGACCTCCGCGACCTGCGCGCCGACCGTCTGCAGCGGGTTGAGCGACGCCGAGGGGTCCTGCGGGATGAGGCCGATGCGCGCGCCGCGCACGGCGCGCCACTCGAGTGGGGTGAGGGCTGTGAGATCGAGGCCGTCGTAGCGGAGCGCATCCGCGCTGACTTCAGTGCTCGACGGGAGGAGGTCGACGATCGACTTCGCGACGCTCGTCTTGCCGGAGCCGGACTCACCGACGATCGCGACCTGCTCGCCCGGGTAGACGTCGAAGGAGACGCCGGCGACGGCGAGCGTCGTGGCGCCCTTGTACGCGAGCTGGAGGCCGCGCACGGAGAGCAGGGGCTGGGCGGGATCCTGCGCCTGTCCCACGGTAGGTGACTGCGTTGAGGTCATGAGCGGTCTCCTCGTTCTTGGAGCCAGCGGGACAGGCGGGCCGTGGAGAGCACCACCGCGACGATCACGAGGCCGGGCAGCGTCGTGAGCCACCAGGCGGCCTGCAGGTAGTCGCGTCCCTCGGAGATGAGCGCGCCCCATTCCGGTTGGGGCGGCGGGGCCCCGAAGCCGAGGAAGCTAAGCGCGGAGATGGCGAGCACGGCTGCGCCGAATTCGATTGCGGCGAGCGCGAGCACCGGGGTGATGGCGGCGGGCAGAACCTGGCGGAAGATGATGCTGGGCCAGCGCGCGCCGGAGAGCTTCGCGGCCTCGATGTAGCCGGCGGTCGCGACCGAGAGCACCTGCGAGCGCATGATGCGCGCGAACGCCGCCGTCGACGCGAGGCCGACCGCGATGGCGATGTTGAGCGTCCCGAAGCCGAGTCCCGTGATGATCGTGAGCGAGAGCAGGAGCGCCGGGATCGCGAGGATGACGTCCATGAAGCGCATGATCGCCTCGTCGACGAAGCCGCGCAGGTAGCCGGCGAGCAGGCCGAGGAGCGCCCCGGTACCGAGGGCGATTACCACGGCGAGCCCGGAGGCCAGGAGCGTGGTCTGCGATCCGTAGATGAATCGAGCGAGCGTGTCGCGGCCCAGATTGTCGGTGCCGAACGGGTGCGCGGCGCTCGGTGGCTGGAGACGATCGAGGAGCGTTCCGTTGACGGCGTCGTACGGCGTGAAGACGGACGGGATGATCGCCCAGGCGATGACCGTGGCGAGCACGGCGATCGCGAGGATGAGGGACGGCAGGCGCAGCAGACCGCTGAAGCGTGCGAACGACGACGGCTTGACCGCCTCTGGCACGGGCTGTGGCGTCCGCTCGGCGGTGCCCTGACTGTCCGGGTTTCCGAGACTGCTTGGCGCGACGTAGCGCTCCGTCCGGCTGAGCGGGGTGAGGCCCGGCACCGTCTCGAGGAGAGGCTGGCTCATGCTGGGACCTCGTTCTTCGCTGCCTTGGCTGGCTCGGTCGGGGCGAGCCCGGGTGTCAGCGTCGACGTTGAGCGACCCTTCGACGAGGGACGCTGCTGCTTCGTGGAGTGCGTCAGGCGCGGGTCGATGAGCGGGTAGAGCGCGTCGACGATGAGGTTGGTCACGACAAACACAACCGCGGCGAACACAACCGCGATCATGACGAGCGGGATGTCGCGGTTGGCGACGGCCGTCACGATCATGCGGCCGACGCCGTCACGGGAGAAGACCGTCTCGGTGACGACGGTGCCCGCGAGGAGCTGACCCACGAGCACTCCGCCGATCGTGAGCGTCGGCAGGGCTGCGTTGCGCAGAGCGTGGCGGATGAGGATGCGCGTGTCTCCCGCGCCCTTCGCCCTGGCCTGCTCGACGAACGGCCTCGAGAGCGTCTCGTGGAGGCTGCGGGTCAGAACTTGGGCGAGGTAGGCCCCCGTCGGAATGGACAGTGTGAGCGCCGGCAGGATGAGCCCGACGAAACCGGTGCTCCCGAAGGCCGGCACCCAGCCGAGCTGGAACGAGAAGACCTGCAGGAGGAGAAGTCCGAGCCAGAACGTCGGGACGGCGATGGCAAGCGAGGGCAGCGACTGGAGGATGCCGCGGAGCCACGACGATCGGACGAGGTTGCTGACGAGCGCAAGGCCGACACCCCCGACGACAGAGAGGACAAGGGCGGCACCGGCGAGTGTGGCTGTGGAGGGCAGCGCGCGGGCGAGCACCTCCGTCGCGGGGATTCCGTTCTGCACGGAACTGCCGAAGTCGAGGACTAGCGCACCGCCGAGGGCCGCGAGGTACTGCTCGTGGAACGGGGCGTCGAGTCCGAGCTCCGCGCGCAGGGCCTCGATGGCGGCAGGGTCGGCGGCGCCCTCGCCTCCCCCGGCGGCGGCCACTGCGGCCGCATCACCGGGGAGGAGGTAGAGCAGGAGGAACGAAAGCGTGAAGGCCGCCCAGAGGACCAGGATCCCCAGGGCGAGCCTCCACGCGAAATAGCGGACCATAGCGCTACTCCGCGGCCTTCCAGGCTGCCGAGAAGTCGAGTCTGCTCGAGGCCTCGAACTGGGCGCCCTGGACGCCTGGCGCCTGGACGAGGTTCGTCGACAGCTGGATGACGGGCACAGCATAGCCCTCTTCGAGCAGCTGGGTGACGGCCGCGTCGACCTCGGTCTGGCGTGCATCCGCGTCGATGATCGCGGCCTGCGAGTTGAGGACCTCGTCGATCGGGCCTACCTCGCGGTAGTTGTACTTGTTGCCGCCCTCGGCCGAGAAGAACACACGGAGCGCGTCGGGGTCGGCGCGCGTGATGTTGGCCCAGGTGAACGGCTGCGTGCCGTCGTTGATGGCGGTGACGTCGGCGATCGCACCCTCGCGGAGCTGCAGGTCGATGCCAACGGCCGCCAGCTGCACCTGCACCTGCTCGAGCACGTTGGTGGTGGGCTGCCAGTAGTTGAGCTCGAAGCTCAGCTTCTGGCCGTCCTTCTCGCGGACTCCGTCTGCGCATTCGGTCCAGCCGGCCTCATCGAGCAGCTTGGCCGCGTCCTCAGGGTTGAACTCGAGGATGTCGCTCTTGTCGCTGTAGTACGGCGTCGAGGTGGCGAGCACGCTCGTCGCGGCGCTGTCCTGCGGCGTCAGGAGCGCGAGGAGCTCCTCGCGGTTGATGCTCTTCTGCACGGCGAGGCGCACCTTCTCGTCGGAGAGGATCGGGTGCGACGCGTTGGGGATGAGGTTGTAGACGACGCCGGGGTTTGCCCGGTTCTCGACCGTCGCCCCTGCACCCTCGAGGGCCGCGAGGTCGACGATCGACACTTCGGTCGACACATCGAGCTGACCAGACTGGAGGGAGCCGGTGAGCGTCGATGCCTCAGGGATGACGGAGTAGGTGATCGTGTCGAGGTACGGGCGCTCGGTGTTGCCCGTGGTGGATGCGCCCCACGCGTAGTCCTCGCGGGCGGCGAGGACGGTCTCGGAGTTCGGCGTGTAGCTCTCGACCGTGAAGGGGCCGGAACCGACGTAGTCGCCTGCGCAGCGCTGTTCCTGGCTGAGCTTCGTGCTCTCGGTGGAGACGAGGCCGAGGGTGAAGGTCGAGGTTGCCTGCAGGAACTGCGCGGAGGGCTCGGCGAAGGTGTAGGTCACCGTCTGCGGGTCGACGACGGTCACCGACTCGAGTCCGGCGAGGTAGAGGTTGCCGAGCGCGGACTTCGCGCCAAGCGCCTGGACGCCCTCGGCGTTTGCTTTGACGGCCTCCGCGTCGATCGGGGTGCCGTCGGCGAAGGTCGGGCCCTCAGCGAGCTTGAAGGTGAACTCCTTGGCGTCGTCGGAGATCTCCCACGACTCGGCGAGCCACGGCAGCACCTCTCCAGTCTCGACGTCCTGCGCCGTGAGCGACGCGACGGTCTGACGGGCGATGTTGACGTTGTTGTTGTTGCTGACCTGGGCGGGGTCGATGCATCCGATGTCGCTGAGGATGCCGACACGCAGGTTTCCGCCCTGAACTGGGTCCGCATCCGCCGCCGGAGTCGCCCCAGACTGCCCGGCACACGATGCCAGGGCCATCATCCCGACCGCAGCGAGGGCGGCAGCGGAGAGCGATCTGGTCGAGCGGGTCATATGGACTCCTTCATGGTGGGGAATGTCCCGAGACTAAGAAGACGGCCGCCCGCGGAAGCGGGCGGCCGAAACTTCAGGTACCAGGAGGACATGCGGGGTCACATTGCTGGGGCGAGCCGTCAGGACAGGAACGCAGCGAGGTCCTGGAGCTCCTGGGGCGAGATGCCGTGTGCGAGGCCCTCGTAGAGCCGCTCGGTCGCGGTGGCGTGACCCGCGAGCCAGCCAGTCGTGCGCTCGAAGGTCCCGTCGCTGATGATCTGGTCCCGGTCGCCCCGCCCGAAGTACACGGCGGGGCGGATGCGGGCAAGCTCCGCGTCGCCCGGCTGCTCGCCTTGCAGGGAGAAGCCGGAGAGCACGGCTCCCCGCTCGAAGCGCTGCGGGTCGCGCCGCAGGAGCTGGGTCACCATGAGCCCTCCCTGCGAGAAGCCGATGGGGATGACGTTCGCTGCCGGCGGCGTGTGTTCGTCGAGCCAGGCGAGCACCGCGTCGGTCGCGGCAGAGGCCTGCTCTGGGTCGGGCAAGCCCGGACGGTCGATGGGCACCCACGCGTAGGAGCCAACCTCGGCCGGCGTCTGCTCGCGCAGGACAAGCGGCGCGCGCAGAGAGGCCCAGTCGAAGTGGGAGCCGAGTGCGGGCAGCAGGCTCGTGAGGTCGTCCTCGTGCGAGCCGTAGCCGTGCATGAGCAGCAGGATCGGCCGGTTGCCCGGCTCGCGGGCGGCTGCGCCACCGAACGAGGAGAGTGCCGTCGTGATCTTGAGGCGGCTCATGCGGCCACCGCCTGCCGGCGCGTACGGAGCACAACCTCGGAGTTCCACGGGTCGAGGACCGTGATTGCTGCACCGTCGTCGGCGAACTGCAAGCCGGCGCTGCGCAGCCGGTCGGAGACCGCGTCGAGCTCGGAGCGCGCTGGCACCTCGATCGTGAGCTGGCCGAGCCCGAGGGTCGCGGCCCGTGGGCCGGCGCCCGCGCTGTTCCACACGTTGAGGGCGACGTGGTGGTGGTATCCGCCCGCACTCACGAAGAGGGCGCCAGGATAGGTCGTCGTCGTCTCGAAGCCGAGGGTGTCGACGTAGAAGCCCTTCGCGGTGTCGACGTCACCGACCTGCAGGTGCACGTGGCCGACGTCGGCCCCGGCGCTCTGGGGCGCATCCGCCGTCGCTTCGACGAGGTTGGCGCGAAGATAGGCGTTCGGGTCGAGGTACTCGGTCGCCATCGCGATGCGACCGGAGGCGTCGAGCCACGTGTCGCGGGGGCGGTCGGTGTAGAGCTCGATGCCGTTGCCCTCTGGGTCGGTGAAGTAGAAGGCCTCGCTCACGTGGTGGTCGGAGGACCCGACGAACTGCGAGCGATTGTGCTGCGCCGCCCGGTACACGGTCGCGGCGAGGTCGCTCGGAGTCTCGAAGAGGAGAGCGGTGTGGAAGAGGCCTGCGGCGCGCCGCGACGGGACGGGGAGGCCTGGCGTGTGGCGGAGGCGCACCAGCGGCACGGCTCCTCGTCCGAGGGTGATCTCGCCATCGGTCTCGGAGATGGGGTCGAGCGCGAGCGCGGTTCGGTAGTACTCGGATTGCGCGGCGAGGTCGCCGACGTGGAGGGAGACGAGGCCCATGCCTGTGCCTGCGTCGAGCTTGTCGCCATCTGTTGTCGTCATGGCAGGAACCGTAGCACTCAAAAACTTGCATCTACAAGTAAAAGACACGAGAATGGCTGCATGACCGAACCCAGATGGCTCTCCGCCGACGAGCAGCACTCCTGGCTGCACTTCATCGGGGTCGTCGAGCTCCTTCCCGGCGCGCTCGACACGCAGCTCGGCAACGACGCCGGCATCACGCACTATGAGTATCTCGTGATGGCGGTGCTCTCCGAGTCACCGGGTCGGAGCCTGCGTATGACCGACCTCGCGACGCGCACGAACGCCACGCTCCCCCGCCTGTCGCGGGTTGTCCTCGGTCTCGAGCAGCGCGGCTATGTCGAGCGCACGAGCCACCCCGGTGACCGAAGGGCGAAGATCGCGAAGCTCAGCGACGGGGGCATGTCATTCCTCGAGGACACGGCGCCTGGCCACGTCGCCAAGGTCCGGGAGCTCATCGTCGACGCGCTCACGCCCGAGGAGTTCAGCACGCTCGGCCGGATCTCCCAGAAGCTGCTCGGTCGGATCGACCCCGAAGATCGCTTCGGCGTGCACCGAATTGCAGCGGACGCCGCACCTGGCGACTCCGAGCCGCTCGCACGGCTGGGCATCGGCGCCCCGGCGACTCGCGCGCTTGCGGAAGTCGGTCAGACGCTCCTCGGTGACGTCGCGGGCGCAAGCCGCGAGCACCTGCTCTCCCTCCACGGCGTCGGACCGCGTGCCGTCGGCATCCTCGAGGGGGCCCTCGACGCCCGCGGACTCTCACCGCTCGAGCGCTGAGGGCCAGGCAGGGGCCTGACCCTCAGCACCTTTGACGGCTACGCGGCGGCGAGGTGCGCCTCGCGCTCCACTCTGGGCGCGACCGGACGCTCGCACAGGTGATGCGCGTAGGCGGGGATCGTGAGGAACGTCGGGAACTCGTCCTCGAGCGCCACTCGTCGGAGGATCTCTGCCGCGGCGGAGAAGCGGTCGCCCTCGAACCGGGGAGCGTCGCTGAGTGCCCCCTCGAGCAGTGCGCCGACGAGGCCCCGCGTGACCCGGGTACCTGAATCCGTGACGGTCTCCTGCGCGATCCACTGCCAGAGCTGTGATCGCGAGATCTCTGCCGTTGCCGCGTCCTCCATGAGGTTGTCGATCGCGACCGCACCGACGCCCCGAAGCCAGCTCTCGATGTAGCGCAGCGCGACGGACACGTTGGCGCGAACCCCCTCGTCGGTCACGTGCTTCTCGAGCGAGCGAACGTCGAGCAGCTGAGCTGCGGTCACCTCGACGTCTGAGCGGTCCCGGTCGAGCTGGTTCGCGGCACCGTCGAGCACGGCATCGAACTCGGCACGGGCGACGTCGATGAGACCGGGATGCGCGACCCACGAGCCGTCGAACCCGTCGGCAGCTTCCCTCGACTTATCGGCCCGCACCTTCTCGAGCGCGCGGGCCGTGACCTCCGGCTCGCGAGAGTTCGGGATGAAGGCGCTCATGCCGCCGATGGCGTGCGCGCCGCGTGCGTGGCAGGTCCGCACGAGCAGTTCCGTGTAGGCGCGCATGAACGGGACCGTCATGGTGATCCTGTCGCGGTTGGGGAAGACGTACTGGGGGCCGCGCGAGCGGTAGTGCTTGATGAAGCTGAAGATGTAGTCCCATCTCCCCGCGTTGAGGCCGGCGCAGTGCTCGCGCAGCTCGTAGAGGATCTCGTCCATCTCGAACGCCGCTGGGAGCGTCTCGATGAGCACGGTCGCCCTGATCGTGCCGTGGTCGATACCGAGCGCCAGCTCCGAGAAGGTGAAGACGTCGTCCCAGAGGCGCGCTTCGAGGTGATTCTCGAGCTTGGGCAGGTAGAAGTACGGGCCGCGGCCGCGGTTGATGAGCTCCCTCGCATTATGGAAGAAGTACAGCCCGAAGTCGACGAGGGATCCGGAGGCGGGACGCTGCTGCCCAGAGCGGTCGGTGTAGCTCAGGTGCTTCTCGACGAGGTGCCAGCCTCTGGGGCGCACGATGATCGTCGGCGTCGACTCGGCCGTGACCGCGTACTCCTTGCCTTCTGGGCTCGTGTACTCGATGCGATCCCTGACAGCGTCGAGCAGCGAGACCTGGCCGCCGACGATGTTCTGCCACGTCGGACTCGTCGCGTCCTCGAGGTCGGCCAGCCAGGCGTTCGCCCCGGAGTTGAGGGCGTTGATCGTCATCTTGCGGTCGGTGGGCCCGGTGATCTCGACGCGACGGTCCTCGAGGCCGGGGCCTGCCCCCGCGACCCGCCAGGTGCGGTCCTCTCTGATGGCGGACGTCTCGCTGAGGAAGCGGAAGTCGCGTCCGTTCTCGACAGCCTTGCGGCCGTCCATCCGCGCAAGGAGTCGCTCGTGGCGTCTGCCGGCGAACTGGTCGTGGAGCCGGAGGACAAATTCGAGGGCTTCGCGCGTGAGGATCTCGTCGAAGCGGTCGCCGGTGGGTCCCGTGACCTTGAGTCGTGGCTCTGGAATGGTGTTCATGGTGGTGGCTGCTTTCGTGTCTTGGGGCAGTGAGGTCTGCGAGGTCGGTGAAGTCTGCGAGGTCGGTGAGGTCAGCGAAGCCGCGGGGTTCAGTGGAACTGCTCTGACTCGGTGGAGCCGACAAGCGCGAGGGTCGAGCTGCTCCGGTTGAGACTCGAGGACAAGCGGTCGAAGTAGCCGGTGCCGACTTCCCGCTGGTGCTTGGTGGCGGTGTAGCCGTCTGCTTCGCTCGCGAACTCGGCCTCCTGCAGGTCGACGTAGGCGCTCATGTGGCGGGCGCTGTAGTCGCGGGCGAGCGTGTACATCGAGTGGTTGAGCGCGTGGAACCCAGCGAGGGTGATGAACTGGAACGTGTAGCCCATCGCCGCGAGCTCCCGCTGGAACGCCGCGATCTGCGCGTCGTCGAGGTGACGCTTCCAGTTGAACGAGGGCGAGCAGTTGTAGGCGAGCTTCTTGCCGGGGAACTCTGCGTGGATGCTCTCCGCGAAGGTTCGAGCGAGCTCGAGATCAGGCTCGCCGCTCTCGACCCAGAGCAGGTCGGCGTACGGCGCGTAGGCGTGGCCTCGCGCGAGCACCGTCTCGATGCCGGGCTTCGTCTCGTAGAAGCCCTCCGCGGTTCGCTCCCCCGTCAGGAACGCCCGGTCGCGCTCGTCGACGTCGCTCGTGATGAGGTTGGCGGCGAGCGAGTCGGTTCTCGCGATGATGACGCTTGGTACCCCAGCGACGTCGGCGGCGAGGCGCGCGGCGTTGAGGGTGCGGATGTGCTGCTGGGTCGGCACGAGCACCTTGCCACCCATGTGCCCGCACTTCTTCTCGCTCGCGAGCTGGTCTTCCCAGTGCACGCCAGCGGCACCGGCCTGGATCATGGAGGCCATGAGCTCGTAGGCGTTGAGCGGGCCGCCGAAGCCGGCCTCCGCGTCGGCGACGATCGGCGCGAGCCAGTCGCGGCTCGGCGCCCCGTCCTCGGCCGTCTCGATCTGGTCCGCCCGCAGGAGGGCGTTGTTGATGCGACGCACGACGGCCGGGACGGAGTTCGCCGGGTAGAGGCTCTGGTCCGGGTAGGTCTGGCCGGAGAGGTTCGCGTCCGCCGCGACCTGCCATCCCGAGAGGTAGATGGCCTTCAGGCCGGCTCGCACCTGCTGCACGGCCTGGTTGCCGGTGAGGGCGCCGAGAGCTGCGACCCAGCTCCCGTCCTCGCCGTTCACCAGGTCCCAGAGACGCTCGGCGCCTCGCCTCGCGAGCGTCTGCTCCTCGACGACGCTCCCCCGGAGCGCGACGACGTCCTCGGCGGAGAAGTCGCGGGTGATCCCGCTCCAGCGGGCCTCGGTCTTCCAGGCCGTCTCGATCGCCGCGGCCTTCGCCTGCGCCGCCTCTGGCGCCTGGTGGGTCGTCTCGTTCATGGTGAGCTCCTTTGCTCGAAAAACTGTGGATGTGTTGATCCTGTGCCGAATCAGCCACCAAATCAGGAGATTCTCGCTAGAAATCTGCCAATTCTTCTAGCGCACAGAAGGATGCGTGTGGCACGGTGGCCTGCATGGACATCGACGTTCTGACCCTCGGCCGACGCATCCGCTCACTCAGACAGGAGCGGGGCCTCACCCTCGAGACGCTCGGGACTGCGATCGAGCGCGCGCCGTCACAGGTCTCCGCGATCGAGACCGGGAAGCGGGAGGTTCGACTCTCGGAGCTGCAGGCGTTTGCGCGCCTCTTCGGCGTGACGGTCGACGAACTGCTCTCCGACGCCCCGCTCTCGAAGCGAGCTGCCCTCGAGGTGGAGCTCGAGCGGGCGCAGGCCGGGAGGATCGCGCTTGCCCTTGGACTCGAGCCACTTCGCATCCGTCGCGCGCTGAGCGACGAGGCCATCGAGACGATCCTGGCGCTCTACCGCGAGCTCGCGAGGATCGACTCGGAGCGGGCGGCGACCCCGGAGGAGGCGAGGCGAGCGAACACGGAGCTCCGCCTCGCCATGCGCGAACGGGACAACTACTACCCGGAGATCGAGGAGCGGGCGGCCGCGCTGCTCGCGAGCGTCGGGCACGACGACGGCCCGCTCTCGCAGCGCACGGCAGCCGATATCGCGGCGCATCTGGGGCTGACGCTGCACTACGTGCGTGACCTCCCCGTCTCCACCCGCTCGGTGATCGACCGGAGACACGGGCGCATCTACGTGCCGCTCTCCCAGTCTCCGGATGCGGACCCGCGATCGATCATCCTGCAGACCATCTCGAGCTACGTGCTCGGCCACGAGGCCCCGCGCGACTACGCAGAGTTCCTCCTCCAGCGGGTGGAGACGAACTACTTCACGGGCGCGCTCCTCATCCCGGAACACGGCGCGGCCAAGCTCATGTCCGGGGCCAAGGAGCGCCGCGCCCTCTCCGTCGAGGATCTGCGCGACGCCTACGGCGTGAGCTACGAGACGGCCGCCCACCGGTTCACGAACCTCGCAACCCACCACCTCGGCATCCCGGTCCACTTCCTCAAGGTGAGCGAGTCCGGCGTCATCTCTAAGGCGTACGAGAACGACAGCGTGAGCTTCCCCACCGACGCGCTCGGGGCCGTCGAGGGCCAGTTCGTGTGCAGGCAATGGAGCGCGAGGCGCGTCTTCGACGTCGAAGACCGCTTCAGCCCGTACCACCAGTACACCGACAAGCCGGTTGGCACCTACTGGTGCACCTCCCGCATCCAGACGACCCCGCGTGGCACGTTCTCGGTGAGCGTCGGCACGGCATTCGAGCACGCGAAGTGGTTCTCGGGCCGCGAGACGCCGCGCAGACACACGTCGACGTGCCCGCACGGCGACTGCTGCAGACGCCCGCCCGAGTCGCTCACCGCGAGGTGGGCCGGCGCCTCGTTCCCGAACGCCCGCCTGCACACCTCACTGCATGCGGCGATGCCGACGGGAGCGTTCCCCGGAGTCGACGAGGTCGAGGTGTACGAGTTCCTCGAGCGTCACGCCCCGGCGACGCCGCCAGTTCCGAGCAGCTGACCGCTCGATGCCTCGGCCGACGGCGGTTCGACCGGCAGGCCCAACGTCTCGCGAAGAGTCGCGCCAGGCGTGTAGTCCTCGCGGTAGACGCCGCGCTCCTGCAGCTCGGGGATGACCTCGTCGACGAAGCGATCGAGGCCGTTCGGGATGAGGGAGGGGACGATGACAAAACCGTCGGACGCCCCGCCCTGCACGTAGCGGGAGATCTCGTCGGCGATGTGCGACCCGGTGCCGACGAAGGTGTGCCGGGTGTTGAGCTTCACCATGAGCTCCCGCACGCTGAGCGACTCGCGCTCCGCGATCTCCCGGAACTTCGAGATCTGAGCGCGCTGCTTGGACAGGTCGTTGGCCTGACCGGCGCGGATGAGCTCGTCGCCTGGCTCGAGGTCGGGAAGCGGGCCGTCGGGGTCGACGCCGGACAAGTCTCTTCCCCACACCTGTTCCAGCATCGCGATTGCCGTCTGCGGGCTGACCTGGGCAAGCGACTCCTCGCGGGAACGCTCACGCGCATCCGCCTCGGAGTCGCCGACGACAAACGTCGCTGCCGGCATGATGAGCAGCGAGTCCCTCGAGCGCCCGACGGCTGGCAGGCGCCCCTTGACGTCGTCGTAGAAGCGCTTGCCGTCCTCGAAGGCGGCGTGGAGCGAGAAGATGATCTCGGCGTTGGCGGACGCGAAGTCGCGGCCCGCGGGCGAGTCGCCCGCCTGCACGATCACGGGGTAGCGCTGCGGGCTGCGTGGGACGTTCGAGATTGTCTCGATGTCGAAGTGCTTGCCGACGTGGTTGACGCGGCGCACGCCGTCCGCGCGGAGGTACTCGCCGCGGCCAGGGTTCGCGGCGATCGCGTCGGCCTCCCACGAGTCCCAGAGGCGCTTCGAGAGCCGGACGAACTCCTCAGCACGCTCGTATCGCTCCGCGTACTCGAGGAAGCCACCTCGGCGGAAGTTCTGGCCGTGGAAGGCGTCACTCGAGGTGACGACGTTCCAGCCGGCCCGCCCTTCCGAGAGGTGGTCGAGCGTCGCGAGCTGCCTCGCGAGGTCGGTCGGCTCGTTGAAGGTCGAGGAGAGCGTGCCGACGAGCCCGATGTTCGTCGTGATGCTCGCGAGGGCGGCCAGGATGATGAGCGTGTTCGGGCGTCCCACGACGTCGAGCTCGTGGATGCGGCCCTTGTGCTCCCGCAGCCTGAGTCCCTCGGCGAGGAACAGGTAGTCGAACCTTCCACGCTCGGCGGTCTCCGCGAACGCGCGGAACGAGGCGAGGTCGATCTGGCTCCCCGCGTCAGGATCCGTCCAGATGGTCGTGTTGTTGACCCCCGGGAAGTGGGCTGCGAGGTGGACCTGCTTGAGTGGGGTTCCGCTCATGCGCGCTGCGCCTTTCTTGCGTTGGCCGAGCCACCGTTGACCGAGCCACTATTGACCGAGCCACCGCGGGTGCCAGGTCGCTCTGCGTGGGATGCGGCGAACCGGTTCGCGGGGCGTGGAACGAGCCCAAGCGTCTTGCGCAGGCTCGGAGACTTCTCCCGCGGGTTCGGGGGTGCGACGATGCCGCGCGCCTCGAGCATGGGCCGGACCCGGTCGACGAACTCCGCGACGTCGCCGTGGGTGAGGGGGCGGACGCGCACGCCGTCGAGGCCCGCATCCGCGTACTTGGCGATGAGCTCTGCCGTCGTGACGTTCGAGCGAACGACGACCCTCGTGTCGCTGCGGTACCCGGAGTCGACGCGGACGCGCTCGTCGAGGGCCCTGAAGTGCTCCTCGGTGGACCCGTCCTCGTCGCCGAGGAAGATCTCGAGGTCGGCGACGATACGGAGCGGCTCGCCCGTACGCCCGACGCGCTGCTCAGCCTCCCTGATCGCCGCGACGAGCTCGGCGACCGTCGAACGGCCGGGGGTGACAAACACAACGTCGGCCTGCCGCGCGGCAAAGTCGAACGACTCCTCGGTCTGTGCAAGCGCGAAGACGGGAGGCTGGCCCTGCGGTGACCGCGGCACGATCGACGGCCCCTTGACGCTGAAGTGCTCCCCCTCGAAATCGGCGTAGTGCAGGCGGTCGGCGTCGATGAACCGCCCGGTCTCGGGGTCGCGGATGACGGCGTCGTCCTCCCAGCTGTCCCAAAGTCGGCGGATCGCCTCGACGGAGTCCGTGCCCTCGGCGAAGATCGCGTCGAGGCCGAGCGAGCTCTTGCGCCCGAAGCTGGCCGCCTCCGCTGCGCTCGCGCTGAGCTTCGCCCGCAGGCCGGCGCGCCCAAGCGAGACGTGGTCGAGGGTCTGGATGCTCGTGGCCGCGTGGAAGGGCTCCGCGTGTGTCAGCCCGATCGTCGGGACGAGTCCGATGCGCTTCGTCCGTGGCGCCAGCGCGGCGGCGAGGAGGGTCGCGTCGAGCGAG
Source organism: Pseudoclavibacter helvolus (assembly GCF_014191305.1). Taxonomy (GTDB): domain Bacteria; phylum Actinomycetota; class Actinomycetes; order Actinomycetales; family Microbacteriaceae; genus Pseudoclavibacter; species Pseudoclavibacter helvolus. Next base: position 510,167 of record NZ_JACHWJ010000001.1, on the reverse strand, counting down.
ACCTCCGCCAGCTCGCGCGAGGCCTCCCAATCTGGGGCGCTGCCTTCGATCTGGAAGGCGTCCTCGAACGTGACGTAGTCGATGCCGGCTCGCTCGGCGTGCTGCACGAGGTCTCGCCAATAGCCGAGCTCGGAGAGCCTCGTCCCGTCGCCGCGCGGCAGGACTGTCCATGCCGCTGGGTGCCAGCCCGCGCCCTGCAGCGCGATTCCGATCGTGAAGCGTCCGGGGCCTTGGCGTCTCGACATGGTGCCTCTCTCACGGGATCGGGGGCCCGGATTCGGCTGAGCGCAGAGGCCTGCATCGTTCCGGGTTGCCCGATCGTATGGCGCAGGGGCGGCACAGGAAGCCCGTCGACGTCACCCGCCGAAATGGAGTGCAACATTACGACGCGCGAGGGGCATCCGCCTCCCATCCCTCGCCGATTAGTTTGCTGTTCCATGGAGCTCGAACTCGCAGTCTTCGGCGTCGCGGCGGTTCTCATCATCGTCGCGGTCGCCGCCATCGCCCCGAGGCTCGGGGTGGCAGCCCCCATCCTTCTTGTCCTCGTGGGCATCGGCGTCGGGTACCTGCCGGGCGTACCCGACTTCGAGTTCCCGCCAGAGTTGATCCTCACGATCGTGCTCCCGCCCATCCTGTACTCGGCCGCCGTGAATGTGCCCCTGACCGACTTCAGGCGCAACCTGCGCTCCATCACGGGCCTCTCCGTACTGCTCGTCATCATCTCGGCGTTCGGCAGCGGGCTCCTCCTCTTCGCGCTCCTCCCCGACCTCAACTTGGCGGCCGCGATCGCCCTCGGCGCAGTCATCAGCCCACCAGACGCGGTGGCCGCGACGGCCGTTGGCAAGCGCCTCGGACTTCCACCTCGCCTCGTGACCGTGCTCGAGGGCGAAGGACTCGTCAACGACGCGACGGCCCTCGTCATGCTGCGCAGTGCCATAGCGGCAACGGCAGGCGCGCTCTCCTTCTGGGGGGCCGTCGGCGACTTCGTGCTCGCCGTCACGCTTGCCGTCGTGCTCGGGGCCGTCGTCGGCGCCGTCACCGTCTACATCCGCTCGAAGCTCAACAGCGCCGTGCTCACGACGGCGATCTCGTTCACGGTGCCGTTCCTCGCCTACGTGCCGACCGAGGAGGTCGGTGGCTCCGGCGTGCTCGCGGTGGTCGTCGCCGGGCTTATCACGGGCCACGCCAGCGCGAGCCGCTTCAGCCCGCAAGACCGCATGAGCGAGCGAACCAACTGGCGCACGGCGCAGCTCCTGCTCGAGAACGGCGTGTTCCTGCTCATGGGCTTCGAGCTGTCGGCGCTCATCGAGTCGGTCGACGGTGACGCGGACGGCATCGGTCTCCTGCACGCGGTCGGCATCGGGCTGCTCGCGACGCTCGCGCTTGTCATCATCCGGGTGCTCTTCGTGATCCCGCTTGTGCTCTCGCTCCGGAGTGAGCAGCGTCGTGCAGAGCTGGTGGCCCCGCGGGTGGAGCAGTTCCTCAAGCGAGTCACCGCTCCTGGCCTCGAGGGCGCCAAGCCTCGGATCGTCGATCGCGCCAAGCGAGCGAGCGCGGATATCGCCTTCTACCGCGACGAAGGGCTCGGGTGGCGGGGCGGTGCCGTGCTCGCCTGGTCGGGCATGCGCGGCGTCGTCACGCTCGCGGCGGCGCAGTCGCTGCCGGCGGACTTCCCCTACAGGCCACAGCTCGTGCTGATCGCGTTCACGGTCGCCATAGTGACGCTTGTCGTCCAGGGCGGCACCCTCCCGCTGCTCATCAGGAAGCTCGACGTGACAGGCACCGACGCCGACGCCGACGCGCGGGAGCTCGCGAGCCTCGCCGACGAGGTGTTCGACGTCGCCAAGGAGTCACTCGCGAACCCCGATCTTCGCCGAGCGGACGGCGGCGAGTACGACCCGGAGGTGCTCGAGAACGCGCGAGCCGTCGCTTCTCGAATGGGGCGGATCCTGTCGAAGCCCGTCGATCTCGACGAAGACGCTGAGGACACGCACGTCCAGCGGCGGGAGCTGACGCGCATCCTGCTCGAGAACGCCCAGCTCGCGCTGCTCGACGCACGATCGTCCGGCAGCTACTCGTCACGGACGATCGAGCAGGCGCAGCACCGCCTCGACGCCGAGGCGCTGCGCTTCGGCGGCGCGTGACGCGCACAGACGAATCCCGGCGCGAGGGCGGGGCGCCGGCTCGCCTTGAGCCAGCGCCCCGCCGGTTCGGTGCGTGCTGTGTCGGCTAGGCCGTCGCCTCGAGCGGGTAGCGCAGAGTCGCGGCGACCTCAGCGCCGTCGACAAGATCACCTCGCCGCACGGCCCTCACCTTGGCGCCGTGCTTGAGGGCACGCGCGGCGACCTCGTCGACGATCGCGTACGTGTGCGGGCCAGGCACGTCGGCTCGCGTGAGCTTGCCGTGCTCGTCGAGCTCGCCTTCAAGGGTGGAGTCCATGTCGAAGTAGAGTTCGGCGATCGCGCCCTGCGAGGCGGCCTTCGCGACCTCGTTGATCGACGTCGTCGCATGCCCATTGCTTCGCTTGGTCCCGAACTCCTCCCGCCACGAGTTGATCTCGCCGCGGTAGTGGTCGTCGAGGATGCCCCTCGCCTTTGCGTCGAGCTCACCGGCAGCCAGCGAGCCCGGATGCGCGCCGATGCGCTGCTCGAGGAGCCCCTGGTACTCGTTCACGGCACGATAGGCGGTGTCGAAGTCTCCCGTCGCGGCGAGGATGAGCGGAGCGCCCGACTCTCGGAGGATCGGTATGACCTGCTCCTGCACGATCCGCGCGAAGCGCTCGTGGCCGATGCGGTCGCCCGTCGTTCCCTGCGCACGCTGCCGGTCGAAGCGCCCGCCCGTTGTCGCGTGCTCGAGCACCGAGGGGAGGTCGTCAGGGAGCCCCTCGATGGGGAGCTGGCGCGGCTTGGCGTCGGCGAGTACCTCGAAGAGCGTCACCTCTCCACGCGAGAGCCCGAGCACGAACCCGCAGTTGGGGAACGTCGTGGCGCGCAGGAGCGCGCCGACATCGAATCGATCGCCCACGGCGACGTGCTGACCGAGACGATTGGCGAGGCGGAAGGTGCGGAAGCGGTCGGGAGAGGCGAGGATGACGAGCGAGCGGGACTGCGCCCGCCAGAACTCGGGATCGGATTCGAGCTGCTTGGCAGGATCGAGGATCTTCGCGATCTGAGACTTGTCGAGACCGAGCTGCTCGAGTTCCTTCGCGGCCTGGCTCACTGCCGCGCGCAGCTCCAGTCGCAGGGCCTCCGACTCGTTCGGTGCGCTCGAGGCCGGGATGGCGATGCTGACGCTGCCCTCGCCCCGGTACTCGGTGAGTTCAAGCAGATCTTCATGGGTAGGAATATCACTTGGCAACATCTCTGCACGCTATTGATCCGGCCTGAGAGTTCGGTCATCGTGGTGCGCCTAGACTGACCTGGTTAGGCCCCTCCACACTCTTTGCACGGCTCAGGACGCAAATTACATCTATGACAGGTAACGCGACTACTCGCTTCCACAACGTCTCGCTGCTGTCGGTTGCGAGCCGCCTCCCGTCGAGGGCCACGGCTTCCTCCGACATCGAAGGCAAGCTCGCCGTCGGCTTGAGGCGGCTGAAGCTGCCAGGCAACCTCCTCGAACGTGTGGCTGGCGTCACAGAGCGAAGGAACTGGGCGGTAGGCGAGTCGTTCACCGAGGCGACCGTCGCCGCCGGCCAGGAAGCGCTCCGGCGAGCCGGGGTCGACGCGAGTGACGTTGGCCTCCTCATCAACACCTCCGTGACGCGGACGCACCTTGAGCCCTCCGTCGCAGTGCGCATGCACCACGGTCTTGGCATGCCGAGTTCCGCCGTCAACTTCGACATCGCGAACGCGTGTCTCGGTTTCGTGAACGGCATGACGCTCGCCGCGCAGATGATCGAGGCTGGCCAGATCCGCTACGCCATCATCGTCAACGGCGAGGACGCCGACGAGATCCAGGTCAACACCATCAACCGCCTCCTGCGCGACGACATCGGCCGCGAGGACTTCATGAGCGAGTTCGCGAGCCTCACGCTCGGCTCGGGAGCGGCTGCGGCCGTGCTCGGCCGCACCGACGAGCATCCGGAAGGCCACCAGATCCTGGGCGGCGTGACGCGGGCAGCCACGCAGTTCCACGAGCTGTGCGTGGGTAGCGTCCAGGGCATGTTCACCGACGCCAAAGCGCTGCTGCGCGGTGGCCTCGACCTCGTCGTCTCCGCCTGGAAAGAGGCCCAGACCGACTGGAACTGGTCGTCGATGGACCACTACATCACCCACCAGGTCTCCCGCGTGCACACAAACGCGATCGTGAAGGCAGTTGGGCTCGATTCGAAGCGCGTGCCGACGACGTACCCGACGCTCGGCAACGTGGGGCCGGCTTCCATCCCGATCACCCTCGACCTGCAGTCGAAGACCCTGAAGCGAGACGACCGCGTCCTGCTGATGGGCGTGGGCTCCGGCCTCAACACGGCCATGATGGAGCTCAAGTGGTGAGGTCGGCGACGCGCCCAGCGTCCGGCCTCCCCGGACTTCAAGAGCGGCTCAGCCGCATCGTCGAGACGCCGGGCGTCGGCGAGGACGCGGGATCCCGACGCGGCTCGCACCTCCTCGACACGGGGGCTGCGCTCTCGGAGCTCGGCATCGAGCCAGTCGGCACGATCCTCGCCGTGCACGGCAACCCCACGTGGTCCTACCTGTGGCGCTCGCTGGTCAACGAGTCGCTCGCTGCGGCCGAGGCCGGCGGAACGGCCTGGCGGGTCATCGCCGTCGACCAGCTGGACATGGGCTTCTCGGAGCGCACCGACGTGCGCCGCACGCTCGAGCAGCGCATCCTCGATCTCGGCGCGCTGACCGATGAGCTTGCCCTCAGCGGCCGGGTCGTCTCGCTCGGCCACGACTGGGGCGGCGTCGTCGCCCTTGGCTGGGCGGTCCGCCACCCCGAGCTGCTCTCCGCCGTCGCCTCGCTCAACACCGCCGTCGACCAGCCGAGCGACCTGCCCATTCCGGCGGCACTCCGCCTCGCGCGCTTCGGTCCGGTCCTCCGCGCCTCCACGTCGACGAGCCCGGCGTTCCTCAAGGCGACGCTCGCCCTCGCGAACCCTCCCCTCACCACCGAGGTCAAGGCCGCCTACTCCGCCCCGTACCTCGACCGGGCTTCTCGCCTCGGCATCGAGCAGTTCGTGGCCGACATTCCAGTCGACGAGGGCACGAGGAGCTACGACGCGCTCCAGGCTGTCTCCTCTGGCGTCGCCTCGCTCGAGGTCCCTGCACTGCTCCTCTGGGGCCCCCGCGACCCGATCTTCACCGACCTCTACCTCGGCGACCTCATGCGACGACTCCCCCACGCAGAGGTGCACCGCTTCGAGGGTGCAGGCCACCTCATCGCTGAGGACGTTCCCTACGCGGGCCACCTCCTTGCCTGGCTCGACGACGTCGCAGCCGGCAGCGCGCGCCGTCGCAACCAACCGACGCTCGGCGCCTCGACGGAGACGTCCGCGGAGCCAGCGCCGATGTGGGCAGCGCTCGACGAGCACAGGGATGACCCTGCCGTGGCCGCGCTCGAAATGGGCCGCGGGCCAGGCGGCCAGCCGCTCAAGGTCTCCTGGCGCCAGCTCGCGTCGCGCGTCGACGAGATCGCCGCGGGCCTGAGCGCCGTCGGCGTGCGCCGCGGCGACCGCGTCTCTCTGCTCGTCCAGCCCGGTGTCACGCTCACCGCCATCGTCTACGCGTGCCTGCGAATCGGGGCCGTCGTTGTCGTCGCGGATGCTGGCCTCGGCGTCAAGGGGCTCTCGCGAGCCGTCCGCGGCGCGTGGCCAGACGTCATCATCGGCCAGGTGCCTGGCTTGACGGCGGCGAAAGCGCTCGGCTGGCCTGGCCTCCGGATCAGCGCTCCGAGCATCCCGGCGAGCAGCCGCGCCGCGCTCGGCGTCGCGCACACGCTCGCCGAAGTCGCCGACCTTGGTCGCGGGGCCGCGCTCCCCGAGGCGCCCGGCCCTGAGGACCTCGCGGCAGTGCTCTTCACGTCGGGCTCCACCGGTCCGGCCAAGGGCGTCGTGTACACGCATCGTCAGCTGCAGGCCGTCAGGGATACGCTGCGCGACACCTACGGCGTAACGGCCGAGTCCGGCCTGGTCACGGGGTTCGCTCCGTTCGCCCTCCTCGGACCTGCCCTCGGAACCCGCTCGGTGACTCCTGACATGGATGTCACCTCCCCCCGCACGCTGACCGCGACCGCCGTCGCCGACGCGGTCGTGGCGGCGGATGCGCGCATCGTGTTCCTCTCGCCCGCCGCGATCCTCAACGTCGTCGCGACCCGTGACGCCCTCGACGCGTCGCAGCGCGAGGCTCTGGGCCGGGTCGAGACGTTCCTCTCGACCGGAGCCCCCATCGGCGCGAGGCTGCTCGAAGATGCGTGCGCGCTCATGCCGAACGCTGAAGCGCACACCCCGTACGGCATGACCGAGTGCCTGCTCGTGACGGACATCGACCGAGACGGCATCTCGTCCGCGGCGCTCGCGCCAGACGACGGCGTGTGCGTCGGAACCCCCATCGGCAGCAACGTCGTGCGCATCAGTGCGCTCGACGGCTCCGGCGCTGCGAACGGGGCCCCGTCGGACGAGCCCGGAGTACTCGGCGAGATCATCATCAGCGCCCCGCACCTCAAGGAGCGCTACGACAGGCTCGCGATGACTGACCGCGCGGCTGCGCGCAACCTGCCGCTGGACGACGTGGCGTCGGAGGGCCGCTGGCACCGCACCGGCGATGTCGGGCACCTCGACGCTGACGGCCGCCTCTGGGTCGAGGGCCGGCTCCCCCACGTCTTCGTGACGGTGGACGGCCCGCTCGCCCCTGTCGGCACCGAGCAGGACTTGGAGACGCTCCCCTGGGTCCGTCGCGCCGCCGTCGTCGGCGTGGGCCCCGCAGGGACCGCGCAGGCCGTTGCCGTGCTCGAAACCCGAGAGCCCGCCCGGGGCGTGCGCGTCGCCGAGGCGGCCCTCGCCGACGCCCTCCGCGCCTCCACGACGCAGCCGCTCGCGGCCGCCCTGATCGTGCCCGAACTCCCGACAGACATCAGGCACAACTCGAAGATCGACCGGTCTGCGCTCGCCAGCTGGGCTGAGCGTGCGCTGTCCGGGGAGCGGGTCTCGGCTCCGTGAGGGTCCTCGTCACCGGTGCGAGCGGCATGCTGGGGCGTGCCGTCGCAACGCAGCTACGCGACGAAGGCCACGAGGTCACGACGATGCAGCGCGGCGCCAGTGGAATCGACGGTGTGACGGATGCGCTCGGTTCGATCACCAACGGGGCCGCGGTCGCGCGTGCCGTCGCCGGAGCTGAAGGTGTGGTCCACCTTGCGGCGAAGGTGTCGCTGAGTGGCCAAGAGGCCGAGTTCGAAGCGGTCAACGTCGCCGGCACGAAACGACTCCTCGCGGAGGCCAGGGACGCTGGCGTCACGCGGTTCGTGATGGTCTCGTCTCCCTCGGTCGCGCACTTCGGTGCGGCCATCCACGGGGCAAGCGCCGACCCGGCCAGCCCCGAGCTCGCTCACGGAAGCTACGCGCGCACGAAGGCCAAGGCAGAGCTGCTGGCACTGGCAGCGGATGCGCCGGGCTTCGCCGTCGTGGCGGTGCGCCCCCACCTTGTCTGGGGGCCGGGCGACACGCAGCTCATCGCCCGCATCCTCGACCGCGCCACGAGGGGAACCCTTCCGTTGCTCGGCCGAGGGGCCGCCCTCATCGACTCCTGCTACGTCGACAACGGCGCTTCGGCGATTGCGGCGGCGCTCCGGCGCGCCCCTGCCGCTCACGGCAGCAGCTACGTCGTCACGAACGGCGAGCCCCGGACGGTGGCAGAGCTCATGGAGGGCATCTGCCGTGCAGGCGGCGCCCCACCGCCGCGCCTCCGTGTGCCTGCCGGCCTCGCGCGCGCCGCTGGGTCGATCATCGAAGGCGTGTGGCGCATCCGCCCCGGCCAGGATGAGCCGCCCATGACCAGATTCCTCGCCGAGCAGCTCTCGACGGCGCACTGGTTCGATCAGCGCCGCACACGACAAGACCTCGACTGGGAACCGTCGGTCTCGCTGGAGGAGGGTCTGCAGCGCCTCGCCGACCACACGGCGGCGGCCTCCGGCCAGCGAGGGGTCCGCTCGTAGCTCGGCTCGCGCCCGGCTAGTCGAGGAGTCCGCGCCGTTCGGCGGCGGCCACCGCCGAGCGACGATCGCTTGCGCCGAGCTTGCGGAACACGCTGCGCAGCTGCGCGCGCACGGTGTGCACGGAGACGAAGCGCTGGGCCGCGATCTGGGCGTTGGTCCAGTTCCTGCCGACGAGGCGCAGGACCTCGATCTCGGCGCTCGAGAGCTCCTCGCCGACCGTGGAGTCTGAGAGCGGTCTGGAATCGTTGGCCGAGACAACGAGCAGGCTGGCGATGCGCTTCGGCAGCTTGTCGTTGATGGAGAGCATGAGGGCGGCGTCGCTTGTTGTCGCGAAGCGCAGAGCGAACCTCGCGTTGCGATCGTCAAGGCACTGCGTGGCCGTGGTGGCGATGCGGTTCGCGGCCGCGTCCAGGTTGCCGAGACGCAGCATGGAGAGCGCCGCAAGCGTGCGGCCGATCGAAGCGAACCGTGGGGCGATCTTGTCATCCGCGAGGGAGGCCTCTGCGTGCACGAGGGCCTCGCCCGGACGCCCGTTGGCGAGCTCAACGAGCGCGCGCGAGAGGCTGATGTAGCAGTCGCCCTCGGCGCCGGCGTAGTCGGCCGCTTTCTGCGCGCGCACGCTCTGGCCACGCGTGATGTAGAAGGTCGTGGCGGCCAGGGTGAGCAGAGTCGACGGCAGCCCGTCGCGCCAGGATGCTGCGCTCAGCTCGAGCAGCTCGTCGACCTCAGCGATCGGGTCCTCGTCGCCGACGAGGGCCTCCATGAGGATGCGGACGCTCGCCCCGGTGTCGTGAGGGAGCACGGCGCGCGGAAGGTCGCGCAGCTGTCTCGCGAGGTCGCGCGCGGTCGCCTCCTCGCCATTGTCGAGCAGGTCGAAGCAATCGGCGAAGCCGGGCAGGCTTCCTCCCGTGAGCTTGTCGGAGTCGGTCTGCCGCACTCCGCAGATGACACCGATAATCTCGATGTGCCTGAGCGCGTCGCGGTCGGTGCGGTTGTAGCTCTCGCCGTGCTCGGCGGCTATCTCTGCGAGCTCGAGGGCGAAGGGCAGGTCGTCGGCGAGGGTCGCCGCCCAGATCAGCACGAGGCAGTCGGCTGCGAAGCGCCCTCTGGCGATAGGCGAACTATAGAGGGCGCCGAGCAGCTTCCCCTCAGCGTCGCGGATGAGGGTCTTGGCGTCTCGGAGGCAGCGCTCGGCAGCTACCCGGTCTCCGCCGAAAGCGGTTGCGAGCGAGTGACTCGTGACCTGCGAGAACAGACCAACGGGGTCGCTCGCAGCGATCCTCGTCGTCGCGATGCTGGACTCGCGGAGGCTGTGGAGCACACCCCTCGTCGAGCCGAAGCGACGCCACCGGAAGAGCGCGATGAGGAGGTGCGTGCTCACGAGGCGCGTGAGAACGCTGGCCGGGGCCTGCAACATCTCCTCGACGGTCTCCCGTGGGGCGTATTCGTAGATGGTCCTGAAGTGACGCTGGGCGATCGACTCGACTTCGCCCCAGGTGCGGGCGCGGAGAGCGAGGAAGAGCCTCTGCATGACGTTTCCCTCACCAAGGAAGGAAGCAACAGCTCGCGCGGCGAGTGCCCTGACTTCCTGGGGCGAGCGCTCGGCACTGAGGCGCCCGAAGGTGTCGGCGTGCCAGACGAACTCCACGTCGAGTGAGATCGGGTTGATCTCCGTCGTGCCGTAGGGGGACGACGCGAGCTGGTCGAACCAGTGGTCTCCGGTGATCTCTGGGGCGAGGAGGTGGAGGTCCTCCCTCGTGAAGCGGCGCAGGACGCTCATGGCGCGCATCATCCGCACGCCGTCGACCCGTTCGAGCTCGACTGGATCGAAGCGACGCAGCTCCTGCAGGGTTATCGCGGCGCTTGAGGTGCCACTCACGACGGACCACCCTTCCGCGTTGGCACCGGCTCGGAACCGTTCGAGGGCGATGCGGGTGGTCAGCGGGTGGCCAGCGAGCACGTCGAGAAGTTGCATCCGCAGGGCTGCCGGCGCGCCTGGCTCGTTAAGCGCGAGGACTTCGCTGATCTCGGAGGCGTCGAAGGCAAGCTCACGGGGCAGGATGACGACGCCGTTCCTTCCGAGCGTGTACGCCCAGTCCGGCATGGACAGCGAGGAGATGAAGAAGCGCACGCCGCTGGGCTCGCGGTTCGCTTCGGCAGCGGTGCCGGTGTTGGAGTTGGTGTCCGTGTCGGTGTCAGCGCCGGTGCCAGCGTCGGTGCCAGCGTCAGAGGGGAGGCTGACGAGTTTGACCTGCTCCCAGAGCTCGTCATCCTGCGCGACGATGACGTCGTCGAAGAACACCGCGAGACGCTGGGGGTCGCTGCCGTCCGCAAGATCGGCGAGGACCCGCTGCAACTCCGATCGCGAGGCGCACCAGCGGATCGCTTCTCCCGTTGCCTCGAGCTTGCCCTGCATCTGTCGCAGGAGCGTGGTCCGACCGCTTCCTGGCATGCCGACGACGAACGTCATGGCATGCCCGTCCAACGCGAGGCTCGAAAGCCGGCTGCGGTCGGCGATTTGCCACGGCTCTCCCACGCGTTGGTCGCCGCTGAGCGTGCTGCTGGACATCGTTCTTCTCTCCTGCTGATTCTCAGCGCCAGGCGCTGCAGACTCCCCCCCCCAGAGTCCTGCGCGCTACCGAAAGTCGCCCTCCGGCGTCGCGCCTCCCTCTCACGATACGGTTTTGGGGACAAACGCGTTGTATATGTTCACCCCTCAATTTGGTCGGTACACCGCATTCCATTAATCCGTGGGTCTTTTCTTGCCCCATTTCTCCTATTTCCGACTGAGAGCCACGGGAACGACCATGAATTCACCGGACATTTCGGACCGAGGCGTCGGTTGACGGGAGCTTCCGCTCGGGCGTGTCCCCGCAGGACCTCGCCTCCTTGGCCGCAGCCGGGACAATCAGATGCCGAGCACTGACTTGGCGATCGAGAAGTAGACGATGAGCCCTGTCGCGTCGCAGAACGTCGAGATGAAGGGCGTCGAGAAGACAGCAGGATCCACCTGAATAGACTTCGCGACCAGCGGCATGACACCGCCTACGGTCGCTGAAATGGTGCACACCGAGAGCAAGGTGAGGCCGATGACCGTGCCGATGCCGACGCCGTAGAAGATCGTCGCGACGGCGAAGGCGACGGCCCCGAGAGTGACCCCGAGCACAACTCCGGTCCTCAGCTCCTTGAGGGCAACTGGCCCTGCGTTCCTCGGCCGCACCTCCCCCATGGCCAGGGCCCTCGTGACGGTCGTCGCGGCCTGCGACCCTGTGTTGCCGCCGATGCCGGTGAGGAGCGGGATGAACAGCGCGAGGGCTACCTGCTGCTCGAGAGTGGCCTCGAAGAGCTCAAGGACGCTCACCGTCAGGATGGCAGAGACGGCGAGTACGAACAGCCAGACGATACGCGATCGCACGACGGCGAGGACCGGGGTCGTCAGGTAGGGGCGTCTCAGCGGCTCGGAGGCCCCCGCGTGTGCCTCGTCCTCGTCACGCGCGGCCTCGACCATGCGGTGGGCGTCGTCCCCCGTCAGCAGCCCGAGCAGTCGGTTCTCGCTGTCCACGATGGGCATGGCGAGCACGCCTCTATCGACGAGGGTGCGCGCCGTCACCTCCGCATCGTCATCGGCGTGCGCGTAGAGGGCGGTCGCCATGTGCTCCTCGACCGTCCCGTCGGGGGACGCGAAGAAGAGCTCCCGAAGGCTCACGACGCCGAGCAGGTGTCGACCGTCATCGATGACGGGGATCGTCTCGGCGTCTCCGCCCCGCTCCTGGATGCGCTCGAGCGCGACCCCGACACGCTCCTGCGGGTACACGTGGACGTAGTCGGGAGTCATGCGCCTGCCGACGGAACCGACCGGGTAGCCGAGGATCACGGCGGTCTCGCCGCGTTCATCCGCCGGCAGCTCCTGCACGAGCCGTTTCGCGATCTTCGCCGGGAGCTCATCCATCAGGGCGACCCTGTCGTCGGGGTCGAGCTCGGCGAAGACCCGCGCAACGTCGGCGTCGGAGAGCTACGCGACGACCTCTCGCTGCGCGGGCGCGTCCATCCGCTCGAAGACGGTCATGGCCTCGTCCTTTGGCAGCAGGCGGAAGGCGACCCCAGCCTCGCGCGCCGGGAGCCGCTCGAGCAGGACCGCGACGTCGGGCACCGGGGCGCTCACCAGTGCTGTCGCGGCCGCGCTCAGGTCGCCGCGCGAGAGGTGGTTGCTGACGAGTTCGACGAGATCGTCCAGGAAGTGGATGGGGGGCATGAGGGAATGCAAGCACACTCAAGCGTCCAGGTCGTGGCCCGCGCCGCGACGCCTCGCCACGAACCCAGGTTCGCTCGCTGCGGAACGCACTTTGCTCGCTACCATCTGGCATGCATGAAAAAATCCGCGTTCGCGGCGCTCGTGAAAACAACCTCAAGGGCGTCGACGTCGACATCCCCAAGCGCAAGCTGACGGTCTTTACCGGCGTGTCCGGTTCCGGCAAGAGCTCACTCGTGTTCGGGACGATCGCGGCCGAATCCCAGCGCCTCATCAACGAGACCTACACGGCCTTCGTGCAGTCGTTCATGCCGAGCCTCGCGAGGCCGGACGTCGAGGTGCTCGAGGGGCTGAGCGCCTCCATCGTCGTCGACCAGGACCGCATGGGCTCGAATGCGCGATCGACGGTCGGCACGGCCACCGACGCGCACACGATGCTGCGCATCATCTTCTCCAGACTCGGGACCCCGTCCGCCGGCCCCGCAGGCCACTTCAGCTTCAACCTCGCCGAGGGCATGTGCCCGCGCTGCGAGGGGATCGGCCGTGTCACGGACCTCGACCTCGACGAGGTCTTCGACCGTTCGAAGTCCCTCAACGAGGGTGCCATCACGATCCCCGGCTACAAGGTCGACGGCTGGATGGTGCGCGGCTACTCGGAGGCCCCGTTCCTCGACGGCGACAAGAAGATCGCGGATTACTCCGACGAAGAGCTGCAGGACTTCCTCTACAAGGAAGCCACGAAGGTCCACGTGCCCGCCCTCAACATGAACATGACCTACGAGGGGCTCATCCCTCGCATCCAGAAGTCGATCCTGTCGAAGGACCCGGAGGCGGTTCAGCCGGCGATCCGCGGATTCATGGACCGCGCTGTCACCTTCACGGCGTGCCCAGACTGCGAGGGAACCCGTCTCAACCAGGCGGCGCGCGCCTGCCGCATCGACGGAAAGAACATCGCTGACTGCTCGTCGATGCAGATCAGCGACCTCGCCGTCTTCATGTCGAGCGTGCAGGACCCGCAGGTCGCGCCTGCCATCGCGACGCTCCAGGAAACGCTCGACTCGCTCGTGAACATCGGCCTCGGCTACCTTAGCCTCGACCGCGAGTCAGGCAGCCTCTCCGGTGGGGAGGCGCAGCGCGTGAAGATGGTGCGCCACCTCGGCTCGAGCCTCACCGACATCACCTACGTGTTCGACGAGCCGACGGTCGGGCTCCACCCGCACGACATCCAGCGGATGAACGAGCTGCTCCTGCGGCTGCGCGACAAGGGCAACACTGTGCTCGTCGTCGAGCACAAGCCGGAGACGATCGCGATTGCCGACCACGTCGTGGACCTCGGCCCCCGCGCGGGCTCTGGCGGCGGTGAGCTGCAGTTCGAGGGCGCTGTCGAGGGCCTGCGGGCCTCCGGCACGCTCACTGGCAAGCACCTCGACGACAGGGTCTCGCTGAAAGCGGAGACGCGCGCGTCGAAGTCGAGCCTCGAGGTGCGCGGGGCGACTCGCCACAACCTCAAGGACGTCGACGTCGATATCCCGCTCGGCGTCCTGACGGTCGTGACCGGGGTGGCGGGTTCCGGGAAGAGCTCGCTCATCCACGGGTCCGTCCCGAAGTCGGCGAACGTGATCGTCGTCGATCAGACGGCGATCCGCGGCTCGCGGCGCAGCACGCCTGCCACCTACACGGGGGTGCTGGATGCGATCCGTGCCGCTTTCGCGAAGGCCAACGGTGTCAAGCCCGGCCTGTTCAGCGCGAACTCCTCCGGGGCTTGCCCGAAGTGCAACGGTCTCGGCGTCATCTTCACTGACCTCGCGATGATGGCCGCGGTCTCCACGGTCTGCGAGGAGTGCGAGGGCAAGCGCTTCCAGGCGGAGGTGCTCGCCTACACGCTCGACGGGAAGAACATCAGCGAGGTGCTCTCGATGTCGATCGCGGAGGCGCACAAGTTCTTCTCGACGGGCCCGGCCAACAAGGTGCTCGCGCGCCTCGTCGACGTTGGGCTCGGCTACCTCGGGCTCGGGCAGCCGCTCACGACCCTCTCTGGCGGCGAGCGCCAGCGGCTCAAGCTCGCGATCCACATGGCCGAGAAGGGCGGCATCTACGTGCTCGACGAGCCGACGACGGGCTTGCACCTCGCGGACGTCCGGCAGCTGCTCTCGCTGCTCGACAGGCTCGTCGAGTCCGGCAAGTCGGTCATCGTCATCGAGCACCACCAGGCAGTCATGGCGCACGCGGACTGGATCATCGACATCGGCCCTGGGGCAGGGCACGACGGCGGGTCGGTCGTCTTCGAGGGCACACCGGCACAGCTCGTCGCCGACTCCTCGACCCTCACGGGCCAGCACCTGGCGAGCTACGTGGGCGCGTAGCTCGGGCCGCCTCAGCTGACGAGCCCAGCGAGCTCGCTCTCCAGGTTGCGTCTCGCTCGCGTCTCCCAGTCTTCTGGGACTGCCGGCGAGACGAAGAGGCGCGGCGATGCCAGAAGCGTGTTGAGCACGGAGGCCCGGCCGAGGCGCCACTGCTCGTCCGGCACGTGGGCGTAGTCGCGCCTGACGAGGGCCACGTAGCGGGCGTAGCCGTCCTCGGAGCGGGCGAGGACGGCGAGGTCGGCATCCATGAGCAGCTCGCCTGCCCGGTCGCCCGCTTCGACCCGGTGGTCGATCGTGGCGAGTACGAGCCGCTCGACGTCGGCCACGAGGGCCGGGTCGACGCCGAGAGAGCCGAGGCGCTCCACGGCGAGGGCAGCGCTGGCTCGCTCGTCCTCGCCCGCGACGCCCTCGTAGACGGCGTCGTGGAACCACGCGCCGAGCCTGGCCGTGAGGAGCTCTCGCTCGCTCAGCGGCGATTCGATCTCGGATGCTCGGAGCCGCATGATGTCGATGGCATCGAGCACCGAGAGCAGGTGGGTGGCGTCGTGGTAGTGCCGGGGAGGGGCCGACCAGGCGTCGAGGAGGTCGTCACGGAGCGCATCCGTCGCCAGGGTCTCGCCCGTCACCTCTGGCGCGCTGCCGGACGCGGGAAGGTCGAGTTCGGCCCAGCGGCGAAGCAGCGTCAGTCGGGCGCGCTTCGGGCGATCGCGAGCAGGTACGCGCACTCCCCCTGCGACGAGGCGCCGCACGAGTTCCGACCCTGCAACGGGCGTTGCGCCGAGGGCCACGAGCTCGGCGTACTGCTCTGCGGGGACGTCGTAGTGGTCGACGTCGAAGGCGCGGCTCCGAATGCCGGCTCGGGCGGCGAACTCGTGCAGCTCCTCGACGGCCGAGTCAGACACGAGGTGCGAGAACATCGTGCCGTGCGCGGGCCAGACGGGTGGATCGATCAGGATGACCATCCGTGAAGAATACGTCGAGGGAGACTGCGACTACCATTGCCACATGGTCTCCCGTGTCAAAGGTGCAGTTGTCCGTGGCAAGAACGAACCGGTGTCGATTGAGACGGTGCTGGTTCCCGATCCGGGGCCAGGCGAAGCCGTGGTCGACATCATCACGAGTGGCGTCTGCCACACCGATCTTCACTACCAGCAGGGCGGGATCAGCGACGACTTCCCGTTCCTGCTCGGCCACGAGGCCACGGGCCGCGTCTCCGCGATCGGTGAAGGCGTGACCGAAATCGAGGTCGGAGACAGGGTCATCCTGAACTGGCGCGCGGTCTGCGGGGAGTGCCGGGCCTGCGCCAAGGGGCAGCCTCAGTACTGCTTCAACACACACAATGCGACCCAGAAGATGACGCTGGAGGACGGCACGGAGCTCTCCCCCGCGCTCGGCATCGGCGCGTTCATCGAGAAGACGCTCGTGGCGGCTGGCCAGTGCACCAAGGTCGACGAGGAGTCGGACGCGGCGGCGGTCGGCCTCCTCGGTTGCGGTGTCATGGCGGGCATCGGCGCGGCCATCAACACCGGCGAGGTACAGCGCGGCGAGTCCGTCGCGGTCATCGGGTGCGGCGGGGTCGGCATGGCCGCCATCGCCGGGGCGGCCCTTGCCGGGGCAACGACGATCATTGCCGTCGACATCGACGCCGCGAAGCTCGAGCGTGCGGCGCACTTCGGCGCGACACACACGATCAACTCCCGAGAAGAGGATGTCGTCGAGGGCGTTCGGGCCCTCACGGGTGGGTTCGGAGCCGACGTCGTCATCGAGGCCGTCGGGCGTCCCGAGACGTACAAGCAGGCGTTCTACGCTCGCGACCTCGCGGGTCGGGTCGTGCTCGTGGGCGTGCCGACTCCTGAGGTGACGCTCGAGCTGCCACTCCTCGACGTCTTCGGTCGCGGCGGCTCGCTCAAGTCGTCCTGGTACGGCGACTGCCTCCCCAGCCGCGACTTCCCGATGCTCGTCGAGCAGTACCGCCTCGGCAGGCTGGACCTTGACGCCTTCGTCTCGGAGCGCATCGGAATCAACGACATCGAGGCTTCGTTCGCGCGGATGAAGGACGGCACCGTTCTCCGATCGGTGGTGGAACTATGAGCGGCTACGGCAAGGTGCGCATCGACCGCATCGTGACGAGCGGCACGTTCTCGCTCGACGGGGGCACGTGGGACGTCGACAACAACGTGTACCTCGTCGGCGACGACGAGGACGTCGTGGTGATCGACCCGGCGCACGACGCGCAGGCAGTTCGGGACGCTGTCGGGAGCCGCCGGGTTCGCCGGGTGCTCCTGACCCACGGGCACGATGACCACATCGCGGCGGCGCAGGAGTTCGCGACCCTCGTGAACGCGCCCGTCGCGCTGCACGGCGCTGACCGGATGCTCTGGGATGCGGTCCACCCTGACGTGGCGCCCGACATCGAGCTCGCGGACGACGACCGCATCGTGATCGACGAGATCGACCTGCAGGTGCTCCACACGCCGGGGCACTCCCCTGGATCGGTGTGCTTCTACGCGCCGGCTCTCGGAACGCTCTTCAGCGGTGACACGCTCTTCAGCGGTGGACCCGGCGCCACGGGACGAAGCTTCAGCGACTTCGGGACGATCATCCAGTCGATCTCGGAGCGCCTGCTCACCCTGCCGGCTGAGACGACCGTGCTCACGGGTCACGGCGACGCGACGACGATCGGCGCGGAAGCGCCGCACCTCGAGGAGTGGATCGCGCGTGGCCACTGAGCGCGCTGAAGGCGCTGATACCGCTGTAGCTTCTGAGGGCGCGGAGGTCTCGACGACGTTCGATGTCATCGTGATCGGTGCCGGGCCGGTGGGCGAGAACGTCGCGGACCGCACGGTGAAGGGCGGGCTCAGCACGCTCATCGTCGAGAAGGAGCTCGTCGGCGGCGAGTGCTCGTATTGGGCGTGCATACCGTCGAAGGCGCTCCTGCGCAGCGGTTCGGCGCTTCGGGCGGCTCGCGTGGTCCCTGGTGCCCGAGAGGCCGCGACTGGCGACCTGGACGTCGCGGCGGTTCTCGCTCGACGCGACTCGTACGTTTCCAACTGGAGCGACGAGGGACAGGTGAAGTGGCTTTCGGGCGCGGGCATCGACCTGGTCCGCGGGCACGCCCGTATCTCTGGCGATCGAGAGGTGACGGTGGGCGACACGAGGTACACGGCGAGGGTCGCAGTTGTCGTGGCAACAGGTTCCGCCGCGCTCCTTCCCGACATCCCTGGGCTCGCGGCCGCCGCCCCGTGGACAAGCCGTGAGGCGACGGCTGTCAAGACGATCCCCGAATCGATCACGATCATCGGAGGCGGCGTCGTCGCTGTCGAGATCGCGACCGCGTACACGGATCTCGGCGCGAAGGTCACGCTCGTCGCGAGGAGCCGCGTGCTCGGCGGGTTCGAGCAGTTCGCCGGCGAGGCCGTCGCGAAGGCGCTCAGCTCTCGCGGTGCGACGATCATCACGGGTGCCTCCCCGTCGAGCGTCGCCCGCGACGAGGCTGGCCGGGTCACGGTGACGCTCGACGACGACCGCGTACTCCAAAGTGAGGAGCTTCTGGTCGCTACGGGCCGAGTCCCGCGTACCGAGGATCTCGGGCTCGAGGTCGCCGGGCTTGAGCCCGCCTCCTGGATCGACGTGGACGACACGATGCTCGCGCGCGGCAGCGACTGGCTGTACGCGGCGGGCGACGTCAATCATCGCGCGCTGCTGACGCACCAGGGGAAGTACCAGGCGAGGGCGGCGGGCGATGCGATCGCTGCACGCGCTGCGGGACGCACCCTCGACGACGGACCGTGGGGAGCCCATGTCGCGACGGCCGACCACTCGGCGGTGCCGCAGCTCGTCTATTCGGATCCAGAGGTCGCGGCGGTCGGTTTGACGACCGCGGCGGCGGAGAAGCTGGGCCTGCGGGTGCGTTCGGTCGATGTTCCGATCGGCAACGTGTCCGGCGCTTCGCTGCACGCGGAGGGCTACGAGGGCACGGCACGGATGATCGTGGACGAGGACCGCGGCGTTGTTGTCGGGTTCACGATGGTGGGCCCCGACGTGGGAGAGCTGCTGCATGCGGCAACGATCGCTGTGGTCGGCGAGGTGCCACTCACTCGGCTCTGGCACGCGGTGCCGTCATTCCCGACGATGAGCGAGTTGTGGTTGCGCCTGCTCGAGGCCTACGGGCGGCCCGACTAGGAGCGAAGCTTCGGGGCCGGCGCGCGAGCAGCGATCGCCGGCCCCTTGCGCATGACGGCCGGCCGACTGGCGCCCGCACCCCCGAACCGGGGCTGACGCGTCGGTGAAGGCCTCACCTTCAACGGTCGGGTCGCGCTCGATGGTCGGGTCGCGCTCGACGGTCGGGACGCGCTCGACGGTCGGGACGCGCTCGACGGTCGGGCTCAGGCGTGGGCGCCGGTGAACACGTCGCGCACGGTGGGTGCGTTCGGATCGTGCGTGACGATCTCGACGAGGTCGCCGGCTGCTATCTTGCCGGTCTTCGCGACGCTCAGGTAGGCGCCGACGCGGCCTGCCGTGCTGAAGCGCTTGACCCAGCCGCGCTCATCCGCTCCCCCGACCCATCTGGCGAAGGTCTGGCAGGGGACGCGCGGGGCGGTCACGACGAGTTCCACGACGCGGGACGAACCCGCGGCGTTCGGGTCGCCCACTCGGAGGGTGTCGCCGATGTGGAGCTCGTTGACATCGAGGCCGTCGATGCGCAGGTTCTCACCGAAGAAGCCGGGCGCGAGTGGGCGGCCGAGTTCGCCGGCCCAATACTCGGCGTCGGACTGCGAGTAGGCGTAGACGGCCTGGTCGAGGCCGCCGTGGTGCTTCCGGTCGGCTTGCACGTCGCCGTAGACCCCGTAGCGCCCCACTTTGACTGCGCCCTCGATGGGGCGCTTGTCGATGGCGGTGACACCGACGCTGCCGGGGTCGTGGCGGAGCTGCGCGACTGCGCAGATGGCGAGCAGTTTGGCCAAGGCTGGCTCAGTCGGCGCGCTTGGCGTTCTTGGCGTGCAGTGCTACGACGCGGGTGTTCTCTTCCCGAACCTTCGCCTGTACGCCTCGCTCGTGGGAGAGCCAGGAGGGGGCCTGCTCGAGGAGCTCTTGGATCTGTGCCGTCGTCAGAGCTTCGGTGACGCCGCCCCTGGCCAGGCCGGAGTTGGTGATGCCTAGCTTGCGGGCGACGATGTCGCGCGGGTGGGGGCCGGTCCGGCGCAGCTCCTGGAGCCATTCCGGCGGCGTTTCCTGCAGTTCGAGGAAGGCGCTTCGGCTGAGCGGGGTCTCCTGGAAGGCTTCGGGGGTGGCCGGCAGGTAGATGCCGAGCTTCTTTGCGGCGGTTGCCGGCTTCATCGTCTGTTCCGACCCGCGGTCCGCGGCGGTCTGGTCCTCTGATTCACTCATTTGAGCATCGTACCCAGTAGCCTTGCGGGCATGGAGACTCCGACGCACCTCACGGTCGCTCTCGCCCCCGGCATCAACCCACGCAAGTGGTCTCGAGTGTGGGAGGAGCGGCGAGCTGAGACGCCACTGGAGTTCGCGACGCTGCACGCTGCCGAGGCCCGCCAGCTCGTTCTCGACGACGGCGCGCAGGTCGCGTTCGTGCGACACCCCTTCGAGCTCGAGGGCTTGAACGCGATCGATCTCTTCGCCGAGGACGTTGTGGCCGTGGTCGCGGTGGAGTCGGATCTCGACATCGACGAGCCTTTGCGGCTCGAGGAGCTTGACGACTGGCAGTTGGTGCTCGCGGCTTGGACTCCCGACTGGGCAGAGGCTGCGGAACGTCTGGGGCTCGACTCCGGTGCGTCGGCTATGACTACTGATCCGGCGGATGCGATGGAGCTCGTCGCCGGAGGCGCGGGGGTTGCGATCGTGCCGCAGTCGGTGGCGAGGCAGCATGCGCGCAAGGACGTCACATACCGGGTCATCAGCGACCTCCCCCGAGTGCCCGTGTCGATCGTCTGGGCCGCTGAGGATGACCGTCTCGACACGGAAGAGTTTGTCGGCATCGTTCGAGGACGGACCGCTGGAAGCTCTCGGGGACGAACCGGGGCGAAGTCGGCTGCGCTGCAGCGCGAGGAACAGCAGGCGCTCGCCGAGGCTGAGCGTCGTGTCAAGGAACAGCAGCAGAAGAAGGCAACCGCCAAGCGGATCGGCACGTCGTCTGGCACGAGTCGCGGAGCCCAGTTGGCCGCAAAGCGCGCCAAGGCGGGCGGCTCAGGCGGGAAGCGCAAGCGCCGATAGGCCCATCCACCCGGCAGAAACCCGGCTCACACGCCGCATCGGAGCCAGTAGTCCTCGTTTGGTGAGATCTCGTTCGATGGGATCTCGTTCGGTGGGATCTCGTTCGGTGGGCTCTCGATCGGTGGGCTCTCGATCGGTGGGCTCTCGATCGGTGGGCTCTCGATCGGTGGGCTCTCGATCGGTGGGCTCTCGATCGGTGGGCTCTCGATCGGTGGGCTCTCGATCGGTGGGCTCTCGATCGGTGGGATCTCGATCGGTGGGATCTCGATCGATGGGATCTCGATCGATGGGATCTCGATCGGCCAGATCTTGATCGGTGGGATCTCGATCGGCTAGATCTCGATCGGTGGGATCTCGATCGATGGGATCTCGATCGGCCAGATCTTGATCGGCCAGATCTTGATCGGTGGGATCTCGATCGGTGATCCGGTTCGGCGAGATCCCGATCAACCAGACCTCGCGCGACGCGCAGCATTCCCGGGCAGCTTGGCCGTGCCGCCGCTTGTCCGTCCACCTCGACGGTGCGCCCCGGGCCCTCCGCCGCACGCCCTGCCGATTTGCGTCGCCGGGCGTCTCCGTCCGGCCTCGCGCAGCGTCCTCGGACGTTTCCGTACGCCATCGCGCAGCGTCGTCGCACGTTGCCGCTCGGCATCACCCAGCGTTGTCGGATGCTCCCGTAGAGCCTCGCCGGGGGCCGGGCATCGCCTGCGCTCCGCGACGGTCCGGCCTCGGTCAGAACGGAGCGTCATCTGCAGCCGACCTCTTCGAAGGCTCAACGGCGGGCGGGCTCGCCCCACTACTCCAGGACGATGGCTCCAATGGCCCGAGATTTTCGTCGTTGGGTGTGAAGTGGACGTCGTGGTGTTCGGGTCGGTCGGTGATGATTTTGCCGCTTGGGGTGCGGAGTTGCATGACGCCGCCGGGAGTTGGGTGGCGGTCCAGGCGGTGGCGTGATTCATGACGTGGTGGTGTCTGCAGAGGCGAGGCTGTCGCACGAATCCGGCCATGAGTTCGCAACCCTCGATTATTCGCGTGGTTTGTTGGATAATTAGTGGCTCTTCGCAGATGAGGGTGTAGTCAGGATGCGCGCGGCGATTGGTGGATAGGGGTCGAGGTCTTCCAGGATGGAAGTTCCTACGCTGTCCACCGGAAAGACCTCGACGTGTTCCACGCTACCTTTGCCGCGCCCGATCTGACTACCTTCTGTCGCCTTGACGAGCTCGGCCTGCAAGCTGTCGGGCAGCGCCTGGAGCCGGATCGGGCGGTGATCGAGTGCCGGGCCGTTGAGGCTGATCCGTGGTGTCGGGGGGTGCGGCGCCGAGGGCGTCATTCGGGATACGGTGATTCGTTGTCTTGCGCATGAGCCGTTCGGTCACCGGCCCACGACGCTGCAGGTTCGGGTTCGTCGATACCGGTGTGATCATTGCAAGCGCACCTGGCGGCAGGACATGTCGAAGGCATCGTCGCCGCGGACGAAGATCTCCCGAAGCGGGGTGCGGTGGGCGTTGGAAGCTCTCGTGGTCGACCATCTCACCGTCTCTCGTGCCGCCGCCGGGCTTGGGGTGTCCTGGCATACCGCGAACAGCGCGATCCTCGCCGAAGGCAAGCGACGTCTAATCGATGACCCTCACCGTTTCGACGGCGTGAGCACCATCGGTGTCGACGAGCATGTCTGGCGTCACACGCGCAAGGGCGACAAATACGTCACGGTCATCATCGACCTCACCCCCGTGCGGGACAAGACCGGCCCCGCGCGACTGCTGGACATGGTCGAGGGACGCTCGAAGGCAGTGTTCAAGCAGTGGCTCGCGCAGCGGCCGAAACAGTGGCGAGATCGGATCGAGGTCGTCGCGATGGACGGGTTCAGCGGCTTCAAGACCGCCGCCGCCGAAGAGCTGCCCGACGCGGTCCCCGTGATGGATCCGTTCCACGTCGTCCGCCTCGCCGGCGACGGGCTGGATCGGTGCCGGCAACGCGTTCAGCAGGCCACGCTCGGGCATCGAGGCCGTTCGGGCGACCCGCTCTACAAGGCCCGCCGCACCCTGCACACCGGCGACAGCCTCCTCACCGACAAGCAACGCGCACGCCTTCAAGCACTATTCACCGGTGATGATCATGTTGAGGTTGAAGCGACCTGGGGAATCTACCAGCGCATCGTTGCCGCCTACCGTGAACCGGACAAGACCAAGGGCAAGCAGATGATGCAGGCCGTCATCGACGCCGTCACCAGCGGTGTTCCCACCGCGCTGATCGAGATCCGCCGCCTCGGCCGAACGTTGAAACAGCGCGCCGCTGACGTGCTCGCTTACTTCGACCGCCCCGGCACCAGCAACGGCCCCACGGAGGCGATCAACGGTCGCCTCGAACACCTCAGAGGCTCAGCGCTCGGCTTCCGAAACCTGACGAACTATGTTGCCAGATCGCTACTCGAAGCCGGAGGATTCAGATCCCACCTACACCCTCGATTGCGATGAGCCAACCCGGCTCATCGCGTTTGAGAGTGTAGGAGTGGGGTAGCGCGTCTTTGCGCTGGTAGAGGTCGGGGTCTCCCAGGATGGAAGTTCCTACACACCCATCCGAGAGACCTCGACATGCGTAACGCTACCCTCCAGTCGCCGAACCTCACGACCTTCTGCCGTCTTGACGACCTCGGGCTGGAGGTGACCGGGCAGCTCGTGACGCACGAGCGAACGGTCCTCATGTGCCGGGTCGTTGAGGCCGATGACTGGTGTCACCGCTGCGGCAGCCAGGGGAGGCTGAGAGACTCGGTGACGCGCAGGCTCGCGCACGAACCTTCCGGATGGCGACCTACTGTGCTCCTGCTCCAGGTGCGCCGCTACCGGTGCGAGCACTGCAAGCACGTTTGGCGGCAAGACACGACCGCCGCGGCCGCACCTCGCGCGAAGCTCTCCCGAGCCGCGCTGCGATGGAGTCTGGTCTCGCTCGTGTGTCAGCATCTCTCGGTCGCGCGAGTCGCTGAAGCGCTTGATGTGTCTTGGGACGCCGCGAACCGCGCCGTCCTGGCCGAAGGGCATCGCTTGCTCATCGACGATGAGCGCCGTTTCGAGCACGTCACCACGATCGGGGTCGATGAGCATGTCTGGAGACACACGCGACACGGAGACAAGTACGTGACCGTGATCATCGACCTCACCCCGATCCGCGCCAAGACAGGCCCATCCCGCCTTCTGGACATGGTCGAGGGCAGATCGAAGGCCGTGTTCCGGGACTGGCTCGAAGCCCGCCCCGACGCATGGCGCACCGGTGTCGAGATCGTCGCGATGGACGGGTTCACGGGCTTCAAGTCCGCCGCGGTCGAACAGCTCCCAGACGCGGTCGAGGTCCTCGATCCGTTCCATGTCGTGAAGCTGGCCGGTGACGCCCTCGATACCTGCCGGCAGCGAGTCCAGCAAGCAACGACCGGACACCGCGGCCGCACGAGCGACCCGCTCTACGGCGTCAGGCGAGCGTTGCGCACCGGGACGACGCTCCTCACTGAGCGTCAGATCGGGCGTCTCGAGAGCGTGTTCGCGAACCCCGAGCATGCCGAGGTCGAGGCTGTCTGGACGATCTATCAACGCGTGATCACTGCCTATCGAGAACCCCGGAAGCAGCTCGGGAAGACCGCGCTGCGCGCCGTGATCAATGCGCTCG
The DNA here is from genome assembly GCF_014191305.1 of Pseudoclavibacter helvolus. GTDB lineage: Bacteria > Actinomycetota > Actinomycetes > Actinomycetales > Microbacteriaceae > Pseudoclavibacter > Pseudoclavibacter helvolus. Next base: position 485,525 of record NZ_JACHWJ010000001.1, on the reverse strand, counting down.
CCGAGGCTACCGCGAAGACGGTCCCGGAGCTGGCAACGCTCGGCACCACGTTCAAGCGCCGGGCCGCCGACATCCTCGCGTTCTTCGATCATCCCGGGAGCAGCAACGGCCCGACCGAGGCCATTAACGGGCGCCTCGAGCACCTCCGCGGTATCGCGCTCGGCTTCCGGAACCTGACCCACTACATCGCAAGATCACTCCTCGAGACCGGAGGATTCAGGCCCTATCTACACTCTCAAACGCGATGAGCCGACAACCCAGCCCCCGTGAGGACCCGCAGCTGCTCCTCGCTGAGCTTCCCGTCACCGAGCGCGTCCACGAGGCCGGGGAACTCGCGCACCGCGATACCCGCGTCCGACAACGCGCCCTCGGCCGCCGACTGCCCGATCTGCTCGATCAACGCGACCTCCGCCGCGACCGACTGCACATGCATGGCGTGCTCCGTGGTGCCCTCCAACGCATCCAGCACCGACGCCATCTCAGCCAACTTCGCCCGCACCCGCACCTGATCCGCAGCCACCGCTGCCGCCATGACAGCAAGGTGCGCATCCCAATCCAACAGGAACTCTCGCCACACCACGACCGACGCCGGGTCGTGAGGATCAAGCCCCAAAACCTTCAGCGGTTCACCATCGTCGTCGAAGTCGTTCATGACCACAGCTTGGACCGGACCACCGACAATCCACGTCCACGTCGCAGCAAGCCAAGAAAAACCCAGATCCTTAGGCGTGTCTCGCTGGTCCGCCCCTACCTTCGTGCGCGTCGATTCCCGGTGGTAGGTTCAGATTCTCGAACAAGGAGGTTCGGTCATGCGCAAGGTCACCTACTCCCTCGCCCTCACGCTGGACGGCTACATCAAGGATGAGGACGGCCACTTCGACTGGGGTGACCCAAGCGAGGAAGTCTTCCGTCTGGCGACCGATGAGGTCCGCGGCGCCGACGTGCATCTCATGGGCCGGCGCCTCTACGAGACGATGGTCTACTGGGAGCCGGGTGCCGAGGAGCAGGACTGGGGCGAACTCGAGCTCGGGTTCGCCGAGCTCTGGCGTGCCCTCCCGAAGGTCGTCTTCTCGAACTCAATCTCGGAGGTCGTGGGCAATACCCGACTCGCGGGAGCCAGCCTCGCCGACGAGATCGCGCAACTGAAGGCCGAACCTGGCGATGGCACAATCGCGATCGGCGGCGCCGAGCTCGCTCATCAAGTGGCCGATCTGGACTTGATCGACGAGTACTTACTCCGCGTCTGCCCCGTGCTCGTCGGCGGCGGCACCCCGTTCTTCTCGCGTAACAACCGACGCACGAAGCTCCAGCTGCTCGACTCCCGCACGTTCGAGTCCGGCGTCGTGCATCTCCGCTACGGCGTCATTCGATAGGCGAGCCAAGCGGCGGCGGCTAGGCCTCCCGGGACCAGCCGATCGACGGAGCGATGTGCTCGGCGATCGTTGCGAGCATGCGGGTGTTGTACGCCACGCCAAGTTGATTCGGCACCGTCAGAAGCAGCGTGTCGGCCGATTGGACGGCCGCGTCTGCCGCAAGCTCTTCGGCGATGCGGTCGGGCGTGCCCTGATAGGTGCGCCCGAATCTGGAGCGCATACCTTCCAGCATGCCGACCTGGTCCCCCTCGCTCCCGCCGCGCCCGCCGAAGTAGGTGACGTCTTCGTCGGTTGTGATCGGAATGACGCTTCGGCTCACGGATACCCGCGGTTCTCGTGCGTGGCCGGCGGCCGCCCACGCATCACGGAAGCCCTGGATCTGCTCGGCCTGCAGCTGGTCGAACGGCACACCGGTGTCCTCAGTGAGCAGCGTCGAACTCATGAGGTTCATGCCCTGCTCCGCCACCCAAACTGCGCTCGCGCGGCTCCCTGAACCCCACCAGATTCGGTCGTCGAGCCCCTGAGACTGCGGCTGGATAGGAAGCGGAGCTGTGGACCCCGTCATCTGCGGGTTGCCCGCTACGAGTCCGGCACCGTTGATGGCTGCGCGGAAGAGCTCGGTTTTGGCGCGCGCCAGCTCGTCGTCGGTCTTGCCCTCGGGCGGGGTGAACCCGAACGCATGAGCACCGTCCTGGGCCGGCTCGGGTGACCCACGGCTCAGGCCGAGCTGCAGTCGCCCCACACCACCGGAGTGCGCACTGATGAGGTCGGCCGCGGCCGCCTCTTCTGCCATGTACAGCGGGTTCTCGTAGCGCATATCGATGACGCCCGTGCCGATTTCGATGCGACTCGTCCGAGCCCCGACCGCTGCTAGCAGCGGGAACGGCGCGGCGAGCTGCCGCGCGAAGTGGTGGACCCGGTAGTAGGCGCCGTCGATGCCCAGCTCCTCGGCGGCGACGGCCAGCTCGATCGACTGCACAAGCGCGTCACCTCCGGTACGTGTTCCCGACTGCGGAGACGGGTGCCAGTGACCGAACGAGAGGAAGCCGATTTTCTTGCGCATGCATGTCACAGCGCCTGGGATGCGCCCGGCATTCCCAGAGTCAGTCGCGTGTCGGATTCCGCAGTGCCGCGTCTTATCGGTTCCAGTTCGGCGCTCTTCGTCTTTGTCGGTGGTCGGGGTTAACTTGCTCGCATGACTCACGTGATCTACAACACCGCCACCACCCTCTCCGGCTTCATCGCGGACGACAACAACTCGCTCGACTGACTCTTCGTAGTCGACCAGCCGGAAGACAACGCCTTCGGCGCGTTCCTCGACGGCATCGGCGCCCTGGTGATGGGTTCCACAACCTACGAGTGGGTCTACGCCCACGAGGGGCTCGACGAGCATCCGGACAAGTGGCGTGCGTCCTACGCCGACCGCCCCACGTTCGTGTTCTCCACGAGAGACCTTCCCGTTCCTGATGGCCTCAACATCCGGGTGGTTCGCAGTGCAGTCGACGACCACTTCGACGACATTGCGGCCGCCGCTGGCGAGGGCAGCGTCTGGGTTGTTGGCGGTGGAGACCTGGCCGGGCAGTTCTACGATGCAGGTCGACTCAACGAACTGCGCCTGTCGATCGCGCCGGTCACCCTCGAATCTGGGGCCCCCGTTCTTCCCAGACGCATCGAATCGGAGGCTCTCCACCTGACCTCAGCTCAGGCCCATGGCCAGTTCGTGGAAGCACACTACGAGGTTCGCTACCCGCGACTCTGACGAAGCCGCACGCGTGTCGCGAGAGCAAGCACCGAGGCTCCCGCTCCGAGTACCGCAAATGAGAGGACGTGAAGCCCGGCAGACCAGGACAGCATGGTCGCCGCGCCGAGCCCCGCCGCGATGAGCACCGAGTCAAACTGCCAGACAAGGCGCGCCAACGCCGAAAGGTCGCCGATCTCACTCGGCATGGGCGTCAGCAGCAGCGGGGGCAGCGAACCGCGCGCGGCCTCGTACGCGCGCACCGCGACCATGGCGAGACCGCCAAGGAGAGGGGCAAGGCTGCCGCCGGAGGGCATCGCCGTGACCCCGACCGTAAGAACGACCAGGAGCACGGGGAACACGGCATGAAGTAAGAACTGCTCCCCCACTGGGGTTCCAAAGACCGCGGGGCCGGCCGCCGCCTCGGCGGCCTGCCTGAACCCGTCACTAAAAGCGCCGAGCGAAAGGTAGACCGCAACCGAACCGAGGGCGGCTGCCACCGCGGCGAACGTGCCGACGCCACCCGGGCCCTGCGTCACTCCGAGCAGCAGCAGGGCGCACGCCAATCCGGCGACACCGAGCACCGTTCGCTGCGGCGTTCGGAGTGCGCCCACCGCGTCACGCACCAGCATGGCAACGGCGCGGGGCCCGCCGACAACCGCCGGCAGCCGCCGACCGATCGTCGGTGGCTCGCGGTACGGCGCTGCCGCATCCGACAGCTCGCCAGTGGCCACTGCCATCTGGGCAGCCTCGCGGCGCCTGGCTTGCATGAGCAAGACATCACCTCGCAGGCGGTCAAGAAGCGCGGGAACACACGCCAGCGCAAGAACGGCAGCTGCAGCGAGACAGAGCACGCCGCCGAGTCCTGCACCGCCGGTGCCCGCGGGCACCGACCCGCTTGCGGCGGCCCCAGCCGACAAGTCTGCCCAAGTCGAGGACAGCCACGCCCCGATACCGATCGGGGACAGTCCGAAGGCGCCGAACAGGGCCGCCGCTCCCCACGCCCGCGCGCTGCCCAGCAGCTCGCCCACAAGGGCCGCCACGACACCGAGGCAGGCCAGCGTGGCGGCAGCGGCCACCAAGTTCAGTGCGGCAAGCGGTGAACCGGCGGCCCCCACAACAAGTGCACTTCCGAGGAGGACAGCCAGCCCGACGGCCGCAACAGAGACCACCAGAAGGGTCCGCTGGAAGGCACGGCGGAGCGTCACACGCCTTGGTAGGTGGTTGGAAGCGAGCGTCACGGTGGCGAATGGCGACAGGAGTGCCGACCCGCGGACCGTACCGACGATCAGGCCGACAGGCACCACCGCCGCCGCAAGCAGGTGCACTTGCCCCGCGAAGTCCCCTGAGGAGAGCCAAACAAGCGACGAAGGCTCCAAGAGGGCGAGGAACAGCATCCGCACCAGCGGCGCCACCGCAACCAGGCCGACAGCTACAACCAAGTACACACGGTAGGCGCCGTCACGCCGCACGTTGACGCCCCTCACCATCTTGCCGACCGAGGTCGAACTCCGACGCCTGCAGCTGATCGAGGAGCGACTGGCTGTGAGTCGCGATGACAACGACCGCTCCGCGCTCACGTTCCTCAGAGAGAATGCGCGCGAGCAACTCGCGCCGATTAGCGTCAAGGCGCTGCTCTGGTTCGTCGAGCACCAGCACTTCGAACGGGCGCGCCAGCACCGTAGCCAGGGAGAGCAACTGGAACTGCCCGGAGGAGAGCTCGTGCGGGAAGCGCTCAGCGAGCTGATCGAGACCGAGCCGACTCAGCACACGGTCGGCTGTGGCCTTCGCGTCGGTAACGCTGGAGCCCCAGGAAGAGGAGACCGCGATCAGATGCTCCCTGGCGGTCAGGGTGAGGGAAAAGGGAACCGAACCGACCAACGCGGCGAGCCTGCGCCGGAAGGCTGGACTTCGCTCATCCACTGGCTCACCAGCAACGAGGATTCGCCCCGCACTTGGCTGCACAACGCCAGACAGCGCGCGCAACACGGTTGTCTTGCCCGAGCCATTCGCCCCCGTGAGGCACAGGGCCGACCCCTCCGCCACGTTGAACGTCACCCCTGCGAGCACCAGCACGCCGCCACGATTGAAGGACGCGTCTTCGACGAGGACTGCTACCATGCAGCTATCCTCCCCGCCCACGTGGAGACGAGCAAGTCTCGCCGACCAGCACCACCCAATGGCCCGCAGCCTCTGCCTCGGCGGATCGTGAGCAGCCAGGTGACCTCAGTCGCGCAGCTCCCGCACGAACTTGCCGAGCCTGCTCAGCCCCTCCACGAGCTCGCTCCGGGATGCAGCGTAAGAGAGCCGCACGTGCGTCTCACCAGTGTTGGACCCGAAGTCTCGCCCGGGGGTGAGGGCGACGAGCTCCTCCTCGAGGGCGCGGCGGCAGAATTCCCACGCCGTGAGCCCTGTGCCTGCCACGTCGAAGTACACGTAGAAGGCACCGTCAGGCAGCACGGGAACGGGCAGTCCGATGGCTTCGAGTCCGTCCAGCACGACCGCCCGCCGAGCGGCCAGTTCGAGTCGGCGTTCCTCGCAGACCGCCAGCGACTCTGGCGTGAACGCTGACAGTGCCGCGATCTGCGCCGGCGCGGAGGCCGAGAGGAAGTAGTTCGTCGCGAGCTTCTCAGCGGCCGGAACAAGCACCTCTGGCAGCACCGCCCAGCCGAGTCGCCACCCGGTCATGCCGAAGTACTTCGAGAAGCTGTTGATGACGATGGCGTCCGGATCTACACTCAGGATGCTCCGCGGCGGACTGCCGTCCGAACCTGGGTCGGACAGGTTCAAGTAGATCTCGTCGATAATGCGCCAGGCTCCTCGCTCGCGGGCGAACTCGCAGATCGCGGTCAGTTCGTCGAACGGGACCGAAGTGCCCGTCGGGTTCGAGGGCGTCGCGACCATGAGCGCCGACGTGCTCTCGGTCCAGGCCTGCTCGACGCTGCGCGCATCGATCTGGTAGCGCGATTCGACGGTTGTCGGCACGCTGACCACGCGACCGCCGAAGCTCTGCACGAGCTGACGATTGCAGGGGTACGACGGGTCGGCCATGATGACGTCGTCGCCCGTGTCGGTTGTCGCTGCCACCACGAGCAGTAAGGCAGCGGACGCGCCCGAAGTCACGACGATGCGCGCCGGATCGACGTCGACCCCGTGGCGGAAGCGATAGAACCCACTGATCGCCTCACGAAGCGCTGGCAGGCCGAACGCCACCGTGTACGGGAGTGGCCGACCGTCCATGGCGTCGCGCATCGCCTCGCGTACGGCCGGGGGCGCACCGAAGTCCGGCTCCCCCAGTGAGAGCTTCACAACACGGTGTCCGTGCGCCTCGAGCTCGGCGGCACGCTGCCCGAAGGCCATGGCGTGGAACGGCTCGACTGTCTGGGCGCGGTGCGAGAGCTTCATGGATCAAGGATGTCAGTGCCCGACCGTCGTCGGGCGCCGGCACTCGCGGTTTCCTGCAGATACGCTGATCGGAACGGTACAGAGCTGGGGGCGGCATGAAGGTACTTCTTACTGGAGCAACAGGGTTCGTCGGCGCGGCCGTGCAGGAGCAGCTGCAATCGATGCCAGATGTGTCGGGGGTCCGACTCCTGGTCAGGAGCCCAGGTTCCGCCGCGCCGGACAGCAAGACCGAGATCTTCCGCGCCGATCTGACGGACCCGTCGAGCTTCGAGGGACTCACCACCGGAGTGGACGTTGTTGTCCACGCCGCGAGCTACGTCGGCGCGGACGCGAGCGTCGCCACTGCCGTGAACGACCTCGGAACGGCAGCTCTCGTTGGCGAGTGCCGGCGCACGGCAACACGAATCGTCTACGTGAGCACAACCGCTGTCTACGGCCCTGGCCCACACCGGCTCGCCCGGGAGGGCGAGCTCTCCGCACATCCGATGTCCGTAGCAAGCGCCTCGCGGAACGAAGGCGAGTCCCACGTCTTGGAAGCAGGGGGCAAAGTGGTCAGGGCAGCACTGACCTACGGCCCTGGGGATCGCTGGTTCCTACCGACAGCGCTTGCTGGGGTGCAGGCAGTTAGCGGCTGGGTGGGCGGCGGCGGCGCACGGCTGTCGACGATTCACGTCTCCACGCTGGCAGCACAGGGCGCGGCCCTCGCGATCGGGTTCGACACGATCGAGGAATCCGTCTTCCACGCAGCAGACCCCGCCCCGGCTACATTTCGAGAGATCCTGACGCTCGTCGCCGACCAGCTCGGAATCACGCTCTCCGACCGTGACACCCCCATCGATCACCCACTCCTGGCGCAGGTCCCCGCTCAGCTCCTGCAGCGCGCCTACGTCGACCACAGCTACAGCGGCGAGCTGCTCAGCAGCCGCACGGGCGTGCGCGCGAAGGAGGGCGTCCGGCTGACCCAGGCTGACCTCGACTGGTACGCCGCCACACTGCAGGCCTGACGCAGGAAACTCCAGCGGCGCACGCACCGTCCGGCGCGCACAGCGTCCGGCGCCGCCGGTGGTGCCGTCGCCCGCGCGGGCCATCCGGCGTGCTGGGTCAGCTCGGCCGACTTGCGCGCGCAGTCCCCGCCGCGGCGACGGCGCGAACGCGAGGGATGGCGCCGGTATTCGTATGCAGCCACATCCCCGTCGGGACAGTCCAGAGCGGCATCCAACCGACTCTCTCCTGCCGATCGTCACCCTGTGGGTCGCGCCCCTGACGTTCGCCACCGAGCGCGAAGATATCCATGAGGAGCCCACGGTCGTCGCTCACGAACGCCACTGAGCCCTCTTCCACCCACACGGCTCGCTTCTGCCCCGCGAGTGCCCCCTCGACGCGGGTCTCCCCCGCTTCGTCCTTCGCGATCACGATCGTCGATTCCGGGAGCAGCATTTGCAGGTCATCCAGCTCCTCGAGTGTCCGCCGCCCCTGCGCCAGCAGCACCACCGCGGTTGCCGTCTCGCCGTCAAGGTGACTAAGGATGACGATATCGAGGTGCTTGGTGCGGACCTCCGTGAGGGTGCGCTCCCAATGACGCGCGAGGAGCCAGGGATGGCCCGAGCGATGGTTCGAGACGGCACGCAACCGTCCGTCATCAAGCGCCCGCTGCACCGCGGGGTGCACTTGTTGGTCCGGATGAACGAGCACTCCCATGACTCCCCCGTCACTTCTTGACCACTGATGTTTAGATGCCCCCTTCGGGCAAGGTAACATACAGGACGCTCTGTTTGTGGGCATTCGATGACGAAGCCCTCTTCACATCCAGCGAGACGCACGTTGACGCGTCAAGCCGGGGAGCGGCTTCCCCGATGAGAGCCGCGTTCGTGCCCGAAGAGCGAATCCGAAGGAGCAGAGATGCGTGTAAGTCGGGAACTTGTGCACAAGGACAGCGAGGAGACGATGCTCGTCGCGACTGTCGAGGAGGTGCGACCAGACAACTACCGCGCGAGGCTTCGTGCCGTGGTCGAGCCGATTCAGACAGCCGCTGAGGGAGTCGGCGGGAGAGGCAGGCTGCACGCCGTAACGTCGCCGACTCTGCTCGGCCTCGAGGTCACGCGCCAGCTGGGCCTCCTCATGGGCCACCGGGCAGGGGGCATTCCGCTGGATTGGGCTTTTCTTCTCAACAAGCTGAGCTTCCAGGGTTCGGAGCCCTTCGCACGCGCGATCGCCACTCGGGCCTCGGAGATGACCGCTGCCGTCCACATCAGCAATGCCCGAGTGCACGCAGGCCGCTGCGACGAGATGACCGCCCATGCCGTGTTCGAGCTCGAAGGCGAAGAGGTGGCGACCGGCTCCGGATCGTTCCGGTGCGTACCTCGGCGCACGTATGAGGCCCTCCGGCGTCGAAACCTTCGGGTGCCGCGTCAAGCTGATCCCACAACCGACGACGCGCTCGACGAAGTGTCCGTGGACGGCACTGACCTCCAGGCGCACCTCGGCTGGCCTTCGGCGAACCGCCTCATCTTCGACCACGACGTCGACCACATTCCCGGCATGCTCTTCGCACAAGCTGGCATTGAAGCGCATGAGCACCTCACTGGGGAGCCTCCTCACAACGTGTCGCTTGTGTGCCCTCGCTTCGCGGAGATCGGCGAAGTGGTCTCCATCAGCGCCAGACGCTTCGGGAAGCACGTCGCGACGGCGGCCGCTCAGGCCGAGGAGAGCGTGGCCGAAGTCAAGTGTGCTTCGTGAGTTTGGGCGACCACTCGCCGCACGACTGCGCAGGTAGCCGACCCGATCGTCACTACACTCACTGGCTATGAGTGCCCTCCCCCGTCCTGCCGGCGCGCCGCAACAGCAGCGCAGCGTCGAAACCAGGAGCCGCTTGGTTCAGGCGGCCGCCATGACGTTTGTGGAATACGGCTTCGCGGGATCGACGCTTGCGCGGATCCGCGCGAACTCCGGTGTGACGAACGGCGCTTTCTACCACCACTTCGCGACGCGAGATGCGGTTGCCGAGGCCGTCCTGGCTGAGTACGCAGCTCGCGCCACGCAGACCGTGACGGATGCAACGGGCACGGCGACCAGCGGCATGGAGGCACTCCTCAAGGTCTCGGTCGCCTTCGCTGAGCTCCTCCGCACGGACGTTGTTGTCCTCGCGGGAGTGCTGGTGACGACGGAGATCGGTTCGAACTTCCTCGCCTACGGCCCGTACCTCGACTGGCTTGCCCGGCTCAAGCCGCTGATCGAGATCTGCCAGCGTGAGGGAAACCTGCGCCGAGAGTTCAGGGCGGCCGACCTCAGTTCGCTGCTCGTGTCGACGTTCACGGGCACACAGCTGCTCTCGGGCGCGGTCAGCAAGCGTCAGGACATCGTTGATCGCGTTGCCCTGCACTGGCGGATCATCCTGCCTGGCCTCGCACCGCCCGAGAACGCTGAGCGCGTCACGTCCCTGCTCGACGCCGTCTTCAGCGAGTATGTGGTGAACGACTGAAAATCGTCGCCGCGCGCCGCCGCCTTGACTGCGGCGCTCGGGCGAGCCGGCCGCGCGAGTGACATCGCGCCGGGAAGAGATGGCACATGCCTTTCGCTGACGAACTACTGGGACGCCCGCAGGCAACGGCCATGACAGACCTGTTCGAGTCGGTCTCAGACGGGCGTTCGCTTGCAGCAACCCGAAGCGCGACCGCGGAGCTCGATGACCTCGCCCTCGGCGCTCGGAGCTCACACCTCGCGTCTTCCCTCGTGGCGGACCTGCCCGTGCCGTATTCGGAGTTCGCCGCGATCGTGCGGCGTGCGCTGCAGTCGCCGACGCTCACCGGGTGGATGGTGTGGCCCGTCTCGAGCGCCGTCTCGGCTTCATCCATTGCAGATGGCAGTGACGGCGCGTTCGATGATGGCATGAAGCTGCTCGCCGAACTGACCCCTCGGCTCACGTGCGAATGGGCGGTGCGGGCCATGCTGCGCGCACGACTCGAGCGGACGCTGGAGATCATGCTCGAGTGGACCACGAGCGACGATGAACACGTGCGGCGCCTCGCGTCCGAGGGGACCCGCCCCTACCTGCCGTGGGGCACCCGTGTGGCGGCGATCACTCGCGATGCTCGACTGGCGGCGCCAATCCTGGATGCGCTGTACCGAGACGAGAGCGAGTACGTTCGCCGGTCGGTCGCGAACCACCTCAACGACATCAGCAGGCACGACTCGGCGCTTGTGTGCGAGATGGCCGCCGCCTGGCTCTCGGACGGGGACGAGAACACGCCAAAGCTTGTGCGCCACGCCCTCAGGACGCTCGTGAAGCGCGGCGATCCCGTGGCTCTTGGCCTTCTCGGCTTCGGCTCCGCCGAAGTTGTTGTTGACGGCCCGACGCTGGACCGCACGAGCATTGTCCTCGGCGAGGAACTGCTCATCGGCGCGGTCGTCAGCAACCGCGGCGAGACACCAGTGAACCTCGTTGTCGACTATGTCGTGCACCACGTCAAGGCCGACGGGAGTCGGACCCCGAAGACCTTCAAGATCTCGACGACGACGCTCGCGCCCGGCGCATCCCTCACCATCTCGAAGCGCCACTCCATCAAGCCGATCACGACGCGCCGCTATCACCCGGGCACGCACGCGGTCGAGCTGCAGGTCAACGGCGTTCGACACGGCTTCGCGGAGTTCGACCTGCTTCCCGAAGACGTGTGCTGAGATACCCCCATGTCTGAAGAAACCTCCGCCGCTGCCGGCACTGAGTCGATCCGCATCGAGCGCACCGTCGCGGTATCTCGAGAAGAACTGTGGCCGTGGCTGACGCACAGCGACAAGACCGCGCAGTGGATCGGCCCTTGGCACTACATCGACGAGAGCGCCGGCCAGATCGGCCTGCAGCTCGTCGCCGAGGAGGGAGCCCCCGCAAGCGGGGCGACGATCCGACGCTGCGAAGCGCCGAGCGTGCTCGAGGTCACGACCGAGGATGCCGCGGGTTCGTGGCATCTGCGGATCACGTTGGAGGGCCCTGCCTCGACCGCTAACCCACCCGCTGACCAAGTTGCTGACGCGACGCTGCTGATCTTCGAGCACTTCGATGTTCCTGTAGCCATGCTGAAGGACGTACTGGCCGGCTGGAACTTCTACCTGGACACGATGCTCGCGGCGAAAGACGGGCTCGAGAAGCCCGTATTCGAGGACTACCTCGAGAGCCCGTCCTCCGAGGCGTGACCCCTGACCGCGGGAGAGCCCCGGTTACCCGACCACCAGAATGACCTTGCTGCCGGCCCGACCACTCGCCACGAGAGTGAGGGCTTCTGCCGCCTGCTCGAAGGGGAACGTCGCAGCGATGGGGAACGAGATCGCCCCGTCGCGAGCGATCGCAGGAGCCCCGGCCGTGAGGCGACTCGCACCTCAGCGGCGGGCTGCTCTGGCCTGCCGTCGATGGGGACGATGCCCGAGTCGAGGCGCGCGAAGCCGGCGATCGTGAAGACCCGCCTGGGGTCGCCGACGAGCGCGAGCGACACGTCGATGGCTTCGTTGTTGCCGACGGTGTCGAGGGCGGCATCGACGCCGTCTGGCGAGATGTCGCGCACACGCTGTTCGAGGCCCTCGCCGTAGGAGACGGGCTCGACACCGAGTTCGCGCAGCCCCTCGTGGTGCTTGGGAGAGGCGGTGCCGATAATGCGCGCGCCGTCGGCAATCGCCAACTGCGCTGCGAGGCGCCCGACCGCACCGGATGCGCCGTGGATGAGGATCGTCTGCCCCTCGATCGGCGCTGCTGCTGCGACCAGCTGGGCCGCCGTTCCGCCGACAACAACGAGCCCGGCGGCCTGCTCGAACGTCAGGTCGCTCGGCTTGTGGAGCAGCCCCGCCGCGTCGCGGTTGACGGATGTCGCGTAGGCCCCGCTCGACATGGCCGACACTACCTCGTCGCCGATCGTGAAGCTTCCGTCAGCGGCGATCTGGTCGCCGACCGCGGTGATGACGCCGGCAAGCTCGAGGCCTGGCACGAGCGGCAGGGCCGATTCGTCACGCCCGAACACCCCTGACAGCATTTTTGCGTCGAAGCCGTTGACCCCGATCGCACGCGTCTCGATCGTCACTTCGTTGGCGGCCGGCGCCTCAAGGGAGCCTTCAACGACCCTCAGGTCCTCCGGGCTCCCGTACCGAGCGGCCTGGGCCGTGCGGACTCGGTCGGCACCCTGCGATGCCAAGTGTGCTGTTGACGACGTTGCTGAACCCATGCGGAAGGCAACTTCACTCGCGCAAATGTCATTCCCGGTCATGATCGATGACGTGTCACATTGTCGATACACAGCGTCGGTAGCCTGTGTTCATGCTCGAAGCCCCCACGAACTCCCCCGCCAGCCGCACTGAGGCTGGCGCTGAACTGCCAGATGAGCTGCGCTCTGACGTGCACCTCCTCGGCACCCTGCTCGGCCAGGTCCTCACTGAGACGGGAGGCGCAGACCTCCTCAGCGACGTCGAGCGGCTCCGTCGCCTGACGATCTCGGCCTACGAGCATGGCGGCATATCCGCGGACGACGACTTCGCATCCGCCGAGGAGCTCGTCGATACGCTGTCGCCGGCCCGGGCCGACGAAGTCGCCAGAGCCTTCACCTGCTACTTCCACTTGGTGAACCTCGCCGAGGAGCACCACCGTGTCCGCGTTCTACGTGCCCGCGGGGCATCACCCGCGAAGCAGCAGGAGGACACGATCTCGCAGGCCTTCGCGCGCCTGAGCGAAGAGATCGGCGCGGACGGTGCCGCCGAGCGGGTGCGCGCGCTCCGCTTCCACCCGGTGTTCACGGCGCACCCGACGGAGGCTCGCCGACGCGCGGTTTCGTCGGCGATCAGGCGCATCAGCGACCTGCTCGAGGAACGCGACGAACTGCGCCTGCTGGGAGGTGCATCCGAAGGCAGCCCGGCCGCTCAGGAGCTCACGCGTCGCCTGCTCGAGGAGATCGACCTGCTGTGGCGCACCTCGCCGCTGCGCAGCGACAAGCCGACACCCGTCGACGAGGTGCGCACCGTCATGGCTGTCTTCGACGAGACGCTCTTCACGACCGTGCCACGCGTCTACCGCCGCGTCGACGAAGCGCTGCAGGGCGCGCTCTCGGGCACCGCTGCGCCCATCGCGGAGCCGTTTGTGCGAGTCGGCTCCTGGATCGGTGGAGACCGCGACGGCAACCCGTTCGTGACAGCGAAGGTCAGCCGTCAGGCAGCAGTCATCGCCTCCGAGCACGTTCTGCTCGGCCTCGAGCGCGCATCCGCTCGCATCGGTCGCACGCTCACGCTCGGTTCAGACACGACCCCCCTTGACGCTGCTGCGGCAACCCTGCTCGCGCGCCTCGGCAGCGCCGACGAGGCGGCCGCCGCCGAGATCGCGCAGCGCTCACCTGGGGAGCCACACCGCCGGGTCCTGCTGCTCATCGCGCGGCGCATCGAGGCCACCCGACGCCGCAATGCTGACCTGGCTTACAAGGTGCCGGACGAACTGCTGCGCGAGCTGCGCATCCTGCAGGCCTCGCTCGTAGCGGCCGGCGCGGGGCGCCACGCCTACGGTGAACTGCAGCACCTCATCTGGCAGGTGGAGACCTTCGGCTTCCACCTCACGGAGCTCGAGGTGCGCCAGCACTCCCAGGTTCACCGCAAGGTGCTTGCCGAGCTCGCGGAGCAGTCCTCGGATGCTGAGCCGAGCGAGCTCACCGCCGAGGTGCTCGACGTGTTCCGTTCGATCGCGTTCATCCAGGAACGCCACGGGCCTCGCGCCGCCGGCCGCTACATCGTGTCCTTCACGCAGTCGTCGGAGGATATCGCCAACGTCTACAAGCTGGCGGTTGCGGCCACGGGGCCGGGCGCGACGCCGCCAGCCCTCAACGTGATCCCGCTCTTCGAGACGTTCGCCGACCTGCAGGCGGCACCCCGCATCCTCGCCGAGATGCTCGAGCAGCCTGAGGTCGTCGAGCTGCTCGCCGCGAACGGCCGCAAGCTCGAGGTTATGCTCGGCTACTCCGACTCGTCGAAGGACGTCGGCCCCGTCGCCGCGACGCTCGCCCTCTACGAGGCGCAGAGTCAGATTGCAGCCTGGGCGCGGGAGAACGGCATCGAGCTGACGCTCTTCCACGGCCGCGGCGGCGCCCTCGGCCGCGGTGGCGGACCGGCGAACGTGGCGATCCTCGCGCAGCCCCCACACTCGGTCGACGGCCGATTCAAGCTCACCGAGCAGGGCGAGGTGATCTTCGCCAGGTACGGCGACCCGGACATCGCCGCGCGGCACATCGACCAGGTCATCTCGGCGACGCTCCTCGCCTCTGCTCCCTCGACGGAGTCGCGGAATGCCGACGCCGCGGAGAAGTACTCCAGCGTCGCGGCAACGATGGATGCGGCTTCCCGCGAGCGATTCTTCGCGCTCGTCAAGGCGCCGGGCTTCGCACCATGGTTCGCTCGAGTCACCCCGATGGAAGAGGTTGGCATGCTCGCGCTCGGCTCACGCCCAGCGCGCCGCGGCCTCTCGGTTGAGTCACTCGAGGATCTTCGTGCCATCCCGTGGGTGTTCGCGTGGACGCAGGCACGCATCAACCTCACCGGCTGGTTTGGGCTGGGTACTGCCCTGGAGGCGGTCGGAGACCTCGACCAGCTGCAGGCCGCGTATGCGGAGTGGCCACTGTTCCGCTCGATGATCGACAACGTCGCGATGAGCCTCGCGAAGACGGATGCGCGCATCGCGCGCCGCTACCTCGAACTGGGCGACAGGCCTGAGCTCGCCGAGCTCGTGACGGGCGAGCTTGACCTCACGGCAAGCTGGGTCACCCGCATCACGGGCGGTGCGGAGTTGCTCGAACGCAAGCCTGTGCTGCAGCGCGCCGTGAAGATGCGCAGCCCGTACGTAGACGCGCTCTCGCTGCTCCAGCTGCGGGCGCTGCGCCGACTTCGCGACGACGCCAAGAAGCCGGACGCCGACGAGGCGGCCGAACTCCAGCGGCTCCTGCTACTCTCCGTCAACGGTGTCGCGGCTGGCCTGCAGAACACGGGCTGACGCCAGGCTGCTTCGCAAACAAAGCTAGATGGTCGTCATCCGAGCCCGATGACGACCATCTCTGCGTGCTCGCGCCGAGAAGTCCACGGCTCGAGACCAGCCGGTACGACTTAGCCGAGGATCTCGCCGTCGACGTAGACCCAGCGGCCGCTTTCGCGAACGAAGCGGCTGCGCTCGTGGAGCAGACCACCTCCGTCGGAGTCGCGATAGGACGCGCGGAACTCGACGATGCCCGCCTGCGACCCCGCCCCGCCATCGACCGTGTCGACGATCTGGAGGCGTCGCCAGACGGTGCCGTCGTTGAGATCGATCTCGTCGGGCCGCGTCTCGTCGGCCCAGGTCTCAGCAAGATAGCCGGGCAGCCCGAGTGCGAACGCCGAGTAGCGGGACCGCATGAGCGTCTCGGCCGTCGGCGCGGGGAAGCCATCGTGGAAGACTCCGCAACACGCGCCGTACCCGAGCCGGCTCCCGCAGGGGCAGGGCCCGTCCGACGGCGAGCCGTCGACGCCGCTGCCTGTCGCTGCCGTCGGCGAGGTCACTCCCCCGCCGCGGGCTTGCTGGCCACACCGTCGAGCCACAGCGTGTCGGATTCATCGCCGTGCGCCCCCGGCTTGCCGACGTGCTTGTCGCTGATCTTCGGGCCGTTGTTGATGACGTGCACGAGGGCCATGCCGTGGCCACGCCCCAGGTCGTAGTCCTCCTTGAGCCAGGCGAGGATGACGCCGGCCTTGGTGTCCTGGGCGTCGAAGCCCTTCTCCTCCGCGATCGCGATGAACTGACGCGGCGTGAGGCCCGTCTTGCCCTCGATGTTGTCGAGGTACGACTGGAACGACATGGATGCACCCTCCCTGGATTCGCCGCTGGTCGGCGACCGTGCTGGCATCCTAGCGAGCCGCCATTCTTTCAACTCCCTGCGGATCGGGTTCGACGCACGACGACGGGAGGATGATGTGGTTATGTCGCACCATCCAGCACTGTCGCGGCCCTTGTTCCACGACGCAGACCAGAATTTCGAAGCCAAGATAGTCCTCGGCTCGGTCGGCGCGGGTGCCGGTGACCTTGGCGAGATCTTCGCGACGCTCGCCGCCATCGAGGATGGCAAGCGGGAGTCGTGGATCAGGGCCTGGTTCGCGAGAGCCCAGGCCACGCTGGAGCTCGCGGAGGTCTCGACGAGCAACGGCCGCAACGTGACGGCGTCCGCCCAATGGCTCCGCGAACGCGTTCGCCATGCACCGCGCAGCCTGGGATCGACACGCGAGACTGAGGCGCGTCCCGTTGGAGCACCTCTCGATCAGGTATGGCAAGGGCGGCCTCCCCGGTTACCTGCAGCGGCCGGATGCGCCTGCGTCAGACGGTGGCGCGCCGCTGCTTGTTCTCGTCAACGGCAGCGACGGGACGCTGACGGACCTGTACGCGACCATTGGCGCGTCGGCCGCGGCTCGCGGCTACGCCGTTCTGTACTTCGACGGGCCGGGCCAGCAGAGCCAACTCGTTGCGGGGTCGCACTTCAGGCCTGACTTCGAGGCCGTGCTGACGCCGGTTCTCGACCACGCCATGGCCCTGCCCGGCATCGACGCATCGCGCATCGCGGTCTATGGCGTGAGCCAGGCCGGGTACTGGGTGCCGTGAGCACTCGCCTTCGAGCACCGAGTGGTGGCGGCGATCGTCGACCCCGGCGTGACGGACGTCTCGACTTCCTGGGTCAAGCACCTCCCCTCGCCGCTGCGACACGAGCTCGAAAAGGGGTGACTCCAAGCACTTCGACCAGTACATGAAGCTCGGCCTCGGCCACAGCGCAGCAGAGCGCGCAGTCTGGAGCTTCCGCGCGAAGCCCTACTCGAGCACCGGCTACTTCGCGGTCTACCGCGAGGTCGGGAAGTACCGTCTGACGCCGGAGCTCGCGAGCTCGATCTCGACGCCGCTGCTGGTGACGGCGCCGGAGAACGAGCAGTTCTGGCCCGGCCAGTCAGAGCAGCTCGCCGCTCTCGTTCCCGAATCGGAGCTTGTGCACTTCACGGCGGTCAACGGTGCCGACTCGCACTGCGAGCCGCTCGCCCGCACAGCGGTGAACGAGGTGCTGCTCGACTGGCTCGACGCGCGCCTTTCGCACACCGAAGCTACCGCCATGGCCGGCGCTGCGACCGCCTAGCGTTCAGCATCAGCCGACAGCCAGCTGCCGCCCGCCGACTGCCGCCTCTAGGCCTCCCGGTTTGCGCGCTTACGAGCGCAGACCAGAGGCAGGACGAGCGCAGACCGGAGGCACAACGAGCGGAGACCGCGCCGCTCGGCGCCCCCGCCGCCTACTCGCCGCGCTTGGCCACGAGCCCATCGCGAACCTGTCGGCGGAGGACCTTGCCGATGAGCGACTTCGGCAGCTCGTCGACCAGGACAACCCGCTTCGGCACCTTGTAGGAGGCGAGGCGCGACCGACAGAAGTCGCGGAGAGCGTCGGCGTCGAACGTCGCCCCGTCGCGGAGGACAACGGCGGCGGTGACATCCTCGCCGCCGGACGAGCGCGGGAGGCCGACGACGGCAGCTCCCTCGACATTGGGATGAGCGGTCAGCGCTTCCTCTACCTCAGAGGGCGACACGTTGAAGCCGCCCGTGATGATGAGTTCCTTCTTGCGGTCGACGACCGTCACGAAGCCGTCTTCGGAGACGGTGACGATGTCGCCGGTCCGGAGCCACCCGCCCACGAGCAGCACTTCGCGGGTCTCGTCCGGGCGCTTCCAGTAGCCCTGGAAGACCTGCGGTCCGCGGATGAGTAGCTCGCCCGCTTCTCCGGCGGCACGGTCGACGCTCGGGTCGTCCGGGTCGACGACACGGATGTGCGTGCTCGGGAACGGCACGCCGACGGTGCCGGGGCGGCGGGTCGGGCCCACGGGGTTGCCGAGCGCGACGGGCGACGTTTCCGTCATGCCGTATCCCTCGACGAGCAGCCCGCCGGTGACCTCTTCCCAGCGCTCCACGGTCTTCACGGGAAGGCTCATGGCGCCGGAGATGGCGAAGCGGATGCTCGTGAAGCTGACGCCCTTGCGGGAGGCGGCCCGCGAGAGGGCGTCGTAGATGGGCGGCACGGCTGGCAGGAACGTGGGAGGTGACGTCTTGGCTGCCGCGACCACGAGGTCGACGTCGAACTTCGGGAAGAGCACGAGCCTCGCACCGATGCTCATCGCGAAGGTCAGGCATAGCGTCATCCCATAGGCGTGGAAGAGCGGAAGGACACCGTAGAAGACTTCACGCCCCTCAGTGAGGCCGGGGACCCAGGCCCGCCCCTGCGCCGCGTTGGCGCGCAGGTTGCGGTGGGTGAGGATGGCGCCCCTGGGGCTACCCGTCGTGCCACTCGTGTACTGCAGCAGGGCGACGTCGTCCAGGGCGGGGCTCGGCACTCGCTTCGAGATGCGCTTGGCGTTCGCGACTCGCTCCCACTTGAGCACGCGGCGGTCCGAGGGGCGTGCCGTCAGAGCGTCGCGGGAGTCTCTCGCCTTCGCGACGGGCAGGCGCAGCGCGAGCCGCTTGCCGAAGGGCAGCGCCGTGGTCATGTCGACGGCAATGACTTTCTCGGGAACCACGTCGCTCGGCAACTCGGAGATGAGGTCGGCGACTTTGTCCCACACGATCGCGATCTTCGCGCCGTGGTCCTCGAACTGGTGCCGCAGCTCGCGGGCCGTGTAGAGCGGGTTGTGCTCGATCACGATGGCGCCGAGGCGGAGAGCGGCATAGAAGGCGACGACGTGCTGGGGGCAGTTGGGGAGCACAAGCGCGACCCGGTCGCCAGCGCCGACGCCCAGCTTTCGCAGCCCCTCAGCAGCACGGGCGACCTGGTCCCCGAGCTCGCCGTAGCTCGTCTCGGCTCCGAAGAACTCCAGGGCAGGGCGCGAGCCGAATCGCTTCACGGCGTTGTCGAGCAGGTCAACAAGGGACTCTCGCACCTCGGGGATGTCGTGCGGGACGTCGTCCGCGTAGGCGGCCAGCCAGGGCCGGGCCGCGAGGGCGGAGCTGTTGCTGGTCTCGTTGGCGTCGTTCACCAGGGTCCCTTCGACGATCACGGCTGCGCGCACAGCTGTGCGCTCGAAGCCTAGGACGAGCCACTTGTGTTGGAGCCGTGCGTGTCGCCGCGTCGCTGTGCGGACCCGGGTGTGCATCCGGTCCCAAACACGGGCGAAGTCAAACCCATAGGCCCTCAATAGAAAAGTGCTTCAAGCTACAACCATGAAGAAGCCATCGAAGAAAGCCACCATCGGCATCGTCATCGCGGCTGTCGTCGTGGTGATCGGCATCGTCGCCGCAGTGTTCGGCCCCATGATCTACCGCGATGTCATCGCCGAGCCCGCCGCCGAAGCTCCTGCCCTCGAGATCGAGTCGACGACACCGAGCACCGGCGACGCCAGCTCGCTCGCCGGTTCGTGGACCGTCGCCGCGGGCTCCTACGCCGGCTACCGCGTCGACGAGGTCCTCAACGGCACGGACGTAACCGTCACAGGGCGCACCGAGACGGTCTCGGGCACCCTCACGACCACCGAAACCGAGCTCACGGCGGCGGACATCACGGTTGACGTCGCCTCCATCGCGACCGACGAGGAACGCCGCGACGAATACTTCCGCAGCTCAGCCCTCGACACCGCCACGAACCCGGAGGCGACCTTCACGCTCGACGAGCCGGTCGCCGCGCTCGAGGGACTCGCCGAGGGCACACAAGAGACGATCCCCGCCACCGGCACGCTCACCCTCAACGGCGTCAGCCAGCAGGTGAGCATCGACATCACGGCTGGCATCGATGGTGACAACGTGCAGGTCGCTGGCAGCATCCCCGTGACCTTCGCCGACTACGGCGTGGAGGCCCCGAACCTCGGTTTCGTCTCGGTCGAGCCGACCGGCGACGTCGAGTTCCTTCTGGTGCTCGAGCGCGCGTAGGAGTTCTCCCCGCGGTTGATCCTCCGCGGTTCATCCTCCCAGCGCCGCTGACCAACTTGCGTGACGAAACCGGCTGGTCCAGCCGGAACTCGGCCGAGACCGTTCGTCTGTCACGCAAATTGGTCGGCGGCGCTTCGGTGAGGTGAGGTGTCGCCCCGAGCGCAGGGCGCAGGGCGCGGGGCGCGGGGCTCAGGGCTCAGGGCGCGGGGCGCGGGGCGCGGGGCGCGGGGCGCGGGGCGCGGGGCTCAGGGCGCACGACTCAGCACTCAGCGCTCAGCGCTGAAGATCAAGCTCCTGAGTCGAGCGCGTCGAGCTTCCCTTGCAGCACGCGGCGCTGCTGCTCGTTGCCCGTCAGCTCGACGGCGACGCTCAGTTCCGACCTGGCCTCGTCGGTCCTCCCGAGCTGCGTCAGCAACTCTCCGCGGACGCTCGCCAGCAGGGGGCCTCGGCCGAGTGCACCGGATGCGCCGAGCCGGTCGACGATCGCGAGGGCAGTCGCGGGCCCGGTCGCCATGGAGACGGCGACGGCGCGGTTGAGTTCGACGATGGGGCTGGGAGCCAGCCGCCCAAGCACCTCGTAGAGCAGGACGATTTGAGGCCAGTCGGTGTCTTGCACGGATGCGGCGACCGCGTGGCGTTCGGCGATGGCGGCCTGCAAACAGTAGCTGCCTCGCCCCCTGCCGAGCGCATCCGCTTTCGCCAGCAGGGATCTTCCGCGGAGGATCGCAGAGCGGTCCCAGCGTCGCCTGTCCTGGTCCGCGAGGAGGGTCGGCGTGCCGTCCGGGGCTTCCCTGGCTGCGAAGCGTGAGCTCTGCAGCTCCATGAGCGAGAGAAGACCGAGCACCTCGGGCTCGCGCGGCAGCATGCTGCTGAGGGTTCGACCGAGACGCAGGGCCTCTGCGGCGAGGTCGGACCGAAGCCACCGGTCGCCTGAGCTGGCTGCGTAGCCCTCCGTGAAGATCAGGTAGATCAGGTAGATCACGGCGAGCACGCCGCCGAGCCGCGCCGACCACTCATTCGGGTCCGGCGTCTCGAACGGCACCTTGGCGGCGGCGAGGCTCTTCTTGGCGCGCACGATGCGCTGTTGCACGGTCGCGACGGGGACCAGGAAGAGGCGCGCGATCTCGTCGGTTGTGAGGCCGCCGACGATGCGGAGGGTGAGCGCCACCTGCGCTTCCCTCGAGAGAGCAGGGTGGCAGGCGACGAAGACGAGGCGAAGGACGTCGTCGCGGATCGGCTCCCAGGTGTCGTTGGCCGCGGCATCCAGCTCGCTGAGGTCGCGGGCGATGGCGCTGTAGCGGTCGTCGAGCCGGTCGCGGCGGCGCCAGCCGTCGATGGCCTTGCGTTTGGCGACGGCCGTGAGCCAGGCACCAGGGTTGACCGGGACGCCCGATGCCGGCCACTGCGCGAGCGCGTCGGGGACAGCCTCTTGCGCGAGGTCCTCGGCGAGGCCGACGTCGCCCACCACTCTCGTCAACGTCGCAACGATGCGGGCGCTCTCGATGCGCCAGACGGCCGCGACGGCCGCAGCGGACGCGGGCCGGCCGGGCGACGCGGGCTCATCAGGCAACGTGAACGGGCCCTCCGACGTGGGCTCGCCAGGCGACGCGATCGTACGCGGCGATGCGAGCCCGCCCGGCGAGACGGGCGTGGGGCGTGAGCCGGGATGGTCAGACAAGCTCGGTGAGCGGGCGGCGACCTCGTCGCCCGCTTCACCGCCTCGTTGTGGGGCATTCATGGCCGTAGCCGGTGTTTCGGATGCAGCTCGAGGCTCAGGCGCCCGCCTGCTGTTCGCGCCAGCCTTCCTCCTTGCGGAGGAACTCGTTGTCTTCGTGCCCGGCGAAGTCGCTCATGTCGGTGACCCGGCGCACTTCGAGCTTCGAGCCTGGCCCCTGCAGCAGGGCGCGTGATGCCCACTGTATGGCCTCGTCGCGGGTGGCCGTCTCGATGATCCAGAAGCCGTTGAAGAGCTCGTGCGTCTCACCGTATGGGCCGTCGGTGACGACGGGCTGCTCCCCCGTGAAGTCGACGACGAATGCGGTGCTGAGATCGTCGGCGAGGCCCTCGCCTGCCAGCAGGACGCCGGCTTCCATCATGGACTCGTTGTACTTGCCCATGGCGTTGATGATCTCGGCGAAGTCGGCGTTCTCGTAGGCGGCCTTAGCTTCGTCGGTGGCGCGCATGATGAGCATGAACTTCATGATGATTCGCCTTGTTTGCGGCCCTCGTGGGCCGGTTTCAGGGTGCCGATCAGCACCCGTCTCCTATGGCGTCGAACGGCGACCGGGGAACTCGACACGCGCCGTGAATCTTCTTGAGAATCTTCTCTGGGGCCGGTCGGCGCATTCTCGAGTCGGCTTGCTAGCGTCCCGGCATGACGAGCGATTTCGAACCACGCGTCGACCGCGTCTCACGGGTGTTGCCGGCGACCGCAGCCAAGATCTATGGGGCGCTGCTCGATCAGGGGGCGCTCGAGTCGTGGCTGCCTCCGGCGGGGATGACCGGCAGGTACACGCGCTTTGAGCCGTGGGTGGGCGGGAGCAGTGTGCTCGAGCTCACCTATTCGGAGGTGCCGCCTGGTGGCGGGAAGACGACCGAGTCGCTGGACGTGTCGGAGTCGGTGCTCGTGGAACTCGTCGAAGGCGAGCGGATCGCGCAACAGGTGGTGTTCGAGTCGGATGATCCGGGATTCTCGGGCACGATGACGATGGTGTGGGAGTTGGCGGAGTTTCCCGGCGGTACCCTGGTGACGGTGACTGCGTACGACGTGCCAGGCGGCATCAGTCAGACGGATCATGTCGACGGGATCTCCTCGTCGCTCGACAACCTGTCGACGTTTGTGGGTCGCTCATGAAGCAGCAGGTGAACTTCGTGACCTTCGCGACGCGTGACCTCGATGCTGCGCGGCGCTTCTACGTTGGGGCGCTCGGGTGGGAGCCTCTGTTGGATGTGGAGGGTGAGATCGTCTTCTTCCAGCTCGGGGCCGGGCAGGTGCTCGGCTTCTTCGACGCGGACAAGTTCAACCGTGATCTCGGGACAGGGGAAGATCGCTCGCGGGTCTCCGGGGTGACGCTGGCGCACAATGTGGGTAGCCGCGAGGAGGTTGTGGCAGTGGTTTCGGCGATGGCGGCGGGCGGAGGCCGGATGCTCAAGGTGCCGCAGGACGGCGACTTCGGCGGGGTCTTCCATGGGCTGGTCGAGGACCCGAACGGCGTGATCTGGGAGGTCGCGCACAACCCGGGATGGAGTGTGCTCGCCGACGGCACCGTCGTGTTCGGGCAGGAAGAGTAGCGAGCGGGTCGAGGCCTCCAGGACCGGGTCAGGGCGTCCCGGACCGGGTCGGAGCGAGGGCCAGAGGCGCGTCCGGGTCGGTTCAGCATCTCGGTTGCTCCGGATGCTCGTTGCAGTCGCCGACGGTGATGACGGTGTCGGCGTTGAAGAGTTCGAGGGCGACGGTGGTGGACGCTCGGTTGAGGGTCCCTGTCACCGGGATGCTGGCGCCGCTCGCGAGGGTGACAACAGCCGTGTAGACGACGGTGACGGAGGCGTTGACCGTTGCCTTCTCTGCGTAGACGTGGCTTGTCGAGGTGGCGCTGAAGTCGTCTTGTCCGAGGGCAGCCCAGGATGCGCCGGGTGTTGCGCTCTCCGCTGTGGTTCCGTCGCCGTAGTCCCACCGGTAGGTGATCGGGGTGAAGGTCACGGTGACGGGGTGGCCGAGGACGCTCCCGGAGGCGCTGTGCTTGGTGGCGGCCGTGTAGAAGTTTGTGTGGGAGCCGACGATGCTCCAGGTCGAGGGTTCCGCGGTGAGCGTCACGGATGCGGGCGCGAGCGTGAGGACGTCGCTGATCGTGAAGCTCGTCGGGGGTCGCGGAGGTGTCGTGGAGGGGCCGCCTCCGCCTCCCCCGCCGGCGTCGCAGGCACGGCACAGGACGGGAGTGAGGAGGGAACTCATCGGCGAGGCGAGCGCGCTGGCGCTCGGCGTGAACGGCGGCGGGCCGCCACTCGCGTCGCCGCCCGATCCTCCGCCGTCTGCACCCTCTGCCCAGCCGTCGTCTGAGGTGTAGCCGTCGCCGCCCGATCCCCCGCCGTCAGAGGAGTCGTAGGAATCAGATGGGCCGGGGTCGCCCACGTAGGTCTCCTCCACGTTGATGCTCACGCTGTCGCCGTCAGTAGACGCGGAAGGGCAGTCATCCCAGGCTGTTGTTCCAGCGGAGCAATTCGCTCGAAACGATGGGGCGTCTCCCGGGGCTATCGAAAGGTGGGCAGCAACTAGGCAGATCAACAGGAGTAAGCGCCGGGCCATGCTTCGTACCCTTCAACTTGAAACGTTCCTTCCAAACCCACGGCGGTCCCAACGATCGCAAACCGGGTCGCTGCATCAGGCCCTCTGACCGAATTGCCTTCCGCGTTCAGGGCGTGGTAGTTGCTCCTGTCCAGGCAGGCGTAGAAGGAGATGATGCTTGCGACGGCACCCGGATCGTGCTGAATGCTTTGAATTGCGAATGTGTCGGCGGTAGGTGCACCGGATATGACGTATCCAGACGATTGAGCTTCCCCGCGCGCCTCTTCAAACTTCAACACCAGCGCCTCCGTTGCCAGCGACTTGAAGGACTCACGATCAGTAGTACCCGATAGAAAAGCACCCTCAGCAGCCAGCACTTTCGGCACCAGCTCCTCCACGATCGCCAGCGCTTCCTCGTTAGTGGGAAGCGCTGGCGTGGTAGTCACCGAGGTGGGGCTGGGGGTCGGGGGCGGCGTGGTTTCTTGCGGCGTGCATCCGATCACCCCAACCGCCGCGCCGAAGCCGAGCAGAACAAGAATCAGGGCACCGATAGCCCCTCTGCCCTTCTTCGTTGAACGCTTGAACCTCTCCCCTGACTGCATGGGCGTCAAGGTAGCGGTTCCGGAGAATCCGCGCAGAAGTTATCCACAAGTCCACGCCAGTCGGCACCGCGGGCGCGTGCTGACTAGCATCGAGGGGTGACTATTCCGAGCGAATGGATCGAGCACCGACGCGGCGACGGCGAGCTGCTCGGCTGGATGCGCCCCGATGGCGAGGATTTTGTTGTGATCGACCTTCTCGGTCGCGAGCTCTCGGCGCCTCTCGACTGGTTCGAAGCGGAAACGCTACTGGAGACGACGGGCATGAGCTACCTCGCTGACGCCTACGAACTGTGCCTTGAAGACGGCGAGTGGACTCGGGTGCGGATCACTGAGGTGTCCGCGAACCGCGTTCGAGTGAAGCTCGAGGACTGGGGCGACATCACTGTGCCGACACGCGAGTACATCCTCCCGTTCCCGCCGACTCAAGATCTGCGGGTCTTCGGCGGCAACTGACACCCGCTGACTCGCCACGTTCTCGCGCGATCCACCGCGGATTTCACTCTCGGACTCCGCTGTCGGACTCCGCTCTCGGATTCCGCTCTCGGATTTCGCTCTGGGGTTCGCTCTCGGTTTCCCTCGTGGCTTCGCTCCCGAGGTCGCTCGGAGCCTTCTGGCGTCACAGTCTCGGTTCAAGGTCAGGCGCGTGTCTTTGTATTGAGCTCGCGACGCCGCCACGCCCTCGTTTGAGGTGGCGACTGGCCGGGTCCGTCGCTGTCGCCACCAGGAAGGGATCACGTCTATGGGCTACACCAAGGTCGGTACGCAGAACAGCACGGACATCGAGCTCTATTACGAGGACCACGGCGCGGGTCAGCCAGTGGTGCTCATCCACGGCTACCCGTTGAACGGCGCGAGCTGGGAGCGGCAGACGCGTGAACTCTTGGCGGCGGGATACCGAGTGATCACCTACGACCGTCGCGGTTTCGGGCAGTCGAGCAAGGTCACCGAGGGGTACGACTACACCACGTTCGCGAACGATCTGCACGTTGTCCTGGAGACGCTGGATCTCCGCGACGTAATCTTGGTTGGCTTCTCGATGGGCACCGGAGAACTGGCTCGCTATGTCGGCCAGCACGGGCACGAGCGGGTCGCGAAGCTGGCGTTCCTGGCGTCGCTCGAGCCGTTCCTAGTGCAGCGGGACGACAACCCGACGGGTGTTCCGCAGGAAGTGTTCGACGGGATCTCCGAGAACGCGAAGGCCGACAGGTTCGCGTGGTTCACGAACTTCTACAAGGACTTCTACAACCTCGACGAGAACTTGGGGTCGCGCATCAGCCAGGAAGTTGTGGACGCGAACTGGACGACGGCTACCCAGTCAGCGCCGGTCGCCGCCTACGCCGTCGTGCCTACGTGGATCGAGGACTTCCGCGACGACGTTGCTGCGGTTCGCGCAAGTGGGAAGCCGGCGTTGATCCTGCACGGGACGAGCGACAACATTCTGCCGATCGATTCCACGGGGCGTCCATTCCATGCGGCGTTCCCTGAGGCCGAGTACGTCGAGGTCGAAGGTGCCCCGCACGGTCTCCTCTGGACGCATGCCGAAGAGGTCAACGAGGCGCTGCTGAAGTTCGTCAAGGCTTAGACCGCAGGTCGGTTCGGGCCGGGACCGCAGCTCCAAGCCGCGGTCCCGGCCCTTCATCGGTTCATGCCGAGCGCGCCTGTCGCCATTGAGGGGCGAACGGCGAGCGGCGAGCGAGCGGCGAGCGCGCTGCGGCGTTGCCGCACTGGGCGGCGCCCCGTTACCTTCTTCATACCCAGTTCGGGGAGTGATCCTTGGAGGGTGTTGGCCATCCCGGGCTCGGCATGACTCTGTGCCCCCTGTCGCTGTTCATGATCTGGGGGGTGTTGTCACCGAGTCCCGGTTTGGCGGCTTGTGATCGCTGATAGGGACAGGGCCCGGACGTGTTCCGAGTGTCGTTCGTAACGTGGATGTCGAGACTCGCCGCTTCTTGGTTCGGCCAACGCTGGAACCGAAATTTGAGAGGGGAAGGGCTGATGGAAACAAGCATCACCGGACACGACAGCGTCGACGTGTTCATCGGTGTCGATGTCGGCAAAGGCGAGCATCACGCGGTCGCGATCGACCGCACGGGGAAGAAACTCTTCGACAAAGCGCTGCCCAACGACGAGAGCAAACTCCGCGCGCTCATCGATGGGTTGAAGGACCACGGGACGCTACTGTTCGTCGTCGATCAGCCTGCCACGATCGGCGCGCTGCCGATTGCGGTCGCGCAAGCCGCGGGAGTCCTCGTCGGCTACCTGCCGGGGCTCGCGATGCGCCGCATCGCGGACCTCCACGCGGGCGAAGCGAAAACCGACGCGAGAGACGCGGCCATCATCGCGGAAGCCGCCCGGACCCTCCCGCACGCCCTCCGATCGATCCAGCTCGCGGACGAGCAGGTCGCGGAACTCTCGATGCTCTGCGGCTTCGATGACGACCTCGCGGGACAAGTGACCGCGACGAGCAACCGCATCCGCGGCCTGCTCACGCAGATTCACCCCGCGCTCGAACGAGTCCTTGGCCCGCACCTCGATCACAAGGCCGTCGTTGATCTCCTCCAGCGTCACCCCGCGCCCGCGGATCTCGCGAAGCTCGGCCCGACACGGCTAGCCAACCGACTCGTAAAGCTCGCTCCCCGCATGGGCAAACGCCTCGCGGCCGAGATCATGCAGGCGCTCTCCGAGCAGACGGTCGTGGTCGTCGGCACGAACGCTGCCAGCCTCGTCCTGCCGCGCCTCGCGAAACAACTCGAAGACCTCCGCACCCAACGGGCCGAGATCGCGGTCGAGGTTGAACGGCTCGTCGATGCGCACCCTCTTCACCCGGTCCTGACGAGCATGCCAGGAGTCGGCGTCAGGACCGCAGCGAGACTCCTCACCGAAGTCGCCGGGAAACAGTTCGCGACCGCAGGTCACCTCGCGTCCTACGCCGGACTCGCGCCCGTCACGCGACGCTCCGGCTCTTCCATCCGGGGCGAGCACGCCTCCCGACGCGGGAACAAGATCCTGAAACGGACTCTGTTCCTCTCCGCGTTCGCGGCACTGAAAGACCCCGTCTCGCGCACCTACTACGACCGGAAACGCGCGCAAGGCAAACGCCACAACCAAGCCCTCATCGCACTCGCCAGACGACGCTGCGACGTCCTCTACGCAATGCTCCGAGACGGCACCATCTACCAAACCCCGACACCCCAAAACCCTTGACAAAACCATAGGGACCCCCCCCCGCGACCGGCCCAACTCGACGGTGCAGGTTCTGCGGATCCACTCGCGTTCCGCGGTTCCGTACTCGCAGGATCCACTCGCGTCCCGCGGGTCCGAGCTCGCAGGATCCACTCGCGTTCCGCGGGTCCAAGTTCGGTGACTCCACTCGAGTTTTACAGGTCCACCTTCTGCAGCCCTGGTCTCGTTCCGCGGTTCCAAGTTCGGCGGCGCCACTCGCGTTCCACGGTTTCAGGTTCTGCGGTTCCACTCTGGACGCGCGACATTGGAGCGCTCAGGTATGCGGCGGCGCGGGGTCCGGCGTCGGACGTAGTGGCCGACGGTCGCGACGACTCTCCATTGTCCGCCGGGGTCGAGTACGAGCGAGAGTCGTCCGCGGTGCACTTCGTGGTGGTGGAACGAGCACAGCAGAATGCCGTCCTTCACGTCGGTTGGTCCGCCCTCGATCCAGGGCAGGGCGTGGTGTGTTTCGCACCACCGTGCTGGCGCCCGGCATCCGGGTGCTCGGCAGTGTCGGTCGCGGACGAAGATCGCACGCCGCTGCGCCGTGCTGAAGAGCCGGCGGCGCCTGCCAAGGTCGAGGATCTCCCCCTTCGACCCCTGGCGAGCGATCCGGATGAAGCCGTCGCACATGACCTTCGCCGCGAAGGACGGCGGTACCGGCTCGCCGGTGTGCTCGAAGTGAGGCATGTCCTCAGGCCGCACAGCGTTTCCCTCGATCCCAGCCTCGGTTGACACGACGACGAGCGTGGGCGCTTCCCCGCCGATGCGGGGCGAGTCGGTCGATTCGGCGTAGGACGTCAGAATCGAGGCGAGCGCATCCATGCGCCGCTGCGGCTGCGTGCGCAGGTCCAGCAGCGGAACCTCCACCTCGCGACCCTCGCCGCCGACGTTATTCGTGCGTGCGCTTGTACCTGCACCCGTTTCTGCGCCTGCGCCTGCGAGGTCACTGTCGCGCGGATCGCCGTCTGCGCCGAGCGCCGCGGCGGGCGGCTCTCCGCAGCTCGTCGCAGCGGGGAACTCCACCGCCCGGTGCGGCGAGAGGAGCGCGTCGATATCCAAGATCAACTGCTCACCCTGCTCCGGTGTCGCGACGAACTTGCCCGTGATCGCCCCATCAGCGCGCCGCGACCACCACAAGCCCCGCTCCGCCGCGATCTTCTCGGACCTCGGCTCGTCACCGTCCGGATCCAGGTACGACACCCACATCGCGGCCTGCACCTCGAGCACCTTCGGCACCGCCGGCTGCTCGTCTTCGGGGTTCACCCCGCACGCCGACGCGACTAGCTCTGCCTCGGCGCGCGCGAGATCTTCCACGTCGATGCGGTCGCGCGTGTGATCAAGGCCCTTCGTGATCGCGGCCGCCTGCGCGACCGTCATCACTCCCGACGAAACCGCCTTGGACACCGCTTCGTACTTCGCGGGAATCGGCTCGCCCGTCATCCCCATCCGCTCACGCGTCGCGGAAGCGACCCTGACAAGCGTGTTCGCCTCGAACGGCTTCACGCCGAGCACCTGCTCGGCCATGCCGGCGAGATTCCGGAAGCCCGCCTTTCGCGCGACCGTCTCCGACCGCGGCGACTCATCCTCCCGACGCAACATCTCACCAGCAACTTCCACGAGCGCCGCGTCAAGCACTCGCCGACGAGCAGCCAACTCATAGAGAACGACCACGATCTCCGCGTCAGGGACTCCGGAGAGTTGGGTTCGGGCCTCGAGGAGCGCATCCACAACAGCCGTCTCACGAGACGAACTTCTGAATGACTCCGATGCCACGGTAACCTCCCCCCAAGATCACCACCAGCCTACCACTGGACCCAGAGAACAACCAGTCGTAGACCAGGCTTTTTCCGCGTATCTAGTACTTAGATTCGACATGATGCGATGCGCGCGAAACCCCAGATGGGCAGAGTGAATCCGCTCCGCCACACCCAGGTCCGCGCACGAGTCACATATCAAAGATCTAAAGGGACTGCCTCGACGACGGACCCACTCAGACAGCCGGCCGCCAACCAGCGGTCGACGACCAACCGCCAGTCAGCAGCCAGCCGTCGCGGACCGCCAGGCACCCCCTACACGTACTGCGCGTACGCCGGAAGGTCGAGGACGCCGTTGCCGGAGAGCCCGAGGACGATGACTTCCCCGTCCGCCGCCTGGCGGGCGTGCGCGATCGCGCCGGCGACCGCGTGCGTCGATTCGGGCGCCGGGATGATGCCTTCGCTGCGTGCGAAGAGGAGGCCAGCTTCGAAGGCGGCGTCCTGCTCGATCGCGATGGCGTCCATGAGGCCGAGGTTTACAGCGTGGGACACCATGGGCGACATGCCGTGGTACCGGAGGCCGCCGGCGTGGATGGACGGCGGCACGAAGTCCTTGCCGAGCGTGTGCATCTTGAGCAGCGGCGTGAGCCCGGCGACGTCGCCGAAGTCGTAGCGGTACTCGCCCTGCGTGAGCGACGGGCAGGCCGCCGGCTCGCAGGCGACGAGGCGCGTCTTGGTGCCCTCCCGTAGATTGCGTCCGAGGAACGGGAAGGTGAGGCCCGCGAGGTTCGAGCCGCCGCCGGCACAGCCGAAGATGATGTCGGGCACGGCGTCGCCGGCTTCCGCGAGCTGCTGCATCGCCTCCTGGCCGATGACCGACTGGTGCAGCATGACGTGGTTGAGCACGCTCCCGAGCGCGTAGTGCGCGTTCGGATCCTGGGCGGCGACCTCGACGGCTTCGCTGATGGCCATGCCGAGCGACCCCGTGGTGTTGGGGTCCTTGGCGAGCATCGCGCGACCCGCTTCGGTGAGGTCGGACGGCGACGGATGGCAGACGCCGCCGTACACCTCCATCTGCGCCTTGCGGTATGGCTTGGAGTCGTAGGAGGCGCGCACCTGCCACACCTCGACCTCGAGCCCGAGCAGCGCCCCGGCGAACGAGAGGGACGCACCCCATTGACCGGCGCCGGTCTCCGTCGTGAGCTTGGTGGTGCCCTCGAGCTTGTTGTAGTAGGCCTGCGCGACCGCCGTGTTGGGCTTGTGCGAGCCGGCCGGGCTGCCGCCCTCGTACTTGTAGTAGATGCGTGCCCCCGTACCGAGCGCCCTCTCGAGGCGTAGCGCGCGAACGAGCGGCGCGGGCCGCCACAGCGCGTACAGCTCGCGGATGGTCTGCGGGATCTCGATGTAGCGCTCGGTCGAGACCTCTTGCGCGATGAGCGCCATCGGGAAGAGCGGGGCGAGATCGTCCGGCGTCAGCGGTTCCTTGGTGCCCGGGTGCAGGTGGGGCGGCGTCGGCTCAGGGAGATCGGCGGCCAGGTTGTACCAGTGGGTGGGAACCAGCGACGGCACTTCAACGCCGAGCGGGTCGATGGAACGGGACTGGGTGGGCGACGGCGTTGTCGACACGGACTCTCCTTCACTGGATGCGGTCCCGCGATAGTAGCGGACGCGGTCAGCCTGCCCCGAGTTGCCCTCCGCGTTCTCTAGGCTGACCTCATGCCCCGCACTCTGATCCTGCTCCGTCACGCTAAGGCCGAGCATCCGATGACTATCGATGATCGCCAGCGCTCGCTTGCTGATCGTGGCGTCCGCGAGGCCGCTGAAGCCGGTGACTGGCTGCGTGAGAATGCGCCGAAGGTCGACAAGGTGCTGTGCTCCCCCGCCGCGCGAACGCGGCAGACGCTGGAGACGGCCGAGATCCTGGCTCCCGCTGAGTTCCCGAGCGCGCTCTACATGGGCGGCGAGGACGACTACCTCGAGCAGGTCAAGGAGACCGATGCCGAAGTGCAGACGCTGCTCGTCATCGGGCACGAGCCGACGGTCTCCGGCACGGCAATCGCGTTGGCCGCGGACAAGGACTCCGAGCTGGCGCTCGAGATCCGCCACGGCTACCCAACTTCGGGAATCACGGTGCTGACGTTCCACGGCGAATGGGATGCGCTGCGCTGGAACTCCGCGAACATCACGGCGTTCCGCGCACCTCGCTAGACCCCCGCTACAGCGGCGCCGCTAGAAATCCGCAGCCAGGTCGCGCTGTGCATCCGCTGGCCGAAGTGCCATGCCGATGATCGGGAAGAGCAGCACGGAGAGCATCCCGGCCCCGACCAGCGATGAGGCGAGGGCAGGCTCGAGCACTTTCTCGTCGACGCCGATGGCCGTGACGGCGACGATGATGGGCAGCGCCGTCGAGCTCAGCAGCCCGAGGCTCGCCCGCTCGCGCACCGCGGCCCCTTGGACGCGACGAGCTGCGAGGGTACTCCCCTGATGAGCAGCAACAGTGCGAGGAACACTGGCAGCAGGATGAGCACCTGCGTGCTCCCGAGGAGCGCGTCGAGGTTGAACGTGACCCCCGTGTAGATGAAGAAGAGCGGCACGAGGAACCCGAACGCGATCGCTTCGATCTTGCTCTCGACCTGCTCCCGGTCTGATTCCGGGGCGCTGCGCATGATGATCTGCCACATGACGCCTGCTGCGAAGGCGCCGAGCAGGATGTCGAGGTCGAGCACAGCGCTGAGCCCGACGAGGCAGGCGAGCGTGAAGATGACAACCCGCACCGCGAACTGGCCGGACGTGTGGAGGCTCGCGCTGACGAGCCGGTGCAGGTGCCCGTGTTGCATGCGCACGGCGATGAGGATCGCGATGCCGGTGATGACGACGAAGAGCGCGAGCACCAGCGCCGAGATGCCGGGCGAGCGGGTGCCGAGGAAGACGGAGATCGCGACAAGCGGACCGAACTCGCCGACGGCCCCCATCGCCGTTGTCGCTTTGCCGAACGGGGAGCCGAGCTCGCCGGCGTCGCGGAGGATGGGGATGAGCGTTCCGAGGGCTGTGGAGCTCAGGGCGATGGCGATGATGACCGCCGCTTCGCCTGGCGCGATGAGGAACCCTGCTGCGAGCCCCATGGCGAGACTCACGACCCACGCCATCGACGCCCGGCCAAGCACGCCACCGCCGAGGCTGCAGAAGCGGATCTCGTTGCCTGCCACGAAGCGGTACTCAGCCTCGACGCGCATCCTCGACAAGCGAGCGAAGCAGCGCTTCGACAAGAATATGACCGTCGGCATCTTCGACCAGATCGCGCACGCGCCCTACGCGCCGGCCGCTCCCGTCGTGCCGTCCACACTGGTTCTCTCGTCGGAGGGCAAGGCCGTCGCCCCGGCGCCGATCCCCGCCGAGCTCAAGGCGTTGGGCTGGGATGTGCGGCACCTGCCTGAGGTCGGTCACCCGTTCTGGCTGCACGACGCCGATGCGACGTTCGGCGCGATCAGCGACGCGATCTGAGCGGTTGAGGGCGGATGCGGGCGGGCACTTCTCCCCCACGCGTTCGTCGCTCGCTCCCCTAGGCTGAGCGGCAAATCGATCAAGGGGTGCGCATGTTGTCCGTCGAATATCCGAGAGATGTCATCTTCACTGCGTCCTTGTTCGGCTTCGCGACGTTCGTCTGGGCGGGGTGGGCGCAGGAGCGCCCCAGGCACTGGGCGTGGCGCATCGTGTTCGGCGTGCTGGGCCTCGCGGGGGTCGCCCTCGTCGGCATCACCTTGCCAACCGCGATCAAGAACTGGTCGAGCGCGACGGCCCTCCAGGTCGATTCGGTGCCGTTCACGATCTACATCGCCATGGTGGCGGTCGAGGTTGTTGGCGGCGTCATCGCAGCGATCATCCTGCTGCGCCGCAAGAAGGGCGAGCTCATGGCGCCCGTCATGCTGCTCATCGTCGGGCTGCACTGGGTGCCCATGATCTGGGTGTTCGAGCAGCCGTTCCTCGCCCCGGTCTCGATCTGGGCGATTGCCGTCGCGATCGTCACGTTCTTCCTCCCGAGCGAGAAGCAGGCGCCGAGCTTCTGGTGCGGAATCCTGGGCGCACCGGTCTTCCTCGTCACGGGAGTCATCTTCGCGATCGTCGGACTCCACGAGTTCGCGAACATGCCCTGCGCTTGCTGACGAGGTCGTAAGCGACCAGTGACCGGCCGTTCACGAGGCGCATCCCTGCCCTCGGCGTGGGCATAGCATCGGCCCTCGTGGACTTCCTCCCGATCTTCGCGATGGCCGCGGTCTTCGCCGTCCTCGGCATCTGGCAGGCAGGTTGGCCGGCCTCGGCAGCGTCGATGGGCCAGCGGTGGATGTTCCGCGACCGCGAACCCAACTGGAGTGACGCCTACCTCGGCTACATCAGGTTCGGCGGGGTCGTCTGGTGCCTGCTGGCAATCGGCGCGACCGTGATGGCGTTCTCGTTCTCGTACCGGGCGACGCTCGCCGCGCGCTGCGAGCTGGAGCTCAAGCCCGACCTGGATGAGACTCGCAGCGCCGAGGGTTGGTCTGCGTCGGCCATGCAGGTGTTCGCGGACGAGCACGAGCTCACGTTGAAGACGGACACCACGAAGATCGACCTGCCGGAGCTGCCCGACTACGGCTCCATCTACGGACTCGACACGGAGGCGCCCGCGAAGCCGACGCCGCTGGTCACGACGACGTACACGTTCTCGACGATGGGAACGGCTGTGCTGGAGGCGTCGGTGCAGTCGGGCGGGTACGAGTCGTCGAAGCGCGACTTCGGACCAGACCCGGCTGTGTGCATGCCCTGAGTGGTGCATCCGGCGCCCCGTCTCGGCGGTATATCGCACAACTTGTTAACCTGGTGGTCAGCAGAGCGTCATACGTAACTCGACCAGACATACAGAACCAGGGAAAAACAGAACATGAGAATTGCGATCATCGGTGCGGGCCCGAGCGGCATGGCACAGCTTCGAGCGTTCGAGTCGGCGGCCGAGCAGGGGCGGGAGATCCCTGAGATCGTCTGCTTCGAGAAGCAGGCCGACTGGGGCGGGCAGTGGAACTACTCGTGGATGACGGGCCTCGACGAGCACGGCGAGCCGGTCCACTCGAGCATGTATCGCAACCTCTGGTCGAACGGACCGAAGGAGGCCCTCGAGTTCGCTGATTACAGCTTCGACGAGCATTTCGGTCGCCCTATCTCGTCCTATCCCCCGCGCCCCGCGCTGTGGGACTACATCTCGGGCCGCGTCGAGCGGGCGGGCGTCCGGAAGCACGTGCGCTTCAGCACCGTGGTGCGTTGGGTCGACTTCGACGAGGCGACGCAGCAGTTCACGCTCGTGAGCGAGGACCTTGAGTCGCGGAAGACGACGCGCGAGGTGTTCGACCGCATCATCGTCGGGTCCGGGCACTTCTCGTTCCCGAAGATGCCGACGTTTGAGGGCCTCGAGACTTTCCCCGGGCAGGTGAGCCACGCGCACGAGTTCCGCGGTGCGGAGAACCTGCGCGGCAAGGATGTGCTGGTCATCGGTTCGAGTTATTCGGCGGAGGACATCGGCAGCCAGGCCCACAAGATGGGCGCCCGCTCGGTGACGGCGAGCTACCGGACTGCGCCGATGGGCTACGACTGGCCCGTTGGCTTCGAGGAGCGCCCGCTGGTGACGAAGTTCGACGGGTCGACGGCACACTTCGCTGATGGCACGCAGAAGGACTTCGACGCGGTGGTGCTGTGCACGGGGTACCTGCACAAGTACCCGTTCCTGCCAAGCGAGCTGGCGCTCGACTCGCCAAACAACGTGTACCCGGAGGGCCTCTACAAGGGGGTCGTGTGGGAGCAGAACCCGCACCTCTTCTACCTGGGCGCGCAGGACCAGTGGTTCACGTTCAACATGTTCGACGCGCAAGCGTGGTTCGTGCGCGACGTCATCCTCGGCGACGTTGTGCTGCCCGGGGTGGATGCACGCCAGGCCGACATCGACGCGTGGCTCGATCGTTTCCGTGCGATCGGTGGGGCCGCGGATGAGATCCGCTTCCAGGCCGATTACACGCGCGACCTCATCAAGGCGACGGACTACCCCATGTTCGACCTGGACGAGGTTGTGGAGATCTTCCTCGAGTGGAAGCACGACAAGGCGGAGGACATCATGGGGTACCGCGACCGCGCGTACCGGTCCGTCATGACGGGCACGATCGCATCCACGCACCACACGAAGTGGATCGACGAGCTCGACGACAGCCTCGCGAGGTACCTGGCGCCGCTTCCGGCTGCCGAAGTTGCTTCCGATGCCGCTCCGGACCCTGCTGCGGACTCTGCTGGCGCGCCTGCGCTCTAGGCTGTCGGGATGAAGCTCAGCCGACATGACGCCGCGATCCGTCTCGACATCCCGCTCGAGATGGCGAAGCGGAACGGCCTGCCCCCGTATATCGCCGAGGAGGCGTTGGCGGAGCTGGATGCGAACCCGCCGGCTTGGCTGGCTCAGTCGCGGGCGAACCGTACGGGCAAGCGCCCGGTTTGGGCGACGCTGACGTGCGAGGTGTGCGGCACGGTCGAAAAGGTTCGGCCAAAGAAGTGGTGGCCCGAGTTCACGTATGTGTCATGCGACAACCACGATCTCCACGAGCTGCCGGAACCTGCCGCGGGAACGACTCGGGAGTTCTCGTACGGCATCGGAACTCGCTTCACGGGTGTCGTCGACTCATAGCAATATCTTGTTTTTCAGATAGGTGACTCCCATCTGAATATTCAGATACTCGAGTAGTATCTGAATATTCAGATAGGAGTTCATCATGGTCGCTCGTGCTCGGCTCAACGCTCCGGCCGATTTCGGTCTCGCGGTGCAGCAGGCGCGCCTCGAGGCCGGCCTCAGTCAGGCTGAGCTCGCCGAGCGCCTGCAGTTGTCGCAGAGTGCGGTGAGCGAGATCGAGAGCGGGAAGACGACGATCTATCTGCGGCGCCTCTTCGATCTGATGCACGAGTTGGACATCGAGTTGTCGGCGAGCTGGGAGCAGCGGGCCGACGAGTCCACGGGGCCGCGCTGATGCGCTTGGCGGTGGAGCTCTACGGCGTCGAGGTCGGACTGCTCGAGGGTGACGACTCTCGGTCCTTCGACTTTGTGGCATCCACGGCCGGTATCGCCGAGTTCGGAACAAACAGCAGCATCCTGGGGGTCGAGCTCCCGCTCGTCGCTCGCCAGACCCGGGCGAAGGCGGGCAGGCGTCGCAACTGGTTCGCGGAGCTTCTGCCGGAGGGCGATCAGTACGAGTACCTGCGCGCTCAGGCGGGACTTCGCCCCGGAGACATCCTGGGGTTTCTTGCTCGCTACGGGCGCGACGTGGCGGGTGCGGTGCAGCTCTGGGACGTCGACGATCCGACGGAGCCACGGACGCCCGGCACGAAGGCCGTCGACGACAGTCAGATTCGGGCACTCCTCGAGAACCCGCTGTCGGCTTCGCTCGGCAATCTCGCTGACGTGGGCAAGTCGTCGCTGGCGGGCGTGCAGCCCAAGATCGTACTTGCAGCGACGGAGTCCGCGACGAGTGGGACGCTCTGGAGCCAGGCATTCGGTGGCTTCCCGTCGACGCACATCCTGAAGCCGAGGCTGTCGGCGAACCCGACAGTGATCTTCGACGAGGAGTATGGTGCGCGCCTGGCGCGGCGGCTTGGGCTGGCGTCGTTCTCGACGACCGTTGCCGAGTTCGATGGCCTGCCGGCGCTTGTTGTCGAGAGGTTCGACCGGATCGATGGTAATCGGGTGCACCAGGAGGACTTCAGCCAGGTCCTCGGGGCGTCGGGCAGTCAGAAGTACCAGGAGCTGGGCGGCGTCACGAGCTTGAAGCGTGTCGCCCAGGCGTTGCGCGGTCAGTCGCGTTCGACAGATCTGATCCTGCTGGCACGGATGCTCGTGCTCGGTATCGCCGCCGGCAACCTGGACATGCACACCAAGAACCTTGGCTTGTTGCACCCTGTTGACGGTCGCACTCGATTGGCTCCCGCGTACGACGTGGTGCCGCAAGCGCATCAGGCTGGGGTGGATGGTCGACTCGCGTTGTCCGTGAACGGCCGCTACGAGCATCACCTGATCGAGCGTTCGGATGTCGTCTCGGAGATCATGTCGTGGGGACTGCGCGGCGCAGAGCGACTTGTCAACGAGACGCTCGACGAGGTTGTCGCCGCGGTCGCAACCGAGCAGCCGCTCGTGGGCGCGTACCCGAACTTGGCCGCGCAGATCCGGACTTTTGCGGAACGATTGCGCTCGGGGGAAGCAGCCGGGCGCCCTCTAGTAGTGGAGTAACGCCTGACGTTCGCGTGAGTTACGACTCGCTGATCGCCGGGCGCCACCCGCCGTCGACGGAGAGCAGGTGCAGCTCTCCGCCGATGGCGGCGTACTGCGTGAACTTGTTCGCCGACATGTCGTTCCAGATCGACCCGATGATGCGGTCTCCCGCGGTGTAGTTGGCGATCAGTTCCATGAGGAACTGGTCGTGCTGGATGAAGTCGTCGTGGAAGTCGGAGGCGAGCCAGAACCGCTCGGTGTCGGACGTCAGGCCAGCGGTCAGGCCGCAGGGAACCCAGGTGAACCAGTCACGCTCGGGAAGGAACTCGGCCCAGCGATAGTGCGGTGCGCCCGCCGCTAGGTTCGGCCCGCGGCCGGCAGCCGGGTCCTTCGAAACGATCGATTGCAGGTACTCCGTGACCCAGGCGGGCCGGTCTTTACGGAGTTGGGTCTGAATGGTCATCGAGATCGCGTAGCTCACGCGACCACCCTACGGACCGGGCTTCGGTTCGTCCTTCGCTGACTTCCAGAGCAGGTGCCGGTCGCTCGTTGCCCGCCGGACCACGGCTTCCGGGACTGGGATCTTTCCCTCGAAACCACTGAACGGTGTTCATGGCACGCGGTGCAGTGGCTTCGAGAGGTCCCGTTCACCTCAGCCTCGCGTGTTGGCCTTCCGGCTCAGGTGCTCGAGGTTCCGGTCGCGGAGCCTGCCGTCGCCGCGCGGCCCTTCGTCGCGGAAGGCGCGACGCTCGAGCTTTCGGGCGACGCAGGTTGCGCATCCACTCGGGGTGTCCCCCGCCTTGGTCAGCCAGTACCCGACTGCGCTGGCGAAGTCGCCGTTCTCGTAGGCCTCTGGGATCGCCTTCCAGTCGGCCGGCCGCAGGTGGCCTGCCCGGTAGCCGACCCTGCCCTGCTCGAACCCGGCACGCTTGAGTGCTTTCTTCGGAGAAGGGGTTTCCAGATCCTTCTCGTGAGCGTCGAGTTGGAGCCGCGCCCTGCTCTGCGCCGTGACGTTGAGCCGCAGGAACAGCATGGGTGAGTAGCCGAGCTGGTGCCATCGCCCCGCGAACTCCTGCCAGTCGGGTTTGGTGTCGAGC
The DNA here is from genome assembly GCF_014191305.1 of Pseudoclavibacter helvolus. Classification (GTDB taxonomy): domain Bacteria; phylum Actinomycetota; class Actinomycetes; order Actinomycetales; family Microbacteriaceae; genus Pseudoclavibacter; species Pseudoclavibacter helvolus. The sequence goes on along the minus strand of NZ_JACHWJ010000001.1, from coordinate 445,877 downwards.
TGGCCCTTGCGGAACGTGCCGGAGAGGAACGCCATGGCGAAGGTCGGGGTGGCGTGCGAGTGCGGGGGCCAGCGCAGCACGGCGAGCAGCCAGTCGCGGCGCAGCTCGTGGGGCAGGTCTCGGAACGCGGCGAGGGCGTCCTGGTCAAGCTCGGCATCCCAGTCGCGCTTCGCTTGAATCAGGTAGATGCCGCTCTGATTGCGGGTGGTGTCTCTAGTAGGGGTTGATGCTTCGGGCATGGTGCGCTCCTCACGGGGACGCCACGCGGCCAGCGGATGCGCGGCGCGGGTCAACCGCGCTCAGCACCGCTTGGTGCGTGAACTGACTTGCCGCACACCGGACGGTGTCGACCCGTTCTTCCCCTGGGGCACCCCACTCAGGTGGAGGGTTGCCGTGCAGCTAGCCAGGTACTTGACGCTGCAACTCGTGAACGTGGGATGGAGATTAGCACGAAGGAAGAGATGTGACGCCGCTAGGCAGTCGCCGAATAGTTTGCGCGCAGTCCGTCGACACGGACATTCCCCTCGTCCCCGGGGAGGTTTATCGACTCCATTTTGCGGTTCTAGGCTCAGAGAATCCCTCGAAATCAGGAGACCGAATGTCGTTCTACCCTGCCCCCGTGCAGCCGCCGCAATCAACCTGGCGTTCTCGCATGACCACGTTCTCCTGGATCGTGGCAGGCGTCATGGTCGTGCTCCTCCTCATCGCGGCAACAAATGGAGGCATCGGGACATTTCTCGCGCTTGCAGGGCTGATCGGATTTTTGACCGGACTCTACGTCCTGATCACGCGTAGGAGCAGCTGGGCGGGTCTACCGCGCTCGCGCAAGCTGGGTGCGATCGTCCTTGGGGCAGGCCTCGTCGTCAGCATTGTTGGCAGCTCCATCGGTGGAGCTCAAGCTTCTCGTGAAACTCCAGTTGCCGCACCTGCTCCGACCGTTACGGTGACTTCTACCGTTCAGGCACCCACAGAGACCGTGTTCGTCACTGTCACCGCCGAGCCGGTCGCTGCTCCCGTTGCCGAAGCAGTCCCTGTTGCCGATCCAGTTCCCGTGGCGGACCCGGAGGTGGATGCGGCGCAGAATGCCCCAGCTCCGCTTTATGCAGCACCAGAACCTGAGCCCGTGGCTCCTGCACCGGCTCCCCAGCAGAGCGCTTACTTCGCGAACTGCACCGAGGCCAGAGCCGCAGGAGCTGCCCCTGTGTACATCGGCGATCCCGGGTATGCCTCACATCTTGACCGCGATGGCGACGGCGTCGGCTGCGAAAACTGAGGCAGAAACGCCTGCTCGCTAGCCCCCGCGAACTCGAATCTTCCTCGCACCATAGACTCGTCGCTACGCACGAGCTGTAGGAGAGAATCCCAAAGTGAAGAGAATAGATGTCGTCGGCGCTGTCATACTCAGGGACGGTCGAGTGCTCTGCGCTCAGCGGGCTCACGGCGGTGCCCTTGGCGGCATGTGGGAGTTTCCGGGAGGCAAAGTCGATGCCGGTGAGACACGTGAGGCCGCGCTCGTCCGAGAAATCGTCGAGGAACTTGCCTGCGATGTCAAGGTAGGCGAGCTCGTAGTCACAACCGTTCACGCCTACGATTTTGCCGAGATCACCCTAACGACGTACTACTGCGATCTGTTGGGCAGCGAGCCACGGCTTCTCGAGCACGCAGACAGCAAATGGCTATTCCCCGAGGAACTCCAGGAATTGGATTGGGCGCCTGCCGACATTCCAGCTGTCGAGAAAATCGCAGAACAGCTAGGACCTCGTGGTTGATTACGTCGACCCGCCCGGACCTTTCGAACTTGATCTCCGCTTCGGATATCTCGACAAGCATCTGACTTCTCCGCGAGTCCGCTCGCCGCGCATTGTCTGGAACGCACACGAAAACACGATGCTGAGAGTCCTCAAGCATCACCTCTCTGAGAGCGACGATTTCACGTTCAGCGTCGCCTTTGTAACGGCGCGAGCAATAGCCATGTTGAAGCAAGCCTTCGTGGACTTTCGTGGGCGAGGTCTCATTGTCACTTCCGACTATCTTAGCTTCAACGCTCCGGACGCATTTCAGGAGCTGCTGGGACTAAGAGATCTCGGCGTAGAAACACGCATTCACGGCTCATCGGCATTTCATCCCAAGGGGTACATTTTTCAACGCGACGACCATGTCACGTCCATCTTCGGTAGCTCCAACCTGACCGAGAAGGCTCTGGTCTCGAACCACGAGTGGAACCTGCAGGTTTCCGCCAATCGCGGCAGCAATCTTGCTGAGCAGCTCGACACCCTGGTTACAGAAGAGGTTCAACTGTCGGAGCCCCTCACGCAGGCTTGGATTGACGAGTACACGGTCGGCTATCAGAGACAAAAGTCCTTCGAGGTTTTGGCCCGAAAGCTCGCAGCTGCCGATCGGCGAAACACCCCTACCGACACGGGCCGCGATACGCCCGCCGCCACGGTCGCTCCCAACTCGATGCAACTCGAGGCCCTTGAGGCGCTGCGGGACTTGCGGCTGAGCGGGCAGACCAAGGGGCTCATTGTCTCCGCAACGGGCACTGGGAAGACCATTCTTGCGGCCCTTGACGTGCGCGCCGTAGAACCAGAGACGATGCTCTTCGTGGCACACCGCGAGCAGATCATCGACAAGGCGATGACTGAGTTCCAGCGCGTTCTCGGTGAACCAGGTCACGAGTTCGGCAAGCTCTCCGGGACAAGCAAAGACCGCTCAACGAAGTACCTTTTCGCCACTGTTCAAACACTGTCGCGACCCGACATGCTCAGGTGGTTTACTCCTGAGGCTTTCGACTACATCATCCTGGACGAAGCGCATCGCAGCGGGGCTCGGTCGTTTGAGCGAGTTCTTGAACAATTCCGCCCCAAGTTCCTCCTGGGAATGTCAGCCACTCCCGAACGAACTGACGGCTATGACATTTTCAAGCACTTCGACTACAACGTACCCTACGAAATTCGCCTCAAGCAAGCGTTGGATGCTGACATCTTGACCCCGTTCCACTACTACGGAATTGCTGACGTCACGCTCGAAGACGGCACGATCGTCAGCGATCAGACCGACGTCAAGAACCTCGTGTCTTCGCTCCGGGTCGAGCACATCGTGAAAACTATCGAAACCTACGGCCAGAAGGCCGAACCACCGCGTGGCCTGATCTTCTGCAGCAGTAAGGCCGAGGCGCACGAACTATCCGACCGACTGAACTCCCGCAATGTGCACGGAGAGCTCTTGCGCACGCGCGCGCTTACGGGAGAGGATTCGGTGGCAACGCGCGAACTTGCTGTCGCAGCTCTCGAACGCGGTGAGCTCAATTACCTACTCAGCGTAGACATTTTTAACGAGGGTATCGACATCCCCACGATCAACCAGGTCGTGATGCTCCGTCAAACCCAGTCCAACATCGTGTTCATTCAACAGCTGGGTCGCGGCTTGCGTAAGGCGCCCGGCAAGGAATACGTCGTCGTCCTGGACTTCATCGGGAACTACCAGAACAACTTCATGATCCCGATTGCACTCCTCGGAGATGAGAGCCTAAATAAAGAGTCGCTGAGACTCAATCTTTCGAGAGCAACCGAAGCCGATACGCTTCCTGGTCTCTCCAGTGTGAGCTTCGATCGCATCGCACTGGAGCGGGTACTCCGATCTATCTCGGAAACAAAGCTCAACGGGGCCCGACTCATTCGACGCGCGTTCGAAGACCTCAAAGCTCGCCTCGGCCACCCACCTCGACTCACTGATTTCCTGCGCTTCGAGTCCACGGATCCCTACGAGATCATCGCGAGCTACCAGAACTATGAAAACTTCGTGAGCAAGATGCTCCGACAGCCAAGCCCGATGAGCCAGGCGGGCATTGACTTCTTGACGTACGCCTCGATCGAGGCCTTCTCAAGCCGGCGACCCCACGATGTTCTAGTCATAGATTCGTTGCTGCGACAAGGAGCCGCGTCGCGCGAGCAGCTCACCCGGCGCATCGCGGAGATCGTGCCGACCACGGCAGAAGACATCGAAAGTGTCATCCGGAACCTAGATCTGAGCTTTCACACGGAACCGGATCGAGAGAAATACAAGCAGGCGATCTTGGTCGTGGACGCCAGCAGAATTGTGGACCTCAATCCCGCATTTCGTGAACTGTACACAGCGGACGAATCTTTCCGCCTGGACGTAGATGACCTGCTCCAGGCCGGGATCACCGTGAACCTCGCCCGTTACGCGAAGGGTACTCCGATGGTGCCCGGCAAGCAGTACACACGCAAAGACGCATGCCGACTCTTCGGCTGGACGAAAAATGCCTCGTCAACGCTGTATGGGTACCGAGCAAACTACACCCAGGGAGTCTGCCCCATCTTTGTGACCTACCACAAATCCGGAGAGATCTCCGCCAGCACGGCCTATGGGGACCAGTTTGTTGATCAAGCAACAATGCTTTGGTACACCCGCAGCAATCGCACTCTCGACCGACGTGAAGAGAATGCTATAGCAACTAACCAGGTGCGGCCGGAGGTTTTCGTCAAGCGAGATGACACTGACGGTGGTGATTTTTACTATCTGGGGCGTGCAACCGCAGCAGACGCCAACGACTCGCAAATGGTTGACAGTGACGGCAACGAAATTCCGGTGGTCACGATGCACCTAGAACTCGAAACCCCTGTAGCTGCCAGCCTCTACGAGTACCTGTCAGGCACACACGCGGACTGAAGGTGCCACGTTTCTTGTAACCCGTACCCGGGTACCGGCCTTCACCATCCACCGAGTGACGCCCCCGCATCCACTCCCCCACTAGCGTCGTCCTCGACGAAAGGCGTGACGCTCATGGACATCACGATCGACCAGTTGGTTCGACAGCTGCGGGAGGCACGAGACCCCGCGCCAAGGCCACTTACCCGGCTCGAGTGGATTCTGCTCTCCATCGCCACCGCCGTGCTCTTTGCCGTGTCCGCGTCGATCCTCGGTGCCGTGTACGGCGTGCACGTCGGATTCGCGCTCGGAATCTCGGCCCTCAGCACTGCGGGCCTGCTCCTCGCGCCGGTACGACCGCGCCTCGCGATCCTCCTGCACTTCGCCGGCACAGCGCTCTTCCCGTTCCCCTACGCAATGTATGCCGAGGCCTGGCCGCTCCCGGTGCCCCAGCTCATCTCCCTCAGCATGCTCCTCGCCATCATCGCGCTCCGCGAGACACTGACGCTCACGATCACCGCATGGCTCCTTAACCTCGCCGCCCCTGCCCTCGCCCTCATTCTCTTGGGGTTCGCTGCCCTGCAAGACGGCGGCAACGTGTCCCAGGAGTCCGCGAGCCTCATCGCCATCACCATCTACACGGGACTCATCGTGGCCGCCGGCTACAACCTCAGCCGCCGCAACTGGACGAAACTCGAACTCGTACAGGCGAAACGCACCGCCGAAGTGGAACACGAGCGCCGCATGGGGGCCGAAGAGCGCTCGCGCATCGCCCGGGAAATGCACGACGTCGTCGCCCACAGCATGAGCATCGTGCACATGCAGGCCAGCTCCGCACCGTTCCGACTCTCAGGGCTCAACGACGACGCCAAAGCCGAGTTCGAATCCATCGCAGGCTCAGCCCGCCGGGCCCTCCGCGAGATGCGCACCCTCCTCGGCGTCCTCCGCCTCGACGAGGACACCGAGCTCGCCCCACAGCCGCAGCTCACCGACCTCGAAGCACTCGTCGAAGGCAGCAGAAACGGCGGTATCGAAGCCGCACTCCACCTCGACACCGACCGCGACCCCAGCACGCTCCCCGACACCGTGCAACTCACCGCCTACCGCGTCGTCCAAGAAGCGCTCAGCAACGTCATCCGCCACGCGCCCGGCGCCCACGCAGAAGTGTCCGTGATGCTCCTCGGCCCCGAGCTCACCGTGCGGGTCACCAACACGGCACCACGCGCATCCACTGACCCCACAGGTGAAGCCGAAACGCAGTCGACCAGCGCGGGCTCGCCCCTCACCCCCGGCGGCATGGGCATACTCGGGATGCGCGAACGCGTCACGACCCTCGGCGGGCACCTCACCGCGAGGCCACAATCGTTCGGCGGCTACGTCGTCGAGGCCCGCCTCCCCGCGGCCGAACTTGAACAGACCGCACGACCAGCGCAGCAAGCGCCGGAACCGGAGAACGCATGACCCGCATCCTGATCGTCGACGACCAGCCCATGTACCGCATCGGGCTCGCCGCGATCCTCGGCGCGCAGGACGACCTCACGATCGTCGGCGAAGCCGGCGACGGTCAGGAGGCCATCGCTCGAGCCCGCAGCCTCCAACCCGACGTTGTCCTCATGGACGTGCGCATGCCGAACCTCAACGGCATCGAAGCGACCCGCGCGATCGCGGCCGCCGCCAACGACGGCGGGCACCCCACCCGAGTTGTCATGCTCACGACGTTCGACATCGACGACTACGTCTTCGACGCCCTCCGCGCGGGCGCCAGCGGATTCCTGCTCAAGGACGCGACGCCCCACGAACTCGTGGCTGCGGTGCGCACGGTCGCGGGCGGCGACGCACTCCTCGCGCCGAAGGTGACCCGCACCCTCATCGAGGCGTTCGCGCAGGCGCCCGCCAAGCGCAGCGTCTCCCCCACCCGCTTCAACGACCTCACCGAGCGCGAACGTGAGGTCTTCGAACTCGTCGCGAAAGGCCACTCCAACTCGGAGATCTCGAAGGCCCTCTTCATCGCCGAGCAGACCACGAAGTCGCACGTGAGCCGCATCATGGCGAAGCTGCACCTCCGCGACCGCGTGCACGCCGTCGTCCTCGGCTACGAATCCGGGCTCATCACGCCCGGCGAGACCCAACAGCAGTAGCCCGCTCGAGGGGCCGTACCAGGAACTCACCCTCTCGTACGGTTTACCGCAGCCCGCGGAGTGATGCCCCGCCCGCAAGCCGCTTTCTACGGTTCGGATGTCCGAGCCAGTAGAGAGAAGGCAGCCCCGTGACCCAGCTCACCCTCCCGCGCAGCGCAGCATCCCCAGAGCCCGACGACCGCAGCCCGTGGCGCGGATCGCAGCGCGACGCAGCCGTCGACCTCGTCCGCGCGGTCTGCCTCACGATCGTGCTGGTGCTCCACATCTCGATGGCCGGGGTCTCCGTGGTCGGCGGCGACATCAGCATCACGAACGCCGTCGAAAACGAAGGCTGGTTCGCTCCCCTCACCTGGCTACTGCAGGTCATGCCGCTCTTCTTCATGATCGGCGGCTTCGCGGCCCGAGCTCAGTGGATGCGCCTGCGGGCACGCGGGGGCACGTCGCGCGACTTCATCGCCACCAGAACGCGGCGCCTCCTGGTGCCTTCGCTCGCATTCACGGCGATCGTCACCGCGGTGCTGACCCTCGCCGCGCTGTCTGGCGTCGACGCGGCGCTCCTCGCCGAAGCGTCCCTCCGCATGACGCAACCGCTCTGGTTCCTCGCCGTGTACCTCGGCGTGACCGCCCTCGTTCCCCTCATGCTCCGTGCCCACGCGGCCGCGCCCCACGCCACACTCGTCGCGCTCGTCTCCGGGGCCATCCTCGTCGACGCCTTCCGTGCCCTGACCGGAGTGGATGCGGTTGGCGTCGTCAACTACGCCTTCGTCTGGCTCGCAATCCAGCAGCTCGGGTTCTTCTTCGCGGACTGGAAGGAGCGAGGCTCGGTCGTAGCCCCGCGCTCGCGTCGCCTGCCCATCGCCCTCGTCCTCGGCGGTGTGCTGACACTTGCTCTCCTCGTCACGGTTGCCGGCTACTCCCCCGAGCTACTCCTTGACAACAACAACCCGGCGAGCATTGCCCTCATCTTGCTCGGAACAGCGCAGCTCGGCGCGCTCATGCTGGCGCACCCCTGGTTGACGCGCGTCGCTTCCGGTGCGCGCGGCTTCGCGTTCTCGCGCTTCGTCAACGCCCACTCCATGTGCCTCTACCTGTGGCACATGCCGGTCCTCGTCCTCGTCACGGCCGTGCTCCTCGTCGCCGGAGCGTGGTGTCCAGAACCCCTCAGCCTGGCTTGGTTCGCGACACGACCGCTCATGATCGCCGTCGTCCTCGCCGCGACCGCAATGCTCATGCCCTTGCCACACGGATGGAAGCGCCGACCGAGCGCCTCGTGGAAGTCGCGGTCACGCACATCCATGGACTACGTCCCAGCGCACCGACAGCAGTCTGGCTGGGTATCGCGAGTGTTGTCACGCTGCTCCTCTTCGGCTTCTGGCCGGCGTGGGCCGGGATGCTGGCTTGCGCGCTCATGGTGCTGAGCCTGCGGGTCCGCACTCCGGCGTCGTGAGCATCCACCCGTGCTCAGTGAGGACCCGTGCCTTGGTTCGGAGCGAAGAGGCGACGAACAACACGACCATCGGCGAGAGCGTCGAGGCCGTCATTGATGTCCTCGAAGGCGGCCGTGTCGGTGTGCAGGAGCTCCATCGGGAGTCTCCCCGCGCGCCACATCTCGATGTACCGCGCGATGTCCCGGTCGGGGACGGCGTCGCCCATGTGGGAGCCAAGCAGTCGCTTCCCGGACCCGGCGAACTGCAGGGCGGGCACAACGAGCTGCTGCACGGGATGCGGAAGACCGACTGAGACGACCGCTCCGCCGCGAACGAGCATCTCGAGGCAGGCACCCATCACATTGGCGTTCCCGACCGCCTCGATCGCCAGGTCGATGCCGCCGGGCACCAACTCGGCAATAAGCGCGGCCGCGCCCTCCGGGGTGGTGACCGCGTCGGCCCCGGCCCGCAGGGCGAGCCCGTGCTTGTCGAAGTTCGGGTCCACGGCGATCACCGTGGCGTCAGGAACGGTGGCGGCCGCCATGACGGCCGCCAACCCGACGGCGCCGAGACCGAACACAACTACCGACTGTCCTGGCTGCATCTGGGCGGTATTGAACACGGCCCCCATACCCGTGAGCGCAGCACATCCGAACATGGCAGCGACGTCGAACGGCACGTCGCGGTCGATGACAACGACGGACTCGGCTGCAACGACGGCGAACTCGGCAAACGCCGAGACGCCCAGGTGATGGTTCACGCGCGCACCGCGAGCATCAGAAAGCACGGACGCGCCGTGGAGCAGATCGCCAGAACCATTCACCTCTGCCGCGCGTGAGCACAGCGCCGGCCTGCCGGCGAGGCACTCGCGGCAGCCACCGCAGCTCGGCACAAAGACCAACACAACATGGTCGCCGACAGCCACGCCCTTGACGCCAAGTCCAACGGACTCCACGACGCCCGCCGCCTCATGCCCCAGCGCCATCGGGAGAGGGCGCGGGCGCGCCCCGTTCACGACGGAGAGATCGGAGTGGCAAAGGCTCGCACGCTCGATGCGAATCCCGACCTCGCCAGCACGGGGCGGTGTGACGGCGAGAGTTTCGATGGAAAGCGGGCGGCTGTCGGCGTATGGGCGCGAAGCTCCCGCCTCGCGGAGGACCGCGCTACGCATCCGTGGCCTCGTGAAAGCGCTCGATGACCCGGTCGGCCAGGAGCGGGATGATGCGACCGACACCGATGCGCTGGAAATGCTCAGAGTCACGGTGCGCGGCGAAGCCGGCCTCGTCGTCGTAACGCTCGAGGATCACGATCTCGTCTGAATTCGTCACCCCGCGGTAAAAATCGTACGCCCGGTTGGCGGGTTCGGTGCGGCTCGCGGCGGCAAGTTCGCCGAGCAAGGTGAGGACGGCTTCCGTCTGGCCAGCCTGCGGAAAATACCGGGCGATGACCTGGAACTGCGGTGTAGACATGCGAAATACCTCTCAAATCGGGGTGGCAGTGCGAAGGCACCTGGTCAGCGTCGAGTGATCGACCAGAGCTCGACGTCACTCGTCGACACGGCCTTCGCGCCGCCCTTGAGGGCAGCTATGACGTCGTCGCGATTCTGGACGAAGCCTGCTGCAACGTATGGCGTGAGCTCAGCCAGTTCCTGCTGGCCGATGTGCGGGATCACGGGCCAGGGCATCAGCTGCACGAGGTGCGGCCGCTTCTGTCGAACGGCGTTGGTACTCCGCGGCAACGCGGATCGGTCGGTGACGAAGACCTTCTGCATCGTCACCATGCCGAGCTGGTTGGCTTTCTGGATGAGCATGGTGCGGGTCGTGATGAGCCCAGGCGTTCCTATCTTGCGCAGGTACTCCACGCCGCCACGGTCCTGCGCGAGGCCGTCACTGTTGTCGATGTTCACGAACACGAACTTGCCCGCAGATGAGAGCTTCGAAACGAGCGCCTCAAGGTCAGGGAGCGCCACGTTGGCGGCGATCGCGACCTGGCAGGGACCGGCGAGGAACGCATCGAGCCCATCGGTTCCGTACAGCGATGCGATCACGGGGTTCCGGAACAAACGCTCCTCAAGTGATCGTGGGAAATCGGTCACACTCACCGCGCACCTGCCCTCATCTCCGGACTCATTCACAGCACCATCAGGCGTCGAGCCCGAGCTTGCCGGGGTTCAGAAGATTCTTCGGGTCCAGCGCCGCCTTCACGGCGCGCAGCACCTGGAATCCCGCCCCAAACGATGCAGCCATGTACGGCGCGCGCAGGAGCCCCACGCCGTGGTGGTGGCTCAGAGTCGCCTTGTGCTTCAGGATAACGGCGTTCGCCGCATCCCATGCTGCCCGGTACCACTCGGCTCGTTGATCGACGGCCACGTCACCACGCAGCGAGAAGTACAGGCAGGCGCCGTCGACGTACGCGTGCGACTGGTGTGCTGAGCCGGCGAGCGTGCCCGGAACGGCGTTGATCGCGGCGACAACTTCGTCGTAGATCGCAGGTAGGTCACGCCACCGGCCGATCATCTCCAGAGTGTCGACCACGAAGCCGGGACTGCGTTGAAGCCCTCTGCGCTCTTGCCCGTGAGGTAGCGGGTATCGAGCCAGCGCTCGAAGATCACTGCATCGTCGAGCTTCACCCCGGTCTCAGCGCAGATGCGTTCGCTGATCTCGAGCCCGTCGTCGACGATCTCGAGTGTGCCTTCGTCGGCGACGAGCAGCACGTTCTGCTCAGGCAAGTCAAACTGCACGCCGCTCTCAAGGTTGTCGTAGAGCCGAAGCGCCGCTGGGTTCGCACCCTGTTGCATGATCTGCCGGCACGCTTCAAGGCGGATTCAATCGGTCGTCGCAACACCCTCATCCGGAGGTGTTCGATGGTTCGACGACAGCAAGCAGCAGACAAGGCGATTCGACCGAAGCTTCGGTCTCCCGTGCATCCCAAGTTCCAGCGGCCGGTCGAGGCGGCGTTCTGGGGACACATGGCGGCGGGATTGTTGGCGGAGGGAGCAGCTCTTCTTGTCGGCGTGGCGCCCGCAGTCGGTGCCCGCTGGTTCCGTCACGCTGGCGGCATGGCACCGTTCGACATCACCCAGCAGCCAACAGGCCGCTACCTCTCCTTCGCGGAGCGTGAGGAAATCGCGCTGCTAAAAGCGCAAGGCAAAGGCGTGCGTGAGATCGCACGCTCGATCGGTCGTGACGCGGGAACCATCTCTCGTGAGCTGCGACGCAACGCCGCGACACGGGGCGGGAAAGTGGAGTACCGGGCCTCGGTCGCCCAATGGAAAGCTGACCTGACCGCGAAGCGACCGAAAGTCGCGAAGCTTGTTGCATTCCCGCGATTGCGCGCCTACGTCGAGGACCGCCTCTCGGGAAAAATCACTCGCCCGGATGGCACGGTCGTCACGGGGCCCGAGCCGCCACGGTTCACGGGCCGAGGCAAGCCGCACCGCAAGGACCGAGCGTGGTCATGGGCATGGAGTCCGGAGCAGATCTCGCACCGCCTGAAGATCGATTTCCCGGATGATGAGTCCATGCGCATCAGTCCCGAAGCGATCTATCAGTCGCTCTACATCGAGGGGCGCGGCGCGCTCAAGCGCGAGCTCGTGTGGTGCTTACGCACCGGACGGGCGCTGCGCGTCCCACGGGAGCGATCACGGCGAAAGACCTGGGCGCACGTCACACCCGAGACCCTCATCAGCGAGCGCCCGGCAGAAGTAGAAGATCGCGCCGTTCCAGGGCACTGGGAGGGCGATCTGGTGATCGGGCTCGAGCGATCGGCCGTGGGCACCGTCGTCGAACGCAAGACTCGATACACGTTGCTCGTTCATCTGCCTCGCGAGGAAGGCTACCAACACAAGGCGACACCGAAGAACGGCCCGGCGCTGGCCGGCTACGGGGCGCTCACGATGAAGAACGCCCTCGCAACCACGATGTCCAGGCTGCCCGCGCAACTGACACGCTCGCTGACCTGGGATCGCGGCAAAGAAATGTCCGCGCACGCGCAGTTCCGCGTCGAGACGGGCATCCCCGTGTTCTTCGCCGACCCACAATCTCCATGGCAACGCGGCACGAACGAAAACACCAACGGGCTGCTGCGCCAGTACTTCCCGAAAGGCACCGACCTCTCCCGCTGGGATGCCGAGGACATCGATGCCGTCGCTCACGCGCTCAACACACGCCCCCGCAAATCACTCGATTGGAAGACACCCGCGGAAGCAATCAACGAGCAGCTACTCTTGCTCCAACAACTCGGTGTTGCAACCACCGGTTGAGTCCGGTCAGTACACGTCGATTCGGCTCACTGAGCACCTTGCGATCGAGGGCATCGCTCCCTCGATCGGGACCGTCGGCGACGCGTACGATAATGCACTCATGGAGACCATCAACGGCCTCTACAAAGCCGAGTGCATCCGCACGACCGTGTTCCACGACGGTCCGTACAAAACGGCCGCGGACGTCGAATTCGCCACCGCCGGCTGGGTCGATTGGTACAACCACCGAAGGCTCCACGGTAGCCTCGGAATGGTCAGCCCCCACGAATACGAGGCGGCCCACTACGCGACTCTCAACAGAGAGCCGATCCCCGCATAGAAGCGGCACAGAACCTGGGACGGTTCATTATGAGAATCGCGTGTCGCGGATTTCCGGTCCCCACTCCCCCGGTTCGTTGTCTCAGTCGCGGCGTCTCAAAACCCATGGGTTTCGCATCACCTCCACACCGAGGGAGGGATTGGTGGGGGTGGCCTGCGGGTTTCATTTTTTATGTGTCGGGATGGTCGTGCTCCCTGTCGCGGAATTCCCCGCAAGTGGCGAGCTGTGCCGTGTTGCTCGTGTTCTTGACTTGGTGATTCGTGGGGCGTGAGAGGTGCCCCGGGCTGGCGCTGGCGTGCGCTGCGCCCGGGGCACTTGTGTTGAGCTTCGTTGACCGTGCGTTACGCGAGGGAAGTGAGAAGCTCTCTCATGGTCTCGATCTCGGTTGTTTGCGTGTCAACGATCGTCTGGGCGAGGGCTGTGGCGTCCGAGTTGAGACCATTGTCGACTTCTTCTTGAGCCATCGTGATGGCTCCTTCGTGGTGCTCGATCATCTGCTCGAGGAACAGGCGAGATGCTTCGTCGCCGGCAGCGGCGTCGAGGTTCGCCATGTCCTCGTCGCTCATCATGCCGTCCATGCTGTGGTCCATTCCGGACATGGACGCAGCGCCCCAGTCGCTCAACCATTGGTTGAGTTGTTCGATCTCGGGTCCCTGCGCGGCTTTGATTTCCTCGGCGAGGGTGGTGACCTCGGGGTCGATGTCGCTCTTGGCGAGGATCATGTCCGACATCTCGACGGCTTGTTCGTGGTGGGGGACCATCATCTGCGCGAACATCACGTCCTGGTCGTTGGCGTCGCCGGTTGCCTCGGATGACGGTGATGGCGTGGTTTCAGTCATGGTGCTGTGGTCCATGCCGCCCATGTCTTCGGGTGCGCTGGTGGGTGAGCACGCGGCGAGCGTGAGGGCTACGGCGAGCGTGGTAGTTGAGAGCAGCGCGATGCGTGAGTGCTTCATGAGGGGTTGTCCGATCTGAGTCTGTGGGTGGGGATCTGCACGTTGCCCCGTGGGGACGGAGCGGTCGCGTCGCGACCGGACGAGCAATCAGATCCGGCAGACAGTCAGAACGGTCAGGGGTATGCGGAAGACATGGAACTCGGCTCTGGGTGTGGGGCCACGAGGCGGCCACGCCGTGGCCATGGTTCTGTCCGTCCCCGTCGAAAGGTGGCGGAAGAGGACGGCTGCGGCGGCCACAGTGAGGAGGAGGAATGCGCACAGCGCGACCATCACGCCCGCTGGCCCCATCAGGCAGTCGTCGCAAGGCATGACGGGAACGACGCTTCGCTGCTCGCCGTACTGGAGGCCGTCGATCGCGGCAACGTGGCCCGCCTGCGCTGCGGACGGAGCGTGTCCTGCTGGCTCGCTGACGAGGGTGTGGCTGTGCGCGGTTTCGTGCAGAGAGTGAGTCACGAGCGCGTGCACGCTCGCCAGCCCGAGCAGTATCCCCAGGAGCAGGAGCACCGTGACGGTGGTACGTGCCAGCATGCCGCGAGGTCGTTCAGGAGTGGTCTCCATGACGCCACCTCTCTCCGTTCGCACGCTCATCAGTTACCCCGGAGGGTACCCGATCATTGGCGGCAATCTCTGTGTTGCCCGCGAGTCAGTCGCCGCCCCGTGACACCTATCAGAACCTTACGTTATGAATCCGAGACAAACGTGATAATTCTGTTATCTTTGCCGGGCGGCTCCCATCCAGGGGTGGCTTGATCTGCGGGAGTGTCCACATGCACCATGACTCACACGCGAGTACTCGTCGGGAACTGCGCGCGCAGGAGCGCGCCCTGGCTGAGGCGGGTCGTGGCCCGGTCACGAGTGCAGCGCCAGTTCTGTCGACGCGGCGGGAGCGACGTGACGCGGAGCGCGCAGGTCGCATCGACCGGCGCGAGTCGCCAGCGCCAGCGTCCACGCCCAGCCTTCCAACTAGTGTTCCGGCGAGCCGGCCGGAGACCAACCATAGCTCTACGCCCGCTTTGGTGTTGGCTGAGGTCGACGCAGAATCCTCGGAGTGTGAGGGCACTGGCCTCCACAATCTCGATGTGGAGGGCGCGACGATCCGTTCGGGACGCCCCCACCGCAGCGGCAAGACCGCGCTCCGCTTCGCGGGTGGTGCGCTCGGACTGGGGATCGCCGGCAGTGTCGCCGCGTTCGCTGCGCTGCCAGCCACGGCAGTCCCAACCAACCATGATCGGGTTGCCGAGACTGGGGCGGCGGCGCTCGTGCAGCCCGCGTCCGGTGCTCCAAGCCAGACGCTCACCGTGACTGGTGAGGGAACGAGCGCGCGTGAGCGCGACTCTGTCTACTCGGTGACGACGGTGGGGTCGGCCGCCACCGCGAACCTCGCGACGCTGGTTGACAACGGCGCGTTCACGAACAACCTGTCCGCCCCCGTGCAGTGGCCGTTCCCGGTCGGTGTCGCGATTACGGACGACTTCGGACCTCGGGTCTCCCCGGGCGGCATCGGAAGTACGAACCACATGGGCGTGGACTTCGCGCCAGCCCAGGGCACACCCATCGGGGCGATCGCGGATGGCGTCGTCACGAGCGTCACCTCCACGGACAACGGTGGTCTGGGAGTGAACATCACCCTCGAGCACGTCATCGACGGGGCCACGTACCGGAGCGTGTACGCACACATGCTCGAGGGCTCCGCGACGCTCCAGGTGGGAGCCGTGGTCGGAGTGGGCGACCAGATCGGCCAAGTTGGCAACACCGGCACATCCACAGGACCGCATCTGCACCTCGAAGTCCAAGACTCCGCAGGTCAGAAGCTCGACGGCCTCGCGTTCCTCAAGCAGTACAACACCCCCAGCACCGTCGTTTCCCCACCCCTGCAAGGCGCGAGCGCCTAACCCACGCAGCCCACCAGCCGGCGCGCGGCGTGCCGTGCCCCAGCTGCGCCAGGGAGTGGCCTGCGCGGCCGGGGCAGGGAACCCACCCCAGCCGCGCACGCGCCTTCCACCCACTATCGGTCGAGAATGCGTCGTGCGCTGAGCGCGGGAGCGATGTCGAGGCGTCGGAGCAGCTGCGCGTTGAGGGCGACGACGACGGTGGACGCGGACATGAGGATCGCGCCGATCGACATGGGGAGGACGAATCCGATCGGGGCGAGGATGCCCGCGGCGAGAGGGACAGACAACAGGTTGTAGCCAGCTGCCCACCAGAGGTTCTGCCGCATCTTGCAGTAGCTCGCCCGCGAGAGCTCGATGACCGAGAGCACCGAGCGGGGGTCGTCGCTGGCGAGGACCACGCCGGCCGACGCGATGGCCACATCCGTTCCGGCACCGATCGCGATGCCCACGTCCGCCTGCGCGAGGGCAGGGGCGTCGTTCACGCCGTCACCGACCATCGCGACCTTCTTGCCTTCGCTCTGCAGTTCCGCGATCTTCGCTGACTTGTCCTCGGGACGCACCCCCGCGAAGACTCGGTCGATGCCGAGCTCGTCGCCGACGGCGGAGGCGACCGCTTGCGCGTCGCCCGTGATCATGACGACCTCCACGCCCAGCTTGTGGAGTGCGTCGACGGCCTCGCGGGATTCGGGGCGGATCTCGTCGGCAAGACTGAGCGCCCCGATGACGCGGCCCTCTCGCGCGACGTGCAGGATGATCGCGCCCGCGGCCTTCCAATCGGCGGACGCGTCGAGTTCCTCTTCGCCGAGCTCCGCGAGGAGGCGGGGGCCACCCACGCGAATCTCCGCGCCGTCCACGTCCGCGCGCACGCCGACGGCGGGCGATGACCTGAACCCGCTCGCGGTGGGCACCGACAGCTCCCGGTCCGCGGCTGCGCGCAGGATCGCCCGGGCGAGTGGATGCTCGCTGTCGGATTCGGCGGCAGCGGCGAGCGCGAGGACCTGCTCAGCGGAATGCCCAGTGGTAGGGGCGATGGCCGTCACGATCGGTTCCCCTCTGGTCAGTGTGCCCGTCTTGTCGAAAAGCACGGCGTCGACGGTGCGCATGCTCTCGAGTGCCAGGCGGTCCTTGATGAGCACGCCACCTCGTGCTGCGCGTTCGGTTGCGATTGACACCACCAGTGGGATCGCCAGCCCCAAGGCGTGGGGGCAGGCGATCACTAAGACGGTGATCGTGCGGATGACGGCCGCATCCGGAAAGCCGAGCAGCGTCCACACGAGCGCGGTGATGGCTGCGGCGATCAGCGCGAACCAGAAAAGCCAGGCTGCGGCGCGATCCGCGATTCGCTGCGCGCGCGACGTGGAGTTCTGCGCATCGGTGACCAGCCGCTGGATCCCGGCGAGCGTCGTGTCCTCGCCGGCTGCTCTCACGGCGACACGGAGCCCGGAATCAGTCGCGACGGTGCCCGCGGTGACCGGATCACCGACACCTCGTGCGACCGTGCTCGATTCGCCGGTCACCATGGACTCGTCCATGTCGGCTTGCCCGTCGACGATCACGCCGTCGGCAGGAACGCTCCCGCCGGGGCGCACGATCACGACGTCACCGACCGCCAAATCGGCGGGCGCGACCTTCGACACAACGTCCCCCTGCACTCGTTCCGCCTCATCGGGCAGCAGTGCGGCGAGCGAATCCAACGCCGAGGTCGTCTGGGCCAGGGAGCGCATCTCGATCCAGTGCCCGAGCAGCATGATCACGATCAGCAGCGCCAGCTCCCACCAGAACTCGAGCTCGTGGTGGAGCAGCCCTAGGCTCGCACCCCACGACGCGACGAACGCGACCGTGATCGCCAGAGCGATCAGGAGCATCATTCCGGGCTTGCGGGAACGGAGTTCGGCAACAGCACCCGAGAGGAACGGAGCTCCGCCCCACACGTACATGACCGTGCCGAGGATCGGTGACACCCACATCGCCCACGCCGCATCAGGGAGTTGATAGCCGAGGAGCATCGCGAACATCCCCGAGAAGACGATCACTGGGACCGCGAGGATCAGGTTCGCCCAGAACAACTTCCTGAACTGCGCGACATGGTCTCCGTGTCCAGAGTGCCCGCCGTGCCCCGCGTGCTCACTCTCCGGTTGATGGTCGTGGTGGGCGTGCTCGTTGTGATGTGCATGCATCTGGACCATGAGGTCCTCCTAGGTGCGCTGATCGGTCTCTGTTCTGAGATACCCCTAGGGGGTACAGGCGAAACAGCAAGGCTCGACGCCGTATTCCCGTACGCATGCGGACGATCGCACCCGACTCAGCAGATGCCCGCCTTGTGGTAATTACAGGCGCTTGACTGGGGTCGTTAGGCCGTGAAGTGCCGGAGGGTGTGTTCCCTCTGCGACTTCGTGTAGCTCCGCGGCTGCGGGGTTTACCTCTGACAGCCGCCGGTACAGCGTGGCGCGGGAGATGCCGAGGTTCCGGGCAACTTCGGCCACCGGGACGTCGGCCGCGATCAACTGGGCGGCGTTGCGCAGTTGGCTGTCTGTGATCTTCCGGGGGCGTCCCCCGAGGTCAGCTCCAGATGCTCGACGCTTACTCACGGAGTCCAGGACGCGTTCGCGTTTGATCTCCAACTCCATCTGCGCGAGCGCAGCCATGACGGTGAACACCATGGACCCCATCGGGGTCGACGTGTCCACGTCTCCCCCGCCCAAGTTCAGAACCCGCAGTGCGACTCCTTCGTCGCGGAGCTCTTCGGCGAGCGTGAGCATGTTGCCGGTCGAGCGTCCGAGGCGATCAAGGGTCGTCACCACGAAGGTGTCGTCACGTTCGAGCGCCCTCAACGCTGCGTCGAGTGCGGGTCGGGAGGCGTTCGCGCCTGACGCTCCTCGATCCAAGTAGAGGTCGTCGGCGCGAACACCGGCTGCGCGCAGATCGACTTCCTGTCGATCGGTGTCCTGGTGTCGGGTCGAGACGCGGGCGTAGCCGATGAGCTTGGTCATTCATGCACCATACGTCTCGCAAAACCGACCCCTGCGACACGTCCTGGGTGAGTCGGTTACGAAACATGGTTTTGAGAATCTGACTGCCGCGAGATTCCGCCGCCCGCTCCTCCGGTCCGGTGTCTCATCGGCGCTGTCGCGTAACCCTAGGGTTTTGTGACGATCTAACTATGGCGTGATTCAGCTGTGATCAGCGGTGGCGTCGTGTGCACAATCGTTAGCTGGTCCGGCAAGAACGCGGTTCTGGGCGTGGCTAGAGTGCATCAAGGTCGGGATCCAAACGGGAGGAGCTCTGAGTGACGTATCCACGCAAACTCCTCGGTGTATTCGTCGGACTAGTCACGGCAGCACTGCTCAGCACCCCCTTCGGCTTGGGTGTGATGCTCATCTTCATGTTCGCGGGCAGCTACGACGCGTCGGGCGCAGGAGCTCCGTTCAAGTCCTGCACAGAGGAGACCACCGACTGCTCTGGACCCAATGTCCTTGGAGTGATCACCGTGGGGCTGCTGCTCGCTGTTCTCACCATTTTCCCTAGCGCGGCAGGGGTCCTGGCGGGTAACTTCTCGAAGCCCGCGAGAGCGTTCTGGGCGTTGCTGATCGTTACGATTACGGCCTACGGGGTGGGGACCTGGCACTTACTGGGGGGATGACTTCTCGTGCCTACGAACGAGCCGTGAGACATCTCAAAACCCATGGGTTTCGAGATGTCTCACTCGGTGGGTGCAGCCGGGGGAGGGGTGTCACTGCAGAGGCGCGTCCGAAGAGCTCACTCGGTCGCTCATTACTCGCGCGCTGTGTGTGCTTTCTTGTGTCGGTACAGCGTCGCGCGGCTCCAGCCAACGAGGAGAACAGCTTTCTCCGCCATTCTGCCCGAGTTCTGATCACGCCAGTGCGAGAGCGCTAACCAATCGAGTCATCAGTGCGCCGACTGATCTGACGGAGCCGACCGTGCAAATCCAGAGGCTCGGGGCCACGAGCCAGCTCGGCTCTTCTGCGAGCAGCTCGGCCGTCTTGGTGGCGAACATGCTCTTCGCGGCGCTGCGCGGACCCTCATGAATGCCAAGCAGTTGAGCCGCCCCCTTCATTCGGTCCGGACGTTCTGTGAGTCGTCGGTTTCCATTTGATGGGTGCACTGTCGAGCGTACTCGGCTGGGGGTAGGTAGCCGAGCGAGGAGTGCCGGCGGTGGTGGTTGTACTCGTCCTTCCAGTCGCCGATGATGACCTGCGCGTGCAGCAGCGAGTAGAAGCTGTTGATGTTGAGGCACTCGTCGCGGATCCGGCTGTTGAACGACTCGACGTACCCGTTGCGCCACGGCGAGCCCGGAGGGATGTAGGACAGGCCGGTGCGGGTGCCGGCCCAGTCGGCCATCGCCTCGCTGATGAACTCCGGCCCGTTGTCCGACCTGAGCACCGCCGGGGCGCCCCGGGCGGCGACGAGGTCCTCGAGGTGGGCGGTGAGTCGGTCGGCGGTAATCGAGCGCTCCACGAGGCCGCCGATGCACTCCCGGGTGTGTTCGTCGACGATCGAGCAGATCTTGATCGGTCGGCCGTGCTCGTCGGCGTCGAACTGAAAGTCCACTGCCCACACCACGTTCGGCGCGTCCGCCGTCGGCGCGTCGACGGTCGAGGACCCGACGCGCTTGCGTCGACGCCGCTGCGGGACCCGGAGCCCTTCGTCACGCCACAGGCGTTGGATCTTCTTGTGGTTCACCACCCACTCCTCGGCGCGGGCGTCGTGATACGCCCGCCGGTACCCGTAGCGGGGATGGTCCTTCGCCCAGGCGCGCAGCCACTCCCTGAACGCCCGATCCGGGTCCGCGACCGTGTCGCCCTTGAGCGGTCGCCGATGCGCGGAGCGGCTCAGCCCGACCAGACGGCACGCCATCCGTTCGCTCACCCGCAGCTTGCGCTTGAGGTGATCGACGGCGGCGCGGCGCCTGTCCGGGCTTAGAAGTTTCCCTCAGCCAGCTCCTTGAGCGCGGCCTTCTCCAGCTCCGCTTCCGCGAGCAGACGCTTCAGGGTCGCATTCTGCTTCTCCAGCTCCTTCAGGCGCTTTGCGTCGTCGGCCTTGAGGCCGCCGTACTGGTTCCGCCACCGGTAGTACGTCTGCTCGGACACCACGAGCTCCCGGCACACCGCCGCGACGTCCTGACCGTCGGCGAGCATCCTGTCGGCCTGCCCGAGCTTACGGACGACCTGCTCCGGGGTGTGACGCTTCCTGCTGTTCGTCATGATCTGACCAGTCTCCCTGCCCGCGACCGCGGACAACAGGACGACTCTCATAACGACTGGACCTACGAAACGGGGTCAGCCCACAGTTTCCGGTCACGGAGACCCTGTGGATTGTGAACAACGTCCTAAGAGGCTTCCCGTAGCCTTCACATAGCTTGGTGGTTGCCAAACCAGAACTACGACAGACAGGAACGCTATGTCCTCTCTCATTCGCCAGCCCAACCCCGCCCTGCTGGCTCGCTCCGCGGCACTCTTTGCCGCGGCTGCGCTCGCTCTAACTGCGTGCAGCACTCCGGAGGCAGACACCTCCGCGGCGCCAACCACAGACACCAGCGTGACCGCAGAACAGACCACGGCCGCGCCTGAGGCGAGCGCTGAAACCACCGCCCCGGTCGGCGATGCCACCTCGATTCCGATCGGAACTGAGTTCACGGACGCAGAAACAGGTGATGTCGTCACCATCGTGTCCGCGGTGCGCGGCAACGCGACCGAGTACTACGAAGCCACGGACAACCCAAACGGCGAGATGATCTACCTCGAGGTGGCCGTGACCCCCGGGGAAGAGTTCGGTGGCACGATCAGCGCCGCAGACTTCTATCTTTTGAGCGGCGGTGAAGAAGTGAACTACGCTGCGAGCGCCAGCGATGAACTCGAAGCCGCCGGGTACACCTACTTCGACAGCGCATCACGCCGCGATGGAGCACACACGGGATTCATCCCCATCTACGTCTCCGAGACGGCCGCCACGCTCCCCGGTGCGTACATCCGACCTGAAGCAAAGATCCTCGGAGAGGACACCACTATCCCCGAGTTCCGCGGCGATTTCGAACTTCCCGCCGCATAACCAACTGTCGACCGAAACCAGGCGTCGAGGCTGATGCCGTCGCGCCCACCACTCAGGATATGAGCAGTGGGCGCGCCGGCACTCGACTCAACACCTACCACCCGCCGTACGGGTGCCGCTAGTTGTGTTGAAACCCTAGAGTTTCGCCCGTTGCGCATGGCGGGGGAGCGAGCGATACCCTCCTAGCGTCTGCCCAAGGCGTCCTTCACTCCCCACGGGGGGCGTCCTGCCCGCAGCATGGAGAGAGTGGCAGCCCGTTTGAGCCGGGCCAGATGCGTGGAGCCTCGTGCTGCGGGCGCGAGGCTCCCACCTACCTTCACCGCCGCCAGGGTTGTTGCGAAACCCATGGGTTTTGAGATGTCTCACGGTCGTTCCGCTGATGTGCGCAGTGGCTCTCTGCACGTGGAGCAGGTCGAACAACTCACGCCGACTAGGAGAGACCCTGGAACTCTCGAACTCTCTGGTCCGCGACGTCGAACTGCTGTTGTAGCTGCGCCATCGTGACAGCCAGCTGGCTCTCGCCGTCGACAAAGCCGACGTTGAAGGTCTCCCCTTCTTGCTCGCACCAGATGTCAGTGTCGTTATCCACAACGAGCGTGTCAACGTAGGCGGCGAGCTCGGGGTCCGACGCGTAAGGATGCCCCGGGGGATAGTCATAGTTGGCGCCTTGGTTCTCGAACACGTACCGGTTCCCCTCGACCCGAACGTCATCGAGGTTGAAGCGGTCGTTGAAGGTGCTGTCGAGGTAGAAGTAGTAGAGCGCGTCTCCACAAACACTGATTGCCTCGTCGCTGCCTACCTCAGGTGGAGCGGGTACATCCGGAGTCGCTGCTGCCTCCAGAGCGCTTGACGACCCACTGGGTGGCTCGCTCTCAACAGCTGAGGACCCTGAGATGCCTTCAGGCTCATCCATCGAGCCGGCTTGAGTGCAAGCCACCAGGGAACCAGTCAAGCCAAACAACACAAGGCCAGATGCGACCCTCAATTGGGAACTCATGGCCAACACTGTACGCACGGCAACGCCCACGTACGGACGAAGAGCGCAACGGACGTAGATGAAGTTGGCCAGCGTGAGCCACTCCCGGCGTTGGGGTGCATATCCCATGAGTTTTGAGAACTACCCTCAGGAGGGAGCTCGTCTAGATCCAGTGGGGCAACCAAGCAGGACGCCACCCACTGGCCGACGCGGTACGCGGGCATTTGCTGCTTTCGGTCATCGACATCTGGTGCGCACCTTCCTCGTCGTAGACACAGAGTTGTACGAGTCGTGCCATCGAGGCAAGGTAGGCGGGTGGCTCTTGCAGAGCACTCACATTCTGGCCGCGTGCTTCATCGGATAGGCCGGTCGAAACCCTGACATCGACTCTCACCGTGGTGGGTCCGTTCCTGAAATGGGACACGTGGTAGGCCGTGGCGCCGTTGAGTGAGGTGGCCAGATCGACCAACGCAGCCTCACGCCCGAATGGGTCCGACGCTGCTCGGAGAAACATGTTCCCGCCCCACAGGAACAAGAGGCAGAGCACCATGGCAGACGCTGCCGTGAACAGTCCTATACGGCAGCGGTTCACTCTGCTCTCTCGCTCGGCCGTAGTGTTCTCAGCCTGTTGCCCGCTCGGGCCGAGTCCTACGGGACCGCGGCTTGCCTCAGGCAGCGCGTGACCGTCCGTTCTCGCGTGTGGGTCCATGGCATCGAACGTACTGCGAACGGTGCAGTGTGCCGCTCTGGTCCTCGACTGATGGTCTAACGATCCGATGTACTCGCTAGAAGCTCGGTCACGAGAAGATCACGGGTTGTCGTCGCGCAACGCGATGACTGTCCCCGTGTCGCCTAGTTTCAATGTCCCGAAACCTATGAGGTGCATGGTCATTCGCGGAGAGTTTCACCGCGCGTGACTGTCGCGAGGAAAGACAGCTCGGCCCCCGCAGCTACCGCCCCAGCGACGCAGTCGCACGCATGCTTCAGCTAGTGGCTGAAGATGCGCAGACGCAGCTGAGCTCGATGGCGACCGGCGAGCTCACCTTGCGCGGAACAGAATCTAAAGTTGGCGCATGACGGAGGTGGCGTTGCTGGTTGCTCTGGGCCCCGGTCTTCTCCAACCCCAGGTGGTGGCCAGACAGATCCCCTCCCCTTCCTTCGCTATCCCTAGGGTGACTCGCCCCGGTGTGTCCGGAGAGCTGTTTGCTGGTGTCAGCCGGCTCTTTCAACCGGTTCGTTGCGAGCGTAGTCGAGTTGCTCGACCTCGAGGGGTGTGAGGTCGTCGATGGAGCCGTGGGTGCGTTCGGTGGTGAACCAGAGCACCCAGGATGCGGTCGCCGCCTCGACCTGATCGACGTCACGCCAGGGACCTTGGTGGTGGATGAGTTCGGACTTGTAGAGCCCGATCTGCGATTCCGCGAGAGAGTTGTCGTAGGCGTCGCCGACGGATCCGACGGACGGGTCGATGCCTTCGTCGACGAGCCGGTCGGTGAAGGCGATTGACGTGTAGACGCTGCCCGCGTCGGTGTGATGCGTGAGCCCCTCGAACCCGGTGATGCCTTCGCGGCGGCGGGTGAAGAGAGCCATGTCGAGGCAGTCGAGCACGAGCGGTGTGGTCATGCTCGTCGCGGCGCGCCAGCCGATGATGCGGCGGGAGTGCGCGTCGAAGACGAACGCGACGTAGACCCATCCAGACCACGTCCACACGTATGTGAAGTCCGCGACCC
This sequence comes from Pseudoclavibacter helvolus, assembly GCF_014191305.1. GTDB lineage: Bacteria > Actinomycetota > Actinomycetes > Actinomycetales > Microbacteriaceae > Pseudoclavibacter > Pseudoclavibacter helvolus. The sequence goes on along the minus strand of NZ_JACHWJ010000001.1, from coordinate 421,444 downwards.
AGAGCTGGTTCGTGCGGAACCGGGCGAAGTGTCGGTCGACGAGGTCCGCGGGGCGGGTCTCGCGCGGATCCGTGTCGACGGGACGCTTCCGCTTCCCGCGGAGCACGCCGGCGATCCCAAGCTCACGCATGAGGCGCTCGAGCGTGCAGCGCGCGATGTCGTGACCGTCACCGCGGAGCCGCAACCAGAGCTTTCGGGCCCCGAGCACCTTGCGGTGCGCCTGCCACGCCGCCAGGATGATCGGCTTCCACCGCTCATCCGACACGGCCTGGGATGACGGTCCGCGCCCGCGGGCGTCGTAGTAGGTCGATGGGGCGATCTTCACGCCGTGCTGGGTGAGCACAGCGCAGATCGACTCGACACCCCATCGGAGCCCGCCCTCGGTGCGGTCCTTGTGTTCGTCGATGAAGGCGACTATCGCTTGTGTGGCCGGTCGAGTTCGGCCGCGAAGAAAGCTGAAGCCGCCTTCAAGATCTCGTTCGCCCGCCGCAGCTCGGCGTTCTCCCGCTTCAGGCGCTTGATCTCCACCGCCGCGTCAGTCGTCACACCGGGCCGGTCTCCCGCGTCGACCTGCTCCCGACGGATCCAGGTGCGAATCGTTTCCGGCGACCCGATGCCGAGCATCTGCGCGACCGCGGTCATCGCCTGATACTCGCTCGGATAATCGGCCCGCACCTCGACGACCATACGGACAGCGCGCTCACGAAGCTCGCGCGGATACTTACTGGGACGTCCCATAAGACAGATCCTTCCAAGGAATCCTGTCTCCGGACACACCGGGGCGAGTCAGGCACACCCAGCCCGCAATCCACGGTCTATGCGATAGGAGGCCTCAGCTCAATACCCATAGCGTCTAGGAGCATTCAAGCAATGGCGTCCGCACTCCTCGTCGTGCCGACACCCTTCGAGGGGTCAGCGCTACGCCAGTCGATGGACTTCGCGAGCAGGCCGGTGACGGCGATGAGCACCGCGACCGCGAGGGCGACAACACCAACAAGCGTCGACTCGGGTGCATCCGAGAGCCGGCCGAAGCCGACCCACGCGACGCCCCAGATGATCGCCGCCGAGACGGCCAGGTTCTTCCAGCGCCACACATAGAACGTCGCGAGACCGAGCACGGCGACGAGTGCCGCCACTGTGGAGACCTCGCCGAGCGTGCTCTCCGCAGCCACACCGGTCGAAACGATCGCGGCCCCGAGGTTCGCGAGCGTCGCGACCGATACCAACCGAGGTACAGGCCGAACGTGGTGTCGACGGCGAGGCGCTCGCCCCAGCTCTCAGCGGGATTCGCGGCGATGCGACTCACGAGCATGATGCACACCACAAGCAGCGCGACGATGACCCCGACGCTCACCCAGATCAGGCCGAACTGGGTGACCAGCAGCCACCCCGCGTTCAGGAGCATCGAGAGTGCAGCCAGCCAGCCCGTCGCGCGTGCCTTCGCTGAGGTCGTCTGCTTCGGCAGCCACTGCCAGATGACGTAGGCGAACAGGCCGATGTAGATGACCGACCAGATCGAGAATGCGGTGCCAGCGGGGGCGATGAGCGTCGCATCGGCGGCGAGGTTGCCGCTCGACGACTGATTGACCTCCGTGCCGCCAAAGAGTCCCACTCCGAAGAGGGTCCCGATGACGCAGAGGATTCCGGAAACGGTCACGAACAGGCGGCGAAGCAGATCGGGGGGCATACCAAAGAAGCTAAACGATCTAACTGAAGAGGGCGTGGGTGTTGACACGTCGGGGAGAGGACCTCGCGCAAGGTTTGTCGGTGGCATCGACCATGATGGTGAGGTGTCCGCACTTGCTTCAGCTCTCGCGTACCAGCGCCTCGTCACGAACGATGTCACGCTGCAACTCCTCCGCGCGAACACCGCACCTATCATCGCCGCCGTCCTCCGCACGCACCTCGGCAGCCCGGGCGCCCGCATCAAGGCGGAAGAGCTCTACGAACTCATCGACTCCGATCTGGAGGATCTGCGAGACCACTTCGACATGGGCGACCGAAACGGCAAGAGCTACTGCGCTGACTGGCGTGCCGCCGGTTATCTCATCCGCCGCCCCGACCCCGAGAGCCGTGGAGAGACCTTCGAGCTCTCCCCCGCCGCCTTCAACGCGCTGCGCATCCTCGAGCAGATCGAGCGACCCCGCTCCACGGCAACCGAGTCTCGACTCATGAGCCTCGCGGCCCAACTCCATCAGCTCGCCGTCGACACCGACCCGGACTCGACGAGACGCCTGGCGACGCTTCGACAAGAACGTGACTCATTGGACGACCAGATCGACCGCATTGAGCGGGGCGAGCACGTCACCCTCGACGCCAATCGCGCTGCAGAGCGCGTTCAGGACATCGTCCAACAAGCCGAGAACCTCCCTGCAGACTTCAGCCAGGTGCGCTCGAGGTTCGAGGAACTCAACCGACGTCTCCGCGCCGAGATCTTGGCCTCCGAAGATTCACGACGCCGTGTGCTCGACGACATCTTCCGCGGAGTCGACGTCATCGAGAGCTCCGACGAGGGACGCACCTTCACCGCGTTCTCCGACCTGGTCCTCGACCCGGAAAACAGTGCGACACTCGACGCCGACATCGCAGAGATACTCCGGCGAGACTTCACGGCCGACCTCGACGACCCGGCGCGTGCGCTCCTCAACACCCTCGTGCGCGACCTCAAGCGAGGAAGTCGAGACGTGCATGGAGTGCTGACGGACTTCGCTCGAGGGCTCCGTCGCTACGTCCGATCTCAAGAGTTTCAGCGCGACCGGATACTCCGCGCCTCCATCACGAAGGCGCTCTCGGCCGCGACGGAGGCGGCGCGTACCGTGAAGCCGTTCACTCCGACGTCGCACAGCGTCACGCTCACGAGTAGTCGGATCGGCAGCATCGGCGCGCTCGTGCTGCACAACCCGAGCGACTACGACATCGGCGATCCGCTGCAGGAATACGAGCCCGATCCGATCGATCTGGACCTGCTCCGACAGCTCGCCCGCGAAACAGAAGTCGACTTCGACGAACTCGAACGCAACATCGCGGCCGTCCTGAGGACCAGACAGGCTGCGACAGTGAGCGAGGTCCTCGACGCCTACCCTGCCTCGCAGGGAGTCGCGAGCGTCGTCGGGCTTCTCACACTCGCCGTGCGCGACGGTCGGGCCGACGCTGAGGCAACCGAGCGAGTCACGTGGACAAGCGCAGACGGCCACAGCCGACAAGCCACCGTCGTGACCCACACCTTCACAGCCCCTCGGGATGGAGCCTCCAGATGACAGCGCAAGTCGAGCCGACCCCGGTTGAGGAAACGGTAAGCTCCCATCCTTCGACCGGTTCACTCTGGCGGGGAGACACGGGCACCCTGTCAGAGGGATCTCGTCGTGCCCTACTCGAGGTGCTCAAAGGCCCCTACCTGTCGGGGTCACAGCAACCGAAGATCTGGGCCTCTCTCGTCGCGGACGAGACAAGCGTCCGCTCACGCCTGCACGACCTCTTTCTGGAACTCGTGATCGACCGCACTGACGAGTTCGCCTTCGTCCGCAAGATCGAGACGCAAGAGATCGACGCACCAAGCGCCCTCCGGAGCGAGCGACTCGCGTTCATCGACACCACGATGCTCCTCGTCCTGCGACAGCTGCTGCTCGCCGGCCAAGGCGAACGCCGGGTGATCATCGACAAGGATGAGGTCTTCGAGCGGCTCGACATCTACCGAGGCGACAGCGACGAATCCACATTCGCGCGCAACCTGAACGCCGCTTGGGGTCGCATGCAGAACAAGCTGCGAATTCTGCATCCGGCCGGCGACGACCGCTACGAGATCTCACCCGTCGTGAAGTTCCTCGTCGATGAGGACGAGGTCGCGGCCCTCACTGCAGAGTTCCAGCGTCTCGGAAGCACTTCCGAAAGCGCCGCGTCAGCCCCGGCGACGATCACCGACAGGAGCCCAGCGTGACACAGCTCGACCTCACCATCGAACCCCCCGAGCATGACAAGATCATCGCGCCAGGGCAGTGGCGCCTCGCCGAGGTTCAGGTCGCAAACTGGGGAACCTTCGACCAACAGATCTACCGCGTACCCATCTCCCGAAAAGGGCACCTCGTCACCGGGGCATCCGGCTCCGGCAAGTCGTCGCTACTCGACGCGATCGCCACCGTCATCACCCCAGACAAATGGCTGCGATTCAACCAGGCAGCCCAAGGCAGCAGCCGCAGCACCGACCAGCGCAGCATCGTCAGCTATATCCGCGGCGCCTGGTCACGCACCGCCGATGACGAGCTCGACCGAGTCGTGAGCGCTTTCCTCCGCCCCGCAACGACCTGGTCGGGCATCGTCCTGCGGTACGACAACGGCACCGGAGAGTCCGTCACGCTGGCTCGCCTCTTCTTCCTCCGCGGCAGCAGCGTCTCCAAATCGGACCTCGCCGACGCGTGCATCATTGAGCGCGGCCCACTCGACCTCAGTGAACTCGAGCGCCACGTGCCTCGCGGCATCGACGTTCGCGGCATCAAGTCGCAGTGGCCGGATGCACTCGTCACCTCGAATTGGTCGCACAAAACGTTCTACGCTCGCATGCGTAAACTCCTCGGCATCCGCGACGAGAATGCCCTCCAGCTCCTGCACAAAACCCAGTCGGCGAAGAGCCTCTCCAGCCTCGACCAGCTGTTCCGCGACCATATGCTCGAGATGCCCGGAACCTTTGCTCAAGCCGACAACGCCGTCGAGCAGTTCGGAGAGCTCAAGGACACCCACCAGCACGTCGTCGACCTCCGCCGACAGCGCGACCACCTGGCGAAGCTCGCCGAGCACACGGGCACGTACGACGACGCGATCGCTATCGCGGCCGAGCGCGCAGAACTTGCCGAGAGCGTCATCCCGTATCAAAAAGGCGAAGGCCTGCGACTCGCGGAAGCAGAGACACGCGCCCTCGAAGCACGCACATCGACCCTCGCGGATGCCCTCACCGAGGCGGACTCGCGGCACCGTGCAAGCGATGAATCCCTCAGCATCGCGCAGCAACGTGTCGACCGATCCGGTGGCGGAAGCGCGGCAGAACTGAGGCGACACGTCGACGCCGCCCGCCTTGGAATCGCCTCTTCCGAGCAACGCGTCGCCCAGTTCACCGCTCAGCTGAAGATGGCCGGCATCGACGACCTGCCCCGATCAGCACGTGAATTCGCGGAGCTCACCTCGAGCATCACACAGGAGCTCGAATCGCTTCACACCACACCGCCCAGCCTGCACGCCGCGCATGCCGCGCACGCGGAGGCCAAAGCCGAAGGCGAACGAATCGATCGAGAGCTCGCAGCGGTTCGAGCGTCCGCGACGGCCGTTCCAGCTCGCCTGATCAACATTCGAGACCGCATCGCGCAGGAGCTCTCGATTCCGCTCCGAACGCTGCCGTTCGCCGCTGAGCTCATCCAGGTTCGCCGAGAATACGCTTCCTGGACGGGAGCCATCGAGCGCGTGCTGCGTCCGTTCGCCCTCACCCTGCTCGTCCGGGATGAGCACCTGCGCGAGGTTCGTGGCTGGGTCGACGAGCATCACCTCGGTCAACGACTCGTGTACGAAGCCGTCTCGTCATCCGTCGAATCACCGAAAGCCTCGTCGAACGACCGTTCCCTCGTGAATCGGGTAGAGGTGCGGAGCGGCACATTCCAGGCCTGGGTGGCGCGCGAGCTTTCGACGCGCTACGACTACACCTGCGTCGAGACCACCGACGAGTTCGACCGCTACACGCGCGCAGTCTCGATCAATGGGCAGATCAAGACCTCAAAGACACGCTACGTGAAGGACGACAGCAGCGCGTTGAATCAGCGCCAGAACTGGGTGCTCGGCGACAGCGAGACGAAGCTCGAGGCGCTTCTCGAGGCCAAGAAGCTCGCGGACCCAGAACTCGCTCAAGCCGCGCAGAAACTCGATTCCCTACTGACCGAGGCGCGAGCACACGACGAGCGCCGAGGTGCCATGCGCGCTGTCGTCTTGCAGTCCTGGAACGACCTTGACGTCGGCGCGGCACGGCTACGTGCCACCGAACTCGCGGCCCAACTCGACGAGCTCACTCGTGAGAACGCCGATTTGCAAGTTGCGTTGCGGGCCGTCGAGACCGCACGCACCCAGAGGGATCTCACCGACGCGGCAAGGCGCGAAGCAAGAGCCGCCGTCGACCTGGCGGAACGCGAACTCCGAGACGTTCGCGGTGCCGCCTCCGAGCTGCGCGCCGAACTCGCGTCCGGGAAACTCGTGACGCCGAGCGAGGAGCTGCGAGCCAGCCTCGAAACACGATTCAGAGCAGTGCAGAGGAAGATCTCCCGCTCCAACATCGCGGAGGTCGGTACGACCGTCATGGTGCGACTCAACCAAGAGCGATCCGCCGCCGAGCGCGGCGCTAGGGAATCAGCGAACAGCATCGTGCAGTCCGCCACCTCATTCAAGGAAAGGTGGCCTGCAGCCGCCGCAGATCTTGGCGCGAATATCGACGACCGAGGGGGCTACCTGAGCTTGCACGACAGCATCGTCGCGCACGGGCTGCCCGACCATGAGCACAACTTCCTGCGGCTCCTCCGCGAGAGATCACGGGAGCTCATCGGCTTCCTGCTCGACGAGATTCGAGGAGCACCACGGCAGGTCGAGGAGCGCATCCGCGAAGTCAACGTCTCCCTGCGCGCGTCGGCATTCGACGCCGGCACGCACCTGCAGATCAAGGTCAAGACCCGCCGAAGTGAGACAGTGCTGCGCTTCCTCGACGACCTGCGCGCAGTAGCCGGAGGGAAGTGGATCGACGACTCGCTCACGGCAGCCGAAGCGCGCTTCTCCGTCCTAGCCGAGCTGATGAGAAAGTTCGCATCAAGCGAGCACGCCGACCGAGTGTGGAGGACAGAATGCCTCGACACAAGACGACACGTGACGTTCCTCGCCGAGGAGCGAAACGCAGAAGACGTCACCATCGCCACCTACGATTCGGGCGGCGCCATGTCGGGAGGTCAACAGCAAAAGCTTGTCTTCTTCTGCCTCGCAGCTGCCCTGCGCTACCAGCTCGCTCGGTCAGGGAACGATCTCCCTACCTACGGCACCGTCGTGCTCGACGAAGCTTTCGATAAGGCGGACACCACCTACACCCGCATCGCGATGGACGTCTTCTTCGAGTTCGGTTTCCACATGGTCCTCGCGACGCCTCACAAGCTCCTCCAGACAATCGAGCGGTACATCACGGGCATCACCTCGGTCGCCAACCCGACACGTCGGCAGTCAGAGCTCACCGAGCTTGAGTGGACTGAAGAGCCATGATCACCGTCAAGGACGCGCGCCAACGAGCGAAGGATGCACTCTCGAAGCGGATGGCCTCGCTCGCCGCGTCCACGGCCGAAGCTGAGGCGTATGAGTTTCGCCTTGCGCTCAAGGTGCCGACCGAACGAGCCGTGCTCGACGACATCGAATACGCAGAAACCTGGGCTCGGGACTGGGCTCACGTCGCTCCGACGCTGCCCCGCAACGCCACACTCGCCTGGGCAGATCGTCGCTGGTCCCGAGTTGGCCAACAACGCATCCCAACCGTTCTCGAACTCCACGGCGCTGAGGAGGTCGCGAGGTTCGTCGGCGGCCAGACAAAGCACGATTGGCTGACACTGCAGGAACGGTGCAGCGCACTGCTTCGGCTTGCGCAAGAACAATCGGGCAGCGCCACTGACGACGGGCAAGTTCGTGCGGCACTCAAGCGACACAGCAGCTACCTCATGCAGGCGAGCGACGGCGACTTCGCAACCCTCCTGCAAGTGTGCGACTGGCTCGTCATCAATCCCGACAGCGGGCTCCGTCCACGGCAGCTCCCGATTCGTGGGGTCGACACGAAATGGCTCGGAACACATCGTGGGATCGTCACCAGCTTCGTCACCGCCTGCACGGCTCGCCCCGGCCTTGGCCTCACGGAATCGACCCACACGATCCGGATGCGCATCCTCGACCCCGAACTTCACCCCAGCGGTCCGCTCGATTTTGCCGCCACAGAGGGAACGATCCAGGCGCTCGGCCTGAAGCCGCAAGTTGTGTTCGTCTTCGAAAACCTCGAGAGCGTGCTCGCCATGCCGACCTGGCAAGGCGCCGTGGTGCTCCACGGATCCGGATATGCAGTCGACTCGGTCGCTCGTATCTCCTGGATCCACAACGCACCCCTCGTGTACTGGGGTGACCTCGACGAGGCAGGCTTCGGCATCCTCAACAGACTGCGCAGTCACGCAAGCGAAGTGCACACCGTACTCATGGACGAGGAGACTCTTATCGGCCACCGCGACCTCTGGGGATCAGATTCTTCTGCCCGGGGCTCACGTTTCCCTCGCATCACGACCAGCGAGGGCACAGCGCTTCAGCGCCTCCGCGACGAGGGCAACGTCCGACTGGAGCAGGAACGCATTCCCTGGGCGACAGCTCTGCTCGCATTGCAACAGAAGGCGCGTGCGGTTCGCAGTCAGCAGGTCAGCTGAGGGCCGCAATTCTCTTCATTCCCAGCACGTTCGCCACACGAAGAACGGACTCAAACGCAACGCCCGCTGTCAGCGCCCTCTCACCGCTTTCTTGCTCGTGATCAGAATCGAAATTTTCATGCGAAAGTGGCCCGGCCCCGCACAGCTGGGATCGGGCCAATCGAGCTTGTTGAAGTCGCGCTACAGCTCAACCTTGCCACTGTCGCCCTCGATCGGCTCGCCAGACACCTTCGACTTGATGAAGCTGAAGACGGTCGCGACGCGACCACCGGGGTGTCCCAGTACTCGCCTCCGCTCGCCGTGAACTTCAGCACGCCGACATTCGGGTCCTCGGGCCCGTCCGGGAACCACGCCTCAGCCGCCGGGTTCCACAGCTCGCCGTCGAACTCCGCCTCCTGGATCGTGAGGGGATGCGCGACCAGCGACCCGGAACCCTCGATGGTCGTGAGCATGCCGAAGCGGAACTCCTTCACGAGCTTCGCGATCTTCGCGACCTCGTCGGCGTGGGACGCGTTCGAGTGCGTGCCGTGGCCGTCGTGGGTGGTGTGGTCAGTCATGTGTTGCTCCTGGGGGTAGGATCCTGCGCGCTGAGGCGCCCAACAACGGGCGCTCCCGTATCCGGGACTCCGCGAACGTACGCACGGCGCATCCGCAACGCCCTCGTGTCGCCCGGGCGCCCACCGTGCACTCCCCGCGCGCCACCTGGGAGGATCGCCCAGGCTGACAGCTCGTGCCCGATGACTGCGTCGGCCTGGACTACCGGCGTGCCCCGTAGCCGACCATCTCGCGGAGCCAAGCAACGCCCCGCACATTCGCCCCAACCTCGGTAACTCGTTCGCCGAGTTCTCGGTCGCTCGTGACGACGGTTACCGACTCCCCCAGTGTCAGGCGGCGGCGAGCCTCATCGACGATTGCGTCGTCACCGGAGGCAGCGGCCCTGACCACGCTGACGGAGGCGTGCGCCGCCGATTCGCTGGCCACCGGGCCGCGGGCATCTCGGGCGGCGCCCTCGACGACCACAGCGAACTCGGGGAACCAGCGGTCCCCGGCGAGGCCGAGTTCATCCGCACAAATACCCCCACCGGTCGCACTCCACGAGGAGTTCGAAGGGGCACCCAGAGAGGAGTTGAAGCTCGAGACGCTGGATGCGGCGTCCGAGGACCCTGCCGACGCGAAGTTGTTCACCCTCGCCAGCAGCCGCTCGGCAGCCCCGACGCGGTCGCGCCACCAGCCGTCCGGCACCGAGCCGACGACGTTCGCGGCGTCGACGATGATCGTGGGCCTCACCGCGAGCACCGAACGCAGCCCGGGCCAGCTCGCCGCGAAGCCGTGGTGCAGGGGAAGCGCGTCGACGTCGTCGATGGGCACCCACCGCAGCTCGAGGCTCTCGGCGTCGGCGATGACGGGGTCGAACGGGTCCGTCACGCGGGCCACCAGGGTCGTGTACCGCCAGAAGCCGAGTTCGAGCACACTCGTGAACAAGGGGGCAACGGCGTCGGCGGGCACGCCTGCCTCCTCGGCCGCCTCGCGCAGCGCGCCGACGGCTGGCAGCTCACCTTCGTGCAGCGCCCCGCCCGGAATGCCCCAGGTTCCCCCGTGGTGGCTCCACTCGGCGCGGTGTTGCAGGAGGATGCCGCGCTGCGGGTCGACGGCAACAAGTCCTGCGGCCCCGAACCGGCCCCAGTAGCGCTGCCCGGTCTCCGAGTACACCCAGGCGTCCCCCGGATCGCGCGGCCCATGCAGGCGTCGAGACACCTGGCTGCTCGCGGGGGAAGTCGTCACCCCGCCAGCTTCACACGACGGAGGCACCCTGCCAAGGGCCCTGGCCCATGGACGTAACAGATCGAGGGGTTCCCTTCTGGCGGTACCGGGCCGACTCTGCAGGCACCCGGCCTGTGGATGCGCGCCCCTCCACAGGCCCGAAACGTCCGCGCTCCTGCCCCGCTCACCGCGCGCAGACTCATCGCATGACAGCGACACCAGCTCCGATGACCCAGCCCATCTCCACCGACACCGAGGTCCTGCGCCACGTGACCGGCCTCGTCGGCCAGGCATACCGACGCCAGCTCTGGCTCATGTTCCTCGACTCGGACGACTACCCCCTCTCGGTGCTCATGCCGATCGAGGCGTACCCGCACCGACCCACCTACCCGCAGCTCGAGAAGATCGCGGGTGCGATCGCCGACATCATGGAGGATGTCGAGGCGGCGAGCGTCATCCTCACGTGGGAGCGGCCGGGTCCTGGCGATTCGACGCCGGACGAGCGGCTGTGGGCGGCGGCCCTCGGCATCGCGTGCGAGGTCAGGGAGCTCTCCGTGCGGGCACAGCTCCTCGCATCCCGAGAGGGCGTGCGCCTCTTTGAGAAAGCCGAGTACTTCGCCGTAGCGGCGTGATGCACGACCCTGGAGGATCGGCCTAGAGAGCGTGCCTGACGCCCCGGCTGTCAGTCGGAGGTCAGCACGACAAGTTGCTGCGTCGCCCTCGTCATGGCGACGTAGCGGTCGACCGCCCCCTCGATGCCGGTTCCGAAGTCTTCCGGATCGATGAGCACGACCAGGTCGAACTCGAGGCCCTTGGCCGTCTCTGGCGTGAGCGAGCGCACACGGCCCCGGTTGTCGAAGCTGGCCTGTGCGTCGCTCCCTACCGCGGTGATGACACACGCGATTCCCTCGAGGTTCTCGTCGAGCCAGGTGTCCAGCACCCCCTGGAGTTCGGCGATACCGCCGTACACAACTGGCAGGCCGCTGCTGCGCACCGACACGGGCACGTTGGCGTCCGGAAGCGCCTCGAGGATGACGGGCGCCGCCTCGACCATGACCTCCTCCGGGGTGCGGTAGTTGATCGTGAGCTGCGCCACCTCGACCTTCGGCAGGCCGATACGGCGCAGCCGCTCCTCCCACGTCTCACGGAACCCGTGGCGCGCCTGCGCCCGGTCGCCGACGATCGTGAAGCTTCGCGACGGGCACCTCACGAGCAGCATCGCCCACTCGGCGTCCGTGAGCTCCTGGGCCTCGTCGATCACGACGTGCGCGAAGGGTCCCGCCAGCTCGTCGGAGTCGACGGGCGGCAGGGAATCCTCGTCGATGAGCGATCGCTGCGCGTCCTCGACCCGAAGCATCGTGACGACCCCCTCACCGTCGTCGTCACCCTCGATCAGGTTGTCGACCACGTGCGACATGTTCTCCTGCTGAGACGCCAGCGCCTCAGCCCGTCGCGCCCGCTGCCTGAACTCGTTCGGGTCACCCGTGAGTCGCCTCGCGGCGTCGATGAGCGGCAGGTCCGAGGTGGTCCAGGCGCGTGCATCCGCCCGCTGCAGCTGCCGCACCTCGCCCGCGCTCAGATCGGGGGCGCACCACTGCAGGTACGCCGGCACCGACCACAGGTCGGCGATCACCGACGCGGGGTCAAGCAGCGGCCAGGCCTTCGCGAACGCCAACCGCAGCCGCTCGTCTCGCAGCAGCGACGCGCGCACCGTGGACTCGGCGACCTCCGGCGAACGCTTGTCGACCAGCAGCCGCAGCACCTCCTCCCACACCTGCTCCCGCGCCTCGTTGTGCGTCAGCCCGGGCTCGTACGCCACAAACGCCTCGGCCCAGTCGGCCGCATCGAGAGTCAGCTCCTGCGAGTCGGTGGTCGTCACCGTGAACGGAGCCCGCGGCGGACGCTGGTGGTACCGCACCGCCTTCCCAACGGCGCGCACCAGGTCAAGCGACGACTTCAAGCGGGCGACGGATGCGTCGGACTCGTCACGCGCCTTGGCCCCCTCCGGCAGCAGGTCACGCAGCGTGCACAGGTGCACACTGTCCTCCCCGAGGCTCGGCAGCACGTTCGCCACGTAGTTCAGGTACGGGCGGCTCGGGCCCACGAACAGGACCCCGCCGCGCCCCTGCTTGAAGCGCGGGTCCGAGTACAGCAGGAACGCCGTGCGGTGCAGTGCGACCACGGTCTTCCCGGTGCCCGGGCCTCCATCCACGACAAGCGCCCCGCGCGAACCCGCCCGGATGATCGCGTCCTGGTCTGCCTGGATCGTGCCGAGCACATCCCGCATCTCCCCAGAACGCGCCGTGCCGAGGCTTGCGATGAACGACGACTGGTCATCGAGCGCCACCCGGCCTGCCATGTCGCCAGGCACGAACACCTCGTCCCAGTAGTCGACGACCCGCTCGACGTTCCAGCGGTAGCGGCGCCGACTCGCGAGGCCATGCGGATTCGCGTGCGTCGCCGCGAAGAACGGCTCGGCCGCCGGCACCCGCCAGTCGATCAGCAGACGACGCCCGTCCTCGTCGGCGAGCCCGAACCGGCCCACGTACACGTCAGGCGAGCCGTCCGCCGGCGTCATACGACCGAGGCAGGCATCAACCCCGAACCGCTCGAGCCCACGCAGCTGCCGCGAGAGGCGGTGGATATCCGTATCCCGGTCGAGCGCCTGCTGTCCGGCCCCACCGTCCGTCAGGCGCAACTCGTCGAGCCGCGACGCAAGCTCACGCTTCTGGCGCGACAGCGCGTCGGCGATCGCCGCGAACTGGTGGGCGTCCTCCCCCACAAGAGCGGGGTCCGACTTGAACGACAGATGCGGCGGCAGGGCAAAGACTTCAGCAGGAGGTGTCACGATCGCTCATTCTGGTCCCTCGACGGGGTCTTGCGGCAAGCCCCCTGGTGATCTATACCTTGAAAGAGGCAGGCAACCCCGAACGGCCGCGCGAATCGGGCCCTTGGATCGGCCCCTCCACCTGGCCCTCGCCCCTGCCCCATGACGCGGGCACGCCCTCGTGTCATCTGATGCCCACGCTCGTTTTCCCGGGCATGTCAGGCCGCGACCATGGCCGCCACTCGAGCGCGACGGCGATCCCAACTGCGACCGCCACCCCGATCACCGTCTCCACGCCACGCTCCAGCAGCAGCTGCGCAGCCGAGACATCACCGGCGAGGCGCCCCATGACAAGCACAAGCGGCGTCAGGAACAGCAGCCCGATCGTGTAGTTGCGCACGATGAACAGCTCGACGCCACCCTGCAGGGCGATCACGAGCAACACCACAGCAAGCCCACTCGGTTCGAACGCGAGCAGCACCGCCGCAACCCCGAGGCCGAGCACCGTGCCAACAAGTCGGTGCGTCGCCCTCAGCACCCGGTGGAACCCCGTCGCCGCAGAGAGCCCCGCAATCGCCGACACCATCGCCCAGTACGGATGTCCGATGCCGATCAGCAGCGGAATCGCGCCAGCGATCAGCGTGCCGACCGCAAACATCACCCCACGACCCAGCGCCGACGAACGCACCGGCCGGACCGACCTGATGGAGCCCGTCACGGGCGCAACGCCGGGCGCATCCGCCGCCTTCCTCCCCACCTTGCGGGATCGCGACCTGTCCGCGAGCGCCCCGACCGCGCCGAACGCGAGCCCGAGCAGCAGCGACCAGACGGCGGTGAGCACGGCGACGCAGATCCCGGAGACCAGCGTCTTGCCATCCACCGCGAGAGCCGCGATGCCGGCGAGGGCGAAGATCTGGAACATCGGCCCGGGAGGGGCCCAGCGCACCCGGTCGCCGAGGAGTGACATAAGGAATGCCCACGCGGCGGCGGCGGGGAGCACAAGCCAGGCACGATCGGGCGACAAAGCGATGAGCGCGCCCACGCCGACGGAGGCGAGCAGCGAGGCGGCCGCGATCGACTGCAGGCAGAGCCGACCGAAGGCGCCAAGCCCGCGGCCGTAGACGCTCGTGAACGCGCCGAAGACGGCGAAGATCGCGAGCCCCATGGAGTCGGTCGCCCACAGCAGAACGAGCGGGACCCCAATGGCAAGCGCCACCCTGAGCGCCACCCAGTGGTCCCGCCGGTACGGGCCCATCATCGTGAGGTCGCGCCAACCGGGGATCATCTGGGGACGGGAAGCAGGCATTACTCCATTGTCTCGCGCGCGTCGGGCACTTCTCCCCCAACCGACCCCGGCCACGTCGGTGAACTTAAGATAGGCTCTCCTTACTCGAAGCCGAGTCGTGCTGACTGTTCAGCACGACCCGCAGGTTTGGCCCGTCCGCCCCCGAAGCGCCCGTGCGGCCCTGCAACGGCTTTACATCCGTGCCCGAAAACACCACCTGTGCGCGAAACACAGCCCATCCCCACACTGAGGATCCGCCATGCCCAAAACGCTCACCACCCCCACCCGGCGCACCGCCGCCCGCATCCAGGGCGCCGGCCTGCTCGCCGTCTCGGCGCTCCTGCTCGCCGGATGCGCCCCCGCGGACTCTGCCCCCGCAGCCGACGCGGAAGCGACGACCGCAGCATCCGGAACCGTGACGATCACCGACAACCACGGCGAGATCGAGGTTCCCGTGAACCCCGAGCGCGTCGTCGCGCTCGACAACACCACGTTCCAGACGCTCAGCGACTGGGGCGTCGAGGTCGTCGCGGCCCCCAAGCCGCTCATGGAGAGCGTCTGGCCGGACCTCGCCGGCGGCGAAGAGGTGCTCGACGTCGGGCTCCACCGTGAGCCGAACCTCGAGGCAGTTATCGAAGCCGAGCCCGACCTCATCATCGGCGGCTACCGCTTCCAGGATTACTACGAAGACCTCAAGGCGATCCAGCCGACCACCATCGAGATCAACGCCCGCGACGGTGAAGAGGCCACAAGCGAGCTGAAGCGCCAGGTCGAGATCCTCGGCCAGATCTTCGACAAGGAAGAAGAGGCTGCCGAGACGATCGCCGCCTTCGACACCGCCATCGCCGACGCCAAGAGCGCCTACAACGGCACCGACACGGTGGTCGGCCTCATCACGTCCGGCGGCGAGATCGCCTACGCCGCACCCGGCGAGGGCCGCGGCGTCGGTCAGCTCTTCCCCACGATCGGCCTCACCCCGGCCATCGACCAGGCCGCTGAGGACGCCTCCCACGGCGACGACATCAGCGTCGAAGCCATCGCCCAGGCCAACCCAGAGTGGATGATCGTGCTCGACCGCGACGCAGGCACCGGCGAAGAGGGCGCAACGGCAGCCGCCGACCTCATCGCGGGCGCTGAGGCTCTCCAGAACGTGCCAGCCGTGCAGAAGAACCAGATCGTCTACCTCGACCCGTCGTTCTACCTCGACGAGGGCATCCAGGCCTACACCGGCCTGTACGCCGACGTCGCGGCCGCCTTCGCTGGCGCAAACAGCTAGGCAGCGCACCCACTTCGTGCCCCGCTGCCCGGAAGGCGCCCCCACGTCGTCCGGGCAGCGGGGCACGACGCAATACCCCGGTAGCTGAGCAAACACCCGTAACCCAGCCAGACCCGGTATCCCCGCAAGACCGGGGAGCTCACCAAGACCAGGCCAGCCAAGCAGAACCGGAACCGCGAGCCCGCCACGCAACGACAGCGAGCGAATGACAGCAACAGCCCCACCTCCCGCAACACCAGCATCCCGTGCCGTGCAGGCGCACCGGGTGCCGCTCCTCAACCGCCGCGGCGCACTGCCCATCGGCATCGCCGTCGTGATCGGCCTCGCCGTGCTCTCCCTGTTCGTGGGCGCCTACGACATCGCGGGCAACGAGTTCGGCGGCGAGATGATCTGGATCTCCCGCGTGCCCCGCACCGTCTCGCTCGTGCTGGCGGGCTGCGCCATGAGCGTCTCCGGCCTCATCCTGCAGCTCCTCACCCAGAACCGCTTCGTCGAGCCCACCACGACGGGCACCACCGAGTGGTCGGCGCTCGGCCTGCTCGTGAGCTACATCGTCGTGCCCACCGCCGGCCTCACGACCCGAATGGTCATGGCCAGCGCCTCCGCCTTCATCGGCACCATGGTCTTCCTCGCCGTGCTGCGCCGCGTCGCGCTGCGCTCGGCCCTCATCGTGCCGCTGATCGGCATCATGCTCGGCGCCGTCGTCTCGGCCTTCACTACGTGGCTCGCGATCGAGACGAACTACCTGCAGATGCTGGGCACCTGGTTCATGGGCAGCTTCACGAGCGTCGTGCGCGGCCGCTACGAGGTGCTGTGGATCGTCGCCATCATCGTCGTCATCGCCTACTTCGTCGCCGACCGCTTCACCGTCGCCGGCCTCGGCAAGGACATCGCCACGAACTTCGGCGTCAACTACAACCTCGTGATGTTCATCGGCACCGCGCTCGTAGCCATCGCGACCGGCGTCACGACCGTCGTCGTCGGCTTTCTCCCGTTCCTCGGGCTCATCGTGCCGAACCTCGTCTCCATGGCCCGCGGCGACAACCTCAGGTCGAACCTGCCGTGGGTGTGCGTGCTGGGCGTCGGCATCATCATCGTGTGCGACATCATCGGCCGGGTCATCCGCCTGCCGTTCGAGCTGCCCGTCTCGATGATCCTCGGCATGGTCGGAGCCGCCGTCTTCATCACCCTCCTGCTCCGGATGCGGCGCGATGGCTGACACCGTGCCCCGCTTCCCGAGATCAACGGCCCGCCGCGTCGGCGACAAGGTCAGCGACGCGTCCAAGCCCGCCAGGCCACCCCGCCTCTGGCTGCGCTTCAGCATCCTCGGCGCCCTCGTCGTCCTGTCGGCCGTCGGCGTCCTGACCTACGACATCGCCATGGAGCCGGGCAGCCGCGGCTTCTGGCTCGCCGTCAACCTGCGGGTCGTCACGGTCGCGACCGTCATCGTCGTCGCCGCCTGCCAGGCCGTCGCGACGGTGCTCTTCCACACCGCGACCGGCAACCGCATCCTGACCCCCTCGATCATGGGCTTCGACGCGATCTACGTCGTCTTCCAGACTGCCCTCGTGTTCTTCCTCGGCGGCGCGGCCCTCGCCTCGACCGACGGCCTCCCCAAGGTCTTCCTGCAGAGCTTCCTCATGGTGGGCTTCGCGACCGTGCTCTACACGTGGCTCTTCTCGGGCAAGCGCGGCAACCTGCACATCATGCTGCTCATCGGCGTCGTGTTCGGCGTCGGCTTCGGCTCGCTCTCGACCTTCATGCAGCGCCTCCTCACGCCGAGCGAGTTCGACGTGCTCTCGGCGAAGCTCTTCGGCAACCTCAGCAACTCGAACCCCGAGTACCTGCCGTGGGCGGCGCTCATCATCGCTGTGGTGCTCGCCTTCGTCTGGCGCACCAGGAACACCCTCGACGTGCTCGCCCTCGGCCGCGACACCGCCGTGAACCTCGGCGTCGCCTACAAGCGCAAGGTGACGGTGCTGCTCATCCTGACGGCCGTGCTCATCTCGATCTCCACGACCCTCGTCGGCCCAATGACCTTCTTCGGCTTCATCGTCGCGACCCTCGCCTACCAGCTGACCGGGTCATCGCAGCACAAGCACGTCATCCCGTTCGCGATGCTCCTCGGCATGCTCACCCTGCTCGGCGGCTACTTCGTGCTGCGGCACGTGTTCTACGCGGCAGGCACCCTCTCGATCATCATCGAGTTCGTCGGCGGCCTCTTCTTCATCGTGTACCTACTCAGGAAGGGCGCCCTGTGATCTCGCTCTCGAACGTCACCAAGACCTACGGCAAGTCGACCGTGCTCGGGCCCGTCACCCTCGACATCCCCGCCGGCGGCATCACGGCTCTCGTCGGCCCGAACGGCGCGGGCAAGTCGACGCTGCTCACGATCGTCGGCAGGCTGACGGATGCGAGCACCGGCACGGTCACGGTCGGTGGCCACGATGTGACGAAGGCGAAGAGCCGCGACCTCGCGAAGGTCGTGTCGATCCTCAGGCAGGAGAACCACTTCGTCACCCGCCTCACGGTGCGCGAGCTTGTCGGCTTCGGCCGCTTCCCCCACTCGCAAGGGCGGCTCACGCCGGACGACAAGCAGCACATCGACCGGGCCATCGAGTTCCTCGACCTCACGGCCCTCGAGAACCGCTACCTCGACCAGCTCTCCGGCGGCCAGCGGCAGCGCGCCTACGTCGCCATGGTGCTCGCGCAGGACACCGACTACATCCTCCTCGACGAGCCCCTCAACAACCTCGACATGAAGCACGCCGTCGCCATGATGGGCCAGCTGCGCCGGGCAGCGGATGAGCTCGGCAAGACGTTTGTCATCGTCATCCACGACATCAACTTCGCCGCCGCCTACGCCGACAACATCATCGCCCTCACCGATGGCCAGCTCGCTCACTCGGGCAGCCCAGAGGACCTCATGACCACGGAGACCCTCGAGCACGTCTTCGGCACACCGATCCAGGTGCGACGCGACGGTGACTACCCGCTCGCCGTCTACTACCGGTAGGCGCGCTGTACGGAGCTACTGCTGCTGCAACTGCTGTTCGAGGCCGTCGAGCCAGTCTCCGACGACGGTTCTCGCGGCGGCAGTGAGGCGCGGCGCGAGCGCGAGGGCGTCCGCGCGGATCTCCCGCGGGTCGAGCCCGTGGGCCGCCAGCTCGTAGGCGTTCGCGACGAGCCACGTCTCGACCATCTGCGGGTCGACCTCGAGATGGAACTGCAGGCCGAGCAGGTTCGGGCCGGCGGCGAACGCCTGGTTCGGGAACCCAGGGGTCTCCGCGAGGCGCCGGGCACCGGCCGGGATCTCGAACTGGTCGCCGTGCCAGTGCAGCACCGGCACATCCCGAAGGCCCTCGAGCACCGACCCGGCGCCCTCGTCCGTGAGCGTCAGCGGGGAGAAGCCGATCTCGACCCGCCCCGTTGGCGCGACCCCCGCCCCCATCGCCGCCGCCATGAGCTGGGCCCCGAGACATACCCCGAGCGTCGGCCGCTTCGCCTCAACACGCGCCTGAATCGCCGCGATCTCGGGGGTCAGGAACGGGTACCGTTCCGCATCCCCAACACCGATCGGCCCGCCGAGCACCACGACCAGGTCGGCCGCGACGAGCTCCTCGACCGCGTCCCCAGCCGAGAAGTCATGCTCCCCGGCCTCCAGGTAGCGGATGCGGTACCCGCGTTCCGTGAGCACCTCGCGGAGCAGGCCGAGGTCTTCGAAGACGACGTGGCGCATGACAAGAGCGGTGGGAGACACGGTGAGCTCCTTCTGGTTGCGGGGATGGTCGAAGGCGGACAACGTCGGAGGACCCTGGCTCAGAGAGTCGGGGCCGGGGCGATGCGCGCGTAGGCGGCAAGCACCGTGCGCTCCGACCTCACGAGGTACTCGTCGAGGGCCTCCGCTGCCCCGGCCGTGTCGCCAGCGAGGTGGAGTTCCAGCACGCGCTGGTTGAGGTCGATGTAGGGGGCGTGCAGGTACTCGAGGTCCTCGAGGAAGCCGAAGGCGAGCCGCAGCTCTGCCGAGACGTTGGCGTAGACGCGGTCGAGGCGCTCACTGTCCGCGAGCGCGACGATCGCCGTGTGGAAGTCCATGTTCGCCGTGCCGACCGCGGCCCAGTCGCCGGCCTCCCGGCCCGCAACGGCGCGTTCGACTGCCTCGCTCATCCGCGCGCCTGCCGGGTGGCGCCCGGGTGCGGCCTTCAGGGCCTGCACTTCGATCATGCGTCGCACCCGGTAGATGTCGAGGATCGAGGCCAGCGACGGGATCGCGACGAACACGCCGGCGTTCGGCCGCCTCGTTAGGAGACGCTCGAGGGTCAGCATGCGGAATGCCTCGCGGAGCGTGTTGCGGGAGACGTCGAGGCGCTCCGTCATCGAGCTCTCCGAGAGCCGCTCGCCCGGGGCGACCTCGCCCGCGACGATCATCTGGCGGAGGCTCGAAGCCGCCCGTTCGGCCCGGTCGAGGGTCTCGTCGGCTGCGTTCACGCTTCGAACTCTACCGGCGGGCGTCCACGAGCGTTCACGCCGCTGGTTGCCTGAAACACCCCCGATACATCTTGTAACAAGACATTTACTCGTCTATCGTTGAACAATCTGTTGCTCAGCGTTGAACAACCGTAGGGTTACGGCAATCACTCGCTGCTCCCCTACCGAACTGGAACGAGTTATGTCCTCCACACCTCCTCCCGCATCATCGGCGTCATCCCCCGCCGGCTCCGCTCCGTCTGACGAAGCGAGCACTCCCGAGAAGCTCAAGCACTACGCGAAGGCTCGCCGCAATTCCCTCATCGGCGCCCTCTTCCTCATGGCCACCTCGGCCATCGGCCCCGGCTTCATTACGCAGACCGCGACCTTCACGCAGCAGCTCGGCGCGGCCTTCGCGTTCGGCATCCTCGTCTCCGTACTCATCGACCTCGCCGTCCAGCTCAACATCTGGCGCATGATCACCCTCTCGGGCAAGCGCGCGAGCGACCTCGCGAACGACGCCCTGCCGGGCAGCGGCTACGTGCTCGCGGTCCTCATCGTCATCGGCGGGCTCGTCTTTAACATCGGGAACATCGGCGGCGCGGGCCTCGGCCTCAACGTGCTGCTCGGGCTCGACGTGAAGGTCGGCGCCGTCATCAGCGCCGCCATCGCCATCGCGATCTTCCTCATCAAGCGCGCCGGAATCGTGATGGACCGCGTCGTGATCGTCGCTGGTATCGCCATGATCGTGCTCACGGTCATCGTCGCGATCGTCGCGCAGCCACCCATCGGCGACGCGCTCCGCCAGACGATCCTCCCCGACACGATCAACTTTGCGACCATCACGACGATCGTCGGCGGCACGGTCGGCGGCTACATCGTCTACTCGGGAGCGCACAAGCTGCTCGACTCCGGTAACGCCGGCCCCGAGCACATCAAGGAGGTCAACCGTGCGGCGGTGACCGGCATCGTCATCACCGGCATCATGCGCTACGTGCTGTTCCTCGCCATCCTCGGCGTCGTCGCGAGCGGCGTTGTGCTCGACACGACCCTCAACCCCGCCGCCGACGCCTTCCAGGCAGCAGCCGGCGAGGCTGGCTTCCGAATCTTCGGAGCCATCTTCTGGCTCGCGGCCCTCACGAGCATCATCGGCGCCGCGTACACGTCGGTGTCGTTCCTCCCGGTCTTCTCGCGGCGCATCGCGGGCCGCGTTGCCGACTTCTGGACCGTCGGCTTCATCGTCTTCTCGCTCGCCGTCTACCTCTCCATCGGCACCCCGCCAGCAACGCTGCTCGTGTTCGTCGGCGGCTTCAACGGCCTCATCCTGCCGATCGGCCTCACCCTGTTCATGTACATCGGCTGGTTCCGCCCCTCGAAGCTCGGCGGCGCCAAGTACCCGAAGTGGCTGCTGATCATCGGCACGCTCGCGACCATCATCACCTGGTACATGGCCGTCAACGCGGTCGGACCGATCTTCGAACTCCTCAACACCTGACCCACATCCCCGAGCGAAAGGCTGACTCCATGAACGCACGCTCCATCGACCTCAACAGCGACCTCGGCGAGGGCTTCGGCCGCTGGACCCTCGGCGACGACCAGGAGATGCTCGGCATCGTCACGAGCGCCAACGTCGCCTGCGGCTTCCACGCCGGCGACCCGCGCGCCATCCGCTCCACCGTGCGTGGGGCAGCGGATGCGGGGGTCGCGATCGGCGCGCACGTCGGCTACCGCGACCTGGCCGGGTTCGGGCGCCGCAACATCGACGTCGCCTCCGACGACCTCGTGGCCGACGTGATCTACCAGATCGGCGCCCTCCAGGCCCTCGCGGCCGCCGAGGGGACCAGCGTGAGCTACGTCAAGCCGCACGGCGCGCTCTACAACACGATCGTGCACGACGAGCGCCAGGCTGCCGACGTCGTCGAGGCCGTGCGCCTCGTCGACCCGAGCCTCGTCCTGCTCGGCATGCCGGGCTCGGCCGTCCTGCGCCTCGCGACCGAGGCGGGCATCCCGACCGCGATCGAGGCGTTTGCCGACCGCGCGTACACGCCGCAGGGCACGCTCGTTTCCCGGCGCGAGCCCGGCGCCGTGTTGCACGACGTCGACGAGGTCGCGAAGCGCATGGTGCGCCTCGCGACCGAGGGCCTCCTCGAGGCCATCGACGGCAGCACCCTCGAGCTGCGCCCCGACTCGATCTGCGTGCACGGCGACAGCCCCGGCGCCACCGACATGGCGAGGCAGGTGCGGCTGGCGCTCACCGAGGCCGGCGTCGACCTGCGTCCATTCGCTCCCGCGCCCGCCGCCGTCCGAGCCCCGGGGAGCTGAGCCGAACCGTGAGAGTTCTCACCGCCCGCGACGACGCGGTCCTCATCGAGTGCACCAGCCTCGACGAGACGATCGCCCTCTTCGACGCCCTGACGGCCCTCGAACTGCCTGGCGTCGGCGAGATGGTGCCAGGGGCCCGCACCCTGCTCGTGCCCTTCCGGCCAGCCCGGGTGACGTCAGAGGAGATCGAGGTCGCCGCCAGGAGTGCCGACCTCAGCGGCATCCGCGCCGGCACGCCGCGACGCCTCGAGATCCCGACGCGGTACGACGGTGAGGACCTCACGGAGGTCGCCGAACTCCTCGGCATCTCCGCCGACGAAGTTGTGCGCCGGCACACGAACTCGACCTTCACGGTCGGATTCGTGGGCTTCGCGCCCGGTTTCGCCTACCTCACGGGCGACGACCCGGTGCTCGACGTGCCGCGCCGGTCGACGCCGCGCACCCGCATCCCGGCAGGCTCGGTCGCCCTCGCCGGCACCTACAGCGGCGTCTACCCCCGCGAGAGCCCCGGCGGCTGGCAGCTCATCGGCACCACCGACGTCCCCATGTGGGACCTCGACCGCGAACCCGCCGCGTTCATGGCGCCGGGCGACATCGTCACGTTCAGTGTCGACGCCGCGACCACCCGAGCACGCTCAACCGTGAGCGCGACCAGCATCGTGACCTCGACGGACAGCGTGACACCGGCGGACCCAGTGACACCGGCGGACCCAGACTCGCCCCGATCGGCCGAGCAGGCGCATCCTGAACCCGCGGCCCCACGCGTCGAGACGTCCGCCATCGAGGTGCTCTCCCCCGGCCTGCAGACGCTCTTCCAGGACCTGGGACGCGACGGCTACGCGAGCATGGGCGTCTCGGCCTCCGGGGCACTCGATGCGCCCGCCCATCGGCAGGCGAACCGCCTCGTCGGCAACAGCCCGGGCGCAGCCACGCTCGAAGTCGCCTACGGGGGCCTGAACGTTCGGGCACGCGGCCCGCAGGTCGTGGCCGTCACGGGTGCCGAGGTGGAGCTGACTGTGAGCGGCGCCCTGCCTCGCCGGGTGGCCTTCGGCACGGCGTTTGCCCTCGACGACGGCGACGAGCTCCGGCTCGGCTCGCCCGCGGCTGGTGTCCGCAGCTACGTCGCCGTGCGCGGCGGGTTCGACGCACCGCCCGTGCTCGAGAGCCTCGCGACCGACCTGCTTGCGGGACTCGGACCCGATGCGATCACGGCAGGAGACCTGCTCGGCGTGCGCCTGCCAGATGCCCCGCTCTCGCCCGCGATCTCCGTCGCCGACGAGGCCCCGCGGGACCTGCCATCCGCATCCGGCGACACCGTCGAGCTGCGCATCGTGCTCGGCCCGCGCGACGACTGGTTCTCCGCCGACGAGCTCGATCGCTTCACCGGCCAGGAGTGGCAGGTGACTCCCCAGTCGAACCGCGTCGGCGTCCGTCTCGAGGGCGAGGCCCTCACACGCAGCAAGAGCGGAGAGCTGCCCAGCGAGGGCTGCGTCAGCGGCGCGCTGCAGATGCCGCCGAGCGGGCAGCCCGTGCTCTTCCTCGCCGACCACCCGCTCACCGGCGGCTACCCAATACTCGGTGCCGTCATCAGCGCCGACCTGCCCCTCGCCGGTCAGCTGCCAGTCGGCGCCAAGGTGCGCTTCCGCATCGTCGACCCGCGCACCCACCAACCACGCACCAACACACCAGGAGAACTCCGATGACCCGCATCAGCAAGGTCCTCATCGCGAACCGCGGCGAGATCGCCGTGCGCGTCGCCCGCGCGTGCGCCGACTACGGGGTCGCCTCGGTCGCCGTCTACGCCGACTCCGACGCCGACGCCCTGCACGTGCGCCTCGCCGACGAGGCCGTGCCGCTCGAGGGCAGGACCTCGACGGAGACCTACCTCGACGCCGACAAGCTCCTCGCCGCCGCCGCCGCGACGGGTGCAGACGCCATCCACCCCGGCTACGGCTTCCTCTCCGAGAACGCCGACTTCGCGCGCGCCGTCGAGGCCGCCGGGCTCGTGTGGATCGGCCCGACGCCAGAGGCCATCGAGCTCCTCGGCGACAAGATCTCCGCCCGACGCCTCGCGGAGAAGGTCGGGGCGCCGCTCGTCGCCGGCACGAGCGGGCCCGTCGACTCCCCCGCCGAGGCCAGCGCCTTCGCAGAAGAGCACGGTCTCCCCATCGCCATCAAGGCCGCGTTCGGCGGCGGCGGCCGCGGACTCCGCGTCGCGCGCCGCCTCGACGAGGTCGAGGAGCTCTTCGCCGCTGCGGGCCGCGAGGCCGTCGCGGCCTTCGGTCGCGGCGAGTGCTTCGTCGAGCAGTTCCTCGAGTCTCCGCGTCACATCGAGGCGCAGGTCCTCGCCGACACCCACGGCAACGTCGTTGTCGTCGGCACACGCGACTGCTCCTTGCAGCGCCGCAACCAGAAGCTCGTCGAGGAGGCCCCCGCGCCGTTCCTGACCCCGGAGCAGCGGGAGCGCATCCACACCTCCGCCCGCGACATCTGCGCTGCCGCCGGCTACCGCAGCGCCGGCACGGTCGAGTTCCTCCTCGACGCGAACGGCGTCATCTCCTTCCTCGAGGTCAACACGCGCCTCCAGGTCGAGCACCCCGTCACCGAGGAGACCGCCGGCGTCGACCTCGTCATCGGCCAGCTCCGCATCGCCGACGGGCTCGCCGTCGAGGCCGCCGAGTTCGAGCCGCGCGGGCACGCCTTCGAGTTCCGCATCAATGCCGAGGACCCGGCCCGCGGGTTCCTGCCGGGGCCAGGCACGATCTCGCTCTTCCGGGCGCCATCGGGGCCAGGCGTGCGCGTCGACTCCGGCGTCGAGACCGGCTCGGTCGTCTCCGGCCAGTTCGACTCGATGCTCGCGAAGCTCATCGTGACCGGGGCGACGCGCGAGGAGGCGCTCCGCCGTGCACGCCGCGCCCTCGCCGAGTTCGAGGTGGAGGGTGTGCCAACCGTGCTGCCGTTCCACCGCGCCGTGCTCGACGACCCCGACTTCATCGGCGGCGAAGGCCCCGACGGAGTGCCTGGCTTCGGCGTGCACACGCAGTGGATCGAGACGACCTTCGCCGAGCGGGTGCCTGAACAGGCCCTCACCGTCGAGGCCGCAGCCCCCTCCGTCGTCTCGACCTGGATCGAGCTCGACGGGCGCAGGGTCGCCATACGGCTCCCCGCCACCCTCTTCGCTGCCGGCGGCTCGGCTGCCGCGGCGTCGCCTGCCGGTGCGGCAGGTTCGGCAGAGGCCGCGGATGCTGGAAGCGGGTCTGGCTCGTCGGTCACGGCCCCCATGGCGGGCACGCTCCTGCGCTGGCTCGTCGATGACGGCGCGGAGGTCGAGGCTGGCACCGCGGTCGCCGTGGTCGAGGCGATGAAGATGGAGACGCCCGTGCAGGTGAAGGCGGCTGGCACCCTGCGCCATCGCGCCGTGGCGGGCAGCCCGATCTCGGCTGGCGAGGTGCTCGCAGAGGTCGAGTCGAGCTGATCGCCAGCGGGCGGCGCCGACAATGTCGGTGAATGCAGGCAGACTGGAACGCATGAGCGAACCAGCTGCCCGCGCCCACCATTCGATCGACTATCTCGAGTTCGGGGTGACCGACCTCGCCGTCGCGAAGCAGTTCTACGGCGACGCCTTCGGGTGGACCTTCAACGACTACGGTCCGGGCCCCAACTATGTCGGCATCCGTCGCCCCGGTGGCGCGGAGACCGACGAGGTGGGCGGCTTCCGCCTCGACCCGCAGGTCACGCCGGGCGGCGCGCTCGTGCTCCTCTACTCCGACGACCTCGAGGCGAGCATCGCCCAGGTGCGCGCGGCGGGAGGCGAGGTCGTCAGCGGGCCGTACGAGTTCCCCGGCGGCCGCCGGTTCCACTTCACGGACCCGGCTGGCAACGAGCTCGGCGTCTGGTCGAGCTCTTAGCTCGCCCCGGTCGAGCATTCGGCAGATCGCAGTCGAGCCCGCTCTAGCCCGCTCTAGCCCGCTACAGCGTTGTCGCCTGCGCGGTGATGCTGGCTCGCACCTCATCGAGCACCGCCATGATGGCGACTGACTCGTCGAGCGGCATGCGCGGGCTCTCGAGCTCACCGGCGTGGAGGCAGCGCTCGACCTCGAGCGCCTGGAACTGCATGCCCCGACCGACGTGCTGGGGCTTGTCGAAGCGCAGGAGCTCGCGCCGACGGCTGCCGCCGTCGTAGACCGTGAACGAGGTCGACGCGTAGAAGACTGCATCGACGTCGATCCACCCGTCCGACCCGGCGATGGCCGCACTGTTCGAGCCCGGCGCATCCATGCGCGTGAGTGTCGCCGAGCTGCGGCCTGCGCCGTGGCGCATCAGCACGGAGGCGGCGAGGTCGACGCCGAGCTCGGACGCCTCGCCGTCGGCGAGGATCGTCGTGGCCGGACCGAGCAGCTGCGAGGCTATCGAGATGCCGTACACCCCGAGGTCGGCCATGACCCCGCCGCCGAGCGCGGGGTTGCCGTGCCGGCTCGTCGGAGATACGTCGAGGTTCTGGAAGTGCGAGCTCGTGACGCTCACGAGCTCGCCGATGGCTCCGCGTACGATCACGTCGCTGATCGCATCCGCCGTCGGCAGGAAGCGCGTCCACATCGCCTCCATCGCGAAGACCCCCTTCGCGCGGGCGGCCGCGACGACACGCTCCGCCTCGGCCGCGGTGTTCGTGAACGACTTCTCCACAAGTACCGGCTTGCCGGCCTCGATGGCGAGCAGCGCCTGCTCTGCGTGGAACGACTGCGGCGTCGCGATGTAGACCACATCCACGTGCGGGTCAGCGACGAGGTCCTCATAGCTGCCGTGAGAGGTGGGGATGGAGAACTCGGCGGCGAACTCGGCCGCCTTCGCCGCATCCCGCGAGCCGACGGCCGCGACTTCGAGCCCCTGGGCCAGGAGATCGGTCACGAAGGTCTTCGCGATGTTGCCTGCCCCGAGAATTCCCCATCGAACACGTCTGGTAGCCATCGAAAAACCCTAACGTCGCTCCCGGTGGACCCGCTAGGACCCGACAGGGGATGCACACTGTCTGGGCTGTCCGTCACGTTCCCCGCTAGCCTCCGACCCAATCGCAAGTGATCTAGCATTTCCCTCGATTCGCGCGGGCGCGGATCGACATCACGCCTTCAGGAGGACCTCATGCGCCAGCTCATCATCACCGCCTTCGTATCCGCCGACGGAGTCATGGAGGCCCCAGGCGGAGAAGAGGGCTACCGGAACTCCGGCTGGACCTGGCAGGACATCGAGTTCGACCCTGCCGCCTACACCATCAAGGGCACTGAGCAGCTCGAAGCCGGTGCGCTCCTCCTCGGCCGGAAGAGCTACGAGGCGTTCGCGCCGGTCTGGCCCGGCATGACCGAGGAGTTCCCGCAGTACAACTCCATGCCCCGCTACGTGGTCTCCGCGACGCTCGAATCGGACGACGAGCGCTGGCCCGCGACGATCCTGCGATCCATCGACGACGTCGCCGCGCTCAAGGAGGGCGAGGGCGACCCGATCATCGTGCACGGCAGCGCCGAGCTCGGCCAGGCCCTCGCAGATGCCGGCCTCGTCGACCGCTACAACCTGCTCGTGTTCCCACTGCTTCTCGGCGCCGGGCGGCGCCTCTTCAGCGAGACCGACAAAGCCACGCAGCACCTCAAGCTCGTCGAGCACGAGGTCTACCCGAACGGCATCCAGAAGCAGGTCTTCGACGTCGTCAAGTAGCGCCGACGTCGTCAAGTGGCGCCAGGATCAAGTAGCGCCGCGGGAGCGGAGGCGCGCGGGCTTCAGCTGCTGAGCCCCGCGCGCCTCGCCAGCACGGCGGCCTCCATGCGGGAGGCGACCCCGAGTTTCGCCAGCACGCGCGAGACGTGAGTCTTCGCCGTCGACGCGCTGATGTGCATCCGCTGCCCGATACCGACGTTCGAGAGCCCCTCGCCGAGAGCGGCGAGCACTTCGCGTTCCCTCGCTGTGAGCTCCTCGAGGCCCTGCACGTCCGGAGCCACTTCGGTGCCGGGCTCGCTCGTCTCGGCGAAGCGATCCAGGAGGCGCCGCGTCACCTCCGGCGACAGCGCGCCCTCACCGCGGGCGACCGCCTCGACCGCCGACTGCAGAGCCGGGCCAGTCGTCGACTTCAGCAGGAACCCGGCAGCCCCTGCTCGAACGGCGCCGAACACGTACTCGTCGAGGTCGAAGGTCGTGAGCACCAGCACTTGGGCGAGGGATTCGGCGGCGATCGCCTTGGTCGCCTCGATCCCGTCGGTGCCTGGCATGCGCACATCCATGAGCACAACGTCAGGGCGAAGCGCCCGCGCGTTGCCGATCGCGGCCGCCCCGTCGGCTGCCTCGCCGACAACGTCGATGCCGTGAGCCTCGAGCAGGAGTCTCAGTCCGGCCCTGATCGCGGCGTGGTCGTCGGCGATGAGCACCCTCACGCGGGCTGCGGTCGGCTCGGTCACGGTGCGCTCCCCGTGTGCGTTCCTTGAACCGGGGCCGCCGCACCGGCGCCCCTCGGCACGGTCGCTGCGACCCGCCACCCCAGCTCTCCCGCGAGCGGGCCAGCCTCGAGGGTTCCGCCGAGGCGCTCGGCACGCTCACGGATCAGACCAAGACCGTTCCCGGTGCCAGGCGCGCCCTCGACGCGCCTGCCTCCCGTCGACGTGACGACCACTGAGACGGTGTCCTCTGCCTCCTCGAAGCGCACCTCGACCGCCGCCCCCGGCGAATGCCGCTCGGCGTTCGTGACCGACTCGGCCACGACCCGCGCGAGCGCCTGCTCGGTTGCAGCGGATGCGCTCGGCACATCCCCGACGATCGTCGCTTCGACCGAGCCTGCGGCCGCGACGATCTCAGCCACCTGGGCGAGGCGGGGCGGGGCGACCGGCGCCTCACCTTCGGCGTCACCGCTCCGCAGGATGAGGATCATCGAACGCATCTCGTCGAGCCCGTCGAGGGCCGAGCTGCGGATCGCCTGCAGCGCCCCAGCCTCCCACGGTGCGACCTCGGGACCTGCGAGGGCCGCCTCCGAGGTGATGGCGATCGCCGAGAGATTCGCCGCGACCACGTCGTGGAGGTCGCGAGCCATGCGCTCCCGCTCCGCACGCACGGCCTCGCCACGCTCAAGCTCGAGGAGGCGCTCGGCGTCATCCGCCCTCGCTTCCTGCACGCGGGCCAGCTCCGCGCTCTGCCGCACCGAGCTCGCCCACCAGAGCGGGGTGCCGAAGATCGCGAGGGCCTGCAGGCTGAAGAAGACTCCCTCGCGGAGTGATTCGCCGAGCAAGAGCGGCACCACGAACGCGGCGACCACCGCCGCCGCGACAAGTGCCTGCACGAGCCGCAGAGCCATCGTCGAGCCGAGCCTGCCGACCACGTAGAGGGCATCGAGCACGAGCACGGCAACACCGACGGCCCCGCCGAGCGCGAGCGTCGCGGCGGCCAACGCCACGCAGACGGCAAGCACTGCGAGCGGGAACCGGCGCTTCTGCGTGAGAGCCAAGCCGCCAAGCGCGATCGCGCCGAGGCTGACGCCGAGCTGCTGGCCGGAGTCGAAGAGCGCGAGCACCACCGCCGCCGCCACCACAACAACCGTCGTCACCGCGTCCTCGTCGAGCCCCGGTCGGGCCAGGATGCGCGGGGTCGCCCGAGCGCTGGGCCGACGCGGTGCAGTCATGGCTCCATCCCAGCACACCGTCGCCGGCCAGGGGTCACCCAAACGATGTACCCCACCCCGGCGAAGGGCGCCGTTCGGGCGACGCGGGCACTGGTCCCCGCGAACGAGGCTTGCCCCATGACCACGGAACTCCTGCTCTCACTGCTCGGACTTGCGCTCGTCGACAGCCTGAGCGCGGGCACGCTCCTCATCCCGATCTTCTTCCTGCTCGCGCCTGGGCGCATCCGGCTCGGGCGCATCCTGACCTACATCGTGACGATCGCGAGCTTCTACTTCCTCGTTGGGCTCGTGCTCACGGCGGGCGCCTCCGTGTTCCTGGAGAACGCCGCGGCAGTGCTGGAGACCCCGGCCGCGTACACCGTGCAACTTGTGCTCGGGGCAGGTCTCCTCGCGGTCGCGATCCTCATGCCGACGAAGAAGAAGGTGCCAGTGGGCGCCGACCTCGCGCAGCGCGGACAAGACGGGCAGGTCGCGCAGGGTGGCGTCGCGCATGACGCGCATGACGTGCAGGGCACTTCCGCGGACCACGAGCCCGCCCAGGGCAGGCTCGCGCGTTGGCGCGAGCGCGCGCTCGGCAGCGGCTCCCCCGCGACCGTCGTCGTGCTTGCGCTTGCGGCCGGACTCATCGAGCTCGCGACGATGATCCCCTACCTCGCAGCGGTCGGCCTCCTGACCGGATCGGGTTTGGGCTTCGGAGGCTCGGCCCTGCTGCTGGCCGTCTACTGCACGGTGATGGTCGTGCCCGCGCTCCTGCTCGTCTTCGCGCGGGTCGCAGCGCGTCGGGCTGTCGAGCCGCCCCTGCGTCGGCTCGCCGACTGGCTGAGCCGCAACGCCGCCGAGAACACTGCGTGGATCATCGGCATCGTCGGATTCCTGCTGCTGCGCGACGCGCTTTCCAACTCGGCGAGCTTCGACTTCTGGCCGTTCAACACCTGAGACTTGACTTGACTGGACTTGACCTGGCTGGCGGGAAGCTCAGCGCACGCTGAGCTCGATGAGCTGCGCCTCGACCGACTCGCGCAGCGGCGCCCCGTCGAAGCGGCCCGCCCTGTTCCCGCCGGCGTCGAGCAACAGCACCGTCGGGGTCACGACGATGTCGTAGGGCAGCACCAGCTCGGGACGGATACTCGTATCCACTTCCGCGAACACAACTCCGGCGGACGTCGCCGCGACGTCCTGCAGCATCCACCGCGTGAGTGCGCATTCTGGGCTGTCTGGCGCCGTGAAGAGCACGATCGTCGCGCGGCGGCCGGGCAGTATGTCCTCCGGAAGCAGCTCGAGGTCGAGCTCGGACTGCTCGGGCTCCGGCTCGCCCTCGCCGTCGAACCGGCTGACGCCACGCCTCGCCAGCCACCCGACAACGGCGACGATGAGCACAAGCGCCATGATCACGAGCAACACCACTGATCCATCCACGGGCTCAGCCTCGCATATCCGGGGGTCGAAGGGGCAGGTCAGTCTTCCGTCGAGCCCGCGGCCCGCGGCGCCGCTACGTGCTCAGCTGCAGCAGCTGATCCTCGAGGTCCGAGCGCCTCGGCGGGCCCCCGATGCGTGCGACGCGCGTCCCGGACTCACCGAGCACCAGCACGGTCGGCGTCTGCCGGATGTCGTGGCTCCTGGCGAGGTCCTGCCGGTGCGTCAGGTCGACCTCTGCCACCACCACGCCGGGTGTCTGGGCCGCGAGCTGGTCGAGCATCCGCTTCGTCGCCGGGCACTTCGCGCAGAACGCGGTCGAGAACAGGATGAGCGTGGCCCGACTGCCCGGCTCGGCGTCCTCGGCAAGGAGGTCGAGGTCAGAGGCGTTGGCTGTCGGCGCTTCGCTCGTCCCTGCTGCAGGATCCGAGGCACGCTTCAGGCGTCCGTTCGCGCGTTGCAGCACCAGGCCGATGACGGTCGCGACCACAACAAGCGCGCCGAGCACGAGCGCGGCAACCGAGGCATCCACGGTGTGTCCGCCCCTAGCTCTGCGCGGCCGGCGGCCGGATGACGCCGACGCGCAGGAGCAGCACGTACAGCTGGCAGCCGAGGCAGTAACCGAACACGGTGTTCAGGAAGGCGGCGATGAATGCGGCGCCCGCGGCGACCGGCACCGCGAGCGGAACCCCGAGCACGTGCAACACGATGCCGACAAGCGTCACCGCGAAGCCCACCCCCTGCGCGAACGTCGGCGGGGCCGCGTCCTCGGTCTCAGCCGGCGGGGCGAGCCGAGGGCGGATGACGGCGGCGAAGATGCGCCCGTACGGGTGCCGCTGGATGCCCGCGAACGCGCCCCACGCGAAGAGCGCCGAGAGCGCGACAAGCAGCAAGAAGCCCGGCTGGGCGAGCCGTTCAGCGAACGTCGTCGCGGCCGGCGCGACAAGTCCGAGGAAGACCGTGACCAGGAGCAGCACGGCGGTGATGGCCGCCCCGAACCGTGGCCCGCGAGGGTCGATGCGAATCTGTGCCGACATGACGCTCCATCTTCGGGGGACGACGCCTGGAGGAAGGGCTTCCAGGCGGCAGTGGATGCTGTGCCGAAAGGGTAGGCGCGTGACGCGGCCAAGGGAACGACTGTGACGCTCCAAGACGACCTGCTTCGGCGCCCGCGGAGTTGAGATGATTCCCCCATGAAGACTTTCACTCTCCCGCAGACCGACGTGCGCGCTTCGAGCATCGTCCTCGGTCAGATGCGCATCATGGACCTCGACGACGAGCAGCTGCGCACCCTCGTTGGCACGGCGCTCGACGCCGGCGTCAACGTCATCGACCACGCCGACATCTACGGTGGCGAACGCCACGCGTGCGAGCGTCGCTTCGGCGAGGCCATCCGCTTCTCCCCCGCCGAGCGCGAGAAGGTGCTCATCCAGTCGAAGGTCGGTATCCGCGAGGGGTACTTCGACTTCTCGGCCGAGCACATCCTGCGCACCGTCGACGAGTCGCTCGAGGCCCTCGGCACCGAGTACCTCGACGTCCTCCTCCTGCACCGCCCCGACACGCTTGTCGAGCCGGACGAGGTCGCGACGGCGTTCAACGAGCTCCACAACCGCGGCAAGGTGCGCCACTTCGGCGTCTCCAACCACACGCCGGCTCAGGTCGAGTTGCTGAAGTCAGCTGTGTCGCAGCCGCTCATCATCAACCAGGTGCAGCTCAGCATCACGCACGCGCCGATCATCGCGTCCGGCATCGCAGCCAACATGGTCGGCCTCGACCAGTCGATCGACCGCGACAACGGCATGCTGGACTACGCGCGCCTGAACGGCATCACGCTGCAGGCCTGGTCGCCCTTCCAGAAGGCGTTCTTCGACGGCGTCTTCCTCGGCGACCGCGAGAACTTCGCCGAGCTCAACGACGTGCTGGATGCGCTCGCCGACAAGTACGGTGTCACGCCGACCGGCATCGCGACGGCCTGGATCACCCGGCACCCCGCGAACATCCAGGTGGTGCTCGGCACGACGACCCCGAGTCGCGTGGCCGAGTCGGCCGCGGGCTCTGACGTGCACCTCACGCGCGAGGAGTACTACCGCATCTTCACGGCGGCAGGCCACACGCTGCCGTAAGCGGCGCACCCCACGCCGACGTCCCAAGCGCAGCGGCCGCGCGCACGCCCCCGCGGGCGCAGCGTTCGCAGGCGCAGCCTCCGCGGGCGCAGCCTCCGCGGGCGCAGCCTCCGCGGGCGCAGCCTCCGCGGGCGCAGCCTCCGCAGGCGCAGCCCCCGCAGGCGCAGCGTTGTGGCAAAGTGCTGCTCTCGAGCTCGGCGGCAGCACTTTGCCACAACCCTGAGCTGCGGCGAGCGAGTTCGGTCAACTTTTGGGTCGAGCGAGCTCCGCGAGGCGCAAAAAGCCCCCGCACAGGGTTGTGGATCGTTGCTGTTCCGGATCTTCGGAACAGCAACGAGCCACAACTTTCGCGCGACGCCGGGGCGCGGCCGAGGCGCGCGGGCGCCGCGGGCGCGTCAGTCGACCGCGAGCGCCGCGACCGGGGAGACGCGCGTGGCCCGGCGGGCGGGTAGCAGGGATGCGGCGACCGTGATGAGGAGCGTCACAATGAGCACCCCTGCGACGGTGACCCACGGGATGCTCGGCACCACGAGGCGCCCGACAAGGGACCCGAAGGTGGCCTGCGCGCCGACCCAGCCGTAGAAGACGCCGAGCAGCAGCCCGAAGAGCGCCGAGGACACGATCATTGCGACGGCCTCGGTCACGATCATCCGGCGAACCTGCCCGACCGTGAAGCCGAGTGCCCGCAGGAGGCCGAGCTCACGCTTGCGCTGCATGACGCTCAGCGAGAGCGTGTTCACCATGCCGACGGCCGCGAGAAGCACCGAGAAGCCGAGGAGCACGCTCATGATCGCGGTTGTGACGTCGATGACCTGCTCGAACGCCGCGTACATCTCCGGCTCCATCTGCCCGAACTCGAGCGTGATGGCGCGGAACGTCTCCGTGGCCACGGCGAACATCGTGACGAGCGTGATGCCGATGACAAGCCCGATCACGGCGCGACTGCTGCGTGCGGGGTTGCGTACAGGGTTCGCCGCCGCGAGACGGGTCACGGGCCCTCGACCGAGTGCCCTCCCGCTGAGGCTCATAAGGGGCGGCAGGATGACCGGGGAGCCGATCACGACGCCGACAAACGAGAACATTCCTCCGACGACGCTCACGAGCACGCCGGTCGGGCTGGACAGGCCGAGGAAGACTCCCCCGACGAGCATGGCGACGCCGAGGGCGATGAGGATCACCGCGGTGACGCTGCGCCCGCGACCGGCCCTCAGCTCCTGCATGGTCGGCTCGGCGACTGCCGAGGTCGCCGCGATGGGAGACACCGTCAGGACACGACGCGAGCCGACCCAGGATGCGATGACCGTGGCCGCCGTCACGGCGAGCACTGGTGCCAGCACGGCCGGATGCACGATCGGGAAGGGGAACGGGTCGAGCGCGCCGTTGGTGATCGCGAGCTGGGCGCCGAGTGCCGTCAGACCCACGCCGAGTGAGGCACCCGCTGCTGCACCTGAGGCGCCCTGCACGAGCCCCTCGCGCACGGTGCGGGCACGGAGCGAGCGTCCGGACGCCCCGATAAGGCGCAGAAGCGCGATCTCCTTCGTGCGCCCCGCGATCACGGTGGCGACGGAGTTCGACGTGACCACGGCCCCGACGAAGAGCGCGATCGTGAAGAAGAGCGCAGCGATGGTGCCGAGCACCGTCGCGAGCTGGCCGATCTCGCTGAGCCCCGACGCGTCGAAGTAGGCGGCCAGGTCGGCGACGATCATGATCAGCACCGTGCCGAAAGCCGCGGAGAGTGCGGAGACGAGCACAACCGCTGCGCCGCCGCTGCTCTGCTGAGACTCCGGCGCGCGGTGCGCCTTGACGGCGCTCGTGGTCTTCGAGGCGTTCTTACCGGCGACGGCACTCATGCTGCCGTCTCCATGGAGAGCATGAGGCTGGAGATCTCGGCGGCGCTTGTACGAGGCCGGTCGGCGACGACCTTGCCGTCGGCGAGGAACACAACCCGGTCGGCGTGGCTCGCGGCGATCGGGTCGTGGGTCACCATCGCGATCGACTGGCCGTACTGGCTGCTCGCGGTCGAGAGCAGCGAGAGCACCTCGCGGCCCGTCTTGGAGTCGAGGTTTCCCGTGGGCTCGTCGGCGAAGATGAGCTTCGGCCGAGTCGCGAGCGCGCGGGCGATGGCGACGCGCTGCTGCTGCCCGCCCGAGAGCTCGTACGGCCGGTGCGCGAGGCGCTGGGAGAGGCCGAGGGTCTGGATGAGGTGCGCGATCCACTGCTCCTCGTCGCGGGAGACGGAACGGCCGTCGAGGTCGAACGGCAGCATGATGTTGCCGCGCACATCCAGCGTGGGAACGAGGTTGAAGGCCTGGAAGATGAAGCCGACCGCGCGGCGGCGCAGCACCGTCAGCTCGGCGTCGTTCATGCCGGTGATCTCGGTGTCGCCGAGGAACACGCGCCCGGCCGTGGCACCGTCGAGGCCCGCCATGACGTGCATGAGCGTCGACTTCCCCGAGCCGCTCGGACCCATGATGGCCGTGAACTCACCGCTTCTGATGCCGAGGCTGACGCCGTCGAGCGCGGCGACGCTGCCGTGGGAGCCGTAGATCTTCCGAACGTCGATGACGCTCGCGACAAGTGAGGATGTGGTGTTCATGTCCTCGACGCTACGGAGGCACCCCGGGCGAGCGCGTCCGCCCCTGGTCGCCCCCGCATGGTCCTCTGGGATGACTCTGGCCTGCCCCGCATCCAGCCAGCGACCGAGGTTGTCCCCCTAGCCTTGCCGCATGGTCTCCCCTACGCTCGTCTGGTTCCGCGACGACCTGCGCCTCCACGATCACCCGGCCCTGCACGTCGCGCTCGAACGCGGCGGGCCGGTCATCGCGCTGTTTGTGCTCGACGAGGAGTCGCCCGGCGTGCGGCCGCTCGGCGGGGCTGCCAAGTGGTGGCTCCATCACAGCCTGGCCTCGCTCGCCGCAAGCCTCGAAGAGATCGGCGGCGCGCTTGTGCTGCGCCGCGGCGTCGCCCGGGACATCGTCCCAGGCGTCGCCGCGGAGGCCGGTGCTGAGCTTGTCGTCTGGAACCGCCGCTACGGCGGGGCCGAGCGCGAGATCGACGCCGACATCAAGCAGAGCCTCATCGACGGCGGGACCGAGGCGCACAGCCTGCCGGGCTCGCTCCTCAAGGAGCCCTGGCAAATCCAGACCGGACAGGGTGAGGCGTACCGGGTGTACACACCATTCGCGAATGCCTGCCAGAGCCGCTTCCAGCACGAGCCGCCCCGAGACCCGCTTCCTGCCCCGGATGCGCTCCCCCGCGGCTCGAAGGCGACGTCGCTCGACTCCGACAAGCTCGACGCGTGGACGCTGCTGCCCACTCGCCCTGACTGGGCCGAGGGCCTGCGGGACGAGTGGACGCCTGGCGAGCAAGGCGCCCACGAGCTGCTCGAAGCTTTCCTCGACGGGGCCGTCACCGACTACAAGAACGACAGAGACCGGCCCGATCTCGTCGGCACCAGCCGCCTGAGCCCGCACCTGCGCTGGGGCGAGATCTCCTCAGCGCAGGCCTGGCACGCGCTCGACGGCCGTACGGGGGAAGGCGCCGCGACCTTCCGCCGCGAGCTGCTCTGGCGCGAGTTCGCGTGGCACACCCTGTACAGCTTCCCCGAACTCCACAAGCGCCCGTGGCGCGCGGCCTACGAGGATTTCCCGTGGCCAGAGCTCGACCGGGACGCCCTCGAGGCCTGGCAGCGCGGGAACACCGGGATCCCGATCGTGGATGCAGGTATGCGCGAGCTGTGGCGCACCGGCACCATGCACAACCGCATCCGCATGGTCACCGCATCGTTCCTCACGAAGCACCTCCTCACCGACTGGCGCCGGGGCGAAGAATGGTTCTGGGACACGCTGGTCGACGCCGACCAGGCCTCGAACCCCTTCAACTGGCAGTGGGTCGCCGGCTCCGGCGTGGATGCTGCCCCCTACTTCCGCATCTTCAACCCGGAGCGGCAGGCCGAGCGCTTCGACCCGCACGGCGCCTACGTGCAGCGGTGGGTTCCCGAGGCAGGCAGCGGGGAGTATCCGGCGCCGATCGTGGGTCTGAAGGAGGGCCGAGAGGCCGCGCTCGCGGCCTGGCGGGAGGTCCGCTGACGCGCCTCGCGCCACCGGCGACGCGCTCTCGCGCAACTGTCGGAGGCCGGTGCTAGATTGCCCGCACGCTCGCGTGGCAGGGGATTCGCGCGGCGCAGAGGCACTGAACTGCAAGGGGAGAAATCATGGTGGACTACCGCATCGAGCTCGTCGGGGTACCTGTCGCAGACGTCGACCGATCACGCGCCTTCTACGGCGACACGCTCGGGTGGCCCGTCGACCACGACCAGGTCGTGAGCGACGAGATCCGCTTCGTGCAGGTCACCCCTCCTGGCTCAGCCTGCTCGATCGCCTTCGGCACGGGCATCAGCGACATGCCTGCCGGCTCGCTCCGCGCGCTCCAGTGCGTCGTGACCTCCATCGAGGAAGCCCACGCCGACCTCAAAGGCCGCGGCGTCGAAGTGAGCGACATCGACGAGCAGGCGTGGGGTCGCTTCGTCTACTTCGCTGATCCTGACGGCAACACCTGGTCCATCCAGGAGTTGCCCGACTACTCCAAGATGGCCGAATGGCAGGAGGAACAGGGCGCCGAGTCCCTGCTCTGATCGACCCTCCACAGCACGATCCACCCACCACCCCCAGCGGAAGGACACACGACATGACAGAGAAGAAGAACGGCTACGAGGAGTTCAAGGTCTCCGGCGAGAACCTGCTCGGCAAGGTCAAGGAGCTCATCCACGAGGGCAACGTGCGGCGCGTGTTCATCAAGAACGACGACGGCACGACGCTGCTCGAGATCCCCCTCACCGCCGGCCTCGCCGTGACGGTCGTCGCGGCCGCACTCGCTCCCGTGCTTGTCGCCGTCGGCGCCATCGCGGCGCTCGTGACACAGGTCACGGTCGGCGTCGACCGTCGCGGACCGGATACGACCGAGCCCGGTTCCGACACGGCAGGCGCCTCAACAGAAGCTGACGGCGTACCGAAGAGCGACGTGGCTGCTCCCGCCCCTTCGGCGAGTGCCACCGACCCGGACCTCGGCCCGACCACGGCCTAGTTCCTCCCGACCGGTGGCTCGGAGTCAGGATGCTCCTGACTCCGGGCCACCGGTTCCAGGGGTGTGAAGCTCGCGCTTGCTACTCTGTGGTTCCCCAGAGTCGAGAGGTGCGTGCAGAGTGCCAGAACCAGAGACGCTCATCCCCCAGTCGTCGGCCGAGGTGGCTGCGGCCGCGACGCTCGCCGAGCAAGCTGGCGACGCGGCCGAACTCGGCGCTCGCCTGCGAGCGCTCCGCGAGGAAGCCGGCCTCTCCCTCCGAGAGCTGGCCCGCCGCTTGGACATCTCCGCGAGCGCGGTGTCGCAGATCGAGCGGGGCGTCATGCGCCCAAGCGTCAATCGGCTGATCGCTATCGTCGGCGAACTCGGCGCATCCATCACGGATGTCTTCGCGGGCGGCACGAGTTCGTACGCCGAGCGGTCAAGCTTCGGTAGCTACAGCCTGCTGCGGAGGGGCGAGATAGCGCCGGTGACGCTCGACAGCGGCGTCATCTACCGCCGCCTCTCCGGCTCGCGCACCTCCGGAATCGACCACTTCGAGTCGACCTTCCCGCCCCTGAGTTCGGCCAGTTCCGGCGACGCGGCCTCGTTTGCGACGCACGCGGGTGTCGAGTCTGGGGTTGTCATCTCCGGCGAGCTCACCGTGGAAGTGCACGGCGACACCGTGACGCTCCGCCCCGGCGACTCCATCACCTACTCGTCGGAGACTCCGCACCGGGTGAGCAATCGCAGCTCGGAGCCCTGCGTCGCGAACTGGGTCATCGCCCGGGCGCCGCAGGCCGACCCGAGCAACCCACTGTTCTCGGAGGCACGGGCGGCAAGGCGGTAGCCCTCCTGCGTGCGGGCGTGGCCCGAGCTGCGTAGAGGTGCGCCCCACCTTCGCTCCCGAAACCGCTCCCGAAACGCATCGAAATCTCTCCTTTACCTCGCTGAAATCTCCCACCGTGCGTGAAGGGATAGCTTTACGGCTATCCACCACGGAGGGATCCGACTTTGCTCATCAGCGACTACAACCGGCTCAGCGGGGCCAGCGCCGTCGACTTCGCGGCGACCCTCGTCGCCATCCCGAGTTTCGCGACCGCGCTGGCCAGCTCGCGCCCGTTCGCCTCGAAAAGCGAACTGCGGGAACGCGCCGCCGAGGCAGCCGCCGCCTGGGATGACGCGGAGGTGGAACTGGCGCTCTCCGGGCACCCGCGCATCGGCGAGCGAGCCGCTGCTGCCGAGCCGGGCGCCGGGCACTCCGCCCGCGAACAGGGTGCCGTGGCGGTGGCCGACGCCGACGTCCTGGCCCGCATCGCAGACGGCAACCGCCGCTACGAGGCGCGCTTCGACCGCATCTTCCTCGTCCGCGCTGCCGGCCGATCCCCGGCGGAGATCCTCTCTCAGCTCGAGGAACGCCTCGGCAACGACGACGCGACAGAGCTTGCCGTCGTCGCCTCCGAGCTGCGCGACATCACCCTCCTGCGACTCGA
Source organism: Pseudoclavibacter helvolus (assembly GCF_014191305.1). Lineage (GTDB taxonomy): Bacteria > Actinomycetota > Actinomycetes > Actinomycetales > Microbacteriaceae > Pseudoclavibacter > Pseudoclavibacter helvolus. Next base: position 381,315 of record NZ_JACHWJ010000001.1, on the reverse strand, counting down.
CGAATCGGTGACCGAATGACCAGCCAGATCACGAGCCACGTGCTCGACAGCTCCGTCGGACTCGCCGCGGCGGGCGTCCGCATCCGCCTCCGTTCCCTCTCCGGGCAGGAGCTCGGCGAGGCGGTGACGGATGCGGATGGTCGCGTCACCGACCTCGGCCCGGCCCTCCTGCCTGCGGGAACCTACGAGCTCGTCTTCGAGACCGGCGCCTATTTCGCCGCCCGCGGCGTCGACACGTTCTATCCGCACATCGCCGTCGCGATCACTGTCGCCGCTGCAACCGAGGTATCCGGCGACGGAGCCGCACCCCACTACCACGTGCCGCTCCTGCTCAGCCCATTCGCCTACTCGACCTACAGGGGGACCTGACCATGACCGATGTGACCGTGAGCCTCGGCGCCAACAAGTACGGCAAGGCCGAGAACCGCCTCGTCAAAATCACCCGCGACACGGATCGCCACGAGATCGAGGACCTCAACATCACGAGCCAGCTCAGGGGCGATGCGCTTGTCGGCTCGTACCTCGAAGGCGATAACTCCCTGGTGGTGGCCACCGACACGCAGAAGAACACCGTCTACGCGTTTGCTCGCGAGCACGGCGTCGGGTCACCCGAGAGCTTCCTGCTGAAGCTCGGCAGCCACTTCGTCGACGAGTTCGAGTGGATCGAGGGCGGCCTGTGGCAGGCCGAGCAGTTCGCGTGGGAGCGCATCCTGGTGGACGGGGACGAACATGACCACGCCTTCGTGCGCAAGGGCCAGGCGACGCGTCTCGCGACCGTGCAGAAGATCGACGGCGCGACCCACGTCACGGCGGGGCTCAAGGACCTGACGGTGCTCAAGTCGACGGGCAGCGAGTTCCGCGGGTTCCCTCGCGACAAGTACACGACCCTCGCGGAAGCGAGCGACCGCATCCTTGCCACCTCGGTCACGGCCCGCTGGCGCTACACGCCCGAGGCCGTCGAGGTAGAGCCCGACTACAACGCCCTCTACGAGGGGATCTCGGCCGCACTGATCTCGACGTTCGCGACCGTGCACTCGCTGGCGCTGCAGCAGAGTCTCTGGCAGATGGGCAAGGCGGCGATCGAGCAGTTCCCCGAGATCGCCGAAGTGCGCTTCGCGATGCCGAACAAGCACCACTTCCTCGTCGACCTCTCGCCGTTCGACCTCGACAACCCAGGCGAGGTGTTCTTCGCCGCGGACCGCCCCTACGGCCTCATCGAAGGAACCGTCATCCGAGACGGCGTCGCACCGGCGCCCGAAGCGTGGACTGACACGCCCGCGTTCATCTAGCACCGGCGCCCGCCCCGCACCCAACGAAGCGCTCCGAACCCGATCCACCTGGCAGGGCTGTTTGTCGACCCCTTTTCCGTCGACCCAAGAGAGGTCAACCATGTCTCCCGAACCCAGCACAGCTTCGGTCGCAACAACAGCCGATTCGGCCCCAGCAGCAACGGAGGTGCGCCCAGAAGACGAGCGCCTCAGCCCAGGCAAGACGATCGGCTACGGAGTCCAGCACATCGTCGCGATGTTCGGCGGCGTCATCGCCGTCCCCCTCATCGTGGGCGGCGCCGCCGGACTCGACGTGGGCCAGAAGGCGCTCCTCGTCGCCTGTGCGCTCTTCGTAAGCGGCGCCGCGACCATCCTGCAGACCATCGGGGTCCCCTACTTCGGCTCGAAGCTGCCGCTTGTGCAGGGCATCTCCTTCGCGGCCGTCTCGACGATGCTCGCCATCATCGCGGGCAACGGCGAGGCCGGCCTGCAGACCGTGTTCGGTGCCGTCATCGTCGCAAGCGCGATCGGCCTCATCATCGCGCCGTTCTTCGCCAGGATCGTGCGCTTCTTCCCCGCCGTCGTGACGGGCTCGATCATCACCGTCATCGGCCTCTCCCTCATGCCCGTCGCCGGGCGCTGGGTGACCGGCTCCGACCCGACGGCCGAGGGCTTCGCTTCCGCCGACAAGATCGGGCTCGCTCTCTTCACGTTCGCCGTCGTGCTCATCCTGAGCAAGATCAAGGCGCTCTCCCGCCTCGCCGTCCTGCTGGGACTCGCGATCGGCACGGTCTTCGCCCTCGTGCTCGGGCAGGCCGACTTCGACGCCGTCGGGTCAGCATCCGTCTTCGCCTTCCCGCAGCCATTCGCGTTCGGGATGCCCGTCTTCGAGATCGGCGCCATCGTCTCGATGACCATCGTGATCCTCGTCATCATGGTCGAGACCACGGCAGACGTACTCGCCGTCGGCGAGGTCGTCGGCACCAAGGTCGACTCACGCCGCGTCGGTGACGGCCTGCGCGCCGACATGGTCTCCTCGCTGCTCGCCCCCATCTTCAACTCGTTCCCCGCGACCGCCTTCGCGCAGAACGTCGGGCTCGTCGCCCTTACGGGCATCAAGAGCCGCTTCGCCGTCGCAGCCGGCGGCGGGCTGCTCGTGATCCTCGGCCTCTCACCGATGGCAGCCGCCGTCTTCAGCGTCATCCCGAGCCCAGTGCTCGGCGGCGCGGGCATCGTGCTGTTCGGCAGTGTCGCGGCGAGCGGCGTGCGCACCCTCTCGAAGGTCGACTACAACGGCAACAACAACATGATCATCGTCGCCTCGGCGCTCGCCTTCGGCCTCATCCCGGTCGTCTCGCCGCAGTTCTGGCACGCCTTCCCGGAATGGTTCGTGACGATCTTCGACTCCGGCATCAGCTCGGCCGCGATCGTAGCCGTGCTCCTCAACCTCTTCTTCAACGTGTGGCTGCCCGGCACCCCGAAGGAGCCGTCGAACCTCGCGGCCGCGCCAGCGCTCCGCGTGCAGACCGAGGAGCTGCGGGTCCTGAAGTCGGGCGGGTCGCTCGACGAGCACTCCTACGAGCCCGACACAGCTCCCGTCGAGCAGGGCACGCGGGTGCGGAAGCCCGGGGCCGGCGAGCGCTAAGCACGGGAGGCGGTCAGCGCTGAACGTGCGAGCTGGCGAGCACTCGAAACCGGGCAGGGCCGGGGCGTCTGGAATGCCTCCGGCCCCGCCGCGGTTGCACTGCTGTGTCACGGGCGACGCCCAAGTTCGACACGACGGAAGGCAACCACATGAAGGTGTTTCTGACTGGAGCGACCGGCTACATCGGCTCGGCAGTCCTGCGGGCCCTGCTCGCGAACGGCCACGTCGTAACGGCGGCGGTACGCAGCGAGGAGAAGGCCGCGATCGTGCGGGAGGCGGGAGCCAAGGCCGTTGTCGTCGACCTGACCGACCGGTCCGCGCTCGCCCCACTCCTCCGCCAGTCGGAGGGCGTCATCCACACGGCCTCCGCGGCAGACGTTGACCCGACGTTCGTGCCGGCCGTCCTCAACGAGCTTGTGCATTCCCCGACGCAGTTCGTGCACACAAGCGGCATCTGGCTGTTCGGGAACAACCCGGCCATCACGGAGCAGTCGGAGCCGGATGCGCCCGAGATCGTCTCCTGGCGCGTGCCCATCGACCGCCAAGTCATCAACAGCAACGTCAACACCGCGATCGTCGCGCCCGCCGTCGTGTACGGCGGGCAGGGCGGCCTCCCGCAGCTCCTCGCCGGCGACGCCTCCGCCCCGGTTTCGCTCGTCGGCGACGGCAGCCAGCGCTGGACGCTCGTGCACGTCGACGACCTCGCTGACCTCTACGTGCGGGTCCTCGAGAAGGGCGCGGCCGTCGGCTACGTCATCGCGGCGAGCGGCGAGAACCCGACGGTGCGCGAGATCGCCGAGTCGGCGGATGCTCCCGTCGAGCTCGCGACGGAAACCCCGGATGCGAGCCGCGAGCGCCTCGGGGGCCCTTTCGCCGATGCCCTCCTCCAGGACCAGGCCGCGACCGGAGAGTACGCCCGCGAGGCCTACGGCTGGGCCCCGTCTCACGGCGGGTGGCTGGCAACCGAACGAAGCTGAACCGCGACCGGTCGACTCCGTAGGCTGAGACCATGAGCACGCTCGACGTGCCGGACGTCGACCGGCGCAGCCTGCCCCTCTACGAGGCGGGCTCCGTCGAGGTGCCCTACGTCATCGACGGCATGGACGAGGCGATCACCCGCAACACGTTCTGGGAGGAGCACTCCCACCCGACGCACGAGCTCATCTGGAACACGCGGGGTGCGTCCTCGCTGACCGTCGGGCCGCGCACGTGGACTATCACTCCGACCGTCGGCCTCTGGATCCCCGCCGGCGTGCGCCACACGGCGTGGACGCCGGCGGGCACCTGGTACCGCACCGCCATGTTCAGCGTCCAGACGACGACCCCGATCGCGGAAGAGCCGGTCGCGGTCGACGTGACCGACCTGCTCCGCCTGCTCCTCGACCGCCTCGCCGAACCTGAGCTCGACGACGCGTCGCGGTCGAAGACCGAGGCGATGGTCCTTGACGTCCTGACTCCCGCGCCGCACGAGCTTGTGGTGCGCATCCCGGCCTCCGACCTGCTCACCCCCATCGTCCTGGCGCTGGATGCGGACGTTCGGGACGCGCGCACGCTCCACGAGTGGTCGGCGCAGCTCGGCGTGAGCGCCCGCACGATCACTCGCCAGTTCCAGACCGAGACCGGGCTCGGGTTCAGCCGCTGGCTCGCGGCCTCTCGGATCCAGCGGTCGATCGTGCTGCTGACCGACGGCGAGAGCATCGACGACGTCGCCGCCGCGGTCGGTTTCAGGTCGGCCAGCGCGTTCGGGACAGCCTTCCGTCGAGTGACAGGTACGAGCCCGGGCCGGTTCCGCGCGCAGTGAGCGGCCGCCAGGCCACGCCGCCCGTGTCCGTTTCGCGAAGAATCGTGTCAGTTCGCCTCGATTGCAAAGCCGCCTCGAGTCCTTTAGCTTTGGTAAGGCACGCCTAACAGGGCACGATCTCGAGCCCGTCCGGCGGCCGCCGACTTCACCTCCGCGCCCACCTCTTCGCCGCCTCGCGGCGACCTTCGGCGCGCGGGAAACGCCCGAGCTGCACCCTCGAAAGGACACCATGCCCCGCGCATCCAAGCTCGTCGCCCTCGCCGCGACCGCGCTGCTCACGGCAGGTCTCGCCGCCTGCTCGACGACCCCGGCAACCGACGCCCCTGCGGGCGAGGCGAGCGGCGACTTCACGCCGATCACGATCGAGCACGCGCTCGGCACGATCGAGATCACGGAGAAGCCGGAGCGCATCGCGACGGTCAACTGGGCGAACCAGGAAGTGCCCCTCGCGCTCGGCGTCGTGCCCGTCGGCATGGCTCGCGCAGACTTCGGCGACGACAACGGCGACGGCATCCTCCCCTGGGTGAGCGAGAAGCTCGAGGAGCTCGGCGGGGAGACCCCCGTGCTCTTCGACGAGACCGATGGCGTGGACTTCGAGGCCGTCGCCGACACGAACCCGGACGTCATCCTGGCCGCCTACTCGGGGCTCACGCAGGAGGACTACAACACGCTCTCCGAGATCGCACCGGTTGTCGCGTACCCGGACACGGCGTGGGCAACCTCCTGGCGCGACATGATCCGCCTCAACAGCCAGGGCATGGGGCTTGAGGCCGAGGGCGACGCGCTCATCACGGAACTCGAGGGCGAGATCGAAGCCACGGCGGCCAAGTACCCCGCCATCCAGGGCAAGAAGACCATGTTCCTCACCCACGTCGACGAGACCGACCTCAGCCAGGTCAGCTTCTACACGACGCACGACACCCGCAGCGCCTTCTTCGAGGACCTCGGCATGGCATTCCCGCAGAGCCTCATCGACGCCTCCGCAAGCACCGACCAGTTCTCGCAGACGATCAGCGCCGAGCAGACCGACACGCTCGCCGACGTCGAGATCATCGTGACCTACGGCGGCGAGGACCTCGTGCAGACTCTGCAGGGCGACCCCGTGCTCTCGCAGATCCCCGCCGTCGCCAACGGCTCGATCGTCAACCTGCCTGGCACCGAGCCGCTTGGCACTGCCGCGAACCCGACGCCGCTGTCCATCTCGTGGATCCTCGACGACTACGTCGCGCTCCTCTCGCAGGCAGCAGACAAGGCCTAGTGACCCAGACCGCTCCTCCCGTAGCCGCCGGGGGTGTTGCCATCGTGCGACGCCCCCGGCGGCTGCGGGCGCTGTGGTTCCTGGTCGCGATCGCCACCCTCGGCGCGCTCATCGTCATCTCCGTCATGATCGGCTCGCGCGACGTCAGTTGGGCGGATGCGGTGGCCGTGCTCGGCGGGTCGACCAACGGCTTCGATGAGGCGGCGGTCGCGAAGCGCATCCCGCGCACCTTCCTCGCCGTCGCGGTCGGCGCGGCGCTCGGCGTGTCTGGCGCCGTCATGCAGGGCGTGACGCGCAACCCGCTCGCCGACCCCGGCATCCTCGGCGTCAATATGGGCGCATCCCTCGCCGTCGTGACGGGCATCGCGTACTTCGGCCTCACCTCGGCCTCGAGCTTCATCTGGGTCGCCATCACGGGCGCCGCCCTCGCGGCGGTGTTCGTCTACGTCGTCGGTTCGCTCGGCCGCGGCGGCGCGACGCCGCTCAAGCTCGCCCTCGCGGGAGCCGCGACCTCGGCGGCGCTCGCCTCGTTTGTGACCGCCATCATCCTGCCGCGCGGCGACATCAGCCAGAGCGCCAGGTCGTGGCAGATCGGCGGCGTGGGAGGCGGCACCTGGGACAGCATCTCGCAGGTGCTCCCATTCCTGCTCGTCGGGTTCCTCATTAGCCTCGCCTCGGCGAAGGGCCTCAACTCGCTCGCTCTCGGCGACGACCTCGCGGCCGGCCTCGGCGAGCGCGTCGCGATGACGCGCGGCGCCGCGGCCCTCGGCGCGGTTGTGCTGTGCGGCGCCGCAACGGCCGTCACGGGCCCCATCGCCTTCGTCGGGCTGGTTGTCCCCCACGCGTGCCGCCTCATGTTCGGCGTCGACCACCGCTGGGTACTGCCCTTCTCCGCTGTCGTCGGCGCCTCCCTGCTAACGGGAGCGGATGTGCTCGGTCGCATCCTGACCCGCCCCTCCGAGATCGACGTGGGCATCATCACTGCCATCATCGGAGCCCCCATCTTCATCTGGATCGTCCGCCGCTCCAAGGTGCGTGCCCTGTGACCACGACACGCTCCTCAAGCCCGGCCTCTTCAGCTTCGGCCGCCTCGTCTCCGACTTCCCTCGCACCCTCGTCCACCGACTCGGCGATCGAGGCGACGGCGCGCGCCGTCGCCCGCAGCCGCAACCGGAGGGCCGCGCGACGCCGCCTCACGATGCTCGTGCTGGTCGCGCTCATCGTCGTCGTGTTCGTGTTCTCACTCATGTACGGGCAGACCTTCTACGGCATCGACCAGGTCATCGCGGTCGTCCTGGGTCAGGATGTGCAGGGCGCGACCTTTACGGTCGGTCGCCTCCGCCTGCCCCGCGCGGTCCTCGCGATCCTGGCAGGACTCGCGTTCGGCCTCGCGGGCGTCACGTTCCAGACCATGCTGCGCAACCCGCTCGCGAGCCCCGACATCATCGGCATCTCGTCTGGCGCGAGCGCGGCCGCGGCGTTCGGCATCGTCACGCTCTCGCTCGGCGCGAGCGAGGTGTCGTTCTTCGCCATCTTCGTGGGTCTCGGCGTCGCCATCCTCATCTACTTCCTGTCGTTCAAGGGCGGTGTTACGGGCACCCGTCTCATCCTGATCGGCATCGGCATCGCGGCGATGCTCGACAGCATCACCAACTACGTGCTGTCGCAGGCCGCGCAGTGGGACCTCCAGGAGGCGCTGCGCTGGCTCAACGGCAGCCTCAACGGCGCATCCTGGAACGCGATCCTCCCCGCCGCGATCGCCATCGCCGTGCTGGTGCCCGTGCTCCTCGCGCAGAGCCGCAACCTCTCAGCGACCCAGCTCGGCGACGACACGGCAGCCGCCCTCGGTGTGCGCGTCAATCGCACTCGGCTCATCGTCATCGTCACCGCGGTCGGGGTCCTCTCGTTCGCGACGGCTGCCGCGGGCCCCATCGCGTTCGTGGCCTTCCTCGCCGGCCCCATCGCGGCCCGCCTCTTCGGCGGCGGCTCGCTGCTCATCCCAGCGGGCCTCGTCGGCGCCCTGCTGGTGCTCGTCGCTGACCTCGTCGGCCAGTTCCTGCTCGGCACCCGCTACCCCGTCGGGGTTGTCACCGGTGTGCTCGGCGCCCCCTTCCTCATCTACCTGATCATCCGCACGAACCGCGCGGGAGGCTCGCTATGACCGTCGACCACACTCTCACCGTCGAGAAGCTCACGCTCGGCTACGGCGACCGAGTTGTCATCGACGAGCTCGACCTCCTCGTGCCGCCGGGCAAGGTAACCGCGATCGTCGGCGCGAACGCGTGTGGCAAGTCGACGCTGCTGCGATCCATGTCGCGGCTCCTCTCGCCGCGAGACGGGCACGTGCTCCTCGACGGCAAAGAGGTGCACAAGACGCCCGCGAAGCAGCTGGCGCGGATGCTCGGGCTCCTCCCACAGTCGCCCATCGCCCCGGAGGGCATCACGGTCGCTGACCTCGTCGGCCGGGGACGCCACCCGCACCAGAGCATCCTCTCGCGGTGGAGCCACGACGACGACCTCGCCGTCGCCGCGGCCCTCGAGGCGACCGAGACGACGGCGCTTGCCGACCGGCACGTCGACGAACTCTCCGGCGGGCAGCGGCAGCGCGTGTGGATCGCGATGGCCCTCGCCCAGCAGACCGACCTCCTGCTGCTCGACGAGCCCACGACGTTCCTCGACGTGAGCCACCAGGTCGAGGTGCTCGACCTGCTCACCGACCTCAACCGCTCGCGCGGCACCACCATCGTCATGGTGCTCCACGACCTCAACCTCGCGGCACGGTACGCCGACCACCTCATCGCGCTTGCCGACGGCGGGCTTCACGCTGCTGGCGTCCCGACCGACGTGCTCACTGTCGATACCGTGCGCGCCGTGTTCGGGCTCGAGAGCCTCGTCATCGACGACCCGGTTTCTGGCCGGCCGCTCATGGTGCCGATCGGACGCCACCACTCGACGGGCGCATCCGTCACACTCTCCGGAGGTTCATCCGCGACAATTGGGACGCGCACACGCGTGTGATCGAAGCGAGCCGGCCCCAGCCCCGCCTCGCCGGACGAACGACAGGGAGGCCGAGTATGAGCGATGCACGTGTCGAAGTCCTCGCCTCCGTGTCGCCGCCCGCTGAGGAAGGGACCAGCTCGGAGCCGCCCGCGCCCCTCGCGGAACGCGCAGAAGAGGCGGTGCCCGCCGGCTTCCCGTCTCCAGCCCAGGGCTACTACTCCGGGCCCGTCGACCTCAACCGGCACCTCATCAACGACCCGGCCGCGACCTTCATCGTGCGCGTCAGCGGCGACAGCATGATCGGGGCAGGCATCTTCGACGGCGACGAGATCATCGTCGACCGGTCGCTGGAGCCCCACGACGGCAACGTCGTCATCGCGGTCGTCGACGGCGAGCTCACCGTCAAGCGGCTCCGGTTCGACCACGGCCGCGTGCGACTGGTGCCCGAAAACCCCGCATACGCCGACATCGTGCTCGAAGAGCTCAGCGAGCTCACCGTGTGGGGCGTCGTCACGAGGTACCTCCACCGTGTCTGAGACCGCCCCCGGCTCCCCTGCCCTCGGCGCACCCGCGCCCGCTTTCTCGTCTCCGTCATCGATCGCCATCGTCGACGCCAACAACTTCTACGCCTCGTGCGAGCGCATCTTCGACCCGAGCCTCGAGGGCAAACCCATCGTGGTGCTCTCCAACAACGACGGCTGCGTCATCGCGCGCTCCGAGGAGGCGAAGGCCGCCGGCATCCCCATGGGCGCGCCCTGGCAGGCCATCGCCCCGGAGGCCGCGATGAAGGGGGTCGTCGCCCGCTCGAGCAACTACGAGCTCTACGGCGACATCAACGCCCGCACCATCGAGCTCCTCGGCAGGTACACGCCGTCTCAGGAGGTGTACTCGATCGACGAGAGCTTCATCCGCCTCCCGAGCGACCGCCGCGAGGCCGTCGCCGCCGCGCGCGAGATCAGGGTGGCGATGCGGAAGCTCATCGGCATCCCCGTCAGCATCGGCATCGCTCCGAGCAAGACGCTCGCGAAGCTCGCGAACCGCGGCTCCAAGTCGGAGCCTTCGCTCGGCGGCGTGTGCCACCTCGGTGCCTACGGTCGCGATCAGCTCAGCGGAATCCTCGGGTCGATCGACGTCGGCGATGTGTGGGGCGTCGGTCGCAAGATGGCCGCGAAGTACGTGGGGCTCGGCATCCGCACCGCCCTCGACCTCCGCGAGTCGTCGCCGACCGCCATCCGTCGTCGCTACGGGGTTGTGCAAGAGCGAGTGGTCCAGGAGCTACGCGGCATCGACTGCCTGCCCATCGACGAGGTGCCATCCGAGCGCGAGCAGATCCAGTTCTCCCGCTCGTTCGCCGTCCCGATCTCGACGGTGCAGGAACTCGAGGAAGTGCTCTCCGTCTACACGCAGCGCGCCTCGGCCCGCCTACGCGCACAGGGCTCACTCGCGAGGGCGATGAGCTGCTACGCGGCGACCTCGCCGTTCCGTGAGGGGCACGAGTCGCACGCCGTTTCGGTCGCCTTCCCCGAGCCGACCGACGACCCCGTGGTGCTGTTCCGCGCGGCAGCCACGGCGCTCGGGCCGCAGCTGCGGTCGGACCTCAAGTACGTGCGCGTCGGGGTCTCACTTTTCGAGTTCGTGGCTCGCGACTCCTACGCCGCGCTCGACATCTTCGGCGAACGCAGCGAGGACCGGCGCGTCGGCGAGGCCCTCGACGCCGTCGCGGCCAAGTTCGGGCAGGAGTCGCTCGGGCTCGGCATCGCGGGGCTGCGCGGCGGACGCACCTGGACCATGCGCCGCGAGATGATCTCGCCGCGCGCGACGACGCATTGGGATGAACTCGCCGTCGTCAAGGCCGAGTGAAGGCGGAGTCAAGGCCGAGTGAAGGGCGAAGGAAAGCGCAGGGAAAGCGAGCATCTCCGCCTGGGAATAGCTGCGCGAGAGGGCCTGTTGCATTGCGTGTGACGACAGCAGCGCAGGACGCACCCCAGAACATTCCGCAGGCCAGCTCAGAGCAGGCACCGATCCGCATCGACATCTGGTCGGACATCGCGTGCCCCTGGTGCTACATCGGCAAGCGCAAGCTGGAGAGCGGCATCCAGCAGTTCTCAGCGGGCGGCAACGCGCCGGCCGTCGAAATCGAGTACCACAGCTACGAGCTCTCCCCCGATACGCCCATCGACTTCCACGGGTCGACAACCGAGTACCTCGCCGAGCGCAAGGGCCTCCCCGTCGTGCAGGTCGAGCAGATGCTCGACCGCGTCACCGGCATCGCCAAGGACGTCGGCCTCGACTACGACTTCGACTCGGTGCAGCACGTCAACACCGTGCGCGCCCACGAGCTCATCCACTTCGCAAAGGCGAACGGCCGCCAACTCGAAGCGAAGGAGCGCCTCCTGAAGGCCTACTTCGTCGAAGGCCAAGACCTCAGCGACATCGAAGTGCTCGCCGACCTCGCCGCCGAGCTCGGCCTCGACCGCGCGGCAGCCGTGCACGCCCTCGAGGAGCGCGTGCACCACGACGACGTCCTGGCCGACCAACAGCAGGCGCAGGCCTACGGCATCCAGGGCGTCCCCTTCTTTGTCATCGACGGCAAGTACGGGGTCTCCGGAGCGCAGGAAGCCGCGACCTTCGCCGACGTCCTCACCAAGATCACGAGCGACCGCGAAGAGACCACGGAATGAGCGAGGACGCCAGCGCGGTCACGAGCGCGACGCTCGATGCAGATCGAGCAGTGAACGCAGAGGCCACAGCCGAGGAAGCGACATCGCTGCCCGGCGGCTTCACGATGCTCGGAGGTGCGGGGAAAGCCTGCGAAGGCGACTCCTGCATGATCTGAGTGGGGCCTACGAAGGAGTGTGATGGACTCTCCCTCATGGGATTCACGAGTTTCGCGGCCGTCGGAGATAGCTTCACCGAGGGAGTCGGGGACGAGCTGCCCGACGGGCAGGTCCGCGGCTGGGCAGACCTCGTCGCGCAGGGCCTCGCAGTCTCCTCACCAGAGTCGGTCACGTACGCGAACCTCGCCATCCGCGGGCGCCTGCTCGACGCGATCCTCGAGGAGCAGCTCCCCGCCGCGATCGCCCTGAAACCGCAGCTGTTGAGCCTCAATGGCGGCGGCAACGACATTCTGCGACCCCGCGTCTCCATCGACGAGGTGGCCCAGCGGCTCGTCGACGGCGCCAAACAGGCCCTGGACGCCGGAATCCACGTCATACTCCTGTCTGGAGCCAACCCCTCGGACCACCTGCCCATGGGCAAACGCATCGGTGCCCGCGGCGACGCGCTTGCGGCCGCCGTGCACGCGAAGATCCCACCGCAGCCGGGCCTCACGTTCGTCGACAACTGGGCAGACCGCGAGCTGCGCCACCTCGACTACTGGTCGCGCGACCGCCTCCACATGGGCGTAGCCGGCCACCGTCGAGTCGCCGCCAACGTGCTCACCGCGCTCGACGTTCCTGCGCCCGACTTCGGGCCAAGTGCCCCGAGCATCCAGCGCCCACGCAACTCCGAGTACTGGCGCGAGTACGTGCTCCCCTGGATCGGCAGGCGGCTCACCGGCAAGTCCTCCGGCGACACTAGGAAGCCCAAATACCCGACCCTGGACCCCGTAAAGACGCAGTAGCAGTCCCTCGAGAACAGGCAGCAGCTCCCTCGCGGTGAGGCTCCCTCGCGGCAAGGCACCACCGTGCGGCGCCCTACTTGTAGAAGCCCTCGCGCAGTTGGATGCCGTGCTCGGGCCACACCTTCATGGCGGCGAGCATGCCGGTCCACCCCATCGAGTTGCCGAAGGCCGCCTTCGCGCCGGCATCCGTCAGGCTCCAGGCGGACTCACTGATGCTCACGCGAGTGCGGGCCCCTGCGTCGACCGGCTCAGACTCGAACGCCGTCGTCGTGAAGTACTCGGAGAGCTGCGCCGGGTCGGACCGCCTCGTAGACCTCTTCCACCGGCTTCGAGACGAAGCCAAAGATGGTGAAGCCGAGCTCCGTGAGCTCCCCTGCGCCGTCCCTAGCCCCGTCGCCAGCACGCACCGCGTTGTCTTCAGTCATGAGAAAACTCTCTCACCCAGGCTTCATGCCGTATAGTGGCTAAGTCGACGCACGGTCACCCCGCTTCTCGCGGACATTCCAGATCTTGCCTGTCGCCATCCGCGCCACCGGATCCGTGGCCACCAGGACCCAAGTCCGAGACGCCCAGTCGGCTCACGAGCACACTCTGCTCACGAACACGAACGGGCAGACCAGCACGCGCCCACCCAAGCGCGCACATGCTTGAAAGAATGCGCCCCGCCAACGCAGGCGGGCTGCGCCGCAACGAAACGAAGAATCGCATCACACTCGCAATACCATTCACCCTGCCCGCACCACGTGTCTCCTGGCGACAAGCCGACGACGACGTGTACGCGGCGACCATCAGCGACGAGTTCGCTGGCTTCATCACGATCGCAGACACCGGTCTGCACACGCTCCAGGGCCCCCAGGGCCAGAGCATCGGCGACTACAGCACGCTCGACGAGGCCCAAGAGGCGCTCGCCGAGGCCTTGTTCCCCGTGGAGCATGACCAATCCGACGTCGCCGCGGCACGACCGCGCCGTCGCCGCACCGGCCGACGCGGCCCCGTCAACGCCCGCATCGCCAGCTAGGACTCCAGGTGGCGGGGCTCCGTCTCCGGATGCCCCGTCACCTGATTGAGGGTCCTCAGCTCTCCCCGGGAGCGTCGCGCTCCCCTAGGGCGTCGCCGTCGGCCACCCTGACCGTCGGTGGCGCAACGGCCGGGTCCGTCGCGTCTTGATGCGCCTGGCCAGACAGCACCGGGTCCGGCCTCCAGCCGTGCGCGTGAAAGTGCGTGCTCTCTCCGGAGCCGCCCTCGTCTCTCCAGCGCTCCTCGCCCTCTGGGACTCCCTCTTCGAGGTTGACTTCACCCATGATCGTCGCCGCCTCACTGCGCTCGGATCTCGCGGGCAACTGACTGCCACCCGACTCCATCGAGGTAAGCACTCGAGGCTCCGAATCGGATGCACGCGAGACGAGCAGCGGCTCCGGATGTGCGCGCGACAGACGTGTGTGCGCGACATTTGCTCTCGCCGCGCCGACCGACCTAGGGAGTGTCTGACAATGGATCGCTGCAGCGAGCACGGCCTGGTCGTGCGAGATGCAAGGCGGAGAACGAAGCCCAATGCGGAGCATTGCGTGAGTTCTCCAACGCAGCAGATCGCGCGATCAGGACGAGCGGAGTAGGCGAGACATTGTCAGACACGACCTAGTCCTCGAACGGCTCAATGGCCGTGATCTTCGCCGACCACGGGCAGTACACGTCGCTCGTGACCGTGCCGTCTTCGACGTACTCGGGCAGGCCGTCGCAGACCTCCGTCGTGAAGTCCGCGAACTCGAGCGTCGCAGGGTCGATGCGCCAGGTCCACGGTTCGTTCACCGAGGCGTCGTCGCGCACGACGGTCCCGACAGGGATCGCCGATACGTCCTCACCGTCCAGGAGCTTCTGGGCGTGCTCGACGAGCTCTGGAGTCGCGAGCTCGATCTTGGAGCTCTGATCCACGACCTGAAAGGTGGCGACCGCCCTCGAGGGTGGCGCGTCCGACCGGGGTGAGCATCCGCTCATGGCCGCGACAGCGCCTGCCGCGAGGAGGAATGCTAGGGCCGTGGATGCGGCTCGACGAGTCTTGAACATCAGGAACCTCCGTTGATGGGGACGTGCTGCTCGAGCCACCGCTCGAGCTCTGGGAGTGCTTCGTAGGCGATCGTGCCGTGGCTCGCACCTGCGACCGTCACGGCGTGCACGTCAACACCGATCGATTCCTCGTGGGAGACGAACGCGGCGGTGTCCGCCGGCAGCACCAGTTCGTCCGCGCTCCCTTGCGCGACGAAAAGCGGTGCGTCGAAGGGTTTCGCCCCGGCGGAGTTGTCGCTCAGGAGCGTCGCCCACGGCTCGACGGCGGTGGGGTCGTGCAGCGTGAAGTTGCCGACGAGCGGCTGTCCGATCTCGTGCAGCTCGGTGAGGCTGCTGAGCAGGCAGAGCGAGTTCATCTCCGGCGTCTTCTCGATGGCGGCAGGTGTGAGGATGCTCGGGAGCTCCACCCCCGGTACGTCCGCGTAGACCTTCGCAAATGCCGCGAACGCGTACGAGCCGATCGTCACGCCGGAGATGTCGTCGAGGTGCGAGCCCATGAGCTTGGTCAGGTCGGCGGCCGGCGCCGCAGCAGCGACGGCGGCGATCTTCAGCTCGGGTGCGTAACTCGAGGCCTCCTGTGCCGCGAAGAGCACGGCCCGCCCGCCCTGCGAGTGCCCCCACAGCACCACGTCGTCGCCGGCCTGCGCCGCTTCGAGCTGCTGCGCCGCGCGGACCGAGTCGAGCACGCTCCTGGCAGCCGTATCCCCGACGAGGTACGAGTCCAGCCCCGCTTGCTTGCCGTCGGCCGTCTCGATGCCCATGCCGAGGTAGTCCGTCGCGACCACCGTGTAGCCGCGGTCCAACATGAGGCGCATCCCCTCGATACCGATGAACGGGTCGAAGGCCCTCGACGGCGCGCACGAGGGATCGGTGCCGGTCGTGGGATGCCCCCACGCGAGCACCGTGCGTCCACCGGCGGGCGCCTCCCCATCCGGAACGACGACAACCCCAGTGACCAGCACGGGGGTGCCGTCGAGGTCAGTCGACGAGTACATGATTCGCCAGGCCTGCGAACCGACGGGCGTGCCCAGGAGCTGCTCGCTCCGCACCAGCGTCCCCGGGGTGCTGGGAACCTCCCCGCCCGGCTGCTCGTAGAACGCGGCGAGGTCACCCTGCTCGATCGTATCGCCGCTCACACGGAGCACCTCGGCGCCCACGATGATCGCAACGACCGCGAGCGCGCCCGTGAGGATGAACGCGGCGACACGCCTCGTCGACCGGGCTCGGGGCGCAGAGCCTGCAGCGCCGCGGGGCGCACCGAACGGACTTGTCTGAAGTGGTGAGTCGTGAGGTGCAGAGTCCTGAGGTGGGTCCGGTGTCGGCTCTGCCACGTGCTTGTCCTGTTCTGAACTGGCCGAGCCTCCGGGCGCATCCGGCTCGGATGCACCCGGAGGTGAGCGACGACGCAGCCAGCGGGGGTTCGGGGCTACGACATCAGTTTCGGCCCGGCCGCGCACCCGGTCAAGCGGAATGGGCGGGAGCGGGCGCCACCTGCGCGGTCGGCAACTCGCTCGCTCGCGCCCCGCGGCGGAGCTCGCCGCCAGGCATGACGCCCGCGATCAGCAGCGCCACGAGACCCGCGAGCGTGACCGCGGCACCTGCCCACAGCGGCGACGCGTAGCCGAGACCGGCCGCGATCGTCAGTCCGCCCACCCACGCCCCGAACGCGTTCCCCACGTTGAAGGCCGCGATGTTCGCGCCGGACGCGAGCGTCGGAGCGTCCCCGGCGAAGTTCATGATGCGCATCTGGAGGCCGGGCACCGTCGCGAACCCGAAGCCACCCATGAGGACGAGAAGCACCAGCGTCGCGACCTGACTGGACGCGAGCAGTGCAAACGCGACGAGGCTCACGATGAGCCCGACAAGCAGCACGAGCAGGGTCCGCCCGAGGTTCCGGTCTGCGGCCCTACCGCCGACGATATTGCCGACGAAGAGACCAACCCCGAAGAGCACAAGCAGCCACGGCACGGTGGACGCGGCGAACCCGGACACCCCGGTGAGCGTGAACGCGATGTAGCTGAACGCCCCGAACATTCCGCCGTAGCCGAGCACCGTGATGATCATTGAGGCCCACACCTGCCCTGAGCGGAAGATGCGGAACTCCGCGAGGATGCTGCCCCCGCCGGTTCGCCCGACCGTCGCGGGGATGAGCAGCGCGATGCCGATGAGGGAGACGACGCCGATGACGGAGATCACCCAGAACGTCGAGCGCCAGCCCGCGGCTTGCCCGATGAAGGTGCCGATCGGCACGCCGAGCACATTGGCGAGCGTGAGCCCCGCGAACATCAGCGAGATGGCTGCGGCCTTGCGGTTCGCGGGAACCAGGTTGGCCGCGACGACCGCCCCGATACCGAAGAATGCGCCGTGGCTGAGCGCCGCGACGATGCGCCCAAGCATCATCATCTCGTAGCTGGGCGCCAGCGCCGAAAGCACGTTGCCTGCGATGAAGATCACCATGAGCCCAACGAGTGCTTTCTTGCGGTCGATGCGGGTGATTGCGACCGTCAGGCCGATCGCCCCGACGGCAACGGCGAGTGCGTAGCCGGAGATCAGGTAGCCGGCAACCGCCTCCGAGACGGCGAAGTCGGCTGCAACCTCTGGCAGCAGCCCCATGATGACGAACTCGGTCAGCCCGATCCCGAACCCACCGAGGGCAAGCGCGAGGAGCGCGATAGGCATGTTTCCTCCAGCGATATACGGCGCGTGCAGTAGTTGCACACGCAATGAATTAGATGGTTGCACACGCGCTATATCCGCGCAAGTGGAGTACCATTCGGGGAGCAAGTACCGAGGAGGACACATGGGAATCGCCGACGACGCGGTGGAAATCCGCGCACGCGGATGGCGCACACTCGCCGCGCTGCACGGAATCATCGAGATGGAACTCGAACGCTCGCTGCAGCGCGAGCACAAGCTGTCCGTCGTCGAGTTCACAGTGCTCGACGCCCTGAGCCGCCAAGACGGCTGGCACATGCGGATGCGCCAGCTGGCCCGTGCGGCCGCCCTCTCGAGCAGCGCGACGACGCGCCTCGTGACTCGCCTCGAAGACAGAGAGCTACTGACCCGCATCCTCTGCGACGACGACCGGCGCGGGATCTACACCGAACTCACACCCTTGGGCCGCGAACTCCTCGAGCGAGCCCGACCCACGCACGACTCGGTGCTCGAACAGTCGCTCACCGAGGCGGCAGAGGTACCCGAGCTCGCGCCGATCGTCGGGGCCCTGCACGCCGACGCCCTCGTCTAGCCGTCACTGCCGCGTCGAGCAGCCGCTCGTGACCACGCCAGGCGCGCCCCCTCAGCGCATCCCCCACAGCGCGTGCCGTCCCCGCGCGGCGCGGGAGTGCGCGACCATAGAGCAATGACCGCAACCCTCGTCGCCAAGGACCTCGCCGGTGGCCACGACCATCGAACCCTGTTCTCCTCGCTGAACCTCGTCGTTGCCCCCGGCGACGTGGTCGGCGTCGTCGGCGCAAACGGCGCGGGCAAGTCGACCCTGCTGCGCCTCCTCGCCGGCATCGACGAACCTCTGGAAGGCAGCGTCTCACTGGCCCCGGCCGACGCCTTCATCGGCTGGCTCCCCCAGGAACACGAGCGCGTCGCGGGTGAGACCGTGGCCGAGTACGTCGGGCGACGCACGGGAACCACCGAGGCGACCAGGGAGATGGATGCGGCCGCCGAGGCGCTCGCGGAAGAAGCCAAGCCGGGTGCCCCTGACCCTGGCGAGGTCTACGCGGTCGCCCTCGAGCGCTGGCTCGCGAGCGGCGCCGCCGACCTCGAGGAACGTCTCCCCGCAGTGCTGGCCGAGCTCGGCCTCGAGCTGAGCGCCGAAGCCCACATGACGTCCCTCTCCGGCGGGCAGGCCGCGCGCGTCGGCCTCGCCGCGCTCCTCCTCTCGCGTTTCGACATCGTGCTGCTCGACGAGCCGACCAACGACCTCGACCTCGACGGACTCGAACGACTCGAGGCGTTCATCCAGGGCCTTCGCGGCGGGGTTGTCCTCGTGAGCCACGACCGCGAGTTCCTCGCCCGCAGCGTCACCCGCGTGCTGGAACTCGACCTCGCCCAGCACAGCAACCGCGTGTATGGCGGCGGCTACGAGGCGTTCCTCGAGGAGCGCGCGACCGCCAAACGCCACGCGCGCGAGGAGTACGAGGAGTTCGCGGAGAAGAAGGCCGACCTCGTGGGGCGCGCCCGCACGCAACGCGAATGGTCGAGCCAGGGCGTTCGGAACGCCATGCGCAAGGCGCCGGACAACGACAAGATTCGCCGCAAGGCCTCCACCGAGTCGAGCGAGAAGCAGGCCCAGAAGGTTCGCCAGATGGAGAGCCGCATCGCCCGCCTGGACGAGGTAGAAGAGCCGCGCAAGGAATGGCAGCTGCAGTTCACGATCGGCGCGGCGCCTCGCTCCAGCTCCGTCGTCTCAACGCTCTCGCGCGCCGAGCTCCACCTCGGCGAGTTCACCTTCGGCCCCGTCTCGGTCCAGGTCGACGCCGGGGATCGCATCGGCATCACCGGGCCGAACGGCGCGGGCAAGTCGACGCTCCTCCGCCTACTGCTCGGGCACATCCGACCTGACTCGGGGACCGCGAGCCTGGGCTCAAGCGTCGCCATCGGCGAGATCGACCAGGCCAGGGCCGCCCTCACCGGGCCGGCTCCGCTTGCCGAGCAGTTCGAGGCGCAGGTGCCGGACTGGCCAAGCGCCGAGGTGCGCACTCTGCTCGCCAAGTTCGGCCTCAAGGCGGACCACGTGGGGCGCCGCGCCGACGAGCTCTCCCCGGGCGAGCGGACCCGGGCGGGCCTCGCACTCCTGCAGGCGCGCGGCGTGAACCTCCTGGTGCTCGACGAGCCGACGAACCACCTCGACCTCGTCGCGATCGAACAGCTCGAGCAGGCCCTTGAACACTACGAGGGCACCCTCCTGCTCGTCACCCACGACAGGCGGATGCTCGAGACCGTGCAGCTGAACCGCGCCTGGCACGTCGAGGGCGGGCAGCTCACCGAGCGCTGAGGCGCGCAGGCAGGCCGGCACGCGCGCAGGGACCTCCCGCGACCTACCGATTAGGGTGACTCGCATGGCCACCGTCATCCTCGTCCGACACGGACGCACCACGGCGAACGCGAGTGGGCTGCTCGCGGGACGCACCCCAGGAGTCTTCCTCGACGAGACGGGCAGGTCACAGGCCGCCACGGCAGGGGCGAGGCTCGCCTCCGTGCCGCTCGCCCGCCTCGTGACAAGCCCTCTTGAGCGTTGCATCGAGACGGCCGCAGCAATCCGCGCGCAGCAGCCCACCGACGCGTACTCGGATCCGCACCTGCAGCCAGCGCTCGAGGTGATCGACGACAGCATCACCGAATGCGGCTACGGCGCCTGGCAGAACCGGAAGCTCGCCGAGCTCGCGAAGGAAGAGCTCTGGGCCACCGTCCAGACGCAGCCATCTGCCGTGACCTTCCCAGAAGGCGAATCGATGGCAACGATGCAGGCGAGAGCCGTCGCGGCTATCCGCGGCCACGACGCCGAGGTCGAGCGCGAGTTCGGACCTGGCGCCGCCTGGGTCGCGGTCAGCCACGGAGACATCATCAAGTCGGTGCTCGCCGACGCACTCGGGATGCACCTCGACCTGTTCCAGCGCCTCGCCGTTGGCCCAGCATCCATCTCGATCATCAGCTACGGCAGGGCACGCCCGAGCGTTCCCGTCATCAACTCCGACGCAGGGGACCTCTCCTGGCTGGCCCCGCCCCCGACTTCCGCGGCGGGCGCACCCCATTCGGGCGACGCAACCGTCGGTGGCGGCGCAGGCCGGGCCGCCTGAGCATAGGCTTGAGCACATGACGACCCTCGTGCACGAATTCGACTGGCCGGACCGATTTGTCGTCGGCACGCTCGGTAAACCCGGCGAGCGCACCTTCTACCTGCAGGCCCGCGACGGAGCTCGCGTCGTGAGCGTCATCCTCGAGAAGGAGCAGTCGGCCCTGCTCGCGGAGAAGGTCGACGAGATCCTCGACCAGATCATGCTCGAAGACGGAAACCGCTACAGCGTGCCGAGCTCGACTCCCGTCGAGCTCATCGACGAGGAGCCGCTTGACACCCCAGTCGACGGCCGCTTCCGCGTCGGCACCATCGGCCTCGGCTGGGAGCCCGCCACGGCGCAGGTGATCCTCGAGGTGATTCCCGTCGTCGAGGTCGAACTCGAGATCGACGCAGACGTCGACACCGAAGCCCTCGAGGCCGAACTCGCCCGCATGGCGGGCCTCGACGAGCTCGTCGAAGCCGCCGAACCGGAGGAGCTCCTTCGGGTGCGCATCCCAGTCGGCTCCGCCCGTGCCTTCGCGAAGCGCACCCTCGAGATCGTCGGCGCCGGTCGCTCCCTGTGCCCGCGCTGCGGCCTCCCGATGGACCCGGAAGGCCACAACTGCCCGGCTGACGACGGCCTGTGACCGAAGCCGAACCGAGCGGGAAGGCGGTCGGCGGCGCCACGCCAGACGGGGCTGAACCGGACGCGGAGTCGAGGTCCGGCGAGACGCTCGAGCTCACCGCCCGCGTCATGAGCGCGTCGAACGCGACGTTCGTCGGGACGTACACGGCTCCGGGGGCCGACCCGGTCGAAGTCGTGTACAAGCCGTCGCGGGGAGAGAAGCCGCTCTGGGACTTCCCCGGCAACGACCTCGCAAACCGCGAGGTCGCCGCCTACCTCGTCTCTGAAGCCCTCGGCTGGAACATCGTGCCGCGCACCTGGCTCGGTGACGGGCAGTTCGGGCCCGGGATGCTCCAGCTCTGGCAGGAGATCGACGAGTCTCAGGAAGCCGTCGACCTCGTCGACGCGACGGATGTCCCTGAGTCGGGGTGGCGTACCGTCCTGACCGGCGAAGACGAGACTGGCCGCGAAGTCGTGCTAGTGCACGAGGACTCCCCACCGATCCGCCGCATGGCGATCTTCGACGCCGTCGTCAACAACGCCGACCGCAAGGGCGGCCACGTGCTCGCCATGTCCGACGGGCACCGGTACGGCGTCGACCACGGCCTGTCGTTCCACGTCGAGCCGAAGCTGCGCACCGTGCTCTGGGGGTGGCTCGGCGAACCGTTCACGGACGACGAAGCGGCGAGCATCCGAAAGCTCCGCGAGGCACTCGATGACTCGAGCGACGGTGGCCTCGGAGCGCAACTCGCCGCCCTGCTCTCAGGCGCGGAGCTCGAACAGCTCGCCGCCCGCGTCGACCGCCTCGCAGAGGAAGGCGAGTTCCCGCCCCCGGAGGGCGACATGCCAGCCGCGCCCTGGCCGCTCTTCTAGAACGTTCCGCTTCGCTCACGTGCGCCCGCTGATCGACGAACCTGCGGTAACCTATCGATAATCGATAGAAAAACATCGTTGTACAGCAGGAGGTCACGCCGTGGGCACCGTCACCATCTTCATACTCAAGACACTCATCGCCGTGTCGCTCATCGGCTCACTCGGCGTCCAGCTCCTGCTCCTGCCGCTCGTCTGGGCTGACCTCGCCGGCGTTCCCATGGTGGCCCGCGTCGCGCTCGTGGCGCTTGCCGCGATCTTCGTTCTCACGCTGCAGGTCAGCGCCGTCTGCATCTGGCGCCTCCTGACGATGGTCCGTAGCGGCTCGGTCTTCTCGCAGGGGCCTTCCGCTACGTCGACACGATCATCGGCGCCATGGCCGTCGCGGCCCTCACGATCTTCGTGCTCGCAGTCCTGCTCGCCCCAGGCTCTGCAGCGCCCGGCCTCATCGGCCTCCTCTGCGGCGCCGCGCTTGTCACGGCAGGCGGAGCCCTTCTCATGGTGGTGATGCGCATGCTCTTGCGCCTTGCCACCCAGCGCGAAGCAGAGGCGCTGAGCCTCCGCGGCGAGCTCGACGAGGTCATCTGATGGGCATCGCCATCGACATCGACGTGATGCTCGCGCGACGGAAGATGTCCGTCGGCGAGCTCGCCGAACGAGTCGGCATCACGCCTGCCAACCTCGCCGTCCTCAAGAACGGCCGCGCTAAGGCCGTGCGCTTAACGACCCTCGAGGCGCTCTGCGAAGCCCTCGACTGCCAGCCAGGTGAGCTCCTTCGCTGGGAGCCTGCCGCCGCGGAGTGAGATGCCAGGGGCGAGACGCGACTCGGCTCCCCCGCTAGCCGCGGGGCTTCAGGACGACCTTGATGCAGCCGTCGGCCTTCTTCTGGAAGACGTCGTACATGCGGGGCGCGTCCTCGAGTGGGACACGGTGGGTCACGAGGTCCTCCGTACCGAGCGGGTCGCTCGCATCCTCAACAAGCGGCAGCAGCTCGGGGATCCACCGCTGCACATTGCACTGCCCCATGCGCAGCGTGAGCTGCTTGTCGAACATCGTCATGAGCGGCATGGGGTCCGCAACTCCAGCGTAGACACCGCTCAGCGAGACGGTTCCGCCGCGACGCACTGCGTCGAGAGCCAGCACGAGTGCCGAGAGCCGATCGACTCCCACCGTCTCGATGACCTTCTTCGCGAGCGCGTCTGGCAGTAGGCCGGCACCCTTCTGTGCTAACCCGGCCAGGCCAGCAAGACCAGCACCGCCGGCGGGGCCCGCTCCGACGCCGTGCGCTTCGAGACCAACTGCATCCACGACCGAATCGGGGCCGCGGCCACCCGTCGCCTCCCGGAGCGCATCCGCCGTGGCCTCGTCGAAGTCGAACACCTCCACCCCGTACCGTTCGGCCAGGGCCCGCCGCTCCGGCACCGGGTCGACGCCGAGCACTCGGTACCCGAGGTACCTGCCGATGCGGGCCGCGAACTGACCAACCGGCCCGAGCCCGAGCACGGCGAGCGTTCCCCCCTCGGGCACGTTGGCGTACTGCACCCCCTGCCACGCTGTCGGGAGGATGTCGCTGAGGAACAGGTAGCGCTCGTCGGAGAGCGCATGCCCGACCTTGATCGCGTTGTTGTCAGCGCGGCGCACGCGCAGGAACTCGGCCTGCCCGCCCGGCACCGAACCGTAGAGCTCCGTGTACCCGTAGAGGGCGGCACCGGTCCCCTGCTCGCGGTTCTGCGTGACGTCGCACTGGGTCGACAGCCCCGAGTGGCACATCTCGCAGTCTCTGCAGGCGATCACAAACGGCACAACAATTCGATCCCCAACTGCGAGTTTCCTCACGCCGTCGCCCACTTCTTCGACGATGCCCATCGTCTCGTGGCCAAGGATGTCGCCCCGCGCGAGGAACGGCCCGAACACGCTGTAGAGGTGCAGGTCGGACCCGCAAATCGCGGCCGACGTGACCCTGATGACCACATCCCCCGCATCCTCGATGGTGGCCCTGGGGACCGTCGCAACTTCGACCTTGCCGTTCGACTGCCACGTCACTGCGCGCACGGGAGTTCCTCTCGTCGGGGGATGATCCCCTGAGGCTACGGATGCTCGCCCCCTCCTCCGACGGGGTTGACTTCACAGCTCCCCTCCGCCGCGACGAGCGCTACCGCCGTGACGCTCGCAGCCACGTCATGGAGACGGTAGCGTCGGTCAGGTGAGCCGAGAGAAATCGCACTGGAGCATCGTGCACGCCGAACGGCGAGCCCTCGTCGCCGACCTCGAACACCTGGACGACGCAGACTGGGCCACGCCCTCGCTCTGCACCGGATGGACAGTGCACGACGTGCTCGCCCACCTCGTGAACGACGCCAGCACCACCCGGTTCCGGTTCGTCGCGCGACTGGCTGCGGCGACGTTCGACTTCGACGCCCTCAACCAGCGCGGCGTCGAGGAGGAGCGCCGGGCTCGGCCGAGCGACACGCTCGCGCGCTTTCGCGAGGTCACCGGCCGCACCACAAGCGCGCCGACGCCGGCAGCGCAGCGCTACGTGGAGGCAATCGTGCACGGCGAGGACATCCGTCGGCCCCTCGGCATCGCGCACACCTACCCCGTCGGCGCCGTACTCGAAGCGATCGCCTACCAGCGCAAGACGCCCGTGGCGATGGGTGGCGGGCGCGAGCTCGCCGCCGGCCGCCGCCTCGTGGCAACGGACGCAAGACCCGAACCGTCCCTCTCGCTCGGCCAAGGACCGGCCGTTCGAGGAACCGCAATCGACCTGCTCCTCTGGCTGAGCGGTCGCGACGTCGCACCGGAGGCGATCTCATGAACCACCACGATGCATCCACCGATGTGGGAACCCTCGGCGCACGGGAGGCCGGCGACCTCGCCAGCGCGCTTGTGCTCGGAGAGGCGCTTGTCGACCTGCTGCCGGGCGACGCCGACTCCCCCGACGGCCGGGCGCTGCCCGGAGGCTCGCCCATGAACGTCGCCGTCGGCCTCGCCCGCCTCGGCCACTCCGCCAAGCTCGCGGCCCGACTCGCCGACGATGAGCTCGGCAGACTTGTGCTCGACCACCTCGAAGCATCGGGCGTCACCCTCGTCGACGGCGCGCTCGACGGGCAGCGCACGTCCACCGCGAAGGCGACCCTCGACGAGCACGGGAGCGCCAGTTACGAGTTCGACCTCGACTTCTCGCTGCCAACCCCAGACCTCGCGGGTATCGAAGTCCTGCACACGGGCTCAATCGGCGCGGTCGTCGAGCCAGGTGCCGCCGTCGTCCGCGTCGCGTTCAGCGACGCGAGAGCGCGCGGCGGGATCCTCACGAGCTACGACCCCAACGTTCGCGCTGCCATCATGGGCGAGCGCGACTCCGTGCGCGACCGCGTCGAAGCGCTGATCGCGCTCAGTCACGTCGTGAAGCTCAGCGACGAGGACGCCGAGTGGCTGTACCCCGGATTCACCCCCGCCGAGGTCCTGCAGCGCTTCGTCGAGCTCGGCGCGCGCCTCGCCGTCATGACGCGCGGCGGCGACGGCGCCCTCGCGCGCGCCGGGGAGCGCGAGCTGACCGTGCAGGCACCGCCTGTCCGCGTCGCCGACACGGTCGGGGCTGGCGACGCCTTCATGTCCGGGCTGCTTCACGCCGTCTCGGCGCCGAGCATCCGCAACAGCCTGCTCGTAGACGATCCCGACCTGAGCTGGGTGGATGCCGCCCTCGCGACCGCGGCACGCAGCGCGGCGGTCACGGTCGCCCGCGCCGGCGCGAACCCGCCCTGGCCAGAGGAGCTCGCCGGCGACTGAACCGGGCCTGCGGCTCGCCGG
Source organism: Pseudoclavibacter helvolus (assembly GCF_014191305.1). Classification (GTDB taxonomy): domain Bacteria; phylum Actinomycetota; class Actinomycetes; order Actinomycetales; family Microbacteriaceae; genus Pseudoclavibacter; species Pseudoclavibacter helvolus. The sequence goes on along the minus strand of NZ_JACHWJ010000001.1, from coordinate 355,567 downwards.
AACCGCGTGTGAAGCGGCGCGCGCCGTGTGCTTCCCCCGCAGAGTTGGCGCGCCCGCGGGCCAGCTACTCATCGAGCCCCGGCCTCACGCACCGGGAAGCGCGTCCCGAGACTCACGCACTTGTCGGCACGACAGGACAAACTCGGCCTCGGGCCTAGACTCGTTGAGTGCTCGAGCTGCTCCCCCAACTGCCCGCCTTCGCCTGGGCGCTGCTCGCAGCCGCCGCCTTCGCTGTCGGGATCTCGAAGACCGCCCTGCCCGGAGTCACGACCCTGTCGGTCGCGACATTCGCCGCGGTTCTCCCGGCCAAGCAATCGACCGGCGCCCTCCTGGTGCTACTCATCGTCGGCGACATGTTCGCGCTCTGGACCTACCGGCGCCACGCCGACTGGCCGACGCTCGTCAAGCTCATCCCGGCGGTCGCCGTCGGCCTGCTCGCGGGTGCCGCCTTCCTCGCCTTCGCCGACGATGGTTGGGTGCGGCGCGTCATCGGCATCATCCTGCTAGTCCTCGTGGCGATCACCGTGTGGCGCCGCTACCGAACCCCGGAGACACCAAGCGACCGGGCCGCCAAGGTCGCCCGTGCCGGCTACGGCTCCCTCGGCGGGTTCACGACGATGGTCGCCAACGCCGGCGGACCCGTGATGTCGATGTATTTCCTCGCCGCCAAGTTCCCAGTCAAGGCCTTCCTCGGCACGGCAGCCTGGTTCTTCGCGATCGTCAACATAGCGAAGCTGCCGTTCTCGATCGGCTTAGGACTCATCACCCCGGGCACCCTCATACTCGACCTGCTCCTCGTGCCGCTCCTCATCGGGGGCGCCTTCCTCGGTCGCTGGCTCGCGCCCCGCCTGAGCCAGAAGCTGTTCGACCGCATCGTGCTGGTACTGACCATCAGCGGCGCCGTCTACCTGCTCGTCTAGGCGCCCAACCTGGCCCTCTCGCTGACGCCGACTGCGGTGTCGATCGCCGGGACGTTCAACAGCAGGTTCAGCGGGTAATTCAGCGGATCATTCAGCGGGAGACGCTACGAGGTGCGCCGAAAGAGGGCCTTGAGGCGAGACACTTGGCGGTCGGTGAAGTCGTTCGAGAGCTTCATCGTCTCGGCGGTCAGGTTGCCGCCGGCCATGATCGACCGGAGCGTTGCCTCGGCTCGCTCCTGCTGAGTCGGGGCCTTCTGCTCTCCAGGAGCGTCGGGCCCTTCGGTGCCGCGCTCGTGCTCCTGCGCGCTTCCGCGCTCGCTCGAGACCTGCTCAGCATCAGCCATGACGGCAAGGCTACACAGCAGTTGCTGGCACCGGTTCTCGTCACGCGGCCCCGGCGGCGCTTCCCTCGCAGACGCCACCGAACTCCCGCAGCCAGCGGACGCCGACCTCACGAGTTCGGAGCACGCCCTTGTACTCGGCCATGTCCTCAGGCAGTTCCTCGAGCACCTCCACCGTGCGCGCCGCCCACGCCGGCACCGTCGCGAGGGCGGAGAACGGCAGCAGGTAGCTGCGGATGAGGAACATGATGGCGTTCGATTCCGGCAGGCGAATGAGGTGCTGGACCTCGGTCCGCAGGTTAAGTCGGTCGCCGACGGCGGCGAGCGGCCCGTCCACAAGAGCCGTGCGGTCGGGGCCCCACTCCGGGTAAGTCTCCGTCGACGTGTCGAGCTTGCCGTCGACCGTGAGCGTCCAGTTGGTGCGACGGTAGCTCTGCCCTGGTTCGAGCCGCATGAGGAAGGCCTGCGCGCGCGGGATGACCCCTTCGTCGTGCACGCGCGGAACCGGGCCGTGGATCTCGAGGAAGGACATCCCGACGTCGAAGCCGAACGACCAGTCTGCGGCGAACGTCACGAGTCCGGCGTCCGCCCACAGCTCGCCGTCACGTTGATCGAGGAGCACGATGTCCTCCTGCACCTGCTGGCCGATGAACCCGAGTGGCCCTTCCGGCATCGACGACGCCTCGCCGACCGCAAAGCAGCGGTCGATGCCGAGAAGCCCGTTGTGCCAGTGCCAGCCACCGCCCTCGCGCGTGAGGCTCATGTGCTGCGGGTAGGCGGCCGCCAGCTCCTCCATGAGCACGAACATCGCATCCCACGCGGCCGGAACCATGTGCGGCAGGCACTGCAGTCGCGACGGGTCGGAGCTCAGGATGCTCGCGCGCTCGGCGAGCTCGCCCAGGTAGGCGTGATCGATGTCGACGGGATGCTCACCCCAGGAGCCGGCCGTCGTCGCGCGCGGAACTGACGCGGGCTCCACGTTGGTGCTGTAGCGGTACGTCTCCTTCGGGAACGGGAATGGGAAACCGGCGACGGCGACCGAACGATCGATCTTGCGGGTGTTGGATGCGGTCACAGTTCGAGCTCCAGGATCTCGCCTCTCGGGCGGGAGACGCACGGCATGAGGCAGTCACCGCGGTCCTTCTCCTCATCGGTGAGGAAGCTGTCGCGGTGCTCGATTCCCGCGGCCTGCGCCGCCCCTGAGCCGGGCCGCACACGGACGGCGACGCGGCACTCGCCGCACACGCCCTGCCTGCAGAGGTTCGGCACCGGCACGTTTGCGGCGAGCAGGGCGTCGAGGATGGTCGTGCCGGACTCGACTCGGATCGTTCGGCCGAGGCCGAGGAGTCTGGCTTCGAACGGTTCGCCCGGACGCGTTCGACGGCCTCAACGTCGCGCCGGATGCGTTCCCTGACGGGCTGACCGACATCGTCGACTACCTGGTCCCTGAGCTCCAGGAGCGCTGCCTCTACCCGAGCGCCTACCCAGCTACGACGCTCCGCGGCAACCTCGGCCTGCCAGAGTCGGTCGCGCACCGCGCCCCCGGCCTTGCGGCCGAACGGCCGTCCGCAGGCGAAAGGGCGCGCGTCGCGTGAGCGACGCGACGCTCTTCACTCCGTTCACGGCACGCGGGCTGACGATCGACAACCGGCTCTGGCTCTCCCCCATGTGCCAGTACTCTGCCGTCGACGGCGTGCCTGGCGACTGGCACCTCGTGCACTTGGGGGCCAGGGCGAGCGGCGGCTTCGGGCTCATCTTCACGGAGTCGACCGCGGTGCTGCCAGACGGTCGAATCACGACGGCAGACACTGGTCTCTGGAACGACGAGCAGGAGGCCGCCTGGGCTCGCATCGTCGATTTTGTCCACGAGCGCGGTACGCCGATCGGCGTACAGCTCGGGCACGCGGGACGGAAGGCGTCCATCCCGGTGCCCTGGTCTGGCCACAGTGGAACCGTGCCGCCGGAGGACGGCGGCTGGCAGCCGATCTCGGCGGGGACCGACGCCTTCCCAGGTTTCGCGAGGCCTCGGGCTGCCACGGAGGGCGATCTGGCGGAGGTCGTGCAGGCGTTCGCCGACTCTGCCAGGAGGGCCGTCCGGGCGGGATTCGATGCCGTTGAGGTCCATGCTGGCCACGGCTTCCTCCTGCATTCCTTCCTCTCGCCGCTGACGAACCGCCGAGATGACGAGTTCGGCCCCGACCGCGAGCTCCTCCTGTTCCGGGTCGTGCGGGCGGTGCGGGATGCGATCGGGCGAGACATCCCGCTATTCGTGCGCCTCTCGGCCCTCGACTGGGTCGAGGGTGGCGTCACGGTCGAGGACAGCGCCAAGACAGCAAGAGCCCTGAAGGAGCTCGGCGTCGACCTCGTGGATGCGTCATCAGGAGGCCTCGTGCCTGCCGACATACCGCTTGGCCCCGGCTATCAGGTCTTCGCCGCCGAACACCTCCGCGCCGCCGCCGGGGTCGCGACGGGTGCGGTTGGCCTCATCACTGACCCTCTCGAGGCAGACCGCATCGTGCGGGAGTGGCGGGCGGACGTCGTGTCGGTCGCGCGGCAGGGACTCCGCGACCCTGCTTTCGGATTGCGCGCGGCGCATGAGCTCGGAGCCGCCGCGTCGTCAGCCTGGCAGCCTCAGTACGAGCGAGCCGTCGGGGCCTAGATGCCTGGGCCGTTGAGCTAGGGACCGGAGCCGTGTGAGCTCAGGCCCCGAGCCGCATGAGCTCAGCACCAGGGCCGGCCGGGGGCAGGCCGTTGAGCCGATGGCGCCCAGTCAGCGAGTAGTCGGTCAGCGAACAGTCGGTCAGTGAGCACCAAGTCAGCGAGCGCTCTCGGCCGCGGCTTCTCCGGCCGACCCTGCCGCGTATTCACCGAGGCCGCTCGCGTCCGGTTTCCAGGCGTCGAGCACCGGCGTCACGATGCGCCAGAGCTCCTCGGCGACGTCCCCGCGCACCGAGAGCAGCGTGCTGCCAGTCAGCATTCCAGCGATGACCCTCGCGTACGGGTCGGCGCTGTTGTCGCCGGCCGGGGCGCGGAGCGGGATGCGCGTAGCCGGCACCCGATCGTCTCCTGGCGTCAGGACCATCTCCTGCCGCGCGCCGCCGATGCCCTTTGCCGAACGCAGCACGAAGGGCACGTCGCGCCACCTCGGGGTGTCGACCCGCAGCGTGATCTCAGCGAGCGTCTCGGTGTTCCGGTCTTCGTCCACGTCCGCTTCGTCGACGTAGGCTGGCAGCGGCTTGCCTCCGACCTCACCCGCCGTGTACCGCGCCCGGCGCGCAGAAACGGGGCTGTCGTCCCACACCCGGACAGCCCGAAGCACCTCCGCCACCGCCTCGTCGACGGCCCCGGCGCGGTCAGCGGGTCGCTCCATGGCCGCGAGCGCGAGGATGAGCAGGAGATGGCTCTGCAGCATGTCCCGCAGCGCGCCGGTCTCGTCGTAGAAGGCGCTTCGCCCCTCGATGCCGAGCTCCTCCTCGAAGATGATTTCGACGCGACCCGGCCGCGGATGAGTGCCCGCGCCGCCGCTCGCGTCGTGTTCGCCGCTCGCATTGTGTTCGCCGCCCGCGGCGTGGACCCCGCCCACGCCGCTCTGCTCGAGGAGCTCGCGTGACCTGATCAGCTCAACGGCGGCCGGCGTTCCGAGGAAGTGGTCGATCCGCCAGAGGCGGTCCTCAGGGATCACCGCGGCGAGCGCCCTGTTCAGCTCGCGCGCATCCGCTTCGCTCTCACCGAAGGGCTTCTCGATCGCGATCCTCAGGTCCTCCGGCAGTTCCAGCTCGGCGAGCGCGGCCGCGACCTTCTTGCCCATCGCCGGCGGGAGGGCGATGTAGAGCAAGGGGGCGCTCGGGCACGCCTGGAGCAGCGCGCGCAGCTCGTCGGCCGAAGACGCGTCGGTCTGCACGAACTCTGACCTCGATACGAGGGCGTCGATCGTCGACCGCGAGACGCCGGCACCCTCGAGGCTCCGCTCTACGACCCCACGCCACTCGTCGCGGGACTGCGCGGTGCGAGCCGCGCCCACGATGTGCACCTCGACCCCTGGGCTCGCGTCGACGACCCTCGCGATCCCCGGCAGCAGGAAGCGCTCCGTCAGGTCGCCCCCGGCGCCGAGGATGGCGATCGTCCGCGCGACCTGGCCGTCGACGGCGACCTCTGGAATCTCCGTGCTCGTGTGCATGCGACCTCCCGGTGCTGGTCTGGGTGGGGGTGGTTTGAGTGGGGTTAGCTGGGTGCGGTGAATCGGGTCGGGTGAATCCGGTCGGGTGAATCCGGTCGGGTCGGCTTGGCTGGGGCTGGTATCGGCGCGAGACTACGCGCTGGCGCCAGGGAATCCGCCGGTCGCTTCCGCTCAGGGGCCTTCGAGCGGAGACGAACGAGGCACGATCGTGTACTCGAACTCGCCGACGTAGCGGAACAGGTCGCCCAACAGCGGCGCCCGCAGTCGGACGTCCACACATTGGCGGCCATCGCCGTCGGGATGCGCGCGCTCGTCGAGCGTCATCGTCACGACCCTCGGCAGCGGCACGCGCAGGAAACGCGCTCGAGCCTCCGCCCCACTCCCCTTGACCTTCTTCCCCCTGCCCCTGCCCCTTGCGGTCCTCCTCGCAATGGGCAGGGGCATCCGGAGCGCCAGCCGAGTTGAGCGCATCCGCAGGCCACCCTCGTGGACGTGGAGCTCGAGCTCGACCTCCAGCCCGCGACGCCGTCCGAGCCCGTCGAACAGGCGCGGGGTTCCGTCGGCGCCGCGGACTACCCGCATGGTGTCCTCCATGACCCGCGTGATGCCTGGGAAGGCGAACTCGCGCCGCGCCGAGAGCGCGCCGCCACGCGCAGGGGTGTTGGTAACCGTGAACGGCACGTCGCGCCCACCCTCCGGGAAGAGGATGCGACGCCACGCGAGCAGGGAGAACACCGGGCGCAGGATCCGGTGACGAGGACCGGCCCACGAGTACACGCCGCGACCGCGGCCCTCGTGACCGGCCGGGATGGAACCGAAGTAGCGGCGCAGCTGCGGGTGCAGCCGGGCGACCTCGCCGCCGAGGACCCGCTCGTAGACCGAGAGCTCCGGCGACGCGTCACGGCCGGTCGCGCCCATCGAGTTCCGCTCGCGTGTCATGCCCGGCTCACCGGCCACGTCCGCCGCACCCGTCATGCCCGGATGGCCCCGGCGAGCGCCAGGAGCTCCCGAAGTGGCGCGCGCACGACGGGGATTCGTGTCAGGGGAAGCGTCATTCGAAGCAAGTTGAGGGCACGGTCGAGGATGCCCCGCGTGCGCTCGCGGCCGGGCGACGAGTCGTACACCCAGAGCAGCGCGAGCAGCAGGTGGCTCAGGACCAGGGCCTGAGGGAGGCCAGCCCTGAACTCGTCCGGGAGCGGCGACTTCGCCCCCTCCACAGCGCGCTCGAAGAGCCCGCGGATGACCGCGAGCGCAGGCGCGGATTCCTCGGAGAGCGGGTTGATGGGCGACCGTGGCGAGACCGAAGCGGCAAGGAACTCCGGGGCGTGCGAATGGTACGGCTCGAGCTGCTCGAGTCCCGTGCGGTAGACGATCGCGAGTCGGTCGACGAGATCACGGACCCCCTCCAGCTGCGGCAAGGCGGCTCCCGAATGCGCCTCCTGCACGTCGAGGTACAGCTCCTGCACGAGGTGGTTCTTCGTCGCGAAGTGGTAGTTCGTGGTTCCAACCGAGACGCCGGCCTCCTCGGCGATCCGCCTGACCGTCGTCGCGTCGTAGCCGCGCTCGCGGAATGAGCGGAGGGCGACATCGCGGATGAGGGCGCGCGTGCGCTCACGCTTCGAGGGCTGAGCCGCTTGGGAGGTCTCCCCGTTCTGCCCGTCGAGCTGGTCAAGCTGGTCAAGCTGGTCAACCCCATCGAGCCCGTCATTCTCAAAACTGAACATGTTCAGAAAGTACTACACTTGGCCTCATGGAACAGCAGAGCCACGCCAGTCAGGACCACGATCTGGAGAAGAATCAGGATCAAGAGCAGAAACAGGACCAGGAGCCGGCACAAGCGCCACGAGTTGTCATCGCAGGCGCGAGCGGGTTCGTGGGTCGCGCCCTGGCCGCCGACTTCGAGCGTGATGGATGGGAGGTCGTGCGCATCGGGAGGCACGAGGCCGTGCGCTGGGGCGATGCCGACGCGATCACGCGCGCCATCGATGAGGCACAGGTGCTCATCAACCTGGCGGGCAAGTCCGTCAACTGCCGCTATACCGACGCCAACCGGAACGAGATCCTGCGCTCGCGCGTCGAGACCACCAGCGAGCTCCGGCGGGCCGTCGCTGCTGCGGCAACCCCTCCCCGGGTCTGGTTCAACGCATCCACCGCCACCATCTACCGCCACGCGACCGACCGCCCGAACACGGAGTCGGGTGGCGAGCTCGGCAAGGGCTTCTCCGTGGACGTCGCCAGGAGCTGGGAGCGCGCGTTCTTCGAGGGCGAGCTGCCGCGCACCCGCCGTGTGGCACTGCGCATGGCGATCGTGCTCGGCGACGGGCCAGCCGCGAGCAAACTCTTCACGCTCGCCCGCCTTGGGCTCGGCGGCCCGAACATCGACGGCTGGGCGCCGAACCACCTCCGCTACCGGGGAATCGGGCCGACGCCGAGCGGCGACGGACGAGCCCCGCAGTACCGCACGCACGGGCGCCAGAAGTTCAGCTGGGTGCACGTCGATGACGTCGTCGGGGCGGTTCGGTTCCTCCTCGAACGCGACGACATCGACGGCGTTGTCAACGTCAGCAGCCCGAACCCGAGCGACAACCGCACGCTCATGGCGGGCATCCGCCGGGTTGTGCGCGCCCCGTTCGGCATCCCGTCCTGGCGGTGGATGCTCGAGCCTGCGATGGCGGTCCTGCGCACCGAGCCGGAGCTCATCCTGAAGAGCCGATGGGTGACGCCCGAGCGGCTCACGGATGCCGGCTACCACTTCGTGCACCCGGAACTCAACCCCACGCTGCGGCTCGTCGCCAGGGAGCTAGACTGAGCCGCCCCCACTCCCATCGGCAGGTTCGGAGACCTCTTCCCTCGATGACGCACGCCACCGCACGCCTCGCGCACTTCGCGGAGTTCTTCGCGTCGAGCGACGCCCCGGACGCCGATGCCAGCACCAACGCCAGCACCAACGCCAGCACCAACGCCAACGAGCAGCCCATAGGTCTCGCCATCGGCAACTGCCAGGCCGAATCGCTGCGCCTCGCGCTCGGTGACGACGTGCGCTTCGTGCCGACGCCACCCGTGCACGAGCTCGAGCCGGGCGACCTGCCGCACCTCGAGTCGTGGCTCGCGCGGGCGAGCTTCCTCGTCACTCAGGCGATCCGCGATGACTACCGGGGGCTGCCCGTGGGCACGAGGCAGCTCAGCGCGCGGCTGCGAGCCGGGGCACGCACGGCGCTCTTCCCCGTCATCCGGTTTGCTGGCCTCTACCCGTTCCAGGCGATCATCCGCCCGCCCTCCGATACCTCGCTCGTGCCGCCGCTTGTCCCGTACCACGACCTCCGCACGCTCGCGGAGGCCGGTGGCGTGGATGCGCTCCCCCGTCAGGCTTCGCCGGCGGCGGTCGCAGCGGTGGCCGCGGAGTCGATCTCCCAGCTTCGGTTCCGGGAGGAGCGCCACGGCACCGTCGCGGTCTCCGATCTCTTCGAGCGCCCCTCCTTTGCGCAGGCGCGCACGATCAACCACCCGGGAAACCCCGTCTGGCTCGAAACGGCGGCGCGGGTCAGGCGCCAGCTCGGGCTTCCCGAGATCGAGCTGCGCCTCGATCGCGAGATCCTGAACTCCATCCACGCACCGCGAGAGCAGTCAGTGGTCGACGCGTGGGGGCTCGACACCGAGGCGACCGACTCCTGGACCGTCGACGGAGCGCACATCGACACGGACCGCGTCCGCTCGGCCCACCTCGACTGGTACGCGGCCCACCCGGACGCCGTCGAAGCCGGACTCGCGCGGCACGGAGCGACCATGGAAGCACTGAGGGCGGCGTGAGCGCCCCACCCCTGCTGCTCCATCGCGACGACGAGACCCACGGCGTCGACCAATACGCGCGCGCCGTCGCGACAGCCGTGGCCAAGCTCGACGCCGCCGTCACCTACCGCAGCGCACACGGACTCGACTCCGGGGAGCTCGCGCACGTGCACTTCACGGACCGCCTCTGGGGCAGCACCCCCGAACACGCGGCGGAGCGTTTCGAGCGTCTCGCCGCACGAGGGCCCGTCAGCGTCACGCTCCACGACGTCCCGCAAGCGTCCGACGGCGAGCGCGGCTTCCCTCGCCGCACCGACTGCTACCGACGAGTGGTCGAAGCTGCGGCCGGCACCGTCTGCAACAGCCTGCACGAGCAGCGTCTGCTGGAGCTCGCCCTCGGTCGCCGCGTCCAGGTGCATGTCGTGCCGTTGCCCGCTCAGCCCCCGCAGCCGCGGCCCGCGGGCTGGCGGCCGAGCAACGAGGTCGCCGTGCTCGGCTTCTACTACCCGGGCAAGGGCCACCTCGAGGTGGTGGAGGCCGTCGCGGCTCTGCCCATCGAGAGCCGGCCGCGCGTCGTGGCGCTGGGGTGTGCCTCGTCAGGCCACGAGCAGGAGCTGCTCAACCTCGGGCGGCACGCGGCGCAGCTCGGTGTCGGCTTCACGAGCACCGGCTTCCTGTCACGCGAGGAGCGTCTCGCGCGCAGTCGCGGCATCGCAGTCCCGATCATCGCCCACCAGCATGTCTCGGCTTCGGGCTCCCTCACCGACTGGCTCTCCGCTGGCCGCAGGCCGCTGACGGTCGATTCCGACTACTTCCGCGAGATGGACACGATCCGCCCAAACACGATGCACCTCGTCCGCACGGGACACCTCGCCGAGGCTCTGCAGGAAGCGCTCGAGCATCCAGAGTCGACGTGGCTCGAAGACACGACGTCGACCTCCCCGAGCCTCGAGGAGATCGCGCGCGCCTACCTCACCTGGTGGGCTGCCCTGTGACCCGCGAGGCAGCCGCGACCCAGGACCCAGCGGCGACCCGCAAGGCAGCCGCGAGTAGCGCCTCGGCTAGCCGACCCCCGTTCGGTCGCTCGGTCCCGGGCAACCGCTGGGACCTCGTGGATGCTCGCGAAGCAGCCGTCGCCGCATCCGCCCGGTCGGTGTCCGTCATCGTCGCCCACTTCGAGCAGCAGGCCGAGCTCGACCGCACCCTCGCCGCCCTCGCACGCCAAACGCATCCGGCGGGCCTGCTGGAGGTCATCGTCGTCGACGACGGCTCGCGCGAACCGCCGACCGTGCCATCCGGTGTGCGGTTGCTGGTGCAAGAGGACCTCGGCTTCCGTGCCGGAGCCGCGCGCAACCTCGGGGCACGAGGCGCGAGCGGCGACGTCCTCTGCTTCCTCGATGCCGACACCTCGCCGGAGCCCGAGTACGTCGCCAGGATGGCGGCACTCCCATCTGTGCTGCCAGAGGCAGTTGTCGCGGGCCACCGCAAGCACGCCGACTTCGCGGGAGTGGATGCAGGGGCTCCGGTCGAGAAGTTGGGACCGGAGCACGAGTTGCCTGAGCCCGCCTGGCTCCTCGACGCCTACAGCGGGTCCCGCAACCTGCTCGACGCGGACGACCGCTCGTACCGGTTCGTGATCGGGGCCGTGTTCTCGTGCACACGTTGGTTCTTCGCCGAGACTGGCGGCTTCGACGAGGACTTCCTCGGCTACGGCGGCGAGGACTGGGAGTGGTCGCACCGCGCGTGGCTGGCTGGCGCCGTTCTCGCCTACGAGTCCTCCGCCGTGGCCTGGCACGATGGGCCGGATTGGGCAGGTCGGAGCGCCGAGGACACGAACCGGCAGGAGCAGAAGAACCGCGAGACGCTCCTGCTCGCCCAGAAGATCGGCGTCGAGGGCTCCCGCCCGCTGGCGCTCCGCACGGCGGCCCCCGACGTCGTCGCGATCCTCCATTCCGCGCCGAGCTCGGGCGCGGCGTTCGTCTGCGTCGACACGTTGTTAGCCCAGCTCCCCCACGCGCGCGTCGTCGTCCCGCCCGACGTGCATCCCGTGTTCGGAGGCGACCCGCGCGTGACCCCCGCGACCGAGCCCGCGCCTCGTGGGCGGGTCCGCGTCGACCTGGACGTGCCCGTGCATCTCGGTCGCCCAGAGCTCGCGGCGGCGCGACCGTCCGAGTCCGAGTTCAAGCCCGTGTCCAAGCCCGAGTCCGAGCCCGCCGCAACGGAGACGACCACCCTGCGGCGAGCGATAGCGCGGGTCGGCATCTCAGACTTGGGTGCCGTGCACCTCGACACTCACGTCTCCGTCACGTCGGAACGCGCTCTGCGCCGCGAGGAACGCTGGGGAGACGCGGCCGGCTGGCGAACGGAGGACGTCGCCGACGCCTCGATCTCCGCCATCCCTGTCGACGTCAGCGTCGCAGCCTACCTGGGCGGTTGGCTCTCGCTCGAAGACTGAGTCGGCCCCTGCATCACCCGCGGAGGTCCCGGCGTTGCAGCGCAACGACGGCGCCAGCGATGAACAGCGCGCTCACGCCCCAGAGCCCGCCAACGCCCACGATGCTTACACCTTCCACGAGCGGAGGCTGGTGGAAGGCCCAGGCGTACGGCGAGAGGAGGTGCAGCCACTCGAGGGCGGCAACCTGACTGGCGACGGCGTTGAGCGCATAGCCGATAACTGCGATGCCTGCGGCGGCCGCGAGCGCCCAAACCCGACGGCCCGTGAGCGCGCCCGCGAACAGCCCGGCCGTGCCGCTCAGCAGCGCCTGCCCGAGAAGAGCAAGGCAGGCGCCGCTCAGCTTCCAGCCGTCGAGCCCAAGCTGGGCGGAGCCGTTGAGCGCGGCGATGACGATGCCGGCGAAGGCCACCAGCCAGGCGAGACGCGCGATGAGCGCGAGCGCCGCCTGTCCGGCGTAGGAGGCGCGGCCGATGGCGTGGGCGAGGTCGAGTTCGAGTCGTCCGCTCTCCTCGGCACCGGCGATCGCACCGGAACCCCAGCTCGCGGCCGCGATGGTGAGCAGCAGGAATCCCATGAGCCCGAAGAACGTCGCCTGCGTGTACCCGGCTCCCGACCCGATCTGGTCGTAGCCAAGCGAGCTGACGAGCTCGGCGGGCAGGCTGTCGATGATGGCCTGCATCTCGCCGTTCCCGCCGATGCTGGGGTACAGGGGCAGGTAAAGGAAGAGGACCGCGGCGAGCCCAGCCGTCCACAGGGCCACCCCACGCCACGATTCTCGCAGCGCGCGAGCGAACACCGGCAGGCCCCTAGACATGGCGGCCTCCACGTCTCGCCTGCCGGTTCGTGCCCTGGGATGCACCCGGCGGATGCTCGCGACGGGAGCCACGCTCCGGCCGAGCTCCGTACAGCTCAGACCCGGACGGCTGAGACCCGTACAGCCGCAGCACCGACTCCTCGAGGTCGGGCTCCTCGACGGCCAGGTCAGCGACGGTGTGGGCCGCGGGGACCTTGCCGAGCCCATCGATCTCGCCCTCGACCGTGGCCGACACGCGGATCGGCCCCGGCGCGGTCGCGTTGTCGAACGTGACGTTGTGGAGGTTCGGGGCCGTGAGAGCTCGGCGCGAAGCGAGCTCTCGTCCGTGCCGAGGAGTCCGGCGTGCACTCGGCGCACCGCGCTGAGCCGCAAGGACGCGACGTCGCCCTCGGCGACGGCGCTGGCTGAGGAAGTCGAGGCCTCCGTGATCGAGGTGGTTGGTGGGCTCGTCGAGGAGCAGGAAGTCGTGGTCGGCCCCAAGCAGGCAGGCGAGGCGCACCCGGTAGCGCTGACCGACGGAGAGTTCGGCGAGGGGCCGTGTCTGGTCGGTCTCGGCGTCGAGGGCCTCGAGAGCGATGAGCACGCGCCGTTCGGCGCCCCAGGCGTCGAGCGCCTCGGCGACCTCGAGGGCCGCCGCGTAGCGCTCCTCGGCACGGGGGTCTTCGCCGCCGAGCGCCGCACCTGCCCGGTCTAGCTCGGCGAGCGCCGCGATCGGCTCGGCTATCGCGGCGGCGATGGCTTCCCCAACGGTTCGATTGTCGTCGGCGCTCATCTCCTGTTCCGCGAAGCCGAGCGTGCCGATGCGCCGAACCGTGTCGCTGTCTGGCACGAGCGTCCCCGCGAGCACGTGCAGGAGCGACGACTTGCCGCGCCCGTTCTCGCCGACGATCGCGACGCGGGAGCTCGACGTGACCACGAGATCGACCGAGGTGAGGACCTTCGTCTCGCCGCGCAACAGCGAGACGTCCGAGATAGTGAGTTGCGCGCGGTGGCGCGCTGGAAGAGAGATGGAGGTGGCGTGCATGGTGATTCGTTCCTTCAAGGAGACGCACCGGATGCCATCGGCAGCGCAAAGAGGCGTGCCACGGCAGGGTGCGCGAAACGGCGACCCGGGAGGGTCAGAGCAACCGGCCACCGCCCGCTCGGAGGATCTCAACACGAGATCGAGCTCAACGAGCGCGGAAGGCCTACTCAGCCGTTAGGAGAAAATCAGAAGGAACACGCCATCACGGTACCAGCGTCGTCCTGGCCCGTCGAGAGCGTGCGGCCCGTCGCGACCGAATGCGCGTGGCGGCGAGGTCAACAGCACACGCCAGCAGGCCCGCGAGCGCGTACACGAGCAGGTCGCGCGGGTCGAAGCCCGCCCCGAGGACGAGGCTCGCCGGAGCGAATGCCTCGGCCGCGCGAGCTGGAACGTCGGTGAGCTGGAGAAACTCGACCGCAAACGACCAGCAGATCGCGAGGCTGGCGAGCAGCCAGGGGCGGGCGCGTGGCGCGAGCATCATGACGCCGTGGTACATCGCGACCGTGTACAGCGCGTCGCCCGCGACATCGGACACCGGACCGGAGGGCAGCAGGAAGTGCGTCGCCAAGCCGAGCGCAACCGTCACGATGAGGAGAGTCGCCGCGGTGATCCGACGGCGGAGTGTGCTCGTCCCGCCTGCTCCTCGGGCCCCGTCAAGTCCGCCCGCTTCGCCTGATCCCCGTGCTCCTGCTGCTCGCCCTGCTCCCCCGGTGGGGCCGGCCCCGTCGCTGGGACCGGGCCGAGCGCTCACACGGCACCGCCCTGCGCATCAGTCAGCCCGGAAAGCGCCCCGACTGCCCGGAGCCCAGAGACGACAGCCCCGTTGAGTGTCTGCTCGAGTCCGGTGTGCTCCCCCGCGAACGCGACTCGGCCGGCCGCCACGGCGAACGCGTCAAGGTCGGCCGGGGTCCAGCCGAGGGACGCGGCCGAGTAGGAGCCGCGCGTCCACTCGTCTGCGCTCCAGTCGGTGAGCAGCACCTCGCCGTCGATCACCAGCTCAGGGCGCATCGCGCGCAGCTGCGCGACCCAGCCCGCTGGGCCCTCGGCCGTGCGCAGGGCGTCGAGGGTTGTACGGCTCCCGGCGAAGCAAGAGAGGCCCGGGATGCGGTGCTCTCCGTCAGCGGAGAGGGAGCGCCACGACCACCAGGTCAGGTCAGGGCTCTGCAGGGCGATGTCGTCGTCGACCGCACTGAGCGGAACCCCGAGCTTCGCGGCCGTGCCCATGATGCGGTGGTCGAGGGCGGTGCGCTGCGCCTCGGGGAGGTCGAAGCCGAGCCGCAGTTCGCGCAGGATGGGCAGCGGTACCGCGACGACCGCGGCATCGCCGTGCAGCCGAGAGCCATCGGCCAGCGTCGCCTCGACCCCAGCCTCCGACTGGTCGAGCGCCGTCACGGGATTCTCGAGCCGCACGGCGGCCCCGAGTCGTCTGGCGAGCTCGATCGACAGCGACTGGTTGCCCCCGACAAAACGCCCGCCGTCGTCGATAAAGGGCTGCCCAGCGTCAGGGTCATAGAGGAACGCGGAGGCGGCGCTCACGAGGTTCGGGTCGCTCGCGAGCGACGTAACCATGCGCCGATACACCGGGTTGCGCTGGTACCCGGGTCCAAGCGCCTCCCGGTGCACCTCCTCGACGGAGACCCGCGTGAGCCCGTCGCCGAGCATGCGCCGAAGCGTCTCGGTGATGCGCGACGTCGTGGCCTCAAGCTCGGCAAACGAGACGTGACTGCCGTCGACGGTGCGCCTGGCGTACCGCACGTTGTGGCTCAGGATGGGCACCCCGACCTCGGCCGAGAGGCGGCGAATCGCGAACTCGGTCGGGAAGACGTACTCGCCGCCACGTTCGGTGAGCTGGCCGTTGCCGAGCCGCTGCGACCAGGTGCGACCCCCGACTCGGTCGCGAGCCTCGAGCACGGTGACGCTGTGGCCGAGCTTCCGCAGCTCCCAGGCCGAGGTGAGGCCCGCGAGCCCAGCTCCGATGACGATGATGCGCATGGGTTCTCGCCGCCTTCCGTCGTGGCGACCGTGCGTCGGCCGCTCCCCGATTCTCGCGCAGGCCAAGCGCATCATGTGCGCATCCCGCGCGCAGCCCGCGCGCATCCGAGTTGATTTGCTCCCGCCCAGGTCGCCTCAGCGCTGGAGCCAGCACTGGAGTCAGCGCCCGAGTCAGGGCTGGAGTTGGGCCAGCCGCCCGTCGACCAAGTTCACGGAGCTGTGTAGGCGCGGGAGGTGCGTGAGGTCGTGCGTGACCAAGAGCGTCGCCGTCTTGAGCTCTTCCGTGAGGCGAATCACGAGGTCGATGATGGCGGCGCCGCGTTCCTGGTCGAGGGCGCTTGTCGGCTCGTCTACCAGGAGGGCGCTCGGGTTGTTCATGAGTGCCCTCGCGATGTTGACCCGCTGCCGTTGGCCTCCTGAGAGCTGGTGCGGCCGCTTGGCGCGGTGATCGGCGAGGCCGACGGCAGCGAGCAGCTCGTCGGCGTGCGCGGATGCGGCTTGTCGGCGCCCACGACTCCCGGGCTCGCCGAGTTCGTTCATCACGAGGAGCTGCTCGCGGGCGGTGAGCGAGGGAAGGAGGTTCGCCTGCTGGAAGACGATGCCGATGCTTGATCGGCGGAGGGTTGCCGACTCCGAACGGGTCAACGTGCTCGCATCGACATCGCCGATGAGCACGCGGCCCGAATCTGGTCGGATGAGGGTGGCGGCGACGGCGAGCAGGCTCGACTTCCCGGAGCCGCTCGGGCCTGTGATGCCGGTGACGGTGCCTGGCTGTGCCTCGAGGCTGACGCGGTCGAGCGCCGTCAGGCGGCCGTCCCCGTCCGGGAAGGTGAGCGTGACGTTGTCTAGTGCGATCATCGGTTGCCTCCGAGGGCGGTAAGGGGGTCAGCGGTGGTGACGGATCGCAGCGCGAAGGCTGCGCCGGCGAGGCCAAGGGCGATCATGATCGCGCCAGGCAGGAGGGTCGTGAGCGGGCTGAGGAGGAACGGAAGTACCTGTCCCGCGAGGGTCCCGAGGATCGCGACGAGCGCCACCCCGGTGCCGATCCCGGCGAGGAGCACGAGCAGGGCTTGGCCGAGCGCGTCGCGAGCCAGCGATGCTGTGCTGGCGCCGAGGGCCTTGAGCACCGCGATGTCGCCTTGCCGTTGCATCGTCCACACCGTGAAGAAGGCGCCGATCACAAGACCCGAGATGCCGAAGAGCATCGCGACCATGAGCAGCAGCGAGCCAACTTCAGAGCGGAACGCCGACAGCGCGGTGAGCGAGCTGATGAGGGTCTCCGAGACGACCCCGGTCTCCGCATCCACGGCCGCCCAATCCGGGTCGCCGGAAACGGCGAGCACGGTCGCAAATGCATCGGGTGCCCCGGTCGCTTCGGCGAGGGCCCGCCAGTCCTCGAGTGCCACCTCGACGACGGGTGTGTGGCTGTACCAAGATTCGGGACCGACGGCTTCGACTCGGAAGCTCGAACCCCCGATCGTGACCTCGTCCCCGACTGCGGCGGTGAGCTCTTGGGACGCCGACTCGGAGAGCACGATAGCGCCGGGGGTCGAGGGTGACGAGGCGGTGAACCCTGCGGCCACGCCGAAGACGGCAACCGCTGCGCCAGACGTGGCACTCTCGGCGCGCAGTTGGCTGATGCCGATCGGGGCGACGCTGCTCACGCCTGGCATCGCGGCGAGCGCATCCGCTTGGTCACTCGTGGGCGACGAGGTCGAAAAGCTTGGGGCGTCGTCGCCGGCCGGCACCGTGAAGGCGAGGCGGTCGGCCGGGAGGGCGAGGACGCCCGAGATGTTCTGGGTGGCGAGGCCCCCGGTCAGCCCGCTGAGAAAGCCGACAAGCACGGTGATGAGTGCGACGACGGAGCCGATGAGCAGAAATCGACCCTTCGCGAAGCGCAGGTCGCGGAGCGCGACGAACATGGTTGGTCCTTTCCCGCCGTCGGTTCCGGCGGCTCAGACAACCCTCCCGCTGAGCCCCGTTGCCGGGCATCGGCCGTCCGCACACTCCTCCCGCGCTGCAGGGTGGAGGCGCCGCTCCAACTTTCGAAGGATGCCTCTCCTCCTGCCCGTGTCTAGGCTGAGCGCCATGTCCCCAACTGCGCTCACTCCCGTCTTCGTGGGTCTGCGCACGGGTCTCCACGCGCTGCTCTTCGGCCTGCTCGCGCTCGTTGTCGCCCGCGCTTTGGTCGCACCAGGCCAGGGCACGCTGGTCATCGTCGGCGCGGCGGCGCTGTTCGGCGTGACGTACGGCCTCGGAGTCTTCGCGAGCTCGCGCACAAGGTCGGTGCCGGGCCCTGACTCCGGCCGTCTCCTCTGGCTGACCGCACTGACTGTCGAGTGGATGCTCCTCCTCTGGCTCTCACGCGAGGCCGCGTACCTCGTCTTCCCGCTCTTCTTCGTCTACCTGCACCTGCTTGGCCGAGCGGCCGGGATGCTGGCAGTCGCCGCGACGACTGCCATCGCCGTCATCGGCCTGGGCTTGCACGAGGGCTGGTCGGTGGCTGGCGTCATCGGCCCGTGCATCGGGGCTGGCGTCGCCGTGCTCATCGGCCTGGGGTACAAGGCACTCGCGAAGGAGGCCAGGGAGCGCGAGCAGCTCATGCGCGAGCTGCTCGAGACGCAGGACCACTTGGTGGCGACCGAGCGCGAGGCGGGGACGCTCGCGGAGCGCGCGCGGCTGGCCAGGGAAATCCACGACACGGTCGCGCAGGGCCTAGCCAGCATCCAGATGCTCCTGCATGCGGCGGAGCGGGCCGAACCGGAAGGGCCGGGAGTCGCGCACGTGCGCCTGGCGAGGGAGACGGCCGCCGACAACCTCGCGGAGACGCGGCGGTTCATCCGTGAGCTGTCGCCGCCCGACCTCGACGGCATGGACCTAGAGCACGCGCTGCGGCGGCTCGCCGAGGCGACCACGGCGGCCCACGGGGTGCGCGTCGACGTTTCGGCCAGCTCTGCCGCGCTGCCGATGGCCGTGCAGACCGCACTACTCCGCATCGCCCAGGGCGCGCTCGCGAACGTGGCGCAGCACGCGGCCGCAACGCGCGCCACCATCGCCCTTGACAAGACCAAAGCCGGGCTGACCTTCACGATCTCCGACGACGGGCGGGGGTTCGATTCGGCCGTAGACGCGCACCCGACCCGACCGCGCAGCGACTCGTTCGGGCTTGTGGCCGTGCGCGAGCGCGTGCAGCAGCTGGGTGGGACCTTGGACGTCGCCTCCGCGCCAGGGCGGGGCACGATCCTGACGGTCACGCTCCCAAAGGAGGCCATCGAATGACCAGCATGATCAGAGTTGTCATCGCCGACGATCATCCCGTCGTTCGGGCGGGGCTCCGCGCACTCCTCGGCGTCGAGGCCGACATCGACGTTGTGGGCGAGGCGTCGAGCGCCGACGAGGCCGTGCGGGCAGCGGCGGATGAGCGCCCCGACCTCGTACTCATGGACCTGCAGTTCGGTGCGCGCGAGAACGAGAGCGGGGCGTCTGCGACCAAGCGCATCCGCGCCCTGCCTGATCCACCGCACGTGCTTGTCGTGACGAACTACGACTCAGACGGTGACATCCTCGGCGCCGTCGAAGCCGGTGCCAGCGGGTATCTGTTGAAAGACGCGCCGCCCCATGAGCTGCTCGCGGCAGTGCGGGCCGCCGCCAGCGGAGCTAGCGCGCTTGCGCCTCCCATCGCCTCACGCCTCATGGACCGACTCCGCGCACCGCAGCAGAGCCTCTCGCCTCGCGAGATCGAAGTGCTCCGGCTTGTCGCCGACGGGCGTTCCAACACGGAGGTCGCAAACGAGCTGTTCGTGACCGAGACGACCGTGAAGTCGCACCTCGCGCACGTGTTCACGAAGCTGGGCGTGACGTCGCGCACGGCGGCGGTCTCCGAGGCGAGGGCGCGCGGCGTCCTCCGCTAGCCGCCGCGGCGTTGCCCGCGAGCCCTCAAGCCCGAGTACTTCGGAGGTCGCGTGCCCGATTACCCGAATGCTCAAATGCTCAAATGCTCAAATGCTCAGATGCTCAGATGCTCAAGGTCTCGTGATCCGAGCCACGCTCGACACCACCGGCCACTCAGATGGCGACTGCACGAAGTCGCGCAGGCAGCGGGCGTTCCTGTGCCTGAGTCGGATCTAGATCGGATCTAGATCGGAACTAGAACGGTGGCGTTGTGACTTCGTTTGGCTGCGCCGGCGGGGTGCCGCTGACTGGGCGCCGACGTTCGTCTCGACTCGACGGTACGGTACCGCCGGGTCGGGGCAGTTCGGCGCTGGGCCTGAAGATCACGCCGTAGGGTTCGGGTCGGTCGATGTAGATCTTCCCGCTCGGAGTCGTCCACTCGAGAATCCCGCCGCCTAACTGTCTGACTTGCCAGGCGGTGTGGTGTTTCACGATGTGGTGGGCGAGGCAAAAATCGCTCAGGTTCCAGACGGCAGTCTTCCCGCCGTATTGGTGGTCGATCGTGTGGTCAAGTTCGCATCTCGCGGCCGGTTGCCGGCAGCCGATGAAGCGGCAGTGCACGTCGCGGGCTTGCAGAAACGCGCGCATCGCGGGGGTGGGTTTGTAGGAGTCGACCGCCTGCACGGCGCCCGTGACGGGGTGCAGGAGCACGCGAATGAAGGCTGGCGCGGTGGCGGCGAGGCGCTTCGCGTCCTCGAGGGGCATGGGCGACATGCCATCGAGGAGCGCCGGAGCAAAGCCCGACTGGTTCAGGCCGCCGGTGTTGGGGGCGGCGAGCATGCTCGTCGCCGGGATGCTGACGTGAGCGGTCGCTTGGATGCCGCGGGCGGCGGTGGCGGAGGGGTTCATCGGGTCGCTCGTGAGGAGCATGTCCGCGATGACATCCGACACGACCTGATCGAGGGTGCGCTCGTCGGGCGCGAGGGCCGTGCTGTCTCCACCGCTCGCCGGGTTCGCGCTCGTGCCGGCTGCAGGATTCTCGCCGACTGCTGCCTCATCGATGTGCGCGCCGGGCTTGGGCCGTGCCTTGATGATCGCTTTCCCCTGCTTCCGCGCCCGGTCTAGGACGGCGTTCGCAACAAACGAGCTCATCAGCACACGCAGGACACTCATCCCGTCGCCGAGATCCTCGACGCTCGCGCGGCGGCGCTTCTTCACCCGCTCGTAGCGCTGATCGATAGACTCCCCGGTGAGCTCCTCCGCGACCCGCTCAGCCGCCTTCTGCAACGCCCTCGGCGGCAACGGTTCCACCCGCACTCGCTCGAGCATCACCTGCAAGAACTCGGCACGACGCAGCGCCTGCTCCGCGGGATCCTCGTGGTTCACCTTCAGTCCGACGCTCGCGAGCGTGTTCGCCTGCGCGGGCGTCGCCAGGTTCTCCTCGAGGGCGAGCGTGAGCGCCGGAAACTCCCGCAACGTCACGGACGCCGACGCGAGGTGCCCCTGCGCGGTCCCAGCGGCGAGCTTCACGAGCAGCCCCACCTCGTTCGCGATCGACCGCACATGCATCGCCGACTCCGCGCATCCCTCCGCGACATCGAGCGCGTGCCCGAACTCGTACGCCGCCGCATGCGCCTGCAACTGCAACGCAGTACCGGCCGCGAGCATCGCCGCAGCCGCCTCCTCCAACGCAAGAATCTCCGACCGCCGCGCCGCGACCGACGCCGGATCCGAAGGATCAAACCCAGAGTCCGGGAGGTCGGAGCTACGGTGCTTCTGCATGCCCCAGAGTTTACCGGACCGGTCCGACATTTGGGAGGTTCGTGGATAACTTTTCAGCCCGAGAACCCTTGCCCACAGGGCCCTCCGGGACTTATCCCCAGATTTGACGGGAACTAACGTCTTATTGTTTTAGTATTTAGATTCGAATGAAGAGATTTCGATTGCAAGAACTCGGGTTCACATAGCTTTTCCCTGTGGACCCCAGACCCCAAGAACCCGACCGCACGAATCTCTAGTTCGTCTCTCCGCGCAGCAGCTGCACGGGGTCGACGCCCTGGCGCCGCAGGTGCCTGTTGGTGAGCGCGCACGCGATCGCGATGACCGCAGTCATGCCGAGCGTCGCAAGCAGCTGCTCCCTGGAACCCTCGTTGAGCATGGTCAGCACGATGATGACCGCGAGGATCACGCCGGCCAGGATGCTCAACCAGGGGAAGCCTGGCATACGGGCCGCGAGGGTCTCGCCGCGCGCATCCGCTCGCCTTCTGAGGACGAGCTGCGACGCCGTGACCATTGCCCAGAGGACGATGAGCGTCGAGCCGACGACGTTGAGCAGCGTCGGGAGGACAGCGTCCGGCGCGAGGAAGTTGAAGATGACAGTGAGGAAGCCGACCCCGACGGAGACGAGCACGGCGACGGTCGGCGTGCCGTTGCGGGCGAGGCGCTGCATGCCGCGGGGCGCGAAGCGGCGCTCAGACAGCGAGTAGACCATGCGCGAGGCACCGTAGAGGTTGGCGTTGAGCGCCGAGAGCAGAGCGATGACGATGATGACCGACATGATGAAGTCGACGCCCGGGATGCTCGTGAGGGCGAGCACAGCCGCGAACGGGCCCGCGACGACTGCCGGGTCCATCCACGGCAGCGCGGCGACGATCACGAAGACCGAGCCGATGTAGAAGAGCAGGATGCGCCACAGCACGCTGCGCACGGCGCGGCGGATGCTCGTGGCTGGGTCGCGCGTCTCGGCGGCGGCGATCGCGGTGAGCTCGGTGCCGCCGAAGCTGAACATGACGATGAGCAGGGCTGCGGAGATGCCGAGGATGCCCGTCGGGGCGAAGCCGTCGTGCGCGACCAGGTTGGAGAGCCCGGGCGACGGGACGTTTGGGATGAGCCCGAGCAGGAGGGCAGCGCCGAGCACCAAGAACCCGATGATGGCGGCGACCTTCAGCACGGCGAACCAGAACTCGAAGGAACCGTAGCGTCGCACCCCGAGGAGGTTGATGAGCGTAAAGGTCACCATGAAGGCGAGCGCCCACACGCCCTGCGGGATGCCTGGCGTCCAGGCCGCGACGATGGCGGCGGCTCCCGTCGCCTCGGCGGCGATGACGATGACGAGCTGCATCCAGTAGAACCAGCCGAGCGTCGCGCCTGCCGTCGCGCCGAACGCCTTCGCCGCGTACACGGAGAACGCGCCGCTCTGCGGGTCGGCGGCCGCCATCTCGGCGAGCATGAAGAGCACGAGGATGACAAGCAGGCCCGCGACGGCGTACGACACGATGACGGCGGGCCCGGCGACGGCGATCGCCTGGCCGGAGCCAACGAACAGGCCGGCGCCGATTGCGCCGCCGAGTCCCATCATGGCGAGCTGGCGTGGCGAGAGCGAGCGCTGCAGGTGGTGCGCCTCGCTCGCCTGCCTGGCGACGGCTTGCGGGTCTCGCGCTGCCTCGTGCTGGCTGGAGTTTTCGGATGCACTGGCTGAAGTCACAAGCCGGAAGTCTCTCACGATTGCAGAGCTCGGCTTGTCGCCTGTGGAGAAGCGCGAGCCGACGCGTATCGTCCGCGTATCGAAACCCGCATACGCCCTCGCAACACGCCCCTCGAGAGGCTGTAGCCATGAGCTACAGCCGAGCAGACCAGACCCTGGAACTCCCGACCACGCGGGCGTTCGCCAGCACCCAGCCGCGACAGCGCACGCGGCGTCCGTCGCGCGCGCCACGACTGTTGGTTGCTGGCCTCTTCCTCGCCTACCTCGTGCTGCTCACCTGGCTGATCGTGTGGAAGCTCGAGGTGCCGTTTGTGGGCTGGGGCGAGACAAGGCACCTCAAGCTCATGCCGTTCGTCGCGAGCGAGGGGTACGCGGCCAGCCGACCCCTCGAGGTGCTCGCCAACGTGGCCGTGTTCGTGCCGTTTGGCCTCTGCACGGGTTTCCTGTGGCGCGTAGCGCCCGGCCCGAAGACCTTCTTCGCCGCGGGCTTCGCGAGCCTCGCCATGGAGACGACGCAGTTCGCCCTCGCCGTCGGCAGCTTCGATACAACTGACATCATCGCGAATACCGTCGGCGCGCTGATGGGTGCGGCGATCATCGCGCCGAGCGTGCGACGCGCGGCGTTCAGCTAGGCGCGGTCACGGGCGCCCGCCCCGCCTGCCGCACCATCCGGCGCGGGAGGCAGCCGCACGATCACGCGCAGGCCTCCCCCATCGCGCGCTTCGAGCTGCAAGGCACCGCCGTGCGCCTTGACGACGCTCTTCACGATCGCCAGCCCGAGCCCCACGCCGGCGTGGTCGCTTCTAGTGCGCTGCTCGCCGCGCTGGAACGGCTCCGTGAGGGTGGCGAGCAGCTCTTCACTGATCGGGCTGCCCGTGTTCTCGACGACGAGGACCGCCGCGTCCGCGGCCGCGCTCGTCGTGAGGCGAACCGAGCCGCCCAGCGAGACGTTGTGCACGATCGCGTTGTGCAGCAGGTTCGTCGTGAGCAGGCTCAGCAGCGCGGGCGAGCCGATCGTGGATGCCGCCTCCCCCGCCGTCTCGATGGCCACGCCCCGCTTCTCGGCGAGCGGCAGCAGCGTCTCGGCGGCTTCCTCGGCAACGAGCGACAGGTCGACCCGCTCGGTCGCGAACGTGCCGTGCTCGGTGCGACTCAGCACCAGCAGCGCCTCCGTGAGCTCGATCGCCCGCGAGTTCACCGAGTGGAGCCGGTCGAGCACGGCAGCGTGGTCGTGCTCTGGGTCCTTGCGCGCAACGTCCAGCAGCGTCTGCGAGATCGCGAGCGGGGTGCGGAGCTCGTGGGATGCGTTTGCCGCGAAGCGCTGCTGCTGCGCGACGTGCGCCTCCAGCTGGGCGAGCATCGCGTCGAAGCTGTCGGCCAGCTCGGTGAACTCGTCACTCTTGCCAGGGAGGCGGATGCGGTGCGACAGCGACCCGGCCGCGGCAGCCCGCGTGGCGACCGTGATGCGGGTGAGCGGGGCGAGCATCCGACCGGCCAGGAACCAGCCGCCCACCAGTGCGATGACCAGGAGGAAGAGGAGGGCCCACGCCGCAGCCGGCACAAACGCGCGCACGAGGTCGGTGCGGCCGGGGAAGAACGTCCACTCGCTGGCCATCGCCTCGGCGGGTACGTAGCGGAGCAGGAAGGCGTAGACGACGGCGAGCAGCAGCGCGCCCGCGATCATGAGGAAGGCCGCGTAGCTGAGGGCGAGCTTCAGCCGAACGCTGAGGCCTCGCTGCCGTGTCACCTGGGTTCGTTCTCGTCGAGCACGGAGCCAGCTTCGGCGTCGATGCGGTACCCGACGCCTGGCAGGGTGACGATGAGCCACGGCTCGCCGAGGCGCTTGCGCAACGCGGAGACCGTGATGCGGACGGCGTTCGTGAACGGGTCGGCGTTCTCGTCCCAGGCCTTCTCAAGCAGCTCCTCGGCGCTGATCACTCCGCCGCCTGCGCTCATGAGCACCTCAAGCACGGCGAACTGCTTGCGGGTGAGCGCAACGTAGCGGCCGTCCCGGTACACCTCGCGGCGGAACGGGTCGAGCTTCAAGCCGGCGATCTCGTGGATGGGTGGGCGGCTGTGCGCGCGGCGGCGGTTCAGAGCGCGGAGACGCAGCACGAGCTCCTGCAGCTCGAAGGGCTTCGTGAGGTAGTCGTCGGCCCCGAGCTCGAACCCGGACGCCTTGTCGTCGAGCCGGTCGGCGGCAGTGAGCATGAGGATGAGGACCCCGCTGTTCGAGGCCACGATGCGCTTGGCGACCTCGTCACCCGAAGGGCCGGGGATGTCACGGTCGAGCACCGCCACGTCGTAGTCGTTGACGCTCAGCAGCTCGAGGGCGGTGTGCCCGTCGCCGGCGATGTCGGCCGCGATCGCCTCGAGCCGCAGCCCGTCGCGGATCGCCTCCGCCATGTAGGGCTCGTCTTCAACCAGCAGCACACGCATGAGCCGATGATACGAGTCGCGGCATATCGCCGGCGTATGCGAATGCCGGAACGTCCGGGCAACGTCGCATTGCCTGAACTTGTCTCATGACGCTCACCAGCTCGCCCCGCCACCAGCGCACTCTTCCGAACCTGCCGAAGCGGCCGAACCTGCCGAAGCGAAAGCGAACCGCGCGGCTCCTCGTGGGCGGCGCTGCCCTCGTCGCCCTAGCAGGTCTCGGCGTCGCGCTCCTTTCGGCGCAGCACGGGCAGAGCACGGCGTCGCAGAGTGAGCCGCCAGTTCGGGATGCGGTGCTTGCGGCGCCCAGTGCCGCAGAGGCGTCCGGCGACGCAGCGACCGGCAGCGCCCCAAACGTGGGCAACGTTGGTGCCGAGAACCCCGATGGCCGCCTGCAGTTCGGCACGACGGCGTTCGATGCCGAGTACGCCGGCATCAGCAACCTGTCCCCCGGGTTGCTCGCTGCGCTTCAGGCGGCGACCCGAGACGCCGAGTCTGAGGGCGTCTACGTCATGGTCAACAGCGGGTGGCGCTCTCCCGAGCTTCAAGCCCAGCTGCTGCGGGATGCGCGTGCCGAGTACGGCCCGGAAGAGGAAGCCGCGCGGTGGGTCGCCTCGCCCGAGACCTCGCTCCACGTGTCTGGCGATGCTGTGGACGTGGAGGGAGGCGGAGCCGCCGACTGGCTCGCCACCAACGGAGCCAGGCACGGCCTCTGCCAGACCTACCTCAACGAGCCGTGGCACTTCGAGTTCCAGGCGTCAGCATCCACGACTGGATGCGCTGAGCCATATCCGGACCCAACCTACGACCCGAGGCTGCGCGGCTGACTCGCCAGCGCTCTGGCCGGGCGGACCCGCTAGCGTCGGCGTTGCCGAGGAGCATCACCTTGGGGTTTCAGGACCACATCCAAAGTCACTGCTGCAGAGACAACCAACGATAAAAGCGGATCTTCAAGACCTCGGTGTATTTCGAGCACGTAATGATCAGCCTTTGTGAACGCCTCTCGAGCGAGCCCTGCACGCGTTTTCGTGACTCGAGCGATCTCCGTGCCATTGGCGTCTTGGATATTGAAGTTCCAAGCGCGCCAGTCCTCTGCGTTGATAGTGCCAACGACTTCACCATCCGCCTCCATGCGGAAGCGATCATTGAACCTACCTCCGAGCGCGGAGGCGAGCAGTCCGAGGTTGTCCTGAACGATGTGCCCGACATGCGTTCCATCGCCGCGCATGACCGACACTCTCGACTTCACGATTGTGGTTGGTTTAGTAAGAGTCAGCAGCGTATTGCCGCCAGCGTCTGAAATCTGAAACCGCTTGGTGCTGTTGCTCGATGCAACAAGTCCTGCCATGGCAGAGCCAAGCTGACGCACCTGACCCATTGGGCGTCCCAGTTGGTCGAAGATCGCATACTCGACACGCTTCTCGATCAGCTTCGCCTTTTGATGCACGACCAAGACTCTCTCTGAGAAAAGAGTTCCTCCACCATCGTCGTTCGGGCTGCCAAGGCCCAATTTCTGGATCTGGCGCTGGGCGCGTTTGTTGGTTGGGACCTCTGGCGCCTTCGATCCTCGACGCTCAGCGGTCGCAAATGGCGCCGGCGGGGGAACTGTCGGTGAGTCCAGCATTTGGGTGCCGTTGGCTCCCACGTGCTCGGTCCATCGGAACCCATCCCAAAAGCGGTGTTCAAATCGGCCGAACGGATCAGGGAACCATCCCGCTGGTGGGTGCGCTGTCATCGAGAGAGGCTACCAATTTGCGGCGAGGACCGGCACGTCGAGACAAGCCCAAGGCAGCAAACCTGTCAGTCCGCAGACGGCCGCCGCCGCTGGGCCTTCGTCGCCGACCGCTGCCCCTTCGATTCGAGCCGTCGCCGCTGGGAGCCCTTCGTGGGCTTCGTCGGGCGGCGCTTCGGGCCGGGTGGCGCGAGGCCTTCGCGGACCAGGCCAGCGAGCTTCTCGAGCGCGGCCTCCCTGTTGCGCAGCTGCGATCGGCGTTCCGAGGAGGTCACCGTGAGCACCCCGTCGACGAGGCGCTTCTCGAGACGCTCCAGGAGCACCCGCCGCCGGTCGTCGGTGAGCACCTGCGATTCGCCGATGTTCCAGGAGAGTTCGACTCGACTATCGGTGGTGTTGACGTGCTGCCCGCCGGGGCCGGAGGATCGCGAGAATCGCCAGCCGAGCTCCGCGGCCGGAATCGTGAGCGAGCGCGACACCTCCAAATCCATGTGCCAAGCCTTGCACGCCCCGCAGCATGCGGAGGTGGCGCGGCGCGCGGACGGCACACAAAACAACCACCGCCACCTCCCTGACTTCAGGAGGTGGCGGTGGTCGTCAGCGGATTCCCCTAGCGGGAGCCGCGGTGTCGCTCAGCCGTTAGGCCTTGCGGCGGCGGAGCAGGAGCGTCGTGCCGAGGCCAGCGAGGATGAGCGCGATGGCTCCGCCCGCGAGGAGGCCGACGTTCTCAGCGCCGGTCGTGGCGAGACCGCCGCCCGGAGCTGCCGATGCGGTGGGCGTAGCAACCGGCGTCGTGCTCGCCGGAGCCGTCGTGGTCGGCGTGACCGTCACGGTCACAGGGGGCGTCGCCGTCGCGGTTGCCGTCGGCGTGCTGGTCGCCGTCGCCGTCGCCGTTGGCGTCGGGGTGGATGTTTCAGTTGGCGTCGGCGTGGTCGTTTCCGTAGCGGTCGGCGTCGTGGTCGGGGCAGCCGTGACCACAACGGTGGTCGTGGCCGTCGCGGTCTGGCCGTCGACGGTCGTGAGCGTGACGGTCACCGCGTACGTGCCGGGCGCACCCCAAGTTGCCGTTGCCTCATCGTCAGCGCCTGGCGCGACGTCGGGGTCACCCTCGACGAGCGTCCAGGACCACGTTGCGACATCGAGCGGCGCGCAGTCGGCTCCGCTGATGGTCGGCAGCGCGATTGCCTCGCCAACAACACCCGAGTACGACTCCTCCGTGAACTTCACCCACGGACGCGAGACAACTTCGCCGGTGAGGCGCTCGAGGATCTCGTCGATGGTCTCCGCGGAGCCGTCGAGCGTCGTGACGAAGCCGCCCGTTGCTGCTGCGAGTGCCGTGTACTGGCCCTCACCGTCAGCGAACGAGCTCGTGAGCAGTGGGAAGACCTGCGTGTTGCTGGCGTTGAGGTCAGCAGTGACGCTGGCTGCGGTGAGCGTCGGGTCTGCGACGTCCGGGTCGTGGAACGTCTCATCCGTGATGAGGATGATCGCGTGCGGTGCGCTCGGGGTCCACGAGAGGTTGTCGAGCGTGTGGTTGAGCGCGTACAGCACTGCCTCGGGGCTGTCACCGCCGCCGTATGCGGAGAGCGTCTCGGTCGCCGCCGCGAATGCTGCCGCGTCGGTCGTGAAGTCGGTTGCGGTCTGGGCGACGATCGTGTCGCCAGCATCCTTGTATTCGACGAGCGCCACACGCCCGCCGGCGGCGCTGATCGTGTTGGCGGCCGACACCGCGGTGTCCTGGGCAGCGGAGATCGCACCGCTCATGGACCCGGTCGTGTCGATGAGGATGGCCACGTCTTGCGGTACGGCCTCGCAGGTCGGGGCCGGCTCGGCGGGAGCTGGGGCCGCGAATGCGGGGCTCGCGACGGCGAAGAGCCCCGCGATTGCGATGCCGCTGATGACGGCGGTGAGTGAACGTCGGACGCGCTTTGGCATGCAGTCAGCCTTTCAACGGACGTGCGGTGGGCACGTGACCTGGGAGAGCGGAGGCGCCGAAGGAGTGAATGCTTCAGCGGATTCAGGCCCACAATAATCGAAGCTGAGCGTTTGCAGTGAGAAATTTACATTAACCACCGGACTAATGGATGCACTTAATCCTTGGTGTCACTCCCGTCACATTCGTCACAGGGCCCAGAATGCTCCATAGGCTTACGTCATGACGGCCCTGATCACCGATCTGACGCATCCACTTGTCTCCGGCATGCAGATCTACCCGGGTGACCCCGAGGTGCGGGTCGCCTCCGCCGCGTCCCTTGACGACGACGGCGTCGTCGTCCACCGACTGCATCTGGGCACGCACTCCGGCACGCACCTGGATGCGCCCTCGCACTCGATCGCCGGTGGCGACACCGTCGAGCGCATCGCACTCGGGCGACTCTTCGCTCCACTGCATCTCGTCGACGTGACCGCGCTCGCGCAGCCGCAGCCGCAGGATCGAGCTCGGCGAGGTAGCTGCTCAGCTGGATGCGATCGAGGCCGGCGCGATCGTCGTGTTCAGGACCGATTGGTCGGAACGGTTCGGGCAGCCCGACTACCTCGACCATCCGTTCTTGGATCCGGCGATCGCGAAGCGCCTGCTCGAGGTCGGGGTGAGCGTCATCGGGGTCGACACGCTCAGCCCCGACCAGACCGACGCGAGCGCTGCATCCGCCGGATTGCCGTTCCACGAGGCGTTCCTCGGCGAGGGCGGTGTCATCATCGAGAATCTCGTCGGGCTCGCCGCAGTCGACACCACTCGACGGCCGTGGCCGTCAGCACTCCCCCTGCCCTTCGCGGGCCTCGACGGCTCACCCGTCCGCGCGGTCGCGGTGCACCTCTCGTGACCGTCGAGCCGGTCTCGCACATGCTCTCCGAGATGGTGGCAGACAAGAACGCCTCCCTCGGCGAGCACCGTTCGTGTGGTGCGAGGCGAGGCCGGCGGAGGACTGCGGCGAGGCCGGTGTCTGCGTCCGAGGACTACATTGCTCGAAGCGCGTCGAGAACCTCCGCAGACGAGGCGACCTCCGCCAGAGCCGGGAAGACGTTCGCGAGCGAGTGCTCGTGGGCGGCGGGCCGCGGATCCGAGATCGCGTCAGCGGCGATAACGACGTTGTACCCGAGGTCGTAGGCGGCCCGAGCCGTCGACTCGATGCCGAACGTCGTCGCGAGACCGGCGAGCACGAGCTGCGTGACTCCCCGAGCCCGCAGCTGCGCGTCGAGGTTTGTGCCGGCGAAGGTGCTGAGCGCGGCCCGCGAGACCTGGATCTCACCTGGCCCGACCGCGAGCCCCTCGTCGAGCTCGAGCAGCTCGTCTGGCCAGACCCGTCCGCTACCCCCAGCCGCGCCCCGGCCCGGCGGGGTGCCCGTCGAGATCGCGAATACGACAGTGCCGCCTGCCTCTCGGAACCCCGCGAGCAGGGCTGCGACGCGCTCGCGCAGGAGGGCAAGCGGCACCACGACGGCGTTGCCAACCGTGAGCGCCTGCAGGTCAACGACAACAAGTGCCGTCTTGGGATCGAGAGTGAGCATCCGCTGCCCTACTGGAAGACCACGACGACTTTGTCGGTCGCGCCGGGTGTGGCCGCCAACTTGAGGGCACGATCGACCTCGGCGAACGGAACGACGTCGCTGATGATGTGCTGGTACTGCTCCCACTGCTCGATGATCGAGTCGGTGACCTCGAAGATCTCCGTCGGGTAGCCCATGGAGAGGCGGATGTCGACCTCGGTGGTGAGGATCTCCTGCAGGTCGATCTCGACGGGCGTCTTGTGGACGGCGACGATGGTCAGCACGGCGCGGTTCTTGGCCGCCTCGAGCGCCGTCTTGATCACGACGGGCACACCGGCCGCGTCGAAGTAGACGTCTGTGGCGGGCTTCGACCCGCGACCCATGAAGCCTGGTACCTCACCGTGCAGCTCCTTGAGGCGTTCGATGACGTTCTCCTCGGCCGAGTTGATGACTGCATCCGCGCCCACGAGCAGGGCCTTCTCGAGGCGGTTCGGCACCACGTCGACCACCACGACGTGCTCGACTCCCTTCGACTTGAAGCCGATCGCCGCTCCGAGGCCGACCGGCCCCGCCCCGAAGACGACAACCTTCGAGCCCGCACCCGCGCCCGACCGGTTCACCCCGTGGTAGGCGACCGCCATGGGCTCGTTGAGCGCCGCGACCGCCCAGGGAATGTGCGCCGGGATGACCCGGAAGTGCACGCCCGGCTGCGCGTCGAAGAGCACAACCTCCTCGGCAAGCGCGCCCTGGGCGCCGCCGTTGCCAATTATGCCGTCGCGGTTGGCCATGGGGTTGATGACAACGTGGTCACCGACGGCGACACCCTCGACGTTCGCGCCAACCTGCACCACCACGCCGGCAGGTTCATGCCCGAGGGGCGTCCGGCCGATGCGGGGAGGGATGCCGCCGTTGTGCACGTAGAAGACGTCCGACCCGCAGATGCCGCACGCCTTAATGCGGACGACAACATCCGCATCCCCCCGCCTCCGGTCGGTCGACCTGCAGGAGCTCGGCCTTGTCGGTACCTGTGACGATGAATGAGTCCACTGTGCTGCTCTCTATCTCTTGAATCTCTGGGGTTGCGTGGCGGGCGTGCTGTTGTCTTGGCGGGTGGATGCGCGTGCTTCAGCGCCCGGGAAGCGGCACTCGGCCCGAGGCGACGGCGGCGACGTTGCCGCCGTCGACGAGGAGGTCGATGCCGGTGATGTAGGTCGCCTGGGGTCCGACGAGGAACGTGACGGCGTCGGCGATGTCGCTCGGCGTGCCGATGCGGCCGGAGCCGGAATGCTCCACCATCGCGCGCATGAAGGCGCCGGAGGGGCTGTCGAGTTCGAGGCGGCCCATCGCCGTCGAGATGACTCCGGGGCTGACGCTGTTGATGCGGGCACCGCGCGCGCCCCACGTGCCGCTCGCGTGCTGCACCTGGATGCGGTTGGCCTGCTTCGAGAGGCCGTAGGCGACGCCGGCGTTGCCAAGCACGTCGGGAGCGAAGAAGGGCAGCTCGAGCAGGCCTTCCGGGGTCGAGATGCGGATGGCCTGCGCCTGCTCAGGTGAGAACGGTGGGGTGAGGTAGCTCGAGGAGCTCGAGATGAGGACGCCCGCGCCACCAGGTGCGACGACGTTCCCGAACGCTTCGAGCACAAGGGCCGCGGCCAGGAGGTCGATGCGCAGGACGGCTTCGAGCGGCGCCTGGGTTGGCGAGACACCGGCCGTGTGGACAACCTGCGTGACCGGCCCGAGCTCGGCAGCAGCAGCGGCGAGCGCCTCGACAGACTCGCGCGAGGAGACGTCCACCTTTGCCGTGCGCACGTCGAAACCGTCGGTCTCCATGGATGCGGAGAGCCGGTCGAGCAGGTCCGTGTTGAAGTCCGCGAGCAGGGTCGTGCGACCAACCGCGAGGCGCCGCGCGATAGTCTCGCCCATTCCTCCGGCGCCGATGATGACCAGGACATCCGACATGGTGCCTCCTTTGGCAACGAATGATTTACGAGACATTGTGCACCGTAAATCGCGGATAGCCTGGGAGCATGACATCTGCCACCGCACAGCGAGGACGCCCGAGGAGTGAGACGTCTCGCCAGGCGATCCTCGCGGCGACCCGAGACCTGTTGCTCGAGGGTGACTACGACTCCCTGACGACGGCCGAGATCGCGAAGCAGGCCGGGGTTGGCCGGCAGACCGTGTACCGCTGGTGGAACTCGAAGGCTGCAGTCGTCGCGGACTGCGTCATCGAGGGCCTGGTCATGCTCCCGCTGGAGACGCCCGCCGCGACGGGGGAACCTGCCGCCGACCTTCGTGTCTGGCTCGAGCTGTCGCACGAGCGCCTCGCATCGCCGTCGACGGCACCGCTCGTGCGCGCCCTGACTGCCGCTGCGACAACCGATGCGCAGGCGACTGAGAAGATGGCCGAGCTGTTCGCACCCGTGCGCGAGGCCCTGCGTTCTTCGCTGGCTATTGGCATCGAGTCAGGACAGCTCCGTCCGGGCACGAACCCTGACGCTGTCGTCGACCTCCTCGTGGGAAGCCTCATCTACGCGGTCGTGAGCCGCGATGCATCCGCTCGCGACCGGGCGCAGGCCGCTCTGGATGTGGTCCTCGCCGGGATCCGAAAGTAGGGGGCGGCCGCCCCACTCGAGGAGGAGCACCTCAGGTTCTGCGCCCCTGGCGGACAACGCCGAACTTGGGCGGCTCGAAGCCTAGGCTGAGCCGTCTGCTTACGGAAGGAACCGCTATGAGCATGGAAGGCGTGGCCTGGAGTTCGCTCTACAAGATCTCGAACGCCAAGAACAGCAAGAACGGCATCTCCCGTGAGTCGGTGCGGCGGATCTTGACGTTCGCGGTGCCCTACCGGTCGAAGCTGGTGATCTTCATCGCACTCTCGATCGTGGGCGCTGTTCTCGCGGTCGCGACGCCGGTGCTCGCCGGCCGGGTGATTGACGTCATCGTCGCGAAGGGCGCGGTCTCCACGATCGTGTGGCTCGCCGTCGTCATCGCTCTCGTCGCCATCGCCGACGCCGCCGTGTCGCTCGTGACGCGCTGGTACTCGGCGCGGATCGGCGAAGGCGTGATCCTGGACCTCCGCACCGCCGTCTTCAACCACGTGCAGAAGATGCCGATCGCGTTCTTCACCCGCACACGGACGGGCGCCCTCGTGAGCCGCCTCAACAACGATGTGATCGGCGCTCAGCAGGCCTTCAGCGGCACACTGTCTGGCGTGGTCACGAACCTCGTGGCGCTCATCCTGACCCTGATCGTCATGCTCAGCACGTCCTGGCTCGTCACCGTGCTGGCCGTGATCATGCTCCCCATCTTCCTCATCCCCGCACGCCGGATGGGCAGCCGCCTGGCCGCGCTGCGTCGCGAGGCCGCCGACCACAACTCGGCGATGAGCACGCAGATGACCGAGCGCTTCTCGGCGCCCGGTGCGACCCTCGTCAAGCTGTTCGGTCGGCCGGATGAGGAGGCCGAGGAGTTCCGCGTCCGCGCGGCCCGCGTTCGCGACATCGGAGTCCGCACCGCGATGCTGCAGTTCGTCTTCTTCACTGCACTGATGCTCGTCTCCGCGCTTGCCCTCGCCCTGGTCTACGGGCTTGGCGGCGTCCTCGCGCTCGGCGGCCAGCTGGAAACCGGTGACGTGGTCACCCTGGCGCTGCTCCTCACCCGCCTCTACGCGCCGCTGACGAGCCTCGCGAACGCGCGCGTCGAGATCATGAGCGCCGTGGTCAGCTTCGAGCGCGTCTTCGAGGTGCTTGATCTTGAACCGCTCATCCAGGAGAAGCCCGACGCCATCACCGTTCCCGAAGGCCCAGTTTCCGTCGAGTTCGACGATGTCCACTTCGGCTACCCGTCCGCCGACAAGGTGTCGCTCGCCTCGCTCGAGGAGGTCTCGACGCTGGATACTCGCGGCGGCGAGGAGGTGCTGCACGGTGTGTCCTTCCGGATCGAGCCGGGGCAGACCGTTGCCCTCGTCGGCACCTCCGGCGCCGGCAAGTCGACGATCGCGCAGCTCCTCTCGCGCCTCTACGACGTCGACAGCGGTGCCGTGCGTCTTGCGGGCGCGGACGTCCGCGACGTCACCTTCGCCTCCATGCGGCACACCCTGGGCATGGTGACGCAGGACGGCCACTTGTTCCACGAGACCATCCTCTCCAACCTGCGCCTCGCCCGGCCCGAAGCGACCGACGACGAGGTGTGGGATGCGGTGCGCCGGGCGCGGCTCGAGCCGCTCATCCGCTCGCTGCCCGACCAGCTGGACACCATGGTTGGCGAGCGTGGCTACCGCCTGTCTGGCGGTGAGCGCCAGCGGATGACCATCGCGAGGCTCCTGCTCGCCCAGCCGCGGGTTGTCATCCTCGACGAGGCGACGGCCGCGCTCGACTCGACGTCGGAGGCCGCCGTGCAGGCGGCCCTCAGCGAGGCACTCCAGGGGCGGACGGCGATGGTGATCGCCCACCGGCTGTCCACCATTCGGAGTGCCGATCAGATCCTTGTGATCGAGGATGGCTCGATCGTGGAGCGCGGCACACACGAGGAACTGCTCGCCGCAGCCGGGCGGTACGAGGAACTGCACCGGACGCAGTTCGCCGTGCAGAAGAATGTGGCGGCGGATGAGGATGCGGCGGGAGTATCCTGAGTTCGACGCGCGAAGGCGCCTCTTAGGCAACTGACCGGAGCGCGGTCCGCGTAGGGTGATCGGATGCCTGACATTTCCTCTTCAGACCCTGCGCCCGTTCCTGTAGACCTGCCGCTCGAGCAGCGGCTGGCGGCTGCCGTCGAGCGGTACGGCCAGCCCGAGTTTGTTGAGCGAGCACTCAACCTCATCAAGGGGCATGACGAGGGCGACGACCTTCTTCTCTTTGTCGGCGGCGATCACGCGCAAGGAATCCTCGACGGTGCGCCTGTCCTCTACTGGCCGGAGCTCTGGGGCACGCGAGCACTGCTGTACGTCTGGGATGAGTCGGCCGCGCCTGCGGTGATCGGCACGCTCGGCAACCCGGCTTGGCGCGTCCGTGAAATGGGAGCAAGGGTTGTCGCGGCGCGCGCGCTCCCAGCAGCATCCGAACTCGCCGGACTGCTCGGCGACAGCGTGACTCGAGTGCGATCGGCAGCCGCGAGGTCGTTGGGAGCCGTAGGCGCGGTCGAAGACGTGGAACTCCTGCGCCCGCTGCTGAAGGATCCCGAAATCGAGGTGCGGCGAAGCGCGCAACAGGGCATCGACGCGGTGCGCGCGAGGTTCCCGAAGAACTGAGGCGCGTCCCGCTTGAGCGCGATCCACCGACTCTGTGGGAGGTCGAATCGGCAACGAGGCTCAGAGAATTCGATCCGGGCGCGCATGCTGATGAGGTCCCGACACCGACCGCGTCTACGAATCCGGCGTCGTCATCTCCGGGTCGAGAGCAAGATCCGCCTCTTCCCCCATAAACGTGTCTGTGCACAGCAGATCGCGCATCCGATGCGCGCTCTGGACAGCCTCGTTCAGAGCAATGATTTCTCAGACGCGCAGCGTGGCATCGGGTCTCGAGGGCGTCACCCGATGACAGATCTGGCCGAACGTCGGATTCGACTTATCGAACTGGCCAAACCATCTCGGTACACAAAGTCCACAATGCGATAGACTCGTGGTATGAAAAGTGGAGATGAGCTCAAGTCACTCTTAAACGTTCGCGAAACAGCGAATCTTCTTGGGGTGCACGAGAACACAGTCAGGAACTGGGTCACGGCGGGCACCCTCATTTCGGCGCGTGTGCCTGGCTCGAAGCAGCATCGCTTCGCTCGAGAAGAGGTACTGCGTCTTCAGAAAGAGCGTGGTTCAAGCGCTTCGTCAGTTGCGCCCGCACTCCGCACGGACGGACCGGAGCTTATTACCGCGAACGAACTGAACGTCTGGGCTGCTCGCGATGATGCGAAGGCCGCCTTTCCCGAACTGATGCGCCGCCTTCTCGCGGTGACTACCGGCATCAGCAATCTGCAAGTCCGTGCTCACGAAGGTGTGGCGGCGCCTGGTTGGGACGGCACCGCCACGTCTGCAGGTAGCGCGCACCTCCCGGCCGGCGAGCTGCGCCTCGAGTTCGGCACGGACGCAAATCCGAAAGGAAAGGCTCAGAGCGACTACGACAAGCGGGTGCTCGCGCTCCCCGCTGACGCGAGTTCAGTCTTTGTCTTCGCCACGCCGAGAAACTGGGCTGGCGGTAGTGCGTGGGCTTCCGATCGCGCCGCCGAGAAGAAGTTCTCTGACGTGAAGGCTATCGATGCGCACGCTCTGGAGAGTTGGCTCCAAGAATCTCCGTCCGTACATCGTTGGATTTCGGAGCGATTAGGCTACCGACCGCGAGACGCACAGACCATCGAACGGTGGTGGCAGGCTTTTCAGGGTCGCACGACGGTGGCGCTCCCGGCTGACTTCTTCGCGGCTGGACGCACCGCTGAGGCCGACGAGTTGCGTGCAACCCTTACTGCTGCAGGATCCGGCGATGGGATCTTGGCCGTTCAAGCGCCGTGGCGCGATGAGGCCCTTGCCTTCACGTTCGCCGCCTTGGCTGCGCAGAGCGACCTTCAGTACCGGGCCATTGTTGTCACCGACAGCGCCGCCTGGCAGCGGCTGACCGAATCGCGGTCTCCTCTGATACTCATTCCGTTGTTTTCCGATGTGCCCGACCTCGCGGCCGCCGTCGACAACGGACATCGGGTGATCTTGATCGCCGAGTCTGGTGACATCATTCGAAACGCCAAGAAGATTGAGCTCCGCAAGGTAGACCGCGCAACCGCTCGCGAGGCGCTTAAGGCCGTCGTGTCCGACTCGAACAAGGCCGAGGCGATGGTGGCCCTTGCGCGTCGCAGTGTGCCCGCGCTCGTTCGTTCGATCGCGCGCGAACCACGCTTCCGAGCCCCAGAGTGGGTCACCAATACCGATCAAGCCGCAATCCTCGCACCGCTCGTTCTGGTTGGTTCGTGGACGAACGCTGAAGGCGACATCACAGTAATCGAAAGGCTGACCGGACGATCACGCGACGATATCGATCGCCTTTTGAAAAGTCTCGCGGGCCGTGCGGATGCACCGTTCGTTCGTTCGGGCGGCACCTGGCGCGTCACCTCGCCGGCAGAGGCTGCTCTTCTTCTCCTACCGACGCTCACTGATGGTGAACTATCGAAGTGGGCCGAGGTTGTCGCAGATGTTCTGTTGACACCGGACCCCAACCAGGGCATGGATGCCGTCGCTCGTCTGACCGCGAGCGCCCAAGGCACCAACCCGACCCATTCAGAGACGCTCAGAAAAGGCGCGGCGGACGGACTAGCGCTCGCCGCCGCGAGTGACGTCGAGCTTCCCGCTGACCTAGCCATGCAGGGGCGGGTCAGCCGGCTCGTTCACGATCTACTTCAAGCTGCGAACGCCGACGACACAGGAACGACCTGGGCTCGACTGGCCAGCGTCCTGCCCAGCTTGGCGGAAGCCGCCCCGGAGATATTTCAGGATGCGGTTGAACTCGACTTGGACCGCACCGGCCCGATTCTTCGCACGATGTTCCAAGACAGCGGCACAGACACTCTTTTCGGACCATCGTCGCCACACCCCAACTTGCTGTGGGCACTCGAGACGCTGTGCTGGTCGCCGACCTATTTCGGTCGGGCGGCAGCGCTTCTTGGAAGGCTGTCCGCGCTGGATCCCGGTGGTCGGCTAAGCAATCGTCCGCTCGAGAGCCTGCAGAATGTCGCCGCGGGCTGGTTGCCTCAGAGTGGCGCGAGCGTCGACGACAAGCTCGCCGTTATCGCGCGTATCCTGCAGCGCGAACTCGATGTCGGCTGGAAGCTTGCCCTCGGCGTCTGGCCTGAGAGTCACGCAGTTGCTTTCCAGCCGCACGCTCCAACGTATCGCGACTGGTCGCCCATCCGGCAATCGGTCACCTATGCGGACTGGGGGCATTTCGTTCATGAGCTCGTCAGCCTCGTCACCGCCTCTGCTGGGACCGACGCAGCACGCTGGAAGGAGCTTGTTCCGCGGATCAATGAACTGCCACCCCAGGAACGAGTCACAGTCCTAGCCAAGCTCCGCGAGGTCATCGGCGCTCAAGACTGGTCGCCCGAAGACGTGTATGCGGTTTGGGAAACGCTGAGCAGCGAGGCAGATCGGCACGAGGAGTACTCCGACGCCGAGTGGGCTATGCCCGCTGAGGACGTGGTCACGTTCCGCGAACTTGCCGACGCCCTTGCGCCCACCCAGGACGGGCGACGGTTCTCCAGTCTCTTCGACTGGCGGGCTCACGTACCCAATCTCAAGCTGGGCGACGACGGATACGACATCGAACTCGCGCGACTTCAACGCGAGGCGCTCGACCACGTACTTGTGCTCGGCTCAGACGCACTGCGCTCGCTCACCATCGATGTCAAGACACCCCATGTCGTGGGACGGCTGCTCGCAGGCACGGCCAATGCACCAGATCAAGAGATTCTCGGGTGGCTGAGTTCATCGGAGCCCAACTTGAATCAAGCAGCGTTGAACTACGTGGGTGTGAAAATCCACGAAGGCGGGATGGAGTGGCTGAAGGAAGCCTTAGCAAGCCCGGCGCTTCAGGAGGCCGAAGCTCGAGAGATTCTGATGGCGGCAGTGCCCCTCTCCCGCCAGTACTGGACTGAAGTGTCCTCGCTGGGCGAAGGACTCGAAGAGGCCTATTGGAAGCGAGCTCAGCCCTTCGCTGCGGCCTCTGCTGATCGGGTGGAGGGTGTTCGGCGCTTCGTTCACCATGGTCGCCCTTGGGAGGCGATGGCACTTCTGAGCATCATGCTGCACGAGCATCAGGAACCGGAGATCAGTCTCGTCAAGGAGGTGTTCGACGCAATACGTCGAGGAACGGAGCCTCCCCAGAACACCACGATGAGCGGCTACGACGTCGGTAAACTCATGGAATACATGGAACAACGGGTGCCCGACGACGACGAGCTCCCAGGCTACGAGTTCATGTTCTTTGAGCTTGTCCACGACCATGAGCCTTCGGGCGCCCTCTACCGGGCGCTGAGTAAGGATCCCACTGACTTCGTCAATATGGTGAGCGCCATCTTCCGCGCGGAAGGGGAGCCCAAGCGAACACCCACCCCACAGGAGCAGGCCTTCGCGCACCTATCCTTCTCAGTGCTCCGCAACTGGCGCACGCTCCCCGGACTCGCGGACGACGGCAATATCGACGCCGACCACCTCACGGAATGGGTACGCGCCGCCCGCCTTGCCCTCGCGGATAGTGGGCGAGCATCGATCGGCGACGAGCAGATCGGGCAGGTACTTGCCTCGAGCCCCGTTGGGTCAGACGGGGTTTGGCCGGCCGAAGCCGTTCGGGAAGTCATCGAAAACGTTGGCAATGCACGGATCGACACGGGCTTGCACATCGGCAGGACCAATCAACGTGGTGTGACTTCGCGTGGCCTGTTCGATGGCGGCGATCAGGAGCGTGTGCTCGAACAGCAGTACCGGGAAATGGCTAGCAAGATCGCCACACGGTGGCCACGCACGGCTCGCATCCTGCGGGGCATCGCAGACAACTATCAGCATGAAGCCCGCCGTAACGACGCAGAAGCGGAACGAATGGGCGACGACGGATGATGTTCTTCCCCTCAACCACGATGCATCGCCGGGCGGCATCGGCGATCAACTTCCGTAGCAGCCGATCCGCGCCGAGAGGAGCTCGCTTGCTGGCTGGCTCCGCCGATCGATCGTGTCCCACAACCACTTCGACATCGTCAAGCATCTCGATGAACAGCCCCCGCTTCT
Organism: Pseudoclavibacter helvolus; assembly: GCF_014191305.1. Lineage (GTDB taxonomy): Bacteria > Actinomycetota > Actinomycetes > Actinomycetales > Microbacteriaceae > Pseudoclavibacter > Pseudoclavibacter helvolus. The sequence goes on along the minus strand of NZ_JACHWJ010000001.1, from coordinate 315,275 downwards.
CGGCCGTTTCAATGCGAGCGCCAGTGCCGGATGATTGCGGCATCTCGCAACGATCCTCCCCTCGGAGTTCTTCACTCGAGAGACATGATGATCCGGACCAAACGAGTCCGTGCACAGACCCGCTGAACGAAACTGGACAAGCGGAGCAGCGTGTCCAGCCCGGCGAGCAAGCCGAGTGAACATTCCTAATATCGACTTTGCCCGCGTGCGGTCGTTGGGCGCTGGCGGCCAGCGCGACGGATACGAGCAACTCATCTGCGAGCTGGTCGCGCAGGAGCCCGCGGACGCCGATGCGAAGTTCGTGTCCCTTCACGGAGCCGGAGGCGACGGAGGCGTCGAGTGCTACTGGACCCTCCCCGGCGGCGCCGAGCACGGGTGGCAAGCGAAGTACTGGACCAGCCATGCCGCCGTTGATAAGTCACAGCTGGACGCATCCGTCAGAGCTGCCCTCACCAACCACCCGGATCTCACCAGGTACATCATCGCCATCCCCGCCGATCCAACCGGCCGCACGAGCGGCAAGGGGAAATCGCTGCTGGAGAAGATAAACGACCCCGGTGGCTGGCTCGACGGCTGGCAAACGATGGCGGCCGACCACGGCATGACCGTCACCTTCGAGTTCGAATGGGCAACGAACACCGCCGCACGCCTAACCCGCTTGGACGCCTCGGGCACCCAGCGGCGGTACTGGTTCGACGCCGACGTTCTCTCCCAACAGTGGTGGATCGACCGACTGCAGGACGCGACCGAGGCTGCTAGACCTCGGTACAGCCCAGAGTTGAACGTGGACGTCCCTGCCGCTCTAAGCATCGCCGCGCTCTGCTCGGACGTTGAGTGGTGGCAGGTCGTCCTCGGCCAGGTCGACGAGCTCACGGAATCGACACAACGCCTGCAGCACGCCGAAAGCGGTGCAACGGCGGCTGATCTGGATGCTGCTCGTAACGCCGTCACGACCGTCATTGAGGCACTTAGGACATGGGAGCGCGCCCGGACGGATGCTGAGTTCCATCGCCTCGACCAAACCCTCAAGACCATCATTGCTGTGGTCAGGGAGCAGGAGGCCGTCGAGGTGGATCGGATGAACGCCACGCACGAGCACTGGGACACCGCGGGGTGGAGGCAGTATCAGCGCGAATACATGGTCCAGTTCCCGGCCGAAGCCGTCGATGCTCTCCGTGACGTGGGCGGGAAACTCGCAAATGCGATCGAGCTCCTCATCAGCCCCCTCGGAACGCTCGCCAGTTCGCAAGTTGCGCTGATGACCGGACCCGCTGGCATCGGCAAGACCTACCTCGCCCTCGATGCTGCGACCCAGCGCCTTCAGAAGGGTCGGCCCAGCATCGTGATGCACGGTCGCTGGTTCAATGACCACGCCCCACTCACCCACCTCCGCGACGTTCTCCAGATGCCAGCCGACCTGACCAGCGAGGAGACGATCGCTCTCCTGGACCAAAGCGCGCGCGCCGCAGGAGCACCCACCCTGCTCGTCATCGACGCGCTCAACGACACCCGCCCCCGGTCGGTTTGGCGGGACAACCTCGACCGCCTCATCTCCATCGTCAGCAGATACCCGCACGTTCGGTTGCTGCTGACCGCGCGCACCCACTACGTCAACCAGATCCTCCCGCCCGGCATGTCCATTCCCCGATTCGAACACACGGGATTCGAAGGCGTCGAGTTCGAGGCGGTCAGCGAATACGCAGCGTTCTACGGCCTCGAGCCTCCGACGTCACCACCGATCCACGGCGAGTTCGATAACCCGCTCTACCTCCGGTTAGTCTGCGAAGCGCTGCAATCCGATGGCCGCCTCTCGCTCGACCAGGCCAACATGGGGCTGGGCGAGCTCACCAAAATCGTCCTCGACCACGCGAACGAGGCCGTCAGCAACCGCATCGACGCATCAGTGTCCGACCAGATCGTTCACCGCGCGATGCACGTCCTGGCCGGCGCTATCGCAGACCAGGACGGCGCCCCGCTCACCCGCGTCGCCGCGCAGGCGGTGCTGAACCCGATCTGGTCCGATAACAGTGTGGAGAAGTCCCTGCTCGATGGACTCATCGCGCAAGGTCTTGTCGAAGAAGACGTTATCCCGGACAGCAGCCCTTACGGCACCGACATCATCACCATCACCTTCGAGCGCATCGGCCACCATTTGATCGCCTCCGACGCTCTCGCGCACGTGAACGACGCGGCTGGCATCCGCACTCAGCTGTCCGGTCGCCTCGGAGACCTCATCGGACTCGACACGACCATCGACGTCGGACTCCTCGAAGCGGTCTCGGTGGTCGTCGCCGAACGCTTCGGGCTCGATCTACCCGCCTTCACTGCCGAGATCCCCGACACCGCAGCCCGCGACGCTGCCGTTATCGCCGGCACGGCCTGGCGAGCTGTGTCCTCCATCACTCCCGACACGGGCAGCATCATCACCAACGCTTTGCGCCGCCGTGAGACCTTCGACGCAGGCCTCACGATGCTGTTCAGGCTCGCAGCTCGCCCTGGCCACCCGCTCAACGCCGACTTCCTCCACGAGTTCCTCAGCGGACTCAACATGGCGGCCCGTGATCAATTTCTGGCCGGGTGGCTGCACACCAGTCACGGCACCAGCGGAGCGGTCGACCGTCTCATCCGCTGGGGAGGTGAGAAACCACTCGACCAGGTCGGCGCGGAAACCACACGCTTGTGGGTCACCGCACTGCTGTGGGCAACTAGCGCGACGGATCGTCGCGTTCGCGAGCCAGCCACCATCGCCGCAGCCCGCCTGCTCGCGCGCCATCCTCACCAATCCGCCGCCCTGCTCGAACGATTCTGCGTCGTCGACGACGAGTGGGTCGTCGAACGCGCGCTTCAGGTCTCCTACTCGGCGCTGCTGTCCAGCGGCAGCGGCGCGGACTGGACTGCAGCGGCCAGCGTCGTCTGGGCCGCATTCTTCGCAACCTCCGCAGACCTGACCCCCAACGCTGCCGTTCGCGACGCCGCACGCTGCATCCTCGAAGCGGCACACGATCGCGGAGCGCTCCCCTCAGAAGTCACGCCCAACCGTTTCCGGCCCCCTTACAGCAGCACCTGGCCGCTGACGTGGCCGACGGAAGACGACATTGCCCCTTACGACAACACCGACTACCCGAAGCTCGTGCACTCCACCACGGCCGACGACTTCTTCATTTACCATCTCACGCACGAGCTCCTTGATCGGCCAGGTGTTGACGTCGCAGCCGGCGCGCGATGGGTGGTCGCAGAGGTCATCCGGTTCGGATACCAACCCCGCCTGCCTTCGAATTTCGACGGCTACGTGCTGGGTAAGTACGGGCCGGGGCGCGGGAAGCCGAAGTGGATCGAACGGATCGGCAAGAAGTACCAGTGGATCGCGCTCAACCGGCTTGTCGGGCATCTATCCGACCACGCGCCTAGGACAAGAGACTCTTGGGAAGCCCCTCCGCCGGCAGTTCCTGGACCCGAATCCTCCATCGTCCGGCAGGTCGACCCCACAGTGACCGAGTTTGAACCCGCGAGCGATGCGCCCCGTCCCTGGGTGCCGGCCTACAACTGGGACGCGAAGATTGGAAGAACTGACGCCCAATGGGTGGCTGATGACTCCGACCTGCCCACTATCGATGTCACCTCCGCCGAACGAGACGGACGCCCCTACATCGTTGTGTCGGGCTCATACAGCTCAGACCTCACCGGCGACACCACGAAGCGCACCCACCAGGTCTGGACCAACCTCTACACCCACGTGGTGAGCACCGACGATCTTCCCGTCGCCCTTGGCGAACTCGAAGGACGGGACTTGATCAACGGCCTTGGGATGTCTCGGCTCCCCACTAGCTACAACGGGTACGTCGGCGAGTACCCGTTCGGGCACCACCACGGCGAGACGCTGAGTGTCGTGAAGCACGAGTGGACGAACCCACTCACCGTTCCGACGCGACCCGCAGTGTGGGAGCTGCTCGGCGAGAACGAGTACGCGCCAGGAAACCTCGAAACCATCTCGTTCGATACCCCCGCTCCTGAGTTCTTTGGACCCGCACCGGGCATCCTCCACTGGAACGGCCGTAACGGGTGGACCGACGCGAGCGGCCAACTCATCGCTGTTCTGCGGCACTCTGTCAACGTCGGCCAGAACGAGCTCCTGATAGACGCCCACTTCCTGCAGGACTGGCTCACCGCGGAGCGGAAGTCGCTGATCTGGGTCGAGAACACGGGGAAGGACGTGTACCGGGAGATGGGTTCGGGCAAGTCCTATCCGGGTGCGCTCGTTCGTTCCCAGGTCAGGGCGTGGACCCCGGGACAGGACCTGCGCACCGTTTCACCGGGCTGGCAGCGCATACCCGCCCGCGAGGATTGATATCGCGATCGGCTCGACTTTTTCCAACGAGGAGCATCGATGCCACCTTTAGTAGCTCGAAACTTTCACGAACGAAGGGCTCCTCGTCAGAGGCTCGCTTGAGCTTCTCGACATCAACGACGTGAAGCTTCGAGCCTTTCCGGATCGAACGGGCTGTGCGGGACGACAGCTCAGGGTTCATCGGCATACCCAAGCAACTCTTCATGTGATGGCGAATCCTCGCGCCAGTGGGCGTTCGCGCCGTCCGGCTTTGTTCGGTGGCGCGCTGTCGTCAGGACGAGCTCATCCTTCGCCCGTGAGATAGCCACGAAGAACTCGGCCTTCACGTCGGCGTCCTTTTTGCCCCAAAAGAACTGGGGCTCAACGCCGAAAACGATGACCTTCTCGAACTCCATACCCTTGCATTTGTGCACAGTCAGGATCCGGACGGCATCTTCTTCCGACAGGCGGTCGAGCGCGGCGACCGGCTCACCGTCGACCGCCAACTCGCGCTTGAAGCCACCGGCGGCTTCCTTCATCACGTCATTGAGCCGCGAGCCCTGCTGATACGACGGCGACAGCGCATTGAGCGCCGGACGCGTTACGAACTCGACGAACGAGTTGATGAGCGGCTTCCACGAGGCGAAGCCCGACGTATCAAACCCGGCAGCGCGCACGGTCAGCCGTGCTTCACGGAGGAGCGTTCGGAGCTTGCTGTCCAGCACGCCGTCAGCTTCTTCGATTCCGCCGCGCGTCACCATGCGCACCAATTCCGAGTACGCCTCGGGACGGCCGTCGTCCGCGACGACCCGGAGGAAGTTGAAGATCAGGGCGGCAGCGGGCTCCGCGGTCAGATCCTGGGACTGCTGCTCGTTGCGGTACGGGATGCCAGCAGCGGTGAGGTGCTCCCCCAAGACGCGCGTGATGAGGTGCGGCTGTTGACGAGCCAGCACTGTGATCTCCCGTGACGGCACTCCTTCGTCGAGCCAATCGCCGATCATCTCCGTGACCGAAGCTGCTTCATCCTCGTCGGTGTCGAAGCGGAGCACTTTCAGGATGCCTTCTTCGCCTTCGAGGTCTTCGTCCGGGCTCACCGCGGACGGGTCCATCTCCAAGATCATGCGGTTCTGCATCCGGCGCAGCCGAGGCTTGGATCGGAAGTTTTGATAGAGCTGCAGAGCAGTCGCATCGAAGTCGTCGGCGAAGGTCGCCATGACACCTTCGAGTGCGTCCGCGAAGCCCATGATGCGCTGCTTGGTGTCACCGACGCCGATGAGGTGCACGCCGGTGCCGGCGAAGGCTTCTTTCAAGAAGGCGTACTGCGCCGTCGTTGCATCCTGAAACTCATCCATGAATACGTGGCTGTAGGTCTGTCGCAGCGCGCCGCGGGCGTAGTCGTTCTTCTCGAGGATCTCCAGCGCGAGAGGCACGAGGTCATCGAAGGTGATCTGCTGGTTCTGGATGCGCGTGCGGGCATCGATCCGGTAGTCCGGGTTCAGCGCGTTCTGGCCCGTGAGTGCCGGACGGTAGTTGTCGATGAGGCGCTTGGCAAACGCGTGGAAGGTGAAGCTGTCGAAGCGAGCGGCGTATTGAGAACCGGAGCGTAGCCGAACGCGGGACTGCAGGTTGCGGGCGGCGTCGACCTTGAACGAGATCGCCAGGATGCGCTTCGGGTACGGGCTCGCTCCCGTCCGAAACAGGAAGTCGGCGCGCTGGGCGAGCAGCTCGGTCTTGCCTGCGCCAGGGCCAGCGGTAACGACGACGTTCGCGTTGGTCTCGCTGACTGCTTTCAGAGCGTTCGGCTCGAGCTCCAGCCCGCCGACCGCAGTCCAGTCCTCTGGCGGAATCACTCGGGAAGCGCCTCGAGTTTGGCCTGCAGGTCCGCGACCAGGCGTTGCAAGACCTCGGGGAGATCCGCCAGGAGTTGCTCGTTAGTCAGGGCCGCCATCGCCTTGAGGTGCGACGCGGGCTTGCTCTTGAGATCAAACAAGCGGTGGTAGTCATCGAAGAGCTCGAAGGCGTCCTCGGGCAAGTGGTCCTCATTCGCGTGAGATTTGCCGAGCACGGCGGCGATGGTCTTCTCGTCGGGCGCTTCGACCGACTCCACCCCGTATGCGTCGGGGAAGGCCTCGAGCATCATCAGGTCGAGGTCTACCGGGTGGGAGAAGTAGACGCTCTTTTGCTCCAGCGCATAGATCGGGCCGTGACCGATCTTACGGCTCACATCGTTGTAGACGGGGAAATCGACCACGTCGTCCCACTTGGCGAGCCCGTCAATCTGGGCGTCCGTGAAGGTATCTGGGTTGAGTTTGTTGTACTGCTTAAGTGCGTTGCTCACGCGACCCCACCCTCCCTGGTACCGACCGGAATCCAGATCAACCAGGGTAACGTGCGGGATCTCCAGTTCGTTCAATAGGCGCCAGAAGTGATTGACGTGGCGACCGCCCAGCGGGACAACGGAGACTGACGCGTCATCTTCCGCAACGCCGGCCGCAGCAAGTACGCGCGGCAACACGATTTGCTCACTATCGCCCTCACCGAGAACGACCAAGCGCGAGAAGTAGAGCTCGGGGAACGCCAACACCGCCTCGCGAACGTACTTCGCCGTTTCGTCGTTCTTGGACGGTAGGACGATCCGACGCACCTGAGACTGACGATCACCGTCAAGACGGAGGAAGCAGATGGCCTCAGGATTGACGCGGCGCAGCAGGGCAGGTGAATGGGTTGCAATCAGCGCTTGCGAGTCTCCATGCTCGGCGGCCTTGCGGAGCTGCCGGATGATGCGACCGAGGTATTGCGGAGCAAGGCTGTTCTCCGGTTCCTCCAGCGCGATGATGGTGTGCACCGGCGGTCGGAGTCGGTGCTGATCGAAGGCCGTCTCCGTGCCGTCCAACACCTCCCGCGCGAGCGACTGCCAGGCGAGCACTAGCGAAATGTAGAGCAGAGACTTCTGGCCATCGCTGAGCCGATCAAACGGCAGCGACGAACCGGCCGGAGACGGCGCGAACGAGACCGTCAGCTGACGCAGCACACTCTCCAGGTCGCCACTGCCGAACGCGATTGAAGGGTCAGTGAAGAAGGCGCCGGAGTGAAGCCCAGACCATTCCCCAGCAAGCTGCACGCCGATGCTTTTGACCGCTGCGTTCCCTGCAAGCGAGTCGGTGAGATCCTTGGACAGCGTGTCGAGCGTGGTGCGCTCCGCTGTCCAGTCGGCAGCACGCAGCGCCCGTCCGACGAGCGAAGCGGTGGTATAGGCGATGAGCTCAGCGGGATCGCGGCGCGCAGGCAGGTAGTGCACTTCGATGTTGGCGCGGTCGAATCGGGACATATCAGCTCGCTGCGTCGGCGTCCCATCGGCGTCAGCTTCGAGGATGTACTGGAGCTTCTCCTCGATGACATTGTCCGGAGCGATCGTGGCGGTAAGTCGGACGCGGATTCGAGGTACTCCGTCTTCAGTTGCGATGCGCATGTGCGCGAAGTTAGGCGGGACAGACGGATGGTCGCCGTCCTCGCCCGATTCCGGGACCTCGATGTCTACTTCGATCCAGAGCTCGGGCCCGTCTGCATGCACCTCGACAGCGGTGCGACCGGCGGCGATGTGGAAGTCGGAGTGTCGGATCTTGCGCTGCGTAGGAAGCGGGCTGAACAGCCGCGACAGCGCCTCGAGCACCGCCGTCTTTCCGGCTCCGTTCGGGCCAAGTACGTAGGTGATATCACGCAGCGCGATCGTGGTCGGCGTCGGACCGAACGATTGGAAGCCAGAAATACGGAGGTAGGTGATCTGCATTAGACTTCCTTGTCTCGCTGCACACGGGCAAGTGCTCCTGAAGCCGAGTAGTCAGCGGGTTTGTGCGAAACCACCTCATCCTGTTGATCAGGTGGAGCACATAGATGGTGACCGGCCCATTATCGTGTGCGTTCTTCGTGCAGAACCAGCAAACACGCCGCGACTACGCGCAAGCGACTGATCCCCGCGACGTCGAAGCGAGCGGCTTCCTTCGGAGATAGGTCCGCCTCGCGAACATGGCGCCCGGGACCTCTGAGATTTCGAGGCCTAGTGAGGACCATTGGCTCCGCTGAATGAGAGGTAGAAGCAAGCTCTGCACAAGGCACGTCGGATGCGGGCCGCGATCCGGAAGGGAACGCGAGCGTGCTGCGACAAGGCGCAGCAGCGCGAGCGGTAGGTGAAGGACATCGACCTCTTCGGGAGGGGGTGCCGTCGACGAGCCAGGTGAACTAGGGCTGCAGGCAATGCAGTTCCACCCAAACGAGCACTAGATGAAATAGTAGACGCAGGTGCAAGAAGTTCCGGATGACGTCGACTAGACACCTTACGAGCGGATGCAGGCGGACTACGAGCCACATCTGCGAATGCCTGGGCCCATAGAGCGACGCTGTGCCCCCGTCCTCAAAATTCCGCTAAGGCGCCAGCATCGAGAGACCATTAACCGGACCGACACAACCACTCAGACCGGCGATCCCAGGTGACTTGGACGTGATCGTCATCTACGCGACTTACGGCAAAGTCCTTTGCAAAGTCAGCAAGGACTACCAACCCGCCGGCATCCCGAGAGACCCTCACCAGAAAAACGAAATAGCCCGAACCTGCAACTGCAGGTTCGAGCTATTTCGATGTCTTGCGACATCTCACCGTCGGGCTGACAGGATTTGAACCTGCGACCCCCTGACCCCCAGTCAGGTGCGCTACCAAGCTGCGCCACAGCCCGTGGCTTTGTTCTCCGCGTGGACAACTCGACCATCCTAGCGGAACCTGAGAGCTCCGCGCACCACCGTGTCGCCGACGTGTCGCGAGCGGCGGTGTGGCGCGCGGAGCCACCGCTGGCTAGTTGTAGAGCATCCCGCCGTCGACCAACAGCACCTGGCCGGTCACGTACCCGGCGTTGGGGCTCGCGAAGAACGAGACCACGCCCGCGACGTCCTCTGGCGTCTCGATGCGGCCGAGCTGAATCGACTCGACGTTCTCCTTCAGGTTCTGGCCGAGCGGCTTGCCATTGATCTTCGACAGCTCGCTGTCGATGAGCTCCCACATGCCCGTACCAACGATGCCGGGGCCGTACGCGTTGACCGTGATGCCGTGCGTCGCCAGCTCCTGCGCTGCGACCTGCGTGAGGCCGCGCACCGCGAACTTCGACGCCGAATACGCGCCGAGGATCGGGAAGCCCTTGATAGCCGCGATCGACGCCGCCGAGATGATGCGCCCCTTCACTCCCCGCTCGATGAACGACTTCGCCGCGGCCTGAATGCCGTAAACGACCGAGTTCACGTTGATCTGGAAGATCTTGTTGAGTTCCTCCTCCGTGACCTCGAGGATCGGCTTCACCTGCGCGATGCCAGCGTTGTTGACGATCACGTCGAACCCGCCGAGCTTCTCGACCGCCGTCGCGACGGCAGCCTCGACGTCTGCCTTCTTCGACACATCCGCCGCCACGAACACGGCACGGCGACCGAGGGCTTCGATCTCCGCGACGACCCCGGCAGCCTTCTCCGCCTGGAAATCGAGGTCGGCAACCACGATGTCGTAGCCATCCGCGGCCAGCTTCAGCGCGATCCCGCGCCCGATTCCCTGACCTGCTCCGGTGACAAGCGCGACCTGTGTGTCGGTCATGACAACTCCTAACTCGAGGTGCGGCCGAGCAGGCTTCGCCTGCGGCCGCTGAACGACGCCACGGTAGGACCGCATCCACGCCACCTGCGAAGGCACCGGATGCACGACTCGGCTCCCCCGCGGCATGCCGCACGACGACATCCCACGCAACCCTCGGCAACCCCCGAACACCTCCTTCAGGTAACCCGCACGCGAATGGGGTTGAATCGACTCCTGGCGCCCAGACTCCAGCACGATGCCAGCAGACGCAGCGACGCGAGCCGGTCCGCCAGAAAGGCGACGGCATGACGCTCCCCCTCGAAGCGGCGTTCCCCTCCACTCAAGACCTCACCTCATACTCGCGGCTCCTCAGCGACGTCTACGACGCGGAATTCTCCGGCAAGCGGGCCCCCGCACATCCGCGCGACGTGATCGCCGACTCCTGGGCACGGCTTCGCCGCCGCGGAATCCGCCCGAGTCGCGGGCCCGCGAGCGCAAAGCAAGCCGAACCCACCACCGCTGGAGCCGCCGCAACAAGCGAGCTCGACTCCGATGCCCTCCTGCTGACGTCGCTCATCCGCGCGAACCTCGGCCACCTCTCGACTCTGCTGCGCGACGACACCGCCGTCCTCGTCGTCAGCGACCGCCACGGCCGCATCGTCGCCCGCAGCGGCGGCACGCAGATACTGTCCCGCGCCGACGACCTCGGCTTCGTCGAAGGCGCAGCCTGGGGCGAGAACAGCGTCGGCACAAACGCCATCGGCACAGCCCTCGCCACCCGCCGCGCGGTGCAGGTACACGGCGCCGAGCACTACTCCCGCTCCCAGCACCTCTGGAGTTGCACCGCAGCCCCCGTCCGCGACCCCAGAAACGGACGAACGCTCGGCACCGTCGACCTCTCCTTCGAAGTCGCCGACGCGCACCCCATGTCGCTCGGCCTCATCTCGCTCCTCGCCCAGGCGGCGACACAAGACCTCCGCGAGCGCCACCACCGCGACATCGCGGAGCTGCGAGCCGCGAGCTTCAGCGCCACCCGCGACCTCGACCACCCGTGGGCCGTCGTCGACGAATGGGGATGGATTGTCGCTTCTCACGGCGTCGACGTGAGCTCCCGCATCCCGCTCCCCCGCGGCCTGCAGGCAGGCGACACCTGGACCACACCATCCGGGGAGGTGTTGATCAGCGGGCTCGACCGAGGGTTCCTGCTCGTCCCTGCACGCGCGTCCACGAGGCAAGCGGATGCACCACCCGAGACCGCGATCACCCTCACGGCCACCAGCACGGGTGCGCTGGTCGAACTGGCCACCCCAACTGGCTCGCGCGAAGTTCGCATCCCTTCCCGCCAAGCCGACATCCTCTTCCTCCTGGCCGCCGCGCCCCGAGGACTCACGGCACCCGAGCTCTCCACCCGCATCTACGGGACGCCGGAACACGACGTGACCGTGCGGGCGGAGATCAGCCGCCTGCGTCGCCACCTCGGGGACGTGCTTGTCGCCGCCCCATACCGGTTCGCGCCCGGCATCACCGTCGTCGGGGCCCGCTGAGTCGGAGATCCCCGCCCGGTAGGCGCAACAACGCCTGGACTGTCGTTCTTCGGCCAACTTCTCACCGACCCCTTGGCGACCCTGCGACCCCTGGCTACGCTCGGCGCGGGGGCACGACAGGAGCACACGATTGATCACTGAGCCGCAACCGCCGATCCAGGTTCCAAGCACCGGCACGAGCCAGGCGCTGCCGACCGAGACCGCAGTTGCCCGGCCGGCCCCACGCGGCAGCTACCCGCTCATCACGGGGCTCTACGTCACCAAGTACGTGGGTATCGGATTCCTCGCGAGCGCCCTCATCGTGATCCTGCGCGGCACCGGCACCCCGCTCGACCAGCTTGGCCTCATCTCGCTTGTCGGCATCATCTGGCCCATCAAGTTCTTGTGGGCACCGATCCTCGACCGCTGGGGTTCCGCACGCTTCGGCCACTACCGCGGCTGGATCCTCGTGCTGCAGCCCCTCATGGTGCTGACGATCCTCGCCATGCTCCCCTTCGGCGACCTCACCGACCTCGGGGCGATCGTGGTGCTCGCGATCCTCCTCGCCTGCCTCTCGGCGACCCAGGACACGGCCAGCGACGCCCTCGCGATCCGCGCCATGCACGGGCAGGCCCGCGGCATCGTCAACGGCATCCAGGTCATGGGCGGCTACCTCGGCAACCTCCTCGGCGGCGGCGTCACACTCATCATCTACGGCGTGGCCGGCTGGACGCCCGCGATCCTCTTCCTCGCCGTCGTCACGGCGCTCCCCCTCATCACCCTCGCCCTCTACCGGGAGCCGGCGCGCGCCACCGACCGCGCGCAGCCGACCCTCGGCCAGGCATTCCGCGCGCTGGGCACCGTCCTCAAGCAGCCGGGCGCACCCACCTGTGCCCTCGCCGTTTCAGGCACCGCGATGCTCGTCGCGACCGTGCCGTTCATCCTCATCGCGTTCGGCGGTGCGCCATTCGCGGGCACCGCCATCACGCTGGGCCTGGTGATGTTCGCGTACACGGCCCTCAGCGCCGTCATGCTCACCGTGTCGATGGACTACGCCCGACCCTCCACAGCAGGCACCGACTTCACGCTCATCGTCTCGATCGCGCAGCTCGCGTCATTCCTTGCATCCGCCCTGTCACTCGTCGCCGCCGAGTACTTCGGCTACACGAGCGTCGCCTGGTTCTCCATCGCGCTCACTGGCGCGGCCGTTGCCCTGGGGCTCCGCCACCTGCGCGTGCACGGGGCCTACCTTGCGTCACGCGCGTAGGCGCGCTTCCATCGCCGTTGCCCTCTCCTCGCCGCTTCTCTTCCCCCCACCTCGTTCTCCAGAGCGGCTTCGACGCGAAAACCGCCTCCAAGCCGCGCCCGCGCTCCGAGCGACCGAGGAGATCTCGGAACATTGAGTGAGAACGAGATGCCCCAGAGGAGGGTGGTCACGCAGAGGGCGAGGCCACCCGGCATCAAAAACGCTAGGTCCCCCGTCCATCACGGCAACCTCGACGGGCTTCCCGTCATGACGGTATCGAGTCGCACGACCCACGCATGAGGAGGTGGTCATCCATCCCCGAAGCGCCGTCCTCCCGCTCTCATTCCACGACGAACTGCTCCAGGACGATCTTGATCGTCTCGGCGTCCACGCCGACGCTGAGGTGCAGAGACGGGCGGGCAAGGATCGTTGCGTACGCGCCCCGAACCCTGGACGCTTCCTGCTTGGTGACATCATCTCCGACTCGGTCGCCTCGGGTGACGAGGGCGGCGAGGATCGACAAATCGTTGAGGTGGCGTTCTGCCTTGACGCCCTCGCCGATCAGCATTGCGGATGCCTTCGCGATGACGGCTCCCTGAAGCGTGGGTCGAATGACGGTGCCGGTGACGCCCGCGACGGTGACCCCGATCACCTCGGAGCGATCCAAAGCGCCTTGGCCGCCAGGTGCGGCGATGGTACGGCCGCCCGTGACGCCGGTGCGATTGTCGGCGCGAACCCCCAAGAAGCGCGGAATGAGGACATCGATCTGCGCGTCACCCTTCACCCAGCGATGCTGCACACCCTTGACACCTTCGAGGATCGACGGCGACTCGCCGAGGGACTTGAAGCCAAGGTCGGTGAGAGTCTTGGTGAAGTCGAAGAGCATGGTCGGATGGGCCCGGATATCGAGGACGGCGTCCGCGTCCTGCGTAGGCCGCGGCGGGTTCGCCTCGCGCTCCCAGCAGAGCGAGTGGACCATCTGCCCGCCGACGAGCGCCCAGCCCTCCGGGTTCGCCTTGTAGACCTCGAAGAGCGCGTGCCACGCCTCCGCCTGGGCTGGAGTCATGGCTGGGGCGGTGATCATCAATCGTCCACCTTTCGGAGGAGTTCGGCTACGCGGGATCGCTCGCGGACGCCGTCATGGTGCGCGAGGTCTACGAGGAGTAGCCCGAGAGGCAGGGGTGACGGTGGTTTCTCATCGGCGAGGTGCAGGAGGACGTTGGGCCTCTCGGATGGGCGAAGCAGGTATTCGCGGCGGATCGCGGCGGCATCATCCTTGGCGATGCGGGCTTCGAGCTGGCCCGCGGCGGCGATCTCGGCGCGCGGATCGCTGAATCCGGACTTGACGATGCGCTCATCAGCGGCGAGATCGGCGAGGTCGCTGGGAGCCACCTGGAGCTTCAGAGGCGCCTGCTCGCGGATCCAGGCGCCGAGGATGCGGTCCGGATCGGGGCTGTGCATGAGTTCATTGCGGTAGCGGCGGAGTCGTGCACGTTCGGATGCCGAAAGCCCTTCAGGGGCATCTCCGGAGAGAATCGCAAGCAGGTTCGCGCGCATCCGGTCGGCCAGCGGGCGCGAGAGCGCGGGGCGGTGCGCCGACGACTGGTCGATGAGCCACTGCCTACCCACCCGGCGGGCCGGAATGGCGCCTTGCTCGATGAGCGCGCGCACGCGACGAGGGGACACCCCCTCACGCTTCGCGAACTCCGCAACGCTCTCTTCGGGCATATACACAAGCATACCGCTAACGGTAGGGATATGTGTATGGTGGCGACCGTTCGCTGCAACTATGCGCGGAACATGCACCGGCGACGACGTCGGTGCCCGGCAGCGACGGCCACGCACGCCGGGCGCTACGCGCGACTGCATCTGCCTCTCGGGTTTTGTTCGCACAATTGGCTTCCTGGGAATAGCCTGGTACCTGCGCAACGTTGCGAACCCAGTCCCCTATCTCAGAAGCAGAGGTCCGCAACATGCAGGTCATGCCCGAACTCACCCCCTTCCGGCGCGGAATCGCCCTCTTCGCGCTTGCGCTCGGAGGCTTCGGCATCGGCGTCACCGAGTTCGCCACCATGGGCCTGCTGCCCGACATCGCGCGCGAACTGCTCCCCGGCTTCGAGCAGAACCCGGATGCGGTGATCGCGCAGGCGGGCATCCTCATCTCCGCGTACGCCCTCGGTGTTGTGGTCGGTGCCCCCGTGTTCGCGGTGCTCGCGGCCCGCATGTCGCAGACGAAGCTCGCCTTCTGGCTGCTCGGCATCTTCATCGTCGCCTCCGCCGCATCCGCCCTCATGCCCGACTTCGGGACAACAGCCGTCATGCGCTTCATCGCGGCGCTCCCCCACGGCGCCTACTTCGGTGTCGCCTCGCTGCTCGCCGCCCGCATCATGGGCCCGGGCAAGCAGGGCCAGGGCGTCGCCCTCGCGCTCTCCGGCCTCACGATCGCCAACATCTTCGGCGTGCCCCTCGCGACCTGGCTCGGCCAGGCCAGCGGCTGGCGCTACGCGTACATCCTCGTCGCCGCCATCTTCTTCGTCACGTTCCTCCTCGTCTTCTTCTTCGTGCCCCGCTACCCCGGCAACCCCGAACGCAGCGCCATGAAGGAGCTCATCGCCTTCAAGAACCCGCGCCTCTGGATCATGGTCGCCGTCGGCGCCATCGGCTTCGGCGGGTTCTTCGCCGTCTACTCGTACATCGCAGAAGTCACGACGCGCGAGACGGGCCTCGGCCCCGGCATCGTGCCCTGGGTGCTCGCGACCCTCGGCGTCGGCATGACCCTCGGCAACCTCATCGGCGGATGGGCCGCCGACCGCAACCTCACGCGCACGATGTTCGTCGGTTTCGGCTCGTTCATCGCCTCGCTCGTGTTCTACAGCCTCATCGCCTCGAACCCGGTCGGCCTCTTCATCGCCGTGTTCTTCCTCGGCCTCACCTCGTCGTCGCTCCTCCCGGCCATCCAGTCGCGACTCGTGCGCATCGCCGACGAGGCCGCCCTCTTGGGCGCCGCCATCAACCACGCAGCCTTCAACGTCGGCAACAGCCTCGGCGCGTGGCTCGGCGGCATGGTCATCGCGGGCGGCCTCGGCTACCTCGCACCCGGCTGGGTCGGCGTAGTCCTCGCCGTCCTCGGCATGGCGCTCACCGCACTCGGCGTCTCGGTCGAGCGACGCGACAAGCGCCACTCGCTCGACACGACCGGCCTCCGCACGATCCCCGCGGCCGAGCGCGCCGAGGTCGGCGCGTAGTCGACGCCGGGCGCTCGCCGCCCCTAGCGGCTCGCCTCACTGTTGCTCGCCACAGCTGTGGACGATCAGGCCGAAATCCCGTCACGAGCCTCACCAACGACCCAATCCAGACAATCAGCGTGATGGCAGGCGCTGGCCCCTGTGGAGAGATTCCCCGGGCAATGGTGGAATTCCGCTAGAGTCCCCCGCGACAGTTGGGGGACCATGGAGATCTGAGGTGCACACACACGGAGCGGGATGCCGTGTCAGAACGATGCAAGGACGTGCGAGTACCACCTGGCCACCGGAGGCATCACCGTCCCGAGCGAGGCTTCCCCGCTCACGACTCTGAGCGAGCAGTCCGCACCCCGGCGGAGTGCTATCCGCAAGTTCGACCCGCCCGCCCACGACGCTCGCTCGAGTGCCGCACGATCAGCCCCTCGCCCGCAGCAGACAATGACGGAACCGTCAGGCTCAAGCGGCGGGAATCGAGCTGAGACCACCCCAGCACCTGTGCGGCGCAAGCCTCACCTCGCGGCGTGGTTCGGTCAGCTGACCTCTTCCGCTGCGCGCTGTCGCAGCCGCGGCAGGTAGCCGACGTAGCCCGGGCGCGACAGCCAGCCGAAACCCACGAGGGCCTCCACGCTGAGCGCTGTGATCGCGCACCAGAGCGGAACCCCGAGCCACACCCAGGCGAGCGCGGACGTGGCCGGCACGCTCAGTACCTCGAGCGTGAGACCGAAGTCGGCGATGAACGTACCGACCGCCACGACGACGCAGCTGACGAGCGACCCGAGCAGCGCATACAGCACGCTCCAGCGTGCATCCCTCACCCCGCCGACCAGCCACGCCGCGAGCTCCGCGAAAGCGACCGCCAGGACAGGCAGCAGGAACTGGCCAGGCGCCACCGGGCGGATGCCGTCCTCCGGCGTTGTCCCCCACACGCCCCAGAGCACCAGCACCGCGAACGTCACAAGGAAAGCCACGAACTGCGCCGCAAAACTCGACGCGTACCAGCTAAGACCGGGCAGAAAAGCCCGACTGCGCACACTCATGAAGACCCCCATCCCCCGTGGGCCCGAATGTAGCACCGGCCAGGGACACCCCAGCCTCTGCCGGGCGCCGTCGAGTCCACATACACGCGCCGGCCTCGGAACTCCGAGAAAGCGGCCACGCACTGCACAGCATCGCTGCCCGGGCGCGAGCGAGGGCGCCGCGGCGCGCACCGCAGAGACCAGCTACTGCACCGTGGACGCGAAGAGGTTGAGGCCGAGCTTGTTCGAGAGGTGGCGGGAGGCGCGGATGCCGCGAACGCTGTTGCCTGCCGCGTCCAGTGGCGGGGAGAACGTCGCGAGCGAGCCCTTACCCGGGGCGATCGCTACAATGCCGCCAGAGACGCCGCTCTTGCCCGGCATGCCCACCTCGAACAGCCAGTCGCCGCTCGCCTCGTACATGCCGTTAGTCGCCATGACGGAGAGCACGTCGCGGCTCACGGACGGGTCGACGACGTCGATCCCGGAGATGGGGCAGTCGCCGCCGTCGGCGAGCGTCGCGCCCATCGTCGCGAGGTCCTCGGCCGTGACGAGCAGCGAGCACTGGCGCGTGTACAGCTCGGTGACCTGCATGGGATCGAGGGAGATGTGCCCGTAGCTCTCGAGGAGACGCGCGATGCCGCGGTTGCGGGTGTTGGTCTCCATCTCCGACTCGTAGACGCGCTCGTCGATCTCGAGCGTGTGCCCCGCGAACTTCGAGAGCCCTTCGTGGATGAAGTCCCACTTCTCGTCCCACGTCTTGCCCGGCACGAGCGACGTCGTCGCGAGCGCTCCCGCGTTGACCAGCGGGTTCATGGTGCGGCCGCCGTTGAGCTCGATCGCCATGACCGAGTTGAAGGGCAGGCCCGTGTTGTTCACGCCGATGCGCTCTCGCACCTCGACGTGGCCGAGCTCCTGCACGACGAGCGCGTAGACGAACGCCTTAGAGATCGACTGGATCGAGAACTGCAGCTGCGCGTCCCCGAACGAGAACCGTTGCCCCGTCGCCGAGGTGAGGCTCAGGCCGAACCACGACGAGTCGGCCTCGGCAAGCGCCGGAATGTAGTCGGCGACCCGCCCGTCCTGCACATCGCGGTAGCGCTCGTAGGTCCCCGCGAGGATCTCACGCACCTGCACGGGGTCTGGCAGGTTGCCCGTCGAGACGACGCGGGTGTCCGGGCTCACGAGGTCGGGTTCGTGCGGGAACTCCGTCGGATGCTCGAGCACCGCTGGCAGCGCGGCGTTGCCCGCCTGCCCTTGGCGCGTTTGTCCTGGGCGGGCTGAGTCGGGGAGAGTCGTCATGACCCCGAATCTAGTCTTGAACGGTGCCGGACGCGAAGAGGTTCATGCCGAGCTCGTTGGACAGGTGCCTGGCGGCTTTGATGCCGCGCACGCTGTTGCCGGCGTCGTCGAGGCGCGGCGAGTAGCTCGCGAAGCCGCCCTTGCCTGGCGCGATCGTCACGAGCCCGCCGGAGACGCCGCTCTTGGCGGGCATCCCGATCTCGTACAGCCATTCGCCGCTGGCTTCGTAGAGACCGTTCGCGGCCATCACAGCCAGGGCGTCGCGGGATGCCCCCTGCCCGATGACCTGCTCGCCCGTCTTCGGGTTCCTCCCGCCGTCGGCGAGCGTCGCACCCATGACGGCGAGATCCTCCGTGCTCACGAGCAGCGCGCACTGGCGCGTGTACAGCTCGGTCACCTCGTGCGGGTCGAGGGTGATGTGCCCGTAGCTCTGCAGGAGGCGCGCGATGCCCTGGTTGCGGATGTTGTTCTTCCGCTCGGACTCGAACGCGTCCTCGTCGATCTTGAGGTCGCGCCCCGCGAAGGCGGAGAGGCCGCGGAGGATGAAGTCCCACTTCTCCTCCCACGTCTCCCCCGGCGCGAGCGCCGAGGTGGCAAGAGCGCCCGCGTTGACGAGCGGGTTCATGGTTCGGCCGCCGTTGATCTCGATCGCCATGACCGAGTCGAACGGCAGCCCGGTGTTGTTGACGCCAACAAGCTCGCGCGCCTTCGTGTGCCCAACCTCTTCGCGCACGAGCGCAAACACAAACGCCTTCGAGATCGACTGGATCGTGAAGAGCAGCTCCGCGTCGCCGCGGCTGTACGCCTGCCCCTCCGTGGAGACGATGCAGATCCCGAACAAGTCGGGATCCGCATCCGCCAACGCCGGAATGTAGTCGGGCACCTCGCCGTCGTCGACCGACGAGAACTGCTCGTACGTCTCGTCGACCGCCGTCTTCACGTCGTCCGAGTCGGGGAGCTGCCCCGTCGAGATCGCCGAACGGCTCGAGTGCACCATCTCCGGGTCGTCGCCGAACATGTGGGTCGCGTCTACGGTTCCGGTGCCAGTCACAGCGGAAGGCTAGTCGAGGCGCACGGGAGCAAGCTCCGACCAGACGTCACCCGGCCCGGGGTTCTCGGCTGCGGATGCGCCGCCCAGGTGCTTCGCGACGCCCCACACCGCGTTGAGCGCGGTCGTGACCGCACCCTCAGCCCAACCGGCCGTGAACGAGATGTCGTCGCCCGCGAGGAAGATGCCCCGCTGCGTGGCGTCGAGCTCGTCCTGCACGAAGTGCCCGAAGAGGCGCTCCTGGTACCGGTAGTGGCCAGGCAGGTTGTTCTTGAACGCGCCCATGTAGTTGGGGTCGGCCTCCCACGACACCGTGATCGGCTCGCCCACGATGTGGGCGCCGATGTCGAGGCCGGGGTAGATCTTGTCGAGCGAGTGCAGCATGAGCCGCGTGCGCTCCGAAGCGTCGAGGGCGAGCCACTTGAGGGCGTCGTCGTTCCACGTGTAGGAGAGCAGGATGACGGCGGGCTTGTCCGGCCCCTCATCGATCAGGTAGGTCGCCCGCGGGAGGCGGTCGGTGAGCGTCATACTCATGACCGGCTTCCCTGTCTCGGGGTCGAGGTCGCGCCAGAAGGGGCGGTCGACCATCACGAACGTCTTCGACGAGAGCATGTAGTGGCTCTTCTCGATGGCGGTCCACATCTCCGGCGAGAAGAGCTCCTCGTCGGTGTCGATGCGGGCAGACAGCAGCCACGACTGGCAGGTCACGATGGCAGAGGCGAACTCCTGCGTGCGCCCCCACTTCTCCGTGATGCTGACCCCGCCGTTCGACCCGCGCTTGATCGCCGCGACCGCCCCGCGCGGAACCCCGCCGTGGAGGCTCGCGAGGCTCGTGCCCTCCGGCCAGTGCTCAAGTTCGGCCGGCTCGTGGTGCCACAGGTCGACGGGCAGTTTCTGCGCCCCGCCCACGATGCGCCGGTGCGCGTCGTCGGCGTTCGTGAACACGACCCGCAGGATCTCGAGGATCGAGTTCCCGAAGTCGCTGTCCCACCCGCCGGTACCGAAGCCCACCTGGCCGAAGGCCTCGATGTGCTCGAAACTGAGATCCCTGAAGGCCGCGCTCTCTGCCACGAATCCATAGAACGAGCGGTTGTCGAACTTGTCGACCAGCTCGTTCCATGCAGCCTTCAGGGTCTCGGTGTCACGCGCCCGGATGGCGTCCTGGATGCGAACCAGGTCGGCCTCCTCCGTCAGCGCGCGCTTCCACGCCTCCGCTACCTCCGTGAAGAACGGGGGCAAGTCGGCGGGAGTCTCTGCGTAGAACGACTTGCCGGCGAGCTCGATGACCGTCGACGGCGTCACCTCGGCAAGTGGGTTCGGGAACGCCTGCGTCTCGAGGCCAAGCAGGTCGACGTAGTGGTAGAACGCGCGGCCCGACTCTGGGAAGCGCATCCCGCCCAGGTCGGCGACGACGCTCGGCGCCGCGTCGAACGAGCGCGTCTTGAGCCGCCCTCCGATGCTGTCGGCCTCGAAGATGACAGGCTTGAGGCCCATCTTCATGAGCTCGTACGCCGCGACAACACCGGCGACGCCGGCGCCGACCACGGCAACCTCGGTACCGTGGCGGTGCTCCGGTACCGAGCCGAGGCCTGCCGGGTGCGAGAGGAACTCGTCGTAGCTGAACGGGAAGTCCGGGTTGAGCATGGTCACAGGCGCGTCGTCCTGCGGCTGGGATGCACCTTCGGCGCGCTGCGGGCCGCTCGGCATCGGGGTCGCGATGGTCACTTGTGCTCCTTCATGATGACGGGGGTCGCGGCCGTTGCCGCGTTGACGTAGTCGTTCTCGCTCATGGCGCCGACGATGGAGTGCTTCCGACCGTACGCGAAGTACAGCGCGACTCCCACGACCATCCAGAGCCCGAACACCATCCAGGTGGTGCCGCCGAGCGTGACCATGAGGCCGAGGCACATGACGATGCCGAGGATCGGCACGACGGGGAAGAACGGCACCTTGTAGCTGCGGGGCAGCTCGGGGCGGGCACGGCGCAGGTAGATGACCGAGAGGTTGACGAGCGCAAACGCGAAGAGCGTGCCGATGCTCGTCGCATCCGCCAGCTCGCCGAGCGGGATGAACGCAGCCACGACGGCGATGATGACGCCGACGATCACGGTTCCGGCGACCGGGGTGCCGGTCGAGGGGCGGACGCGGCCGAAGATCTTCGGCACCATGCCGTCGCGCGCCATACGGAACAGGATGCGCGTCTGCCCGTAGTAGACGGTGAGGACGACGCTCGCGATGGCGATGACGGCGCCGACCGAGAACATGAGCGCGAGCAGCGGCTGGCCGGTGATGTCGGTGAGGATGCGCACGAATGCGGCTTCGCCGTCGTTGAACTCGGTCCACGGCAGCGCGCCGATGGCGGCAACCGCGACGAGGATGTACACGGCCGTGACGATGACCATCGAGAGGATGATCGCGCGCGGCAGGTCCTTCTGCGGGTTCTTCGCCTCATCGCCTGCCGTGGAGGCGGCGTCGAAGCCGATGTACGAGAAGAAGAGGCGGCTCGAGGCGGCTGCGACGCCGGCAGCGCCCATGGGGGCGAGCGGCTCGAAGTTCTGCATCGTGAACGCCGTGAAAGCGATGAACACGAAGACGAGCAGCACAACGACCTTGATGGCGACCATGACGGTGTTCACCCAGGCGCTCTCCTTCGCGCCGCGCACGAGCAGGAGCATCGCGACGATCACGAGGGCCGCGCCCGGCAGGTTGAAGAAGCCGCCGTCCAAGCCGATCGGGTTGGCCAGGGCGGGCGGCAAGGCGAGTCCGAAGACGCCGAGCGCCTCGTTCACGTATTGGCCCGCGCCGACCGCGACGGCCGCGACAGAGACGCCGTACTCAAGTACGAGGCACCAGCCGCACACCCAGGCGACGCCCTCGCCCATCGTGGCGTACGAGTAGGAGTAGCTCGAGCCAGAGACGGGCACCGAGCTCGCCATCTCGGCGTACGAGAGCGCCGAGAGGAGCGCGGCGAGACCCGCAACGGCGAATGCGATCCAGACCGCTGGGCCCGCGAGCGGGACCGCGGTGCCGAGGATCACGAAGATTCCCGTGCCGAGCGTCGCGCCGACGCTGATCATCGTCAGCTGCCACATGCCGAGGGTGCGCTTGAGGCCGCCCTCGCCGGACTCGACGAGCGACTCGTCGGTGAGCTGCTCGAGCGGCTTGCGGCGCAGGAGCTGCGCGCCGAGCGGCGTGCGCGACCTGCTGGTCGCAGTGGGTGATGTCGCCATTGACGGTTCCGTTCTTGATCAGGGATCGATCAGCTCGGTGTGAGCGTGGCCATCGTATGGTCGCACCGCGCACCGCATCCACGGGCGATATGCTCGGATCGTCGCGAAGATGCGACAGAATGCACGAGAGCTGTCATGCCATCACCATCGTCACCGCACGGCCAGATCACGCTCGCCCAGCTGCTTGCCCGGCCCGAGCTGCACCTCGAGGTCGTCGTCGAAGGCGCATTGGAGACCAGCATCCGCTGGGTCGCCTCGAGCGACCTGCCAGACCCGACCCCGTACCTGCTCGGCGGCGAGTTCCTCTTGACCGCCGGCGTCGGCCTGCGCGGCCTGGGCGACGACGAGCTCGCGACCTACGTCGACCGGGCCGTCGCGGTCGGAGTCGTCGCGATCGGCATCGGCATCGGCCCCGTCTTCACGTCCGTTCCGACGGCGCTCGCCGATGCGTGCGATGCGCGCGAGCTCACGCTGGTCATGGTCCCGAACGACACCCCCTTCGTGTCGGTGACCCGCACCTTCGCCGAGATGACCGAGCTCCGGCGAGTGGATGCTCTGCGCACCCTCGCCGACGCGACCCGCAGGCTCCTGCGAGCCGCCTCGGCCGACCAGCCAGAGACGGCCGTCGCGGCGGCCCTCGCCGAGCGTCTCCATTCCTGGGTCGCCATCGTCGGTCAGGGCGGAACGGTCCGGGCCAGGGCGGGGCAGGTTCCGCCGGCGCCCGTCCTCGGCGCGCTCGCGGAATCCGCTGACCCTGCCAGGGGCGGGGCGGCGGCCTACCCGCTGCGCAGCCTCGGCGGGGCAGCCCTCGGCACCCTGCTGGTCGAGGCCGCTCCCCCTGCAGGATCGACGGCGCACGCCTTCCTCACGACAGCCCACGGCATGCTCGAGCTCATCGCGAGGCAACGCACCTCTGGCAGCGTCGCGCCTGGCCAGCTGCTCGTCCCGCTCCTCCTTGAGGCGGAGGACGTCTTCGCCCGCCCGGACATCGGGCAGGACGGCGAGCTGTGGCGCGAGCTGCTCGCGCAGGCCGCCGGCGGCGACGCACGGGTCAGGACGCTGCGGGTTGTCGTCGGTTGCGCCCCGGCCGCGGCGAAGGCCACCAGCGAGCTGCACCGGTGGCGCAGCCTCTTCGACACGAAGCTCGTCACGATTTCAGCGGAGCACGCCGCGGTGACTCTCATCACGCGCCTCGACGTGACGGAACGACGGCTCGCGTCGCTCCTCGACGAAGGCTGGAGCTTCGTCGTCGGCCGACCCGTCGCGCCAGAGCAGCTCCGCGCATCCGCCGCCGAAGTGCGCGCCCTCGAGCGTCGCGCGCGGGAGGACGGCGGGGTTGTGCGCGTCGGCGCCGACCTCGCGCCAGTGCACTCGTTCATCGGCGCGGCCTCCGGCAGGGCACTCGCCGAACGACGGCTCGAGACGCTCCTCGCCCTCGAACCGGAGGCCCGCACCGCACGGCTCGCGCTGCTCCGAGCCTGGCTGCACGCGAACGGGCACTGGGATGCGACGGGCCGCGAGCTGGGGATGCATCGCAACAGCGTGCGGCGTGGCATCGACCAGCTGCGCGCGCTGCTGGGGCTCGATCTCGACGACGCACGCGTGCGCGCCGAACTCGTCATCGCCCTGGATTACGTGGAGTAGCTACCCGGCGAACCACTCGGTCAAGACCCAGAGCAGGACCAGCGCCCCGACGAGGATCGCGAACAACGGCGCACCCGCCACGACCACCTCACCGAGGCTCGCCCCGCTTCGGTATCGACGCCGCACCTGCAGCGGGGAGAGCGGTTCGCTGACGAGAGTGACGCGGCACCCGGCCGAGCCAAGCGCATCCACGACCGCGCGACCGTGCGGCGTGAACGCCGCGATCGTGTTGCCGTCGCGCCGCAGGACCACTCGCACGGCAGTTCCCGGCCCCATCCTCGCCGGAAGCAGCAGGCGCTCGATGACGACAACCTCGTCGATGACGGCGAGCGGAATGACCCGCTGCCTTCGCCAAGCTGATGTGATCACGAGACCGGGCTCCTCGACTCTCGCTTCGACGAACCGACCGAAGAACACCGCCCCCACCGCGAGCGCCACGGCCCCGAGGAGCGCGAGCACCGCGCCGCCCACCGAGCCCTGTGCCCACGGCCCCGCGGCGACCTCGACGAGCGCGAACCACGCGAGGCCGACGAGGAACGCAACGGCAGATAGGACAAGAAACCATCGTCCAGCCCGTACCGACATGCGTCTCCTCCATTCACCCAGCCTCGCGCCGCTGGCCGGGCCTCTCCGCCTCATGCCCCTTGCGAGCGGCCACCCGCACGAGCAAGCCACAAGGGTAGCCCGCGCCACACCGCAGCGACCCGCCGCCGGGGTAGGCTTCGTCCACGCTCCCCCGGGCGCGCAGCCTGCCTCCACGCTTTTCGTGGTGCGTGACCCCGCTGCATCACGTGGCACGAGCTGAGGTGACTTCGACGTGACCCGTTCCACCGAAACGCGAGCACTGCCGGTCCCGATGCGGACTGCCCGCGGTGATGCGCTACGCCCGGCGCTCCTCCTCATCGCCGTGCTCGCGCTGGCCCTCGGTGGCGTGCAGCTCGCGGTCGGGGCGAACTCGCCCGTGCCGTTCTGGGTGCCAGCCGCGTTCACCGCCGTCTTCTTCGTCTGGACGGCCGCCGGAGTCATCGCCTGGTGGCGTCGCCCGCTGAGCATGGTCGGCGGGCTGCTGCTTGTCGGCGCCGTCGCCATGTTCCTCGGCGGTGTCGGCAACCTCGGCTTGCCGGTGCTCGTCGAGCTGAGCACCATCTTCGCGACCCTCATCCTCTCGGTGACCGTGCACCTGCTGCTCGCCTTCCCTTCAGGGCGGCTGCACGGGCGACTGTCGATCACGACGGTGGCCGTCGGCTACGGGGTGACGCTCTTCCTCCAGATGCCCCTCTACCTGCTGCCGCCCGAGTCGACCGCTCACCTCGTCGCCGTCTGGGTGCAGGCGGCCGTCGGCCTGGGCGTCATGGGCGTCACCGCGGCACTCCTCATCCGGCGCCTGCGCTCCGCCGACCCGAAGAACCTCCGCGTGCTGCTGCCGCTGTACCTGTACGGCATCCTGGCGGTGCTCAGCATCCCCCTCTCCGCGAACGTGCTCCGGGTGCTCGGGACCCCCGGCGAAGTGATCGGCTCGATCCAGCTGGTGGTCATCGCGGGCATCCCCATCGCGTTTCTCCTCGGTGTGCTCATCGGCGGTTTCACGCAGACCGTCGAAGCGGAAGCGCTGAGCTCGTGGCTGAGCCTGGCCGGTTCCGCGCGAACGGTGGTCGGCCTGGCACTCGCCCGCTCGCTCGGAGACGACTCGTTGCGGGTCTCGTACTGTGCCGAAGACCGGCAGTCGTTCGTCGACGAGGAAGGGCTCGACGTCGACGTGCACGCCCAGACCGCGCCCCGCCTCTGGGAGGAGGTGTACGTCGAGTCACGCCTGGTCGGCGCGATCAGCTACGACAGCCGTATGATCGCCGATCCCGACTCCGTGCGCCGGGCCGGCCGCGTGCTCGCCATCGCGCTCGACCGCGAGCGCCTCACCGCCGCGCTCCTCGCCAGCAACGAGGCCCTGCAGCAGTCGCGGCTCCGCATCGTGGAGACGGCCGACCGCGAGCGCAACCGCATCGCGCGGGACCTGCACGACGGACTCCAGGTGCAGCTGGTACTGCTCGCGCTCGAGGCCCAGCAGATCGCGAACTCGGTCGACGCGCATCCCTCGACCGTGTCCGAGGCCACCGCCCTGCGCCGCCGCATCGACACTGCCGCGGCCGACCTGCGCAGCCTCGTGCACGCAGTGCTGCCCTCCGCGCTTGTCGAGCGGGGGCTCACCGCGGCCGCCGAGGACCTCGTCGACCGGCTCGAAATCCCGGCGAGGCTCGTGAGCGACACCGACGAGCGCACGCTCGCGCCCGCCACCTCGCAATCGGCGTACCTCATCGTCGCGGAGGCTCTCACCAACGCCGTCAAGCACTCGGAGGCCCGCTCGGTGGATGTGACGATCACGCAGGCTGGCGCGCTCCTGAGCGTGACGGTGAAAGACGACGGACGCGGCGGGGCTCGCGTCGAGGACGGCTCCGGGCTCAAGGGGCTCGTGGATCGGATCGACACCCTCGGCGGCTCCTTCGAGCTCGTCTCGCCGGTCGGGGCCGGAACAGAAGTGCGAGTGGAGTTGCCATGCGGGTTGTGATCGGCGAAGACGAGGCGCTGCTTCGGGAAGGCCTCGGCCACGTGCTCACGAACGACGGCTTCGAGGTGGTCGCCTCCGTGGGCACTGCCGTCGAGCTCGAGGTCGAAGTGGAGCGACTCGCGCCCGACCTGGTGATCACCGACATCCGGATGCCCCCGAGCTTCACCGATGAGGGGCTCGTCGCCGCGCTCCGCATCCGCCAAGCCCACCCTGAGGTTGCCGTGGTCGTGCTCTCGCAGCACGTGCAGCGGAGGTACGCGAGCGAGCTCATCGGGCAGCGAGACGGCGGCGTCGGCTACCTGCTCAAGCAGCGCATCGCCGACGTGCGGGCGTTCACCGCCGACCTCCGACACGTACAGGCTGGCGGCACCGTGCTCGACCCCGACGTCGTCGCCGTGCTCGTGGCACGCGCGACGAAGATCAGCGGGCCCGTCGGCGAGCTGACGCCTCGCCAACTCGAGGTGCTCGGCCTTATGGCCGAGGGCCGCAGCAACAGCTACATCGCCGCGCACCTCGGCTCGTCTGAGAAAGCGGTTGTGCACCACACGTCAAACATCTACGACGCGTTCAGCCTGCCCGTCGCGGCCGACGACCACCGGCGCGTGCTCGCCGTGGTGCGCTACCTGGCCGCTGCGGGCGATCTGGGTGCGGGCTCGGGCATCCGCTGAGAGCATCCGCTCGCGTGCCGCCGAAACTTCGGCTTGCGCGGATTTGTAACAGACGCCGGTTTCTGGGCATGTAGTAGATGTGAGCCCGAACAGACTCGAGAATCAACGCGCGGAGCGCTTCTCCGCGCTGTACGACGACAGCTACGTCGACGTGCTGCGCTTCCTCGCCCGCCGCACGTCGCTTAATGCGGCTGAGGACGTCGCACACGAGGTCTTCCTCACCGCGTGGCGCCGCCTCGACGACGTGCCAATGCTCCGCGATGAGGCGCGCGCCTGGCTGTTCGGGACCGCGCGCAACTGCCTGCTGCGCGAGTGGCGCGAGGCCGGCAAGCGGAACGAGCTCAGCGTGCGGATCGCCGACGCAGCATCTACCCTACGGCTCAGCGACGAAGCACAGACAGCCGACACCCGCCTCGACCTTGCCTCCGCCTGGAGCCGGCTCGACCCCAGTCATCAGGAGGTCCTCTCGCTCGCGATCTGGGAGCAGCTCCCCTCCTCGCTCGCGGGGACGGTGCTCGGCATCAGCGCGCAGAGCTACCGCGTTCGCCTGCATCGCGCACGCTCGGCCCTGCGGCAACACCTCGACGAGCCAACGCCACCACAGCACTTCCCCTCGACCGTGACGGAGCACCAGGCATGAACGTCGACGACGAAACCCTGAAGCAGCTGCGAAAGCTCGACGCTGCATCGTTCACGACCCTGACCGACGAGCAGCGCGCGAGGGCACGGTCCGGCAAGGCGAGCATCCTCGCCACCCCGCTCGAGGGTGCAGCGCAGCCGCTCCCAGCCGGTCGATCACGGAAGGGCCGCGCACGCACTCGCCCGCGCCTCGCGTGGAGCATCGGCCTCGTCGCCGTGACGGGCGCAGCCGTGGCTGCCCTGGTCTTCGCCGCGACCACCTATCTCGGCGACCCGGCGCCCGTCGTCGGCACCACCCCGGTCGCGACAAATGAGCCGTCACCGTCAACGCCCTCACCCGCAGATCAGCCGCAGCTGACCAAAGCCGAGGCTGTTGCCGGATGCGTCGAGGCGTGGCGCCCGGACCCGGACATCCAGTCGAAGGAGCAGTACGAGAGCTTCTACGTGAACGACAGATCAATCACGAACGTCGTCGACGGCGAATGGCAGATCACCCTCGTGCCAACGCAGCGAATCGAAGCGGAATGGAACCTCTACTGCACGTCGTCCGACGACGTCGTGATCATCTACACCAATGGCTACGAGGACTGGCCGACGATCGAAGAAACGCAGACCACGACGATCGCTGAGACGGTTCTCCTCGCAGCCAACCGAGCTCCGGCAACGGTCATGGAAGCTCGAATAAGCGGGACGCTCGGGCTCAACGAGGGCGGCTGCTGGGTTGTGATCCAGGGCGAGTACCAGACGCTGCTGCAGTTCCCCTTCGGCTCCGCCCTCGCGCCGGATGGCCGTGGCGTAGAGGTTCCTGGTGTCGGCGTTGTCGGGGTGGGCGACACAATCGAGGGCGGTGGCGGAGTCGATTCGGCTGCGCCCGAGACCCCCGCGGTCTGCGGGGGCCCGGCCCAGCCGATGGCCTTCTGGCAGGTGCCCTGACTCGGCTACCCCTCCACAGGTTTGCTGTACAGCTCCCCGATGAGGGCCCTCGCGATCATGGTTGCCGGCCCCTGACCGTTCGCCGCCGGGGCGAGGTTCGCCCAGACCACCAGCGTCACGTCGGCCTCCGGGTCGTAGCCCATGAAGGAGTTGAAGCCGGGCAGTTCGCCAGTGTGCCCATAGAACTGTCCGAAGTGGGCGATGTTGTAGCCGTACGTCGGATCTGCCGGGTTCTTGCTCGTGGGCTGGAAGCTGTCCATCCGCGCCTGCTGCATGTCCGGTTCGAGGATGTCGCCACTCTTGCCGCCGAGTGCCTCCACCCAGTCGGCCAGGTCACCGGCCGTCGAAATACCGGATCCAGCCGACCATGCCCACGACGGGTTGTCGAGGGTGCCGTCGTTCGGCGTGAACGTGCCCTCCTCGACCTGCTTCATGAGGTCGGGCGGGAGCTTCGATGAGCCGATCGTGTTGACGTTGGTCCACCAGAAGTAGCCGTCGGAGTGCGGGGTCGGGATGCTGCTGTCGCCGATCTCCGGGAACGACGTCTCGTCGAGGCCAAGCGGCGTGAAGATCCGCTCCTGGTAGATGTCGGCGAGGGGCTTGCCGTCGAGGTCTTCGGCGATGAGGCCGAGGAGGATCGTGTTGGTGTTCGAGTAGTGGTAATCGGTGCCCGGTTCGAAGTCCACCGGAAGCGGCAACGCCATCTTGATGAGCTCCTCCGGCTCCCACACGCGATCGGGGTTCTCATCCAGTGCCGTGTTGAGCTCGAGCGTCTCCGTGTAGTTGGCGAGGCCGCTCCGCATGAGCAGCATCTGCTCGATCGTGATGTTGTCGCCGTTCGGCACGTCGGGCCGGTACTTCGACACCGGGTCCTCGAGCGCGATCTTGCCCTCCTGCACGAGCTGCAGGATGACGGTGCCCGTCCACGTCTTCGTGTTGGAGCCGACGCGGATGTGGTCGTCGACCGAGACGGGCGTGCTGCCGCCTGGCTTCGTCACGCCGTAGGTCGCCGTGAACTCGCCCTCCGGCGTCCGCAGCAGCATCACCGCGCCCGGCTGGCCGAGCGCCTCCGCAGTCTCCTCGAAGACGGCTGTGACCGCTGCTTCATCGAAGGGCTTCAGAGTGGATGCGGGAGCCTCGGTCTCGGCGGCCTGAGCAGAGCAGGAGACCAGCGCCAGGGCCGCGACCATGGCGGCCGCCGTGTACGCCGTTCTTCTCGCGATCTTGGACATGCGCTTTCTCCTCGTGGATTTCGTGGGAAGTGCGTGGTCAGTACGCCTGTTGGATGATCGCCGCGACCTGGCCGACGTTGTCGTTCGCTTCGAAGACGCCTGGCATGCCGTCATAGAAGCCCTGGTTGACGATGATCGTGAAGGCCAGGTTGCGGCCGCCCTCGGTCTGCATGACGCCGCCGAGGGTCTTCGTGCCGAGCCGCAACCGCCCGTTGAACGAGTCGCCACCGACGAGGGTTCCCGTCTTGGCGTACACCTTGCCCGCCGCTTGGCTGTCTTTCTGGACGTCGGCGAGCGAGCCGTCAACGCCGAGGATCGGCATCGTGTCGCGCCAGCGCTCTGCATCGGGCCGCGCAGCCATGAGGGCCTGGATGTCGACGGCGTTCTGCGGTGTGATGTAGTTGCCCTCCAGCCCGGAACCATCCACGAGGGACGTCTGGGTCGTGTCGAGGCCCGCCTCAGCCCAGATCTCCTGCGCGACGCCCATGCCTTGCTTGTCGCAGTTGGTTTTGCCCGCCTCAACCGCAAGGCGGCAGATGAGGGTCTGTGCGCCTCGGTTGTAGCTGACCTTCATGACGTAGGTCACCTCTTCCTCGAGCGAGAGCGATTCGAGTTCGGCAACCGAGGGCAGCGCCTCGACGGCTGCCCAATCAGGCAGCGACGCCTTCGGGTTGGTCTTCAGCGGGTCTGCCGTCACCGTCACACCCGCTCGCTCGAGCGCCTCGATGAAGGCCGTGCGGGCAAACGTCGAAGGGTCGTCGAACTCGAACACTCTGAGCACCGGGTCGGCGTCTGCCGTGATCGTGCCCGTGACGACAATCGTGTTCGGCGCATCCGCCGACACCTTTGGCGCCTCGATCTCCGCTTCCTCGCCGGCTCCGACCGTCTCGACTTGCAGGTCGAGGGTCCAGGCACCGACCGAGGGCGTGAGCGCCGCCGTCGCCGGCTGCCCCTCCTCGCCGGGAGTGATGAGGATGTCGAGCAGGTTCTGGTTGATGACGATGGGCGTGATCGGCTGCTTCGCGAGCGTGCCCTGGAAGAGGCGGTCGTCGATCACGACGTCGCCGTTCACCGTCGTGATACCTGATGCCTTCACCTGCGCGGCCAGTTCGTCGAGGCCCGTGAGCGGGTCCTCGGTCGTGAGGGTCGCACCGGGCAGCGGGTTGGCGTCGTTGTGGTCGAGGTTCGTGAAGCTGACGGTGCCGTCGTCCTTGGTGCGCCCGCCCATCGTCAGGTCGCCCTGTCCGACGAGCACGAGGTCGCCGTCCAGGGTCCCTGCCGTGACTTCGCCCGACTGCTTCACGGGCGTCGTGACCGTGTGATCCGGCCCCCACTTCACCCAGGCCGCGCCCGCACTGTACGTCTTCACGAAGGAGCCGGGCTCCGCGAGCTTGCCCCCGTCGAGGTCGATGAGCGTCTCGCCAGTATCGAGGTCCTCGACCGAGATCGACCAGCGGCCGCTCGCGAACTGCGGCTGGTTCATCACCTCGAGCGCCTCATCCGGGAGTCCAGGAACCGAGACGAGCGTCGTGCCGTCCCAGACCGGGGCGTCCGCGTTGTTTGCATCGGCCGCGACGCACCCCGTGAGCAGCAGCATCGTGACGGCCCCCGCCGTCAGAATGCTTGCGCCGCGGCCGAGCTCTGTTCGGCGCATCCGCTCGGCACCCTCGCCCGAGTTGGGCTTGCCGGCGATCATGCGCCCATTCCGTTCGCGAGGGCCTCAGCCAGCGCACGGAACCCCTGATCCGCAGGATGCGCATCCGGGTTGTTCGATTCGTTCATGTAGACGACGATGCTCGCCCCGGTCGCCGGGTCGTGGAAGGTTGCGGCCGTGAAGCCGAGCCCCTCGCCGTTGTGCCCGAGCCACCCGTTCGTCTCGCCCATGCCGACCGCGTAGACGTCGTACGGAGGACTCGGGATCTTGTGCCCGACCTGACGCAGCTCCTGCGTCTCCGGCTTCAGCAGTGCACCGCTGCCGAGCGTCTCGGCCCACGCCCTGCCATCCTCGAGCGTCGAGAACAGGGAGCCCGCCGCGCCCAGGATCGAAGGGTTCTCGTCCATGGGAACCGGCTGGCCATCGACGATGACGTAGCCCGTGGGATGCGGGCCCGTCCAGTCGGCGACATCCGTCAGGTACGACGTGCCCGTCTGGCCGAGCGGCGTGAGGATGCGCTCGTCGAGCGCCTCCTCGTACGGCTTGCCCGTGACCTTTTCGATGACGGCGCCGAGCAGGTTCGTGTTCGCGTTCGTGTACAGGTACTCGGCACCCGGCTCGAACTTCGCAGGCTGGTCGATGACGAAGCTGTTGAGGTCCTCGAGCGTGTAGATCCTGGTGGGGTCCGCTTCGAACTCGTCCGAGAACGCCTGCGTGACGTAGTCGGCGTTGCCGCTCGACATGTTCGCGAGCTCCAGCAGCGTGATCTTGTCGCCGTTCGTGATGCCGTCCACGTACTGGTCGATCGTGTCGTCGAGGCTCAGCTTGCCCTCGTCGGCGAGCCGCAGGATGAGCGTGACCGTGTACGACTTGGTGATGCTGCGGATGGGCCACGACATGTCAGTCGTGACGGGGGCGTTCTCCTCCACGTTGGCCAGCCCGGTCGCGGTCGTCCACGAGCCCTGGCCAGGGACCCAGACGCCGGCGGCCACTCCCGGCACGTCGTGCTCTGCCATGACCTTGTCGAGGGCCGCCTGCAGTTCGTCCTGAAGCTCCGCGGGTAGCTCACCTTCGGGCACCGCGGGTCGCGTTACCTCAGGCGACGTGGGATCCGCGGTACTGCCAGACGCGTCGCCGCCCGCGTTTGCGCATCCGCTCGCCAGCAGGCTAACAACAGCAGCCATGGCTGCCAAGCCGAGAAATCTGGCGGTTCGTCTGGGCACATGTTGGGTCGGCATGATTCCTCATTCGTCGAGGTTCCCTGAGAGGCGTCGGGGGATGACATCTCGGGATTCAGACTCGCGGATGAGCGTGCGTCCGGGAAGGGACCTAGGTCCCTCATTTACGGGAGTTTTTCGCCTTTCCCGGCAGCGCCTACTTCAGCAGTCGCCTGAGGCTCGGACGAACTCGCGTGCGCGGCATCCCTGCGCCGGCGCGATGCCTGCCGGTACACGACCCAGAGGATCGCCGTCGGCATGACGAGGAGGAGCCGTAAGACGATGTCGCCGGTTTGGAAGGATGCAGCGACCACGAGCGCTGAGAGCAGGACGAGCCCCGCGAGTATCAATCGACGCTTCGTTGTAGTGCTCATCCGTGCCCCCGCTCGCCGGCCCCGTCACGGCTTGGTGGTTGTACCCAATTACGCCAGGCTCCTCGTTCCCTAGAGGCGCCAAGCCGCTGCGTCTGGGCGCTCGTGCGGTCAGGCTTCTCCCGAACGCACCGCATCCGCGTGCATCGCCGTCTGTAGGAGCGCCGACGCGAGCGTGAAACCTGAGAGGTTCTCCCAGCCGACCGACCAGGTGAGCCGAGAAGCGACCTCGAAGATCGAAGCCTCGGGATACGACGCGAGCGTGCTCGCCACCTCGTCGGTGCGCCGCCGGTGGTGCTGCGCGTGCTCGGCGCAGCGCTGCGCGAGGCCCACGAACCGGTATCCGTGACCCGGAACAGCCTCCTCTACCCCGAGGTCGGCGATGCGTCGCAGCGAGCCCTGGTACTGGACCACCGGGTTTCGCCCGTCGTCGCCACCGAGGCCGAGGCCAGGGTGCAAGACGGGCGACACGTGGTCGCCCGTGAAGGCGAGCAGCGCATCCTCGTCAACAACGGTGAGGTGCCCCGGCGTGTGCCCGGGCGTGTGGATGGCGCGCAATCGCCGACCCGGAACCTCCAGCAGCTGCCCGTCGTCGACCAGAACATCGGCGCGCAACGACACGGGCGTGGCCGACTTCCCAACGAGCTCCAGGATCTCGGAGTGGCGGTCCACCGGCACTCCCCAGCCGAGGAGCCTGACACGCTCCGCGTCGACGTTCGGGCGGTCGGCAGCCAGCCGATCGAGGGCGAGCTGCTCGTCTCGCTGCAACACGAGAGGCGCAGCCGTCGCATCCCGGAGCCGCTCGGCCAAGCCGAGGTGGTCGTGGTGGAGGTGCGTCACGATGATCGAGTGCACCTGGTCGAGGCGGTGTCCAGTTCCCTCGATAGCCGCGATCAGCGCGGCGAGGTTCTCGTCAGACCCTGACCCCGGGTCGATGATGTGCACGCCGCCTGCGTCGTCGGCGACGATCGACGCCAGCGTGCACGGGATGTGCCCGCCCGGCATCGCGATACCGACCGTCCAGATGCCGTCCCGCACGAACTCGAGCGGCGCGACTCGCCCCTCGCGCCAGGCTGTATCCTGCACGGCGCTGCTCGCCTCGATCCCGGACGCCGTCATGACGCCGACACCGGATCGTGCGGATTGACTCGAGTGGTGCATCCCATGCCAGAAGCCTAGGACGCCACACGCACTCGGTCAGCGCGACCCGTGAATGTTCTAGCTGCGCACCGCGAACATCGACACGAGCTCGTACACGACGTGCGCCGCAGCAACACCCGTGAGCTCGGCGTGGTCGTAGGCAGGCGACACCTCGACGACGTCGGCGCCGACGACGTTGAGGTCAGCGAGACCGCGCAGGATCTCGAGTAGCTCGCGGCTCGTCATGCCGCCAGCCTCAGGTGTGCCGGTGCCCGGCGCGTGGGCGGGGTCGAGCACATCAATGTCGATGGAGATGTAGAGCGGGCGGTCGCCGATGCGCTCCCGCAGCTGCTGCACGACGGCGTCGGCCCCGCGGCGGTAGATGTCGGCCGAGCTGACGATGCCGAAGCCGAAGCGCTCGTCGTCCTCGAGGTCCTGCTTGCCGTAGAGCGGCCCGCGCGTGCCGACGTGGCTGAGCGCATCCGTGTCGAGCAGGCCCTCCTCGAAGGCTCGACGGAACGGGGTGCCGTGTGTGTAGGCCGCGCCGAAGTACGTGTCCCACGTGTCGAGGTGCGCGTCGAAGTGCAGCATCGCAACAGGGCCGTGGATGCGCGCCATGTTGCGCAGGAGCGGCAGCGCGATCGTGTGGTCGCCACCGATCGTGACGATCTTCGCGCCCGTGTCGCTCAACGCCTTGGCGGCGGCCTCGACGGTGCCGAGCGCCTCCTCGATGTCGAACGGGTTCACGGGCACGTCGCCGGCGTCGGCAACCTGCTGGGCCGCGAACGGCGACACGTCGAGCGTGGGGTGATAGGGGCGCAGGAGTCGGCTCGACTGCCGCACGTGCGCCGGTCCGAAGCGGGCTCCGGGGCGGTACGAGACGCCGCTGTCGAAGGGAACGCCGAGGATCCCGACGTCGAGCTTCTCAACCTCGTCGACTCGGGGCAGCAACGCGAAGGTCGCTGGCCCCGCGAAGCGCGGAACCTGTGCCGAATCGGTTGGTCCGACGTTGCCGTCCTGCGTTACCCGAGGCGGGTTCGTCCAGAAGAAATCGTTGCTCACTGTGGGGCCTCCTTGCCGCGTGCTTCTTGTCCGAAGCTAGCGAAACGAGGCATCAAGGGGCGAGCACTTTGCATTCGAACTACTCACCTCGGTGCAAATTGCCCGACAAGAGCGATCCCGTCGAGCCTCGCAAGAACGATCGCTGCCCGGCGTTTCCCCCTCTGGGCGTGTGCCGAGAGGGGGAAACGCCGGGCAGTGATGGATCAGCGACGCCTCAGGAGAGCTCGCCTCGAACGAGGCGCCGCACGACGCCGGTGAGCACATCGAGGCCGGCGACGAGGTCGCCTGGCTCCGTGTACTCCCCCTCGTTGTGGGAGATGCCGTCGACGGAGGGCACAAAGAGCATGACCGTGGGAACAAGCTCCTTCATGTTCGTCGAGTCGTGGCCGGCGACGGTCATGATCTCGCCGTTCGAGAGGCCGAGCTCCTCGGCGACGGACCTGGCCAGCTCGACGCCGTCGGGCTGGTACGGGTTGACGTCCCACGAGTGCGACAGCGTGCGCTCGATCTCGACGTCGGCCTTGGCCTCGATCTCCGCGAAACGTGCGTCGAGCAGCGCGTTGGCTTCGGCGAGGATCGCCTCGTCGTCGCAGCGCAGGTCGAGCAGCAGCGTCACTTCGCTGGCGACGACAACCGGCGAGTTCGGGTACACGTCGAGCTGCCCGACGGCCGTGTGCAGCTTTCCTGGGAAGCGGTCGGTGAGCTCGCGCGCGAAGACGACAAGCAGCGAGGCGCCGTAGAGCGCGTCCTTGCGGTCCTCCATGACGGTCGCGCCTGAGTGGGCCTGCTCGCCGCGCACCACAACCCGGTACTTACTGGCTGCCCAGGTCGCGGTGACAAGCCCGATGGTCGTGCCGGCGTTCTCGAGCAGGCGCCCCTGCTCGATGTGGATCTCGGCGCAGAGCGCGGCAACGGGGCCGGCGCCTTCGCCCAGGAATCCGGTGGGACGCAGCGCTTCCTCGACGCTGATGCCCGCCTTGTCGCGCACCGCCAGGGCAGCCTCGAGCGGGAGCACGCCCGTGTAGACCGACGAGCCCATCATGGAGGGTACGAATCGAGAGCCTTCCTCGTTGAACCAGTTGACGACCGCGACGTTGTACTTCGCGCCCTCGACAGCGCCCGCTGCCGCCTCGTCAGCGATGCGGAACGCGGCGTGGGCCGCGGCGAGCACCCCGTAGGCCCCGTCGTACTTGCCTGCCGTCGGCTGCGAGTCCATGTGCGAGCCGATGAGCACGTAGGGCGCACCGGGCACGAGCTCGAGCAGCCCGAACTGGTTGCCGATGCGGTCGTACTCGACCGTGAAGCCTCGGCCCTCGAGCAGGCCCTGGAACCAGCGGCGCTGCTCGTTGTCCGCCTCGCTCGCGGCCTGCCGGTCGACGCCGCCGTGGCCCGTCGCCCCGAAGCCGCCCATCGTGTCGAAGTCGCGGAGGAACGCGTCGTGGCTCGCCGAGGGCGCGGCGGTGGATGCTGTGGTGTCGGCCTGCGGCGTCGCGCGGTCGTGCTTTTCTGTCTGCTCCGTCGCGCGGTCATACTTCTCGATCATTGAGGGCTCCAGTTGGGGTCGGCTGGTGCGCCGAGCTCGGCGATGATGTTGAGCGCCGGCTGGGTCTCGTAGCCGGCGAGGGCCGCATCCGACCACCAGGCGGTGTGCGGCGTGATGAGGGTGCCGGGGTCGGTGCGCATGGAGTCGCTCGGGTGCGGCGGCTCCCCGTCGAGGACGTCGGCCGCGTAGGTGCGCAGTGCGCCGCTCGCGAGTGCCGCCTGGACGGCGGCTTCATCCACGAGTGCGGCTCGTGAGACGTTCACGACCACAGCGCCGGCGGGCAGCAGCGCGAGCGCTTCCTCGCCGAGGATGCCGCGCGATTCCGCGGTCAACGGCAGATGGAGGCTGAGCGAATCGGATGCTCGCAGCAGCTCCGCGAGCGAGCCGACGAGCTCGACCCCCTCAGGCGCGCGCTGCGCGTAGGGGTCGAAGGCGAGGACTCGGCCGAAGCTGGGCCGCGCGATCTCGGCGAGCCTGCCGCCGATGCGCCCGAGGCCAACAAGCCCGAGGGTGAGGGAGCTGAGGCGTCGGGGCACCTGGAGGCGGGCCGTGGCCTCGTCGGTCCACTCGCCGCTACGCACGAGCTGCAGGCTGCGCAGCAGGGAGCGCTCCGCGGCGAGCAGGAGCGTGAGCGCGTGCGCCGCGACCTCTTCCGTGGCGACCCCTGCGAGCGTCACGACCTGCACGCCTCGCGCGGCTGCCGCATCCGCGTCGATCATGTCGGTACCGACGGAGCTCGTCGCGAGGACGCGAAGCGACGGCAGCTGGGCGAGCACGTCGGCCGTGATGCGCGCGTAGCCGACGACCGCCGCGACCGCGTCGAGATGCTCGCGCGGTACCACCGCGTCGAGGCCTGGGGAGGTCGGCAGCTCGAGGTGGGCGGTCGCGTACCCGGCCTCTCGCAGGAGCCTGGCGGCAGGTTCCTGCGAGAGGTCAGTGGTGTCGGTGAAGATGACCAGTGGGCGAGTCATGTCCGCGGGCTCACTTGAGAACGCGCG
Organism: Pseudoclavibacter helvolus; assembly: GCF_014191305.1. Taxonomy (GTDB): domain Bacteria; phylum Actinomycetota; class Actinomycetes; order Actinomycetales; family Microbacteriaceae; genus Pseudoclavibacter; species Pseudoclavibacter helvolus. The sequence continues at coordinate 277,081 of NZ_JACHWJ010000001.1, read as the reverse complement.
CCAGGAAGCGCTTCGTGCGCTCGTGCTGCGGGTTCTGGATGACGTCCTCCGGGGCGCCCTCTTCGACGATGACGCCGCCGTCCATGAACACGACGCGGTCGCACACGTCGCGCGCGAAGCCGATCTCGTGGGTCACGACAACCATCGTCATGCCCTCCTTCGCGAGCTTCGTCATGACCTGCAGCACTTCGCCGACAAGCTCCGGGTCGAGCGCCGATGTGGGCTCGTCGAAGAGCAGCACGCTCGGCTTCATCGCGAGCGCGCGGGCGATAGCGACTCGCTGCTGCTGGCCTCCGGAGAGCTGTGACGGGTAGTTATCGCCCTTGTCGGCGAGGCCGACCTGCTCGAGCAGCACCTTCGCCGCCGCGATGGCCTCGGACTTCTTGTGGCCGAGGATCTGCACTGGCGACTCGATGATGTTCTCGATCGCCGTCATGTGCGGGAAGAGGTTGAAGCGCTGGAACACCATGCCGATGTCCCGGCGGCGCTTCGCGATCTCGTTCGGCCGCAGCTCGTAGAGCTTGCCGTTCTTCTCCTTGTACCCGACGGGCTCCCCCGCGACTCGGATGACGCCGCGGTCGGCACGCTCGAGGTGGTTGAGGCAGCGCAGGAGCGTCGACTTTCCAGAGCCAGACGGGCCGAGGATGCTGACGACCTCGCCCGCGTGCACGTCGAGCGAGATGTCCTTGAGCACTTCGACGCTGCCAAACGATTTGGCGACGTTGCGCAGCTCGATCATGGGGGCAGCCTGCGTGGATGCTGGCATCAGCGGAGCACCTCTCTGCTTGTTCCTGAAGACCTGCGGTTGGGCAGAATCGAGTTGAGCACTCGCTTCCACACGGGATCTGGGGTCGCGAAGCCGCGCGACTTGCCGAGCTTGCGCTCGAGGAAGCCCTGGCCGATGCTCGCGATCGAGGTGAGGATCAGGTACCAGATGCTCGCGACGAGCAGCATCTCCATGCGGCTGAAGTCGGCGGCACCGATCTGCTGCGCTCTCGTGAGCAGGTCGCCTGCGCCGATGACGGACACGAGCGAGGTCTCCTTGAGGAGCGTGACGAGCTCGTTGCCCATGGGCGGCACGATCGAGCGCAGCGCCTGGGGCAGGATGATGCGGAACATGATCTTGCCCTGCGTCATGCCCAGCGCCTCTGCAGCCTCCTTCTGACCCGGGTCGATGGAGATGATGCCGCCTCGGATGATCTCCGACATGTAGGCGGACTCGTTGGCGGCGAGGCCAAGCACGGCCGCGGTGAGCGGCAGGATGAGGGCGTTCGTGTCGAGCTGCACGAAGACCAGGTCGATCTGCGGGAAGAACAGCGCGAGGTTGAACCAGATGAGGATCTGGACCAGGATCGGCGTCCCGCGGAAGATCCACACGAAGCCGCTCGAGATGGCGCGCAGCACCGCGTTGCTGGAGATGCGCATCACGGCGAGCGTGATGCCGCCGATGATGCCGAGGATCATGCTGACGACCGTCAGCATGATCGTGATGAGGAGGCCTTGCATGATGGCCTCTGCGAAGACTCTCGAGCCGACCTTCTCCCAGCGGATGCTCGACCCCGTCGCGACGTCGTAGGCGAGCTTCGCGAGGAACAGGAGCACGATCGCGGCGAAGATCCATTGGCCGTAGTGCCGCAGCGGGACGATTTTGGGGGCGTCGGCCGCGGGCACGACGGGGGCGGTGGAGACCGCTCCCGTCGCGCCCGTGGAGGGGCCGGTCGAGTGCGTCACGTGTTCTTCAGCTCCGTTGTGGTTCTTCGTGCTTGTCGCTGTTACTCGGCGCCGTTGATGACGACTTCGGTGACGGCTCCGCCTTCCTGGCCGTGGGCGGCCAGGATCTCGGTGTAGGTGCCGTCGTCGATGAGCGACTGGAGTGCTGCCTGGATGGCTGCGCTCAGCTCGTTGTCCTTCGCGACCGCCATGCCGAGGGGCTCAGGCTGGAAGGGCTCCTCGTTGGCGAGCTCGAAGCCGCCTGCCTGCTCGACGTTGTAGCTCGCGACCGGGTACTGGCTGACCGACGCGACTGCGCGGCCGGACTGCACCTGGATGAGGGCGTCGTTGTCGGTGGCCTGCGCCGAGATCTGGATGGGGCTCGATGCGCAGATGTCGGTGTTGAACGCCTCGAGGATGCCCTGCTGCGCGGAGTCGCGGAGCACGGAGACGGCCTTGCCGCAGAGGTCGGCCTCGGCGGAGATGCCCTCTGGGTTGCCCTCGGCGACGACGATGCCCTGGCCAGCGTTGAAGTAGTCGACGAAGTCGTAGTTCTCCTGGCGCTCCGGGGTGTCGGTCATGGCGGCGACGACGACGTCGTAGCGAGCCGTGTCGAGCGACGGGAGGAGGGTGTCGAACGCGACGTTCTCGATCGTGACCTCGAGGCCGAGCTTCTGCCCGACGGCCTTGATGAGGTCCATGTCGAGGCCGATGACGGTGGCGCCGTCGGAGTCGAGGTACTCGTAGGGCGGGTAGTACGCCTCGGTGCCGACCGTGAGGGTGCCGGCGTCTGCGATCTCCTGCGGGAGGAACGCAACTGCCGCCTCGTCGACGGCGACCTCGGAGACGTCGGCCTCCGGGGTGTCGCCTGACGCGCATCCTGCGAGCAGTGCGGTGAGTGCGACGAACGAGGCGCCAGCCAGGCCCGCCTTCATGAGCTTCTTGGATGCCATGTGAATTTCTCCTTCTCTTGACCACCAGCAGTGATCATCTGTAGGCAACATGCGTAATCTAGGAGGCAACTTGCCGCGAAATGCGCCAAGTCACGCAGGGTTTACAAGGGTGTTACGTGCCGAGCGAACGCTCGGTCTGTGCAGGCAGCTGACAGTACTGCGTGGATGGAACTCAGGTGGTGCCTCCCCACGCCGCGGGCGCCAGCACCCAGAGGAGCTCGACCCCCTCGGTCGAGTCGCGCGTGTGCCACGTGTGCGGCTCGCGCCCGTCGAGCGTGATCGAGTCGCCGGCCTCGAGCTCCCAGGTCTCTGAGGCGAGCACCACCGTGATCGACCCCTGCAGCACGTGCAGGAAGTCGACCTCGCAGTTCACGGAGTAGAGCTCCTCTCCCCCGGTGCCGGACATGCCGGCATCGACGCGGGAGCGGACGACCTGGAAGCGCGGGTCGTTGCGCGGGCTGAGCAGGCGCTCGTACACGTTGGTGCCGCCGAGGTTGATCTGCGGCGCGTCCTCGAAGCGCACGAGCTTCGCATCCGGTGCGCTGAAGAGCTCGCCGACCTCGATGTTGAGCACGTCGCAGAGCAGCACGAGCGTGGAGACGCTCGGCGACGTCTGGTCGCGCTCGACGCGGCTGAGGAAGCTCTTGCTGAGCCCCGTCGCGCTCGCGAGTTGCTCGATCGTCATCTGCCGCAGCTGGCGCACCGACCGGAGCCTGCCGCCGATGGCGGCCGGCTCGTTGCGGGGCACAACGGGCAGGGCTCTCATCGGTGCACCGCCGGTCTGTGCGTGTGGGTCGGCTCGAACAGCTCGAGCGTGGCGGGGAGCACGAGCACGCGCGGTCCAGGGGTGCGGATGCTCTCGGCGAGCTCGGCCGCGAGCGTCTCGGGCTCCACGGCCCTCGACTCGACGCCGAACGCACGCGCGACCGCCAGGTAGTCGGGTCCGGTGAGCTCGGTCGCGGTCGAGCGCCCGTAGGCCTCGTTCATGTAGCCGCGGAGCACGCCGTAGCCGCCGTCGTCAACGACCAGCCAGGTGACGCTGAGCTGCGACTGCGCGAGCGTCGAGAGCTCGGCGACGCTGTACAGGCCGCCGCCGTCGCCGGAGACCGCGACGACCGGGGCGCCGTTGGGGAACTCGCGGGACCGCGACGCGAACGATGCGCCGATCGCTGCGGGGAGCCCGAAGCCGAGGCCGCCGCACTGGGCGTTCTCGTAGGCGCCGCCGCGCGCATCCCACGCCGACCAGGCCCAGTAGGCGCTGATCGTCATGTCCCAGAAGGTCGCCACGTCGTCGGGGATCGCCGAGCGCAGAGTGTCGAGCAGCTCGCGCTCCTTGGCGAGCGGCTGCGCGTCGAGCCTCGTGCGCACGGTCGCGAGGAGCTCGTCGATGGCGGGGCGCGCATCCGCCCGCTCGCCTGCCCCGATGGCCCGCAGGCGATCGAGCAGCCCCTGCAGCGCGAGGCCGGCGTCCGAGCGCAGCGTGATCGTCCCGTCGTGGTTCGCGCCGAGCACCCGGGCGTCGGCGTCGATGTGCACCACGACGCCCTTGGGCGCGAAGCGGAAGTAGTTCGTCGTCAGCTCGCCGAGCCCCGTGCCGATGACGAGGAGCACGTCGGCGTCCTCGAGGAACTCGGTGGTCGCGATGTCCTCGATCCAGCCCTCGGCCGAGAGCGGATGCGCCCACGGGAACGCACTTCGGCCGCCGAAGGTCGTCACGACCGGCGCCTGCAGCTGCTCGGCGAGTTCGACGAGCAAGCCACCTGCACCGGAGCGGACCACGCCTGCACCCGCGTAGATGCGGGGCGTCGTCGACCCGGCCAGGAGCCTGGCGACCGAGGCGAGCTGTGCATCCGACGCCTCAGGCGCCAGCGCGTAGGCCTCGGCCGCGATGCCGCCGAGCTGCCCTTCGGTGAGTTCGACGCTCGCCTGCTGCACGTCGTGCGGCACCTCGACGTACGCGGGGCCTGCTGGCGCGCTCTGCGCCGTGCGCCAGGCCTCGACGAGCGTCGGGACGATCTGGTCGACCGAGCGGATGCTCCACGTGCCCTTCGCGATCCCCCGGAAGTGCGACTCCTGGTCGCGCAGCTCGTGCAGGTACCCGTGCGCCTGGCCGCCGATGCCCGGCGTCGGCACCTGCGCCGAGATGAGGAGGACGGGCGAGCTCGCGGCCGCCGCCTCCTGGAGACCAGGCAGCGCCGTGAGGGCGCCCGGGCCGGCAGACAGGAGCAGCGGGGTGACCGTGCCGGACACCCGAGCGTGGCCGTCGGCCATGAACGCCGCGTTGTTCTCGACGCGCGCCCCGAGGTAGTCGAGCGAGCTGTCGCCGAGCGCGTCGAACATCGGCAGCGCGTGCTGGCCGGGCAGCCCGACGACCCGCTCGGCGCCGAGCGCCTCGAGCGTCCGGATGACGAGTTCCCCGCCGGTGACCTTCTCAGACATCGTTACCAGTCCCTCTGGAGTTCCATCGTCGAGCAGTGCAGCCCGCCGCCGTTCTTATTGATCTCGCGGTACGTGACGGGGATGATCTCCACGCCGTACTTCGAGTTGAGGAGCTCGGCCGTGCGCGGCAGGTGCGACGGGAACAGCAGCTTGCGGCGGTCGAGCGTGAGGAGGTTGCACGCCCAGTCCTCCTGCGGCGCGACGTCGACCGTCTCGATGCCGAGCTTCCAGAGGGCGTCGAGGAAGTCGTACGGCGCGATGCGCGAGTTCACGAGCGCGAGGTCGTCGTCGAGCATCGCGCAGCACAGGTCGAGGTGGATCTGGTAGCCGGGCATCTGCGAGTGGACGAGCGTGATGCCCTGCTCCTCGAGGATGTTGCTCAACTGGCGGTACCCCTCGACGTTGCAGCGCACGGAGGTTCCGAAGAACGCGAGGTCGGGACGCACCTTGATGAAGCTGCCGCCCTCGACGAGGCCAGTGCCCGTGATCGTGCCGAGGATCGGCATGCCCTGGGCCGCGACCGTCTGCGTGATCGACTGCTCCTCGCCGCGGCGCATGCGCGGGGCGAGCCGGCCGATGATCGCACCGCCGGGGATCGTGACAAGTGGGTCTCGCGTGAACACCGACTTGGTGAAGCTCGGGGCCAGGTCTGGGGCCATGACGACCTCGACATCGTTGTCCTCGAGCACCTTGACGAAGCTGTCGAACTCGGAGTGCAGCTTCTCGAGGTCGGGGAACTCTCGTCCTGACCAGTACCAGCGACGGTCCGGGTCGACGTAGGCGCCGATCTCGGGCATCCACGTGGCGTCCCCCGCCTTCTCGACGGCCTCGAGGCCCGCGCTGGGGCGGCGCATCATGATCGTGCGGAGTCGGCCGACCTCGTCCTGGGCACCCCATTTGCGGCCCCAGTACTCGGGCAGCTCCGTGTCGGCGAGGAAGCCCGGTTCAGCTTCTGGGCCGAGGAGGCGGTGGAAGGCGCCGTCTGACATCTCGAGGGTGGGGTCGACGTCGGTCATGTGAAAACCTTTCGTGGTCGCGTCGTTGCGACTTCAAGAAGTTTCGCTCACGACATCATGCGTTGTCTAGTGCGAAACTACGGCTGCCTGTTTCCGAGCGCGTGACACCCGTGTTTCCAGCCCGTAACTTCTGCTGAGTCCATGCATAGCCACGTTTCTGTCACTATGCAGTCACGACCCAGTACGAAGTGCAGCGCGAGGCCGTCATCCCGGCAGACATCGAGCGCGTTCACACCCTCATCAACTCGTTCCACAAGTGGAGTTCCTGGTCACCGTGGGAAGACGTCGACCCTGCGATGCAGCGGCGATTCTCCGGTCCGGAAGCGGGCCCGGACGCCCACTACGAGTGGGAGGGCAACCGCAAGGCGGGCAAGGGCTCCATGACGATCGTCGCCTCCGCGCCGCAGCGCATCGACCTCGTCATCGACTTCGACTTCGACAAGCCCTTCAAGGCGCACAACCCGACGTCGTTCATCCTCGAGCCCATCGACGGCGGCACGCACGTGCGGTGGGTCATGACAGGGAAGCACACGGGTATGGCCGCCGTCGTGTTCAAGTTCATGTCGATGGACAAGCTCATCGGCCCCGACTTCGAGCGCGGCCTCAAGCGGCTCGAGGCTGCCGCCGTCGCCTGACGCGGAGGGCGTGGGCGGAGGCTCGAGGCGGAGGCGGAGGCTCGGCGCAGACCAGCTGAGTCGGCTCAGAGCAGCGGAAGGTCCTCTACCGGGGCTTCGCCGAGCGCCTCGCGCAGCAGCGGCAGCGCGGCCGTCCACGCCATCGTCTCGATCTCGGCCGACGTCGAGTCCGCGGCGATCCCCTCCAGGTCTTCGAACCCCGAATGGCGCACGGTCAGGGCCGAGCCGCCGTCTGCGGGTTCGATCGTGAACTCGACAACCGTGCTGTTCTGCGGCTGCGGGTCCTCCTCCGGCACGGCGGCCAGCCGGTAGCCGAAGCGGCGGGGCGACTCCACGAGCATTACCTCGCCCCGGAAGGTGCCGTGCTCCGGCCAGTGCACGGCCAGTACGCCGCCAGGCTCGGCCTCGATCGTCGCGCCGCCAAACGCGTACCAGCTCGCGAACGATTCCTGCTCGGTGAGCATGCTCCACAGCCGCTCGGGCGCAGCCTCGAAGGTGATGGACTTCTCGACGATCTCGGGCGCGTCAGCCATGGTCGCTCCTCAGCTCGGTGGATGCTCGACTCCCCATCTTCGCAAACCTCGGCGGGAAGCGCCCCCAACCCGCAGCTCCGTTCAGACGACGAGGCCGCCCCTCAAGCACTTCACGGCACCAACGCAGAGGGCCCGTCGCCAGGAGAATCCTGGTGACGGGCCCTGCGCGCGGCAACCGCTGAGCTCAGCGGCGCCCGGATGCGCCTAGTGCATAGTGGGCGCTTCTGCGCCCTCTCGCCTCGGGGTCGACTTCACGAAGAACGTGCCAACGATCGTGACGAGCGAGATGCACGCACCCACGAGGAACGCCGAGTGGATGCCCTGCGCTTCCGCCGAGATCGGGCCGAAGCCCTGACCTGCCGCCGCGACGGTCGAGTTCGCCATGACGACGACGAACATCGCCGTGCCGGCAGCACCCGCGAGCTGCTGCGCCGTCGTGACGACCGCGGAGCCGTGCGAGTACAGCGACTTCGGCAGGTCGCCGAGCGCGCTGGTCATGAGCGGCGTGAACATGAGCGCGAGGCCAACCGACAGCGTGACGTGAGCGGCGATGACCATCCACTGCTCGGAGTTCTCGCCGAGCATCGTCATGCCCCAGATCGCCGCGCTCACGACGAGGGAGCCCGGGATGATGAGCGGTTTCGCGCCGAAGCGGTCGAACAGGCGGCCGACAAACGGCGCGAGGAGACCCATCGTGAGGCCACCGGGCAGCAGGGTCAGGCCTGCACGCAGGGTGTCGTAGCCGAGCACTTCCTGCATGTAGATCGGGAGCAGGATGATCGTTCCGAAGAGCGACATGAAGCTCACGGCGAGCAGGACAAGCGACACCGTGAACTGGCGGCTCGTGAAGACGCGCAGGTCGAGGAGCGCGACGTCCCGCTTCTGCAGCGAGATCTGGCGCCAGATGAAGGCGCCGAGCGCGAGCGCACCGACGGTGATGGGCACAAACGCCGGGATGAGCGCCGTCGCCGAGCTCTCGCCGAGTCCGGAGAAGCCGTAGACGAGCCCACCGAACGCGAAGGCCGACAGGATGATCGACAGGACGTCGATCTTCGCCTGGCGCGGCTCCGTCACGTTTTTGATGAAGAGAGCCCCGAGGACAAGCGCGACGATAGCGATGGGAAGCACGAAGCCGAACATCCAGCGCCACTCGAAGACCTGCAGGATGAGGCCGGAGACCGTCGGTCCGATCGCGGGTGCGACGGAGATGACGATCGAGATGTTGCCCATCGTGCGCCCGCGGCGCTCGGGCGGAACCATGTTGAGGACGGTCGTCATGAGCAGCGGCATCATGATGGCGGTTCCCGAGGCCTGCACGATGCGGCCGAGGAGCAGGACCTCGAAGCCTGGAGCGAGGAAGCTCAGCAGGGTTCCGAGCGAGAACAGCACCATGGCGGCGATGAACACCTGGCGCACGTGGAAGCGCTGCAGCAGGAAGCCCGTGATCGGGATGACGACGGCCATGACGAGCATGAAGGCGGTCGTGAGCCACTGACCGGTGGCCAGCGGGATGCCGAGATCGGCGTTGAGGGCTGGCAGCGCCACGCCCATGATCGTCTCGTTCAGGATGACGACAAACGCCGAGACCAGAAGGAGTGGGATGACGAAGCGAGTGCGCGGGTCGCTGCCCTGCTGGCTCGCGGAGGCGGCCGAGCCGGCGGATGCTGGCTGGGCTGGGGTCGGTTCGGCGTCGCGTGTCGCGGTGCGCGAGTCGGTCACAGTACTCCTTGAAAGGTTCAGATCTTGGTGCACGGGCACGCCCGCACGGTCGTTCTTAACGCCGGAAACGCTCGAGGCATTCCCCGGCGCGTCGCTCAGCGGGTCGCGGCGAAGGCGACGTGAGCTGGCGGAAGGTGGACGATCACCGGCTGACCTTCGTGCAATCCCCCTGGAATGCCTGAGCCGGTGTCGAGCGGAAGCCGCGCGGTGAGACGGGCGGATGGTCGCTCATCGCCGAGAAGAAGTGTAACGCTCACCGAGCCCAGATCGCGTTCGACGTGCAGAACCTCCGCGCGCCAGGTGTTCGGGGCGAGCGGCCTGGCCGCCGCGGCCGGTTCCTGAGCGTCTCCCGCCCCGGGGAGAACAAGCTCGAGACGGTCGGAGCGGATGCTCGCGAACATCCGCTCACCCGTTGCGTTCCGAGGATCGGGCGCCCCCGGCATGCCGCCTTGCGACAGGAGTTGCCCCCGAATCTCGCCAAGCGCGCCGTGCACCGCGACCCCCCGATCGCGCAGCGCGACCTCGAACCCGGTGCGACCGACGAGCGCAGCGACGTAGGCGGTCGCGGGCCCCGCGGCGAGGACTTCTGGCGTGCCGAGCTGAGTGATCGCACCTCGCTCGACGATCGCGATCCTGTCGGCCAGCGCAGCAGCATCCGCCGGGTCGTGCGTGACGACGAGGGCTGCCCCCTCGAAACCCGCGAGCACGCGGCGCAGCTCGGCACGAACTTCCGAACGCGATTCCACGTCGAGGGCCGCGAGGGGCTCGTCAAGCAGCAGGACACGAGGCGAGGTCGCGAGCGCCCGAGCGAGCGCAACCTTCTGCGCCTGCCCTCCAGAGAGCTCGGCAGGGCGACGGGACGCGAGGTCGTGGATGCCGAGGCGCTCCAGCCATTCGGCGGCGACTCGGCGCGCCTCCCCGCGGCCGATTCCTCGAGCGCGCAGCCCGAAGGCCACGTTGTCGAGCGCGCTGAGGTGGCCGAAGAGGACGTAATCCTGGAAGACGACGCCGAGCTGTCGCTCCCTCGCGCCGAGCCGTATACCCCCGGGCGCCTCCTCCGCGAGTCGCCCCCCAAGCTCCAAGGTGCCCTGTTCGAGTGCCGCGAGGCCGGCGATCGCGCGCAGGAGTGTGGACTTGCCTGCCCCGTTCGGGCCGAGCACGGCGAGCACCTCGCCGGGCCGCACCTCGAGCTCGTACCTCGCGTGGAAGCCGCCGACGGCGACGCTCGCGCGAATGGCCAGCCCCGCGCTCATCCGCTGCGCCCCGAACCACTCGCCCGCACGCCACTCGCCCGCACGGACACAGAGGCGCCGAGCACCGCCGGAGTCCCTGCGACGCCGGACACCCAGCGACCACGCAACGCGAAGAGCACAACCACCGAGACAAGCAGGAGCAGCAGCGCGAGCGCGATCGCCGCGTCCGGATCCGACTGCATCGCGAGGTAGGTGGAGATGGGCATTGTTCGCGTGACGCCAGGGAGGCTGCCTGCGAGGGTGATGGTCGCGCCGAACTCGCCGAGGGCGCGGGCGAAGGCGAGCACTGCCCCGGCCCCGATCGCGGGCCCGACCATCGGCAGCGTGACCCGCGAGAAGGTGAACCATCGGGTCGCGCCAAGCGTCGCCGCCGCGTCCTCGACCCGGCGGTCCGCCCCCAGCAGCGCCCCCTCGACAGCGATGACGAGGAACGGCAGGGCCACGAACGTATGGGCCACGACAACCGCGGCGCTCGTGAACGGGAGGCTGAACCCCGTGAGCTGCGCGATGGGGGCGCCGAGAAGGCCGGAGCGGCCGAAGAGCAGCAGCAAGGCGAGGCCACCGACAACCGGCGGGAGCACAAGCGGGACAAGCACCAGCACCCGGACCACGCGGTACAGGCGTTGCCCCGGGATCTCCGCGAGCGAGACGAGCCACCACGCGAGCGGCACTCCGATGACCAGGCACACAAGCGTCGCCGCAACCGCGCACGAGAGGGAGAGCCAGAGAGCCTGCCCGACCAGCGGTTGTCCGACGATCTCCGGGAACTCGGCCCACGGCACGCGCAGGACGAGGGCGAGGATGGGCAGCACGAGCAGCGCCAGCGCCACCAGCGCGAAGGGGGTCAGCGCAGCAGGCGGGCGGCGACTCACCCCGGTCATGTCATGCTGAGGAAGCCGGCTTCCTCGAAGACCTCGACGCCTCGAGCCGTCAGGATGAACTCGGTGAACGCGGCGGCCGCTTCCGGGTTCGGTGCCGCCTTGAGGGGCACAATGCCGTAGTTGTTGACGGCGTCGAGCGCTTCGGGGAACTCGATCGGATCGACCTCCAAAGCCGCCGACTTCGCGTCGGTCGCGTAGACGAGGCCGGCGTCGACCTCGCCGAGACTGACCTTCGTGAGCACTGCCTTGACGTCGCTCTCGAGGGTGTCGGGCTTCGGCACGATCTCGGCCTGCTCGAATACCTTCGCCGCAGCGGCACCGCACGGAACCTCCGCGTCGCAGAGGGCGATCTTCAGATCGGGGTCCGCGAAGTCTTTGAGGCCCGTGATGCCGGCGGGGTTGCCCTCCGGGGTCACGATGACCAGCGCGTTGTGCGTGAACGTGGCCGGCGTCCACTCGACGAGCCCCGCATCCACGACCGTCTTCATCGTCGCGTCGCTCGCCGAGGCGAACACGTCGACGGGTGCGCCGCCCGTCACGATCTGCTCGGCGAGCGTCGAGCTGCCGCCGAAGTTGAGGGTCACCGTGACGCCGGGGTGGTCGGCCTCGAATTCGCTCGCGAGCTGCGTGAATGTCTCGGTCAGCGAGGCAGCCGCATACACGGTGACGGTGCCTGTGGGGCCAGTCTCTGAAGGTGAGGGCGAGGCGTCCGCGGTGCCGGATGGGCCTGCCGGCCCGGCCGCGGGCGTGCAGCCCGCGAGGGCAGCCAGCATTAGGACGCCTGCGGAGGCCGTGAGGGCGCGCACCGCCCCGAGTCTCCGCGTCTTAGACACTGTGCACTCCGTCGATTCCCACGTTGGTGGCCTTCACGCTCGCGACGACAACACTGCCGACCTCGAGGCCGAGCTCATCGACGGCTTCGCGCGAGACCAGTGAAACGATTCTGAACGGGCCTGCCTGGACGTCGACCTGGGCCATGACCGTGTCGAGCGTCAGCTTCGTGACGATGCCGCGCATCCGGTTGCGAGCGGATGCGGGTGGCAGGTCTACGAGGTCGGCACGCGGGCTGCTCTCCGCGAGTTCCTTCGCCAGGGCCGCAAGCTGCGCGCCGGAGACGGTCTTCGCGCCGACGTCGCCCTCGAGTTCGAGTCGGCCGCTCGCGCCCCAACGACGCACGGTGTCGTCGCTGACGCCGAGGAGCGAGGCTGCCTCGCTGACGCGGTATCGCTGTTCTGGCATGTGGGCATCCTCTCACGCGAAGCCGCAGGTGCGTCGATCAACCCTGGTCGAGACCCGCACCTGCGCCTGGAGGGCTCGAGCGGGCACGAGCGCGCGTGCCGCTCAGTCCCAGCTCTCAGCTACCGCAGGATCTCGACGAGAAGCACCCACGCGTTGAGGGTGGCCCCGGCGAACGTGAGCAGGAACCCCGCGGCGACCCAGTAGAGCGCATCCCACGTGTCGAACGCGAGCACTCCGCCGATGAGCATCGGCAGGAGCTGCAGGACGGTGAACGCCGCCCGCAGCACCTGGTCGCGCAGGTGCCCGTGGGGGTTCTTGAAGCCGATGATGCTCGTGCGCCAGTACAGGGCCACCACGATCACGGTGAACGCGAGCGTCACGCCGCCGAACGCCATGTTGCTGATGCCGGGGATCAGTCCGGCGGCTCCGACGATGACGATGAGCAGCAGGGACGCGATGGTCGCGCCTGCCCTCGACGGCATGCTCTTGATCGTGATGATGGTCGCGACGTTCACCGACATGGCGACGATGATGAGGCCGGCAAGCGCGGCGCCGGCGCCGACCGTGGCAACGAAGAAGCTCTCCCAGGCGTCGAGACTCACTGGCTGGCTTCCGCGTCGTCGGAGTTCAGGATGCGGTCGGGGCGCGAGTAGATGACCATCGACTCACCACGCAGGAAGCCGATCAGGGTCATTCCGCTGGCTTCGGCGAGCTCGGCCGCAAGCGAAGAGGGTGCGGAAACCGCGGCGAGGATGGGGATGCCCGCCATCTTCGCCTTCTGCACGAGCTCGAAGCTCGATCGGCCCGAGACCTGCAGCACCGTGCCGGTCAGCGGCAGCCGGTCGTTCTGCACGGCCCAGCCGACGACCTTGTCGACCGCGTTGTGCCGGCCCACGTCCTCCCGCAGGACAAGCAGCTTTCCCGTCGCGGCGTCGAAGAGGGCGGCCGCGTGCAGCCCGCCAGTCTTCTCGAAGACGGCCTGCTGCTCGCGGAGCTTGTCGGGGAACGTCACGAGCAGCTCCGCGCCGACCGTCACGGGGTCACCCGAGACGTCGTAGCTCGACGTCAGCTCGACGGCGTCGATGCTCGCCTTTCCGCACAAGCCACACGAGCTGGTCGTGTAGAAGTTGCGCGCGAGGTCGGGGTCCGGCTGCGGCGTGCCTGGCGAGAGTCGCACGTCGAGCACGTTGTAGGTGTTGAGGCCGTCGGCCGTGCCGTCCGCGCCCGCGCAGTACATCGCGGACTGGAACTGCTCCCCGCGGGAGATGACGCCCTCCGAGACGAGGAAGCCTGCCGCGAGCTCGAAGTCGTTCCCTGGCGTGCGCATCGTGATCGCAAGCTGCTGGCCGCCGACGCGGATCTCGAGCGGCTCTTCGGCCGCGAGGAAGTCGGCCTTCCGACTCGGGGGCTTCCCGAGACTCAGCCGCGTGACGCTTCGCCGCACTGTGATCCGACCCACGCGCTCATGCTAGCCGCCGCCGCGCATCCCGCGCACGGGCCCGCGCAGGGCCCGCATCCGCTGCCGGCAGAGGAAGTGTGGTCGTCAAACCTCGAGTTTGACGACCACAACTCAGCCCTCGGCGCGAACTGAGGTGGTGAGCCCGGCACCACAGTCACTGGCGGCTCGGGATGCGGCGGTAGGGTGACGCCATGCGCCTCGCCCCGCTTGTTGCACCGTCCCCCGAGCTTGGCGGCGACGAACTCGCCCGCACCGCGCGCCAGCGCCGCCTGCCGGAGCTCGGCGAGGTCGGGCAGCGCCGCCTCGCCGCCAGCCGCGTGGCGGTCCTCGGCGCGGGAGGCCTCGGCGCGCCGGCGCTCCAATACCTCGCGGCGGCCGGCGTCGGCACGATCGGCGTCATCGACGCGGATGCGGTCGAGCCGAGCAACCTGCACAGGCAGGTCATCCACGGCATCGGCGACGTGGGCGAGAGAAAGACCGCGAGCGCCGCCAGGAGCCTGCGCGAGCTCGCACCTGACGTGACCGTGATCGAGCACGACGAGCGACTCGACGAGTCGAACGCCGCGACGATCCTCGGCGGCTACGACCTCGTGCTCGACGGGGCAGACAACTTCGCGACGCGCTACGCCGTCGCCGATGCCTGCGTGGCGCTTGGCCTGCCGCTCGTGTGGGGGTCGGTGCTGCGCTTCGACGCGCAGCTGAGCGTGTTCTGGTCGAGCCCGCCGGCCCCGGCCGAGGGCGTCACGTTGCGCGATGTGTTCCCCGAGCCGCCGCCCGCGGGCTCCGTGCCCTCGTGCGCCGAGGCCGGTGTGCTCGGCGCCCTCTGCGGCGTGGTCGGCTCGATGATGGCGGTCGAGGCGATCAAGCTCGTCACCGGCATCGGAGAGGTGCTGCTCGGTCGGCTTCTTGTTGTCGAGGCCCTCACGATGCGTGTGTCCGAGCTGCCGCTCCGCGCGGTTGCCGTTGGCGCTTCCGCCCAAGCCTCCGCCGCAGGCTCTTCAGAGCACACCCCGCAGACGTCCGCACGCAGCGAAGCACCGGCTCGCCCGCAACCGCCAGCCCCCCGCGACTACGACCCCGTCGTGGATGCGGGCGGCCACTTCGTCGACGTGCGCGAGCCGGACGAGTACGCGGTCGACGGTCTGCCAGGCGCCTCCTCGCTGCCGCTGAGCGAGCTGCTGCAGCTCGAGCACGACCCGGGGAGTCTGACTGCGCGTCTGCGCCGCCTCGCCGACGAAGGGGCGGGAACCGAGCAGGCAACGCTCAACCTCTACTGCGTCTCCGCCACGCGCGCGAGGCGGGCGGCGCTGCTGCTCGCCCCACTCGGCATCGAGGTTCGCGTCGTGCAGACGCCCGAGCTGAACGCGCTCCGCGCTCCCGCGGGAACAGCGTCCGCGAGCTCGCGCGAGAGCGCCGCCCAGAACGGGGCGTCCTCGTGATCGAGGTCGAGGCCCAGCTCGCAGACGTGCTCGCGGCGACCGTGCCGCTGCCAAGCGACACGGTGCCGCTCGCCGCGGCCCACGGCAGGGTCATCGCGGAGACGGTCACGACGAGGTACGCGCTCCCGCCCTGGACCAACTCCGCCATGGACGGCTACGCGGTGCGCGCTGCGGACGTGGCAGCGGCGAGCAAAGAGATGCCCGTCGCCCTGGATGTCATCGCCGATCTGCCCGCGGGCACCTCGGCCGACCCGCGCATTCTGGCGGGCCAGGCGGCCCGGATCATGACCGGTGCGCCCGTCCCGGCCGACGCCGATGCGATCGTGCCAGTCGAAGCGACCGACGGCGGTGAGGAGCGCGTGATCATCAGCGCGCCCGCGACGCCAGGGGTGCACATCCGCAGGGCCGGCGAGGACCGCCAGCCGGGCGACCCGCTCGTCTCCGCCGGCTCGCGTGCAAGCGCGGAGGCGCTCTCGGCGCTCGCCTCGGCCGGCTACGGCACCATCGCGGTCTCGCGCCGCCCGCGTCTCGCCGTCATCGCGACGGGCAGCGAGCTCGTCGCGCCGGGCGAGCCGCTCGCCCGAGGGCAGATCCCCGACTCCAACTCACTCCTGATCTCCTCGCTGGCCGTCGAGAACGGCGCCGAGCTCGTCGACGTCGTGCGGGTCTCCGACGAGGTCTCCGAGCTCGACGCCGCGCTGCGTTCGCTCGCGAAGCGCTGCGACGTCATCGTGCTCACCGGCGGCGTCAGCATGGGCGCCTACGACCCCGTCAAGGAGCTTCTCTCCCCCGACGGGCAGGTGCACTTCTCGAAGGTCGCCATGCAGCCAGGCAAGCCGCAGGGGTTCGGCCGCCTCGCCGAGCCGTGGGTCGCCGACGACGAGCTCGGCCCCCTCGTGTTCGGGCTCCCGGGAAACCCCGTCAGCGCCTGGGTCTCGTTCCTGGTCTTCGTCCGGCCATGCCTGCGCGCACTGCAAGGCGCATCCACCGTCGAGGACCCGCGCCTCAGCGCACGCGCCGAGATCGACTGGCGCACCCCGCCGGGACGGCGGCAGTATCTGCCTGCGCGCATCCGCACGACGGATGCCGGGGTCACGGTCTCCCCCGCCGCCGCGAGGGGGTCCGGCTCGCACCTCGTCGGCAGCCTTGCCGACGCCAACGGCTACGCCATCGTCGACGCGAGTGTCGAGCGCGTGTACGAGGGCGACGTCGTGCAGGTCGTGCGCCTGGTGTCGGACGTGGATGCCAGACTCTGAGCATGACGAACTTCACGCACCTGGACGCAGCCGGCCACGCACGCATGGTCGACGTCACCGAGAAGCAGCCGACGGTGCGGGCCGCGACGGCCTCCGGCATGGTCTACTGCGGCGAGCAGGTGCTCGAGGCGCTCTCCAACGACTCGGTACCGAAGGGCGACGCCTTTGCTGTGGCGCGCATCGCGGGCATCCAGGGCGCGAAGAAGTGCGCCGAGCTCCTACCCCTCGCCCACATCATCGGCGTGCACGGGGCGAGTGTCGACCTCGAGCTGCGTGACGACGGCGTGCTGATCACCGCGACCGTCCGCACGGCCGACCGCACCGGCGTCGAGATGGAGGCGTTCACGGCGGTCTCGGTCGCCGCCCTCGCGCTGGTCGACATGGTCAAGGGCATCGATAAGTCGGTGACGATCGGCGACATCAAGCTCATCGCCAAGACCGGTGGGAAGTCGGGCCCGTGGAAGCGCGAGCAGTAACGCAGCCGACCCGCGGCACCGGCGCGGAGGGCGAATTCGACGCGGTCATCTTGGCGGGTGGGCGCGGGTCGCGCCTCGGCGGAGCCAGCAAGGGCGACCTAGAGGTCGGCGGGCGGCGCCTCGTCGACATCGCCGTGAGCGCCGCGCGGGAGGCCGGTGCCGCCCGCATCGTCGTGGTCGGGCCCGTCACCGTGGATGCTCCTACCGTTGTCGTCCGCGAGGAGCCGCCGTTCGGGGGGCCCGCGGCCGGCCTCGCCGCTGCGCTCCCGAGGGTCGCCGCGCAGCGCGTACTCGTGCTGGCCTGCGACCTGCCAAGGGCCGCCGAGCTCGTGGCGCTGCTCCTCGGCAATGGCGGGCAGCGGCGTGAAGGCCGGCACGAGAGCGCCCGGGACCGTGCTGATCGGCCCGGCGCAGACGGACGCGTGGTCGTCGACGGGGACGGGCGCACGCAGTGGCTCGCCGGGCTCTACCGGACCCAGGCGATCAGGGACGCGGTCGCCACCTGGGGGCAGGCAAACGTGGACGGCCTCCCGGTCCGCCGCCTCCTTGAACCGCTCGACCTCGCGCCGCTGCGCGACGAGGAGGGCGCCAGCGCCGACATCGACACCCCGGAACAGCTCGCGACTGCCCGAGAGCGCGCCACCCAGACGGGCGACGTGGGCCTCGAACCGCGAGCCGCGCACGCCCCAAACGAAGACCCAGACGTAGCCGCCAACGAGGAAGGACCCTCAGCGATGACCGAGAAGCCGAAACACCTGCCGCCGGAGGCGCTCGACGAGTGGCTCGCGGAGGCCAAGCGAGTACTCGAGATCGACGACGACCTCGACATCGGCGCGCTCCTCGACGTCGCCAAGGAGGTGGCCCACAGCGTTGCGCGCCCGGCTGCCCCGCTCACGACGTTTGCGCTCGGGGTAGCACTTGGCAGGCAGAGCACCGCCTCCGACTCACCCGAGGTCTTCGCGCGCCTGGCGGAACTCGTGACCGCACGCGCTCACGCCTGGGAGGTCGGAGCATGAGCGCGCTATCTCGCGTCCGCGTCTTCGCGGGGGCAGCTGAGGCCATCGGCGGCAGCGAGTTCTCGCTCCAGGTCGACTCCATCGGGGCACTCCTCGCCGAGCTCAACCCGTCCACCGATGCGCACGTCGCGGACGTGCTCGCGCGCTGCTCGTTCCTCGTCGACGGAGTGCGTACGTCCGACGCCGAGGCGCGCATCGCGCCGGGCGCATCCGTCGACGTCCTCCCGCCCTTCGCGGGCGGCTGACCGGCGCCCTCACCGAGCCGCCGCGTTCGCTCCATCTCAGAGCGCGCCGCGCTCGCCGACCCGCCGACGGCACCGGGCCTACCTAGCCGCCGATGGCGTTCATCCCGCGGGCGGGCTGCAGGAAGCTCGGGTCGTTGATGGCGTGGCCCGGAAGCTTGTTGTGGATGCACGAACGCAGCATCGAGTCGGCTGCCAGCTCGGAGGCGCTCCAGTCCCCCACGGCGTGACGCGCGCGCGCCGCGTCGTCGCCGTCTGCCGCGAAGCCCGGGTCCGCGCGCAGGATAGGCATGAGGTCGTACTCGCTCGTTGAGAACAGGCAGTTGCGGAGCTGGCCGTCAGCCGTCAGCCTGAGCCGGTCGCAGTTCCCGCAGAAGGGGGCAGTGACGGAGGCGATGACGCCGACCGTATGCGGGCCGCCGTCGATCCTCCAGCGTTCGGCGGGCGCGCCGCCGCGGCCCGGCACCGGCTCGAGCGCGAACCGTGCGGAGAGCGCGTCGAGCAGCTCCTCTCTCGTCACCATTTGCTCGCGATCCCACGTGTGGCCAGCGTCGAGGGGCATCTGCTCGATGAACCGCATCTGCGCGTCGTGCGCCATGGCGAACTCCACGAGTTCCACGATCTCGTCGTCGTTCACGCCGCGCATCGCGACGGCGTTGAGCTTGAGCGGGCGAAGCGACGAGGCCTGTGCCGCGCGGATGCCCGTCAGCACCTCGTCGAGCTTGTCGCGCCTCGTGAGCGACGCGAACCGGTCGTGGCGGAGCGTGTCGATCGAGACGTTGAGGCGGTCGAGGCCCGCGTCGATGAGCTGCGGCAGGAGCCTCGGCAGCAGGATCCCGTTTGTGGTCATGGCCACCTGCACGGGCCCCAACGGCCCCTCGATGGCGGAGATGCGCCGCACGATCTCGACGACGTCGCGCCGGAGCAGCGGCTCACCGCCGGTCAGGCGGAACGTCGTGATGCCAGACGCGGCCGCGAGCTGGGCCAGGCGCACGATCTGGCTCGTCGTGAGGATGCTGTCCTTCTCGAGGAACTCGTTGCCCTCGGCCGGCATGCAGTAGGTGCAGCGCAACGAGCATTTGTCGGTCAGCGAGATGCGGAGGTCGCGGTGCACGCGGCCGTGTGTATCGACGAGCGGGTCGCCTGGCGCGGCGGGGAGCTGCGCCTCCACACGCCGCGGGCGGCGGGCGATCGTAACGGGGACGGCGGTCATGGCAGGCCGACCCAGGACGCGCTGCCGTCGGCCTCGTGCTGCTGCTTCCAGATCGGCACCTCGGCCTTCACGGCCTCGACAAGGGCGCGGCTCACGTCGTACGCGTCGCCCCGATGCGCGCTCGCGACGCACGCGATGAGGGCGATGTCGCCAACCTCGAGGTGCCCGATGCGGTGGCTCACGGCGATGCGCACCCCATCACGGCTGTGGGCGGCCACGAGACCCTCGAGCACGCGCTCCGCATCCGGGTGCGCCGTGTAGTCGAGCGAGACGACTCGGCCCTCGGCCTCCGGGTCGTGGTCCCTGATCTGCCCGACGAAGGTCACGACGGCGCCCGCGTGCGGGTCCTCGACGGCGGCCAGGTGCTCCGCGAGCAGCAGCTCGTCGGGGGTCACTCGGGTAAGAGGGCTGGCGCTCACGGAGTGTGGTCTCCGCCACGCAGCTGGTCGAGGACGTGCGGGATGAGCGGTGCGAGCAGCGCGACGCCGTCGCGGGCGGCCCCCGGTGAGCCGGCGAGGTTGACTACCAGGCTCGGGGCTCCGCGGCCCGGACGATCGATGATTCCAGCGAGGCCGCGCGAGAGGACGGCGGTCGGGACCCGGTCGCGCGCGTTTGCTCGGAGCGCTTCCGCGATGCCTGGGAGCTCACGGGTGATGAGCGGCCAGGTCGCCTCCGGCGTCTCGTCCCGCGGCGAGAGCCCCGTGCCGCCGAGCGTGAGGATGATCTGCGCGTCCGCATCCGCCGCCTGCGCGATCGCGTCGCGGACGACCGTCGCGCCGTCGGCGACGACACTCAGCGTCACCGCCGTGTAGCCGTGGCGTGCGAGCTCCTCGATGGCGGCCGGGCCGGAGAGGTCCTCTCGCTCACCTCTTGCCGAACGATCCGAGACCGTGATGACGGCGATCGTGGCCTGCTGCTCGTGGCTCGGCGCTTGCAGCCGAGGGGACGCTTCCTGCATGGACCGAGCGTACCCGCTGGCCCTCGGCGCAGGCTCAGCCCGCGAGCGCGCCGGTTCCCGCCGCGATGCCGAGCAGCGCAACCGCGATAAGCGGGAAGGTGCCCTGCACGGCCCCTGCGCGCAGCTTCGTGCGGTCGTTCGTGATGAGCACGATGGCGGCGAGCAGCATTGACCCGGCTCCCGCGAAGACAAGCGTGGCCCCGACGGCGGTGTGCCCAGCAACCGCGAGGACGACACCAAGGCCGGCCATGATCGCGAGGAAGAGGTTGTAGAAGCCCTGGTTGTAGGCCATGGGCTTGAGCGTCTCAGCAACCTCGAGCGAGGGTACGCCGAACGTCCTGCGCGTCGACTCGGCGGTCCAGCGCACCGATTCGAGGATGAAGATGTAGACGTGGAGGAGCGCCGCGAGGGCGGCCAAGACGAGAGCAGCAGTAAGCATGGGAGCTCCTAGATCGGTGTATTCTGAAACGAACGTTACAGTATCGGAGGCCGCATGGCGCGCACGATGAGCTTCGACCGCCAGGACGCCGTTGCCGGCGCCCGCGCACTCTTCTGGCGCCGAGGGTACGACTCCGCCTCGACGGGCGATCTCGAGGCGGCAACCGGATTGAGCCGGTCGAGCATCTACAACACGTTCGGCAGCAAGCGAGGACTCTTCGACGCTGCGATCGAGAGCTACCTCGACGACGTGGTGCGCCCACTGCTCGCACCACTGCAGGCCCACCCCGTGGCCCCGGCAGCCCTCGACGACTACCTCGCGCGACTCGCGGCAGCCATCGCCGCGCAAGACCGGCGCGACGAGGTTCGCGGCTGCTTGCTGCTCGCGACCGCCTCGAGCTCCCTCGCCGACGACCCGGAGATCCGGGCATCCATCACGGGCTACCGCGCAACGCTCGAGCACGCAATCACGCGCGGCACGAGCGCCCTGGCCCTTCCCGACGCGACGGGCACACTCGTCACAGCCGCCGTCGTCGGCGCCCTCACCATGGCACGCGTGGACACTCGATCGGCGGTGGATGCACTCAGTGCGGCCAGGGTCACCATCCGCGCCTGACACCAAACCCGAATCTTCATCAACCGAACGGTTGACAAGCCGGCGCGACGGGTCCACGATGGACTCATCAACCATCTGGTTGACGAAACGATCCGAGGAGCCATGAACGCCGACGCGCTCTCCCCAGTCTTCGCCGCCCTCGCGGACCCGACCCGACGCGACATCGTGGCCAGGCTCGCCGGTGGCGACGCGACCGTCGGCGAGCTCGCGGCCCCGTACGACGTCTCCGTGCAAGCCATCTCGAAGCACCTCCGCGTGCTCGAGGACTCCGGCCTCGTGACGCGCACGAGTGACGCCGTCCGCGCTCCCCGGCACCTCGAAGCGGAGGTCCTGAGCCTCATGACCAAGTGGATCGAGCGGTACCAAGCCACCGCCGAGGCACGCTACCGGCGCCTCGACGCACTCCTCGAAGCGACCGACGAACACCCGCAACCGCGAGCATCCGCCCCAGACCAAGACCCAGACCCAGACCCAGCACCCTCGAAAGGAATCCCATCATGAGCACCACCTCAGCCAAAGACACCGTCGTCACCGTTGGCGAAGACGTGCCGAACGTTGCCGTCGTGCGCGAGTTCGACGCGACCCCCGAGCGCGTCTTCCGTGCTTTTGTCGACCCTGACCTCTTCGCGAAGTGGGTGGGCCCGCACGAGGTCTCCACGAACATCAACCACTGGAACGCCGTCACGGGAGGCGCCTACCGGTGGGCGAACCTGCAGGACGGCGAGGAGATCGCGAGCTTCTACGGCTCGTTCCACGAGGTGCGCGAGAACGAGCGCATCGTGCAGACCCAGACCTTCGAGATGATCCCGGACGGCGTGCTGCTCGAGACCATCACGTTCGAGCCGCTCGAGGGCGGCCGCACGAGAGTTACGAGCACCAGCCTGCTCGAGTCGTTCGCGATGCGCGACGGCCTCGTCGTGAGCGGCATGGAGTACGGCGTGCGCGCGGGCTACGAGAAGCTCGACGCGCTCCTCGCCGCCTGACGCGTGCCGCTGCCCGCCACGAGCATCCACAATGCATCCCGCCCGCTCCTGACCAACTTGCGTGACGAAAGCCTCGAGAGCCAGCATGGCGTGCCGGGTCCGGGGCTTTCGTCACGCAAGTTGGTCAGGTGGGGGGACGGTCAGGTGGCTGTATGCACACCAGGCCTCCTCGCGTCAGGCCGCGAGCGCCGCCTGCGGGAGCCGGTCGAAGAGCTTGTCGAAGACGGCGAGCCGGTCGAACTGCAGCGCGTAGTCCCTCGCCTTCACGGCGAGCAGTCGACGCTCGGCGGCCGTCGTCTCGAGGACCGCCGTGTTGAGCGCCTCGGCGATCGACGATGGACTGTTGACCGGAACGATGAGGGCGTGGTCGCCCACGGCCTCCCCCACCCCTCCCGTGACGGTCGTGATGACGCGGCCACCGCCGGCCAGCATCTTCTCCGCGAGGGCGATGCCGAACGTCTCGATGAACTCGGGGCGCGGCTTCGTCGGCAGCACAAACGCCGCGCACCCGGCCATCAGGAACGGCTTCTCCGCGTCTCCGACGTCTTCGAGGAAATGGATGCGGTGCGCGAGCGGCGAGGCCGCTCCGATCGCCTTGAGTTCCTCCGCCTGCGGCCCGCGGCCCGCGATGACGAGCTGGATCTCGGGGTCGTCCGCGACGCGCGACTGCTCGAAGCCCGCGATGAGGTCCTCGACCCCCTTGGCCTCCGTGAGCCTGGAGAGGAACATGACGTAGCCGTCGCGCTTGAGGCCGCGCGCCTCGACGGCAGCCGTGATGTCGGCGTCGGCCAGGTCAACGTAGGCGCTCGAGTCGATGGCCGGGTAGGAGATCTCGATGCGGTTCTCGCACTGGGGCGCGTAGCGGGTGCCGTGCTGCGCATCCACCTTCGCGGCCTCCCCCACGATGAGGTCTCGGGTGTACTCGGAGACGGCGACGCACACGTCTTGCGACAGGTAGGCGGAGAGGATGTGCGCGGCGGCGCCGAGGCGGCCCTCCTCGACCGCGTGCTTGACGACGTTGGTGACATCGGAGCCAACCGCCTCGGCGATGGTCGTGACATTGACGGGGAGGCCCGTCGAGCGCGCGACCGTGAGGGCTTCGGCCACGGCGAGCGTGTGCGGGCTGAGGTACAGCGACATGCATACCGTCGGGACACCGTCGGTGAAGAGCTCGACGAGACGGCCGACGAGTCCAGCAAGGTAGCGGCCGTCCGGCACCTTGTAGTCGCCAACGGGCGCCGGGCGGTCGACGTAGATGCCGTCGCTGTACGGCATGACGGTCTCGAGCGGCTTGAGCGGCAACCCTGCCGCCTGGAGGCGCTCGATGGGCCAGGTGACGATGCGCACCTCGTCGAAGCCGCGCAGGCGTGCGGCCTCGGCGAGGTTGCGTGCCTCGACGGAGTGCCCGCAGATGACTGGATCGGCGCGGACGACGATCACGAGGCGGTTCTGGATCTTGTTCATGAGGGTCCTCCCGGGGTTGGGGTCGACGGCTCGCCGTCGACGGTGGGTGGGGTAACGGGGGTGGATGCTGCGGTCGGGATGGGTGAGGTGACTGGGGTGGCAGCTGGGGCCGGGAACGAGGTCGGAAGGTCCTGTGCTCGCGTGCCCCAGTCGCTCGGCTCGGGGCCGAGCTCGAGGTGCAGTTCCTGCGCCGCCATGAGCTCGCTCGGCGACAGCCAGCTCCTACTCAGCGGCCGCCCGTCGAGGTGCGCGCTCTGCACGTACTGCACCGGGCCGCCGTGGGCTGGCTCGCGGAAGCCGGTGGTCGTGACACGGAAGCGCTCGCCGTAGACCGCGAGCGACGATTCGGCGAACGCCGGCGCGTTGACGAGGAAGCTCGCCTGGCCTGCGACCGGGAAGAGCCCGAGCGACGCCCAGACGTACCAGGAGCTGAGGCCGCCCGAGTCGTCGTTGCCAGGCAGGCCGCCTCGTCCGGTCGCGTACTGCTGGGTGATGACGGCGTGCACGATCTCTGCGGTCCTGTCGGGCCGGCCTGCGTAGTGGTACGCCCACGGGGCTTCCATGTCCGGCTCGTTGTTGAGCCCCTCGAAGCGTCCGAGTGCGTAGCCGGCGGCGAGTTCCTCGATGCCGGGCGATCTGCCTGGCTGCGTGACAGGCTGCGCCCCGTAGCCGAAGAACTCGTCGAGCTGCGAGACGAAGCCCTCCGGCCCTCCGCTCAGCTGCATCCGCCCTGCCATGTCGTGGAGGATGCGGAACGAGTAGTTGTGCTTCGAGCCCTCGTAGAAGTTCGAGTCGACGAGCAGCCCGGTCTCGGGGTCGAACGCGTTGCGCCACTGCCCCGCGCGCTTCTCGAGCTGCTGCACAAGCTGCAGGTCGCCGACCCGAGCTGCGACCCGAGCCGTGCACCAGTAGCCGAACGCGAGGTCGAGCGTGTGGGTGATGGGATGCGCGACCCCGCGCAGCAGGAACTCCTCGCCGTAGGTGCGCCGCAGGTCGTCTGCCATGTGCACGAGCGCCCAGTCCCAGTCGATGCCGGACAGCCCGAGCTGGCAGAGGTCGGCGAGGAAGGTGTGCGCCAGCGCGCTGCCCTGCCTGGAGAAGCGGTCGCTGCCTTTTGCCATGCGGTAGCCGATCGGGAAGTTGCCCTCCTCTTGGCAGATGGTGAGGAGCGCGTTGGCGAGTTCGACGGCCTTGTCAGGGCGCAGCGCCGTGAGTAGGGGCAGCTGGGTCCGGTAGATGTCCCACATCGTCGACAGGTCGAACACAAACGGGCCGTCGCTCGGCCAGAACGGGCTCTCGTTGAGCGCGAAGGACGGCTTCACGAACGAGTGGTAGACGGCGGTCGAGAACACGGTCTCGCGCTCGGCCGAGCCGGTGTCGACCTCGATCTCGTCGAGCAGGTCCTGCCAGTCGCGCTCGGTCTCGGCGAGCCGGTCCGCGAACCTGCCCTCGCCGTCTCCACAGTCGGCCCTGAGGTTCTTCTCGGCCTGCTCGACACCGCGCAGCGAGAA
Source organism: Pseudoclavibacter helvolus (assembly GCF_014191305.1). Lineage (GTDB taxonomy): Bacteria > Actinomycetota > Actinomycetes > Actinomycetales > Microbacteriaceae > Pseudoclavibacter > Pseudoclavibacter helvolus. The sequence continues at coordinate 251,632 of NZ_JACHWJ010000001.1, read as the reverse complement.
GCCGATGCGCACCTCGACGACCTGCCCTTCCTCGCTCGGGCCGGCCCACATGAGGCCGAAGGGTCGCAGTGTGGTCGGGCGGATGTGGTCGAAGTCGAGGCGCGTGCCGCCCGGCATGAGCCGACGGTCGTGCCACAGCATCTGTCGCCACTGGGGCGTATCGCACTCGATGTGCACGGCGAGCGGGGCGCCCTCCGCGACGATCTCGCCAGTCGCGACGCCAGGCCTGACGGTCTCGAGGTGGGCCCGCAGCGGCACGGTCGCCCCGTACGGGATGGCGAGCCCGCCGAGGGAGAAGTCGACCACGACGCGCGCGCTCGAGTGCTTCGGGAACGTGTAGCGATGCACGGCGCTCTTCGGCCCGACGGTGATCTCGGCGCGGATCCCGTTGCCGAGCGTCGCCGCGTAGTAGCCGGGCGATGCATCCTCGTCGTCGAGCGACCACGTGCGGCCGAGCACGTCGAGCGGCTCGATCATGGGCGTGACCCTGAAGTAGTTGTAGTACTTGCGGATCGCCCCGGTGCCAGACTGCTGGAAGTGCGTGAACCCCGACGCGAGCGGCCGGTCGTAGATGGTCTCAGGCACCCCTTCGAGGCTGAGGTCGTATTTCCCGTAGCCCGTCGGATAGGCACCTGAGTAGGCGCAGGCCGACACCATCCCGAGCGGATACGTGGCGCCAGGATGCGTGTTGCCGATCTGCGGCTTCGGCCACCACCAGGTCGCGGCGAGGCCCGTCTGCGGCGGCAGCGCAGTGGGCTCTGTGCCGATGAACGGGTCTACTCGGGTGGTCATGGTGTGAGCCTGAAGGGGCCCTGCTACGGGAGTGTGGACGTCAGGTTACGTTCACGCGTCGGGAGACTGTGCACGCCCTGGGTCGAGACCCGCCCGTGGCGGTGCGACGGGGCTCAGACGAGCGGCTGTCCGCGACGGATGCGCCTGCGGACATCCGCGAGGAGGAGGCGGTACACGAGCCCGGACAAGGCAAGCGGGAGCGCACGCTCGATGCGCACCAGGACGGCCCTCTGGCGGGCGAACCAGGCCTCGTCGGCAGACGTCCAGCGGACGCGGAGCGCGCTACGGAACTCGGGAGGCAGGAAGCCGACGGTGAGCCGCTGATGCCAGGCCCGGAGCCGCTCGGGCAGCACCCCCGCCGCGAACTCGAGCCGCGCGACATCCAACAGGTAGGCGCGCACCTCGTCGTCGACGCGAAGCTTCGCGAGCTCTGCGCGCCAGTACTCGTCGAAGGCACCGATACTGGCGGGCCAGGAACTCGGCGGCATCTGGAGTGTGGTGCCGAACACGCGGCCTTCGAGCAGGAAGCGCTCGGCTGCCGCCTCCGGCTGTGGCCCCTCGACGAGCTCGAGCACGTCGCGGGAACCGACGAAGAGGCACGCCGCGACCCATTTCTGCAGTTCGATCCTGAGCGCAGAGTAGTCCTCGGTAGCGTGCGGGTCTCGGTCAGAGCGGACCTGCGCATGCTGGCGTGTGACGGCCCGACGGTACGCGCGGCGCTCATCCGGCGTGCCCAGCACGGCCACCGCGAGATAGCTCAGGGTTGTCCTCGTGCGCTTGACGGGATGCACGTCGAGGCGGCCGCTTGCCACCCTGCTGTGCGCCACCCCCTGCCCCACTGCGGGGTTGGTGAGCTGCATGATGACGTTCGCGGCGCCCATCGCGAGCGCCAGCAGGCGCGAGCTGCGTGGGAGCTCGACGCAGACGATGTCGTCGACGGAGGAGGAGGTCCACCGCTCCGCTGGGGCTGCCCCTCGGAGCGCGGCCGGGCGGCCGTCAGACGCTTTGCGCACTCAGGCTCTTCGCGATGGCCTTGAGCTCCGTGCTCGAGCAGCCGGCGAGCGGCGATGCCCGCTTGAGTGCCGCGATCGCGAGCTTGCGAACGCGCTTGCCCTCGGCCGTCAGCGTCAGCACGCGCGAGCGGCGGTCGTGCTCGCTCTCCCGGCGCTCGACGAAGCCGCGGTCGACAAGACGATCGGAGACGAAGGTGAGGTTCGACGCGTTGCAGTGCAGCTTCGTCGCGAGCTCCTTCATGGCCGGCGGCTGCGCATCCGGGTCGATGGCCCACAGCGCCTGCGCGGTCGGGAAGGTGAGGCCAAGCGCTTCGAGTTCCCGCTCAGCAGCCTCGTTGGTGCTCTGCGCGGTTTCGTAGACGGCACGAAGCGCCCGTTCCAGCGAATCCATATTCAGTACCTTACGCCACGGAAATATTTCAGCAATCGAAGCGTTGTACTCTGAGTCTCGAAACGTTCGAGGCTTGAAGGAGTGTGACGATGAAGACCTTCGCCATCACCGGTGCCACGCAGGGCGTCGGCTACTTCGCCGCGGAAGAACTCGCGCGCCGCGGCCACCACGTTGTCCTCCTCGGGCGCAACATCGACAAGCTCAACACGGCGCTCATCTCCATCACCGAGCAGGTGCCGGATGCGAGCACCAGCCGCATCCTCCTCGACCTCACGTCAAGCGAGTCGATCGCGAGCGCCGCCGCCTCGCTGAGCGCCCGCGAACGCCTCGACGGACTGCTGCTGAACGCCGCACACATGGCACCTGGCGCGCAGCGCGAGCACGACTCCGCCGGCCGCGAGCTGACGATGTCAACCAACCACCTCGGGCACTTCGAGCTCACGGCGCAGCTCATGGATGCGCTCGCCGCACCGAAGCCGGTTACGCACGACGAGGAGCCAAGGAAGAGCCGCGTCGTCGCGGTCGGCAGCCTCGCGACCCGCATCTACCCGTTCGACCTCGAGGACTGGCAGAGCACCCACCTCTACGAGCCGCGCCGCGCGTACGCCGCGTCGAAGCACGCGCTCGAGATGTTCACTTTCGAGCTCGACCGTCGACTGCGCGCGGCGGACGCCGCGGCTGAGGCGCTTGTCGTCGACCCGGGCATCCCCGTCAACGGGGCAACCCCGGCTCGCACGGGAGTGAGCGAGCCGACCGCGTGGCAGCGCTTCGCGTCGCGCCTCGCTGGCCCGTTCGCGCACGGCAAGCACCGCGCTGCGGCCATCGCCGTGCATGCACTCACGAACGAAGCGGTCGCGGGCGGCGACTACCTCGGCCCAGCGCGCACTCTGCGCGGCACCCCGGTGAAGCTCGACAAGCCGGCCACCCAGCGTGATCGCGAGCGCGCCGAGCGCCTCTGGCGCCTCAGCGAGGAGTCGACGTCCGCTACCTTTCGCCTGAGCGAGACGGTCAGCTGACGCCCCCTACCCCCGCTACACCTCGACGGTACCGCCCACTCGTCTGAGGTGCTCGCGCAGCGTGAGCTGCGGGTCACTTCGGCGCGCCTGGACGTAGGCGGAGAAGTCCACCTGGTCGCGCAATGTGGTGCCGAGGCGGATGCGCGAGGCCTGCGAGCGCTCGACGTCTCGGATCTGCAGGGCATGCATGAGCACCTCGTTCGCTCGGTCCTCCTGCACGAAGATCAGTCCGTCCTCGTCGCCGAAGGCGGTATCGCGCGTGCGGATGGTGTGCTCGCCGAACTCCGCAGACGAGAAGGTATTGCGGCGTCGCTCGTCGAGGCGCTTCGGGCCCGCCGGGAGGGCACCGAGGCTGAAGACCGGGAGGCCGATGTCGCGCAGGTCGCGCGTGTCACGGTGCAACCCCCAAATGGCAATGCCGGAGAGCCCCGCCGCCTTCGCCTCGAGCGCGACGAGGTCGCCGACGCAGCTCTCGTCGGTGCGGCCCTGGTTGTCGACGATGAGCACGTCGCCGGGATGCGACCGTTCGATGGCCTCGAGAAACACGTCAACGCTGCCGAAGTGCCGCACCGGCAGACACCGCCCCGCGAGGCGCGGTGCGCGATCGGACACGGCGGTCACCGCCGCGGGTCCACAACGGACCTGCAGCCCGGCTCGCACACAGCCATCAGCGATGTGCGCGGTCGAAAGTCCCGTCGCATCGGTCCACAATTGCGCGATCTCCTGCACGGTCGACTCCCTGAACCTCACACGAGCACTCGTTGCCGAGTGCCTGAACGCCCCCACATTCGGCGAGGTCACGATACGGCATCCTCAGGTGTGAAACACTTTGCACATGGACGCGCATGAGATTCGCAATGCCTACCTCGACTACCAGGAGCGACTCGGGCACGTCAGGATCGACAGAGCCCCGCTCATCCCCCGCGGAGACGGCTCGACGCTGTTCACCGGCAGCGGCATGCAAGCCCTGCTGCCCTACCTGCTCGGCGAGGATCACCCCGCGGGCACTCGCCTCACGGACAGCCAGCCGTGCGTGCGCGCGCAGGACATCAACGATGTCGGCGACAACCGCCACACGACGTTCTTCGAGATGCTCGGGAACTGGAGTCTCGGAGACTACTTCAAGGCCGAGCAGATCCCCGCGTTCCTCTCGTTCCTCGTCGACACGGTCGGGCTCGACCCGAACCGCCTCTACGTCACGGCGTTCATCGGCGACGAGGCGGCCGGCATCCCCCGCGACGACGAGGCCGCCAGCATCTGGCAGAAGGCCTTCGCCGAGCGCGGGATCGAAGCGGGAATCGTCGAGATGGGCAGCCAGGCAGACGGCGATGCTCGTGGCGTGAAGCCAGGCGAGCGCATCTTCTTCTACGACGGCAGCGAGAACTGGTGGTCGCGCGGCGGCTCCCTCGAGGCGACGCCTATCGGCGACCCTTGCGGCCCCGACAGCGAGGTCTTCTACGACTTCGGCCCTGAGCACCACGACGCGTCCTACGGCGAGGCGCACCCGGCAAGCGACAGCGGCCAGTTCATGGAGATCGGCAATCAGGTCTTCATGCAGTACCGGCGCCTCGAGGACGGCTCGTTTGTCGAGCTCGAGCGACGCAACGTCGACTTCGGCGGAGGGCTCGAGCGCATCGCCGCGGCAGCCATCCACTCACCGGACGTCTTCCGCATTTCGCTCCTGCGCCCGATCGTGGAGCAGATCGAGCAGCTGAGCGGTGAAAGCTACGAAGAGCACACGCTCTCGATGCGCATCATCGCGGACCACCTGCGCGGCGCCACCTTCCTGGCCGTCGACGGTGTTGTGCCGTCGAATAAGGAGCAGGGCTACGTCATGCGCCGGCTCGTTCGTCGCGCCATCCGCGAGGCGCTCATCCTCGGCATCTCGGAGAACTTCTTCGCCGAGCTCGTGCCGACGATCGCCGACCTCTACGTCAACGACTACCCGGAGGTGCTCGAGCGGCGCGACCAGGTTGTCGCAGTCCTCGTCAAGGAGGAGCGCTCGTTCCGACGCACGCTCAAGGGCGGGCTGAAGGCGCTCGCTGCCTACAAGGGGTCGACCCTCACCGGCGGCGACGTGTTCCTGCTGTCCGACACGCACGGGTTCCCCCGCGAATTGAGCGTTGAGGAGGCGAAGCGCCAGGGCATCGACGTCGACCCCGCCTGGGAGGCAGAGTTCCTCGGGGCGCTTGAGGAGCAGCGCGCTCGCTCACGCGGTGCGACGAAGCTCGGCACGGCGGGCCTCCCCCACCAGGAGGCACAGGCCAAGCAGGAGACGCAGGCCTCCAAGGACCAGGGATGATGTTCCGCTGGCGCCGGAAGTCTCGAACGGCCTCGACGAGCCAGCAGACGAAGCCGAAGAAGAAAACAGGGCTGCCGCCCGTCATCTTCCCGGAGCTCTCTGAGGCGATCGACGACGGCATCCTGCTCGCGCTTCGCATCGTCAGGCTCGACGTGAAGAACGCGATCATCAAGCGCACGGTCGGCGAGAAGGTGCCTTTTGCTGCAGCCGACTACAGGGATGCAGCCAACGCGTCACTCGACCGGGTGCTCAAGGAGCTGCGGTACTCGGCCGAGCGGGTGGCTGGAGTGCGAGACCGGGCCCGACCGGGCAGGTCGCTGAGCGCCCACGACTACCGGCACGCCGACATCGAGACGCTGAGCTTCCGTGAGCGCGCGTCGCAGGCGGTCAGCGAGCGAATCGAGGCGGATCGCGAGGACGAGGCGTACGTGGACGGCCTCATCGAGCGGGCGAGAGCCGATGCGTGGACCGAGATCTCGGCGCACATCGAGCGGGAGCTGCTCGACCCGTGGTCGAAGGACAGCCCGCGGATGCAGCTGCCGTCGTCGCCCGAGGACGACCCTGAGCGCGGGGAGCGCTTCGACGATCTCGAGAAGGAGCTGCGGAAGCTCGCTCGCGAGGCGAAGATCCAGGAGCGTCGCGACGCGAAGCAGCGCGAGCGCTCCTGAATCTCCTGGCCTGGTGTCGCGCGAGCGCGACCCCGGCCGTCGTGACTGGCACGACGCTACTTGGCGAGGATCGTGTAGAGGGCCTTGCGGGCGTCGTCGAGCACCTTGGTGGCTTCCTGCTGCTGCTCCTCGGTAGCGCCGAGTCTGAACTGCTGCATGACGCCCATGAACTGCATGGCCGACTCGCGGAGGCCGCTCGCCGACTCTGACATTCCGGCAACCCCGCGCCAGCCCTGCTCGAGCTCTTCTGCGTGCTCGGCGACGTAGGTGCGGCCGGCCTCGCTCAGCTCGAAGACGGGCTTCTTTTCGGTCCCGCCCTGTTCGATGAGTTCCTCGTCGACGAGCTGCTGCAGCGTCGGGTAGACGGAGCCGGGGCTCGGGCGCCAGACGCCGTCGGTCTTCTCGGCGATGCCCTTGATGAGGCCGTAGCCGTTCGATGGGCCCTCGGCGAGGAGGGAGAGGATTGCGGCGCGGACGTCGCCCTTTCCCGCGCGGCGGTGGCCGCGAGGTCCGAACTTGGGGCCGAAGCCAGGACCGTGGCCTGCGCCAGGTCCGAAGCCCGGGCCGAAGCCGCGGCCAGGACCAAAGCCGTGGGAGAAGCGGCGGACGCGCTCGTCTTGCTCGCCCTCGTGACCGAATCCGCGGCCACGCTCGGAGGCGTGCGCCCGGTCGGCGTCGAACGGGTGGTGATTGTGGTTGAAGTGCTTACGCATGCGTGAACCTTTCTGCCGGAGCTGCACGGTGCAACTCCGATAGCTCGACGATATATCGGTGAATAATCGGTGTCAAGCGATATATCGAAGAATGTTCAGGGGTTCCGAGCACGGGCGTCAGGATCGCGCGTCGCGGAGCCTCCGCAGTTCCGGCATGACGCACTCGCTGAGGAGCGGCGCGAGGTCGCCGAGGTCCGCCGTTGGGCCGGGGTACGCGTCCACCCACCGGAGCTCGTCGATCTCGGCCCTGGCGCGCGGCGCTCCGGTGAGTGTGGCGAGGTACACGGTGCCGACGAGGTCGGTCGCGGCCTCGTTCGCTGCGGCGGTTGTCCACTCGCCGAGGAACGTCACGTCGGCGGCATCGAGATCGATGCCAACCTCCTCTTCTATCTCGCGGATCGCGGCTTCCTTCGGCGTCTCCCCCGGCTCGAGCTTCCCGCCAGGAAGCATGAACTTGGTGGTCCCCCGCTTGCGGACAGTGAGCACCTGCCCCTCGGAGTTCTCGAAGCAAATGGCGGCGACAGTAAGCACAGAAGCGGGCACGCACCAAGGATAGGTGCGTGCCCGCGAGCGGCGAAAGGATGCGGCGCTGGTCTTCGTTCTGCTCCTACTGCTCGAGCTCTCCGACCGTCACTCGAACCGTCTGCTCCTGGCCGCCGCGCACAAGCACGGCCTCGACCTGCGTTCCCGGCTCGAGAGCGCGGATCTGCGCCGTCAGGTCGGTCGAGCTGGACACGCGGTGGCCTCCGAAGGAGGTGATCACGTCGCCGGCCTGGATACCGGCCTGTGCCGCCGGGCCGCCCGCCGTGAGCTGCGCCACGTAGGCGCCCGCGACGCTCGAGTCTGCCGCCGTCGGGTCGGTGACGCTCGCGCCAAGGAAGCCGTGCGCCACCTGGCCGTCAGCGATGAGCTGTTCGGTCACGCGCTTCACGAGGTTCGAGGGCAGGGAGAAACCTACGCCGATGTTCCCGGCCGTCTCGCTGCCGCTGCTTGCACCGGCGATTGCGACGTTGATGCCGATGAGCGCTCCGTCCTGGTCGACAAGCGCACCACCCGAGTTCCCCGGGTTGATGGCGGCGTCGGTCTGGATGACGGGCAATGCAACGGAGGACGTACCCTGCGTCGTGGTCTGCCCCTCCGCCGAGTTAGGGTCGCCGCGCCAGAAGTTGTACGGGCTGTCCTCCTGCGTCCCATCGGATTCGACTTCCTCTGGGACAGCCGAGGAGCTGACCAGGATGCCGCGGTCGAGGGCGCTCACGACGCCTTCCGTCACCGAGTCGGACAGGCCGAGCGGCGCGCCAATCGCGACAGCGACGTCGCCGACGTTGAGCGAATCCGAGTCGGCGAACGTGATGGGCGTCAACGACGTGTCCTCGACCTTGATGATGGCGAGGTCGAGCACGGGGTCGCCCGCAACGAAGGTCGCTGCGAGGAGGCGACCATCGCTGGTCTGGACCGAGAGCTCCGCGTTGCCTGTCGCTCCGTCGATCGTCGCGACGTGATTGTTCGTAACGATGTAGCCGGCACCGTCGACGACCACGCCGGACCCGCTGGCCGCCGTCTGGCCGGAGGATGCGGAGATCGTGACGACGCTCGGGGAGGCGACAGCCGCGATGCTCGTGACGAGCGTCGCATCCTGCGGGTTGTTGACGGTGATCGACTGCGAGCTGCCGGCACCTGCGGCTACCTGGGAGGAGCCGAACCCGCCGACGACCGCGCCGCCAACTCCGCCGCCGACGACGCCTCCCACGAGGAGTCCGGCCGTGAGCAGTGCAACCGCGCCAAAGCGGCGCTTGCGGGGATTGGCTTGCTGGGTTGTCGTCTGTGCGCCCGCCGGGCCCAAGCTGCTCGATGATCCGAAGCCGTCGGCGGGGTGAGCCGCGTTCGGGTACTGCGCCGTTGGGTACTCGGAGGTTGCGTACCGACCCGTCGGCGCCTCACCGGGCACGTACTGGCCCGGCTGGTGCTGACCAGACGCCGAGGAGTACTGCGGAGCGAAGGAGTGCGCGTCCGGGGCGTGTGGGGCCTGCGCATTTGCGGGGGTCTGTGGGGTGAAGGGCTGCTGGGGGAAAAACTCTTGGTACGGCTTGGCGCCGTCCTGCGGGTTCGTTTCCGGGAAGGAGGGGGTGGACATGTGTGGTTCCTTTCGACACCACCGAGCATGCAGACCCGGGCTATGGCCTTCCTATGGCGAAGCTGTGGCTCAGCTTCGACCCGAGATCGCATGCACCCTGACGCGCACTTTCACGACGGTTCCGGCTGGGAGCACCGCGAGCGCCGCGGTCTTGATTCGCGCCGCGAGCCCTTCCACGATCTGACCCTGCGGGCTCGACGAGTCGACGCGCACGCGGACCGTGATCGACACGACCCCTTCGGACGTGCCAACTTCGACGTGCAGGGAGCCGAGGTGGATGCCGACGATGGGCAGCAGCTCGACGACTCCTGGGGTCCCGAGAGCCGCGGCTTCGACAACCTCGGCGACTCGCTCACGCTCGATCATTCCGCGCTCCTCACATCAGCGATGACGATATCGATGCCAGTGATCTCCAGCGTCGTGTGGCGCGCCAGCGCGTCGGCGATCGCGTCCCGCACCCGGTCCGCGAGCGGATGCAGCGGCCTGAGTCCAAGCACCGTGACGGAGACGGTCACGTGCACGGGGGCGCCTGGCTCGGTCACTTCGCCGTCAAGAACACACCGGCCGATCAGCACGCCGTCGATCGCGTCCCCGGTCCGTCTGATCAGCTCCCGAACGACGCCCTCGCTCTGCGAGAACTCAAACTCCGGCTCCACCGAGGCGAGCGGGATCTCGCGGCCAGCGCGTGCATCCATCGCGATACCGCGGAGCATCGACTGCAGCCAGGCACCACTCGGCGCTGGTGTCGCCGCCGACTCAGCTTCGATGAGGTCGTGGGACGCTCGTGCGACCCGTTCGAGAGCAGCCAGCGCGCGCTCGCACTCTGGGTCCTCCTCGATGGCCGCGTTGTAGGGCTGGCGGCCCGCGTCAAGGTACTCCGAGAGCTGCGTCAGCGTGTAGCCCGCGGCGCCGATCGTCGGCTCGACTTCTTCGCTCATGCCCATTCCTCCATGCCACGCAGGAGCGCGAGCCTCGCCCGCGAGAGGGCTCCTCGCACCGTCGACGTGTTCGTTTCGAGCTGTTCCGCGATCTCGGCGTAGGTGAGCCCCGCGGTCTCTTTCAGAATCCAGCACTGTCGTTGCAGTTCAGGCAGCGACGCGAGCACCTTCGAGGCGGCGTCGAGCTTCGCGTTCAGCTCGAGCTGCGCCAGGGGGCCGAGCTCCCGAGACTCCGGGGCGTCGACGTCGTCAATGTCCTGCTCGAACTTCCGCCTCCTGAGCCGATCCGTCGCCTTGCGCGCCGCGATCTGCACGAGCCAAGCTCGGACGGCTTCCGGGTCGCGGAGCAGGTCGAGCCGGTTCCAGGCGACGATGCAGGCGTCCTGGACGGCATCCTCCGCGTCGGCCCGAGACGAGAGCAGTCTGATCGCCGTCGCGATCATGAGCCCCCAGTGGCGTCGGATGAGCACCTCGAACGCTCGCTCGTCGCCGTCCCTCGAACGGGCGACGAGCAGCGCATCTGGCGCATCAGCAAGGTCAGGCACGAAGCAACAGTAGGCCAAGCGAAACTCACGATTCCTGCGTCTCGACCGACATGTTTCCAGCAGGTAAACTCCACACGCGCGCGGGTGCCCGCGCGCGGCTACAAAACACTGGGGGAACACCTTGAGCTTTTTCCAAAGCCTGATGCGAACGAAGAGCATCGAGGCATCACTAGCGGACTCACACTCCGAGGAGCGGTCGCTCAAGCGATCCCTCGGCGTGTGGGACCTCGCGATCATGGGCGTCGCCGTTGCTGTCGGCGCCGGAATCTTCTCCGTAGGAGCGAAAGCGGCCGCCAATAACGCCGGCCCATCGATCACCATCGGATTCCTGCTCGCGGCCGTGACCTGCGGCCTCGCGATCATGGCATACGCCGAGTTCGCGTCGTCAGTTCCCGTCGCCGGCTCCGCCTACACGTTCACCTACGCGACGCTTGGCGAACTGCTGGCCTGGATCATCGGCTGGGACCTCATCCTCGAGATGCTGTCGGCGTCCGCGGTCATCGCGAGCTACTGGGGCGTCTACCTACAGGAGGTCGTGAACATCTGGGGCTGGGATATCCCGCCCAAGCTCAGCATCTTCGGGCTGTTCGACCTGAACTGGGCCGCGTTCTTCATCGTCGCCGTCCTCACGACGCTGCTCGTGCTCGGCACGAAGCTCTCGTCGCGCGTCAGCGCCGTCCTGACGATCCTGAAAGTCGCGACCGTGCTCTTCGTCATCGTCGTCGGCGCGTTCTTCGTGAAGGCAAGCAACTACACGCCATTCATCCCGCCGTCGCAGCCCGCACAGGACTCGGGCACGGATGCGTGGCACCAGTCGCTCTTCTCGTTCATGTCCGGTGCTGAGCCGAGCATGTACGGCGTCTTCGGCCTCCTCGCCGGCGCCTCCATCGTGTTCTTCGCGTTCATCGGCTTCGACGTCGTCGCGACAAGTGCGGAAGAGGTCAAGAACCCGAAGAAGAACCTCCCTCGCGGCATCTTCCTCGGCCTTGGCATCGTGACCGTGCTCTACCTTTCGGTGAGCCTCGTCATCACGGGCATGGTGTCCTACAAGGATCTCGCGGCCGCCGAGACGCCGTCGCTCGCGACCGCGTTTGTGCTCGTCGGCGCAGACTGGGCCGCCCAGATCATCTCGATCAGCATCCTCCTCGGCTTCACGACCGTCATCCTCGTGCTCCTCATGGGGCTGGCACGCGTGCTCTTCTCGATGAGCCGCGACGGCCTGCTCCCCCGCTCCTGGAGCATCACGAGCGAGAAGCGCAAGACCCCGATCCGCCTGCAGATCGGCGTCGGCATCGCCGTCGCGCTCCTTGCAGGTCTGACGAACGTCGACTGGCTTGAGGAGATGATCAACATCGGCACGCTCTCCGCGTTCGTGCTGGTGAGCCTCTCGATCCTCGTGCTCCGCAAGAAGTACCCGAACCGCGAGCTCGCCTACCGCATGCCGTGGTCGCCGTTCCTGCCGATCCTCTCGGCCGTGCTGTGCTTCTGGCTCATGCTCAACCTCTCAACGCTCACCTGGCTTCGCTTCGCCATCTGGCTCGCCATCGGCCTCGCGATCTACTTCCTCTACAGCCGTCGCAACTCGCGGCTCGGGAAAGAGCGGGCCTCCTACACGGAGATCCTAGGCGCCGAGCTCAAGTAGCCCCCGTCCTCCGACGCAGAACGGCCCCCGCTCACCTGACGGTGAGCGGGGGCCGTTCTGCTTCGCGAGCGTGGCGCCTAGAGCTGCGAGAGCTCCTTGCGGTGCGGCACGATGGGCGGCTGCACGCCGCCGAGCTGCTCGATGATGCGCACGACCTGCGTCGAATAGCCGAACTCGTTGTCGTACCAGACGTACAGGACGAGGTTCTTGCCCTGAGAGATGGTCGCGAGGCCGTCGACGATGCCGGCCCTCGTCGTGCCGACGAAGTCAGTGGACACGACCTCGCTCGACTCGATGTAGTCGATCTGCTGGCGGAGCACGGAGCTCAGCGAAACCTGGCGCAGGAAGTCGTTCACCTCGCCGCGGGTCGTAGGACGCTCGAGTGTGAGGTTCAGCACGGCCATGGACACGTCTGGGGTGGGGACGCGGATGGCGTTGCCCGTGAGCTTGCCCTCGAAGTGCGGGAGCGCCTTCGCGACGGCCTTGGCCGCACCCGTCTCCGTGATGACCATGTTGAGGCCGGCGGCCCGACCGCGCCGGTCCCCCTTGTGGAAGTTGTCGATGAGGTTCTGGTCGTTGGTGAACGAGTGCACGGTCTCGACGTGCCCGTGCACAACCCCGTAGCGCTCGTCGATGACCTTGAGCACCGGAGTGATGGCGTTGGTCGTGCAGGACGCCGCCGAGAGGATGCGGTCGTCGTCAGTGATCCCGGCGTTGTTGATGCCGTAGACGATGTTCTTGAGCTGCCCCTTGCCAGGCGCAGTCAGCAGCACGCGGCGCACTCCGGGGCTCTGGAGGTGCTGCGAGAGGCCCTCCGCGTCGCGCCAGCGACCAGTGTTATCGACGACGATGGCGTCACGGATGCCGTACGACTCGTAGTCGACGGTTGCCGGGTCGTTCGAGTAGATGACCTTGATGACCGTGCCGTTGGCCTGGATGGTCGAGGCGGCCTGGTCAACCGAGATCGAGCCGGCGAACGCGCCATGCACCGAGTCGCGGCGCAGCAGGCTGGCTCGCTTCTCGAGGTCATTATCGCTGCCCTTGCGGACGACGATAGCGCGCAGGCGCAGCCCGCGCCCGGTCCCGGCGTGCGAGATGATGATGCGCGCGAGCAGGCGCCCGATGCGGCCGAAGCCGTAGAGCACGACGTCAGCGCCCGAGTCCGGCGACCCCGTGCCGATGACTTCGAGCAGCTGGCTGGCCAGGAACGTGTCGAGGTCCTCCCCCTGGGCCGCGAACCGCGTGGCGAGCTCGCCGAGGTCGATGGAGGCGGTGCCGAGGTCGAACTCCTGGAGGCGCTCGAGGATGGGCAGCGTCGCGTCGAGCGAGAGCTCGACGTCGTTGATCCGGCGCGCGAAGCGGTGCGCCTTGATGATGTCGATCGCCGACAGGTTGATGAGGCGGTGACCGTAGATCGAGGTCACGACGTTTCGCATGCGGTACAGGTTCCCGATGAGCGGGATCATCCGCTCGGCGATTCCGACTTTCTCCAGCCACTGGTGCTGCGTCTGCTCGGACTTTTCCATCATCGAATGGGACCCCTCAACGTCGAAAGTTCTCGTCTGATCACCAGACCCGCCTGAAATCCAGGCTTGGGCAAAATCCTACGGTTCTGCGCGCGCCGACGTGCGCTGAGAAGCGGCAAGGAGCATCCGCGTATTCACGCAGAGAGAAAAAGCTGCCATTTTTGCAGGAGAGCCCGGGCACGCAGAAGGGGCCAGCCCGCCGACCCTGACGGGTCGAACTGGACTGGCCCCATCGAACGTGAGCGTTCGATCAGCTGCGCTTGGCGCGCTTCTCGCGGACGCGCATGTTCGTGATGATCGGCGATCCCTCGAAGCCGTACACCTCGCGGAGGCGGCGCTGGATGAACCGGCGGTAGCCCGGGTCCAGGAAGCCCGTCGTGAAGAGCACGAATGTCGGCGGGCGCGTCTGCGCCTGCGTGCCGAACAGGATGCGCGGCTGCTTGCCGCCACGGAGCGGGTGCGGGAACTCCGCAGTGAGCTCGGCAAGGAAGGCGTTGAACTTGCCCGTCGGGATGCGGGTGTCCCACGAGTCGAGGGCGAGCTCGAGCGCTGGCACCAGCTTCTCGAGGTGACGGCCCGTCTTCGCGGAGATGTTGACGCGTGGCGCCCACGCAACGTGGGCGAGGTCGCGCTCGACCTCACGCTCGAGCTGCCAGCGGCGTTCGTCGTCGAGCATGTCCCACTTGTTGAAGGCGAGCACAAGCGCGCGACCCGACTCGAGGACGAGGTCGATGATGCGCAGGTCCTGCACGTTGACTGCCTCGGTCACATCGAGAACAACAACGGCAACCTCGGCCTTCTCGAGCGCCGCAGTCGTGCGGAGCGACGCGTAGAAGTCGGCACCCTGCTGCAGGTGCACGCGGCGGCGGATACCCGCCGTGTCGACGAAGCGCCAGATCTTGCCGCCGAGCTCAACCTGCTCGTCGACCGGGTCACGGGTCGTGCCTGCGAGGGAGTTGACGACAACTCGCTCTTCGCCCGCTGCCTTGTTGAGGAGGCTCGACTTGCCGACGTTCGGGCGGCCGAGGATGGCGACGCGGCGAGGTCCGCCGATCTCCTCTTTCGCGACCTTGGAGACCTCTGGCAGGATTTCGATGACCTTGTCGAGGAGGTCCGCGACTCCGCGTCCGTGCACGGCGGAGACCGGCCACGGCTCGCCGAGGCCGAGGCTCCACAGCTGCGCCGCGTTCGGCTCCTGCACGGCGTCGTCGACCTTGTTCGCGACGAGGATGACGGGGCGGTCCGTCTTGCGGAGCAGCTTCACGACGTGCTCGTCGGTGGCCGTCGGCCCGACGTTCGCGTCGACGACGAAGAGGACCGCGTCGGCGAGCTCGACGGCGATCTCCGCCTGCTGGGCAACCGAGAGGTCGATGCCCTTGGCGTCTGGCTCCCAACCGCCGGTGTCGACGATCGTGTACCAGCGGTTGTTCCACTCGGCCTTGTACGAGACGCGGTCGCGCGTGACACCGGGGGTGTCCTCGACGACGGCCTCGCGGCGGCCGATGATGCGGTTGACCAGCGCGCTCTTGCCGACGTTCGGGCGGCCGACGACCGCGAGCACGGGAAGTGCTGGCAGGTACGTGATGGCGTCGCCGTCTTCCGAGGCGCCGAGCAGCACCTCGAGGTCGTCTTCCTCGAGCTCGTAGTCGTCGAGGCTCTGGCGCAGCGCCTGGGTGCGCTTCTCCACTACCGTCTCGTCGAGCTCCTCGAGGCGCGCGACGAGCTCCTCGCCGCCTGCTGGGTCGAACTCCTCGGAGGCCTCGGTGGCCTCGGTGGCCTCGTCGTTCCGTCCTTGGTCGTCAGTCATCGTGACTCCTTCGTGTTGTCGTGTCTGACAGCGCTTGGGGCGGCTGCCAGCGACGGTGCTGTCGTCTGGTGCGGACCGGGTGTCGCCGAGGCGACGATCCGCAAGAATTCCTCGACGGACTGCTCGAAGTCGAGCGTTGTCGTGTCGAGCACCGTGACGCCGTAGGCGGCCTCGGTGAAGTTGGTGACCTTGGCATCTCTGGCATCGCGTGCGGACACGGAAGCTGCGACCGCGGCGACCGCCTCGCCTGCCTTCTCGCCGGTCCTGCGCGCGATGCGCACGGCCTCGTCTGCGGTCATGAGGATGCGCGCGGGGGCATCCGCCGCCACGACCGTCGTGATGTCCCTGCCCTCCGCGATGATGCCCGGGCTCGTCGTGGCCGCCATCGTGCGCCTGAAGAGCGCGGTGAGGGCCTCGCGGGCGGCTGGCACGCGGGACACGCGCCAGACATCACCGGAGATGGCGGTGTCGCGAATGAACTCGGAAACGTCAGTCTCGCCGACGCGCACCCAACGCTCGTCTGGGCTCTGCGAGATGCTGTAGAGCTCGACGAAGCTCGGGAGCAGCGCGGCGACGGCAGTGGCGTCGTCGAGGTCGCATCCGCTGTCGATCGCGAACCAGGTGATCGCTCGGTACGCTGCGCCGGTGTCGAGGTAGCCGAAGCCAAGGCGCCTCGCGCTCTCGCGGCAGACGCTCGACTTGCCAGAACCCGCCGGCCCGTCGACCGCGACGACCATCGGTGCGCGTTCGTCGCGTGCTTCCTGAGGCACGCTCGTGGAACCGGTCATGCGGCGATCCTCCATCCGCGCTGTTCGAGCTCGTCGACGAGCTTCGCTGTGGCGGAGGGCACCACCGAGATCACGACGAGCCCGACGTTCGAGGCCTGCGCGTGTTCCATCCGGAAGTCCTCGACGTTGACCTCGGCGTCGCCGACGTCGCCCATGAGCTTCGCGAGCTGCCCTGGCTTGTCGTCGATCATGACGGTGACCGAGTCGAACTCGCGCCGTGATGAACCGTGCTTGCCTGGCAGCCGCGCGACCCCGGCGTTGCCCGTCGCGAGCTGCTCGGCGATGATTCGCCCGGAGCCGAGCTCGTGGCTGCGCTCGAGGGCGCCGGCCACCTTGTCGAGGTCGGCCTGCAGCTTGCGGAGGACGGCTGCCGTCGGGCCGGCGTTCGCCGTCAGGATCTGCGTCCACAGCACGGGGTCGCTCGAGGCGATGCGCGTGAGGTCGCGCAGCCCCTGGCCCGCGAGCGCGGTCGCCCCGTCCTCGTCGTCGACGAGCCTCGAGGCGAGCAGGGTGGAGACCAGCTGCGGCATGTGCGAGACGAGCGCGACGGCACGATCGTGGTCTGCCGCCGTCATGGTCACTGGTGTCGCACCGAGGTCGAGGGCAAGTCCTTCGATCTCCTGCAGCGCGAACACGCTTGTCTGCTCGTGGTGCGCGATTACCCAGGGGCGTCCTACGAAGAGGTCGGCGCGGCCGGAGAGCGGCCCGCCGGTCTCGCGGCCCGCCATGGGGTGCGAGCCGAGGTAGCGGCTGATGTCTGCGCCGCGCGAGACGAGCTCCGCGAGGGGGGCCGATTTCACGCTCGCGACATCGGTGACGATGGCGTCCGGCCAGCGTTCGAGCTCGGCCGCGACCACCTGCCCGGTCACGTCAGGAGGCACGCAGACGACGACGATTCTGGGGGCGGCTCCCCCTGGGGCGTCGGATGCGAGGGTGCCGGCGCCGTAGTCAACCGCGAGTCGCAGCACCGATGGCGAGATGTCGTCGAGCTGGACGTCGACGCCGAGCCTGCGCAGGGCGTGCCCCACGCTTGTGCCGAGCAGCCCGGCACCGACCACCCGTACCGGGGAGTTGGTTCGAGTTGGCGTCATCGACGACCTTTCGATTTGGCTGGAGGCGCCTGCCTCGGGCCTCGGCCCTGCTTCGACTCTCGCGCTTGGCCAGCTGCCTGCGTGGGGGCGCCGCTGTCGCGCTGCTCTCCGGCTCGCCGGGCGAGCTTCAGGATGCGGCCGAGCTCCAGTGTAGTGAACTCTCGCATCTCCCCCTCCCGCAGCGTGCCGAGGTTCAGCGGGCCGAAGCTGCGACGCACGAGCGCCGTGACGGGGTGGCCGACCTCCTCGAGCATGCGACGCACGATGCGGTTGCGGCCAGAGTGCAGGACGATCTCGACGAGGGAGGCGGTCCGGCTCGGCTGGTCGGCGAGGAGCCTGGCGCTGTCGGCCTTGATGAAGCCGTCCTCGAGCTCGAAGCCCTGGCGGAGCCGCTGAAGTGCCTTTGCCGAGACCCGCCCATCCACGCGCGCGATGTAGGTCTTCTCGACCCCGAAGGACGGGTGTGCGAGCACGTGGGCGAGCTCTCCGTCGTTCGTGAGGACCAGCAGCCCGCTCGTGTCGATGTCGAGCCTGCCGACGTTGTAGACGCGCTCGTCGAACTCGCGAGCGAACTCGTGCAGGTCCGCTCGCCCCTGCTCGTCGCGCATCGACGAGACGACGCCGACCGGCTTGTTCAGGACGACGTAGCGCTTGCTCGGGTCGAGCTGGATGGGGGTGCCATCGACGGCGACCTCGTCGCGGTCCGGGAAGATGCGGCTGCCGAGCTCGGTCACGACGACCCCGTTGACCTCGATGCGCCCCTGCGTGATGTACTGCTCGCACACACGGCGTGACGCGACGCCCGCCGCCGCGAGGGCCTTCTGCAGGCGGACACCGTCCGTGCGCTCCGGTGCCGGTTCGGCCTCGCTCCCGGGAAGCGGGATGTCGTCGAAGTCGTCCATCGAGTAGCCGCCCTCCGGTCGCGCCTGCGCCGCCTGGCGGAGTGCCGCGGCCTCGTCGACCGTGCGGTCGTTGTCGCCGCGGCGCGGTGCGCGCCCTCGCTGGTCACTCATGGAATCCGTCCTGTCCTTCGTCGAGCAGAGGTGAAATCTTTGGCAACTCGTCAAGCGAGTTGAGTCCCAGGTGCACAAGAAGTGCCTGGGTCGTGACGTAGCGGATGGCCCCGGTCACTTCGTCGTGGCCGTCTTCTGCGATGAGGCCACGTGCTACCAGAGTACGCACCACCGAGTCGACGTTCACAGCGCGCACCTGCGCCACCTGCGAACGCGTGATGGGTTGGCGGTACGCAATGACGGCGAGCGTCTCGAGCGCGGCCTGCGACAGCTTCGACGGCTGACGGGTGAGCACGAAGTCGGCGACGATGTCGTCGAGGTTCTCGCGCACGTACAGCCGCCACCCTCCGCCGACCTCGCGCAGCTCGAAGCCTCGCTCCGGCCCCCCGAGATCGCCGTTGTAGTCGGCGACGAGTCGGCCGACGGATGCGCGCACGTCGGAGACGGGGCGGCTGACCGCCCCGGCGATGGTCACGAGCGAGAGCGACTCATCCGCGATGAACAGGATCGCCTCGACGGCGCGGTCGAGGTCGACGCCGGGCTGCTCGTCGAGGTCGTCCGACGGGCCCGGTGCTACCGAGTCAGTCATCGTCATCCCCGAGGCTCGCGAGCTGGGCCGCATCCCACTCGTCGGCGTCCCACGTCACGATCAGTTCGCCGAGTGGCGTCTCCTGCTCGAAGCTGAGGGCGGCCCTGCGGTACAGCTCGAGGAGCGCGAGGAAGCGGGCGATGATCACGCCGCGGGCGCTGGCGTCGGCGACGAGCTCCCGGAACGTCCGCGGCTCGCCGTCCTGGAGCAGGGCGACGAGGATCCTCGCCTGTTCACGGATGCTCACCTTGGGAGCGTGCAGGTGCGTGAGTCCAACGGTCGGGATCTCGCGCGGAGCGAGCGCGAGCGTCGCGAGGGCGGCGAAGTCCGCGGCAGAGAGCGTCCAGACCAGTTCCGGGATGCGCTCACGGAACTTCGCCTCGAGCGGCACCGCGCGGGTCGTGCGCTGCCCTTCGACGCCGAGCGCCGCGGCGAACCACGTGGAGACCTCTTTGAAGGCCTTGTATTGGAGGAGGCGCGCGAAGAGCAGGTCTCGTGCTTCGAGGATCGCCACGTCCTCAGCATCCACATACTCGCCCTGGGGCAGCAGGCTGACGATCTTCATGTCGAGGAGTGTTGCCGCGACGACGATGAACTCGCTCGCCCGATCGAGCTCCTCCGGGGTGGACAGGTCGTTGAGGTAGCCGATGAACTCACTCGTGACGCGACTCAGCGACACCTCGGTGATGTCCATCTCGTGCTTCGAGATGAGCGTCAGCAACAGATCGAACGGCCCCTCGAAGTTGCTCAGCGAGACACGGAAGTCGGCGTCCGGCGAGGCCTCGGTCTCGGCTTCTGCAGAGACGCCGCGTCCGACTGAGGTACCCCGTGTGGTCAGAGCGCTAGGCGACGGCGCCACGTTCGATCAACTCGCGCGCGAGCTGGTGGTAGGCCTTCGACGCGGTGTGCTCTGGAGCGAATCGGACGATCGGGACCCCGGCGACGGATGCGTCGGGGAACTTGACCGTGCGCCCGATGACCGTGTCGAAGACCCGGTCGCCGAACGCCTCGTAGACGCGGTCGAGCACCTCGCGTGAGTGCAACGTGCGGCCGTCATACATCGTGGGGAGGATGCCGTCGAGCTCGAGCGACGGGTTCAGCCGGTCGCGCACCTTGTCGACCGTCTCCACGAGGAGCGCGACTCCGCGGAGCGCGAAGTACTCGCACTCGAGCGGGATGACAACGCCGTGGCTGGCCGTGAGGGCGTTGACGGTGAGGAGGCCAAGCGACGGCTGGCAGTCGACGATGATGACGTCGTACTCGCTCGAGACCTTGCGCAGCACGCTGGCGAGGATCTGCTCGCGCGCCACCTCGGTGACAAGGTGCACTTCGGCTGCGGAGAGGTCGATGTTCGCCGGCATGACGTCGAGGCCGGGGAACGCGGTGGCCTGGATGACCTCGTGCGGGTCCTTGACGGTGCCGATGAGGAGGTCGTAGACGGTCGGCACATCGTACGTGCGGATGCCCAGTCCGGCGCTCAGCGCGCCCTGCGGGTCGAAGTCGACGGCAAGCACGCGGCGACCGTACAGCGCGAGAGACGCGCCGAGGTTGATGCTCGTCGTGGTCTTCCCGACGCCACCCTTCTGGTTGCACATCGAGATGATGCGCGCGGGGCCGTGGCTCTCCAGCTCTTCCGGGACATCGAAGTGGTTGTAGAGTCGCGTCGACACCGCGCTTGCGCTGCGGGGCGTGGATTCGATCGTCTCTTCGCTCATGACCCCTGCATCCTATCCCCGCCTTGGCCTCAGCCGAGGTTGGCGCGCGGATGGCTCGTCGCGTAGACGTCACGCAGGGTGTCGGCCGTCACGAGGGTGTAGATCTGCGTCGTCGAAACGGAGGCGTGCCCGAGCAACTCCTGGACGACTCTGACATCGGCGCCGCCCTCCAGCAGGTGGGTCGCGAACGAGTGTCGCAGCGTATGCGGAGAGACCCGACCCGCGAGGTCGGCCCGAGTCGCGATCGCGTCAAGCAGGTTGAAGGCGCTCTGCCTGGAGAGGCGCGCTCCCCGTGTGCCGAGGAAGAGCGCCGGGGTTGCGCTTCCGCGCGTAGACAGTTCCCGACGTGCCCGCACCAGATAGCGATCGAGCGCCCGCTGGGCGAAGCTGCCGACCGGCACGATGCGCTGCTTGTTACCCTTGCCGCGTACCCGGAGGATGCCGGGTTCGATCAGGTCGTCGACGTTGAGGTCGACGAGCTCCGAGATTCGGGCGCCGCTCGCGTAGAGGAGCTCCACGAGCGCCGTATCCCGCATGGCCTCGAGGGTCTCGCCTTCGGCTGCCTGCAGGAGGCGCTCGACCTCCGCGACGCTGAGCGCCTTCGGGAGCCTCGACGGCAGCTTGGGCGCGCGCACGCGCGCCGTCGAGTCCGCTTCGAGCACCCCCTCGTCGAGCAGGAATCGGTGGAAGCCCCTCACCGATGAAAGGGCCCTGGAGACGGAGGAGGCCGCGAGGCCCTCGCCTTCGCGCAACCGCACGAGGAACGCGGAGACGTCTGCTGGCGACGCGTCGGACACCGATCCCAGCCCACGGGCCTCGAGCCACTCGAGGTACTTGGCGAGGTCGCGACGGTACGCGCCGAGGCTGTTGCTCGACAGGCCGCGCTCGATCGTCAGGTGCCGGAGGTACGTGTCGAGCAGGGCCGCATCCGTCTTCGCCGCGCGCGGATCCGCAGCCATGGTGCGCTGACTACTCCGGGCGTCCGGGCGAGCGGGTCGGCCAGTCCGCCTGCGCGGGTCGCAGCGTCGACCAGCCGCGCTCCTTAGCCAGGTGGAGGGCCATGACGCCCGAGATGACAAACGGGTTCTGGACCGAGCCGTCGAGCACGGCGTCGAGCGCGTCAGCAAGCGCGACCCAACGCTGCTCCAGCTCGGCCTCCTCTCCCGTGCGTGCAAACGCCTCGGGAGTCTCGGACACGGTGCGGGCCAGGTAGACGCGCACGTTCTCGCTGCTTCCACCCGGCGACGTGTACTGGTCGAGCAGCACGTCCCAACGCTCGGCCACGAGGTCGACCTCTTCGGCCAGCTCGCGCTTGGCCGCGTCGAGCGGGTCCTCCCCCGGCGCGTCGAGCAGACCAGCGGGCAGCTCCCAGTCTCGACGCCCGACAGGGTGACGGTACTGGCGGATGAACAGAATGCGGTCGGCCTCGTCGAGCACAAGCACGGCGACCGCACCCGTGTGCGACATGAACTCGCGGGTGAGCTCCTCGTCGCCGAAGCGGAACCGCTCTCGGACGATGTCCCAGACGGCGCCGCGGAACACGACGCTCGATTCGAGGACCGTGTCCTCAGCGACCTCGTCAGCAAACGGCCCGGCTTCGGCGACGTGGGTCACTGCTGGACCTGGTCCACGGCCTGCACAGTGTCCACGTCCTGCACGTTCTCCTCGACATCGACGAGGCGGCCGGAGCGTTGACGCTCGAGGCCGGCGGCGACGAGGCCGGAGAAGAGTGGATGTGCGCTGTTCGGGCGCGACTTCAGCTCGGGGTGCGCCTGCGTGGCTACGTAGAACGGGTGGACCTCGCGGGGCAGCTCAACGTACTCGACGAGCGTGCCGTCCGGGGAGAGGCCCGAGAACTGCAGGCCAGCATCCGAGATCTGCTCGCGGTAGGCGTTGTTGACCTCGTAGCGGTGGCGGTGGCGGTCCTCGACGAGCGTCGAGCCGTAGAGCTCGGCGATGATCGACCCCTCGTCGAGGGCAGCCGGGTAGGAGCCGAGGCGCATGGTGCCGCCCATGTCACCGGTCTCGATGATGTCGACCTGCTCGGCCATCGTCGCGATGACTGGGTTCGGCGTCTCCGGGTCGAACTCCGACGAGCTCGCGTCGGTGATGCCGACGACGTTGCGGGCGTACTCGATGACCATGCACTGCATGCCGAGGCACAGGCCGAGCGTCGGGATGCCGTTGTCGCGGGCGAAGCGGAGCGCTCCGAGCTTGCCCTCGATGCCGCGGATGCCGAAGCCGCCAGGCACGCAGATCGCGTCGACGTCGCTCAGCTGAGCTGCCGCGCCCTCGTTCGTCTCGCACTCGTCGGAGGGGATCCAACGGAGCTTCACGCGCGTCTGGTTCGCGAAGCCGCCGGCTCGCAGGGCTTCGGTGACCGACAGGTAGGCGTCAGGCAGGTCGATGTACTTGCCGACGAGGCCGACCGTGATCTGGTGCTTCGGGTGGTGCACAACCTCGAGGAGGCGCTCCCAGGCGCTCCACTCGATCGGCTCGGCCGGGAGCTTGAGCTGCTCGATGATGTATTCGTCGAGGCCCTGCTCGCGCAGCACGCGCGGGATGTCGTAGATCGAGGGCAGGTCGATGGTGTTGACGACCGCACGCTCTGGCACGTCGCACATGAGCGCGATCTTGCGCTTGTTGCTCTCCGTCACCGGGCGGTCGCTGCGAAGAACGAGGGCGTCCGGCTGGATGCCAGCGGAGCGGAGTGCTGCGACCGAGTGCTGCGTCGGCTTCGTCTTCTGCTCGCCGGAGGCGCCCATGAACGGCACAAGCGAGACGTGCACGAAGAACACGTTGTCGCGGCCAAGCTCGTGGCGCAGCTGGCGGGCCGATTCGATGAACGGCTGCGACTCGATGTCGCCGATCGTTCCGCCGACCTCGGTGATGATGACGTCGGGGCGAGGCTCCTCGCTTGCCTGCAGGCGCATCCGTCGCTTGATCTCGTCGGTGATGTGCGGGATGACCTGAACGGTGTCGCCGAGGTACTCGCCGCGGCGTTCCTTGGCGATGACGCTCGAGTAGATCTGGCCCGTCGTGACGTTCGCCGACTGGGCGAGATCGACGTCGAGGAAGCGCTCGTAGTGCCCGATGTCGAGGTCGGTCTCTGCGCCGTCATTGGTGACGAACACTTCACCGTGCTGGAACGGGTTCATCGTGCCAGGGTCGACGTTCAAGTACGGGTCGAGCTTCTGCATGACGACGCGCAAGCCTCGGGCCCTGAGAAGGTTGCCCAAGCTGGCAGCGGTCAAACCCTTGCCGAGCGAGGAGACGACGCCCCCGGTCACATAGATCTGCTTGACAACGGCCTGGTCGTTTCCCGCAACTGGGATATCTGCGCTAGTCACGGAATTCCATATTAGACGACGGACCGCGATCCGTCTGCGCCTGGCGCTGTGCGATTCGCCGCGCCGAGCTCCAGCAGCTCCTCTGCGTGCGCGTTGCCCGTCTCGCTCTCGGAGAGACCAGACAACAGCCTGGCGATCTCCTGCGTGCGATCAGCCCCGCGAATCTGGCGGATGCTCGAGGTGGTGAACTGCCCGTCACTCGATTTCTCGATGCTGATGTGGTTGTCCGAGAAGGCCGCCACCTGTGCCAGGTGGGTGACGACGATGACCTGCGCGTTCGCGGAGAGCCGCTGCAACCTGCGGCCGATCTCGATGGCGGCAGAGCCCCCGACGCCTGCATCGACTTCGTCGAAGACGAGTGTCGGCACCGAGCTCACGTCGGCGAGCACCACTTCGAGGGCCAACATGACGCGAGAGAGCTCGCCGCCTGATGCTCCCTTCCCGAGCGGGGCCGGCTCGGTCCCCGGGTGGGGGCGGAGCATGAACGCGACCCTGTCGCCGCCGTGCGCGGCGATCTCGTCGAGCGGCGAGATCTCCACGGTGAGCTGCGCGGCCGGCATCGCCAGCGCGTGGAGTTCGTGAGTCACACGCTCCTCGAGCACGCTCGCGGTCGCTGTGCGCAACCCTGTGAGGTGGGCAGCGGCGGCGGCGAGCGTCGCCTCGGCCTCGGCGATCTGCGTTTCGAGCTCCTGGATGCGCGTCGTGTCGTTCTCGAGTTCCAGCAGCTGCATGCCGGCTTGGGAGCCGAGCTCGATGACGTCGTCGAGGGTCGGCCCGTAGGTCCGGGTGAGGCTCGTGAGCAGCGTGAGCCGCTCGTTGAGCTGAGCCAGCTCACCGCTCCCCTCCGATTCGAGGCCGTCGAGGTAGCTCGCGAGGCGGAGCCCGAGCTCGTCGATCGCGAACGAGATGTCTGCTGCGGCCTGCCCGAGCTCACCGAGCGCCGGGTCGCTCGAGGTCGCGCTGTCGATGAGAGCGCGCACCTGCGAGACGAGCTCGGTCGAGCTCGCGCCGCCCTGGCCGCCGAAACCGGCCGAGCTGTCTCCGGCAAGGAGCTCGTGCGCCTGGCCGACGTCTCTCCGCAGCGCCTCGAGGTTCGAGAGCCGCTCGATGCGCGTGAGCAGCGACACGTCCTCCCCTGACTGCGGTTCGGCAGGCTCGATGTCGGCGAGCGCACGGCGCAGGCGCGCGGCTTCGAGCTCGCGCTCCGCCTCAGCGTCGCTCAGCGTCTGCAGCTCAGAGCGAAGCTCGCCACGGCGCACGTGGGCCTCGCGGACCGCGCCGCGTGCCGTGCGCAGGTCGACGCCACCGAACGCATCCAGTGCCGCGCGCTGCGCCCCTTCGCTGCGGAGCCGCCACTGGTCGCTCTGGCCGTGCACGACGACGAGTCGTTCTCCGAGGTCGGCGAGGATCGACGCGGGAACGCCTCGGCCCCCGAGCCACGCCCGGCTGCGCCCCTCGGCGCTCACTTGACGGGCGACGAGCAGCTCATCGTTCTCGTCGAGCTCGGCGCCGGCGTCGGCGGCGAGCCGCGCCGCCGGGCTGTCGACGTTCAGCTGCCAGCGGCCCTCGACAACAGCCTTGCTGGCTCCGGAGCGCACTGCGTCGGCCGACGCGCGCCCGCCGCGCAGGAGCCCGAGGGCCGTCACGATCATGGTCTTTCCCGCGCCAGTCTCACCCGTGATGGCGGTGAAGCCCGGTCCGAGGGGAAGCTCGGCTCGCTCGATGACGCCGAGGCCGGAGATGTCGATGTCAAGAATCATGCGCGTGCGGGTCCTCGCCATCCTGAAGTCGGGAGTTGGAACTTTTCGACAAGCCGTTTGCTGAAGGGCGCGCTGTGCAGGCGCGCGAGTCGAATCGCGGCGGCGCCCCTGGTCGCCGTCACGCGGGAGCCTGCAGTGAGGTCATAGGTGCGGCGCCCGTCGCACCACAGCACGCCTGGGGTGCCCGTTCTCGGGATGATCTCCACGGCGAGCGTCGAACTCGGCCCGACCACGATGGGCCTGGCGAACAAGGCGTGCGCGCTGATCGGGACAAGCAGCAGCGCCTCGACCGTGGGCCAGACGATGGGGCCGCCGGCCGAGAACGAGTAGGCGGTGGATCCGGTGGGCGTCGAAAAGATCGCGCCGTCGGCGCCGAAGCTCAGGAGCGGCTGGCCGTCGACCTCCAGAACCAGCTCGAGCATCCGCTCTCTGCTGGCCTTCTCGATCGAGGCCTCGTTGAGCGCCCACGTCTCGTAGACCGTCTCGCCGCCAAGGGTGACGCGAACGTCGAGCGTCATGCGCTCCTCGACCTCGTAGTCCCGGCTCAGCGCCCGGCCGACCGTGTCGGCGAGCGAATCCCGCTCGCTCTCGGCGAGGAACCCGACATGACCGAGGTTGACGCCCAGGATCGGAACTCCGGCATCGCGCACTAGTTCGGCGGCGCGGAGGATCGTGCCGTCTCCCCCGAGCACGATCGCGATCTCGACTTCGTCCGCGGCGAGCTGGTCGCCAAGCGTCACCGTCGTGCGCGGCACCCGGTTGCGATCGAGGCGCAGCAGCTCGCGGTATGTCGCGGGCTCCAGCACGGGGGTGACCCCCGCGTCGTCGAGCAGCTGCAGCACGATCATGGCCGCTTCGATGGCCTCCTCGCGTGCCACGTGGCTCACGACGAGGATGCGCCGCTTCGAGTTCCCGCTCATCGATCTGCCTCCAGCTCCTCCGCTTCGACGATGGCTCGCCGCAGAGTGTCGAGTCTGTCAGCATCCGCTGGACTCGAGCCTGTCGACGTGCGGAAGACCGCAACGAATTCTGAGTTTCCGTGGGTGCCGACGATCGGCGATGGGCGGAGCGAGACGAGCTCGAGGCCACAACTTGCCGCTTCGACGAGCACTCGTTCGAGGGCGGGCGCGACGAGCTTGCGGTCGTGCACGATGCCGCCCTTGACGCCCGTCCTTCCGACTTCGAACTGCGGCTTGATGAGCAGCACGGCCTCGGTGATGCCTGGTGCCATCGCCATGATGGGGGCGATCACCTTCGTCAGCGAGATGAAAGAGAGATCGCCGACGACGAGGTCGATGTCCGCTGAACGCACGGGCGAGGCCGCGGCGTCGAGCAGCTCGTCGAGCTGGCTTGCGTCGATGAAGCGCGCGTTGACGCCCTCGAGGTTCGTGACGCGCTCGTCGTCGCGCACCGAGGGGGCGAGCTGGTCGTGCCCGACGTCCAGCGCGATCACATGCCTGGCACCGCGCGCGAGCAGCACCTGCGTGAACCCACCGGTGGATGCACCGACGTCGAGCGCCGCGCGTCCTGCCGGGTTCAAGCTCGGAACCGCGTCGAGGCCAGCGACGAGCTTGTGCGCTGCGCGAGAGACGAAGTCGTCTCCCCCGGCCACCGCCAGCTCGTCGGTCGACGCGACGCGAAGACCGGTCTTGGTCGAGGGAACGCCGTTGACCAAGACGGCTCCGGACTCGACGAGGCGGGCGGCCGCGGTGCGACTGCGGGCCAAGCCGCGACGCGTCAGCTCGCTGTCGAGGCGGGCAAGCGCGCCGCCACCGACGTCCGCAGCAGACGCGTTCACGCGCGATCTCCGTCGAAGAGCTCGACGGGTGTGCTCTCGAGGAGCTGCCCGAGCTGCTGGTGCACCTGAGAAAACGCGGCTGCCCGCTCCACGACGGGAAGGGCCGCGATGCGCTCAAGTTCCGCAGTGAGCTCCGACGCCTCGCCGAGGCCCTCGACGTCGAAGCTCAAGATGCGAGCTCCGAGTAGAGCACCTCTGGCACGCGGAGTGCGTAGATGAGCTTCTCCGAGGCCGCGACTGCCGCACATCCGGCCCGAAGGAGGTTGATGGGCGAGCTACCGGCGCGGTCGACGATGACGTCGATGCCGCGCACCGTGACCTGCGCGTCGCCGACGCGCGCGACGGCGAGCTCGGCCTGCGGACGCTCGGTGACGATCTTCGGGTAGGGCTGTGAGAGCTCACGCAGGTCGGTCAGGATGAAGTCGGGGCGCTGCCCAGGGGGTGCCGCGATGAGCTGCTTGGGGCGGTCGACGCCGGTGAGCACAAACGCGGAGGTCATGCCGGCGTTGTCGGCTCCCTTGATGTCCGTATCAAGTCGGTCGCCGATGAAGAGCGCCTTCTTGGCGTCGAAGCGGCGCACCGCCTCGTCGAAGATGGCCTTCTCTGGCTTGCCCGCCACGAGCGGCAGCTTCTGCACGGCCGTGTGGACTGCGGAGACGAGAGTTCCGTTGCCAGGCGCGATGCCGCGAGCGACAGGGATGGTCCAGTCCTGGTTCGTGGCGACCCAGGGAATGTCTCGAGCGAGCGCAAAGGACGCCTCGGCGAGGTGCTCCCAGCCGACGTGAGGGGCGAACCCCTGAATCACGGCGTCCGGCTCGTCGTCGGCGGATCGCGTCACGCGGAAGCCGCCCTTCGTGAGCTCGTCGATGAGGCCGTCGCCGCCAACGACGAGGATCAAGGATCCAGGCGCCACCTTCGTGGCGAGCAACCCGACCGCCGCTTGTGGACTCGTCACGACGTCCTCCGCGGTCAGCGAGAGTCCGAGGTCGCGCAAGTGCTGGGCAACCTGTTCGTCAGTCCGGGAGGCGTTGTTCGTGATGTAGCCCGAGCGGATGCCGGCGGGTGCGAGCGCGTTCAGGCTCTCGACGGCGTGCGGAACCGGGTTGGGGCCGCGGTACACGACTCCGTCGAGATCTGCCAGCACGACGTCGACGCCGTCGAGCGGGGCGGGTCCCGTTCCGGTGCTCTTCCTGAACAAAGCCATCTGGATCTCTCGTCTCTCTGAGCTCGCCAATTCTCCGCGATTGGTGCTCGTCGTGGTTCGGCAACGTGGTCGTGCGCATCTCGTCGTTGTTCACGCCGCAGTCACCCCGCGGACGCGGGTGGGGACGGGAAGCGGGAGCGGGGCGGGCTGGATGCGGGAAGCGGGGCGACGGAGTGCATCCGCCGCCCCGCATCGTGTCACAGGTCGAAGAGGGGCTCGGGCTCGTCGCCCTTGCGCTTGTCTTCGTCTTCGTCCTTCACTTCAGCCTCGTCGATCTCAGCCTCAGCATCAACGGCCTCGGGTGATTCGGGCTCGGTCTCAGGAGCCGCCGGGACAACGTCGAGTTCAACCTCGACCGCGACGTCCTGAGGCTCGTGCTCAAGTTCGTGCTCAGGTTCGTGCTCCTGGACGTCCTCCGCCGCCGCAACGATCGCGTCGGCTTCTTCCTGGACTTCCTGGACTTCCTGGACTTCCTCAGCCTCTTCGGCAGCCTCAGCCTCTGCGACGATCGCTTCCGCTTCAGCTTCGACGTCGCCGACGGCTTCACCTTCAGCGACGATCTCGTCTGCCTCTGCCTCGACCTCAGCGACGAGTGCCTCGTCGAGCACGGCGGCGACCTCCTCGATGTCAGAAGTTTCGGTTGCAGCGATCACGGCAGGTGCCGAGTCCTCGGTTGCAGCAAGGAGTTCCTCGACTTCAGCTTCGAGGTCGTCATCGTCGCTCGAGTACTCCTCGGTGACAGGCGCGGTGCGGGTGTCGGCTTCGTCGGACTCGTGCTCGGCCTCGTCTGCCACCGAGTCGTCTGTCGCGGCGTCATCTGCCGAGGCGTCATCTGCCTGCGCCTCGTTCTCGAGCTCTTCATCCTCGAGCGGCGGGAACTCGCCCTCGGTGATGACCTCGATCGTCTCGTGCTCGTCGTGCTTCACGGCGTCGAGGGCGTCCTGGGCTCGCGTCGCGAGGGCAGTCCATCGCTCGGCCTCGGCGTCACGTTCGAGCTCTTCGAGCACGGTCGCGTAGGCGCCGAAGAGCGCGGGGCTGTAGGAGTAGGCGCGCTTCGGGTCGAGCTGCGGGATCTCGAGCTCAGCGAGCGCGAGGTCCGGCGAGCCCTGGTCGAGGCGTGCACCTGACATTGCGATGGCGACCTGAACGAGTTCTGCCGGGCCGAGGCCTGTGCGGTCTGCGGCACGGCCGAGCTCGAGGGCGCGGTCCGGGCGGCCGAGACCACGCTCGCTGTCGATCATGAGCGCCAGCTGGTCTTCCTTGCCGCTGATTCGGCGGTAGGTGCGCAGCTCACGCAGCGCAAGTGCGTAGTCGCCGATCGTGTACGCCGTGATAGCAAGCGTCTCGCGAACCATCGCGATGCGCCCGCCTCGGCGCGCAGCCGAGACGGCATGCTGGTGCGCCAGCTCGGGGTCGCTGTCAATGAGCACGGACGCCATCACGAGGTGCCTGGCGACGAACTCCTGATTGGTTGCCTCGAGTGTCTTGAGCTCGTTGCGTGCGCCCTTGGGCAGGTCGGACTCGCTGACCTCATCTGGCACGATCGGGTCGATGTGCTCGGCGCGGACGGGGCGGAGCTCGCGTGCGAGCAGTTCCTCCTCCGTCAGCTCCGGACGCTCGGGAGCCGGGGCACCTCGGCCGCCGAAGCCACCACGTCGGTCCTGACCGCGGTCGTCACGTCCGCCGCGGCTGTCGCTGCGGGGCCCGGATGAACGACGCTCGCCGTCGCGGGGCGGGTACGACTTGCGCTCGCCGCGGTTGTCGTCGCGAGGAGCGTAGGACTTCCGCTCGCCGTCGCGAGGGGCGTAGCTCTTGCGCTCGCCGTCACGCGGCGGGTACGACTTGCGCTCACCGTCGCGAGGGGCGTAGCTCTTGCGCTCGCCGTCACGCGGCGGGTACGACTTGCGCTCACCACGGTTGTCGTCACGCGGCGCGTACGACTTCCGCTCACCGTCACGGGGCGGGTAGCTCTTGCGCTCGCCGCGGTTGTCACCGCGATCGTCGCGGGAGTTGTACGGGCGACGCTCGCCATCGCGCGGCGGGTACGACTTGCGCTCTCCGCGGCTGTCACCGCGATCATCACGCGAGCCGAACGAACGGCGCTCGCCATCGCGAGGCGGGTACGACTTGCGCTCACCACGGTTGTCGCCACGGTCGTCACGCGAGTTATACGGGCGACGCTCCCCATCGCGAGGCGGGTACGACTTACGCTCACCACGGCTGTCATCGCGAGGCGCGTAAGACTTCCGCTCACCATCACGCGGCGGGTACGACTTACGCTCACCACGGCTGTCATCGCGAGGCGCGTAAGACTTCCGCTCACCATCACGCGGCGGGTACGACTTACGCTCACCACGGCTGTCATCGCGAGGGGCGTAGGACTTCCGCTCACCATCACGCGGCGGGTAGGACTTGCGCTCACCACGGTTGTCTCCGCGTTCGTCACGCGAGTTGTAGGGGCGACGCTCACCGTCACGCGGCGGGTACGACTTCCGCTCACCGCGGTTGTCGTCACGCGGGGGGTAGCTCTTACGCTCACCATCGCGGGGCGCGTACGACTTACGCTCACCATCGCGGGGCGGGTACGACTTACGCTCACCACGGCTGTCATCCCGAGGGGCGTAGGACTTCCGCTCACCATCACGCGGCGGGTACGACTTACGCTCACCGCGGTTGTCGTCACGCGGGGCGTAGCTCTTCCGCTCGCCATCGCGGGGTGGGTAGCTCTTGCGCTCGCCGCGCTGACCGTCGCGGTCGCCGCCTGCGTAGGGCTTTCGGTCGCCGTACTGCTTGCGATCGCCGTTGCGGCCCCCGGCATCCCGTCGCCCGTCCTGGCCGCTTCGTTCGTGGCGGTTGCCCGCTCCACGTTCGTTGTTTGAGCTTCGCCGCTCGTTGTCGTTTGCGTCCATGAATAACTCCTCGGGATGCGCTGTCGAATTGTTGTTGTACTCGTTTGGATGCGCCTCACCTTGGACGCTTGCGTCGTCACCCAGCCTACGTCAACGCGCTTCCGCGGGCCGCTGTAGACCTTGAGTCGCGGGCGAGCAGCCGATTTCGCGGCGTCTCGCACTGTTGTGTAGACGTGGGGACAAATGAAAAAAGCCGGGGTTGGTGGTCGAGGAGCATCTCTGCTCACTCAACAACCAACCCCGGCTCATGAAGAAGTCCGGCGGTGACCTACTCTCCCACAGGGTCCCCCCTGCAGTACCATCGGCGCTGAGAGTCTTAGCTTCCGGGTTCGGAATGTAACCGGGCGTTTCCCTCTCGCTATGACCGCCGAAACACTATGGATAACCAATCATGTTCCGAACCACACACCCCGAAACCCGAAGGCTCAGAACATGTGGTCGATTCTCGATCGTCTATCGAGAACCACAAAGTGGACGCGAACAGCAACAACAT
Organism: Pseudoclavibacter helvolus; assembly: GCF_014191305.1. Lineage (GTDB taxonomy): Bacteria > Actinomycetota > Actinomycetes > Actinomycetales > Microbacteriaceae > Pseudoclavibacter > Pseudoclavibacter helvolus. The sequence continues at coordinate 219,435 of NZ_JACHWJ010000001.1, read as the reverse complement.
TCATGTGCATGTTTTATCAAATCATCAGCTTATTAGTACCGGTCAGCTCCACACATTTCTGTGCTTCCACATCCGGCCTATCAACCCAGTCGTCTACTGGGAGCTTCTCCCCCGAAGGGATGGAAATCTCATCTTGAAGCCGGCTTCCCGCTTAGATGCTTTCAGCGGTTATCCGTTCCGAACGTAGCCAATCAGCGGTGCTCCTGGCGGAACAACTGACACACCAGAGGTTCGTCCATCTCGGTCCTCTCGTACTAAAGATAGATCTTCTCAAATTTCCTACGCGCGCAGCGGATAGAGACCGAACTGTCTCACGACGTTCTGAACCCAGCTCGCGTGCCGCTTTAATGGGCGAACAGCCCAACCCTTGGGACCTACTCCAGCCCCAGGATGCGACGAGCCGACATCGAGGTGCCAAACCATGCCGTCGATATGGACTCTTGGGCAAGATCAGCCTGTTATCCCCGAGGTACCTTTTATCCGTTGAGCGACAGCGCTTCCACAAGCCACTGCCGGATCACTAGTCCCGACTTTCGTCCCTGCTCGACTTGTCAGTCTCACAGTCAAGCTCCCTTGTGCACTTACACTCGCCACCTGATTGCCAACCAGGTTGAGGGAACCTTTGGGCGCCTCCGTTACTCTTTAGGAGGCAACCGCCCCAGTTAAACTACCCACCAGGCACTGTCCCTGAACCGGATTACGGTTCGAAGTTAGATATCCAGAATGACCAGAGTGGTATTTCAACAACGACTCCACGAACACTAGCGTGCCCGCTTCACAGTCTCCCACCTATCCTACACAAGCCACACCGAACACCAATACCAAGCTGTAGTAAAGGTCACGGGGTCTTTTCGTCCTGCTGCGCGTAACGAGCATCTTTACTCGTAATGCAATTTCGCCGAGTTCGCGGTTGAGACAGCTGGGAAGTCGTTACGCCATTCGTGCAGGTCGGAACTTACCCGACAAGGAATTTCGCTACCTTAGGATGGTTATAGTTACCACCGCCGTTTACTGGGGCTTAAATTCAGAGCTTCGCCGAAGCTAACCCTTCCTCTTAACCTTCCAGCACCGGGCAGGCGTCAGTCCGTATACATCGTCTTGCGACTTCGCACGGACCTGTGTTTTTGATAAACAGTCGCTTCCCACTGGTCTCTGCGGCCATCAATGCGCTTTCAGGAGTAAATCCCTATACGCCTCAGGCCCCCCTTCTCCCGAAGTTACGGGGGCATTTTGCCGAGTTCCTTAACCACGATTCTCTCGATCTCCTTGGTATTCTCTACCTGATCACCTGTGTCGGTTTGGGGTACGGGCGACTAAAACCTCGCGTCGATGCTTTTCTTGGCAGCAGAGGATCACCGACTACCTCACATACGTGAGTTCCGCGTCAGATCTCAGGCTTCACGAGTGACGGATTTGCCTATCACTCACCCTACATCCTTGCCCGGATTCAACCAATCACCCGGTTCGGCTACCTTTCTGCGTCACACCTGTTAATACGCTAACCGCACCAGAACGGGGTCGAGCGCTAGGCTTCCCACCCACCCGAAGGCAGACGAAAAGATTCGGACTCTTAGCACTACTGGATTGGCTTGGGCGGTTTTTCGCCGGCCACGGGAATATCAACCCGTTGTCCATCGACTACGCCTGTCGGCCTCGCCTTAGGTCCCGGCTTACCCAGGGAAGATTAGCTTGACCCTGGAACCCTTGATCATTCGGAGGACGGGTTTCTCACCCGTCTTTCGCTACTCATGCCTGCATTCTCACTCGTGTAGCGTCCACGGCTGGTTTCCACCGCCGCTTCACTCGCCACACGACGCTCTCCTACCCATCCACACGACTGGACCACGAAGGCCTGTCTATCAATATGAATGCCACAACTTCGGTGGCGTGCTTGAGCCCCGTTACATTGTCGGCGCGGAATCACTTGACCAGTGAGCTATTACGCACTCTTTCAAGGGTGGCTGCTTCTAAGCCAACCTCCTGGTTGTCTGTGCAACTCCACATCCTTTTCCACTTAGCACGCGCTTTGGGACCTTAGTTGGTGGTCTGGGTTGTTTCCCTCTCGACTATGAAGCTTATCCCCCACAGTCTCACTGCTGCGCTCTCACTTACCGGCATTCGGAGTTTGGCTGACGTCAGTAAGCTTTTGGGCCCCATCGGCCATCCAGTAGCTCTACCTCCGGTAAGAAACACGCAACGCTGCACCTAAATGCATTTCGGAGAGAACCAGCTATCACGAAGTTTGATTGGCCTTTCACCCCTAACCACAGCTCATCCCCCCAGTTTTCAACCTAGGTGGGTTCGGTCCTCCACGAAGTCTTACCTTCGCTTCAACCTGGCCATGGATAGATCACTTCGCTTCGGGTCTAGGACATGCGACTGAATCGCCCTATTCAGACTCGCTTTCGCTACGGCTGCCCCACACGGGTTAACCTCGCCACATATCACTAACTCGCAGGCTCATTCTTCAAAAGGCACGCCGTCACAGCTACAAGGCTGCTCCGACGGATTGTAAGCAAACGGTTTCAGGTACTATTTCACTCCCCTCCCGGGGTACTTTTCACCTTTCCCTCACGGTACTTGTCCGCTATCGGTCATCTGGGAGTATTTAGGCTTATCAGGTGGTCCTGACAGATTCACACGGGATTTCTCGGGCCCCGTGCTACTTGGGATACTCTTCAACGTCAATACACGCATTTCGACTACGGGACTCGCACCCCCTCTGGTCAGCCATTCAAAGCTGTTCGTCTATACGCTATTGTCACGCCCACTGCCTGGTAGAGCAGCATGAAAAGTCCCACAACCCCGACCGTGCAACCCCTACCAGGTATCACACACGACCGGTTTAGCCTGATCCGCGTTCGCTCGCCACTACTAACGGAATCACTGTTGTTTTCTCTTCCTGTGGGTACTGAGATGTTTCACTTCCCCACGTTCCCTCTACCCGCCCTATATATTCAGGCGGGAGTCACCAGGTCACCACAAGGGGCCCAGCGGGGTTTCCCCATTCGGAAATCCTCGGATCAAAGTTCGATTATCAACTCCCCGAGGCTTATCGCAGATTTCTACGTCCTTCTTCGGCTCCAGATGCCAAGGCATCCACCGTTTGCTCTTAAAGATTTGATTTACACATGAGTAGCCAATCATTTCATTCTCAGAAACTCTTGACTAAAATTGCTGAACACCACAAACCCAACCATCCGAAGACGATCGACATTTGCGGCATTCAAGATGCTCGCGTCCACTGTGTAGTTCTCAACATACGATCGGTACCAACCCCACACGACACACAGCCGAGCAACGAAGGCCCAAGAGTCCGATCCACCACCAACTCCCAAGAGCAGCAGCAGGCCCGGTCCCTCAGGACCCAACAGCGTGCACACCAGAACCCAACCCAACACCAGCCGTTCCAACCCCCGAAGAGGCGTACTAAACCAGCATCACGCTGAGCACCGAATAGTCAAATGTTCCACCCATGAGCGCCACCGGCCGACATTCGCGACCGAAATGACTTCAGCTCCACACGACAAAGCGTGCGTGCTAAGTGCTCCTTAGAAAGGAGGTGATCCAGCCGCACCTTCCGGTACGGCTACCTTGTTACGACTTAGTCCTAATTACCGATCCCACCTTCGACGGCTCCCTCCAAAAGGTTAGGCCACCGGCTTCGGGTGTTACCGACTTTCATGACTTGACGGGCGGTGTGTACAAGGCCCGGGAACGTATTCACCGCAGCGTTGCTGATCTGCGATTACTAGCGACTCCGACTTCATGGGGTCGAGTTGCAGACCCCAATCCGAACTGAGACTGGCTTTTTGGGATTCGCTCCACCTCGCGGTATTGCAGCCCATTGTACCAGCCATTGTAGCATGCGTGAAGCCCAAGACATAAGGGGCATGATGATTTGACGTCATCCCCACCTTCCTCCGAGTTGACCCCGGCAGTCTCATATGAGTTCCCACCATTACGTGCTGGCAACATACGACGAGGGTTGCGCTCGTTGCGGGACTTAACCCAACATCTCACGACACGAGCTGACGACAACCATGCACCACCTGTATACCGACCTTGCGGGGCGAACATTTCTGAACGTTTCCGGTATATGTCAAGCCTTGGTAAGGTTCTTCGCGTTGCATCGAATTAATCCGCATGCTCCGCCGCTTGTGCGGGCCCCCGTCAATTCCTTTGAGTTTTAGCCTTGCGGCCGTACTCCCCAGGCGGGGCGCTTAATGCGTTAGCTACGACACGGAAACCGTGGAATGGTCCCCACATCTAGCGCCCAACGTTTACGGCATGGACTACCAGGGTATCTAATCCTGTTCGCTCCCCATGCTTTCGCTCCTCAGCGTCAGTAATGGCCCAGAGATCTGCCTTCGCCATCGGTGTTCCTCCTGATATCTGCGCATTCCACCGCTACACCAGGAATTCCAATCTCCCCTACCACACTCTAGTCTGCCCGTACCCACTGCAGACCCGAGGTTGAGCCTCGGGATTTCACAGCAGACGCGACAAACCGCCTACGAGCTCTTTACGCCCAATAATTCCGGACAACGCTTGCACCCTACGTATTACCGCGGCTGCTGGCACGTAGTTAGCCGGTGCTTTTTCTGCAGGTACCGTCACTTTCGCTTCTTCCCTACTAAAAGAGGTTTACAACCCGAAGGCCGTCATCCCTCACGCGGCGTTGCTGCATCAGGCTTTCGCCCATTGTGCAATATTCCCCACTGCTGCCTCCCGTAGGAGTCTGGGCCGTGTCTCAGTCCCAGTGTGGCCGGTCACCCTCTCAGGCCGGCTACCCGTCGTCGCCTTGGTGAGCCATTACCTCACCAACAAGCTGATAGGCCGTGAGCCGATCCATAACCAAAAAATCTTTCCAAACACAGACCATGCGATCATGTTAGATATCCAGTATTAGCCACCGTTTCCGGAGGTTATCCCAGAGTTATGGGCACGTTGCTCACGTGTTACTCACCCGTTCGCCACTAATCCACCCAGCAAGCTGGGCTTCATCGTTCGACTTGCATGTGTTAAGCACGCCGCCAGCGTTCGTCCTGAGCCAGGATCAAACTCTCCGTAAATGAATAACAACCAAACAAGCCCAAAGACTCGCCGGTAAACATCACGCCACCACACCGAAGTGCGATGACAAGTTTGAAACTGACAAAAAACAAAACAACACCAAACCCGAAAGTTCAGTACTGACTTGTATTGTCCAAATATGTTTCCAAAAGGAATCCTTACCCCTCAAAAAGAGAGGCTTACCCCTCCAAAAGAAGAGGCACGGGATCAAATTGGCATTTGACATAGTGCACGCTGTTGAGTTCTCAAGAATCGAGCGCTTCCCTCTTCAAACCTCACGGTCATCTCTAAGGAGCCATCGCTTGTACTGCATCCCCCGGACAAGAACCACGGACCGTGAGCATGAAGCTCATCCTCCGCACAACCAACTGGAAGAACCAGAGGCCACCGATCTTGCTACCCGGTGAGGCAGGAGTTCCGAGTGTAGATCATGTTGCTCCAACTTGCAAGAACAAGTGGCAGATGCTGATCTTTCTTTCAGAACCATCCGGCCCGTGCAACCCGCTCTCGCGTTTCGCTCCGTTGGCCTGACGAGTGATTACTTTACGCACGGCTGGGTCGGCACACAACTCGTGCCGCATCCCGGGCGTGTCGAAGCGGGGCCACTCCCCCGTCAGGCCCGGAAAACCAGGCCAGCGAGGGTCTTCTTGCCACGACGGAGCACTGCGACGCCGCCGGCAAGCGCAGCCGATTCGTCCACGACTGCCGACTCATCGGCCACGCGTTCGTTGTTGAGCGAGACGCCACCCTGCGCGATACCGCGGCGAGCGTCGCCAAGACTCTTCGCGAGTCCCGTGTCGACAAGGGCCTGCGCAACGAGCGTTCCACCCGCGACCTCCGCATTCGGGAGTTCGAGGATCGCGGAACGAAGCGTGTCGCCGTCGAGCTCAGAGAGTTCCCCCTGCCCGAAGAGCGCAGCCGAAGCAGCGATGACGGCGTCGGTCGCCTTCTCGCCGTGGACCAACGAGGTCACCTTCGATGCGAGCGTCTTCTGCGCGACGCGCTTGAACGGCTCCTCCGCGACCAGCTTCTCGAGCTCCGCGATCTCGTCGCGGGTGAGGAACGTGAAGATCTTGATGCGCGCGATGACGTCGGCGTCGTCAGTGTTGAGCCAGAACTGGTAGAACGCGTACGGACTGGTGAGCGCAGCATCGATCCAGATCGCGTTGCCCTCGCTCTTGCCGAACTTCGTGCCATCCGAGTTCGTGATGAGCGGGGTGCCGAGTGCGTGGACGCTCGCGCCTTCCGTGCGGCGAATCAGATCAACGCCGGAAGTCAGGTTGCCCCACTGGTCGCTGCCACCCGTCTGCAGCACACACCCGTAGTTGCGGTGCAGTTCAAGGAAGTCGATCGCCTGAAGAATCTGGTAGCTGAACTCCGTGTACGAGATGCCCGCCTCGGAGTTGAGTCGCGCCGAAACGGCGTCCTTCTTGAGCATTGACCCCACACGGAAGTGCTTGCCGATCTCGCGCAGGAAGTCGATCGCGGAGAGCGGCGCCGTCCAGTCGAGGTTGTTCACCATACGAGCGGCATTGTCGCCCTCGAACGAGAGGTAACCGTCGATCTGCCCACGGAGGCCTTCAACCCATTCCGCAACGGTCTCCCTCGAGTTGAGCGTGCGCTCCGCCGTCGGGCGGGGGTCACCGATGAGACCCGTTGAACCGCCGACCAGGCCAAGCGGCTTGTGGCCCGCGAGCTGGAGGCGGCGCAGAAGGATCAGCTGCACGAGGTGACCAAGGTGCAAGCTGGGGGCAGTCGGATCGAAGCCGCAGTAGTACGTGATCGGCCCCTCGTTCATCCGTTCCTTGAGCTCGGCCAGATCGGTCGAGACGTGGATGAACCCGCGCCACTCAAGCTCGTCGATGACGTGCTCGAAGGTGGCGTCGTTGTGCTGGGTCGTCAGATCACGCGTAGTCACCGGCCAACCGTATCAAGCGGATGCCGCGTCAGCCCTTCCCCGCGCGGAGCGACTTGTGGGCAACGTAGCGAGAAACCGAAGCCTCGCCCTCCAGCCAGAATCGCCAGTCGAAGGGCAGTGCCCCACCCGGAGTCCCCACTCCGACTCGCAGCCCGCGAACGACAACGCCACGTGTACCGGCCGGACGCGGCGCAAGCGCATACGGTTCGGCGTCGAAACGCGCGCCGTCATCCCCCATGTGTGCGCCGAGGGCCGTGACCAGATTCCCCGGCCCTCGAGCAAGCTCATGATCATGCAATCGAGCACCTGAACGACGGCCTGCACCTCGCCGCGCCCTCGCCAACTCGACGCCGTCGATGACCTCACCGGACCTGAGCAAGACCGCGGACGCGGTCCCCCGCTCCCCTGTCACGACGTTGAGGCATGTGTGGATCCCGTAGATGCGATAGGCGTACAGGTGCCTGACCGTGCCGAACATCGTGACGTTCCTCGCCGTTCGACCGCGGAAAGCGTGGGACCCCGGGTCATCTTCACCCGCGTAGGCCTCAACTTCGGTCAATCGAACCGAGACGACGCCGTCCGGAGACGAACGCGAAAGGACCGCCCCCAGCAGCGCATCTGCCGCTGAGAGCGGTCCTTCGAGAAGAGCCGCGTGGAGATCTCTACCCACGCGATGCCCTAGGACTTGAGCGAGGCCAGCCGCTCGCGGAGCTCGACGATCTGCTCTGCGACACGAACAGGAGCCGTGCCACCGCGCCCGTCGCGAGTCGCGACGGAGCCGTCAACCGAAAGCACCTCGCGGACGTCTGGCGACAGGTATTCGGACACTGCCGAGATCTCCGCATCGCTCAGTCCGTCAAGGTCCACCCCCTTGGACTCCGCGGCCTGGACCATGGAACCGGACACCTCATGGGCGATCCGGAACGGGACCTGCCGCTTCACGAGCCACTCGGCCACGTCCGTCGCGAGCGAGAAGCCCTGCGGCGCGAGCTCACGCATCCGCTCACCATGGAACGTGAGCGTCGCGACCATTCCCGTGAACGCCGGCAGCACCAGCTCGAGCGTCTCGACGGAATCGAAGATCGGCTCTTTGTCCTCCTGCAGGTCGCGGTTGTAGGCGAGCGGGAGAGCCTTGAGCGTCGCAAGCAAGCCGGACAGGTTGCCGATGAGGCGCCCCGCCTTGCCACGCGCCAGTTCCGCGATGTCCGGGTTCTTCTTCTGCGGCATGATGCTCGACCCCGTCGAATACGCATCGTGCAGCGTGACGAATCCGAACTCCTTCGTGTTCCAGAGGATGATCTCCTCGGAGAGCCGCGAAAGGTCGATGCCGATCTGCGCCGCGATGAACGCGAACTCCGCGACCAGGTCGCGGCTTGCCGTGGCATCGATCGAGTTCGGTGAAGAGGATGCGAAGCCCAGCTCGCGCGCGACGCGAACCGCGTCGAGGCCGAGCGTGGACCCCGCAAGCGCACCGGCTCCGTACGGAGACTCGTCGAGACGGCGATCGAAGTCACGCAGCCGATCGAGGTCACGGACGAGCGGCCAGGCGTGGGCGAGCAGGTGGTGCGAGAGCAGCACGGGCTGCGCGTGCTGCAAGTGCGTGCGCCCAGGCATGATGACCTGGATGTTCTGCTCGGCCTGCTGCGCGAGCACCTCCACAAGCGTCTCGACCTGCTGTGCGATCGTCGCGCTGTGGTCGCGCAGGTACATCCGCACGAACGTGGCGATCTGATCGTTGCGGCTGCGACCGGCGCGAAGCTTGCCACCGAGTTCAGGGCCGGCGATCTCGATCAGCCCGCGCTCGAGCGCGCCGTGCACGTCTTCGTCATCTTCAGCCGCCACGAACTCTGCGGCCAGAACGCGCCGCTCGAGCTCGGTGAGCGCGTCCAGCATGCCCTTGAATTCGGCTTCGTCGAGGTAGCCAGCAGCCGCGAGCGCACCAGCGTGCGCCCGCGACCCAGCCACGTCGTACTTCGCGAGCTGCCAGTCGAAGTGCGTCGACTTCGACAGGCGCGCGAGCTCCGGGGACGGCCCGTCGCTGAAGCGACCGCCCCAGAGCGCGCCCGGCGTGGTCACTCCCCCGGACTTCGAGTCGCCCTCGGATGCGACCATGCTCAGAGTTCCGGCTTGTCGCGGCGAGCCGAGATCTTGGACGGCAGGCTCCAGAGCTCGATGAAGCCCTTCGCGTGCGACTGGTCGAACGTGTCACCGGTGTCGTAGGTGGCAAGGCTGTAGTCGTAGAGCGACTCGTCTGAGCGGCGACCCGTGACAACCGCGCGACCGCCGTGCAGAGTCATACGCACTTCGCCGGAGACGTGCTCCTGCGTGTGATTGATGAATGCATCGAGCGAGCGCTTAAGTCCGGAGAACCAGAGCCCGTCGTAGACGAGGTTCGACCATTCGGCCTCGATGCCGCGCTTGAAGCGTGCGACATCGCGCTCGATCGTGAGGTCCTCGAGGTGCTCGTGCGCCTCGATGAGGGCCAGGCCGGCCGGGGATTCGTAGATCTCACGGCTCTTGATACCCACGAGACGGTCCTCGACGACATCGATACGGCCGACGCCCTGGTCGCCCGCGAGCTTGTTCATGAGCTCGACGACCTGGATCGGCGTAAGCGACTCGCCGTTGATCTTGACTGGGACACCCTGCTCGAACGTGACCGTGACCTCGGTGGGCTCGCGCGTCAGGTCCGGGTCCTGCGTGTAGGTGTAGAGATCTTCGATGGGCGGGTTCCACGGGTCCTCGAGGAACCCGGTCTCGACGGCACGGCCCCAGACGTTCTGGTCGATCGAGTACGGGCTCTTCTTCGACTGCTCGATGGGCAGGTTGTGCTCCTGCGCGTAGACGATCGCCTTGTCGCGCGTCAGCGCGAGGTCGCGCACGGGCGCGATCGAGGTGAGCTCAGGAGCCACAGCGGCAACGGCGGCCTCGAAGCGAACCTGGTCGTTGCCCTTGCCGGTGCAGCCGTGCGCGATCGAGTCAGCGCCGAGCTCGCGAGCAGTCTTCGCGAGGTGCTTGGCGATGAGCGGGCGTGAGAGCGCGGAAACCAGCGGGTAGCGCTTCTGGTAAAGGGCGTTCGCCTTGAGCGCCGGCACGATGTAGTCGCTGGCGAATTCCTCGCGAGCGTCGATGACAACCGACTCGACAGCGCCGCAGTCGAGCGCTCGCTGTCGCACCTTCTCCATGTCCTCACCGGCCTGGCCGACGTCGATCGCGAGTGCGACCACGTCCTTGCCGGTGGCATCCTTCAGCCATCCGATGCCGACGGAGGTGTCGAGACCTCCGGAGTATGCGAGAACGACGCGTTCCGTCATCAATGCTCCTAGCGTTTGAGTCTTGTGTTCAGTCTATGTGCGGTGGATAGCCGGCTTAGGCCGCGGCCTTGGCGAGCAGCCAGACGAGCAGGGCCTTCTGGGCGTGGAGGCGATTCTCGGCCTCGTCCCAGATGACCGACTGCGGCCCGTCGATGACAGCGGCGTCGACCTCGTAGCCGCGGTCGGCCGGCAGGCAATGCAGGAAGATGGCACCTTCCGCGGCCTTGCCCATTGTTTCCTCGGTCACCCGGTACGCGCTGAGCGCGTCGATACGGCGCTGCTTCTCGTCTTCGCGCCCCATCGAGACCCAGGTGTCGGTCACGACGACGTCTGCCCCAGCCACGAGCTCGTCAATGTTCTCGCCGACGGTCACGGACCCGCCTGTCTGGGCGGCGATCCGCTCGGCGTCCGCGACCACGTCAGCCCGAGGCTGGTAGCCGACGGGCGCCGCGATGCGCACGTGCATGCCCGCCGTCGCGCAGGCCAGCAGGTACGAGTGCCCCATGTTGCTCTCCCCGTCTCCCAGGAAGACGAGCGTGCGCCCGGCCGTCTCACCGAGGTGCTCGTTGACCGTCAGCAGGTCGGCGAGGAGCTGGCAGGGGTGGAAGTCATCGCTCAGCGCGTTGACGACGGGGACGATGGCGCCGTTCGCCATCTCCTCGAGGCCACTCTGCGCGTAGGTGCGCCACACGATCGCGGCAACCTGGCGCTCCAGGACGCGGGCGGTGTCGGAGGCGGTCTCCTTGCCTCCCAGCTGGCTGGACGCCGTCGAGATGATGAGCGGCGAGCCGCCGAGCTCCGAGATCCCCACATGGAACGAGACCCGCGTGCGCGTCGAGGTCTTGTCGAAGATGACTGCCACGCTGCGCGGTCCCTCGAGCGGACGCGCAGAGAAGCGATCGCGCTTGAGCACTGCGGCGAGCTCGAGCACCTCGCGCTGCTCTGCTGGAGTCAGGTCGTCGTCGCGGAGGAAGTGGCGAATCACAGGATGGCCTTTCGGTGGGTGATGGAGAGAAGTCGGAGCGAGGTGCAGCCTCGCCGCGCGCGCAGGTGCATCAGGCGGACACCTTGGTGCCGAAGCCCTCTGTCGTGAAGATCTCGAGCAGCATCGAGTGCGGCACGCGCCCGTCGATGATGGCAGCCTGGTCGACGCCGCCCTCTACGGCTTCGATGCAGGCCTGCACCTTCGGGATCATGCCGGCAGAGAGCGTGGGCAGCAGGGTCCGCAGCTCGTCGAGGTCGATCTCCGAGATGAGCGAGTCGATGTCGGGCCAGTCGCGGTAGAGTCCCGCGACGTCGGTCAGCATGATGAGCTTCGCGGCGCCGAGTGCCTGCGCGAGCGCCGACGCGGCGCGGTCCGCGTTGATGTTGAGTGCTTTCCGCGGCGAGTCGATGTCGCTCGCGATCGACGAGACGACCGGGATGCGCCCGGCCGCGATATCGGCCCTGACCACGGTCGGGTCGACGGTCTCGATCTCGCCGACGAGCCCGAGGTCGACGGTCTCGCCATCGATGACGAGCTTCTTTCGTCTGGCCTGGAAGAGGCCAGCATCCTCTCCGCTCGTGGCCACGGCGATGGGAGCACGTTCATTGATGGCCGCCACGAGCTCGCGGGCGACCTGGCCGCCGAGCACCATGCGAACGACCTCCATGGCCTCCTCGCTGGTCACTCGGTAGCCGTCCTTGAACTCGCTTTCGATGCGCAGCTTGCCGAGCATCCTGGAGATGTGCGGGCCGCCGCCGTGCACGATGACCGGCTTGATGCCCGCGTACCGCAGGAACGCGATGTCAGACGCGAAGGCCTCGAAAAGCTCCGTGTCGACCATGGCATTGCCGCCGAACTTGATGACAAGGACGCGACCCGCGAACTCCTGCATCCATGGCAGGGCCTCGATGAGCGTCTCGACCTTGGAGGTCGCCTTCTCGTACAAGTCGGGAGTGGTCATGCTGCCCCTTTCGGGCCGGTCAGAAACCGTTGGGCTCTTCAGGCATCCGCGCCGCGAATGCTGCGCATGGTCGGGAGGTGCGCTGCTCGTCAGGACGAGTAGGCGCTGTTCTCGTGCACGTAGTCATGCGTCAGGTCGTTGGTGAGGATCGTCGCCTCGCTCACGCCTGCGTGGAGGTCGATGAGGACGCTCGTGTCCCTCGGGGTGAGGTCGACGAGGTCGGCCGACTCGTGGGGCGTGCCTGCTCGACAGACCATGACGCCGTTGATCGTGACGTCGAGCGCCTGCGGGTCGAACTCCGCGTCGGTCGTGCCGACCGCGGCGAGCACACGTCCCCAGTTGGGGTCGTTCCCGAAGATGGCGGCCTTGAAGAGGTTGGAGCGCGCAACGGCACGCGAGGCGTCGAGCGCGTCCTGCTCGGTCGCCGCGCCGATCGTCGTGATGGTGACGTCGTGGCTGGCACCCTCGGCGTCCTGCTGCAGCTGGCGAGCCAGGTCCGCGCACACCTCAGTGAGCACCGTCGTGAAAGCAGACTCGTCCGGGGTCACGCCGCTCGCGCCGGACGCCATGAGGGTGACCTGGTCGTTGGTCGACATGCAGCCGTCGGAGTCGACCCGATCGAACGTGACTCGAGTCGCTGCGCGGAGCGCACGGTCCAGCGCTGCGGACTCGAGGTCAGCGTCGGTCGTGATCACGACGAGCATCGTCGCGAGCCCTGGCGCGAGCATGCCCGCACCCTTCGCCATTGCGCCGATCACGTACCCCTCCCGCTCGCGCACGGAGCGCTTGGGCTTCGAGTCGGTGGTCATGATGGCGAGCGAGGCCTCCTCGCCAGCTTCCGCCGTGTCTGCCAGCGAGTCAGCCGTGAGTTCAACCCCGCGCAGCACACCATCGCGGAAGCTCTGGTCGCCAACACCGATGAGGCCCGTCGAACAGACGAGCACGTCGCCTGCTCCGATACCCAGCTTGGCCGCGACGGCCTCCGCCGTCTGGTGCGTCGTCTGGAAGCCGAAGGACCCCGTGTAGCAGTTCGCTCCGCCGGAGTTCAGCACGATCGCCGAGATCGACCCGCCCTTGATCGCTTCCTGCGACCAGAGGATGGGGTTTGCTTTGCAGCGGTTGCTCGTGAAGACCGCCGCGCAGGCGGCGCTCGGCCCGTCGTTGACGACGAGGGCAACGTCGCGACGCCCCTCCGACTTGATGCCGCCCGCGGCACCTGCCGCTCGGAAGCCTGCTGCTGCGGTCACGCTCACGGTGCCACTCCGTCCAGGGGAAGGCCCAGGGACTCTTCGAGTCCGAGGGCGAGGTTCGCTGACTGCACCGCGGCGCCCGCAGTGCCCTTGCCGAGGTTGTCGATCGCGGCGACAGCGACGAGGCGCCCAGCGCGCTCGTCGACGCCGATGCCGATGGAAGCGCGGTTCGAGCCGGTCACGTCACCTGTGCGCGGCCACTCGTCTTCGGGGAGGAGCTGCACGAAGCGCTCGCCACCGTAGGACTCCTCGTAAGCCGCGCGAAGCACGGCCGCATCGACGCCGTCCGCGAGGCGAGCCGTCGTCGTGGCCAGAATGCCGCGGGCCATGGGGACGAGCACAGGTGTGAACGCGAGGGAGACCTCGGCGCCACCTGCGCGCCGGAGGTTCTGCCTGACCTCGGGGTTGTGCCTGTGTCCTCCTGTTACGGCGTAGGGGTTCGCCGAGCCGATGAGCTCCGAGCCCAGGAGGGAAACGGCCGCCTTCTTGCCGGCGCCGGAGGGGCCGACGGCCAGGACCGCGGTGAGGTCGGTCGGCTGCACCAGCCCGCGGTGCAAGGCAGGCGCGAGCGCCAGTGAGATCGCAGTGACGTTACAGCCGGGGACGGCGACGCGTGACACGTTCTCGAGGTTCGCACGCTGCTTGCCGGCCGCTCCGGCAAGCTCGAGCTCTGGCAGGCCGTAGGCCCAGGTGCCGAAGAAGTCGCCTCCGTAGTACTCGGCCCAGTCCTCTTCGCGCTCGAGGCGGTGGTCGGCTCCGCAGTCGATGACCAGCGTGTCCGCGCCAAGCTCAGCCGAGATCGCGCCAGAGGTCCCGTGCGGCAGAGCCAGGAAGACGACGTCGTGTCCCCGCAGCACCTCTGCGGTTGTCGGCTCGAGCACGAGGTCGGCGTAGCTCGCGAGGTGCGGATGCACACGCAGGAGCCGCTCGCCCGCATTCGCGTGGGCGGTGACGGTACGGACCTCGAGTTCGGGGTGCGAGGCGAGAATGCGCAGGAGTTCGCCACCTGCGTACCCGCTCGCCCCAGCTACTGCAACGGAGAAAGCCATGCCGTTCATCCTAGGCCGTGCCACCCCCACCGGAGTTCGACCGCCATGCGAAGAGGCTCCCCCTGGACGCTTGAGGGAATGCAGGAGGCGCGGCGCACGTTGCACTCGTAGGCTTGACAGGCTGGGGCCACGACGTTCAGCCGTCGACGGCACCCGGCCAAGGAGAGGACGACGTGACACTGAACACCGAAGACGCAGCTTCCCCCACCCGCGCGGACGAGACCCTTTCGGCGCCGAGCTCGCTGAGCGGCGCCCGCGTGCTCGAGCTGCGGAAGGACTTCCCGATCCTCGATCAGGAGGTCAACGGCGAACCCCTCGTCTACCTCGACTCCGGCGCAACGTCCCAGCGTCCACTGCAGGTGCTCGGCACCGAGCGCCGCTTCCTCGAAACGGAGAACGCCGCGGTTCACCGCGGCGCCCACACGCTTGCCGCGCTCTCTACGGTCGCATTCGAGGACGCGCGCGAGACGGTTGCCAGCTTCGTGGGCGCGGCCCCTGAGCAGATCTCGTGGACGCTCAACGCAACCGACGCCATCAATCTCGTGACCGGGGGCATCCGCATCGCCAGCGCCGGGCGAGGCGGTGCACGCGCATCCCTCCTCGCGATCGGCGAGGGCGACGAGATCCTGATCACGGAAGCCGAGCACCACGCGAACCTCGTGCCGTGGCAGCAGCTGGCCCTCGATACCGGGGCGACGCTCGTGTACGTCCCGGTCAACGATCGAGGCACGTGGACCGTCGAGGACGCCGCAGCCCTCATCGGCCCCCGCACCAAGATCTTCGCCTTCGCCCACGTCTCGAACGTGACTGGCCTCATCGCGGACGCGACGCGACTCACCGAACTCGCCCACGAGGCCGGCGCGATCGTCGTGCTCGACGCGTGCCAGTCGGTGCCGCACCTGCCCGTCAACTTCCCCGCCATAGGCGTCGACTTCGCCGCATTCTCGGGCCACAAGATGCTCGGCCCGAACGGCGTCGGCGTGCTCTACGGCCGGGCCGAGATGCTGGATGCGCTCCCACCCGCGCGCACCGGCGGCTCGATGATCACGACCGTCACTATGGAGGAGAGCGACTTCATGGCTCCCCCGACGCGCTTCGAGGCCGGCACGCAGCCTGTCTCGCAGGTGGTTGCGCTCGCCGAGGCCGTCCGCTACCTCGAAGGCGTCGGCATGGACGCCGTCGCGGCGCACGAAGCAGAGATCGGCCAGCTCCTCCTCGACGGGCTCTCCGGGATCCCCGGTGTCCGCATCATCGGCGAGCCAGTCGGCGTGCCTCGCGCCGGCCTCGTGAGCTTCGAAGTCGAGGGGGTCCACTCCCACGACGTCACCCAGTTCCTGGATTCCAAGGGCATCGCCGTCCGCGGCGGCCACCACTGCGCGCAGCCGCTGCACCGCAGGCTCGGTCTCACGGCGTCGACGCGCGCGAGCAGCTACCTCTACACGACCCGAGAGGACGTCGACCGTCTCCTCTTCGCGGTCGGCCAGATCCGCGCCTGGTTCGGGGTCGACGCATGAGCGCACTCGACGGCCTGTACCAGCAGCTCATCCTCGAGCACTCCAAGAAGCGTGCGGGCGACGGACCACTCGCCGACGCAGACGCCGAGCACTTCGAGCGCAACCCCAGCTGCGGTGACGAGATCACGGTGCGCGTGAAGCTCGACGAAGACGGCACCGGCCTCGCCGAGCTCGCATGGCAGGGCGACGGCTGCAGCATCTCCATGGCCTCGGCCTCCGTGCTCAGCGAGCTCGCCGTCGGCAAGTCGACCGCCGAGATCGAGGAACTCGTCGCTGCGTTCCGACTCATGCTCCGAACACGAGACGGGTCGGAACCCGATGAAGACCTTCTCGAGGACGCGGTGGCCTTCCAGGGCGTCTCGAAGTTCGTCATGCGCGTCAAGTGCGCCATGCTCTCCTGGGTCGCTCTCGAGGCGAGCCTCAAGGAGGCCGCGGTCTCACGCGAGGGCTGAGTCCCGCGCACCGACTGAGTCCCGCGTGAGCGACTGAGTCCCGAGCAGCGAAGCAGGCTCAGCACGTTCCCGCTACGCAGAATCGCCCGGCCCCTCGAGGGGCCGGGCGATTGCTTTTGGATGCTCGCGCGTCAGGCTCGCATCGTCGCGCCGAAACGCTCTGCGGCGAGCGCTGCGCCCGCTTCCTTCGCCTCGCTCGCCTCTGCCGCGGTCAGCGTGCGGTCGGTCGCGCGGAATCGGAGAGCGAACGTGAGGCTCTTCTGCCCGTCTTCGAGGCCGGCTCCGCGGTA
Source organism: Pseudoclavibacter helvolus (assembly GCF_014191305.1). Classification (GTDB taxonomy): domain Bacteria; phylum Actinomycetota; class Actinomycetes; order Actinomycetales; family Microbacteriaceae; genus Pseudoclavibacter; species Pseudoclavibacter helvolus. The sequence goes on along the minus strand of NZ_JACHWJ010000001.1, from coordinate 202,626 downwards.
GTCGTCAACGATCGTGAGCTGCTCGAGTAGAAGACCGGCGCCCTCGCTCACGGCGTTCGACACCTCGGCCGCCGGGACTGCCGCATCCACCACGAGACTCAGGTCCTGCGTCGCGGCGGGGAACGTCGAGATCGGCTCGGGAAGGATGTCCCGGCGCGCGAGCTCGATGACCGCGTCGAGGTTGACTTCGAAAGCCGCAACGACGCGAGGGAGGTCGGCGCCCTCGGCGATGTCCGGGTGGACCTCGCCCGCGTAGCCGACAACAACCTCGTCGAGGCCCTGGCTGACGAACAGCTCGGCGCAACGTCCAGGGTGGAAGGCACGGTGGCTGCCCTGCCGCACCAGTATTTCGGCGCCGGTCGCAAGGCCCAGCTGCGAGACGAGCTCGAGCGCATCTTCCCAGGACGCCGCGACCGGTGCGTGACCGGGACGCTTCGGCTCGCGCTGGCCGAGCACAACACCCGCCGCGTACCGAGGCTGCGGCGGCAGGCCGGCCTCCAGCTCCGCGAGGCGCTCCGGGGTGGGGCGCTGGGCAACAGCGGGGACCTCGTCCACGCCGTAGACGACGCCGGACTCCGGCTTGAAGACAGTCCCCGTCTCGAAGATCGCGAGATCGGTGAGACCACGCGACACGTTGCGGTGCGCGATCGTGAGGAGTCCAGGCAAGAGGCTCGTGCGGAGCCAGGCTGCGCGCGGGTCGAGCGGGTTCGCGAGCTTGACGGCCGCCACCTCGCCGTCGTCGGGGCGACCGAAGGTGACCGTATCTGCCTCAGGTACAAACGGGTAGCTCTGGACCTCGACAGCACCGGACGCGGCGAGCACGTCCGCCGCGGCACGGCGCAGTCGCTGCTCGCGAGTGAGGCCGCGTCCCGGAGGCGCAACGGGGAGGCGGGACGGGATGCGCTCGAAGTCGCACAGGCGACCGATCTCCTCGACGAGGGTCACCGGCTCCGTGAGGTCGCCGCGCCAGCTCGGCACCGTCACGCCAAGGAGGCCCTCCGCCTCTTCCCAGACCTCGCAGCCAACAGCGCGCAGGGCGCCGATCGTTTCGTCGAGCGTGTAGTCGACTCCCATGATGCGCGAAGCAGCATCGACGGGCAGGGTCAGCGACTCGGGAGTCGGGATCTGCTCGTGCACGCTTCCGGCGCGCACGACGCGGCCGCCTGCGTGCTCGACGAGCAGCTCCGCGACGCGGGCCGCAGCAGGCTGCGCGACGCGTGGATCGACCCGGCGCTCGAAGCGGCGTGAGGCCTCGCTCGGCAGCTTGTGCCTGCGCGCCGTGCGGGCGATCGAGATCGGCGAGAACGAGGCCGCCTCGATGAAGACGTTGCTCGTCTCGGAGCTGAGCTCCGTCTCCTCGCCGCCCATGACGCCGGCGAGCCCGATCGGGCCTCGGTCGTCGGTGATGAGGATGTCCTCGGCGCTGAGCGTGCGCTCTTTCCCGTCGAGGGTCGTGAGCTGCTCGCCCTCGCTGGCGCGCCGCACGTGGATGCCTCCGCGGAGCTTGTCGAGGTCGTAGCCGTGGATGGGCTGCCCCAGCTCGAGCATGACGTAGTTGGTGATGTCGATGGCGACGGCAAGTGGGCGGATGCCCGCGAGGCGGAGTCGCTGGGCCATCCACGTCGGCGTCGGACGCGTCGCGTCGATGCCCTCGACCACGAGCCCCACGAAGACGGGTGCCATGGGCTGGTCGCGCACGGCCGCGTCGTCGTCGATCGACACGGTCACGCGCACGTCCTGCGCATCTGGCGCGATGGCTTCGGCAAGGATCGCCTCGAGCTGCGGACGGAGCGCCGGGTCGGTGAACGCGACGCCCGTCGCGTTCGAGTACTCGCGAACGAGACCACGAATCGACATGGCGTAGCCGCGATCTGGCGTGACGTTCACCTCGACCGCCTGCTCGGTGAGACCGAGCAGTTCGATCGCGTCGGTCCCCGGAGCTGCGCTGACGCCGAGGCGCGAGAGCACGATGATGCCCTCGTGGTCATCGCCCATGCCGAGCTCACGCTGCGACGCGATCATGCCGTCGGAGACGTGCCCGTAGGTCTTGCGAGCTGCGATAGCGAAGTCGCCGGGAAGAACGGCGCCTGGAAGCGTGACGACGACAGAGTCGCCGACGCCGAAGTTGTGGGCTCCGCAGACGATGCCGCGCACATCCGCGCCACCATCGGCGGCGAGCTGGCCCTCAGGCGCGACTCGCACCTGGCACCAGTTGATGGTCTTTCCGTTCGACTGCGGCTCAGGCTCAGCCGAGAGCACCTCGCCGACGACGATCGGGCCCTGCAGCTGCGTGCCGTGGACGGCCTCGTCTTCCAGTCCGACGCGGACAAACGCGTCGAGCACCGAAGCTGGGGAGGCAGAGGCTGGGATCTCCGCGTACTCGCGGAGCCAGGAGAGTGGGGCACGCATGACTAGATCACCATTCCGAACTGGGTGCTGAAACGGACGTCGCCCTCGACCATGTCTCGCATGTCGGTGAGCGCGTTGCGGAACATGAGGGTGCGCTCGACACCCATGCCGAATGCGAAGCCCTGGTATTCCTCCGGGTCGACGCCTGCCGCGAGCAGCACGTTGGGGTGCACCATGCCGCAGCCACCCCACTCGATCCAGCGGGGGCCGCCCTTGGCTCCCGGGTGCCAGATGTCCATCTCGGCGCTCGGCTCCGTGAACGGGAAGTAGTTGTTGCGCAGTCGAATGCGCGCCTCGTCGCCGAACATCGACGTCGCGAAGTGCTCAAGCGTGCCGCGCAAGTGCGCCATCGTGAGGCCCTTGTCGATCGCGATGCCCTCGAACTGCGTGAAGACAGGCGTGTGGGTCGCGTCGAGCTCGTCGGTCCGGTACGTGCGGCCTGGCGCGAGCACATAGAGAGGAACGCCACGCTCGATAAGGGAACGCATCTGAACCGGCGAGGTGTGTGTGCGCATCACGAGGTGGCGGTCTGCTGGCTCCACGAAGAACGTGTCCTGCATGGCCCGCGCCGGGTGGTCGGCGTCGAAGTTGAGGGAGTCGAAGTTGAACCACTCGCTCTCGAGCTCTGGGCCTTCCGCGATCTCCCACCCCATGCCAACGAAGATGTCGCTCACGCGGTCCTGCAGCACGGTGAGCGGATGCCGCGCTCCGGTCGCACGGGCAGGGCGCGCGAGCGTGACGTCGACGGTCTCGGCGGCGAGACGCGCGGTCGCCTCGGCTTCTGCCAGCTCACCCTCGCGTGCCGCGAAGGCCTCGTTGACACGGGTGCGGGCCTGCCCGATGAGCTGCCCGGCTTCCTTCTTGCTCTCCTTGGGCACGGCTCGCATCGCGGCGTTCAGCGACGCGATCGCTGAACCCTCCGCCAGATGCTCGGCGCGCACTCGCTTGAGTGCTGTCAGGTCGGGCGCCGCGGCGATAGCGGCGAGCGCCGCGTCGACCGCGGAGCCGACGGCTTCCTGCGTGATGGGGTTCGATGAGGCGTCAGACACAAGGATCGAGTTTACCGAACCGAGCAGACAACGGTTCCAGATCCCAAAATCATGCTTTCTCACCCCGTGAGATATGCCGGGCGAACGTCTTTGCGAGAATCTGGCTTCATCCCGTCGAGCGGTAGGAACCCGCGTAATTCCGGCGATCTTCCAGGGTTCAGGTGTAGCCAGGAGCACCGAAATCGCGCCCTCAGTGCACCGATCAGGTAACCATCTCGTTTCGAAAGCGAGAAATGGGCGACGACGGAGTCTGACGCTGTGGTGGAATCACACCATGCAAAATCAGAGCGAGCCCCTCGTCGTCGTTGACCACGTCGAGAAGCACTACGGTGAATTCCACGCCCTGAAGGACATCAACCTCAACGTCGAGCGCGGTCAGGTCGTCGTCGTCATCGGACCATCCGGTTCCGGCAAGTCAACCCTGTGTCGCACGATCAATCGACTCGAGACGATCACCTCGGGGGAAATCCGCATCGACGGGAAGGTGCTACCCAAGGAAGGGAAGGCACTCGCCGCGTTGCGCGCTGACGTCGGAATGGTCTTCCAGTCCTTCAACCTCTTCGCCCACAAGACCATCCTCGAGAATGTTGCCCTTGGCCCCATCAAGGTCAGGAAGCTCTCGAGGGCAGACGCCGAAAAAGAAGCAAAGGTGCTTCTCGACCGAGTCGGCATCGGTCACCAGGCCGCGAAGTTCCCGGCACAACTCTCGGGCGGCCAGCAGCAGCGAGTCGCGATCGCGCGTGCGCTTGCCATGAAGCCGAAGGTGATGCTCTTCGACGAGCCCACCAGCGCGCTCGACCCCGAGATGATCAACGAAGTCCTCGACGTCATGGTCGACCTCGCTAAGGAGGGCATGACGATGATCGTCGTGACCCACGAGATGGGCTTCGCGCGCAAGGCCGCCGACAGAGTCGTCTTCATGGCCGACGGCCAGGTGCTCGAAGACCAGTCCCCTGAGGACTTCTTCACGCACCCGAAGACCGACCGCGCCAAGGACTTCCTCTCCAAGCTCATCACCCACTGACCGTCGGCGCGGCTCCGCGCCTCGACTGTCTCGCAGGACTCAACAGACTTCCAACAGAAGGAGAAGCAAATGCGAAAGACCAAGCTCAGCGCCATTCTCGGCGCAGGCATCCTGGCCTCACTCGTACTGACGGGCTGCGCCGAGGGGGCGCCGCCGGCAGCAGGTGGCGGTGGCGAAGAGGGCACCACAACCGGTGAAGCACCCGTCTTCGAGGTCGCGACCGACGTCGCCATCGAAGGCTCGCCCACGTTCGACAAGATCACCGCTGCAGGCGGCAAGGTCGTCGTCGGTGTCAAGGAAGACCAGCCGAACCTCGGCTACCTGGATGCGGTCACCGGAGAGCGCACCGGCTTCGACGTCGACGTCGCCCGCTGGATGGCAGCTTCGCTCGGCGTCTCCGAGGAGAACATCGAGTTCAAGGCGATCCCGTCCGCGAACCGCGAGCAGGCGATCATCAACGGCGACATCGACTACTACGTCGGCACCTACTCGATCACCGACAAGCGCAAGGACCAGATCGACTTCGCCGGTCCGTACTTCGAGACGGGCCAGGGCCTCCTCGTCGGCGCCGACTCCGAGATCACGGGCGTCGACGACCTGGTCGCTGGCGTCAAGGTCTGCTCCGCGACGGGCTCCACACCAATCCAGAACATCAAGGACAACTACCCGGAAGTCACGCCCGTTGAGTTCGAGAAGTACTCTGAGTGTGTTGAGGCCTTGAAGAACGGCCAGGTTGACGCAGTCACGACCGACGAGGCCATCCTTATCGGCTACGCAGCACAAGCCCCGGACCAGCTCAAGGTAGTTGGCGAGCCCTTCAGCACGGAGCTCTACGGCATCGGCCTCGCAAAGGGCGACGACGCTCTGCGCGACCACTTCAACACGACCCTCGAAGAGGGCGGCGACGTCTGGCAGTCGATCTTCGACTACAACCTCGGTTCCTCCGGAACCACGGTCTCGCAGCCAACGCCCGACCGCTACTAATCCCACAGGCGAGCGGCGGCGAGACCACAATCTCGCCGCCGCTCGTTCGCACCTAGGGCGCCCCGCGCCGTAACTCAGAAAGGAAGGCGAGCGTGTTCGACATCATCACGAACCACCTCGACCTCTGGGGAGCCTCCCTCGTGGGGACACTCATCCTCTTCTTCGGCGGCGCCTTGCTCGCGTTGGTTCTCGGCTTCATCGTCGGCGCCATGCGAGTCTCGCCCGTCCCGATCGCTCAGATGGTCGGGGCCGCGTACGTCAACGTCATCCGCAACACCCCGCTCACGCTGGTTTTCTTCATCTTCGCGTTCGCTGTGCCCGTGCTGTTCCCGATCGGGCAAGCGGACTACCTCACCCTCGGCATCCTCGCGCTTGGGATCTACACGGCCACGTACGTCGCTGAGGTCCTGCGAAGCGGCATCAACACCGTGCCAGTCGGCCAGGCCGAAGCGGCCCGCGCGATCGGCCTGCCCTTCGGGCAGGTCATGTCGCTCATCGTGCTGCCCCAGGCCGCACGAGCCGTCGTGCCGCCGATGATGAGCGTGCTCATCGCGCTCCTCAAGAACACGACGGTGGCCGCCGGCTTCTCAGTCGTCAACCTCGGCAGCATCCGCGCCAACATGAGCGAACGGGGCGAAGATGCCCTTGGCGTCCTGCTCGTGGTCGCAGCGGTCTTCGTCGCCCTGGTCCTTCTCCTCTCCTGGGTGCAGAACGCGCTCGAACGACACTGGAAGGTCGCACGATGAGCCAGACTTCAGTGCTGTACGACGTGCCGGGCCCCAGGGCTCTGGCACGAAACCGAATCCTCAGCGTCGTCACCATTGCCGTGGTCGTCGCGCTCGCCGCGCTGATCATCTACCGGCTCGGCGTCACGGGAAACCTCAGTGCCAACAAGTGGCAGATCTTTGGCTACGCCGCGATCTGGACGCAAATCGCCAAGGCCCTCTGGGCGACGCTGAGCGCGTTTCTCGTGGCTGCGGTCGGTGCACTTGCACTCGGCTTCATCCTCGCAATCGGACGCCTCTCCGACCACGCCTGGGTCCGTATCCCGGTGACGGTTGTCGTCGAGGTCCTGCGCGCCATCCCTGTGCTTATCCTCATGATGCTCCTGTACTACGCCCTCCCGGGCCTCGGCGTGAAGATGGACCCGTTCTGGGCAGTTGTCATCGCGCTGATCGCCTACAACGGCTCAGTACTCTCCGAGGTCATCCGAAGCGGCGTCGAGGCGCTGCCCCGCGGTCAGTCCGAGGCCGGGTACGCAATCGGTCTGCGGAAAACCGGCGTGATGCAGCTCATCCTGCTTCCGCAGGCGATTCGCTCGATGCTGCCAGTCATCATCGCGCAGCTCGTCGTGACCCTGAAGGACACGGCGCTCGGATCGATCATCACCTACAACGAGCTTCTCTACCTGGCGAAGCTCATGGGAAGCCAGACGAACTACGGCACCCCGTACATCCCGGTCACGATAGTGATCGGCGCCGTCTACATCCTGACCTGTGTGCTGCTCTCCTGGCTCGCTACGGTGGCCCAGAAGCGCATCTCGCAGAACCCGAAGGTGCAGGGCACCACCGAGGTCGAAGCGAAGCCCGTCGGCAACGCTGGCAACGTGACCGACACTGAGCTCATCCTGGTTCAGCAGTCGGACGTGCTGGAACTCGAAGAGGACGAGCGCCAGAGGGCAAAGCACGACAAGGCGGAAGCGCAACGCCAGATCGACCTCCGCAAGAAGGAAGACGGCGACAGGCTCTAAGCGGTCTCCGCGAGCGAAGCTCCCCACGAGCAGGCACTGAGGTTCTCAGTTCCGGCTCGTGGGGAGCTTTTCGTTGCGCCCCGAGACGCCCCGCACTCCTCGACTCGCCGTTTCCAACGTGGGGCCGACTAGCCTGGACCGGATGCGCGCTGAGCCCGGACTTCGACAACTCCTGCGACTCTGGGAGTTCGTCCGCCCGGTGAAATGGAGCCTCTTCGCGGGCTTCGCGTCGGCCCTCACCGCCGCAGTGCTGAGCCTCGTCGGCCCGCAGATCATCCGCCTCATCGTCGACGGGCCGGTCTCTTCCGGCGAGCGGGCCGCCATCATCTGGGGCTCGCTAGCCCTCCTCGCGGTCGGCTGCTTCGAGGCCTTCCTCTGGTACCTGCGCCGCATCCTCGTACTCACGCCGATGGTGGGCGTCGAACGTCGGGTGCGTGACCGTCTCTTCGCCAGGCTGCAGGATCTGCCTGCGGCCTTCCACGATGAGTGGGAGGCCGGGCAGCTCCTCTCCCGTTCCTCCGTTGACCTGAACCGGGTGCGGCGTTGGCTCGCCTTCGGGCTCATCATGCTGACGGTGAACCTGCTCACGGTCGTCGCCGGAATCGGCGTCCTCCTCTGGCTCGACCCTCTACTCGGCATCGTCTATGCCGTCTTCAGCATCCCGACGGCCCTCATCACACTCCGCTTCCAGCGCGTGTACGGCCGACTCTCGCGCCGCAGTCAGGACCAGGCCGGGGCGCTCGCCACCACGGTCGGTGAGGCGGCGAAGGGAATCCGCGTCATCAAGGCGTTCGGCCGCGGCGGCGAATTCCTCGCGTCGTTCCGGACCGAGGCCCAAGCCCTGCGCGAGACTGAGCTCGAGAAAGCCCGCAAGCAGGCAGACATGCGCTCGTGGCTCATCCTGCTCCCCCAGCTCGCCGTCGCGACCTCACTTGCCCTGGGAGTGCTCGCCGTCGCCGGCGGACGACTCACGATCGGTGAGCTCTCGGCGTTCCTCTTTACGGCCCTCATGCTCTCGTGGCCCGTGCGATCCCTCGGCTTCCTGTTCGCGGACACCCTCGACGCAGCCGCATCCACGACAAGAGTCTTCGAGGTGCTGGACACCGCGACGACCGTATCCGACCCGGCAGCACCCCTCCCCGTTCCCGTCGGCCCCGGCGTCCTCGAGTTCCGCGGCGTGCGATTCCGCTTCCCGGATGCGCGGGACGACGACGAGGTGCTGCAAGGTATCGACCTGACACTCAGACCAGGTGAGACGCTCGCGCTTGTCGGGGCAACCGGCAGCGGCAAGAGCCTGCTCAGCGAGCTTGCCGTGCGCCTCCACGACCCGACGGACGGGGAAGTGCTCCTCGACGGCACCGACATCCGTCGCTTCCGCCGCGACGAGCTCAGGAGCCACGTGGCCATCGCCTTCGAGCAGCCGCTCCTCTTCTCGGCGAGCGTCAGGGACAACGTCGCCCTCGGCCGCCCGGAGGCCAGCGACGATGAACTGCGGGAAGCCCTCACTGTGGCACAGGCGGGGTTCGCGCTCGAACTCCCCGACGGACTCGACACGCTCATCGGCGAAGAAGGGCACAGCCTCTCCGGGGGCCAACGGCAGCGCCTGGCACTGGCACGCGCCATCATCGCGCGCCCTCGTGTCCTCGTCCTGGACGACCCGCTCTCCGCCGTCGACGTGCGCACCGAGACCCTGGCGACGGAGGCGCTTCGCACGGCGCTCACCGGGGTCACCACGCTTGTCGTCGCGCACCGCTCATCCACCGTCGCGCTCGCCGACCGAGTCGCTGTGCTCCAGGATGGGCGCATCACGGCAGTCGGTGAGCACCGGAGCCTGCTGGCGGCCGACCCCGTGTACCGCGGCCTGCTCTGGCAGGGCGACCACGTGGATGAGGTCGTCGCGTGAGCACGCGCACCCCACCCGCGCCCCTTGGCGTGCAGGTCGAGCACCTCACCAGTGTCGACCGCGGCACCGCTCGACTCCTGCGTCAACGATCCCTTCGCCTCATGGGTCAGCTCCTCGCGCCGCATCGCGGCAGCCTCGTCTGGCTCGGGGTGCTGGTGCTTGTCAGCCAGGCGGCGTCGGCCGCCGGGCCGCTGCTGCTCTCGCAGGCCATCGATACCGGCCTGCCGAGGCTGCTCGAAGGCGACTGGCGGCCCTTCGCGATCGTCGTCGGCGCCCTCATCGTCGCGACGATCGCCGATGCGGGCTTGTCGAACCTCTTCACACGCCGAGCCGCGGCCCTCAGCCAGCGCGTGCTCCTGCGAGTGCGCACGCTGCTCTTCGAACACACGGGTCGCCTCGGCCTCGACTTCCACCAGCGCTACACGTCAGGGCGCGTCATCAGTCGGCAGACGAACGACGTCGACGCGTTAGCCGAACTCCTCGAGTCTGGCTTCGGCGACCTGGTCAATGCCGTCGCTCGGATGGCGTTCATCGCGACGGCGCTGTTCATCCTCGACCCGCTGTCCGCGCTGGTCGCCCTCGCTGTCTTCGTCCCGGTTGTCCTCGTCACGCGGCACTTCCAGGTCGTCTCGTCACGCCTCTACCGTGAGTCCAGCGAACGCTCCGCGCGCCTCATCGTGCGCTTCGTCGAGACGATCACGGGAATCCGTGCCATGCAGGCGTTCCGCGCGGAAGCCCGCAACGCAGACGTCTACGGCGGTTTGAACGGCGCCTACACGGACACTGGGCGTCGCACGGCTATGGCGTTCGGCAACCTCTTTACGGGCATCAACCTCATCAGCAGCATCGGGCTTGCGGTGCTCGTGCTCGTCAACGGCCTTCGAACGCTCGACGGCAGTATCGGCGTCGGCTTGCTCGTCGCGGCGGCCCTGTACCTCGTGCAGCTGTTCCAGCCCATGGAGGCCGTTGGCATGTTCGCCAACACCTTCCAATCGGCAGTCGCGGCACTCGAGAAGATCTCCGGTGTCCTCGAGGAACGGCCAAGCGTCGCCGAGCCGTCGGCGGCTCGCGACGAACAGCGCGGCGCTCAACGACCGCCCTCAGGCGCGCGGCAAGCCTCTGGACGCGGCGACATGACCCTCCGCGGCACGACGTTCTCGTACGGCGAGGGTCCGCTTGTCCTGCAGCGGACCGACCTGCACATCGCCGCGGGCCAGACCGTTGCGATCGTGGGACCTACCGGTGCGGGCAAGACGACCCTGGCGAGCCTCATCGCGCGGTTCGCCGACCCCACAACCGGCGAGGTCACACTCGACGGCGTCGACCTCCGTGAGCTGCAGGACAGCGAGCTCCGGCAACGAGTCGTCACCGTCACGCAGGACCCATTCCTGTTCCAGGGAACCGTTGCCTCGAACATCGAACTCGGTCGACCTGGCGCGAGCCGGGACGACATCGAACGAGCCGCGAAACTCATCGGCGCCGACCCGTTCATCCGACGCATGCCGGACGGCTACGACACGGACCTGAGCCACCGCGGGGTGAAGCTCTCCGCCGGACAGCGTCAGCTCATCTCGTTCGCCCGGGCGTTTGTCGCCGACCCCGAAGTGCTGATCCTCGATGAGGCGACCAGCTCGCTCGATATCCCAAGCGAACGCGCTGTCCAGCAAGCGCTCGGCACGCTCCTGCACGACAGAACCGCCGTGATCATCGCCCACCGGCTCTCGACCGTCAACGACGCTGACCGAGTGCTGGTCCTGGACGCCGGCACGATCGTCGAGGACGGCTCCCCCGCCGAACTCGTCGCGGCTGGCGGCCGCTACGCCGAGCTGCACAGCGCCTGGCTGGCCTCGCTCGACAGCGACTGAGTCGAGCCGACATGCCGCCCGACACGCTCCCGGTCGAGGTGTGTCGGGGCGGAGACCCGGGGCGCTTCGTGGCGCCGAGCCCTACGAGCGCCGAGCGGGCCGAGCTGGCACCAGCCTAGAGCGGAGTTCTGGTCGCTTGGACTCACCGCAAGCGACCACAAGTGCGCCCTGGGCGAGCCGGCACCAGCCCAGAGCGAGGGAAGCACAAACAGCGACACAGACAGAGACGCCCGAGCCACCCCGCGAAGATCGCGGGGTGGCTCGGGCGTTCCTTGTGGTGCGCTGCTACTAGGCGCGCTGCGCGAACGCGCTCTCGTACAGGCAGACAGAGGCGGCGGTCGCGAGGTTCATGGACTCGGCCTGCCCGTAGATCGGCACGCTCAGGGTCGCGTCCGCGTACGCCAGCTGCTCGTCGTCGAGGCCACGAGCCTCGTTGCCGAAGAGCCAAGCCGTCGGCTGCGCCAGCTCACCAGAGTCGCGGGCGGAGAGCAGGTCAGAGCCGTCGATGTCCGCAGCCACGACGCGCAACCCCGCGTCGCGGGCGCGTGAGGTCGCGACGTCGAGCGTCACCTCAACGGCGATCGGCAAGTGGAAGATCGAGCCAGTGCTCGAGCGCACGACCTTCGAGTTGTAGAGGTCCACGGTGCGGCCCGTGAGGATGACGGCGTCCGCGCCAGCAGCATCCGCGGCACGGATGATGGTGCCGAGGTTGCCCGGATCGCGCACCTCTTCGAGGATGGCAACGAGCTTCGGGGAGCCGCTCAGTGCATCCCGGATCGACGAGGGGAACTGGCGGCAGACCGCGATGACGCCCTGCGGCGTGCGGGTGTCTGCCATCGCGTCGATGGCTTCCTCGCTCGCGAAGGCAACCTCGAGCTGGGCGTCCTCGGCAAGACCTCGCAGCTCAGAGTGCCGTTCGAGCGCCGTCGGGGTAACGAACAGCTCCTCGATGAGCTCGGGGCGCGAGACAAGCGCCTCACGCACCGCCTGCGGGCCCTCGATGACGAAGAGGCCAGTCTCCTGGCGCTCCGACTTCTGCGCGAGCTTCCTGACTTCCTTGACTCGCGCGTTGCGCGGACTTTCGATCATGGTGTCGACTTCTTCCTGCGCACGAAGCGCGCTGCGTTGCTTGAGTGGAGGCTCATCGAGCCGAATGCGGGCAGAGGGTCGTGTTCCCCTGGCGGGCGGAACCCGCCGAAAGGCGAGAGACACCATGCGCTGAAACAAAAGAACATGCGGCCGAGAGCTGGACTCTCGGCCGCATGTTCATACGGCCAGTATTGCCGTGATGTTGACTACGCCGCTGCGCGCGGGGCCGACGTGTCGGCCGGGAGCGCCTGCTTGGCTGCCTCGACGAGACCAGCGAACGTCGCGGGCTCGTTCACGGCGAGCTCGGCGAGGATGCGGCGGTCGACCTCGATGCCAGCAAGGCCGAGGCCCTGGATGAAGCGGTTGTACGTGAGGCCGTTTGCGCGGGATCCGGCGTTGATGCGCTGGATCCAGAGGCGACGGAACTCGCCCTTCTTGGCGCGACGGTCACGGTAGGAGTAGACCATCGAGTGGATGACCTGCTCCTTGGCCTTGCGGTACAGGCGCGAGCGCTGTCCACGGTAGCCGGATGCGCGCTCAAGGATGACGCGACGCTTCTTATGGGCGTTTACTGCCCGCTTTACACGTGCCATGTGTGTTGATTCTCCTCAGTAAGTGTGGGTGCGGGCGGCTTAGTGGCCGAGCAGCTTCTTGGCGACCTTGGCGTCTGCCGGGGAAAGCAGCTGGTCCTGGTTCAGTCGAGCCTTACGGCCGGGCGACTTGACCTCGAGGTTGTGGCGGAGGCCAGCCTGCTGCTTCATGATCTTGCCGCTTCCGGTGACCTTGAAGCGCTTCTTGGCGCCCGAGTGGGTCTTCTGCTTCGGCATTAGTTCTCCTCTGTGGTTGCAGACTCTGGTACAGACTCTGTTGCAGCTTCATCTGCAGGTTCATTCGCAGCTTCGCCAGTTGACGGCTGCCCGTGCTTGGCCGCCCGCGACGCCTCGCGTGCTGCGTTCCGCTTTGCGGAAGCGTCAGCCTTGACGTCGGACTTGTTTCGGAACGGGCCGATGATCATGACCATGTTGCGGCCATCGATCATGGGGTTTGACTCGACAGTGCCGTACTCCGAGACTTCCTCAGCAAAACGCTGAAGGAGGCGCACTCCCATTTCCGGACGCGACTGCTCGCGACCGCGGAACTGGATCATGGCCTTCACCTTGTCACCGTCTTCGAGGAAGCCGATGGCGCGCTTGCGCTTGGTCTCATAGTCGTGGGCGTCGATCTTCAGACGGAAGCGGACCTCCTTGAGGACCGTGTTCGCCTGGTTGCGACGTGCTTCCTTAGCCTTCTGGGCGGCCTCGTACTTGAACTTCCCGTAATCCATGATCTTGGCGACGGGGGGCTTCGAGTTGGGGGCGACCTCGACGAGGTCGAGCTCAGACTCCTGCGCGAGGCGCAGAGCCATCTCGAGCTTGACTACTCCGACCTGCTCACCGCCCGGGCCGACAAGGCGGACTTCACTGGCACGGATGCGGTCATTGGTACGTGGTTCGCTGATGGAAGGCTCCTGACTTCACTGAATGTGGAAAGGAGGCGTCACACCAACAGCGCTGCGCTCGCAGCGTGTTTCCACCCAACGTCACAGGTCATGCCTGTTGTGCAACTCGTGCACTTCTTGCAAACCCTGTGACCTCTTCCCGTGCCGCCGCGAGGCCGCACAAGGAAGGGAGTGGAGCAACCCGGTAACCTACTTAGAGCGGTTTGCGCGGGTGGGACGAATCCTCTTTCGTGGCCTCTGCACAGCAGAAACCGCTCGCCACATTACCAGAACTCCGCACAAAGGACCAGCGTGACCGACGCCTCACTCGAAAACACCTCAGCAGCCGAGCCGGACTACGGTGATCTGCGTCGCGACATCGGCGAAGTTCCGGCTGTCGAGCTCATCACAACCACCGCCATCCACCTCATGAGCGCCGCTGCGGTCGCGTGTGGCCTTGACGAGGACAGCGGCGAAGACGAGCTCGACCTCGACGAGGCCCGCAAACTCATCTCAGCGCTCGCCGGCCTCCTCACCGCGAGCCTCCCCTATCTGGGTGACCACCACGCGCGTCCGCTGCGCGACGGCCTGCGTTCGCTGCAGCTCGCCTTCCGCGAGGCGTCCGACCACCCAGACGCGATCGGCAAGGGGCCAGGCGAAGACCTCACCGGCCCCGTCTACGGCTAAGCGCCCGCGACGCCCCCGCTCGCCCGCCTCACTCGCCCGCCTCTCTCACTCGAGCGAGCGGGCGGGCGGGCGGGCTTCAGGCTCTGGTGCCGACCCCGGCGTGGACCGGCTCAGCCGGCCCGACCAACTGCGCAACGATGGCGGCAGAAAGCGTCACAAGCGGAAGCCCTCCCCCTGGGTGCGCGGATCCCCCGACCAGATACAGCCCCTCGAGCGGCTGCCGGTTCGCGGGCCGGAGGAACGCTGCCCTCGCACCGTTCGATGCCGTGCCGTAGATCGACCCTCCCGGGGAGCGGGTATCGCGTTCAATGTCTGCGGGGGTTCGGATGCGCATCCATCTCACGTGCTCGCGCACGTCGACGCCCCGCTCGGCCATCAGCTCGAGGAGCGATGCCGCGTAGCGCTCAGCAAGCCCTGGTGCATCCCAGTCGACGCCGTGCTCAGGATCGTGACGCGGCGCGTTGACAAGCACGAACCACGCGGCGCTGCCCGGCCCCGGAACCGTCTCCGGGTCATTCGGCGCTGAGATGTAGATCGTCGGCCGCTCGACGGGCTTCGGCCCCGACCCCGACTGGGTTCCGACGCCGAAGACCGCGTCGAACTCGGCGTCGTAGTCCTCTGCGAAGAGCACCCGGTGGTGGGCCTGCTCGCCGTGGTCGACCGTGGCCCCATCGAGGCCGTCGAGCGCCAGCAGCAGGACGAAGCCGGAGAGCGACGGGTCGAGCTTCGCGTGATCCCTGGCCGCACGCCTGGCGCCCTCGCTTCGCAGCAGTTCCCCGTAGACGGTCTGCGCGTCCGCGTTCGCGACGACGATGTCCGCCGCGATGCGCTCGCCGTCCGCCGTCTCGACACCCGCGACCCTGGTTCCGTCCTGCAGGATGCGCGTCACGCTCACCCCGGTGCGGATGCGCGCGCCGAGTTCGGTCGCACGGTCCGCGATAGCGGCACCAAGACGCCACAGGCCACCTTGCACGTACCAGGACCCGTAGGCCTGCTCCGCGTATGGCACCGTCGCGAGCGCTGAGGGGGCACGCCTCGGATCAGAGCCGGTGTAGGTGGCGTAGCGGTCGAGCAGGGCGCGCAGCCGGTCATCGGCGAGGTCCTGTCGACCGAATCCGCGCAGGCTCAGCCACGGGGCCACCCGGGCAAGCGAGAGCGGGTTCGCCGCGAGCGTCGCGATGCCGGCTGCATCGATGGGCGACTCCAGGAAGGGACCACGGGCGATGTCCCACACGCGCTCCGAGCGTTCGAGGAAGCGCGACCACTGCGCGCCCGCGCCGGAACCGAGCGCCGCATCCAACGCAGCAGGGATCTCCTCGATTCGACCCGGCATGTCGAGCTCTGTCCCGTCGGCGAAGCGGTACCTGCAGGCGACGTCGAGTCGTCGGAGCTCTAGCACGGTCTCGAGCGGCGCCCCCGTCTCGGCAAAGAGCTCAGTGAAGACGTACGGCATCGTCACGAGTGACGGCCCCGTGTCGAAGAGGAAGCCATCGTGCTCGAGTGTTGCGAGCTTGCCGCCAATCGTGTCGGCCTGCTCAAGCACCGTGACGTCGTGCCCGAGGGACGCGAGGCGTGCCGCCGCGGCGAGCCCACCGACTCCCGCGCCGATCACGACAACGCGGCTCATCGCGAAGATTCCTCGCTGCGCGCGTCCGCCCCCACGAGGGGACCAGACGCCCGGCGCGCCCGCCAGTCGCGGAGCAACACCACAACAAGCGGAACCGCGACGGCCCCCATGATGAAGCCACCGACGAGGGCCACGCTCGGCCGCTCGAAGAAGGTCAGGTTGCCGACGACGCAGGTCGCGTAGGTCCACAGGTAGACCGTGAAGGGGACGGCATCGCCAGGGGCGCCGTCAACCTCCCGCGAGCGCGCCGCCACGGCGTCGATGAGTCCGCAGATGATGAGCGAGACGAGGTACCAGCCGAGGAAGTTCGTCAGCGGGATGCCGTCGACGCCTGGGATGCCCGGATCCGGGTGCTTCCAACCCCAGTGCCCCGAGTCGACCATCTGCGGGTCGAGGAACACATCCCAGGCGGTGAGCGCCCAGGCCGCGACGGCGACACGTGCGACGCGCCGGAGCATCCCCGGAGTCGTACCGACGAGTCGCCTGGCGATGATGACCGCCGGGTACGCGATCGTGACCCAGGCGAGGGGCACGATGAGCGGCACCTCGAACAGGGAGAAACCGAGCGACGGCGTGTAGATGTACTGGCCGAACGGGAAGCTGGTCGCGACGCCGACAACTTCGGCGAAGAAGCCAATGGCGGCCGCCGCGAGGAGCACGGACGCGAACTTCGGGCCACGCGTCGCCCACGCGTGCAGCACCCCGGTCGCGGCGAGGAGCGCGACACTGGCGATCGTCAGCGGGACGGTGCCCCCGCCCGTGAAGGCGAACAGGCTCTGCACGAACATGCCTGCGGCAAGGGTCACCCACATGAGTCGTCGTGTGATGGCGGTCATCTTGAGTCCGTTCCTCTCGGTCGTGGCTCTGGATCTACGTCTTCGGTCGTGCTGGCTCTTCGCGGCGTCGGCTCGGGTGATCTCACGCCGCAGCGTCTGTCCAGCCCTCGACTGCGTCCACGGCGAAGCGGGCGAAGAGCTCCTCCGCGAACCAGCCGCCCGCCCGGCTGTCGCGCATCGCGGCCCTGTGCGCCTGCGCACCGCCCATGAAGTCCCGGAGCGCGGGGGCCGACTCCCAGAGGCTGAAGGTCCCGAGCAGCCCCGCGGGAAGCTCACCCATCCCGAAGGCCAGCCCGAGGCCGCGTGAGCGCGCCGTCATGAGCTCGGCGGCGATGGGCGGCACCGTCCCGGAGAATCGCCACAGTGCGGACGGGCGGATGCGGGCTCGGGTGATGACGGCAATGCGCTGGCCCTCCACGGCCTCGGCATCCGCCGGGCTGAACGGGTCACGTCCGCCCCACAGCCCCACGGAGCGGATAGGGCGCATCCGCACCCTGACACGCTCGCGCGAGTGAGCATCCCACGCGGCCACAAGCGGCCCGCGGTCGAACGCGTCAGCCGCTCCGCGGGACTCCCAGGAGGAGACAAGCGCCCAGTGGCCGAGGTCGGCGTCGCGGGAAGAGAAGCTCGTCGATTTCGCGGTGCCCAGGATCCGCGCGAAACGAAGGCCCTCCGGACGATGACGCCCGAGGAGCTGCACGGTCGTCTTCGCCGTCAACCCGAGGCCGGCGCTCGCACTGCCGGTGCCCCAGAGGTGGACGGTCGCGACGGTCACCGTCGCTCGACCCCAAGCGGACCGGGGCTGCGATCGCCACGTACGTGCTTGAGCACGAGCTCGGCGCTGATGAGACACATCGGCACGCCGACACCTGGGTTAACGGTGGCGCCAGCGTAATACAGCCCCTTCACCTTCGGCGAGGCGTTGCCAGCGCGGAGCATGGCGGACTGCGCGAGCTCGTGGGACGGGCCGAGAATGCCGCCGCGCCACGAGTTGTAGTCGCGCACGAAGTCAGCGGGCCCGAGCGTGCTCCGCACGACGATCCGGTCGGCGAGGTCTGGAGCAACCGTCCACTCGGCGAGCTGCGCGATCGCGAGGTCGGCGATGCGCTCAACCTCTGCATCCCCCGCGCCGTCAGCGCCTCCCCCGCCGATGCTGGCGTCGCCCTTCACGGGGATGAGCAGGAACAGGTTCTCGTGCCCCTCCGGCGCAACCTCAGGATCGGTTGCGCTGGGCTTGCAGACATAGATGGACACCGGGTCTGGCAGCGCCACGCCCTCGCCGAAGATGGCGTCGAAGTTCTCGCCCCACTCCTTCGTGAGCAACAGCGAATGGTGCGGCAGAGCCGGCAGCTCCCCCGTGACCCCCAGCATGACCAGCACGGCACCCGGTCCGGAATCGGTCTTCTTCCACACGCGCTCCGGATAGCTGCGGTAGCGCGCCGGCAGCAACTGCGTCTCCGTGTGGTGCAAGTCGGCCGCCGAGACGACGACCTCAACGTCTTCGAAGTGCGGCTCGCCCGCGGCATCCCGCCAGTGCACGCCCCTGCTCCACCCGTGCGACACGGCGATGCCGGTCACCTCGGCATCGAGCACGAACTCGACCCCTGCCTCGACCGCGAGGCCGTGTAGGGCATCCACCACCGCGGTGAAGCCGCCCATGGGGTACTGCACCCCCTCGACGAGGTCCATGCGGCTCATGAGGTGGTAGATGGCCGGCGCGCGGCGAGGGTCCGTGCCGAGGAAGACCGCCTGGTAGGCGAGGATCTGCCGGAGCAGGGGATGCGTAAAGGACTCCTCGACGAACTTCTCGAGCGGGGTCGTGAGCCAGGTGAGGAGGTCGGGCAGTTCACGGCGCACCCGCTCGCCGACCAGCGAAACGGGGTTCCTGAACGTGTTGTAGAGGAAGGCGTCTTCCGCCATGTCCATCGCGCGCCTCGCGGTCTCGAGGTAGTTGTCGAACGCCGGAAGCGCGTCGGGTTCGAGATCGGCAACCAGCCTGCGGACGGCGTCCTGTCCGTACGGGATCGAGATCGGGTCGCTCGCCGGCCCGGCACCGGACGGCTCAGGGAAGACCCGGTAGCCGGGGTCAAGCATCCGAAGGTCGAGCTGCTCGGCCGTGCTGGTGCCCGCGAGCTCGAAGAAGTGGTCGAAGACGCTCGGCATGAGATACCAGCTCGGGCCGGTATCAAAGCGGAACCCGTCCACCTCGAGCAGGCCGGCGCGGCCGCCGACCCTGCTGTTCTTCTCCAGCACGGTGACGGCGAAGCCGTCCCGAGCCAGGAGGATGGATGTGGCGAGACCCGCCATTCCGGCTCCGACAACTACCGCGCGAGTGCTCATGATCGTCTCTCCAGAAGGACTCGTGCTGCAATGCGCGCCTTCTCGGCGCTGGGAACTCTCACGCGCGTCGAGCGCAGCTGCTCTGCGGGGGTCGCCGCGATGCGATCGGCAAGCGCCGAGAAGAGGGCGCTCGCGAGCGCAACGCCTCGCCGACAGTCGCGGGGAAGCAGCGGAATGCCCGCATCCGCGGTCGCGAGATCTGCACGGATGCGATCAAGCCAGATGCGCTTGCGGCGCTCGTCGAGCGGCCCGGGCTCGAGCCCCTCGACTGGCAGGTAATCCCGGCCGAGTCTGTCCGCGTCATCGCCCACATCGCGGAGGAAGTTGACGTTCTGGAACGCTGCACCAAGCGCGCACGCTGCCGCGTCGATGCGCTCCCGCTCTTCTGCGGTGCGTGAAACACCCGTGAGGAACACACGCACGCACATGAGGCCGACAACCTCAGCGGACCCGTAGACGTAGCGCCGCTGCTCCTCGACATCAAGCGAGCGCGGCTCCAGGTCCATGCGCATCGAGGCGAAGAACGGCACAACCAGCTCGGCACCGAACCCACAGCGGCGCGCAGTCGCCGCGAAGGCATGCACGACCAGGTTCGTGCTGAACCCCGCATCGATGGCTTCGAGCGTCTGAGCTTCGAGCCCATCAAGGGCAGCGTGCTGCTGCTCAAGTGAGAGCCCGGCAACTGCGGCAACGCCGTCTACGATCTCGTCGGCCACCCGAACAAGCGCATAGATGCTGCGCACCGGCTTCACCGTGCGACGCCCGAGCAGTCTCGACGCGGCGCCGAACGAGCTCGAGTACGCGAAGATCACCTCGGCGGCCGACTTCTCTGCCGTCCGGGTGTACAGGTCAAGCGCGGAGGTCACGAGGTTCGCCTCTCCAGGAGCATGAGCAGCCGCGTCATCATCTCGGCGAGACTCCTGTCTCCCTCACGGCCAGAGGCACCAACAGCGCTCGCCGCCGCCCTCGCCCTCGCGAACTGGGCCTCGAGCTCCTGCTCGACGGCCGCCCGCGAACCGGAGGCGTCGATGAGGTCGCGTGCCTTTGCACCGTCAACCTCACTGAGGAGCGGGTCACCGAGCAGTAGCTGAAGCTCACCCCACACGGGAGTCCCGCAGGCAAGAGCGACGAGCGCCGTGAACTTTCCCTCTCGGATATCCGAGTACGGCGCCTTCCCGAGCTTGTGCTGGTCACCGAACACGCCGAAGAGATCATCCTGCAACTGGAAAGCCAGCCCGGCCGCATCGGAGAACTGCGCGATGAGTCGCGCATCGACGAGGCCTGCACCACCCGCCGCGATCAAGCCGAGCTGGAGCGGAAGCAGCACGGTGTAGGCGGCGGTCTTGTTCGAACTCATCGACAGGACCTCAGCCAACGCCGGGTGGTCGGAACGAAGCGAGAGGCTCACGTCGCTGAACTCGCCAGCGACCGAGACTGCGAGGGCACGCTCGATAGCGTCGAGCACGCGCAGGCGGATGGCGTGCGGGAGGTCGATGCGGGCCACCCTCAGGTGCGCTTCCGAAAGCAGTAGATCGCCAACAAGAATCGCAGCGGCCTGTCCGAGGCGGCTGCCTCGCTCGACGTCGAACTCTGAGCCGCCGACGATCTCCTCGACGCTGCCGAGCAGGTTCCGCACGCCGCGGCGCATCGTGTCGTTGTCGATCACGTCGTCGTGCGTCAAGAACGCCAGATGCAGCAGCTCGGTCGCCGTAGCCAGCTCGAGAACCGCCTCGGGCACCTCGTCGGCGCCCGTGTAGGACAGGTAACTCTGGATCACCAGCGCTGGCCTGAAGAGCTTGCCACCCTCGGTACTGCGCGCCGTGATGCGCCAGAGTGTCGCGAGTCCCTCATCGATCGCGCTGGCCGCCTGGATCCGGCCGTCAAGGAACTGCTCGATTCGCCTTCTCACCTCGAGCAGCTGCTCGGCTGCGAGGTCGAAGTCCGAACCCTGGCCACGGGGGCTCGCCAAAGGCTCACGAATCACTCGGCACCACTCCCTTTAGCTCGGTCGACTAGCAATAAGAGTATCTAAATACTTTCGCGCGAGCTTACAGGCATGCCTTCCTCGAGACCCTGGTCGGGGTCAATCCCCACTGCGACGCCTCCAGGAGCGCTTAGACTCTCGCGTCCTCTCCGCAGGAGCGTCGTCCGGTCGTGCTGTGCTCGCACGCGCGAACGATATCCCGAGCGAGTCGACCTCGGTGCGGAACGCCTCGCTCCCCTGCAGCAGCACACTGGCCCGGCGAGACAGCTCCGCGAGTTCATCGCGGCCGACACCGGCTGCGACGTGCAGCACTACCCGCAGCTCCGGTCCGGTCAACCGGGCTTCCGGATCGCCTGGCACCAAGTCGACACCGAGCACAGGAGTCAGCTCGGACATGACCCGCGAGAGCTCGGCCGTGACCACGGAGTTCGTCCAAGGCGCAGACCACGCCTGCTCCTGGGCGATGGCCCACACCGCTGGCCGACGGACGACGAACTCCGTCTCGCTTGTCGCGTCGACGACGATCAAGTCGCTGCCCTCCGCCGCCGCCGAGATCGCCGCGCGCTGCATGAGCGCCGGGACCGGGCGGGCCGCGGGGTTCCAGCTCTTCATCGCCTCCGCCGAGGTGAACACGGGGAGCACCGTCCGACCATCCGGGCCAGCAACGGTGACGATCGAGAGATCGGCACTCTTGTCAACCGTCACACCCTGCGCGTTGACGTCGGCCTCGCCGAGCTTCGCCACGAGCGGGATGAGCACTCTGGCTTCACGCAACGAGTCGACAACCGCTTCCGGGCCCGCCTGACGCGAACGGAAGAGGCGCAAGGCCTCGATGAACTCGGCGGGCGCCGTGCCGTCATCGTCTCGGAACGGGTTATCGCTGAACGTTCTTCCCGACCAGCTCTGACCGGCGGAGTCGGACTCGCTCGGGTGGAAGTGCTCAGGCAGTGACGGCATGGGACAACGCTTCCCGGTTCAGGATGAGACGTCGAGCGCTTCGACGAGGGTGAACGCCCCCGAATAGAGTGCCTTGCCGATAATCGCGCCCTCGAGCCCCTGCGGGACAAGGCCACGGAGCGCGACGAGGTCGTCGAGGCTCGAGATGCCACCGGAGGCGACGACGGGGCGATCGGTTCGGTCGAGGATGTCGCTCAGGAGCTGCAGGTTCGGGCCCTGGAGGGTGCCGTCCTTCGTCACGTCCGTCACGACGTAGCGCGCGCAGCCAGCTTCTTCGAGGCGCTCGAGGACCGTCCAGAGGTCGCCAGCGTCACGGGTCCAGCCGCGGGCGGCCAGCGTCGTGCCGCGCACGTCGAGGCCCACCGCAATCAGCTCGCCGTAGCGGGCGATGACATTGGCCGCCCACTCGGGGTTCTCGAGCGCCGCCGTGCCGAGGTTGATGCGGCTCGCGCCGGCCTCGACCGCGCGCTCAAGGGACTCGTCGTCGCGGATGCCGCCGGACAGTTCCACGTTGACGTGCTTGGCCGCCCGGATGACGCGCTTGATGACACTGCGGTTCTCGCCGCGCCCGAAGGCGGCGTCGAGGTCGACCAGGTGGATCCACTCCGCGCCCTGTTCGATCCAGTCCTCTGCCGCATCCACGGGGTCGCCGTAGTTCGTTGCGGAGTCAGCCTCACCCTGGACGAGGCGAACCGCCTTGCCTCCGGCGAGGTCGATTGCGGGGAAGAGCACGAGCTCCGGTGACGTGTTGAATTCGCTCACGAGCGTTGGTTCCTTGTTCTCGTTCTGAGGCGCCTGGGCGTCGACGCCGGAAGGGGATGCCCTGGCAGTCCGGGCAATAGCGTATCGGCAGGCGGTCACACCGCACGCCGAAGCGGTCGAGCTAGACCCGCATCGGCAGCGTCTCGATCCAGTTCCGGAGCAGGCGAACGCCAGCCTCGCCGGACTTCTCGGGGTGGAACTGCGTCGCAGACAGCGGTCCATTCTCGACGGCTGCGATGAAGCGTTCGCCGTGCTCGGCGTGGGTGACCAGCACTGGTCGGGCCTTCGGGTGCGGTTCGAGCGGCAGCTCGTGCGCGGCGTACGAGTGCACGAAGTAGAAGCGCTCGTCGGCGATGCCCGCGAACAGCCTCGAATCGGCGGGCGGATCGACAAGATTCCAGCCCATGTGCGGAAGCACGTCGGCGCGGAGCTCTGTCACCTCTCCCGGCCATTCGCCGAGGCCCTCGGCTCGTTCTCCGCCCTCGATGCCACCGTCGAAGAAGATCTGCATGCCGACGCAGATGCCCAGCACCGGCCGCCCGCCGGCCAAGCGCCGGCCGACGATCTCACCGATGCGTTGGCGGTTGATGGACTCCATGACGTGCGCGAAGCTGCCGACGCCGGGCACGACATAGCCGTCGGCCTCGTAGGCAGCGGCGCGGTCAGCGGTGAGCTCAACATCGGCACCGGCCGCCTCGAGCGCCTTGACCGCCGAGTGCACGTTCCCCGAGCCGTAGTCGGCGACGACAACGCGCGGGCGAGCGATCCCGGTCACAGCGCACCCTTCGTCGAGGGAATGCCGACGACCTCCGGGTCGCGACGCTTCGCGGCGCGGAAGGCTCGCGCGAACGCCTTGAACTCCGCCTCCGCGATGTGGTGGGGGTCGCGGCCGCGGATGACCTCCACGTGCACGGTCAGACCGGCATGGAAGGTAATGGCCTCGAACACGTGCCGGACCATAGCACCCGTGAAGTGGCCCCCGATGAGGTGGTAAACGAAGGCCTCAGGCTCCCCCGTGTGCACAAGGAACGGGCGACCGGAGATGTCGACGACCGCTTCCGCCAGCGACTCGTCAAGCGGCACCCGGGCGTCTCCGTACCTGGCGATACCCGACTTGTCGCCGAGGGCCTGGCGGATCGCCTGGCCGAGCACGATCGCCGTGTCCTCGACCGTGTGGTGCACGTCGATCTCCGTGTCGCCCGTGGCGCGGACGGTGAGGTCCGTGAGCGAGTGCTTCGCGAACGCGGTCAGCATGTGGTCGTAGAACGGCACGGACGTCTGGATGTCAGCGATTCCCGTGCCGTCCAGGTCCAGGCTGAGCTCGATCGAGGACTCGCTGGTTGCTCGCGAGACGGTCGCAGTGCGTGGCGTCGTGGTCATCGCTCCAGCCTAGGCCTTTCCTGCATTCGTAATTTCGGCGAGAGCGGCCAGGAACGCCGTCGTCTCGGCGCGAGTTCCTGCCGTCACGCGGAGCGTGTTCGGGATGCCGACGTCACGGACCAGGATGTCCCGCTCGAGGAGCTCAGTGAACGTGCGACCGGGATCGGCCACCCCGCCGAACAGAACGAAGTTCGCTCCGGACTCCCACGGCGTGTAGCCGAGCGGTGGGAGCTCGGTGAGGAGGCGATCACGCTGCTCGCGGATCGCGTCCACCTGCTCGAGCATGATCTCGGCACACTCGAGGGCGGCTGTTGCCGCGGCCTGCGTGATCGCGGAGAGGTGGTACGGGAGTCGAACGAGGCGAACCGCATCGACGACCGCGGCGTCGGCCGCGAAGTAACCGACGCGGGCTCCGGCGAACGCGAAGGCCTTGCTCATGGTCCGCGACACGACAAGCCGCTCGCGGCCGGGCAGCAGCGAAAGCGCGGTCTCTTCGCCATCGGGCAGGAACTCGGCGTACGCCTCGTCGACGATGAGGATGCCGTCCGTCGCGTCGTAGGCGGCGGCGATGACGCTCAAGTCTGTCGCGGTTCCGGTCGGGTTGTTGGGGCTACAGATGATGGTGACGTCTGGCCGCTCGCGATGGATCGCCTCGGTGACAAGCTCGTCGGTGAGCGTGAAGTCGTGCGCGCGCGGGACCGGCACCCAGGTCGAGCCGACACCTCGCGTGAGCAACGGATACATGGAGTAGCTCGGCGTGAAGCTGAGCACGCTTCTTCCTGGGCCGCCGAAGACCTGCAGCAACTGCTGCATGATCTCGTTCGAGCCATTGGCCGCCCACACCTGATCCGGCGAGATGCCATGACCCAGGTAGATGCTCAACTGCTCACGGAGTGCCGTGAACTCGCGGTCCGGGTACCGATTGAGCCCTGGCAGTTCTCGCGCGATGGCCTCGATGATGCGTCTCGCGACGACCTCGGGAACGTGGTGCGGGTTCTCGTTGACGTTGATGGCAACGCGAACGGGCTGCTGAGGAGCTCCGTACGGGGTGAGTCCGCGCAGATCGTCGCGGATTGGCAGGTCTTCGAACGAGGTCACCCCGCAAGCCTACGACGCGGCGCGGCCCCCGACTCGGCCTCGCGACATCAGTCGAGCGGAAGCGCGAGACGCTGGCCGGCCTGGACCGTACCGTTCTCGAGAGCGTTGAGCTGAGAGATCTCAACAATGACATCTCGGACATCAGCATCGCCGGCTACCTCTTCGGCGATGCCCCACAGGGTGTCGCCAGCACCGACGGTGACGTACTCGAACTCGACGTCAGCCGACTCGCTCGAGGCAGCGGCGGAAGTCATGTGCGTAGCGCCGAGCGCAATCGCGGCAGCTACGGGAAGCGCGGCGACGGCGAGCAGGACGCGGCGGCCTCGGATGGTGAGGCGAAGCGGTGCAGCAGCAGTGTTGTTCATGATTCCTCCTGATTCGTCCACATCTTCGAGTGGTCGAATGTATGTACTGAATATAGCTACGAACAAAGTGTCAAGTCAAGGGTTCCTGTTCGAATCTGCCGAACTTTCATCAACAACACTCGAAGAAATGTTTCGTAGCTGCGTGCACCCTCGGTAGGGTTGGCGCTATCAGGCAGTGCATCACCTGCCACCGACATTCCGTGTCGGAGAGCGGACGGAGACGACATGGCCAAGAAGCCAGCGAGTGACATCTACAGAAAACTGACGGAGAAGCAGGAGCGCATCCTGACCTGCATCATGGAGTCGGTGCGCACCCGCGGCTACCCGCCGAGCATGCGTGAGATCGGCGACGCGGTCGGCCTCGTCTCGCTCTCGAGCGTCACCCACCAGCTCGGGCAGCTCGAGAAGTTCGGCTACATCAAGCGAAACCCAGGCATGCCCCGTGCGCTCGAGGTGCTCGTGCACTTCGACCACACCGATGACGGTGACACGAACGAGACTGCGGAAGCGGCCTTCGTGCCGGTTGTCGGACGGATCGCAGCCGGCATACCGATCACTGCCGAGCAGCAGGTCGAAGACGTCTTCGCGCTCCCCCGTCAGATCGTCGGTAAGGGCGAGCTCTTCCTGCTTCGTGTTGTCGGCGAATCGATGATCGACGCGGCCATCTGTGACGGCGACTGGGTTGTCGTGCGTTCGCAGCGCAACGCGGAGAACGGCGACATCGTGGCCGCCATGCTCGACGGCGAGGCGACGGTAAAGACGTTCCGGAAGCGTGACGGCCACATCTGGCTGCTCCCCCGCAACAGCGACTTCGAGCCGATCCTCGGCGACGAGGCCGAGATCCTCGGCAAGGTCGTCGCAGTGCTTCGTTCGATCTGAGCCGCTCCCGGGCGCGGAGACGACAGACGCACAGGAGCGGCGAGCCCATCGGGCTCGCCGCTCTTGTGTGTCGCGGGTTCAGTCGATCCGCGCTTGGTCAGCTCGCGACGGTGAAGGCTTCGAAGAGTCCGAGCTGGTCGGGGTGTACGCGCGCCTTGAGCCGTGTGCCGGTCTCCTCGTGGTCGAGCTCGAGCACCGCGCCGCGCTCATGTAGGTAGGACACGAGGTCGCCTCGCTCGAACGGCACGAGCACGTCGATCGTCACCTCCGGCGTCGGAAGCAGCTCGGCGATACGGGCCAAGAGCAGATCGATGCCCTGGCCGGTGTGGGCGGACACGAAGAGCCCGTCGCTGGCGAGGCCCTGCAACTCCAGGCGGCGGTCGCTGTCGACCAGATCGGCCTTCGTAAAGACCACGATCTCCGGAACGTCTCGCGCCTCGACCTCACCGATGACGTCACGCACTGTCGCCAGCTGGGCGGCCGGGTCCGGGTGCGAAGCGTCCACGGCGTGCACGATGACGTCGGCCGCCTGCAGCTCTTCGAGCGTGGAGCGGAACGCCTCGACAAGCTGATGCGGCAAGTTGCGCACGAAGCCGACAGTGTCGGCGATCGTGTACGGACGTCCGTCTTCCGTCGAGGCCTTGCGGACCGTCGCGTCGAGCGTCGCGAAGAGCACGTTCTCAACGAGGACGCCCGCGTGGGTGATGCGGTTGAGGAGGCTCGACTTGCCTGCGTTGGTGTACCCGACGATGGCAACGGCCGGAACCTGGTTGCGTTCCCGAGTCGCGCGCTTGACGTCGCGTGCATCTTTCATGTCCGCGATCTGGTGGCGCAGCTTGGCCATCTTCGTGCGGATCCTCCGGCGGTCGAGCTCGATCTTGGTCTCACCGGGGCCTCGCGAACCCATGCCGGCGCCGCCGCCGACCTGTCCACCCGCCTGGCGAGACATCGACTCACCCCAGCCGCGAAGGCGCGGGAGCATGTACTCCATCTGCGCCAGCTCGACCTGGGCCTTGCCCTCGCGGCTCTTCGCGTGCTGGGAGAAGATGTCGAGGATCACGGCGGTGCGGTCGATGACCTTGACCTTGACCTCGTCCTCAAGCGCGCGGCGCTGGCTCGGCGCGAGCTCAGTGTCGGCGACAACAGTGTCCGCCCCGAGGGCCGCGACGATCTCCTTGAGCTCCGCTACCTTGCCTCGGCCGAGATAGGTGGCCGGGTCTGGGTTCGGCCGCCGCTGAAGCACACCATCGAGCACAACCGCGCCCGCCGTCTCGGCGAGGGCCGCGAGCTCCTGCATGGAGTTCTCCGCCTCCTCGAGGGAGTTCCTGCGGTAGACGCCCACGAGCACAACACGCTCGAGGCGCACCTTCCGGTACTCGACCTCGGTGACGTCCTCGAGCTCCGTGCGCAGGCTCTCGACGCGACGCAGCGACTGCCGCGCCTCGCGCTCGAGCTGGTCGCCGTCGGCCTCGCCGTCGTAGCTTGTGCTGTCGCCGTCCTGCAGCGCCTGCGCGCGACCGGACGAGAACAGGGTCATCGTGGCGCCCGGTTCCTTCGCGGCTCGGAGGATTCGGTCGATCGCGTCGTTGCTTTCGCCTGGAGGAGTCTCAGAATCTCGCATATTCGTACTATTCTACGCCGGTGCTAGCGTCTAGGGGTGACTGCCCAGCATTACTTCTCAGCAACCCCCGACGGCCCGCTTGAGCGGCGAAGCATCCACATCCAGCTTCGCGGCCGTGCGGCGGCTGTAGTGACGGCTGGCGGCACCTTCAGCCCTGAGCACCTCGACCGCGGAACCCAGGCGCTGCTCAACGCGGCCCCGAAGCCACCGGAAATCGGAACCGCGCTCGACCTCGGTTGCGGCTGGGGTGCCATCTCGCTGGCCCTGGCCTTCGAATCCCCGGAACTCGACGTGTGGGCCGTTGACGTCAACGAACGGGCGCTGCTCCTCACGGGCGAGAACGCGAAGAGCCTCGGGCTCGATCGCATCCGACCGGCCCTGCCCGCCGACGTGCCGGAGGGCGCCACCTTCGACGTCATCTGGTCCAACCCACCCATCAGGATCGGCAAGGACGCCCTGCACCAGCTGCTCACTGATTGGCTGCCCCGCCTCAACCCAGGAGGCGAGGCCTGGCTCGTCGTCGCCAAGAAGCTCGGCGGCGACTCGCTTCAGGCGTGGATCGCGGCACAGTTTGGCCCAGGACTCTCCATCGAGCGCCACTCGACGGACGCCGGCTTCAGAGTGCTGAGGGTGCGTCGAGTTCAGTAACGAGCTCGTCCTCGATCACACCAGTGAAGGCGATCTCGGCGGGCCCAGCCAAGAAGACGTGCTCGACGCCATCTACTGGAGCGACGGTGACCTCGAGGAGGCCACCCGGCACCCTCACCGACCATGCGTCGGGTGCGCCCGCACCTGCCCAGTAGCGGACGGCAAGAGCTGACGCGACGGCGCCCGTGCCGCAGGAGAGCGTCTCTCCGACACCTCGCTCATGCACGCGCATCCGGATGTGACCGACGCCGTCCTGGACAAGCTGGTCGTGTGGGACCACGAACTCGACGTTCGCGCCGAGTTCGGGAGCCGGCTCGATGAGCGGTGCGTGGAAGAGCTCCAGGCGATCGAGTTCCTCTTCACTCGAGAGCGCGACGACGACGTGGGGGTTGCCGACATCGATGCCGAGGCCAGGCCGCGAGACGCCGATGTGCGGGACCGTGACAAGTGGCTCGCCACCCTCGAGGTGCCATGGGCCCATATCCACTCGGAACCCGGTGCCATCCCGCTCAACGACTCGAAGCCCGGCACGCGTTCCGACTTCGAGGCGCTCGCCCTCTGCAAGGGTTGCGAGTCCGGTCTCCGTCAGGAAGCGCGCGAAGGCGCGAACGCCGTTGCCGCACATCTCGGCGATCGAACCGTCGCCGTTGCGGTAGTCCATGAACCACTCCGCCTTGGGGTGCGCTGCCTGCAGCTCGCGGCCTTCTGCAAGGTGCGCAGAGCGGACGGCGCGGATGAGCCCGTCGCCGCCGACACCGAAGTTGCGATCACACAAACGCGCGACGCGCTGCGGCCCGAGCTCGAGCTTGCCGTCCGGGTCGGAGACGAGCACGAAGTCGTTGCCTGTGGCCTGCGCCTTGGTGAACGCG
The DNA here is from genome assembly GCF_014191305.1 of Pseudoclavibacter helvolus. Taxonomy (GTDB): domain Bacteria; phylum Actinomycetota; class Actinomycetes; order Actinomycetales; family Microbacteriaceae; genus Pseudoclavibacter; species Pseudoclavibacter helvolus. Next base: position 173,023 of record NZ_JACHWJ010000001.1, on the reverse strand, counting down.
AGTTGTGTCATGGGGTCAATGCTACGGAACTCTCGATGCGTCCGTACGCAGGCGATGGCAGATCAGAGTCCGGCCGCTTGGAGGATTCGCTGGGCCGCGAACCCCTCGCCACTGTGGGCGCGAACCGCGCGCTCGTAGCGGCGGAACCAGGAAACCTGGCGCCTCGCGTACTTCCGCGTCAGGAGCTGCGCCTCCGCAATCGCCTCGGCACGGCTCAACTCTCCCCGGAGCTCGGCGAGCGCCTGCTGGTAGCCGATGGCGCGCTTGGCCGTGGTCCCACGTTCCAGCCCGATCTCGGCCAGCGCTTCGGTCTCCTCGAGGAGACCCGCCTCCCACATCCGCTCAACTCTGGCGTCGAGTCGAGGCGTGAGCACCTCACGATGCTCTTCAACGACCGCAAACGTCACGTCTCGCCAGGTCGCCTCCTGGTCGGGGAGCTGGGCGCTGAACGGCTCCCCCGTGACTTCGATGACCTCGAGCGCACGGACCAGTCGCCGGCCGTTGCGCGGGTCGATAGTGGCGGCCGCGGTCGGATCGAGTTCGCGTAGCCGAGCGAAGAGCTGACCAGGGCCGTCCCCCTCAAGCTCGGCCTCGAGCCGCGCGCGCACGGCCGGGTCGGTGCCAGGAAACCTCAGGTCGAAGCAGACGGCCGCGATGTAGAGGCCGGAGCCTCCCACGAGGATGGGGATATCACCTTCGGCCTCGATCGTCTCGATGAGACCCCTCGCCTGATCCTGGTACCAGGCGACACTCGCATCCTCGTCGACATCGAGGACATCGAGGAGGTGGTGCGGCACTTCCTCGCGTTCGTCCTCAGCGAGTTTCGCCGTGCCGACGTCCATCCCCCTGTACAGCTGCATGGCGTCAGCATTGATGATCTGCGCCCCACGCCCTGATGTTCGAAGCCGGGATGCGACGTCAAGCGAGAGCTGAGACTTCCCCGTTCCCGTCGCTCCCCCGATGGCGATGAACACCCTCAGCCCCGCCGGAGCGTCGGGAGGCCAAGGGATACGCGAGCAGGGGCGCCCCCTGGTGCTGGCACCGCGCAACTCTCCGCGAGGGAGCGGTCCCAGGCATCCCCTGCCCGAGTCCGACGGATATCGAGGTGCGGCGACTGGGCGTCGGCCACGAGATGGAACGAGGCCGCTGCAGTGATCGCCGCGGTGACCACGTCGCCGGGGCGCGGACGATCTGCCCCGTCTGGCACCGAGAAGTGCACGAGCCTGTTGTCCTCGGATCGTCCCGACATCCGGTGCGTCGCGTCGTCCTTCTTGCCTTCAGCTGCGCTCACCAGAATTCGCTGTACCGAGCCGACAAGCTTCTCGTTCTCTTCGCGGCTGATCCGGTCCTGCAGCTTCATGAGCCGTTCGTAGCGCTCCTGAACAACGGCCTTCGGCACCTGGTCCGGCATCGTCGCGGCAGGCGTCCCCGGCCGAATCGAGTATTGGAACGTGAACGCGCTCGCGAACCGGGAGGCCTCGACAACGCGCATGGTCTCCGCGAAGTCCTCTTCTGTCTCCCCCGGGAAGCCGACGATGATGTCCGTCGTGATGGCCGCCTGCGGCATCTGCTCCCTGACGCTGTCGAGGATGCCGAGGAACTTCGTGCTGCGGTAGGAGCGCCTCATGGCTTTGAGGATGCGGTCTGAGCCCGACTGCAGGGGCATGTGCAGCTGCGGCATGACGTTGGGCGTCTCTGCCATGGCGTCGATGACGTCTTGCGTGAAGGCGGCCGGGTGCGGGCTCGTGAAGCGCACGCGTTCGAGGCCCTCTATGGCACCGGCCGCGCGCAGCAGCTTGCTGAACGCCTGCCGGTCTCCGAACTCGACGCCGTAGGAGTTGACGTTCTGCCCGAGAAGCGTGACCTCGATGGCTCCGTCGTCGACGAGCGCACGGATCTCACCGAGCACGTCTCCTGGCCTGCGGTCCTTCTCCTTGCCTCGGAGTGACGGCACGATGCAGAACGTGCAGGTGTTGTTGCACCCCACCGAGATCGACACCCACCCGGAATAGGTCGAGTCTCGCTTCGTCGGCAGCGTCGAGGGGAAGACGTCGAGTGATTCCAGAATCTCGAGCTGTGCTTCGTCGTTGTGGCGCGCGCGTTCGAGCAGGCTGGGGAGGGCTCCCATGTTGTGGGTGCCGAAGACCACGTCAACCCAGGGTGCCTTCTCCAGGATGGTGCCCCGGTCCTTCTGGGCGAGGCACCCTCCGACAGCGATCTGCATGCCTTCGTGCTCGCGCTTGATCGCGGCGAGCTGACCCAGATTGCCGTACAGCCGGTTGTCGGCGTTCTCGCGCACGGCGCAGGTGTTGATGACAACGATGTCGGGTTCACCGCCGTCTGCCGCGACGTAGCCGGCGGCGCGGAGCGAGCCTGACATGCGCTCGGAGTCATGGACGTTCATCTGACAGCCGAGTGTGCGCACCTCGTAGGTTCGTGGTGACCCGTCTGGCTTCAGTGCCGCTGGAGAGGACGCGATGGGTGTGGCTGTCTCGCTCATGATCCGCCAATTCTACGTTCGCTTCACGAGGGGGCACTCCCACCGCTACGCTGGCGGGATGCGAGCCATGACCACTGATGACGGCGTCACGCCGGCGACTTCTCTTGCTCTTCAGCGAGGTCTGCTGCAGACCGATGGCGGCCGCGTCGAGGCGCACGGGGCACGCGTGGCGTCGATCTCCGCGCCGAGCGGCGCACTCTATGTGGGCCCGGCCGGTGGCGAGAACGGCGTAGACGGCCTCGTGTTGAGGGTCGGCGGCGGCCTGTTGGCTGCGACGACGACGTTGGTCTCGGATGACTCTGGCGCGTCCCGACTCGAGGCTCTGACGATCTCCACGAACGACGAGCCGGAGCGGTGGCGCGATGCGCCAAGGGACGAGTCGTACTGGCATTCGCTGCCCAGCGAGCTTCAGGGCGAAGTACCGGTCGTGGAACCGCGCCACGGGGTGCTGATCGTCTGCGACGCTGGCTTGCGTGACCAGTACCGGCAGAGCGACTTCGCGTGGGATCGGTGGGTCGAGGAAGTGGTGGCCCCGACATCCGCTGCAAGCGGTCAGGCCGTGGTCGCCGTTCCGTTCGCAGGCCGGTCCGAGTCGCTGCTTACGCTCGCGTCGAGCGCATTCCCATCGGGTGCCGCGCTGTTCGCCGGCTTCGACGCGAATCTGCAGATTGCGGCCCTGCATCTGGCTCCCGTTGCTGAGCGTGAGCAGGAGGCCGCGATTGTCGGCGTTCGTCGGGCCCGCGCCGCGCTCAGGGACGGCCACCCCACAGCCGCGGCGGCGCTGGCTATGGCCGCCATCTCTGCGCTCGAAGCAGAACGCGACCTGCGTGCTGCAGGTCGCGTCGGCTTCGTGCTCGCCGAGGCGCACGACCGCGCCGGTGCTCCTACTGCGGCGCGGCGAGCCCTCGAGGAGGCGCTGGTCCGACTCGAAGTGACTCGCGATGTCGAGGGGCAGCGCGTTGCGCTGGCCCTACTCGACGGGAGTGGCGCCGAAAAACACGCCGGTTGACCCGCTCGATGGCCGACTGCTCGGCCTCGAACTGCCGTTGACCGCTTCGCGTGCTGCCGTGAAGGCGACCCCGGAGGAATAACCACGCCTCGAGAGGAACCCGGCGATCCGCCGGATCGCGGCGTCCGGCTCCACGCCCTTGACACGCCGCGCGCGCTCGACGGCGAGCTCCTTGGCCCGCTCGAGCTCGTCGTCTCGGTCAACCTCAGCAAGCACTTCCTGCATCGCCTCGGCCGAGATGTGGCGGTCACGGAGCGCCCGCTCGACTCCCTGAATCCCCGACCGCTTCTTGTCTCGTGACTTGTGCACGACGAGCTCGGCGAGGCGGAGGTCGTCGAGGTAGCCGAGCTCGGTGCACCGGTCGATGACTTGCTCGATCTCGTCGTCGTCGAGCCGGAGGGACTCCTCGTACTCGGCGGCTTCGTCCGTGCCGTCCTCGGGGGCCTGCGCCCCCTTGGGGTCCTCGCCTCGCCAGTCGCGGAGCAGGCGACGTGCCTCTTCCGTCGACCGGTCGCTGCGAGCAAGCGCACGGACCAGCGTCTCCTGCGCTTCGCTGACGAGTCGCTCTCGCGATTCCGCGTCCATCCCAGCGGGCACGACGGCCGTGAAAGCCTGTGTCTCGCCTTGCCCGCCGGGGATGGATACGAGTCTTGGGCTGCCGCTCACCGCGCGGCACCGGGCTTCCGGCCGCTCCGCACCCGGAGCGACCGATTCCGGAAGCTCAGTGCTCGTCGCCGTTTCGCCAGCAGCTGCGCCAGCGCTAGCGTCAGGCCCAGCGTGAGCGCCCACTGATCGAGGACGCCCCGCGGGTGACGCGCCGAACAGGGGCGTCACCGGAGCGAGCTCCTCGGTCATGCGCCGCGCCGCTGAGCGACCTTCGCCTCGGCTACGGGCGAAACGGGTGCCTCAACGGACTCCGGCGCGGCCTCGGCAGGCTGGCCCACACCGAGCTTGGCGAGGATCTTCCGCTCGATTTCCTCGGCGATCTCAGGGTGCTGGATGAGGAAGTTACGCGCGTTCTCCTTGCCCTGCCCGAGCTGGTCACCCTCGTAGGTGTACCAAGCGCCCGACTTGCGCACGAGCCCGTGCTCAACTCCGAAGTCGATGAGCGAGCCCTCGCGGGAGATGCCAACGCCGTAGAGGATGTCAAACTCGGCCTGCTTGAAGGGCGGGGCCATCTTGTTCTTGACCACCTTGACGCGTGTGCGGTTGCCGACGGCTTCCGTGCCGTCCTTGAGCGTCTCGATGCGGCGAATGTCAAGGCGGACCGAAGCGTAGAACTTCAGTGCCTTTCCACCAGCGGTCGTCTCGGGGCTGCCGAAGAAGACGCCGATCTTCTCGCGAAGCTGGTTGATGAAGATCGCGGTGGTCTTCGTCTGGCTGAGGCCACCGGTGAGCTTACGGAGTGCCTGGGACATGAGGCGCGCCTGGAGACCGACGTGGCTGTCGCCCATCTCGCCCTCGATCTCGGCCTTGGGCACGAGTGCCGCGACGGAGTCGATGACAACCAGGTCGACGGAGCCAGATCGGATCAGCATGTCCGTGATCTCCAGCGCCTGCTCACCCGTGTCGGGCTGGGCAACGAGGAGTGCGTCGATGTCGACACCGAGCTTCTTCGCGTACTCCGGGTCGAGCGCGTGCTCAGCGTCGATGAAGGCAGCGATACCGCCGGCACGCTGCGCGTTCGCGATGGCGTGGAGCGTCAGCGTCGTCTTACCCGACGACTCAGGGCCGTAGATCTCGACGATGCGACCGCGCGGGAGTCCGCCAATGCCAAGAGCCACGTCGAGCGCGACGGACCCGGTTGGAATCGTCTCGACTGGGGCGCGCTCGTCGCTTCCGAGGCGCATGACCGACCCCTTGCCGAACTGGCGGTCGATCTGGGCGAGTGCGGCGTCAAGTGCTTTTTCGCGGTCTGCTGGGTTTGGCATGGTGATGGTCCTCTCGGAACGTGGCGGTCGCCTCTCGGCTGTCGCGCGCTGATGGAGAGCGCTGACGACAAGGCGGATCGGCTTCCTTGGCTACTCGACATTCACGGTAGAGGCGACCACCGACATTCGATGATCGAGCCTCTTCACCTGTGGACAAGTCTCCGAGGAGTCCGACGTGGACACCCTACGCGCTTAGAACACGACTTCGAACATTCGTCAGGCGTGTCGGACGAAGATACGAGTCCGCGACGCCCGAACTCAGCCTCGAGTGCGAGGGTCGATCGTGCCGACGCCGTGTCGCCTCGACTCGGGAACACCCGTATCCACGCAGAGCGCGACCCAGATCTCGCGTGGCTCAACGCCGTCATCAAGCGCCTGCTGCGCCGTACGGTCGCCGATCGCGCCGAGCACGAGATCTCGCATCAGCGAGCGCCCGTAGGCGTCACCGAATTCATCGACCACGGCCCTGTCGAATTCGCTCTTGCGCATCCCCCAAGCGTACGCCGACGGCGCCGCAGCTGATGCTGCTGCGGCGCCGTCGGCCACTCCTCTAGACGAAGGGCAAGCGTATGAAACCGTCTCGCTAACGCGTGACGAGCGGCTTGCGCATTCCGAGCAGGAGGTCGTCCGGAACCGTGTCCGGGATGCTCGTGTCGAAGCGTTCATGGACGGCCAGGCGGTCGCCCACTTCGCGATAGATGGTTGAGAGGGGGGTCTCGAGGGCTTCGGCCACCGAAGCGAGGATCTCGCTCGAGGCTTCCTTCTGCCCGCGCTCGACCTCACTCAGGTACCCGAGTGCAACCGAGGCGCGACCCGCGACCTGCCGGAGCGTGTGCCCCTTGCGCAGGCGCACATCGCGCAGGACTTCACCGATCTCTTGACGCGCTAGGACCATAGCGGGGTCCTCCTTACTGCCGTGTGCCAAGAACTGTAACTTACGAGACTTCGTGGAGACTTCGTCACGCTGAGAACAACCAAGCAAACATCGATGGTATTCCTGAAAGAAAGCCGAATGTTGAGGCGATTCGACTCAACCTTCGAAGCGGCTCGGTTCACGATACCGGGTCAGTGTTCCGCGAGCATTTCCAGCACATTGTGAACGGCCGCCTCAACGGTCGCCCCTCGCACACGCTGGCGACTCCCAGCGGGGTCATCGAGCCGCACCAACGATGAGAAGTCGAGCTCGATGACCTTGTCGCCGAAGAGCGAGGAGATGCCGACGAACACGAGACCAGGCGCTCGTCCCGCCTGCGCCTGCGGCCCGGCCACACCCGTGGTCGAGAGTCCGATATCGAGGCGCTCACCGCGCTCGGACGAGAGGGCGGTCCTGATTCCGAGCGCCATGGCCGCGGCGACGTCTGGGTCGACGGGGCCTCGCTCGGCGAGGAGGTCTTCGTCAACGCCGAGCAAGGTGTGCTTGAGCTCAGTCCGGTACGCGACGATTCCGCCAGCGAGGGACGCGGAGATGCCCGGGATCTTGACGAACTCGGCGACGAGAGCTCCGCCGGTGAGCGACTCCGCGACGCCGATACTCAGGCCAGCTTCCAGGAGCACACGCCCCAGCTCGACGGTCTGTGGGAGTGCTGGGGTGATTCCGCCGGTCATCGCTGGGTGCTCCCGTCGTCGGCCCGAAGCCCGGGCGCCTGCTTCTTCTGTGGGCGGTAAGCCTCCCACAGGTAGTCGATTCCCGACCACACGGTGAGGATGAAGGCCGCGGACATCAGGACGATGTTGAGCCAGTGCACCCAGTCCCCGAAGACGACCCAGAGTGGCAGGAGGGCCAGCGAGATCGCGATGGCCTGAACGAGCGTCTTGAGCTTGCCGCCTCGCCCAGCGGGGAGGACACGCTTCTTGGCCACTGCGAGGCGCCAGAAGGTGATGCCGAGCTCGCGCACGAGGATGATGATTGTGACCCACCATGGGAGCTCGCCGAGCACCGAGAGCATGACAAGGGCCGTCCCAGTGAGGGCCTTGTCGGCGATCGGGTCGAGCAGCTTGCCGAGGTCGGTGATCAGGTTCCGACTGCGCGCGATGTGCCCGTCGAGGCTATCTGTCGCGATGGCCACGATGAACAGCACAGCCGCCGCCCACCGCCACGGGCCGTCGCTGTTGCCATCGAGCAAGAGGAACCAGACAAACACTGGCACGAGCAGTATGCGCGCGATCGTGATGAGGTTCGGCACGCACCAGTTGCTCACCGGCCCGTCGCCACCGCGGAGTATTCGACCGGTCATCGTGTTGCCTCTCGCTAGTCGCGCCCTGTCAGACCCCAGGCGTCTTCGTCGCCGCTCTCGCCTTCGACTTCTTCCAGGCCATCGTATTGGGCGGCGACGGCGTCGAAGGACGCGGCCATACCGTCGTGCTCTGCAACCGGAGCCGCGCTTGGCGCCTGGGCGCTCGCAGCCGGGTCCTGACCGCGGATGCGCGCGAGCACGCCGGGAAGCTCCTCGGCCGTGACCAGCACGTCGCGAGCCTTGGATCCCTCGGAGGGCCCGACGATCTCGCGCGACTCCATGAGGTCCATGAGGCGCCCTGCTTTGGCGAAGCCGACGCGCAGCTTGCGCTGCAGCATGGAGGTCGAGCCGAACTGAGAGTTCACGACGAGTTCAGCCGCGGCGAGCAGAAGCTCGAGGTCGTCGCCGATGTCGGCGTCGATCTCTTTCTTCTCCACGACCTGCGCGACGTCGGCCCGGTACTCGGGCTGCGCCTGGCGCTTGACGTGGGCCACGATCTCCGTGATCTCCTTGTCATTGACCCAGGCGCCCTGCACGCGGGCGGCCTTGTTCGCTCCCGAAGGCAGGAAGAGCGCGTCTCCCTGGCCGATGAGCGACTCAGCACCGACCTGGTCGAGAATGACGCGTGAGTCGGTGGAGCTCGTTACGGCGAACGCGAGACGGCTCGGCACGTTGGCCTTGATGAGGCCCGTGACGACGTCGACGCTCGGGCGCTGGGTCGCGAGCACGAGGTGGATTCCGGCGGCGCGCGCGAGCTGCGTGATCCGCACGATCGAGTCTTCGACGTCGCGCGGCGCGACCATCATGAGCTCTGCGAGCTCATCAACCACAACCAGCAGGTACGGGTATGGCTTGAGCTTCCGCTTCGACCCCTCAGGCAGGATGATGCCGCCGGAGCGGATCGCCGCATTGAAGTCGTCGACGTGGCGGTAGCCGAAGCTCTCCAGGTCGTCGTAGCGCATCTCCATCTCCTTCACGACCCACTGCAGCGCCTCGGCTGCCTTCTTGGGGTTCGTGATGATGGGTGTGATGAGGTGCGGGACGCCGCTATACGGGGTGAGCTCGACTCGCTTCGGGTCGACGAGCACCATGCGAACCTCCGCGGGCGTCGCCCGCATGAGGAGGGAGACGATCATCGAGTTCACGAAGCTCGACTTACCGGCTCCGGTGGCACCGGCGACCAGGAGGTGGGGCATCTTCGCGAGGTTGGCGAGCACGAACCCGCCCTCGACGTCCTTGCCGACGCCGATCGTCATGGGGTGGCGGGCAGCGATCGACTCTGGCGACTGCAGCACGTCGCCGAGCGACACCACCTCTCGGTCGGAGTTGGGGATCTCGACCCCGATCGCGCTCTTGCCTGGAATCGGCGAGAGGATGCGCACCTGGTTGCTCTTGACCGCGTACGCGATGTTGTTCGAGAGCTGGGTGACCCGCTCGACCTTGACGCCCGGCGCGACCTCGACCTCGTAGCGGGTGACCGTCGGACCCCGCGAGAACCCGGTGACCTTCGCATCCACCTTGAACTGGGCGAAGGTGGAGTTGAGCGCCTCGACGATGAGGTCGTTCGCCTCGGTGCGGGCCAGTGCAGGCGCACCGCGCGAGAGCATCGTCTGGACGGGGAGGCTGTAGCCCTGTCCTGATGCGTCCGCGTCGCGGGAGTCCCACTGCTCGCCCTCGTCTTCGGCCGCTGCAGGAGAAACGTCAGCAGAAGGCGCCGCAACGGGCGCCGACGCCGGAGCGGCCGAAGCGCCGAAGAGATCGGCGAACTCGTCGGGATCGGTCGGCGAGGAGTCGTCCTGGATGCCCGTGGCGGAGAACAGCGTCGGCTCGGCGACATCGATGACGTCGGTGGCGTCGTCCATCCGGAGTCCCGGGAGTACGGCCGTGGGCTGCGGACCCGTGACGATGTTGTCCGGGTCCTCCGAGGTGAGTCCCCGCAGCACGGTTGTCGTCGCTTCCGGGTCGATGCGGTGGTGCTCGTGCTTCTTGGTGTCAGTGACCGCCGTGTCGTACGGCTGTTCTTCGTAGTCGACGTCCTCTTCGCGCCCGGATTCGTTGCGACGCCACCAGGGCAGACGCTCCGACTCTGCTGCACGGCCGCGGTCGTCGTCGCCGAGCAGGCTCTCGTCGTCGCCGCCGGCCGCTTTGTTCGGCTTGGCCGAGCGAACGTGGGCGGCGGACTCCTCGTCGATGCCGAACATCCATGCCCACAGCTCGCGAAGTCGGGAGACGACCTTGTGTGGCGGGGTCTTGGTGATGATGAAGATGGAGAGCAGCACGAGCAGCCCGGCGACGATAGCCGCGCCGATCGGGGTGATGACAAGCCCGAGGGTTCCCCCGAGCAGCCAGCCGAAGACTCCCCCGCCGAGTGCAAGAGCAGGCATGCCGTTGGCCGGGTCTGGATTTCCGGCGATGACGTGGCAGATCGCCGAGCTCGAAACGAGCCCGAGGAAGAGGCCGACGCCGATGCGACCGTTGTCGCTCACCGAAGACGGGTGCCTGAAGAGCCACAAGGCGAAGAAGGCGAGCACAACGGGGAGCGCGTAGGAGACGCGTCCGAACAACCCACCGAACGTGAAGTCGTTGAGGCCCATCGCAACATTGTTGCCAGGGAAGAACCAGACGACGACGCCACCGATGACCGCGAGGAGGAACAGCAGGAACGGGAATCCGTCACGCCGCTGGTCTTTCTCCAGCGTCTCCGGTCCGAGCGCGCGGGCGGTCTGGCCTGCGACATTCGCCGCGGCCATCCAGGCCCTCGTCGCGATGCCGGGCTTCTCGGTCTCCGCCGGAGCCTTCGCGGCTGCCGCGCTCGCCCGCTTCTTGGGCGCGGGGGTTCGCTTGGTGTTGGACGGAGTTGTGGCCATGGTGCCCAAGGTACCTGCGGCCACCGACAGGATCGAGGATGACGCCCCGAGAGCCGCCGAGATCGACGGCCCTCGAGGTCGAGTGTCAGGCTTCGATGACCACCGGGATGATCATCGGGTGACGACGGTGCTTCGTGTTGACCCAGCGGCCGATCGTGCGTCGCACGACCTGCGAGAGCTGGTAGGAGTTCGAGTTGCCCGCCTCGACAGCTTCCTTGAGCGCCTTCTGGATGCCAGGGATGATGTCATCGAAGACGGCCTCATCCGGTGCGAACCCACGCGCGTGGATCTCTGGGCCGACGAGGATGTTGCCCGTCGCAGCCTCGACCACGGTGAAGATGGAGATGAATCCCTCTTCCGCGAGGATCCGGCGGTCCTTGAGGTCAGCATCGGTGATCGTGCCGACAGTCGAGCCGTCGACGTAGATGAAGCCGATGTCGAGCTGCGCGACCTGGCGTGCGATGCCATCCTTCATGTCGATGACGGCACCGTTCTCGACGACAAGCACGTTCTCGTCGGCGATGCCCGACTTCTTCGCGATCTCGGCGTTGGCGACGAGGTGGCGGATCTCACCGTGGACGGGCATGACCTGTCGTGGCTGCAGGATGTTGTAGCAGTAGAGCAGCTCGCCCGCGGCGGCGTGACCCGAGACGTGGACGTTGGCGTTGGCCTTGTGCACGACGTTCGCCCCGAGCTTGATGAGCGCGTTGATGACGCGGAACACCGAGTTCTCGTTGCCCGGGATGAGGCTCGAGGCGAGGATGACGGTGTCGTCCTCCCCCACCTCGATGGCGTGCGTCTTCGACGCGATGCGGCTGAGGACTGCCATCGGCTCGCCCTGCGAGCCCGTCGACATGAAGACGATCTGGTCGTCCGGGAGCTTCAGCGCCTTCTTGTGGTCGATGAGCACACCCTGCGGCACGTTGAGGTAGCCGAGCTCGGATGCGATGCCCATGTTGCGCACCATCGAGCGCCCCATGAGCGCGACGCGACGACCGTTGGCCGCTGCCGCGTCGATGACCTGCTGCACACGGTGCACGTGGCTCGAGAAGCTCGCCACGACGACCTTGCCCTTGGTCCGGGAGATGACGTCCTCGATGACCGGGCCAATGTTGCGCTCCGTCGGCGTGAAGCCGGGAACCTCAGCGTTGGTCGAGTCGGCCATGAAGAGGTCGATGCCCTCCTCGCCGAGGCGCGCGAACGCGCGGAGGTCGGTGAGGCGGCCGTCGAGCGGCAGCTGGTCCATCTTGAAGTCACCCGTGTGGAGCACGGTGCCGGCGTCCGTCGTGATGTGGACGGCGAGCGCATCCGGGATCGAGTGGTTGACGGCCACGAACTCGAGCGAGAACGGGCCGAGTTCCTCGACCTGTCCTTCCGCCACCGTGAGCGTGTACGGCTTGATGCGGTGCTCCTTGAGCTTCGCCTCGACGAGCGCGAGGGTCAGCGTGGAGCCGATGAGCGGGATGTCCGGCTTGAGTCGGAGGATGTACGGCACTGCTCCGATGTGGTCCTCGTGGCCGTGGGTCAGCACGATGCCGACGACGTCGTCCAGACGAGCGCGGATCGAGTCGAAGTCGGGGAGGATGAGGTCGACGCCCGGCTGGGTCTCTTCGGGGAAGAGCACACCGCAGTCGACGATGAGGATCTTGCCGTCGATCTCGAAGGTGGCCATGTTGCGGCCGACCTCGCCGAGGCCACCGAGCGGGATGATCCGCATGGAGCCTGCAGCGAGCTTGGGAAGGTGTTCGGACTTTGTCATATGTGCCTTAGGGATTCAGCGTTGCCGCTGGTGAGGTGAGGGTCGAGTCAGCGGGTTGTGCCTGGGATGCGCGGGAGCGCACCACCCGCGGCCGCGTTGCGGTCAGGCCGGAAGTTCGTGAAGCTCGCGCCTTCGACGTCGCGAACCAGGTCGAGCTCGTCCTCGATGAGGGCGGCTTCCCACTCCTCCGGTCCGACAAGCGGGAGCCGGACACGTGGGGACTGGATGCGGCCGAGGCCGTGCAGGATGTACTTGGTCGCCACGGTGCCTGGCACGTGGGTCATGGTCGCCCGAACGAGCGGCTCGAGGCGCTTATGCGCATCCGTCGCCGTGCGGAGGTCGCCCGCGTTGACCGCGTCGACCATCATGCGGTACGGCTGCGACGCGATGTTCGCAGTCACGCCGATGAGGCCGGTTGCGCCGATCGAGAGGAGCGGCAGCGTGTTGGCGTCATCGCCCGAGAAGTAGAGCAGCTCGGTCTGGTTGAGCACACGCGACACCTGCGCGAGGTCGCCCTTGGCGTCCTTCACGGCGATGATGTTCGGGTGCTTCGCGAGGCGCAGGATCGTCTCGTACGTGATCGGGATGCCGGTGCGGCCAGGGATGTCGTAGAGGATGAGCGGCAGATCGGTCGCGTCGGCGATCATGCGGAAGTGCGTGAGCACACCGGCCTGCGTCGGCTTGTTGTAGTACGGGGTGACGGCCATGACGCCGTCCGCACCTGCATCCGCCGACTGCTTCGCGAGCTGGATGGCATGCGCCGTCTCGTTCGACGGGCCGCCGGTGATGATCTTGGCGCGCCCTGCCGAGACCTCCTTGCCGACCACGACGAGCTTGAGCTTCTCGGCGTCGGTGAGGGTTGACGTCTCACCGGTCGTGCCGGTGACGACGATGCCGTCAGCACCCGCCGAGATGACGTCGTCGATGTGCTTCTCGACGCCCGCCCAGTCGACTTCTCCGTCGTGCGTCATCGGGGTTACGAGCGCGACCAGCACCTGGCCGAAAGGGTTGTCCTGTTCCATCACGTCTCTCAGGCTACTTCCACTAGGTAAAGACTGCTTCTGCTTGCTACTTTTTCTTCTCTACATCGCCGCTCAGCGCGGCGATAAACGCTTCCTGCGGCACTTCCACGCGACCGACCATCTTCATTCGCTTCTTGCCGGCCTTCTGCTTCTCGAGGAGCTTGCGCTTGCGCGAGATGTCGCCGCCGTAGCACTTCGCGAGCACGTCCTTGCGGATGGCACGGATGGTCTCGCGGGCGATGATGCGCGCACCGATCGCTGCCTGGATCGGCACCTCGAACTGCTGGCGCGGGATGAGCTTGCGAAGACGCTCGGTCATGAGCAGACCGTACGCGTACGCCTTGTCCTTGTGGATGACGGCGCTGAAGGCGTCGACGCGCTCGCCCTGCAGGAGGATGTCGACCTTCACGAGATCGGCGACCTGGTCGCCCATCGGCTCGTAGTCGAGGGACGCGTACCCCTGCGTCCGGCTCTTGAGCTGGTCGAAGAAGTCGAACACGATCTCGCCGAGCGGCATCGAGTAGCGGAGTTCGACGCGCTCCTCGCTCAGGTAGTCCATGCTGATGAGCGTCCCGCGCTTGCTCTCGCAGAGCTCCATGATCTTGCCGACATAGTCCTTCGGCGCGAGGATCGCAGCGCGCATCATCGGCTCGCGTACCTCGAGGATCTTGCCCTCCGGGTACTCGCTCGGGTTCGTGACCGTGTGCAGCTGCTTGTCCTCCGTCTTCACCTCGTAGACGACCGACGGCGCGGTCGTGATGAGGTCGAGGTCGAACTCGCGCATGAGGCGCTCGGTGACGATCTCGAGGTGCAGGAGGCCGAGGAAGCCGACCCGGAAGCCGAAGCCGAGGGCAACGGACGTCTCTGGCTCGTAGTTCAGGGCGGCGTCGGAGAGCTTGAGCTTGTCGAGCGCCTCACGCAGCTCCGGGTAGTCGCCGGCATCGATCGGGTAGAGGCCCGAGAAGACCATGGGCTTCGGCTCGGTGTAGCCAGGCAGCGGGTCCTCGGATGGGCGGGTGCTGCCCGTGACGGTGTCGCCCACCTTCGAGAGGCGCACGTCCTTCACTCCCGTGATGAGGTAGCCGACCTCGCCGACGCCAAGGCCCTTGGCCACGGTCGGCTCCGGCGACGAGACACCGATCTCGAGCATCTCGTGGGTCGAGCCGGTCGACATCATCTTGATCTTGTCGCGCGCCTTGAGCTCGCCATCGACGACGCGGACGTAGGTGACGACGCCGCGGTAGGCGTCGTAGACCGAGTCGAAGATCATCGCGCGAGCAGGCGCATCCGCGACCCCGACCGGGGCAGGGATGCGCTCGACCACACGGTCGAGGAGCTCCTCGACCCCCATGCCCGTCTTGCCGCTGACCCGGAGTACATCGTCGGGGTCGCCACCGATGAGGTTCGCGATCTCGGCGGCGAAGCGGTCGGGGTCAGCCGCGGGCAGGTCGATCTTGTTGAGGACCGGGATGATCTCGAGGTCGTTCTCCATCGCGAGGTACAGGTTCGCGAGCGTCTGGGCTTCGATGCCCTGAGCCGCGTCCACCAGCAGGATGGCGCCCTCGCAGGCGGCGAGCGAACGCGAGACCTCGTAGGAGAAGTCGACGTGGCCGGGCGTGTCGATCATGTTGAGCGCGTACGTGTCGCCCTCGACGGCCCACGGCATGCGGACGGCCTGGCTCTTGATCGTGATGCCGCGCTCGCGCTCGATGTCCATGCGGTCGAGGTACTGTGCACGCATGGCGCGCTCGTCGACGGAGCCCGTGAGCTGCAGCATCCGGTCGGCCAGGGTGGACTTGCCGTGGTCGATGTGAGCGATGATGCAGAAATTGCGGATCCGGGCGGGGTCGGTCTGAGCCGGCTCGAGCGGAGTGGAGGCGCGTGGTGACATGGTGTCGCCTATTCTCCCATGAGCCGCGAGCTGAGCGTTCATCGCTCGGTGCCCGAGAGCGCAGCCACCACACGCACCGCCGGAGAACGGCCCAGGAAGGCACAACTGCATGAGTCTCATCCGCCTCAACGACGTCGAGGTCGGCTTCGGCCCCTCCCCCGTACTCAAGGAGGTCTTCCTCACGCTCGACCGGGGCGACCGGGTCGGGCTCATCGGACAGAACGGCTCGGGCAAGTCCACGCTGCTGAAGCTCATCCTCGAGCAGGTGTCGCCCGACACCGGAACCGTGTCGATCGACGACGGTGTGCGCATCGGCTACTTCTCGCAGTTCTCCGAACTCGACGGATCGGCCACGATCCTGGAGACGCTCGAGACGCTGTTCTCGCACGTCCACGAGATGGAGGCGGAGCTCGCCGAGATCGACGCCGCCATCGCCGCCGAACCGGACGCCGGCACGCTCGACCGCCTCATCCTTCGCCAGTCCGAGCTCTTCGAGGAGATGGACCGCGCGGACGGCTGGGACTACAAGCGCCACATCGACACCGCACTCACGAAGCTCGGCTTCAACGACGCCCACAGGACGAGCCCCATCGAGAAGCTCTCCGGCGGCTGGCGCAACCGCGCGGCCCTCGCCAAGCTCCTCCTCGAGCAGCCAGACGTGCTCCTCCTCGACGAGCCCACGAACTTCCTCGACGTAGCCGGCGTCGAATGGCTCGAGACCTGGTTCCGCTCGTTCCGCGGCGCCGCGATCATCGTCTCGCACGACCGCACGTTCCTGGATGCTGTTGTCACGCGCATCCTCGAGGTCGAGAATCTGCACCTGCACGAGTACCCGGGCGACTTCGGCGAGTACGTGATCCAGAAGCAGTTCAGGCTCAAGACGCTGCAGGCGCAGTTCGTGCACGAGGCCGAGCTGCTCGCATTCGAGGCTGAAGGCATCTCCGACCGCCGCGAGGCAGCGAAGGCGGGCGGCAACGGGCTCGGCAAGCGACTCTCGAGCATCAAGAAAAAGCGGGCGCCTCGTCCCGTCGACGAGATCGTCACCGAGATCTACGGCTCGCTGCACGTGAAGGACGTGCTCGCTCGCGTCTCGGGCCTCGGCAAGAGCTACGGCGAGCGCACGCTGTTCGACGACGTCACCTTCGAGGTGCACCGCGGCGACCGCATCGCCGTCATCGGCCCGAACGGCAGCGGCAAGTCGACGCTCCTGCGGGTCCTGACGGGCGAGGAGAAAGCCGACATCGGCCGCGTCGACTGGCCGAACGGCGTCAAGGTCGTGTCCTACAACCAGGTGCTCGCCGAGCTCGACGAGTCGGACACCGTCTCGCATTCGGTGAACGCCATGCCGGACAGCATCGCGCTCCGAGCCACGAAGAAGTCCGTCGCCCGCTTCCTCAGCATGTTCCGCTTCAGCGAGGCTGAACTGAAGTCCCGCATCGGGACCCTCTCAGGCGGCCAGCGGGCCAGGGTAGCGATGGCCCAGTGCCTGCTGTCTGGCGCATCCGTACTCGTGCTCGACGAGCCGACGAACCACCTCGACCTGCCGAGCACGCAGGTTATGGAGCGCGCGCTTGTGCACTTCCCCGGCGCCGTGATCGTCGTCAGCCACGACCGGTTCTTCATCGAGAAGGTCGCCACCGGTACCGTCGTCTTCGGCACGAACGTGGATGCGCCTGCCGAGCTCGAGATCACCATCGCGGATTCGGTATAAAACGCTGCCGGGTACCGACCTCGCCTGAAGCCTGGTAGAGTTTCTGTTTGGCTTACGCGTCGCCCACTCGGCGCGGATTGGCGGCACGGCCCTCTTCCGTGCGGCACCGTTCCAGTACACCTTCCTGTAAGAAAGAAGCAACGTGGCAAATATCAAGTCGCAGATCAAGCGCATCGGCACCAACCGCAAGGCGACCGAGCGCAACCGCGCCTACAAGAGCGAACTCCGCACGGCTATCCGTCGCGTTCGTTCGGCTGTCTCCGAGGGCAACAAGGAGCAGGCTGAGCTCGCGCTCACCTTCGCTGCCAAGAAGCTCGACAAGGCCGTCTCCAAGGGCGTCATCCACAAGAACCAGGCAGCGAACCGCAAGTCGGCTATCGCCAAGACGGTCGCAGCGCTCTAAGCCTCCCGTCATGCCGACATCGACCCCCGCGTCCTCTCCCGAGGTGCGGGGGTCGATTCGTCGTATCGCGCTCCTGCAGAGCATCAACCTCGGGCAGCATCGCAAGTTGCCGATGGCCGACCTCAAGGTCGCGCTCGAGGCCGCAGGGCACACGAATCTCGCGACGGTGCTGCAGACGGGCAACGTGCTGTTCGACGCGCCGGCCCAGGTCACGAACGCCGAGCTCGAGACGGAGCTCCGAGCAGAGATGGCAGCAGCCTTCGACCTCGACGTCCCCACCCTCGTGCGTGACGCCGACGAGTGGCGGGCGGTTGTCGAGCTGGACCCGTTCCGGGAGCTCGACCCGCACTCGAGCCGCTACGTCGTCGTGTTCTGCGCCGAGCCGCCGGAGGAACGCGTGGTTGCCGCACTCGACGGCGTCGACCTCGAGGAGGATCGCTGGGCCGTGCACGGTCGCGAAATCTACGTCTCCTGCCCGAACGGGCAGATCCAGTCGCCCGTGCTGCAGCGCCTCGGCCGCCCGAAGAGCTCTGACAAGTCGAGCGGACCGGCGACGGTCCGCACCTGGGGCACCGTCCTGCGGGTCGCCGCGAAGCTCTAGGCTCTCGGTGTCACCGCGTCCTCCGTGCCCGTGACCCGGTGGCCAACTTGCGTGATCAGAAGCGCTCCACGCGACGCTGATAGCCCGCGGGTGCCGTTCCATCACGGAAGTTGGCCAGGGCGCGCGGCTGAAGTCAGACGTCGCGGAGGGCGATGCAGCGCAGCATGCGCTCGACGGCAAACTGCGGGTCCTTGCCTGCGCCCTTGACGGCGTGATCGGTCTCGGCGACGAGCGTGATGGCGCGGCCGAGCGACGCGTCGTCCCAGTCGCGCAACTCGCGGCGGGCCTGCCCGACCTGCCAGGGCGAGGCACCTGCTCGGCTCGCGATCTGCGCGTCCGAGCCGCTGAGGCCCTGCACCTTCGCCATGATGCGGAGCTTCGAGGCGACGGCCGACACGATGGGCACCGGGTGGAGTCCCGTCGAGAAGCCGTGCCGCACGAGAGCGAGGGCGTCGCGGACGCGGCCGGCGAGCGCCGCATCCGCGATCTTGAAGCCCGTCGTCTCGACGCGGCCGCCGAAGTATTTGTCGACGTGCTCATCGGTGATGGTGTCGCTCGTGACGGTCAGCAGCTGCCGCGCGGCGCCGATGAGCTCGGCGAGGTCGGTGTTGAAGGCCGCGACGAGCAGCGCGGCCGCCTGCGGTTCGATGCGCCTGCCCGCGTTGCGGACCTCGGCGACGACGACGTCGACGAGTTCGCTCGGTTTGGGTTTCTGGCAGTCGATCTCAATGGCGACGTCCTTGGCCGCGCGCACGGCGTCGAGCAACTTCTTGCCGCGGACTCCCCCGCCATGCCTGAGGACGAGCGTTGCGCCCTCGACGGGCATCTTCGTGTAGTCGACGACGTCGGCGATGAGCGCGTCCGTGCACTGCTGCACGCCGCGGATGATGACAAGCCTCGGCTCGAAGAACAGCGACGGGCTGACGAGTGTGGTGAGGTGGCCGCTCGAGTACCCGGATGCGTCGATCTCGGTGATCTCGAGGTCCGGTGACTCGGCGCGGAGTACGTCACGCAGCCTCGTGATCGCAGTCTCCGCGAAGTAGTCCTCCGGACCGCTCACGAGCACGATGCCCGCCGGCCGCACTTCCCGATGGGTGAGGACGGGGATCGCCCTCTTGGGGGTGCTCGCCCGTTTCGCCTGTGCCATGTGGCAATGCTAGCGATGACTGGGGCGTCGGGCTGGCCGCCATCCTCAGCGCCGATCACGATGGTGCCGAGCTCGTCGGTGCGCAGCGCCCGCGTACCGGCCTCTGCGAGCATCCCGAGGGCCGCGTCTGTCGGGTGTCCGTAGCCGTTATCGGCGCCAACCGAGACGAGCCCGAGCGACGCCCCGAGTTCCTGGTACAGCCGCGCGCTCTGGTCGCGCGAGCCGTGGTGCGCCATCTTCACGACGTCGGCCCGGAGATGCGGATGCTCGCGCAGCAGGTCCCGTTGGGCTTCCTCCCCGAGGTCGCCGAGCGCCGCAAGCGACAAGCACGCTGACACACACGACACGGCAGGCTCGAGAATTGTCACGAGGCTCCCATCATTGCCGCCGATGCTTGCCGGCTCCCCCGCGGGGCCACGCTTCGGCCACAGGGCACTCCAGCTGAGGTCGCCGAGCGTCCAGGAGTCTCCGCTCGCGGCGAAGTGCACCTGCGCCCCGGTGGCGCGAAGATCGTCCACCAGGGGTTCCCCTCGGGCTTCGCTCGTATCCGGCACGACAAGGGCCGCGACGCCAACGCCGGACTCCACCATCGCCATCGCCGCCCCGGTGTGGTCCAAGTCGAAGTGCGAGAGCGCAAGAAGCGTGAGGTGGTCGACGCCGAGCGTGTCGAGGCAGGCAAGCAGAGCCTCCGGCTCCGCACCCGTGTCGATGAGAGCTGCGCCCGCGCTTGTGCGAACGAGCAGCGCGTCCCCTTGCCCGATATCGCACGCCGCGTATCGCCAGTCGTTCGGGATGCTCCGCCTGAGGTACACGGCTTGACCGACGAGGGTGCCGAGGTAGGCGACCAGCGCGACGCAGAGCAGTACCGCGAGCCACGTCCTCCAGCGTCGAATCAGCACGACAAGCGCTACGACCGCGATGAGGCAGAGGACTGCGCCCAGGAGGCCTCCCACCCACGGCAGCAGAGCCCCGGGCCAATCGCTGACGGACGCCGCGACGAGCCCGATCCACTGCGCAGGGAGCCAAGCCAGCCACAGGAGTGCGTGCCCGAGCCACGGCGCGGCTCCGAGGAGCAGGCAGCCGACGAGGCCGACCAGCGTCGCGACGGGCGCGGCTGGTGCCGCAAGGACGTTCGCGACAATCCCGTAGAGGGGCAACTCCGGTGCAAGGAGCAGGAGCACAGGCTGGCAAGCGAGCTGCGCCGCGGCCGGCACCGCGAGGAACAACGCGACCGGTCGCGGCATGAAGCGCGCGAGGCGATCGCCGATGGGGTTCGCGAGCGTGAGGAGGCCGAGCGTCGCGAGCACCGACAGGGCGAAGCCGTAGTCGCGACTGCGCCAGGGGTCGCCGACCAGCACCACAAGCACCGCGAGCGAGAGGAGAGCCAGCCCACTCGCTCGTCGGGACGTGGCCTCGAGCGCCAGCACGACCGCAGCCATGATGCTCGCTCTGATCACGCTCCCCTCCGGAGTCACCAGCGCCACGAAGGCCGCGAGCAGCACAGAGGCGAGCGCGAGGCGAACCCCGCGCCGCGCACCGAGCAGGCGCCCGATCACAAGCACCGCCGCGACCACGACGGCGCAGTTCGCCCCGGAGACGGCGGTGAGGTGCGTGAGCGCTGAGGTCTTCATCTGCTTGTCGAGCTCTGGCGTCACGAGCCGAGTGTCGCCGACCGCGAGGCCGGGCAGCAGCTGCGCGCCGGGCCCCGGCAGCTCTTTCGCTGCTTCCACGAAGGCGTCCCGAGCCCCAGCCGTGACGCCGAGGAGGCCGCCCGGGGCCCCGACAACCTGCGCCGGCTCCTCGAGGAAGAGCATGGCAGCAACGCTGTCCCCGGACTCGGCCGGGCCGAGTTCGCCCGCGAGGACAACCCGGGAGCCGATCCCAGGGATGGCCCCGCCCGCTTCGGCCGTCGGACTCAGGTGGCCGAAGACCAGCAACGACGCGCCGCCACCTCCTGGCACACCTTCGATCTCGAACGCGTCGAGGCGCACCTCGAAGTGCGGCGGCTCTTCGAGCTGCGCCCCAGACCACCCACGGCCTTCGTCGTCCCCCACTTCCGCGACGGCACTCTCCCCCACGAGGGTAGTCAGCGTGCCGGTCGCTCGCACCGAAGCGCCCTCAGCCGACGCCGCGAGGAGCGCCGCTGGTGCCCTGACCGGGAGCTGCGCACCCGCGGTGACGGCCACGAGGCCCCCTGCCGCGCAGAGGACGGCGAGGGTTGCCAGCACACCGCCCACTCGGGTCGCGGGCCGTTGGCGGGCGACGATGGCGCCAGCGAGCAGGGCAAGGGCAAGCACCGACCCTGCGACCGCGAACCCCCAGGCAGACTCGGGGTAGGTCACGCACAGCCAGGCGACGCCCCAGGCGCCACACGCGGCAGGGACGAGGCGAGCATCGCTCATCCCAAGGCGCTCGGCCGCTCGGGGCGGCAGGAGCTCGGTGCCACGCCCGGCGACCGCATCACGAGCGCTGCCCCCGCTCACACTGTGACCAGGTCGACGAGGCCCTCGTACGTCGCGTCCCCCACCCCCGCGACCTCCTTGAGGTCCTCGACAGAGCTGAACCCGCCGTTCTGCTCTCGGTAGTCGATGATGCGCGAGGACATCGCGGGCCCAATGCGCGGCAGTTCTTCGAGCTCAACCGCAGTCGCCGTGTTGAGGTTCACGAGCCCGCCCGCCGCGGATGCTCCCCCGGCGCCCGGCGGGGCGCCTCCCGTCGCGACGGGCGCGGTCGGAAGCTCGCCGACGCGTGGGACCCGCAGCTGCTCGCCGTCGACCAGTGTGCGGGCCATGTTGAGGAGCGAGGGGTCGGCGTCAGCCGCGAGGCCCCCAGCCGCGGCGATGCCGTCAACCACGCGTGCACCAGGGGAAACCTCGTAGACACCAGGGTTTGCAACCGCCCCGACAACGTGGACAAGCAGCGTCGCGCTGCTCGTGGCCGCTCCCTCTGCGGGCGCTTGCCTCGAGTCGAGCTCGATGCCCGCCGTCGGGGAACCCTCTCCGATGGCACCGAGGCTCGGCGTCGGACGGAAGGCCGCGATCGCAATCGCGGTCGCGAGCACCGCGAGCACCAGCACGACGGCGGCCCCGACCCCGATCCGCACGCGCGGTCGGGGCGGACGTTCGAAGAGGTCGGCCAGCTCGGATTCGGACACCCTCGGACGCTACGACGGCACGCGCATCCGCTGGCCCGCGAAGTCGCCTCCTGTGGAGAGCGACTCTCACGCGAGGCCGGTGACAACAGAGTGGGCCCTCAACAGCCAACAACCAACACCCAACGCCCGAAAACTGACACCCGAAAACCGAAATCTGGCGTCCTTCAACCGACAATGCCGCTTAAGCCGTCGATCGTCAGTCTCGGGATGGCTTTCTCACTTCGGGATGGGTTGCAACCCATCCCGAAGTGAGAAAGCCATCCCGAAACGAGAGAAGAAGCCAGACGGAGGAAGAAGGCAGGAGGAAGACGTCGAGCAGCGCCTACGCGAGCACACACGCGCACGCGCACGGACGCGGGCGCAGACGCCGGTGCACGCGCCAACGCGAACGCTGACGCCCACGCAAATGCAAACGCGCCCCGCTCTTGGAGCGGGGCGCGTCTGCGTGTGGGCGGCTGGCTGAGGCTAGCCCTTGACGGCGATGTTGACGAGCTTCGGGGCGCGCACGATGATCTTGACGATCTCCCGCCCGTCGAGTGCGGCCTGAACCTTCGGTGACGAGATCGCGAGCTGCTCGAGCGACGCCTCGTCGATGGTCGGCGGCACGTCGAGGCGGTGCCTGACCTTGCCGTTGATCTGCACGACCGCCGTCACCTGGTCCTGTGTGAGCAGCGAGCGAGCCGCAGTGGGCCACTTGACGTGCGAGATGCTGCCCTCGTGGCCGAGTCGCCCCCACATGTCCTCCGCGGTGTGCGGCGCGTACATGTCGAGGACAACCGCGATGGCCTCTGCAGCCTCGCGCACGGCGGGGTCGGCTGGACCTGCGCCAGAGTCGATGGCCTTGCGCGTCGCGTTCGTGAGCTCCATGAGGCGCGCGATGACGACGTTGAACTTGAAGCCGCTCGCGAGCTGCGGGATGTCGGCGAGGAAGCGGTGCGTCTCGCGGCGCAGTCCCCGGTCGCCCTCTCCGAAGTCGACGCCCACTGGGCTCGTGACCTCGCCGGAGATGCGCCAGGCACGTGCCAGGAACTTGCCGGAACCGGCCACGGACACGTCCGCCCAGTCGACGTCGTCCTCCGGCGGGCTCGCGAAGAGCATCGTCAGACGAACGGCGTCGACACCGTACTGGTCGAGCTCCGCCGAGAGGCTGACGACGTTGCCCTTCGACTTCGACATCTTCTTGCCGTCCATGACGACCATGCCCTGGTTGAGCAGCGCCGAGAACGGCTCCGTGAAGTCGACGTGGCCGAGGTCGTACAGCACCTTCGTGATGAAGCGCGCGTAGAGGAGGTGCAGGATGGCGTGCTCGACGCCGCCCACGTACTGGTCAACTGGCGCCCAACTCGAGGCGGTCTTCTCGTCAAACGCCGCCGTCTCGTTGTTGGGCGACAGGAAGCGCAGGAAGTACCAGGAGCTGTCGACGAACGTGTCCATCGTGTCGGTGTCGCGCAGCATCGGCTCGCCCGTCTCCGGGTCGACCGTGTTCACCCAGTCGGAGGCACCACCGAGCGGCGACGCACCCTTCGGGCGCAGGTCGAGGCCCTCGGCCTCCGGCAGGCGCACGGGCAACTGGTCGAGCGGGACCGGCACTTCCTTGCCACCCTCACCGTGGAGGATCGGGATGGGGGTACCCCAGTAGCGCTGGCGGGAGATGAGCCAGTCGCGCAGTCGGTAGTTCTTCGCGGCGCGACCCGTGCCCCGCTCGTCGAGGAGCTCGATGGCGGCCTGGATGCCGGAGCGCTTCGAGAGCCCGTCAAGTGGTCCCGAGTTCGTGAGACGCCCGTCGCCCGACAGCGCCACGCCGGTCTTGGCGGGGTGCAGGTCCTCGAACTCTGGCATCGACCCGTCTTCGGGGATGATCGGGATGACGCCGGTGACGGCCTGGGTGACGTCGACGACCACCTTGACCGGCAGGTCAAAGGCGCGCGCGAAGTCGAGGTCGCGCTGGTCGTGGGCGGGCACGGCCATGATCGCGCCGGTGCCGTAGTCGGCCAGCACGTAGTCGGCTGCCCAGATCGGCAGTCGCTCGCCGCTCAGCGGGTTGATGGCGAAGCGGCCGAGGTCAACGCCCGTCTTCGGACGGTCGCTCGACTGGCGGTCGATGGAGTCGAGGGCGCGAGTGTCCGCGAGGTACGTCGCGAAGCGTTCGCGCACCTCGTCGCTGGCGCCCTCGGCCAGCTCGGACGCCAGGTCGGAGTCTGGAGCGACGACCATGAAGGTCGCGCCGTAGAGCGTGTCTGGCCGCGTCGTGAAGACCGTGACGGGAGCATCGCGGCCTTCGACGACGAAGTCGACGTCTGCACCGAGCGAGCGCCCGATCCAGTTGCGCTGCATCGTGATGACCTTCTGCGGCCAGTGCCCCTCGAGCTGGTTGAGGTCGTCGATGAGACGGTCGGCGTAGTCGGTGATCTTGAAGTACCACTGGTTGAGCTTCTTCTTCACGACGATCGCGTCGCAGCGCTCGCAGTGGCCGTCGATGACCTGCTCGTTGGCGAGCACCGTCTGGTCGTTCGGGCACCAGTTGACGTCGGAGTACTTTCGGTACGCGAGGCCCCGCTCGTACATCTGCAGGAACAGCCACTGGTTCCAGCGGTAGTACTCAGGGTCGGAGGTGTGGATGACGCGGTCCCAGTCGAAGGACGCCGCGTAGCGCTTCATGGACGCGCGCTGCTGCGCGATGTTCTCGTACGTCCAGTCCTTGGGGTCACCACCGTTCTTGATGGCGGCGTTCTCGGCGGGCAGGCCGAAGGAGTCCCAGCCGATGGGGTGCAGGACGTTGAAGCCCTGGTGGCGCCAGTAGCGTGCGACGGCGTCGCCGAGCGCGTACTGCTCGGCATGGCCCATGTGCAGGTCGCCGGACGGGTACGGGAACATGTCGAGGACGTACTTGCGGGGGCGGTCGTCACCCTCGAGGTTCGTCGCGAAAGGCTGAAGCTGGTCCCACTCAGCCGACCACTTCGCTTCGAGAGCCTTGAAGTCGTATTCCTGGGGCTCAGCGCCTGTCGCTTCGGTCACAGATTTCCTCTTCCAATTTCTTGCAGGTTGCTCGGCGGTGGATAGGTCTCACCGCGTCGCCTTGCTGCACGGAGGGCGGACCCGCCGCATTCGACGGGCATCTTCGCGAAGCACGGGGCTCTTCGCGTTCCACACCAACGCCCAAGACTACTCGCCGCCGAGGCGAAGCGCGCGTGTGACGAGCGCCGGGTCGACGGGGGTGTGCGAGATGATCACGACCGATCGTTCGGCACCGGATGCATCAAGCAGCTCCGCGACCAGTTGGTCGGCGAGCCCAGGGTCGACATTGGCCGTTGGTTCGTCGAGCACCAGCACAGGGAAGCCCGCGAGGAGGCCCCTCGCGAGGGCGATGCGCTGTGCCTGTCCGCCAGAGACGAGGGAGCCGTGTTCGCCCACTCTGGCCTCGAGTCCACCTCGCTCGTCGAGCCACGACCCAAGCCCGACGCGGCCGAGCACCGCTTCGAGTTCACCGTCTTCGGCGTCTGGCTTCGCGAAGAGCAGATTCTGTCTGATGCTCTCGTCGAAGATATGGGGCCGCTGCTCGATGAGTCCGACGGCTGCGCGCACCTGTGCCGGCGCAAAGTCCTTCGCCTCGACACCGTTGAGCCGGTAGGACCCTTCGTAGTCGAGGAACCGCACGAGCACGTTCGCGAGCGTCGTCTTACCCGCGCCCGATTCTCCTTCGACAAGCAGTCGGTCGCCGGGTGCCAGCTCGAGGGAGATGCCCCGGATCGCAGGTTCGACCGCGCCCGGCCAGGAGGCGGAGACGTTGTCGAGGGTCAGCGTTACGGGCCGACTCACGTCGGCGCGCTGTGCGGGCAAGGGCTGGGCGTCTGGCAGGCTGCTCGGCGCTTCTCCGGGGGCGACGTCGGCGACGCGGGCCGCACTGGCCCGAACCTGGCGCCATGCCGCTACCGCCTGGGGCACCTGGGCGAAGATCTCGAACAGCGCCATCGGCACCAGCGCGATGAGCGTGAGCATGGGCGCAAGCAGGCTGCCGTCGACCGTCGGGTTGATGCCCACGGCGAGCGCACCGGCGGTCGCGAGCCCAGAGAAGAGCATCACGAGTCCCGCGACGGCTCCGCTCCCCCTGGCCCTGGCGACGAGTGCGTCGCGCAGCCTCGCATCGGCGGCATCGACCTCGGCCAGCTTCGCGCCGAGCGCTCCGTAGGCTTCGAGCGTCTCGAAGTTGGAGACGGTCTCGTAGATGCGGTCGTTGAGGGCCGCGCGCAGAGGGGCCGCCTCGCGATCGGCGCGCCCCGAGATCGCGAGGTTGGTCGTCGTGGCGACGATGCCGGCAATCACAAGGCAGATGGCGAGCACGATCGCAGCCGGTGCGCTCACGAGCCAGATGCCGATGACGGAGAGCGCGGATGTGAGCCCAGCGATGATGAGCGGTTGCGCGACGCGCAGCGGCAGGAACTGCAGCTCGTCGACGTCGCTCACGAGCCTGGTCAGGAGGTCGCCGCGGCGATGCGTGGCGAGCCCGGCAGGGGCGAGCGGGATGAGTCGTTCGAGGACGCCGACTCGCAACTCCGCGAGCTGCCGGAATGAGGCGTCGTGCCCGAGGAGTCGCTCGACGTAGCGGAAGACGGCCCGCCCGATAGCAAACGCGCGGACCCCGACGATGGCGATGCCAAGCAGCAGGATGTGGATGATCTCCGATGCCCGCGTGAGCAGATAGGCACTCGTCGCCAAGAGGGCTACCGCGCAGATGGCGCTGAGCAGCCCGATGGCGATCGACGGCCACAGGCGTCTGGCGGAGGGCATCGCGAGACGGAGGATGCGGCGCTCATCGGCGGATGGTCGTTCCTGGATTCGGGTCATGCGCGTGCCACCGCCTCGAGCCGCTCGATCGTGTGCACGGAGTCGGCGGACGCGACGAGCGCGCGCCTGTGGCTGACGACGAGGACAACGCGGCCTTCGTCGGCGAGGCTCCGGAAGGCGTCCGCGATTCGCCGCTCGGTCTCGGCGTCGAGTGCTGAACTCGGCTCGTCGAAGAGCACGACTGGGCAATCCAGTCGCCGCGCGCGCAGGAGCGTGCGCGCGAGGGCCACGCGCTGGGACTGCCCGCCGGACAGCCCAGCGCCCGCGACACCGAGCATCCGCTCGCCGTGGAGCGACTCGAGGCCGGCAGCGGTCAGGGCTGCGCGCACTTCATCTTGGCTCGCATCCGGTTGTCCGAGCGCCACGTTCTCGGCGACGGTTCCCTCGATCAGCGACGGGGATTGGCCCATCCAGGCGATGGCCGCCCTTCGGGACTCACCGCCCAGCTGCTCACCGCCGATCGTCACGGATCCCTCGGACTCGACGGCGCCGCGCGCGACCGCCAGCAGGGTCGACTTGCCTGCACCGGACGGGCCGACGATCGCCGTCACTTCGCCGGCGGGGGCGCCGAGGCTGTAGTCGAGCAGGACCGGCCGTCCTTCGTATCCGACCGTCACGTGACGTAATTCGAGGCCTCCATCGGTTCCGCCTGCGCGCTCGGGTGCTTCGGTCGAGCGGCCGGTCGCGAGCACCTGTGGATCCCGCGGCGCCTCCTCAGCCGCTTCGATGACCGAGAACACATCTTCCGAGGCCGCTACGCCATCCGCGGCCGCGTGGAACTGCGCGCCGACTTGCCGCAACGGCAGGTAGACCTCGGGAGCGAGCAGCAGCACGAACAGCCCGACCTCGAGCGTCATGTCGCGGTTGATGAGCTGGATGCCGATGGTGACCGCGATGAGGGCGACGGACAGGCTCGCGAGCAACTCGAGCGCGAACCCGGACATGAACGAGAGCCGTAGGACCTTCATGGTCGCGACCCTGTAGTCGTCGGTGACGCGGCGGATGCGCGCGGGCTGCCGCTGCGCTCTGCCGAAGATCTTCAGCGTCGAGAGGCCCTCGACAACTTCCAGGAACCCCGTGGCGAGCGTCGACAGTGCAGTCCACTGCCGCTGCTGCACCTTTTCAGTCGCCCAGCCGATGAGGATCATGAAGATCGGGATGAGGGGCAAGGTGATGATGACCGTGATGGCCGACGGGAGGTCCCACATCGCCATGACGACGATGAGCACGGGTGTCGCGATCGCCGTCAGGATGAGCTGCGGCAGGTACTTCGCGAAGTAGGTGTCGAGCGCACCGAGCCCAGGCCCAGCGAGCGTCGTCAGCCGCGCACTCGACGTGCCCGCGAGCCAGGCGGGGCCGAGCTTCGCGACCGAGGCGAGCAGCTTCGAGCGGAGTTCGCTCTTGACCTTGGCAGCGGCTCGCGCCGAGATGGCCTCCATACCCCAGGTCGCAGCGCTGCGCACCGCGATCACCGCGAGCAGCGCGCCGAACCACGGGAGCAGGTCTTCAACGCGTTCGCCGGCGATGGCCGACACGATGAGGTGCGTGACCAGCCAGGCGAAGCCGATGATGGACGCTGTCTGCACCGCGCCGAGCGCCGCGCCGAGCACGAAGAAGCTTCGTGCCGACGCGGCGTGGCTGAGGAGTCGGGGGTCGAGAGGTTTCACGTGTTAGGCGGCGACGGCCGCTGGCTCCTCGTGTGCGTCACCGATGATCGTCTTCCGGCTGATGCGCTTGCGGAAGACCCAGAAGGTCCACGCCTGGTAGGCGAGCACAAACGGGACGATGATGAGCGCCGCCCAGCTCATGATGCCGAGCGTGTAGTCGCTCGATGAGCCGTTCGTGATCGTTAGGGGGTTCGACGGGTCGAGCGTGTTCGGCAGCAGGTTCGGGAAGAGCGACGCGAAGAGCGTCAGCACAGCCGCGGCAACCGTGATGGCACCGAGCGCGAAGGCGATGCCGTCGCGTCGCAGCAGAGTGGTCGCATAGGAGCCGACAAACGCGAGGACCGCGAGCAGCGCGAGGATGAGCCCCGCGACCGAGAAGTGGGCGGCAACCGTCCAGCCGAGGAACGCGATGGCGAGCACCGCGACCACCACGCCGACCTTGAGCGCCAGGGATCGTGCACGGTCGCGAATGTCACCTTCGGTCTTCCGAGTGATGAACACCAGCCCATGGTAGAAGAACAGCGTGAGCGTGGTGAGCCCACCGAGAAGCGCGTACGGGTTCAGCAGGTCGAAGAACGAGCCGATGTAGTTGAAGTTTTCGTCGAGCGCGAGGCCCTGCGTGATGTTGGCGAACGCGACACCCCACAGGAGAGCCGGGACTGCAGACCCGACGAAGATCATCCAGTCGAACCACCTGGTCCATTCGACGCCCTTGCCCTGGTGGCGGTACTCGAACGAAACCCCTCGAACGATGAGCGCCAGCAGGATGAGCAGCAAGGGCAGGTAGAAGCCGGAGAAGATCGTGGCGTACCACTCGGGGAAGGACGCGAAGAGCGCGGCCCCTGCGACGATGACCCAGGTTTCGTTGAGGTCCCAGATCGGACCGATCGTGTTGATGAGCACGCGACGGTCGGTGTCGTCCTTGCCGATGAAGGGAAGGGCGATGCCGACGCCGAAGTCGAAGCCATCAAGCACGAAGTACCCGACGAAGAAGAAGGCGACGATCCAGAACCAGAGGACGGGCAGATCCATCAGTAGACGCTCGCTTTCACCTTGACGTCGGCAACGTCGTCGACGGTGCCATCTGCGTTGGAATCGAAACTTGGTGGGTCCTCCTGCGCTGCCTTCAGGAGCAGCTTGACCTCGACAACCGCGAGGATCGCGTAGACAAGCGTGAAGGCGACGAGGGAGATCAGCACGCTGAGCCCGCTCACGTTCGGCGACACCCCCGCCTCGGTCTTGAGCAGACCGAAGACGAGCCAGGGCTGGCGGCCCATCTCGGTGAAGATCCAGCCCACCGTGATGCCGAGCGTGGGGAACAGCACCGTGAGGATCGTGACGTTCCACATCCACTTCTTCGGCGGGTTCTTGGCCTTCTTGCGCGTGACCCAGAGACCGGCAACCGCGACGGCGATGGAGGCCATGCCGAAGCCCATCATCCAGCGGAAGGCCCAGTAGGTGACCCAGATGACCGGTGCGTAGTCGCCGGGCCCGTAGAGCGCGGTGTACTGCGCCTGCAGGTCGTTGATGCCCTCGACCGTACCGTCGAAGGTGTGCGTCGACAGGAACGACAGGAGGTACGGGATGCGGATGGAGAAGAGTTCTGAGGAGCCGTCCGGCGTTCCCCACGTGAAGATCGAGAAGGATGCGTTCGCGCCTGTGGCGGTCGTGTAGAGGGCTTCTGCGGCAGCCATCTTCATGGGCTGCGCCTCGACCATCGCGAGGCCGAGCTGGTCACCGCTGAGCATCGTGCCGACGCCGCCGACCAGCATGAACCAGAGGCCGAATTTCAGGGCGGGCTGCATGACGTCGTGGTTCTGGTCACGCTTGAGGTGCCAGGCCGCGGTCGCGATGATGATGGCCGCCCCGACCATGAGAGACGCGAAGATCGTGTGCGGGAGGGCCGCCATTGCTACCGGGTTGGTGAGGACCGCACCGAAGTCGACGAGCTCGGCCCTTCCGTTGGCCTCGTTCATCTCGTAGCCGACCGGGTTCTGCATGAACGCGTTGGCGGCGAGGATGAAGTAGGCGGAAGTCCAGGTGCCGATCATCGTCAGCCAGATGGTGGCGAGGTGCAGCTTCGGTGGCAGCTTGTCCCAGCCGAAGATCCAGAGGCCGATGAAGGTCGCTTCCAGGAAGAACGCGACGAGCCCCTCGAACGCGAGCGGAGCCCCGAAGACGTCACCGACGAACCGCGAGTAGTCGGACCAGTTCATGCCGAACTGGAACTCCTGCACGATGCCCGTGACGACGCCCATGGCGAAGTTGATGAGGAACATCTTGCCGAACAGCTTCGTCAGGCGAAGGTACGTCACCTTGCCAGTGCGCACCCAGGCGGTCTGCCAGATCGCGATGGCGAGAACGAGCCCGAGCGTGACGGGCACGAAGAGGAAGTGGTAGACGGTCGTGACACCGAACTGCCATCGCGCAAGAATGAGTGGATCCAGCAGGGCGTCCACGAGGCCTCCTGATGCGTCTGGGGTGGGCGCGAGGCCCCGGAATCGCAGCGCGATTCCTGAGCCCAATGCTACGCCGCTGCGACTACTACATCGTGTCGAATAGGCCACCCTTAGTTAGCAGAGTTTCGTACTCAGACCAGGCTTTTCTACATAATGTAGTGCGTGTAACGAAATGATAACGGAGCAGAATCCCCAGGGACACCAAAGTTCGGGCCATAGAGTCTCGGTCATGGATGCGGGGAACAGAGCATGAACGAGCTGATCGAGACTGCGCTCCAGTACATCGAATCCGTGCCACCCGTCTGGCGGATCGTGCTGGTCGGCGTCGCAATCCTGCTCGAGACGAGCGTGCTCATCGGGCTCATCGTGCCTGGCGAGACCGTCCTCCTGGCCCTCAGCACCGGCATCGACGCGCCCCTCCCCTGGGTACTGACGATCGCCGCATCGATCATCGGAGCCCTCCTCGGGGAATCCTTCGGCTTCTGGCTCGGTCACACGTTCGGCCCTCGCATCCACGCCTCCCGCGTCGGCCGATGGCTCGGCGACGAGCGCTGGCAACGCGCCGAACTCCTCATCCAGCGCCGTGGCGGCCCGGCCGTCCTCATCTCACGCTTCCTGCCGGTGCTCCACTCGCTCGTGCCGCTCACGGCTGGCATGGCCGGCATGCCATACCGGCGCTTCCTCGCGTGGACCATTCCCGCGTGCGTCATCTGGTCCACGGCCTACGTCAGCGCCGCGGCAGGGGCCTCTGCGGGCTTCCGCGAGCTCTCTTCGTCGCTGCACTGGGCGGGCTATCTCTTCGTCGGCATCATCGTGGCCTTCCTCTTCATCATGTGGCTCGTGAAGCGCTCGATCGGGAAGGTCATGAACCGCGACCTCGACGAGGCAACCGCCAGCGCCCAGGCCGAGCGGACAGGCGCAGACCAGAGCGACTCGGCCAGCCGAGGCGCCGACAGCACAGACGCCGAGACCGCCGGCGTGCGAGGATGAGCGGGTGACGCCGACCTCCGACGCCCAGTCTCCGCTCGAACGCTGGCTCCTTGGGCTCAGGCCTGTGCGAGCCGTGATTGCGAACGCCTTCCGAATCGAGGACCGCGTCCGCCTCGTGCGCGTCAAGCTGGTCCGAAAGCGCGGCTATCTCACGGTCCTTGAGCCGTACACGGGATACGGGACCACGACGTGGGTTCGCGCGCTCGCGCGGGTCCACATGGCGCCCCCAGGCAACCGACGGAGATTCAGCCTCTCCCGACTCCTGCGCCGCAAGCGGCGCGAGTCCGTCGTGCGCGGGTGGCGCAGTTTCGCGCGGGTCTCTGCGGGCAACGTGCCAGCGACGGTCATCATCGACGGCGTCAGGCACCCAGTCAAGGCCGACCGAGGCGGCATCGTGGATATCAACCTGCCGGCGAACCTCGCGCCTGGGTGGAACACGATCACGTTCGAGAGCTTCGATCGGCAGACCAGCGAGGCCCCTGTCTTCATCGTCGCCGATGACCAGCGCGTCGGCCTCCTCTCCGACATCGACGACACGGTCATGGTGACGGCACTCCCCCGCCCCATGCTCGCGGCTTGGAACACCTTCGTGCTCGACGTGCATGCCCGCACGCCGACGCCAGGCATGAACGTGCTGTCAGAGCGCATCCTGACCTCCTTCGGGCGCAGCGAGACGCCGGTCGTCTACCTTTCGACAGGGCCATGGAACGTGGCTCCGACGCTCGCGCGTTTCCTCGGACGCAATCTCTACCCGGCAGGACCGCTGCTTCTCACCGACTGGGGACCAACGCCCGAGCGCATCTTCAGGTCAGGGCTCGAGCACAAGGTCTCGAACCTCGACCGCCTCGCGCGCGAATTCCCCGACATCAAGTGGATCCTGGTCGGCGACGACGGCCAGCACGACGAGCAGATCTACGGCGAGTTCACGAGCCGCCATCCTGACCGGGTGCTCGCCATCGCCATCAGGCAGTTGTCGACGAGCGAGGCTGTACTCGCCGGCGGGCGTGCCGCGAGTGCTCACTGGCGCAAGAACGCGCCAGTGCCGTGGGTCTACGCTCCTGACGGCGCGGGACTCGCAAAACAACTTACCGAGGGCGGGATCCTCCCCGACCTCACCCAGGCGCCCGACAGGGCCCCGGACGAGACCCGCTAGCCCCCTGGCTAGGCGCGCTCTTCGCGCGGCGACTGCGCTCGACCGAGGGCAAGCGTGAAGTTCAACGAGTCCATCTCCGAGTACGGGCGGTACATGCCGTTGAAGACCTGAGACCCGGCCGGAGTGAGAATCACGCGCACCCCCAGCCACTCGGCGACGTCGTCACGCACGAGCGGCGTGCCGATCTCGCAGCTCGCGAAGTCGATGGGTGCGCCGTCCAGGCCTTGCACAACAAGCCGCGCGTCTTCGCCGTCGAAGACGAGCTGCGGATTGCGGAACGTCACGTCGAGCATGCCACCGTGGCCCGTCAACCGGACGGCGCCGACGAAGCTCGCGCTCCCCACAGGCGCGTCTCCTGCAAGCCACGCTGAGTCTGCGACACCGCGCGGGTAGCCGAACTCCTCGTCGTCGACAAATGCGCCGCCCTGCATGTGCACATCGCCGCCAGAGCGACGAACGTACTCGACGAAGGACGACTTGATCGGCCATCGCAGTTCCCCGCGCCAGAGCTCCATGTCTCAAAGTTAGCCCGCCTCGAATTCGAAGCGCCAGCGGCAATCGCCCCGCGTTACTTCGAAAGGAGCACGGATACGACGAAGATGACGGGCACCGACAGGAACGTGGTGGCCAGGATCGTCTCCCGCGCGACGCGCATCCCGACCCCGTAGTTGCTCGCGTAGGTAAAGACGTTCTGCGCTGATGGGAGCGCCGCCGTCACGACGACGATGAGCAGGGCGGCACCATCGAGCCCGAAAAGCCAGGCGCCGATGAGCCACGCGAGGGCCGGATGCACGAACACCTTGAGGACGGTCGCGACGATCGCAGGCGCCCGGTCCGGTTCGCGGAAAGGGATCGCGTTGCCCCACAGCGACATGCCGAACGCGAGGAGCATCGCAGGGACGCTCATGCCGCCGAGCAGCTCGAGTGGGTCGAGGAGGAACGGTGGGATCGTGATGCCGAGCGCGCTCACAGCGATACCGCCGAGCGCGCCAATGACGATGGGGTTCTTGAACGGCCGCAGCACGATCTGCCACCACCGGAGCCTGGGCGCGTCCGCGTCTCTGGACGCGATGTCGAGCAGCGTCATGAAGATCGGCCCCATGATGAGCTGCTGTCCGAGCATGACGGGCGCGACCAACGTCGCGTCTCCGAGCACGTAGACGGCGATCGGGATGCCGAGGTTGCCCGCGTTGACGTAGCTCGCCGCCATCGCCCCGGAGGTCGTGGTCGCGAGACCCCATTTGCGGAGCGCACCGACCGCGCCATAGATGAGCGCAACGGCGGTCATTGCAATCGCGGTCACGACGAACTGACTCGAATAGAGCACTTCAAGGTGCGCGTCGGCCATGAGCGTGAAGAGCAACGCGGGGGTTGCAACGTTGAATGCCAGCTTCGACAGCCCGGTCTGCCCCGCCTGGCCGAGCACGCCGCTGCGTGCCAGGAACACTCCCACCGTAACGATGACGGCGATGACCGCGAATCCCTGGAGCACATTCATAGCTGTCGTGATCGTATCCTGCCCATCGACGCCGACTTCCGCCTGCAAAGCCCTTCGCCAACCATCCAACCAATTGGAACGCTTCTCGAGCGCCAACCGAAATCCATTCGGGCCTGCTCTAGTCCATCGTGTCGGCACCTAGCCTGAGGGTTATTCCGGGCCTGAACTCGCTCCCCTGAACGAACTTGGATTCAAATCACCGGAGAATCATCTAACATGTATTCGCTCTGCAATTAACGAAGGGGACCTCATGGCCAGGAAAGTCATCTATCAGCTCGTCGACGACATCGACTCGACTTCACTCGCCGAGGGTGAAGGCGAGACCGTTCAATTCGCCCTGGACGGAACCGACTACGAAATCGACCTCTCAGACGAGAACGCCAAGAAGCTGCGCGATGCGCTCACCGACTACGTCTCGGCGGCTCGCACGGTAGCCAAGGCCCGCAAGACCAAGTCGACGGGCACCGCCGCCAACCGCCCCAAGCGTGACCTCGCCGCTATTCGCGCCTGGGCTCGTGCAGAAGGTCACAAGATCTCAGACCGCGGACGCATCCCCGGTTCGATCATCGAAGACTACGAGGCCGCGAACTCCTAAACACGGGTTCGAAAAGTCTCACGGGTTCACCCTGGAGACCGCACGCAGAGAAGAGGGCCAGACGGCAAATGCCGTCCGGCCCTCTATCTGTGTTCCGGAGGTTCGCTGTACTCGGACTACTTCGCGACGATGGTCGGCGTCTCGAGGTGTGCGAGGACACCGTGGCTCACTGAACCGAGCAAGAGACGCACGAAGGCTCCTCGACCCCTGCTGCCGACGACGACGAGCGAAGCCGAGTGCGCAGCATCGAGGATCGCCATATCTGGGATTCCCTCGACAACAACCGGCGTGATCTCGAGATCCGGGTAGCGTCCCCTGAGGCCGGCGAGCGCCAGCGAGAGCGTCTCCTCGGCTGCTAGACGCAGCTCGTCGAAGAAGTCCCCGGTGACGATGACGCCCCCGCCGTACACATTCGGAGCGTGCCAGGCGTGCACCGGAATGAGAGGCTCCCCAAGGCGGCTCGCCTCTTCTGCGGCCACTGCGAGTGCGTGCTCGGAGAGGTCCGAGCCGTCGACCCCAACCACGACACCGCGTCGTGCGGCAAGATCGACGTCGGGGATCACTGCAACAGGCGACTCGCTTGCGGCCGCCACGCGCACGCTGTGGGTTCCGCTGGCCCGCCCGGGGGCGTCTCCCCTGTTGCTGCCGACGACGAGGAGCCCTGAAGACTTCGAGAGTTCCGCGAGCGTCTCGATGATCGCCCCCGTCAGGACGACGGTCTCCACGTCGAGGGCGGGGTCGACCGCAAGCGCGGCCTCCGTCGCCTCCTCGAGGATGCGTGCCGCGGCGCTCTCCGCTTCGATGAGCAGGTCGGGATTACCCGCCCCAGCGATTCTCGGATCGACGATATGCACGAGTCGCAGGCGCTTCTGACCCCGCGACGCACGGGCTGCCGCCCACCGCGTTGCGACGATTCCAGGAAGGTTTCCGGCGACTCCGACGGTGATGTTCTCGCTCATACCCGAATGCTAGCCCCGTGAACCAGTGGAATTACTGCGTGACGGCGTAGTCCCTCTTGAGATCGGTGAAGCCAGCCAAACGGAAAGGCCCTGGCGTCTCATTCGGCAGGGCGAAATCGCCGAGCTCGGTAGGGTCGCGCCGCTCATGCCAGGTGAGATATTCGCTGGCATCGATGGGAACTCGCGCGGCGAGGACGGATCGATTCTCCTCCGAGCGCAAATGCTTGCGATATCCCGGCTGAACGGTGCCGGCGAAGAACTCGGCCACACTTCCAGAACCGTAGCTCAGGAAGCCGATCTTCGTTTCGTCGAGCTCTTCGTCGCTGTCGAGGAGGCTGAGGAGCGCGAGGTAGATCGACGCGGTGTACGTATTTCCTATGACTCTGTTGTACTTCAGCGTCGGCGCGATCTGCGCGTCGAGGACTGCGGGGTCGAGGTCGCCGCCTGCCGTCTTGATGAGGTGGCGGTGCGCTTTCGACGCCATCTTCGTGAAGGGCTGGTGATAGCAGAAACGATTGAATTCGGAGATCGGGAATCCGCCTTGTGCCGAGTAGTCGTTCCAGGCGTTCTCGACGGCCTGAAGGTAGGCGCGGATTGAGTACTTGCCATCCACGAGCGCCGTGACGCGGCCGTTCGGACGCCAGAAGTCCATGATGTCGCTCGTGAAGACCCCGGAGCCAGGCTCGATGACGACAAGGTCAGGATCTGCCGCGACCAGCATGGCAACCGCGCCGGCTCCCTGCGTCGGTTCCCCGCTCGAGCCGAGCTCGTAGCGGGCGACGTCGCTCGCGATGACCAGCACGCGCTGCCGGGGATCGCGGGCGACGAGTGCCGTCGCGAACTGGAGCGCCGCGGTCGCCGAGTAACACGCCTGCTTGAGTTCGACGACCCTGCAGGTCGCCGGCAGCTCGAGCAGCTGGTGCACGTAGACCCCAGCGGCCTTCGACTGGTCGATACCCGTCTCCGTCGCGAACAGGACGGTGCGAATGCCCTCAGCGCCGTGCCGGTCGATGATCTGCTTGGCGGCGGCCGCGCCCATCGTGACGATGTCCTCGTCGGCGGCGGGGATGCTCATCCGCTCCTGGCCGATGCCGATCGTGTACTTCTCGATCTCGGTGCCGAGCCGCTCGGCGATCACCGAGAGGTCGAGCACTCGTGATCCCGTCGCGAACGCGAGGTCGTGGATGCCGATTGGTGTTGTCATAGTGTTCGCTCGTTTCCGCGCGCCGCTCAGTTCGCGGCGCGTTCCAGCTTGATGTGCGAGGCCATGAGCTCGCCCTGGTTCGTCTGAGCTGCCATGAGGGAGAGTTCGCCACAGAGAACGGTTGCCGCACACAGTACGGCCAGTCGCCGAGCGTTTGCCCCGGGCTCGCGGTCTTCCTTGCAGCCGAGCCGCTCGAGGTTCGCCTCGATGAAGTCGAGGCCCTTGCCGTTACCGACGCTGCCGACGATGAGGTTGGGGAGCGTGCACGAGAAGTACAGGTCGCCGTCGCGCACCTCAGCGTGGGTGATGCCCTGCGAGCCCTCCACGATGTTCGCCGCATCCTGCCCTGTCGCGAGGTAGAACCCGAGGAGCATGTTCGCGTAGTGCGCGTTGCCCGTCCTCAGGCCTCCCGCGAGCATCGTGCCGATGAGGTTCTTGCGCACGTTCAGCTGCGCGATCTTCTCGGGTGTCGACCGCAGCCACCGCTCGACGGTGCGTCGCGGGAGCACGAGCTCGGTGACGACGTTCTTGCCGCGGCCCAGAATGCCGTTGACGGCGGTCGCCTTCTTATCGGAGCAGAAGTTGCCTGAGATGGACTCGTAGCGGAGCTCGGGCCAGCGACGGAGGATGAAGTCCATGAGCCGTTCGGACGCGAGGGTCACCATGTTGTGGCCGGATGCGTCACCGGTTGTGAGCTCGAAGCGGAGGAACAGCAGGTTCCCCGCGATCTGGGCGTGCAGGTCGATGAGGCGTGCGAAGCGGCTGCTCGTCGCGACGACCTCCTGGAGCAGGTGCATGTGCGCCTGGATCTCGTGCAGCGCCTCGAGCGCGACTCCGGCGTCGTCGGCCTCGAAGAGCACGGAGCGGCTCATGCGCTCGTCGATGAGCGTCGCCTTGATGCCGTCAGGGACGAGCATCGACATCTTGGCGCCGCGGCCGACCGAGGGCCAGAGCGGCTGCTCGTAGGTTGCGAGCGGCACAAGCTGCTCACCCTCCATGACGTTTCCGGTCACGCGAACAGGGCCGACCCACTTGAGCGGAACTGGTGCGTGGTCGAGGAGCTCGGTGCTCATCGCTGTCCTTTCGATGGGAGGGTGCCGCGCCCGCGTGATCGCGAGACGGCGGCTGGGTCGATGCCGCGGGAGGCGCAGAACTCGAGGAGCGCGCCGTGCAGGATGAGCTCCTGCTGAGTGAGCGCCTCCGTCGTGGTCGCGCCGAGCATGGTCTGCAGTGCGGCGAGTTGCTCCTGCCAGGAGCGGATGTGCTCGACAAGCCCCTCCACGCCGTGCTCGACGAGCACTTCGAGGAAGTGCCCGGAGATGCCGACGGCGCGCGCGCCGAGCGCAAGCGCCCGAAGCACGTCGAGTGACGTGCGCACACCGCCGGAGGCGAGCAAGACGGGCAGCGCCGCAGTGCTTGCATCAGCTTCGATGAGCGCCTCAGGCGTCGACTGACCCCACCCGACAAGCGGCGCGTAATCGCCAAGGCGACGCCTCGAGTTCTCGATCTTCGCGAAGTCGGTGCCGCCGCGTCCGCTCACGTCGGCGAACTGCACGCCGAGCTCGGCGAGGCGCGCAAGCGTGCTCGCGCTGAGCCCGAAGCCAACTTCCTTGACGATGACGGGCACGCCGACTCGCTGCACGATCGCTTCGATGGCCGCTGGCCACGCGGCGAAGTCACGGTCGCCTTCCGGCATGACCGTCTCCTGCACGGAGTTGATGTGAATTTGCAGCGCGTCCGCCTCGAGCAGGTCGACGGCCCGCTGCGCGTCATCAGCGCTGACCGTGGCGTTGACGTTGGCCATGACAAAGCCGCCGGGGTTCTCGTCGCGGATGACGCGGAAGCTGGGGGCCGTCGAAGCATCCTTGAGGAAGGCCGAGAGCGAGCCCGCGGCCATCGCGATCCCGGTCTCACGAGCGGCGACCGCGAGGTCGCGGTTGATGACGCCGGTGCGCTCGCTGCCCCCGGTCATGCCGTTGAGGTAGAACGCCACGGGCCACGTCGCGCCCGCCACCTGCACGGCCGTCGAGACGGACGCGCGATCGACGCCTCCGAGCGCGTGATGCACGAAGCGCACGTCGTCGAAGTCGTTGCGCGTGATCCCTGCCCGCTGAGCGAGAGCCAGGTCGACGTGCTCGTCCTTGCGGTTACCCATGTTCGCGAACTCCAACTCGACGGTGCGGTACAACGTGCAGATCTAGGACTTCGATTCCGGCTGCGCGCCAGGCGGCGTCCAATGCCTCGTTGCGAGCTGGCGCGAGCGCTATACCGCAGTCGCCGCCACCTGCCCCTGAGGTCTTCGCCGGGATGCCGACTTCTCGGGCCGCCGCGATGAGCGCCTGGAGCGCCTCGGTGCGAATCCCGATGCCACTCAGTTGGTCGAGCGCTCCGAGGTTGGCCTCCGCGTCCCGGATGGCGGTGAGCGCGCCATCGGCATTGTCAGCCCGGACCGCGGCGACCAGGGACGCCGTGATGCGGTCGCTCTCGCTCAGGAAGGCCGAGTAGCCGGCAGTCGACCGCCAGTCACCAGCATGGAGGGTACCGACGAGCTCGGCGGTCGAGGCCGGTGCCGAGGTCCAGCCGACGTGCAGCACGATCGAGCTCGGGTCGGGAAGCGCCTCGAGGACGAGCCCCGGCCACGCCTCGGCGAGGCTCGCCTGGACGCCTCGCGAGCGTCGCAGCTCGCGCACGGCGAGGCGATCTGGCGAGGCGTAGTGCACCCATCCCCCGAGCGTGCTCGTCGCGACGTCCGCGCACGAGGCGGCGGGTCGCAGCTCGATGGTGGCGAGGCTCGCGAGCCGGTAGATCGCGTCGTCGTCAAGAAGCAGGCCGAAGTGCTCGGCGACGGCTCTCACGGTGACCACCGCGACGGCGCCGCTCGAACCGAGCCCGAATTTTCTCCCGCTCACGTCGTCGAGCTCGCTCGTGATCTCGAGCGAGAACGGCAGGGGCTCGACGCCGCGCTCGCGCGCGAGCTCCACAACGACGCGGATGCACTCGGCGACAAGCTCAGCGCCAGGCGCGTTAATCGAGACGGAGCCGCCCTCGATCCGCACGGGCACGGCCTGCGCGCCGAAGTGGCGCGAGGTGACGGTGGTGTCGGAGCCGATCTCGGCGGGGCGTAGTGCGGCGCGAAGGAGCCTTGAGACACCGACGACGACCGCGTGCCTGCCGGGTTCGACAACCGCGTACTCGCCGTTGACAAACAGCTTGCCTGGCGCCTCGGCAACGATCACCGCTGGCTCCCGGAGTCGGAAACGGAGACGGAAACGCCCGGACCAGCCTCGGCGATCACGAACTCGATGCCGGGGTTAGCGGCAGCGAGCGCGTCTCGCACCTCGACGGCCTCGGACGACCGGCAGAGCGTCTTCACGTTCGGACCCGCATCCATAGTCGCGTACGCCTCGAGGCCGTTGCGCCTGAGGTCGGCCACGGCGTCGAGCAGCGCCATGCTGCCCGCGGTGAGATAGCGGACGGGCGGCACGGCGCCGAGCATCGCGGCATGCATGCGCAGCGCGTTCCGCTCCGAGATCTCGCCCACCGCGGTGAAGTCGCCCCTGCGAAGCGCCTCGCGCATGAGTGCAAGCTCGCTCGGGTTGGTCTCCACCCACGGCGCGTTGTACGGCGACGTCTCGACGGTGCGTCGCATGGCGTCTCGGCTCGAGATGGGCTTCGCACCGGCGTTGACGATGCCGAGCACCATGGCCGCGTCGATCTTCGCGTCGTCCACGGGTTCCGCGTAGGAGCTGAGGTCGTCGGTGCCGGCGTTCCACACGGCGAAGCCGCCGAAGACGGAGCGGGACGCGGAACCGGAGCCACGCCTGGCGAGGCGGGAGAGGTCGCGCGGCGACAGGTCGAGCCCGTAGGCGGCTGCGGCTGCGGCGGCGAGTGCCGCGAAGCCTGAGGCGGACGAGGCCAGCCCGGCACCGGTTGGTCCGGCGTTGCTCGTCTCGACTCGCGCTGCTCGAGCGCTGCCGGCAAGTTCCCGGACGTGGTCGAGGAAGCGCGAGGCTTTGGCCGCGGCGGCCTGCGGCATGGGAGCTGCGTCCTGCAGGATCTCGTGCTGACCACCATCAGGCAGGAGGGTGACGGTCGTGGTCGTCGGGTAGACGGCGAGCGTCAGCGACAGGCTCGAGGTTTGCGGGATGATGAGCGCCTCGTCGCGTTTCCCCCAGTACTTGATGAGCGCGATGTTCGGGAAGGCGACGGCGGTCGCGCTCACAGCGGTGTGCCAGTGCTGGTGACGCTCCAGGTCTGGATGGCGCCAGCGCTCTGCAGCGCCGATGCGACGGCCGATGCGTTCCCGCGCTCGACGACGGCCACGATGCATCCGCCGAGGCCTCCGCCCGTGAGCTTGGCCCCGAACGCTCCGGCTCCCGTCGCCGCTGCGACGAGTCCGTCGAGTGCTGGGTGGCTCACACCGAGCTTCGAGAGCAGCTCGTGCGCCTGAGACATTCGGGCCCCGAGCGAGCGTGGCTCGTTGGTCTCGAGGTCGGCGATGGCCGAATCGGACAGCTCTCCCAGGGCATCAATGGTCGCCATCGTCGAGTCGTTGTCGCGCTCGAGGGACGTGCGCACGTCATCGACGGCCTGGCGCGTCGACCCGTGCACGCCCGTGTCGGCGATCACGAAGCAAGCGTCAAGCGCGACGGGAACGGGCACGGCGCTGGCGTTCTGGAAGCGGATGGGCGACGGGATCGTCGTGGCGAGCGCGTCAAGCCCGCTCGGCTTGCCGTGCGCCACCTGCTCGGCCAGCTGGACAAGCGCGAAGTGCTCCCCACCGGAGAGCGTCACGTTGTGGAGTCGCGAGACGGCGTCGACGATGGCGCCCGCGGCCGCGGCGCTCGACCCGAGGCCGCGACCAAGTGGAATGTTCCCGCGGACCGCGACCGTCAGGCCTTCGAGATCTCCCCCGATGGCCCGGAGCGTCTCCTCGATCGCCTTCCGCGGCGCCTCGACGATCTCCGGAGCAGCAGCGAGTGGCCCCGTGTAGTGGTCTGACTCGAAGCGGGGCTCAGTGCCCTCGCGCCAGGCAGTCGCACGCATGCGCATAGCGCGAAGCGGTAGCGCGACGGCGGGCTTCCCGTAGACGACCACGTGCTCGCCGAAGAGGATGAGCTTCGCGTGCGCGCTCCCGCGCCCGACAGCTCGTCCGATTCTCGGCAACGCGGAAGTATCGAGAGAAGCAAGCGACGTCACGTCGAAACTCGATGGCACCAGGGTCACTCACCTCGCAGTAGGTCGGCGTCAAGTGTACGGCGCAGTGACGCCGATCGCACTTTCCCCCACACCGGAGGAGGAAAAGCCTCGTCAGCTTCCCAGGATGTTGACCATCCATGCGATGCCGAAGCGGTCGACGAGCATCCCGAAGGTGTCTCCCCATGGAGCCTGGACCAGCGGCTGCTCGATCTCGCCGCCGTCGGCGAGCTTGTCCCAGTAACCGCGCAGTTCGTCGGCGGAGTCTCCGCTGAGCGAGATCTCGATAGTGCGCCCCGGCGAGGGAATGATGTAGGAGGGCGTGTCGGAGGCCATGATCGTGAAACCGCTCGCGGTCGTGAGCTGGCCGTGCATGATCTTCTCCGACTCGGAGGGGTCCATCGGCATGCCGGAGCCGCCGAAGGTGCTCATCGTGCGCTCGCCGCCGAAGACCTCCTTGTAGTACTCGAGCGCCTCGCGCGCGTTGTCGATGAAATGGAGGTAGGGGTTGAGCAGTGCAGCCATGGTTCGGCCTTTCGATCACGGCGACGACGAGCATCGTCGCGCGGTCTGATCGTGGCAAAGACGACCGACATTTCGACTCATTTCGGCGGGGAATCCCGTAGAACAATCTGAGCATGGAATTCACGACGAACATGAGCCTCTCGGGCAAGAACACCGGCATCGAGGTTCCAGCAGAACTCATCGAGCAACTGGGTGGGGGCAAGAAGCCGCCGGTCATCGTGACGGTGAACGGCTACACCTATCGAAGCACCGTCGGAGTGATGGGCGGCCGCTTCCTCATTCCGTTCAGCTCCGACAAGCGCAAGGAGACCGGCATTGAGGGCGGCGACGCCATCACGGTGCTCCTCGAGCTCGACACCGAGCCGCGCACCACGGAGGTCCCGGCCGACCTCGCTGCCGCACTCGAGGCAGCTGGGGCGCGGGCTCGCTTCGATGCGCTCTCCCCGAGCGCGAAGAAGGCCCACGTCACGAAGGTCGAGTCGGCGAAGGCGGAGGCCACGCGCGAACGGCGGATCGTCGCCGTCGTCGAGTCGCTCTCCTGACCCGAGCCTCACTTCGAGGCATCCGCCTGGTCGCTTCAGCGTCGAAGCGACTCGGCGATCGCAGGCTTGATCTGGCCCCGGGTGAGATGGCCCGCGATCACGAGATGCGAGAGCCCCTGCACGGTCGCCCAGAGCGCCGTCGCTCGCGCCTCGATCCTCTCCACCCCCGCTTCGGGGTCGAGCCCGGCCGCCGCGTCCCCGAGCCGCACTTCCAGCTCGCGAATGAGCGGAGCCATCACGGGGCTCGGCGATCCGGGGATGCAGACCTCAGGGTCGTAGATGAGCGTGAACGCGTGCGGGTTGTCGACGGCGAACTCGACGTATGCGACCCCGAGCGCGACGGCGCGTTCGCCAGGGTCGAGGCCCGGCTCATCCGCCGCCGCGAACTGGTCGACCAGCCGCTGCATGCTCACCTCGCCGAGCCGCTTGAAGAGGCCTGCCTTGTCGCCGAAGTGGTGGTACGGCGCATTGTGGCTCACGTCTGCCTCGCGGGCCAGCTCGCGGAGACTGATCGACGTGTGAGCCTTCTGCGCGAGCAGCTCGACACCCGCGGCCTCGAGCACGGGGCCGAGGTTGCCGTGGTGGTAGGACGCATCCGATCTTGACATGCGCAACATTCTAGCTAGGCTGACTCTCGCCACATCTTGACACTGTCCACATCAAGGCCTTGGAGCCAGCATGCACACCCTCGTCATCGACGGCCACCCCAACCCCGACTC
Organism: Pseudoclavibacter helvolus; assembly: GCF_014191305.1. GTDB lineage: Bacteria > Actinomycetota > Actinomycetes > Actinomycetales > Microbacteriaceae > Pseudoclavibacter > Pseudoclavibacter helvolus. The sequence continues at coordinate 128,445 of NZ_JACHWJ010000001.1, read as the reverse complement.
CCTCTGCGCGGCCCTCGCCGCACGCTATTCCGACGCGCATGGCGACGCGCGCGTCCTCGCGGTGCGAGAACTCGCGTTCGACCAGAACATGCGCTTCGGCTACACCAGAAGGCAGGAGCTCGAGCCAGACCTGCAGGATGCTTGGGCCGCGATCCAGGAGGCATCGCGCATCGTCGTCGTCACCCCGGTGTGGTGGGGCTCCGTGCCGTCGCTCCTACAGGGGTTCTTCGACAGGCTCCTGCTCCCGCGTATGACCTACGACGCCTCGGGAACCGTGCCGAAGGGCCTCCTCAGGGGGCGCAGCTCGCGGATCATCCTGACCGCGGACAGCCCCGGCTACTACCTTCGGCTCACCGGCAACACGCCCATTCGACAGCTCAAGACGCACGTGCTGGGCTTCATCGGCCTGTCGCCGATCGCGGTGACCCGCTACTCCCCCGTCAAGACCTCGACCGAGCAGCGCCGGCAGCAGTGGCTTGCCGACGCAGCCCGCCTCGGAGAGAAGGACGCGAAGCGCTACTTGCCCGCGCCCAGCCCCGCCCTGATCAGCTGACCAGTCGTGGCCGTCGGCAGGTACGCGCGCGTGAGCCCGATGCCGATGCGAGGCAGGTCGGACTCGTCGCGGAACACCAGGTACATGGGCTCGAAGCGCGGGTTGAACTTCATCTTGAAGTTGTGCAGCGACGAGAAGCCGTAGAGCGGCTCGAGGAGCTCCGAGACCTGGCTCAGCACCTGGTCGAGCGGCGTCGCCTCTGCCTCTCCGGAACCCGCGAGCGGGGCTCCGGACAAGGAGGCGAAGGCGGCACCCTCGTCCCGGAACGCCATGGCTGACGAGATGATGAGGAACTCCATGACGGGCTTGAAGCCGCCGTCACGGCGACGCATGAGGTCGAGGGTCCAGCCTCGGACCTCGCCGTCCTTGCCGTAGACGGGCAGCCACGACGTGACACCGTGCACGCTGCCGTCGTCGTCGATCGCGATCCCGAGGCGAACGGCAGGGTCGAGCGCCTCGTCGACGCCGCCGAGCGTGAAGCCCATCTCGGGGAGCCCCTTGTCGCCGACCCAGTCCTCTGAGATCGCGCGCACCTGCGCGAGCACGGCCCATGGCTCCTCGGCGAGGGTTGTCATCTTGAAGCGGATCCCCTCGCGCTCTGCACGGTTCACGGCCGAGCGGACGGGTTGCCACGGCTTCCCCTTGAGCTCGAGGCCCGGGAGGTCGATGATCGTGTCCTCGGCGACCTGCACGCGCTGCCAGCTCGCGGGAGCCGCATCCACGGTCGCCTGAGTGGCTGAGAAGAACGCGGGCGTGTGCCCGGCGAGCTCGGCGCGTGAGGCGAAGTCGTGGATGAGCTCGCTGAGTTCGCTGGCAGGCGCGACCGGGTCGCCGAGCGCGAGCGCGACCCCCGAGTACTCCTGGTAGGCGACGTAGCCGTCCTTCTTCGCGCTCAGCAGGTAATGGTTGCGGGGCCAGAGCGTCATCCAGGAGATGGTGCTTCCCCCGACCTTCGGGAGGATCTCGCGAGCTTCTTCGACCGTGCCACGCCTCTCGCCTGAGATCGAGTTCTTCGACGGACGGACACGGACGGCGAACGAGCGACGGGCGACGATGAGGAAGCCCACGACCAGAACCCACAGCAGGGAGCCCGCGAAGTTCATGGTGAGGCCCTCGTCGAGGCTGCCGGAGGTTGCGACGGCGACCACGATCAGCAGAAGCTCGAGGAGGTTGAAGATGCCGAGGGCGACCGCGACGATCCACGCGAAACGCTGGCCCCGCCTGATGCCGTTGGCGACGAGCAGGATGACGACGACGTCGATCGCGACGCCCACCCAAGTCTCGGTCTCTGCCGTCGACTTGCCGAGCGGGCCGTCGAGCGAGAAGAGCGCGGCGACCACCTGCGCCGTCCCGAGGCCGATGAGCGCGGTGAAGGCGATGAGCCGGTCCTCGCGCGTGCTCGTCGCGAGCCCGGTGGCGCGGTGGCGCTGCAGCGCGTAGATCGTGAAGATGGCGGCGACGGGCAGGAAGTGCTCGATGTCGGCGAGGTCGCCCACGTAGAGCAGCCGGAGGGAGACGAGCGCCCCGAGGGCGAGTCCGAGTCGGAGCCGCCACGGTGGGCGGAGGACCCAGACGAGCGCGGCGGTCAGGGCTGCGATGCCACCGGATGCGCCCACGTCGAGGTCGTCGGCGAGGCGAGTGGCCCATTCCCAGCCGGTCGGCGCGAGGACCGCGACGATGGCGAGCGTGCCGAGCACGGCGAGGGCCTGCCCGCCGAGGAAGACGAGCGCGGTGCGCTTCCAGCCGAAACGGAACTCGAAGATGCCACCCACGATGAGCAGCTGCACGATCAGCAGGGCGTAGTGCCAGGCGCCGTTGCCGAGCAGCGAGCCCGTAATGGGGGTCCACCACATGCCGGCCGCGAGCGGCGGGAGCCCGAAGGCGACGTCGCCGTACCAGGACTGCGCACGCGACAGGTGCCACATCGCGCCGGTGGCGACGCCACCGATGATGATGACCAGCACCAGGATCGTCGTGAACGGCGCGCGGCGCGCGAACGTGACGAGCGGCTTGACGGCCGCGCCGAGGGCGTCGCGGACTGCCGCGCCTCCCGGGTTCGCGCCCTGCGCATCCTGCGCTGCCGGGATGAGCAGGTCGAGTTCCTGCTCGGTCTCGGTCGCCGCATCCGCACCCTCTGGTCGGCGCCGCGCGCGGTAGACCACGATCGCCACGATGACGATGATGAGGACGGCGACGGCCGCAAGCGCCACCCAGCCAAAGGCGTGGATGATCGCGAGCGCGCTCTTGCCGAGGGCGACGGTGATGGCAGTGACGCCACCGGCCCAGGCGATGCCGCCGAGCGCGTTCGCGAGCAAGAAACGCCCGTACGGCATGGCCATGGCGCCCGCGAGGGGGCCGGCGAACACGCGCAGGAGAGCGACGAAGCGCCCGAAGAAGACGGCGTAGGCCCCCCACTTCTGCATGAGGCCGACGGCCGCGTTGATGCGGGCGACGCCGAAGTACTTCGGGTACCGCTGCGAGAGGTAGCGCAGCAGGCGGGCACCCCAACGCTTGCCGATGTAGTAGCCGAGCGAGTCGCCGACGATGGCGCCAACGGCAGCGGCCGCGGCGAGCAGCCACGGGTCGACCCCGGCGCCCCCGAGACTCAGGAGTACCGCCGCGATGAGCACGCTCTCGCCGGGCAGGGGCAGGCCGAGGCTCTCGAGCGTGACGATCCCAGCAACGAGGAGGACGACAAGAATTGGGGGGACAGCTATCAGCCAGTCGAACACGAGTTCAGGCTAGCTGTGAATGGCCCGAGAGGCGCGGGAATGTTGCCAAACCGCCGCCGGACACGCTCCGAACGACTCCCTGTGACCAACCCGGCACACAGCGAACTGAGGAGCAAAACATGAAGAAGACGACGAGTCGCACGATCGCCAGCCTCTCCACGGCCGCGGCCCTCTCCCTGGGCGCCGTCGCCCTGACCGCCGCTCCGGCGAGCGCGGCCGACCTCGCGCCAGCTAGGGCATGTCTGACAAAGCCTTGGTCCAGGCAATCACCGCGTTCAGGACGGCGGCTGCGCGGTAGACGAGGGCGAGTTTGTCGTAGCGCGTGGCGAGTCCACGCCATTGCTTGAGGTGACAGAAGCGACGCTCGATGACGTTGCGACCGCGGTAGTGGTCCCGGTCGTAACCGACGGGGCGACCGCCGCGGGAACCGCGCCGTTTCCGGTTCCCTTGCTGGTCGGCGGGCTCCGGAATCACCGACCGGATCCCGCGCTCACGCAGGTGCGCGCGAATCGCCCGCGAGGAGTAGGCCTTGTCGCCTCGGACTGCGTCGGGTCTCGTCCGAGGACGCCCGAGCGGGCGAGCGACGCGCAACTGTTCGAGCAGCGGCAGGAACATCGGGGAATCACCCGCCTGCCCTGGCGTGACCTCGATCACCAACGGCAGCCCGGACCCATCCACGAGCTGGTGGATCTTGGTCGAGAGCCCGCCTCTGGAGCGGCCGATCGCGTGATCAGGCGGCTCGACGAGCGGATTCTTGTAATTCGATGAAGCCCCCTGTGAGACGGGTGACGTTCGTTGCGTGCTGGTGCGCGCGAGCGATCGTCGAGTCGACCGAGATCGACCAATCGATGACCCCCGCGCTGTCAGCGGCCGCGGTCAGCTTCGCGAGCACGCGATCCCAGCTCCCATCCGCAGCCATACGACGATGCCAGGTCCACACCGTCTGCCACGGACCGAACACCTCGGGAAGATCACGCCACGCGATTCCCGTCCGATACCGGTACGCGATCGCCTCGACCATCGTCCGAGCATCAGAAAACTTCCGCCCGGGCCGCCCAGTCGGGGCGGGCAACAAACCCTCGATCAACGACCACTGCACATCCGAAAGCAACTGAAACCTCGACACCCAGCAAGCCTCTCAACGAAGACCCTCAACCTTTGTCAGACATGCCCTAGCCGACTCGGTCGCTCCCGCCGATGAGACGAACGCGCACGACAACCGAGAGAAGGTCTCCGCATGAGCGCCATCACCGCGGCCTTCCGCGACGGCAGCATCGTCGCCCGCAGGAACGTGCTCAACGTGCGGCGCACCCCGGGGGCGCTCGTCACGGGCATCGCCCAGCCCATCATCTTCGTGCTTATCCTCGCGTTTGTCTTCGGCGGGGCGCTCGGCGGTGCCGACTACCGGCAGTTCCTGATCGGCGGCATCCTCGCTCAGACGCTCACGTTCAACTCCTCCTTCACCGCGGTGTATCTCGCCAAGGATCTCCAGTCAGGCCTCATCGACAGGCTCCGCACGCTGCCCATGTCGCGCGTGGGGGTCATCCTCGGCAGAACGAGCTCCGACCTCGTCACGAGCATCATCTCGATCGCCGTCATCCTCACCTGCGGGCTGGCCATCGGCTGGCGCGTGGAGTCCGGCCCCCTACAGGTGCTCGTGGCGTTCTCGCTGCTGCTCCTGTTCGCCTTCGCGACGTCATGGATCGGCGCCACGATCGCCCTCACGGCGAAGAGCGTCGAGGTGGCGCAGAACCTTGGCCTGCTCTGGCTGTTCCCCGTCTGCTTCATCTCGGGCGCCTTCGTCTCGGCAGACATGCTGCCTGGCCCATTGCGCGCCTTCGCCGAGTGGAACCCGGTGACCGCCGTCGCGAGCGCCGTGCGGGAACTCTTCGGCAACGCGGCCTCCAGCGGCTTCACTGCCGCTGGAGGCTGGCCGGCGGAGAACGCCGTGCTGTACGCCTTCCTGTGCAGTGTCGTCATCATCGCGATCTTCGCCCCGATTGCCGTGTGGCAGTACCGCCGCATCAGCCGCCGATGATCGCCGTGCTCGCAGCTGGTGTCGACGAGGTGCTCGACGTCGCGACCCAGTGTGCCAGCGACGACGATCGCGCCGCAGCCAGCGCCCGACGGAGCGAGGAGCTGCGTCGGCGAACACTTGCCGGGCGGGCTGCCCTCCGCCTCCTGGCTGCCTGGGGCCGCGGCATCCCGCTCGAGCGGGCCGGCGAACTCGAGATCTCCCGCCTGTGCCCCGACTGCGGCGGCCAGCACGGGCGCCCGACCAGCGCCGACCTCTCGCTGAGTTCCTCGACGAGTGCCGGAAGGGTGCTGGTGGCAATCGCGGACCCCGCGGACTCGATCGGCGTCGACATCGAGACCGTGCCGCGACAGCTGTGGCCGGAGTTCGACACCTACGCGCTGCACCCGGAAGAGCGTCTGCGGATGCTCTCGATCGGCGCTCCGTCTGGCATCGGCGCCCGGATCGGCGCCTGGACCGCCAAGGAGGCCGCGCTCAAGGTGTCAGGCAGCGGCCTGCGAACCGAGCCCTCCTCGCTCCGCGTCGACGAGCATCCTGACCCCGAGCACGCCGGCTGGCACCGGGTGCACGATGCCCCTGCCCTCAGCACCGCGGCTCCATCCATGTGCGTGACGGCGCTCGCAGTCGGCGGCAACGCGAGGGCCTCGCTCGCCTCGAACCGCCCGCAGGAGGTGCGCCTCTGGCGCATGCCAGAGCTATTCACCGCGCTCGGCTGCCTCCCCGAGGCCGGCTACGACGGCGGCGAGCTCGCCCACCTCGCCTGATCCGCGGCTCCGCGCCCCTCTCGCGAGCGTGTTCCAGGTGGGAAAACCCTGTGCTTCGTGTCCCGCACCGTCGGGAGTCTTCACGTATTCCGAACCTGCGGAGCACAATATGGCCATGCGCAGAGTCAACGTCATCGTCGGCGGGAACGTGCAGGGCGTCGGCTATCGGTTCACTGCCGCGCAAGAAGCCGAGTGCCTCGGTGTCAGCGGCTGGGTACGAAACCTGCACGACGGCAGAGTCGAGGCTGAGATCGAGGGCGAAGAGGAGCAGGTGGATGCGCTCCTCGCCTGGATGGCGAGGGGCCCGCAGTTCGCGGAGGTGACCTCGTCGCGACTCTCTGAACGCACCCCGAAGGGGACGAAGGGCTTTCGGGTTGTCCGCTGACTCCGGTCGTCTGCTGACTCGGTTGTCCGCTCACTCCTGCTACGCGCGGTTCTCGAGCCGCAGCCGGGTCGCAAGCTGGTCGAGGATCATCTCGAGGCCGACCGCGAACTCGTCTGCGAAGTCGTAGCTCCCGCCGACGATCAGCTCCCCCATGAACGCTGCGAGGTGCGGGAACTCGTCGGCCGGCATCTCGAGGCCGACAACGAAGTCCTCAGCGTCTTGCCCCTCCTCGAAAGGGAGGTTCTGCTCGGTGAGCACAAAACCGAAGACGTACGCATCCAGCAGCGAGTAGGCGTGCGCGGCGAGCCACAGCGAGAATCCGCCGGCACGCAGCGCACCGATCGTCGCGTCGTGGTGGGCCAGCACGGCGCGGGCCGGGTTCGAGCGCGACTCGAGGAGGCCAAGCGCCCAGGGATGCGCGCCGAGCACCTCGCGGGACGCGCGCGCCCGAGCCCCCATCTCCGCGCGCCAGTCTCCGCCGCCCTCTGGCAGAGGGATCTGCTCGAACGCCCAGCCGGCGAGCGCGTCGAGCACTGCCTGCTTGTTGGCGACGTGGTGGTAGAGCGACATCGCCTCGACGCCGGCCTCTCGCGCAACACTTCGCATGCTCACGGCCGCCAGTCCGCCTCGGTCCGCGACGCGCACGGCTGCCTCGAGGATGCGCCCTCTGCTTAGCGGTGTCCGGTTTGCCATTATTCCTCCTTGCGGGCTTACAAGCGTAAGGCTACTCTGAGGCCACCAGGCTTACAGGCGTAAGGAATCTCATGAGAGCTGCAGTTGTCACCAGGTACGGTCCACCAGAGGCCGTCACGATCGCCGAGGTGCCGGATCCCGTCGCCCGCCGCGACGAGGTGCTGGTGCGTGTTGAGGCCGCCGCCGTCACCTCGGGCGATGCGCGGATGCGAGCCGGGAGGTTCCCCGCGGGCTTCAGCCTGCCCGCCCGGCTCGCCATCGGGATCCGCGGCCCCCGGAAGAAGGTGCTTGGCATCGCGGTCGCTGGCACGGTGGAGTCTCCCACCTCAGCCGACCACGAGTTCCCGCACGGCGCCAGGGTCGCGGCCATGATCGGCACCAACCTCGGTGCCCACGCGGAGCTGGCGAGGGTTCCCATCGCACGGCTGGCCCTCATCCCCGACAGCGTCTCGTCCGAGGCCGCAGCCGGGCTGCTCTTCGGCGGCGGCACCTCCCTCCAGTTCCTCCGCGAACGCGCCAGACTGCAACCAGGCGAGCGCGTGCTCGTCAACGGTGCTTCAGGGGCCGTCGGCTCCAGCGCCGTCCAGCTCGCGAAGCACCTTGGCGCCCACGTCACCGCGGTCTCCAGCGCCCGCAATCGAGACTTCGTGCTCGGCCTCGGTGCGGATGAGCACCTCGACTACGCCACCGCCCCGCTCACGGGCGCCTCGCCGCGCTACGACGTCGTCTTCGACACCGTCGGCAACCTCGGAAGGCAGTCGGGCCGCGAATTGCTCACGTCGACTGGGCGGCTGATCCTTGCCGTCGCCAGCCTGGGAGACACGGTCGCCGCACGCGGCAACGTCATCGCGGGCCCCATCCCCGAACGCACCGCTGACGAGGCCGAGTTGCTCGCGCTCACTGCGGACGGCGCACTCGATGCGGTTACGACCGTCGCGGGCGGCTTGGAGAGTATCCGCGACGCCTACGCCGTCGTCGACTCGGGCCGCAAGGTCGGCAACCTCGTCATCCTCCCGAACGCCTGACGAGGCCGGCGACCTCACCGTCGCGCAAGCGGCATCCGCTAGCCCGCAAGCCCTCCGAAGAGCACGGATACCATCATCGCCACGATGACGGAGTTGAACGAGAACGCCAGCACGACGTTGGTGCGCGCAACGCGCCAGCCGCGGCGCGAGGTGATCTCGGCCGACGCCGTCGCGGCCATGGTGGACATCAGCACGGCAAGCGTGAGGTAGTCACCGAACCTCGGCTCCTCAGGGAACGGGAACACAATCTCGGAGCGACGTGGCGGGCGAACCTCCGCAGCGGGGGCCGCGCCCGACTCGGTCTCCCCCTGCTGCGCCGCCTCGGGCGTGGCGTCGAGGCGCAGGTACTCGAGCGCAAACGAGTAGACCATGAGCGCCCAGGACGCAGCGACCGTCGCGAGGCCGAGCACCACGAAGATCGTCTGGTCGCGGAAGGTCGGGTCCTGCGCGATCGCGATCGTGAGGCCGACGGCGACCATGGCGCCCGCGGTCGTCCAGTCCGTGGCGCCTCCGTAGCCGACGAACTTGTGCCACCAGCGGCGCCGCGTGGCCCGCTCGCGGCGCGAGGCGACCCGGAGCGCCACCGTGTCGGCATTGCGGTAGGCGAGGTGCGTCCAGACGAGGTACACGGTGCCAAAGAGTGGCCAGAACACGATGAAGATGCTCACGAGGTAACGCCAGTAGTCGTTGATCTCGACGCCGAGCCTCCTCGCCACAAGCAGGTAGAAGGCAACCGCTAAGGGGACCGCGATGAGCGTGCTCCAGTTCGCCCGCGCATTGTCGCTCGTGATGCGTCTCGCCATGCGGCCCATCCTCCCCCATCGAGCTGCCGGCAGCGGCGTTATGGTCGTCAAGACCGCCTTGAAGCGACCACAAGCCTGCCCCGCGGCCAAGCACTTCGCGGCGCCGCGAGAGAACGAGAAAGCCCCGATCAGCAACTGCTGACCCGGGCTCCTTGGTGGACGCGGGTGGACTTAAACCGAACACCTGGCAGCGGTTCGAGCGGCTGAGTTCCGCGTGGAATCAGGCGAAACTCCGTATCGTTCACGAGCCAGACGGTGCCACTGACGACGAGCCGGGAGTCGTCTCGAACCCTAGGAGACGAGCTAGAACACCCCTGACCGAGAGGCAAGTGGACGCTATTCGAACTGCACGCGCGAACGGCGAGAGCGTGGTCTCGATCTGTCGGCGGTTCGACGTACATCGGATGACCGTCTGGACGCACACGAGAGACTTGCTCTAACGTCCCCTCGTGCTGCACACCCGAAGTGCCCCGTGCACGAGTGCGCACACGAGCGTTGCTGAGTCCGGAAGCTTGTCGGCTTCACTTGCGATAATGGCACCGTGAAGTTCAAGCGCCGCAACCTCGAAGCCCTTGCTGACCTCATCGTGGGCAACACGGGCCGCGACGACGCTGAAAATGAGGACGAAGCCAAGTACTTCCCCTACCGGTCCAGCATGTACATCACCGAGTTCTTCCAAGAGCTGGAGACGGAGTACCAGCATGACGGTTCAACTCGCCACCGCTGGGTGGCAGATGTGTTGGAACAGATGCTGGCCGAACCGCACGACGGACCCAACCGCCCGCCAGAGATCTTCTGCCGCCTCATCGACCAGCTGATGAGCCCGGCCGATCGGCTCAACGAAGGGTCCGACCGTCCTCGGGCGCTCGCGCAACTCAATGAGGTACTTGGCCGCGAAGGTTTCGAGGCGTTCTATGGCGAGGACAACCACTGCTACCTCCGTCATGTCGGCACCCAGACCGTGACCATCCTTGCCGCCAACCCCCACCGCCCCTTCAGCAAGGCTGAGCTGGAACGGCGGCAGCTCCTGACGGCGTACCTCGACCAGTGCAGCGAGGATGACCTCATCGAGGAGGTGCTACTCCCGATGTTCAGGCAACTTGGCTACCACCGCATCACCGCCGCCGGGCACAAGGACAAGGCCCTGGAGTACGGCAAGGACATTTGGATGCGCTACACCTTGCCGACGCAGCACATTCTCTACTTCGGCATCCAGGCGAAAAAGGGCAAGCTCGACGCTTCGGGGGTAACCAAGACAGGTAACGCCAACATGGCTGAGATCCACAACCAGGCGCTCATGATGCTGGCACACGAGATCTTTGACCCCGAGACCAACCGTCGCGTCCTGGTCGATCACGCCTTCATCGTCGCGGGTGGTGAGATCACCAAAGCGGCCCGCAACTGGCTCGGCAACGCTCTCGACGCCCACAAGCGCAGCCAGATCATGTTCATGGATCGCGACGACATCTTGAACCTCTACGTCGTCGCAAACCTACCGCTGCCAGAAGGCGCGTTGCCACCAACGCCAAGCAGTCCGTGGTCAACGAACGCCGAGACTCCGTTTTGAATCTCGACGGCGTTCGCCAGCGGAATCGGCGCGACGAAGGCAAATTGACCTATTCTGGCAGCCGCTGCGGGCTAGCAGAATCGAGGAAGGAGTGCGGTGAGCGGTCACTTTCAAAAGGCAGGTGAGTTCCTGCGAGATGCTGCACAAGAGTCTGCTCGACAGGTACTGAGCGATCATCATGATGACGGCCACATAAGGGGTTTCAGCAGCGCTGCTGGTATAGCCTTGCGCCGAATTCAGGAGAAGCTTGATGCGTACAGAGAACAGATGAAGGGTCCAGGTCTGTCCAAGTCTGAGCAAGCGAGTTACGCTCAATTGGACGAGCTGAAGTCTGAGATCGAGGCGGAATATGACCGCTATTGGCGAGGCAGCGGCATTGACTGGAGACCTCTGAAGCCGGTCGCCAAGGGCATCGTTAAGCGAGTAAGCGAATCACAGTCTGACGACTGAAGTGATGTCTCATTTCTAGTTGAGAGGGCTGGGATCCCCCGAGCCCAGTCGTCCGCTGGCATCTCTGTGTCCTCTTCGCGTGCACCTCCAGAAGGGAAGCCAACTCGGCCACCCTGACGGGTTCATCTGCACGCGCACTCCCGAGCAAATGGTGTTAGCGTTCCGTCCATCGACAGACGATTCGAGGTACACCGGAAGACGGTCTAGCAAAACACTAGACGCAACTCCGACTGTGTCGTCTCGGCACGAAATCTAGATAATCGCGTCCTGCATAACCAACATGTGATTCATGATCGACAACTCCTTGGCCTTGCCAAGCCCGGGAAAGTGCTGACGCTGATACAGATCGCGGAACCCGTCGATTCCTAGGTTTGTTGGGAGCGACCTTTCGTCAACGAAGTCGATGAGCTTCTCAAGGGCCTCGAAGAACTTCCCAGCCGGGTCATCCTGAGTCTCGTTGCTGTCAGAGCAGAAGTGCTTCAGGCGGACGACATTACCTGATTCATAAGTGAAGTGGATAACTACCGCATAGGCTGGACCGCCGCCTGGTTGATATCCCCTTCCAAGGGTGAGGAAGTCGCTGACGCCGAGGTAGCCTGCGCTCTTGTAGCCGGCAACGCGAGTGCTGAAGATCCCCTCTTCACGTCCGACATACTCTCGATTGCGCGGCAAAGAAGGAAACGGGTCGTTCGCCCAGACCACCGGAAGGCCTCCGAGTGGCAGACCATATGACGCCGGGACCGTCCGATCCTCGGCAATGTTCCATCGAACTCCGTGATACGTCGCCCCTTGCAGAGTCACGGAGAGATCCAGCTCATGAACGATATCGAGCGTGAACTGGTGACCAGCGCCCCTGGCTTCACTGATCCAACGCGACATCGCCGCGTGATCAGCGTCGGCATTGGAGAGGACGGCAAGTCCGTGGTGCTTGAGAAGATCGTTCTCAAGGTAGTAGTCGCCAAGTGCTCTCCAGCTACCCTTCGAACGTAGATCACCGACCGAAGGGTTAAGGACGAGGTCACAACTGGCCCCCTCGTCGGCTATCGCTCCCAGCCTGCGGGTGAAGAGATCGTTTGGCGAGGCCACCGGCTCAAGAATCGGTACGACACGCGAAGATGCAGCAAAACTTGAGGCGCAGTTTCGAACAGCAAAGACCTCATGCTGCCGTGCCCTAAGCCTAGGCATATACATTTGCAACCTCCTGGTTCATCCAATCTTGAAGACTGGATATCTGCTGTCTCGTCGGATCGAGCTTTAAGACGGCGGGCCGCACCGGCTCGGGCAATCGAGCGATCAGTGACCGGCCAGCCCGTGGCTTTCGCTCTCTCAGCTGCTCGGCGACCGCGTTGTGGAAAACAAGCGGGTCCAAATTTCGGGAGGCTGCTAGTGCATATGAGAAAACCCGCGTGTTCGGGAGGTCGGGAACAGTAGAACCAAGAGCAGACAGAACTCTGAGATACTCTGCACGACGAAGTGACCGCATCAAGACCTCTGACTCAAGAAGATCACTTCTAAACTTCGCATCGCGGACAGTCTCCACGCGACCGTTCACATCAAGCCAATGAAGACCAATAGTCTGGAACTCCGGGATTGCGAGCACTCGTTCCACTACGCGCTTTGATGCCATAACAGACACCAAGGGTGCGATTTTGCTGTAATCGTGTAGTTGACTATCGAGCCGGGAAGTGTTGTCGAGGTCGCTCTTGATCTCGACGGCGTGCAACGAGTCTGTCACGGCCAAGAAGTCGACGATGGATCGACCGACCCTGAACTCCGGCAGGAGAATGCCGTCGCTCCAAGGAATCATCTGACCGAGAACGGCTCTACGGTAGACAAGATCGTTACGGTAATGGCGCGAGAGCCATCGGTCACAACGCCAGATCAGGGTTCGAACAGTAGATGCGCCAAGGGCTAGACCACTCTCGACAAGACTGGAAATGGTGCGATTCGCCAACTTCGACGCGGGGCCGTCTCGCATCGCAGAGCGGAGGACGGGTGCCGAAAGCAGCGCCGAGGCTGCTGCCGCCTGGCTTTCCACCACGCTCATGATTTGGCCTCGTTCGGGGGTCCGTACATCAGCCAGTCGAGGGTCACGGCCAACTTGGCGTACTGCGTGAGGTAGTAGGACTGCTGACGATAGCTTCGGTTGTTGTTCAGGTACTCTCGCAAGCCCTCACCGTCGCGGGTCTCGTCGAGCAACGACCAAGGGTGGCCAAGAATCCAGTCCTCTCCTTGACGGTCGAGCACGTCTTGAAAGGTCACACCGGGCGGGAGAGAGCGTTTTCCAAGGTTCTTGGTCTCTCGGGAGATATAGGAATGAATTTTGGATGGGACCTCAACCTGCGGCAACAAGTCCCCCGCCTCATCGAGGAATCCACCTTGCCGGAGATGCTTCCAGTAAGGCACGTACCAGTTGCTGGCGAAGGAACTCCCGAACGCCTCAGTGATCACCTGGTCACTAGGAAGCCCGCGGTCTGGCGAACCGAGCACATCATCAACGAGGTCCCAGCGAGATAGGCCAATGATCCCTTTGACTGTCATCTTGGCGCCAACACCGAACACCACGTCAAGTTGATCCGAGGTCGACTCAATGTCGGAAACCTGCACGAGTCGACCGTCAGGATCGTTGCTTTTTACCAGTTCGTAAATCTGATTCTTGAGCTGACGTAGAACACGAGCCGGAAGAGCCCTCTCCTTGATTCCTAGCGCTCGAAAGACGTCGATGAAGTCAGGGACGACGATCTCAAAGGCCTCGATTTGGCCACCTTCGATCTGCACGGTTCGAGAACGAACCTCTGGGGAAGCTTCCGAGTCCCAGTCGACGAAAAGAAGGCGCTCCTTAAGCTTGCTCGCGTTGGTGCCGCGCATCGCCTTCACCAGCGAACGAAGTATCTCCAGTACGTTGTTGTCACTCAGGCTGTAACCAAGGAAAACGATCGGGTGCTCGACGAAAAAGGTCATCAGCTTGGCGGCGAGGTACGCATCTCGCTCTTGGAAGTCGTCGTAGTCCTCCCCCGTCAGAACGAGTGAGCGCGGCTGTTGCGACGATCCGTGAATCATGTAGATCTCTGCGATACCTTGTGGGTCGGCAAACAGCAACTCATCTTGGCCAGTGAAGACGGTGTAGTCAGGGTAAACAACGGACATCAGCCTGTCGAAATTCGTCGTTATCACTCCCTCGACATTTGCACTCTGCAGGAGCGCGAACTCGGAAGCATACTCGGCCGTCGGCTTGAATCCTTCAATCGCTTCTTCGAAATACCTTGCTACTTCGATCTTTAAGGCTGATGAGGGATCAGTAACCTCAGTGCCATATCTGTCTCTCGAATCTGAGAATCGCTTATCAGACCACCACACAGAGTAAAACTCGTTGGCTAGCAGTGAGGCGGTCTTGGGAAGATCGCCTGAAGCGAGGCCACGGTAGTATTCATACGGGTGGCTAGTAAATGCAGCAAAGTGCCTGAGGAGACCTTCCCAATCGGGCAGGTCAGCGTACCGTCTTGAAATCCCCGAGCCGATAAACAGGTACGGCGCAGCCATCGTCTTCAGATGAGAGCTGAGGAAGTCGTACGCGGTACCCATGCTACATAGGGTATCCTCCGGCACCCTCCCGCGTTGTCGGTTCCGTGGTGCCCCGCCCCGTTCCGCCTGCCACAACGTCGTCGCCGAGTGATTCTCCGCGTGGCGTGTCGTTGCGCGCCTGGTGAGGCCGATGGTCAGAGTCCACGTCGTGGTGTGCTGCGGACGGTCGACTGGTTTGCTCTCTCATCATCGTGTTGAACACTCATCTTGATCTGCCGCAATGCGAGCTGTCCGACTCGGTACTCGGCCGCTTGGTCAGGGCTTCGGACGACATGCGGGTCGCCAAGCGGTGCCGGGCCGGTGATCTCGTAGCGGTCACGGTACAGCGCAACCGTGGCGGCGTGCGCCTCCCACCGCTCTCGCTCCTCGGGTCGTGGACTCGGCTGCCCGAGCCGCGCCACCCAAGCGGCTCTCGCTTCCTGGGCATCGTGCAGGAGTCGGCGCGCGGCGGTCTCGATGAGCGTCTGCCGCTCTGTGAGCGCGGTCCGCATGTCGTCTGCGATTGGCTCGGCAGGTGTCGGGATGAGTCCGGCGACTCGTGCCCTGCCTCGTTTACCTGGCCGGAGTTTCTGGGTGGCTTGGTCGAGCATGTCGGCCAGCTGCGCGGCGGGGTCGGCTTGTTCGTCGCCGGGCGTGAGCCTCGGTGCGAGAGCGGTGAGTGCCGCCGCTGCGAGATGGCCGGCTGCCTCGTGACGTGCGAGTGCGCTCTCCAACTGCTCGTAGTAGGGGCTGGTGAACAGGTCGTCGGCCACGTTCTCGGGGAACGGCGCGATGTCGAGTAGTGCGGCCCAGCGGTCGGTCTGTGCTTCGCGGGCGAGTACGTCGTACTCGGCCAGTAGCGTGGACAGGGAGGCGTGACGGTCTACCTCGAGCGTGAGGGTTTCGGTAGCCGAGAGGTCGGCGTCGGTTCGGGCGAGTACCTTGGCGAGCCGGTCGATCAGGGTCAGCGGCTCGGGTTGGTCGAGATGCCGCTCAACCTCGTGCGGGTCGGGCACGATCACGTAGGCGTGGTTGCGGTGCTTGCCGCGTGTCATCGCCACGTAGAACAACTCCCGTGACGAAGCTTCGGGGTCGACGAGAGCGTGCGCGGTGTCCACGCTGGCTCCTTGGGCGCGGTGGACAGTGGAGGCATAGCCGAGTTCGAGTTCCTCGCGCACGTACTTCGCAGGCAGCACGAGAGCCTTACCGTGGGGCTTGTCGCCGCGCCCCAACCGGCGCACGGCCAACGAGCCGTCGTCGTAGCGGTGCGTGACTTGCCAGCGGTCGCCGTTCTTGACCCATGTCCTGCCGGTGGTGAGGCGGCGGTCGTTGAGCCGGGTGACGACGAGATCACCGACGCCTGCGGTGGTGCCGTCGTGCAGACGCAGCCCGTCTGCCTCGACGCGCCCGGCTTCGATCAGATCGGCGCGGGCGCGCGCGTTGAGCTGGGCGACCATCTCTCCGGTGCCCGCGATCATCAACGTGCGCAGGCCCTCGTCGCGGTCGGTGCGCCATACCTCGTAGATCGCATCGAGCATCGTCTCTGCGTCGCCGTCGATCAGTCTGCCGCGCTCCTGGTACCCGTCGAGCGCGTCAGTGCTTCCGTGCCGCAGTCCTAGGCTGGCGGACTTCTCCCACTCGTTAGCGAAGCGGCGCACATCGGTGAGTTCGGGCACCTGATCGCGGTCGCGCACGAGCATCCCGAACGCCCCGCCCGTCTCCACCGCCGAGAGTTGCGCCCAATCCCCGATCAGGACGACCTTGGCTCCGACCTCAGCGGCGTGCTCGGTGATGCGATCGAGCGCGAGAGTTCCGGCGAGGGAGGACTCGTCCACGAGAATGAGCTGCCCGGCTTCGAGGTTCCAGCGTCCATGATGGTGTTCGTAGAGGAACTTCGCGGTGTTCTCCGCCCGCACGCCGAGCGAGTCGCCGAGCACTTCGGCGGCAGCCGCCGACGGCGCGAGGCCGATCACCGAGTCGCGGCCATGCGCCGCCGTCCACGCCCGGTGCAGGGCACGCAGAGCGGTGGTCTTGCCCGAACCTGCGGGGCCGACCAGCAGATCGAGAGTCAGCCCGGAACGGGCGATGCGGGTGATAGCGACGGCCTGGTCGGGGTCGAGCCGGACGCCCCTGATCTTGCGGGAAGTGTGGCGCGCGACGAGCCGTGCCGTCAGTGCTGGCCCGCCGGTCTGCTGGCTATGCGCGAGTAGGCGCTGCTCGGCGTCGAGAATGTCTTGGCTGGAGTACGCGATCTGATCGACAGGCTGGAACCTGTTGCCCTCGCCCTCGATGTAATGAGCAGGTATGGCGCGGTCGTAGTCCGGGGTGAGCCGGAGCGATTCGGCCTCGGCGTGCGCGACGATCTGGTCGAGCACGCGGATACGGTCGTCGATGGTTGCGAACCGGACGCCCATGATCTGCCGCATGGTCTCGGCGTGCAGGTTCCATCGCCCCCAGGTCGCGCGCCGGTTCGCTACCTCCATCAGCACCACGGTGGCGAGATCCTCGATCTGCTCCAGCCCCAGATCGTCTGCACGCAGCCGGGCTTCGGTCGCACCCCGGTCGAGCAGGTGCTGCGCCCAGGTGGTTGCGTCCTCGCCGAGCACGACCTCGGCACGCGCCCGCCAGTCGGCGGTCAGTTCGGCCAGCGAGTGCAGTACCTTCTCGGGCCGGGTCTCCAAGGTCGCCTGCTGCCGAAGAATCGCAATCGTCGCGGCAGAGGGTTGCCGCCCATGCTCGGCCACGTACTGCTCGATCAGCCGGTTCTTGACCTGCTCGATACCCTCCGCGCCGTCGCTACCCCCGGTAGTGCGGCGGGAGAACTCAGCGATCAGCGCCGCCGGTACGCCCTCGATCTCCCAGCCGGTGTTGCGGTCCTTGCCTCGGTCGACCGCCGTCCAGGTCACGCCGAGCAGCCGCGCGGTGTGGTCGGTGAGAAAGGCGTTGTACGACGCCGAGAGCGCGACCGTCGCCTTGTGCAGGCGGCGCGAGTCCAGCGACCTCCAACGCCCGTCCTCGCCCTGCACCTTGTTCGAGACCACAACGTGCGTGTGCAGCTGCGGGTCTGCTGCCCTGCTGTCGTAGTGGTCGAACGCTGTGGCGATCACGCCTACGATCGGCATCTGCGCAATACCTCCCGCACCGACGCGGGTTGCGGCGACGCGATCCTCCAGCAACGCGATCGTGTCGCGCATCGCTGCGTGATGTGCCCGCGCGATCAGCGCTTGCGTACCCGCATCGGCGACACCCCAGATCGCGCTGACCGACTTGGGCGGCGAGAACGTGAGATCGAACCCTGCAACGGCAGTACGGGGTTTCTTCGCAAGCTCTTCCTCACGGATGCGCTGCACAGTCTCTTCCCGTGCCTCCCCGCGCAAGCCGGGATCGAGGCGTGCAAGGCGGGCTGCAATCCGCTCGCGCGGAGGTTGCAGCGCGGGGAACTTCTTGCCGAGCTTCTCGCCGGTGATCGGGTGGACGCCCTCGCCCAGCAGTCGGGCCAGGTGTTCCTCGGTCACCGTGTCACCTTCGGCCAACGTCGGCGAGCGGCCGTCGTTGAGGCTCATCAGGCCAGTGCCGACCCAGGTGCCGGGCGGGCAGCCGGAGTCGGTGTAGTACTGGGTCAGCGGGCTGCTCATCTCCCGGTCGCCGTCACCGACGACGACCGATTTCAGCAGGTACTCGTAGCCCTTGCCGGACGACATGACCCGGATCGTCATCACCATGACGGCCCCTCCCCGAGACCGTCACGGGAGGGGCGATCTCGGAGGTCAGGTGCGCGCGCAGCCCGCGGCTCGCACTCTTAGTGCCAACCGTGTGGGTAAGTGGCAGGCTCTGGGACGGCCTCGACAAGACAAGCCAGAGCAGCCGGTAATGCAGTGCTCGGCCCGGCTGCTAGCCGGGTGCCATCTGACGCTACGCAGCATGCCGGTGTCGGGGTGAGTGACACCTTTCTCTCGGCAGCGTTCAGCCCACCGCTCCATTGACCGGATGACACATCGCTTGCTCGGAACCCGAGAGATGACTGGATCGGGTGTCGAAGTAGACGCGGATCGCGCCGATCCATACGAACGCAGAGCCGAGCAGATGCAGGACGACGGCCACCTCGGGCAGGGCTGTGACAACCTGGACGATCCCAACAAGCCCTTGCGCGAGAAACACCGCAAGGAACAGCGTGATCCGACGCAGCATCGTGGGGTTCGCGGCCGTGCAGACCTTGATCCATAGCGTCACGGCGGTACCGCCCACGAGGACGGCAATGATCCCGTGGAGGAAGGTAACTGCGGTCCAGTCAAACGGCATCCGCGCGACGTCGGACGAGTCGCCAGCGTGCGGCCCTGTGCCGGTGACCAGCGTCCCAGCGATCAACAGGACTGCCGTCGACACCAGCAACACGGCCCCGATGCGGTGCACGCTCGCGTCGGGGTTGTCCGTAGTCGGAGGGGCATCGAGCTGGCCGGCCTTGTGCCATGCGACGGTGGCAGCGGCCAGCAACAGGGTCGCGGCGAGGAAGTGCGCCGCGACGATGTAGGGGCTCAATCGGGCCAATACGGTGATACCGCCGACGAGGGCGTTGAGGAGGATGATCCAGAATTGTGCCCATGCCCACCGGGTCACCTGCGGCACCGGCTGTCGCTGAAGGCGAGCGACGACGATGAGCCAGCCGACAACAACGCACAGCAAGCCGGTCAGGAGTCGGTTGCCGAACTCGATGACACCGTGGATGCCCATCTCCGCGGTCGGCGCGAACCCCTCGCCCGTGCAACTCGGCCAAGTCGGACAGCCGAGCCCGGACCCAGTAACGCGGACGATCCCACCGGTCACGATGATGAGGACGCTCGCTGCCACTGCGACGAGCGCCGCCCAGCGCAGCGCAGGCCGGTTGAAACGGACGCGCTTCTCCAGCCAGGTGAACGGTGTGCGCGCCTTGCGCCGAGCATCAGAGGAACTCATGGGTGGGGCCTTTCGAGCTGACAGAAGCCGGATCACTAGTGGTTGCGGGAGCGTGAGAGCGCTTGAGACGTATCGATAGGGTGCCAGAAGATCAGACCCATGATGTCAAGCCCCGAACGCCAGGCACGAGTCGAGGGCGCTTTGTCTCGGGCAACCTCCTCGGTACGTTCGAGCGCTCTGGCGAGTGCGTATGCAATCGAGGGCACCACGAGTACCGCGAGGACTAGACCGACCGGGACACCGAGTACCGAGACCGATCCTTGCCCCCAGGCGGTCTGTTCGGGGATGAAGTCCATCCCCATGAGCGTGAGGTTGTGCACCGCGAACACCAGATACCCGGTCACCGCGAGCAATAGCACGCGCGGACCTTGCCTGAGTCGTCGGAAGCGCTTGCTTGCGGCCAAGGGCAGGAACGCGGCAACCACGGACAGCAGCGCGAACACGATCTGCAACACGATCCCCGGCAGCACACCCTCGAAGTAGGTCGCGATCCCGCCGAGAAATAAGCCTTCTGCGGCGACAGCGAAGACTGCAAGCGAAGGTCTGATGCTCGAACCACGACGAAGCAGTCCGATCACGCCAATGCCTACGCCGAGGCCGACTATCCACGGCAACACTCTGACATCGTGAGGGTCGCCAGTGGCACTCGCGGGAGCTGCCGTCCAAAGGATTCCTGCGATGGCCGCGATATGGAGAATCACGAACAGCAGCAGCGTCACCCACAGCGCACGAGCCACTGTTACCGGGTTCGATATCTCAGGAATCGGGGCGGTATTGCTAGTTCGCGACATAGACATACTGTCGACCGAGGTCATCGCGCTCGACGATATCCAGCAACGCCGTGGCCATATCGGGTGCAGTAATCGACCAGCCGCGTGGGAGCGCCCCGTCGGTGTCTAGGCGGTAGGGACCTTTCGCTGCCGCCAGTCGGATGCGTGGGGCTCGGATCGCTGTCCACTGCGCCTGGCTCTCCCAGAGCACGATATCCATGCGCCGCATATCGTCATAGGTCGCGCCGATGAACTTCTGCAGCAACGGCAGCACCACCCACAGCTTGAACAAGCTCTGATGCGCCCAGTGCTCGGCTACCTCTGACGAGATCACGACGATCCGTCGAACGCCGTGCTTGTCCATCGCGGCGATCAAGTTCTGAGTGCCATCGGAGTACAGCTTTGTGGGCTGCTTCGAAGCGCCGATCCCCACTGTGCTCACCACCGCATCCACTCCGTCAAGCAGTGGCTCGACTGAAGCTGCATCCAAAATGTCGCCCTGAGCTTTCGTGAGCAACGGGTGCTCGATGGTGAGCTTCGCTAGATTGCGGGCGATGGCGACCACTTCGTGCCCACGCGCAAGCGCCTGTTCCACTACATGTCCGCCGACCATTCCCGTGGCACCTGGTATCAGAATCTTCAACGCTGTCCCGCTCCCTCGTCCATCTAGTACACTTACGGGATGTTCCCGAGTAGATGTATTCCTGATTCGGGAACAGTATAGCAACCGAGGAGGAGCATAGGATGAAAGAGGACCTGGTGGGACAGGCTCGGGGGGCGTTACAGCGCCAGCTGGTACATGCGATCCTCGGGAACGAGCTGGTCGCCAGACAGCACGGACTGCGGGTCACGGACCTTCAGACTCTCCACCTGATGGTGCTACGCGATGACGTGCGGACGCCGCGTCAGATCAGTGACACCACGGGCATGCCAACCAGCACGGTCACGAAGCTGCTCGACCGGCTCGAACAGGCAGGGTATGTTCGTCGCGCCCCCGACCCGACGGATCGCCGTAAGACACGAATCGAACTTGTAGCGGAGACGATCGCCCCTCTTCGGACCTTGTATGGGAACACCGACGCGGAGTTTGATGCACTCAGCAGACAGTTCACCTCCGACGAGTTGTCAGTTGTCGTCCGCTACTTGGAAGCGGTCAGCGACTTCTATGTACTGCATCGTTGATCAACGCCCTACGGTCTCTTCGTTCGCTCGTCCTGAGCGGTCGATTGAGCCATTGTCGGCTTTGATGAGGCGTCTTGGTGAGCGGCGAGCAGAGGGGCTACGTTCCGCTTCTGGCGCGGACTCAAACCGTGCATCACCCGGTAGGGCCGGTGTCGTATGACTGCGTGAAAGTTGTCGTCGTCCGGGAAGGCTCCGCGTTTATCTTCAGCGAGTTCGGTCAGCAAGCCGTCAGACCCGGTGACGTGATCCTGCTTGGCACGAACGTGCTGGCAGGGTCGGCGCCTGAAGGCCAGGTCACGGTCACGACCGTCTATCTCGACACCGACTACGTCCTCGACCAGGTGCGCTGGCAGTACGCCGCGTTTCTCCAAGACCGGCTCGACGCCCAGAAGTTCGCCGACACCCTCTACACCGAGCCCGCACAGATCCTGCGTCTCGGCGAGGATCGAGCTGGGATGCTGATGCCGTGGCTGGACGAGCTTGTCGCGCTCAGCATCGATGGGAACTTCGTGGACCACTACCTGCGTATCCAAGCGCTGTGGTTCCAGATCGCCTACGTGATCGCTCCGTTCGTCAAGGTCTCACCAGTTCGCATTTCACCGTCGCAGCGCGCTCATATCCGACCCACACTGCCCAGGAATCGCCGCTTCACGCCGCTTCGAGCCGAGGTTCGTAGAGCGGCTGCTCTGCTGCGGGACCACCCGGCACGGCGTTGGACGCTGGAGAAGCTTGCCGCCGAGGTTCACATGTCGCCATCGCGGCTGTCCAGCGTGTTCGTGGAGGCATACGGCAAGACCCCACTGGCGTTCCTGACGATGATCCGCGCCGAGCACCTCGCCAAGCTCTTGCGGGAGACTGATCTGACTGTCACGGCTGCGATGCAGCGGGTTGGCTGGCACTCCCGCTCGCACGCAACTCGACTGTTCCGCGAGTACGTCGGCGTCACCCCCGGCCATTACCGCAGGATGGGCGTGCAAATCGTCTGAGCGCTGTGCCGGATCTGCCAATTCTGCGCCGCTTCTTTCAGATCATCTACCTCCAACCGTCTCAGGCATGAATCGGGCTGGTAGGCCGGTAAGGACTCGTCGGGTTCTTCGAGAAGCTTGATGGTCACTGTCTCGTCTCCTTGTCCGTCTCCTCTTCCTGACCCTCCCGACGTACCTCACGGTCGTACGGCTACTCGTTGATGAGTGGCCTCGGGCGGAAGGAGGTCAGACGATGGCTGAGGTACGCGACGCGGATGCGTCGCAGGATGTGATCGCACGCCGAGCCTCAGCGGTCGCTGTGATCTTCTCCCGGCTCGGCGAAGGCGTGCCGCTGCCTCTCGCCGCGCGCGAGCTGGCACGGCTCGGTGTGCCTGTGTTCCCGTGCGCGCCGGGCGGGAAGCGTCCGATTCCCGAGCGCGGTTTTCGCGAGGCAACCACCGACATCAGTCAGGTGGAGGCATGGTGGGGGCAGCGGCCTCGCGCGAACCTCGCTATCCCGACCGGTGCAGCTTCAGGTGTGGTCGTCGTCGATGTTGACGTGCACAAGGTCGACGGGTACGCCGCGCTCGAACGTGCGGCCCACTCGGGGCTGCTGCCGGAACCGTTGGCAGTGGTGACGACGCCGACTGGCGGCAAGCATCTGCACTTCCCCGCAGATACGGAGCATGAGCAGCGGTCGTGGCAGGTGGGCCGGGCGGGTATCGACTTTCGGGGCGACGGCGGCTACATCATCGTGCCTCCCTCGCAGCGCATGATCGACGGTCGCCGGATGCAGTACCGGGTCGAGAGTGTGACCGCGCGCCCAGTCGCGCGGCTGGACGCGCAGCGGCTACGCGACTTCCTCGATCCTCGCCCGAAGTACACCACTACGCCCGCGCCGCCGGGTGGCTGGCCGCTGGATGTTGCCCGGCTTGCCTCTCAGGTGGCGAACAGGCCCGGGGGCGAACGCAACCTCGGGCTGTTCAAAGCCGCGTGCCGCATGGCCGAGCACGGCCACTCGCCCCGCGAAGCGCTCGATGTGCTTGGCCTGGCTGCGAGCCAGTCTGGGCTGGGCGAGCGCGAGATCACCCGAACGGTCGGTTCGGCGTATCGCCACGTCAGTACCTACGGGCCGCGTCGTCGTGCCCCAGTACGCCAGACGGATGCGCTGCTTGTCCGTAGCGAGACGGTGGCGGCCTCGGCGAGTGGGCGGGGGCTGTGATGAGCGCACGACGACCTGCGTGGGGTTGGGCGGTGGTGACTGCTGCGACTGGCACGGTCTTGATCGGCATCGGTGCGTTCTGGCTCTCGTTCATGGCGCTGGCCGACCTCGCGGCCCGGTCGGGTATCGCTTCGGAGCAGGCGTGGATCTGGCCGCTGCTGGTCGACGGGCTGATCGTGGTCTCGACGATCGCGGTCGTCGCACTCGATGTTCGCCGGGGCGCGTGGTATCCGTGGGCGCTGCTGATCTGTGGGGCGCTGGTGTCGGTGGCTGCGAACGCGCTGCACGCGGTCGTTGCTGCTGATGCCAGCGTGCCCGCGATGCTCGCCGCGACGGTCGCGGCGGTGCCGCCGCTGGTGCTGCTTGCCAGCACGCACCTCACCGTCGTCCTCACACGCTCGACCACCACGCCGCCGGATGGCCCCGCTCAGGCACCGCGCGAGCTACCAGCCGTAGCCGAGGCAGACCCAGCATCAGCAGCCGAGACCGAAGCCGAACCGGATGCCGAGCCAGAGGCCGAGCTGGTGCTTGGTCGGCGTGAGCGTGCCGCGCGGCTTCGGGAGGCCGGCTGGTCGAACAAGGCGATCGCTGACGAGTTGCATGTGCATCCCTCGACCGTGGGCCGTTGGTTTACCCCGCCGGTCGAGGAACCGGAGACCACAACAGGAATGGAGACAACATCATGAGCATCGACCCGCGAGAGCAGGCGCGAGCGTACGAGGACGCGCGCGTCGAGGATGTGCCCGAACCGGAGATGCCGGAAGACCGCAGCGAGGTTCGGCAGGTGCCCGAGGCGGTCGCCGCTGCTGACGTGACCAAGCGCAAGGACGCCACGGTCAAGACCACCGGAGCTGACGAGATCACCGATGCAGCTGACGCGGCGGAGGTCGAGCAGAAGCTCGAGGAACACCGGGCGCGCGGCATCGAGTGGGTGCGGCCCACCGATCTGATCGCCCGCAATACGGCGTCACTGGCCGGGCGGGGCATCGACCTGGAGGTCGAGATGTCGCGCAAGGCCCGTGCACCGTTGGCGGACGGGCTGAGGAACCTCGGCGACCGGGCCAAGCAGCTGTCCCCGCTGTCGGCGTTCGAGCACGGTGTCCGGCACCACGCTCCGACGAGGGCTGCGGTCGGGAAGTCGTGAAGCGGTGATCAGCGATGACTCGACAACGAACGCCCGACCACCCCCTACGAAGAGGCCCACTGCGTGCACCTTGCCGCCAGGAGGTGCCATCATGACAACCCGCACGACCTTCCGTGAACCGGAAGACTTCACTCGCAGCGAGGGCTTGCGTGCCCTGCTGAACCGGCTGCACGAGAGCGGCCCCGGCGCGTGGCAATCCGATCCGGTCGCCGCTGACCTGATGGTCTACGCCGCCGATAAGTACGGAGCGCTGGCTCGCAAGCACGGCCTCGACCCCTGGGAGGCGGCATCAGCCGCGTTCGATGTGATGCGCACCAAGGCCGCGCGTACCGCGAACGACCCGTGGGGCGTGGTGACCCACGCGGTGCGCATCACCTGCATCGCTGAGGAACGCGGGCAGGGTCTGTTGTGTTCGGTGCATCAGGCCCGACGCCCGCACATCTCTGCGTTCCATGACGCGGAGAGGCTGTCGGATCGGGAGAACCCGCTTACGGACTATCACTCCGCATTCCACGTCACCGATCCCGAACCGACCGGCGCCGACGAACCGGCCAGTACGACGACGAGCTGCTCGGCAGGCTCGGCGGTGGAGGACGCGATCGCGCTGTTCACGCTGCTGGGCTGGCCCCCACACGTCGCCCGCGCCGGGGTCGAGCACATCTGCCAGGCTCTGGCCGGTGCGGGTAGCCGCCAGAGCGCCTATGAAGCGCTGCGCCGCGACAAGCACGCTCGCGCCCTGCTGGACGTGAACGGCACCGCCTGGACAGCGCTGTTGAAGGCGCTGCTCGGGCATCCCAGCCCGGCCTATGCCGCGACCACTGCTGGGCGCGGCATCCTGCTCAGGTTGCTGATTGGCGAGAGTCTGCGCGCGCTGCTGCGCGACGACGATCTCGTACTGATGATCTCCCTCGCGGCCCCCAAACATGGGGGTCGGTCATGAGCAGGCACACCGGGCACATCGAACTCGACCGCACCGTCGCCTCGATCATCGTCGGCAACCGGCACCGCACCGATCTGGGCGACCTGACCGAGCTGGCCGAGTCCATCGCCCGCGACGGACTCCTGCAACCGTTGACGGTCACCATCGACGGGGTGCTGGTGTGCGGCGCTCGGCGGCTGGCCGCGATCAAGCTGCTCGGCTGGCGCACGGTGAGCGTGTGGGTGCGCTCGGGCGTCTCGGGCAGGCTGGGACACCTGCTGGCCGAGCAAGACGACAACCTTCTGCACAAAGACCTCACCCCGAGCGAGAAGTCTGCGCTGTACAGCGAACTGAAGACCCTCATGGCCGAGGACGCCGCGCGCAGGCAGGCAGCAACAAGGTTCAGTGCGGAGAACCAGCCCGGAAACGACGGCGTGGGAAAGTTTCCCGCACCGTCCGAAGCTGCGGGCCGAGCCAGCGAGCAAGCCGCCGCAATGATCCCCGGCGGTGCGTCGTACAAGACGCTCGACAAGATCGACTACCTGCGGCAAGTCACCGACGACCCCAATCTGCCCGCGACAGTGCGCGCCGAGGCGGCAGCGGAGGTCGAACGCATCAACGCCGGTGCTCCGGTGCATCCCGGCTTCGAGCGCATTCGTGCCGCTGTCGCCGAAGTGACCAGCGAGGACGCCGATCTGGAGGCCGCGGCGCGTGAGGCCGTCGCCCGCGCTCAGGCGGCGCAAGCCAAGCCCGTGCCGGTCATCTCCGCGAGTGAGACCGAGCCTGCGCGGTGGCCGGTGCGCGCGTTCGTCGCCACCTGGACGGAGCTTGCCGACTGGTGGATGCACTACGACGCCGAGATGCTGGCCAGCGATCTCACCGACGAGCAGATCGGCTCGTTCCTGGCGACCGCTGATGGCACCAGTACGTTCGCCGACGAGCTACGCGCCGCCCGGCAGTCGCTGGACAACCCGCGTAGGCACCTACGAGCGCTCTGACCCTCATCGGGTGCGTGGGCGGCGCACCTGGGGGTTATGAAGACGACTCCCGATGATCCCGCCCGCACCCGCCGCCGATTGATCTCCCTCTTCTGCGCCGGGGTCGCGTTCCTCGTCCTGGCTGCGATCGGCGTCTACGGGCTGGTGACCGGCCCGAACGACACCGGTCCGTCACCTGATAGGCCACCGGTTCCGACTCGCTCCACTCCCGATCAGCCGACTCCGCGCCTGCCCCACATCGCCCCGTCGACCGACCCCGAAGAGTTCGCACGCTCGGCCGCGCATGCGCTATTCACCTGGGATGCCACCAGCGGGTTCCTACCGCTGGATCACACCGCCGTGCTGCTCGACGTGGGCGACCCGACCGGGAATGAGCAAGCGGGCCTGGCCTCCGACGTCACCTCCTACCTGCCGGACCGTGACGCCTGGGTCGATCTGCGCCAGTACAGCACGAGCCAGCACCTGGCCATCACCGACGCCTATGTACCTGAGCAGTGGGCCGGGGCAGTCGAGCAAGCCCGGCCCGGCCAGCTCCCGGTCGGGGCGACCGCCATCACGATCGAGGGCACCCGGCACCGCGAAGGAATCTGGAACGACGAACCGGTGACTTCTGAGCACCAGGTGGTGTTCACGATCTTCCTCGCCTGCCCACCCGACACCCCGCCGACGGGCAGCCAGAGCGAGACCGGCGCAGCCGATGCGGGTGAGGTGCCGTCCTGCTATCTGCTGCGCCTGTCGATGCTCGACCAGCCGCTGCGCTGACACGGAGGCCATGAAAATGAAGAAAGCAGTCATCGCTCTCGCCCTGCTGCTCCTGCTCGGCCCGTTCGTCGGTCTGCTAGCGATCGGCGTGCTGATGAATCCCGCCGCGAACGCCGCGTGCACCATCGACGGCACCGGCGTCACCATCGGGAACATCCCCGACTCGCTGACGGCCACCACCGCAAACGGCGAGACCATCACGCTCAACCGGCAACAGCTCACGCACGCGGCAACCATCATCGAGATCGGTTCTGGTATCGACGGGGTCGGGCGCGACGGTATCCAGATCGCACTCATGGCAGCACTGACCGAATCCACCCTGCGGATGCTGTCGAACACCTCCGCCTATCCCGAGAGCGCCGACTACCCGAACGACGGCGATGGCGGCGACCACGACAGCCTGGGCCTGTTCCAGATGCGCCCGCAGTCCGGGTGGGGCAGCGTCGCCGAACTCATGGACGCCACCTATCAAGCTCGGGCGTTCTACGGGGGACCGGACGGCCCGAACTACCCGAGTCCGCGTGGCCTGCTCGACATTCCCGGCTGGCAGCAGATGGGCAAGGGCGAGGCAGCTCAGGCGGTCGAAGTCAGTGCCTACCCCGACAGGTACAACAACTACGAGCCGGTCGCACTCACCATCCTGAGCACGCTCACGGGAGCGGGTGGACCGATCAACCCAGCACCGCTCCTCCCCACTGTCGTAGTGGCTGAGGTCGCGGAGTCATCGCGCGTGGTGTTCCCACTGCCGGAGGGCACCTGGGTTCCCACGTCACCGTTCGGATCGCGCATCCACCCAATCACCGGGGAGCAGAGCTTCCATACGGGTTCTGACTTCGCCGCGCCGGACGGTACCCCGATCCTCGCCGCCGCCTCTGGCACGGTCACCGTCGCCGAGTTTTCCGGCGGGTACGGCGGCCTGGTCGTGATCGAGCACCGTATCGGCGGGCGCACCGTGGCGACCGCGTACGCGCACAGCTGGAAGCACGGCATCCACGTCTCGCTGGGCGATCAAGTACGTGCCGGGCAGCACATCGCCGACGTCGGTTCCTCGGGCATGAGCACGGGGCCGCATCTGCATTTCGAGGTTCGTGACGGCGGCACCAACGGAGAGTTCATCGACCCTGCCGCATGGCTGAACCAGCACAACGCCGCCGACCTCCCTGAAGCCTCAGTCGGGTCTCCGACCGGATGTGAGAGCAGCACTGGCACTGTCGGTGACCCGGCACCGTTCGACAGCGATGACCCGAACCGGATGGTCGACGACCCGACCTCGACCGGGCAGATCGCCGCCCGGATGCTGCACCTGTACGAGCAGACCATCGCCTCGTTCCCCGACACCGGGTGGGGCTGCTACTCACCCCGGCCCGGCACCCAATCGGAGCATCCCTTGGGCCGTGCGTGTGATCTGACGTTCGGCAACGCGATCGGCCAGTACCCAACCGCTGAGCAGCTCGCCTACGGCTGGCAGGTCACCGAGTGGATGCAGACCCACGCCGAAGCGCTCGGCGTCGAGTACCTGATCTGGCAAGGCAAAATCTGGTCGCTCTCGCGCGATTCCGAGGGTTGGCGTCCATACAACGGCGGCGGGATGCACGACCCCGGCAATGTGACGGGTGGGCACTACGACCACCTCCACGTCACGGTGAAGTAGCGGGTGCGTCATGAACGTGTTTCCCGACTTCGACGGACTGGCAGGCATCGGCGATCTACGGGAGGTCGTCGGGGCGCTGCTGATGTTCGCTCTCGTGATCGCGGTGCTGATGCTGATCGTCTCGGCGATCATCTGGGCGGTCTCATCGAGCACCGGCAACTATGCCGCCGCCTCCAAGGGCCGCGTCGGGGTGCTGGTCTCCCTCGGCGGCGCAGTCCTGGCCGGGGCCGGTGTCGCGTGGATGAACTGGCTGATCGGCATCGGCCAACAACTCTGACCCCTACGGCTTCTGAGCGCCCGCCCTCTGGGGCGGGCGCTCTCGTACGTGTGGCGGCGGGGTGCACCTGACGGCAGAACCACCCAACGCTTCAAGAAGGAGAACTGCCGTGATCGACATCGACCCCAACTCCAGCGGCTTGCCGGGAATCGAACAGCTGCGCATCATCGTCGGCGCAGTCATGACCGTGGGCCTGATCCTCAGCGTTCTGGCGCTGATCGTCTCCGCGATCATCTGGGCCTACGGCTCCAACTCATCCAACCCGCATCTGGCCGGTCGCGGCAAGATCGGCGTTCTGATCTCATGCGGTGCAGCCGTCGTCTGTGGCGCGTCCGTCACGCTCATCAACTTCTTCTGGGGCGTCGGCCAAGCCGTCTGAACCCACCCATCAACAACTCCGAACTACAAGGAGGCTCGTGATGGGCGTGTGCGATATCCCCGTCATTTCCAGCGTCTGCGATGTCGCCGGTGAAGCTGCCGCGACGCTAATCTCGGCCCCGTTCGACTGGCTTGCCAGCGCGATGGGCGAAGCCGCCGCCTGGCTGTTCGAGGCCGTCTGGACTGTCTTCGACACCACCACGATGGTCGACGTCACCAGCGGCGAGTACGTGGGCGTCTACAACCTGATCTTCGGGATCGCCGTGTTCGTCATGCTGCTGTTCTTCTGCCTGCAACTGATCACCGGCATGATCCGCCGAGAACCCGCCGCCCTCTCCCGCGCCGCCCTCGGCTTGGCCAAGAGCGTGCTCGGGTCGTTCGTGGTCATCACGCTGGTGACGCTGCTGCTGGAGATCACCGACCAACTCGCAGTCGGGATCATCCAAGCCGCCGGGGAAACCACCGAGACGATGGGCGACAAGATCGCCATTCTCGTCGCCGGACTGACCGCACTGAACGTCGGCGCTCCCGGAGTCGGAGCGATCCTGACGATCTTCCTCGCATCCTTGGCCATCGCCGCCGCAGCGATCGTGTGGCTGTCCCTGCTCATCCGCAAGGCGCTGCTGCTGGTCGCGGTGGTCTTGGCCCCGTTCGCGTTCTCTGGTGCCTCCTGGGATGCCACGCGCGGGTGGATTTCCAAGTGGGCGATGTTCGTCATCGCGCTCGTGTTGTCCAAGCTGGTGCTCGTCGTGATTCTGCTGGTCGCGGTGACCCAGGTGTCGGCCCCCATCGACGCCGACCTGTCGAACATCGCCGACCCGCTGGCCGGGGTGGTGCTGATGGCGCTGGCCGGGTTCGCGCCGTACATGACCTACCGGTTCCTGTCGTTCATCGGCTTCGACCTTTACAACTCGATGGGCACCGAGCAGGAGGCCAAGAGCGCCCTCAACCGGCCCGTGCCGACGCCGGGCAAGCCGCAGGGCGGCGAGCCGAAGAAGGTGCTCGACGAAGGCAGCAAGAGCAGCGACAAGAAAGCCAGCGGCGGAAGCGGTGGTGCCGGTGGTGGCCCCAAGTCAAATCCCACGCCCCCGCCGTCCTCAGCGGGCAGCGCTGGCGCTGGTGGGTCCGCCGGGACCGCGGGTGCCGGGGGTGGTGCAGCGGCGGCAGGGCCGATCGCCGCAGGAGTAGTGGCCGGTGCCGCAGTGGTCAAGGCAGCCGCGACCGCCGGACCAAAAGCGGGCCAGGCGCTCGCCGGTCAAGCCGATCAAGCCGCGTCCGGTGCCGAGCAGTCGGGGCAGGCTCCGGTCACGCCCCACGCACCGCCTCCCTCCGGGCCGTTGCCGAAGACCCCGAACAGCTCCCCGCCACCACCGTCTCCCCAGCCCAAGCCGACGAAGGAATGACCTGCGATGCCGAACACTGAAATGGCCCACGAACGCGGCGGCGAGCTGGTGCCCGTGAAATTCTCCCGCCTCACCAGGCGCGGCATCTTGCTCGGCCTGTCGCTGTCTCAGCTGATCACCCTCGGTGTCGGCGGGGCGAGCCTGGTGGCCGCGTTCTACGGCGGCGGCGGTGTCCTGTTCCTCATCACCGCGCCGATTTGGATTATCGCTGCCGCGATCACTTGGATTCCGGTCGCGGGCCGCCCGCTGGTCGAGTGGCTGCCGGTGGCGTGCTGGTGGCTGTGGCGCACCACCGGCGGGCAACTGGCCTACCGGCGCAGGATCGTCACCCCACGCCCGGCGGGCACACTCGCGCTGCCAGGCGACATGGCCCGGTTGCGCGAGTACGTCGATCCCGAGACCGGGGCTGGGATGGTGCACGATCCCACCGCCGGCACTCTCACTGTCGTCACCGAGATCACCCATCCCGCGTTCGTGCTGCTCGACCCCGGTGAGCAAGAACGACGCGTGACCGCGTGGGGCAGGGTGCTGGCGACCGTGTGCCGTTCGGGGCGCATCGCCACCTTGCAAGTGCTGGAACGCACACTGCCGGACTCCGGGCAGGGTCTGGCCGAGTGGTGGGCCGCGCACGGCACCGCTGACGGCTCGTGGGCGGCGACGACCTATCAGGAACTCATCGAACGGGCCGGGCCTGCCGGGGAACGCCACGCAACCACCCTCAGTCTGAGCCTGGATATGCGTGCTGCCGCCCGTCAGATTCGCACCGCAGGCGGCGGCGTCAAGGGCGCAGCAAACGTGCTGCGACAGGAGATGGGCACGCTGTCGGCGGCGCTGCGCTCGGCAGACCTGACGAGCACGAGCTGGCTCAGCACCGGACAGATCGCAGTCATCCTGCGCTCGGCGTATGACCCAGCTATCGCCGCCACGCTGGAACGCCACGGTGACCTCGGGCACGACCTCGCCACTGCCGGGCCGGTCGCGGTTACCGAGTCGTGGGGGCATCTGCGCAGCGACTCGGCCTATCACTGCGTCGTCTGGATCTCGGAGTGGCCGCGCTCGATGGTGCATCCAGGGTTCCTCTCTCCCGTGCTGCTCAGTAGCGGCATCCATCGGGCGTTCTCGCTGATCTGCACCCCGCTGCGCACCGATCAGGCTGCCCGCGACATTCGCCGCAAGAAGACCGAGTACATCTCCGACGCAGCCCAGCGTGCCCGCATCGGGCAGATCGAAGACGCCTCGCAGACCGCCGAGTACCACGACGTGCTCCAGCAGGAGGCTGACCTGACCGCCGGGCACGGAGTGCTCCGCTACACCGGGCTGATCTCCGTGTCTGCCGACTCGCTCGAGGAACTGGAAGCGGCAGTCGCCGCGATCGAGCAAGCCGCCATTCAAGCCTCGTGCGAGACCCGCGTGCTGGTCGGCCAGCAGGCGCAGGCCTTCACCGCCGCCGCGCTACCGCTGTGCCGCAAGGTCTGAGCCGCCAAGCGCACCTCGAAACCATCACCACTGATCCACCTGGAGGCCCGACATGCCCACGTTCAACGACCCGACCGCCGACGCCGAGGAAGCCCGCCAAGCGCTGCGCGGTCTCGCACACGCCACCATCCGTATCGACGACCCCGACAACCTCTACGGCATCGTCGGGGAACTCCTCGGCGCGACCCGCTCCCTGGAGCAGTCGCTCATCCAACTCGGCGGAGCCAGCCTCACCCACCAAGGCCGCGCCGCCCACGATGACGGTGACCGTGATCTCGGGGCTGCCGACGCCTGGGCCGCTGCCGACGCACTCCAGCAGGCCGCAAGGCACGTCAGCGCCGCCGAGAGCGTCCTCGATCAGGCATCCGGGCACCTGGGCCGCATCGCCTGGCAACCCCCGCAGCGGCAATGGGTGACGGTCGTCTTCTTGCAGGGCGACGAGGCCGGGCAGGTGCTCGACCTCATCAACCGCGACGGCACCGACGCCGCAATCAAGCATCTGCGCGGCTACGACTACGGCGACGAGACCACCAGCGCCGCGCTCGCCAACGGGCACCACTACGACGAACCGCCCACCAATATGCACTCGCAACGAGTCGATGACGGCGACTACGCCCTGATCTACAATCACGCCCTCGGGCACACCGGGCTGTACCGCGCCCACACACCACCGCCCGACAGCAGCACGCCGGAGAGCGACGGTCCGCAGAACGTAGGGCCTGCGCAGGACGCGGCGACCGCCGAGGCCGCGCGGCGGGCGCTCGATGAGCGCCGCGACCGGGTGCGCGGCGACGGGTCATGGTTCACCCCTGACCGCATCGCGGACATCAAGCGCAACCGGGGGCTGGAGCGATGAACCGCAGCGATGGTGAGAAGCTGCATGCCTCGGTGCTGGTCGCCCCCGCGAAAGAACAGCGACGCTACCGCAAACAGCGACGCCAAGCCGCGAACCAGCTGCACCACGAGCAGCGGCAGCAGCGGATGGACGAGGCCAAGGCCCGTGCCGAAGCGGAGAAAGCCGAGCGCGCCGCACGCCAGTATCTGCCCGCAGCAGGTGAACCCGGCCCGTCGATGCTGCGCACACCGGGCCGTTTCCATCTGCCCCGGCATCAGGACACCTCCGCCACCCTGTCGGGTGCGTACCCGTTCGTCGCAGAGGGCGGGCTCGGGTCCAGCGGAGTATTCGTTGGCCAAGACCTCTACAGCGGCGGCTCGTTCGTGTACGACCCGTGGGTGCTGTATGCCAACGGCGTCATCACCGCACCCAACGTCGTCCTGGCCGGAATCGTCGGCTCAGGCAAGTCTTCACTCGCCAAGTCCTTGTACACCCGCAGCCTGCCGTTCGGCAGGCGCGTGTACGTGCCGGGCGATCCGAAAGGCGAACATACCGCTGTCGCGGAGGCCGTCGGCGGACGCGCGATCGCGCTCGGGCACGGCATGGCCAACAGACTCAACCCCTTGGACGAGGGCTATCGACCCTCCCACTTCACTGATGTCGAGTGGGAGAGCACCGTGGCCGCTCGTCGCCGCGACCTCATCGGCGCTTTGGCCGAGGTGGTGCTCACTCGCACGCTGACCCCGCTGGAACACACCGCGATCGACACCGCGCTGACCGCGACCGTGCGGGAGAATACGGTGCCGATTCTGCCGATGGTCGTCGACCGCATCCTCGCCCCCACCGACGACAATGACGGACGACTGGCCGAGGACGGCCGCATTGTCGGCCATGCTTTGCGGCGGCTGGTCGCAGGCGACCTAGCGGGGTTATTCGATGGTCCCTCGACGGTGCAGTTCGATCCGACGCTGCCGATGATGAGCCTCGATCTGTCGCGGGTGACGGAGAACAGCACGCTCATCAGCGCACTCATGACGTGCTGCTCGGCGTGGATGGAATCGGCGCTGCTCGACCCGGCAGGCGGGCAACGGTGGGTGATCTACGACGAGGCGTGGCGTCTGATGTCGCAGCCATCGTTGCTGAGACGAATGGACGCGCACTGGCGTCTCGCCAGGCACTACGGCATCGCCAACGCCCTCATCTTCCACAAGCTGACCGATCTGGAGAACGTCGGCGACTCCGGCAGCGCCATGCGCTCGCTCGCCAACAGCCTGCTAGCGAACGCCGAGACGCGCATCATCTACCGGCAAGAATCCGACCAATTGGGCGTCACCGCGAAGGCGCTCGGGCTGACGACCACCGAACGCAAACTGTTGCCCTCGCTCGGGGTCGGGCAGGGCTTGTGGCGCATCAAGGAACGCAGCTTCGTCGTGCAACAGCAGTTGCACCCTGCCGAGTTGGAACTGTTCGACACGAGCGCCAGGGCATCGGGCCTCACTCCCGGCGGAAACACACCGTGACCCACACGGGAAACAGGCGAAGCACCTGGTGGGCATGAAACACAACACATCATCTACTGCCACTCGCACAACACCCTACGAGATCGAGGGGCGCGCGTTCCTGCCCGGCGAGACTATCGGCGTCGCCATCCTGCTCCGCAACACCGAGGCCAACCGTTACGGCGAGGCTCAGGTGCTCATCAAGACTGCCGAACTTCCCAGCGGCTGTGAGGGCGTCGTGCTGTTCGGGTACGACTCCGGAACGCTTTACTACGAAGACCCCCGCTGACGCGGTAATGCCTGGCCGGGAGGCTGCGGGCGCACCTGACAGCATGAGAAAGCCACCTACCCACGTTCCTGTTCCCGCGCCGGTGTCGATGCCGGTAATCCGCCTGGCCGTGCACGACGACGGCACGATGAGCGCCAGCATCGACGGTGAACCGCTCGCCCCGCCGGTCGCCGAGGGAGTGTGGCGGCGCGGCTCGTTCGCGCAGATTGTCGATCAGGTCACCGCCGAGCGGATGATCCCGGCACGGGTCGAGGTCACCGAGGCCGATGGTTCGGTGTTCACCGACATCATCACCGCCACCGCCCGCAAGAACACCCCAGCCCCTGACCTGCCGGATCCCGAACCGGCGGATGCGCCCCGGCTGCGGGAAGTGACCGGGGAGGGCTTTGTACCCGGCGAGGACATTGCGGTGTGCCGCATCATCCGGCACACCGACGCCGCTGCGACCGGCACCGCCCGCGCGCTCATCGACCTGGACCACGACCACCTCAACCGTGGCGACGAAGTGGTGCTGGTGGGCCGAGTCTCGGGGACGCTCGTCGTGCGGAGCCTGTCATGAGCGCTCCGGCACCCGGCAGGCAGACCGGCTCATTCGGTGACGAGCTGACCAACGCCGCCATGATCGGCCTGATCGGGGTGTTCGCGCTCGCGCTCCTGCTGCGCGGGGCCGGGTCGGTGGCCGCGTTCCTCACCGGGACTGCTCAGCCGGCGGCTGGCCCCGCTGCTGGGGTCGGCGTGCTGTTCAACCCCGGCGACCCGGCAACCGCGCTCGAGGCCGAGGGCCTGAACGTCGTGGCTTACTGGATTGTCGCGGTCGTCCTGTTCGCGCTGCTGGCGGCGGCGATCACCTGGGGCTGGACGCTGCTGCGCCGTCAGTCGCGGAAGACCGCGACCGACCCGCACCGGCTCGTCGGCATCGCCACGAAACACGACGTCGCCGGGGCCGCCTCGACCAAGGCACTGCTGGGGAGGGCAGCGAACCTGCGCCCCTCACTGACACAGCCGGCACCTGCCGATGTGGGCTACCGGCTCGGCACCGCGCACGGGCGTGACGTGTGGGCCAGCGTCGAGGACTCGATTCTGCTGATCGGGCCACCGCGCTCGGGCAAGGGCCTGCACATCGTCATCCCGTCGATCTTGGACGCGCCCGGCGCGGTCGTGGTGACCTCGACCCGCCCGGACAACCTCACCGCGAGCCTGCGAGCGAGGCAGCGCATCGGCCCGACAGCGGTGTTTGACCCGCAGCATCTGGCCAAGGGCATCCCCGCCGGGCTGCGCTGGTCACCGATCAGGGGATGCGAAGACCCTCTGACGGCGATGATTCGCGCAACCGGCCTCGCCTCAGCGACCGGCCTGAGCTCCGGCGGCGTCGAGGGCGGCGGGTTCTGGGAGGGCAAGACACGCTCCGCCCTCCAAGCGCTCTTGCACGCAGCCGCGATCGACCACAGGCCGCCCGCCGAACTGTTCCGCTGGACGCTCGACCCGACCGCCGCCGCCGACGCGGTGGCGATCTTGACAAATAGCCCGCTCGCGGCGGGCGGATGGGCCGAGTCCTTGGAGGCGATGATCGATTCCGACCCGCGCACCCGCGATTCGATCTGGCAAGGCGTCTCCCTGTCACTCAGCGCGCTAGCTGACCCGCGCGTACTCGATGCGGTCACGCCCGGCGCGGGCGAGGACTTCGACCCGGAGAAGTTCATCTCCTCGCGCGGCACCCTCTACCTACTCGCCACCGGCGCAGGAGCCGGAGCCAGCGCCGCGCTCGTGGCGGCGTTCGTCGAAGACCTCGTAGAAGCCGCCCGACGGGTGGCGGCACGCTCACCCGGCGCGCGCCTCGACCCACCCCTGTTGCTGGCCTTGGATGAGATCGCCAACCTCAGCCCGCTGCCGAGCCTGCCGACTCTCATGGCCGAGGGCGGCGGCACGGGCATCACAACAATGCCGGTGCTCCAGAGCCTCGCGCAGGCACGTGACCGCTGGAGCGAGAACCAAGCCAACGCCATCTGGGATGCGGCGATCACCAAGATCATCCTCGGCGGCGCATCCAACAGCCGCGATCTGCAAGACCTCTCCGCGCTGATCGGCGAACGCGACGAGTTCACCGACAGCATGACCCTCGGCGATCACGGCACCCGCTCGAATCAACGCTCGATCCGGCGCGTGCCGATCATGCCGCCCGACCGCATCCGCACCCTCCCGTTCGGCACCGCCGTCACCATGCTGCGCTCGGCCCCGCCGATCATCACCGACCTACGCGCGTGGCCGAAACGACCCGACGGTAACCAGCTCAAGGCCGATCGCGCCGAGATCGAGGCGATGCTGGAACGAGGCAGCAATGGCACCTGAGCCGCACCTATCTCACCGACCGCTGACCTACGACCGACAGTTTCAGCCACGGGCAGCGACGACAACGGCCCGAGTGTGGTGGAGGTGATAGCTCATGGCCAGACGCAGGAGCCGCACAGCGCCGCCCGGTCAGCTGGAGTTCGACCTGTGGGGGCTAGCCGAGCACACCGCCGACAAGCAGATCAGCGAAGCAGCCGAGAACACGCTCGACGTGGAGGGAGCAGAACGTGAACAAGTACGGGGCACAGGCGATGCAGCACTGGAAGACCCACGCACCAGAACGGTACAAGCTGATCGAGAACCCGACCCAGTTCTTCACCGAACTGGGACTGGAGGCACAGGGCCAGATCACCGAACTGGCACGGCAGATCGAGACGAACCCGGCGTTGACGCTGGCGAAGATGGCCTCTTCGGAGCAGACTTACTTGCAGGACGTGGCACGCCGGATGACGGCGCTACGGATAGCGGAGGACGTCGTGATGCAGCAACTCGCCTGGCTCACCGACCCGAGCCTGCCGCTGGACGAGGCCCGTCAGGAGTGGAACCAGACCACGCCGAACGACGAGAACCTGATCATGTGGGCCGAGCGAATACAGGACGCCCCCGATCTGATGCCCTCGACGATCGACCTGGAGCAGAAAGCCAAAGACTGGGCCGTGCCACTCTGGT
The DNA here is from genome assembly GCF_014191305.1 of Pseudoclavibacter helvolus. Taxonomy (GTDB): domain Bacteria; phylum Actinomycetota; class Actinomycetes; order Actinomycetales; family Microbacteriaceae; genus Pseudoclavibacter; species Pseudoclavibacter helvolus. The sequence goes on along the minus strand of NZ_JACHWJ010000001.1, from coordinate 90,142 downwards.
TCTTGGAGGGCATGGTCGAAGCGGGGATCCCGAGGCGGTATCTGGAAGAGCACCAGAGCCTGCTGGCAGAGGCAGCGACGATCCGCTTCCTGCGCGAAGTCCACTAACCCCCACTGCTGACGACACCGACCCGGAGCCACGGTCTGCCGCGCCGGTCTTGCGGTTCGTGCCCGCCACGCACGACGATCTGGCCCCCTCGGGCGCGAAAGCCCGCTTCCACGCGAACGTGGCCGCCATCGAAGCCGCGCGGCTGCTCGCGGCTCAGGAACGCCCGGCGACCGCCGACGAGCAGCAGACGCTTGCGCGCTGGTCGAGCTGGGGCGCGGTGCCCGAGGTTTTCGACGAATCCAAGCAGGACTGGAACACAGAGCGCGAGCAGCTGCGGAGCCTGCTCACCCCAGAAGAGTGGGATGCCGCCGCGCGCACGACGATCAACGCGCACTACACCGACCCGTTGATCGTGCGGCAGATGTGGCGGGCCATGACCATGCTCGGCTTCGACGGCGGCAGGGTGCTGGAGCCTGGTTCCGGGCTGGGCACGTTCCTTGGCATGGCCCCGGACACGGCGCACATGACCGGCGTCGAGCTTGACCCGGTGACCGCAACCATCAGTAGGGCGCTGTATTCGCACGCCGAGGTTCGCGGCGAGTCGTTCGCGGACACCCGTCTGCCCGAGGGATCGTTCGACGCGGTGATCGGGAACGTGCCGTTCTCGGATGTGACCTTGCACGACCCAGTGCACAACCCGACCCGACAGTCGATGCACAACCACTTCATCCTCAAATCCCTCCGGCTCGTCAGGCCGGGCGGGATGGTCGCCGTACTCACGTCGCAATACACGATGGACGCGCAGAACCCCGGCGCGCGCCGCGAGATGGCGATGCTCGCCGACCTCGTGGGCGCGATCCGGCTCCCCGCCGGAGCGCACCGGCGCACGGCGGGCACAGACGTGGTGACCGATCTGCTCATCCTGCGCCGCCGCGAGGAAGGCCAGCCGACCGCCGATGACGGCTTGTGGGAGACGGTCACCCCGATCAACATGGACGGGCAGACGGCCAAGATCAACGCCTACTTCGACACCCACCCCGAGCATGTCCTCGGCACTCTGGGGATCGGGCACGGCATGTACGGCCCGGCGCTCACCGTCGCCGGCGACCTCGACCGGCTGGAAGCAGACCTGGCTGACGTGCTCGATCAGGTCACGTTCAGTGCTCGCCGCACCGGGCTGACGTTCACCGCGCCTACGGCGGAGCACCAGGCGCGGCAGGCCGCCCGTGTGCCGTCGCCGCCGCAGTTGTGGGATGGCAGCATCGTCACCACCGACACCGGGTTCGGCACCGTCGCCGCCGGTGCCGTCGAACCGCTGGAGGTGCCGAAGTCGGCTGGCCTGGAGCTACGCGCCCTGCTGGGGCTGCGCGACGGCGCGCACCGGCTGCTCGAACTGGAGGCCGCAACCGTCGATGACACCGACGAGATCAACGCGGCACGCGAGGCTCTGCACCGCGACTACCGCAAGTACGTCGGCCGGTACGGGCCACTGAACCGCTACACGCTGCGCCGCACCGGACGCACCAACGATGCCGGGGAAGACACCTACGCCCGTAAGGTGCCGACCCCGATCCGGCTACTGAGAAGCGACCCGTTCGGGGCGCTCGTGCTCGCGCTGGAGCAGTTCGACGACACCGACCAGACCGCGACCCCAGCGGCGATCATGACGCGCCGGGTCGTCTCCCCGCGCACCGAGACCCAGGGCGTCGACACTCCCGCTGATGCGATCGCGGTGAGCCTGGATCGCACCGGTCGCATCGACTTGCCGCTGATCGCTGACATGCTCGGCATGGACGAGGCTGAGGCACGCGCCTCGCTGACCGGACTGGTGTTCACCGATCCGGTCACTGACGAACTCATCCACGCCCCGGCGTACCTCTCCGGTGATGTGCGAGTGAAACTGGAGCAGGCCACTACGCGCGCTGCCGACGATCCTGAGTTTCAGGCGAACGTGGACGCGCTGACCGAGGTCGTGCCCGAAGCGCTCGGTGTCCAGGAGATCAGCGCCCGCATGGGAGCGGTGTGGATCAGCGCCGAGGTGCACGCGCAGTTCCTGAACGAGCTGCTGCGCACCAGCGACGTGAATGTGGAAAACCCGCTGCCGGGCATGTGGGAAGTACGCGGAGGCCGCCAAGGGCTCATGTCCACCAGCGAGTGGGGCACCGAGCGTCGCCCCGCTCCCGATATCGCCCAGGCAATCATGGAACAGCGCACCCTACTCGTCTATGACGAGATCGAAGAGCTCGACGGCAAAAAGCGCCGCGTGCTCAACCCGCTGGAGACCACCGCCGCGCAGGAGAAAGCCGACGCCCTGCAAGAGCGGTTCTCCGAGTGGGTATTCGAAGACCCCGAACGCGCCCGCACCCTCGTGAACGAGTACAACCGGCGCTTCAATTCCATTGTGCTCAGGGATTACACGAACGCGGGCGAGTACCTGAGCCTGCCGGGGCTGGCGGAGAACTTCACCCCGCGCCCGCACCAGCGCTCAGCAGTCGCGCGCATGATCGCCGAACCCTCCGCCGGGCTGTTCCACGAGGTCGGAGCGGGCAAGACGGCGGAAATGATCATGGGCGTGATGGAGATGCGCCGCATGGGTCTCATCGACAAGCCGGTCCTGGTGATCCCGAACCACATGCTGGAACAGTTCAGCCGCGAGTGGCTGCAGATCTATCCACAGGCCCGGATTCTCGCCGCGTCCAGCAAAGACCTCACCGCCGACAAGCGTCGCCTGTTCGTCGCGCGGGCGTCGGCGAACGAGTGGGATGGCGTCCTGGTGACGCAGGGAGCGTTCGAGAAGATCCCGCTGCGCGCAGAGACCCAGCAGGCGTACATCCAAGCCCAGGTTGACGAGATGCGGGAAGTGCTGGCTGCGGCCACGGGTGAGAACGCGATGAGCGTCAAGCGCATCCAGCGCAAGCTGCTCCAGCTGGAGAACAAGGTCAAAGCCCGCATCGACACCAGTCGGGATGCCGGGGTGTGCTTCGAGGACACCGGCATCGACTACGTGGTCGTCGACGAGATGCACATGTACAAGAACCTCGCCACCGACTCCAACATCGCTGACGCCGCGATCGAGGGTTCCAACCGGGCCAGCGATCTGCACATGAAGCTCGAATATCTTCGCTCCCAAGGCAGAGAGCGAGTCGTCACCGGCGCGACCGCGACACCGATCTCGAACTCGGTCACGGAGGCGTTCGTGATGCAGAAGTACTTGCGCCCGGACTTGCTGGAGACTGCCGGGATCGGGGCGTTCGATGCGTGGGCGGCGACGTTCGGGCAGACGGTCACGCAGATGGAGATGGCCCCCACTGGCAACAACACGTTCCGCATGAAGACAAGGTTTTCGAAGTTCCAGAACGTGCCCGAGATGCTGAAACTCTGGTCGATCTTCGCCGATGTGAAGACCGCCGAGGATCTGCAACTGCCGATCCCCCACATCGCTGAACGCGACGACGGACGCCGGGCACCGGCAACGGTGGCGATTCAGCCCACGGTCGAGCTGGAGCAGTTCATCGAGACCCTCGGCACGCGCGCCGAGAAGGTCGCGGCCCGAGCGGTGTCGCCGAGCGAGGACAACATGCTCACCATCTCGACCGATGGGCGCAAGGCCGCGCTCGACATTCGCATGATCGCCCCGCGCGACATCTCGGGGCCGACCAAGGTCGATCTGGCCGCCGACAGCATCCATCGGGTCTGGGAACAGACGAAAGACAACACCTACCTCGACCCGATCACCGGGCAGGAATCGCCCGTGCGCGGAGCTTTGCAGCTGGTGTTCTCCGACATCGGCACCCCGAACCCGACCCGGTGGAACGCCTACGACGAACTCCGGGCACAACTGATCGCACGCGGGATGCCTCCTGAGTCGATCCGGTACATGCACGAGGCCAAGACCGACGTGGACAAAGCCCGGCTGTTCGCTGCGGCGCGCGCCGGGTACGTCGCGGTGCTGATGGGCTCGACCGAGAAGATGGGCGTCGGCACCAACGTCCAGAACCGTGCCGTCGCCTTGTATCACCTGGACTGCCCGTGGCGCCCGTCCGACATCGCCCAGCGCGAGGGCCGCATCCTGCGACAAGGCAACCAGAATCCCGAGATCGGCATTGTCCGCTTCGTCACCGAGCGATCGTTCGACTCATACATGTGGCAGGGCGTCGAACGCAAAGCCACATTCATCGCGCAGCTCATGCGTGGCAGCCTCGACTCCCGCGAAATCGAGGAGATCGACTCCTCCGCGCTCTCGGCCGCAGAAGCCAAAGCCATCTCCTCGGGGAACCCGCTGCTGCTGGAGCACTCCACCGTGCACACCGAAGTGCAACGGCTGCGTCGCTTGGAGCGCGCCTACCATCGCAACGAGTCGATGCTCGCCCATGCCCGCGACCGAGCCAGCGATCACGCACGTCGCGCTGCCTCCGATGTCGAAGCCCTCGAAGCGGTGCTGCCTCGCTTGACCGATACCTCGGGCGAGAAGTTCCGCATCGAGCTACGCGGTCACACCTACACTTCCCGTACCGACGCCGCCCACGCGCTCGCGTCCTGGGCGCACGACTCCGACCTGAAATGGGCACCCCGCTACGCCACCCGTGACTACGGTGCCATCGGCAAGATCAGCGGCTTCGACGTCACCGTCTCAACGAGCCCGGCGCTCGGAGCTGAACCGATGGTGACCGTCAGACTCGACGGAGTGCCCCGTAGTGGATTCACTATGACCCGCCAATCGTTCCTCGACGGCGGCGTCGGGCTCATCCAGCGCATCGAGAACCGCGCCTCCGGCATCCCCGCGCTCCTGGAGCAAGCCCGCGACGACCTGACCAGTGCTGAGCAAGAACGCGACGATGCCGAGCAACGCATCGGACAGCCCTTCCGCCACACAAGGGCCCTCGCAGACGCAGAGAACGACCTCTCCCGAATCGAGACCCGGCTGGCCGCGATGCAAGAAGACATCGACCACGCTGCACCGCCCGAACCCGCACCGCAGGGCTCTCCGAGCGGGCTGACGGTGGAGACGGTGCGAGCGCACCGGGCGGCGCTCGGTGTGCGAGCCGACCCGGCCCGGACCCCGAGCACCACCGGAGCGTTCGCCACCGCTGGTGGCGAATCGCGTGACCTTTCCCCACGTGGACTCTGAGCGCACCTTCCCGTCACACCAGCCGAAGAGAGGCGGTGCGACGCGAACAGGAGGATGCGTGATGGGGATCAAGAACGGCACGATCATGGTCGGTCACATCGCCGGTGACCCGCGACTGACCCACAGCGAGAAGACCGGCACGCCGAGGTTCTATGCGCGTGTGGGCGTCGACCACTGGCGACGCGAAGATGATGGCACCTTCACCAAGACCGACCGGACGTTCCACGACCTCGCGGTGCGCTACAAGGCCGCTGAAGCAGCGATGGAGCTGTTCAAGAAGGGCGACGACTTCATCGCCACCGGACGGTTCGAGAAGTTTACAGACCCCACCACCGGGGCCGAACGCGAAGAGTTCCGCGCCGACACCCTCGCCCCGAACCCGGTCAGCACACGTCTGAGCATCGAACGCGAACCGCGCCCCGGTCCGGGACGAGGCGCGCCCGGCGTTGACCGCAGCCAGGCATTCGAACGGCCCGAGCAGTCCTCGCAGGCCCGCGAGCCTGCGACGCTTGGCCGCTGAACCGGACCAGATCATGAGCGATTACACTCGCGCATCAGCCGAAGAGCCCGACGGCCGGCCAGACCCCGATCTCGACCCCGCATCGACGCCTGAGCCGCACGGTGACCTCGGACCGGTGCTGGAGGAACCGCCCGGCCCGATCAACTGGAACCTCCTGACCGCTGATGAGGCAGAGCATGCATGGTTGGAGCTGAACCAGTGGGTGAACTGGCTGCGCAGCACCTACGGGCTGCCCACCTCGGTGATTCCTCCGATGTGGCATCGGCACCCCGAGCTGCACTGGGAACTCTCCGCACTCCACACCCACTGGCTCAACGCCTTCGATCCACAGCAGAACGGTTCGGCCCCGATCGGCTGGCATCGCGACTTCGCAGATACCCGACAGCGACTGCGCGATTGGGTCGCCGCCAGCGGCACCCGACTCGACCGGGACAGGCCCACTCGCCAGACGATCTGGCCCGGCGAGGACGAAGCCGCACCCATCGAAGACACCCCCATCGAGAACCGTGACGAGGACTTCGTAGCCTTCGTCATCGCCGACGTCGAACGCCGCCGCCAGATCGAACACGACTTCTACGCCAGCCTCAACCCTGACACCGGCGAGATCACCTGAGCCTCCGAACAGCAGTGGGATCGAGCCACACAGCTCGACCCCACGCCCATGCCCTTCCCGAGCGTCAGCTGACCCGGTAGAATCGTGGGCACAGGCGACATCACATCAGCTAGGCCGTCACCCTCCGTGGAGACGGCATGACGAGCCGGGCACCCGCCCAGGTGAGTCCATCCCATCAAGGCGTCGCCGCTTGGGAGGACTCCGTCATGCTCCGACTGATCTGGAACACCAGCACCCGCATCCGCACGTTCATGCGGATCTGGATGCCCACCAACATTCTGCTCGACGCCCTGCGTACCAGGCGAGGGCTGCGCTGGGGCATCCCGGCCATGCTGCTCTCAGTCGGCTACTTCGCCGTCGCCTACTGGTGCACCACTCTCATCGCCGATGGTGGCCCGGGCTGGCTGCACCTGATCGTGCTGCTGTGCATCATCAATGCCTTCAAGTTCCTCGTCAACGGCCCCATCACAGCCGCCAGGCTCATCAGCGTCCGTCGCCGTGAACGCAAGCACGACCACCTGGGCCGACAGGCACGGAGCGCACCTGTAGGGCATGAGGCACTACCGGACAACGAACACGGGGAGACGTATCTCGGCCGAACCCCGGGTGCGCTCCACACCTGACCACGCCCGTCTGGTCGACCTCGTGCTGCACCTCGCCGACGAACTCCACGCCCACGAAATCGATGAACGCCAGCGCTGCATCGGCACGCTGAACATCAACGACGCATCACCATCTGCTCCGGCAGATGAGCAAGGAACAGATCACGATGACACTCCTCGCCCCACACCCTGAGACCGACTCCGCCCCCTTGTTCACGGCAGTCACCTACCAGCGGGTCTCAACCAAGGAACAAGCAGCCAAGGGCGGACGCGATGAGGGATTCTCGATCCCCGCCCAACGTGAGGCCAACGCCCGCAAAGCCGAGTCTCTCGGCGCGCGGGTCGTGGCGGAGTTCGTCGACGCCGGAGAATCCGCGCGCTCTGCTGACCGGCCCGACCTGCAACGGATGCTCGAGTACATCGCGACCCATCAGGTCAGCTACTGCATCGTGCACAAGGTCGACCGCCTCGCCCGCAACCGGGTAGATGACGTCGAGATCCACCGCCGCCTCGTCGAAGCCGGGGTGACGTTGGTTTCGGCGACGGAGAACATCGATGAGACGCCATCGGGGATGCTGCTGCACGGGATCATGTCGTCCATCGCGGAGTTCTACTCCAAGAACCTCGCCACCGAGGTCACCAAGGGTCTGAACCAGAAGTTCGAGACCGGCGGTACCCCTATGCGTGCCCCCATCGGCTACCTCAACGTCCGCAAACGTGACGAACAGGGCCGCGAGTACCGCACCGTGGAGATCGACCCCGAACGCGCACCGCTCATCCGGTGGGTGTTCGAGCAGTACGCCACCGGCGATCGCACCGTCGTCGACCTGCTCGCCGAGGTCACCGCCCGCGGCCTGACCACCGTGCCCACCCCCAAGCGCCCCTCCGGGCCAATGGCACGATCAGGATTCTTCAAGATCCTGCGCAACCCCTACTACATCGGCATCGTCCGCTACAAAGGCGCCGAACAGCCCGGCACCCACGAACCACTCATCGACCTCGACACCTGGCAGCACGTCCAACGACTCCTCGACTCCCGCAAGATCGCCTCAGAACGGCGACGCTCCCACGACCACTACCTCAAGGGCACCCTGTACTGCGGATCGTGCGGGTCACGGATGCAACTGGACTACCCGGCCAACAAGCAAGGCGTCCGCTACGGCTACTACGTTTGCTCCGGGCGGGCCTCCAAACGCAAGAACTGCACCCGCCGAGCAGTGCCCATCGGCGTCGCCGAGCAACTCGTCGCCGACTGCTACCAAGACATCGCGATCACCGAGGACGAGTACACCGCGCTGGCTGCCCAGGTCGAGGCCGCGTTCGATGAACGCCTCGCCTCCCGCTCCCAGGAGATGGCCGAGCTGACCGAGAACCGTCAGCGACTCCAGAACGAGAGCGACAAGCTCCTGGCCGCGCACTTCGCCGACGCCATCGACCTCGACACCTTGAAGCGCCACCAAGACCGCATCCGCACCGGGCTCGCCGACATCGACCGCCGCCTCGCCAGCGAACACGACCACCACACCGGAGCACGCAAACAACTCAGCACGGCCCTCGGCCTGCTGGTCGACTGCGCAACGCTCTACGCCCGCACCAACGACCAGGGCAAGCGGCTGGCAAACCAAGCGCTCACCCACGGCATCGACATCAGCGAAGACGAAAGGGCGACGATCCGACTCGCTGAGCCCTTCGCCGCCCTCACACCAGAACCCGCATCAACCGACGTCAGGAGTTCTAGTACGTCTTCAATTGTGGATCTGAGGGGATTCGAACCCCTGACCCCCTGCATGCCATGCAGGTGCGCTACCAGCTGCGCCACAGACCCGCACCCGTTTCCGGGAACTCGAAAATAATAGCTCAGAAGCTGAGGCGCACCAAATCGAGGCGCCGAGCGCGTGTCGCTACTGGGCGCTTCGGCGCGGCCACGCGTCGAAGCCCATGCGCACGGCGATGACAACGAGGAACGCTGCAAAGAGGATGTTGGCCAGCGACGGCGAGATTGCCGCGGCGCTCAACCCGCCGAGGGTCGTCGTGAGACACGCAGCCCCGCCAACCGCGAGGCCGGCCCCGACGTCAACGTTCTTCCGCCGGAGGTTGCTGATCGTGCCGGAGAGTGCAGTCGGGATCATCATGAGCAGCGAGCTGCCCTTCGCGAGGAGGTCGCTCGAGCCGAAGAGCACAACGAGCATCGGGACGACAACGACGCCACCGCCGATGCCGAGCAGCCCGGACAGGATGCCCGTGCAGACCCCAAGGATGACCAGGAGCACTCCCCCGAGCACGTCGATGTGCACGGCGGCATCCCGCGAGGGGACAACAAGGAAGAGCGAGACGATGACCACGCCGATGAAGGCGATGAACGACCACTGCAGCGTCCGCTTCGAGACCTTCTCAAGCAGCCAGGAGCCGATCGGCGCCCCGACGATCGCGCCGAGGGCCAGCAGCGCCGCAAGCAACAGATCGACATTGCCCGCGCTCGCGTACGTCAGGACTCCAACGATCGCGGAAGGCAGGATCGCCAGGAGGGACGTGCCGGCTGCCAGACGAGTGTCGAGCCGCACCAGGTACACAAGCGCGGGCACGATGAGGATGCCCCCGCCAACACCGAAGAGCCCGGACAGGAACCCCGCCAGCAAGCCGGTGAGGATGAGCCACGCCCATCCTCCCAGCGACCTGCGGGGCGTCACGCTGGTCAGTTCTCTTCTGCCTGCTCTGACTCGTCTGCTTCAGCATCCGCATCAGCGAGGTCGAGCTTGACGACGGGGGCGTCGTTCCACAGGCGCTCGAGGCCGTAGAACATGCGCTCTTCCTCGTGGAAGACGTGGACCACGATGTCGTTGAAGTCGAGGAGAACCCAGCGGCCCTCGCGGCGGCCCTCACGTCGAAGCGTGCACTGGCCGATGTCGCGCATTGCGTCTTCGATCTCGTCGGCGATGGAGAGCACCATGCGCTCGTTGCGGCCGGAGGCGAGCAGGAAGATATCCGTAAGTGGCATGTTGTTCGAGACGTCGAGGCCGACGATGTCGAAGCCGAGCCTCTTGTCGGCAGCCTGCGCTGCGATGTTTGCCAGTTCGATTGCTCGCGTACTCGCGGTCATTCGGTGCCTTTCGTTGAGAGCTCAGGAGAGCCCATCGTGGTGTCCGAGAGGCGATGCGCTCGCCAGCTGATCAGAACCAACCCTGAACAATACCCAGGATCACTGCGACAACGCCAGCCACAGCGACGGCGATCCCGCTGACGACGGCCCAGATGGACAGCCGCACCCCGTTCCCGCGGCGGGGAGCGAGCGGCATTCCGGGCTCCCTCACGGCACGGCTGGCGGCAACGGGGCTGTGCTCCTCAACGATCTTCACGCGCTGCTCTTCGATGTCGTCGTCGTCGACGTCGATCTCCGGAGAGTCGAGGCCGCTCGTGAGCGTGCCGAAGTTGGACAGCTCGCGCGAGACCTGCATCTTGCCGGTCACCATGAGGTCGCCGGCTCCGCTGAGCGCGCCCGTGATGCCGGGCGAGCTCATGTCTGGCATAACGATCATGCCCGTCGGAGTCTCGTCCGTTGAGTGGCTCGCCATTACGAGACGACGGAAGTAGTCGCCGCTTGTGCCGTCTTGCTGGGCTTCCTGCTCCGCCGCGGCCGGGCTGCGATTGAACGAGTCCCCCGGCAGCTCTGGCGCATCCGCGCGGTCGTTCTCCGGCTCCGGCTCCGGCACTGTCGCGGGAGAAAGGCCCGCGATCTGGAGGGGTGCCTCCAAGGCGACGCCTGAGGCAGGTACCGAAGAGACGGGTACTTCCGCTTCTGGTGCGTCGGCCGATCCAGGTTCGTCTGCCGATCCGGGTTCGTCTGCCGATTCAGGCTCGACTTCGACTTCGGCCGCTTCGACGGGCTCGCGCACGGCTTCCGTGGTCGTGGCCTCGGAGGTCACGGAGACGGTCGGCGTGAGCGTCGGCAGCGGCGTCTCCTCGCCCTTCTCGCGGCGCCGTTCGAGTTCGCGGAGCTCGCGACGAGTCAGTGGAGCGTCACTCATATCGCATCAATCTCTTCCGCCGTGTACAGCCGGTGCTTCGACATGTACTGCACAACACCATCCGGGACGAGGTACCAGACCGGCTTCTCTTCGTAGGCACGTTCCCTGATGTCGGTCGAGGAGATCGCCAGCGCTGGAATCTGGAGCGTCGCGACCTTGTCGGCAGGGATGCCATCGGTACGCATCTCGTGGCCCGGACGGGAGACGGCCACGAACTGAGCGAGCTCGAAGAGCTCGAGCGAGTTCTTCCATCCGAGGATCTGCGCGATGGCGTCCGCCCCCGTGATGAAGTACAGATCGGCGTCTGGCCGGAGGCGCTGCACGTCACGAAGCGTGTCGATCGTGTAGGTCGGACCGTCACGGTCGACGTCGACACGACTGACCTTGAACCGAGGGTTCGAGGCCGTCGCGATGACGGTCATGAGGTAACGGTGCTCGACCGGGGTGACGTGCGCCTTGTGCGACGGCTTTCCCGTCGGCACGAACAGCACCTCGTCGAGTTCGAAATGCGCGGCCGCCTCGCTGGCCGCCACAAGGTGGCCGTGGTGGATGGGGTCGAAGGTGCCACCCATCACGCCGACGCGACGGCGCGCAGCAACGGGGGAAGTCTCGACGGTGTGAGGCATAGGGTGACGCGGCTCTCCGCGCTAGTGCTTCGAGTGCTCCGAGCCGGCTTCGATGACGCCCGCGTGGTTGAACGGCTCGTACGGCACGACCTTCGAGTCGACCGGGTGGCTGTGCCACGTGTTCCGGAACGCGTACGTGACGATGATGAGCGACACAAATGCGACGAGCGTGACAACCCCGAACATGAACGGAGGCATCACGAGTTCGTTGACGACGTGGTGCCCCTCTTCAGCTAGCACGGCGTTGGCAAGCACGGCGGGAATCAGCTCGATCATGCCGTCCATCCTACCCATGTTCGCGGGCTCACTCGTCGACCTTCCACACGCCACCCTCGCGCTCGCGCTCCAGCTCGGCACGGGCCGCAGCCTTGCCGTCCATGCGCTCGTAGTAGCCCTCACGACGCTCACGCGTCGTGGTACGGCTGTTCTCCTCGAGACGGCTGTCGGTGCCTCGAGGGGAGACGGTCAGCTCTGCGGCGCTCGTGAGCGTCGGCTCCCAGTCGAAGACGATGCCCTGCGCGCCTGGCCCGATGATGACGGCGGAGCCGGCGACGGCACCGGCCTTGAAGAGGGACTCCTCGACGCCGATCTTGTTGAGGCGGTCAGCCAGGTAGCCGATGGCTTCGTCGTTGGCGAAGTCGGTCTGGGCGACCCAGCGCTGCGGCTTCTCGCCAAGAATTCGGTACGTGTTGCCGTGCGTTCCGCCTTCGACGCGGATCTCGAAGTCCTTCTCGTCGACGGGGCGCGGACGAAGCACGATGCGCGGCTTGATCGCCAGTTCGGCGAGCTTCGCCTCACGGTCGCGGTCGATGAGCTCGCCCAGTGCGAACGAGAGCTCCTTGAGGCCCTCGTGGCTGACGGTCGAGATCTCGAAGACGCGGTAGCCGCGCTCTTCGAGCTCAGGCCGCACGAAGTCGGCAAGCTCGCGCCCGTCTGGCAGGTCGATCTTGTTGAGCGCGATGAGCTGCGGTCGCTCGAGCAGGGGCGTCTGCCCCTCGGGCACCGGGTAGTTGCCGAGCTCCTCGAGGATGACGTCAAGGTCGCTGATCGGGTCGCGACCCGGGTCGAGCGTTCCGCAATCGAGCACGTGCAGGAGCGCCGAGCAACGCTCGACGTGCCTGAGGAAGTCCAGCCCGAGGCCCTTACCCTCGCTTGCGCCCTCGATCAGACCGGGCACGTCGGCGACCGTGTAGCGGTACTGAGCCGCCTGCACGACGCCGAGGTTGGGGTGGAGCGTGGTGAAGGGGTAGTCGGCGATCTTCGGCTTGGCCGCAGACATGGCCGCGATGAGGCTGGATTTGCCGGCCGACGGGTAGCCGACGAAGGCGACATCGGCGACGATCTTGAGCTCGAGCTGCACCTGCAGCTCCTCGCCAGGTGTTCCGAGCAAGGCGAAGCCGGGGGCCTTGCGCTTCGTGTTCGCGAGCGACGCGTTGCCGAGTCCCCCCTGCCCGCCTTCGGCTGCGACGTAGCGCATGCCGGGTTCCGAGAGGTCCGCGAGCTCGAGACCGTCCGAGTCGCGGACAACGGTGCCAACCGGCACGGGAAGATCAAGCGGCTGGCCGGTGTAGCCGTTTCGCCAGTCGCCCATCCCGAAGCCGCCCTTGTCGCTCGAGCGATGCGGCTTGTGGTGGTACGACAGCAGCGTCGTCTCCTGCGGGTCGGCGAAGAACGTGATGTTCCCACCGTTGCCGCCGTCACCGCCGTCCGGGCCGGCGAGTGGCTTGAACTTCTCGCGCTTGACAGAGACGCAGCCGTTGCCACCCTCTCCAGCGCGCAGATACAGCGTCACCTGGTCGACGAAGGTGGCCATGAGGAGCTCCTGTAGAACGATAAGTCGTGAAAATACGGATGAGGGGCGGACCGTGGCCCGCCCCTCATCCTGACACCGCCCTGGAATCAGGGACTGTGTTTGCTGTTATTCGCCAGCGACGATGTTGACCACCTTGCGGCGGCCCTTTGCACCGAATTCGACGATGCCTGCCGAGAGGGCAAACAGCGTGTCGTCGCCACCGCGGCCCACGAGGGCGCCTGGGTGGAAGTGCGTGCCGCGCTGACGGACGAGGATCTCGCCCGCGCTGACGGTCTGGCCCGCGAAACGCTTCACGCCGAGGCGCTGAGCGTTCGAGTCACGGCCGTTGCGAGTCGAGCTCGCTCCCTTTTTGTGTGCCATTGAAGTCTGCTCCTCGACTTACTTGATGTCGGTGATCTTGATGCGCGTGAGCTCCTGACGGTGGCCCTGACGCTTCTTGTAACCGGTCTTGTTCTTGTACTTCTGGATGACGATCTTGGGGCCACGGAGGTCGTTCAGCACCTCTGCGGTCACCGTGACCTTAGCGAGCTTCTCTGCGTCACTCGTGATGGTCTCACCGTCGACGAGCAGCACAGCTGGAAGCGTGACATTGCCCTTCTTGTCGGCAACAACACGGTTCGTGGTGAGCACAGTGCCCACCTCTACCTTCTCCTGCCGTCCACCGGCGCGCACAACTGCGAATACCACTTCAGTACCTTTTCTCCGAGCCCGACAAGGTCGGACGCTGTGTGTTCAAACTCTGGAAGCCCTGCTCGCTGCGGCGAGCTGACTCTGCCCTGCAACCGGGCGAGGGAATGCCAGCACGAATGCAAACGTGCAACAGCGAACCACTTTACCCGGCAGGGTCGGTGCGCGCAAGCGCACCCACCCGGTGGACGCTTTCGCGCCCGGCCGCCCTCCTCTGCCTGTACTACTCGGCCGAGAGCGGCGGCGTCGTGATGCGGCGGCGGCGCGGACGCCCCGAAGCACCCTTCGGCGGCTCAGCCGTGACCGGCTGGGCTGCCTTCGGCGCAGACGTCGTCGGCGCTTCCTGAAGCTTCTCAGGAGCGGCGACGGGTGTCGTCACCTCGACCGCGGCGGGTGCCTCGGTCGTTTCGGCCGCCGCCGACCGCTGCTCACCCTCAGGGGTGACCAGCGCATCCAGCAGCGAGTCGAGTTCACGAAGCGCAGCCGGGTCGGCCTCACGCTTGGTCTGTGCCGGCTCGGCACTCTTGGCCGAGTCGAAGTCGAAGAGGTTCTCACTCGCGCGAGCCCTGCGGTCATCGCCGTCCGACTGCTGAGCCTCGTTGCGGTCGCCGGCTACCTGCTCGCCGTTCGCCGTCTCAGCCGCCTGAGCGGAGGCCGGCGCCTGGGCGTCCGTCTTCGCTCGCCTACGTCCGCGACGCGAGCGACGCGCCTCGCCTTGCTGACCGCCCTGCGCCTGCTGGCCGGCCTGATCGTCGCCGCCGCGTTCCTCTGCGGCCGCCACCTGGGCACCTGCCTGCGGCTGCGCTGCAGGAGCGAGCTCCTCGGCATGCTCACCCGGCTTCTGGCCGTTGATGGTGGATGCGGCGATCTTCGAGAGCGCACCGCGTGCCTCGTCCGTGATGCCGTGGGTGGAGGCCGCGGCCGGTGGCGCGACGGCACGGGGGGCCTGCTGCTCGCGCTGCTGACCACCGCGCCCCTTGCGACCGTTCTTGCTATTGGCGTTGCTGTCCGGCGCTCCCCCACGGTGCTTGAGCACCGGGTCGTGGAACACGATGACGCCGCGGCCCGCGCACGACTCGCACGGCTCGCTGAACGTCTCGAGCAGACCGAGACCGAGCTTCTTGCGCGTCATCTGCACAAGACCGAGGCTCGTGACCTCCGCGACCTGATGCTTCGTGCGGTCGCGGCTGAGGCACTCGATGAGGCGACGCATGACGAGGTCACGGTTCGACTCGAGCACCATGTCGATGAAGTCGACGACGATGATGCCGCCGATGTCACGGAGACGCAGCTGCCTGACGACCTCTTCTGCAGCCTCGAGGTTGTTCTTCGTGACCGTCTCCTCGAGGTTGCCGCCTGAACCGACGAACTTCCCCGTGTTGACGTCGACAACCGTCATGGCTTCCGTGCGGTCGATGACCAGCGAACCGCCGGAAGGCAGCCAGACCTTGCGGTCGAGCGCCTTCTCGATGTGCTCGGTCGCGCGGTACTCGGCGAAGACGTCGCCGCCCTGGAATGCCTCGACGCGGTCGACGAGGTCGGGAGCGACCTGGCGAAGGTAGTTCGTGATGGTCTCGAGCTCTTCGCTGCCCTGGATCACGATCTTGTGGAAGTCCTCGTTGAAGACGTCGCGGATGATCTTGATGAGCAGGTCGGGCTCAGAGTGCAGGAGCGCGGGGGCTGGGCCCGCCTCGATGCGCGAGGAGATGTCGGCCCACTGCGCGGTGAGGCGGTTGACGTCGCGCTCGAGCTGGTCCTGGGTCGCACCCTCGGCCGCCGTGCGCACGATGACGCCGACGCCTGCCGGCAGGGTCTCCTTGAGGATCTTCTTGAGGCGCGCGCGCTCCGTGTCGGGCAGCTTGCGGGAGATGCCGTTCATCGAGTTGCCAGGCACGTAAACCAGGTAGCGGCCGGGAAGCGAGACCTGGCTCGTGAGACGAGCACCCTTGTGGCCGATCGGGTCCTTCGTGACCTGGACGAGCACGCGGTCGCCCGGCTTGAGGGCGTTCTCGATGCGACGCGACTTGCCACCGACCTCGGCGGCGGCCCAGTCGACCTCGCCCGAGTAGAGCACGGCGTTGCGGCCACGCCCGATGTCGATGAAGGCGGCTTCCATGCTTGGGAGCACGTTCTGCACACGTCCGAGGTAGACGTTGCCGATGAGCGACGACTCCTGCGAGCGTGCAACGTAGTGCTCGACAAGCACCTTGTCCTCGAGCACACCGATCTGCACGCGGTCGTCCTTGGCGCGGACGAGCATCACGCGGTCGACGGCCTCGCGGCGGGCGAGGAACTCGGATTCGGTGATGACCTGGCGACGGCGTCCGCTCTCGCGGCCCTCGCGGCGGCGCTGACGCTTCGCCTCGAGGCGGGTGGAGCCCTTGATCTTCTGCGGCTCGGTGATCAGTGCTGGCTCTTCTGCCGGCTGTTCTTCGCGAGGCTGACGGCGACGGGTCGTCGACTGCGTGCGCTCGGCGGGAGCCTGGCGGCGGTCGTCGCGGGTCGACTCGCGCGAGCGATCGCCACGGTCCGATCGATCGCTGCGGTCGCTGCGGTCAACGCGCTCGCCCCGGTCTGAGCGGTCTGAGCGGTCAGTGCGCTCCTGACGGTCGTAACGATCGGACCGCTCACCGCGCTCCTGGCGCTCGTACTGCTCGTCGTCCTGACGACGCGCACGCCCGCGGTCGTCGCGCGGCGCGCGCTCGACAACGGGCGGCAGGTCTGGCTGCAGGAAGAAGAGCGTCGTCGACGAGATGACGGCGGGGATGGGCGAAGAAGCTTCCTCCGCCTGCCCTTCGCTCTCCGCCTGCGCCGGCTGCTCTACGGGAGCCTGCTCTTCGGCGCCCACTTCGGCCGCGTTCGCGGACTCCTGGCGCTGATCTGTGTCGAACTGCTCCTGGCCGCTTGGCTCGGTGTCGTTGTCGGTGTTCTGGTCTGATTCGTTTGTGGTCACCATTTCTGGTGTGCTCCTACTCCGGCGTGGCGCAAAGCGTGCGCCCACCCCTCCGGGCGATGAGGATGTCAAGCATCCTCACCGAAAATGGTCTCCGCCCGTTCGGCGGAAATGTTCTACGTGGTGTGCCGCGGTTGCGGCGATCCTGCCTACGGCGCGTGCGACGGAGCGTTGCTCTGCTCGTGGCTCGTGCCTGAAAAACTTCGGGTGCCGTGGGACTCTGCCCGCTCGACCTGATTATTATCGCACGGCCCTCGCATCCGAGTCCTGATTCGGCTGTGGGTCGCCCGTCAGTGCTATCTGCCCGACCTCAGGGCTGCATTCCCGACCTCAGGGCTGCATTCCCGACCTCAGGAAAGGGCTCGTCTGTGGTGCGCGATGCCCAGGATGCGCTCGGCCGCCGCGCAGTACCCGGCGAGGAACGCATTGGCGACGAGTCCGACCGCGTCCTCCGTGGGGAGGAATCGCGGATGGTGCAGTGTCGGCGCATACGCACCATCCGGACCGGGGAGGCCTGCCGTCTCGACGCCGGCGAAGCACATGATCGATGGCACCTCGTCGCAGTAGTACGAGAAGTCGTCGCCGCCGAGCGAGCGCATTGGCTCGGCACCGTCGACACCGAGGCGCGCCAGCCAGTCGTCGGCGTCGGACGCAAGATGGGCATCGTTGATGAGCACCGGCATGTTCTGGTGCATGTGGACAACAGCCTCGGTGCCGTAGGCCTCCGCGGTGCGCACCGCGAGGTGCTGCACCGCCGCGAACAGCAGCTCGCGGTCTTTCGGCGCCGTGGTGCGCATCGAGGCGAGCAGCCGCGCACTCGAAGGCAGCACGTTCGCCGCGCCCTCGCCCGCGCTCAGCGTGCCGACGCTGATCACGGCCGGGTTCATCGGCGAGATCGTGCGACGGACAACTTCCGGCAGGCCAAGCGCGATCTGGGCGATCGCGGCGACAGGGTCTGCTGCCTGGTGCGGGTACGCACCGTGTCCGCCGCGCCCTTGGAGCGAGATCTCGATCTCGTCCGCGGCGGCGTTGATGTAGCCGCCCCCGATCGCGACGGCGCCGCGAGGCACCCCCGGGTGCACGTGCGCGCCGATGACGTGGTGCACGTCGAAGCGCTCGAGGCCACCCTCTTGGACGATCTGGTGAGCTCCGGACGGGTAGGTCTCTTCCCTGGGCTGGAGGATCGGGACGAGCCCGACGGGCAGTTCCAGGTGGTCGGCCGCACGGATGAAGGCGACAAGCGCCGCCTGATGCACGTCGTGCCCGCACGCGTGCATGGCCCCGTTCGCGGAGGCGAACGGCACCCCCGTGAGCTCGGTCAGCGGAAGTGCATCAAGCTCGGCCCTGACCCCCACGGCCCCACCGACGCTCGGACCGAGTCGCCCGATGCGCCCCGAGTCGGCGATGCGGTGCAGAGTGACCCGGTCGCCGAGCTCTGCCTCGAGACGAGCGGCCGTGTCGTTCTCGTTCCCGGAGAGCCTGGGGTCCGAATGCAACTCCTGGCGCAGACGGACGGCGGCCGGCAACTCGGCTCGCAACGCAGAGCGCCAAGCCGCCGCCAACTCGTCGAGCCGCTCACCGTGTGTCGTCGCAGCCGACGCTCTCCCAGCCTTCATCCCGTGCCTCGCCCCAAAACCCTCGTGTCAGACCTGATCTCTTGCGTCAGGCCTGAGTCCGCGTACCGCGAAGCCTACGACTCCGCGCCTCCCCCGCCGCTCGTGACGGTCAGGCCGCGAACCAAATACCGAGCTCGCGCTCGGCGGACTCCACCGAGTCTGAGCCGTGGACGATGTTGAGCAGCACGCCAGCATCCCAGTCGCGGCCGAGGTCGCCGCGGATGGTGCCCGGCGCTGCTGTTGTTGGGTCAGTGGTGCCTGCGAGAGAGCGGA
Source organism: Pseudoclavibacter helvolus (assembly GCF_014191305.1). GTDB lineage: Bacteria > Actinomycetota > Actinomycetes > Actinomycetales > Microbacteriaceae > Pseudoclavibacter > Pseudoclavibacter helvolus. The sequence continues at coordinate 71,241 of NZ_JACHWJ010000001.1, read as the reverse complement.
AGCCCTCAATCACGCGGTGGCCGGCGACGCGGATCGCGACGGTCGGTCCCGACTGCATGAATTCGAGGAGCCCCTCGTAGAACGGCTTGCCCTCGTGCTCTGCGTAGTGCGCGGACAGGAGCGCGCGGTCGGCGTGGACGAGGCGGATGTCGACGAGCGAGTAGCCCTTCGTCTCGATGCGGCGGAGCACTTCGCCCGTCAGCCCGCGCTGGACGCCGTCCGGCTTGACGAGTACAAGCGTCTCTTCGATGGTTGCCATGATTCCTCCATTGGTCGTGGTGTTCGGCCCGTGAGGGCCAGGTCAGTGGTGCGAGCTCAGGTCAGTGATGCGAGCTCAGGTCAGCTGCTCGGCGAGTCTTCTCTGTCGATGGGCTGCCCATCGATGCCGATCTCCCCCGCCGCGAGGCGACGGTTGTACTCGGCGATGATCGGCGCGCGCTGTCTGTCGATCTGGCCGCCCTTCCACATGAAGTACGTCCAGGATGCGAGGAACAGCGCCCCGACGACGAACATACCGGGGTGGAGGAAACCGGCGGCGACCAGCAGCACCTGCACTGCCCAGCCGAGCCAGATCCCCCACTCATGACGAAGGAACCTGATCGTGATGAGAATGAGCGCGGCGAACGCAGCGCCGAGCACAAACGCGGGGACGGGATCGAGCACGCGCATCCCGAACACGAGAAGGGTCCCGAGGAAGACGACGAAGAGCTCGAAGCCAAGGAAGATGGAGCCGATGACCTCGCGGATGCTGCGCTGGCGCGGGACTCGGTTACGGGTCCGCGGATTCACGACTCCTGCGCCCAGCCTTCGTCGCGCGACAGCGTGAGGGCCGTGCCGATGAGTGTGACGGAGCCCGTGATGAGCACCGCCGCGTTCTTCCCCTCGTCTGCGCCTTCGGCCAGGAGGTCGAGGGCGATCTCGCGGGCGCGCTCGATCGCATCCTCTGCCCGCTCGAGCACCTCGGGCTCGCCGCCCGTGACATCGCGGACGATGTCGCCGAGGGTCTCGGCGTCGATAGCGCGCACCGAGTCGGACTGGGTGACGACGAAGCGCTCAGCGATGGGCTGCAGGGCGCGGACGATGCCGGCAGCGTCCTTGTCCTCCAGCACGCCGAGCACGACGACGACCCTGGAGAAGTCGAACGACTCCGTGACCGCGCGCGCAAGCGCATCAGCGCCGTGCGGGTTGTGGGCAGCGTCGATGAGCATGGGAGGCGTGACGCCGATGCGCTCGAGACGGCCTGGCGACTTCACCTCGCCGAACGCGGCCTCGACGAGCTCGTCGCGGAGGCTGCGGTTCGCTCCGAAGAACGCCTCGACGGCGGCGAGGGCAACCGCGGCGTTGTGGGCTTGGTACTCGCCGTCGAGCGGCAGCAGGAGGTCCTCGTACTTGCCGGCGATGCCGCGCACGGTGACGAGTCGTCCGCCGACCGCGAGTTGGTTGTCGACCACCCAGAAGCCCTTCGGCTCGGCGAACACCTGCGCCTCGGAGATCTCAGCCGCCCGCTCGATCTCGGCGAGCACCTCTGGGTGCTGCTCCGCCGTGACGACGCGCGCGGCGGGCTTGATGATGCCTGCCTTCGTGCGCGCGATCTCGTCGAGGGTTCGGCCGAGCCGCTGCGTGTGATCGAGCGCGATGGGCGTGAAGACGGCGACCTCCCCGTCGGCGACGTTCGTGGAGTCCCACTCGCCGCCCATCCCGACCTCGACGACCGCGACGTCGACCGGGGCGTCCGCGAAGCACGCATAGGCGAGTACCGTGAGGGCCTCGAAGAACGTGAGGCGGGGCTCTCCCGCGGCCTCGAGCTCAGCATCCACGATCGAGAGGAACGGGGTGATGTCCTCCCAGTTCGCGACGAGCCGCTCGTCGCTGATGGGGTTCCCGTCGACCGCGATGCGCTCGTTGAGCCGCTCGAGGTGGGGGCTCGTCAGAAGTCCCGTGCGCAGGCCATGGGCGCGCAGCACCGTCTCGATGATCCTCGCAGTTGAGCTCTTGCCGTTCGTGCCGGTGAGGTGGATGACGGGGTACGCGGTGTGCACGTCGCCGAGGAGCTCGACGGCGCGGCGCGTGGCGTGCAGGCGCGGCTCGGGCGCCGCCTCCCCCACGCGTTCCATGAGCTCGTCGAAGACTCGCTCACCCTCGCTGGCCCAGTCGGTGCCCTCGAGGAGCAGGCGCTCGTCTTCCTCGCGCTCCGTCAGGACTTCGTCCTCATCGTCGGAGACGGCCGGCATGAACGTCTCGGCGATGTCCTTCGGCTCGAGCTCGAAGTCACTCGACTCGCCAGAGTTCTCCGACTCGTCCGAGTATCCGAACTGGTCCTCCCAGTCACCGGAATCCTGCTGGTCGCGTTCGCTCACGCCACTACCTCCACGTCGATCTCAAGTGCACCATACGTGTCGGCGCTCGCCTCGACGTCAGCGGGGACAGCGAGTCCGCCGGTCACCCGGAACTCGACGGCGAGCGTCTCGCCCGCGATGAGCTCCCGGTGCGCTTCGATGGCTGCGACCGACGCGTCGTCGGCGCGCAGGGTCAGGCGGATGCGGTCGGAGACCTCGAGTCCGGCCTCCTTGCGCGCATCCTGCACGGCACGAACCACGTCGCGGGCGAGCCCCTCGGCGGCCAGCTCAGCGCTCACGTTCGTGTCGAGCACGAGGATGCCACCGCTAGGCAGCAGCGTGATGGCGCGGTCGTCGCTCTCGCCGGCGGTGACGAGCTTAACCTCGTATTCGCCGGCCTCGAGCTGCAGGCCACCGGCCGTGACGACGCCGTCAACCTCGCTCCAGTCGCCAGACTTCGACGCCTTGATCGCGAGCTGCACCTGCTTGCCGAGGCGCGGACCTGCCGCCCGGGCATTGACCTGCAGGACGCGGTCGATGCCGTACTTGGCTTCAGACTCATCGACGAGCTGCTCGAACTCGACCGACTTCACGTTGAGCTCGTCCCGCAGGATGCCGGCGAAGGGCTCGAGCGCCTCGGTGTTCGGCGCGACGACGGTCAGGCTCGCGAGCGGCAGGCGCACACGACGCCCGGCCTGCTTGCGCAGCGACAGCGCGGAGCTCGTGACGCGGCGGACCGCATCCATCGAGTCGACGAGCGCTTGGTCGCTCGGGAACAGCGAGGCATCCGGCCAATCGGTGAGGTGCACGCTGCGTCCACCGGTGAGCCCACGCCAGACCGTCTCGGAGATCAGCGGGGTGAGTGGCGCCGCGACGCGCGTGAGCGTCTCGAGCACCGTGTAGAGCGTGTCGAACGCCTCCGTGCTGGTCGCGTCGTCGGTCACGCCCCGCCAGAAGCGGTCACGGGAGCGACGCACGTACCAGTTCGTAAGCACGTCGCCGAAGTCGCGCAGGCGAGAAGCTGCGGTCGTCGAGTCGAGCGCCTCGAGGTCGGCCTGCACCTCGGAGACGAGCACGCCGAGCTTCGCGAGGATGTACTGGTCGAGGACGTCGTTCGAGTCGGTGCGGAACTTCGCCTCGTACGCCCTGGACTCGTCACCTGCCTCCGACGAGCCGAGGGCTGTGTTCGCGTAGGTCGTGAAGAAGTAGTAGGTGGACCAGAGCGGCAGCAGGAACTGCCGGACGCCCTCGCGGATCGTCTCCTCGGTCACAACGAGGTTGCCGCCGCGCAGCACGGGGCTCGCCATGAGGAACCAACGCATGGCGTCGGAGCCGTCGCGGTCGAACACCTCCTGCACGTCCGGGTAGTTGCGGAGGCTCTTCGACATCTTGCGACCGTCGTTGCCGAGCACGATGCCGTGGCTCACGACACGCTTGAAGGCGGGGCGGTGGAACAGGGCCGTCGAGAGCACGTGCATGACGTAGAACCAGCCGCGCGTCTGCCCGATGTACTCGACGATGAAGTCGGCAGGCGAGTGCGAGTCGAACCACTCGGCGTTCTCGAACGGGTAGTGCACCTGCGCGTATGGCATGGAGCCGGAGTCGAACCACACGTCGAGCACGTCCGGGATGCGCCGCATGGTGGATGCGCCGGTCGGGTCATCCGGGTTCGGCCTCGTGAGCTCGTCGATGTACGGGCGGTGCAGGTCGGTCGGTCGCACGCCGAAGTCGCGCTCGATCTCGTCGAGCGAGCCGTACACGTCGACGCGGGGGTAGTTGGGGTCGTCGCTCTTCCACACGGGGATGGGGCTGCCCCAGTAGCGGTTGCGGCTGATCGACCAGTCGCGGGCACCCTCGAGCCACTTGCCGAACTGCCCGTCCTTGACGTTGTCCGGCACCCAGTCGATCTGCTGGTTGAGCTCGACGAGCTCGTCGCGGAACTGGGTGACGCGCACGAACCAGCTCGAGACGGCCTTGTAGATGAGGGGCTTGCGGCAGCGCCAGCAGTGCGGGTACGAGTGCTCGTAGCTCGCCTGCTTGAAGAGGCGCCCGTCCGCCTTGAGGAGCTGCGTGAGCGGCTTGTTGGCGTCGAAGACCTGGAGGCCCGCGACGGGCTCGACGACGGCGAGGAACTTTCCGCCCTCGTCGACGGAGAGGATTGTCGGGATGCCTGCCGCGTCGCTCAGCACCTTGTCGTCTTCACCGTAGGCGGGAGCCTGGTGCACGATGCCGGTGCCGTCGCTGGTTGTGACGTAGTCGCCGAGCAGGAACTGCCACGCGTTCTGCGTGCCGTAGGTCTCGGTGTCCGCGTAGAAGTCCCAGAGCCGGCGGTAGCGGACGCCGGCGAGCTCGGCACCCTTGACGGTGCGCGTGCTCGCAGCCGTCGCCTCTTCGGCGTTCTCGTAGCCAAGTTCCTTGGCGTGCGCGGCGACTCGGGCCGTGGCAAGCAAGAAAGAGCCAGCGCCGGCCGCGGTCCCGTCGGCCGCGCCGAGCGGGCCAGCTGGTACAACCGCGTAATCGATCTCGGGACCGACCGCGAGGGCCAGGTTCGTGGGGAGCGTCCAGGGTGTGGTCGTCCACGCGAGCGCGTTCACCCCGGCGAGGCCAAGCGCATCCGCCTGCTCCCCCTCGAGGGGGAACGTGACCGTGACCGTCTGGTCCTGACGCATCTGGTAGACGTCGTCGTCCATGCGCAGCTCGTGGTTGGAGAGCGGCGTCTCGTCGTTCCAGCAGTACGGGAGCACGCGGAAGCCCTCGTAGGCGAGGCCGTCGTCGTAGAGCTTCTTGAAGGCCCACAGCACCGACTCCATGTAGGAGATGTCGAGCGTCTTGTAATCGTTCTCGAAGTCGACCCAGCGGGCCTGGCGGGTCACGTACTCCTGCCATTCGCGCGTGTACTTGAGCACGGATTCGCGGGCGGCGTCGTTGAAGGTGTCGATGCCCATGGCCTCGATCTCGGCCTTCGACTGGATGCCGAGCTGACGCATGGCCTCGAGCTCGGCGGGCAGGCCGTGCGTGTCCCAGCCGAAGCGGCGGTGCACCTGGCGGCCGCGCATCGTGAAGTACCGGGGGAAGACGTCCTTGGCGTAGCCGGTGAGGAGGTGCCCGTAGTGCGGGAGGCCGTTCGCGAAGGGAGGGCCGTCGTAGAACACCCACTCCTCAGCGCCTTCGCGCTGGTCGATGGACGCCTGGAAGGTGCCGTCTTCGCGCCAGAAGTCGAGGACACGCTCTTCGAGCCGCGGGAACGACGGGGAGGCCGCGACGCTGTCCCTGGTCGAGCTGGCGGGGGTCGAGCTGGCTGCGGTCGAGCCGGCGGGGTCGGCGGCTGGTCCGAACGAGGCCTTCGGGTAGCTCATGCGGTGGAACTCCTGGCAGTAAGTGGATGTGCTTGGTCTGCTTCAGGGACGCCGTGCGGCGCGGTACCACCCCGATTGCGCGCTCCCCCGGTCTGCCTTCCGGTGAAGGAAGGGGCTCCGGTGGCGCCCGCCACTCGTTCCGAGCTGTGACGGGCTCACCCGCCCGGGTCTACTTGGCGTGTGCTCCTCGAGAGGTTCGCGCGCCGTTCTTCCGGGGACTCCCCGCTGATGGGCGGATCAAAGTCGTGCTGCCAACATGGTACGCGCCCAGTCGACACCTGTGAAACGGGCGGGGCGTGCTCTGCTGCCAGGTCTGGTTCATGAGAAGGCTGTGTACTCTCGCTTCGCCGATGCTCGCCTCGCTGCGAGCACCTCAGAACGAACGGACCACCAATGCTTGCCTCCCGTCTTCCCAAGCTCACAGCGATCTGCGCGTTCGCCGCGATCGCCCTCACCGGGTGCTCGGCGCTCGGTGGCGGCGGGGCCGCAACTCCGTCTCCGACTGCTGCCGCGTCCGCGGAGAGCACAACGGCTGATGGCGGTGGCACGTGTGCTGACGTGCAGGCGGAGATCGACTCGATCAACACGAGCATCCAGAGCATGGGCGACCAGGTGCCCGGCGATATCCCGGGTGCCGTCGCGACGCTCGCGACCATCGGCGCGAGCCTCACGACGCTGCAGCAGAGCGTCACCGACCCCGACCTGAAGGCCCACGTCGACACGCTCGTCACCGAGGTGACGGAACTGCAGACTACGGCCGGGGAACTCGCGAACGGCGAGGGCGGGTTCGCCGCCGCCGCGAGCATCCTGACCCAGCTCGGCGAGGTCGAGTCGGCGCTGTCGTCGCTGACCGCGTACTGCGAGCTGCAGACGAGCTAGGAGCTCCAAGCGGCCGTTCGACCAGATTCAGCACCTCGACTTGACTTCTCGGTATCGCTTGCGGGTGAGGAGTCGGTACTGCCAGCCGGGGCGAAGGACTCGCCATCGGTTGCCGCGGTCCTTCACGAGTTCGAGTTCTTCGCTGTGGGCCATGTGATGGTGCAGGCTGCAGAGGAGGACGCCGTCGTCGGTGTTGGTGAGGCCGCCGTCGACCCACCTGCTGGTGTGGTGCGCTTCGCACATACCGACCGGTTTCCAGCAGCCAGGCGTGATGCACCCCTGGTCTCGGACCGCGAGAGCGCGGCGTTGGCCGCGGCTGTAGAGCCGCTGTCGGCGTCCAAGTTTCAGGATCTCCCCATTGCTGCCGACGATCGCCGTCTGCACAAACCCATCGCAGAGGGTCTTCGCGACGAGGCTTGGAGGCACTGCAGTGCCAGTGCGCTCAAGGTGCGCCACATCGGCAGGCCGGGTCGCGTCCCCGCTCGCGCCGGCCTGGGTGGTGACGATCACGACGGTGGGCGCTTCCCCGCCCGCGCGGGGCGCATGAGCGGACTCCGCGTAGCGAGCGAAGACCTCCCCTAGAGCGTCGACGCGCTGCTGCGGCAGAGTGCGCCGGTCCGTGATTCGCTCGTCCGGATGTGCGAGATCAACCTCGGCCGCGTCCAGGCCGCCAGCTTGCCCATCATCAGCGTCCAGACCACCCGCGCCCACCCCTTTAGAGTCGCCGCGATCATCGCCGGCGGTCGTCTCTTCGAGTCCTGGGGTGCGGGTCCGCTCGCATTCAACCGTGCGGCGGGGCGAGGTGAGGGTCTCGAGCGTCTTCACGAGCAGCTCGCCCTGCTCGGGTGTGGCAACAAAGCGACCCCGCACCGTGCCGTCCGCGGCCTGCCGAACCCACAGACCGCGCTTGCGCGCGATCGCCTCCGCGCGTGGTTCCGCCCCGTCCGGATCGAGGAACGCAACCCACGCGGACGCCTGCACGCGCAGCTCCTCCGGCGTCGCCGGCACCGCGGCTTCCAGGTCGGCGCCCGCAGAATCGATGCCATCGGAATCGGCTCTGACTAGAGTCACACCTTGCGCCGACGCAACAAGCTCCGTCTCCGCAGCGTCGACGTGCGCTGGTTCAGCGCGAACTGCGGCGGCCTTCAACCCCTTCACGATCATGAACGCCTGCGCAACCGAAACGCGCGCCGTGGCGAGCGCTCCGGCAACCGCTGGACGCGCGGGCAGCAGCGGTTCTCCTGTGAGCGACCGGCCCGACCGGGTCGCTTCGGCGAGCTCTACGAGCATTCGCGCGTCTCGCATCTCCACGCCAAGCAGATGCTGCAGCAGCTCTGCGAGCGAGGAGAACCCGGCCGCTCGCGCGAGCGCGTCCGGCGCCGACGACTCCTCGTCACGTCGTAGCGCTTCCCCGGCGACCTCCACGAGCGCCGCATCCAAAGCGCGCCGACGCCCCGCGAGCTCGCTGATCACAACCGGGATCTCCGCCGCAAGTAAGCCCGCGACTTGGCCGGGTGACGCGACCAGCGCATCCACCACCGCCGACTCGGCCATAACCCGCGATCGCGACTCGGCCATCTCCGTCAAGGAACCGGCACTCGCGGCGCGGGACGCAGTCGTACGATCTGCACCGAAATTCTGGACTTCAAGGACCACGATGACCTCCCCCCCGGGATCACCAACAGCCTACCTCTTGGCGCACACTATCTCAATAGCTAGACCAGGTATTTTCTACATTCTTAGAACATAGAAACTACCGTTTAATCGTACCGACTTACCTCTGATTGAGCAGCATAGGCAAGTGCAACGTGCGGAGCCGACCCACGCCGCTAGCCGCCGTAGGCACGCAGGATCGGCGCCGTCGCCTTGTCGACGAGCTCGGCCAGGCTTCCGCGGGTTGGGCCTGCCTCGATCCAGACACTGCCCGCCGCGACGACCGCAGCGACGATCGCACCGACACAGACCGACCGCTGGAGCGCATCCAACTCCGGCTCCGTACGCGCCAGGTAGCGAACCAACGCCGCCTGCTGCGCGAGCATGCGCTTCGAGCCCGTCGCGGCGAGGTCGTCCCCCGTGCCGGTCATCTCGCGGAGGGAAGCGGCCCACGGGATGTGCTCGGGCCGGACAGTCTCGGAGATCGCGAGAAGCACCCGGCGCAGCTCGGCGAGGCCGGCTCCCCCGGCTCCCACCTCGGCCCGTCCAGCCTGCTCGCTCAGCCCCGCGTCTGCGAGATCGGCGGCGGCCGCATCCAGTACCGACGGAATGCCGGCCAGGAGCGGGTCGAGGCCGACCCACAGCACGTCGGCCTTCGCGGTGAAGTAGTTGAAGAACGAGCTCCGGGCGACGCCAGCACGACGTGCGATGTCGCTCGCGCTCGTCTGCTCGTACCCCTGCTCGAGGAACAGCTCGAGGGCCGCCTCTTCGAGAGTCTCCCGACTCGAAGCCGACGGCCGGCCCCGGCGCGCGGCCCGCTCCTCGTTTTCAGTCATCTCCGACTCATTTCTGCATGGTGTCCATAAACACGGTTACACTCTGCGGGTGCCAGTATCAGTCACCCGCCGTTCGGCGAAGCCCGTTGCGCTCCTCGCCCTCTCCGCAGCCCTCATCGTGCCACTTGCCGCGTGTTCGAGCGAGGCCACGACCTCAGACGAGCCGCAAACCCTCAGGTACGCGTCCGGAGACGCCGAACCGACCTGCCTCGACCCGCACGTCGGAGGCAACTGGCCCCAGGCGATCCTGGCCAACCAGTTCCTGGAGTCGCTGTTCTCGAAGAACGACGCGGGCGAGATCGTGCCGTGGCTCGCGACAGGCGCAGAGTCGGCAGACGACCAGCTCAGCTGGACCATCGGACTCAAGGAGGGCGTGACCTTCACCGACGGCACGCCCTTCGACGCCGAAGCCGTCGTCGCCAACGTCGAGCACATCAAGAACCCCGATACCGCATCATCGACCGCGATCCTCGCCCTCGGCAAGGTCTCCGAGGCCGTTGCCGTCGACGAGCACACGGTGCGCCTCGACCTCAGCGAGCCAGACAGCGCGCTCCTCGAATCGCTCGCACAGACCTGGCTCGCCATCGAATCGCCCGCCGGCCTCGAGCGAGGCACCGACGAGAACTGCCTCGCCCCCATCGGCACTGGTGCCTTCAAGGTCGAGGCATGGGACAAGCAGTCGCAGGTCGTGCTGACCCGCAACGAGAACCACACCACGGCTCCGGAGGACGGCGTCACGACCGAGGGGCAGCCGGGCGCCGCCGTCGACACGATCGAGTGGAAGTTCATCCCTGACGCCGCCACGCGCCTCGCCGCGCTGCAGTCGGGCCAGGCCGACATCATCGACTCGGTGCAGCCGGATGCGCTCTCGCAGTTCCAGTCGAACGGCACCGAAGAGACCCTCATCGGGGCACGCCCCGGCGTGACGGCTCGCATCGAGCTCAACACGACCCGCGCGCCGTTCGACGACTCCAAGGTGCGTGAGGCCTTCGCCGCATCGGCCGACATCGATGCGGCGGTCGAGTCGCTCTACTTCGGCACCCTCGAGCGCTCCACCTCCGTGCTGTCGAGCGCCACGCCGTTCGCGACGTCGCACCCCGACGCGTTCGGGTTCGACGCGGCGCGCGCATCCGCCCTCCTCGACGAAGCCGGATGGACGCAGCGCGACGCCGACGGCGTGCGCACCAAGAACGGCGAGCGCCTCGAGGTCGCGTTCCCCGTCTCCACGAACCAGTCGATCCCCGCCGAGATCTCCGTGCTCGAGCAGATCAAGGCGACCAGCGCCGAGGTCGGCTTCGACGTGCAGCTCGAGCTGCTCGACCTCTCGACCTGGTACGAGCGCAGCGGCACGTGGGAGTTCGACGCGATCGTCGCGCCCTACTCGAAGAACTCCGCCGATGTGCTTCGCATCGTCTACTCGACTGACAGCATCACTCCAGCGCCGAGCGGCTACCACGCCAACAACACGGGCCTCTCGCTGCCCGCGCTCGACGAGGCCCTCGAGGCGGCGGTGAAGACGACCGACGAGGCAGAGCGCGAGCGGCTCTACGGCGAGGCGCAGCAGCTCATCATCGACAGCGGCACCGTCCTCCCGCTCTACGACCAGACGGTGCAGTTCGCGCACGGCGACAATGTGCACGGCTTCCGCCTGCAGCCGAACGTCAACGTGCCGTCACTCGTGAACGTGACCATCGAGTAGACGGACGGCAGAGCACCGCACGCGAGACAATCGACGAGTGACGACGGATGCGCGGGGTCGCGCGGCACGCCTGGTGCCGCTGATTCCGCGCATCCTTCTTCGTCTCGGCGGCGTCGTCTTCGTGCTGTGGGCGGTCATCACCGTCACGTTCTTCGCGGTGCGCGCCGTGCCCGGCGACCCCGTCCTCGCGATCCTCGGCGGCCCCGGCTCGAACGCAAGCGCCGAGGCGGTCGCGCAGGCACGCGCGGAGAACGGCCTCGACCAGCCGCTGTTCATCCAGTACCGGTCTCAGCTCTGGCGAACCGCGACGGGTGACCTCGGTTTCAGCTACGCGCAGCGCGAGAGCGTGGCTGGCCTCATCGGGGAACAGCTGCCAGGCACGCTCGCGCTCGCCGGCCTCTCGCTACTGCTCGCATGGGTCATCGCGCTCGCCGTGGCCTGGTGGTCGACCGGAGGCGGACGCCTCGCGTGGGGCATCGCCTCGACGCTCGAGGTCATCGCCGCCGCCGTGCCGCACTTCTGGCTCGCCGCCGTCCTCGTGCTGGTCTTCGCCGGCATGCTCGGGCTCCCCGTCGCCGTCTCGGGGCCCGGCTTCGGCGGGCTCATCCTCCCGAGTGTCACGCTGGCCCTCCCCCTCGCCGGGTACCTCGGCCAGGTCATGCGCGAGCAGATGCTCGACGCCCTCGAGTCGCCGTTTGTGCTCGCCGCTCGGGCACGCGGCGAGGGGCGGAGCGGCATCTTCTGGCGGCATGTGCTGCGCCACGCGGCCATCCCCGCCGTTGGGCTCAGCGGCTGGGCGCTCGGCTCGCTTGTCTCCGGAGCGGTGGTGGTCGAGACGATCTTCGCGCGACCGGGCCTCGGGCGGTCGCTGCTCGACGCCGTCGGGGCCCGGGACGTGCCGTACGTCATCGGCGTGCTCATCGTCGTCGCCGCTGCCTACATGCTCGTCACGGTCATCACCGACCTCGTCGAGCCGCTCATCGACCCACGCGCGCGCGACCGGGCGGGTGACTGGGCGGGGACGCCTGGCATCGCCGCGATGCCCGGGCGCAGCGGAGCAAGCGCATGAGCCTCGAAGCGGCGGCGGTCCGGGATGCGCGCTCAGGCTCGACGACGCGGCGCGGCGCCCGCACGCAGTCCGGCTCGCGGCACCGGCTCTCTCTCGTGCTCTGGCTCGGCGTGGCCGCGTTCTACGTCATCGCCGCGGCCCTCCCCTCAGTGCTCGCGCCCGGCGACCCGCTCGCCGTGAATCCGGCAGACGCCTTCTCGGCGCCGAGCCCCGCGCATCCGTTCGGCACTGACGAATCGGGGCGCGGCGTCTACACGCGGGTGGTGCACGGTGCCGCCTCGTCGCTCACGATCGGTGCGCTGGCGACTGCCATCGGGCTGTTGCTCGGCGCCGTCTTCGGGCTCGCGGCAGGCCTCGGCCCGAAGTGGCTCGATTTCGGCACGACGAGGATCGTCGAGGTGTTCTTCGCGTTCCCCGGCATTCTGCTCGCGCTCCTGCTGATCGTGCTCGCGGGCCCTGGCGTCGTCACGACGACCATCGCCGTCGGCCTCTCGACAGCGCCGGGGTACGCCCGGCTCATCCGCTCGCAAGTGCTTCGCGTGCGGGCGAGCGGCTACGTTGAGGCCGACCTCGTGCTCGGACGGTCGCGCTGGCACACGTTTGCGCGCACGCTCGTGCCGAACGTCGCGTGGCCGCTCTTCTCGCTCGCGACGCTTGGTCTCGGGCAGGCGATCGTCTGGGCCGCCGCCCTCAGCTACCTCGGGCTCGGCGAGCCGCCGCCCAGCCCAGAGTGGGGGTCGATGCTCTCGACCGGCCGTCTCTACCTGCCGACCGGCAGCTGGTGGCTCACGATCTTCCCTGGAACGGCCATCGTCGGCGCGGCCGTCACGGCGACGCTGCTCGGCCGCATCATGCAGCAACGCACGAGGCAGGCATCGTGATCACCACTACCAACACCGGCGCAGACCCGGATGCGCGGGGCGCGCCGCCCGTCGCGGAGGTCGAGGACCTGCGGGTCTCGTTCGGCGACTTCGAGGCCGTGCGCGGGGTCACCTTCGAGGTGCGGCGCGGCGAGTGCCTCGCGCTGGTCGGCGAATCGGGATCGGGGAAGTCCGTCACGGCCAGGTCGCTGCTCGGGCTGAGCGGCGAGGGCGCGCGAATCGAGGCCAACGCGCTGCGCCTCGACGGCACCGCGTTGCCGGCGAGGAGCGGCGACAGCGCCTGGCGAGCGATCCGCGGCGCACGCATCGGGCTCGTGCACCAGGATGCGCTTGTGGCGCTCGACCCCCTCCGCCCCGTGTGGCGCGAGGTTGAGGACGCAATCAGGTTGCACAGTGACCTCGGCCGCGAGGCTCGGCGTGCCCGAGTGCTCGAGTTGCTGGCCCGTGTCGGCCTCGAGGAGCCAGCGACGATCGCGCGGCGCCGCAGCGGGCAGCTCTCAGGCGGCCAGCGCCAGCGCGTGCTCATCGCGGCCGCGCTGGCGGGCGATCCCGAGCTCCTCATCGCCGACGAGCCGACGAGCTCGGTCGACCAGGCGGTGCAGGCGCAGCTCATCACGCTCTTCGAGACGCTCAAGGCCGACGGCACGACGATCCTGTTCATCACGCACGACCTCGGCGTCGTGCAGCGCCTCGCCGACCGGGTCGCCGTCATGAGCGAGGGCCTCATCGTCGAGACGGCATCAACTGAGCAGCTCTTCCGGCAGCCGGAACACCGCGTCACGCGCGAGCTGCTGGCCGCGCAGCCGAAGTCAAGCTCCGGCTCCGGCTCCCCCGACGCCGAGGCGCCGGCGGATGCGACTCCCCCGATCCTTGAGGTGCGTGGCGTCTCCAAGGCCTTCCGCAGCGTCGGGGCCCCGCCCGTCCGGGCAGTGCAGGAGGCATCGTTCCGACTCTCCCGCGGCGAAACGCTTGGCATCGTCGGAAGCTCGGGCTCCGGAAAATCGACCCTCGCGCGCATCGCGCTTGGCCTCGAGCGGCCCGACGCCGGGTCCGTCGTGTTCCTCGGTGAACCCTGGACCCCCGCGCCGGAGAGACTCCGCCGGAAGCGGCGGCCCAAGCTCGGCTACGTTCCGCAGGACGCGCTCTCGAGCTTCGATCCGCGCCGCACGACGGGCGAGATCCTCGCCGACGCGCTCACGGCGGGGCGCTCGACCTCGGCGCGCGCCAACCGCGCCGGCATCAGCGCGGCGCTGGAGCAGGTCGGCCTCGACGCATCGATCGCGGGGCTCCGGCCGCTGCACCTCAGCGGTGGGCAACGCCAGCGCGTGGCCATCGCCAGGGCCCTCGCACCGAAGCCCGAGGTGCTGCTGTGCGACGAACCGGTGTCATCGCTCGACGTGACCGTGCAGGCGCAGGTGCTCACGCTCATCCAGCGGCTCGTCGACGAGCTTGGCCTCGCCTGCCTCTTCATCTCGCACGACCTGGCCGTCGTAGCCCAGCTCTCCGACCGTGTCGCCGTCATGAGCCACGGCGAACTCGTCGAGACGGCGCCTGTCGCCGAGCTCTTCCGCGCGCCGAATCACCCGGCCAGCCGCGCCCTCCTCGAAGCCCATAAGAGCCTCGAGGTGCGCTGAGCTGACCGGGTGCATCCCGCGAGAAGGGATCTGCCGAGCTCCTCGACCGAGCTACTCAACCGGGCTACTCAACCGTCAGCAATCCCGAGCCGACCGACACCGAGAGCGTGCTCTTCGACGAATCTGACTGGCGGACATTGACGTTCGCGGCGCCCGACTCGTTGAGGTTCGACTCGACCTTGTACTCGCCGTCCGGGAGCGAGACGCTGCCGAAGCCAGACTCCAACGAGATGTTGATGCTCGTCGGCTGGGTGCCGCCGAAGACCGCGTTGAGCGCCCCGGAGCTGGTCGAGAGGACAAGCTCGCCGGCCACGTCGGCATCGATGTTGGACGCTCCGGACCCTGTCGTGGCAGTGAGGTTGGCGGCAGACCCGTCGAAGTTGCTGGCGCCGGAGTTCGTCTCGATGACGAGGTCGCCGAAGTCGCCCTCGATGCTCGCAGCACCAGAGGTGACGGTGATCTGGGCGTCCAGGTCTTCACCTTCGAGGGTCTTCGGGAGTGTCAGCGTGAGCTCCTGCTCGCCACCGAAGGGGCCGCCGCCCCGGCCGCCGCTCACCCGCTCGACGGAGAGCTCGCCGCCCTCGGTCTCGAGCTGCCACTCGCTCGCAGACCTGAAGCCGCGCGTCTCGACGCGCAGCTCGGCTTCCGAGACGTCGCCGAACTGAATCTCCATGCCGACAGATTCGGCGTCGACACGCAGCGACGAGACTCCGGAGACGGACTGAGTGATCGTCGTCTCGTCGCGCATGACGTCGCGGAGGTTGTTGAACACGGCGCTGGTCAGCGTCCCGGCGACGACAAGACCGCCGACGATGGCGACCGAGATCGTGATCCAGCCGAAGCGCTTCGGGCTGTCACCCTGAGCGTCCGGGCGCGTGTCCGGTTCGAGAATTGGAGTGGTCATCGGAGTTCTCCGTTCGTGGCGCGGGCCGCGTGGCCCTGTCCATCGAGGTGTGTCTGTGAGTGCTGACGGGGCGCGTGCCCTTGCCCGTCGAGGTGAGCGAGGACGGCCAGCACCCTGCGGTTGCCGCCATCGCCCTGGTCGAGCTCGAGCTTCTGGAAGACAGCCGAGATGTGCTTCTCGACGCTGCCAGCGCTCACGTGGAGCGCTTCTGCGATGGCGTGGTTCGAGCGGCCCTCGGCCATGAGGCCAAGCACCTCCGACTCACGGGGTGTGAGCCGCTCGAAGCGCGCATCCCTCGTCTTACGGGCGAGGAGCTGGGCGACGACCTCCGGGTCGAGCACCGTGCCACCCGCCGCGACACTGTCGACGCCGGCGAGGAACTGCTCGACGTCGGCGACCCGGTCCTTGAGCAGGTAGCCGAGGCCGCCGCGCGAGCTCGAGATGAGCTCTGACGCGTAGCGCTCCTCGACATACTGCGAGAGCACGAGCACGGCCAGGCCTGGGTCACTTGCCCTGAGCCGGAGCGCCGCGCGGATCCCCTCGTCGGTGAACCCCGGCGGGAGGCGAACGTCGAGGATCACGAGCTCGGGGTCGGTCTCGGCGACGAGTCGGTCGAGGCGCCCGTCGTCGGCGAGGATGCCGACCATGGTGTGACCGGCGTCCTCGAGCAGGCGGGCAATGCCCTCTCTCAGGAGCGCGGAGTCTTCGCAGATCAGGATGCGCATGGCACGCTCACCTCGATCGTCGTGGGTCCTTCTGGCGGGCTGGAGATCGTGATACCGCCGCCAGCGGCTTCGATGCGGTCGGTCACTCCGTCGAGTCCGCCGCCGGGGATGAGCCGTGCGCCGCCACGTCCGTCGTCCTGGATGCGCGCCCAGAGCATCGAGCCGCGCATGCGGGCCTGCACCGAGATCTCCGAGG
Organism: Pseudoclavibacter helvolus; assembly: GCF_014191305.1. Classification (GTDB taxonomy): domain Bacteria; phylum Actinomycetota; class Actinomycetes; order Actinomycetales; family Microbacteriaceae; genus Pseudoclavibacter; species Pseudoclavibacter helvolus. The sequence continues at coordinate 55,073 of NZ_JACHWJ010000001.1, read as the reverse complement.
CCCCCGAGTGCTTCGCCGCGTTGCCGAGCGACTCGGCGACCGCGAAGTATACGGCGGCCTCCGCGTCTTTCGAGCAGCGGCCGGGCAGCTGGGCGTCGAGCACCACGGGAATGTGGGATCGGGCGGCGAGTCCGGAGAGGGCGGCATCGAGGCCGCGGTCGGTGAGCACTGCGGGCTGGAAACCGCGGGCGAGCTGACGCAACTCGGTGACGGCCTCCTTCGTCGAGGCGTGTGCCTCGTCGATGAGCTCCGCCGCGCGGGTCGGGTCTGAGCCGAGCTTCTGCTTGGCCATGCCGAGCGTCATCCCGATCGACACGAGGCGGGGCTGCACGCTGTCGTGCAGATCCCGCTCGATGCGGTCGCGCTCCGTGGCAGCGCCACGCACGGCGACGGTACGGCGGCGGCCCGCGTCCCGAACCTCCTCCTCGAGCTGCTGCTCCCGGTCACGGGAGAGGAGGCTGACGGATGCGGCGCGCTGCACGTACGCGAACGCGACGATGAGCGCGATGGCGACCAGCAGCATCCCGATGCCGATGAGGACGCCGATGAACGGGGTGACCGCGAAGTCCATGCCCCACAGGCTGAGGTCCTCCCGGTTCTGGAGCGGGGAGAAGAGCGCGAACACACCGGAGACGCCCAGTTGGAGCGCACCGAGCGTCAGCGTGCCGAGCACGGCGACGATCACGAGGTGCAGCATCGCCTTCCAGTTGGCCCCGTCGGCGAACTGGACGAGCGGCGTGAGCACAAACCGCCACCCGTCCCGGCGACGAGAGCGGCGCATCCCGGAGTCGTCGAGCGGCCGGTTGTAGAGGGCCGCGACCCGGCGCCGCTCGAAGGCCGAGATACCCCGGAAAGCGAACGCGAGACCGGCGAGGAAGAAGACGCCGACGCCGAGCACAAAGAGGAGTCCGACGCCGAGGCCGAGCAGGCCGAAGAGGAGTGAGAGCAGGAGCGGCGCGATGACGCCGCCGGCGGCGAGGTGCAGCGAGGTCAGACTCAACTGCTTGACGTTGTTCTTCATGTCCACAACGCTATGGTCGCGCGCTTCCGGGCAACACGGAGCCTCCCTCACACCTGTGCGGGGGTTTTCCCCCAGAAAGCACGCCCGCGCCCCACCTAGGCGTCTGCGGTCGCCCTGTCGGCGTCGATGTCGTGGCGCTCGAGGAACTCGAACACTTCGCGCTGGTCGACGCCTGGGAAGTCTCCGGTGGGCAGCGGCGAGAAGACGTGCGCGTGCACCCGAGCGCTCGGCCAGGCCTTCGCCGACCAGCGCTCGCTGAGGTCAGCGCCCGGCGTGCGGCAGCAGGCGCCGTCCGGGCAGGTCGAGGATGCGCGCTGCTTCGTGTCGCGCCCACGGAACCAGCGTGCCTCGTCGAACGGCACCCCGATCGTGATGGAGAACTCGCCAGCATCCGCGTGGCCTGTCTGCGTCGAGCACCAGAACGTGCCGGCCGGGGTGTCCGTGTACTGGTACGTCTCGGTCGTGCGGTTCGTGCGGGCCAGGGAGCTCACCGCCGAGAACTTACGGCACACGAACTGTCCCTCAACTGACCCCGTGACGTCCTGCGGAAGCGGGAGCCCGTCATTCTCGTAGGCCTTCGAGATCGAGCCCTTGTCGTCGACGCGCAGGAAGTGCAGTTTGATGTCGAGGTGGGAGGTGAGCAGGTTCGTCATCCGAAGGGCTGCGGCCTCGTGGGTCACGCCAAACGCGTCACGGAAGTCCTCGACGGCCATGTCGCGGCGTTCCTTCGCGTCACGGAGGAACGCGACCGACCGCGCCTCCGGCATGAGGCAGGCCGCCGCGAAGTAGTTGATCTCCAGACGCTGGCGCAGGAAGTCCGCGTAGTCCTCCGGGCGACGGTGACCGAGCACCCGGTGCGCCATGGCCTGCAGCGCCATCGCCCGCAGCCCGTGCCCGCCAGGGATGGAGGCAGGCGGCAGGTAGATGCGGCCGTTCTCGAGGTCGGTGATGGAGCGGGTCGAGCGGGGTAGGTCGTTGACGTAGATGAGCTGGAACCCGAGGTGGTCCGCCATCTTGCCAACCGAGTGGTGCATGAGTGCGCCACGGGTGTGGTCGACGCGGCTGAGCAGCTCGTCGGCGAGCTTGTCGAGGTCTGGCATGTAGTTGTCGTGGGCGCGCATCGCGAGGCGAAGCTCGGTGTTGGCACGGCGTGCTTCCTCCGGGGTCGCGCTCGCCTCGGTCTGGCGCCGCACGATCTCGCTGTGCATGCCGGCAAGGGCGCGGAGCACCTCGTCGGAGAGCGACTTGGTGGAGGGGATGCGGGGCAGTCCGAGTTCCCGGTAGACGGTTGAGGTCTGGGCTCGCTCGACCTCGATCTCGAGGCGGGAGCGGTCGTCAGGGGGCGTGTTGGCGAGCATGTCGCTGAGCTCGACGTCGAATGCGTCGGCGAGTTGCTGCAGCACGGAGAGCTTTGGTTCGCGCTTGCCGTTCTCGATGAGCGACAGCTGGCTCGCGAGGAGGCCCGTCTTCTCGCCGAGGGCTTCCAGTGTGAGCGAGCGTTCCTTGCGGAAGAAGCGGATGCGCCGCCCGAGCAGGAGGGAGTCCACTGCGCCACCTTTCCCTCTGGATGCTGACGATTTTTGCGCAGCGGGGAAAGGACCGAGTCCGCTCATGGGTGCCTCCGGGCATCTGAATTGCTGATGCGTGAAATTTTGCCATTTTTCTCGGCCAATCTCCATCCTTTGGTGCGTCGGGCGGGTCAACACTGGGTGTACGACGCCATGTACGCATGTGAGCCGGAGATAGCTGGCATGCAGAACCGTGAAAGCAGCATCGAAATGACTCGACACGCACAACCTCACCTCGACGTCCCGCAGCGGGCGGCGAACCCAGAAGTTAACGACTGGGTTCGCGAGATCGCCGCACTCACGAAGCCGAGCCGCATCGTGTGGTGTGACGGCTCGCAGGCGGAGATCGACGCACTCACCGCCGAGATGGTCGAAGCAGGCACACTCATCAAGCTCAACGAAGAGCTTCGCCCCGGTTCCTACCTCGCCCGCTCCGACGCCGGCGATGTCGCCCGTGTCGAGAGCCGCACCTACATCTGCTCGGAGAACGAGGAAGACGCAGGCCCGACGAACAACTGGCGTGCACCCGCCGAGATGAAGGCCGAGCTCAGTGGCCTCTTCGACGGCTCCATGCGCGGACGCCCCATGTACGTCGTTCCGTTCGCGATGGGGCCGCTCGGCGGCGCGATCACGCAGTACGGCGTCGAGATCACCGACTCCCCCTACGTCGTGCTTTCGATGGCGCTCATGACCCGCTCCGGCGACGGCGCCCTCGAGCACCTCACGCCAGGCCGCGACTGGGTGAAGGCCCTGCACAGCGTCGGCTTCCCACTTGAGTTCGAGGACGGCACGAGCCGTCCGGACGTCGCCTGGCCGCACAACGAGTCGAAGTACATCACCCACTTCCCTGAGACGCGCGAGATCATCTCGTTCGGCTCCGGCTACGGCGGCAACGCGCTCCTCGGCAAGAAGTGCTTTGCGCTGCGCATCGCCTCGGCGATGGGCCACGACGAGGGCTGGATGGCCGAGCACATGCTCCTCATCCAGGTCACGAGCCCCGAGGGCAAGACGTACACGCTCACGGGCGCGTTCCCGTCGGCGACCGGCAAGACGAACTTCGCGATGATGAAGCCCAAGCTCGACGGCTGGAAGGTCGAGACGCTCGGCGACGACATCGTGTGGATGCGCAAGGCCGCAGACGGGCGCCTCAACGCCATCAACCCGGAGTTCGGCTTCTTCGGAGTCGCACCGGGCACGGGCTACGACACCAACCCCGTCGCGATGGAGACCATTAAGACGAACACCATCTTCACGAACGTCGCGCTGACGGACGACGGAGACGTGTGGTGGGAGGGCATGACCGACGAGACGCCTGCACACCTCATCGACTGGCAGGGCAACGACTGGACCCCGGAATCCGGGACCAAGGCTGCGCATCCCAACGCCCGCTTCACCGTGCGCGCCTCGCAGTGCCCGACCCTGTCCCCCGCCTGGGAGGCGCCGGACGGCGTGCCTGTCGACGCCATCCTGTTCGGAGGCCGCCGCGCGAGCAACGTTCCGCTGGTCTTCGAGTCCAAGGATTGGAAGCACGGCTGCTTCCTCGGCGCGACGCTCGCGAGCGAGCAGACCGCCGCGGCTGAAGGACCCGTCGGCATCCTGCGCCGCGACCCGTTTGCCATGCAGCCGTTCGCCGGTTACCACATGGCCGACTACTGGGGCCACTGGCTGAACATCGGTGCCGACCTCGGCGACAAGGCCCCACGCATCTTCCAGGTCAACTGGTTCCGCAAGGACCAGGACGGCAAGTTCCTCTGGCCCGGCTTCGGCGAGAACGTGCGCGCCGTGAAGTGGATCGTGGACCGGCTCGAGAACCGCGCAGAGGCGCTCGAGAGCCCCATTGGCCAGCTGCCCGTGACGAGCGACATCGACATCTCGGGCCTCGAGGGCTTCGACCCGGCGGCGCTCGAGGAGATCTTCACGGTCGACCCAGCATCGTGGCTCGTCGAGGTGGGCGTGACGCGCGAGTACTTCGACAGCATCGGCGAGAAGGTGCCAGCGGCCCTCTACACCGAGCTCGACGCCGTCCACGGTGCACTGGATGCGGCTGCCACATCCACTCAGACCAAGGCCCCCATCGGGGCCTGACAGACGGCGGCGGGAGGGACTCCGACCACTCGCCGCAAGATGTGCCCCTCCGCGCGCGCGTGGCGCGGAGGGGCGCACAACTCCCAGCTGTTGGAAAGCTGGCGGCTCGAGCCCCTGTGCCCGCAGCTGAGCCCCTCGAGGATGCGCCCTTGAGGGGCTTTTCCGCACCCTCGCAGGCGACCCGCCCGGCAACCCGCGTCACCCCGGAAGCGGCTACCCTAGATGGGTTCACAACAGGCACCCCAGACTCGGTGCCGCCAACATCGACACGGAGTGTGCATGTCCAGCTCGCCCTCAGTTCCCTCTTCTTCCTCGACTCAGGGCATCCCAGACAAGCCCGTCCTCGAAGGCCTCGAAGTCAAGTGGGGTGAGCGCTGGGAGAACTCCGGCACCTACCGCTTCGACCGCGACGGCGCGACGCGTGGCGACATCTACTCGATCGACACGCCTCCCCCAACGGCTTCCGGCTCGCTCCATGTCGGCCACGTCTTCTCCTACACGCATACCGACGTCGTCGCGCGCTTCCAGCGCATGAGCGGCAAGCGCGTCTTCTACCCGATGGGCTGGGACGACAACGGCCTCCCCACCGAGCGTCGCGTGCAGAACTACTACGGCGTGCGCTGCGACCCGTCGCTGCCCTACGTCGCCGACTTCACGCCCCCGCACGAGGGTGGCGACGGCAAGAGCATCAAGGCCGCCGACCAGCTGCCCATCTCGCGCCGCAACTTCATCGAGCTGTGCGAGCAGCTCACGATCGAAGACGAGAAGGCCTTCGAGGAGCTCTGGCGCCAGCTCGGGCTGTCCGTCGACTGGACACAGAGCTACCGCACCATCGACGACTCCTCGCGCCGCAAGAGCCAGCTCGGATTCCTCCGCAACCTCGAGCGTGGCGAGGCGTACCAGGACCAGGCCCCGACACTGTGGGACATCACGTTCCGCACGGCCGTGGCCCAGGCTGAGCTCGAGGATCGCGAGCAGCCAGGCGCGTACCACCGCATCGGCTTCGCTCGCGAGGGCGGCGAGCCCATCTACATCGAGACGACCCGCCCCGAGCTGCTCCCCGCCTGCGTGGCGCTGGTCGCGCATCCGGACGACGAGCGCTACCAGCCGCTCTTCGGCACCACGGTCACGACGCCGCTGTTCGGCGTCGAGGTGCCCGTGCTCGCGCATCCGCTCGCCCAGAAGGACAAGGGAAGCGGCATCGCGATGATCTGCACGTTCGGCGACGTCACCGACGTCGTCTGGTGGCGTGAGCTGAAGCTCCCGAACCGCACCGTGCTCGGCAAGGACGGCCGCCTCATCGCCGAGGCCCCAGAGGCCATCACGAGCGAGGCCGGCAAGACCGCCTACGCGGAGCTCGCCGGCAAGACCGTGTTCAGCGCCAAGAAGGCAGTCGTCGAGCTGCTGCAGGCATCCGGCGACCTCGTCGGCGACCCAAAGCCCATCCAGCACCCCGTCAAGTTCTTCGAGAAGGGCGACCGCCCGCTCGAGATCGTCTCGACCCGCCAGTGGTACGTGAAGAACGGCGCGACCGACCCCCAGCTGAAGGCGCGCCTCATCGAGCTCGGCCGCGAGATCGCGTTCTGGCCAGACTTCATGCGCGTGCGCTACGAGAACTGGGTCGAGGGCCTCTCGGGCGACTGGCTCATCTCGCGCCAGCGCTTCTTCGGCGTTCCGATCCCCGTCTGGTACCCCATCGACGCCAACGGCGAGGTGCAGTTCGAGTCGCCCATCACCCCGGATGCGTCGCAGCTGCCGGTCGACCCGTCGTCCGACGTGCCGAACGGCTACACCGAGGCGCAGCGTGGCGAAGCTGGAGGCTTCCTCGGCGAGGTCGACGTCATGGACACCTGGATGACCTCCTCCCTCACGCCGCAGCTCGCAGGCGGCTGGGAGTCGGACGAGGAGCTCTTCGGGCTCGTCTTCCCGTACGACCTCCGCCCGCAGGGCCAGGACATCATCCGCACCTGGCTCTTCTCGACTGTGCTCCGCGCGCAGCTCGAGCACGGAGTCGCACCCTGGTCGAACGCCACGATCTCCGGCTTCATCGTCGACCCCGACCGCAAGAAGATGTCGAAGTCGAAGGGCAACGTCGTCACGCCAGCCGACATGCTCGAGGCGCACGGCTCCGACGCAGTTCGCTACTGGGCGGCGTCCAGCCGCCTCGGCACCGACGCGGCGTTCGACCCGAAGAACCCGACACAGATCAAGATCGGCCGCCGCCTCGCGATCAAGGTGCTCAACGCCTCGAAGCTGGTCCTCGGCTACGGCGACCACGTCGGCGAGGTCACCGAGCCCCTCGACCGCTCGATGCTCGCTGAGCTGAACCGCGTCGTCCGCGAGGCCACCAAGGCGTTCTCCGAGTACAACCACGCGCGCGCGCTCGAGGTCACAGAGACGTTCTTCTGGACGTTCTGTGACGACTACCTCGAGCTCGTCAAGGAGCGCGCGTACGGCGCTGGAGACGATGCGGCCGCCCAGGCCTCCGCCGTCACCGCGATGCGCTCTGCGATCGACGTGCTCCTGCGCCTGTTCGCCCCGTTCATCCCGTTCGCGACCGCCGAATCATGGTCGTGGTGGCACGACTCCGAGCTGCACACGGCAGCCTGGCCGACCGCCGCTGACCTCGCAGCCGCCGGCGACGCGGATGGCTCGCTGCTTGCGCTCACGAGCACCGCGCTCACAAGCATCCGCGGCGCGAAGACCGCAGCGAAGGCTTCCCAGAAGACGCCGGTCGCGAGCGCCGTCATCGCGGCTCCCGAGGAATCGGTGGCCTTGCTTCGCCTCGCTTCCGCGGATCTCCGCCACGTCGGCCGCATCGAGCAGCTCGATTTCGCGGTCGCCGAGACGCTCGAGGTGCGGGATATCGAACTGCTCGTTGCCCCGCAGACCGAGGCGTCGTCGTAGGCTGGGGGTTCCCCCAAGTCTGAAGTGCAGCAGCGACGTCAGTGACAGAAGAGGAGTCAGGGCCGGCATGACAGTTCCTGAGAAAGCCAAGCCCCGCAAGCGCACGCGGGACCGTGCCGCGGCGCGCCCCAGCATCGAGGTCAGGGCCATGGGCCCGACGGACTACTTCGTCTGGCAGCCGCTGTTCGCACAGCACGTGGATGCGCTCGGCGAGAGCTCGAACGACGGCCGCGCGCTCGGCGTCTGGCGTCACGTGGCGAGCAAGACGGGCAACCTCGAGGGCATGATCGCGTTTGTCGAGGGCGAGCCGCGCGGGTATGTGCTGTTCCGCGAACGGCTCGACATCCGCGGCGCTCGCACGGTGCTGAACATCGAGGCTAAATACTCGGGGGCCGACTCGAACCGGGCCGCCGTCAACGAGGAGCTCCTCGGCGCCGTGTTCGCGGCGGCCGCGAAGCGCGGCTTCGATGCCATCTCGTGGCTCGTCGACGCCGAAGACGAGGTCGGCCTGCAGCAATCGGCCCGCATGGGCAGCCGCAGCGACGAGGTGCGCTTCGAGATCACGGTCGACTCGCGCCAGCAGAGCGAGGGCTAGGCATGCAGATCGGCGAGCGGTGGCGGGCGGGTTCCGTCCCGCCCCGCTCGCTTGAGAAGTACCCGGCGTTCGTCGAGGCCTGCTCTGCGCAGGAGCGGCTCCTCGTGCCCTCTCTCGGCGACCTCTCAAAGCTGTGGTGGACCCTGACCTGGCTCGAGGGGCGTCCCGTTGCCGAACTCGAGCAGGGCCCGCGCGTGGCGTTGCGCGCTGACGGCTCGGTGCACGTGAGCGGGGCCGATGAGCCAGCCGGTGCAGGTGTGGGTGTCGCGGACGGCGACGAGCACGACGTCTTCGACGAGGACGAGGACCTCTTCCCGGAGCCAGCGCCCCGCGCGTAGCGGCACCTTTCGCTCTGCGCGGAAGGTGGATGCGCGTGCCGCGTCGGTGGTCGCGCCTAGGGTTGAACGCATGACCCAGACCGTGCAGCTCGATGCCGAGAACCCGTTCGCAACCCCCAGCGCGCTCCCCTATCAGTTGCCGCCGTTCGGAGAGGTGCGTGAGGAGCATTTCCTCCCCGCGTTCGAGGCCGGTATGGCAGAACAGCTTGCTGAGGTCGACGCGATCGTCGCGAACCCGGAGCCCGCGACCTTCTCGAACACGGTCGAGGCTCTCGAGCGCTCGGGTCAGCTCCTCGAGCGAACTGTCGCGGTCTTCTTCACGCTGAGCTCGGGCGACGCGACCCCCGGCATCGACAAGATTGAAGCGGAGATCGGGCCTCGCCTGACCGCCCACGAAGATTCCATCACGCTGAATCGTCAGCTGTTCGCGCGCATCCAGTCGGTGTTCGACGGCCGTGAGCAGGCCGGGCTCACCGACGAACAGCGGTTCCTCGTCGAGAAGCTGCATCGCAACTCGAGCCTTGCGGGTGCCGGCCTCGACGACGCGTCTTCGGCTCGCCTCCGTGAGCTGAACGGGCGCCTCTCGGAGCTCGAGGTCCAGTTCGACCAGAAGCTGCAGGCCGACAGCAACGCGCTCGCGTTGGTTGTCGACTCCGCCGAGGAGCTTGCTGGCCTCGACGAGGGCGCCATCGCTTCCGCATCCGCTGCCGCTGAGGCCCGCGGCCTGAGCGGCAAGTACTTGATCTCGCTGGTGCTCTTCACGGGGCACCCGCTGCTGTCGACGCTCACGAACCGCGAGACGCGTCGCAAGCTGTTCGAGGCCTCATCGGCGCGCGGCAGCCGCGGTGGCGACCACGACACCCGGGCTACTGCGCTCGAGATGGTGCGAGTCCGCGCCGAGCGCGCCCAACTGCTCGGCTTCGAGAACCACGCTGAGGCGGCTGCGGCCAAGTCGACGGCGGGAAGCGCAGCCGCGATTCGCGCGCGCCTTGAGCAGCTCTCGACCCCGGCTGCAGCCAACGCGCGCCGTGAGCAGGAGGTGCTGCAGGCGACGATCGACGCCGAGCAGGCTGCGATTGGCGAGCCGAGCTTCGCGCTCGAGCCGTGGGACTGGGCGTTCTACACCGAGAAGGTCCGCGCTCGTGACTACGCGGTTGACACCTCGCAGATGCGTCCGTTCTTCGAGGCGAAAGCCGTGCTCGAGAACGGCGTCTTCTACGCCGCGAACCGCCTCTTCGGGGTCACGTTCACGGGACGCCCCGAGCTGCGCGGCCACCACGCAGACGCTGTTGTGTACGAGGTGAGCAACGAGGACGGCACCGAGGTCGGCCTGTTCTCGCTTGACCTGTACACGCGCGACTCGAAGCGCGGCGGGGCGTGGATGAATTCGGTCATCCAGCAGAACCGTCTGCTCGGCGAGCCGACGGTGGTGCTCAACACGCTCAACGTCCCGAAGCCCGCCGAGGGCTCACCAACTTTGCTCACGTTCGACGAGGTGGAGACGCTGTTCCACGAGTTCGGGCACGCGCTGCACGGGCTCTTCGCCCTTGTCGGATACCCGAGCCTTGGCGGCACGAACGTTCCGCGTGACTTCGTGGAGTTCCCAAGCCAGGTCAACGAGATGTGGATGCTGTGGCCCGAGGTGCTGCGCAACTACGCGAGGCACCACGAGACCGGCGAGCAGCTGTCGGAGGAGCTTGTCGAGCGTCTCCTCGATTCGGCGTCGTTCAACGAGGGCTTCGGCACGAGCGAGTACCTCGCGGCATCGGTCATCGATCTCGAGTGGCATTCGCTGTCACCAGAAGCAGCCGCCGAGGTCACCGATGTAGAGGCGTTCGAGCAGGAGGTGCTGCGCCGCTATGGACTCGACCTTCCCGCCGTGCCACCCCGCTACACGCTCCCCTACTTCCAGCACATCTTCGCCGGCGGCTACAGCGCCGGCTACTACGGCTACATCTGGAGCGAGGTGCTCGACGCGGCAACGGTCGACTGGTTCGCGGAGCAGGCCGACCTGCGCGAAGCGGGTGAACAGTTCCGCCGGAAGATCCTCGAACCAGGCGGCTCCCGGGACGCATTAGGCCTGGTCAGCGACCTACTCGGTGGACCAGCGCCGATCGAGCCGCTGCTGAAACGACGCGGACTGCAGTAGCTGAAATGGAGGGGCTTCGGCCCCTCCATTTTGCTGTCCGAACAAGACTCTTCGGAGGTCGCGGCACGCTACGTCGAAAAGTCGCCCCAGCTCGTCATGGAACTGAACCCGGGGCGTTTTCGCATGGTGGTGGTTTCCATTGGAGCCGACGAGCAGCCCCGATGTCGACCACACGCATCGCCTCACGCATCGGGAAAGCTGAACTGCCTCCGTCGCTGACCTGAACGCCGAGCTGTTGGCCGCGCGGGCAACTTCGACCAGACGGCGGATTGTCCCGACTTATCGGGCTTCCGACCGGACAAAAATCGCCGGGCTCGCCGCCGCGATCGCAGCCTAACCGCTCACTAAATCCAGCTCTCCCCCGAGCTCAGCGGGGCTCCGTGCGTGCCGCCGCGGACTCGTCGAAGTGAGCGAATCACCGAATGCCATCTGACCATGGCAGATTCGATCGAGTCCCTGACCAGGGAAGTACAGCTCGCAGCTGAAGCCTTCGCGCCACTCGGTTGGGCGTTCTTCGGCCACTGGCCCCGCAAAGAGTCTGAGCGCATCCGAAAGCTCCTTGAAAAGGGCGAATCCGCGCGGGTAGTCGATGAGCAGATCACCGAGGTCTGGAACGGCGACCTAGACGCTATGGTGAGGGTCGCGGAGTACGCGCCCTGCTTCGTGGTGGTGGGGACCGTCAGCGTGAGGTCAGCACCAAGGGTTGCGCTTGCGGCGGCGTTCGACGTCGCGAGCTGCTGCGCCGTGTTGAGGCCGGTCGCGGCAGCACCCTTTGTCACGCTCGGGCTCGTACCCTCAGCGAGCTTGGGAGCCCAGCCGAGGTTGGCGGCCGAGATTGTGTCGGTGCCGTTGCTGAAGTCGGTGGACTGTCCGGAGACCGTCCAGCCGTACGACGCCGTGCCACCAGCACGCGTGTCGATCACGGCGACGTCGCTGATCGAGCCGTTGGCGACGAAGCTGTCGCCGGTCTGCACAGCGGTGCCGAGGTTGGCGCCGTTCGGGTCAGCCCAAGCCCACGAGAACGAACCGGTCTCTGGATCGATCGGCTCCTCGAACTCGGGGATGACCACGTCGACGTTGCCGTCGGGCGTGCCGGGAACCTCAGGAGTGACGATCTCCGCGTAGGTCGCGGAGAAGCCCTTCGCGATTTTCTTCGGGTCAGCTGCGCCGCCCGAGGAGTACCAGTAGGAGGACTGGCCGGTCTTGTTGTTGAAGTCGACCAGCGACTGCGGGAACGAGCCCCAGCTCGCGGCCGATCGGTTCTGCGGCGTGCCCGCCGTCGTAACCTCGACGCCTGCGTAGTCGGGGGTGACCGAGACGCCGGTTGCCGTGATGTCGACACCGTCGAGCGTGGCGAGGTCGATCTGCTCTGGAGCGATCGGCACCCACTGCGTCATGTCCTCCATCGAGGTTCCGTAGCCGGAGGCCGTGCCCTTGAGCGTTCCGACGCCGTTGACGACGTTCAGCACTGGGTCGGAGACCGTCCAGTACGTCAGACCATCGTAGAAGACGATCGTGAAGTCACCCTCCCACGAGATGGTGCCGGTGTCGGTCGCGGGGTTGACCGTTCCCGTGCCAGCCGCGAAGTTGACGCGGTTGTTGCTCGTCGAGCCGGCGCTCGGCGAGACGTTGCCGCCCGCCGGCGTCTGGCATTTCGTACCCCAGGTGGGAGCGATCTGCTCGCCAGCAGCGTTCAGCTTCGTGATGGTCACGTTGCCTTCCGATGCCTTGTAGAAGCCGTCCGCCTCGGTCCAGAGACGCGAGGAGCCGCTGTCTCCCGCCGCTCCCGCGACGAGGAAGTTGCAGCCGCCGAAGTAGGCGCCGCCACCGGTCTCGTCGTTGAGCTGCCACGAGAACGAGACGTTCTCGACGTTTGCGTCGCCTTCAGCGGCCGACGCCGGTGCTGCGCCCAGGCCGAGGCCCGCCGCGATGAGGCCAGCGGCGGCGAGTGTCGCGCCACCGCGAGCCAGCGCGGACGACCGGCCGGCCTTCCGTTCTTGCACTGCTGTCATGAGTTCTCCTGAGTAGAAGCCACGGCTCGCCGACACGCGCGCAGATGCGCGGCGAGTGCCGTGTACCGAAAGCCTCACGTTGGGGGCGCCACCCGGTGGAACGGGTTAGGTAACGCTAAGTAAGGCTAGGGTTACCTTACGGGAGAAAGTCAGGTTCGACAACGACTCCTCGAAATCCAGTGGGTGAAATACGGACGCGTCCCCGCGGCGCGAAGACGATCGGCAACCACCGCGTTACCTTCGGCCGGTAGCGTTGCTGCGTGCAATCCCCTCTGGACCGATCCGCGGCAGCCCCCACGCCCCGCACGCTCATCGACGTGCTCTCGGCGACGGCCACCGCGCATCCCGACGCCATCGCGATCGACGACGGCGACGCCCCGCTCAGCTACCAGGACCTGACGGCCTACGTCGCGCAGACGGCCAAGCTGCTGCAGGATGCGGGGGTACGGAGGGGCGACAAGGTCGGCGTGCGACTCGTCTCCGGCACGCGAGAGCTGTACATCGCGATCCTCTCGATCATCGCCGCCGGCGCCGCCTACGTGCCCGTCGACGTCGATGACCCAGACGAGCGGGCCGTGCTTGTCTTCGGTGAGGCCAAGGTGCGCGGCACCATCCAGGGCGACGGCGAGTTCGTGCTCGCGGCCGACGGCGACCAGCAGGCGGGCGAACCCGTCAGCCTCTTCGACGGCGGGGCCCCGCATCCCGAGAGCAGCAGCCTCGCCGAACTCGACGGACCACACCTGGACGACGATACCTGGGTGATCTTCACATCGGGATCAACTGGAGTACCGAAGGGCGTCGCGGTCTCGCACCGATCGGCCGCGGCGTTCGTCGACGCGGAGGCGAAGCTCTTTCTCCAGCAGGACCCGATCGGGCCCGGAGACCGCGTGCTCGCCGGCCTCTCCGTCGCCTTCGACGCCTCCTGCGAGGAGATGTGGCTCGCCTGGCGGTACGGCGCGTGCCTCGTGCCGGCCCCGCGATCGCTGGTCCGCTCCGGAGAAGATCTCGGCCCGTGGCTGCTCAGACACCAGATCTCCGTCGTCTCCACGGTGCCGACCCTCGCCGCGCTCTGGCCGAGCGAGACCATCGAGCAGGTCAGGCTCCTCATCTTCGGCGGCGAAGCCTGCCCGCTCGAGCTCACGCAGCGCCTCGTCGGCGAAGGCCGCGAGGTATGGAACACGTACGGACCGACCGAGGCGACCGTCGTCGCCTGCGCTGCTCTGCTCGACGGTACCCCGCCCATCCGCATCGGCCTGCCGCTCGACGGCTGGGAGCTCGCGGTGGTCGACGCCGAGGGCAAGCGCGTCGCCGAGGGCGAGTCCGGCGAGCTCATCATCGGCGGCGTGGGCCTCGCCCGCTACCTCGACCCTGCCAAGGACGCCGAGAAATACGCCCCCATGGAGAGCCTTGGCTGGGAACGCGCCTACCGCTCGGGCGACCTCGTCAAGTACGAGGCAGAGGGACTCGTGTTCCTCGGGCGCGCCGACGACCAGGTCAAGATCGGCGGCCGACGCATCGAGCTCGGCGAAGTCGAGGCGGCGCTGCAGGCCGTGACCGGCGTGACCGGGTCGGCCGTCGCGGTCCGCAAGACCTCGGCCGGCGTCTCCATCCTCGTCGGCTACATCGTGACGGGGCCAGGCTACGAACGCCAGCTCGCGCGAGCCGAGCTCGGCGAGCAGCTCCCGAAGGCGCTCGTGCCGCTCCTCGCCGAGGTCGAGTCCCTGCCGACCCGCACCTCAGGCAAGGTGGACAAGAACGCCCTCCCCTGGCCGCTACCGGGAGCCGACGAAGTCTCCGGAGACCTCGACGGCCACGTCGCCTGGCTCGCCGAGCAGTGGCAGGCCGTCCTCGGACTGCCCATCGGCAGCGAGGACGCTGACTTCTTCGACCTCGGCGGAGGCTCGCTCTCGGCCGCCCAGCTCGTCACGCGAGTCCGCTCCAGGGTGCCCGAGTTCACCGTCGCCGACGTCTACGACCACCCCCGCCTCGGCGCAATGACCGAGTCGATCACCGAAGCGCTCGACGACGAGGACGAACTACCGACCTCCTTCAGCACGCCAGGGCCCACGCCGCTGTCGGCGCGCATCCTGCAGCTCGTCGCCGGTCTCCCCCTGCACATCCTGGCCGGCGCACGCTGGGTCACCTACCTGCTCACGGCGAGCGCGCTACTGCAGCTCCTCCCCGGCTTCGACGTACTCCCGGATGCGCCGGCCTGGCTCATCATCGTCATGCTCGTCGTCTTCGTGACCCCATTCGGCAAGATGGCGATCTCGGTCGCCGCCGCGCGCATCCTCCTCTTCCGCCTGAAGCCCGGCGACTACCGGCGGGGCGGATCCACGCACATGCGCCTCTGGCTCGCCGAGCAGGTAGCCACCCAGATCGACGCCGTCGGCCTCGCGGGAGCGCCCTGGGTCGTCTACTACGCTCGCGCACTCGGCGCGAAGGTCGGCAACAACGTCGACCTGCACTCGCTCCCTCCCGTGACCGGCATGCTGCAGCTCGGCGACGGCGCCGCCATCGAGCCGGAAGTCGACCTCACGGGGTACTGGATCGACGGCGCGCTCGTCCGCATCGGCGGCATCCGCATCGGCGCCGGCGCAACCGTCGGCGCGCGCAGCACGCTCGCGCCCGGCACGAAGATCGGCCAGGGCGCAGAGATCGCGCCAGGGTCCGCGGTCTTCGGCCGGGTTCGCTCCGGCAAGAGCTGGGCGGGCTCGCCCGCCGTTCGGGTCGGCAAGGTGCGCGCCAGCGATTGGCCGGCCGAGCGCCCGCCGGAACCCTTCGGCTGGGCCGCCGTCTACGCCGTCGCCTCCGTCGCGCTCGCGCTCCTCCCGCTGTTCTCCTTCGGCGTGGGTGGAGTTGTCGTCGCAGCCGGGATGCGCGGTGCCGACTCACTCGGAGATGCTGCACTCGCCGCGTTCGCCTGGCTCGCCCCCGCAGTGCTCGCCACCGGAGTGACCTTCGCGGGGCTCGTGGTCGTCTTCGTCCGGCTCCTCTCGATCGGGCTCACCGAGGGCACGCACCCCGTGCGCTCGCGGGTCGCCTGGCAGGCCTGGTGCATCGAGCGTCTCCTCGACGCGGCCCGCACCATGCTCTTCCCCTTCTACGCGAGCCTCTTCACGCCCGTCTGGCTGCGCATGCTCGGCGCCAAGGTCGGCCGCGACGTCGAAGCCTCGACCGTGCTACTCCTCCCCTCGATGACCCAGATCGACGACGGCGCGTTCCTCGCCGACGACACGATGGTCGCCTCCTACGAACTGCACAACGGGTGGATGCGCATCGAGCGCGCCCGCATCGGCGCGCGAGCGTTCCTCGGCAACTCGGGCATGGCCGCCGCCGGCCACTCGGTCCCCCGCGACGGCCTCGTCGCCGTGCTCTCCGCCGCGCCCGCCAAGGCGAAGCCCGGCTCGTCCTGGCTCGGCTCCCCGCCCGTCCGCCTCCGCCGCGTCACGGTCGACGGCGACGAATCCCGCACCTACAACCCGCCGCAGGCGCTCCGAGTCGCGCGAGCCCTCTGGGAGCTGTGCCGCATCGTCCCCGTCATCGTGACCTGCGGCCTCGGGCTCGGCGTGCTCTTCGGGCTCGCCACCATCGAGACGACCGTCGGCGTCGGCTGGAGCATCGTCCTGTCCGGGTTCGTGCTGCTCGCGGCAGCAGCAGCATCCGCTGCCGTCTCGACCCTCGCCAAGTGGGTCATCGTGGGGCGCATCCGCGTCTCCGAGCAGCCACTGTGGTCGAGCTTCGTGTGGCGCACCGAGGTCGCCGACACATTCGTCGAGATGGTCGCGGCCCCCTGGTTCGCCCGAGGCGCCGCCGGAACGCCGGCTCTCGCGATGTGGCTCCGCTCGCTCGGCGCGAAGATCGGCAAGGGCGTCTGGTGCGATTCGTACTGGCTGCCGGAAGCCGATCTGGTCACACTCGGCGACGGAGCCACCGTCAACCGGGGCTGCGTTGTCCAGACTCACCTATTCCATGATCGAATAATGAGCATGGACACCGTCACCCTCGAAGCAGGCGCAACGCTCGGACCGCACAGCGTGATCCTCCCGGCCGCCACGATCGGCGCTCACGCCACCGTGGGGCCAGCGTCCCTGGTCATGCGCGGTGAGTCGGTTCCCGTCGGCAGCCGCTGGAGCGGCAACCCCATCGGCCCATGGCGTGCCGTCAAGCTGCGCGCCTACCAGTCGAAGGTTTCATGATCCGCGCGGCGGCACCAGAGCCACTGCCCGGCAACCCCTACACCCCGCAGAGCGGGGACGTCAGCATCAGGGTCGAACGCTACGAGCTGGCGCTCAAGTACCGGATGCAGAACAACCGACTCTCCGGCACCGCGACCCTCAGCATCCGCACGGCCGTGCCGCTCACCGCGTTCTCGCTCGACCTCGTCGGCCTCCGCGTGAGCAAAGTCACTGTTCGCGGTGACAAGCAGGCACGCTTCAAGCAGAGCGACCGCAAGCTCAAGGTCACTCTCTCGAAGCGAGTCGAAGTCGGGGACGAAATCGCACTCGAGGTCGTCTACGAGGGCGCGCCACGTCCCCGACGCTCCCGATGGGGCGTCATCGGCTGGGAGGAACTCGAAGACGGCATCATCGTCGCCTCGCAGCCAACGGGCGCCCCGACCTGGTTCCCCTGCAACGACCACCCCGGCGACAAGGCGAGCTACCGCATCCAGGTCTCAGTCAACAGCAACTACGACGTCGTCGCGACAGGCTCCCTCACCTCGAAGCGAGCCTCTGGCGGGCTGACCACGTGGGTCTACGAGGAGGCGGCGCCGACCGCCAGCTACCTCGTGACCCTCCAGATCGGGCGGTACCAGCGCGAGGACGTGCAGCTCGCCGGAGTCGCCGGCCACTTGCACTACCCGCACTCGCTCGCCCGCCGGGTCGGCACCGACCTCGCCGACCTCGCGAAGATGATGGGCACCTTCGAGCTGACGTTCGGCCCGTACCCCTTCGACACCTACGCCGTGATCGTGACCGCCGACGACCTCGAGATTCCCCTCGAAGCCCAGGGCATGGCCATCTTCGGCGCCAACCAGATCGACGGGGCGCGCGGACAGGAGCGGCTCGTCGCGCACGAGCTCGCGCACCAGTGGTTCGGCAATAGCGTCGGCGTGGCCGGCTGGCAGCACATCTGGCTCAACGAGGGCTTCGCCTGCTACGCCGAATGGATCTGGTCCGAGGCAAGCGGCGCCGAGAGCGCCGACGAGCTCGCCAGGCACTACTGGCGCTCGCTCTCTAGACTGCCGCAGGATCTCCTGCTCGGCGACCCCGGCGCCGCCGATATGTTCGACGACCGTGTGTACAAGCGCGGTGCGCTCACCCTGCACGCGCTGCGCCTCACGATCGGCGACTCCGCCTTCTTCGAGATCCTGACGAGCTGGACGCAGAAGAAGCGATCCTCCGTGGCGTCGACCGCGGAGTTCCTCGAGCATGCCGCGGCAGTCGTTCCGGCGGCTCCCCTCCATGAGCTCTTCGACGCGTGGCTGTACCAGCTTGCGCTCCCGGAGCTCCCGGCAGGTGCACCGGCGAGGGTGTCCCGGCTTCCTCGCCAGAGGCTCTAGCCGATCATCCTCAGAGCGACCGCCACGAGGAATCGGTCGTCGATGACAGTCCGGTGGATGCGGTAGGCCGCGTCATCGTCGCCGACACGCGCCAGAGCATCTCCATCGAACTCCACCTCGGCTGGGTCGACCCGGAGCCCCCGACCGTCGGCCTTGAGGACCGCCTCGACGACCGTCCAACGCTCGAGGTCCCCGGCCGGTCCGCACTCGACGTCGGACTCGACGCGGGGGCTGGGGCTTTCGCTGTTGAGTGCCGGCTTTTCGCTGTCGAGTCCCAGCGCTTCGGCGTCGATGCCGAGCGCCAAGCAGCCATCCGCGCTCGCGAGCGCGACGAAGACCGTCGGGCCGGCGTACGCGATGCTGACCAGCACAGGTACGCCCGGGAGGCTCGGCTTGCCGTGCCCACTCGAACCGCAGCGCGAGCACACGACCTCGAGCGCCACCGCCTGCATTAGGTTTCCGCCGCCCTCGGACACCTGCCCCCGCTCCCGCGCCCACTCTCGCGTCTGCTCCGGTGCCTGCTCCCACCCTTTCGTTTCGGGATGGTTTTCGCGCTTCGGGATGGGTTGCAACCCATCCCGAAGCGCGAAACCCATCCCGAGATTTGAAGGAGGCAGATCGGAACCGGGAACGTGGCGCTCTGGAACGAGAGTTGAAGGGGGGAGATCGAGACGCGGAGCGAGGCTCGCGAGTCCCGCGTGAACGAGCAGCCGACCCGCGAGGAAGGCGTCCGCTCGGGCATCGCTCATCCCACGGAGTCGTTCGCGGTCACCGGTGGAGAGCACTTCGAGCGCCAGCCGTCGCTCGCGTCCGCTCAACTCTTCGGAGTTGGCACTCAGGACGAGCGCATCGTCGATGCGCAGCTCGGTGACCTTCACGCGCGGCGCCTCCCTGGCTGGACGCGCGAGGCATGCGCTCTTAATGTCGTGCGGCGCATCTGTTCCCCACCGCCCTGCTGCCCAGCTCCCAGCGTGCGACTGCTGAACGGCGGAAGCCCCGCGTGAGCACACGCGGGGCTTCCGAACTCGTTCGACAACGTCGAGCTCTGGTCGAACTCGGGCGAGCTACGCCGACTTCTCGGCGCGCAGCTCCGGCCGCGGGATGATCGTCGGCGCGGCGTTCTTGAGCACCACGTCGCGAGTGATCTCGACGCGGCTCGCGTCGTCGAGCGACGGCACCTCGAACATGACGGGCCCGAGCGTCTCCTCGAGGATGGCGCGAAGACCACGAGCACCCGTCTGGCGCAGCACGGCGAGGTCGGCGATCTCCTCGAGCGCACCTTCGTCGAAGACAAGCTCAACACCGTCGAGCTCGAACATCTTCTGGTACTGCTTCACGAGCGCGTTGCGCGGCTGCGTGAGGATGTCGATGAGCGCGCCACGGTCGAGCGGCGAGACCGTCGTGATGACGGGAAGGCGGCCGATGAACTCCGGGATGAGACCGAACTTGTGCAGGTCTTCCGGCAGGACCTCGCTGTAGAGGTCGAGGTCGTCGTTCTTCGAGTGGATGGGGGCGCCGAAGCCGATGCCTTTCTTGCCCGAACGCGACGAGATGATCTCCTCGAGCCCCGCGAAGGCGCCCGCCACGATGAAGAGCACGTTCGTCGTGTCGATCTGGATGAACTCCTGCTGCGGGTGCTTGCGGCCACCCTGCGGCGGGACCGAGGCAACCGTGCCCTCGAGGATCTTCAGCAGCGCCTGCTGCACACCCTCGCCGGAGACGTCGCGCGTGATGGACGGGTTCTCTGCCTTGCGCGCGATCTTGTCGATCTCGTCGATGTAGATGATGCCCGTCTCAGCGCGCTTCACGTCGAAGTCGGCGGCCTGGAGGAGCTTCAGCAGGATGTTCTCGACGTCTTCACCGACGTAGCCCGCTTCCGTCAGCGCCGTCGCGTCGGCGACAGCAAACGGAACGTTGAGCCGCTTCGCGAGTGACTGGGCGAGGTAGGTCTTGCCGCATCCGGTTGGGCCGATGAGCATGATGTTGCTCTTCGAGATCTCGACCTCATCGACCCGGTCTTCTGCCGAGGTGATCTGGCCAAGCGCACGAACTCGCTTGTAGTGGTTGTAGACCGCGACGGCGAGCGCCTTCTTCGCGGGCTCCTGCCCGATGACGTACTCCTCGAGGAAGGCGAAGATCTCGCGCGGCTTCGGGAGCTCGAAGTCCTTGACCTCGCTGGTCTCGGAGTCGGCCATTCGCTCTTCGATGATCTCGTTGCACAGCTCGACGCATTCGTCGCAGATGTAGACACCAGGACCAGCGATGAGCTGCTTGACCTGCTTCTGGCTCTTGGCGCAGAACGAGCATTTCAGCAACTCGCTGCTTTCACCGATACGTGCCATGAGGACCTCCTTCGCGGTCTGCCAAGACTAACCCGAACCACCGACATTGCCCGGATGGCCGCGCCAGGGTGACTCCCCCAGCGCGGCCATCTCGGTACTTCGTGTCGCAGTCCGGTCGATTCGAACTAGTCGATGATGACCGGCTCGGCGCCCTTGCGGCTCGTGAGCACCTGGTCGATGAGGCCGTACTCGAGGGCCTCGTTGGCCGACAGGATCTTGTCGCGCTCGATGTCGCGGTTGACTTTGTCGAGCGACGTGCCGGAGTGACGCGAGAGCGCCTCCTCGAGCCACGTGCGCATCCGCAGTACTTCCTGCGCCTGGATCTCGATGTCAGACGCCTGCCCCTGGCCGGCACCGCCGGTCGAGGGCTGGTGGATGAGGACACGAGCGTTCGGCAGAGCCAGACGCTTGCCCGGCTGTCCGGCCGCGAGCAGCACGGCGGCAGCGGAAGCTGCCTGGCCGAGGCACACCGTGGAGACCTCTGGACGGATGTACTGCATCGTGTCGTAGATCGCCGTCATGGCCGTGAACGAGCCGCCTGGCGAGTTGATGTACAGCGTGATGTCGCGGTCGGGGTCCTGGCTCTCGAGCACGAGGAGCTGGGCCATGATGTCGTCAGCCGAAGCGTCGTCCACCTGCACGCCGAGGAAGATAATGCGGTCCTCGAAGAGCTTCGCGTACGGGTCCTGGCGCTTGTAGCCGTAGGCCGTGCGCTCCTCGAACGTCGGCAGAATGTACCGCGACGAGGGGCTCTGCACGCCTGCTGGCGAGCCGCCGGTCAGAAATGGGGTGTTCATATGCTCTGGCTTCCTTACTCTGCCGACTCGGACTTGGTCTCGGCGTCGCGCTTCGTGCCGCCGCCGCCCGTGACCTCGGTTGCCGACGAACGGATGTGGTCGACGAAGCCGTAGGCGAGCGCCTCATCGGCGTTGAACCAGCGGTCGCGGTCGCCGTCCTCGTTGATCTGGTCGAGGCTCTTGCCAGTGCGCTGCGCCGTGATCGACGCGAGGCGTGCCTTCATGTCGAGGATCAGCTGCGCCTGGGTCTGGATGTCGCTCGCCGTGCCACCGAAGCCGCCGTGCGGCTGGTGCAGCAGGACTCGCGCGTTCGGCGTGATGTATCGCTTGCCAGGCGCCCCTGCGGTCAGCAGCAGCTGACCCATCGAGGCCGCCATGCCGATACCCACGGTGACGATGTCGTTCGGCACGAACTCCATCGTGTCGAAGATCGCCATACCTGCGGTGATCGATCCACCTGGCGAGTTGATGTAGAGGTAGATGTCACGCTCTGGGTCCTCTGCAGCAAGCAGCAGGATCTTCGCGCAGATCTCGTTCGCGTTCTCGTCGCGCACCTCGGACCCGAGCCAGATGATGCGGTCTTTCAAAAGCCTGTCGAAGACGCTGTTCGGCAGTTGAATATCAGCCACGGTCGCTCCATTTCCCTAACGGTCGTCACCGAATCTAGTAGAGCTGCGAGGCCAGCGTTGGCCTGTTCGCCCACGGCACACGGTGCCGCGCATCCGTCGCCGCATGCACGAAGCGCCGCCGGCGTGATGCCGGCGGCGCTTCGCGAACTGGAACGAGAAGCTACTTGGCTTCTTCTTCCTTGGCCTCGTCTGCAGCGACCTCTTCGGTCTCGACGGCGTCGGCCGTCTCGGCATCGGCCGCTGCTGCCTTGTCCTTGGCGCGCTGGACGGCAACCGTGAACTCGGAGATGTCGACGGCGTCGCCGTTGGTGTCAACGACCTCAGCCTTGTCGAGGACGAAGAGGATCGCCTTCGAGCGTGCGACCTCGCCGATCATGCCCGGGAGCTGGTTGTTCTCCTGCAGCACACCGATAAACTCCTGCGGAGCCATGCCGTACTGAGCTGCCGACTGGATGAGGAACTGCGTGAGCTCGTCCTGCTCGACCTCGACGCCCTCGGCCTTGATGACCTCGTCGAGGAGCACCTGCTGGCGGAAGGACTTCTCAGCGTTGGCGCGAACCTCGACACCGTGCTCGTCGTCGGGCTGGAGGCCCTCCTGCTCGAGGTGGCGCGTGACCTCATCGTTGATGAGGGTCTCGGGGAGCGGGATCTCGACGAGCTCAAGGAGCTGCTCGACGATCTTCTCGCGTGCCGCGTCCACCTGAGCGAACGTCTTCTTGCTCTTGGCCTGCGTCTCGAGGTCAGCGCGGAGCTCCTCGATCGTGTCGAACTCGCTTGCGATCTGCGCGAACTCGTCGTCGATCTCGGGCAGCTCGCGGTCCTTGACCGACTGCACGGTCACGGTGATCTCGGCTTCCTTGCCCTCGTGCTCGCCACCGAGCAGCGTGGAACGGAAGGTCGTCTCCTCGCCAGCGGTGAGCGTGAGGAGCGCCTCGTCGGTGCCCTCGAGGAGCTGGCCGGAACCGAGCTCGTACGAGATGCCCTCTGCCTCGTCGACCTTGTCGCCGTCGACCGTCGCGATGAGGTCGAGCGTCACGAAGTCGCCGTCCTCGATCGGGCGGTCAGCCGTTACGAGCGTGCCGAAGCGCTTGCGGAGCTCTTCGAGCTCGGCGTCGACGTCAGCCGCGTCTACGGCTGCTGCCTCGACCTCGACCTTGATGCCGTCGTACGAGGGGAGCTCGATCGAGGGACGCGAGTCGACCTCGACCTCGACGACGAGGTCGCCAGCGAAGTCCGCGACGTTGGGCGTCTCGATGACGTCTGCCTTCGGGCGGCCGAGCGGCTGCACGTCGGACTCGGCGACGGCCTGGTTGAAGAACACGTCGAGGCCATCGGAGATCGCCTGGTCGAGGACGGCGGCGCGACCGACACGCTGGTCGATGATCGGCGTCGGAACCTTGCCGCGGCGGAAGCCGGGGACCTGGATCTGCTCTGCGATGGTGCGGTAGGCCGCGTCGACGTATGGCTTGAGTTCAGCCGGTTCTACGTTGATCGTCAGCTTGACGCGGGTCGGGTTGATCTGTTCGACCGAGGTCTTCACGTGGGGCATCTCCTGAGATACGTGGGGTGACTGCGCGGATTCGCGCGTGGAGCGGGGTGCGACTGCACGCCGCGCACCACCCAGATGGGCGTATCGCCGCACTGATGCGGCTGCGAACAGCCTACGGCACCCACAAACGACAGCACTCTACCGGCAATCAGGATTCTTGTGCGCGCCCGCCCGGGGAGGGGGATGCCTGCGCATGCCGACGGGCGGGTGTGCGCGCCCACGCGCATCCATCCGCCCGTCGCGGCGCATCCCCCACTTCGACCGGCTACCCGGCGTCTTCTCGCGCGCCAGCCTGGACGGCGACGGCTTCTGTCTTGGCCTTGAGGACCTGCTTCTCGCGTGTGCGGGTGCGCAGGTGCTGGACGGCGCTGATGACGATCGCCCCGACCATCAGCACGTAGATCGCGATCGTGATCGGCGGGTCGATCAGGATGCCCAGGTCGCCTTCGCTGACGGCGAGCGCACGACGCAGCTCCGTCTCTGCGAGCGGTCCGAGGATGGCCGCGATCATCATCTCCTCCGCCAACGATCGGCTCTCGGTCGCGCAGCTGGCTACGGCCAGCATCTCCGACTACCTCGTGAAGCCCTTCTCCCGGGCGAACTTCGAGGCCAGGCTCGCCAACTACCGAGACACGCGAGTGGCGTCCCCGAAGAAGCCAGCGGACAGCACACCGACGTCGCCGCTTCGGCAGCAGGACATCGACGGGATGCTGGCCCGCCGCGGCACTGGCGCACCATCGCAGCCGCGCGACCGCCCAGGAACGCAGTCGATTCAGGTACCACCGGGGCGGGGCAGGCCGCTCCCGAAGGGCCTCTCGGAGCCGACGATCAAGCTCGTCGCCTCGCAGCTGGGGGCGGAGTGGCTGTCGACCCTCGACGTCGCCGAGGTGTGCGGCCTCTCTCGCGTCACCGCCCGCCGCTACCTCGACCACCTCTGCGCTCGTGGGCTCGCTGACGTCGAGTCTGTCTACGGCAAGCGCGGGCGCCCCGAGCTGCGCTACCGCCGTTCGGCCTGACCAGGCTCGGCTCAGGTAGTCGGAGTCGGCGCTGTTCCGTCGAAGCGGATGCTCCACGCCGTCTCGTCGTACAGCTCGATCCGGATGATCGTCGGGCCCGCTTGGAACGGGCGCGTGAGTGACGTGACCTCGTTCGAGCTCTCGTACCAGCTGTCCGCACCGAACGTGTCGATCCCGATGCTCTGGTCAGGCTCGAACGCGAAGGTCGCGTCGCCGCCGTTGCCCGTGTAGAGGACTACCTCCGAGCCGGAACCCGTGTACTCGCTGTCGAACGACGGGAGGGTGTCGAGGGAGACGAGCATCACCGTCCAATCCCCCTCCGCCTCGATGTCGATGGCCCGGAACTCGTCGTCCGTCCACTCGTTGACGATGGCGAGGCCCGAGTAGTCGTCGTAGGCGGAGAGGGACGAGCCGCCCATCTGCTCGCCTTCCACGTCGACGTCGTAGATGCGCAGCCGTTCACCCTCGAACTCGACCTGCAGCAGGCCGATGTCGTCCGAGCCCCCTGGCAGGACCACGTCGAACCTCGCGTTGCCGCTCCCCGAGACGCTGGCCGTCGCGTTGAGGTCGAGCGTTCCGGTGCCGCCGGACAGCTCTGTGACGGCGCCGCGGATCGAACCGCCGGTCGAGCCGATCAGCTGAATGACCAGCGCCACGACCGTCATGACCAGCGTGATGATTCCGACTGCCCGCCGCCCGCCGCCGGCACGCATGAGGGCAATGCTCGAGATGAGCGAGACGACGATGACAACCCAGGCGATGAAGGAGATGCCGGAGATGGCGAACGTGATCGCGAGGATCGCGGCGATGAAGCCGAACCAGCCGCCGCCGCCCTTCTTCGGCGCCTTGGTGTCCGGCTTGGCCGTGGACGGGGTGCCGCCCGTCGGTGTCTGGAGCGGGTTCGGCGGGGTCCGGGCTGCGTCCCCTCCTCGCCCTGCACCGCCCCCGGGGCGGCCTCCGCCGACTGCGCCCTGCACATCGCGCACGCGCTTTCCGAGGAGAGCGTTACTGTCCGTCGCGACGCGGGTCAGCAGCTCCTGGCGGTCGAGGTCGGCGTCGAAGGGCTGGGTGAGTTCCTCGCCCGGACCGGCCCCAGGGAGCACAAAGCCGGGTGACTGCGAAGCCGCGTCGCGGTTGACCAGTGCGTCGAGCTCCTCCAGCGTGCGCCGCGGGTCTGGCAGTCCGGTCGGGGTGTCGCTGTCCTGCCACGTGCCGGGTGCGTCGTATGGGTCCTCTGCCGCCTCCTGGGCCTTGCGCTCGGCCTCGCGCTGCTCGTCCGCAAGCCGTTGCGCGTCTCCCCTGCTGTCCTGGGCCGCCCACTTCGACACGAAGTCCGGAGCCCGATAGCCGGTCGGCGCCTGGTAGTCCCGCTGCGAGTAGTCGACGGCGCCGTCGTCCTTCTCGGAGTCTTCTGGTGTCGAGTTGTCTGGCACGTGAGCTCCCTGGGCGATGAACGGGGTGGTGATCGCGCATCCATTGAACTACATGCAGTCGGGCCACCCTCCGAGCGAGTAGATTCTCGGGACCGCCGCAAGAGAGGGAGAAACCACATGTCGCAGCTCGGAGACGTCGGCCAGGAGAAGGCCGGCTTCAGCCGCAGAGAGTTCGACGTCAGGCTCGCGAACACGAGGGTGCGGATGCAGGACGCCGGCCTCGACGCGCTCCTGGTCACCGACCCGGCCAACCTCTACTACCTGACGGGCTACAACGCCTGGTCGTTCTACATGCCGCAGTTCCTCTACGTGCCGGCCGAGGGCGACCTCCTCCTTGTCATGCGGGCGATGGACGCGCACGGCACGCACCACACGACCTGGTTGCCGAGCGAACAGGTCGCCGGCTACCCGGAGAGCCTCGTGCACCGGGCGGAGGTGCACCCCATGGACTGGGCCGCGACGGAACTGCGTGAGCGTGGCCAGGCGGATCGGCGGATGGTCGTCGGCTATGAGGCGGAGGCGCACTTCTTCTCGGTCCGCTCGTTCCTGACGCTGCAGCGGCGGCTCCCGGAATGGGACCTCGTGGACAGCCGCGAGCTCGTCAACTGGGTGCGCCTCGTGAAGTCGGAGGCGGAGCTGTCGCTCATGCGAGCGGCGGCCGCCGTGAGCTCACACGCCATGGCCGTCGGCATCGAGGCGCTGCGCGGCGGCAGGCGGCAGAGCGACGTCGCCGCCGAGATCCAGGCCGCCCAGGCCGCTGGTATAGGAGACGCCGAGGGCGACTACCCCTCCATCGTGCCGATGATGCTGGCCGGTGAGGGGGCTGACACGCCTCACCTCACGTGGTCGAGCGCGCAGATCGTCGCCGGAGAGGCCGTCTCCCTCGAGCTCGCGGGCGCCCACCGCCGCTACCACGCGCCGCTCGCCCGCACCGTGAGCCTCGGCCAGCCGAGCGCCGAGCTGCAGCGAGTCGCCGCGACCACCCTCGACGGCTTCGAGGCCGCGCTCGACCTCCTCCGCCCGGGCCAGACCCCCGACGCCGCGGTCGCGGCGTGGGATGCGGTGCTCGCGAAGCAGGGTCTCAGCAAGGCCTCACGCCTCGGCTACTCGATCGGCATCGGCTACCCGCCCGACTGGGGAGAGCACACCGTGAGCATCCGCTCGGGCGAGGAGACGGTGCTGGCCCCCAACATGACCTTCCACCTCATTGCTGGCATGTGGATGACGGGGTTCGGCTTCGAGGTCTCCGAGTCGATCCGTATCACCGAGGCCGGCGTCGAGGTCCTGACGAGCGCGCCGCGCGAGCTCATCGTGAAGGGCGATGCATGAGCGGGCTGAGCGCCGTCGAGGTCGAAGTGCTGGATCGGCTCGACCTCGAGCGCATCGTCGCCGACACGGCCGAGCTCATCCGCGCCCGGGGTGAGAACCCGGGCGAGACGGAAGCGGCGACCGTCGAGGTCCTCGCATCTCTGTGCGAGAGGGCCGGGGCCCAGGTCACGCTGACCGAGGTGGCGCCGGGGCGGCACAACCTCCTGGCGCAGCTCGGGTCGGGAGACGGCCCCGCGCTCCTCTTCCTCGGCCACAGCGACGTCGTCCCGGCCGGCGCCGGCTGGCTCGGCGCCCCGTTCGAGCCGCGCCTGGTCAACGGGATGCTCATCGGGCGCGGCGCGGTCGACATGAAGGGCGGCCTCGCCGCGGTTGTCGCCGCGATGTCGGCCGTTCACGCCGAGCGACCGGAGATTCGGCTCGCCCTGCTCTGCACGGTCGACGAGGAGGACACCGCGACGGGCGCGCTCCGCTACATCGCCGACGCGCCGACCGCGCGCGAGCTGCGCGCCGAAGGCGACCCCGCGCCGTACTCGGCCTGCATCGTCGCGGAGCCGACGGGCCTCGACACCGTGGTCGCCTGCCGCGGCGCGACCAACTTGATCATCACGCTCCGCGGGGCGGCGGCACACGCCGGCAACCCGGCGGACGGCGCAAACGCGATCACCGCGGCAGCCATTGCCGTGCAGGCAATCGAGGACGACGCGAGGCGCATCGCCCAACTCTCCGCTGCTGTCCCCGGACTCATCGGCACCGGAAGCTGGAACGTCGGCATGATCGCAGGAGGCCACGGCACTTCGATCGTCGCCGAAGAGTGCACGCTCTACGTGGACCGCCGGGTGCTGCCCGACGAAGAACCGGAAGAGATCCTCGACGAGGTGCTCGCTCGCATCCGCTCGGCCATCGCCGGGAGCGAGATGCTCAACGGCGACCGCGTCACCGTCACCGGCCACCTCGACATGGCCATGCCCGGATTCCTTACCCCGCCGGACTCGGCAGTGCCCGCCGCCGCCGTGCGCGCCGTCGAAGACGCGGGCGGCACCTCGAACATCGGCGGGTGGAGCGCAGCGTGCGAGGGCGGCTTCATCGCACGCCACCACGAAGTGCCCGTCGTGATCCTCGGTCCCGGCGATATCAAGACGCAGGCGCACCAGCCGGAGGAGCGCGTCCAGGTCGCCGACCTCCTGCTCGCCGCGCGCGCATACGCGTTGATAGCGCTTAGACTCCAGGAGGTATCCCGGTAATACCCAGGTGCGCGCGTTGCACTGGGCCATTACCCGTGTGGAACTTTCAGCAAGGAGCGCCCAATGTCCTCTGATCAGTCCAGCAATGGTGGAACAGCTGCCACTCTGCCGCCGCTGACCCGCGAGATCGACCTCACGCCCATCCAACGCAAGACCGCACGGAAGTCGGTCGCCGGTTCCGCGATCGGCAACGCGATCGAGTGGTTCGACTACGGCATCTACGGCTACCTCGCGATCTACATCTCGGAGCTGTTCTTCACGTTCGATAAGAACTCTGACAGCGCGCTGCCCCTCATCTTCACGTTCGCGACCTTCGCCGTCTCCTTCCTTGTCCGCCCCCTCGGGGGCGTCGTCCTCGGGCCGCTGGGAGACCGCATCGGACGTCAGAAGGTGCTGGTCTTCACGATCATCATGATCAGCCTCTCGACGGCCGCGATCGGATTGCTGCCCTCGTTCGACTCGATCGGCTTCGCTGCCCCGCTCCTGCTCATCCTGCTCCGCATGCTGCAGGGCTTCTCTGCGGGCGGCGAGTATGCGGGCGCCGCCATCTTCATGTCGGAGCACGCACCGGACGACAAGCGCGGGTTCTTCGGCTCGTTCCTCGAGTTCGGCACGCTCGCGGGCGCGAGTGCCGCCGCGATCCTGTGCACGACGCTCGCCTTCATCGTGGGCGACGACGGGATGCTCGAGGGCTGGTGGCGCCTGCCCTTCCTCCTCACGCTCCCGCTCGGCCTTGTCGCCCTGTGGATGCGCCGCCACCTCAGCGAGTCGGAGACGTTTGTCGACGACGTCAAGGAGCCGGGCGAGAAGCAGTCCGCGATGGGCGCCCTCGTCTCGCTCCTCAAGAACTACCCGCTGCAGGTGCTCAAGCTGTTCGGCTTCGTGATCCTCATCAACGTCGCCTTCTACCTCGTGCTGACCTACATGCCGACGTACCTGTCGACGACCCTCGACCAGAGCACCGCCGAGTCGACCTTCTCTCTCGTGATCATCCAGCTCCTGATGATGGCCGTCATCCTGCCGTTCGGCGCACTGTCCGACCGCATCGGCCGAAAACCGCAGCTCATCGCCGCAAGTATCGGCTTCACGGTGTTCTCGGTGCCCGCGGTGATGCTCATCCAGACCGGCTCGCTCATCGCGCAGATCGCGGGCCTCGGCATCCTGGGCCTGTTCCTCGTGATGATCATCTCGACGATCTCCTCGACGCTGCCTGCTCTGTTCCCGACTGCGGTCCGCTACTCGGGCTTCGCGATCGGCTACAACATCTCGACGGCGATCTTCGGCGGCACCGCGGCGTCCGCCAACACCTGGCTGATCGACCAGACCGGCAACGTGCTCATCCCGGGCTTCTACCTGGCCGGTGCCGGCCTCATCGGGCTCATTTCGGTACTGACCTTCAAGGAGACCGCCGGGCGCTCGCTGCGCGGCAACGTCATCCCGGGCAGCGACGACTCCAAGCGCATCGCGGCCGGCGAGCACCTCGTCGGCAAGATCAACAAGTAGAGCAAGACGACGCCAGACGGCGCCCAGCGCAACGCTCCGCCGTTGCCCTGGGCGCCGCTGTGTGGCCGAGTGGAATCAGCTGGCGAGGACGCCGTCGATCTGGCCCATTGCCTCGGTCATGCCCTCATCCATGCCCATCTCCATGACGCTGTCGAAATCAGCTGGTGATGAGACGACAGACACGGTGGTCATGCGGGTGAGCGCGCCGGCGGCCTCGATCGTGACGGTGCAACGAGTGACGGGCAGCTCGAGGTTGCGCGATCCGTCGTCGTGCGCGAAGCCGTTGTCGAACGACAGCGTGTGATGCGGTTCGATGCTGATGAACTCCCACCACTCCCCCGCAGTACTGCCGTCGGGGCCGGTCATGTGGGAGGACACGTTGCCTCCCGGCGCGAACTCGAACGAGTCGACCGTCGAGGGCCAGGTTGGCGGGCCCCACCAGCGTTCGAGCTGACGAGGGTCCTCCCACAGCTGCCAGACACGCTCGGGCGTGGCCGCGTGCTCCGTGACGACGGTCAGCGTGAGCTGTTCCGCGTCCTTCTGCGTTGAGATGACGGGCATGACATCTTCCTTTCGATCACTGCTCGCCAGCGTCGGCGCGCTTGGTTGGTGTTCCGGTCTGGTCGTCCTCGGCGAGCAGGTCGTCGATGCGCGCGGTGCGTTCTCGCCAGAGCCGCTCGTAGGACTCGAGGAGCCGTGTCGCGGCCCCAATCGTGCTGCGCTCGGCCTGCACCAGCTGCTCTCTCCCCTGCTTCCGCTTCCGCGTAAGCCCCGCGCGAGTGAGCACGGCGACGTGCTTCTGCACGGCCGCGAAGCTCATGGCGTAGGCCTCGGCGAGGCTCGTCACCGACTGCTCCTCGCGGAGCACCCGCGTGAGGATGTCTCGCCTCGTCGCATCCGCCAGGGCCTGGAAGAGGCGGCTGACGTCGTCCTCACTAAGCTGTCGTGTAACCATTTGGTTGTACGTTACGCCTCGCGGCGGCACCCCACAAGGGGGCCGCCTGTGCGCTTCCCGAACACCACCTGCATCCGCGAGACTGGACCGGTGACTGCTGATCTCTCGCGCGCCGAGCTGCTCGGGCTGCGCCAGCGCGCGCTCGGCCTCACCGGCGACCGCCGAGGCGTCGCTGAGACCGCCGACCGACTCCTGGCCTTGCAGGGACAAGACCTGCCCGGCGCGCTCTGGTCGCTCGGGCTGCGCTCCGGCGCACCGATCGCCGACGTCAGGGCCAGCTTCGACCGAGGCGAGCTCGTGCGCTGCTGGCCCCTGCGCGGCACGCTCCACGTTGTACCCGCGCGCGACCTCGCCTGGGTCCAGCAGCTGACCGCCGACCGCACCCGGGCATCCATGCGCAAGCGGCACCAGGATCTGGGGATCGACGCACACGCCGAGCAAGCCGCTCGAGCGTCCCTGCAGAACGAGATGGATGCACGCGGCGAGTCCAGGCACCTCACTCGCGCCGAGCTCTTCGCGGCCTGGGAACGCGACGGCATCGCGACGGGAGGGCAGCGAGGCGCCCACCTGCTGTGGCTGCTCTCGCTCGACGCGACCCTCGTCTACGGACCATTCTCTGGCACCGAGCAGCAGCTGGTCATCGGCACCGAATGGATCACGAACTCGGCGACCATGGACCACGATGCCGCCGTGCGGGAACTCGTCGGGCGCTACCTGCGCGGGCACGGCCCCGCCACGCTCGCCGATATCCAGTACTGGTGCAAGCTCCCGCTCGCCGAGCTCAGAGCCGCGATCGACGAGCTCGGCGATTCGCTCGCGCACGTGCAGGTCGAGGGCTCGAGCTACCTCGCGGACGCTGAGACGCTCGAACGTCAGGAATTGCGGAAGAGCGCCGCGACGCTCCTCCTGCCGGGCTTCGACGAGTGGATTCTCGGGTACCAGGACCGCTCGGCGAGCGTGCATCCGGATCACGCCGACCTCATCGTGCCAGGCGGCAACGGGATGTTCCGGGCGACGGTCGTCCGTCACGGGAGGTGCGTGGGGCTCTGGTCGAAGACGAGCACCGCGAAGCGCACGCGCGTGGTCGCGAGCCCCATCTCCGGAGCATTCTCGGCGACCGCCGAGCGCGAGATACGCGCGCAGGCTGACCGTTACGCCGCCTTCCTCGGCCTCGAGGGCACGCTCACCATCGGCGAGCAGCTCCTGGCGTAAGCCTCGAGAGCGCGATTGGGGGTGGTGGTTCGTAGACTGCACCGGTGACCCATCCCAGCGAGAGCCAAGCGCCAGCGTCCTGGCGGAGCGCGCTCGGACGACTCCTGGAAGAGCCGAGCCGGGCAGAGGCTCCGACCACTCACGAGCGGGTTGTGCCGCTTGCCCTCCAGTTCGAAGTGCGGGAGCTCATCCCCCGCACCATGTACCGCTGGAACGGCCCGACCTCCCGACGCGCGTTCTCGGGCGAAGAGGGTGCCGGGGTTGGGCTCGACGAGCTGCGCCTCGGGGTGAGGCCCGTCATGCAGGGCGTCCGAGGCAAGTGGGTCAAGGGCGATCTGACGTGGGCAAAGCTGCAGCACCTGCGCGGGCGCCGGGACATCGACCCGCGGCACCAGGCCTGGTTCGCTCAGTTCTTCGCGCTGCACCGCGCCGCACGACCACCGGAACCAGGTCAGGACAGCGAGTGGGTGTTCCTCGACGAAGCACCGAGCCCCGTGATGTGGACGATGCTCGAGGAAGCAGCCGCGCTCGACATCGCGTTCGTCGGAACCGGCAAGCGCGCGAGCATCACGCTCGAGGCGACGTCCAGCCTCTCGCTCGATGCGCGCAGGACCGAGGCCGGGCTGGTGGTCGCCCCGCTGCTGGTGCTCGGCGAAGCGGCGGCCACCTTTGACACGGCGCGGCCGGTCGGCGACCACGGCGTCTATGTCTTCGACGCCGACGAGCCCGACTGCATCCGTCTGGCTCCGAGCGACACGCGACTCTCAGGGCCGCAGCTGGATCTCCTCAGGCCTGGCAGTGCCCGCAGGGCGCAGTTCACGGTGCCGAACGACGACGCCGCGGAGTTCGAGGTGGCCCACCTACCGGAGCTCGCAGCGCGCCTGCGACTCGGCAGTGCGGACGCGTCGGTGCTCATCCCGGCACCGACGCCTCCCGAGCTTGTCCTCACCACGACCTTCGGCCCGCGGCACAGCCTCGAGCTGCGGTGGAAATGGGCGAACCCGCGATCTCTCGCCGCGTTGCCCGCGATCGCCTCGGTGCTCGACGAGGGCGTCCTCCCGCGTGACTGGATGCCAGACGACGTTGACGCCCCGGGCTCACTGCCCGTGCGGGTCACGCTCACGCAGATCGACGCGGCCCGCTTCGCCGCCGAGACCCTCCCGCACCTCGAGCGGCTGCCCGGCCTCCGCGTCGAGACCGTCGGCACACCACCCGCCTACCGAGAGCTGCGCGGGGCACCAAACCTCACGGTCACCACCGTGCCGACCGAGCGCCACGACTGGTTCGACCTCGGCGTCACCGTCACGGTGGACGGCAAGGTCATCCCCTTCACGAAGCTCTTCAGGGCACTCGCTCTCGGCAGGCCGCGACTGCTGCTCATCGACGGCAGCTACCTCTCCCTCAAGCACCCGGCGTTCGAACCGCTGCGCGAGCTCATCAGCGAAGCCCAGGGCCTCAACGAGTGGGAACCGAACCGACTGCAGATCAGCCGGCGGCACGCGAGCCTCTGGTCAGATTTCGAAGATCTCGCCGACGAGGCCAAGCCGGCCGTCGAGTGGCGCGAGCTGCTCAGGGAGCTGCGAGAAGACGCACCATCACCCGTGGACCCCCCTCGCGGGCTCACTGCATCCCTGCGCACGTACCAGCAGGAGGGGCTCAACTGGCTCGCGTTCCTGTGGCGGAACAAGCTCGGCGGCATCCTCGCCGACGACATGGGACTCGGCAAGACACTTCAGACGCTGGCCCTCGCCCAGCACGCACGCGAGCAGGCTCCGCACGGCGAGAGCCCCGCGCCGCTCCTGGTTGTCGCGCCCACCTCGGTGGTCGCGAACTGGGCCTCAGAGGCAGCCAAGTTCGCCCCAGAGCTGACGACGCGCGTCGTCGAAGCGACGCAAGGCACATCCGGGCGCCGCATCGCCGACATCGCCGCTGGCGCGAGCATCGTCGTCACGAGCTACGCGCTCTTCCGCCTTGACTTCGACGCCTACCGCGCTGTGGCGGAGGAAACCGGATGGTCGGGGCTCGTGCTCGACGAAGCACAGTTCGTGAAGAACGCGAACTCACTCGTGAGCGAGTGCGCGCGCGAGCTTGAGGTGCCGTTCAAGCTGGCGATCACCGGAACCCCGCTCGAGAACTCCCTCACCGAGCTGCACTCGCTCCTCGCGATCACGGCACCCGGCCTGTTCCCCTCGGCTCGGCGCTTCGGCGAGGAGTATGTGCGCACCATCGAGGGGAAGCGACAGGGAGTGAGCGAGGGCGTCGGCGCGGGACTGAGCGAGCCCGCGAGCGCCGAGGTGAGAGCCAAGCGACTCGCTCGCCTCAGGGCTCGCATCCGCCCCTTCCTGCTCCGTCGCACCAAGCAGCGCGTCGCCCCCGAACTGCCGGAGAAGCAGGAGCAGACGCTCTTCATCGAGTTGAGCGAGGAGCACCGCCAGCTCTACGACCTCTACCT
This sequence comes from Pseudoclavibacter helvolus, assembly GCF_014191305.1. Classification (GTDB taxonomy): domain Bacteria; phylum Actinomycetota; class Actinomycetes; order Actinomycetales; family Microbacteriaceae; genus Pseudoclavibacter; species Pseudoclavibacter helvolus. Next base: position 20,377 of record NZ_JACHWJ010000001.1, on the reverse strand, counting down.
GCAGCGCGAGCGCCAAAAGCTCTTCGGGCTGCTCGAGGACCTCGACAAGAACCGCTTCACCGTGTTCCGCTCGCTGACGCTGCTGCGACTGCTGGCTCTCGACCCCGCGCTCATCCAGGCGGGCCTCGACGGCATGGCACCCGGAAGCGTGCCCTCGAGCAAACTGGATGCGCTGCTCGAGCACCTGACCGACGTCGCCGCCGAGGGGCACAGGGCGCTCGTCTTCAGCCAGTTCACCTCGTACCTCAAACTCGTCGCCGCTCGACTCGAAGCCGAGGGCATCCCGTTCGTGTACCTCGACGGGACGACGACGAAGCGCGCCGAGGTCATCGCGTCGTTCAAGGAGGGCACGGCGCCCGTCTTCCTCATCAGCCTCAAGGCCGGCGGGTTCGGGCTAAACCTCACCGAGGCGGACTACGTCTTCCTGCTCGACCCGTGGTGGAACCCCGCGAGCGAGGAGCAGGCCATCGACCGGACACACCGCATCGGGCAGGAGCGACGCGTCATGGTCTACCGGATGATCGCCGAGGGCACGATCGAGGAGAAGGTCATGGCGCTCAAGGAGCGCAAGGCGAAGCTCTTCGACGCCGTCATCGACGACGACGAGCTCTTCAGCACCGAGCTCTCGGCCGACGATATCCGCGGACTGCTGCTGTAATGCCTCGCCGCTAGGGTGAAGCTCATGCCGACACCCGACACTGCCGTCGCCGTGCTCACGAGCGCCCTCTCCGAACTGACCTCGGCGCTGTCGCCCGCTCCGAGTCACGAGGGCGCCATCACTGCGGTGGCCCCGGAGAGCCTGCAGCACAAGCTCAACGGCGGCACCGAGGCTCGCATCGGGGCGCACTACGCCGACGTCGTCGTGCAGGAGCGTGCACTGCCCGCAGACGCCCGAGTGCTCGACCTCGGCTGCGGTTTCGGGAGGGTCGCCCTCGATCTCGCGTCGCGACTCACCGACGACCAGGCGTACTTCGGCCTCGACCCCAACGCCGAGGCCATCGCCTGGGCGAGGGAGAACATCGCGAGCCGCCGAGCGAACTTCACCTTCGACCTGATCGACGTCGTCAGCCAGCCATACAATCCCGACGGTGAACTCGTCGGAGCCCGCTACGCGTTCCCGTTCGACGACCACAGTCTCGACCGCGTCTTCATGATCTCCGTGCTGACCCACGTCGACCTCGCGACGGTGCGCAACTACCTGGAGGAGGCCGCGCGCACGCTCAAGCCGGACACGGGGCGCCTCGTCGCGACGTTCTTCCTCCTCGACCCTGAGGTCGAGAAGCTGGTCGCCGCCGGCCGCTCGGCGTACCTACTCCCCTGGCAGCTCGGCGAGAGCCGGGTCGAGAATCGTGAGAATCCCGAGCTTGTGATCGCGCACCCCCGCGAGCGGGTCGAGGATATCCTCCGCGACGCGGGCTTCGCTAACTTCGAGGTACGTCAGGGCCACTGGAGCGGACGCCCTTCGACGTCGCTGCTCGACTATCAGGATGTGCTCGTCGCGGACTTCGGCACGGTCACACCAGCACCGCCCCGAGCAGAGGTTCCGACTGCGACTGCGGAGCACGAGTCCCTCGCGGAGCTCCTCCATGAGCACGGCGTAGCGGCCGGCCACATTGCCTCCTACCTCGTCTGGGCGCTCAGCACGGCGGTCAACGCGCTCCGCTGGCAGGAACAGGGCCATGGCGTGCTTCTGGAGGACGAAGCCGGCGGCGAGGTCGCCGTGACGACGCTCGAGCGGGTTCGCGGCCTCGACTTCGCGACGTGCATCCCCTCGACCACGCCCTTCGGCGCGTACTTCCCCATCGGCGAGACGGCGCTCCTGACCGCAATCCGGGAGACCAGCCCAGAGCCCACGGCCGCGCAACTGGTCGAATTGCTCGGCGAGGTTGCCCACTTCGCCCTAGCCGTCGACCGAGCGCTCCTCGAGGGGCGCGCGTTCCAGAGCCAGCCAGGCGGCGGGCAGCGTCCGGCGCCAATCCCGGCACCGCCGACAGCAGCCCCTGCCCCACCGCGCACCGCCCGCAGCCGCGTCGAGGCGTTCCTCACGCGGTTCCGCCGCAGCTGACAAGAAAGCCCAGCCTGACCTTTGCGGGCCTGACCGGGCTTTTCCTTGGAGGGGCTGACGAGAATCGAACTCGCATCATCTGTTTGGAAGACAGAGGCTTTACCACTAAGCTACAGCCCCGAATCGGGACGAAGAGAATGCTACCCCATCTCGGCCAGGTCCGTGAACCTGCGCCTCAGTCCGCGCGTCGAAACTCCGGATGTGGTCTGAGTGACCTCGCGCATCCGGTAGCATTACCTGCGGTTCGCCGAGCGATCGGCACCGGGGTGTAGCTCAGCTTGGTAGAGCGCCCGCTTTGGGAGCGGGAAGTCGCAGGTTCGAATCCTGTCACCCCGACCAGCGATCTGACACAGCGCAGGTCCAACCGAAGGCCCCCTCTCGAGGGGGCCTTTCGCGTTCCCTCATGCGAGACACATAGACGGCTCACATGTTCGCCAGGTTGTTCACATAGAAGCCGTCGTTATCTTCTTGTTATCTGCACGCTGGCGTGACTGAGGTTCGTCGCCCCAGCGCCGGCCGAGGCGTTGCAGTGAAGACTATCCGCGGCGCCCGAGCGCACTCCGAGAGGAACACCATTGCAGTCAGACCTGGCACGCCCCAACAGTCCTCACGCTGTTCCTCTCACTGCCGTCGCCGATGCGACCGGAGGCACGATGCCCCCTACAGGCGCACAGATCCAGGTGACCGGCGTCTCCAGCGACTCGCGGCGCATCCGCCCGGGTGATCTCTACGTTGCGATCCCCGGCGCCCACCTGCACGGGGCAGACTTCCTCCCCGCCGCCGTCCGAGCCGGCGCTGTCGCCGTGCTATCCGACGCCGCAGGTGCAGCACGAGCGGCCGAGCACGAGCTCCCGGCCATCGTTGTCGACAACCCCAGAGATGTCATGAGCAGTGCCGCCTCGGCGGTCTTCGGCACCGAATCGGCAACGCCGACGCTCTTCGCCGTGACCGGCACCAACGGCAAGACCACCACCAGCTACCTGTTGCACGCCCTGTTCCTCTCCCTTGGCCTCAAGGCGGGGCTGTCGGGAACCGTCGAGCGCATCGTGGGCGACGCGAGGCTCGAGACGCGACTCTCGGGCCGCCTCACGACGCCCGAGTCCGACTACTTGCACGGACTCATCGCTCGCATGACCGAGGACGGCGTCCAGGCCGCGGCCATCGAGGTCTCCTCGCATGGGCTCGACGGCGGACGCGTCGACGGGCTGCCCTTCGAGAGCGCCATCTTCACGAACCTCTCGCAGGACCACCTCGACGTCTACGGCACGCTCGAGAACTACTTCGCGTCGAAGCTCACTCTCTTCACGCCAAAACATGCGAAGCGCGGCGTCATCGCAATCGAGGACGAGTGGGGTCGCCGCGCCGCCCGCGAGGCGCTGATCCCCGTAGTCACCGTGGCCAGGGACACGGCGGACAGGGCCGATGACGCCGACTGGGTGCTGCACATCGACGCCGAAGGCCTCGAACGCACCGACTTCACGCTGCGGGGGCCAGACGGCGAAGAGCTCCGCTCCAGAATCGGCCTCCCAGGCGCGTTCACCGCGCTCGATTTGTCGCTCGCGATCGTCTCGGTCATCGGCGCCGGTCTGGCATCGCTCGACCAGATTCGCGTAGCGCTCGACGCCAGCGATGGACTGCACCCGGTGGTCCCGGGCCGCCTCGACCTCGTCTCCGGCGAGTCCGAGCTGCGCGTGTACGTCGACTACGGCCACACGGCCGCATCCTTCCGCGCCGTGCTCCACGCACTTCGCCCCTTCACACCGGGGAGGCTCTTCATGATCTTCGGCGCCGATGGAGACCGCGACAAGGGCAAGCGACCTGAGATGGCGCGGGCTGCGAGCGAGGAATCGGACGTCGTCATCGTGACCGACTACAACCCTCGTACCGAGGACCCAGACGGCATCCGCCGCACCCTCGTCGACACCATCCGCACCGAGTTCCCGGAGCGCGAACTTTACGAGATCGCCGACTCGGCGACCGGCATCGAGCACGCCGTCGCGATGGCCAAGCCGGGCGACCTCATCTTCGTCGGCGGGCACGGGCATCGCGCCGACGTCGAGGTCGACGGGCGCATCGTTCCGTACTCCGCCCGCGACGCCGCCGCAACCGCGCTGCGCGCACACGGCTGGCTCGCGCCGCAGCCACCGTCGGCGTTCGGTTCGGCGGATGCGGTCAGCTCTGCACAGGAGCGGCGCGCTTCATAGCCTGACTCCAAGGAGCGGCTCGACCTCGAGATTCCCTGCCCAGGCCCAGACCTGCCTGGGCCTACCTAACGTCCGCGGGGGCGGGTCGCCTCCTCGGCAAGACCACGGGCGTGCCGGTGTCAGGATCTAGGATGACCCGGCAGGGCAGATCGAAGACGCGCCCCACCAGCTCCTCCGTGACGACTTCGCTCGGGCTCCCCTCCGCGACGATCCTTCCGTCCCGCATCGCGATCAGGTGCGAGGCGTACCTGGCGGCGAGGTTGATCTCGTGGAGCACGGCGACAACAGTCTTGCCCTCGCCGCGCAGCCGCTCGATCAGGTCGAGCAGCTCCACCTGATGTGCAATGTCGAGGAAGGTCGTCGGCTCGTCCAAGAGCAGCATGGGTGTCTCCTGCGCGAGCACCATCGACACCCAGACGCGCTGCCGTTGCCCTCCGGAGAGTTCGTCGAGGAGGCGGCCCCTGAGGTCAGTGACGCCGGTCGCCGCCATGGCCTCCGCGACGACCCGTTCATCTTCGCGTGACCAGCGAGAGAGCAGCGATTGATGCGGGAAGCGTCCGCGCGACACGAGGTCCTGCACGGTGATGCCGTCGGGAGCGAGCGACGACTGCGGCAGGAGGCCCAGCCTCCTGGCGAGCTCCTTCGATGGGAGCTCGTGGATGGCCTTGCCGTCGAGGGGCACCTGCCCCGCGCTCGCCGGGATGAGCCTCGCGAGGGCTTTGAGGAGCGTCGACTTACCGCAGGCGTTCGGCCCGACGATCACCGTGAAGGAACCTTCGGGTATCGACACGTCGACGCCTTCGATCACCACCCGGTCGCCGGAGCCGACCACAAGTCCAGCACCAGTGAGCTTCGTCACGCCGCCACCGCCTTCCGTCCGTGTCCTTGTTCGTCTGTCGGTCCGTCTGCCCGCCTGCCCGCCTGCCCGCCTGCCCGGTAAGTCTTCACCTGGTCTTGGTCTCCCTTGCGAGGAGCCAGACGAGATAGAGGCCGCCGATGCTCACCGTGACCGCGCCGACTGGGAGCGAGACGCCGGGGAGCGCGTGCTGCGCGATGAGGTCGGCGATGCTCAGGAGCGCGGCGCCGACAAGGGCCGAGGTGACCAGATCGATGGATGCGCCCGCGCTGGTGAGGCGCCGCGCGAGTTGCGGCGCCGCCCCCAGACCGCGGCCTGCATGGCGAAGGCGACGTCGGCCTTCACGATGATCCACGTGTTGAGCGACCCGAGCATGGCGCTCAGGGCGATGCCGATGATGATGAGACGGAAGCCCTGGACTCCGCGCTTGTGCTCGAGGAGGTAAACGAGGAACGCCGTGATGAGACCGCCGACGACGGCCCCACTCGCGATGAGGAGAAAGCCGCTGCCGCCCGCCAGCATGACGACGAGCACCCCGGTGTATGAGCCCATGTTGAAGCCGATGACGTCTGGGCTTCCGAGGGCGTTACGGGTCAGAGACTGGAAGATGGCGCCGTTGAGTCCGAGTGCCGCCCCGAAGAGCGCTGCGAGGAGCGCCCGTGGCAGACGCCAGTCGACGACAACGAGGCGGACCTGCTCGGTGCCTGCGATCGGCTCTGCCGCGCGCGTCACAGCGCGCTGCCCCTCGTGCGCCGAACCAGGAAGATCAGGACCGGTGCGCCGAGGAAGGCGGCGATGATGCCGACCTGCAGCTCCCCTGGGTACACAACGAGTCGCCCGATCATGTCGGAGAGCAGCAGGAGGACGGGCGCAAGCACCAGCGAGAACGGCAGGATCCACCGCTGATCTGGGCCTGTGAGCCAGCGGACGGCGTGCGGCACCATGAGTCCGATGAAGGCGATTGGCCCAGCTGCCGCCGTCGCGGCCCCGCACAGCAACGTCACGGCCACGATCGTCAGGACCCGCATAGGACGGCTTCGACTTCGAGGCGATCCTCGAGCAGGATCCCGACCTCATCATCGCCGGCGGACAGGGCTTCTCATCGATGCAGGCGGTCGAGAGCTACGACCGATTGACGGAGATCGCGCCGACCGTCATCGTCTCGAACGCGCTCCTGACCTGGCAGGACCAGCTCGGCTTCATCGCCGACGACGTGCTCGGCCAGACCGAGAAGGAGCAGGAGCTCCTCACGGCATACGACACCAAGGTGGCCGAGGTCGCCGAGGCGATCACGGTCCCAGCGACGCCCGTCAACTACCTCGTCCTCACGGCCGACGGCACACCGTACTCACTCCCGGAATCCTCCGCGCTGCCCCAGACGCTCGCGGCGGTCGGCTTCGAGCCTGCCCCCGTTATCGCCGACAACCCCGACTTCGAGGTCTACGGCACCGGCGACTCGTTCGAGCTCTCGACCGAGCAGGTGAGCCAGGTCTTCACCGCCCCGATGATCTTCGCGTTCAGCTTCGTCGATGGAGGCGCCGACCCCGCAACGCTTGCTGGCGACCCCGTCTACGCCGGCCTCCCCGCCTTCCAGAGCGGCCAGGTCCACGACCTCCCCTACTGGGCCTACCGCGCTGACTACATCCGCACGATGGACCTGCTCGACAACATCCAGCAGCAGTTCGCCTAGGCCCACGGCAGTACCTCGAGACACCTCCACCGCACGCCCCAACGAGAAGGCCCATGCCGCAGCGCAACTTCGTCACCCATCCCCTTGTCCTCCGCGAGCTCACCGTGAGTCGAGTTGTCGACGTGACGCCGCGAATGCGTCGCGTCACGCTCACCGGCCCGCAGCTCCAGGAGTTCACGAACTCCGGCTTCGACCTGCCGGAGTTCGTGAGCACGGGGTTCGATGATCATGTCAAACTGGTCTTCGCCGACGGGGGCCCGATCGCCGAGGCGCTGCCCATCCAGCGCGCGCACTCGATCGACTGGACCGACAGCGGGGTCACGCTCACGCGCGACTACACTCCCCGCCGCTTCGATGCGGCGCTGGGCGAACTCGAGCTCGACTTCGTCCGGCACGGCGATGGCCCGGCGGCAACCTGGGCTGAGGCCGCAGCTGTGGGTGACTCCCTCCACATCGTGGGCCCTAAGTCGTCGCTTGTGCTGCCGTCCGACGTCGAGTGGATGCTGCTCGCCGGTGATGAGACCGCGCTCCCGGCCATCGGTCGCTACCTCGACGAACGACCTGGCGACGTCCCGGCGATCGTCATCGTGGAGGTGCAGGACGAGCACGCCATCCAGCAGCTCAGCATCCGCGACGGCGACGAACTGCGCTGGGTCGTCGCCTCGTCGGGCGCGGAGAGCGCCCTCGTGGGCGCCGTCATGGCACGCGAACTCCCCGCGGGCACCGGGTACGTGTGGGTCGCGGGCGAGAGCCGCTCTCTACTCCCGCTCCGGCGCTGGTGCGCCCGCGACCGCGGCATTCCGAAGACCCACGTCAACATCACCGGGTACTGGCACGCGACCGAGCAGGCGGCCCAGGCTGTCCCGGTACTCGAGACGGCAGATGCGGCACGGCAGCATCCGCTCGAACTCGACGAGCTCCTCTCTCCTGTCCCATGGTTCGCCGCGCGGGCCGCGCTCTCGACGGGTCTCTTGGATGCCGTCGCGAGCACCCCACGTCCGATCGCGGCCCTCGCGGGCGACCTCGCGCTCGACGAGGGCGGCGTCCGGGCCCTGGTGCAGGCCCTCGCCGCGTTCGATGCGGTGCGGGTCTCCACGGGCCTCGTGGCCCTCGGGCCAGCCGGCGACGTGATCCTGGAAGACGAGCACCTCCGCGAGAGCCTCGACGACGCTGTCGAGGCCGAGCTCCTGCTGTCGCTCGCACACCTGGCGGACTCCCTGCGAACGGGAAGGCCGCCGTACCTGACCGCCAACGGTGCGACGCTCCGTAGGCGCTCCGCCGACAGTTTCGCTCGACTGCAGGAGAAAGTCGAGGCGGCAATCGGCTTCGACTTCGTCGCCAGAGGAGTCACGGGCCTGCAGACGCTGAGGGAAGCTCATGCGGTCGCCGTGACGGGGCCGGGAAGCGTCGCCTTCTCGAACGCGCTTGCCGGTGCGACACGGGTCACCGTTGTCGGCTCGCTCCTCGAGTTGGACGCGGCGCGCAAGTCACAGCCCGGCAGCGAGTTCGAGGCCGCCGAGAGCTTCGGCGCTACTGACGCGGACGTCGTTGCCTCGGCGCTTGCCCTCGCGCAGCGCACCGACGAGGAAGCGGTCGCGTTCCTCACTCGGTTGGCCGAGCGGGCGGGTGCCGCCGTCATCATCGAGCTGTTCCAACCCGAGAGCTCGGCGCCATCGGCCCACGCGGCCGAGCACGCGCTCCTCGCCTACGCCGCCACGGGGACCCCGCCACGGAGCCTGCAGGACCTCGAGTCGCTTGCCAGGAGAGCTGGCTGGCGACTCGTCCGCGCGACGCCGCTCGGATGGGACCACGAGGCGCTCGAGCTGCAGCGCCCGCCCGCGAGCTGAGGCCGACTACCGGTCGGAGACGGCCTCGAAGTCGCCGCGGTCGCGGGCCGCGAGCAGCTCGGCGTAGTCGAGCCCCGACTGCTCCGCGTAGCCGATGGCCCACTCCGCCATCGCGTCGTCAAACGAGCCGCTCTTGCCGAGGTACCCCGCGATCATCGGCGCGATGGGGCTCTGCGCGTGGGCTCTCGCCAGCAGGGTTCCGCAGGCCTCCACGTACTTCGTGAACTCGGAAGAGTTGAGCTGTTCAAGCTCGACCGAGCCCTTCATGTCGCGGAACTGGCGCACGTAATAGTCGCGCAGCACGCCGTCCTCCCCCTCGAACCGCAGATAACCGAGGAAGGGGTCGGAGACCGCCTGCAGGATGCGTTGGCAGCTGACGACCCGGTAGCCCTCGCCGAGCTCGTCGTACTCCTCGCGTGATCGAGCCTGCAGGAGGCGCCTCGGATCGACGTCCCCGTAGGTCTCGAGCACCGATGCCGGCGCTTCCTTGACCTGTAGGACAAGCGCCTCGCCCGCCGGACCCGTCAGGATCAGGATGAAGCATCGCGTGCCGACGCTGCCGACCCCCACTGCCCGCCGAGCGACGTCCGTGAGCGTGAAGTTGCCGAGCAGGAAGGCCACGTCGGTGCTCACCGTGGCGCGGTACTGCTCGAACAGCTCCTCGACGCGCGACTCCGCCTCGGGTGAGACGTGCATCATGACGGGTGGGTTCTCGACGATGAGCCTCGTCCCGTCCGCGGCACGCTCGGTGAGCTTGTCGACGAACTTCTGCGAGGTGCGCTTCCTCGCGCTTTTCGTCGCCTTCGCGAGGACCTCCTGCGCCTCGGTCCGGAACGACGGATGTGCCACATCCGTGTCGAGTCGCAGGTAGTAGCGGTCGAGGGCCGAGTGGCCAACCATCTCTCGCATGCCCTCCCGGTAGGCGGCCGCGGCCCGCCGGGCTGCCTTGCGCGTCTTCTCCTCGGTCAGCCCGAGGTCACGAGCGCCGACGACGACGCTCGCCACGAGCCGTTTGAGGTCCCACTCCCACGGCGCCGATGCCGCCTCGTCGAAGTCGTTGAGGTCGAACACGAGCGTGCGCTGGGGCGACCCGAACAGCCCGAAGTTGCTGAGGTGCGCGTCGCCACACGCGACAACCTGGATGCCCGTGCTGACCCCCTGCGCGAGGTCGTGAGCCATGATCGCGGCGGTCCCGCAGTAGAACGTGAAGGGGCTCGCGAGCATCCGCCCCATGCGCAGCGACACAAGGTCGGGCAGCCTTGCCGCGTTCTGCTCTGCCAGGATCGCCCCAGGCTCGCGCTCCCCCGCGACGAAGATCGCGTGTTCGACGTGCGGCTGCGTCTTGCGGAGCGCCTTGCCGGCAGCGTAGAGCTCGTCGCGGGTTGGCCGAGGCGCGCGATCGCGCTGCAGGCGGCTGAGGTGTGTCGGCATCGGGGAAGGCCTTCCTCGTCAGGGTGTCGGGCTCGAGCCCGATCCGGGCCAGTCTCTCGTGAATGGGTGAACGCCGGTAGCCGGAACTGGCGAGCGCGTCCGACGGTTACGACACGATGTCGTACGTCACCCAGGGAGTCTGCTTCGCAACGGCGTCGTAGAGCCGCCGCGCGGTCGTGTTGTCCTCGGCGGTGATCCAGCGCACGACGCTCAGTCCTGATTCGCGCGCGTAGTCGCCGAGATGCATGAGGAGCGCCTTGCCTGCCCCACCTCCGCGCACGGTTGGCGACGTGAAGAGGTCGTCGAGGTAGAGTCCCGTCGTCGCGGACAGGGGCCTCGCGAAACGACGCACGTGCGCGATCCCGCCCAGGCGCCCTTCTTCGTCGACCGCGACGAAGCCGTGCGTCTCGTGGGCCTCATCACCCAACCACGACCAGACGACGTCCAGTTTCGACTCGTCGGCGGGGACCCTGTAGAACTCCCGATAGCCGCGATACAGCTCACGCCAGGCCGGCTCGTCCAGCGAAGTCACGGGGCGCACGTTCCAGTCAGTCATGCAGTCAGTCTCCACCCGCCGCGGCCGCGCATGGAAGTCGGCCGCATATGAAGGCGACCCTGAACAGCTCGCGGTTGGACGTACCAGTCGCAGAGACGTAGAGTCTCCGCCGTGGATCTGTTCAAGTACCTCCGCCCAGCCTCGACCACACCCCAGGCCGAGCACCAACCGCACGGCGTTCACAACCCGCGGGAGACCCTCCGCGCCAAGACCGTCGAACTCATCAGGCCCGGCTTCGTCTCCCTCGACGAGGCCCTCGAAACGGCAGGCTCGTTCGCCGAGGACGAGGCGCTGCCCGTTCGTGCTGACGAGATCGAGCGCATCGTGACCGCAACCTGGGACGACCTCGCCGACTGTCAGCGCGACTGGTCAAGCGAGGGCGACTACGAGAAGCTCCGCGCTGCCTTCGCTGACCTTGAGCGGGCTGGCGTCGTCGCCCGCATGAACTTCGCCTGCTGCCAGGACTGCGGGCACGCCGAGATCGAAGCCGAGAAGACCGCAGACGGGCAGACCGGCTACGTCTTCTTCCACCAGCAGGACGCAGAGCGCCTGTCCGGGGACGACGCGCAGCTCTTCCTGGCGTTTGGCCTCTTCACCACGCACGGCGCGAGCACTCCCGAGGAACGTGCCCTGGCGGCTCGCCAGCTCGGCCTCCTCATCGCAACGACGATGCGCAGCAACGGGCTCGCCGTCGACTGGGACGAGCAGGCGTCGAGCCGAATCGCGATCTCAATCAGCAACTGGCGAAAGCGGCTCCCGCTCGTCAGCGCCTGAGTTCGGCATTCAACGCTCGATAGCTCCAACGCCTGGCCCCGATCGCGGGGCAGTCCTCCCCAACTCCTGTCTGAAAACCGGCATCTCGGCGGCACGCTCGCTAGGCTGACGGCCAGACAACCCCAGGGGGATACGCAGAGTGACTGACGCAGGAGCGGGCAGACAAGCCCAAAGGCCACGGTTCCCGAAGACGCTGGGCGATCTCACCGACCCGAGCAAATGCCCGTCGTGCTTCGAGACCTACGGGGCGCCAGGAAGCTCATGCGCGCACTGCGGCTTCACTCGCGACCAGGCCGTCATCGGCCATCTCCTCGAGCTTGGAGCGCAGGCCAGGGACCCGTTGCTCGCCCGAGGTGAGTTCATCGTCGCCACCAACGAACTGGCGCGCGCCAAGGCCGCCGACGTGCGCCGCGCCGAGCAGGCACGGGCCGAGGAGAACCGCCGCCAGCACGCGCTTCAGGAGCACAAGCAGGGCAGCGACGCCGTGCTCGCCGCCGACCACGCGAAGCTCCTCGGCGGCGCCGTAGGCCATCTGGGAGCCGACGTCGCTTCCGGCTCAGCGCAGGCCTCGGCCCCAGCGCAAGTCCAGGGCCCGAGCCAGAGCCAGGGCCAGGGCCAGGGCCACCTTGCCCCTCGGCAGCACCCGCACGCGAGTGCTCAGCCATCCCAGAGTGCGCAGCCCGCGCATCCGCTCGCCCCCGCGCAGTCGCCGGTCGACCGCTGGGCCGCCCAGCACGCCGGGCAACGGCAGGGTCCGCCCGCGCAGCACCTGCCTCGCGCTCAGCCCTCTCAACCAGAGCGGCCACGGCGCTCGAGCGTGCAGCTGTTGCTGCTTGTACTCGGCATCGGGCTCCTCAGCATCGCCGCGATCGTCTTCCTCACCTTCGCGTGGGTCGTCTTCGGCGTCGAAGTCAAGGCGGCCATCACCGCCGGGGTGACCCTCGCGGTCATCGCAACCGCGAGCCTCCTGAAGCGCCGCCGGCTTTCGGCCACGGCCGAGGGCATCGCCGCACTCGGCATCGTGCTCGTGATCCTCGATGTGTGGGCCGTCCAAGCCACCGGTCTGTTCGGCGCTGATTCGGTTCCAGGGACCCTCTACTGGGGTGTTGGACTGCTCGTCGCGACCGCGGCCTTCGAGGCATGGCATCGCCTCGCCAGCCTTCGAGCCCCCGGCATCGCCGCAAGCCTCACGTTGCTCCCGGCAATCGCGCTCACCGTCGCCGGAGTGACCTCCGCGATCCTGAGCCCCGTCCAACGCCTCGTCCTTGCGCTTGTGCTCGCCGGGGCGGCGTCCGGACTGCACGTCCTGCTGCGAGTCAAACAGCCAGCGCAGCTCGCCCCTGGGGCGACGCCGAGTGCTGCGAACTCGTTCAGCGACGCCACGCCGCGATCGCTCGAGCGATGGATCCTCGCCGTGACCGGCGTCGTCGCGCTGACCGGGGGCGTGCTCGCGGGCGTGGCTGCCGCGACGGGCGACGAATCGTGGCTCGGCTACGTGGTCCTCTTCGCTCTCGCCGCGGCATCTGCGGCGCTCCTCGCCTGGCTCGTCAGCCGAGAGCGCGGCGCGCTCGGCGGCCGCAGCCTGCTCATCTCGCTCGGGGTGCTCACTGCCCTCGCGCTTGGTGCCGTGCCGCTCGGTTTCGTCGGGCCGATCCGCCTCGCGCTCTCGCTTGCCCTCATCCCGATCGCGCTCGCCGCCGCCCAGGTGCTCAGGGCGCGGCTCGCCGCATCTCAGCAGCCAGAGGCCACAGCCCTCCAGCTCGCAGTCACGGCATTGACGTGGACGACTCTCGCCGCCGCCATAGTCCCGGTCATCTCGCTTGCCGTCAACGTCCTTCACGTCGACTACCTTCTTGCGCTGGTGGGCGCCGACCAGGCCGGGATGGCGGAGGCCTTCGCTGGTGCGGAAAACGGCACCTGGTGGGCCATAGCAAGCGCCGCGGTGGGCCTCGCGGGTGCGACCGGCATCCTGCAGCTCGTCCCCGGGCGGATGCAGCAGCTCACGCCCGCGCTCACGGCAGCCGGATCCTTCCTCGCGCTGTGCGCCGCTGGCAGCGTCCCCGGCCCGCTCGGCGTCACGATCGCGAACCTGACGATCGGCGCCGGGGCGGTTATCGTCGCGATCCTGCTCGCAAAGCGCTCCGCCGCTGACAGCACGGAGAGCGCACAGCCCAAGGCTGCGTTGCGCGTCGTCCTGCAAAGCACTGCCGCAGTCGCCATCCTCGCCGTGGTCGGCTCTGGGCTCGCGCTGCCACCGCTTGAGATCGCCGCGCTGGTGGCCGCCGCAGCCCTCACCTTCTGCCTCCGCTTCTCCACGAGGACGCCGGCTGCGGCGCTTCGGCCGGTGCTCACCGCACTTACGGCAGTGCAGCTGCTCGCCGTGCCGCTGCTCGTCGCCTTCGTGCGCGACGCATGGGGCTCGTCGAGCGCATCCGGCACCAACCTCGCCATCACCTGCGCGTATCTCGGCATCGTCATGCTCCTCACCGCGACGCTGCTGCTCCCGAGGCCGTGGCTCGCTGCTGCGGAACGCACGTTGCTCGCCTACTCCGCTGCGATCCCCGCGCTCGTGGCATCGTTTGCCCTCCTCGCACTCGTTCGGTCGACGGCCAACCGCAGCGACGCTGACGCCCTCCTCACCGACGCCGTGTGGCCACTCGGCGCGCTCTGGTTCGCGAGTGCCGCCTTCGGTGCCCTGCTCTGCGTTGCGATCGTCGTCGTCGCCCTGCGCCGACCACGGGAGCCGGATGTACCTGCGGTCGCGCCGCTCCTGGCCGTGCTCGCCCCGTCGCTCTGGGCGACGCTCGCGGCAGTGGTCACCTCGTTCGTGACGACCCAATACCTCCCGGCCGTCGCGGCGTCGCTCGGTGTCGCCGCAGGCGCCCTGACGGCAGGCGGAATGCTCGCCGCACGGCTCCGTGGCGCACCGGCCGCACGCGCTCTCCCTGCCGAGCTGGCTGCCGCTGCGGTCGCGGTCGTCTCGCTTGCAAGCACCCCGATCTTCACGAGCGCGTTCGGCCAGCCGGCGGGAGCCCAGTACTTCACGGCGACGATCGCGGTTTCCGCGCTCGTGCCGATCCTGCTCGCGCTCTCTCCCTCTGGCCTGTTCCAGGCGCGAGGCAGAGCGTTCCTGGCGTGGATCGGTGTCGGCCTGCTCACCCTCGCCTGGTACGTGTTCGCGATCGCGACCCCTGGTATCCGCACTTCGGAGGCCTTCCATCTCCCCGCCGGGGCTCCGCTTGTTGTGGCCGGACTGCTGCTCTGGTGGTTCGGCAGGGCGCGCAAGGCCGGCGAACCGGCACGCGCGTCCGCCTCCGTGCTCGCGGCCGGCCTCGCAGTTTCGCTTGTTGTCCCCGCCATCACCTCGGCCGACACTCCCGCGAGCACGCTGCTGTACTTCATCGTCGGCACAGCCCTCGCACTCGCGGTCGCCGTGACGGCGACCCTGGTGCGCGTTCCCGTCCACGCGCGTCCGCTGCTTGTCTCGTTGAGCTCATCGGCGGGAGGGGTTGCCGTGCTCGCAGCGCTCGCGCACGTCGCGGCCAACCTGACGGGCGACGTCAATCGAAGCGGGATCTTCACCGGCCTGCTCACGAGCGTGGAGGCATTGCTCTGGCTCACTGCATGCGTGCTGCTCGTCGGCGCGGTGACCTGGCTGCTGCTCCGCCCCGTCTGGGCAGACGACGAGGCCAGGGCACGTCGCAAGCTGCTCGTCGCGCTCCTGACGGCGCTCGGCGCCGCCGTTGCCACCGGCGTCCTCCTCATGACGCGGTTCGAGAGTGGTCTTCTCCTGCTGGGGCTCGCACTGCTGGCCTCAGTCGTCGCCGCCGGACTCCCCGCCAGACTCGTCAGCCCGACTGGGCGCGCAGGCATCGCCCTCGTGGGATTCCTGGCCCTCGCATCGCAGAGCCTCTCCCTCGCGATCTGGACCCCGACCGCGCCCACCAACATCTGGGTCGCGCAGCAGACGGGCACAACACTGTTGCTGGTCGGGATCGTCCTTGCAGCCATCGTCCTGGTCGCCCGCCTGAGTGTCGAAGCGGGGCTCCTGACGAGACTCCCCAGCTACGCGTCCGGGCTACTGGCGGCGTGGATGCTGGTGCACCACGTTCAGCTCATCGACCTCGAGAGCACGAACCCGATTCAACTCGTCGCGACCGCCGGCGTCATCGGCGCCCTCACCGCCATGCTCGGCGTGCTCCTGGCCCCGCACGGGATACGTCGGGGCGACGGAGTTGCGCTCCGCGCGCTTGGGCTCGGCACGGCGCTCCTCGGAACCCTGCTCGCGCCGGCCGCCGCCTCGGCCGCGCCCGGCGAAGGGTTCGAAAGCTGGACCCCGTTCCCCCTCGCGGTCGCCCTCTTCGCCGCGACGTCCATCGTCTCCAGTGGGCAACTCGGCGCGCGGTCTCCCTACGCCGTGCTGCGCTACTTCGGCGTCCCCGTCCTCGCACTCGCTTGGGTGTGGGAGGTCCTCGCGAACTGGGACGGAGCATCCATCTTCGTCGCCTTCGGAGGCGCCTTCCTCGTGCTCTTCGCGGCGGGAGTCGCGACTGCGAGATTCGACCGACAAGGGAGCGAGCCACGGGCATCCAGCGTCGAGAGCCTGCTCTGGCTTGCCGCCGCCCCAGGTATCTGGCTCAGCGCGGGAGCCATCGCCGCCGTCGCCCAGCCGCTCGACCCCGCGGAGTCACGCGTCCTCGCGCTGTCGGTGCCCGAATTCGCGCTTGCACTCCTCACCCTCGCGCTCGTCGTCGTCTGCGCCGTGGTGCCCGTCGCCGGGTGGCTGCGCGCATCGGTGAATGCCCTCGGAGTCGGTGCGTCGATCTCGGCGGCCGTGCTCGGACCAGCGCTTGTCCTCGCGGTCCAGGGGCCGCTGACTCCGATCGCGCTCCCGGTCTGGGGTGTCCTCCCGGCGTGCCTCGTGCTGCTCTTCGCGAGCGCACTCTGGCGCCGCCAGCACCAGCTCGAGAACCCGCGGCTCGCGTCCCTCGCGTCCACGGTGCTCGTGCCACTGGCCGTCGCCGCACTCGTGGTGTCCTCACTCCCGAGCATCCTGCGCAGCGAAGTCTCCAACACCCAGGCGCTCGCGCTCACCTGGGTCGTCGCGCTCTGTGCGCTTTCGCTCACCGCTCTCCTCAGGCCGGAGCTCCTGCCGACGCTGTCGGGGGCCAATCGGGTGCCAGGCGGCCCGCAGTCGCTGCGCGTCCCCGTTCTCGCGCTCTCCGCCGTGGCCCTCGTCGCCTTCACCGGCGTCGTACAGAGCGAGGGCCCTGTCCGCTGGCTTGAACTCGCGACGGTGCCACTCGCCGCAACCCTCCTCGCAGGCGGGGCGCACTTCCTCGCGATCCGGCCGACGCTCCGCAGCTGGCCGGCGCTGGCCCCCGGGCTGGCTCTGCTCTTGGTCCCGAGCTACCTCGCCCAGTTTGCAGACTCCGAACCGTGGCGCCTCATCGCGCTTGGCCTCATCGCCGTCGCGGTGACGATCTGGGGTGCGGTCGGCCGCCTGCAGGCGCCGCTTGTCCTGGGCGCGATCATCACCGTGCTCCACGCCGTCACCGCATTCCGGCAGCAGCTCGCCGTCGTCGCGGGAGTTGTGCCCTGGTGGGTGTGGCTCGCGCTGGCCGGCACAGTACTCGTGGTCATCGCCACCACGTACGAGGCGCGGCTTCGCGACGCCAAGCGCGCCGCAGCATCCATCCGCTCGCTGCGGTGACGCTACCGGCTGTCAGCTCTTCGCGTGCGGGCGCAACGCCTGCAGGTCAGAGCTGGCAGCCGGGGCACCAGTAGAGCTTGCGCGCCTGCATCTCCTCCAGCGCGATCGGCGTGCCGCATACGCGACACGGCTCCCCCGCTCGGCCGTACACCCAGTGCCGGTCCTCGCGGTTCTCGAGGGCCGCCGCCTTCGCCTTGCCGCGGAGCCCGTCGATCGTCATCATCTGGCCGACCTCGACACCGATCTTGAGGAGCTTCGTCCAGTCACGCCACAGCTCCCTGAGCTGCTCATCCGTGAGCTGCGACGTCGGCGTGTGCGGGTTGATGCCCGCCCGGTAGAGCATCTCCGCCCGGTACACGTTGCCGATCCCGCTGACGATCTGCTGGTCCATGAGCACGATGCCGATCGGCGTGCGCTTCCCGCGAGCTCGCTCGAGGAACCGCGCCTCGGCCTTCGCGCCACGGTCGACGAGCGGGTCAGGGCCGAGCTTCTCGATGCGGGCAGCGACCTCGTCGCCCGTCATGAGCTCACACGCCGTCGGTCCGCGCAGATCTGCGCACGTCTCCGCCGTGAGAAGGCGAAGCCGCACGGCGCCGACAGGCTCAGGCGGCCACTGCGAGAGCTCCTGCTCGCGCTCCGCCTCCGCCATCTTCAATCGTGTGCGCCGCGGGGCGCCGATGCTCGACAGGGAAGTCTCGCCGCGCGAGTCCTCGATCGTCACGCCGGGACGCTTGCGCGAGTACTCCCCCGTCTGCCCGAGCGTCGTCGAGACCTGGCCAGAGAAGTCCCACGCCCCGTAGATTCCGAGGTGCACACGCAGCCAGACGCCGCCGTCGAAGCGCGAGAACATGTGCTTGCCGACGGCGAACGTCTCGACCATCTCACGACCGTCGATCTCCCCGGCTCCCTCAGCGAAACGGCCTTGGGGCGAGGAAGCGGCCACGACTCGCCCGGCAAAGTTCGCGGTGAACTGGCGGGCGATGCGGTGAACGGAATGACCCTCAGGCATTCCCCGCCGGTGTCTCCGACTCCACCATCGGGGGTACGACGGTACCAACCGCGCCGAGCATCGACTTGCCGGCGATCTTGCCCGTCTGCTCGTACTCTGCCAGCTGCGAGATGCGACGCAGGTGACGTTCTTCGCCAGGGAACGGCTCGGCGATGAAGATGTCGATGAAGCGCAGCACGTCGACGATCTCGTGCTGCCTCGCGCCGATCGAGATCACATTGGCGTTGTTGTGCTCGCGGGCGAGCTGCGCCGTGGCGTCGCTCCATGCCAGCGCGGCGCGCACCCCTGTGACCTTGTTGGCGGCGATCTGCTCGCCGTTGCCAGAGCCACCGAAGACCACGCCAAGCGACTTGGAGCCATTCGCCCAATCGTTGGCGACGGCCTGAGCGGCGTTGATGCAGAACGAGGGGTAGTCGTCGAGCGCGTCGTACTCGGCGGGCCCGTGGTCGACGACCTCGTGGCCCTGGTCGCGCAGGTGCTCCTGCAGCTGCTGCGAGAACTCGAGGCCGGCGTGATCCGTGGCGACGTGAATGCGCATCAGTCGAACACCGGTCCACGCGTGCGGCTGCGCTTGAGCTCGAAGAAGCCGTCGACCGATGCGGCCATGACAACACCGTCGAACAGGCGAAGCGCCTCCTCGCCCTTCGGTGCCGGGGAGATGACGGGGCCGAAGAACGCGACGCCGTCGATGGCGATGATGGGGGTACCAACCTCGTCGCCGACACGCTCCATGCCGGAGAGGTGGCTCGCGCGGTACCGCTCGTCGAACTCGCCTGCATCGGCGCGCTCGACGATGGACTCGGGAATCTCGAGCTCCGCGATGGCCTCCTGCAGCACCGCGTCGCGGTCCTTGCGTCCGCCCGGGTGGATTCGCGTGCCGAGCGCGTCGTAGAGCGCCTTGACCTTCTCGTTGCCGAGGTCCTGCTCGACACCGGAGACGACACGGCCGAGGCGGGACGTTCCCTGCAGCATGTCGCGGTACGACTGCGGGATGTCCTTCTCCTCGTTCAAGAGCTCGAGGCTCATGATGTGCCAGGTGACATCGAGGTCACGCTGACGGGCGACCTCGTCGATCCACCGCGAGGTCATCCAAGCGAATGGGCAGATCGGGTCGAACCAGAAATCTACTTTGATCGGTGCGGGCATACGCATAAGCCTACTCGGCAGGACTAGGCTGGCCGCGCCGCAAGCCCGGAACCCCCGGGCACCTGACACCAAAGGAGCTGGAATGCCCGGAGAGAACCTGACTCGCGCTGAGTCGGTCGAGCGTCGAGGAGTAGTGCTTGGTGTCGAGCACTACGACGTCGCCCTCGACCTCACGACGGGTCCTGAGACGTTCCGTTCGATCACGACGGTGACGTTCTCGGCGGTTCCGGGTGCGTCCACCTTCATCGACGCCATCACCCGCCAGGTGCACAGCGTTGTGCTCAACGGCGAGGCGCTCGACGTCGCGGCGGTCAACGACGGGGTGCGCATCCAGCTGCCGAACCTGGCCGAGCACAACACGCTGACCATCGACGCCGATGCCATCTACATGCACACGGGCGAGGGACTGCACCGCTTCGTCGACCCTGCCGACGGCGAGGTCTACCTCTACTCGCAGTTCGAGGTGCCGGATTCCCGCCGCATGTTCTCGGTGTTCGAGCAGCCCGACCTGAAGGCGAACTTCTCCTTCCACGTCACGGCCCCCGCCTCCTGGCAGGTCATCTCCAACGAGCCGTCACAGGCCCCTCAGCCCATCGACGATGAGCGCGCCGTCTGGCACTTCGCGACCACGCCGCGCATCTCGAGCTACATCACGGCGCTCGTCGCGGGTCCGTACACGGTCGTGCGCGACGAGCTCACCTCCATCGACGGACGCACCATCCCACTCGCCGTGTACTGCCGTGCATCCCTCGCGCCGAACCTCGACGCCGACAACATCTTCCGCACCACGAAGCAGGGCTTCGAGTACTACGAGAAGGCGTTCGGGGTTCCGTACCCGTTCACGAAGTACGACCAGCTCTTCGTCCCCGAGTTCAACGCGGGCGCCATGGAGAACGCGGGATGCGTCACGTTCACCGAGACCTACGTGTTCCGCTCGAAGGTCGCGGATGCGGTGCGCGAGCGCCGCGTCGTCACGATCCTCCACGAGCTCGCCCACATGTGGTTCGGCGACCTCGTCACCATGAAGTGGTGGAACGACCTGTGGCTCAACGAGTCGTTCGCCGAGTTCATCTCGACGCTCGCGAC